>NZ_CP046453.1 GCF_009734405.1 Corynebacterium comes
GTGACAGAAGACCAGCAGTCACTCACCCAGACCTGGCAGGCGATCAAGGCGGAACTACTCGATCAGTCGGAGCGTCCCGACTCGGATATTCCCGCCTTCACCCACCAGCAGCGGGCCTTCCTCGGCCTGGTCCAACCCATCGTGCTGGTTGACGGCTACGCGGTCCTCGCGACCCCGCACGCCATGGCCAAGCAGGTCATCGAGGACGACCTCGGACCGCACATCGTCAAGGTGCTCTCCGAACGCACCGGCCGGCCCTGCAGTCTGGCGGTCTCCATCCAGCCGGAGGCGGCCCAGCCGAGCCAGCCGCCCGCCCCGGCGCAAACCTATGCACAGGGCATTCAGCAGCGGATTCCTGATCATCAGCTCGGGTGGGACACCTCGCACACCACCCTTCCGGCGCCCCCGGTCCAGCGGGACGTACAGCCGCAGATGCAGCCCCCCGCTCAGCGGCAGCAGCACAACTACGCGCAGTACCCTTCGCACGCACCGACCGCCCCGCAGAACCCCGCGCCGACTTCACCGGTGTATCACCAGAGCCAGCGGATGCTGCGGGAAACCCCGGCGCACGACCCGAACCGCGAGCGGTCGCTGAACCCCAAGTACACCTTCGAGAACTTCGTCATCGGTTCCTCCAACCGTTTCGCCAACGGCGCGGCCGTTGCCGTGGCGGAAAACCCGGCCCGTGCCTACAACCCGCTCTTCATCTGGGGTGGCTCCGGTCTGGGTAAAACCCACCTGCTGCACGCCGCCGGCAACTACGCCCAGGTGCTGCAGCCGGGGTTGCGTGTGAAGTACGTCTCCAGTGAGGAATTCACAAACGACTACATCAACTCGGTGCGCGATGACAGGCAGGAATCCTTCAAGCGGCGCTACCGCAACCTGGACATCCTCATGGTCGATGACATCCAGTTCCTGCAGGGTAAGGAAGGCACACAGGAGGAGTTCTTCCACACCTTCAACGCTCTGCACCAGGCCGACAAACAGATCATCCTCTCTTCCGACCGACCCCCGAAGCAGCTGACCACGCTGGAGGACCGTCTGCGTACCCGCTTCGAAGGCGGTCTGATCACGGATGTCCAGCCGCCCGATCTGGAGACGCGCATCGCCATTCTGGAGAAGAAGGCCCAGGCAGATGGCACCCATGTCGACCGCAGCGTGCTGGAGCTGATCGCCTCGCGTTTCGAGTCGTCGATCCGTGAACTTGAGGGCGCCCTCATCCGCGTGTCGGCATATTCCTCGCTGATCAACGAGCCGATCAACCGGGAGATGGCGGCCATCGCGCTGCGCGACATCCTCCCCGATGCCGCCGACGTCGAGATCACCGCCTCCACCATCATGGAGGTGACCACCGACTACTTCGGTATCACCATGGAGACCCTCACCGGCGCCGGCAAGACCCGCGCCGTCGCGCACGCCCGCCAGCTGGCGATGTACCTCTGCCGTGAGCTGACGGATCTCTCCCTGCCGAAGATAGGTAACGAATTCGGCGGTAAGGACCACACCACCGTCATGTACGCCGACCGCAAGATCCGTACCGAAATGACCGAGAAGCGGGACGTCTACGACGAGATTCAGCAGCTGACCCAACTGATCAAGAACCGCGGACGCGTCTAGCCGCCCGTAGCTCTTGCGCGTAGCCCCAGGCCGGCGGTGGTGCCCTGCACCGCTAGCGACCTGGGGTTTCTGTGATTCATCCCCAGAAAAATGACTTCTCCACAGAGTTGTCCACAGTAGTGTAATTACAAAAATGTAATTCCGAGAGGTTAGTCACACAGTGGCCTGGATCACTCCTCCATTCCGTCCTGTGGACAACTACGTTTTGCCTGTTGAGAAGTGGTAGGCGGGCTGGGGAAGGATTGTGGACAACTCCGGCTGTGGAAAACTTATCCACAGCCCGCCCGAGTTATCCACAGGCTATCCACACCCTGAGTCACATGGCGGATTCGGTCGACTACCTTGTGATTCAAGGTCCCCTCCACAGATTGCACAGGACCTATTGTTACTACTCCTTTTAAAACTTGTAATTTCTAAAGAAGAAAGAGGGTGTGGGGAAAACGGTCCGGCCCGGTGTCCCGCGGCCGGTAGGACAAACGGAATCTTCGAATTACAAGATTTCGACTCACCGAACCGTGGGGTACGTTGGAGTCTGTTGTTTCCGGTCCACACGTTCTTCCGATGTGGGATCACAAATATTTCGAGGAGCCCGAAGCATGGAGTCACAAGCAGTGTCATTCCGGGTGGCAAGGGATGACCTGGCCAACGCCGTCGCCTGGGTGGCCAGAAGTCTGCCCACCAAGGTGACCCAGCCGGTGCTGCGCGCCATGCTCATCACCGCGGATGACAATGGTCTGGAGTTCACCGGTTTCGACTACGAGGTGTCGACGCGGGTACGCATCGCCGCCGAGGTCGGAGAGCCGGGACGCATCGCGGTGGCAGGCAAGCTCATCGCCGAGATCGTCAACACCCTGCCGAACAAACCGGTGGAGCTGCGGGTCGAGGGGTCGAAGGCGCTGGTCTCGTGTGGTTCCTCACGCTTCGAGCTGCCGTTGATCCCCCTGGATGACTACCCGCAGATCCCGACTCTGCCCGAGGTCACCGGCACCATCGATCCGGCACTGTTCGCAGAGGCTGTGACACAGGTCGCCACGGCCGCGGGCAAAGATGACACCCTGCCCATGCTCACGGGCGTGCACATGGAGATCGCCGGAAATCAGGTCAAGCTCGCGGCGACCGACCGTTTCCGCCTGGCGCTGCGCACCTTCGAGTGGGATCCGGTCTCCCCGGACGTCGAGGCCAAGCTGTTGATCCCGGCGAAGACCCTGCTGGAAAACGCCCGCACCATCGACACCCACGTCCAGAACCGGGTGGAGATCGCCGTGGGCACCGGCGAGCAGATCGGTGCCGCCGGCCTCTTCGGCATCCACACCGACAACCGTGAGACCACCACCAGAATGCTGGACGCGGACTTCCCGAACATCCAGCCACTGCTCCCGAAGACCCATACCTCGATGGCCACGGTGGAGATCGTCCCGCTGCAGGAAGCCATCCGCCGCGTCAGCCTGGTCACCGAGCGCAATGCCCAGATCCGTATGCAGTTCAACGAGGGCGAGCTGATCCTCTCTGCCGGCGGTATGGAGTCCGGCCATGCCGAGGAGCGTCTGCCCTGTGGTTTCACCGGCCGTGACGAGCTGATCATCGCCTTCAACCCCGGCTACCTGCGCGACGGTCTGTCAGTGGTCCACACCAACCGTGTGGTCTTCGGCTTCACCGAGCCCTCCCGCCCGGCGATTCTCATCCCCGAGCCGGAACAGCTGCCGGAGGCCGACGCCGACGGCACCTTCCCCACGCCGGAGACCGAGTTCACCTACCTGCTCATGCCCGTCCGGCTGCCGGGATAATTCCAGTTTCGTCCGGGAGGTGAGCACACATCTACATCAGGACGCTTGACCTGCGTGATTTCCGCAGCTGGCCGAAGCTGAGCCTGGATCTTGAACCGGGAGTCACGTTGTTCGTGGGCCGCAACGGCTTCGGCAAGACCAACATCGTCGAAGCCGTGGGGTACAGCGCGCACCTGTCGTCTCACCGCGTCTCCCACGATGCGCCGCTGGTGCGGTCTGGTGCGGAGAATGCACGGATCTCGGTGACCGTGGTGAACCAGGGTCGGGAGCTGACCGCTCATCTGCTGATCAAACCGCATGCCGCCAACCAGGCGCAGATCAACCGGGCGCGGCTGAATTCCCCGCGGGAACTGCTGGGCGTGGTGCGTTCCGTGTTGTTCGCCCCGGAGGATCTGTCGTTGATCAAGGGCGAGCCGGCGGAGCGTCGCCGCTACCTGGATGACATCATTGCCACCCGCAGTACTCGTCTGGCAGGGGTGAAGGCCGACTACGACAAGGTGCTGCGCCAACGTAACGCGCTGCTCAAGACCGCGGGTGGTTCGCTACGCCGGGGCTACCGGGACGCCGACGGCGCCAGCACACTGGCAACCCTCGATGTGTGGGACGGGCAGCTCGCGGCGCTTGGTTCCCAGGTGATCGCGGCCAGGCTGAATCTGGTTGATGACCTGGGCGAACTTATCGTTGAGGCCTACGCCGGCATCGCGCCGGAGTCACGGCCGGCACGGGTGGAGTACAGGTCCACGGTGGCGTCGGAAAGCAGGGACGTCGCCGTGCTCGAGGCGGAGATGCTCGCCGGGCTCGGCCGGGGTCGTCAGCGGGAGATCGAGCGCGGTATGTCTCTGGTGGGGCCACACCGCGATGATCTCGTGTTGAGTCTGGGTGAGCAGCCCGCCAAAGGCTTCGCCTCACACGGGGAGACGTGGTCGTATGCGATTTCCCTGCGTCTGGCCGAGTTCACGCTGCTGCGTCGCGATGGTTCAGATCCGGTGCTCATCCTCGACGACGTCTTCGCGGAGCTGGACACGCGCCGTCGGGAGAAACTCATGGGGCTGGCCGCAGATGCGGAGCAGGTGCTCATCACCGCGGCGGTGGCCGAAGATCTGCCCGGAAATCTCCCGGAGCTGACCGACGCCCCGGTCAACCGCTTCACCGTCACCGTCCGGGACACCGACGAGGGGCGCATCAGCATCCTGGAGCAGGTTGATGAGTGAGCAGCCGGACCCCGTAAAAGCCGCCTTCGAGGCGATGCAGCAGGCGGCGAAGAAGCGGGGCGCGACTCCGCTTCCGCCGCGCAAGCCTGCCCCGAAGAGCAGGAGCCTGCCGCCGAGGATCGGTCGGCCCACGGGCAGGGACGGGAGACGCAGAAGGCGACCTCTGGAGGTTGATTCGCTGGGATCGGTGCTGGGCACGGAGATCGCCCGTCGGGGCTGGGAGAAGGAGATCGCCGGCGGCTGGGTGTTCGGACACTGGGACGAGCTGGTGGGGGAGAAGATCGCGCAGCACACGAGCGTGGAGATGATCAAGGACAAGAAGTTGTTCATCACCTGTGACTCCACCGCGTGGGCCACCAACCTGAGGATGATGCAGAAGCAGATCCTGCAGGTGATCGCTGAAAAGGTGGGGCCCAACATCATCGTCGAGTTGAAGATCTTCGGGCCGAAGGCGCCGAGCTGGCGGAAGGGACCACTTCATGTGAAGGGACGCGGGCCCCGGGACACCTTCGGATAATCCGCCGGGGTAGTTTTCCCGAGGGAAGAATCGTCCGAAAACGCGCGAGAACACCCCTCCGCCGCGTGAGACCCCTTCTCTGGTGCCACCCCATTGGGTGTAGACTGAGGAGGTCTGAAATTACCTTCTAGCGAGGAGAGCTCGTTTCACGTGGCAAACGCTGAAAACAGTTACGGCGCGTCATCGATCACGATTCTCGAGGGCCTCGAAGCAGTCCGGAAGCGCCCGGGCATGTATATCGGTTCAACGGGTCCCCGTGGCCTGCACCACCTGGTGTGGGAGGTCGTGGATAACTCGGTCGATGAGGCGATGGCGGGTCACGCAACCAAGGTTGAGGTCACCCTGCTGGCTGACGGCGCCGTGCAGGTGCTGGATGACGGTCGTGGTATCCCGGTGGAGATGCACCCCTCAGGTGCACCGACGGTTCAGGTCGTCATGACCCAGCTGCACGCCGGTGGCAAGTTCGACTCCGATTCCTATGCGGTCTCCGGTGGTCTGCACGGTGTGGGTATTTCCGTGGTCAATGCGCTGTCGACCCGCGTCGAGGCCGACATCAAGCGGGACGGCAAGCACTGGATCCAGAACTTCAACAACTCCGTCCCGGAAGAGCTGATCGAGGGTGGCAACGCCCGTGGCACGGGTACGACGATCCGGTTCTGGCCGGACGCCGAGATCTTCGAGACGACCCACTTCGACTACGACACGATCTCACGTCGTCTGCAGGAGATGGCGTTCCTGAACAAGGGACTGACCATCACGCTCAAGGACGAGCGGGTCACCGACACGGAGCTTGAGCTGGAGGCCCTGGCAGAGGCGGGCGACACCGCCGAGGCTCTCGACGGTTCGTCCTTCGATGACACCGAGGTCGAGGTGGAGAAGGCCCCGGCCGGCGAGGCGCCGAAGCCGCCGAAGAAGCGCGAGAAGAAGGTCGTCTACCACTACCCGGATGGACTGGTCGACTACGTCAACCACCTGAACAAGGGTAAGACGGCCATCCACCCGTCCATTGTGGGCTTCGAGGCGAAGGGCACCAGCCACGAGGTCGAGATCGCGATGCAGTGGAACTCCGGTTACAAGGAGTCCGTCCACACCTTCGCCAACACCATCAACACCCATGAGGGCGGTACGCACGAGGAGGGTTTCCGTTCGGCGTTGACCTCCCTGATGAACAAGTACGCCCTGGCACACAAGCTGGTCAAGGAGAAGGACCCGAAGCTCACGGGCGAGGACTGCCGCGAGGGTCTCGCAGCCGTCGTGTCCGTCCGCGTGGGTGAGCCGCAGTTCGAGGGCCAGACCAAGACGAAGCTGGGCAACACGGAGATCCGTTCCTACGTGCAGCGCATGGTCAACGAGCATGTGGCCTTCTGGTTCGACGCCAACCCGGCGGAGGCCAAGGCCATCGTGAACAAGGCGGTCTCCTCCTCCCAGGCGCGCATCGCGGCCCGTAAGGCGCGTGAGCTGGTGCGCCGAAAGTCGGCGACGGACCTGGGTGGACTGCCCGGCAAGCTGGCGGACTGTCGTTCCAAGGACCCCGTCGTCTCCGAGCTCTACATCGTGGAGGGTGACTCGGCCGGTGGCTCCGCCAAGGCCGGCCGTGATTCCATGTATCAGGCGATCCTGCCGCTGCGCGGCAAGATTCTCAACGTGGAGAAGGCCCGTCTGGACCGCGTGCTGAAGAACGCCGAGGTCCAGGCGATCATCACGGCTCTGGGTACCGGCATCAACGAGGAGTTCGACCTCTCGAAGCTCCGCTACCACAAGATCGTCCTCATGGCGGATGCCGACGTCGACGGCCAGCACATCGCCACCCTGCTGCTGACCCTGTTGTTCCGCTTCATGCCGGATCTGATCGCTGAGGGTCACGTCTTCCTGGCCAACCCGCCGCTGTACAAGCTGAAGTGGTCCAAGGGCGAGCCGGGCTTCGCCTTCTCCGATGATGAGCGTGACAAGATCATCGCGGAGGGGCTGGCGGCCGGTCGGAAGATCAACACCAACGACGGTATCCAGCGCTACAAGGGTCTGGGCGAGATGAACCCGAACGAGCTGTGGGAGACCACCCTCGACCCGTCGGAGCGCATCCTGCGCCGCGTGGACCTCGAGGACGCCCAGCGTGCCGATGAACTCTTCTCCATTCTCATGGGCGATGACGTCGCGGCCCGCCGCTCCTTCATCACCCGTAAGGCGAAGGACGTCCGCTTCCTGGACGTCTAGTCTGCTTATCGACGCCCCACGTCGGGCGCGAAAAAACCGCCCTGCACCTGGAAGGTGCAGGGCGGTTTTTCAGTCTTAGGCGGTGCGGCGACGCAGGACCAGCAGGCCGGCGCCAGCGGCGGCAGCCATCAGGCCTGCGGCGAGGGCGATCATGGTGCCCTCGACGCCGGTGTTGGCCAGCTGCTGCTGCTGTGCGGCCGGAGCGGCCTGAACCGGAGCGTGCTGTGCGGCCGGAGCCTGAGCGTAGACCGGAGCCTGCTGTGCGACCGGGGCGGTCTCGGCCTGAGCCTGGGCGATGGCCTTGTGGTCAACGAACTCAGCCTCAGCGGCGACCGGGGCGGCCTGCTCTGCCTCAGCCTGGGCGATGGCCTTCTGGTCAACGAACTCAGCCTCAGCGGCCGGAGCCTCTTCCGCAGCCGGTGCGGCCTGGGCCGGAGCCTGGGCCGGAGCCTGGTCGTCTGAGGAAGCGGAGGAGCCCGAGCCCAGGAGGGCGGAGCCGGCGAGCGCGGACAGACCCAGGCCCAGGGCGGCGGAGCCGTCGATGGACGAACCTTCGCCGCAGGAATCATCCTTCTTGCCGCGCTTGTGGCCCTTGTCGTCGCACTCGTCTTCGTCGGTGCCGATGGAGCTGCCGACGATGTTGCTGGACTGGTCCTTGTCGCGGTCCTTGTCGCGGTCGTGGCCACCGTCGTGGTTGCCACCGTCGCCCCCACGGTTCTGAGCCTGGGTGTTGTTGACGTCTGCGTTGAGGTCTTCAGTCTGAGCTGCAGCCTGCGGTGCGAGTGCGACAGAGACGGCCAGGGCCGCGGTGGCGGCGAGAGCGGAAATACGCTTGTTGATCATGTGAATTCCTTCAAAAGTAGGACTCGGTCGGACGGCTTGTTTCGCGTCGACATGTATGAAGCAGTGTCGCGGCGGAGGTGAGCTGTAATACAACCGATACCCTTCCGCCCGCATCACGTTATTCAACGTTTCAACCAGTTTCCATGCGAAAGAGGGAATATCCGGGAAAATGCCGGTGTATTTTTCGATCTCGCCCCTATCGGGGGTGGTTTGGAACGTATCCGGGCCCTGATGTGACCCACGCGACGAAGGTTCTGCCCCTCAGGGCAGCGGCGGAACCTGAAGTTCGAGCATTTTCCCCATCCCGACCCACCCGATCCACGGGTCCTCGTTGAGTACCACCGGGGTGTGGACGTGGCCCAGGAGGCACGCCCCGTATCCCCGGGAGAGCAGATGTTCCAGGGTGGTGGGCAGGCAGGGATTCTTGGTGTACTGGCCCTCGACCTCACTGTGCAGGATGCCGATGTGCCCGGGTTCCTCCACCCGTGGCAGGTTCTCGAGCAGGTCCCGCGGGTCGGGGTCCCGGATGACGTTCACCGCGTGGAAGACCAGGGGGATGCCGGGCACCCTTATTTCCTCTATTCCCTCGCCGCTGGGACGATGAACGCCGGGCAGGTCGGGAAAGCGGGGGAGAAGGCCTGAGCCGACGTCGTGGTTACCCCACACGTGCACCAGGGGAAGATTGAGGTCCTCGGTGATGTGGCGGAACAGGGCCACGCCGTCCGCGAGATCGGCTTCGACGGCCTTCTTCTTGTCCAGCAGATCGCCGGCGAAGACGACGACGTCGGGGGAGCGGCGGGTGGCCTCGGAAAGTGCCTCGTACGCCCACCGCAACCCGGGTGCCTTCTTCGTGCCCAGGTGCAGGTCGGCGAACACCACGAGGCGGACCGCGGTCATCGGGTCAGGACATGTGCTTCTGCAGGATGCGACCGAAACCGGGGATCTCCGGTCCGATGATCTTCGCACCCTTGCCGCGCAGCGCGTTGTAGGCCTTGGCCAGCGGTGCGACGGTGATCTGCTCGGCGTTGCGGTCGGCGACGGCCATGAGTGAGTCGACGACGAGGTCCTCGCGGCCGGCGAGGAATGCACCGAAGTCCTGCTCGGCGTCGCCCCGGAAAGCCTGCCAGTGGGGCTGGAGGTCCCCGAGAATGTCCGGGAGCATCCGGTTGATGCCCTTGGCTACGATGGCGCCGTCAATCTTCCTCGCGGCCGCCACGGCCGCCTTGATCGCTGTGCCGCTGATGCCGGACTGCTTTGCGACGGTCGCGTCCGCGAAAGCGGCCAGTTCTGCAACCACGTCGGCGCGTTTGTCGTCGGTGAGGAGCTGGGAGAGATCAGTCATGGATGCCAGCCTAGTGCGGTCCCGGACGAAGGGGGGCAAGAAAGGAAGCGATCACCATGGTTGAACTCATCCGGGATGAGCGGGTGGGAACAACGACGGAGATCGCTGATGTGTTGTGGTTCTTCCGCCGCAGGAACCGAATCACTTCAATAACTCTAATTCACTGCAACCACAACGTTAACGACTTTACACACGCCTCCAGACTCCCGCCAATGAAACGGAAGGTAGATACTCCCTCCGTGTCATTTGGGGTATCCGGCCGTGTCAGATAGGAAAACCGCCCGGCACCCGAAGGTGCGGAGCGGTTATCCCGGTGGTGCGGAGTGGAGAGCGTCAGACTTAGTTGGCGCGGCGACGAAGAACCAGCAGGCCGGCACCAGCGGCGGCGGCGATCAGGCCGACGGCCAGGGCGATCAGGGTTCCCGCGACGCCGGTGTTGGCCAGCTGCTTCTGCTGGGCAGCAGCCTTGACCTGAGCGGCCTCCTGCGTAGCCGGAGCGGCCTTGGCCGGGGCGCCCTGAGCGGCCGGAGCGTTCGCAGCCTGCTGCTGGGCAATAGCCTTGTGGTCAACGAAATCAGCCTCAGCGGCAGCAGCCGGGGTGGTGGTCACAGCCGGAGCCTCATCAGCGGCCTCGCCACGCGGGCCGGGGGCCTGGTCGTCGGAGGAAGCGGAGGAACCGGAACCCAGGAGAGCAGAACCGGCCAGAGCGGACAGCCCGAGACCCAGGGCCGCGGAGCCGGCGAGGGAGGAGTCGTCGTCGATGTCACCGGAGCTAAGGAGAGCGGAGCCGTCCTTGTCGTCATAATCCTTGGTCGGCTTCGGATCCTTGGTCTCCGTGGTCGAGGTCTCGGAGGTCGAGGTCTCGGAGGTCGAGGTCTCGGAGGTCGAGGTCTCGGAGGTCGAGGTCTCGGAGGTCGAGGTCTCGGAGGTCGAGGTCGACGGCTTGGTAGGGCCGGTGGTCGAGCAGGTGGTGCTGGGGATCATGTAAGAAGTGCCCTCAACAATCACCGTGGTGTACGTCATTCCGGTCCTGTCGAGGGCCTGCGGCTTGTTGTAGTTCACGCTTTCGTTAGCGTTGTGCGTGAAACACTGGGCGTAGGTCGAGTTATCTGCCTCGTCCAAACCGACGAGGGCTTTGCCTTCCGGAATGAAAATGGTGACGGGCTCGGCGGGGTCGTTAGGGCCCTGCTGGATCGTGATGGTCTGAAGTCTTCCCGGGTTTCCGTTGGAATCCTCAACCCAGTCTCCCTGGGCAAAAGCAGACGGGAGGATGACTGCGGAGGCCGCGATGGAGGCACCGGCGACCAGTGCGGCAATGCGCTTCTTGGACATTCTTATTCCTTCGAAAGAAGTGGATGCTGAGAGGTGATCGCCGGGATGGGTTTCCTGAGAAGCGACCAGGTCGGGCGCGGAAACTACTCCCAAAACCGACTGCGCTTCACACGATAAGTCAACTAGGAAAGGAATTAAGTGTAAGCAGCGAGAAACCTGGCAATAGGGGAAAAAGTGGCATCTTTCGCACCCTTAGGTGGGGGTGAATTTGATAAAGGTTGAGCTCATCTGCCCTTTTTTCGAAGGATGCGGTTTCTGAAATGTGATTGCTGTTAATTGAGTGGCATATGTGAAAAACGGGGTTTGGTTCAGAGCGTGAAACGGTGGTACACGGCCCTGCAGACGGCACCGAACTCCCGGTTGAGATCACTCAGGGGCTCCAGCCGGTCCACCATCCGGGCGAGGGCCTCGCCAGCGGCGTGGGAGGTGGCGTGGACGGGGATGCCGTCGATACGCGCCCCCGGTACGGCCGCCGCGGCGACGAGGGCACCGAAGTCCCGGATCTGGACACGGTGGGTGGCGCAGAACTCATCGGCGATCAGCAGCAGCTGTTCCGGCGTGAGGGAGGGGGTCATCCCCGCGCACGCCGCATCCGGGCCTCCAGGGCCGCGTGGCCGGGGATGACGTCGCGGGCGAGTTGGGCGACGGCGTCGTCGTTGACAAGACGGGTCGCGGCCGTGACGATGGCACGGACTGCCGCCTCGTGTTTGCTGGAGCCCTGGGCTTCGGCGAGGAGGGTGAGCGCGCGATCCTGATCCGGGGTGAGTCGAAGGGTCATGGCCATGACCCATTGGTACCAGAGTGCCGGCAACGAAAAATCGCCCCGCGTACAAACGCGGAGCGATTTCGGGGTGATGCAGCTGGGTGGCCTCACGGCCGATTCAGCTAGCGACGCGGGCCGTTGTGGTGGCCGCCGTCGCGACGGTCCTTATCCTTGGAGGAAGCGGAGAAGGCCTTGAAGGAGGAGCCGTCGTTGTTCTTCTTGTTGTCGTGACGGTCGCCGCGGTAGTCGTGGCCGCGCTTCTTGTCCTTGTCGAAGCTGGAGACGCGGACGACGGAGGACTTGTCGTCCCTGTCGTTGTGTCCGCCACCGCGGTGGTCGTTGGCGACGGCCTGCGGAGCGAGGATGGCGGAGGCGGCCAGGGAGGCGCCGACGGCCAGGGTAGCGATACGCTTGGTGAACATGAGATTTCCCTTCGGGGAGTAGACGGTCAATCTGGATTCGAGCTTGGGTACCGCCGGGGCCCTAAGTTCTTAGTGAACTGTGAACTCTTTGGCAGTAACTGTGATGGTAATTGCAATAAGAAGCGCATGTATGGCGAATCACTAAGGTCACACCAAGGGTCACCCCTTGTTAGGGGGGCGATTTGCATTGTTGGCAGCAGCTTTAATCGGTTAGCGGCTGCGTACCGGATAATAATTCACTGCTACCAGATTGATACCGCTGTGGGGGAGGGGCGGCGTCAAGAGACAGCGGAAACGGCTTTCAGGGCCCCGAGGGCTAGAATGAGAGGTCTGAACCCCCCTACAAGAAGGTGATCATGAGCGACGACGCCCCAACCGGTGGAGGAGACCTCTTCGACCGCATCCGCCCCATTGACATCAATGAGGAGATGCAGACCAGCTACATCGACTACGCGATGTCCGTCATCGTGGGACGCGCGCTGCCGGAGGTTCGCGACGGCATGAAGCCGGTCCACCGACGCATCATGTACGCGATGTTCGACAACGGCTACCGGCCGGAGCGTGGCTTCGTGAAGTCGGCGCGCCCCGTCGCGGAGACCATGGGCAACTATCACCCGCACGGTGACGTGGCCATCTATGACACTCTCGTCCGACTGGCCCAGCCGTGGAACATGCGGTACCCGCTCGTCGACGGCCAGGGCAACTTCGGCTCCCGCGGTAACGACGGTCCCGCCGCCATGCGTTACACCGAGTGCAAGATGTCGCCGTTGGCCATGGAAATGGTCCGCGACATCCGTGAGAACACCGTCAACTTCTCCCCGAACTACGACGGCAAGACCCGCGAGCCCGACGTCCTGCCGGCGCGCGTGCCCAACCTGTTGATGAACGGCTCGGGCGGCATCGCCGTGGGCATGGCCACCAACATCCCGCCGCACAACCTGAACGAGCTGGCGGACGCCATCTACTGGCTGCTGGAGAACCCCGACGCTGACGAGAAGGAGGCCCTCGATGCGTGCATGAGCTTCGTGAAGGGGCCTGATTTCCCCACCTCCGGCCTCATCGTCGGCGATCAGGGCATCAGGGACGCCTACACCACCGGTCGCGGCTCCATCCGCATGCGCGGCGTCACGGAGATCGAGGAGGTGGGTAACCGTCAGACCATCGTCATCACAGAGCTGCCCTTCCAGGTCAACCCGGACAACCTGATCGCCAACATCGCGGAGCAGGTCTCCAACGCCAAGCTGGCGGGCATCTCCAAGATCGAGGACGAGTCCTCCGACCGCGTGGGCCTGCGCATCGTGATCACCCTCAAGCGTGACGCCGTTCCCCGTGTGGTGCTCAACAACCTGTACAAGCATTCCCAGCTGCAGGCCAACTTCGGCGCCAACATGCTCTCCATCGTCGACGGGGTGCCGCGCACCCTGCGCCTGGACCAGATGCTGCGCTACTACGTGGCCCACCAGATCCAGGTCATCGTCCGCCGCACCCAGTTCCGCCTCGACGAGAAGGAGGAGCGTGCCCATATCCTCCGCGGCCTGGTCAAGGCCCTCGACATGCTCGACGAGGTCATCGCCCTGATCCGTCGTTCGCCCACCGTCGATGAGGCCCGAACCGGCCTCATGTCGCTTCTCGACGTCGACGAGGTCCAGTCCGATCACGTCCTGGCCATGCAGCTGCGCCGTCTGGCCGCCCTGGAACGTCAGAAGATCATCGACGAGCTCGCCGAAGTCGAGATCATCATCGAGGACCTCAAGGACATCCTGGCCAAGCCGGACCGGCAGCGTGCGATCGTCCGCAATGAACTCGTCGAGATCGTCGAGAAGTACGGCGACGAGCGTCGCTCGAGAATCATCGCCGCCACCGGCGACGTCTCCGAGGAAGACCTCATCGCCCGCGAGAACGTCGTGGTCACCATCACCTCCACCGGCTACGCAAAGCGCACCAAGGTCGACGCCTACAGGTCGCAGAAGCGCGGCGGCAAGGGCGTGCGGGGTGCCGAGCTGAAGCAGGACGACATCGTCCGGCACTTCTTCGTCAGCTCCACCCACGACTGGATCCTCTTCTTCACCAACTTCGGCCGCGTCTACCGCCTGAAGGCCTACGAGCTTCCCGAGGCCTCCCGCACCGCCCGCGGCCAGCACGTGGCCAACCTGCTGGAGTTCCAGCCCGAGGAGCGTATCGCCCAGGTCATCCAGATCCAGACCTACGAGGACGCCCCCTACCTGGTCCTGGCCACCGCTCAGGGCCGCGTGAAGAAGTCCCGACTCACCGACTACGAGTCCGCCCGCTCCGCCGGCCTGATCGCCATCAACCTCAACGAGGACGACCGTCTCATCGGCGCCGCCCTTGTCGACGAAGGCGATGACATCCTCCTGGTCTCCCAGTTCGGCCAGGCCATCCGCTTCACCGCCGATGACGAGCAGCTCCGCCCCATGGGCCGCGCCACCGCCGGCGTGAAGGGCATGCGTTTCCGCGATGAGGACCAGCTCCTGGCCATGAGCGTGGTGCGCGATGGTGAGTTCCTGCTGGTCGCCACCTCCGGGGGCTACGGCAAACGAACCGCCATCGACGAGTACTCCACCCAGGGTCGCGGTGGCCTCGGCGTGGTGACCTTCAAGTACACGCCGAAGCGCGGCCGCCTCATCGGAGCGGTGTCAGTGGATCAGGATGACGAGATCTTCGCCATCACCTCCGCCGGCGGCGTCATCCGCACCGAGGTCAACCAGATCCGACCCTCCTCCCGAGCCACCATGGGTGTGCGCCTGGTCAACCTCGAGGACGGCGTCGAACTGCTGGCCATCGACAAGAACGTCGAGGAAGAGGGCGAGGAAGAAGCCGAGGCAGTGGCCAAGGGCGACGTCGACGGCCCGACCGAGCGAGCGAAGAAGAAGGACCAGGAGTAGCTCATGGCAACACGTGACGTCTCAGTGACCCGAGTGTCACCCCTGTCCGCTTTCCGGGTCGGCCTGGCCATGTCGCTCGTCGGGATGGCCGCCTGGCTCATCGCCGTCGCACTGCTCTACGCGGGCATGGGTGCCGCCGGCATCTGGGACCAGGTCAACTCCCTGCTCGGCGACATCGGAGGCTCCCAGGCCGTCACCTTCGGCCTCGTCATGTCCTTCGCTGCCCTCCTGGGCGCGATCGGTGCGATCCTGACGACCATCCTCGCGCCCCTGTCCGCGGTGGTCTACAACGCCATCGTCGACCTCTTCGGTGGCCTGCAGGTCAGACATCAGGAGGAGGCCTCCTGACAGGGCCGGTACGGATCGCCTGTTCGGACGGATTTACCCCGTCTGAACAGGCGATTTGTACTAGTGGTTGAACTCTGGGTAGAGTTACGTTTCGTTCCCAGGGCCTATAGCTCAGTTGGTTAGAGCGCATCGCTGATAACGATGAGGTCGCAAGTTCGATTCTTGCTAGGCCCACCAGGAACATGGGGCATTAGCTCAATTGGTAGAGCATCTGCTTTGCAAGCAGAAGGTCAGGAGTTCGATTCTCCTATGCTCCACAATAAGGTTGAACCCACGAAAACCCGCCCTCCGGATAATCCGGAGGGCGGTTTTTCTGTCTCCGCAGTCGGGCGTGCCGCTTCGATAACGAGGGCCGTATGCGTTACGATACCGAATCGTTACATATTCCCCCACGCATAAGGTGACAAGTCTTGAAGAATCTGAAGCGCGCCGCCATTGCTCTGGCATCCGCCGCAGTGATGTCTGTCGGGGTTGTCTCCCCGGCCAGCGCCCTCTCATCCCACCCCGCCCTCTCGTTCCGTCTTCCTGCGCCGTCCTCCTCGCCTGTGTCGAAGGACGCCGGACACATTGAGAATGAGACGGTCCGTCTGCTCAATGACTATCGGGCATCCCGGGGCCTCAACCGTCTGAACGTCGATCCGGGGCTCACCTCCCAGGCCCGCGGCTGGTCCCAGCGCATGGCCGGCGGTAGTTCCTTTGCGCACAGCAATTCCAATGTGTTCGAGAACATCGCCTGGAACACCCACGCAGGTTCGGACAGCTTCTTCAACCAGTGGAAGGGCTCCCCGGGCCATAACCGCAACATGCTCGAGGCGGGTGTCACCAAGGTCGGAGTGGGTGTCGCATACGCCCCGGACGGCAAAGCCTACGCCACCATGCAGCTGTCCTGATAGGACAACCCTGCAGCACCGGAAAACGGGGCGGCCGGCCCAGGGCCCAGTTCCCGTTCCACTGTTCTGACCTGCTCCTTTCTTGTCGCGAACATGTGTCCGCGGAACCTTTGCCTTTTTTATCCAGCCCCAGACGTGTTAAATGGGGAAGATGTTACCTAAGCAAGGCGCAAGGAGTTTGACGTGAAACGAACAGTGGCAGCCATGATCGCCCTCGCCCTCGGCCTGGCGGGATGCTCTGCGGCCGATGAGGAATCCACTGCCCCCGGCTCGGTTTCCCCACAGTCCTTCCTGAAGTCCCAGGGATTGTCCGGGATGAACGCCGTGGAGATCGTCGATTACCTCGACCGGGTGCCCGTTGCCGCACGGGACACGGACCTCATGGCTTCGGTCCGCCACGACGAGCTGCTGCTGACGGCCGATGGTCAGGAGATCGCGCTCGATCTGCCGGAGGAGATGACCTATGTGTCGATCGCCCCGTATGTGGACGAGACCCACGACTGCTTCTATCACAGCCTGACCACCTGTAGGGGCGAGCTGGGCAACCAGCCTGTCCAGGTCGCCTTTGTCGATGGTGCGACGGGGGAGACGCTGATCGAGGAGGAGGTCACCACCTTCAGTAACGGTTTCTTCGGCTTCTGGGTGCCCAGTCACGCCACCGGCACGATCGAGGTCAGCCACCAGGGACGGACGGGGACAACGGAGTTTTCCACGGAGGAAGACGGTGCCACCTGCGTCACTGACCTCCAGTTGGTCTAGGACAATGCCCTGCGAACAGCGTTTTCATTAAAGTGTCAATAACGCTGAAGGGGGACTAGGCTGAAGCCATGGCCACCCGCGCGCATGATCACGGGCACGAGCACGGTTTCGGCGGCACGCACACCACGTCCGCCCCGCTGCGCGCGCTCGCGATCGCGTTCGGCATCACCGCTACGGTGTTCTTCGCCGAGCTGACGGCGGGCCTGATCTCTGGTTCTCTGTCACTGCTCTCGGACGCAATGCACATGTTCTCGGACGCCGCGGGGCTGATTATCGCGCTGCTGGCTGCGCTGGTGGGCGGGAAGGCGGCGTCGAGAAGCGCGACGTTCGGCTACCGGCGCGTGGAGGTGCTGGCGGCGCTGGTGAATGCGGTGGCGGTGACGGTCGTGGTGGCATGGATCCTCATTCAGGCGCTCGGGCGGCTGGGGGAGGTTCGTGAGATCGACACGACGCTGATGCTCACCGTGGCCGTGATCGGCCTCGTCGCGAACGGGCTCTCCGCCTGGGTGCTGGCACGGCACAGATCGGAGAACCTCAACGTCCGGGGTGCGTTCCTGCACGTGCTTGCGGACATGCTGGGTTCAGTGGCGGTCATCATCGCGGGTCTGGTGATCCGCTTCACGGGATGGACGCCGGCGGACACCATCGCCTCGTTGGCGATCGTGGCGTTCGTGCTGCCGCGGGCACTGACCCTGCTGTGGCAGACGGTGGAGGTGCTGCTGGAGAGGGTGCCGCGAGGGGTGGATGGGCGGGAGGTCGAGCAGGCACTCTGTGGGCTGCCGGGCGTGAGTGCGGTCCACGACCTGCACATCTGGTCCACTGACGGCGTGACCCCGCTCGCCACCTGCCACCTTGTGGTTGATGATTCCTGTGTGGATCCCTCAGCCTGCGGCATCCTCGCGGAGGCCCAGGCCGCGCTGCATCAGTTCGGCATCGAGCACTCCACGATCCAACTCGAGCACCCGGGTCACCTGGAGGACGAGCAGGTGTGCGGACCCTAGCGCTCCTGGTCCTTATGGCCGACGCTGAACTTGGCGATCTCGCTTCCGCGCACGAGCCGGGGCTCGCCGTCGAGGTCGGTACATTCGAAGGTGGCGTCAGGGTTCTCTGATTCGACAACGGCGCGGAGGCGTTCGAAGTTGTTGACCTCCGGCAGGCCGTTCTCGTCCTTCTCCTCCGACTGAGCGGGGAAATGGAAGGTCTGGTCGTTGATGGTGGTGACGGTGAGCACGTTGATCGGCATGCAGCCGACAATACCTATGCCCCACGTCACACGCACCGTTACTTCTTGTGGACGCCCTCTTCCTCGTCCTTCTTCTCGGCCTCTTCGGTCTCTTCGGTGTCCTCGGTGCTGTTCTCGAGGTTCTCGCCGGCCTCGTCCATAGCGGCGGCCCGGTGCTTCTCCAGCTGCTCGTCGAGGGAGCTCAGGAGCTCCTCGTCGACCTCGGCGGGAACGCCCTCCTCCGGGGTGGTGGTGGAGTAGACCAGGGTCGACTCGGCCTCGGGTGCCTTCGCTTCGGTGCCGGCGAAGTCCTCGACGCGCGGCGGGGTGTCGCCCGGCTTCGCCTGCTGGCGGGTGAACCAGTACACCCCACCGGCGATGGCGGAGAGCAGGAGGGCGATCAGCCCGGCAGTCGTCAACGTGCGACGACGCTTGGCGGCCCGGATGCTCTTCGGCGAAGGGCGGTTCTCGGAGGCCTTCTCCAGCCGCTTTTTCGCGGCGTCCAGTCGGGCGTGAGCGGCCTGGGTCACCAGGCCGGCCTCGCGGCGGCCTTCGTCGAGAAGCGAGCTGCTGCGGGCCTTGAGCTCATCGAGGTCGACGCGCGAGGCGGCGTCGGAGAGCAGATCGTATGCCTCGCGGGTCTTCTTCTCGTTGTACTCCTTGAGGTGTTCGCGGACGGCGCTCGCGGCGCTGAGTGCCATCTTCAGGGTTGCGGGGTTCACGGCTTGCTCCTTCATGTCGGAATCGTCTGCCTTCAAGCGTAGCCAGAACAACCCCTCCGCGCCGCCGGTCCCGGTCTGGGAATTCCGTGCGAAACAAACTGGACAGCTTGGTTCAGATCTGCGCCGGTAAGGGCGGATTTGACGATTTAAATTCATCTCACCAGTGAATCATTGTCGCAGGTCAGGGCATTAGTCGCACGTGTTATCTTTGAAAAAATTACCCCGGCCGTTCCGATGCCTTGCTACATTCACAGCCACTTGCTCAACGGACATCGAAAAGGAGGGTCGGACATGAACGCAACAGCATCGCAGCACAGCGCCAAGCGGCGTTTCTCCGCCTCCGCTCCGTTCGATTCCTTCGACCCCGTCGAGACGCATCAGGCACAGGTACCTTCCCGTACCTCCCTCTCCTTTGAGGTCATGCCGCCGCGCCACGATGCCGACGAGGCGAAGATCGACGAACTCCTGGCCACCCTCCGGTCCTACAACCCGGACTACATCTCCGTGACCAGCTCACGGAATTCCGGTTGGCTGGAGGGCACCGCCAGGTTCATCGAGAAGATCGACGCCCGGACCCGGATCCCCACCCTCGCGCACCTGGCCTGCACCGCAGGCACCCGCGGGGAACTCATCGGCTGGATCAACCGGCTCATGGACTCCGGGGTGCGCGGCTTCCTCGCCCTCCGCGGCGACTACGCCGAGGGGCAGACCGGAATGCCGGCGGGTTACCTCCCGCACGCCACCGATCTCATCAGCCTCATCCGAACCCTGGAGAACGATCAGCGCGCCCGCTTCGGTGCCGGCCGCCTGGCCATCGGCGTGGCCGCCTACCCCAGTGGCCATGAGGAATCCGCGAGCAAGGACGAGGACATCGACGTCCTCCTGACCAAGCAACGTCTCGGTGCGGACTTCGCCATCACCCAGCTCTTCTTCGACGCGGAGGACTACCTCCGCTTCGCGGAGAGAGCCCGTCTGGCGGGAGTACGGATCCCGCTCATACCGGGAATCATGCCCATGACGAGTCTCGCGAGACTGCGCCGAATGGGACAGCTCTCCGGACTCAACGTCCCCGCCCGGCTCCTGAGCCGGCTGGAGGCGGCGGGACCGGAGGGCGAATACCAGACGGGCCTCGACCTCACGGCCGAGCTCGCGCGGACCATCCTGGCGGCCGGTGCCGGTGGAATGCACGTCTACACATTCAACCGGCCCGACACCACCACGGAACTGCTGGACCGCATCGGAATCGCGCCCCCACCAACCGGTTAGGGCACGGCCGATCGACTGCATGCACCGGGAGCCCCCGCGAAAAGCAGTCCACACTCTTATTCTTTCCTGCGAACTTTATCGAAAGGCTTCCTTTCCATGTCTTCTTTCCCGTCCTTCACCATCGAGGGTTACCCCCGCGTCGGCGCCAACCGCGAACTGAAGAAGGCCCTCGAGTCCTTCTGGGCAGGCCGCATCGACGAGGAGACCTTCACCTCCTCAGCACACTCCATCCGCCTGGAGAACTACGCACGTCTGCGTGACCTCGGCCTTGACGCCGACTACGCCATCCCGGCCGACGTCGCCCTCTACGACCACGTCCTCGAGACCTCCCTGACCGTCGGTCTGATCGGCGGCGAGGCCGAGAAGATCGACCTCGCCGAGTACTTCGCCCTGGCCCGCGGCAACGCCGAGCGTTCCCCGCTCGAGATGACCAAGTGGTTCGACACCAACTACCACTACCTCGTCCCCGAGGTCGCCGACTCCGGCGCCATCACCCCGCGCGCACAGCGCATCCTGGACATCGTCGCCGAGGCCAAGGCCGCCGGTCACGTCGTCCGCCCGTACCTGGTCGGCCCGGTCACCCTGCTGGCCAAGTCCAAGCCGGCGGAGGGCGCGGGCAACCCACTGAACCGCCTGGCCGAGCTCACCGAGGCCTACAAGACCGTCCTCGCCGCACTCAAGGAGGCCGGCGTCGAGTGGGTCCAGCTGGCTGAGCCCGCCCTGGTCTCCGACCTGACCATCGCCACCGACGAGGAGCTGGCACAGCACGCCGCCGCCACCTACGCCGCCATCCTGGGTGAGACCAATCGCCCGCAGGTCCTCATCTCCACCCCGTACGGCTCCCTGCGCGCAGGCCTCGAGGCACTGGCACAGGCCGGCCCGGAGGCCCTGCACGTTGACCTGGCCCCGGCCACCCTGGCTGCCGACGCCGGTTACGCCGACCGTGTCGCCGACGCCGTGAAGGCCGCCGACAAGGGCACCATCCTGGTTGCCGGCGTCATCGACGGCCGCAACGTCTGGGCCGCTGACCTGCGTGAGCGCCTGTCGGTGCTGGAGGGCCTGAAGGACGCGGGCGTCGAGAAGCTCGCCGTCTCCTCCTCCGTCTCCCTGCTGCACGTCCCGCACACCGTCGCCGCCGAGACCTCCCTGCCGGTTGACGTCGCCGGCTGGCTCTCCTTCGCCGAGGAGAAGATCGGCGAAGCCAGGGCCCTGTCCGCAGCGCTGGAGGGTGGCACCGTCGCCGCCGCCGACGAGTTCGCACGTTCCGACCGCGCGGTGCGCACCCGCAACGAGTCCGCACGCACCCACAACAAGGCAGTCCAGGCCCGCGTCGCCGCTCTGCCGGAGGGCCAGGTCGCCCGCCAGCCGGAGTTCGCCGCACGCGTAGAGGCCCAGAAGGCCCTCAACCTGCCGAAGCTGCCGACCACCACCATCGGTTCCTTCCCGCAGACCGCCGAGATCCGCAAGGCCCGCGCCGACCACCGCACCGGTGCCCTCAACGACGAGCAGTACACCGAGGCACTGAAGGACGAGGTCAAGTCTGTCATCGAGCTGCAGGAGCGCCTCGGCATCGACGTCCTCGTGCACGGCGAGCCCGAGCGCAACGACATGGTGCAGTACTTCGCTGAGCTTCTCGACGGCTTCGTGGTCACCGAGAACGGCTGGGTCCAGTCCTACGGCTCCCGCTGCACCCGTCCGCCGATCGTCGTCGGCGACGTCTCCCGCCCGGAGGCCATGACCGTGGAGTGGGCCAGGTACGCCCAGTCCCTGTCGGAGAAGCACGTCAAGGGCATGCTCACCGGTCCGGTCACCATCCTGGCCTGGTCCTTCGTGCGTGACGACGTCCCGCTGTCCGTCTCCGCCGACCAGATCGGCGTCGCCCTCGCGGACGAGGTCACCGACCTCGAGGCCGCCGGCATCGAGATCATCCAGATCGACGAGCCCGCCCTGCGCGAGCTGCTGCCGCTGCGTGAGGACGCCCGCCCCGAGTACCTCGCCTGGGCCGTCCGCTCCTTCCGCCTGGTCGCCCTCGACGCGAAGCCGGCCACCCAGATCCACACCCACCTCTGCTACTCGGAGTTCGGTCAGATCATCGACGCCGTCGCCGCCCTCGACGCCGACGTCACCTCCATCGAGGCCGCCCGCTCCCGCATGGAACTCCTCGAGGACCTCGAGGACTCCTTCCACTCCGAGATCGGCCCGGGCATCTGGGACATCCACTCCCCGCGCATCCCGTCCGTCGCCGAGCTCACCGAGCTGATCAAGGCCGCTCTGGTCAACGTTCCGACCGAGCGCCTCTGGGTCAACCCGGACTGTGGTCTGAAGACCCGTGGTTACGCAGAGACCGAACAGTCCCTGCGCAACATGGTCCTCGCCCGCGACATCGTGGTTGAGTCGCTGTAATACCTCACCTGAAGTCAGGCCCGGTGACCGTTGAACGGTCACCGGGCCCTCGTCTTCGCTAGGATGTCCCACATGACCAACAAGACCGCAACCGCGACGCTGCACACCAATCGCGGCGATATTGTCATCGATCTCTTCGGCAACCACGCCCCGGTCACCGTCGAGAACTTCGTCGGCCTGGCACAGGGCACCAAGGAGTACTCCACCGAGAACGCCAAGGGCGAGAAGACCGGCCCGTTCTACGACGGCGCAATCTTCCACCGCATCATCGACGGCTTCATGATCCAGGGCGGCGACCCGACCGGCACCGGCCGTGGCGGCCCGGGCTTCATGTTCGCCGACGAGTTCCACCCGGAGCTGCGCTTCGACCGTTCCTACCTGCTGGCCATGGCCAACGCCGGTCCGGGCACCAACGGCTCCCAGTTCTTCATCACCACCGGCCCGACCCCGCACCTGAACAACCACCACACCATCTTCGGTGAGGTCGTTGACCCGGAGTCCCGCAAGGTCGTCGACGCGATCTCCTCCACCCCGACCGACCGCATGGACCGCCCGGTCGACCCGGTCGTCATCGAGTCCGTCACCATCGCCTGAATCCCTTCCCGAAGGCCCGCCACGTTGCTTGTCGACGTCGGCGGGCCTTCCCCTTTCCAGGAGCCCTCATAAGTGATCACCCTGCGTCGTTGGTGGGCTGACGCCCCCGCCACCACTCTGTTCACACTCACCGCGGTTGCCGTCTATGTGATCACCGCGTTGCAGTCCCGCTCTGTGATGGACAACCTCCCCGGTTCCTCCCTCGGTGCCGCCTGGGTCCTCTACGGCCCGGAGGTTGCCCAGGGCGGACTCGACCGCCTCCGGGCCCTCGGCGCGGTCTTCCTCCACATCGATCTGGGGCATGTGGCCATCAACTGCTTCATGCTCATGCTCATCGGCCGTGAGATCGAGAAGTTCGCCGGGACCGCCCTGTATTCCGCGGCTTTCCTCGCCGGTGGCATCGGGGCCTCCGCGACCGTCCTGTGGATGGCTCCGTACAACCCCACCGCCGGAGCTTCCGGAGCACTTTTCGCCCTCATGGTCCTGCTCCTCGGGATCGCCCGTGTCCGGGGGAATGACCTGCGCGCACCCCTGGTGCTCATCCTGATGAATGTCATCTACACCTTCATCGCCCCGAGCGTCTCGCTCTGGGGGCACCTGGGTGGGCTGTTCGCGGGTCTGATGATGGTGTGGTTCTTCATCAGCAGTCGTCCGGCCGTGCGCTGGTCCGGCGTGCTGGGGGTTCTCGTCCTTTCCTGTGTCCTCGTGCTGCTTGTGTAAATTGTGGACCGAAAGTTATCCACAGGCTGGGGAGAAAATTGTGGATATTGTGAAGAACATCTCCTTGGAGATTCTATCCACACCCTGTGGATAACTTTGTGGACAGTTTTCCCCACCTGCGCATATGTTCGAACTTTCGCCCTTTTTCACAGGTCCCGGACCTGTAAATCACAACTTTCAGGGTTCCTGACAACAAACTACACACGTGTAACTATCCACAGTGTGGACAACTCCTGTGGATGGATTTCAGGACTGTGGGCTCGTGGATAGAACGGTGAATCCTTCCACGGCCCTGGGGATAACCAGGACAGTTATCCACATTGTCCCCATGCGTGACGCGTACGTGTCATTTGCAGGTGTGGCAGTTTCCCGCACTCCGCTGGGGTCCTCTGCCTTCAAGGACGACGCCGAGCGGATGCTGGTGCAGCCGTGGAACCTCTCCCACGATGAGGGGCCTCAGTAGCCCGCCCCGGCAGACAGGTGTGGCTGCGGTCAATGGGTTCAGTTGCCCGAGATGACCAGTGCAATCCCCATCACGACGAGGAAACCGATGAACGGGGCGATGACGGTCACCATGCCGATGTCCTTGTAGGACTGGCGGTGGGTCAGGCCGCACACGAGCAGCAGGGTGATAACTGCGCCATTGTGGGGAAGTGAGTCGAAGCTGACGGAGGCCATCGCCGTCACACGGTGCATCAGCTCCGGGCTGATTCCCTGTTCATCAGCCATGCGGGCCAGATCAGCTCCGAAGCTCTGGAGGGCGATGCTGAGGCCGCCGGAGGAGGAGCCGGTGATGGCGGCGATCACGGCGGTGGATAACGCCGCCACGACCAGTGCGTTGTCGCTGACCTCGAAGATGCCTTCCCGAATGACGGCGAAGATCGCCAGGGAGGCGATGACGCCACCGTAACCGACCTCGCTGGCGGTGGTGAAGGCCGGGAGCACGGCGGTCTTGGCGCCCTCTGAAATCCCGTCGACGTATTCCTGGGCCTGCCTCGGGCGCATGAGGAAGATGGCGATGACGGCCGTGGCCAGGGCGACGGTCACGGACCAGACGCCGATGACACTGCTCAACGTGGTCGCGCCGAAACGCTCTTCAGCGAGGTAATCAAAATTCATCGTCTCGGAGAGCACGTACACGAAGAGGAAGTTCACGGTGACGACGACCAGGATGGGAACCAGTGCAATCAGGCCCTTGGTGACCACTCTTTCCCGAGTCTGGACGCGGTTCAGAACCCCCACGCCGCCTCCGGTGAGGGGCGCATCGTTTTCTTCGGGTGAGATGGAAGCGGTCGCCGGTGATCCCGGATCCAGGTCAGGCCCGTATGATTCTCCGGCGCTGATCAGTTTCTTCTGTCGCCAGGTGAGCCAGGCCATCCCGAGGGCGTAGGTGACGATTGCTCCGAGGGTGCCCAGCAACGGGGCGGCGAATGTGGTGGTTTCAAAGTACCGGGTGGGAATGGCGTTGTGGATCTGCGGTGATCCTGGTAGCGCCGCCATGGCGAAGGAGAAGAATCCCAGTGCGATCGCGGCGGGCATCAGACGCTTGGGGATCCCCGCCTCCTTGAACAGGGCCTGCGCGATCGGGTACATGGCGAAGACCACCACCCACGCGCTCACGCCGCCATAGGTGAGAAGCGCAGAGGCGATCGACGTGGCCAGGATGGCGCGCTGGGCGCCCAGCGCTTTCGAAATCCACCGGGCGAGATCTTCCGCATATCCCGACACCGACATCAGTCGACCGAAGATCGCGCCGACCAGAAACACCGGGAAGAAGTTCACGATGAACCCGCCCAGGGCCGGCATGAAGATCTGGGTATAGGACGCCAGGAGGGGCGCGCCGGAGAACAGGACGGCAATCATTGCCGCGACCGGCGCAATGAAGATAACTGAGTGGCCCCGGTAGGCAAAAAATATGAGGAAGGCCAGTGACACCAGGATGCCGATAAAAGGAAGGACCATCGCGATTCTCTTTCACAGTAGTGGGGGTCGTGGGAGGGCATATGGGAGGTGGTCTCAGAGCGTCGAATGATCTCGGGCAGTGATGATGTCGACCAGTAAACTGACGGTTGACCGGGGATGACAGGTCCCGCCCGGATCAGCGTGAGCGTCCGCTCCGGGCCGATGACACCCCCGAGGTCGAGGAATGCCGCAGCTGTCCTGCCGACTGGGAAATCCCGGGAGGCGCCTGTGGAGAAGTGTGAATTACATCTCCTTGTGTGGAATTTCCAGCAGTGCTCACTCTCAACAAGTACACGGCCCGGGTCCGTCTGGGAATGGTGATTATTCTTTCTGCGATACCAGATGTGCCATAGATTGATGTCTTAAACGCAATAGAAGTTGTCCCGGCTGGTCCCCACCCCCGTATTGGGCGATGTCATCATTAAGTCCGCAGAGGCAAAGACGGTGTCGGCGGGACAGGTTGGGTGACCCGCCCGCCATGTCCCGGAGTTGGAGTACACGCGGCTCCCCGAAATGCTCTGGAATGCCCAAAACCCGCGAGAAGCCCAGGTACAGGGTTCCTCGCGGGTTCGGTGCTGAAAAGGAGTCAGGCGTTGATTGGCTGCCTGGTTCGGGCGCGGTGTCGGAAAGCGAAACCGAGGGCGATGGCCACGGAGAGTCCGACGGCCGCCAGGCCCCAGGGCTGGGGAAGTTCCTGGGAGAGGACGAAGACGCCCATGACAAGGACGAAGACGCCGAAGCCCTTGCGCAGGGCCTGTTCCGGGACTACCGAGGTCAGGCGGGCGCCGATGAGGGCGCCGATCAGTGCTGCGGCCGTGACCGCCAGGATCAGGGGCCAGTCGAGGCTGACGGAGGTCAGGTAGCCGGCGAGTCCGGCGAAGGACTTCATCGAGATGACCAGCAGGGATGTGCCGACCGCGACCGGCATGGCCAGGCCGCCGAGCAGCGCGAGGGCCGGGACGACGAGGAAGCCGCCGCCGGCGCCGACCAGGCCGGTGACCAGGCCCACGACCAGGCCTTCAGCGAGGATCTTGCCCAGGGGCAGGTGTTTCTTCTCCCCGGTGCTTGCGGTCTTTTTCCGGCCGCGCAGCATGGCTCCGGCGGTGGCGATCATCATGAGGGCGAAGGCGATCATGAGGACCACGCCCGGGATGAAGCCGCCGAGTAGCCCGCCGAGGAAGGCCCCGGCCATGCTGGCTGCGCCGAAGATCAGGCCTGTGCGCCACTGGACGTTGCCCTTGCGGGCATGTGCGAAGGTGCTGACCACGGATGTGGTGCCGACGACGAACAGTGAGGCGGCGATGGCCTCCTTCGGGTCCATGCCCGCGACGTAGGTCAGCAGGGGGACGGTGAGGATGGACCCGCCACCACCGAGCAGCCCGAGGCTGAGCCCGACCACGATGGCGAGCAGGACGACCACAATGAGGGTGATGCTCATGATTCCTGTCTTCCGGGTTGGGGGCGGGAGTCAGCCCGCAGGGCCGCTAGGAGAGGGTGACTGTACCGGTGGCGACCGGGATGTCCTTGACGGCGGACTCGAGGGTCGGGTTCACCGACGCCTTGTTCCACGGCATCTTCGACAGGGCGGAGGCCATGGCGCAGGAGTCGCTGAGTGCGGACCAGGTCAGGCCGGCGCCGACGGCCGCCGAGAGGTAGCCGACGGGGCGGGAGACGACGCGGGAGCCGACGAATCCGGCGAGCACCAGCGAACCGGCGGCCATGCGGACCTGGCGATCCATGGCCCAACGCTTCTTGCCACGCACGACGTCACCACCTGCATCCGCGAAGGCGGCGGTGCCGCCGGCCAGCACGCTGGCGGTGTCCAGGCCGGCGGAGGCGAGACGCTCGCGCGCCTCCTCTGCGCGAATGCCGGACTGGCAGACCAGCACCACACCGTCCCGGAAACGGGAGGCGAACTCCTTGGTGTGTTCGGCGAGCATGGACAGCGGGACGTTGTAGGCGCCGCGGATGTGCATGGACTCGAACTCGGCGGGGGTGCGGACGTCGATGATCATCAGCTGCTCATCGCTGGCGAGGCGTGCCTTGAGGTCTTCTGTTTCGAGAGAGGTGATCGTGGTGGTGGGGGCGGTCATGGGTGATGAATTCCTGTCTTAGGGTCTTGGTCTGGTGATTATTTGTTGTTGTGGTCGAGCCAGCCGAGGTAGCTGCCCTCGAGCTCGACGATGTCGTAGCCCCTGCGGCGCAGCGCGGAGGCGGCGACGGAGTTACGCACACCCGACTGGCAGTACGTCACGATCCTGGCGTCGGTGCCCGGCAGCTGCCCGAGGTTCCACAGCACACGCCCACCGGAGAGCTGCACCGAACCGGGGATATGACCCTCGGCGTGCTCGGTCTTGTTGCGCAGATCCAGCAGCATGTCCCTGTCGGTGCCGTCGAGGTCGTCCTGGGCCAGCACCTGCGGGGTGGTGGTCGGCAGGCCCTCGAAGGAGGTGACGTAGCCGACGGTCTGATCGACGCCGACGCGGATGAAGTGGTCACGCAACTCCGCGGCCTGCTCGGCCGACGCGGCCAGCACGACCAGGTCCCCGGTGTCGGATTCCGGGTCGACGACCCACGCGATGTAGCTGGCGGCCTTGTCGATCCCGGGGACGTTGACCGCACCGGCGACGGTGCCCTGGTGGACCTGGGAGTGGTGGCGGGTGTCGACGATGATCTTCTCCCCGGACTCCACCTGCCCGGCGATGTCGGCCCCGGTCAGTTCGGGCAGCTCGGCCAGCGGGTAACCCAGGATCGTGGGGCCGGTCTTGTTCTGGCGTTTCATCCGCCCGAAGTAGGCGTGGGCGTCGGGCTGGCCGTCGAGGAGTTCGTCGACGAAGCCCTGCTCGTCGTCGGCGGCCAGGTAGGGGGCCCACCAGGCGTAGGCGCGTTCGTAGCCGACGGTGGTCGAGGGCAGGGCGCCGAGTGCCTTGCCGCAGGCCGAGCCCGCGCCGTGGGCGGGGTAGACCTGGACGTGGTCGGGCAGCGTGAGGAAGACGTTTTTCAGGCTGGCGAAGATCTGCCGGGCGCCGCCGAAACGGGTGTCGACGCCGCCGGCGGCCTCGTCGAGCAGGTCGGGGCGGCCCAGGTCGCCGGAGAAGACGAAGTCTCCGGAGAGCAGGTAGCCGGGGGTGTCGGCGAAGGCGCCGTCGGTGACCAGGAAGGACAGGTGTTCCGGGGTGTGGCCCGGGGTATGGCGGGCCTGGATGGTGATGTTGCCGATGGTGATGGTGTCACCGTCGTGCAGGCGGGTGCCGTCGAAGCCGTACTGCCAGTCCTCGTCGCCTTCGCCGGAGAGGTAGATCTCGGCGCCGGTGGCGGCGGCCAGTTCCCGGGTGCCGGAGAGGTAGTCGGCGTGGATGTGGGTTTCGGTGACGCCCGTGATGGTCATGCCGTGGTGTTCGGCGAGGGTGAGGTAGTCGGTGATGTCGCGGCGGGGGTCGACGACGACGGCGGTGTTCTGTGCCTGGCAGCCGATGAAGTAGCTGGCCTGGGCGAGGTCTTCGTCGTAGAAACGATGCAACAGCATGGGGATTCTCCTCGTTGTTGTAGGACGTGACAACATGCTGTCATATACCCATGGGGGTATGCAAGCCGGACGGCTCTCCCTAGATATCCGCGCAGTTCAGGATGCGTTTCTGTTACTGCTGGCAATCGTTAGTGAAAGGGAAAACCCCGGTTCCTGCCACTGAAACTCAGTGGCAGGAACCGGGGTCACCCACGCGCTCTAGCGCCAACCCATGGTCATCAGAAGGCCGAGGATGAACAGGCCGAAACCGATGCCGTAGTTCCAGGGGCCGAGCTCCACCATCAGGGGGATCTGGGAGCCGGCGAGGTAGTTCACGATCAGCCACACAAGACCCGCGAGCATCAGGCCGAACATGATGACCTTGTACCAGAGTGGGGTGCCGCCGGTGTTGATCTTCACCGGGGTGCGGTTGGCAGAGGAGGTCGAGTGGGCGAGGGGGCTCTTGGTGATCTTTGCCTTGGGCATCGGGTCGGCCTTTCCGTGGGGTTGTCAGGAACAAGGTTAGCAGCGGGTCAGCGGCCGCCGAGGAGTCGGTCGAGGGGGTTGTCCGGGGGTGGTTCGCCGGTGTCGGCACCTGGGACGAGGACCGTGACGTCGAACTCCCAGTAGCGGACGGTGATGTTCTGGTCCCGGCGCAGGACGGCCCCCTGCGGGGGGTCGGAGGCGGCGATGAGGCCGGCGTCGACAAGCGCGCCGGTGCGCACGGGCGTGCCGGCTATGAGCTGGCCGTTCCAGCCGGCGTTACGGAGCGACGCCAGGGCGTCCGCTTCGTCGAGGCGGGTGATCCCGGGCATGGTGATGATCATGCCGTTGGACACCTCGAGGGTGACGGTGGTGCCCAGCGGTATCTGGGTGCCTTCGTCCGTGTGGGAGAGGACCCGGCCCTCGGGTTCGGAGGAGTCCAGGACGCGGACCTGGGAGATCAGTCCGAGGCTGTTCAGTGTGGCCTCCGCCTGCTCGATCTGCATGCCGGAGAGCCCGGGGACCCGGACGAGGGCGGGGCCGGTGGAGACGGTGATCATCACGCGGGAGCCCTTCGAGATCTGCGCCCCGGCCGGGGGGTTCTGCTCGATGATGCGTCCCGCCGGCACGGTCGCGGAGCTCTCTTCGGCGACCTGCTGCTCGAGGAGCAGTTCGGCGCCCCGGAGCAGGTCTCCGGCTTCCTGGGGGGTGAGGCCGAGAACGTCGGGGACGTCGGTGATCTCCAGGCCGCTGGAGACGGCGACCGTCACGGTGGTGCCCGGCTGCAGCTGCGAACCGGCGGTGGGGTTGGTGCGGATGACGGTGCCGCGGGGAACGTCGGGCGAGGGCTCCTCGTTGACGTCGACACGAAGCTCCAGCGCCTCGAGTTGAGTCACGGCGTCCTGGCGGGTCAGGCCGGTGACGTCGGGCACCGACACCATCTGCGAGACGGTGCTCTGTTCCCCGCCGCGCTGCAGGTCCCACACGAACGCGCCGCCGATTCCCACAGCGATCAGGGTGAGCAGCGCCGCGAGCCACACCATCCACCGGTTGCTTCTCGACGCCCCCTCCTTGTTCCCCACCGCAGTGGTCAGGGTCGTGGGGTTGTCGTCGACGGGCTCGACGGTGGTGATGTGGTGGCGCGCGGCGTCGGTGACGGCGTTCCGGGTCAGTTTGCGCAGCTCCTCGCCCATTTCCACGGCCGACTGGTAGCGGTCGGCGGGGTGCTTGGCCATGGCGGTGAGCACCACGGCGTCGACATTGACGGCGGCGGTGGGGGAGAGGGAGGCGTCGATGAGCGAGGAGGGTGCGGTGGGTTCCTCCTGGACGTGCTGGTAGGCCACGGCGAAGGGGGTCTCGCCCTCGAAGGGAGGGCGACCGGTGATCAGTTCGTACATGACGCAGCCGAGGGCGTAGACATCGGAGCGGCCGTCGGCGGCCTTGCCGCGGGCCTGCTCGGGGGAGAGGTACTGGGCGGTGCCGATGACGGCGGAGGTCTGCGTCATCGCGGAGGTCGAGTCGTCGAGCGCGCGGGCGATGCCGAAGTCCATCACCTTCACCTCGCCGGTGTTGGTGATCATGATGTTCGCCGGCTTGACGTCGCGGTGGATGATGCCCGCGTTATGGCTGACCTGCAGGGCCTCGGCGACGGGGATGAGGATCTCGGCGGCGCGTGCCGGGTTGAGGGGGCCGTCCTCGCGGAGGATGTCACGCAGGGTGCGGCCGTGGACCCTCTCCATGACGATGTAGGGCACGCTGATGCCGTCGAGGATCGTCTCTCCGGTGTCATAGACGGCCACGATGGCGGGATGGTTGAGTTTTCCGGAGTTCTGCGCCTCTTTGCGGAAACGCTCGCGGAAACTCACGTCCCGGGCGAGTTCGACGCGGAGCATCTTGACGGCGACGCCGCGTCCCAGGAGGGTGTCCTGGGCGGCGTAGACCTCGGACATGCCGCCGGTGCCGATGACTTCGGCAAGGTCGTAGCGGTCACCGATCAGAGCCATCAGTTTCCTCCGTTGGTGAGATTCCCCGGGCTGTCCAGAAATTCATCGGCACCGCCCGGGTTTCCGTTGGCCGTCGTGGGCTGCGGCGCGGGCTGTGTCTGGGTGGGCGTGGGCTGCGGGGTCGGCTGCGGCGAGGGCTGTGGAGTGGGCTGGCGCGTCGGCTGCGGCGAGGGCTCCGGGGTCGGCGGCACCTCGGTGGGGGTGACCCATTGCGTGATGGTCGCCCGGGTCGGCGGCACCGGTGCGAGGGTGGGCTCCTCCAGCGTCGGGGTGATCCACTCGGTGATGATCTCCTGCGTGGTGGTCGGTGTGGTCATCGGCTCGGGATCCGCGTCCGCGCCGCCGAAGAGGCCGGCCTGCCAGGCGAGATAGATCGCGCCGCCGGCCAGCGCCGCGATGAGGATGGACAGGAGGACACCCGAGGCGAAACCGCCACCGCCACTGCGCCGGGGCGCGGCAGGCGGCCGGGGCGGGGTCGGGGGCACGGGGACCGGGGTGGCTGGACTGGCCGGACTGGCCGGGTGAATCGTCGTCGGATGGGTGGCGGCGCCCAGCATGCGGGTCGATTCGGTGTGCGAGGGCTCCGGGGCCACGCGGGTCATCGCCGCGGACTTCGGCTGCGGCGGGCGCTGGCCGAGGCGCACGGCGGAGACGGCCAGCGCCATCTCGTTGCCGTTGGCGAAGCGCTGCGCCGGGTCCTTGCGCAGGGCGATGCCGATCAGCTCGCGGGTCTCGGCGCTGACGGTGGTGGACAGCGCCGGCGGGGCCTGGCTGATGTGGGCCAGCGCCACGGACACGGAGGAATCGCCGATGAAGGGGCGCTTACCGGCGAGCATCTCGTAACCGACGACACCGAGCGAGTAGACGTCGCTGGCTGCGGTGACCTCCCGGCCCTGCGCCTGCTCCGGGGAGACGTACTGGGCGGTGCCGACGACCATGCCGGTGCGGGTCAGCGGCACGGCGGCCGCCGCCTTGGCGATGCCGAAGTCGGTGATCTTGACCTGCCCGTTCTGGGTGATCATCATGTTGCCCGGCTTGATGTCGCGGTGGACCAGGTCCATGCGGTGGATGATGGACAGTCCATGGGCGGCCTGCTCCAGGACGTCCAGGGCGAGATCCTCGTCGAGGGTGTTCTCGCGTGCGAGCATGTCGGCCAGCGACTCCCCGCGGACGTACTCCATGGCGATGAAGCAGAAGGTGTGCCCGGCGGGGTCGGGGATCTCGCGGTAGTCGTAGGTGCGGACGACGTTGTCGGAGTCGATGAGTTCGGCGGTTTCCGCCTCGTTGCGGAAGCGGTCGAGGAATTCCCGGTTGTCGGAGAACTCCGGACGCAGGATCTTGATGGCCACCTCGCGGTCGTGGCGGACGTCGTCCGCCAGCCACACGGTGGACATGCCGCCGTGCCCGATGATCCACTGCAGGATGTAGTCCTCGCCGATGAGGTTCTGGAGGCGGTCGCGGCCCTCGACGTCAGCCATCACGCACCTCCGGCCGCATCCAGGACGGCGCGTCCGACCGGGGAGGCCACCTGGCCACCCGTCGCGCTGCGGCCGAAACCGCCGCCGTCCTTGACCACCACGGCCACTGCCACATCCCGGTCCGGCAGGTACGCCACGTACCAGGTGTGCGGCGGGGTGCCGTCCACGCCGTGCTCGGCGGTACCGGTCTTCGAGGCGATTCCGGCCCGGCCGCCGGAGGTGTTGCGTTCCGAGGCGAGCATGAGCTGTTCCAGCTCGCCCGCCACCTCCGGCGAGACGGCCTGGGTGATCTCGCGCGGTTCGGTGCTGCGCAGCTCCCGCAGGTCGGTGCCGGTGATGCGGTCCACGACGTAGGGTTCCATCCGTCGCCCGTCATTTGCGACGGTCGCGGCCATCACCGCGGCCTGCAGCGCCGACATGGTCACATCGCGCTGGCCGATGGAGGTCTGGCCGAGAGCGGCGGCGTCAGGAAGCTCACCGAGGGCGCCGGGGGAGGTGGGCAGGCCGAGGTCGTACTGCTCACCGACGCCGAAGGACTCGGCGGCCGAACGCATCGCGTCGGCCCCGACGTCGATGCCCATCTCCACGAAGGCGGTGTTGCACGACAGTGAGAACGCCGTCTCCAGGGTCACCAGCCCGCCACCGGCGCACGACTGACCGGCGTAGTTGGTCAGGGTCGTGGTGGTGCCGGGCAGGGTGATCTCGGGTGCGCCGGTCAGCTGCGAGTCGACGGAGTAGCCGTTGTCCAGCCCGGCCGCGGTGGTGATGATCTTGAAGATCGATCCCGGCGGCAGCGTCTCCTGGCTGGCGTGGTTGATCAGCGGGTTGCCCGGATCGGAGTTCACGGACTCCCACGCGTCGGCGGCCGTGGCGGAATCGGCGAGCAGGTTCGGGTCGAAACCTGGGGAGGACGCCAGCGCCAGGACCTCACCGCTGGAGGGCCGCAGGGCCACGACGGCGCCCTCGTAATCGTTGCCGGCCAGCTGCTGGTACGCCACCTGCTGCATGCGCGGGTCGAGGGTGAGCTCCACATTCGCTCCGGTCGGGTCCTTGCCCGTCAGGGTGTCCAGCCACCGGGAGGTGAACAGTCCCGGGTCGGTGCCGTTGAGCACGCCGTTGTAGGAGGACTCCAGGCCGGAGGCGCCGAACTGGTCGGAGAGGTAACCGGTGACCGGGCCGAAAGCGGTCGGGCTCTCGGAGGGATAGGAACGCTGGTAGAGACCCTCATCGTCGGCGGTGGAGGAGGCCAGCACCGTGCCGTCGGCCGAGATCTGGCCACGTGGGGAGGACTTGAGCTCGAAGAAGCCACGCTGGTTGAGCGGGTTGGCGGCGTACTCGTCCTGCCGGAAGACATGGATGATGCTGAGGTTGACCAGCAGGACCAGGGTCAGCAGCAGCGCGAAGATCGAGGTGAAGCGGATGGAACGATTCATCGCACGACCCCCTCCTCGGGCTGGGCGGGGAAGAGGCCGGTGTCGGACGCGGCGTCGATACGCGGGGACGTCTCGGCGGGCCGGCGGGCGGAATGGGAGATGCGCAGCAGAAGTCCCAGCAGAATGTAGTTGGCCATGAGCGAGGAGCCGCCGGCGGACATGAAGGGGGTGGTCAGGCCGGTCATCGGCATGAGGGCAGAGATGCCCGCGGTGACCACGAAGACCTGGATCGCAATGGTCAGCGACAGGCCACCGGCGACGAGCTTGCCGTAGGAGTCACGCACCTGCAGGGAGGCACGGAAGCCGCGGGCGACCAGCAGCGCGAAGAGGACGAGCACGGCGGCCAGGCCGACCAGGCCGAGTTCCTCGCCCACGGCGGCAAGGATGAAGTCCGAGTGCGCGACGGGGACGGTCTCCGGGTGGCCCTGGCCGATGCCGGTGCCCATGATGCCGCCCCAGGACATGCCGAACAGGGACTGGGAGAGCTGGTAACCGGTGGAGTCGTAGTTGGCCACGGGGTCGAGGAAGTTGGTCACCCGCTCCTGGATCTTGCCCGAGACCTGGTAGACGGCGAAGCCTCCGGCGGCGACGAGCGCCAGGCCGATGAGCAGCCAGGAACCGCGGCCGGTGGCCAGGTACATCATGCCCAGCACGGTGGTGAACAGCAGTAGAGCCGGGCCGAAGTCGTTGGACACGGCCATGATGAGGATCGCGATGGCCCACACCGCCAGGATCGGCGCGAGGTCACGCAGACGGGGGAAATCGATGCCCAGGAAGCGGTAGCCCGCGACCGTGAACAGGGCACGTTTGTTCACCAGCAGCTGCGCGAAGAACAGCAGCAGCAGGATCTTGGAGAACTCACCCGGCTGCACGGAGAACGGGCCGATGGAGATCCAGATCCGCGCATCGGCGTTGATCGACGTCGGCCACACCAGGGGCAGGGCCAGCAGCACCAGGCCCACCAGGCCCAGGAGGTAGGAGTACTTGCTCAGGACCTTGTGGTCGCGGACGAGCACCAGCACCCCTATGAGCAGCAGGATGCCCACCAGTGTCCACATGACCTGACGGCTGGCCATCGAGGTGCCGGTGGCCAGGTCGAGGCGGTGGATCATCACCAGACCGATGCCGTTGAGCAGAGCCGCGACGGGCAGCATGAGCTGATCGGCCTGCGGGGCGAAGAAGAGCAGCGCGATGTGCGCGATGCTGAACACCACGACGAAGCCGCCGACGAGCCACAGCATGTCGGTGCTCAGGACGTTGCCCTGGCTCAGCTCCAGGCTGGCCAGCATGACGGTGAGAACGATCGCAGCGAGGATGAGCAGGCTCAGCTCGGTGCGTCGTGACAGGAATCGGGACATCTACCTCACCTCCCGGCAGTTGACGCCCGGTCGGGTCAGGTCCCCGCCGGCGGAATCAGGGTTCTCGCCCTCCGGCGGGTTCTCCCGGGCGATGCACAACGGCAGTGCCTGATCGGCGAGCCTTCGCAGCTGCTGGGTGACCTCATCGTAGGAACCCGTCCCCAGTCCGGCGACCGAGGTGCGGGCTGATTCGGGGAGATCCTGCAGAGTGAAGGGCGAACAGTCCTCTGTACTGCCCACGTCCACCAGGCGTAGAGCGCCCGCCTCGTCGAGGCAGGCCTCCTGATAGGGCGTGTGCAGGTCACGGCCGAACACTGAGAAGTTCACACCACTTTCAATGACGAGGTGGTCCTCCTCGCCGGTGTCGATGAAATAGGAACGGTCGACGGTCGAGTACACCCACCAGACGGCACCCACCAGGCCGATGAGGACCAGCAGGGTGAGGATCAGGGTGGTGAGACGAAATCGGCCACTACGGGCGGCATCATCTGCCGCGCCGACAGTCACCTCCTGGGCTCCGGACGGCACCTGCCGGGCGCCCGCCAACGGTTGCCTGGACACCTCGCCGTCGGGTGAGATCGTCTTCGGCCGACGCGAGAGAAGCGCGGCCCGTCCGGCCGCCGTGTCCGGGTGGGTCTCCTCCTCGGACTCGCCCAGCAGGGCGCCCGCAGTGACGGCGGTGGTGGGCAGTGCCGCGACGGCGGCCTCGTCCAACTCAGAGGTGTCGACGACGTCCGCGACGACGATGGTGATGTTGTCGGGGCCACCGGAACGCAGCGCCAGCTCGACGAGCCGGCTGGCGGCCACCTGGGGGGAGCCGACGTTGAGTTCGGTGGCGATGGTGGACGCCGTCACCGGGTCGGAGAGACCGTCGCTGCACAGCAGGATGCGGTCACCCGGGCGGGCCTCCAGGTTGGCCAGGGTGGGCTCGACCGGCCGACCCGTGTAGGCCTTGAGGATCAGCGATTTCTGCGGATGCGAGGACACGTCCTCCGGATCCAGGCGACCCTCGTTGACCAGCGACTGGACGAAGGTGTCGTCGATGGTGATCTGGCTGAGCTCACCGTCGCGCAGCAGGTAACCGCGCGAATCACCGACATGGATCAGGCCGAACTCACGGCCGTTGAACATCAACGCCGTCAGCGTGGTGCCCATGCCGTCTGTCTCCGGGTTCTGCCGGATCTCTTCGGCGATCTCCCGGTTCGCGTCATCGGCCACGCTGCCCAGCAGGGCGAGCATGTCGTTGACGCCCGGGTCGGCGTCAAGGCGCTCGAGGTGCGTGACCATCATCTGGCTGGCCACCTCACCGGCGGCGTGGCCACCCATGCCGTCCGCGATGACAAGCAGGTTCGGACCCGCGTAGGCCGAGTCCTCGTTGTTGCCGCGTACCAGGCCACGGTCGGAGAGAACCGCATAATTCAGTCTCAGATTCACGGAACCAACCTCACTGTCGTCCGGCCGACCTTGATGTCGGAGCCCACGCCCACACGCTCGGGCTGGTCGATGCGCCCGCCGTCGACGAAGGTGCCGTTGCGGGAATCCAGGTCCTCCACGAACCAGTCGGAACCGCGCCGGAACAGCCGGGCATGGCGTCCCGAGGCGAAATCATCGCCCAACTGGAAGTCGCATTCCGGGGAACGTCCCATGACCACCTCCTCCAGTGAGCCCACGGACATGTGCGATCCCTTCAGCGGGCCGTCCACTACGGTCAGCTGCTTCGCTGCTTCTCGACGCCCCGGGACCACCGCCGCGCGCCGCGCAGCCGCCGGAGCGCTCGTCTGCACACCGGCGGCGAGCCGGACGTCCTTGTACATGGCGCGAACCGCCATGAAGACGAAGAACCACAGGAGCAGCAGCAGGCCGATCCTGAAGATCTGCAGGACAATCGAATCCACTGCTACCTCCTTGACGTGGCTCGGGACGGATCAACGATCCGGACCTCGATATGGGAATGGCCCATCGTAATGACGTCACCGTCAGCCAACAGCCAGTTGTCCACCGGGGTGTCGTTCACGGTCGTGCCGTTCGTCGACTGCAGGTCCACCAGCACGGCGTCCTGCCCGTCCCAGGTGACCTCTGCGTGCTGCCGGGACACACCCGTGTCCGGCAGGCGGAAATCGGCGTCGTTCGACCGGCCGATGATGTTCGAACCCTCCCGCACCAGGAAAGTTCGGCTTGAACCGTCCTGCAGCAGAAGGGTGACCACCGGCTGTGTCGGAAGCTCGGTCACTTCGGTGGGTGCATCCTGCTCGGTCATGATTTCCTCCTGGGGTTCAGGCTGGTCAGTACTGATGGCGTCGAAGCCACTGTCACCCGACGGGGCGTCATCCCGGAAGGAGGACACCCGCAGCTGGCCGGTGCGCAGACCGGACTCCTCCGCGATGCGGACAACCACCGGACCGCTCACATGCCATCCGCGGTTGCGGCAGTAGCGCGACATCTGATCGGCGAACGCCGTGGGCAGATCCGAATTCATCTGTGAGAGGTTCTCCAGATCCTTCGACGACACACCCACCATGAAGACATTGGGGGCGATGACCACACCGTCATCAACGACGAGGTTGTCCTCCGCCTCCTGCTTCAGCAACTCCTCGATCTCCGCGGGAACAACTTTCCCGCCGAAGATCCGGGCGAAGCCGTTGTCGAGACCGCGCTGCAGAGCGCTGTCGAGTTTGGCGAAACGAGCCATTACAGACATGACGCGCGGCCTCCTTTCTGAAGGGCTTCCCATCGGACTGTCAACCAGCAAATGGCGCGGAGGAATCCTCCCGCGCGCATGATCCACATCATTATAGGGTCCGAGTGGGTGGGAATCGTAGATGAAGAAACCGGGCAGGCGGGCCGAGTCGGCCGTGCCCGGCGTTTTTCCGGAGGTTGGATTTATATTGTGGCCTGCAGATTTGGTCTTTGAATGTGACCCCTGTTATCTTGATTAAGTCCGCACAGCAGGACGGTTCAGGCCGAAAAGCTGTCGCATCACCCGCCCGGGTGGCGGAATGGCAGACGCGCTGGCTTCAGGTGCCAGTGTCCGCAAGGGCGTGGGGGTTCAAGTCCCCCCCCGGGCACAAATTAAATGTAGCGGGTCACACTTTAAGTGTGGCCCGCTACTTTTTTGCGTTCCGAGGTCACGCTGGAGGGGTGGGGCGATGGCAGGCGGCTGCCCTGGCTGAGGCCGGCAACCCGTTCTGATCTCTGGACCACACGATCACACTCCTATTCCGGATCGTTCGCTCTGAGAGATGGGTGGGGACTGGAAGAAGTTCACGGCACGATGGGGGTAGGTGGTTTCCTGAAGTAATTTCTTTTGGGATCACGCCTGTAAGGTGCTCGGACATGATCCACATCACAAGAGGTGACGTATGAGTGAACCGTTGAGCACTCCCAGAGGAATGGAAAGGCCCACTGAAACCCAACGGGCCAAAGACCCCATGGACTCCAGCGCCGATCGAAATTGGTGGCTGATCCTCGCAGGTCCTGTGATTGCCGTGATACTGACACTGCTGCTCCCGGAGAGCCTTGCCTTTCAGGGGCGTGCTGTCGCAGGTATCGCGATCTGGATGGCGCTGTGGTGGATGACCGAAGCGGTGCCCATCCCGGTGACGTCACTGCTCCCGCTCGTTCTCTTCCCCCTCGTCGGCGCAGGAACCATGGCGGAGGTCGCCAGCCCCTACGCCAACTCGGTCGTCTTCCTCGTCATGGGCGGCGTGATCCTCGGCCTGGCGACCGAAAAGTCCAACCTGCATCTGCGGGTGGCATTGCTGACCATCAAGGCGGTGGGTACGAAGCCGGCTCAGATCGTGCTTGGACTGATGATCGCATCAGCTTTCATTTCCGCGTGGGTGTCGAACACCGCGACCGCCGTGATCATGGTCCCGATCGCGTCGTCCATCATCCAGTTGGTGAGGAAGGTGGACAGCCGTGCAGCCGGCAAGAAATTCTCCGCCGCCATGCTGCTGGGCGTCGCTTACGGTGTGACCATCGGTTCCACGGCCACGGTCATCGGCCAGCCGCCGATGGCCCTGATGAAGGCCTACCTGCTGGAATCGCAGAACTTCGACATGGGCTTCGGGCAGTGGATGCTCGTCGGCGTGCCATGGGCTGTGATCATGGTGGCAGTGGCCTGGTTGGTGCTGACCAAGCTTGTTTTCCGTCCCGAGGTCAACGAGATTCCAGGTGGAAAGGAAATGATCCGGGAGGAATATCGGAACCTCGGAGCAATGAGCACGGCAGAAAAGCGGGTTGGGCTGGTTTTTCTCGCGGCCATTTTCTTCTGGGTGGCGGTGCCTTTCATTGCCACGATTCCAGTAGTTGAGGAGTATCTGCCGTTCTTGGGGTCCATCTCGGATACCCAGGTCGCCGTCGCCGCCGCTGTGGCTTGTTTCATCGTGCCCGCTGAAAAACGCCGCATCAATCAGAAGAGTCCCGCCCTGCTCAGCTGGTCCACCTCCCGAGAGGTCCCCTGGGGACTGTTGCTGCTCTTCGGGGGCGGTCTGTCGCTGTCTGCGATGTTCACTGCCACCGGACTCTCGGAGTGGGTGGGTTCCCAGGTTTCCGGGATGGCCGATCTGCCCAACTGGGTCATCGTCCTCGTGGTGATTATCGTCGGTCTGGCGCTGACCGAATTGACGTCCAATACCGCGACGGCCGCTGCTTTCTTCCCGATCTTCGGGGCCGTGGCCGTGGGTGTGGGCATGGATCCACTGATCATGACCATCGCCGTCACTCTGGCTGTCTGTTCTGCCTTCATGCTCCCGGTCGCGACTCCTTCCAATGCGGTGGCTTTCGGGTCCGGTGAAATTACCATCAAGCAGATGGTGAAGGCAGGCGTCTGGTTGAATGCCATCTCCCTGGTGCTGATCATGATCGTCCTGTACACCCTGGTTCCGTTGGTGTTCGGCGTCAGCCTCTGAATCCAGGCCTGAGAGCTCCTCAGGCGCCTTGCAGCTGCCGGGGACGTCGTCGCCACACGCCTCGGCGGCTCGGATCGTTGTGGGGATCCAGGGGGAAAGTCGGTTTGTAGCCCGACTGCTCACCCCTTCTTATTTGAGACGGAAAGTAATGGGGGTGGACCCGTGGGGGAGGAAGTTCGACATATTCACAGCCGCTAATTAGTTTAGCTATGTGAAACCAATGAGCTTTCGCCGAGGGAATGGCGGGGCCGGGCCCCACGCAGGAGAATCAGATGACAACATCCCTTTACGGTGGCAACCAGGACAGTGTTCCCGTGTGGGGTGAACCTGCGGCAGCGGTCGAACGGAGATTCAGCGAGGAGCCGGGTGAGTGGATCGCGGATGCCAGATGTCGGCAGGGCGATCCCGATGCGCTTTTCGTGCGCGGCGGACAACAGCGCGAGGCGGTCGCGATCTGCCGACCCTGCCCGGTCCTGCATAAGTGCCGGGCCGAGGCGCTGGACAACCGCGAGGAATTCGGCGTCTGGGGTGGCCTGACTGAGCGTCAACGACGCGCTCTCCTGCGACAGAATCCTCAGGTGGACAATTGGGCCGACTATCTCGCGGCGGGTGGCGAGCTGCACGGTATCTGAGTTCCCCTACCGCGCCCCCTGGGTGCCCGATCACCCGGCGGCTGCCGGGCCGGAACTAGAAGTAGATGCCGTGGTTGGCGAACCACGGCACGGGGTCCACGGCGCCGTTGCCGCTCGGGTGGATCTCGAAGTGCAGGTGGGAGCCGGTGGAGAAGCCCTCACTGCCCATGCCGGCGATCTGCTGGCCGGCGGATACGCGCTCGCCGACCCCGACGTGCAGGCTGGACATGTGGCCGTAGACCGCCATGGAACCGTCGTCGTGCTTGACGCGGATCCACTGCCCGTAGCCGGAGGCCGGCCCGGAGTTGATCACGGTGCCAGACATCACGGAGTGGATCGGGGTGCCGATGGCGTTGGCGATGTCGATACCGTTGTGCATGGTGCCCCAGCGCGGCCCGAAGCCGGAGGTGAAGGTGCCGGCTGCGGGGCGGGCGACGGAGGCCGTCGGCACAATGTCGGCGATACCGGCTGTGGCGGCGACCTGGTTGGCCGCACCCGTGGCGGCGGAGGACATGCCCGCGAAGTCCGGGCTCTGCGCAGAGGCGTTCGCCACGCCCGCCATGCCAGCGGTGGTCATGGTGCCGGCGACGACAGCCGAGATTGCCAGGCGACGCTTGGCGGTCTGGAGGTTGGAGGGCTTACGGTGGCGTCCGATGTAGCTCAAGGTCCGACTTTCTTTTGAGGGGCAGTCAACAAGTGGCGGCTTCGTAACCGTACCGTTACTAATTTGTGACCACCCTAAACCCCGGACGCATTGTTGTCCAGTTATGCCCCCGGCCTGCGTTCCTCCGGCCGGGGCATCTCGAAACGCTCATTCTCCGTGATGCCGAAATAGGTCGCAGGCCCACCACCACGGGATATCGGATGCGCGAGTGCCGTCTGATAGATCCCGTCGACCAGGAGATCCTTGTCGATGTGCACGCCCACGACCTCGCCGAACACCACGCGGGTCCGGGTGGGAGAGCCGGCGGCGTCATCAAGGCGCACGATCTGCGTCGCCCGGCACTCGAAGACGACGCGCGCCTCGGCGACATGCGGGGCGTCGACAAGCGAAGACGCCGCAGGCGTCAGGCCTGCGAGCTGGAACTCGTCCACATGCTTATCGACGATCGCCGCCGACTCATTCATCGCCTCTGCCAGTTCGCGGGTGGCGAGATTCCAGCAGAATTCGCCGGTCTCCGTGATGTTGGTGACAGTGTCCTTCATGCCGATGCTGGCGAAACCGATGATCGGCGGCGTATACGAGAACGCGTTGAAGAAGCTGTACGGCGCGAGATTGAGCTCGCCCGCCGCGCTGCGTGTGGAGATCCAGCCGATCGGCCTCGGCGCGATGATCGCGTTGAACGGGGAGTGGGGGAGTCCGTGGCCGGCGGCGGGCTCGTAGAAGTGGAAGTCGCGGTGGTGCGGCATGGTGGGGTCCTTGGGGTGCGGGTTGGGCGTGCGGAAGTATGTTTCCGTCATGGAAACTCATCTGTACGATTGTCATCATGACACATGACAGGGCGGCAGGTTCCCGTTCATTGGAGCTCCTGGAGGCGGATCGGCTAGCACTGAGCGAACGTGCACGTATGCCGTCGTGGCTGGCACTCACCCTCGGGGTCCTCGCGGGGGTGTGGGGCGGTTCGCCACTGTTCACCGGTTCCGACCACACATCGGTGTGGTTCTCCCTCTATGTCGTGGGCCTGGTCCTTGTCTTCGGGGCCACCCGGGCGACGGGTGTGCGGTTGAGGGCGGTGGGTGCCCGCGGGTGGGTCGCCTTCGGCATCCTTGTGTTCGTTGTCCTGGCGCTCTACAGCGTCTCGCTGGCGCTCAATTCTCTGGGACTGGTGGGGTGGGTGCTGCTTCCTGCCCTGCTGGCGGCGGTATGCACGGTCGCGGCGGTGCGGGTCGTCGACGCTTCGAGACGGAGCGTGCTGCGCCGTGACCGTTGAGCCGTTGTTCGACGATCTCATCCACAACCCTGTCCGCCTGCGGATCTGCGGGATGCTCAGACGGGTTGATGCGGTGTCCTTCACGACACTCCAGGAGGTGCTGGGGGTGAGTAAGCCGACGCTGTCCAAGCACCTGTCCGCACTGGCGGACGCGGGCTATCTGACGATGGACAAGCTGGCCTCTGATGAACGATCGGACCGTCGGCGGGTGGCCTGGGCAGGGATGACCAGGGCCGGACGGACGGCGTTTGACGGGCATATCGCCGCGCTGCGGGAGATCACCACACCTTAGAACCGGGTCCACCACTGGATCCTTCCGCAGGTGCCGGGGTCAACTCCCGGGGCGGGGTGGGTGGTCTGCACTTTCTTCGCCCATCGAGATCCCCGTCCAGAACCGCTCGCTGTCCCGTTGCCGGCGACGCCGGGTTCTCAGGTCGGGGCGTTGCTGGCCGAGGAGGGCCCCCGTGGGCGTCTAACGGGCTGGTCAAGGCGATCAGCGGCAAGTTCGAGCACCCGCACGGCATCCTCCTGCAACGACCACTCGAATCCAAGCCTGGCCCGAAGATGAGAAAAACCGCCGCACCCGAAGGTGTGGCGGTTAATCAGTGAAGAGCGAGTGCTTACAGCGGGTGAACCTGCTGGGCCTGCGGGCCCTTGGCGCCCTCGCCGACCTCGAACTCGACCGGCTGGTTCTCCTCGAGGGTACGGAAACCGTTGCCCTGGATCTCGGAGTAGTGGACGAAGAGATCAGCGGATCCGTCGTTAGGGGCGATGAAGCCGAAGCCCTTTTCGCCGTTGAACCACTTAACAGTTCCCTGTGCCATGTAAATTACCTTTTTCCTGATGAGGTGATGCTACGTTCGCCAGCATGATTCGCTGACGCTCGGGTCGTTGGAACTCCTTGAAGACCATCAACCTCCGCAGTTACTGCATGGTTGAGGCAAACTAGGCGCTCGCGTGTGCATCTCTTGCGAGCGCCTAGACACTGCGCACAGAAACCGCGACCAGCACCCAGTGTGCCATGAATCGGGGCTAAGCGATAGTGGAGTCTTCAGAAGTTGTCTAAAACTCCGCCCTGAGTGGTGTCGATCACAGGACTACCGGTACATCGCCTAACCCCTCAAGGGATCGCCTGAGTAGTGAAGATGCTCTATCTCTCACCCGATCGATAGTGTGGGATCGGACTGTATGTGTGCGGGAAGAATCAAGTAGCGCGCTGCATAAGTTCGCCGATGGACTTGACCGGGCCGTGGGGGTGTCCTTTTCCGATTCCCGACTCTTCCCTCTACCTGGGTTCCATAATTTTCTTTAGTCTTCAGACCCGCCCCCTGTCCTCGCACCGGGATTTCGCGACATGATCTCAAGTGCACCGCGGGGTATGAGCGCTTTCCGACGAAACTCGGCGGGAGCGCATCCTTCGATTCGTTTGAACACCTGCCCGAAGTGCGACGGGTTCTGCACGCCCCACCGTTGAAGGATCTTTTCGACTGGCATTATCGCGAACTCTTCCAGCGCCAGATCTGCTCTTACCCTGTCAATGCGTCGCGACCGAATGTAACTGGCGCAGGTTATCCCTGACTGCTTGAAAGTCTGGTGCAGATATCGAATAGAAATGTGGGCGGAGTCCGCCACCATCTGCGGGTTGAGCTGGGGATTCGACAAGTTCGCCTCAATGAAGACGAGACACTGCTCCAGCAGATCCGCCGCAGGGGATTGGAGGGATTCCTCTTCGGACAGGTATAGATCCGCCAGCATTGCCTCGACGAGGCCGACAAGATGGTTTGCTACCGCTGCCCGGGCTGACGGTGTGAGTGTGGGTTCTGCGGGAAACAGTCCCGTCAGAAAGCTCAAAATCGGCGGGGCCAGGCCCTGGCTGCCGTCGAATGAAAGTGCTCCGACCTGGTCCCACCGTATCGACCTGGTGTTGAGGCGGTCGACCGGAATGCGGACGCTTCGGCTTTGGTAGTTGCCGTAGCACTCAAGCTGGGCCGGCTTGCTGGACAGGTACAGCCCGATCTGGCCGGGAGTCAGCTGAACTTGTTTGCCCTGCTGGGTGAGTTTCAACATGCCGCCGACCTGGAAGGTGACGACGACATATTCCTCATCCTCGTTCCTGATGTGTTCGGCAGTGCGTTCGGCGGTGTGATCCCTGGTCGCCATGGAAAAGACACTGGTACTCAGGAAATTGGCGGCTTCGAAGTCGCCCTGAAAAGCGTGGTTGTCCTGGGCTGCAAACCGGAACGGCATGAGATCGTTGCCCACTTTTTCGCTCCAGGCATCGAGAGTTTGTCGGCGGCCACTTGCCCCAATACTTATCCCACCCAGGCGCGATTCATGATCCATGACACATGAACATATCACTGTGTTTCATGTCATAAGTGTGCGCGGGATCGAGAGGGGTGCTCACTCAATCGATAGGGCAGAGACTGTGACTCCGCTTACATTGTGGGAACACCGCCACACCGAGAGAAGGAAGAGCATGACTGCAACCTTGAAAACCCGGAACCGCGCCGGCCTCAACCCAGGTCACGAGTTTGAAGCACTCATGGCACGTCTCGACGGAATAACCGACCTTTTGAGGGCCAACGGCGAGAAGAACGAGGAGTTGGGGCGTCTGACCGATGAGAGCTTTCAGGCGCTTAAAGATGTCGGTGCCTTCAAGATCGGCATTCCGGAAGAGCTCGGGGGCTATGAGCTGAAGCCCACCCAAACGATTGCCGTCCTGGAGAAGGTGTCCCAGGCGGATCCGGCCTCCGGCTGGGTGCTCATGGTGCTTCAGATGATTTCCGGAACCACCGCCGCCTATCTGCCGGAGGAGGCGCAGCGCGAGCTGTTTCCCGAAGACGGCGAGCACGCGCTCGTTGCCGGCCAGGGCACCCGGTTCGGAAAAGCCGAGCGTGTGGAAGGGGGCTACAAAGTCAGCGGCAACTGGTTCTTCGGCTCAGGCATGCCGCACGCGAACTGGATTCATACCGGCGCCATCGACGAGGAGAACGGCCGCGTCATGATGGTGCACTTCCCCCGGGAGAAAGCCAGTTTGGACGGCAACTGGGATGTCCTCGGCCTGCGCGCGACCGGCAGCATCGACTACTCGTGCCAGGACGTGTTTGTTCCGGACGCCTACGTCTACGAACCCACCACCACCGACCCCCTGGCCGGCGGCGCCCTCTACAAGACCGGACTGGCGCTGATGTCCGGCATCTGCCACACCGGTTGGGCACTCGGCGTGGGACGTCGCTTCCTCGATGAGATGCAGGCCCACGCCGCCAAGAAGAAGAACCAGCCCGGTGCATCCACCAATACCGACCAGTTCTACGCCGAATACGCCAAGGCTGAGGCGCGGATGCGCTCCGCACGTGCATGGGCGCTGGAGGTGTGGGCCGATAACGAGCGCAGCCTGGATGCCGGTGAAAAGTTGACCATGGAGCAGGAGACGCTGACCCGCCTCATCCTCAACAACAGCACCTGGGCCGCCCATGACGTCAGCCAGACCGTTCACCTGTGGACCGCAACTGCCCTGGCGCGTCGTGGTGATCTTCAGCGAACCTTCCGCGACATGCATGTCGGCACCGGTCACGTCACCAGCGGGCCCGTTGTCCTGCAGCAGGTTGGCAAGTACCTCGCAGGCCTGACCACCCCTGACTCCCACTGGAACTTCTTCAACCTCGAAGAACCGACCACTTCCGAGTAGAACCCGACGAAGAAAGAAGATACCCATGTCTACGATGACTGCGATCCCCACCCAAACCCTCCCTGCGGAGATGTCCCAGGATTTCCGCAAAGCCTTTGGAATGCACCCCGCCGGTGTCGCCATCGTCACCGCGGATCCCGGAACCGGCCCGGTCGGCCTGACCGCCACCAGCGTCAGCAGTGTCTCCGCTGATCCTCCGACGATCGCCCTCAATCTCTCCGCTCTTTCTCGTTCGGCCGACAAGATCCGGGCTGCAGACCACGTCGTCGTCCACCTCCTCGGCCGAGAGCAGCTCGACCTGGCACAGCTGTTTGCCACGCCCGGCGCCGACCGCTTCGGCGATACGTCCCTATGGGATCGACTCCCCTCGGGAGAACCGTACCTTCTGAATTCCCGTGTATGGATGCGCGGAAAAATCGTCGGCTCCATTGACATCAACGGGTCCACACTGGCAGCTATCGAACTGGTGGAAACTCACGTCGACACCTCTGCCGACCCGGCCCCGCTGGTCTACTGCAGCCGAACATGGCATGCGCTGTCGGACATGAGCTCCGTGCATCCGACCATGTGACGTCAGTACGGCCCTTTTCCCCCTTCAATTATGTGAATTCAGGAGACTTCTATGTCCTTCGACGAAGCGACGAGCACCTTCCTCACCGCCGCAGCGGAAAACGCCGGCGACCGCCCACTCTGGAAGATGTCCGCCCCCCAGGCACGCGAAGCCACATCGGGCCTGGATGAGCTGTACGGCCCGGGCCCGGAAATGCACGAGGCGCGGGACCACCAGGTCGTAGGGGAGGACGGCGGAGAATTTACCGTTCGTGTCCTGCTTCCTTCTCCTTCTCCGACCGCAGTGGTCGTCTACTACCACGGCGGAGGCTGGGTACTGGAAAACCTCGCAGGCTACGACACTCTCGGTCGGCAGCTCGCCCAGAAAACCGGTGCGGCTGTGGTGTTGGTGGAATACCGCAAGGCCCCGGAACATCCCTTCCCCATCCCCGTTGACGATGCGTGGGCCGGTGTGAAATGGGCGGAGGAGAATGTCGCACGGCGTAACGGTGAGGTACTTCCTCTGATGGTGGCCGGCGACAGTGCCGGAGCGAACCTGGCCGCGGTCGTTGCTCAGCGAGCTCGGGATGAAAGATCGCCAGCTGTACAGGCACAAATTCTCGTCTGTCCGGTCACCGATGCTGATTTCACCCGTGACTCCTACCTCGCCTCGGAAAACCAGACGCTGGTTTCCCTCGACGCGATGAAGTGGTTCTGGGATCAGTACGCTCCGGATGCCAGCGACCGTAGTAACCCGGCGGCAACCCCACTCAACGCCACGTCCTTGGCAGGCCTTCCCCCGGCACTGGTCATCACCGCCGAGCACGATGTGCTCCGCGACGAGGGCGAAGCCTACGCGCACGCCTTGCAGAAAGCCGGAGTAGAGGTGGAACACCACCGGTGGGAAGGCCAGATGCACACCTTTTTCTCCCTGGTCAACATCCTGCCAGGCAGCGCGGAAGCTATTGATCTGGTCGCGCAGCGAATCAGAAACTTCGCACGGGATGCTGCCGCACAACCGGCCCGGGCAACTGTGACGACATAAGAGAAATGGTGCCCGAGCGCACCGAATGCGATTGACACCATGATTGGCCGAAGGCGCACTCCCCATCCTCATCCAGGATGAGTGCGCGGAAAGAACAGGGAAATGAGCTCCTTAAGGTTTACCCACGACACACTCTCCCAACGAGTGGTGCTCGACAGTGGGCGGGTTGTTGAGCGAGTGCTCAGCGAGGCTGAGCAGCTGGGAATGTCCAGGCCGATGCTCATCTCCACCGACGGCACCCACGAGGTGGCGGAACGACTCGCGGAGGACTTGCCGCCGTCCGTCCACTGGCGGGATGCGGTGCAGCACGTGCCACGGGAGATCGCCGACGCTGCCACCGCCGCCGCCAAGGAGGCGGGCGCCGACGGGCTGATCTCCATCGGCGGTGGCTCAGCCACCGGCCTGGCCAAGGCCATCGCCCTGGACACCTCCCTGCCCATCATCGCGGTGCCCACGACCTACGCCGCGTCCGAGGCCACCCCGGTGTGGGGCATCACAGAGGAGCGCACCAAGACCACCGGGGTGGACCCGGTCGTCCTGCCTGCGGTGGTGATCTACGACGCCGATCTGGTGGCCACCCTGCCGCAGGGCATGGCGATCGCCTCCGGCCTCAATGCCATGGCCCACTGCGTGGACTCGCTCTGGGCGCCGACGGCGGACCCGATCAACCGGGCGTTGGGACTCGAATCGGCTCGCGCGTTGGCATCGGCCCTACGCGCCCTGGCCGCCGGTGGCGGGCAGGAGGCCCGGGAGCAGGCGCTCTACGGCTGTTACCTGTCCGGGGTGGCGTTCGCCTCCGCCGGTTCCGGGTTGCACCACAAGATCTGCCATGTACTCGGCGGCACCTTCAACCTGCCGCACGCCGAGACCCATGCCGTGGTCCTGCGCTACGTCGCCGCCCTCAACCTTCCCGCCGTCCCCGAGGTCGCGCAGGCCCTGGCCCAGGCACTGGGAGGCGAGGACGCGATCACCGAACTCAACCGTCTCTACCAGGACATCGGTGCCCCAGGCTCCCTGGCCGAACTGGGCATGCCGGAAGGCGGCATCACCGAGGCCGTGGACCGGGTGCTGGCCGCGGTCCCGGCCGGCAACCCGACGCAAGCCACACACGACAACATCACCGCACTGATCACCGCCGCCTTCCACGGCGATGATCCGGCCCGCATCAACGACTTCGTCGAAGGAAGAACCCGATGACCCAGACACTTCACACCCCGCAGATCTCCGATGCCCAGCGTCGTGTGGAGGACGACCTCGTCGACCGGGTCGTCGCCTCCTTCGACAACTGTGACAACCCCCGGCTGAAACAGGTCATGCAGTCGCTGACGGTGCATCTGCATGATTTCATCCGGGATGTGCGCCTGACCGAGGAGGAGTGGAACCAGGCCATCGAGTTCCTCACCCAGGTCGGCCACATCACCGACGACAAACGCCAGGAGTTCGTCCTGCTCTCCGACACCCTGGGGGCGTCGATGCAGACCATCGCCGTCAACAATGAGGCGTACGAGGACGCCACCGAGGCCACCGTCTTCGGCCCCTTCTTCCTCGACGATGCCCCCGAGGTCGCCCACGGCGGCGACATCGCCGGCGACGCCCAGGGACAGCCCGCGTGGGTGGAGGGAACTGTCACCGACACCGACGGCAACCCGGTGCCGGGTGCCCGGATCGAGGTGTGGGAGTGCGACGAGGACGGCTTCTACGACGTGCAGTACGGCGACGACCGGATGGCGGGCCGGGCTTACCTCCACACCGATGAGCAGGGCACCTACCGGTTCTGGGGGTTGACCCCGGTGCCCTACCCGATCCCGCACGACGGGCCGGTGGGCCGGATGCTGCAGGCCACGGGACGCTCCCCGGTACGTGCCGCCCACCTGCACTTCATGGTCACCGCCCCGCAGTACCGCACCCTGGTCACCCACATCTTCGTCGACGGTGACCCGCAGCTGGAGATCGGTGACTCCGTCTTCGGGGTCAAGGACTCACTGATCAAGACCTTCGAGCAGCAACCGGCCGGTACCCCGACCCCGGACGGGCGGGATGTGTCCGTAATGGGCGACGGAACCTGGGCGAAGACCCGCTTCGACATCGTGCTGGCCCCCGCAACCACGTAGACGACTTCAGGAGAACTGATCATCATGACCACCACTACTTCCGCAGATTTCACCACCGACGTCTTCATCGTGGGTTCCGGGCCCGCCGGCTCGTCTGCTGCCCTCTTCCTGGCCACCTACGGCATTGACTGTGTGGTGGCCAGCAAGTACGCCAACACCGCCAACACCCCGCGGGCACACATCACCAACCAGCGCACCGTGGAACTCATGCGGGATATGGGCATCGAGGACCAGATCAAGGCCGAGGAAGTCCCGCATTCCATGATCGGCGAAACCGTGTTCTGCACCGCCATCAACGGTGAGGAATTCGGCCGTGTCCACTCCTGGGGTACCGGCCCCGACAGGGAAGGCGAGTACATCGCCGCCTCCCCGTCGCTGAACTGCGACCTTCCCCAGACCCACTTCGAGCCGATCCTGGTACGCAACGCCATGGCACGTGGTGCGGTGTTCCGCTGGAAGACCGAGTACGTCTCCCACACGCAGGACGCAGATGGGGTGCACACGACCGTCCGTGACCGGCTGACCGGGCACACCTACACGGTCCACTCGAAGTACCTCATCGGTGCCGATGGTGGGCGCTCCCAGATCGCCGCTGACCTGCAGCTGCCCATGGACGGGCAGATGGGGGTCTCAGGCTCGATGAACATCCACTGCGACATGGACCTGAGCGAGTACTGTCAGGACCGCCAGTCCTCCCTGTACTGGGTCCTCCAGCCCGGAGCCGCCGTCGGCGGTATCGGGCTCGGCCTGGTGCGCATGGTCCGACCCTGGAACGAGTGGCTGGTCACCTGGGGCTACGACATCAACCAGCCCCCGCCGGAGATGGACGAGGCCAAGGCCGCGGACATCGTGCGTAACCTGGTCGGCATCCCTGATCTGGACGTCAAGGTCCACCACTGGTCGCTGTGGACGGTCAACGACACCTACGCCACGCAGAACATGTCCGGACGCGTGCTGTGCGTCGGCGACGCCGTCCACCGTCATCCGCCGAGCAACGGCCTGGGGTCGAACACCTCCATCCAGGATTCCTACAACCTCGCCTGGAAACTGGCCATGATCATCAACGGGAAGGCCGGCGAGGAACTCATCGACTCCTATCAGGATGAGCGGGTGCCGGTCGCCCGGCAGATCGTCCGCCGGGCCAACAAGTCCATCACCGAGTTCAGTCACGTACTCGACGCACTGGGCATCGATCCGGCAGATGACGCCGAGGCCATGCAGGCGGCGATGGATGTCCGCAAGCAGCCCACCGAGGAAGGCGAGCGCCGCCGCCAGGCTCTCCACCACGCGCTGAAGATCAAGAACTACGAGTTCAACGCCCTGGGGGTGGAGATGGGGCAGCGCTACGAGTCTTCGGCTGTGGTATCTGACGGCACTCCGTGGCCCACGCAGGAGACCGATCCGGAGCTGCACTACCAGCCGACCACACACCCGGGTGCGCGTCTGCCGCACGCCTGGCTGAGCGGCTCCAACCCGGCGGCGCCGAAGGTGTCCACTCTCGATATCTGCGGCGGGGGACACTTCACGGTGCTCACCGGCACCAACGGCCAGGATTGGGTGGATGCCGCCCAGACTGTGTCCGAGGAACTGGGAATCGAGATCCCCGCGTACAAGATCGGCCCCGACCAGGATTACACCGACACCTACGGCGACTGGTTGCGACTGCGTGAGATCGCCGATGACGGGTGCCTGCTGGTTCGGCCGGACAACCACGTCGGCTACCGCGAGGTGCGCCTGGTGGCGGATCCCCTGGCCGCGCTTCGCGAGGCACTCGGCACCATTTTGCACCGCAGTCGCAGCGGCAACCGGGAGCAGCTCGTCGCTGACGGTGAGCTCCTGCGCCTTGGCCACCGCGAGCTGCAGACGGTGGACGCGAAGTAGTCGGCCCGTCCTTTCCCACCTGGCCTTGCCGCGGCGCGGGAAAAGACGGACAACAGGTCCAGGATTCGCCGGTGCCTGGTGGAGCACGGAGTAACCATTTTCCCCGGAGGTGCGCATGTTGATGGCGATTAGACAAGCAACCGCACGGGGAGCAAGATGTCCGATTCCAGCACGACGCACTGATAAAAGCGGGCTGCTACCGGATCTTCACTGACACCACCTCCAGTTCGTTGGAGTCGAGACCCGAGCCGGATAAGGTGCTGGATCAGCTCCGTTCCGGCGACACGTTGATTGTGTGGCGCCTGGACAGCCTGGGCTGCTCGATCAGGCACCTGAGCGATCAACTCGCCGAGCTCCAGGAGCCAAGGGTGGAATTCCGGTCGCTGCAGGAAAACCTCGACAGCGCCGATGCCGCGCGTGTGAGGGGAAGGCCGGAGGTCGGGCAACACTACTGAGTGGGAACAAGCTGCGCACCGTGCGGATACTCTACGAGCAAAAGGACATGGCCGTCGCCCAGGTCGGTGTGGTCCGCGGCGTGAGTCGAACCATGGTCTACCGTGCCCTGCGTCGCCAATTGGGCAGCTTGCCCCCGCCAGCGAAAATCTGCGAAAACTATCTGCTGGCTTAACTCACGTGTTATGCCGCTTAATGTTCGCCATCAAGTTTCACCCGCATGTACCAGCGGTGCATTCTGAAACACGTCTCATCAAAGCCATTGACCCGGTGAGACGCTGTCGGGGGAGAGGCTTCCACGCGGAGAAACAGAGCCCGTCGCAAGCGCCATCAATATGGATCACGCTCACGGGGGTGCGTACCCCGGAAACGCACAACCGGGCCCCAGTACGGGACCCGGCGGCAGGCATCGGCTCAACTGCTCACCGGCGCAGGTGGGAATGTCACCAGAAGACGGCGATGGCGATGTTGATCAGTGCCAGGCCACCCACCGAGTGGGCGAGACCCTTGGGGACCGGTTCGTTGCGGGCCACCTTGCGGCGGCCGATGACGGCGGCGACCAGCACGGCGATGAGGACGACCAGCTTGATGCCGATCTTCATGTGGTTGACCGTGCCGTCGTTCATCTCCGCCAGGCCGACGAGGCCCAGGCCGGTGAGCAGCTGGACCCAGGCGCCGATGTGCTGCCACTGGAGCACGGTCGGCTGGCGGAAGGTGGCGAGCCAGCCGCCGACGAGGGCAGCGGCACCGACGATGTGGAGGAAGACGAGGAGTGAATAGAGGAGGTCCATGGCTGCCATGCTAACTTTCCGGCACTCAGGTGGCTAAACGGACAGCGGCTCAGCGGTTCTGGTACCAGATCGTGCCCGTGAGCACTGTGGCGAATGTTGTCCACGCGGCGTAGGGGAGGAGGAAAGCGCCGCGACTCCTGCTCACCGCCATGGTGCGTCGGGCCAGGTCGGCGCTGGAGATCGCGAGCGCGCCCGCCTCAAGGGTGGCAAGGCCGGACTGGTGCCCCTTGAAGAACAGCGCGCTCCAGCCCGCATTGAGCGTCAGGTTGGCGGCGAGCGCGTTGCGCAGTGCCTGGTATTCGGCCGTATCGCCGCTCTCCCGCAGGTCCGCCAGGCTCCGGCCCGCGACGGCGGCGATGCTGGCGTACAACCCGGTCCAGGCGACGGGGAAGACCCAGGCGGGCGGCTGGATGGACGGTTTGGTCAACGACCGGTACCAGGACGAGGAGGTGTCGGTGGCCAGGGATCCCGCGACGGCGGTGGCTATGACCGCCGCGGAGGTGGCGCCGATGGTGCGGTAACGACGTTGCGTGGGGGTGGAGAGGTTGAGGAAGCTCATTATCCCGATGCTAGAGAATCGCGCGACCGCCAGCCGCGCCGAGGATGAGCCGGGCCCACTGTCATCGTGAACCAGCCCCCGCGTTCAACGCCTATTCGGCGGCAAGCTCGGCGAGATCGGCCTGGTCGGTGACCTCGATGTCGTCGTCGGTGATGAGGAAGCTCATGAGGTCCTCACCGAGGACGACTTCGCCGTCGTAGTTCTCCTTGGTGCGGGAGATCATTTCCTCGTCGGTGATGCCCTCGACCTTGCCGGGGATGCCGTTGACGAAGTGCGTGTACACGGCCAGCTTCGGCTTGGCTTCGGCGAAGATCTCGCCGGCCTGGTCCGGGGTGGTGTGGTGTGAGATGACCTGGGGCAGGACGTTGCGGTCTTGGAAGGCGGCGACCTCGTGGAGCATGAGGTCCACGTCCTTGCCGTAGGTGACCACGTTCTCGTGGGGGATGGTGTCACCGCTGATGAGCACGGACTTGCCGTTGTAGTCGATGCGGAAGCCCTTCGAGGGCTTGATCACGTTGGCGGGGTCATGCTGGACATCGAACATCGTCACCTGCAGGCCGTCCTGGTCGAAGATGACGCCGTCCTCGGTGAACTCGTGGGCCTGGATGCCGGTGGTGTCGCGCTGGACCTCGCCATCGGCGACCCGGACGTCGATGTCGTTCTGGAAGGCGTCGCGCACGTTGTCGACGATGTTGCTCACGCCTTCGGGGCCGTAGACGTTGAAGGTGCCCTCGCGTCCGCCGAAGGCGGGCACGTAGCCGGTCATCCACAGGTCGTCGATGCTGATGACGTGGTCGGAGTGGAAGTGCGTGAGGAAGAGGCCGTCGACCTGGCCGGCCTCCACACCGGCCTGGATGAGGCGGATGATGGCGCCACGGCCGGCGTCGATGACGTAGTTCTTTTCCCCGGCCTGGACGAGCACGGAGAAACCGAAGCGGTCGGTGCTCGGGATCGGGCTTCCGGTGCCCAGCAGAGTGACCCGCAGGTCACCCTCGGTCGGAGCGTTCGCCGCCGGGTGGATCGACTCGGTCACGTTGACGGGGAAGTCGTTGGCGGAGACTGTCCGCGCGGAGGAGGATTCACCCTCCTGCGCGCCGGTGGCAGTGCACGCGGTGACTGCCGTGAGCGATAGCAGCAGGGCACCGGTGACGACGGTCCTGGCGAAGGGGCGGGAGGTGGAGAAGAAGTGTTTCACTGGTCATATACCGATCGTTGGTGTGAGTTGACCCGTACGAAGATAGCAAGTAAGAATCGTCATACCTAAACGGTTTCTTCCGCCCCCGCGAAAGGGGCCGCCGGCACCTGTTCTTCCGTTCCCCGTCGTTTCTTTATCGCCCCTCATGGTTGATACCCGACCCGGCCCACCGCATTACCCTGGAATGACACAGCCCGTGGCACGCCGTGTCACCCCGAGCAAGCGCCCCTACGAGAGCGGAGGCCCAGCATGGACCACAAGATTCCCACGATGTCGGTGAAGTTGAAGAAGTCCACCGGCCCGTACGTGGTGGCGCTCGACGTCGGGTCGACTGCCTCGCGGGGTGGTCTCTATGACGCCACCGGCCAGCCGGTCTCGGGGTCCAAGCAGCGGATCTCGCATGAGTTCCTCACCGCCGGTGACGGTACGAGTGTCATCGACGCAGACCAGGTCGTCGCCGAGTGCCGGGAGATCATCGACGAGATCGTGTGGTTCGCGCAGGACAAGGGGATTGCCGACCAGATCGCCGGCGTGGCCATGGACTCCTTCGCGTCCTCGCTCATCCTCGTCGGAGCTGATGGCAGGGCCCTGACCCCGTGCTTCACCTACGCTGATTCCCGCTCCCGCCGGCAGGTCCAGGAGCTCGGCGAGCGTATCGACGAATCCGCGTACCACGCCCGCACCGGCGTCCGGCTCCACACCTCCTATCACCCGGCCCGCCTGCTGTGGCTGCAGAGCGAGGACCCGGAGACCTTCGCGCAGGCGGAATCCGTCATGACGATCGGGGAGTACGTCTACCTCCGTCTGGCCGGCATCCGCGGTCTGGCCACCTCGGTGGCGGCGTGGTCGGGCATCATTGATGTGCGTACCGGCGCCCTTGACCTGCCGGTTCTGGCGGCCTGCGGAGTCTCCCCGGAGCTGTTCTCGACCATCGTCGATCCGGACCAGCCGGACCGTCCGACCTCCACCGGGTGGAAGGAACTGGGGAAGGTCGACTGGTTCCACGCCATCCCCGACGGCTGGCCCTCCAACATCGGCCCCGGGGCGATCGACAGCTCGACCGTCGCCGTCGCCGCGGCCACGTCCGGCGCCGTGCGTGTCATCCTCGATGAATGTCCGGACGAGATCCCCTCCGGCCTGTGGTGTTACCGGCTCTCGAGTGACCGGTGGATCGTCGGCGGCGCGCTCAATGACGTCGGTCGCGCCGTGTCCTGGCTGGACGCCACCGTCGCCTCGCCCGGGGAGAATCTCGACGCGGTGCTCGCCGGCCCTCCGCTGGCGGGCACCCCCTCCGTCCTCCCGTTCTTCAGCGGGGAACGCGCCACCGGCTGGGCGGCCGACGCCCGCGCAACCTTCCACGGCGTCACCACCGCCACCGGCCCGCAGGAGTTGTGGCGGGGTGTGTTCGAGGGTCTGGCCCTGTCCTACCGGCGGGTATGGGATGAACTCACCGTCGCCGGCGCCCGGCCGGAGCGGGTGATCGCCTCCGGACGTGTCTCCCTCGACCATCCCACCTGGCTGCAGATGCTTGCCGACGCCCTCGAGGCCCCCGTCATCCCCCTGGCCATGAAGCGTGCGACACTGCGCGGCACCGCCCTGATCGCGCTCGACACCCTCGCGCCCGAGGTGGACAGGGCGACGCCACCTTTCGGCGAGACGTGGCAGCCCGTCGATAAGCATCTGCCTCATTACCGGCAGGCGATGGGCGACTTCGAGATGCTCTACGACGTGCTCGTCACTTAACGGGCCCTCACTGCGCGGCCTTCGAGTCGCCGTCGACCGCGAGCTGCTGCCCGGAGATCGTCCGGGCGTGGGGGCCGGCGAGGAAGAGGGCGAGCGCGGCTATGTCGGCGGGGTCGGTCACGGCCTTCACCGACTGATTGGCCAGGGCGGCGCTGCGCTCATCCTCGACGCTGCGCCCGGAGACCTCGGCACGTGCCTCCAGGACCGTGTCCAGGCGCGAACCGCTGACGATGCCGGGATGGAGCGAGTTCACCGTGATGCCGTGGGGGCCGAGTTCCAGGGCGAGGGTTTTGGTGAAGCCGACCAGCCCCCACTTGGCGGTGGTGTAGCCGATTCGATTCGGGTAGCCGAACCTGCCGGCCACGGAGGACATCACCAGGACCGTGCCGCCGCCGGCCACCTTCAACAGGGGGACCAGGTGTCTGGCCACGGTAAAGGCTCCGTTGAGGTTCACGTCCAGGACAGAACGCCACGCCGCCGGGTGGTACTCCTCCACGGGCGCGGTGGGGCCCGGGATGCCCGCGTTGCTGATCAGGACGTCGAGTCCGCCCAGCTTCTCCCGGACATCCTCCACCAGCTGGATGACGTCCGTCTCGGACGTGACGTCCCCGACGCTTCCCGTGAGGTTCTCGTGCTCGTCGACGACCTTCGCGACGGCGTCCGGGTCGATGTCGAAGACGTGGACGGCGGCGCCGTCGGCGAGAAATGCCTGCGCCATGGCCCATCCGATGCCGCTGGCTCCCGCCGTGATCAGGACTCTCTGCTGCATCTGTGATTTTCCCTTCAGTTGCTGGTCCCAGGTCCATCGGCCTCGGACCCCACTCTGGTCATGTGATTGGTGCCACATTCATTTGTAGCTGACGCCTGTTGTGCTGGGGCCATCATTGGGAATCCATCGATACCTAATGGGTTGTGATTGATGCTCTGAGTGGAAAAAGTGGCGGAATGACCGGTTGTGTCGAAGTGGAACAGATGTGCCGGGTAGGCGCCTTTAGTCTTCCCTCATGCATGTGACGGCAATCACCAACGCGTACGTGCTGAGTGCCGGGACACAGATTTCCGGCTGATTGTCCCCCTGGTCCCCCAGAAAAAAGGATGTTTCTTATGTCTACGCAGAGTTCTTCCCCGAGTGTTGATGTCATCGTCATTGGTGCCGGTTTCGGTGGCCTTTATGGTGTGCACAAGTTCGCCAACGAGTTGAACATGTCCGTGCTCGCGTTCGAGAAGGCCTCGGGCCCGGCCGGCACCTGGCACTGGAACCGTTACCCCGGTGCCCTGTCGGATACCCGCAGCCATCTCTACCGCTACTCGTTTGACAAGGACCTGCTGCAGGACAGCTCCTGGGAGAACACGTATCTCACGCAGCCGGAGATCCTGGCGTATTTCGAGGATGTCGTCGAGCGGTTTGATCTGGCGCGGCACTACCGGTTCAACACCGAGGTCACCTCGTCGGTGTATCTGGAGGATGAGCAGCTGTGGGAGGTCACCGCCGGGGGGCAGATCTACCGTGCACGCTACGTGTTCAACGCGGTGGGGCTGCTCTCGGCGGTGAACATGCCCGATATTGCGGGCCTGGACACCTTCGAGGGCCTGGTGCTGCATACCGGTGCGTGGCCGGAGGGCATTGATCTGTCCGGCAAGCGCGTCGGTGTGGTCGGTTCCGGGTCGACGGGTACGCAGGTGGTCACAGCGTTGGGTCCGGTGGTGGAGCATCTGACGCATTTCATCCGGACGCCGCAGTATTCGGTGCCGGTGGGCAAGCGCCCGGTGTCGGAGGCGGAACTGGCGGAGATCAAGGCGAATTATGAGCAGATCTGGGAGCAGGCGAAGAACTCGTCGGTGGCGTTCGGGTTCGAGGAGGCCACCACTCCGGCGATGTCGGTGTCGGCGCAGGAGCGGGAGCGGGTGTTCCACCAGGCGTGGGAGGAGGGTGGCGGGTTCAACTTCATGTTCGGCACCTTCGGGGATATCGCCACGGATGTGGCGGCCAATGAGGCGGCCGCGGCGTTTATCCGGGGCAAGATCGCCGAGATCGTCACGGATCCGGAGAAGGCGCGGAAGCTGACCCCGCATGATCTCTATGCGCGTCGGCCTCTGTGTGATGACGGGTTCTACGACACGTTCAACCGGGACAATGTGGATGTCGTGGCGTTGAAGGAGACGCCGTTTCAGGAGATCACCCCTGAGGGTGTGGTCACCGCGGACGGGAAGCTCCATGAGGTGGATGTGCTGGTGTTTGCCACGGGGTTTGATGCGGTGGATGGTAATTACCGTCGGATGGAGATCCGTGGTCGGGGTGGGGTGAGTATCAATGAGCATTGGGATGGTCAGCCCAGCAGTTATCTGGGTGTGACGACGTCGAAGTTTCCGAACTGGTTCATGATTTTGGGTCCCAATGGTCCGTTCACGAATCTGCCGCCGAGCATTGAGACGCAGGTGGAGTGGATTGCGGAGTTGGTGGCGTTTGCCGAGGCTAATGGCATCACGGCGGTGGAGCCGGAGGAGGCGACGGTGGAGGCGTGGACGGATACGTGTCGGGAGATTGCGGGGATGACGGTGTTCACGAAGGTGGATTCGTGGATTTTCGGTGCGAATGTGCCGGGGAAGAAGCCGTCGGTGTTGTTCTACCTCGGGGGCCTGGGTAACTACCGGTCCATTCTGCGGGATGTCGCCGACAGCGGATACCAGGGCTTTGCGCTGGCGCGGGCAAAGGACACCGTTCTCGTCTGATCGCCCTCCCCATCTTGACACCCGTCGCCCCACAGAAAGCATCACCATGAACCTGATCCTCGCCACCCGAAGAGCGAACACGGCAGTCAGCCAGCGCGTGAGCAACTCGGTCCAGCGCTACCTCCCGGAACCGATGGTCATCGCCATCGCCCTCACAGTCGTCGTCTTCGCCATGGCCATCCTCGTGGAAGGGGCCGGCCCGCTCGACACCCTCCGCATGTGGGGCGACGGCCTTTGGACGCTGCTCGCCTTCTCCATGCAGGTCACGGTCCTCCTGCTCACCGGTTACATGCTGGCTAACACCCCGATCGTGCAACGCCTGATCGACGGCATGGCCAGCCGGGTCACCAACCCCCGCGTCGCGGTTGCCCTGGCCTGCTTCATCGGCCTCATGGGCGCCTGGCTCAACGCCGGGCTGGGCATGGTGCTCGGCACGATCATCGCCCAGCGCCTGGCCTGCCACGTCAAGGGGATGCACTACCCGCTCGCCGTCGCCGGAGGTTACGCCGGCTTCTGCATCTACGGCATCGGCATCTCGGGCACCGTTCCGCTGTCCATTGCCACGCCGGGGCACCCGATAGAGCCGCTCATGGGCGTCGCGCCGCTCTCCTCCACTGTCTTTCACCCCCTCATGCTGGGCACCTCGCTGCTCGTCGCCGTGACCATGCCGCTGTTCGTCGCACTGCTCCATCCGCGGACCCCGGCCGAGGTGATCGAGGCTGACCCCGCGACGCTGCCCGCCAGGCTGAGGACCACCCTGGAGTCCAAGCCGGGCCAGATGACCTTCTCGGACCGGCTGAGCCACAGCCGCGCACCCGGCTGGGTCATCGGCACCATCGGCATCGCGTACTCCGTCCTCTATGTGACGGACGGCGGGGCGGTCAACTTCGACAGCATCAACGCGCTCTTCCTGTTCCTGTGCCTGTTCCTCTACGGCCGCCCGGCGGCCTTCCTCAAGTCGCTGCAGAAGAGCACCCCCATGATCAGCGCCGTCCTGGTGCAGTACCCGCTCTACGCAGGCATCATGGGCGTGCTCGCCGGCTCCGGGCTCATGATCACCATGGCCGGTGTCTTCGCGCAGTTCTCTACGGCGGAGACCCTGCCCTTCTTCAGCTTCATCTCGGGTGGTTTCATCAACCTGCTCGCCCCCTCGACCGGCGCCCAGTGGGCCATCCAGGGGCCGGTGATGGTGGAGGCTGCCAACCAGATGGGCGCCAACGTCACCGCCACCGCCATGGGTGTCGCGATGGGGGACCAGTGGACCAATGCGATCCAGCCCCTCTGGATCCTGCCGGCCCTCGCCATCTCCGGCATCAAGCTCCGGGACGCCATGGTCTACCTGATCTACATCACCGTCTTCCTGGGCGTGATCTTCAGCGTCGCCATGCTGATGTGGGGCTTCTTCGGCTGATCTGAAGTCGGTGCGACGAAAGACCGGACCCGGGGAGCAGTTCAACTGCTCCCCGGGTCCGGTTGTTGTCCGTGTCCGGCGGTGGCTATTCCGCAGAGGCCTCCGGCTCCATGCCGCGCTCGGCCATGACCTCCTTGACCAGGGTCAGTGCGTTGAGCACCCGCGGAAATCCGACGTAGGGGAGAAGGTGGATCAGGGTGCCCACGATCTTCTCCTTGGTCAGGCCCACGTTGAAGCCGACGTTGATGTGGAGCTTCAGCTGGCGTTCCGTGCCCAGGGCGGCCAGGGAGGAGATGGTCACCATGGTCTGCTCCTGCTGGGACAGGCTGTCGCGGGAGTAGATGTCGCCGAAGGCGAAGGAGACGATGTACTCGGAGAGCAGCGGGTCCAGGTCCTTGTAGGAATCGACGAGCTTGACATGGTCGTAGGTGGTGGACTGGTCGCTGGCCACCAGCTCCATCATGCGGTCCAGGCCCTTCTGGAATCGCTCGGTGGTCTCGGGGTTCTGGTTCTTGTCCTGTGTCATGCCCCGACCGTAGCAACGGGCAACGGGGAAAAGTTGCTTCATTTCCGAACACTTCTGAGGGATCATTCAGTGTTCGCTGTACAGTTCAGTACATGCTGACCATTGCTTCCCGTCTTGACGTGATGAACAGGCTGGGTCGCGCCATGGCCGACCCGACCCGTTCCGGTATTCTGCTCACGCTGCTGGAGGGGCCGGCCTATCCGGCCGAACTCGCCCGCGAACTGGGGCTGACGCGCTCGAACGTGTCCAATCATCTGACGTGCCTGCGTGACTGCGGCATCATCCGCGCCGAGCCCGAGGGGCGCCGTACCCGCTACGAGCTTGTCGACGCCCATCTCGCCCGGGCCCTCAACCTCCTGCTCGACACCACCCTCGCGGTCGACGCCAGCGCTCCCTGCCTGGACCCCCGGTGTTCCGTCGAGGGTTGCGCCGACATGGAAGGGGGGCAGCTGTGACCGTCTCCGCCTGCGGATGCGAAGCACCGGAACCGGTGGCCGCGGAGGAGGAGTCCACGCCCTGGTGGCGCAACCGCTCCGTCCTCATCCCGGTCGCATCTGGACTCGCCCTGCTCCTGGGGCTGATTCTGGAGTGGTTCGTCCCCACCGTGGAGACCATCCCGCAGGTGTTGTTCTGGGCCTCCCTGCTGCTGGGTGCCTCCCAGTTCGCCCCCGGTGCGCTCCGGGGCCTGTTCACCCGCGGCAGACTGGGCATCGGCCTCTTGATGACCATCAGCGCGATCGGCGCGGTGCTCCTCGGGTTCATCGAGGAGGCCGCCGCCCTGGCCTTCCTGTACTCCATCGTGGAGGCGTTGGAGGACGCAGCGATGGACAAGGCACGTTCGGGACTGCGTTCCCTGCTGGCGTTGATCCCCTCGACCGCGACCGTGGTGGCCGCCGACGGTGCCACCCGCGCGGTGCCTGTTGAGGATCTGGTGCCCGGGCAGATCCTCCGCCTGGCCGCGGGGGAGCGTCTGGCCACCGACGGTGTGGTCCGGTCCGGGCGCAGCAGCCTGGATGTCTCGGCGGTCACCGGTGAATCCATCCCCGTGGAGGCAGGGCCGGGGGAGAAGGTGCCGGCCGGCGCGATCAACGCCTCCGGGGTGCTTGAGGTGGAGGCCACCGCCTCCGGCACGGACAACTCCCTGACCACCGTGGTCAGGCTGGTCGAGCAGGCCCAGGCGAAGAAGGGGGAGCTGGCGCGCATCGCGGACCGTCTGGCCCGGCCCCTGGTGCCCGGGGTGCTCGTCCTCGCGGCCCTGGTCGCCCTCATCGGATCCCTGTCGGGTGATCCGGGCCTGTGGATTGAGCGCGCCCTGGTCGTGCTGGTCGCGGCCTCACCCTGCGCTCTGGCGATCTCCGTGCCCATCACCGTGGTATCCGGCATCGGCGCGGCCAGCCGCTTCGGCGTGGTCATCAAGTCCGGTGCCGCCTTTGAACGCCTCGGCGGCATCCGGCACCTCGCGCTGGACAAGACCGGCACCCTGACCCGCAATCAGCCCACCGTCGCGGAGGTGCTCACCGTCGACGGCGTCGCGCGAGAGGAGCTCCTCGGCTGGGCCGCGGCGCTGGAGTCCCGCAGCACTCACCCTCTGGCCGCCGCGATCACCGCCGCCGCCCCGGAAGTCCCGGAGGTCCGGAACGTCACCGAGGTCGCGGGCCAGGGCATCACCGGGCTTATCGATGCCGCGCCGATCGCCGTCGGCAGCCCCCGCTGGCTCGACCCCGGCCCGCTGGCGGTTCCGGCCGCGGAGCTGGAACTCCGCGGCATGACCGTGGTGGTCGTCCACCGCGATGAACGACCGGTCGGGGCCATCGGGGTGCGCGATGAGTTGCGCCCGGAAACCAGCGAGGTCATCTCATCGCTGCTCGCGCGAGGGCTGGGTGTCACCATGCTCACCGGGGACAACGCCCGTACCGCCCGCGCCCTGGCCGCGGCGGCCGGCATCACGGACGTGCGTGCCGAGTTGCGTCCGGAGGACAAGGCTCGGGCGGTGACCGAGCTTGGAGACGCCGGCCACGGACCCGTCGCCATGATCGGCGACGGCATCAACGACGCCCCCGCCCTGGCCTCCGCCGATATCGGCATCGCCATGGGAGCGAAGGGTTCCGACGCCGCCATCGAATCGGCTGACGTCGCCTTCACCGGCGATGACCTGCGCCTGATCCCCCGCGCCATCGAGCATGCACGTCGGGGCCGGCGGATCATCAACCAGAACATCGTCCTGTCCCTGGCGATCATCGTCATCCTGCTCCCGCTCGCGATCACCGGGCTGCTGGGACTGGCCGCCGTCGTGCTGGTCCACGAGGTGGCCGAGGTCTTCGTCATCCTCAACGGACTGCGGGCGGCGCGGACGGGGCGTCGATAAGCGCCAGGTGGGTTACCTCACCACCCGGAAGCTGATGTTGCCGGAGGTGGAGTCCGGGGTGTTGGAGTTGCGTGCCGCGACGCGGTAGCGGTTGCAGTAGGAGTCGTGGCACAGGTACGACCCGCCGCGCAGTACCCGGCGTCTTCCTGTCTCCGGCCCGTGGGGATCATCGACCGGGCTGTGGGAGTAGTAGTCCGCGTCGAACCAGTCCTGGCACCATTCCCACACGTTGCCGGCCATCTGCCACAGCCCGTATCCGTTGGGGTGGTAGGTGTGCACCGGTGCGGTGGTGAGGTAACCGTCCTCGGCGGTGTTCTCGTGGGGGAACTGTCCCTGCCAGATGTTGCAGTTCCATTCCCCACCCGGGGTCAGTTCATCTCCCCAGGCGAGGCGTTGTCCCTGGAGGCCGCCGCGGGCGGCGTATTCCCATTCGGCTTCGGTGGGTAGCCGGGTGCCGGCCCAGGCGCAGTACGCCTGGGCGTCGTCGAAGGAGACGTGGACCACGGGGTGGTCCTCCCGGCCGGTGAGGGTGGAGGCCGGTCCGTCGGGGTGGCGCCAGTCGGCGCCCTGGACGGCCAGCCACCAGGGCACGCCGGCGGCCTGGTTGAGGATGTCGGATCGTTGTCCCTGGAAGGTGGCGTAGAAGACGGCGGAGATTCCGAAGTGTTCGGCGGTGGTGCGGTATCCGGTGGCGTCGATGAATTCCTGGAAGTGGGTGTTGGTGACGGTGGTGGTCTGCATGCGGAAGGCGGGCAGGTTGACCTGGTGGATGGGGGTTTCCCCGTCTTTGGGGTTGCCTTCATGGTGGTGGTCGCCCATGGTGAAGGTGCCGGTGGGGATGTCGGCGAATTCGCCGGGGGTTCGTGTGGTGGTGGTGTGGGGTTGGTCGGTGGGGGCGTCGAGAGGCGTGCCGTGTCGGGGGGAGGTGAGGTCTGCGCTCGACGGGGAACAGCAGCTACCCATTGGTGGCTGCCTCCGGGGCGGTCATCTCGCTGGCCCAGTCGATGGAGAAGGACAGTGCGGCAGCGCGCGGTGCAGCTTCGTTGACGGCCTCGAAGTCGACGACCACGACGCCGTTGTCCTCGGCGTACCGGTTCCACTTCTCCTCCAGTTCCCTGGCGATGTCCGGATGTTCGGAAATGACATCCTTGGTCTCGCCCGGGTCTTCGGCCAGGTTGTACAGGGCGTACCCGCCGGTGCCGCCCATGGGCTCAGGCGTGAAGATCAGTTTCCAGTCGCCGGAGCGGTAGGAGCGGTGGCCGAAGTGCTCCCAGCCGAACTCGTCCTCTCCGATGGTCTCCGAGGTGCCCTCCAGTAGCGGCCGGGCGGAATCGCCCAGGAGATTGCCGGCGGAGGCGAGATCCGCCCCCGCGTACTCGGCGAAGGTGGGGTAGAGGTCGGTGATGTGGCCGAAGGTGTCGACGACGCGGTTCTCGCCGCCGCTTGTTGACGGTGCCTTGATGATCGCGGGCACCCTCGTTCCGCCCTCGAACAAGGTGTTCTTGGCATGGAAGAAGGGACCGGAGGAGACCTGGGCATTGGGCAGAGCCAGGGAGGGGAAGGAACCCTCGAGGCCGTAGGACTCGACGTCGCCCACCAGCGGGTAGAACTCGTTGTGCCAGCCCTCGGTGCCGGGCCGGACATACAGCTCGTGGCTGTTGGCCGCCGGGCCGTTGTCGCTGGCCACGACGATGAGGGTGTTGTCGTATTCGCCGGTCTCCTTGAGGTGGTCGATCATGCGGCCGACCTGCTCATCGGCCTCATGGATCGACGCGGCATAGACGGCCATCCGGTAGGCGAGGTCCTTGCGCTGCTCCTCGTTGAGCGTGTCCCACTCGGGCGTCTGCTCGGGCCAGCGGGTGGCGTTCTCCCCGTCGATGAGCCCGAGCTCCACCATGCGCTGGATGCGCTGGTCGCGCAGGTCGTTGTAGTTGTAGTCGTCGAGGTAGACGTCGAGATATTTTTCGATGAGCTCCTTGTTCTCCACGTGCAGCGGATCATGGGGAGCGGTGTAGGCCAGGTAGCCGAAGAAGGGCGTGTCCGATTCCACGCTCTTGTCCACCATCTCGAGCATTTCATCGGTGTAGGAACGGGTGGCGAAAAAATCCTCCGGCAGCTGGTCGACCCGCTCACCGTTGCGCTCGTAGATGACGGTGTCGAACGGTTCCTGCGTCCGCTTGGAGAGGCGGTGGCCGTCGGAGAAATATGATGCGCCCGCATCGTAGAGCGTGAAGTTCTCGTCGAAACCAGTGTCCTGCGGGGTCTGACCCTCACCTTCCCCGAGGTGCCACTTGCCCACCTGGTAGGTGTCGTACCCGGTGTCACCCAGCAGCTCGGCGATGCCGGTGAACTCCCCCTCCAGGCTGCCCTTGTAGCCCGGGGTGGTCTGCGGCACGCCGGGCGGGGTGAGGTTCTCCATGGAACCCAGGCCGACCTGGTGGGGATCCTGCCCGGTCATCAGAGCGGCCCGGGTGGGGGCGCACAGCGGGTAGGCGTGGAAGTTGGTGAACTGGGTACTTTCCTTGGTCAGCGCATCGATGTTCGGAGTCTCCGCCTCACCGCCGTAGGCGCCGAGATCGGAATAGCCGAGGTCGTCGAGGAGCACCATCATGATGTTGGGCTGCTCCTGCGCTTCTGCGGCAGAGGAGGCTGATGACGACCGGGAACTCGTGGCGGTCGAGGTGCTTCCGCACGCGACGAGAGTGGCGCTGAGCAACACGGAGGTGCCCAGAGCCAGGCCAGCCAGTGCCCTTCGGGCGGGAGAGTTCTTAGGCGAGAGTTTCATGTGAATTTCATCTTTCAGGTCGCGGAAGGAAAGACCAGCCTTTGGCGGTCCAGCTTGGTTTGTCAGCCCTCGCGGGCTGAGTCGGTGGAACTGGGGCCGGTTCCAGTTGTGAAGCGAACGACGTAACTCCGGACTAGTGAAAAACTCGTACATTCAGGACATCAGAGTTTTCGCTTCGGGGGAGTGGATTTCCTGTGCCTCCCGCAGTGGCCGGTCGAGCTGCCGGCCCCTGGCATTGGCCGCCTGGGACTGGAGGGCACCACGCCTGGTGCCGGTTCCGGTTCGAGCGTGCCCCCTCGGAAAAGGGCGCCTTCTTAAGGGGTCGGATGGCTCATGCACGGAGGGGAACTGCGAAAATGCCTCTTGAGGGCTGGGGTCAGGTAATCCGGAGAGCGTGAGATGGGGATGCTGTCACTGCCGATGCAGTGGACACGATGCTACGTAGATCACAAAAAGTGATCAAGAGAGATGTGGGACACAAGGCGCCGATCGGGTCGTCTCCTGCGCGGCAGCAGGGCGCGCGTCCGGGCCTCATACTGAGGCCGTCATGCCTCGTATCCAGCAGAATTAGTTGTGGGAGATAACTAAGTTTGTTATGTCAAGCAATTTTTGGCATCGGAAAAAAATACATATTTCACCCCAAAGTGGGGGTGTGAACAACTTGGCAGCTTAACTCGCATCCCTGCGAAGTCCTTCTCGACGCGTCAGGCCCCACGGCTCACGGTTCAGACCATGAAGCCGGTGCAGGGCAGCTGGGGACTGTGATTTCATCCCTGCCGGCCCCAGGTGCCGAGTATGGGGTCGGCAGGGACCCGGGGATGGGCGACCCGTGTCTGCATTGGGCGAGCCTGGTCCCCGTCGGAACCGGCTCCTCGGTCGAGGTGGAAAGCCTGGGGGTGTTGATGGGCGGAGGTTCTCCCGGACTATCGATCCATGATCTTGGTCCGCGCCGCCTGTCCCTTGGGGGACTGCATGAGCTTGTCCAGGAGTGCGATCAGGACATTGCGCTCGATGTCGGTTAGTCCGTCGGACCACTGTCCCTCGAGGACGTGGTGGTCGTCGAAGGCTGCCGAGATGTAGTCGGCCCCCTCGGTGGACAGCTCGATGACCACTGCCCGGCCGTCATTGCTGGATTTCCGTCTGGTCACCAGGCCCTCCTTCTCCAACTGGCCGGTGAGGTTTGAAACCTGTGAACGCCTCATGCCCGTAACTGTCGCCAGTTGATTGGAGGGGATAGCCCCGTACATCCAGAGTGCGAACAGGAACCGGAATATCGCCCACGAATGACCCTTGGGGCGGTGGACGGCTTCTTCGATGTCGTTTGAAACGAGGCGCGCTGCGCGATCGAGGGAAATGATGAGCTGGTTCGCCTCCACATCAGCGTTCGGCTTCTTCTCCGGCAGCGTTTCTTTCGCCATCCGCACCATCGCCCAGAAGTCGAGATCGGCGGGGTTCACGGTTGAGCTGTCATCTTTCAAGGCTTTTCCCTTTCCTGGCAGGGACCTGGCCTCGTCCCGACGGTCTGATGTCCATGGTAGTTATCCCCGGGAGGGGGCAGGACAACCCATCCTCTGCCGTGTCGGGGCGTGCGCCTGAAGGCAATTCACGCCGTGTTCCAGCACGGTCAGGGAAAGGGTTCTCGCCCCCGAATGGGGGTGGTTTATGCTGCGGCGCCAAAGAATTTTTCGAGCAGGGGCCGCCCAATAATGATTTCCAAAGTGAACTATATCGCACCAGCAAGGGGCCGTATTTTCATGTTGGCTAATTGTGCAAAGAATTGATTGCCATATAGGCGGGGTCGAGATGTGGCGTAGGGCGATCGCCCGTTCCTATTGCCTGGATCACTACCGCTACGTAGCGTGATGGACACCACAGGGAAGGTCGACGCAGTCAAGTGACCCGGTGGGAAACATGACCAGGAAAACCCGAGTGGCCTGCATCAATATGAGAATGTGCAGGCTGGGAGGGTGGTAGTTCATCCCGAAGGAGCCATCAAAATGAGCAAGGACTTCATCCCTTTCACTGGCCAGGAGTACCTGGACAGCCTCAACGATGACCGTGAAGTGTGGATCTACGGCGAGCGGGTGGAGAATGTCACCGAGCATCCGGCGTTCCGAAACTCCGCCAGAATGATTGCGCGAATGTACGATGCGCTTCATGATCCGGCGCGAAAGGACATCCTGACCGTCCCCACTGAATGGGGTGGCTACACCCACCGCTTCTTCCGTGCCGCCGAGAGCGCCGAGGAGCAGCTCGCATCCCGCGACGCCATCGCCGAGTGGCAGAAGATCGCCTGGGGCTGGATGGGCCGTTCCCCCGACTACAAGGGCTGCTTCCTGGGCACACTGGGAGCAAACGCCGAGTTCTACCGCGGCTATGAGGACAACGCCCGCAACTGGTACCGCAAGGCGCAGGAGAAGACCTACTACATCAACCACGCCATCATGAACCCGCCCGTCGACCGCGGTTCGGGCCCGGATGCCGGCAAGGACGTCTTCATCCGCGTGACCAAGGAGGATGAGAACGGCATCTACGTCACCGGCGCAAAGGTCGTGGCCACGGGTTCCGCCCTGACGCACTACACTTTCGTCGGCCACGTGGGCCAGGTCGCCATCCAGGACCCGGCGTACTCCCCGGTGTTCATCATGCCCACCAACTCCCCGGGCGTGAAGCTCCTGTGCCGCGTCTCCAACGAGCAGCGCGCAGCCGTCCTGGGCAGCCCCTTCGATTACCCGCTCTCCTCCCGCCTCGACGAGAACGACGCCATCCTCGTCCTGGACAACGTGTTCGTCCCGTGGGAGAACGTCTTCATCCACAACGACCTTGAGCAGGCCAACCGCTACAACATCCACTCCGGCTACCTTGAGCGGGCCTCTCTCCACGGCTGCACCCGCTTCGCGGTGAAGATGGACTTCCTCGTCGGTCTGCTGACCAAGGCACTCGAGGTTACCGGCGCGGACCAGTTCCACGGCGTGAAGTCCCAGCTAGGCGAGGTCATCGCCTGGCGCAACACCTTCTGGGCGCTTTCTGACGCCATGGCAAAGTCCGCCGTGCCGTGGAAGGACGGGATGATCCAGCCGGATCCCCAGCACGCCGGCGCCTACCGGGTGATGAACCAGCTGGCCATGCCGAAGATCAAGAACATCATCGAGCAGATCGTCGCCTCCGGTCTGATCTACCTCAACTCCCACGCGGTGGACTTCCAGACCCCCGAGATCCGTGGCTACCTGGACACCTACCTCCGCGGTTCCGACGGCATCGACTCCGTCGAGCGCGTCAAGGTGATGAAGATGCTCTGGGACGCCATAGGCACCGAATTCGGCTCCCGCCACGAGCTCTACGAGATCAACTACATCGGTTCCAACGACGTCACCCGCCAGACCAACCTCTTCGGAGCCATGGGCAACGGAACCCTGCAGTACTGCAAGGACTTCGCCCAGGCCGCGATGGACGAGTACGACCTCGACGGCTGGACCGTTCCGGATCTGGTCAACAACGACGACGTCAGCGTCCTGAAGTCCCGTTCACTCGCGAATCTGGTCTAGGAGGAGAGCACAACCATGGCACGAGCAGTGGAATGCGCCCAGGTGTCGTACGCGGCACCGGACCTGGAGGAGGCGGAGCGTTTCCTCACCGCCTTCGGATTCGCCCGCATCCCGGAGAGCACCGACGAGGTCCTCTACATGCGCGGCACCAACGATCAGCATCACATTCACGTGACGCATCTGGCGGAGAAGCAGCGTTTCCTCGGCGCGACCATCGAGGTGGAGAGCCGCGCTGACCTGGAGGAACTCGCTGCGCTGGAGGGATCCTCTGAGATCACGGAATCGGAGGAGCCCGGCGGGGGACAGGTCGTGCTCATGCACACTCCCGACGGTATTCCGATCCGGGCCATTCACGGCCGCGCCAAGGCCGAGCCCCTGGAGGACCGCGAGCCCTTCCGGTTCAACAACCTCAGCGATAAGCAGCGCGTCGGCGACTCGGTCCGCATCAAGCAGGGCCCGTGCACCGTCAACCGCCTGGGGCACTTCGTCCTCCACGTGAGCAACCACGACGAGACTGTCGCCTGGTTCAAGGAACGCTTCAACTTCCTGGACTCCGACTACTTCGTCCCGCCGGGGGAGGAGGGCCCGATCGTGGGTACCTTCCTGCGGCTTGATCGTGGGGACGAGCTCGTCGACCACCACTTCATGCTCGTCCTCCAGTCCGACTGGGTGGGAGTTCACCACTCCGCCTTCGAGGTCCTGGACCTGGATGCCGTGATGTCCGCGCACGACCACCTCATCGCCGAGGGCTTCACCTCCGACGTCGGAGTCGGCCGGCATCTGCTCGGAAGCCAGATCTTCGACTACTGGAAGGATCCCTTCGGTTTCCGGATCGAGCACTACACCGACGGTGACGTGGTCAACGCCGATCATGTCCCCACCAGGTTCAATGGCACCGCCAGTGACACCACCCAATGGGGTAACCGTCCGCCGCTGGAGTTCTTCCAATGACAATCAGCAACGAAACCCGCGCCCATCTGCAGCAGGCCGGCACACCGAATGTGGCGAACCGACTCCTCAGGAGAGGTTTCCGCAACGTGGTCATGCACGGCATTGCACCCCTGAAGCAGGACCAGCCCAAGCTCATCGGGGAGGCCTTCACGCTCCGGTTCATCCCGGCACGGGAAGACCTTGACTCGATGAAGAACTACGGGCTGGAGAGCAACCTGCATCGCCGCGCCATCGAGGAATGCCCCCCGGAGAAGGTGCTGGTCATCGACGCTTTCGATGACACCAGGGCATCTGCGATGGGTGACATGATGGCCCGGCGCCTGGCGCATCGGGGGGCTGCCGGGGTGGTCACCAACGGTGGCTTCCGCGACGCCGGCGGCATCCTCGAGACGGGATTGCCGTGCTACCACCGTCAGTCGGCCGTCCCTGCCACCCCGATCCACCTGCACCCGATCGCCATTGACGAGCCCGTCGGGGTGGGCGGAGTGGCGGTGTATCCCGGTGACGTCATCTTCGGCGACGACGACGGTGTGGTGGTCATCCCCGCTGATGTCGCCGCAGAGGTTGCCGCCGAGGCCGCCGACGACGCAGCGTACGAAGTCTTCGCCGCCGAGAAGATAAACCAGGGGAGCACGCTCTTCGAGGTCTTCCCGGCGACCGAGGCCAGCTACCGAGAATTCAACGAGCAAAGGAATCAGTGAATCATGGACAACCTCATACTCAGCGCAGAGTCCCTGGAGAAGCTGGTCCACGAAGCGGACATCCGTGACGAGGACTGGCTCGACTTCCCGGAGTACGGCTTCAAGCAGTACTTCCTGCACAAGAACCCGGAGACCGGCGCCTCCATCGCCCTGCTCAGGTACGAGAAGGGCGGGAACATCCCCGTCAAGCACACCCACGCCTCGAATCAGTTCATGTACTGCCTGGAGGGCGACTACGAGTACACCGACTCGAACCTCCGGCTGAAGCCAGGCTCCTTCTACATGAACCCGAAGGATCACCCGCACGGCCCGACGCTCGCCCACGAGCCCAGCCTCCTCATCGAGATCTACGACGGGCCGCACTACTACGAAAAGCCCGAGTACCACACCGATGAGACCATCGGTGACTTCATCGCCGACGAGAAGAACTGAGGAAACAGCACATGACCACCGCAATCAAGCAGCGTTTCGACACCGCCGAGGTTCTGCAGAAGTTCGGCCTGGACCAGATCCACCCCGGCACCTACTCCTCCGCCACCGGCTGGGTCGGCGGAGACGACCGACCGGTCATTGACGCCGAGTGCCCCGCCGACGGCGAGATCGTCGCCCAGATCTCCGCCTCGGAGGAGTCCGACTGGGAGGCCGTCATCGCCAACGCCGTCGCGGTGCAGAAGAAGTGGCGGGACGTGCCCGCCCCGCGTCGCGGTGAGTTCATCCGCCGTATCGGTCAGCTCATCGAGGAGAACCACGATGATCTCGCCGCCATCGTCGCCCTGGACACCGGCAAGTCCATCGCGGAGTCGAAGAGCGAGCTCAAGGAGTCCATCGACATGGCAGGCCTGGCAGCCGGCCAGTCCCGCATGATGTACGGCTACACCCAGCAGTCGCAGCGTCCGGACCACCGCATGTACGACCAGTACCATCCGCTCGGCGTCGTCGGCATCATCTCCGCCTACAACTTCCCGGCCAACGTGTGGGCCCAGAACGGTTTCCTGGCCGCCATCGGCGGCAACACCGTCATCTGGAAGCCGAGCCCCAAGGTTCCGCTCACCGCCATCGCCCTCCAGCAGCTGGTCAACCAGGCTGCAGAGGAGTTCGACGCCCAGGGTGTGTTCTCCCTGTACCTGCCGGCCGAGAACGCGGCCGCCGAGCGGGTCATCACCGACCTCCGCGTCGATCTGGTCTCCTTCACCGGTTCCACCCAGGTCGGCCAGCTCGTCTCCGAGACGGTCTCCCAGACCCTGGGCCGCCGTTACCAGCTGGAGTGCTCCGGCAACAACGCCTGCATCGTCGATGAAACCGCTGATCTGGAGCTGGCTGCCCGCGCCCTCACCTTCGGCACCGTCGGCACCACCGGACAGCGTTGCACCTCCACCCGCCGGGTCATCGCCCACGTGAGCATCGTCGACAAGCTCGTCGAGCTCATGGCGGAGGCCTTCGCGCAGATCCCGATCGGTGACCCGCGCGATCCGGGCACGATGGTCGGCCCGCTCATCGACAGCTCCGCGGTCGAGGACTTCAAGCTGGTCATCGAGAAGGCGGCGGCCGACGGCGCGCAGATCGCCTACGGCGGCAACGTCATCGACCGCCCCGGCCTGTACGTCGAGCCGACGATCCTGACCGGCGTCGACCCGAAGTCGTCCACCGCGCAGGAGGAGACCTTCGTCCCGATCGTCTCCGTCCTCACCTACGAGACCCTCGACGAGGCGATCCGCATCCACAACGACGTCGCCCAGGGCCTGGCATCGGGAATGCACTCGACCAACCTCACCAACATCGAGACCTTCCTGTCCGCCCGCGGCTCCGACTGCGGCATCGTGCGCATCAACATGGGCACCACCGGCGCCGACATCGGCGCAGCCTTCGGCGGCGAGAAGGAGACCGGCGGCGGCCGCACCGCCGGCTCGGACTCCTGGAAGGGCTTCATGCGCCGCCAGTCCGTCTGCGTCAACTGGGGCGGCAAGAGCCCCTGGGACAACCAGATCACCTTCAACTGACCCGCACACCCCCAACTCCACTTCAGAAGACAGGAATCACCATGAGCACCGCCACCACCATGAAGAAGACCCGCATCATCTCCCCCGACGTCCGCGAGCCCGCCGAGCGCATGTGGTCCAACTGCCTGCGTATCGACGACCAGATCTTCGTCTCCGGCCTGACCGCCCGCGGTTCGGACGGCCAGACCATCGACGGTGACAACGAATTCGACCAGGCCAAGGTGGTGTTCACCAAGATCAAGAACCTGGTCGAAGAGGCCGGCGCCCAGATGGACGACGTGGTCAAGATGACCATCTACGTCACGAACATGGCAGAGAACCACCAGGTCTGGAAGGCGCGCCAGGAGTTCTTCACCGGCAACTTCCCGGCCTGCACCCTCGTTGAAGTTTCCGCGCTGGCCAAGCCCGAGATCCTCCTGGAGATCGAGGCCATCGCCATTGCCGGGGCGTCCTCCAAGTAACAACCCCCCACCCCTCACACAAAGACGAGGACATAACATGTCTCTTCGCTATCCGGACGGCAACGCCGTCGCCACCGAATCCATCGACAGCTCGCTCGCGGCGGCCGCAGAGGACCACGCACTGGTGCGTGTCCCCCAGGAAGAGCGGAAGAGCGGCTGGTTCCTGGCACTGAGCCCGGTTTCCGTGGCCACCGCGCTGGTCATCTTCGCCATCGGCGGCTTCGCCGTCGTCCTCGCCGGCTTCAAGATCGGTCTGGTCACCGGACTGGTTATCGCGGTCATCGGAGCCGTGCTGGGCAAGACCTTGTCCATGATCGCCTTCCAGTCGGGGGTCTCCAGTACCATCACCTCGCGGTTCTTCGGTTTCGGCCAGAAGGGATCCGTCTTCGGGTCGGCGATCTTCGCCTTCATGATCATCGGCTTCCTTGCCATGGAGTCAGCGCTCCTCTACGAGGGCACTCTGCTCATGTTCGGCTGGTCCGACAACTGGACAACGCGGATCCTGCTCTACGGAGCTCTCACCCTCGCCTGGATCGCACTGGCGATCTTCGGTCTCAAGGTCGCACTGCGCTCGTCCCTGATCATGACGGTGATCACCCTGGCCGTCGCGATCTACATGGTCATCTACATCTACGTCATCCAGGGCAACAACCCGATGGATGTCTTCAACTACCCCGGCGTCGTCGAGGGTGGCTTCTGGGCGAAGTTCACCGCGGCCTTCGGCGTCATGGGCGCCACGGCCGGAACCATCTCCCTGGTCACCATGGACTTCGCCCGCTATGCCCGCACCCAGCGGGATGTGACGATCCTCGCGATGGCTGGGCCGCTCGTCCAGAACATCCTCATGGTGGTCCTCGGCTCGCTCATCGTCATCGGCGGCATGCCCCAGGTCATCGACTACCTCATGGCCCGCGACGCCGGTCTCACCCCGGAGGCGGCCGCCGCAGCTGCCGGCGGGTTCGTGATGAGCAACACCGGCGCCTTCTTCGTCATCTTCGCCGGCTGGATCGGCTTCCTCACCATCTACGCCTCGCAGGCGAAGGCACAGGCGATCAACGCCTACTCCGGCTCATTGTCTCTGGTGAACATGATCGACGCCCTCACCGGCTGGAGTCCGGGCCGTGCCGTCATGGTGGTCGTCGCCAACATCATCGGGCTGATGATGATCGGTGGCGGAATCCTCCACCAGTTCGCCGCCTACCTGGCCTACCTGGGCTGCTGGACCCTGGCGATGAGCGCGATCATGATCGCCGACTACTTCTTCGTCCGCCGTCACATCAAGGTCCACGACTTCGACCGGGTGGAGAACTGGAACTGGGCCGGTCTGGTCACGCTCGTCATCGCCAGCGTCATCGGCATGCTGCTGATGTTCTCCGGCATCTTCTCCCTCGGTTTCATCGTCTCCGGCGCCCTCGCGCTCTTCCTCTACCCGGCACTCCGGAAGGCTCTTCCGGAAGGCACCGGGACCACCTTCACATCCAAGTCCGAAGCAATGGCCGAGGCGTACTAGCGCCCGTCCACCCCACCGCGATCAAGAATCTGAGGTGCCCGTCATGACCGTCCCAACCATCTGGTCCCGCGAAATCCATGAGCCTATCTCCGAGGCAACCACGCTGACGTCCGAGGAAGCCATCCCGATGCAGCACGACCCCCGGCAACTGCGCAACACCCTCGGGAACTTCGCCACCGGAGTCACCGTCATCACCTACGAATCTGAAGGCGCCTACTACGGTGTCACCGTCAACTCCTTCACCTCCGTGTCGATGGACCCGCCCCTCGTCCTGGTCTCCCTCATGCGGTCCTCGCGTGCCCTGACCTACCTGATGGAGCGTCCCTTCGCCGTCAACATCCTGGGTGCGGACCAGCTGCCCACGGCCCTCCAGTTCGCCGGCAAGCCTCAGGACGGTCACCAGATCGAGTGGGTGACCGACGAGACCGCTCCGCGTCTCAACGGTTCGCTGGCCTATTTCCAGTGCACCCCCTGGGCCGGCCATGACGGCGGCGACCACATCCTGGTCCTTGGCAAGGTGCTCTCCTACGGCCAGCGTGATGACGAAGATCCCCTCGTGTTCTACCGAGGTCAGTGGAAAGAACTGGCCGAAGTAGCAGCGGACGACAAGTGAATCAGTAGAAGACCAAAGGAGTAAGTCATGACCACCAGCATCCACCCCACGCTTGACGTCAACAATGTCCTGGCCGCCATCGACAACATCTACGATCTTCTGCAGGCCGAAGCGGAGGACAGCGAGCGGCTCCGCCGCCCGACCCCGGCCGTGCAGCAGGCCCTCAAGGAGAGCGGTGTCTTCCAGCTTCTCCTTCCGGTCGAATACGGCGGCGCTGAAGCCGGTCCGCTGGAAATCATCGAGGTGATCAGTCGCCTGTCGCGCGCAGACGGCTCCCTCGCCTGGCTCGCACGGGTGCTCACCTCCGAAACCGGGTACGCTGCGGCGTCGCTGCCGGAGGAGACGGCCCGCGAGCTCTTCGGTGGCGAGGACAAAGCGCTGGTGGCGGGACTTGCCTCCATGGACTTCTCCGGCACGGCCCGACGGGTCGACGGCGGATACATCGTCGACGGGGAATGGCAGTACGTACCGGGACTCTCCATGGCCACCCACGTTGATCTCGGCGTCACGGTCGAGGAAACAGGGGAGCGGATCATCTGCGTCGTGCCGCGTTCTTCGCTACGCGTCACCGACAACTGGAAAATGCTCGGCCTGCTCTCGTCCGGCACTCTCGACTACAGCGCATGGGAACTGTTCGTCCCGGACAATTACACCTTCCTGCCTGGGCCGGAGAACCTCAGGCGTGGTGCCGACATCCTTCGTCTGAGCCCCTCCGCGCTCGCTACCCTCAATCAGGGAGCCTGGTCTCAGGGCGTTGGCGAGCGGATCCTCGATGAACTCAAGCAGCTGACCCAGGAAAACCGCGGGCACAGTGAGCGTGACGTCACCAGCGCGGAGTTCTACGCGGAGTTCGCACGTCACTACTCGCATGTGCGGGGAACGGGAGCGCTGCTCCGGGAGATCTGGGGTGAGGTGAACGACAACCTGGAGCGCGGAACAAAGCCTGACGTCGAGCTGCAGACGATGATGCGACTCGCCGCGGCGCTGTCCACGCGGACTGTTCTGGAGATCAGCCATCTTGCCCACCGGTTCGCCGGTGCCAGTGTCATGCGGAATGGCGTACTCCAGCGCTTCTTCCGCGACGGCCACGCCGGAACGCAGCACCGCGGGACCGCGCACCTGGTGACCCAGCAGTGTGGCGAGATTCTCTCCGGCACCCTGCCGGAGGGTACGTACTGGGGCTTCTACGATCTGGTGGTCCCCGAGCCGGAATAACCGGAAACGACAAAGGTCCGCGACTCGATGGTCGCGGACCTTTGTCGTTCCGCACCAAACGGCGGCGTCGAGAAGCAACGTTCAGGCGCGCCGGCCGTGCACCGCGAAGTAGAACACGGCCGCGAAGATCACCACGCCGGCGAGGGCGGCGTACATGGTGGCGTAACCGGTGGCGGCGACCAGGGCGCCGAGGAGAACCGGGCCCAGACCGAAGCCGACGTCCATGAACAGGAACAGGGTGGAGATGCCGGTGCCGAGCTTCTCCCGGGGAACGGCGTTGACGGCGATGGCCTGGCAGGCGGGCATGAGCGTGCCGTAGCCGAGTCCCGTCAGTGCGCCGGCGACAACGATGTGCCAGTCGGCGGTGGCCACTGCGAGCAGTCCCATCGCCGGGGCGAAGAAGGCCAGGCCGAGATAGATGACGATGTTGTCGCCACGCCTGTCCTGGAGTCGGCCGAGGAGGGGGCGCATGAGGAGCACGGGTACGGCGTAGGCCAGGAAGAACAGGCCCGCGCCGGCGAGGACGTCGCGTTCGACGGCATAGCCGTTGAGGTAGGTGATCACCCCGCCGTAACACAGCCCCACCAGCAGCATGAAGCCGCCGATGGGGGCGACGGCCGGGTGGGCGATGTCGCGGAAGGAGAACCGGGGCCGCGTGGTCTTCTTCTCCGCGGCCATGGCCCGGCGGCGGGCGGCCGAAGGGCGGAGGAAGATGCTGAGCACCAGGGCCAGGACTGCGAGGGCCAGGCTGGCGATGAAGAGGATCTCGTAGGTGAAGGCGCCGACCAGGGCGAGGCCCAGGGCAGGTCCGACGGCGGTCGCCAGCGTGGAGGTGAGGGCGAAGTAGCCGGTGCCTTCGGCGCGGCGTCGAGAAGGAATCGCGGTCTGGGCGATCGCCATGAGCGCGGTGCTGGCGAAGGCGTACGCGAAGCCGTGGACGGTGCGCACCGCGATGAGCAGCACGAGGGAGTCCACCCACAGGTACAGGACCGAAGTGAGCGTCACAATGATGGCGGAGACGAGCAGGACCGGACGTTTGCCCAGCGTGTCAATGACATAGCCGCAGAAGATCCGCCCCACGGTGGCCCCGATGACGAAGGAGCTCGCTGCGAGACCGCTGGCGGTCTGCGAGGCGGCGAACTCCCGGACGGCGTAGAGCGCGATCGTGGTCACCAGCAGGTAGAAGAGCAGGTACTGGAGGAAATTGACCACCCAGGCCAGCACGAAGGTGGGGGTGATCAGACGCTCGCGCGGGGTGGAATCGGGTTCTCGGGGGTGTGTCTCTCGCTCATCGGAGTGGACTGTCAACTGGGTTCTCCTCATCTGCGCGGCCAGTTTCTATCCTGCAAATGATATGCCCAATAATAGGTGGAGACAATCCGGGAGGTTGAGCCTATGGATTGAGGCTATCTGAGGTTCCGGTGGCGGCATGTCTGCGCTGGTTCCACGTGAAACATCCTCTGGCGGAACGGTGGTAGGCGCGTCACGCAATGGGGAAGGCCCAGCCCGGGTGGGCTGGGCCTGCGGGGCCTGAGGGCTTAGAAGTAGATGCCGAACTGGGAGAACCAGCCGACCGGGTCGACGGGACCGCTGCCGCTGGGGTGGATCTCGAAGTGAAGGTGCGAACCGGTGGAGAAGCCTTCGCTGCCCATGCCGGCGATCTGCTGGCCGGCGTAGACGCGCTCGCCGACCGACACGCCGAGGGTCGACATGTGGCCGTAGACGGAGATGGAGCCGTCGTCGTGCTGGATGCGGATCCACTGGCCGTAGCCGGAGGCCGGGCCCGAGTTGATGACGGTGCCGTCCATGATCGCGAGGATCGGGGTGCCGATCCCGTTGGCGATGTCGATGCCGGCGTGGAGCGTTCCCCAGCGTGGGCCGAAACCTGAGGTGAACGTGCCCTGGGCGGGGCTGACGACGGAGGCGGACTGTGCGACCAGCTGCACCTCGACTTCGGTGGCGGCGGCCTCGGCCTGGGCTGCTGCGGCGGCCTCGGCTTCTGCGGCGACGGCAGCTGCGGCGGCCTCGGCCTCTGCCTGGGCTGCTGCGGCGCGCTCGGCAGTGAATTCGATGGCCTTGTTCAGCTGCTCGTCGAGGTGATCGACCGGCTTGATCTCGGGGACCGCCAGGATCTGCGGGGCAGCCTCCGCGGCGTCGGCCAGTGAGAGGTTGTCATCGCTGGCCAGCTCGTAGTTGATCTCTACGGCTTCGGTGGGGGCCTCGGGGGCTGCCTGCAGGGTTGCTGCGGCGGCTCCGCCGATACCTGCGGATGACACCACGCCTGCGGTGAGTGCCATGAGGGCGATGCGGTTGCGGGTTGATCGGCCGGTGGAGATCCTGCGGTACGACATTGCAGTCGACGGCTGAGTGTTGGTGAGAATGGGAAGACTCCTGTCGTGCTGCCCGCCAGGCGGACTGGTCCGTGTTACTTTCGTGAGCACATCGTGACCGTTTCGTTATTGATTTGAGTGACGGTACTGATTCGATGTGATGTATGCAAGTCGGACATTCAATGGAGGGAGTAGTTGGCCTTACTCCGAGGCCCCCGGGCCCCTCGATCCAGTTCCCTTCCAGCTCAGGCCTGGTATTTCTTTAGGTCCGGGGGAGGGAAATCGCACGGAACTCACAGGGTTCTTCAGGGGAAACGCATCGACCGGCAGGGCTGTCCGAGGGGCCCGTTTTGTTTAGTCACGTGACCTGACCTGGTCTGAAGGAATCCGCTGTGACCTGCCCTCCTGCCGCACGGGAGCAGGCACGGAAGCGCCGCCCGGGGTTTCCGGGCGGCGCTTCACTTCTGGGCGGGTGTCAGGGCACCACTGTTTTCTCAGAGGGCGCCATTGCCCCACGGGCCGGTGATGGCGTAGGTGATGCCGGGGTTCTGCACGTTGAAGAACAGGACCTTGCCGTCCGGGCTGAAGGTGGCGCCGGCCACCTCGCTGTTGTTGTCGGAGTTCAGCTCGGCCAGGTCGAAGATCTGGCCGTCGAGGGTCACGCCGCGCAGGAGGTTCTTGCCGGCGCCGTCCTCGCACAGCACGAGGGCGTTGGTGTTCGGGGAAATGCAGAGGTTGTCGGGGCTCTGCAGCACCTCGGGGTCGGTGGACTCGTAGGTCAGCTCGAGCTGTCCACCCGAGTTCCCGCGCGGGGTGTAGCGCCAGACCTGACCCAGGCCGGCGTCGCCGCCGCTGGTGGAGACGATGTAGATCGAACCCTCGCCGTACCAGGCACCCTCGAGGCGGGCGAAGAGCGCGCCACCCTGCTCGTGGCCCTGCTTGAACACGGCGAGAGAATCCGTGCTGTCCGGATCGGGGTCGTTGATGTCGACCCACTCGACCGGCAGGGGCTTGCCGGCGCGCTGGTTGAAGCGGGTGTCGTACTGGGACCGGGCCTTGATGGCCATCATCTGCAGCTTGCCGCCGGCGGTCAGGTTGTTGCGGTCGTTCGGGATGAAACGGTAGAAGCCGGAGGTGCCGCGGTCCTCGGTCTCGTAGACGATGCCGGTCTGCGGGTCGATGGCGACAGCCTCGTGGGTGAAGCGGCCCATCTCCTTGATCGGCACGGCGTCGACGGGGGAGGTGGCGTCGGCCGGGACCTCGAAGACGTAACCGTGCGGGTGCTCGACGTTGAGGCCCGTGAAGGTCTCCTCACAGGTAAGCCAGGTGCCCGCCGGGGTGGGTCCACCGGCACAGTTGCGGATGGTGCCGGTCAGCGAGGGGTAGGCGGCAACCAGTTCCATCTTGTCCGGGTCGAAGACCAGGTTGGTGGTGCCGCCGGCCGCGTTCGGGTCGTAGGCTTTGTCGCCGAAGGCCGCACCCTGGGACTTCTCATGGTTGCGCACCAGGTTGATCATGCCGTTGGCGCCGGCGAAGGCGGCCATGCCGTCGTGCATGTTGGGGGTCGGGGTCCCGTCACTCATCGGGGTGCCGGCCTGGCCGAAGGCCACGTAGCTGAAGCCGGCGGGCAGGAGAAGCTCGCCGCCCGGTGCCGGCTGCAGCGGGCCGTAGCCACCGTTGTTCGGTGCCTGCATGGTGTCCACGCCGCGCCCACGGCCCTGTGCGGCCTGGGCGGTGTTGCCCATCAGGGCGGCGAGGACGCCCGCAGCGCCCAGCACGCCGCCGGCCTTCAGGAATCCGCGGCGCCCTACGGCACTCTTCTGCTCTGGTGTCGTCATGTCTTCGTATCCTCACTGGATTAATCGGGAGTGTCCGGTTTGTCCGGTAGATTTCAAACGGTCAATCAATAGATTTATGGCGGACCTGTCGTGGGACGTCCAGACGAGTGTCCCAGGGTGTCGCCGAGCCCTTCGGCCCAGGCTGGATACTGTGCCCAACCTGAGAAGTAGGTGCGGTGAGGACTTTAACAAAGGTTGGTATGACCTGCAGGGTGAGCGAAATGCCTGCGTGCGGAGGGGATCACTGACGCACCGCTATCCGGTAGCCGCCGAACTGGCTACGCTGACGGGTATGGAGATCGAGGGACGGGACGTGGATAAACAGGGGAGATGTGCCCACTACAACGGTGAACGGGACGTAGTGGCCAACCGCTGCGCGACCTGCTGCCTGTACTGGGCGTGCCACGCCTGCCACCACGAACTCGCAGACCACCCCTTCGGGCGCATGCGTATCGACGCCCCCTCATCCGTCCTCTGCGGCAACTGCGGCTACGCCATGGGATACCACGAGTATTCCGCGGCACCCAGCTGCCCGAACTGCGATCATCCCTTCAACCCGGGGTGTGGACTCCACGCGCCGCTCTACTTCCAGATCTGAGCTCCGCAACGTGAAAGAACGCCTGCGGGGAGATTTCCGCAGGCGTTCGGCTGTGCTGACCGGCAACCGTTACCGGATCTGGGCGAGGTTGCGCTTGCTTCCCTCTGCGCTCAAGACAACGGCGAGGCAGCAGAACGCCAGGACACCGATCCAGATGCCACCGAGCAGTGCTGTCCCTGCCGCAGTGGTCATGACCACTGCGGCGACCATGGGGCTGAAGCCCGCGCCCAGGGTGGAGGCGGTCTGGAAGGCCACCGAGGAACCGGTGTAGCGGACTTTCGTCGGGAAGAGTTCGGCGATGAAGGCGCCCAGCGGGCCGAACATGAAGCCCTGCAGGCCCTGGCCCAGGATCACTGCCGCGGCGTAGGCGGGGACGGTGCCCAGGCTGATCAGGTAGAGGATCGGGAAGACCGCGATCATGGCGCCGATCATGCCAAGGACGAGGATCTTCTTCCGGCCGAAGTGGTCACACAGGCGGGCGCTGATGATGGTGGCGCCCAGCATGACGAACGCCCCGGCGGCCTTGGCGTTGAGGACACCCGTCTTGTCGGCGCCGTTGGCGACGACCTCATTGACCGCCCACACGGTGACCATGCCGGCCATGGTGAACTGTGCGACGCCGGCGGTGATGCCGATGAGCAGCTGACGCTTGTTGTTGCGGAAGACATCCATCACCGGCATGCGACGGTCGTCTGCCTTCTGCTCGAGCTCCTGGAAGAGGGGGGACTCCTGGACACGCAGGCGGATGACCAGGGCGATGAGAACCAGGACGGCGCTGATCAGGAAGGGGATGCGCCAACCCCAGGACAGGAACTGCTCATCCGGCAGGAGAGTGGCGGCAGACATGGCCAGGGTGGCCAGGGTGGCGCCTGCCGGGGCGCCCATGTTGGCGAAGCTGGCGGCGAATCCGCGCTTGCCGCTCGGGGCCTGTTCCAGGGCGATGAGCATCGCTCCGCCCCATTCCCCGCCCACGGAGATGCCCTGGACAATGCGCAGGGTGATCAGCAGTACGGCGGCCAGTGAACCGATGCTCTCGGCGGTGGGGATCAGGCCCATGGCGGTGGTGGCGAATCCCATCATCAGCATGGACAGGACCAGCATCTTCTTGCGGCCCAGTCGGTCACCGAAGTGGCCGAAGATCATGCCACCGAGGGGTCGGGCGAGGTAGCCGACCGCCAGGGTGCCGAAGGACGCGAAAGCGGCCATCGCGGGGCTCAGCCCCACGAAGAACACCTGATTGAACACCAGTGCCGCGGCAGTGGCGTAGAGGAGGAAGTCGTAGTACTCGATGGCGCTCCCCACGAAGCTCGAGGTGAGGATACGCCGCATGTTCGGGGTGTTGAGTGAGCCCTCGGAGGCGGTCGGCGACGGGGTCCCCGCCGGGGACGTCTGGGTCGGGAGCAGTTCCTGCTGTGTCATTTCCGGGTCCTCGTTCCTGGCTAGATTCGGGGGGAGACGGTGGAGGTGGTGGCGGCGAAGCTGAGGTGGTCGAGATCCTGGGGGATCAGAACCGGGCCGTCGTAGTGTCGGCCGGCCTGCGCCCACACCTCGGGGGCGGCGTTGCCGGGAACGAGGTGGTGGAGGGCCAGCCGGCGTGCTCCTGCGGCTGCGGCGATCTGACCTGCCTGTTCCGGGGTGGTATGGGACTTGCGGTGGTGCTCCAGGGTAGCTTCCCGGGTGGCCGCGGAGACGTCTGCGTAGGCAGCCGCGGCCCACTCCATGTCGATCGCCTCGTGGAGTAGTAGATCGGTGCCCTCCGCCAGCCGCACAAGGTTGGCGCAGGGCGCGGTGTCGCCGGAGATTGTCACGGAGCCTGCTGCGGTATCGAAGCGGAAGGCGAAGGCCGGGGCAATCGGCGGATGGGCGACCAGTGTGGCGGTGACCGTGACCAGATCGTCCCGGAAGATGACGAACGGTTCCACGCCCTCCGGTGTGGGGTTGTGGTTGGGGTGGAAGCCGGTTTCGGCGGGGACCTTAATGTCCTTTGCCTTGAACACCGTGTCGGGGGAGGGGCGCAGGGAGTCGAGCATTCGGTCGGTGATGTCGGTGGAGTAGGCGCGGAAGAGGTGCTCGACCATCTTTGCGGTGCCTGCGGTGGGGGCGTCCGGGAACTGTGGGCTGACGGTTCCCAGGGCGTTGGGGTTGACCGGGGGCAGCATCCCTCGGTCACCGGGGCCGATTACCGCCACAGGTTCGGTCTGCCGGCCCGCCATCATCCAGCCGAAGAGGAGGAAGCCGGGGAGGTCGACGGTGTGGTCGGAGTGCAGGTGGGTTAGGAAGATGCCGCGCAGCTGATTCGGGTTCAGGCCGGCGGCCGCGAACTGGGAGGCGGAGGCGCGGCCACAGTCCACGAGGTAGACCGCGTCGCCGACCACCACGGCTGTGGAGATGCCGCAACGGTGACCGGTCTGGTTTCCTGCACCCCAGAAGCGGGGGCCGCCTGCGGTACCGAGGGTCACCACGTATGGATGAAGGTTCATTTTGTCTCCTGGATTACTTGACTGCCATTAGTATGAGCTGTGGCACAACATTTGAAAAGCAAATCTAGCTTTGAAACAACATAAGGAAAATTGATGTTTCCGAACGTGACGCTCCGGCAAATGGAGTACTTCGTGGCTGTCGCCGACAACGAGACCGTCGCCGCAGCGGCAGACCAGTTGTTCCTAACCCCCAGTGCCCTGTCGTTGGCCCTGGGGACGTTGGAGAAGGCGGTTGGTGCCAAACTGCTGGTCAGGCAGCGCGCCAAAGGTACGTACCTCACTGCCACCGGCAAGGAGCTGGTGGTTCATGCCCGGCAGATTCTGGCCGCCACGGAGAACTTCGAGTCCGCGGTGGAGATGATCCGGGGTGAACTGGTCGGCCCCCTGCGGGTGGGCTGCTTCGAAACGCTCTCCCCCTGGGTGATCCCGCCGATCCTCGAGTTCTTCTCCCGCTCCCATCCCCGTGTGTCGGTGGAAGTGCTGGAGGCTTCCTCGGAGGAGATCCAGGACAGGCTCGAGCGCGGGCAGCTCGACGCCGCGTTCATGTTTCAGCTGCAGGTGCCGCCCGGCCTGGAGTCGGTGGGAGTGGCGGAATTCCGCCCGCAGGTCATGCTTTCCCCGGCGCATCCGCTGGCCGTCCATGAGAATTTGTCGTTGGAGCAGCTTGAGGGCGAGGACGCCATCCTGCTGAACCTGACCTCCGCGCTCAACCTGGTCAATTCGATCATGATGAGTGCCGGGTTCACCCCGAATGTGAGGTGGAAGGTCCGCAACGTGGACACCCTGCGTTCCCTCGTTGCGCACGGATTCGGATACAACATCGTGCTGGGCCGACCAGGCAGGAGTGACACCCATGACGGTCGACCCCTGACGTTCCGCCACATCTCCAACGAGCTCCCCGAGAACTCACTGCAGCTGGTGCTCCCCCGGGGGGCGTCGAGAAACGCCCGGATCGAGGTGCTCGAGGAGTTCGCCCTGTCGGAGTTCCCTAAGCTCAGCACAAGGTCCACCGTGCGGAAGGAGGACTGAGAATCCGTGAATCCCTCCGGTGCCACCCACATCCATCGAACAATGAAGGCCGGTAACCCCACGTGAACGATCACGCCACCAATCCACGCCGAAACTGGGAGAACACCGTCCTGGGCGGGGGAGAGGAACCCGACCCCCGCTTCACCCTGGCCAACGAGCGGACCTTCCTGGCCTGGACCCGGACCTCGCTGGCATTCCTCGCCGGCGGCATCGCCCTGGGCGCCTTCCCCCTGGAACAGATCTCCGACGGGGTGCGGACCCTCACCGCCATCTTCGTGGTCACCGTCGGCGTGCTCATCTCCGGCGGCGCGGCGGTCAGATGGCTGCGGGTGGAACGCGCCATGCGTCACGGCCGGCCCCTGCCCATCCCCGGGATCGTGCCACTGCTTTCTCTGGCGGCGGTCGGCGCCTGCCTGCTGACGATCGCGATGCTCTTCTGATGCCCCTCACCCACGGGGATCCCGGACTGCAGCCGGAGAGGACCACCCTGGCGTGGACGCGCACCACCGTGTCCTTCGCGGTGTCCAGCGCCATCCTGCTGCGCTGGCTCCCGTACTACGGTGTCCTCGTGGTCACCCTCATCCTCCTGCTGGTGGCCATGGCGCTGGGCATCTATCTTTCCCAGACCGCCCGGCACCGGGCCGCCGTCCGGGGGCTGGTGGCCGGCCGCGTGCAGGCGCAGGTGGGGGCGGTGCTGGCCATGACGGCGGGGATGATGGTCTTCGGCGTCTCCGGGATCTTCCTCATCCTGACCTAGGCTTGATCGCATGCCCGAAGCCGCTTCTCGACGCCGCGTCCTCACCGCCCTCATCATCGCCCAGATCATGGCGGGGCTGGGACACGGCGTCACCTACTCGATGGGTGCGCTGCTCGCCGCCGACCTCGCCGGGACCATGTGGGGCGGCGCCGCGGCGACCGTGACCACGATCGGCGCCGCGCTGTGGGCCATCCCCCTGGCACGGATCGTGCGGCTCAAGGGACGGCGGGCGTCGTTGAGCACCGGCCTGGCGCTGGGCATGGTCGGCGCCGTGCTGGCGCTGAGCAGCGCGCAGACCAGGATCTTCCCCCTCCTGCTCCTGGGCTTCTTCTTCCTCGGCGCCGCCGTGGCCATGAACCTGCAGGCCCGCTTCGCCGCCGCCGACCTCTCCGAGGAGAACCAGGGCCGCAACATCTCGCTGGTGGTGTGGTCGACGACCGTCGGCGCGATCCTCGGCCCCAACCTTTTCGCGCCCACGGAAGCCCTCGGTTCCGCCCTCGGCCTGCAGCCCTACTCCGGCGCGTACCTGGTCTGCCTGGCCGCCCAACTCGTGGCCGTCCTGGTCCTGCAGGTGATGCTCCGGCCCGAACCCGCCCCGGTGGCCACGAGAAAGTCGACAGGCAGGGTCCGACTGGCCGACCACCCGGTGGTGCTCTCCGCCATCACCTCCATCGCCACGGCACACTTCGCCATGATCGCCATCATGTCCATGACCGCCGTCCACATGCACCACCACGGCGCGACAATGACCCTGATCGGACTGACCATCTCCTTCCACGTCGGCGGCATGTACGCCCTGGCCCCGGTCTTCGGTGTGCTCAGCGACAAAGTCGGCACACCTGTCACCATCGGACTGGGCATCGCCATGATGCTCATCTCCGCGCTCATGCTCCTGCCCTTCTCCCAGGTGGAGGTGGCCGTGGTGATCTCCCTGCTCCTGCTCGGCCTGGGCTGGTCGGCCACGCTGGTGGGTTCCTCGGCGCAGCTCACCGCCGCGGCACCGCTCGACCTGCGTTCCGCACTGCAGGGACGCAGCGACTTCAGCATGAACATCGCCGGCGCCCTCGGAGGAGTGGTGGCCGGGCCGGTCGTCTCCGTGTGGGGGATGCCCGCCATGGCCGGAGTGGTCGTAGTCCTGATCGTGGCGCAGCAGCTCTGGGCGGTGCGGACCCGGTCGAGGTCGCGCCGGGTCTGAGATGTCGCACGCCTCCGGGTGGGGGGGGTTGGTGGGCTCACCTAAGCACCCCAGATCCGGAAGAGCCCGGTAAAGGACAACCGTCAGCCTCGCGATCCGGCGGTAGTGTAAACCTCCACTCGAGCGATGTCCGTCCGTAATACATCTTCGGCGTACTCAATGAAGCGATTGTTGGCCACCTGAGTTCGGCGCTCCAGACGGAGGATAGGTAGTTCTTCTTCTACCTGGAGTAATTTTTGTTCTTGTTTCGATGTCACCCCGGGCTCAATCGCTTCCCACTTGCGTACGGGAGGAAGAGACCATCTCCTCCTGAGTAGATCGTAAATTGATCCGGAAAGATCCTGGTGGAGCATTCCAGGTACCAGATTCGCGGGGAAGAAGGACCGCTCGATAAGTGCCGGGATGTTGTTCACCGAGCGGAGGCGTTCAAGATAGAAAACTGGTTCGCCCGCGTCGATTTCCAGAGCCTGGGTAACTTTTTCTGGAGCCTGACGTCGGTCGGCAGTCAGGATCAGTGAGGTAACTTCCATATTCCGGTCGCGAAAGCGGGGTATAAAACCCTCCATCCTCGTCATCTCCACCTTAGGAACTGTGGCCCGGAGGAAAGTTCCACCGGTCCTTCCTCGACGACGTTCCACCACGCCTTCCATCTGTAGCACTTCCAGGGCCTTGCGCACAGTCATTCGGGCCACTCCGAACTCTTCAGCCAGTTCTCGCTCGGTAGGAAATCTATCGCCGGCCTGCATCTTTTCGTGGCTGATACGAGACCGGAGAATCTCGCCGATCGCTACGTGGGTCGATTGTTTGGGCGATGACGGGGAATGCATGTGCACCATGGAACAAACCTTACGTTTTTCAGTTCAACCAGGGTTTTATGGCTTCTGGTGGACGGTATTCCCGCCATCAGGAGTGTCTTATATGCCGATGCTCATGGTCGCCAGGTGCGTTCGGCCTCTCCTTTTTTAGCAGCAACTTTTTCTGAAGAAAATAGTACCGGCCTGACCCCCGATGAGGGAGGGGTCACACCGGTGCCGTCCAGCGGAGAATCCGAGGTATCTGAAGGCGAAGTGGATCCCTTCAGATTTTGACTGCCCGACCGAGCTCTACGCAGTGGAGGAGATTCAGGAAGAGGTGATCTTGTACCTCCCCGCCGTGTTCTCGGATTTCTGGGTGCCACTGGACGCCGATAACACTCCGGTGCGGATCCTCCACCGCTTCCACGGTGCCATCAGCAGCTCGGGCAACAATGCGCAGGCCTTCACCCAGGTCATCAACCGCTTGGTGATGTGCCGACGCAGTCCACACTGAAGATCCGAGAATTCCGGCGAGCCTGGAACCGGGGGTTATTTCCACCTCGTGCGGTGTGAACCTCTCCGCCAAGGTGATGCTCTCTTTTTTCAGCTGAAAGGAATGCTCGACGGCACTGGTCGGCAGGTGCTGGATCAAGCTCCCCCCGTACAACACGTTGAGAAGCTGCATTCCGCGGCAGATGCCCATGATCGGCAGATTTCTGTGCAGCGCATGCCGTGCTATCCCGAAGTCCAACCTGTCCTGTTCCAGGTCGACGTTATAGACCCGGGGATCAGGTTCCTGTCCGTACCGGTGTGGGCTGATATCCCCACCCCCAGGCAGGAGAAGAGCATCAAGATCCGGCGGGTTGGACAGGTCGCTGGGATTGAGGAGAATCGGCTCTGCGTCCAGAGAGCGGAGACGATCCGCGATGAGGTCAATCAGCTCGTTGGCAATCGCCACCCTCTTATCAGCGGGTGAGCTGCTAAGCCGAGACGGTATTCCGATTTTGTGCATGGTCATCCTGGATGAGGGTCTTGAGCGCGACGGTGGTGTCACCGGCTCGTTCGGGGTCAATGGTGGCGTTCTTGCCCAGAGCTCGCTTAACTGCCATGAAGTCATGCGATTGATTAATGGCGTCGACAGCGATCAGACGATTTCGGCGGTAGTACAGCAGGGAGAAGGATTCTGTGGCCGGGTCTCCTCGGAGGACATATTTGTCATATCCGTGGGACAGTCCGGCAATCTGTAGCTTGAGATCTCCTTGATCTGACCAGAACCAGGGCACCTGAGGGGCGGGTAATGGATTGCCTACGATAGAGGCTGCGACAATCTTTCCCTGGGCTGCAGCGTTTTGCACCGATTCCAGACACACCAGTTCTCCCGGCAGAAAAGGGTGCGGTTGCTGGGTGCAATCACCCGCGGCATAAATATCTGGGTGGCTGGTTCTCCCAGCGTGGTCGACGAGGATGCCGCGTTCACACTCGAGGTTGAGCTGCTGTGCTAGGGCGGTGTTGGGGATAACACCGATTCCCACCACCACCAGATCAGCGGGGATTTCCTGCCCATCGCCCAGAATAACTCCCGTGACCTTGCCTTCTTCGCCGACTGCAATCTCGGTTACCGCTGCTCTGGTCATGACGGTGGCTCCCCGGTTTTCGTGCGCCTGCCGGTAAAACTCCGAGATGGGGGGAGCCGCCACCCGGCCAAGGAGTCGATCCCCGGCTTCCAGGACGGTGACTTCTATGCCTCGCATCCGGGCCGCAGCTGCGGCTTCCAGGCCGATGAATCCACCGCCGATGACCACCACCTGCCGGGCGTCCGCGAGCCCCAGACTGAGCCGACGAGCACTGTCAATGTCGCGGAGATACACCACGCCATCGGCTTCGGCACCCGGGATGGTGAGGTGTCGAGGTGTGGCACCGGTTGCGAGTACGACCTTGACGAAGCTGATTTTATCCCCGTCCTGGGCAACCGCCTCCCCCTGACCGCGGGCTGTGATGTTCACTTCGGCAATGCGGCTGCCGGTCCGGAGATCGATGCTGTTATCCCGGTAGTAGTCATCCGCCCGCAGCTGCAGGCTGTATTCATCGGCCTCTCCTGTCAGAAAGGCCTTGGAGAGCGGGGGGCGTTGATAAGGGGAGTACGGTTCCTCCGCTGCGATCATGATGCCGTCGTCGTAGCCCTGGGTCCGCAGGGCCGCGGCAGTATGCAAAGCAGCCTCACCGCCCCCGATAATCAGGGTGCAGGTCGTGTGTGTGGTCATGTTATTGCTCCGGGGCGATAGTGACTTCGAGCCCGTCGAGCTCATCGGTCATACGGATCTGGCAGGAGAGGCGACTGTTGGCCTGGCGTTCGGAGACCGTGTCATCGAGCATTTCATCCTCGAAATCTTCCGCGATTCCTGTCTTCTCCAGGAACTCCGGAGAGACGTACACATGACAGGTGGCACAGGACAGTCCGCCGCCGCATTCGGCGACGATGCCAGGCACGCCGTATTTCACGGCGGTTTCCATCACGGATGCGCCTGGCCGGGCTTCCACTGTGTGGCTTTGTCCGTCGGGGGATTGAAGTCGAATGGTGGGCATGAGGGGCCTACTTTCAGCTCAAGGTGTTTGGAGGACCGGGCCTTGCCGGACCCGGTCCTCCACGGGAGAAGATTTAGAACAGCTCGAAGTACTCGCGGTGTTCCCAGTCGGTGACACCGTTGACATAGGTGGAGGGGTCCGGATTATTGCTCAGCCACTCGTTGTAGCGGTTGACCTCGCTGCGCTTCATCGTGACGATGTAGTCAATAAAGGCATCGCCGAACTCCTTGCGGAAGAAGGTGTCCTCTTCCAGCAGATCAAGAGAAGTTTCCAGGGTGTCCGGGAGCTGGGGGACGTCTTCCGCGTAGGGGTCCTCGGCCATGACTCCCGGCTCAATCCGGTTGAGGATTCCATCCAGACCGGCTACCGCCTGCGAAGCAATGTAGAGATACGGGTTCGCCGCTGAGTCCCCGACCCGGTTCTCCACATGGGAAGCCTGGTCATGGGGCGAGGAGATAACCCGCATCATCGAGGCCCGATTGTCCATCGCCCAGGTCAGTCGGTCCGGGGCCAGGGAGTAGGGGCGGCGGCGTCGGTAGCCGTTGATGGTGGGGGTGGTGAAGGCGGAAGCAGCGATGCCGTGGGCGAGCGTTCCGCCGACATAGTGGCGTCCCAGCTCCGAGAGTGCCTCTCCCTCGCCCGGAACCATGAGGTTTTCTCCTGTGACAAGATCCACCACCGAGGTGTGCAGATGCCAGCCGCTGGCATAGAAACCCTCGATTGCCGGGGTGCACATGAAGGAAGCGATATGCCCATTGCGCTTGGCGATCTGCTTGACAGCCATGCGGAACATCACCGCGGCATCCGCTGCGGCAAGCCCTTCCAGGATGTCGAAGGTGGTCTCCACCTGGCTGGGCGCCCACTCGTCATCCATCGAACGAAGCGGCATCCCCATGTCTACGACGGCCTTGCGGATTGGCCGGAGGATGTCATCGATTTCATCGAGGTGATCGGTGAGCAGGTAACTGTAGCCTCGAGCCACCGGTGCCACACGAGGAGGGTCAGCAGGACTTCCCGGTGCCCCCAAAGATCCGGTCTCCAGCATGTCATCGATCAGTTTGGTGAGATACCACTCCATCTCGATTCCAGCGATCAATCCGTAGCCGGCATCCGCCATTTTCTGCAGCGACTGCTTCAGAATGGAGCGCGGAGCGAACGGAAACAGCTCACCGTTACTCATGTACAGGTCGCTGATGACCACCGCGGTTTCCGGGGCCCAGGGAAGCACCCGGAAGGTGACCGGGTCCGGGACCATCTTCACATTGGGGCTGCCGCGCAGACCCTCGACGCTGAAACCACCGTCTGCGCTGAAGGGGTTGAGCACGATGGCGTTGGCCGGGTCAAAGAAGAAGGGGGCCATGGTGATGTCATTGCCGGCTTTGAGTGCGGCAGCATACGCCTCCTTGGAGAGGGACTTTCCGCGCAGCAGACCATGCTGATCAGGCCAGACGATGCGAATGACTTCGATGCCATCAGCGTCGATCCGGCGCAGGCTGCGCTCCGCGGCTTCCTGCTGGATCGGGGTGTAGAGGTCGTACTTCTCGATGAACTTGGGGGCGTACACGGGGGTCTGGGTGGTGGTCATGATCTCTCCTTGGATGTGGGGGCATGGTCCTGGGACCAGAGGGTGTGGGGGAAGTGACCGGGGAAATAGACGTGTGTGTGACGGTTAACATCACAAGACGCGTTCGTCTGGGTTACCGGGCTTCAGTGGTGTGCACTGGTGCTTGCTCATGCGTGTGGTCGATCCAGCCGCCGATGACTTTTTCGGCCCCTTGCTGGAGAAGCGCCCGGTTCTCTTCTACTTCAGCTATGAGTTTTTCCACGTCGATACCGTGCTGGCGGATCTTGGTTTCTTCTATGCGGAGCAGGTCGCGGATACCGTCGACCGACATATCGGGGTGAAATTGGATGGCCACGGCGCTTCCCTGCCGCCAGGCTTGCGGGTACCGCTGTGACACAGCCAGCAGTTGCGCTGCGGGGGGCAAATCAATGCTGTCGGTGTGGAAGGAGAAATATCGTCCGGCCAGTTCGGGCGTCACCTGTTCTTGACCCGTCACCGCCACGACATCGATGAACCCGCATTCCAAACCGTGATCACCCACCCGGGATCTGCCACCGAGTGCCTCAGCGAGGATCTGTGAACCGAGGCAGATCCCGAGCACCGGGATGTCAGCATCCACGGCATCGCGCAGGAATTGGACTTCTTCCCGCAGAAATGGGAACTGGTCTTGGTCATAGGCTGCGTAGGGCCCGCCGAAGCAGATCACCTCGGAAACCTCCTGCAGGTCAGGAAGTTTTTCCCCGGTGAAGGGCTGAACATGGCGCCATGGTTTCTGCCGGTTGTCCAGCAGCTGGCAGACTTGGTCGATATCCGGTCCAGGGTTATGGGTGATCAGCAGGGTTACTTGTGTTGTTGGTGTCGGTGTCATGGCTGTGGCCTCGGATCAAGACTGGATGACCATGGGTGCCAGTGGTCGTTGCCGGCCAGCGCCTGGAGCAGGGTAGTGGCGCTGTCGCGATCCAGCGCCAGCCACGATTCATCGGGAGACACCTCATAGGGAGCAAAATCCCAGATTCTGAGCCTGCGAACTTCAGTGATAACGGGTCGCATCGCGGCGACTTCGCGTTCTAGATGTCGCACCTGACGTTGGAGAAATTCGTTCTGCTCGCGGAGCTCTTCCAGGGCGGAATCGCGATCGGTCATGGTTTGCGCCTCCTTCCTTTGTCCGTTCACGACTTCTCAGAAGATCAGGGTGAGATTTTCATGGATCTGTTCGGAGTCAATGAGATTGGCCTGCTTGAGACGGATTTCCCATCCGTGCTCCCCCTCACTGAGCACATGGCCTGTCCACCCGGCGTAGACCTTCGCCACACCTGCTCGAAATTCGTGGACCATGAAGTTCGAGCGGATGAATCGCAGGGAGTTTTGAGGTTCATCGTGGACTTCGACATTCGAAATGATCCGACGGGTCCGGGACTGGGGGATCTGACTGAAGGCCAAGCCCGTTCGGAGCCAGTAGACCCGGTCCGTCAGGCGACGACAGTCATCAAAAGCATGGGAGATCTGGGTCCGGGGATCACCCCCGCCCGGGACCACAGGCACCCAGTAGAGGCAGTCAGCAGAGAACAACTCAAGCCATTCGTTGAATCGGGCCTCGTCGATCAACCAGGCTTCCCGGTTGAGGAATGCCTCCGCTTCCCGGTGGGTTTCGACGTCTGCCCCAGCCCAGTCCTGCCGGAGGACCTGGTTGAAGCGGTCCAGGTCAGCGTAGAATTCCTTGTCCACATGGTAGGACCAGGCAGAGGTATCCTCGTATTGCTTGAGTTTGTTCACCATTACTTCTCCTCATTCATCAGTCGCAGCCACTCGCTGTAGTAGCTGCGCATATGAAGCTCATCGGTCACCGCGGACTTGATCACGCCGTTCTCGTTGAGTTCCTGCCAGTTCTCGACATCCAAGCCCCGGTTCATCAGGACCCATTCGGCCTCCGGGACGGCAAGTCCGCGTTGGACCTCCTCAAAATTGGCCTGATCGTCGGGCTCTCCAAAGGCCGGGAAATCCTCCTGGGTTCGCATTCGCATCGTGTTGATTTCTTCCGGGACTCCGCCGATGGTGGTGGCGTTCCAGGTCAACTGGGTCCGGTCCACGGCCAACGGTTCGATGACCTGGATCTGATTTCCGATGAGGAGGAGATTAGGGAAAATACTGAGATTGATCTGCGCACCAGCGCAGAGGTCAAGCAGCTGGTCAGCATCCTCGGGGTATTTTTCCCGGATCATCTCCTCAAACCATTCCCGACCGGGTTGTGGGCGCTGGTTTTCCCAGATGGAACCCGGGCCGTCGAAGTTCGGCCGCTGATCCAGGACGCTGTGCCCGTTACCGAGGGAGTACATGGACATCGGTCCGTCATCGGGGGTTTTGCCGAAGTAGGACATGTCCTTGCTGTCTCCCAGCCGTGAGGCCATCTCCAACAGGGAGCGGTGGGAGAAGGAGGGGTGGTACCCGTCGCCGGCATTGTCGTAGGCGAGTTTCCAATTGCCCCGGTATCCCATACGGTGAGCACCGCTTTTAACGATCACCTCACCCTCCGGAGCCCGATCGATCCAGTAGTCCAGCCAGGGCCTGGCATGACCGAGGTGGTCCTCGAGGGTCGGCGCATCCTCATTGAGCGTGCCGAAGATGAATCCCCGGTAGGTTTCCACCCGCTTGACCTTGCCTAGTCCGAGTTCGGACTTGTCAAAATCCGCGTAACCCTGTGGCCAGGGAGCGCCCACCAGCTCGCCGGTGTTCCGGAAGGTCCAGCCGTGGTAAGGGCACTGGAAACTCTTGGCCACCCCGGACTCTTCCCGGCACAATGTTGCGGCGCGGTGCGAGCACCGGTTGAAAACAGCGTGAAATGCACCCTTTCGATCCTTGGTGAGGATAATCGGACGCAACCCCATACGGACCGAAAGGAAGGAGTTCGGCTCCGGAAGCTGAGATTCATGGGCAAGGTATACCCAGGTCTGGCCGAAGATCTTGATCATTTCTTCCTGAAAGACCCGGTCCTCGGTGTACAGCTCCCGGTGGACCCGGTCCCGGCGAATGTAGTCATCCCACTGCTTGGGAGACTGTTTTTCCGGCGCCAATTCGGAAAGCTCATGGGGCTTCACCATCTGAAAACCATCCTTAAACCCGTGTGATGTCCCCAAAAGAGATGGACATCCTCGTCAACTGCAACCATGTCGAGATGCATGTCACAGGAAAGCTAAGCGATGATCTACGACACACCTAATTGGTCTAATAAAGGTCTTCGCGCAACGCTCCCGAAATTGGATACCCATCGCGAAACCGTCCCCTCTGCGGCGACCTTCATTCCCAGTCCATAAAAAATGCCCCTACCTGCAAGGGCAACTTTCCATTCGGGCTGCCCCGGCTCGATAGATTGCCCGTCCCAGGTTTGTGTCCCTGTGGCAGAAGCCAGTCCAAGAGGTCAGGTATGGGGGCACCGGACGGCTACCCCCTCCCCCCGATATTTGTAGACCTTTTAGTGACATGGTTTTGCTCCCTGCCATCATGTGACGGGGCCAGGTCACACTCCACACCTGTTACATCCCCGGCAGACTGAAGACCCTCTTCAGTCCTTCCCGCGAAAAGAGGACATCCATGACCGAGTCAGAGCTCACCCCCACCGCCAAGGGTTCCGGCAACGCCGCGACCGACAAGTTCAAGCACGAGACCGTCAAGTCGGACACCTCCAAGGAGCGTGCCAACGCGATCTACACCGATCTGCTGGCCGCCATCGCCGAGGTCGCCCACAAGCACCAGGTCACCTACGACGAGTACCGCGTGGTGAAGAACTGGATGATCCAGGTCGGCGAGTACGGCGAGTGGCCGCTGTGGCTGGACGTCTTCGTCGAGCACGAGATCGAGAAGATCAACTACGACCGCCACCACTACACCGGCACCAAGGGCTCCATCGAGGGCCCCTACTACGTCGAGAACGCCCCGGAGCTGCCGTGGAACGGCGAGATGCCGATGCGCGAGCAGGACAAGGCCGCCACCCCGCTGATCTTCAAGGGCCAGGTCACCGACGTCGACGGCAAGGGCCTCGCCGGCGCCACGATCGAGCTGTGGCACGCGGATGAGGAGGGCTTCTACTCCCAGTTCGCCCCGGGCATCCCGGAGTGGAACCTGCGCGGCACCATCGTCACCAACGACAACGGTGAGTACGAGATCAAGACCCTGCAGCCTGCTCCGTACCAGATCCCGTCGGACGGGCCGACCGGCTGGTTCATCGACTCCTACGGTGGCCACCCGTGGCGTCCGGCCCACCTGCACCTGAAGGTCAAGAGCCCGGGCTACCGCGAGATCACCACCCAGCTGTACTTCCAGGGTGGCGAGTGGACCGAGAACGACGTCGCGACCGCCGTCAAGCCGGAGCTGCTGCTCGACCCGCAGACCGACGACCAGGGCAACAACGTCGTCACCTACGGCTTCGCCCTGGACAAGGAAGACTAGCCTTTAACAGCACGAAACCCGCGACAGGCCGGCGTTGTCTGTAGTGTGCTCCGTCCGCTGAGGAGCATCCTCCCTTGCCCACGGCGCCCACGAGTACGACCGGCCGAGCCGGATCCTTGTGGGCATGGCACGTGGGAGGGGCTCGATCCGACTCCACGCTGGAGTTCCTCAGCTGTACTCAACCCCAGCCCGTATATGGGCTGGGGTTGAGGTTCTTGCCGAAGTTAAGCGGCTCTTCATGATTGAGAGTGCACAGCTAACCACAGGGGGGCCTTCACACCTATGAATACTCAGCCTGACAGGTCGCAAGAGGAGAGTTGCAGGGGAAGATCACGCACTCTCTATCGTGAAGAGTTACTAAAGGGGCTTGAAACTGCAAAAACCCCCCGACCAACAACCACGGGGGAGTCTCCTGATGAATACTTCACCGACAAAGACCTTCTAGCCATGGAGCACCCCGTGGCACGCCGCGAGATCACCTAGGGCGTGTCTCCTAAAGCTCTGAGCCAGGTGAGCACAGCACAGAGCACGACGGCTCCACGATAAACCACGGCGAGTTTGTCATAGCGGGTGGCCAGGCCCCGCCACTGCTTGGCCAGGGCAAACGCCCGCTCGACAACATTGCGGCCCTTGTAGGCATGAGGGTCAAAGGCGGGCGGGCGCCCACCTTTGCTGCCTCTACGTTTACGGGCCGCGATACTGTCACGCTTTTCAGGAATGACCGCCACGATCCCCCGCTTACGCAGGTCACGCCGAATCACCGTCGTCGCGTAGCCACGGTCAGCCAGGACCGCATCCGGACGCGACCGCGCCCGCCCGGGACCCATGCGCGGGACGTGGATGTCGTCGAGCACAGCCTGAAGCATCGCACCGTCGTTGCGCTGCCCGCCGGTGACCACCACAGACAGGGGACGGCCGTGTCCGTCGACGCCGGCGTGAATCTTGCTCGACAGCCCACCGCGCGACCGGCCAATTCCATGACCTGCTGGTTCAGTCAACGCCAGCGGCAGATTCTTGTGATTCGATCGAGCCCCCTGTGTCCTGCTCGGGCCGGGTCGTGTTCGTCGCGTGCTGGTGGGCACGGGTGATCGAGGCGTCGACGGAGACGTTCCAGTCGATCTTTCCTTCCGCATCGGCCACCGTCAGCAGGTAGGTCAGGACGGCATCCCACGTGCCGTCGGCGCAGTAGCGGCGGTGCCGTTTCCAGACGGTCTGCCAGGGGCCGTATTCATCGCGGGGCAGGTCCCGCCACGGGATTCCGGTGCGGTAGCGGTAGATGATGCCCTCAACGACCAGCCGACTGTTGTGAAAGGGACGACCCCGCTGCCCATCACTGCTGGGCAGAAGGCGCTCAACCGTCTCCCACTGGTGGTCGGTCAGGACGCGAAACCGACTTTTGGTGTCACTCACCGATCCAGTATCGCCCCACCGACCAACCTATTTAGGAGACACGCCCTAGTACTTTGACGACATCGACGGCACGCCTCTGACCGATGACCAGGTGAACACCGTCCGATTCAGCGTCGACGGCTCCAACTACGTCATTGACCTCTCCGAGGACAACGCCACCCGATTCCTCGAACTGCTCGCGCCCTACGTCGAGGTGGCCCAGCCCGCCCCGGTGGCACACAAATCCCGCACCCGCGCTACGGGTGGGGCGAAGCGATCGAACTCCCGCCGGATCCATCAGTGTGCGCAGGCGCAGAACCTCACGGTGTCTGATCGGGGCACTATCCCCAAGCACATCGTCGAGGCCTACAACCAGGCGCACGGCTCGTAGTGGTTTAAGCGTCGTTCCTGCGTTGTCAGGGTGCTGGTGTCCTGACCTTGAGAACCTCGCCTCTGACCTGGGGATGAGAAAAACCGCCGCACCCGACGGTGTGGCGGTTCATCAGTGAAGAGCGGCAGTGGTTTAGAGCGGGCGAACCTGCTGGGCCTGCGGGCCCTTGGCGCCCTCGCCGACCTCGAACTCAACCTGCTGGCCCTCTTCAAGGTTGCGGAAACCGCCGCCCTGAATCTCGGAGTAGTGGACGAAAAGATCAGCGGATCCATCAGACGGGGCGATGAAACCGAAGCCCTTTTCGCCGTTGAACCATTTCACAGTTCCCTGTGCCATATCTATTACCTTTTCTTTGATGAGGTGATGCTACGTTCGCCGGCATGATTCGCTGACGGACGGGTCGGTGGAACTCCTCGTCGACCATCAACCTGCGGCAGTGACTGCATGATTGAGGAATACCAGGCGCTCGCGTGTGGGTCTCGTGCGAGTGCCTCGACACTGCGCACAGAAACCGCGACCAATAACGAGTGTGCCATGGATCACGGCCCGGCGTAGCGGCATTGTCGGAAATCACCTGGCTGTGGCTCGCAGCGTCGGGGAGCGGCTTTCCCGCAGCTCCACATGGCCGTGGCTACCCGGGACGGCCGGTTATGCGGTCGTGGTGGAGGTGTGCTTCCGTGTCGGCAGGGCCCCGGCTTCTCCGCTCAGCGCCCGGTAGAGGGTCGTGCGGCTCACGCCCAGGACTTCACCGATCTGGGCGACGGTCATGTCCTTTTGTTCGTAGAGCTTCTGGGCGGTGCGCAGCTTGTCTCCGCTCAGGAGTGGTGGCCTGCCTCGGACCCGGCCGCGGGCACGCGTGGCCTCAAGGCCGGCGTTAGTGCGTTCGCGGATGAGGTCACGTTCGAACTCTGCCAGTGAGGCGAAGATATGGAACACCAACCGCCCGCCGGAGGAGGAGGTGTCGATGTTTTCCTGCAAGCTGCGAAACTCCACCCCCCGGTCCTGGAGCGTGGCGAGTCTGAGAGCACCTGGTCGATCAGCCCGGTGGCAACCAGCGGATCCAGGAGATTCAAGTCGTTCGCGTCATCCCCGCCCAAAGCCAGTGCGAATGCGAGGGTGGTCATGGTGTTGCCGGTGGTGTGAACCAGGTTCGGGTTCTGCCCGTCCCTAAGCTCCACGTCGACCGCAGTGGCCACACCGACCGAGTTGGCGGTGGTGGCTACGAGCATGAGCCCGGCGTTCGACCACAGCTGGGAAGGTGCGGGGGTACCGACCTGGAAAATGGTGGTCGTCACCCTGAAGGTGATTCTTTCGACCTAGTCAAGGATCGCTTTCTCTGTTTCTTCGGCTGGTGTCCGTCTACTTTCCGTGAAAAACCCGGGCTAGTTGTCAGGATCAAGGTGCTGCTCGTCCAGGTGGAGGGTGATTCCCACGAGGGAGGAGAGGTAGCTCTGGTGACGCAGGCCCATCACCAGGCTCTGTGCCTGACTGGTCAGGCCTGATTCGAGTCGGATGTGGGGGGAGGACTGCGCGAAGTGGCGCACGGTGTTGGCGAAGTGGGTTTCGGCGTAGGGCTTGCCGGACATCTCGAAGGCCTGGCGTATCCCTTCGGCGTAGGTCTGGAGACCGGCCGGGTTGACCATCCAGGCATCAACATCGTCGGAGTGCTGGTGAATCCAGTCGAGGATCTCGCCATCATGGTTGGACACCAGAGAGATGATCTTCACCCCTAGCTTTTCTCCCCAACTTCTGTTCTTGGCGTCGAGTTCGTCCCAGGTGATGGACCCGTACTTGGTGGGGTCGCGTTTGCCCAGCTGGGACATGTTCGGGCCGTCGATGATGCCGATGGTCCATTCCCGGTCGGTGAGGCGGAGGTCTGTTGCTGTCCAGGTGCGCATTTTCAGGCCTCTTTCTTCTCCGCTGCGGCTCGCTCGTCGAGCAGGTCGACCAGACCGATGAGTGCTGCGGTGTAGGAGTGCTGTCCGAAGCCGGAGACGACGCCGGTGGCTGAGGCGGTGATCTTCGATTCGAGGCGGATGTGTGGGGAGACCCGGGCGAAGTGCTTGACGGTGTTGAAGAAGTGCACCTCGACGTAAGGCTTAACGGTTTCCTCCAGGGCGTGGCGCAGGCCCTCGCTGTAGGAGGTGAGACTGCCGGGGTTGACGACGATGCCGTCAACGTCGCGGGCATGGGTGTGGAGCCACTCGAGGAGTTTGCCTTCGTAGTTGGAGGCGTAGTGGATGATCCTGATGCCCAGGAGGTCGGCGACCTTGTTGACCAGCTGATCGAGTTCCTCCCAGTCGTGCAGGGTGTGGTCACGGTGGCCCCGCTCGTGGCCGATGTTGGCGATGTTGGGACCGTCAAGGACAGCGATCGTCCATTCGTAATTCTCAGCGGTTGTACCTAGACGGGTCATATTCTTTCTCTCCATTTTCTCGGGGTGAGGGCTGGCTTCTGATTACAGGATTGCCAGGACATTAGCGGGGCTGCCGACTCCACCAGTGAGATTCAGCGGTTCAGCGGTGATGAAAACATCATGACGCCTCAGCTCCCTACAAGCGTCAGCTAACTCATCTAGATCCCATAGTTCACCGATGGTCAGGCCGAGAAGCGGAATGAGGATGCGATGCAACATGCCGGTGTGGGAGCTGGCCTCAAGCAAGCCTGATTTCTCGGCTTCGGTCTCAATGTCTGTCTCGCCGACCGGCCACGCCTCCAGTGCGATGTTGTCCGCGGCGACCACCGAAAAGTGGTGGTCCCAGAGCCAGGCCGCCATCTCTTCGGTGGCGGCGAGGCCACCACTGCGGACCTGCTCCTCCGCTTCTTTCCCCCGGCTGCGGACGTGCGTCAACCAACCGGTGCGGAGCAGGAGGATATCCCCGTCGTGAAAGACGGCATTCTGCCATTCGGCAGCCCGCTCCAGGTCCTGGACTGAGAGAGCCTCGCCGGCGTCATGGTCAATGGGCTTGCCGTGGTGTTCGCGGTAGGCGGCGACGTCGAGAAGCACGCCCCGTCCAACGATCCCGGTCTGCGCCACGTGCTGAATGCCGAGTGTCGGTGTCTCTGCGGTGATCTCACTGCCTGGACGTCCGCCGTAGAAGCCCCGATCCGGGTGCCCAAAATGTCGGAGTCCGTCCACCTGGGTCGACGCCTGGAGATAGAGGTTATCCAAGGAGTCGTCGCGGTGAAACTCATTGAGTCCGAAGATCTTGTGTTCAGGGTTCGCACGATGAGCGATCAGTGGGGGGTCGAAGGCGTTGAGCGCGAGGTTGAGCGAGAAACGGCGGCCCTCCCGGATGCTTGAGGCGGCCTGCCGGACGCGTTCCTCGGTGAGGAGATTGAGGGTTCCGAGCTCATCGTCATCACCAAAAACCCCCCAGGCCGTGCCGGACACCGGCCCGGGCCGCTGCTTCAACTCGGCATAAGTAGGCAGTTTCCCCGGGCGGGTGGTGGTTGGCGGCACGACTACTCCTGAGACTCCGAGGCGTCGCCGACGAGCTGGTGGATCTCAATGTAGTTGCCGGCCGGGTCGGTCAGGAAGATCTGATGCCAACCCTCGACCGACCAGACACCCCAGTCATCAAATGGGATGTTGGCCTCGGTGAGCTGCTGTTTGATGGCCTCAATATCGTCGGTACGAAACGCGAAGTGACCGGCAATGAGCGGGTTGACGGAGTGACCTTCCTGGGCAGCCAGGTAGGGCTGGCGCTGGGTGGCGTGAATCTGGAGCTCATCGCCGTCACCGGCGTCGAAGAACTTGGCGGAGTTGTCCCAGGCCTCGTTGCCGTCGTCGGTTCCCGCAGCAGAGGTAGCGATCATCTGGGGGGAGGGCAAGAGATCAAGACCGAGGGCGTTTTTGTAGAAGTCGACGAGGGTGGGCATGTGGTCGCTGGTGACATTGACGTGATGGAGGCGCAGGTAGGCCATGGTATTTCCTTCGGTGGTGGTTGGTAGGGGAAGGGGGGAGCGAGTTAGGTCAGGAGGGCCAGGGGACTCATCTGGTTGTCGACGCGGTAATGCTGAAGCTTGTCGAGGTCGATGTCGACTCCCAGGCCGGGGCCCGTGGGAACCTTCATCTCGCCGTTTCGGATGACCAGGTCCTCGGTGAGCAGGCTGTCCTCCAGATCCAGCCAGTTGGACAGCTCCGCGGGGTGCCTGGAGGTGGCGTCGAACGCCGCACCGAGGACCAGGGAACAGACTGTCCCAAGGTGTGCGTCGATCTGATTGCCCAGGAAGGTCTCGATACCTAGCCCCTCGGCGAGGCCGATGAGCCGGACGGAGTCGGTAAATCCGCTGCGGGCGGTCTTGATGCTTAGCGCGTTGGCTGCGCCACTGAGAATCTCCCGGGTCACGGTTGCCTGGGTCGGTGCACTCTCATCCGCCACGAACAGGAACGGTGAGCGTTCCACCAGCCACTTACGGGAGGTGATCTCATCTGCCGGGTTGAGTTCCTCCACCCGGGATAACCCCACGTCCGCCAGTTTGCGCAGGGCTGCGGCAGATTCCACCGCATTCCAGCCCCGGTTTCCGTCCAGGTAGAGCTCGGCGTCCTCCCCGAGGGCCTCACGGACTGCTCGGCAGACGGCGACATCATCATCAATCGGGTGCCTACCGACTTTGATCTTGAAGCTGTTGATGCCGTAGGTTTCCCGGAGTTCAACCGCCTCATCCCCCACCCGCTGCGGATCATCGAATCCGAGCATATGGCTGACTTTGAGGCTGTCGGTGTATCCACCGAGCAGCTGGTGCACGGAGATATCGAGTCGTTTTCCGATGACATCCCATAGGGCCATGTCGATCCCGGACTTCGCCGTCGGGTTGCCGATGGTCCTGTTCATCAAGGAACGGATACCCTCCCGATCAAAGATCGAGCGTCCGATGATCTGGGGTGCGAACACCTTCTCGACCACAGCGATGATGGATTCCTGGGTTTCACCGTAGGTGTAGGGGCGGGGAGGGGCTTCCGCCCATCCGATGATTCCGTTGTCGGTTTCGATCTGGATCAAGACATTGTCCGCGACGCTGATGGAACCACTGGCGAAGCGCAGGGGCTTGCCATAGGGAATGGCATAGGGGATTGCCCGTATGGCGACGATTGTTTCACGGGGACGCAAGGTCGACTTGTTCATGATCTCCCTCCTTTGCCGGGTAGATGAAGCTTCAAACGAGTGGGGGTGCCAGGCCGACAATTATCTGCCAATTATTCAGATTGCTCAGAGATCGGATTCCTGGAAGAGAGGCGACGTGACTGTCACCACGTTCTCACCCTTGGGTGACGAACCAGTGGTTTTCTTTCCACTAGTGACACAATAAGCATCCCAACTCATTCCGGTCCAATACTCTTAAGGAAGGGATTGTTCTCAAATTCAGAAAGATCCGGGGTGGGCAGCACCTGTTGCGAGATTTCTAGTACATGTCGCAGAGATTGAGAGGGGTCATTGCGGCGCCACGCAAGGGTTGCAAACATGTGGCTAGGGTTAATGTTGGCCAGTTTCTTGTATGCGACATCATGTGGCCTGGTCTCCGCTACTGAACTCAAGGTGATGGTGATGCCGATTCCGGCGGCCACCAGGGCCAGGACCGTGGCGGAATCCGGCGCATATTGGATGACCTGGGGTCGGAAGCCAGCAGAAATACACAGCGACGCCATCGTCGCCTGCAAGACTGATCCCTGGTCTTCCGTGAGGCTGACGAATTTCTCTTGGGCCAGCTCCGAGAGATTGATTTCATCCCTATCGGCCAGCGGGTGGTCGTCGGGAAGGGCGCAGAGCAGTTCCTCCACCTGGATGACCCTGGCTTCGAGATCGGGATGGGTAGGGAGACGTGAAAAGGCGAGATCGAGACTCCCTTGCCTCAGTTGTTCGACGGCGGTATACACATAAGTCTGGGACTGGATCTGCAGGTCAATGTCGGGGTAAGCGTCCTTGACCGCCCGGCTAAGAATAGGCAGGGCTTGCTGACTGGACACGCCGGCGAAGCCGAGTCGGACGGTGCCCAGTTCTCCTGTTCGGATTGCTTTGGCGACCCGTTGGGCTTCTTCATGATGGTGCATGACTTCCCGGGCGGCCGGGAGGAAGCGCTGACCGGCACTGGTCAATTCCACTGCCCGTGTGGTGCGGTTAAAGAGTTCCAGGCCGAGGCTGCGTTCAATCTGTCGGATTCGGTTGCTCAAAGGCGGCTGAGAGATCAACAGCCTTTCGGCGGCACGACCGAAGTGCAACTCCTCTGCCACGGTGATGAATGCTTCATAGTCCCGAATTTCCACCGCAAGACTCCTTATATTTCAATCCAATATGAATGTGCCCTTATTTTATATTGGACCCTGGGGTTAAACGGTGATTTTCTAAGTTGTGAAGAAGGATCCTCAGCGATATCGCTGCAGGTTTCCCGACATTCACACTGCCGAAAGAGTCGAAGGAGAAACTGCGATGAAGCAGAAATTACTGGTCACGGGCGGCGCATCTGGGATCGGAAAGGCCATCGCGGAGTTAGGTATGTCCCGTGGATGGGAGGTAGCCGTCATTGACCGGCAGCCGACGTCCGTGGGCGCCTCCTACATCGCGGACCTATCGGACACCGATTCCACACAACAGGCACTGGAGGAAATTCTCAGTAAGGGGCCGGTGACCCGGCTGGTCAACAACGTGGGGGCTGTCTTTCCTGCGGCAGCCGAGGAAACAACGCTGGCGGACCTGCAGCGTTCCTTTGATCTCAATCTTCGCAGCGCCCTCCAGTGTTCACAGGCGGTACTGCCCGGAATGAAGGAACAGCAGTTCGGTCGCATCGTCAATATGACCTCCCGTGCAGCGTTAGGCAAGGAACTTCGCACGTCCTACGCCGTGGCGAAGGCCGGTCTGATCGGTTTGACCCGGGTCTGGGCTCTCGAGACGGCACGGGACGGCATCACGGTCAACGCGATCGGCCCGGGGCCGATCGCAACGGAACTGTTTCTCAAAGCAAACCCTGCGGATTCACCAAAAACTAAGGCGATTATCGACGGTGTACCGGTTGGCCGCCTGGGCACGCCGGAGGATGTCGCATCCTCCGTTGCTTTCTTCCTGGATGACGCCGCTGGCTTCGTTACCGGTCAGGTGCTCTACGTCTGTGGCGGCCTCACCGTGGGCAACGCACCGGTGTAATTTTCCCATCCAGGGGAAGAGGCGTTTGCCGAACTGGCGTTCCATTTCATCTGCCTGGGCCTTGACCCGGAGGGCCCCTGCGGAATGGAACGCTGTTCGGTGATATCGAGGTGCACGCCCGATCCAGCCAGATCGGTGAGATGCAGGGGACCGGGGTGATGCGGACAAACCTCGAGGCCATCGGGTTGCCGATGCCCTCAAGGTAGGCAATGCCCTCCGCGATCATGCGCATGGCTCCCAGTGGGAGCCCCCGAGGCAGATATCTAGGGGGACTGATGGGAGTGCGGAGTTGAGCTAACTCTCCTGCGGAAGCAGGATCACCTTGCAGGAGTCCTCGGAGAGGAGCTCAATGGCACGTTCGAACTCCGACAACGGTAGCCGGTGAGTGATAAAGGTAGATAACTTCAGCTTGTCCTCGGCAATCAGTACGGACAGCAGATCCCAGGTGGACCAGAGTCGGCGGCCAAAGCAGCCCTTGAAGGTAATGTTGCGCCGGTTGAGGTACTCAGCGGCGTCGAACTCGCCGAGGCTGCGGCCAAATCCGACGGAGACGAAAGTGCCGCCCGTTCGGAGGGAGTTCAGGATAGTGGGAAAGCTGCTGGGGTGGCCGGAGGCCTCAAACCCCACATCGAAGCCGTGGCGATCCTGACTCATCTCCCGCAGCTGCTCGGGGATGCTCTCGTTCGGCTCCATCCCGATGGCGCCGAGCGATTCGGCGAATTCCCGACGGTACGGGTTCGGTTCGACGACTACGACCTTGGCGGCGCCGGCAATGCGGGCCAGTTCGGCAATGAACAGACCCACCGGGCCGCCCCCGGTGATCAGGACGCGCTTTGACAGTAGCGGCTGTTCAGAGGCCTGGATTGCGTGCATGGCCACGCCTGCCGGTTCCAGTAGGGCTGCCTCCTCGAGATTGAAGTCGTGGGGAAGTTTGAAGGCCGCCTGCACGGGAACCACCACGTACTCCGCGAATAGGCCATCCGTGTGGTAGCCGAGCAGCTGCATGTTCTCGCACAGATGTGGGTTGTCGTTCTGGCACTGGAAGCAGGCGTAACAAGCGACGTGCGAATCAAATGCGACCCGGTCGCCAGGGGTAAATCCTGTGATTCCCCCGCCGATCTCAACGATGGTGCCGGAGCCTTCGTGGCCCATGATCTTGGGCAGCTCAGGGCGGAAAGCCGCCGCCGCGTCATTGTACTGATACATCGACCGATCAGAACCACAGACAGAGGCCGCCGCAATCTGGACCTTGATATGACCGGCCGGTACCTCGATGGGCTCGGGAGCATTGATCTGATACTCGGCTCCCGGCTGAGGGCCGGGCTTGATGATGGCGCGCATGAGATTCTCCTTGTGATGCGTTGTGTGGCGGCGGGTAGCTGTTCACCGTCATCCCTCAATATGTGACTAGCTTCATGGTAGGAACTCCGCTATGAGAAAACCAATATCAATTCGAAGATAATTGATATTGGCAGCGAATTAACGGCCGGTCGCCGCTGAGGGGAATAATCTCCGGATCTGCCTAAGGGGATGTTCTTGCAGGGTGAGTGCCCCTGGGCCGCCGGTCATCGTGGATGACTTATCGGGACGAAAATCGTCATCAGCTGGAGTTATATCGGTCAAAAATAAGTCTCGGCCGAAATAATATTTCTCCGACTGGATCGATATGACTAGCGTAATTCACAACCTGAAATGTGAAGCAGGACACTGCATCCACATCTGAGACCAGTATCTGCAAGTCCCCCGTAAGTCACTGACCACACCCGTATCTAAGACAGGAGTCACCCCATGGATGCAGTATTCCGAGCTATTGGAAAGATCCCGGGCGCGCTCATGGTCGTCCCGCTGTTCCTCGGCGCGATCATGAACACTTTCTTCCCCGACGTCCTCGACATCGGCGCCTTCACCACTGCGCTATTCCGCGACGGTGCCCCCGTCCTTATTGGCCTGTTTTTCGTGGCCGTTGGCTCACAGATCAGCTTCCGTACCGCGCTCCCTTCGCTGGAGAAGGGCCTGACCCTGGTCCTAGCCAAGTATGGTGCAGCAGTGGCTGTCGGTGTCTCCATCGCCTTCCTCTCTCCTAGTGGAACTCTTTGGGGTTTGCTTCCGCTCGCGGTCATCGCCGCGATGTCCAACTCCAACGGTTCGCTCTACGTCGCGTTGACCTCTCAGTTCGGTTCCAAGACCGATAAGGGTGCTATCTCGGTACTCTCCATCAACGACGGCCCCTTCCTGACCATGCTGGCAATGGGGGCTGCGGGTCTGGCGCAGCTGCCGATGATGGCGCTGTTCGCCGCTATCTTCCCCATGATCCTAGGCTTCATCCTCGGTAACTCTTCGGAGCAGGCCCGCGCCTTCCTTGCCCCAGGCGAAAAGCTGATCATCCCGTTCGCGGCCTTCGCCCTAGGCGCCGGCATTGACTTCCGGGTTCTCGTGGGATCCGGCGCCATTGGCATTCTTCTGGGTCTCCTCACCGTCATCGTCTCCGGTGGCCTTGCCATCGCTGCGGTCTACCTGTGGCACCGTCTCCGCCGCCACCCGAAGCCGACCCGCAACGTCCTGTCCGGTGCAGCAGAATCCGCCGTCGCAGGTAACGCCATCGCCACCCCAGCCGCTATCGTCGCTGTGGACCCTTCCCTCGCATCCATCCAGGCCGAGGCGACTGCACAGGTGGCAGCCGCAGTCGTTGTCACGGCCTTCATCAGCCCCTTCCTAGTCTCCTGGATCTCTAAGCGCCAGATCGGGAAGGGCATCACGAAGGAAGCTGAGAACCTTTACTTCGAGGATCCGGCTCGCTTCGAAGAGGTATGGGAGGTTGATCAGAGTCTTCGTGCTTCGGCGATCACCGAAGCTCCGGTAGAGCCGGAGTCCGATCTCTCCCGACGGGTCCAGGCGAAAAAGGGATCCGTGAGCTGATCACGGGGATAGAGATATCGCCCCTTAAGCATGATCCATTGTGACGAAACGACAGGTGCCACTGCTGTTAGGAGAGTCCTTTTGGTAGCGCAGTCGGGCCCCCGGTAGTAGGTGAGGGGCGATCCGGTAACAGCACCGGATCGTCCCTCACCTGTTCGTAGAGCCGTTAGAACCGGATCCACCGATGTGTCTTCGGTGAGTAGCTGATCCTAGCGTCAGGCACGTCCAGAGTTGTCAAGAAGGGTGGTCCCAAGCTCACTTTTTCTTCCGGTCGTTCCACGAATTGTTGTCATCTCGACAGCCGGTACATCGGCGGTGTGGTCAGCCGGGGACGGCGGCCGGTGGGAGTGGGCGGGTTGCGTCCTTTAGCGTGGTGTATCTGTAACTGCCGGTGAGGACACCATAGAAGACGTGGGCGACCACCCAAGTCACCTTTCGAATCAACTCCTACATCTCCTCGAAAGGCAAGACCCCCGGTGGCCGCTGGCCCTTATTCTATCGACCCCACGATCTATCTTGACGATCTGTTGTCTCAAGCCTCTCCGGACCTGATCAGACAGATGCTTGCACGCTTCACCACCCAGATCCTGTCGACCCGGGACGACCAGGTCTGCGGCGCCGACTACGTCCCCACAGCCCAGTCCCGCACCAACGTCCGTAACGGGGCCGGGACCGTGCCCCAACCCCCCTTGCTCATCGTGCATACCTGCGGCTACTGGCGGGACAGCTCCAGGATCTGTGTGCCTGCGACTGCTCCGACGAAGACCTTGTCTCCGACGGGGAGGGCGGTGGTGGGGTTACCGAACCCGGCGACCGAACCCTCCGCGAACACAGCGGTAGTGAAACTCTCCGGGTCCAGTTCGAGGACGTCATAGCGGTCCTCGGGCTGCAGGCCTTCGAATTCGTATCCGAAGAAGGTCTCGAAGCTGTCGATCATCTGGCCTGTCACCAGGACCGAACCTGAGTCGGTGAAGCGCAGGTTGTCAGGCATGATGTCCACGGGGGTCTCGCGAAGAACGGCGCCGGAGGAAGGGTCAATCTCCACGAGCTTCCTGCCGCCCCAGGACGCGACATAGAGGCTCTCACCGTCTTCGGAGACGGCAATGCCGTTGGGGGTGGACATCGTGGATTCTGGCAGCTGTGTCCAACCGGACTCGGGCGTCCAGTGCAGAACGTGCCCGGTGTCCTCGCCCGCGAAAGCCCGTTTGAATTCGTTCTCCATGTCAGCCGGGTTGAGGAAATGTGTGACAAAGAATCCGTCACTGTTCGGGTCCGCGGCGACGCCGTTGCCGAAGCTTCCCTCCGGGAGTTCGACGCACCCGATCCAGGTGAGCCCCGGCTGGCCATCGTCGTTGCGGACGTCGAATACCTCGATGCTTTCGTGGCTACCGTGGTTGACCACGTAGAGACGTTCGGTTCCGTCGTCAACGGATTCCACTGTGATGCCGTGCGGTGAGGTCTCGTCATCGCTCAGCGGCCCTGAGCACTCAGGGAACAGCTCATTGTTCAGGGCATTGTCGACGGACCCGCTGGGCCAGGCCGGCGAAATCTCGGTCGTGTCCGGATCCATGTAGTAGAGGGAACCTGAGGAGCCGCTCTCGCCCGGGTTCTCTGCCATGGCGCTGACAATGACGGCACCTGAAGACGTCTGCACGAGATCCTCCGGCTTGTACGGGGCGTCGATAAGCTTCTCGGACCAGCCGGCGGCGGTGTCGGCTGCGGACGCAGGCGAGGCTGACGTCTCAAGGGTCTGTGCGGCGGCGTTTTCGGAGGGTGGGGTGCACGAGGCCACAGCGAAAAGCAGTGAGCCTGCCACAAGGGAGATCGCAATCTTCGGGGAGTTTCTCAGCATGGGAATTAGGAGCCTTTCATGAGCCGACCCGGGCAACAGGGCGGGAAGGAGGTGGGGGATCAGAGCTCTTCCGAGACGACAGTGACGGGGCGACGGTCGCCGTTTCGGCGGGCGAGCACTCGTGGTGACGTCTCTCGCAGGAACATGGCCGCGAGGGTCGCGATAAGACCGCCACCGGCTGCAACGAACAGGGAGGCGGACAGCCCGTGGGAATCGGCGAGGGCGCCGGCGAGGATCGGGGCGAGGAAGCCACCGAGGATCTCGCCGAACCCGACCGGGATACCGACGGCGAGGCCTGCCATCATCGGGGACACAGCCTCCACGGGGATGACGCTCAGGGCCATACCGAGAACACCCATCGCTGCGGCGGACACGAACATCGCCAGGGCGAGAAGTGCCATGTTGTCGACGTAGATGACGGCAAGCGGGGCGATCACCGTAAAGGGGGCGAAAATCACCGCCACTGGTTTGCGGCCGAGATGATCGGAGACCATGGGAATGACAAAGCCCCAGAGTGCGGTGCCCAGGCCGAAGGCTGACATGATCACCGACATCGCGGTCGGCGTGTAGCCGCGTTCGTTGGTCATCATCAAGGGCCCGAAGACCTGCAGGACGATGGCGAAGACCATGATCCCGCCGAACATCAGCACAGACATCAGGACGTTGCGGTTCCGGAGGACCTCACCGATCTCACCCTTGGAACGGCCTTCCTGGAGTTCCTTCTCCTGGTCCTCCGCACCGAGGCCCCGCGGCTCCGGCTCCCGCATGATCCGCCACACGAAGAATGCGATGACCAGGCCCGGAAGCATCGTGAAATAGAACGCGGAGCGCCAGTCGAAAGCCTCGGCGAGGGCGACAATGGCGATCGGGGCCAGAATGGAACCGAACAGGCCCTGGGCGGTGTTCATGGCGAAGCCCAGGTTGAGGCCGCGGCGATGCGGCGAGGACTCAATGGCCAGCACCGACTGGGTGACCGGAATGGCCGGACCTTCGAACATTCCCATGATCAGACGCAGAATAAGAAGCTGGATGAAGCCGCCGGCCAGGCCCTGCATCATCGACGCCACAGAGAACGCGATGATGAGGAAGACCAGGAACATCCGCTTCGACGGGACCTTGTCCGAGAGCCTTCCGCCGATGACAGAAGCGATGGCCCAGGTCAGTGCTGCGGCAGCGGACAGCATGCCGACCTGGGTGTTGTTGATCCCCAGATCCTGCTGGATGTACGGCATCAGGAAGTTGATCGCGAGTCGGTCGAAGCAGATGAGTCCGACGGCGAAGAAGAACAGCAGGACCAGCTTGTTCTCGTAGCTCCACATGCTGTTCTTGGCGGGAGACTCGAGCTCGATAACGCCAGGAGCGGGTGGAGCGGTGGTGGTACGTGACATGGCAATTCCTCAGTGAGTTACGGATGTGCAGCCGCAAGAGGACCGGAACGCGTGAGCTGTTCCTGGGCGTCGTGTTTCTGCGCTGGGGACGGGGAGAGATGATGCAGGTGAGAAACAAAGGGGTGGGAAAGACCGGCCTACCTGTGGTGCGGAGTCAGCAGGCCGGTTCGGTGTTGATCTCGGCCGACCACGCGCGCCGGGTCGACCATGTCGGTGGCGTCATGGGCCGCGGCCTTATCGGAATCAGCGACTATGACCGTGGCGCTTTCCGCTGTTAAGCGAAGGGTGCCCGAACAGCCCATCCCGGAGCCGCCGCTGATGATGCGTGCGACGTCGTCTTGAGGCGCATGGTGGGTGTCCTTTCGAGGAAACATCCAAAGTGTCGACTGTGTTAGCTCTACATTGTGATCTGGACTGGTTTATACCCTAAATCGTGACCTGTATTACGTCAAGATGTCGACAGAAAGTGCTCCCCGGTTGAGGCTGAACCCGCAACGTGTGAACGGTTGCACCCACTGCGTCCGCCGGTACCCCCCATGGGGCCGGTGGTCCTGCGGTCCGGAACGCCCGCGCCTTCAGGCGTGGCGGGCGTACCCTAGTTGCCATGGATATCAAGGACGCATACCTGAACCTCATTGACCGCGCGACCGCCAACCTCGAGCGCGTGCCGCTGCTCTCCCCGGCGCAGCTGAACACCCAGCCGGGCGGCCACCCCAACACCGCCGCGTGGAACCTGTGGCACGCCGGCCGTGTCCTGGACGTGCTGGGCGCCTCCGCACTCGCGGGACAGCCCCAGGTGTGGGAGGAGCAGGACTACCGCTCCAGCTTCAACATCGGCGCGGCCGGTGAGCAGACCGGTTTCGGCCACACCGACGAAGAGGCCCTCGCCGTCATCGTCGAGGACCGGGACCTGCTGGTCGACTACATCAGTGCGTCGCTGGCGGCCCTGCGCGAGTACGTCTCCACCCTCAAGGCGGAGGATTTCGGCAAGGTCATCGGCGAGTTCAACGGTGCGCCGGAAACCATCCAGGGCCGCCTGAGCCTCATCCTCATCGACGCTCTCCAGCACGTGGGCATGGTCCAGTACATCGGCGGTGCCCCGGAGCTGGGCAGGTAGTTTCAGGCGGGGTAGGCCAGGGGTCGGCGGATGCGCATCGACACCTGGTCCCCGACCTCGGGCCGCACGCCCCGCACGATCGCCCGGAACACCGTCCCCATCGCGTCGAGGGTGACGGACCAGTCGCCGGAGTCGTAGAGCACCGACCTGACCTCGGCGGGAAGCGCCCCCGGAGTGCCGGCGGGCAGGACCTCCACGGCGGCGGGCAGGACCGCGAGGGTCAGCTCCGGGGTGGGGGAGCCGAGAAATTCGACCTCGTCCGGGGCCCAGGTGAGGGTGCCGGAGGTGACGGCGTCGGTGAACGAGGCGTCGAGAAGCGCCGCGTCCGCGATGAACGCGGCGACCCGGGCGGTGGCGGGGCGGTGCACGAGGTCCTGCGGCGTGGCGATCTGCTGGATGCGGCCCCTGTCGAGCACGACCACACGGTCCGCGATCGACAACGCCTCCGAGCGGTCGTGGGTGACGTGGACGGTGGTCAGCCCTTCGCGGCGCGTGAGCGTGACCAGCTCGCGGCGGAGGTTGTCGCGCAGGGGTTCGTCGAGGGCGGAGAGGGCTTCGTCGAGAAGCAGGGCGGTGGGGTCGGCGATGATGGCGCGCGCCAGCGCCACGCGCTGCCGCTGGCCACCGGAGAGCGAGTCGGGCCTGCGCTGCGCGAACCCGTCGAGGCCGACCAACTCGAGTGCGCGGTCGACGCGCTCACCGCGCCCACGCTTATCGACGCCGCGCATCTTCAGCGGGTACGCCACATTCGCCGCCACCGTCATGTGCGGCCACACGGCGTGCTGCTGGAACACCATGCCGATGCGGCGCTTCTCCGGGGGAACACGGGTGACGTCCTCGCCCCCGAGGGCGACGTGGCCCGTGCTCGGCGGGACGAAGCCCGCGATGGTGCGCAGCAGGGTGGTCTTGCCGGAGCCGGAGGGGCCGATGAGCGCCACGAACTCCTCGGGCCGGACGCTCAGGTTCACGTCCGCGAGGCCGGTGGTGCCGTCCGGGAAGGTGACGCTGAGGTCATGGATGTCGATGGCCGACACGGTCAACTCCTGACTTTCGGGGAACGCACGGTCAGCGCCAGGGCGAGGATACCGACGAGCGCGAACATCAGCGACAACGCCGACGCCTGGTTGTAGTTTCCGGCCTGCTGCAGGTTGAACACCTGCACGCCGAGGGTGGTGGTGCCGGGCGCGATGAGCAGGATGGACACCGTCAGTTCCCGGACGGCGGTGACCGCCACGAGCATCGCGCCGGAGAACGCCGCCGGGATCGCCATGGCGCCGGTGGTGCCCAGCAGGGCGCGCAGCCGGCCCGCGCCACTGATGCGGGCGGCCTCCTCGACCGCCAGCGGCGTGCCCTGCAGGGGTGCCCGGACCGCCTGGAGCACCATGGCGGTGAACGCGCAGACATAGGCGCCGAGGAGCACCCACATGGTGTTGTAGATGCCGGTGTAGCGACCGAGGATGAGCCAGCCGACACCGATGATCAGGCCCGGCAGAGCCGTCGGCAGCAGCACGGTGAGCGTGAGGGCGGTGTTGCCGACGAACCGGGTGCGGGTGACCAGCAGGCCGATGAACCAGCCCAGAACTCCGGCGATCACCGCCGTCGCCAACGCCAGGGTGACGGAGTTGCTGAAGCCCTCGGCGACGCGCGGGTTGGCCAGGGACCGGCGGAAGTTCTCCAGCGTGATGGTGTCCATGGTGAAGGGGATGCCGGGGGCGGGCAGCAGGGCCCGGTAGGCCAGGCCCATGATGGGGCCGAGTGTGACCGCCAGGCCCACCACCCAGGCGACGGCGGTGACCGGCCAGCGGGCACCGCCGAGATCGAAACGCAGCGACTGGCCGGTGTCCTGCAGCTTGGAGGACGCACGATGGGCCACGAGGTGGTCGGCGAGGACGGCGCCGATGCCCAGCACGAGCAGCACGACGCCGATCGTGGAGACGACCTGCAGGGGGTTGCCCACGGTTCCGGACTCCATGAAGCGGTAGATCATGGTGGCCAGGGTCTCGAAGCGGGCGGGGGAGCCCAGCAGGGCCGGGATGCCGAAGTCCGCCAGGTTGGCCACGGCGGTGAGAGTGAAGGCCGAGAGCAGGGCCGGGCGGAGGAGCGGCAGGGTGACTGTCCGCAGCACCGTCGTAGTGTCCGCGCCGCTCACGCGTGCAGCCTGCTCCAGATCCGAGGGGATGGACCGCAGGCCCGCGGAGACGATGACGTAGACGATCGGATAGGAGTGCAGGATGAGCAGGAATGTCACGCCGTCGGCGCCGTAGATGTTCCACACCTCGGTGCCGAAGAAGCGGTTGAGGCCCTGGTTCGGGCCGAAGAGCTGCAGCCAGGCGATCGCACCGATGAACGGCGGGATGAGCAGCGGCGAGAGCAGGAACAGCCGGAGAGCGGTCGTGCCGGCGGCGTTCGTGCGGTCGAGCACGAGCGCAATCAGGGTGCCGAAGATCACCGCACCGAGGGCGGAGAGCAGCGTGGTGTAGGTCGAATTCCACACCGCGGCGCCCAGGCCCTGGTTGAGCAGGGTGGGGATCTGGTTCCCGCCCGCGGCGAGGGTGACGACGAGCGCCAGGGGTGTGACGAACAGTCCGAGGACGATCAGCCACACCCCGGCGCGCATCAGGGACAGAGCATGCATGAGGGTTACTGCATGGCGTTCTGGAACAGCTCGACGGCCGCGTCCTTGTCGTCCGTGACGACCTTGAGGTCCGGGGTCATCAGAGCGATGTCGGCGAGCTCCGGGGTGTTCTCCGGGGTGCCCACATCCTCACGCACCGGCAGGTAGGCCTGCTCGACGGCGAGCTTCTGACCCTCCTCGGAGAGCAGGAAGTTGATGTAGCGCTCGGCGGCCTCCTTGTTGGCCGAGGCCTCGAAGACGCCGGCCGGCTCCGTGATGTACGGTGCGCCCTCGGTCGGGTAGACGGCCGCGATCGGGGAACCGGCGTCGGCCAGGTCACGCACGAGGTAATCCACGACGACACCCACCGGGTGGCCGCCGCCGGCGATCTCCTGGGAGGTCGGGCCGTTGGACTGGGCGATCATCGGCTGGTTCTCGCCGAGGGCGTTGATCCACTCCTCGCCCAGCTGATCATTGTTCTTCCACACCGAGGCGTTGAAGGCGGCGGCACCGGAGACGGCCGGGTCCGGCATGACCAGCTGGCCCGCGTACTTCGGGTCGACCAGGTCGGCCCAGGACTGCGGGGCGTCGGCTTCGTCGACGATGTCCGTGTTGTAGGCGATGACGGTCGGGATGATGCGGGTGCCCACGTAGAAGCCCTCGGCGTCAACGGCCTCCTCGATGAGGTCGGAGGTGTCCACGTCCTGCAGCTCGGCGAGGTCACCGGCCGCCTTATAGGTCTCGAAGGTGGCGGAATCGGCGGCCCAGAGGATGTCGGCCTCGATCTCGCCGGACTGCTTCTCACCGGCGATACGGGCATTCAGGTCACCGGTACCGGCGCGGTACACCTCGACCTCGATGTCCGGGTTGGCCTCCATGAAAGCGGCGTTGATCTCGTCGACCTTCTCCTCCGGCTCGGAGGTGTACACCGTGATCGTGGTGATCTCCGAGGTTGCGGTGGTCTCGGTGGTGGCCGCTGCGTCGGTGTCCTCGGAGGGCTCGGCGCAGGAGACGAGGAGCGCTGCGGAGGCGCCGACTGCGGTGGCCGCGAAGAGGGAGCGGCGGAAGTTGGGACGGGGGAAGGAGACCATGTCGGGGTACCTTTTCCATTGGTGGGACTATTGATGCGCCTTGTGGCAAATACTGATAATCCCATGAACTTGTCGTGTGTGCAGGTTGAACGAGCAATCGCTCAGGTCGGGGGAGGGCGGTGATGCCCCATCCCGCCGGACACGACGCTCACCTCCGCATTCTGCCCGGGACCGGTGCCAGGAGCACGATGACGGCGGCAATGCCGGCGGCCCAGACCAGCGCCGAAGACTCGAACTGTCCTTCCGTGCGACCCACCGCAATCCAGGCCAGCCCCCAGGAGGTGGCCAGGACAGGGGCCAGCCGGCCGCCGTCCAGCACGGCGGCCACCACCGCCACGACAGTCGCCACGACGATGCCGGCCACCCCGACGGGGATCTCCCGCATGGCCTCGACGTCTGACGCCGCCAGCCAGGCCCAGGTGTTGGCGAAGGTGGCCACCAGCACCCATCCGAAGTACAGGCCGAAGGTGGCGTCGGTGAGCACCCGCTCGACCATGCCGCCCGTGCGTGGGGCACCCAGGAGGAACATGATCCGGATGAGCACCGCCAACAGGGCGAGGATCACCGCCACGGAGGCGATGAGCGACCCGAGCTGCACCGTCCAGATCCAGGCCGCGTTGAGCAGCACGGAGAGCAGGGCCCAGGGGCGCAGCGAGCGTTCGCGTTCGGATCGACGTGCCGTGCCCGACAGCTGCCAGAAGGCGTAGCCGGCCAGGCCGAGGTAGATCACGCTCCAGATGCTGAAGGCCGTGCCTGCGGGGGCGAGCGGGGTGGCGTCGGCGGACAATGAGCCGCCGGCCGCTTCGTTGATGGGGGTGCCGCCCAGGGCCCCGCTGCCGAAGAAGGCCGCGGCTATGGCGAAGGCGACGCCGACGAGGGTGATCACGGGCAGCAACCAGGTGCTGCCACGGGCAGGGGCAGTGGTGGGATGGGACATGGTGGAGACCTCCTGCCCACCATCCTAGGGAAACTCGTGTGTTGTGGGTCACTGAACGGCCCTCACGCCCCTCGGTGCGCCGCGGCGGTCGGGAGCGCTAGGTTGGTGGGGTGAACGAGAAAGCACCTGCCCTCTTCTGGTTCCGGGATGACCTGAGGATCCGCCACAACGAGGCCCTCGCCGCAGCCGCGGCCCGCGGGCCGGTCATCGCCGTTCATGTCGCCGAGGACCCGGACACGACGGGAGTGCGGCCCCTGGGCGGCGCGGCCCGATGGTGGCTGCACCAGAGCCTGTCCCGCCTGATCGGGAGCCTGGCCGAACACGGCATCCCGTTGATGGTCCTCCGCGGTGACCCCCGGCGACTCATCCCGGAGCTGGCGCGTCGGACCGGCGCAACGTATGTGTCCTGGAGCCGGCGCTACCACCGCCCGCAACGCGACCTGGACGCCGAGGTCAAGGAGCTGCTGCGGGCTGCGGGAGTGGAGGCCCACAGCTTTCCGGGCCACCTGCTGGCGGAACCCTGGACTATCGCCACCGGTCAGGGCAACCCGTACAAGGTGTACACGCCGTTCTCCCGGACGCTTCGCGGTGTGGTCCAGGGCGACATCGGGTCAGGGCAGGTGCACCTGGAGAAGATTCCGGGGAACCTCCACGGGCCCGGTGCGGCACCCGAGTCGAGCTTGGCGGAGCTCGAGTCCCTGGCGCTGCTGCCCTCACACCCTTCGCGCCGGGAACCGGACTGGACCCGCGGCCTCGACGAGGCGTGGGAGCCCGGGGAGGAAGGCGCGTGGCGACGCCTGGAGGCGTTCCTGGATTCGCTGACGCACGGCGTGGGAAAGCAGGGTTACGCCGAGGGGCGTGATTTCCCGGCCATGGCCGTGACCAGCCGGCTTTCGCCCCACCTGCGGTTCGGGGAGATCAGTCCGCAGGCGGTGTGGTCGGCGGCGGCCGCGTTGCAGGACGACGCACCCGACGTCACGGTCTTCCACAACGAACTGATCTGGCGCGATTTCGCCTGGCACCGGCTCTACCACCGCCCCGACCTGGCGACCGTCAACGTGCGGGCGAATTTCGACGCCTTCCCCTGGTCCTGGGACGCCGGTGAACTGGCGGCGAGCACCGCAGGAGGGCGCGACGGGCGGCGCAGTATCCGGGCTGCGGAGCCGAGGGACTTCCACACCGACCTCAGCGCCTGGCGCTGCGGCACGACCGGGATTCCGCTTGTCGACGCCGGCATGCGCGAGCTCTGGGCGACCGGGCACATGCACAACCGGGTGCGGATGGTGGTCGGTTCGCTGCTGACCAAGAACCTGGGCATCCACTGGCGCCACGGTGAGGAATGGTTCTGGGACACCCTCGTCGACGCCGATCCCGCCAGCAACGCCTTCAACTGGCAGTGGGTCGCCGGGTGCGGCGACGACGCGGCCCCCTATTTCCGCATCTTCAACCCCGTGACCCAGGCCAAACGCTTCGACCCGGACAACACCTACATTTCCACCTGGGTCCCGGAACACGGCGGCAGCGGGTACCCGGCCTCCATCGTGGACCTGCGCGAATCCCGGGCCACGGCCCTGGCCGCCTATGAGGGGATCCGGCAGTGACGCACACGGTCGGCGGTCACGGTTTGACCATGAAAATCCGGTAGACCGGGCGTGACGGCGGGAGCGTATCTACGCTGGGCCCATGGCTACCTCACTCCCCGCGACCCTCGACTACACCGCCCGCCACGGCACGCGAACCGTGCTGGTCACAGGGGCCTCCGGCTATGTCGGCGGGCGGCTGGTCACAGAACTGCTGGCTGCAGGCTTCCAGGTGCGGGCCTCTTCCCGACGGGCGGAGAGTCTGCGCCGGTTCGACTGGAGTGATGACGCGGAACTGGTGGAGGCGGACCTCACCGATGCCCACAGCGTCGCCCGGATCATGGCGGGCGTCGACGTCGTGTTCTACCTGGTCCATTCCATGGGCGGCAGGGACGAGGACTTCGAGGAGACGGAGAGGCAGACCGCCACCATCGTCGCGGCCGCCGCCGAGGAGGCCGGGGTCAGGCAGATCGTCTACCTCTCCGGTCTGCATCCCCGGGGGCGGCAGCTGGATGACCTGTCCAAGCACATGCGCTCCCGGGAACGTGTGGCGAAGATCCTGCTTGAGGGCAAGACCCCCACGCTCGTGTACCGGGCCGCCACCCTCATCGGTTCCGGTTCCGCCTCCTTCGAGATGATCAGGCACCTCACCGAGCGGCTGCCGGTGATGGTGGCGCCGCGGTGGATCAAGAACCGGATCGAACCCCTGGCGATCCGGGACGCGCTCTACTACCTTGTCCGGGCGGCGGACCTCGAGGAACCGGTGAACCGGGAGTTCGACATCGGCTGCGGGCAGGACTACGAGTTCGCGGACCTGATCCGGATCTACGGCCGGCACAAAGGGCTGCGCCGGCGAGTCTTCGCCGTCCCGCTGCCGCTGCCCATGGACACCCTCTCCGGCGGCTGGATCGGGCTGGTCACGCCCGTTCCGGCCGGGTTGGCCGTCCCCCTGGCGCAGTCCATGGCGGAGGACGCCGTCACGGAGGAGCATGACATCGCCGAGATCATCCCCGACCCGCCGGGCGGGCTGATCGACTACCCGACGGCGGTCACCCTGGCGGTGAAGGCGGAACGCGGCCGGGGGGTGCCCACCTCCTGGGACAGGAGCTGGACCAGTGTCGGCGACGCCGCCGACAGCCTGCCCACCGATCCGGAGTGGACCGGTGAGTCCGTCTACGAGGACGTCCGCTCCGGGGAGTCGGACCTCCCCGCCGAGAAGGTCTGGGAGGTCGTCGAGGGAATCGGTGGCCCGAACGGCTGGTACTCCGCCCCCTCGCTGTGGCGGGTGCGCGGCATCGTCGACCGCCTCATCGGCGGGCCGGGTCTCGGTGGCAGGCGTGACCCGCTCCGGTTGGCAGTGGGGGACAAGGTGGACTGGTGGCGGGTGGTCGAGCTGGATCGGCCACGCCGTCTGGTGCTGGCGGCCGAGATGAAGATCGACGGCCGTGCCTGGCTGGTCATGGAGGTCAAGGACAGGGGCGAAGGATCCACCTACGTCCAGCGTGCCCTCTACGCTCCGACGGGCCTGCTGGGGCGGCTCTACTGGTGGTCCCTGCTGCCTTTCCACGCCCTCATCTTCCCGGTCATGCTGCGCACCATCCTCAGGACGGCGGAGCGGGATAACGCTGCGGGCGGTTCGACGAACTGAGGTGAACGGCCCCCCTCCGGGGCGTGGAAAAGCGGGCCGTTCCGTTCCCACGTGAGGAACGGGAACGCCCGGCCGCGTCCGCGGAGGCGGACACGGCCGGGTGCGCCCACTCTCCGGCGGGGCGGATCAGAGCAGGCAGAGCGGGGTGATGTCCTTGCGTCCCTCGGCCATGGGGACGGTCAGGAAGGAGCAGTCCCACCAGCCGCGCTCGGCGACGGTGGTCTTGACCAGGCTCCACTGCTGCGGGCTGAGGTCCTGGGTGCGGCTGAGCACGAAACCGGAGCGACGCTGGGGGTCTCCGACGATGGCGAGGGAGTAGTCCGAGGCCAGGTAGGTCACCCGGTAGTTCACCGGGCCCTGCTCGTCCTGGAAGGGGACGCCGGGGAAGTTCACGCGGAGGGAGGCATTGGTGTCGGTGTCCCGGATGGTCGCGGTTCCGTTGATCACGGAATTGGAGCTGATCTGCGAGCCGCAGGAGTTGATCACCGAGAGGGCGGTCTTCTCTTCGTTCAGTTTGTACTGCGCCGTCGTGTCATTGGTGCACTGCAGGGTGTAGGGCTGGGGAACGGCCGCGACCTGGTACCAGGTGCCCTGGTATTTTTCCGGGTCGACGTAGTTCACCTGCGACAGCTCGGGGCCGGAACTCGAACCGGCCGGCAGCAGGTCGGCGTATCCGCTGGAGGTGCGGCCACCATTGGTCAGGTCCTGTGCGCCGGCAGCGTGGATCGAAGCGGGCAGGATCATGGCGGCGAGCAGGAGGGCGGCGCTGGCTTTCAGGGACTTGCGCATGTCAAGAGGCCTTTCTGGGGCGTGGTCGGTGGCTGGGGAGGGGCGGTCAGGCGGCCGTGGTGGACAGGGTCGGTCTGCGCACAGTTTTATTTACCTAGCCAAGCTAGATTGTTTTCACTGTAGCGCCCGCGCCCGCCTCCGTCTGCCTCTCCGGCAAAATCACCCCCGTGGCAGGAGTGCCTGGCGGCGTGGGCGCCGGCGTGAAACCACTTCAGGAAAAGGTGGGGGCGTCGACCCGGCGCCTGCGCCGCGGTCCTGCCCGGGGCGTGCCGTCACCCCCGGATATGTGACACCCGGGACAGGTGCCGGAAAATTAGTTAGCCTAGCTAGTCAAGCCTATGCTCTTCAAAGCCACTCTTCCCCATGGAAGGTGACAACAGATGAGGAAATCGCCGCCCACGTCCTGTCCGCCACCCGGCGGGGATTGACCACGGTGTCCCGGAAGAAAGTGCCACGCCCATTTCAGTCAGTAGGATCTTCTGCCATGTCGACGCATTCCTGCGGGGTCACCGATGAGTGATGCACGCGTATCATTCGACCGCCCTGCGCTCAGCGTGATCATCCCCTGTCTGAACGACGCACGGCTGCTGGAGCGCTGCCTGCTCAGTCTCCGGGCGCAGTCGATCGCGCCCGCGGAGGTCATCGTGGTCGACAACGGGTCCACCGACGATTCCGCTGCGGTCGCACGCCGCCACGGCGCCCGCGTCGTCGATGAGCCCCGCCGCGGCATCACCTGGGCGACCATGGCCGGCTTCGACGCCGCCGAAGGCGACATCCTCATGCGTATCGACGCCGACGTCGAGCTCGCCCCCGACTACCTGGAGCGCGTGCGCGGCATCTGGCGCGCAGCCGAAGCCTCACCTGGTCGACGGGTGGTCGGAGTGACCGGCTCCGCCCGTTTCGACATCCCGGGCGTGGCGGGCGCCATCGCCAGCTCCCTCTACCTGGGCGCCTACTTCGCCAGCGTAGGTTCCACGCTGGGGCATTATCCGTTGTTCGGCACCAACTACTCCATCCGTGCCGACTGGTGGGCCAGCATCCGCGACGAGGTCGACCTGAGCGACACCTATGTGCACGAGGACATGCAGCTGTCCTTTGCGGTCCGCGCAGACGAGACCATCTGGTTCCAACGGGATCTGGTGGTGGGCATGGATGACCGCGCCCTGCACGGCCTGCGGCAGTTGGCCGTGCGCTTCCACAGAGGTTTCTATACCATCGTCCGCAACTGGAGAATTCACCCACCGCACCGTCGGTTGGCACAACGGGGTCGGCTCGGATCCCGCCTGCAGGAGGTGCTGTCACCGTGACCGAGGACCTGGAGACACGGGTCGACGCTTCGCTGGAGCTGCTGGAGGATTTCCTGGCGCGCGGACGGCGGCACCACGTGTCGAACGATGTCCCGTTGCTGGCGATGGCCTACGACGGGGTGGCCACCTTCTCGCTGGGAGGCAAACATCTGCGCTCCCGGCTGGTGCACATCTCCGCCGGAGACGTCACCGGCGAGGAGCTGTACGCGGCCACCGTTTTCGGTGCCTGTGTGGACCTGCTGCACGGGGCCTTCCTCATCCACGACGACATCATCGACCGCGATGACATGCGCCGAGGACGGAAGACGATCCACGCCGCGGTCCGGGAGACCTACGGGGACGCCCACCTGGGGACCTCGCTGGCCATCGTCGCCGGGGACCTGGGGATCAACGGTGCCCTGCAGCTGCTGCTGACCTCGGATCTGGCGGATGACCTGGTCCGCCGCGGTATGCGGCTGCTCTCGGCCGCGGCGCACGAGACCATCACCGGTGAGATCCTCGACATCGCGCATCTGGCTGAGCCGGATCCGGACCTGGAGCAGGTCCGGTTGAGCAATCACCTCAAGACCAGCGAGTACAGCTTCGGCACCCCGCTCAAGCTCGGCGCGCTGGCCGCCGGGCGGGATCCGGAGACGATGAGGCCGATCGCGCATGCGCTGGGCAACGCCTACCAGGCGGCCGATGACATCGCCGGCGCAGTGGGTGACAGTGCGGTCACCGGGAAGCAGACCGCAGGGGATGTGGTGAACAGGCGCGCGACGCTGGTGACGATGAGAATGCCCGCCGACGGGCCGACTGATCCGCAGACCCTGGCGGAGATCATCCGTACCGTCATCGCGGAGGGTGACGCGTACCTGGCCGACGCCCGCAGACTCATCGACGAGATCGACCTGGCTCCGGGCATCCGGGAGAATCTGCACCACATCACGAAACGAATCGAAGGGATGCTGCGTGCCCATGCCTGAGCAGACGCCCCCGGACCGTGGGCAGCTGGAGGATTTCCTGGACCGCTACGACCGCGCGGCGGTCAAGGCCGCCCATGAGGTGATCCTCTCCTATTCGACGAGTTTCTCCCTGGCCACCCGTCTGCTGGAGAAGCAGGTGCGCACGGACATCCGCAACCTCTACGCCATGGTGCGCATTGCGGATGAGATCGTCGACGGCACCGCGCGTGCCGCAGGTCTGAGCCACGGGGAGATCGCCGCCGCGCTGGACGACTACGAGCGCGCGGTCCTCGCCGCCCCCGGGCGACGTTTCCACGTGGACCCGGTCCTGCACGCCTACGCCGTCAGTGCCCGGCGATGCGGTTTCAACCCGGAGCACGTGACGGCATTCTTCTCCTCCATGCGTCGGGATCTGAACCAGACGACCTATGACGAGCAGAGCTTCGAGGACTACGTCTACGGCTCGGCCGAGGTCATCGGTCTGCTCTGCCTGTCGGCCTTCCTGGTCGATCACCCGGTCACGGACGCCCAGCGCAGCCGGATGGAGGACGGGGCGCGTTCCCTCGGCGCCGCCTTCCAGAAGATCAACTTCCTGCGGGACCTGGCGGAGGACTCCGACACCCTGGGGCGCGCCTATTTCCCGGGCCTTGCCGGACACGAACTGACCGAGGAACACAAGGCAGACCTGATCGCCGACATCCGCGCGGATCTCGCCCACGCCCGGACTGTCATACCGCTGCTGCCTCTGTCCGCCCGTACCGGAGTGTTGGCGGCGGCGGAACTGTTCACCACGCTGACCGACCGACTGGAGGAACTGCCCGCAGCGGAACTGACCAGCCGCCGCGTCAGCGTGCCGCGTCGGACGAAGCTGGCGATACTGGCACGGGCGGTCGCCACCGCACGTCGCATGACGCACACAAGCTGACCCGAAGTTCCGGACCCGAAGAAACGAGAATCAGACACATGGCAGACAACATCCCCCGCACGGCCGTCGTGATCGGCGCCGGTGTCGCCGGACTGGCCACCGCCGCGCTGCTGGCCAGGGACGGCATACAGGTCACCGTCGTCGAGCGCACCGACACCGTCGGGGGCCGCGCCGGTGACCTGAGCCTGGCTGAGCACCCCGGTTTCCGCTGGGACACCGGCCCCTCCTGGTACCTGATGCCGGACGCCTTCGACCATTTCTTCCGGTTGCTGGGCACCACCACCGAGGAGCAGATCGACCTGGTCGACCTGAGCCCGGCGTACCGGGTGTTCTCCGAGGGGGAGACCCCGGTGGACGTGCCCAGCGGTGTCGACGCAGCTGCGGAGCTGTTCGAATCCCTGGAACCCGGTGCCGGCGAGAAGCTGCGCGAGTACCTCGACAGCGCCGGCGACACCTACCGCATCGCCATCGAACGCTTCCTCTACACCACGTTCTCTTCGCCGGGCCCGCTGCTGCACCGTGACGTCCGTCAGCGTCTGGGCAAGCTGGCCAGGCTGCTGACCCAGCCGTTGGATTCCTTCGTCAACGAGCGCTTCCGGGACAACCGGCTGCGTCAGATGCTCACCTATCCGGCCGTGTTCCTGTCCTCCCGACCGGAGAACACGCCCTCGATGTACCACCTGATGAGCCACACCGACCTGGTGCAGGGCGTGCGTTACCCGGTGGGTGGCTTCACCGCCGTCATCCAGGCGATCCACCGCCAGGCGGTGGAACACGGCGCCACCATCGAGCTGGACACCGAGGTCACGGCCATCACCACCGCGAAGGACGGCCGCCGGGAGAAGGCCACCGGTGTGCGGGTCCGTCGTGCTGACGGCCGCGTCGAGGAGATCGCGGCCGACATCGTCGTCTCCGGGGCGGATCTCCACCACACCGAGACCCACCTGCTGCCTGCCCGCCTGCGCACCTACCCGGAGAAGTACTTCGCCTCGCGCGACCCGGGGCTGGGTACCGTGCTGGTCATGGCGGGTGTGCGCGGCCGGCTGCCGCAGCTGACCCACCATAACCTGCTGTTCAGCCGTGACTGGTCGGAGGATTTCGAGGCCGTCTTCGACGGTCCGGTTCCCAACCGCCCGCTGGACGCCTCCCATTCCATCTACGTCTCCATGCCCTCGGCCTCCGACCCGGATGTGGCGCCGGAGGGCCACGAGAACCTCTTCATCCTCGTGCCCGTCCCGGCGGCCGAGGAGATCGGCCACGGGGACGCCTACCGGGACACCGCATCCGAGCGGGTGGCGGCCATCGCCGACGCCGCGATCGACCAGATCGCCGAGTGGGCGGACGTCCCGGACCTGGCCGAGCGCATCGTCGTGCGCCGGACCCTGGGCCCGGCCGACTTCGCCGAGCGTTTCCATGCCTGGCGTGGTGGTTCCATCGGTCCGGGTCACTCGCTCCGCCAGTCGGCCTTCCTCCGTGGGCGCAACGTCTCAGGGAAGGTGGGGGGCCTCTACTACGCGGGTGCCACCACGGTGCCCGGTGTGGGCGTGCCCATGTGTCTGATCTCCGCGGAGAACGTGATCAAGCGCCTGCACGGCGACACCAGTCCGGGCCCGCTCCCGGAGCCGGGGGACGCCCGTGCCTGAGTTCCTGGTGCCGTTCATCTATCTGACGATTCTCCTCGTTGTCCTGGCCTGCATGGTGTTGTGCGACTGGCGCTGGAAACTGGCCTTCTTCCTCGACGCCCGCCGCGCCACGATCCTCAGCGTGGTCGTGGTGGTGGCCTTCCTCGTCTGGGATGCCTTCGGCATCGCCACCGGGTCCTTCTTCCGCGGCGGTTCCTCCTTCATGACGGGGGTGGTGCTCGCCCCGGAGATGCCGGTGGAGGAGCCGGTGTTCCTGTTCTTCCTCACCTACCTGACCATCAACCTGACCTCCGGCACGCGGATGCTTCTCGACGCCCGCGTCTCCCCCGGGAGGCCGGCGTGACCTACCTGCTCATCAGCCTGCCCTTCCTCATCCTCGCCGCGGTCCTGTGGGGCGTGCGGCGCAACTCCGCCCCCCGCCAGGTGGCGGTGACCGCCATCGTCGCGGCGGTGCTCCTGGTGCTCACGGCGGTCTTCGACAACCTCATGATCTGGGCGGAGCTCGTCGGCTACGGTGACGCGCAGCGTCTCGGCCTGCAGGTGGGCCTGGTTCCGGTCGAGGACTTCTTCTACCCCCTGTTCGTCGCTCTCATCGTCCCGGCCTTCTGGCCGGGGAAAAGGTAGGTCTGGCCATGGAAATCATCAGGGGAGTGCTCGCTGCGTCGCGCCCGATCAGCTGGGTCAACACCGCCTTCCCCTTCGGGCTGGCGTACCTGCTTTCCGGTGGGGGACTGGACTGGCTGTTCTGGGTCGGGGTGCTCTTCTTCCTCATCCCGTACAACATCGCGATGTACGGCATCAATGACGTCTTCGACTACGAGTCCGACATCCGCAACCCGCGCAAGGGTGGCGTCGAGGGTGCGGTCCTGCCCAGGTCGATGCACGCCCCGCTGTTGTGGGCCTCGGCGCTGACCACCATCCCCTTCCTGGTGGTGCTCTACGCGGCGGGCACCTGGACCTCCGCGCTCTGGCTGACCGTCGCCATGGCTGCGGTGGTCGCCTACTCTGCGCCGCCCATGCGTTTCAAGGAACGCCCGGTGCTGGATTCGGTGACGTCCTCCGCGCACTTCGTCACCCCGGCGATCGTCGGCGCCTACATCGCCGGAGACGGCGGGGGAGCCAACTTCTGGTTCGCGGCCGGCGCCTTCTTCCTCTGGGGCATGGCAAGTCACGCGCTCGGCGCGGTGCAGGATGTGAAGGCGGACCGCGAGGGCGGGCTGAGCTCCATCGCCACCGCCTTCGGGGCACGGCTGACCACCCGCCTGGCCGCCGGGGCCTACCTGGTGGCCGCGTTGCTGGTGTTCGCCCTGCCTTCGCCGGGCTGGATCGTCGGTATCGCGGGCCTGGGCTACGTGGCCAACACGCTGCGCTTCTGGAACATCACCGACGAGACCTGCGAGGACGTCAACCGCGCCTGGCGGGTGTTCCTCTGGCTGAACTACCTGGTGGGCGCGATTGTCACGATCACGCTGGCGGCGGTGTTCATCGGGAGCTAGACCCCGCAGAAGCGGCGCACCAGCGAGCGGTAGGCCTTCACCGTGAGGTCGAGGTCCTCCAGTTCCAGGTGCTCGTCGTGGGTGTGCAGCTGGGAGAAGACGTCGCCGAGGGTGCGTTCCCGGGCGTGGAGGGCGAAGCCGTAGCCGTTGCCGCCGAGACGTCGGCCGAAGCGCAGGTCCGAGCCGCCGGCGGCGATGGTGGGTACGACGGGGACACCGGGGAAGAATTCATCGAAGGTGTCCACGAGGGCGTCATAAAGCGGACCCGAGGTGGGGGAGACCGTGGCGGGCTCGGAGATGAGGTGTTCGATGCGCACCTGGTCGGCGAGGTCGCCGAGGGCCTCAAGCAGGAGCGCGTCCACGTCGTCCTGCGTTGTTCCCGGCAGCGGCCGGATGTCCAGATCGAGCGTCGCCGCCGACGGCAGCACGTTGATGGCCGCGCCGGAACGCAGGATGGTCTGCGAGATGGTCAGGCGTGACAGCGCGTGGGCGTAGCGCTTGAGGTCCTCGCCGAAGTGCTCGAAGGCCGAGGGGTCGGTGCCCTCCAGGAGGGCGGTCTCGATCTCGGGGGAGAATCGGAATGCCCGGACGAAACCCTGCCAGAGGTGATCCTGGGACACGGGAATGTCGATGTGCGAGATGCGGCGCGCGACCTCGGCGATCTTCACCACCGCCGAATCGCGGCCGTAGGGGTTGGAGCCGTGGCCCGCGTCGCCGGAGACGTGCAGGCGGCGCTGCGCGGCGCCCTTCTCACCGACGACCAGCACCAGGGCGTCGGAGCCGTCGGCGATGGGCAGGTGGGAGCCACCGGTCTCGGAGACGGTGTTGCGCCAGGAGAAGGCCTCGGGGTGGTGCTCGGAGAGCCACTTCGCCCCGAGACCGCCGCGGGCCTCCTCGTCGGCGACGCCCACGAAGGTGAGGGTGCCGGTGGGGCGTCCGGTGAGGGCGGCGTCGCGAAGCACGGCGGCCATGGTGGCGGTGATGAACAGCATGTCCATCGCGCCGCGGCCGTAGATGCGGCCGTCCTTGATCTCCGCGCCGAAGGGGTCGACGGTCCAGTGATGCCGGTCCACGGGCACGACGTCGGTGTGGCCGAGGAAGGTCAGCGGTTCGGCGTAGGGGTCAGTGCCGGGGAGCGTGACCACGATGCTCACGCGCCCGGGTGCGGATTCATAGCGGTTGATCTCCACGCCGGGGACGCCGTCGAAGAAGAGCTCGAGGGTGTCCGCATTGTGGACCTCCTGGCCCGAGGCGGGCGTGAGGTCGTTGACGCAGGCGTTGCGGATGAGCGCGCGGAGGAGGGCGAGGGTGTCGTCGTAGAGCGGCATGAACTCCAACCTATCCACTCTCATGCGTGCCGCCGGTGATTGGGCAGGATCATCAGGTCACGGATTGGAAAACTTCCCGCGACACGGCTATGTGCTCCGTAGAGTGGATTTATGAATACCAGGAACATCATCACCGACTCGGATCCTGTCCGCCATGATGCTCTCCGTGACCTGGCCACGAAGCCGGGGCCCACGGTATCCATCGTGATCCCCACCCACCGTGGTGGTGCGGAAACCCTCTCTGATTCCCAGCGACTCCGTCCGCTGCTCGAGCAGGCACGCAAGGAACTTGCCGAGCGCTACCCGGACACCGACGCCGACGCCCTGCTCGCCCCCGTTCAGTCGCTCGCCGACTCACGGAGATTCTGGCAGGAGCAGGTCGACGGCCTGGCGATCTTTGCCTCCCCGGACGGTGTCCGCCACTTCCGTACCGACCGTGACTTCGTCCCCGCCGTCACCGTGGGCGATCACCCCAACCTGCGCCCCATCCTGCCCTTGTTCACCGAGGATCAGGAGTTCCTGCTCCTGGCCGTCGGCCGGGGCAAGGTCCGCATCTTCGAGGGTGACCGTGCGACCATCACCGAACTCCCGTTGGGGGACATCCCCGCCTCGGACGAGGACGCTGAGGGCGTGAACACCCGCGAGCCGCAGATCACGCGGCAGTATTCCCAGACCTCCGCCGCTCACGGTCAGGGCCCCCGGGACTACAACGTGCGCAACGGTTTCCTCCAGCAGGTGAGCAAGGGCTTCGAGGCCCTCTTCACCAACGATCACCGCCCGCTGATCCTGGCCACCCTCGAGGAATATCGCGGGGCCATCGCCGAGCACATCACCACCGTGAAGGTGCTCGAGGACATCGTCCCCGGCTCCCCGAGTGACCTCTCCGACGCACAGCTGCACAAGAAGGCCTGGCCGATCGCTGCGGCCGCAGGGCAGCGTGGACACGAAGCCACCCTCGAGCGTCTCGGCGAGGCCCTCGGCACCGGGCGTGCGACCAATGATCCCGGCCTGATCGGCAGCGACTCCGCCGCCGGCCGGGTGGCCACTCTGGTCCTGGCGGAACGTGCCCTCACCGAGGATGCGCGCGCCGATGAACTCGACGCGGCCATCGCCAACACCCTGGCTAATCGTGGCGCTATCGACGTCGTGCCCGAACTGCCGGGCAACCACGCCGCCGGAGCGATCTTCCGCTATTAGCTTTCCCCGCCCGAACCCCACTGAACGGTGTTCAGTGGGGTTCGCTACACTCGGCTCCAATCCATTAAACGCTGTTCAATGACTGGAGCCTCACCCGTGTCCGACATCCTCGCCCTCGCCCGCGCCACCGCCCTGGAGAAGGGGGAGGGCCTCAGGGAGCCGGAGCTTCTTCAGGTCCTCGAACTCGGTGACGAGCACCTCCCCGAGCTCCTCGACCTCGCACACCAGGTGCGTCTGCGCTGGTGCGGCGAGGAGGTCGAGATCGAGGGGATCATCTCCCTCAAGACGGGCGGCTGCCCGGAGGACTGCCACTTCTGCTCCCAGTCGGGACTCTTCGAGTCCCCCGTGCGCTCGGTGCAGCTCGACGTCGCCGAGCTCGTCGAGGCCGCGAAGCAGACGCAGAAATCCGGCGCCACCGAGTTCTGCATCGTCGCCGCCGTCAAGGGTCCGGACGAGCGCCTCATGGCACAGCTCGAGGAGGCCGTCACCGCCGTCTACGCGGAGGTGGATATCCACGTCTCGGTGTCCGTGGGGATCCTCACCCGGGAGCAGGTCGACCGCCTGAAGGCTGTCGGAGTCAAGCGCTACAACCACAACCTCGAGTCCGCACGATCCTTCTTCCCACGCGTGGCCACCACCCACACCTGGGACGATCGCCACCGCACCCTGGAGATGATCCGCGACGCCGGCATCGAGGTCTGCTCCGGCGGCATCCTCGGCATGGGCGAGTCCCTCGCGCAGCGCGCCGAGTTCGCCGTCCAGCTCGCCGCGTTCGCACCCGAAGAGGTCCCGATCAACTTCCTCGACCCGCGCCCCGGCACCCCCTTCGCTGATCGCCCGCTCATCGACGCCGCCGAGGCCCTCAAGGCCACCGCCATGCTGCGGCTGGCCATGCCGAAGGCCACCCTGCGTTTCGGCGGCGGCCGCGAACTGACCCTCGGAGACCTCGGCGTGCAGAAGGGTCTGGCTGGCGGCGCGAACGCGTTGATCGTCGGCAACTACCTGACCACCCTGGGCCGCCCCATGGAGGAGGACCTCGACATGCTCGACGGACTGCGCATCCCGATCAAGGCCGTCGGCCAGGTCATCTGATGGGCGAACTCGCAGCGGCTGCCGCCGCAGGTGAGGCCCCGGCCTTCCACCCGAATACGGGTGCGCAGATCGGTGTCGACGGGGAGCGGGCGCTCTCCGTGGGGGCGGCCGCCGGCCTGGAACCGCCGCGCTACTGCCAGCTCTGCGGCCGACGAATGAAGGTCCAAATCAGGCCCTCGGGCTGGCTCGCCGAATGCTCCCGCCACGGGGAGTTGGATTCGGTGCTGTTCGAGCGCTGACGCACCCTCGTTGCCTTGTGTTGTCTCTGGGCTGGGCTGGTGGACCATCGTGGCAGCACGCCGCACCCGGAATCAGGCTTGATCCTTTTCCCCCGTCTTTAGGAATTCCTCCAGTAGTGCCGTCAGGTCGGTAACGGCGGTTTCGATGGTGAGGGTCACCTTCACGGTCGGAGACATCTTCTCGCTGGTGCCTTGTGAACCACCGAGGGATGTGGAGCCCGCTGGAGGAGGGATCGTGAAGGGTTTCTGGGCAGCAAACTCAGGCCACGGCCGACCATCCTGGAAGAAGTTGGGCACCTGATCCGGGGGAAGGCCGGCGACAGTGGCAGCATGCAACGCCCGGTAATCACCGTTGAAGTTTCCGTCGTTCAAAGTGGCGAGGACCGCTTCGGTGAACGCGCCATGTTGGTCACCCTCCATGGAGAACTGGTCATCCTGGCTTCCCGAGATGAGCAGGATGCTCGCAGAGACCGGTAGCTCCTCCGGCCGGGGAGTCCGACGTCTCACAGCGTCGTAGAGCTGACGGTCCAGCTCAAGGACCTGTGTCTGGACCCATGACGGAGCCGCCCGTGGCGTGTGCCAACGTTGCTCTTCCAGCATTCTTCTGATGACAGTTCCACTGTGGCAGCTGTCTGACAGAACGACCACTCTGACACCTGAAGCGAACGCCGCCAGGGCCTGATGTATTTCATCGTCCAGAATTTCTCGATTGTAGAGCAGCCACGTCTCGTCCATGCTGTCGGTTTCGTCATCGCTGAGGTCCGCGAATCTGCCTCCGTGACCGGCATAGGTGAGCACGAAGATATCTCCCGCGACCAGCGTCCGAGCAGCCTCGCTGAGGATGCCGAAGACTCTTCCGGACGTTGCGTCCTCGCTCAGGAGGATCTGGGCGTTGTAGCCACGTCCACTTGTCTGGGAATGTAGCGCTGCGGCGTCGTTCTCGCATGCCTGCAGACGACCTTCCCAGCCCGCGTAAGCGGCGGGATCGACCCGGTTCAGTCCGATGTGCAGCGCCTGCGCGGAGACCATAATGTCGGAACCTCTTTCCGTGACCGTCTCAGGTGTCCTAATCAGTCGAAAATCCAGAGGATACAGTCGGTGATTATCTGCGCGGCCGAAGCTGCAGCCCCGCCTGCAACTGCACCGGGTCCGGCGCCAACACCTGCAATCGGAGTGCCGATAAGTGCGCCCGCGACTCCTCCGACGCCGTCGGCGTCTGCAGTGGCACCCAGCGAAGGTTTTCTGGCACCGCTTCCTTCTGTGAGCATTCGGTTGAAGGGGAAATCGGCGCTGTAGATGGTGGAGGCCCCGTCCTCCAGAATCGAGGCAGCCAGCTCCATGCCTTCCGCCATGCCGTCGTTGGAACGGTATCGTCCCTGTTCGCCGCGTAGGAGCTCGATCTTGCGGTCCAGCGGGAGGCCTTGGAGCCGGTCGCGCAGATCGTCGACCGCCCGACGGGCAGCAGCCGGCTCATTACCTCGCTGGGCATCTATCTGCTCGAGAACGGACAACACCGCAGAGATCAGGTCCTTGACCCAATCTGCGATGCCTCCCACCTTCAAGGCGGCGCGCAGGACCTCGGCCCCGTCCGGTTTCCGGCTCCTGGGATCGTCGAGATGTTTGATCACCGCGAATGCATTCTCCATGATCGCTCGGATGATGACCGTGTGATCGCTGGGGGTTAAGGGCGGAAATTCATCGGTCGGCAGCTCCGGCCAGGGGAATCCTGTGCCGTCACCCAGGAAAAAGCCCGCGAGACCTCCCGGAAATTTCTTGATCAACGGGGAATCGTACCGACGGGCGCCACTGGCATCAGCATCGAACAGGCCACGCAGCACGGCAGCCTGGATCTCCGATTCAACGCGACGTTCGATCACCTCCGGTAGCTTCACCTCCCCAAGATCTACAGCGAATCGGCTTCCAACGCTCCTGCTTGTGCTCATTTCACTCACCTTCCGAATTCTGACTGTTGATGGGAAAATCCCCTCTGGTCACGACCAGAGGGCATATCTGACATGCGGAGGAACCTTCCTGATGGAACCAGCGACAGTCCGCCCGGATCGAACAACGGGGCAGACTCCGACGTGAGCTGTAGTTTCCGACTTCCTGAACTACGCTGGCGAACCCTTCCGGGACCCCGCATCGACCGTTCTTCCACTGACGGCAGCCGGTCGTCTCGCAGGAGGATGCAAACCGCATGCGCTGTTCGGGCGCCCGCCCATCGGGAGTAGGCACCAATTGGACAGGATCGACGGGCAAACGATCACGGAGATAAGCAATCGTTCCGTCCGGCTGCACTATTCCCAGGACCAGGGTGGCATTCTTTGACGAAGAACTAGGGCAAAGCCACTCGCTCTCGCTGCGAGCCGCTCTGTTGTCAACGGGATCTTCTGCCTCCTCGAACAAGGGGGCCTCCTTATGGAGCGTAAGGCGGAGAAGAATAGGTGCTATCGGCCACAAAAGTATTAGCTATTACGCTAGTCCCGGTTCCAATGAGCGTCAATGGTTCGCGGAAATCGGGCGGTTCTGCCCGACCGTGCCCAGGATCCGAACAGGGCCGCCAGCAAGAAGCTGGTGTGTAAGGTCGTCGACTTCCTGAAGAAAAGTCTGCCCGTCGAAGTCAGGACTACATTCGGAGTCACCAGTATTCAACGACCGGAAGGACCGATGACAATGGGCATCATGGACAGTGCCAGGGACAAGGCCCGCGAGTTCCTCGCCGACGAGGGGAAGACCGACGCTCTGCTGGACAAGGCGGTGCAGCACGCCACCGACCGTTTCGGCGAGGACAAGGCCGGGCAGATCTCCCAGGCCCGCGATGCCGCCGACCAGCGCATCGGCGGGGGCGGGGACAACCGTGTCGATGCCGAGGCCGGCGACGATCCGCAGGCCGACCCCGACCCCGCGCTCTAGAAACCCCCACGAACGTTGAAGACGCCGACCCCGGTGAGGGGTCGGCGTCTTGTCGTGCGGGCTGATGTCAGGATCGGACCGGGTCTTATCCCTGGCCTCCCTTGCTGGGCGGTTGCCGGAGAAACTTCAGCCCGATCCTGACATCCGGGCTAAGCGTCGAAGGGCGGCAGCACCTTGTCCTCGACCAGGCGGTCGAAGAGCTGGAGCAGCCTGGTCTCGGTGTCCAGGGCGTCGGCGAAGCCGGCCTGCCTGACCTTCACGGTCGAGGTGATGTTGTCCGCCTCGTGGTGGAAGAGGAAGTCACCCACGCCCCAGCCGACGAGCCTGTCGAAGGGGGTGTCCACCAGTCCGTGGCGTTCGACCAGCCGCTCCCACACGGCCGCGTGCTGCGGCATGGCTTCAGCCAGCGACATCTGCTGCGGCGGGGCGTAGTCCATGCCGAAGTGCTGCGCGAAGCGCGGCCACAGTTGCGCCCAGCGGAACTGGTCGCCGTTGTTCACGTTGAAGATCTCGTTCGCGGCCTGCCCGGAGGAGCCGGCCCAGACGGTCGCCCGGGCGAGCAACTCGGCGTCGGTGGTCTGGTACAGAACCTCGTAGGCGGCGCGGGTGCCGGGGAAGCGCAGCGGCAGGCCGAGCTCCCGGGAGATCGCGGCGTAGACGCCGATCACCAGCAGCAGGTTCATCGGGTTGCCGGTGGCGTAGCCGGTGACTCCCTCCGGCCGCAGGGCGGTGAAGGCGAAGCCGCCTTCGCTGGCCCGCGCCCGCAGGATGTCCTCCTGGGTGGAGTAGAAGTGCGGGGCGATCAGGCGCGGGTCCGACTCTTTGGCCGGGGTGTTGAAGAATCCGAGGTGATGGCCGTAGGCCTTGCCGCCCTGGTAGAGGGTGACGTGCCTCAGCGGTGCGCCGGCGGCCTGCAGTGCGTCGAGGGTGTTGCGCAGCAGGGCGTCGTTGACCTCGATGAGCTCCGGGTCGCTCGGCTTCTCGACGTACGCGCCGAAGACCAGGTGCGTCGTGTCGCGCAGGCCATCGGTGGTGGAGATGAGATCGCTGAGCGCGGCGGCGTCGAGAAGGTCGGCGCTGTGGTGGGTCCACTCGGCGTCGGGAAGCTCTCGGCGGCTGATGCCGTGCACGGGCCAACCCTGGCGGGCGTACTGGCGTGCGGCGTAGCTGCCGATCAGGCCGGCGTCGCCGACGACGAGGACGGTGCCGTCCGGGTCGGGGAGTTCAGTCAGGCCGAGGCCCGGGGTGTTGTCGTTGAGGGTCATGTGTGTTCCTGTCTCAGGCGAAGGGCTGGGAGGCGGTGTCCAGGGACTCGACCTCGTCGGAGGTCAGCTGGAGGGTGGGGGCGGCGACCAGTGCCGGGAGCTGCTCGGGTGTCGACGCCGAGGCGATCGGTGCGGTGACGCCCTTGGCCAGCTGCCAGGCGAGCGCGACGGTGGCGGGTTCGGCGCCGCGGGCCTCGGCGACCTCGACGAGCTTGTCCACGACCGCGAAGCCCTCCGCGGTGGCGTAACCCGCCATGAAGCCCTGGCGGTTGCGGCCTTCGAGGTCCTCTGCGGAGCGGTACTTGCCGGTGAGGAAGCCGGAGGCCAACGCGAAGTAGGGGAAGGTGGCGGCACCGTACTCGCGGGCGAGCGGCAGGTAGGACTCCTCGAAGTCCCTGCGGTGAAGGAGGTTGTACTGCGTCTGGATGGCCGCGGGCACGGTCAGATTGTTGGCCGTGGCGTATTCGAACCACTCGCGCATGCGCTCCGGGGTGTAATTGGAGAGCGCGATGTGGCGTACCTTGCCGGCCGTGACCAGGGAGTCGTAGGTGGTGGCCTGGTCGGCGATGGAGACGTTCTCATCGTCGTAGTGGCTGTAGAAGACGTCGATGTAATCGGTCTGCAGGCGCTTCAGCGAAGCGTCGAGCGCGGCGACGACGGAGTCGTGCTGCTGGTTGTCATAAGGGGCCAGGCCGCCCATCTTGGTGGCCAGGACGACCCGGTCGCGGTTGCCGCGGGCGGCGAACCACTCGCCCAGGACCCGCTCGGAGTCGCCACCCGTGCCGTCGCCGGCCCACACGGCGTAGAGGTCGGCGGTGTCGATGAGCGTGCCACCTGCCGCCACGAAGGCGTCGAGGACGGCGAAGGAGGTCTCGCGGTCGGAGGTCCAGCCGAAGGTGTTGCCGCCGAGGACGAGCGGAAGGGTGATCTGGGGAAGGGACATAACTGCTCCTTTGATGGGATCCGTCATGGTTTGACGCATAAGGCCGACCCTAAGCCGGTTGACTTTACGTGTCAACTTGAAGCGTAAAGTCATGCGCTATGATTCCTTCCATGAACCCCTCGGAAACGCCGCGCTGGCTCAGCCCGGGCGAGATGGACACCTGGCTCTCCCTCTGGTCCGTACTGGAATGGCTGCCGGTCCGGCTGGACGCGCAGCTGCGCGAGGACGCCGGCGTCTCGCTCGCCGAATACAACGCCCTCTCACAGATCTCCATCGCCCCGGACGCCTCCGTGCGGATGAGTGAACTGGCGGTGGTGGCCAACATGAAACTGCCGCACCTCTCCCGCGTGATCACCCGGTTGGAGAAAGCCGGCTGGGTGCGCCGCATCCCGGACCCCGCCGACGGCCGCTACACGCTGGCCCAGCTCACGGATGACGGGAAAATTAAGGTCGCCGCGGCGGCCCCCGGCCACGTGGAGGCGGTCCGGGCGTACGTCTTCGACGGTCTGTCTCCCGAGCAGGTCGCCGCCCTGGGTGCGGCCGCAGCACGTATCGTCGAGGCGGTCGACGCTCCGGGGCCGGCGCGCTGATTTTTCCGTAATCTGGACCCATGAAACAGCTCCTGGTTTTCGAGTTCCCGTCCACCGGTCCCTTCGGCCCCGAAGCCGAGGCCGCCTACGCCGACCTGGCAGATGACATCGCCGGTCAGGAGGGTCTGGTCTGGAAGGTCTGGACCGAGGATCCGCAGCGCGAGGTCGCCGGCGGCGTCTACCTCTTCGCCGATGAGGCCAGCGCCCGGGCCTACGTGGAGAAGCACACCGCCCGCCTGGCGGGCTTCGGCATCACCGACATCACCGCCACGGCCTACGAGGTCAATGAGGGTCTTTCCCGCGTCGACCACGCGCTGCTGGAACGCTGACCCGGCCCTGCCGGGAGAACCCCATGACCGGTGAGGTGATCGCTGAACTGGAAGTCGGCGTGACCCCGGCCCGTGCGTTGGAGATCTTCGATGCCCTCCCGGCCGTGGGCATCGAGGAGATGTACGGCCGGTGGGCCGGCTCCGAGTCGCCCACCGGCAACCCGCTCGACGGGCTGCTGGGCGCCTACGGCTGGCACGGCAAACGCTTCTCCTCCGCGGACGGGGTGGCCCCGCTCATCTTCGCCCACAACGGAGAGCTCTTTGGGGTGGAGCCGGCCGTCATCCCCGTGCGTCTGGCGCTGAGGTTCCCCCGGCTCGCGCATCACCCGGCGGTGGTCGCGGCCGGGCGACTCTGCCTGCCGCTGCTGAAGACCGGCCGGCCGAAGGCGCGGCTGCGCATGGTCGTCTACCGGGGGGTGGCCACGGCGACGATGATCTACGACTCCCAGCCCATCAACGACCACTTCCGCCGACTCGACGCCGACACCCTCCTCGGCCTGATGGACCTGCGCGGCCTGTCCGAGCCCTTCTTCTTTCTGCTGCGCCGCGAGATTTCCGCCCGCTAACGCAGCATCACCCGGCCGTAGCGCAGGGCCGTCGACATCACCTGCGCATAACGCTCGCGCGGCATCGACGACGGCCCGCTGAGCGGCAGCATCCGCTGGACCGCGACAGTCCGCTCCTCGGTGTACTTGAGCAGGCCCACGTCGCCGTGTCGTCGGCCCACGCCAGACTGCTTCCACCCGCCCATGGGTGCGTCGAGGGAACCCCAGGCGGCGGCGAAGCCCTCGTTGATGTTGACGGTGCCGGCCTGCAGGCGGGAGGCGATCTTCCGTGCGGTCGGCACCGAACCCCACACCGAGGCGTTGAGCCCGTAGCTGGATTCGTTCGCCCTTGCCACGGCCTCGTCGATGTTGTCCACGACCTCCACCGCGACGACGGGGCCGAAGGTCTCCTCGCCGAAGAGCCTGGCGTCGGAAGGCACGTCGGTGAGGATGGTGGGGGAGTAGAAGGCGGGTCCCAGATCGCTTCGCTCCCGGCCGCCGGTGAGGACGGTGGCGCCGCGGGAGACGGCGTCGTGGACAAGCGCAGCGACTCTGAGCTTGTGTTCCTCGGAGATCAGCGAACCCATGTCCAGCGTCCATTCGCGGCCGCGGCCGATATTCATGGCCTCGGTGTGGGCAATGAAGGCGGTGAGGAATTCGTCGGCGACATCGTGGTGCACGTAGATCCGCTCGATCGAGATGCACAGCTGGCCTGAGTTGGTGAAGCAGGCCGTGGCAGCCCCGCGGGCGGCGCGTGCGACGTCGGCGTCAGGTGCCACGATGAGCGGGTTCTTGCCGCCCAGCTCGGCTGAGAAACCAATGAGCCTCTCCCCGGCGGTCGCGGCCAATCGGCGCCCCACGGCGGTGGAGCCGGTGAACATGAGGTAGTCACATTCCTGCGCGACCGCCTGGCCGGTGACCACGCCCCGGCCCGTGAGCACCTGCATCACATCGCGGGGCAGGCCGGCCTCCTCGAGGAGTGCGAGTGCGCGCAGGGCCGTGAACGGGGTCTTCTCGTCCGGCTTGAGCACGACGGTGTTGCCGCCGAGGAGCGCCGGGATGGCGTCGGAAAGCGCCAGGGCGAGCGGGTAGTTCCACGGGGAGATGATGCCTACCACGCCCACCGGGACGCGCTCGACGTGGGTGCGGGTGAGCACGGGCACCGCCCCGCGGACCCGGCGGGGCGTGAGCAGGCGCGCGGCGGCGTGGGCGTAGTGGCGGGCGGTGACGGCGACGTCGAGAATCTCGTCGAAGGCGCTCGCGCGGTTCTTGCCGGTCTCGTCCTGGATGACGTCCAGGAACTCGGCCTGCCGCTCGAGCAGCAGGTCATGGAGGCACAGCATGATCTTCCTGCGCTGTGCGACGGGCGTCGCGGCCCAGGCGGGCTGGACGAGTCGGGCGCGGGAGAAGGCGTCGGAGGTGTCGGCGGCGGAATGGACGGGGACGTCACCGATGTGGGATCCGGTGGCCGGGGAGGTGACGGTCAGCGTGGTCATGCCTCCCATCTTCGTCATGGTTGCGTGCGTCGGCTACCTCCGCAGGATCTCACGGGTGAGATCTTCGACATGCGGGTCGATGGTGTCCAGTCCCGGCACCGGCAGGGTGCCCGGGGGGAAGAGGATCGGCAGTTCGGTACAGGCGAGGATGACCAGTTCAACGGCGTCGTCTGCGATGAGTCGGTCGATGATCCGGAGGAATCCCGCGCGGGTCTCCGCCTTGACGGCCCCCAGTTCCAGCTCCGTGGCGATCTTCTCCTGGATGTACGCGATCTCCTCGTCGTCCGGGATCGCCACGTGCACGCCGTCCTGCCGCAGCGGTCCCGCGAGAAAGTCATTGACCATGGTGAACCTGGTGCCCAGCAACGCGACGGACCTCGCGCCGGACTCGGCGACGGCACGTCGGGTCGAGTCGATCGAGCTGATGAGCGGCAGTGGAGAGGATTCCCGCAGGCGGTCGAAGACGATGTGCGTGGTGTTCGCGCTGAGTGCCGCAAACTCGGCGCCGGCGGCCGCGAGGCTGTTGATGCCCGCGAGGAGGTAGTCGTGGAGCTTCTCGACGTCCCCCTGCTCCAGGTACTCGAAGACCCGGAAGGCGCTGAGGTTCTCGATGGTCATCGGAGGGATGACCGTTTCGCCGGCCGCCTTCTGCACGCTCTCGTGGAGGCGCCGGTAGTAGATGAGTGTCGATTCGGGTCCGGTTCCGCCGATGAGGCCGAGTTTCTTCATGGTCCCAGGATAGGTTTTCCGTCCGGACCTGGACTTCGGCCTGAATGGGACGGCTTGTGCAGGGGGTGGTGGCGGGGCGGGGCCGGGGAAGGTGACCGTGCACCCTCATTGCCCCCGGATGTGGGTGGCCTCACAGTGGGTGACCTGCGGGGGAAAATTTCCCGACCCTCCACGCTAGACACCTGTCCAGCGAAACGGTTGACTGTGTCACATCGCACAGTCAACGAAGGGACATGTCATGACTCTCACCACGGGCCCCGCCCTGGAACACAAGATCGCCGCAGTCACCGGCGCCGGCTCCGGGATGGGCCTGGCCACCGTCCGGGCCTTTGTCCGGGAGGGCGCCACCGTCTACGCCATGGACATTTCCCAGGACAACCTCGACCGGGAGTTCCGGGATCAGCCGCAGGTCACCGCCATTGGCCTGGATATCTCCGACTCCGCAGCGGTCAACGAGGCATTTGACCGGATCCGAGAGAACCACGGCAAACTGCACGCGCTGGTCAATGCGGCCGGAGTCAGCGTGCCCAACAGGCGGGCCGTGGAATGGGTGGACGACATCAACCACCGCATGGTCGAGGCCATGAAGAAGGGCGAGCCCTTCGCGCCGGAGTTCCTCGGCGAGATCCCGGACGAGGATTTCGACCGCGTGATGAAGATCAACCTCTACGGCACCTTCTACACCACCCGCGCGGCGGTGCCCCTGCTCAAGGCGGCCGGTGGGGGAGCGATCACCAACTTCGCCTCCATCGCAGGACTCGTCTCCCTGCCGATGCCGGCCTACTACCCGGCGTCCAAGGCAGCGGTGGTCGGTATGACCCGCTCCAACGCCGGGGAACTGGCCCCCTTCAACATCCGCGTCAACGCGCTGGCCCCGGCCGGCATCAACACCGCCATGATGAACCAGTCCGGCGATGACCACGTCCAGGCGCTGCTGTCGCTCCAGCCCCTCAAACGCCTGGCGGAACCCGAGGAGGTCGCGCAGACGCTGGTGTTCCTCTCCTCTGATGCCGGAGCCCACTACACCGGCCAGGTCTTCTCCCCGTCCGGCGGCGCCTACCTCACCTAAACCTCACCCCTCAACCGGATCCCCACCATCCCCGAAATCTTAAGGAAGACAACGTCCCATGGCTTTCAACCCCGCACAGCTCAAGCGTATCGAAGAGACCATCCAGGCCGATATCGACCGCGGCGACTATGACGGCGTCAACGTCATCATCGCCCAGCACGGTGAAATCGCGCTGCAGGGAACCTACGGTTTCGCGGAGCGTGCCACCGGACGCCCGTCCCAGCAGGATGACATCTACCGCATCCTCTCCCTGACCAAGGCATTCACCAATGCACTGGCCTACCGTGCACTGGGTGAGGGCAAGCTCGCCCTGTCCACCCGCGTCATTGACATCATCCCGGAATTCCTCGGAACCGACCCGTTCCACATGCTCCGCAAGGACAGGATCAACCTGTGGAACCTGTTGACCCACACCTCCGGCATGCCCGCCACCCCGAACCCGGGCCTGCCGTTGACGGAATGCCGCTTGCTTCCCGATGTAGCCAAGGCTCTCGGCAGCGTTGACGTGGTGCACGATCCGGGGACCCAGGTCAACTACTCCCCGGCGATCAACCACGCACTGATCGGCGAGATGGTGCGCCGCGCCTACGGCCACGACAGCTTCCGCGACATGGCGCGGGAGATGATCTTCGAGCCCCTCGGCATGAAGGACACCGCCTTCGGTCTGCCGAAGCAGAACCAGGACCGCGCAGTTCCCATCAAGGCATATGTGGATGAGGAGGGATTCCTGCGTCCCGAGGACATCGAGGGCCTCAATGAGGTCATCACCGAGGATGCGGAGCTGCCCTGGGTGGGCGCGACCTCCACCGTGGACGACGTGTTCAAGTTCGTCGAGATGCTCCGTCGCAAGGGCGAGGTCAACGGCGAGCAGCTCATCGCCCCGACCGTCATCGAGCAGGCCACCACCCTCCAGACCGGCGACATGATGAATGACCTCTACACCATGGTCAACACACAGATGGGTTGGGAGGCCCCGAAGGGCAACATCGGTCTCGGAGTAATTCTCTCCGGTACCGGCCCCGTGCCCAACTTCTTCGGCCCCTTCACCTCCCCCGAGGCGTTCGGCAACAACGGCGCCGGCTCCACCCTGTTCTGGGTCGACCCGGTCCTCGACGTCACCTTCGTGTTCCTGTCCGCGGGCGTGATGGACGAGGGCCTCAACGTCGCCCGATTCCAGAAACTCTCCACGATGGTCTCCGCCGCAGTCGTCTGATCTGCGGACCCCTGCCTGCCTCCTTCCCCGAAAGGCTGACCCACCATGACTTCCCTCCAGGCCCCGCCGACCGGCAAGTGCCCCGTCGCCCACAACTTCGACGCCATGGCCGACGCCTACTACATTGATCCCGCCCAGTACCTCGAGGCTTTCCGCGAGACCACCCCGACGTTCTTCTACCCGCACATGAACGCGTGGATCATCACCCGGCACGAGGACGCCGTCCGGGTCCTCTCCGACTGGAAGAGCTTCTCGTCCACCGCGAACTCCGCCAGCATGGACGTGCCCGAGGCGCACCAGGACACGATCTCCTCCGAGCTCATGTCCCGCGTGCTGCTCGGATCAGACCCGGACGGGCACACCGTCGCCCGCGGCGTCGCCCAGCTGGGCTTCCTCGAGGAGGACATGCAGGCCCTGCAACCGGAGATCGAGGCGCGTGCCCACCGCATCATCGACTCCTTCGAGAACAACGGCCAGGGCAACCTGCTCGAGGACTACTGCATCGAGCTGACTACCCAGACCCTGCTCGCACACATGGGCCTGGGCTACGAGTACGCCGACTTCGTCAAGCAGCTGCGCGACGACTTCTTCCACGTCCTCTCCTCGGCCCACGAGCCGGTCTCCGAGCCGGAGCATTCCATCGTGTGGGCACGCTACGTGGAATCCAATCTTCAGCTGCGCGAGCTCATCGAGACCCGTCGGGAGTCCGACGAACGCGACCTGATTTCCATGATGGCCTCGCAGAAGGATGAGCACGGCGAGTACGTCCTCGGCGCGGACCAGATCGCCATCCACCTGACGGAGTTCGCCGCCGCCGGCACGGACACCACCGCCCAGGCGATGGCCAACGCCGTCCTCTTCCTGCAGGCGCACCCGGAGGCCAGGGAGGACGCGATCCTCGAGCCCGAGCTGTGGACCCGCGTCTTCGAGGAGACCATCCGCCGCCGCAACTCCTCGACGTTCACGTCCCGGTTGTCGAACGTGGACGTGGAGATCGGGGGCGCCGAGATCAAGGCAGGGGACCGCATCCTCATCGCCCTGACGTCCGCCAACACCGATCCCGACTACGTCGAACGCCCGCTGGAGTTCGACATCCACCGCCCTGATCCCCGCGACCACCTGGGATTTTCCACCGGACGCCATAAGTGTCTCGGCAATCCCCTCGCCCGCGTGCAGGGGCCGACCGGGTTGGAGGTGCTCTACGAGCGTCTCCCCTCGGTCACCGTGGATGACCCGGAGGCCGTCGACTTCGTGCGCTTCGCCCTCATGCCGGCGCGCCGCTCCCTCAACGTCCACTGGGACCTCGCGGACGTAGAACGTTCCCAGCAGCAGACCGTGCGCACCCTGAATCTCACGGTGGCGGAGCGCCGGGAGGAAGCCGGCGGCGTCATCTCCCTGACCCTGGCGCACCCTGATGGCGGAGACCTGCCGAAATGGAAGCCCGGTGCCCACATCGACCTGCACCTCACGGGCGCGGACGGGGAGGAACTGGTCCGCCAGTACTCCCTCTCGGGTGATCCGGAGGACCGCTCGATGTACCGGGTGGGCATTCTGCGTGAGCTGGAGAGCCGGGGCGGCTCAGTGGCGGCGCACCGGCTCCGTGCGGGGGATGCGGTGACCGTGTCCTGGCCGCGCAACAACTTCCGCTTCGTCGAATCCGGGAAGTACCTCTTCCTCGCGGGCGGCATCGGGATCACCCCGATCCTGGCCATGGTCCGGGAGGCCGAGCGTGCCGGGCGCGACTGGCAGCTCGTGTACGGCGGCCGGACGCGTTCCTCGATGGCCTTCACCGGGGAACTGGCTGCCTACGGCGAGAAGGTGCAGCTGGTTCCGCAGGATGAACTCGGCCACCTCGACCTGCCGGGCATCCTCGGCGACGCTGCCGAGGACACCCTCATCTACTGCTGCGGCCCGGAAGGGCTGCTCCAGGCCGTGGAGAACGGCTCCGCGCACTGGCCGAAGAACAGCCTGCGTCTCGAGCGTTTCGCCCCGAAGGTGATCACCCGCGACTACGCCGACGAAGCCTTCGAGGTCGAGTTCACCGAGTCGGGAGTGACCGTGGCCGTGGGCGCCGGGGAGAGCATTCTCGACGCCGCCGCCGAGGCCGGACTGCCCGTGATCTCATCCTGCAGGACGGGCACCTGCGGCACCTGCGAGACCCCGGTCCTGGGAGGAAAGGTCGACCACCGCGACTCGATCCTCACCCCGGACGAGCAGGAGGCCTCCGAGACGATGATGATCTGCGTGTCCCGCGCCTCCCGCGGCTGCGGGAAGCTGGTGCTCCAGCGCTAGTCAGGGAAACAGTGTCAGCCACTGGCGGGTGAGGGCCTCGAGCACGAGGTCCTCATTCTCCCGCAGTCCGCGCACGTAGAGGAAGTAGTAGTTGCGGTCCAGGCTCATCAGCAGCGCCATGAAGTCCTGCATGCGCTGCTGATCCTCGGCCAGGCCGGGCAGGGTCAGGCCTATCCGCCGCATCATCCCCAACCATTCGGTCGCCACCTCCTCGTCTTCGGCCATCGCCTGCTCCACTGCCGCGAACTCCACCTTGAACTCCAGAAACAGGTCCCGCATTCGCTCCAGCCACAGGCGTATCGACGCCCCGTCATGCCGCTCCGGCTCAAACAGTTCCCGGAACGGGCCCGTGATCTCCGGTTCGATGGCCCGCATCTTCGCCAGGACCAGGTCGGGCTTGTTCCGGAAGTGCAGATAGAGGTTCGCCCGGCTGCCCCCGGCCAGCTTGGCGATCTGATTCATGCTGCTCGCCCCGTAGCCCTGCTGCGAGAACAACTCGAAAGCGGAGTCCACGAATCGCTGGCGGGTTTCTGCGGCCTGCTGGTCCCTGAGGTTCATCGGTGCGCTCCTTTCCTGGTGCGTCCATGACAGCGTAGCGCCCGGCGACCGGCCCCCTGGCACAACAATGGATCATAGAATGGCAGGTGGCATATAACTGAGGGGGAGCATCTGGTGATTGATCCACGTCCGGAAGAAGAGTCGGCAGGCCGATCGGGCCGACCACAGCCCGGCCCGGGAATGACCCCTCGCCACACCGAAACCGCCAATATGGAGACGGAACCGCTACCCGCCCGGCCACGGGCCTGGCAGTTGTTGACGGCCTACAATTCCACCGGTCCCCGCTGGCCCGGTGCGCTCCGGGCGGCCCTGGCGCTGACGATCCCCGGACTCATCGCCCTGGCCTTCGGGCTGGAGAATGAGATGCTGCTGATCGCCGCCGGCGGCTTCACCGTCATCTACGGCGAGGGCCACCCCTTCCGCACCCGGTGGCGGGTCATGCTCACCGCGGGCCTGCTGATCGCCGCCGGCGCCACCGTGGGTGGTTTCGTCGGTTCCTACATGTGGCAGAACATGGCGGACGGGGGATCCCACTGGTGGCTGATGCTGGCGACGGTCTACACCTCGCTGATTGCGACCTTCGGCGGATTCATCCAGAACGCGCTGCGTCTGAACCCTCCCGGATCCTTCTTCATCGTCATGGTCGCCGGTGGCTCGACGATGGTCGCCCGCCTCGGGCTCAGCCCGGTTGAGGTCGGCTCCTGGGCGTTGGTCGGCGTCGTCTCCGGCGTCGTCATCGGCATGGCGCCGGCACTGTTCAATGCGCGGCGTCCCCAGGAACAGGCGGTCCACGTGCTGGAGAAGGCCGTCGACGACTTCGTTGCGGCACCCAAGCCGGCGGTGGGGAAGAACCATCAGGCGATGACCGCCCTGACCACCGCCTGGGGCATGCTCGCGGACGCCGGTGTGCTCCGCGGCGGTCAGGTGGTCGACCACCGCCAGGAGGAACTGGTCCGCCGCACCCTGGCCGCCCATCACCGGCTGGTCAACGCCAGCTTGTCACTGGTCAACGACGGAACCGTGGAGAACCTGACGGACACCCCGAAGGACATCGATCTCTCGCGTACCGCCATCCCGCACGCGCGGCCGACCGTTCTCTACCGCCTCTACCGGTCGATGCACCCGCACAGCCACGCCTCCCTCACCGCGGGCAGGATCCTGGTGGCCACCCTGCTGGCGGGCGTGGTGGGCATCGCCGTCGGTCTTGACCGGCCCGACTGGGCGATCGTCTCAGCCCTGCTCATCCTGCAGTGGGGGCCAGACCGGACGCCGGGCACCATTCGGGGCCTGCACCGCCTGGTCGGCTCTGCCCTGGGCATCGGTCTGTTCGCCGTCTTCCATCTCCTGCAGGTCGAGGGGGTCACCCTTCTCCTGGCGCTGGCGGTGTGCCAGTTCCTCGCGGAGTTCTTCGTGGTCCGCAACTACGCTTTCGCGGTCATCTTCACCACCCCGCTCGCCCTGCTCATGGGCAACTCTGTCGCGGATCCCCTCATGGAGGTGGTGGCCTCCCGCTCCTGGGAGATGCTCATCTCGGTCATCTTCGGCATCCTGCTGTTGTGGGTGTGGTTCCCCAACTCCGCACCGCGTCACCACGCCTGGCTGGTGGGGCGCACCTTCGACGCCATGGGCTCACTCCTCGGCGCCCTCCTGGCGAGCAGTCCCTCGGGCACCCTGGCACAGCAGCGCGACCTGCAGTATGAGCTGCTCGGCGAACGTAGGGCAGCCCAGTCCCTGGCCAACAACTACCCCGACCTGGCGGAGGAAAGGTGGAGCACCCACCTCGCCGTGCAGCTGGCAGGCTACGGGCTGCTCGACTCCGCCGCGGCGCACCCACAGCGATCCATGTCGATGGAGGAGATCGCGGTGCTGGGCGGCCGGGTACGCACCGCCGCTGAGTACCGGGGCGTGGCTGAAGAGGAACGCCGCCTCCCGGGCCTCTAGGTTGGGCGGGGAGACGGGGCGTCGATAAGCGGGTGTCTACTGGTGCGGCACGATGACGGCACGGCCGGCGATCTTGCCGTCGACCAGGGCCTGGTAGGCCTCGAGTGCATCGTCCAGGGAGTAACGGGTGACCTGCGGGACGATCTGGCCGGCCCTGTACATGTCGACGACCTCGTGGAGCTCCTCGACGGTGCCCCAGTACGTGTTGACCAGCTCGGCCTCGTAAGGCGTGGTCAGGAAGGCCCACTCGTAGGGGGAGAGGTTGCCGATGCCCACGATGCTCACGCGGCCCTGACGCGCCACGGACTTCATGGCGGTGGTCACGGTCGCGCCGACGCCCACGAAGTCGAGGACGAGGTCAGCACCCTTACCGCCGGTGATCTCGCGGATGCGCTCAACCTGGCCCTCGCCACCCTTCACGGTGATCGCACCGAGCTTCTCGGCCTCGGCCATCGCCTCCTCCTTCATGTCGGTGGCGATGATGGTCGCGCCGGTCAGCGCCTTGAGGATCTGCACACCGATCAGACCCAGCCCGCCCAGGCCGATGACCAGGGCAGACTTGCCGCCGCCGTTGAGCTTGGGCAGGGCGAGCTTGATGGCGTGGTAGGGGGTCAGCGCGGCGTCGGCTAGCGGGGCGGCGTCGATCGGATCGGCGTCACCGAGCGGCACCAGGTTGCGGGCGGGGACGACGAGGTACTCCGCCATCCCGCCGTCACGACCCAGGCCGATGCCGGCGTAAGGCATCTTCGCGGCGTTCTCACAGTAGGTGTCCTGGCCGCGGGTGCAGGCGCGGCAGTGGCCGCAGCCGACGGGGCCGTAGACGAGGTGGGCGGAGCCGATCTCGAAGCCCTCTACACCCGGGCCGAGCTCCTCGATCCAGCCGGAGTTCTCGTGACCGAGGATGAACTCGGGGTCCATCTGCGGGTTCAGGCCCTCATCGAACTCGTGGAAGATGGCCACGTCGGAATGGCAGGCGCCCGCGCCGGCGACCTTGAGCAGAACCTCACCGGGGCCGGGGGCGGGCTTCTCCACCTCCTTGAGGGAGGGGAACGTGTGGTAACCGGTGTGGACGACGGCCTTCATGGGTGATGCTCCTTCAGATGATTGCGCGGGGCACCCGGTCGGGTGCTGGCCCTTCCCAGGGTAGGTGTGTTCCAGAGGTATTTCCTGATGGAAATGTCATTCAATTGGGGCTGCATAAAGGGCGCGATCTCAACGGCGCGATCCCGCCTTCATGTGTGGGTTTGGATACATGGAAGCGGGATCGCGTAGTTCAGGTCGCGCCCTTTAGCCCGGGTGGCGCGGGCCCGGCTGTCAGCTAATCCTGACGGGAGGACTCATCCAGGGCCTTGAAAGCCGAGGACTGCTCGAAGGGGGAGTAATGCGGGCCCCACAGCGGCTCAGACGAGGCCATCACGGTGGCGGTGGAGTGGACCCAGTCGGGAATGTCCACGTAATAGTCCACGCTGATCTCCGCCGACACGGTCTCCGTGGAGTTGTCCGGATATGTGACGAGGAGCGGAATCTCAAAGCTGCCGTCAACGGTCACCGGCGGGGTGACGGACAGGACGTTGTCGGTGAGGGAGATGTCCCACCCCTCTGCGCGCAGCGATTCCACGGCAGCGCCGTCTGCGAACGTGACGACAGTGCCGGCCGGAAGATCGGTCCCCTCCACGGGAGTGGAGGTGGCGGTCTCGCCGTGCATCACGTAGATCCAGTGGTAAGTCACCGTGTGTTTGTCTGCATCAGTCTGCTCGACCACCTGATGGGTCGGTTCCGCTGTGGCCGGCGCAGCCAGGAGAGCGCCACTGACGGCGGCGGCGACAAATACGGAGAACAGTTTTCTGGGAAGCACTTGCACGAGCTCCTAATGACAAAAATCAACGCCGCACCGGGTGGTGCAGCCACGAGAACCATACGCAGACACTGCGGCACCGGGCGCCACCACCACGAACACCCGGGCGACTGCGGGGCTGTCCCGTCGGCGGAGTCCCACGTAAACTTGCCCGCGTGAGCTTCACCGATCCCGCCGTCAACGATTCCCACCGCTCGGCCCTGCGGTCGATCGCCCGTGTCGTTGAGGAGACAGCCGTGCCGACCCCGCCGGTGGAGGCCCTGGAACGTGTCGCCGAGCAGCTCGACCGGGGCCCTGTCCTGGTGCTCACCGGCGCGGGGGTGTCCACGGACTCCGGCATCCCCGACTACCGGGGACCGCGTGGTTCGCTGAGCAGGCAACGGCCGATGACGTACCAGGAGTTCAGTCATGATCCGGCGGCGTCGCAACGCTATTGGGCGCGGTCCTTCGTCGGGTGGCGGCAGATGTACGTGGCGGAGCCGAACCGCACCCACTATGCCCTGGTGGAGCTGGAGCGCGCGGGATTCCTGCGTGGGGTGGTCACGCAGAACGTCGATGGTCTGCACCGCGCGGCCGGCTCGGAGAATCTCCTGCATCTGCACGGGGATCTGGCCACGGTCATGTGCCTGGACTGCGGTCAGCGGGAGGATCGTGACCTTTTCGACGAACGTCTTGAGGCCGCCAACCCCGGGTATCAGGAGTCCATTGCGTTGGATCCCTCAATGGTCAATCCGGACGGTGACGTCACCCTGCCGCAGGAGGCGGTGGAGCGTTTCCGCATGGTCGGCTGCATCCGTTGCGGGTCCCGGCGGTTGAAACCGGACGTGGTGTACTTCGGGGAACCGGTTCCGCCGGCGCGGAGGAAGCAGGCCGACGACATGCTCGACCACGCGGCGTCGCTGCTGGTGGTGGGTTCCTCGCTGGCGGTGATGAGCGGTTACCGTTTCGTCCTCGACGCGCAGCGCCAGGGCAAGCCGGTGGCGGTCATCAACGGTGGCCCCGGCCGTGCGGACACCCGCGTGGACGTTCTGTGGCGCACCCCGGTGGCGCCGGCCTTCGATTCGCTTCTCGACGCCCTCGGGGTTTAGACCGCAATCGCGTCGAGGGCCTCCCGTACGAGGCACCGGACCCGGGCGTCGCCGGGCAGGTCGATGTGCAGGACCAGGGCCTTCGGCTCGACGTCCTGGAGCAGGATGTTGGTGATGTCCGCCTCCGGGTCATCGGAGGAGAGGAAACAGGTCTCCGTGGGCTGGATGATCGTGTCGTTTCTGGTGGCGATGTTCGTGTAGCCGACGCCGGGTTCGGTGGGGCCGTCGGCGTTGAGGTCGTCGAGAAGCGGATGGCCGGTGATCAGCTGGAATCCGGAGGGGCCGAACCAGGACTGGACGATGGAGTTCATCATCGATTCGCCTGTTTTCGTGGTGGTGATCGACGACAGCATTCCGCCCATCGTGGTGCCGTTGTGAGGGACTCCGAGGCTGACGAGGTGGCGGACCTTGGGCGCGCCGTCGAGAAGCCGCATCCAGTAACGGGCGAGCACGCCGCCCTGGGAATGGCCGACGATGACCACCTGCTCCGCCCCGGTGACGGCCAGGACCGCGTCAATGTAGGCGCCGACCTGCTCGGCGGATTCCTCGACTCCCGCGGTGCAACGGTTGCCGAATTCGGGCGCGAACACGGCCCAGCCGTCCTTCCGCAGGTCAAGGGTCAGTTCCTGCCAGATTCCGTTGGTGTCACCCGTGCCGTGGATGAGTACGACCGGCCACGGACGTTCGGCGGTGGGGCGGGCCCGCCAGTCGTCCTCGATGTGCCCGCGAGGGGGCAACCGGGCGGTCAGGGGGAGATCAGGTTTGGTGGCCTGTCGCGGTGGCCTCTCCGCGTCCGCTTCCTTCGTCGGGAGCAGTCGGTGCAGTTTTTCGGAGATGTCCTTCTGCAGTTCGGCGAGGTAGTGATTGGCCATGTCCCCACCCTAGTGACACGGCCCACAACCTTGCCTAGCATGGAGGGATGAAGATTCCCGAGAAACTCCTGGACTCCCTCAACAGGCAGGTCACCGCCGAGCATCATGCAGCGTTGATCTACACCCAACTCTCCTACGACCTCCACCACCTGAGCTTCGGCGGAATGAGCACGTGGATGGCCGCCCAGGCCGACGAGGAACGAGTACACGCCGGCAAGATCTCCGACCACATCCTCGCCCGCGGCGGCCGCGTGCAGCTGGGCACGGTGGAGAGCCCCGGGCTGAGTGTGTCCAGCCCGCTCGACGCGTTCAGCTATGCGCTCGAGCACGAGCGGAAGGTCTCGGAGATGATCCGGGACCTCGCCCGCATCGCCGAGGAGGTGCAGGACTTCGACAGCCGCACCCTGATCAACTGGTTCCTCAACGAGCAGATCGAGGAGGAGGACTCCGTCTCCGGCATCATCGACCAGCTGAAGTTGGTCGGGGAGGACGGCTCGGGCCTGCTGCGTATCGACGCCCGCCTGGGCGCCGAGCGCACACCCGCCACCCCGACCCAGTAGTCACCGCCTATTCGTGGAGGATGTCCACCACCACCCGTTGCGGGTTCTCCAGGATCTGGATGGAGTAGGGCAGCTCCTCGGTCAGACCGATGATGAACTGGCTCTGCTGGTGGAACGACAGGGATTCCACGACCTCGACGACCACGCCGCCGGTGCCCGGTACGGTGCCGATCGGTGGGTAGGCCTCGCCGATCTCGGAGGGGCGGTAGACGCCGGTCAGGTTGACGTCCAGGGCGACGGCTCCCTCATAATCCACGGGTTCGCCGAACTCGGGCGTGATCGGGTCGGTGGTGAAGGACGTGTACCAGCCGACCGTGCCTTCACCGACGGTGTCGAAGACCACCCGGTCGAAGTTCTCGTGTGTGGCGATGCGGACGTCCGTGATCGCGCGGCGCTGCGGCGGTCCGGAATCCCGGGACTTGTCACTGACACTCGGGTTGCCCAGGGGAGTCAGGGTGGTGGCGGCGCCGGGCTTGTGGAGGATGTCCACCACCAGGCGCTTCGGGTTGTCGATCATCTGGATCGAGTAGGGACGCTCCCCGGGCAGGCCGATGACGAACTGGCTCTGGCCCTCGAACCACGAGCCTGCGACGACCTCGGTGACCACGCCGCCGGCACCGGGCACGGTGCCGATGATGCGGTACTGGCCGTCGACCGGCTCCGGCATGGCGAGACCGGTGACCCAGAGATCGATGCTGGTGGCTCCTTCGAACTCCACGGGGAAGCCGGAGCCGTCCTGCCGGGGATCGGCGTTGAAGTCCGCCATCCATCCCGGCATGCCCTCACCCTCGAGGTCGAGGACCACCCGGTCGAAGTCCGCGTGTCGGCCGACCCGCACGTTGGTCACGTTGAGCTGGGCGTTGTTGCCGGCCTCCTGCCGCTTCGCGGCGTTGTTCGGTGAGCCGAGGGGCCTGGTGGCCGGTGGGGTGCTGGTCGGGGAACTGGTGGGGGAGTTCGTCCCGGTGGCGGACGTGGTGGCGGTCGCTGTCGCTGTCGCTGTCGCGGTCCCGGTCGTGGTGGTGGCCGGGGATGTCGCCGTGGCCGTGGTGGTGGTCTGGGGTGGGGGATCGGCGCCGTTGTCGTAACCGTCGGTACAGGCGGACAGGGCAAGGCTACCGGCGAAGAGCAGGGCGGCGGCGGTGCGGACGTTGCGGAATGGCGTGTGCTGTCTCATGGATCCACGCTAGGCCTGAGCCTCGACATTGTACATGGTTCCGGGGAAGTTGGTACGAAATCGTTGTTCGGGCAGGTGGGGGCATGTATCGTGGTGCCGCTGGCCGCCGTGCTGAGGAGGCCGGCGATGGGCGCCCCACCTTGCCCGAGGCCGGCTCACCTGACCTCCACCGTGCCCATCATGCCCAGGTCCTCATGGTCGAGGATGTGGCAGTGGTAGACGCTGCGGCCGCTGACATCCTCGAAGGGGATGCGCACGGTGACCCGGCCGAAAGCGGGGACGTTGACCACGTCGAGCCACAGGGGATCAGCAGCGTCAGCGCCGTCGGCGCCCGCCACCACCTGCATGGGCCACACGTGCAGATGTACCGGGTGGTCCATCGGGCTGGAGTTGCGCAACGTCCACTCCTCGATGGCGCCGGCCACGACAGGGGAGTCCGTACGATCGGCGTCGAACTCCCGTCCGTCGATGGTGAATGCCATCATCCCGCCGGGCATCCCACCCATTCCTCCGGCGCCGCCCATGCCGCCCATGCCGAAATCCAGGGTGCGTCGGTTCGAGACCGTTTCATCCCGCAGATCCCGGCGCGCCGGCCCGGCAGGAACGGTCGGCAGCGGCGACGCCTGCTCTCCGGTGACCTCCAGGCGGAGCAGGTCCACGGGGGCCGTGCTCCCGGAACGCCGTCCCATCATGCCCGGCATGCTGCCCCGGTCGACGGGGACGGTGACCAGGGTGGCGGTTCCCCCCACGGTCTCCACCAGCAGCTCCACCCGGTTGCCGGGGGCCAGGTCGACGTCACGGACCTCCGACGGCTCAGTCAACCGGCCCTGGTCCCGGGCCAGCAGCCTCCACGGCTGCCCTTCCAGGCTCAGCTTCAGGTACCGGGAGGGGCAGGCGTTGATGATCCGCCACCTCTCCCGCTGCCCGGGGGCGGACGTGAGTGTGGGGAAAGGTTGGCCGTTGACCAGCACCATCTCCCCCTCGCGCCCCATCATCTGCTCCATGGGGCTGACTCCGGCCACGTTGCCCCGGGCGTCCAGGGAGAGATCCGAGATCACCAGGATGCGTTCACGGGCGACCGGCAGCTCCTCCGGATCCTCGACGATGATCGCCCCGTAGAGGCCCGCGGCGAGCTGGTCGGCCACGTGACCGTGGTGGTGCGGGTGGTACCAGTAGGTCCCCGGCGGGTGGTCCGGCGGAATACGGAACTCGTAGTCGAAACCATCGCCCGGGGTGATGGTGACAAAGGGGTTGTCCCCGTTGCCCGCCGGGGACACGTGCAGTCCGTGGACGTGCAGGTTCGTGGGTTCATCCAACCCGTTGACCATGTGGACCCGCAGGGTGTCGCCCGGTTTCACGCTCAGGGTGGGTCCGGGCAGGGAGCCGTTGTAGGCCCACACCGTGGCCCGGCGGTCGCCGATCCGGAGGGAGGCCGGGGCGGACGCCAGTTCCACCTCGAGCAGACCCCGCGCGCTGGAGAGCACCTCCGGTGACGTCACGGAGCCTGTCCCCGCGCCGGGCCGGAAAGTTCCCCGGACGGTCCCCGTCCTTTCCGACCACAGGCCTGCCGCCCCGGCGGCGGCCAGACCCGCCCCGGCCACCGTCCACCACAGCAGCTGTCTGCGGGTGATCGGGTGGGAGGGGGAGTGCTGGTCCGGGGGAGGATTCTTCCCCCGGAGCAGGGTGAGAAGCAGCCCGGCCAGCAGGATAATGCCGCCGATGACCAGCAGGAGCCACCACAGTCCGGCCCATCCCATGGCCCACTGGGGGTCGTGTCCCTGCCTCATGGTGGCCTCCTTGCGCGGGATGGTGTCGGGCACAGCCTTGCCCTGCAGCCTAGACCTGCCGGGTCCTTGGCGGCAGCCGATTTTCTCCCGGCAGGCACCGTTCCCGGGCACGCCCGCGCGGGGGACACTAATCTGGGCCGAAGGAGGACGCCCACTGTGATTGACACCGATCTCACCCAGGTTTTCGACGTCGACGAGGCCGTCGACGGCCTCGTCGAGTTGTATGACCACGCCACCGCCCTCGCCCGGACGATCCTGGACGAGGGCACATACGACGAGTACCGCGACGTCGTCTACCCGAGGCTCGTCGTGGATGTGAAGGAGTGGCGGCCCATCGACCGTTCCGAACCCTTCGGTTACGTCGAAGAAGCCGGCCGCTATTCCGCGACGCTGTCCAAGCCGCACCTCATCCGGGACTACCTGCGGGACCAGCTCACCCGGTTGGCGGGAAACTATCCCTGCGACATCTTCATCGGCCCCTCCGCGGAGCGGATCCCGCCCGAGTACATCCGCGGCATCGAGGGCATCACGGAGGCCCGCCGCGCCGGGGACAGCGCGGCGGAGGTCCCGCGTCCCACACTCGACAACGTGCACGACGCGATCGTGGACGGGGAGTGGGAGGCCTTCCACGGTCCCGAGAAACCGCTCTTCCACTTCGGGCCGCAGCGTTTCGACATCGCCTGCGCCCGCATCGAGCACTACACCGGCATCGAGGTCGACAGCGTCCAACGCTTCATCCTGTTCACCAACTACGACATGCACACCGCGGAGTTCGTGAAGTTCGGGCTGGGTGAGCTCGCCACCGAGGGTTCGCGCTACACCGACGTGGTCCTGCCCAACGGGCTGCAGATCAGCCGCGACCGTGCCTCGTTGATCACGGTGGGGGACCTTGACCTGGGGTCCCGGTACCAGATGCCGCGCTATGACCTGTGCACGCGGGACGGCGACGGCATCACCATGATCAACATCGGCGTCGGCCCCTCCAACGCCAAGACGATCACCGACTGCCTCGCCGTGCTGCGCCCCGAGGCGTGGATCATGATCGGCCACTGCGCCGGCATGGACGGCCGCATGCGCATCGGCGACCTCATCCTGGGCAACGCGTACCAGCGCCAGGACAACATCCTCGACCGGCATATCAGCCGGGACATCCCCATCCCGGCCGTGCCCGAGGTGCAGATCGCACTGGAGGCCGCCGTGGAGGAGATCTACGGCGACGACAACTCCCTCATGCGCACCGGTACCGTCCTGTCCACCGCAGACCGAAACTGGGAGTGGCACACCCCGCGTGACCTGTGGGACTGGATGCGGGGTTCGACGGCAGCGGCCGTGGACATGGAATCCTCGGCGCTGGCCGCAAACGGTTACCGTTACCGCATCCCCTACGGTGCCCTGCTCTCCGTCTCTGACCTGCCGCTTCACGCGGTGCCCAAGCTCCCGGCGCAGGCGCAGGCCTTCTACTCCAACTCCAAGCAGGCCCACGTCATGTGCGCGGTCCGCGCCGTCGAATCCCTCGCCGAGGACCCCGAGCGGCTGCGCACCAGGAAGCTGCGCCGCACGATGGGTGAGGTGCCCTTCCGTTAGGAGTCCCCATGAACCTGCGTACCGACATGATGACCCGCGTCGCGTATTCCTCGGATGCGTCGGTGTTCCGGCGGGTGCCCGCGGCCGTGGCGGAGCCGCGCACGGTGGCGGACATCCGCGCGGTACTCGCGCTCGCCCGGGAGCGCGGCTGGTCGGTCGTCGCCCGTGGTGGTGGCACCTCCGTTGCGGGCAATGCGATCGGTGAGGGCCTGGTCATCGACACCTCCCGCCACTTCAACCGCATCCTCCAGATCGACCCGCAGGCTCGTACCGCCACCGTGGAACCCGGCGTGATCTGCGACGATCTCCGCGCTGCCGCCCTGCCGTACGGCCTCACCTTCGGTCCGGACCCGTCCACGCATTCGCGTGCCACGATCGGCGGCATGGTGGCCAACAACGCCTGCGGTTCACATTCCGTCGCCTACGGCACCACCGCCGACAACCTCGTCGCGGTCACCCTCCTACTTGCCGACGGCCGCGAGATCACCCTCGACGACAACGGCTGCGACGACGCGGAGATCGATGCGCAGCTGCGCGCTCTGGCGGAGGAGAACCGTGGCCTCATCGAAGACGAGCTCGGGCACTTCAGCCGACAGTCCTCCGGTTACGGCCTGCACCATCTGCTCGGTGAGCCGGTGAAGGCGGTCGCAGGTTCGGAGGGGACGCTCGGCGTCATCACGCAGGTCACGGTCCGGCTCGTCGAGCTGCCACCCGTGACCGCGCTGGTGGTGCTGGCCTTCGAGACCGTCTTCGACGCGGCGCGCGCGGGCGCGCGGCTGAGCAACCTTCCGGGCATCACCACGGCGGAGGGGATGGGCGGTGACTTGGTCGAGGCGCTCGGCACCGATCCTGATCTACCCGGTGACAACGCCGGCGGCTGGCTCTTCTGCGAGGTCACGGGCGCCACGCCGGAGGAGGTGGCGGAGCGGGCGGCGGCGGTTGAGGGGGGTGTCGATAAGCGGGTGGTCGTGGACCCGGCCGAGATGCGTGTGCTGTGGCGGATCCGGGAGGCGGCGGCCGGTATCGTGACGCGGTTGCCCGACGGCGGGGAGGCCTGGCCCAGCTGGGAGGATTCCGCCGTTCCGCCGGAGAAACTGGGTGATTACCTGCAGGATCTCTACGCCCTGATGGACACCCACGGGTTGCGCGGCATCCCGTTCGGACACTTCGGCGAGGGTTGCGTGCACGTGCGCATCAGCTTCGACTTCTTCAGCGGTGAGGGGCTGCGGACCTTCCGTCGATTCATGCTCGACGCCGCCCGGTTGGTCACCGGCTACGGGGGCAGTCTCTCCGGCGAGCACGGCGACGGGCGCGCACGCTCCGGCCTGCTGCGTGAGATGTACTCGCCGACGATGCGCGACGCCTTCGAGGAGTTCAAGCTCATCTTCGATCCCGACCGCATCTTCAACCCGGGCGTGCTGGTCTGGGCAGAGGACATCGCGGAGGGCCTGCGGCCCGGGGCTCCGCAACGCAGACTGGAGGTGACGCCGGTGCACGCCTTCAGCGGGGACCGCGGTTCGCTGCTGGGCGCCGTCAACCGCTGTGTCGGCGTCGGATCGTGCCGGTCCATGAGCGGAGCGATGTGCCCGTCCTTCCAGATCACCCACGATGAGGTCCACTCCACCCGCGGCCGCGCCCGACTGCTCGCCGAGGCCCACCGGGGCGAGCACCTCGACGGTTTCACCTCCCCGGAGGTCAACGAGGCGCTGGATCTGTGTCTGTCCTGTAAGGCATGCGCCTCCGAATGCCCCGTCACCGTGGACATGTCCACCTACAAATCGGAGTTCCTCCACCACCACTACCGCGGCCGCCTGCGCCCCCGCGCCCACTACGTGATGGGCTGGTTGCCGCTGCTCACCAGGGCGATACGCCGGGTGCCCGGCGCGACGCTCCTGGCCTCGCTCGCACTGCGGACACCCGGCGCCGCGCGTCTGGCGGGGCTTGATCCCGGTCGGCCGTTGATCCGCCTGGTGCGCGGTCGGCTCCGATCCGGCGCGGGGGAGGGCGGGACGGTGGTCCTGTGGCCGGACTCCTTCAGCACGGGCCTGGATCCTCGTGCGGCACAGGCGGCCGTCGAGGTGCTGGAGATGCTCGGCTACCGCGTGGAGATCCCCCGGGAATTCGTCTGCTGCGGCCTGACCTGGCACTCCACCGGGCAGCTCGGCATGGTGCAACGCGTCCTGCGCCGCACCGCGAAAGTCATGGGCCCCTATCTCGACCGCGGCCTGCCCGTTATCGCCGTGGAACCCTCCTGCACCGTCATGCTGCAGAACGAGGTCACCGAGCTTTCCGACGCCCCCGACATCGCCCGCCTCGCCGCCGCCACCGTCTCCTGGGCGGAGTTCATGGCGCCGCGCCTGGCTGAGTTGGACGTCCCGGCCTCCGAGTTGTCGGCGTTGACGCAGGTCCACTGCCACGAACGTTCCCTCGGCCGGCCCGAACACTCGGCCGCGATCCTGCGCGCCCTGGGCGTACGTGAGGAACAGATCGCCACCGGCTGCTGCGGCCTGGCCGGCAACTGGGGTTTCGAACCCGGCCACGCCGAGATGTCCCTGGACCTGGGCGAACGTGAGCTCTTCCCCCGTGTCCGCGCAGCGGAAGGAGAGGTCATCGCCGACGGTTTCTCCTGCCGCACCCAGATCGAACAGGGCACCGGGCACCGGGCGAAGCACCTGGCGGAGGTGGTGCGGGAGGTGCTGCTCGGGGCGGGAGTGAATCTGCGGAGAAGCAGACACATCACCTGAGCCGTCACTCCGCGGGCCAGTGAGGTGGCTTCTTTCCGCGTGGTGTGGCGCGACCGTCCGGTAGGCACTGTGGCGATCAGAATGGTCATATGTCGATTTTGGGCGAGAAAATCGACATATCTGGAGGGTATGTTTATTCTTTGGGCATGAGCGCATCGCGGCCTGTTTTTGATCCCGATCTTCCCTTCAATGATCTCCCTCCGTTGCCTCCGCCGACCGATGTGGAAACCACTGCGGTGCTCAAGGCGGTGATCAAGGCAAGAGAGCAGCTGGCGGCTCTGGACACTGCCTGTCGTTTGATCCCGAACCCGCACATCATCACCTCCACCATTCCCCTCAGGGAGGCCCAGGCGTCGACGGAAATTGAGAATATCGTCACCACCAATGATGAGCTTTTCCGGGCAGCGTGGTCGGTGGACACGGATCCTTCGCCAGCGACCAAGGAAGCTCTGCGCTACAGGGAGGCGCTACGTAATGGGGTGACGCACCTGGACGATCGGCCAGTATCAGTCAAGACGGCCGAGGAGATCGGTGCGATCCTGCAGGGGCGTACGGCGCTGATCAGGGCCACTCCGGGGACATTCATCGGGGATCCGACCAGGCGAACTAAGGTTTACACGCCGCCGGAAGGCAAGGAAGTAATTGAAAGACATCTCTCGTCATGGGAGAGGTTCATCTATCTGGATCATGGCCTGGATCCACTCGTGCTTATGGCGGTGACCCACTACCAGTTCGAGGCGATCCACCCGTTCTATGACGGTAACGGTAGAACCGGAAGGATCCTGAATGTGCTGCTTCTCATTCAAGAGGGACTCCTTAAGTTGCCAGTTCTCTACCTGTCAGGCTTTATCGTGTCCAACAAGTCAGAATACTACCGTCTCCTGCGTGCTGTAACCGAGCAATCGCAGTGGGAAGAGTGGGTCTTGTTCATGGTGCGGGGTGTCGAATACGCAGCACGGGAGGCTTATCAACTGATTGATCGACTCCGGCAGCTGCAGGAACAGATTGTCGCCGAAATTCGTGAGCTCGGAGGAATTCAGCCTGCGGCTGAACTGGCGGAGCTGTTGATGGTCAACCCGTATGTCCGTATCCAGGATGTTATTGATGCGGGTTTGGCGCGCCGGCAAACTGCATCGGGGTGGCTGGCGGTATTAGTGGAAGAGAAAATGCTCGTCGAGTTGAAGATGGGACGGCAGAAGATCTTCATCAATACCCGTTCTCTGGACATTCTGACCAGCAACTAAATGGTCATATGTCGATTTTGGGCGAGAAAATCGACATATTTTGAGCATATGTTTATTGCATCGACATATGGGCACCGGAGCGGTTTCCCGTGAAAGGGCCGTACGGCGGACCTGAACGGGCGCACGATGGGGGCGGCGATGCGGCGTCGATAAGCAGTTGAGCCGCGAGCGCCCTGCCTCTTTCTGGAATAGTCGGGGACATGAGTCTGGTCTCCCATGCGCTCGGCTTCGCCCGGTTCCGGCGGGAATCGCCGATGATGGCGCTGTTGCGCAGTGACCATCTGCCGGTGGTGCTCGCGGTGGTTGCCAGTTACTTCCCCCAGGGGGCCCTGGCGCGTCCAGCCCACGAGATCTACGCGTTGCTGGATGAGGGGCTGCGCCAGCTGCGGGGCGAGGGTTTCAGCCTGCCCCGGGGACCGCAGGACTATGTGGGGGACTGGGTGCGCAGCGGTTGGCTGGTGCGCCGCCCGGGTACGGTCCGCACGGGTGAGACCCTGGAGCCCAGCGAGGACGTGCTGGCCGTGCTCGATGCGCTGCAACGCTGGGACAGCCCGCACCGTTCGGTCTCGGCCTCCAGAATCGAGTCACTGTCCCTGGCGCTGCAGACCCTGGCGCAGGAATCCGACCCGGACGCGGGCAGACGGCTCGGCGAACTGGAGCGTCAGCGTGAGGAGATTGAAAGGCGCATCGAGGCCACGCACCGCGGGGAGTTCGAGGTGCTCACCCCGGTGCAGGTCACGGAGCGGGTGGCGGACATCCTGGATCTGGCGGCGTCGATACCCGCGGATTTCGCCCGGGTGCGTCATGAACTCGGCGACCTCAACCGGCAGCTGCGCAGGCAACTGCTCGATCCGGAGGATTCGCGCGGGGATGTACTGGAGGAGATCTTCCGCGGGGTGGACCTGATCGGGGATTCGGACGCGGGGCGCAGCTTCAACAGTTTCTTCGAGGTGCTGTTGGACCGGGAGCGCACCGCGCTCATCGACCGGTGGATCGCCGAGGTACTGGGCAGGGAGGAAACACAGGATGTGCCGGAGCATCTGCGGGTCGGCCTGTACCGGTTGTTCCGGGACATGGAGGAGGCCGCCTACGAGGTGAGCCAGGAGATGACAGGCTTGGCGCGCAGCCTGCGCCATTACGTGACCACCGAGGAATTCGCGGAGAACCGACGCATGATTCAGCTGTTGCGGGCCACCCGGCACTCCGCCGCCGAGGCGGCCCAGGAGGGTTCGGTGTCGGCCCTCAACCAGATGGAGACGCCCCTGGTACGCATCGGCATGCAGCTGCGTTCGGTTGCGGCGATGCGCCTGCGCAACCCCGGTGAGGAACGCGTTGACGAGGTCCCTCAGCAGGTCGAGGAAGTGGAACTTGACGCCGAGGTGCTCATGGAGCAGATCCGCGCCAGCGAGATCGACTTCGAGGAACTCGAGGAGGCCGTCGAGGCTGCTCTGGCGAAACAGCCCGTGGCCACCATCGCGCAGGTTCTGGAGCTCACCCCGGCCACCCAGGGCCTGGCCAGCGTGGTGGGTCTCCTGTATCTGGCGATGAGTCGGGGTGTGCCTACCGGGCGCGCGCAGACCGTGCAGTGGGAGGATGCGGGGGAGGAACCGCCGGTGAAGGTCCGACGCGCGCGGATCAGCGGTTGGCAGTTCACCCGTGACACGGACCAAGAGGAGATGTGAGGAATGAGTACCCTGATGTGGCCGGAGGACACCGGCACACTGTCCTATCACTCACGCCGCGCCCTGGTGCAGCTGCTCAAGGGGCCGATGGTCACGGCGCAGGATCATCCGCAGGTGTGGCAGGCGATCACCACCGATGAAAACGCCCTGCGCTCTGCCCTGCACAATGTTTTCCTGGATCTGGTGCTCGATGAGGATTCCGGCATCGCCTTCACCCGGGCGGCGGCCGGTGGGCAGGATGTGGACGCCGGCGACGGCAGACGCGAACCGGTCCCGAAGGTGCTGCGCACGGAATCGCTCAGCCATGTGGACACATTGATCATCCTGCACCTGCGTCAGGAGCTGGCTCTGGCGGCACCAGGGGAGCGCGTGATCGTGGACCGTGGTGAACTGCGGGAGCAGGTGCTGCTCTACCGGGTGGATGCGGAACGCGACGAGACGAAGCTGGCGAAGCGTTTCGACGCCTCCTTCCGCCGGATGGTCGACTACTCCCTGGTCCACGCCACCGAAACCGAGGGGCGCTTTGAGGTGTCGCCCGCCCTGCGGCAGATCTTCGACGCCGCCACGGTGGAAGGCGTGCGCGCCGAGTACGAGAGATTCCGGTCCGCCGGAGACAGCGAGGAGAACCAGTGAGTATCCATCCGGGCCAGTACCGGCTCTCCCGTATCCAGCTGATCAACTGGGGCACCTTCGAGGGCAGCGTGGACATTCCCGTGGCCCGGGAGGGTTTCCTGGTCACCGGTGGTTCCGGGTCAGGTAAATCCACTCTCATCGACGCCGTGACCGCCGTCCTCCTGCCCGGTGATCGAGTGCGTTTCAACGCCGCCGCCCAGGCGAACACCCCGCGGGGCAAGGGACGCAACCTCGTCTCCTACATCCGTGGCGCGTGGCGCTCGCGCGAGGACCATGCGTCCGGCACCGTGGTGGCCACCTACCTGCGTCCGAAAGCCACCTACTCGGTGGTGGGACTCACCTATGACGATGGGGACGGTGGCGCCCACACCCTGGTGGCCATGTTCTATCTGAAATCGGGGCACAACTCACCGGCCGAGGTCTCGCGTTTCTACGGGCTCTTCCCCGGGGATCAGACGGCCTATGACCTTGTGGAGTACCTGGGCAGCGGCATCGACAAACGGCGGATCAAAGCAACACACAAGAAGGCCACCTTCTCGGAGAACCACTCGGTGTTCGCGGGCAAGTTCCGGCAGCGCCTGGGTATCGCCAGTGAAGAGACCCAGTACCTGCTCCACCGGGCGCAGTCCGCGAAGGATCTGCAGAGCCTGGACGATCTCTTCCGGGACTACATGCTGGAGGAACCCGGCACCTTCGGATTCGCGGACACCGCCGTCGAACAGTTCCGGGATCTGGAGGGCGCCTACGAGAAAGTTGAGGACATCAAATCCCAGGTTGCGGCGCTGGAGCCGCTGGTGGGGCTGCAGCATAAGAAAGGGGAGGCACAGAAGGCCAGGGAACACACGACGGCGCTCAAACGTGCCCTGCGGACGGTGGGCAACCGCATCAAACGCGATGAACAGGAGGTGCTGGTCCGCCGGTTCACGGTCGAACACGATGAAGCCTCCTCCAGGTTGGAGTCCGCGGCTAAACGTCTCACCCATGTGCGGGAGATGGAGCGCTTCGCCCGCGATGCGGTGGAGGACACCCTCGGCGCGAAACACGGCGAGTTGAGCGCGCGCCGGGAAGCGGCGGCGGACAATGCCGAACGCACCGAGGCTCACCGGGCGCGGTTGGTGGACGCCGTGGAGGGGATCGGGGGACAGGCGCCCGAGTCGGCGGAGGATTTTCTGGTGCTCAGCAATGCTGCCCGGGTGATCACCGATGAGTACCCCGCTGCCCGGGCTGAACTCGAGGCCGCCAGCCAGGAGGCCGTCGCCGCCCGCACACGGGCGGCGGATGAGCACGAGGCTGCGGACCGCGAGTTGAGGGCACTGAGCCGGGGTACCAGCAACATCGACTCCCGCCTGCTGGAGGTCCGCGAACGGATGTGCCAGGACCTGGGCCTCAACCTCCGGGACGTCCCTTTCGCCGGTGAACTCATCGATCCGGTGGATCCGGAGTGGGAGCCGGTGGTTCAGCGGCTGCTGGGTGGCCTGGCCGCCACCCTGCTCGTCGAGAGCGGTATCCTCCCCCGCATCCGGGAGTGGATCCATGCCGAACATCTGGGCACGAGGCTGGTGGTCAGTGGTGTGCGCACGGGGGACGACCATTCCTCCCCGCGTCTGGCGCATAACGCCCTGCCGCGGAAGGTGAATGTCATCGCCTCTCCTTTCCAGGGCTGGCTCCAGGTGGAACTGGGCCGTAACCACAACATTCTGTGCGTGAACGGTCCGGCGGAACTGGCGGAACTCGGCCCCCGTGATGCCGGGGTGACCATCCGGGGGCTTCGCAGGTTCGCCCAGCGCACCGGAGATTCGACGGAGCGGCTGGAGAAGGACGACCGCCGACGGCTGGGGGACCGCTCCTCCTACCGCCTCGGATCCACCAACCACGACAAGATCGAGCTGCTGCGCCAACAGGTCAAGCAGACGGACGGGAAGATGCAGGCCGCGATCCACCGGCAGCAGGAGGCCAAGACACGGATCGATGCACTGGACAGAGAACTCCGGGCCGCCGAGCTGATCCTGTCCACCTCCTGGGCCCAGGTGAACACGGCGGTAGCCAGGCAGGCGGTGGCTGACCTCGACCGGTCCCTGCAGGAGCTGCAGACCACCCCGGAGGCGGCGGAACTCTCGGCCCGTCTGCAGACGGCAGCGGCGGAGCTGGCTGAGGCGGAGGCTCAGTGGACGCAGGCACACCGTGACGAATCGGTCACCGCCAACCAGCAGGACAGCGCCCGAAAAGAACTGGAAAGCCTGCGGCAGATCCCGGAAGCAGAGGTCGAGGATGCCGTCGCCCGGGAGCTGGAGACCCGCCTCACCGATGCCACCCGGCGGATCCACGCCGGAAACGTCGACGAGCGGAGCAACATGCTCCGGGAGGAGCTGGATTCCGAGATCGCCGGTTTTGATTCGACCCTGAGCCGGGCGAACACCCAGATCACTTCGACCTTGAGCAGCTACCTGCAGAAATGGCCGGCTGAACAGGCCGATCTACTACCTCAGCCCGAGTATCTCGGGGAGGCGCTCAACCGCCTGGGTGCGCTGCGGGGCGATCGGCTGGCGGAGTTCACCTCGAAGTTCCTCGGTCTGATGAACGACATGTCCACCCGCAACCTGGGTCAGATCGCGCGCGCACTGCGCAATGCCCGACGGGAGATCGAGGAACGGATCGACCCGATCAACCGTTCCCTTGAGCGCTCCGAGTTCAACACCGACCGTTTCCTGCACATCCAGGTCCGCGACCGGCGCGGGGAGGTGGTCCAGGAATTCCAGCGTGACCTCGACGACGCCATCAGCGGCGGACTGAGCACCAACGACGAGAAGCAGGCTTTCGCCCGCTACCAGGTCATCGCCCGGATCATCCGTCGCGTGGGTTCGAAGGATTCCGCGGACATCCGCTGGCGGAACCTGGTCCTGGACACCCGCCGGCACGTCAGCTTCATCGGTCTGGAACGTGACAAGGAGGGCAGGACCATCAACACCTACGTCGATTCCACCTCCCTGTCCGGCGGTCAGGCCCAGAAACTGGTGTTCTTCTGCCTGGCTGCCGCCCTGCGTTATCAGCTGGCGGAACCCGGTGCGCAGTACCCGACCTTTGCCACCGTCATCCTGGACGAGGCCTTCGACCGTGCTGATCCGGCCTTCACCCGCCAGACCATGGACGTGTTCGCCAGCTTCGGTTTCCACATGGTGCTGGCCACCCCGCTGAAGCTGATCCAGACCCTGGGCAGCTATGTCGGAGCGACCATCGTGGTCAGCTACCGGGAGGCGCCAGATGAACAGGGTGAGATCCGCGGTACCTCGCGACTGTCCCGGATTGAAGCGGTCTGACGTGCTCTCGCTTATCGAAGCCCGCGCCCGCGCCCTCCGTTTCCTACGCTCCCGTGAGCGTGAGCTGCTGGCCGGGGATTTTGAGGGTTACGGCTTTCCCCTGCGGCCACCCACGGCGGCCCAGGCTGCGGCAGATGAGCCTGCCGTCAAGGAGTTCACCCGCCAGTGGCAGGAAGTGGCGGGCGTGGAGGTCGCGGTGCGCAACTGGTCCTCCGTCGGCCTCGGTCGGCAGAATATCCCGGTCCGGCTGCACCTGGACACGGTGGACGCCCTGGTGGACTTCACCGGACACCGGTCGGAATGGGAGGACCTGGTTCAGCGTCGGGATCTGCTTGCCTCGGTAGTGGGCTCCCTCGCCCCGGTGGTTGCCGCGCTACCTCTGTGGAAGGGGGTGCCGGAGATGGATCTTCATCTGGCGGGCGAGGTGGTCGACTGGTTCGAGGCCCATCCGGCATCCGGTGTCCCTCCCCGTGCTGTGGCGGTGGAGGGCGTGCACACCAAATGGCTGGAGCGGCACCGGCCACTGGTGGAGACCCTGCTGGCGGGGCGCCGGGGCGAGATGGGGCGGGCGGAGCTCGGCCTGGCGGCTCCCACTCCCCGGGTCCGTCTGCGGTTCCACCTCTCGGACGCACCTGCCGGGCTGGCGGACGTGGAGATTCCGGTCGTTGATCTTGCTTCGTTGCCTGTACCCCGGGCAGTGGTGATGGTGGAGAACCTCGAGTCATTTCTCGCGCTGCCCACCCGGCCGGGTGTGGTCCTGGCCTGGGGTGGGGGCTACCGGGCTGCTGACATCGTGCGCGCGCCCTACTTCGCCGATAGCCCCCTCATCTACTGGGGTGATCTGGACGCCGACGGTTACGGGATCCTCGACGCTGTCCGGTCCGCGGTGCCTTCCGTCCGCTCGGTGCTCATGGACCGGGACACGGTGACGCGGTGGCAGCGTTTCGGGGTGGCCGACCGGGACTTCCAGGGCCGCCTGTATTTCCACCTGACAGACTCCGAGCTCGCGGGCCTGGACGCGCTGATCGAGGCCGGACACCTGCGTATCGAGCAGGAGCGGATCCGTTTCGATGTCGCGGTGGCGGCGGTGGATGATGCGCTGACCAGGCTTTAAGCGGTTAGATGTCTACACCCTCGGGGACATCAACGACGGCTACCGCCGCCTCAGGGAGGGCTCGGTGTCGCGGTTGGTGGTGGTGAACCCGTGACCGGTGCTTCTCGACGCCCCGATGGTCCCCCCGCCGCGCCTGTGTCGGACACCGGGAGCGGGTCAGCGGCCGACTTCTGACACCCCCGGCACCCCCGGAATTCTCGTTGGGCGACGGCCGCCTCCGTTGATTGTCCGTGGTCCGAGGGTCGTCGGCCAGGGCCGTAGATGTGATACATAACTCTTATAGGGAACGTGGGTTGCGCCCCGCACATTAAAGATAGTTTCATTGGGACATGACGCGTATTCCCATGCCCGCGGACGCCGAACAGCGGGGCAGATGATGAGAACCCCACCGAGGCACCCCCGTGCCGGCCTTCGACGCAGACCTCTCGCGGCCACCATGGCGGTCGTCCTGTCGCTCGGACTGGCCGCCTGCGCCGATCTGGGCGGACTGGATCTGGAGACCGTCGGCGCCCCCGACAAGACCACCTACGTCAAACTCGCCCTCAACCAGTCCGAGAGCCACCCCAGCTACATCGCGCTCCAGGGGCTCTCGGAACGCTTCGAGGAGCGGACCGACGGCCGCTGGAACATCGAGATCTTCCCCAATGAGCAGCTGGGCTCGCAGCAGGAGGTCCTGCAGTTCGTGAAGTCGAGCGCCATCGAGATGGCGATCGTCTCGGGCACTCAGCTGGAGAACCTGAACAAGGATTTCCAGGTCCTCAACATGCCCACCACGTTCGGCTCGGTGGATCATCAGATGTCGGTGGTCCGCGACCAGGACCTGATCAAGCCGCTGTTCTCCAGCCTCGAGGACAGCGACAACATCTCCGTCATCGGCGGATTCACGCAGGGCACCCGCAGCATCTACACCAAGGACGCCCCGGTGACCACACCCGAGGATCTCGCCGGCCAGAAGATCCGCGTCCAGGAATCCGACATGCACATCCGCATGATCCAGCTCATGGGTGGATCCGCCACCCCGCTGTCCTACGGCGAGGTCTACACCGCCATCCAGTCCGGCGTGCTGGACGGCGCCGAAAACAACGAGGTCAGCTACGTCACCCAGAACCACAACGAAGTGGCGCCCTTCTGGAGCAGCACCAATCACCTCGTGGGACTGGACTACATGGTCATGCGCCATGACCTGCTCGAGGCGATGAACGAGCAGGACCGCGGGCTTTTCCTCGAGGAGTGGGACAGGACCATGGCAGAGCACACCGACCTGTGGGCGGAGGAGACCGAGCAGGCCATCGCGGAGGCGAAGGCTGAGGGGGCGACGTTCACCGACGTCGACAAGCAGGCCTTCGACGAGGCCCTCGCACCGATCCGCGACGAGTTCCTCACCACCGATTTCCAGCGCGACCTCTTCGAGAAGGTCCGCGCCGCCGACCAGGACCAGGGGGAATGAGACCATGACCGCATTCAAAGGTGCCCTCTCGAAGTTCCTGGGGATTGTCAGCGTGATTCTCTTCGCCGTCCTGGTGCTGGTGACCACCTGGCAGGTGTTCACCAGGCAGGCACTCAATGACCCGTCGACCTGGTCGGAAGAGCTGTCGAAGATCCTCTTCGTCTGGCTCTCCTTCGTCGGCTCGGCCTTCCTCTTCGGCGAGCGCGGCCACATCGCCGTCGACTTCCTCGCCCGTCGTTTCCGCACCAGTGTGCAGAAGATCCTGGCCTCGTTCGTCCAGGTGGTCATCCTCTTCTTCGCGCTCGTGGCGATGGTGTGGGGCGGTTATCTCGCCGCCTCGATCGCGTGGAGCCAGAACCTCACCGCCCTGCCGCTGGCCATCGGCTGGGTCTATGTGGTCATCCCGATCACGGGCGTATTCGTCGCCATTTTCGCTGTCATCGACCTCGTGGCGGTGCTCACGGACCGTGAGGAGCCTTACCCGGACATCGACGAGTCCGATGAACAACCCATGCACATGGAGGACGCGGCCGCCGAGAGCCGGATCGTCCTTGACGAAGGGACCCGGAAATGATCCTCGCACCCGCGGCAGTCGCCGCGCTCATCCTCCTGGTCGGCATCGTCGTCCTCATCGCCGCCTCGGTCCCCATCGCCGTGGCCATCGGCGTGCCCTCCATGCTCGCCGCCATGGCAGTGCTCGGCCCGGAGAACGCCGCGCAGGCCGTGGCCCAGCGCATGTTCACCGGCACCAACTCCTTCAGCCTCCTGGCCATCCCCTTCTTCGTGCTGGCCGGCGCCCTGATGAACTCAGGTGGCATCGCCGCCCGGCTCATCGACGCCGCGAAAGTCCTCGTCGGGCGCATGCCAGCCTCGCTCGCGCAGACCAACATCGTGGCCAACGGCATGTTCGGCGCGGTCTCCGGCGCTGCCGTCGCGGCCGCCTCGGCCGTCGGCACCGTCATGACCCCGCGGATGCGTGAGGACGGCTACTCCCGCGCCTACTCGGCGGCCGTCAACGTCGCCTCCGCCCCCGCGGGCATGCTCATCCCCCCGTCGAACACCTTCATCGTCTACTCGCTGGTGTCCTCGACCTCAATCGCCGCGCTGTTCATGGCCGGTGTCGGGCCGGGCCTGTTGTGGATCGTCGCCTGTCTCATCGTCGCCCTGCTCATGGCACGTCGGGAGAACTACCGACGCGACACCACCCACCCCGCGCTCTCGCTCGCGTTGCTGACGATCTGGCGGGCGGTGCCCTCCCTGCTGATGATCGTCATCGTCATCGGCGGCATCCTCGCGGGCTGGTTCACCCCGACCGAGTCGGCGGCCATCGCCGTCATCTACTGCCTGGTCCTCGGCTTCGCCTACCGCAACATCAGCGTCCGCGACCTGCCGGAGATCCTCCTGCGCGCCACCCGCACCACCTCCATCGTGATGATGCTGGTCGCGGTGTCCTCCGCCCTGTCCTGGGTGATGGCGTTCGCCCGGATCCCGCAGATGATCTCCTCCGGACTGCTGGCGGTGTCCGATTCCAGGGTGGTCATCCTGCTCATCATGATGTTCATCCTGCTGATCATCGGTACCTTCATGGACCCCACCCCGGCGATCCTCATCTTTGTGCCGATCTTCCTGCCCGTGGTCACCGAGCTCGGGGTCGACCCCGTCCACTTCGGCGCCATGGTGGTGATGAACCTGTCGGTCGGCGTGATCACCCCACCGGTGGGCAACGTCCTCTTCGTCGGCGCTCAGGTCGCGGGACTGCGCATTGAGACCGTGATCGCGAAGCTCTGGCCCTTCCTGGTGGCGATCATCATCGCGCTGTTCGTCGTGGTCTTCGTCCCGCAGATCTCCCTGTGGCTGCCGGAGACCATGGGGCTGATGTCGATGAACTGATGCGGCGGGTGGATCGTGGATACTGTGAAACCATGACCATCCGGAGCATTCCGATCCTGTTCATCGGCGGCAGCGGTCTGCCCGCCTGGATCTGGGACGACGTGCGCCACCACCTCGGCGACCGGCCCGGGGACCGGGTGGCGGCCCACCCGGCTTCGGGCGTGCGGGCCAGCCTGAACGAGTACGTCGACGCCGCGATCGAGTCCGCTCCGGCCGGGAAGTTCCTGATCGTGGCGCATTCCTCCGGGGGCGTGATCGCGGCGGAGGTGGCACGGCGTGTGCCCGAGCGCGTGGAAGGGCTCCTGGCTGTCAGCGCCGTCATTCCGGCTCCGGGCCGCTCCTTCATCCGGGATGTGCCGATCCCCAACCGGTGGATTCTCAGCGTGACGATGAGGTTGATGGGCACCCGCCCACCGGCCTCGGCAATCCGTCGCGGCCTGGCACACGGGCTCCCCGAGGAGATCACGGGGCGAGTCATCGAGGAGTTCGTGCCGGAATCGAGCCGCCTGTATCTGGATCGCACCGGTACCGGACCCTGGGAGATCAAGCGTGGTTACCTGTTCACCACTGCGGATCGTGAGCTTCCCCTGAAGCTCCAGCAACAGTCGGCACAGCGCCTCGGCGCCACCTGGACCGCAGAACTGCCCACCGGGCACCTGCCCATGATCGAGGATCCGCAAGGGATGGCGGGGGCGGTCGTCCGGTTCCTGGGGGAGTAGGCGCTCAGGCCCCTTGAACCTTGTGCAGGGTCACCACTCCGTGAGTCGCGGCCTTACCGTCCGGGTTGAGTATGTGGGTTTCCACCGTCGCCACGGTCCGGGACCGGTGGATGACCTCCGCCGTGATCCTGGGGTTGCCGTCCACGATGCCGGGGCGGAGGTAGGACATGCGGATGGAGGCGGGAAGGAATTTCTCCGGCGAAGAGCCTCCGGAGGATTCGGCGGCCCGACGCGCGGCGAGTTCGGAGAAGGCCAGGCTGACCCCGCCGTGGAGGGTCCCCAGTACGTTCCGCATGCCTGGATCAGCACGGAGGAGGAACTCCCGGTGAGTCCCGTCCTGCCGGATGAGTTCCAGGTGGGAGTCGAGCGAGGTCAGCCACGTCGTCGCATCCGCCGGAAGGCCCGCCGTCCGGTGAGGGGACTCGTCGCTGGGGAAGAACTTCACGCGCTGGCCGATGGTGGCGATCAGCTCCCCGCTGTCCGCGACCACCCGGCCGCTGCTGAAGCCCCAGTCGCCGGCCACGTGGTCGACCTGCGCCGTGCAGACGATTTGTCGCATGTCGGCGCGGATGGGGGAGTGGAAGTCCACGCTGATCTGCGAGCTGACGCCCCACTGGTCGTCGCCTCGGGCGGTGAGGACGGCGTAGGCGGTGACGTCGTCGACAAGCACACCGGTGGCTCCCTGATGGACTCCGGAACCGTCCTCCCGGAGCGCCCACGGACCCAGGCACATGGCGGCTCGGGCGGTGTTGCCCTCAACCATCACCGGTTGGATACCGAACGCCAGCTCCACGGGGCCGCGGTAGAAGGGGACCGGGTGGGTGGGGAAAAGCTCCTGCACTAGGTGACTCCTTGGTGGGGGTCGGACCCCAGGTAAGTGAACTGCTCGATGACGGTCATCGAATTGGAGATGCTGCCGGCCCAGAACGCATCCCAGATGTGGTCAACCTGATTGCGGAGGGAGCCAGTGATCATGAGGATTGAGCCTATCGGGAGGGCGGTTCGGCCTCTACCCTCGGGACCTCCCGCCGCCCGGCCTTCTCTGCGAACTCATCGAGAAGTTCGAGGATCTCCGGTGCCCGCCACGCCCGGCGGTTTCTGGCCACCTGGGCGCTGAGCACGATGCCGTTGGCCTCGAGGCGTTCCAGCGCCTTGCCGGTGTTCGCTGTGCTGACGTTGAGTTCGGCGGCGAGACCGGGAACGTCGACAAGCGGCTGCCGGATGAGGACGTCGAGGACACGCCAGTCGGTGGCATCGCGTCGGGCCGTGACCTGCTCATTCCAGCTGCCGCGGATCTCGGCGATCTCCCGCCCGAGCCAGGTGCCCAGCTCCGTGGCGCGGAGGGCGGCGTCAGCGATGAGACGGACGATAGGGTCGATGTTGCCCGCGCGGTAACTGGTCAATGCGTCGAAGTAGGAGTCAGGGCTGCGCAGAATGCCGGCGGACAGCGGAAGGGTGCCGTTGACGGTCAGGCCCCGGTGGCGCAGAAGCGTGTGGATGAGTGCGCGGCCGGTGCGGCCGTTGCCGTCGACGAAAGGGTGGATCGTCTCGAACTGGGCGTGGGCGATGGCGGCGAGCACCAGGGCGGGGACGTCCCGCCGCCGCATCCAGCTCTGCAGATCCGCCATGAGTACCGGCAGGTGGCGGTGATGCGGGGCAGTGAACAGGGAGTCGACCGGATGGGCGTCGCTGCCGCCGATCCACACCGCCTCCTCCCGGTAACGGCCGGCGATCTCCGGCTGGCTGCCCTGGAGCAGGAGTCGGTGCATGTGGAGGACGGCGGCTTCCCCGGGAGGGTCGTTGCTGGTGATGGCGGCGGACATCTGTGCGGTTGCGGCCACGATGAGGGCGGCGTTACCTGTTCCATCGGTATCCAGCAGTTCCGCCTCGAGGATGCGCCGCGCCGAGGAGGTGAGCTGTTCGATGCGGGAGGAGGCCGCCGATTCGCCGCGTAGCAGCAGTGGTGTCAAGGGAAGTGTCGAGGCGGCCTGAGCAGCGTCGAATCGTGTGACGGCGATGGTGGCGCGGTCAACGGCGGCGAGGGTGTCAGGGTGCAGAGTGGGTGGGGCCTCTGCAATGCCCGGGACCAGGGAGGATTCGTACTCGGTGGGTTGTTTCGCCCGGGCGCGGACGGACAACGGGGCGCTGGAAGCCCAGGGGAGACTCTCGTGGGAAACATGCGGCCAGGCAATCATCATCCGCAGTTTGCCCCCTCATCCATTTGTTTCACCATCTGTGGAGAATGGATAGTGGTCTAAACATTCACACATGGCGTGGAAAGGCATGAATACCTGGCACGCACCTATGCCGTGTAGGGGTCCACCCCGCCGTACCCACCTACCCCGGGAAAGGATTCCTCCGGTACTCCGCCAGCAATGCGTGGCCGTCTTCGCCGAAGATGGTGGGTACCTCGTTGCGGGGGTTGGGTTCGGAGCCTTCCAGGGGTGCGGCGGTGCCGTGGGAGAGGACGTGCTCGCCCGGGGAGAGCTGGCGGATGGCCACGCCGCCGATGCGGTCGGGGTGTTCGAAGACGGCCTCGCCGTAGATGAGGGGATCGTGCTGGCCGTCGTCGCCGACGAGGATCCAGTTGATGTCCGGGTACTCGATGATGAGGTTGCGCAACTGGACCTTCTTGTGTTCCGCGCCGGAGCGGAACATGCCGGTGGGGGTCGGACCCCAGTCGGTGAGCAGCAGGGGCCCGGTGGGCAGGTTGTGCTGCCCGAGGAACGTCATCAGGGTTCCGTAGGTGTTCCAGGCGCCGGTGGAGAGGTAGAAGACGGGGGCTCCGGGGTGTTCACGGAGGATCTCCCGGTAGAAATCAGCCATCCCGGGTACGGGCCGGCGGGTGTTGGTGTGGCGGACCCAGGAGTTCCAGGCGGCGATCAATGCCCGGGGGAGCCAGGTGACCATGACGGTATCGTCGATGTCGGAGACCAGCCCGACCCGGGCGGTGGGTTCGACGATGAGCACGGACGACTGGACCGGTTCCGCGCCTTCCGCCTCGATGGTGACCTCGTGCCACCCGGGCTCCAGGCCGTGGTCCTCGACCAGCACATCGATGTAGCCGTTGTTGTTGGACTGCGAGTGCACGACCCGATCGCCGATGCGGACGGCGACGGGCAGGTCGCGGACCTGGATGGTCATGAACTGACGCCAGCCGCGTTGCGCCTGCTCGCGGAGGTTCTCGGGGTCGTTCTTCAGGTCGGCCGGATCCTGCATGAGCACCCGCCCGAGGACGTGGACGCGGCGTTGGGAACCGTAGCCGGCGAAGCCCGTGACGGTGGGCCGCCAGCCCGCCGCAGTTTTCCGACGCGTGCCGACCGAATTGATCGTGCGTTCCACCCTGCGTGCGATGTCTGCAAGTGCCATGGAAGCGACAGTACTGGCGCGCTCCCCACCGCGCAGGAGAAAGCCGCAGCGGAAGCCTCCGCCTACACTCGCGCCCATGGGTACAGCAGTTGACACCATCCCCGGCGTCCCGGCCGCCACCCTTCGCGCTCTCGCCGGGGCAGGCTACCCGGACCTGGAGGCGCTGGACGGCGTCGACTACTCCACGCTGCGTGAGTTGCACGGTGTCGGAAAGCGGGGGCTGGAGCGGCTGCAGGCCGCGCTGCTTGATCGGGGTATGTCGCTTGCCCACGCCCCCGCGCCCGAGGCGCGCGCCGCGACCTTCACCCTCGGGCATACCGGGGACAGCGCCGGTGACATCCGGACCCATGTGACCGGGCAGTCGCCCGCGGAGTACATCGAGGGGCTGGATGCGCCGCGCCGGGTGGAGCACGGTCGGCTGCTGCTGGAGATCTTCCACCGCGCGACCGGAGAGGAACCGGTGATGTGGGGGCCGAGCATGATCGGGTACGGGCAGATGCACTACCGCTACGCCACCGGCCGGGAGGGTGACACCTTCCGGGTGGGATTCAGCCCGCGCAAGGCGAAGCTGACGCTCTACGGATTGCCGCTTGAGGCCCGTTTCCTCGAGCGGCTGGGCAAACACACGGCCCGCGTGGCGTGCCTCTACGTGAACAAGCCGGAGGACATCAACCTTGAGGTGCTCGAGGAGATGATCCGTGAGGCGTGGCGGTCCGGGGCGGGGCAGTGCTGAAGGGTGGGTGGAGGGGAAGTTGCGCCGGAGAGATATGGTGATACTATTTATCGGGGGCTAATTATAGGGCCTGAAAATGGGAACCTGCCTGGGGTGGGTTCCTTTTGATATTCAACGTTCACTCTGAAAGGAACACGAATCTATTGACCGTCCAGACTGTTTCCCGCACCACCCACGATGCCCTGGCCATCAGGGCCGGCGATCCGGCCACCCGCCCATGGCACGACCAGATCAACCTGGTCATCGCCATGGTTGTTGTGCTGACCCCGTTGTGGACCACGGCTGAGCTCGTCAGCTGGTTCGTTCCGCTCGGCGTCATCGGGTTCCTGGTTGCCGTCTGGGCGCTGGTGACCTCGTCCTCCCGGGATTCCGAGAAGGCCATGATCGCCGTCGGCGCAGTGCTCTGCGCGACACCGTGGCTGGGCGGCTTTTCCACTCACGCCGGTGCGGCATGGACCGCATGGATCGCCGGTGTCGCGTTGATGGTCTTCGCGGCAGTGGGCATCATCCGGTCGGGGCGTCCGTAGGCTGGCAGGGGAATCCGATCTACGAAGGGGCTTGAGATGACCACCGAAACCTTCCTGGCGCCCGAGGGCCTCGCCCGGCTGGGCGATCTCGTCGGCCGGCGGCTCCTCGCCTACGGCACAGACCTGGAACTGGATGAGGGCATCGGGGCCTTCGGCGTGTGGCTGCAGTTCGAACAGGGCTGGATCACCATCGAGTTCGTGGAGCAGGTCATCGACTTCCCCGACGGCGAGCGCGTTGAATCCGTGCTCACCGTTCACCCGCTCACGGGCATCGACCCGGGCGGGGACGCCTACGAGCTCGCCGGACGGATCGTGGAGATCACGCGGATCCAGGACCGGATCGCGCAGATCAACAGGCTCGAGGAATCGATCGAGTGGGAATGGTGGCGCGACTCGGGGCTGCGCTTCCGACTGGATTCCGGGCAGGAACTGCTCATCCACTGCGCATCGCCGGTGGTCATCGAGGTGAAAATGCAGGCGGGCCCGGCGGGAACCCTGCGCCCCGACGCGCCGGGGCGTGTCTACCAGGCGGGGGAGAGGCGCCGCTACGAGTACGGCAACCGGGAAATCGCCCTCAGGACCTGAAGCCGAAGGGGAATCTGACCTCGCCGGTGGGGGTGGTGTCGTCGGCGAGGGGGAGCGCCATGAAGTACTGCGGATCGTAGTCCGGGTACACCAGATCGGGGACGTTGACCAGCCCGAAACGGCCGTAGTAGTTCGGGTCCCCGAGGGCGACTGCGCCGCCCGCGCCGAGCTTGCGCAGTTCCTCCAGGGCGCGCTCCATGAGCAGGGAGCCGACGCCTTCTCCCTGGTGCTCGGGGGCGACACTGATGGGGCCCACGAAGTACCAGTTCGGGGTGCCGTCGCTGATCTCAACGGGGGCGGCGGCGACGTGGCCGGCCACATACGGCCCCTTCACCACGATGAAGGAGAGGGTGAGCACGTCGGCGTCGCGAAGCGACTCAACGATCTGCGCCTCGCGTTGCCTGGAATAGGGCTTGTCGACGAATGCGCGGGAGGTCAGGTCGCGGATCGCGGGGATGTCGGCCTCGGCCTCGCGGCGAATTGTCAGGGAATACATGACTGCATCCTACGTGGCACACCCCCACCCCACAGGGTGCAGGCGGGGGAGCCACACGGAAAGCGCCCGTTCCCGTCGATCCGCGCGTCAAGGATCAGACGGAGAGGAAGCCGCCGTCGGCCACGATCTGGGAACCGCTGACGAAGGAGGCCTTGTCGGAGAGCAGGAAGGCCACGACCTCGGCGATCTCCTCGGGCTGACCCAGGCGTCCGATCGGGTGGAGTGCCTCCAGCGGGGCCAGTGCCACGTCGGTCCACTGTGCGATGAGCGGGGTCATGATGTAGCCCGGGTGCACGGAGTTGATGCGGATGCCCTGCTTGCCGTACTCCAGTGCGGCGGTCTTGGTCAGGCCGGCCACCGCGTGCTTGGAGGCGGTGTAGTGGGACAGGTTCTCCACGGCGATGAAACCGGCGATGGATGAGGTGTTGACGATCGCGCCGCCGCCCGAGGCCAGGATCTCGGGGATCTGGTACTTCAGGCCGTAGAAGACGCCGTTGAGGTTGATGTCCATGACCTTCTGCCAGTCCTCGATCTCGAGGTCGGCGACGTGCTTCTCCGCGCCGACGATGCCGGCGTTGTTGAAGGCCAGGTGCAGGGCGCCGTAGGTCTCCTTGGCGAAGGCGACGGATGCCTTGGCGTCCTCGGGGTTGGCGACGTTGGCCTTGAAGGCGGTGGCCTCGCCACCGGCCTGAGTGATTTCCTCGGCGATCTTCTGGGCGGCCTCGAGGTTGACGTCGGTCAGGATGACCGATGCGCCGCGGGCGGCCAGGATCTTGGCGGTCTCGGCGCCGATGCCTGAACCTGCTCCGGATACGAGTGCGACCTTGCCGTCGAAGTCAGTTGACATGTGCGTTCCTTCTCTCATGCGCGGGGCTGCGGATTTCGCGTGTGTGCTGCGTCATCCCAATAGGAGGGGAGTGTCTCAGGCCACTATCTCACGCTCATCTCATTTTGCCCGCACCCCGGGAATGGGAGGTGTTCCGGATCGGCACACTCGCCGGGTGAAGGGACATTCAGCGTCGTCGGGCGGCGGGCCCCCGCCGCGCCGACACAGTCCGGTCGCCGGGGATCCAGAACCGTAGGGGAGCGTCCACGTTCTTCGAGATCCCCACCCGCGGTCCGCGCACGAACTCCGGCACGACGTCGGGAAGCTTCAGTGGCACTGGCACGCCGTTGTCCGCCAGGGACAGCCCCAGTGCCCTGCCCAGGTTCCCGGGTCCGGAGGCCAGCTTTTCGGCGGGCACGTCGCCGCGTCGTTCCCTCGCCAGTTCCAGACCCGCAACCACTTCACCGGCCCGCATGAGGCACCCCTGGCCGGTGCCTTCCGGCGCGCACACGATGTTTCCGGCCATGTGGATGCCGTAGGAGAGGTAGACGTAGAGCCGCCCGGGGGGTCCGAACATCGCGGCATTGCGTGGGGTCCGGCCGCGGAAGGTGTGGGCGGCCTCGTCCTCCGCTCCGAGGTAGGCCTCGACCTCGGTCAGTCGGACGGAGACGCCGCGCATCGTCACCACGCTGCCGAGGAGTCGGGGTGCCACGTGGTCTGCCGGTGCCGTGAAATCGATCATGCCGCCCCAGTGTATTTACGTAGAGTGAATGTATGAGTGCTCTGTTGTTTGATCTCTTCGGGGTGTTGCTGAAGGAGCGGACCGACGCCGGTCGGCGCCGCGTGGAGTTTGCCGTCGGGGGCGACGCCGGCATCTGGCCCGTCTATGAGGACCTGCGGCCGGCCTACGATTCCGGCGAGGTCGGTGACGAACGTTTCTGGCGTCAGCTGCAGGTTCGTGCAGGCCTGGAGCCTTTCGACATCGCAGAGGCGGTGGAGGCGGACTGGTCCTCCTCCATGGCGGAGGACCGGGAGATGGTCGATCTCGTTCTCTCGCTCATCGACGACCGCGTCCGCTGCGGCATCCTCTCCAACGTCCCCGCAGGCCTGGCCAGACGCGCCCGTGCGGAACACGGGTGGCTCCAGAAATTCGACGCGGTGACGATGTCGTGCGACATCGGCCTGATCAAACCGGACCCCCGCGCCTTCGCCGTCGCGCTGGACGCCATGGGTGCGCACGCGAAGGAGACGGTGTTCTTCGACGCCGACCCGGTCAACGTGAAGGCCGCGGAGGAGTCCGGCCTGCGGGCCGTACTCTTCACCGGCCCTGAATCCGTCAAGGAGGCTCTGACATGATCATCGAGTTCGAGGGAAAGACCCCCAGGATCCATCCCACCGCCTGGATCGCGCCGACGGCCGTCATCATCGGCGACGTGGAGATCGGCCCGGATTCCTCCGTCTTCTACGGCTGCGTCCTGCGTGCCGACGTCAACGCCATCCGCATCGGCGCCCGCACCAACATCCAGGACAATTCCGTCCTGCACGTGGACGGGAACGCGCCCTGCATCCTCGGCGACGACGTCACCGTCGGCCACATGGCGCTGGTCCACGGGACGACGGTGGGCAACGGCACGCTGGTGGGAATGAAGTCGACGCTGCTCTCGCGCAGCGTCATCGGCGAGGGCGCGCTCATCGCGGCCGGTGCCGTGGTCCTCGAGGACATGGAGATCCCCGACCGTGCCCTGGCCGCCGGCGTTCCGGCGAAGATCAGGCGCGAACTCAGTGAGGAGCAGTCCGCCGGTTTCATCCCGCACGCGGGGCGTTACGTGGAGCTTTCGAAGCGCCACAACGCTGCGCTGGGGGAGTAGCCGGCGTTAGTCTGGAGGCACCAGGAGCCCATCCCGACGAAGGCAGGTTCGGCATGTCCGGCGACCCGCAGTCCTCAGCCACCCCGCGGTTCGGCGTCATCGCCGCCGTGACGACCACCGTCCTGACCGTGCTCACCTTCGGGTTGGCGTTGATGGCCCTGCCCGACAAAGAGCCCTATCCTTTCGCCACCGAGACCATCGCCGCCCAGTGGCCGGGGGACTACCTGTGGATGATTCCTGCGATGCTGTTGATGCTGTCCTTCGTGACCCTGATCGCGGCGGTGCATGAGCACGCGCCGCCGCACCGCCGGGTCTTCAGCCTGGTCGGCCTGTCCGTGGCGATCATGTCCGCGACGGTGCTGCTCAGCAACTACTTCCTCCAGTTCACCGTGATGCAGCTGAATCTGGAGAAGAACCAGCTGGACGGTTGGGCGCTGCTCACCCAGTACAACCCCAACGGTGTGTTCATCGCTCTGGAGGAGCTCGGGTACATCCTGATGAGCATCGCCCTGCTCTCGCTCGCGCCCGTGTTCGTGGGTGGAGGCAGGGCGGAGAGGGCGTTGCGCTGGTTGCTGCCGCTGAGTTTCGTGGCTGTCCTGGTGGCGCTGGGGGTGGTATCGGTGGCGCGGGGGATGGACCGGGGTGACACCTTCGAGATAGCGGTGATCACCCTCGTCTGGCTGACGCTGATCGTTGCGGGGCCGCTCATGGCCGTGGTTTTTCGCCGGGAGGCAGGGGAGAGGACATCATGAAGCCACTCGCCGTGGCAGCGCCCACGCACGCCTTCGGCCCGATGCACTCCGATCTTTGATCCAGGTCAAGGACATATCTGCGGGCGGGTCATACGCTGAACTCATCAGCAGAAAAACCAGCGAAAGGAACCCCTCCCATGACCAACCCGCACCTGGCCAGGGCCGTCAAGCTCGCCCCCATCGTCGAGCGCGTGCACGGCGCCCACCACCCGGAGATGACCCGCGTCCGTGAGATCGCCGAGGAGCTTGTGCGTGCAGACACCGCGCGAAGCGCCGAGCTCTTCGGGGAGCTGCGGGCCGTGACCGGCAGTTACGCCGTTCCCGACGACGTGTGCGAGGCCTTCGAGGCGACCTATAATGCCCTGGAGCACGCCGACAGGGAACTCACGCAGGCGGCGTAGTGCCGGTGACAGCCGCCGGGGGGACCTCATCCTCCGGCGGATTCCGGATGACAGAGACGGACGTGGACATGCACGAAGTGATCATCGTCGGGGCCGGCCAGTCAGGCCTGGCCACCGCCTACTACCTCCAGCGCGCCGGGATCACGCCCCTGCTGCTGGACGCCCAGCCCACCCCCGGCGGAGCCTGGCTGCATGTGTGGCCGTCGATGACGTTGTTCTCCACGTCGGAGTTCTCCAACCTGCCCGGCAAGCCGATGCCGCATTATGACGGCTTCCCGCCGGCCAGCCACGTCGTGGACTACCTGGCCGACTATGAAAAACGTTATGACCTGCAGGTTGTCCGTCCGGTGACGGTGGATACGGTCACCCACGACGGCGAGGTCTTCCATCTGCGCGCCGGGGACCGTGAGTGGCAGGCTCGGCAGGTGGTGGCCGCGACGGGGACGTGGTCCGCACCCTTCGTGCCGGTGTACCCGGGTACCTTCGCGGGCCGCCAGTGGCATTCGGCGAACTACCCCGGACCCGGGCCCTTCCGGAGGACGAAGGTGGCGGTGGTCGGGTCGGCCAACTCGGGGGCGCAGATCGCGGCGGAGCTCGTGGACGTCGCGGACGTCACCTGGTACACCCGCAAGGAGCCTCGCTGGATGCCCGATGACATCGACGGGCGCGTCCTCTTCCGCCGCAACAGCCTCCGCGCCCTGGCGATCCTGCGCGGGGAGGAGGATCCGGGTGCGGACTCGGAACTCGGCGACATCGTCGTGCTGCCCGCAGTGAAGAAGGCCCGCGACGAGGGGCGCCTCACGCCGACGCCGCAGTTCACCAGTCTCGATGAGGTCGACGCGGACCACCTCATCTGGTGCACCGGTTTCCGCCCGGCGATCCGCCCGTTCCGGAAGCTCCTGGACACAGGCGTGCCCCTCCACCTGGTCGGCTACGGCGACTGGGTCGGCCCCGGTTCGGCGACGATCACCGGGGTCGGGCCCTACGCTAGGAAAGCGGCGGAAGCAGTCGCGCGTTATCGATGAGCCGGGTGCCGCCGACGTGGATCGCGGCCACGGCCAGTGCCCCCGCGCCGACCTCGTCGACAGGCAGCAGCGTGGCGGCGTCGACGATCTCGAGGTGGTCCAGCTCCACACCGGGGGCGGTGCGCAGCTGCGCACGCGCGGATTCCAGCTTCAGGGGCTGACCTGCGGTGGCGCGTTCCCGCAACGCCGCCAGGGTGCGCGGCAGGACCAGTGCCTGCTGGCGGGCCTCCGGCGTCAGGTGCTGGTTGCGGGAGGACTCGGCCAGGCCGTCCTCGCCGCGGATGATCGGCACCGGGCGCACGGTCACGGGGAAGTTGAGGTCGGCGACCATGCGCTGGATGATGGCCAGCTGCTGGGCGTCCTTCTCCCCGAAGTAGGCGCGGTCGGGCTGGATGAGCTGGAAGAGCTTGGCCACCACCGTGGTCACCCCGTCGAAGTGGCCTGGTCGGGAGGCGCCCTCGAGGCGTTCGCCCATGTCACCGGTGCGGACCCACACCTGGGGCACGCCACCGGGGTACATCTCGGCCTCCGTGGGGGCGAAGACGACGTCGACGCCCAGGCGTTCTAGGCGGGCCAGGTCGGCCCGCAGGTCGCGCGGGTAGTTGCGGAAGTCTTCGCAGTCCCCGAGGTCGGTGAACTGCAACGGGTTGACGAAGATGCTCACCACCACCGAGGTGTTCTCCTCGGCGGCCCTCGCGATCAGTTGTTCGTGGCCGCTGTGGAGGGCCCCCATGGTGGGCACCAGCCCGACAGAGCCCTCAAGGGAGGCGACTGCGGAGCGGAGTTTCGTGATCGAGCGCGCGAGGATGGTCACTTCTCGTCCTTGAAGGATTCTTCCTCATTGGGGAAGGTGCCGGCCTCGACGTCAGCGAGGTAGGAACGGGCGGCGTCGAGAAGCACATCGCCGACCTCGGCGTAGCGGCGGGCGAAACGGGGGGTGCGGCCACGGGTGAGACCGAAGGCGTCGGTCCACACGAGAATCTGGCCGTCTGTGGCCGACCCCGCGCCGATACCGACGGTGGGGATGGACAGCTCACGCGTGATCTCTCCGGCGATGCCCGCCGGCACCATTTCCAGCACCACGGAGAAGGCGCCGGCCTCCTGGACGGCGAGTGCGTCCTCGCGCAGCTTCGCCGCAGCCTCGCCCCGGCCCTGGACGATGTAGCCGCCGAGGGCGTGCTCGGACTGCGGGGTGTAACCGATGTGTGCCATGACAGGGATACCGGCGTTGACCAGGGTGCGGATCGTGGGGGCGATCTCCACGCCGCCCTCGATCTTCACCGCGGACACACCGGTCTCCTTCATGAAACGGGCAGCCGTCTCCAGTGCCTGAGCCGGGGAGATCTCGTAGGAGCCGAAGGGGAGATCCGTCACCACGAAAGCGCGCTGCGAGGCCCGCGCCACGGCGGTGGCCATCGTCATCATCTCCTCGATGGTGATCGACAGGGTCGAATCCTGGCCGAGAATGACATTCGCGGCGGAATCTCCGACGAGGAGCAGGTCGATGCCTGCCTCGTCGAAGATGGCGGCAGTAGGGGCATCATAGGCGGTCAGGCAGGAGATCTTCCTGCCCTCGGCCTTGGCCTGGGCGAAGTGGCGGGTACGCATCCGGGAAACCATGGGACATGAGTATAGGCCGCGGATGGTGGGGGCCGGGCATTATCCGGGGCACCGGCACCCGGTCCCGGAAGGACCCGCAGTCGGACGACGCCGGAAAATGATGCGGAACTTTGCCCGGCGGGGCCTTGCCGCCCGCCCCGTGGCGTCTTAAGCTGCGCGGACGTGGCCAACTGGGATGGGCGAGGAAGGCGAAACGATGACTGACGTGATCGTGGTCGGTGGCGGGCCGACGGGGATGATGCTGGCTGGTGAGCTGGCGTTGGCGGGCGTCGACGTGACTGTCGGGGAACGGCGCACGACATCAGAGCTGGCAGGGTCCCGCGCGGGTGGATTCCATTCGCGCACCATCGAGATCCTCGACCAACGCGGGATCGCCGAGCGGTTCCTCGCGGAAGGACAGACCGCGCAGACCGCCCGTTTCGGCACCTCCGTGGTGGACATCAGCGACTTTCCCACCCGGCACCCCTACGGGCTGGCGCTGTGGCAGAGCCGCATCGAGCCGATCCTCGCGGACTGGATCGAACAGCTCGGCGTCCGGGTCGAACGCGGGCGGGAGGTGACCGGATTCGTCCAGGACGGCGGCGGCGTCGACGTCGCGTTCCGGGACGGTGGCACGAAGCGGGCGAGCTGGCTCATCGGGGCGGACGGTGGCCGCAGCGTGATCCGCAAGGCGGCCGGCATCGAGTTTCCCGGGTGGGAGGCGACGCGCAGCAACCTCATCGCCGAGGTCGAGGTCACGCAGGAGCCGCCGCCCGGTTTCCGCCAGGACGAGTCGGGGATACACGCATTCCATCTGATGCCGGACGGGCGCACGTACCGGGTCGTGACGACGGAAAGGCAGCTCGGCCCGGCCACCGAACCGACCATGACCGATCTCAGCAACGCGCTGGCATCGGTCTACGGAACCGACTTCGGTGTGCACAACCCGACCTGGCTCTCGCGGTTCACCGACGCCACCCGACAGGCTGCGGCCTACCGGAACGGGCGGGTCCTGCTCGCCGGCGATGCGGCGCACATCCACTACCCTGCCGGCGGCCAGGGGATCGGGTTGGGCATCCAGGATGCCGTCAACCTGGGATGGAAGCTCGCCCAGGTGCTCAAGGGCGTCTCGCCACCGTCCCTGCTGGACACCTATCAGGCGGAGCGGCATCCGGCAGGGGCGCGGGCGCTCCGGCTCTCCATGGCGCAGACGGCCCTCCAGCGCGGCGACCCCCGCACCGCTGCGCTGAATGACATCCTCGGCGACCTTCTGCTGACGGCCCCCGCCCGGACGCAGATTGGCGCGCTCATCCACGGGCTGGATGTGGCCTACGACCTCGGGGGAGGGCATCCGCTTCTCGGGCGGCGGATGCCGGACCTCGACATCGTCACCTCGGCGGGATCGACCCGGGTCTATGCCCTTCTGTACGAGGCCAGGCCCGTGCTGATCGACTTCGCCGGCCCCCGGCGCATCGACGCCTCGTCGTGGGCGGATCGGGTACGCGCGGTGGACGCTGAATTCCGTGGTGTCTGGGAACTGCCGGTCCTGGGGGAGGTCGCGCCCCCCACGGCCGTCCTCGTCCGCCCTGACGGCCACGTTGCCTGGGTCGAAGACGGGGCGGAGGAACCTCTCGGGGACGCGCTCAGGAACTGGTTCGGCCCGGGAACCCGACCGGCCCGATCAGCGCCGGGCGGCGGGTGAACCGGCCGGTTTCGCGTACAGCGCCAGGGGCTCGCGCAGCATCTGGTCGAGTGCCACCGCGCGGGCGATCGCGCGCACGATCTCGCGGTGGGTGGGGATCAGCCGCATCTGCACCTCGGGGAGCCGGGCACGCACCTCGGAGGCGAAGAGTTTGGGGGCGGCCGGGTCATCGATGAAGGCGGAACCGGCGACGACGATGGTGGACGGTTCGTACTGCTTCGCCACGTCCGCGGTCAGCGCCGCGAGACGTCGCGCGCGGTCGTCGAGAAGCGGGCGGGCCGCGGGGTCGGCGGCCGCCGCCCGGATGCTGGGCCAGCGACCCTGCAGGACGGCGGCGGTGGTCAGGTCGCGGGCGTGGGCCGGCAGATCGATCTGGGACACGCCCTGCTCGTCGGCGACGGCCGCGCCGATCGAGTCGTCGGCGAACAACGCCATGGTGCCGGTGGGCAGGTCGGCGGACTGGATCTCCGACCCCAGGATCGCGGGCACCGCGGCGGCGACGACGACGGGGACGGAGAACTGGTAGCGCAGGCGGCCGACGAAGTCCACGCCGTGCCACCCGAGGTTCGGGGCGTCGACGATCCCGTCCTCGGACACGCGGCCGGAGGTGGTCACACCCACCGAGGCGAGCGGGCGTTCCAGGCCGGCGGTGAGCCGGTTGAGGCCGGCCATGACGTGCTCGATGAAGTCGGACTCGGTGAGCTCGGCGACGGGCGTGGGCACGTCGGCGTCGCGGATGGTGCGGCCGCGGGTGTCGAAGAGGCCGATGTAGGTCGTCGAGGTGCCCACGGCGATGCCGGCGTGGAGGGCCGGGTGGTTGGTCAGTTCGATCGGGATCGTCGGACGTCCACGGCCCTGGGAGCGGGTGAGGTCGGTGCGTTCGTGCACGAGGCCTGCGCCGATGAGGGCCGTGATGGCCCGGGTGATGGTGGGCTGGGACAGGCCGGTCGCCTCGACGAGCTCGCTGCGGGTGACCATCTGGTTCAGCCGCACCAGATGAAGAGACTTCGCCGCTGGAGTGCGGGGACGGGAGAAGACGGTGGCCATGCGGGCATACTACAACTATTCAGACAGCGCTGTCTAATTATTCTTTATGAAAATAGACAGCTCAGTTCTCCGGTGCCTGCTCGTCGACGTTCCGCGGCACCGGCTTCAGGTAGCCGGTGAAGCCCGGGACCAGCGCGGCGCAGAGGAGCGTGCCCACAATCACCAGGACACCGCCCAGCAGCGTCGCCAGCCCCACGCCGAAGGGTTCCGCAGCCCAGCCGTGCAGGACGTCCGCCAGGCGTGGGCCACCCACCACCACGACGATGTACACGCCCTGGATGCGTCCCTGCACGTGCTCGGCCGCCGACTGCTGGAGGATCGCGGTACGCAGGCTCGCTGAGAACATGTCCGCCGCGCCACCGACCACCAGCATGAGGATGACCAGCCACGCCCACACCGTCACCGCGCCGGGGCTGACCATGACGGCCGCGCCCGCCACGATCACCGCCGCGCCCCACACGAGGATGCACACGATCACCGCCAGGCCCTGCCGCACCACGCGGGAGATCCATCCGGAGAGCAGCCCACCCAGTACCGCGCCGAGGGCCATGGAGGAATAGAGGAGCGCGAGCATCATCCCGCCCTCGCCGTGCTCGCCGAAGCTCACCGCGGCGATCTCCGGGTACAGGGCCCGCGGCATGCCGAAGGTCATGGCGATCAGGTCCAGCAGCATCGCCACCAGGAGGACCGGCTGCGTGCGCAGGTAGGTCAGGCCGTCCACCACCGAGCGGAACCCGGCGCGCGTGGCCGCACCCTTCGGCGGCAGGGCGGGCAGGGCGAGCACCGCGCCCAGAGTCGGGATGAGCAGCGCCGCATCCAGTGCATACAGCCACGAGTAACCGATGAAGGGAATGAGCGCGCCGGCTGTCAGCGGGCCGACGATCGCCCCTGCCTGCATGAGCATCATGTTCAGGCCGGCGCCCGCCGGCAGCTGCTCCAGGGGCAGGATCGACCGGAACACCGCCGTCCGTGTCGGCTGATTCACGGCGAAGAAGGCCTGCTGCAGCGAGAACGTCAGCAGCAGCCACCAGACGTTCGTGTTGCCGGCGGCCGTCAGCCCCCAGAAGGCCAGGGCCGTGAGGATCATGCCCAGCGTGGAGACGATGAGCACCTTCCGCTTGTCGAAGCTGTCCGCGATCGACCCGCCGTACAACCCGAAGACCACGAGCGGCACCAGGCCGAAGAGCCCGGAGAGTCCCACGTAGGCGGAGGAGCCGGTGATGGAGTAGATCTGTGCCGGCACCGCCACCACCGTGAGCTGCGCGCCGATCGTGGTGGCGATGTTCGCCGTCCACAGTCGCCGGTAGGCGGGTACCTGCAGCGGGCGGGTGTCGGCGAAGAGGTCACGGATGCTCACGGTGGGGAATGGTAGCCCGTGGTGCAGGGGCGCTGCGCCCGGAGGCTCAGAGCGTGAGACCCAGGACCAGTTCGGGCAGGCCCCGGGCGGCGGTGCTGCGCCAGGAGACGTCGGCGATACGGCTCAGCTCCGTCTCCTCCGGGGAGATCTCCAGGAGCTTCGCCCCGAACTGTTTCGCCAGGGCGGGCAGGCCGGCCGCCGGCTGGACCACGCCGGAGGTGCCGATGATGACCACGAGGTCGGCGGCCGTCATCCGGGCCTCGGCACGATCCCACTCATCCTGCGGGAGATTCTCGCCGAACCAGACGACCCCGGGGCGGATGATGCTGTCACAACGGGGGCAGGCGGGAGGGGCCTGTCGTGCCACCGGTTCCGTGGGGTAGTCGACCGCGCCGCGCCAGGGGCGGGAGCAGACGGTGCACCGGTAGTCGAAGAGTGAGCCGTGGAGATGGACGACGTCCCGGGCTCCGCCACGTTCGTGCAGATCATCGATGTTCTGGGTGGTCACGCCCACGGACACGCCGGGCAGATCGGCCCATTCGGCGATGGCACGGTGCCCGGCATTGGGAGACGCCCCCCGGCACACGCTTGCGCGCCACAGGTACCAGGCCCACATGGGTTCGGGGTCGCGGGCCCAGGAGTCCACGGAGGCGAACGCCACCGGATCGACTTTCGTCCACAGGCCGGTCCGGGCATCGCGGAAGGTATCGAGTCCGGATTCGGCGGACATGCCCGCCCCGGTGAAGATCTCCACGCGCCCGGCGTCACGGACAAGTGAGAGGGCATCGGCGAACTGGTCGGTCCTCATGAGGCACACGCTACCTGTGCTCCCCGTCGAAAATGGGACTAGTGGCATCACCCCCGCTACACTGACGAGCCATGAGTTCCGAAATCGCCGTGAATTCGACTCCCTACACCATCGACACCGCCGAGCGCTCACCATCGCTGCTCGACGCGTCCTGTGAGGGATTCGTCCATGACCTGGCGGCATTGTCTCCGACCGACGCCACCGCCTGGGGAATCCCCGGTTATGACGGTGAACTGCAGGACTTCTCCCCGGCCTACTGGGAGGCTGTCGCCGACCGTACCCGCGAGATGATCGCCGACGTCGACGCCTTCGACGACGGCACCGATGATTCCGACGACGAGGACGACTTCGACGAGGTCGACCGCGTCACCGCCGCCGTCCTGCGTGACCGCCTCTGCCTGGACCTGGACCTGCACCACCACGGTGAGGACCTGGCCATGCTCAACAACATCGCCTCCCCCGTGCAGACGATCAGGGACACGCTCCTCATCATGCCCACGGACACCGCGGAACAGATCGACGCCATCCGTTCGCGGCTGTCGAAGGTGCCGGCAGCGCTGGCGGGCTACCGTGAGTCACTCTCCGAGGCCGCCGGCCACGGCCACGTCGCCCCGGTCCGCCAGATCGACGAGGTGTACTCGCAGTGCCAGGACCTGGTTGAGTCACCCTCGCTGCTGGAGAACCTCGGCGTGGACAAGGACACCCCCGAGATCGATACCGCGAAGGCGGCCTTCGCCGAGATGGCCGACTGGCTCTCCGAGCAGCTGGCCACCCACGCCCCGCGCGAGGACGCCGTGGGCCGCGAGCGCTACCAGCGTTTCTCCCACCTGTTCGTCGGAGACTCCGTCAACCTGGACGAGGCCTACCTCTGGGGCCTGGAGCGCCTCCGCGAGATCGACGCGGAGCAGCAGGCCATCGCCCGCTCGCTCTACGGCAGTGATGACGTGCGGCAGGCGTACCGGAAGCTCAATGAGGAGCCCCGCTACACCCTGCGCGGCAAGGATGAGCTCCTGGAGTGGATGCAGCGGACCGCCGACGACGCCATCGCCGACCTCCACGGCACCGCCTTCGACATCCCCGGGCCGGTCCGCACCATCGAGGCGAAGATCGACCCGGCCGGCACCGGCGGCATCTTCTACACCCCGCCGAGCGACGACTTCTCCCGCCCGGGCCGCATGTGGTGGTCCGTTCCGGAAGGTCAGGAGACCTTCCATACGTGGCAGGAGCTGTCCACCGTCTTCCACGAGGGCGTACCGGGCCATCACCTGCAGATCGGCCAGACGCTCGTCGAGCGTGACAACCTCAACCTGTGGCGTCGCGTCGCGTGCTGGAACTCCGGCCACGGCGAGGGCTGGGCGCTCTACGCCGAGCAGCTCATGGCGGAACTCGGTTACCACGAGGATCCCGGCACCCGCATGGGGCTTCTCGACGCCCAGCGGCTCCGCGCCGCCCGCGTCGTCCTGGACATCGGCGTCCACCTGCGCAAGAAGGTTCCGGAGGGCACGATGGTGTGGGACGCCACCTACGCCAAGGCCTTCCTGCGGGAGAACACCGCCATGGACGAGGCCAACCTACGTTTCGAACTCAACCGCTACCTCGGTTGGCCCGGCCAGGCCCCGTCCTACGCGCTGGGTCAGCGACTGTGGGAGCAGACGCGTGCCGACGCCGTCGCACAGGGCATGACCGTCCCTGAGTTCCACCGCGAGGCCCTCTCCCTGGGTTCCATCCCCATGTCCATCCTGCGGGAGCAGATCCTGGACTAGGCGCCGGGGGCGCGCTGTCGTCCGGATATGCCCAGCTTCTCCAGCTGTGCGATGCGCATGACAGTCCCCATCGTCCACCCCGGGACGTTGATCCCGGGTCAGCCGTAGAATCGCCGCATGACCAACTTCATGCTCTCCGTCCATCACGTCCCGGGCACCGCTCCCTACGCGTCCGAGGATGACATGAAGGCCGCGTTCGAAGCCGTCGGCGCCTTCAATGAGCGGCTGCTTTCCGACGGCGTCCTCGTCCACGTCAATGCCCTGCTTCCCGACGCCGTCGTGGTCACTGCCGACAGCCGTTCCGAGGGGCCGGCCCACGAGGGGGCGCAGCTGGGCGGCTTCTGGATCATCGATGTGGCCGACCGGGCGGCGGCGGAGGACCTCGCCCGCGAGGCGTCCGCCGCGTGTGGTCAGCCGATCGAGGTGCGTCAGTTCGAGGGCTAGTTACCCCGCTCCATCACCCACACCAGAATCTCGCCCTCGCCGACGACGGTGAGTGGGCCTGCGTCGGTGGCTCGCAGAGTGTCGCCCTCCCCGAGGTGCTCTCCTGCCACGGCGACGTGTCCGCGGATCACGTAGAGATGTATGAAGGCGCCCGCCGGGACGGTCACCTCCGAGGTGAGCCGCGCCGCGTAGAGGGCGGCTCCCCCGGTGCCCAACGGGAGGGGTGAGTCCGGCCCCGCGACCGGGACCAGCCCGCCCCCGGCGAGGGCCGCGTTGAAGTCATGGGAGGAGTGGAAGGGGGCGGTGTCCCGGGTGTCCGCGGGCAGCCAGGACTGCACCACCCGGACATGGCTCCGGCTGGTGTAGCCGGCGGCGTTGACCTCCGAGTGCCGCACCCCGGAGCCCGCGCTGATGTGCTGGGCCGACCCTGCCCCGAGTTCGGTGGCGTCGCCTGAGCCACTGTCGCGGTGGCGCAGCCGACCGTCGACGATCCACGTGACGATCTCGACGTTGTCGTGCTGGTGCATGTCGAAGCCCTCGCCGGGTGCTACGACGTCGTCATTGTGGACCAGGAGCAGGCCGAAGGCGTTGGCGGCCAGGTCGAAGTTCCCGGTGGCGGGGAAGGACTGCCGGGAGATGAGCGCGGAGTCGCGCCAGATGTCTCGCTCGGCGGAACGGATCACACGGATGGTTGACATGACGCCACGTTACCGCCCCCGCGTCAGCAGCCTGATCACCTGAGGGAGCCACCCGGCGATCGCCAGCACCGCCATGAGCCGGATCATCTGGACGGCCACGACGACCGGTCCGGCGCCGCCCTCGCTCGACAGGGCGAGCACCGTCTCCAGGGCCCCGGGACTGGTGGCCAGATACGCCTCGAAATACGTGATGTCGAGCCACCAGGTCAGCGGTACCGCCGTAAGGGCGCAGGCGCCGATGACCACCACGATGAACGTCACCGTGGCGGGCAGCTGACGGGCGAAAGCCCGCAGGGCGGGGAAGGAGAGGGTGCCGCCGCACATCCAACCGATGGTCAGGAACGCCAGGATGCGGAAGAGTTCCGGTGGCAGGAGGCTCAGGTCCTCGGGGAGCAGGAGCGCGACGGCCACGGTGATGGCCAGCGGCCCCAGGACACTGGGCACCGGCAACCGGATGAGGCGTCCCACAGCGTCGCCGAAGTAGGCGATCAGGACGATCGCGACGACCATGAACCAGACCACCGGGGGCTCATCTGGTGCGGTGTGCTCGGCGGGCGTCGAGAAGAAGGTGGTGACCAGCGGCAGGGAGACCGACACCGCCAGCAGACGCAGGTACTGGCCGAGGGCGACGAAACGGTAGTCGGCGCCCAGTTCCTTCGCCAGCACGGGCATGATGGACGCACCGCCCGCGAGCATGGAGAGGATGCCGGTCTCGGGGCTGACGGCGCGCTCCTTCGCGGCCAGCAGCAGGCCACCGCCGACGCCGATGGCCAGGGTGACCACCGCGACGAACAGGCCCGGAAGCAGGTACCCGCCCAATACCCCGAGGGGGACTCCGACCAGCGGCAGGGCGGCGAGCATGCCGATGATGCCGCGGCCGAAGCGGAAGACCCCCGGGTTGACGGGCAGCTCCCTGCCGGTGGACAGGGCCATCGCGCCCGAGGAGAGGATCGCCGCCAGAATCCACGCCGCCGGCACGTGCCAGTAGCTGAACAGCAGACCCAGCCCGACGGAGACCGGCGCGACAATCAACCAGCGCATCAGCGACCCCTGCTCAGGAGACGGAGGATCTGCGGCAGGTAACCGGCGATGAGCAGGACACCCAGCAGGCGGATGAGCTGGATCGTCACCACCGACGGGCCCGCGCCCCCCTCCGAGGACAATGCCAGAGCCGTCTCGATCGCACCGGGGCTGGTGGCCAGGTAGGCCTCGAAGTAGGTGATGCCCACCCAGTGCATGATCGGGATCGCCAGCAGCGCGCACGCGACGCTGAGCAGGACGATGAACAGGATCGTCGCCGGGAGCTGGCGCGCGAAGAACCTCAACGCCGGCATCGACAGCCCGCCGCCGCACATCCAGCCGACGGCCAGGAAAGCGTAGACGCGGAAGAACTCCGGTGGCTGCAGGCTCCACTCCGTCGGCAGGAGGACTCCGCCGAGGAGGGTGAGCAGCAGCGGACCGAACACTCCGGGGGACGGTAGCCGCAGGAGTCGGGCAACGTGGAAGCCGAAGAAGGCGATGAGTGCGATCGCGGGGAACATCCAGGGAGTGACCTCCGGGCCGGCAGGGTCGGCGCCGGCGCCGGCGGGCGTCGCAAAGAAGACGGTGACCAGGGGCAACGTCATCGAGACCGCGAGCAGTCGCAGGTACTGGCTGAGTGCCACGTAGCGGAAGTCGGCGCCGAGGTCGCGGGCCAGGGCGGGCATGACCGAGGAGCCGCCGGCGAGCATGGACAGGATGCCGGTTTCGCGGCTGATGGCGCGTTCCGCACGCGAGAGCAGCAGCCCGCCGCCGACGCCGAACACCACGATGAACAGGGCCACGACGACACCCGGCAACGCATACTCCCTGAGTTCCGCCAGCGGCACCCCGACCAGCGGAATGCCGGCCAGAATGCCGATGGTGCCCCGGCCGCCGCGTTCCACGGTCCGGTTGAGCGGGAGTTCCTCGCCCGTGGACAGGGCCATGCCGCCGGCGGCGAGGATGCCGGCGAGGATCCAGCCGGCGGGGACGTTCAGCCATTCAAAAAGTGCCCCGAGGAGAAGGGAGACGGGAAGGACAACCGCCCACCGCGCCGCCACTGATCTCATGATTGAGCACGATACTCGCCCGGCGGGTCCGTCCTGTGTTCCCCCCGTCAGGGGTGGACAATCGTCGTGTGGAACCTGAACTGTGGGCGGTACTCATCGGCGGCGCGGCCGTCGCGGGCTGGGTCGACGCCGTCATCGGCGGCGGTGGGCTGGTGCTCATCCCGTTGCTGCTGGCGGTCGTGCCCGGTCTCGCACCGGCGACCGCACTGGGCACCAACAAGTTGGTCGGGCTCTCCGGCACGACTTCGGCCGCGTGGACGCTGGTCCGGCGGGTCAGGCCCCGCATCACACCCTGGTATGTGGTGCTCGCAATGGTCTGTTCCGGTGCCGGTGCCCTGTCTGCCTCGCTCATCGACGCCGCGGTCATGCGCCCCCTCATCATCGTCCTGCTGCTGGCGGTGGGTACCTTCGTCGCGCTGCGTCCCTCCTTCGGCACCGGCGCCGGCGGGGGAGAGGTCGGCCGCTGGCGGCGTTGGCTGGTGCTGCTCGCGGTGGGGGTGATCGCATTCTATGACGGCATCTTCGGGCCCGGCACCGGCATGTTCCTCATCATGGCGTTCACGGCGCTCCTGTCGCAGGACTTCCTGAGGTCGGCGGCGATGGCGAAGGTGGTGAATGCCTCCACCAACCTGGGGGCCCTGCTCGTGTTCGCGTGGGGCGGGCACGTGTGGTGGCAGCTGGGACTCGTCCTGGCGGTCGCCAACATCGTCGGCGCGCAGCTGGGGGCGCGGACCGTGCTCGGTGGCGGGGCGGCACTGGTGCGGGTGGCACTGCTGCTGGTGGTGATTGTCATGAGTTCCCTGCTCACCTGGCAGCAAATTTTCAGTTGACGTCCTTATCGTCGACGTCATGAGTACGACAACAGTCATCAATCCACTGCGTGTCCCTGCTCCCGACGACGTCGCCGGAGACGAGAACGCCGCCCTTGACTTCCTCGCCGGGGAGTTCTTCCTGGCGAAGGTCTACGGCAACGACGACCTGGAGGTCACCGCCTCGGCAGAGGCCCTCCCCACCCTCGCGGGGGCGGCCGCAGCCTTCGACGTCGCGGACATGCCGGCCAACTTCCGGCTCATCGAGTCCTCTGAGGACTAGGACTTCTTCTTCGTCCGCGCCGTCGCCGGTGCCGTCCACGGGTCCTCCGGCCACGGGTGCCTGGGATATCGACCGCGCATCTCCGCCCTGACCTGGGTGTACGGTCCGGACCAGAAGCTGGCCAGATCGTCGGTGACCGCCAACGGTCGCCCTGCCGGGGATAGCAGGTGGAAAAGCACCGGCATCCCCGCGCACTCGGGGGAGGCCGACAACCCGAAGCATTCCTGCAGCTTGACACTGACAACAGGGCGGCCGGTGGAGTAGTCCACACGGTGCCGGTTGCCACTGGGCACCCGCAGCCGTTCAGGGGCGAGCTCGTCCAGGCGTGCGGCTTCGGGCCAGGGGAGGAGTCGTTGGAGGGCGGGGTACATGTCCACCCCACGGATCGACGTACCGCGGGCGATCCTCCCCAGCTCGGGGCCCAGCCACCTCATCGGATCGGCGGACTCGACGTCCGGCCACGGATCACCGAGCTGCTGGTGCAGGTATGCGAGTCTGTCGCGTAGGTTCCGGGCGGCGTCGGAGAAGCGGAACATGTCCAGCCCCTCCCTGGCGACGGACGCCGCCAGCGCTGCCGCTGCCTCCTCGGGAGGTACCTGCACCGGAGTGGAACTGAGTTCGATTGCCCCCAGCCGCACGACCCGGCGGCCGCGGACCTTTCCGTCTGCCACGGTCGCCAGAATCTCCGAGGTTTCCCCCACGACCTGCCGGGCCTGCTCCTCGCTCAGTCGGGCGGCCGCGCGGATCGTCGCCCCTGCCCGGCCTTCGCGTGAGGTACCGCCGCTGCGGGTCACCTCCGCGACGGCGAGCCATTCCGCCCCCGTCAGGCCCAGATCACCGGGCAGGACGGCGCGGGTGCCGCTGGCCAGCAGATATTCCTCGCCCACCCGCCGGGAGACTCGTCCGGGGAAGGCCAGGGCGGTGATCACGCCCGGGTCCGACTCGCCGCTGCCACCCTTCACCAGGCGACGCAGACGCTGCACCTCCCGCGCAGGGGCGGACGCGCGGGCGATGTCCCCACGGGGGGAGTCCGCCAGGACCGCGACCACCGGGGCCGCCGCCGGGCCGCACTCCACCAGGGCGCGGCCCAGGCGGGGATCGACGGGCATGGCCGCCAGCTGGCGGCCCAGACGGGTCGCCTCACCGTCGGCGCCGACGGCGCCGACGCCGCGCAGCACCGTCTCGGCGGCGTCGAGGGCGGGGGCGGGAGGGGTGTCGGCAAGCGGAAGCCCGACGCCCCGGGGTGTGCCCCATACGGCGAGGGTCAGGGCTGCCTGCGTGAGGTCGCTGGTGGCGATCTCCGGGGTGATGTGCGGGCGAAGCTGCTGGTAATCGGCCTGCGTGTAGGCGCGGATGACAGTGCCCGGCCCCTCACGCCCGGCGCGGCCCGCACGCTGATCCACCGTCGACTGCGCCGCGGAGACGGTGACCAGGCCGGTCATGTCGCGGGTGGCGTCGCGACGCGGAACACGCGACAAGCCCGAATCGACGACCACGCGCACCCCCGGGACGGTGAGCGAGGACTCGGCGATGGAGGTCGCCACGATCACCCGCGGCCGGTCGCCGGGGGTCAGCGCCGCGTCCTGCTCCTTGGGGCTGAGCGAGCCGTGCAGCGGCAGCGCGCCGGGGATACGCGACATGACGTACTCCACCTCGCGGACCCCGGGGACGAACACGAGCACCGAATCCCCGTGCCCGACGGCCTGCGCCGCCAGGTGGTCCAGGAACTCCCGGGTGCAGCCGGCCCGGCCCGGATGCGGCCGGTAACGCACGGTCAGCGGGTGGGTCACGGCCGCCGTCTCCAGGACGGGGGCGTCCATGAGCGTCGCGAACTTGTCGACGTCCAGGGTCGCCGACATCGCCGTCACCGTGAGGTCCTCGCGCAGCTGCACCAGCTCCAGCAGCATGCCCAGCACCAGGTCGGTGTCCAGCTGCCGTTCATGGACCTCGTCCACCGCCACCGCCGCGACACCTCCGAGCTCCGGGTCGGACATGAGTCGGCGCAACAGCACGCCCGGCGTCATGAACTCCACCAGGCTGCCCGGGTGGTGCTCACCCCGGACGGTGAAGCCGACGCGCTCGCCGAGGCGCGACCCGTCGAGGTGGGCGAGGCGGCGGGCTGCGGCGCGCACCGCCACCCGCCGGGGAGCGGTGACCAGTACCTTTCCGTCCACGTGGTTCGCCAGGGCGGGCGGCACCAGCGTCGTCTTGCCGGTGCCCGGCGGGGCCTGCACCACCAGGGTCCGGCGCCCGGTGAGCAGGCCGGGCAGCCGCGCGATCGTGTCAGCGACCGGCAGGCCCCGGCCGATGCGTTCGAGGTCGAAGTGCTCAGGCATGGAGTCCGTCCACCGGGACGCACCACGTGCCCATGCGGAGGCGGGCCAGGGTGGAGTAGGTTTCCGGGTTGAAGCTCATGGGTCCCATTGTGTCAGGAGGCACCCGTTGTCCATGCTTTTCGACGCCCCGCTGCCCCGCCCGCCGCACGAGGTGCGTGCCGGAGTCGCGCACCTGCCGGGCTTCCTCACCCTCGGTGAGCAGGAGGCGGTGGTGACGCACGCCCGCAGCCTCGCCCGCGAGGCGGCGGGAACTCCGGCGGCCATGCGCCGCGTGCCGGTCGGCGACGGCATGACCAGTGCGTACCTGATGACGCTGGGCCAGGCGTATCTCTCGCAGCCCTTCCGCTACGTCCCCCGCGGCGCCGGCGGGGTCGAGGCGCCCGATGTGCCTGCGGGGTGGCAGGAACTCGCCCGCCGTGCGCTTCTCGCCGCCGCCCGGATCAGCCCGGCCCTCGCCCCGTGGGCCGCCGCCTACCGGGCCGACGTGGCCCTGGTGAACTACTACCCGCCGGGGGCGTCGATGGGACTGCACGTCGACGCGATGGAGGACTCGCCCGCGCCGGTGATCTCCCTGTCCATCGGGGACGAGGCCCTGTTCCGGATGGGTAACACGGAGGGCCGGACCAGGCCCTGGGACGACGTTCTCCTCATGTCGGGCGACCTCCTCGTCTTCGGCGGGCCGGCCCGCCGGGCGTACCACGGGGTGCCCCGGATCCACCCGGGCACCGCACCCGCCGGGTGCGGGGTGGCGGAGGGGCGGATCAACGTCACCCTCCGTCAGGCGTGAGTCAGGGGGCGCCGGCCCAGAGCTCCGCAAGGGCCTCCCAGTGCTCCTCCGCCATCAGGCTGGTGGGAATGACGGACACCGACCGGCCTCCGGCCGCCGCGACCGCCCGGAGGCTGGTTGTCATATCCTCCGGGGACACGACGCCGTCTTCCCTGCTCCACAACCCGGTTGATATCACGAAACGGTCCCCGAAGCGCCGCAGGAGTGAGCGGGTGAGATCGGCGCCGTAGCTTGGATCCGCATCTGCCAGCGCAAAGTAGTTCCAGACCACGATGCGGTCGACGGACTCGAGCAGCAGGGCGTAGTCATGGCCTGAGTCTGCCCGGTCACCGTCGGGATTCCCCCAAGGAACGCGCACATCCATATCCACCCTTACATCGAACTCGGCGACTTGCCCCGATACTCGGCCCAGCAGCCGAACCAACGATTCGCACCGCCAGCGGTGGATGTCCGGGTGATTGACGTCAATCTCCCCGTTCTTGGCGAGGGGAAATCCCGGGCGGCCCGTATGCCGGACGAAGTGGGCCAGATCGTCGCGGCTAAACGTGGCGTCGTCGAACATCAGCTCCGTCAGCGCTATCCTCTCCGGCCGGTACCGACGGGCGACCTCCCGGCACATGGCCTCCAGGTGCGTGCCGAAGTAGCCGCCGTCGAGGGCGGACACCGACAGGAAATCCGGCGAGGATTCGCCATCGGCCGTCCGGCCTGCGATGCCCGGGTCCAGGCTGATGGCTCTCGGAGCCAGGGCATCCACGACCAGGGTGGCTGCGAGGCCGTCGAGTTCGGCCAGAGCTTCCGCCACGAAATCCCGTCCGGTTCCGGCCACGGCGGAGGACTCCCATTTGGATGCGCTTGCCCAGGGAAATGCCAGCCAGTCGGCACGGCCGACTGCGAGTGTGACTGCCGTGGCGCCGACCTCTGCCAGGCGGGCCCGGACGGAGGGCCAGTGAACGTCCTCGTTCGCGACATCCTCGAACCCGAAGGCGACCGAGCGCTCCGACGGCTCATCACCGGGCACATCGGTGCCTGTCATCTGCGGTACGGGTCTCTTCATGGGTCCTCGGCCGAGGTGGGTCGTGGCAGCGTTTCGCCGGGCGCCCACTCCTCCAGTGTGGTTCATGCCACAATAGCGCCCATGACAGAGAACACAGGACACCAGGACAGAAGAATCGCCGTGATCACCGGCGGCTCATCGGGGATTGGCGCGGCGGCCGCGGACACACTGGCCGCCGACGGGTTCCACGTCGTCGTCGCCGCGCGACGCCTCGACCGGATTGCGGAGGTGGCCGAGCGCACCGGCGGCACGGCCATCGAGCTGGACGTGACCTCCGAAGAGTCGGTGGCCGCCTTCGCCGCCGAGGTGGCGGCGTTCGGCCGCGTCGACGTGCTGGTCAACAACGCCGGCGGCGCCCTGGGTCTGGACACCCTGCGCGAGGCGGACCTCGGGGACTGGCAGGTCATGTACGACACCAACGTCCTCGGCGTCGTGCGCGTCACCCGTGCGCTGCTCCCGCTCATCGACGCCGCCGAGGGACTCATCATCAACATCGGCTCCATGGCAGCCTTCACCGCCTACCCGGGCGGCTCCGGTTACAACGCCGCGAAGTTCGGCCTGCGCGCGTTGACCCGTGCCTTCCGCATGGAGGAGGCCGGCAACCCGATCCGCATCACCGAGATCGATCCGGGCCGCGTGGCCACCGACTTCTCCCTCGTCCGCTTCAAGGGTGACGCCCCCAAGGCCGAGGCCGTCTACGCGGACAAGCTCAACCTCACCGCCGGGGACATCGCGGAGGCGATCCGCTGGGTGGCGTCGCTGCCGAAGCACGTGAACATCGACACGATGAACATCATGCCGAGGGACCAGGCCTGAATTCCGGGCTTTAAATTCACGGGCTTAGACTGCGGGGTGTGACCCCCTCTCTGTTCCTGTCGCTGCTGACCGTGTGGGTGGCGGCGATCGTGTCACCTGGCCCCGATGTCGCGCAGGTGATCCGCCTCGGGGTGCGTTCGCGCACCGCCGGCGTCTGGACGGGGCTGGGCATCATGACCGGTACCGCGGTGTGGATCGCCGCGTCCATGCTCGGGCTCTCGGCGCTGCTCAACTCCCGCCCGGGGATCCTCGCCGTCCTGCAGGTGCTCGGCGGCGCCTACCTGCTGTGGATGGGGGCGGGGGCGTTACGTTCGGGGTTGTCCGGACAGCGGGAGCAGCCGGGCGGGGAAGGGCCCGCCGGGGAGGGGGACGCCGGGGAGGTCTACTCCCCGGCCCGTGCCTGGCGCATCGGCACGGCGACCAACCTGTCGAACCCGAAGGCGGTGTTGTTCTTCGGCGCGGTGTTCGCCCAGTTCATCCGCCCGGGCATGGGCTGGGAGTGGAGCCTGCTCATCATGGTGGTGCTCATGGCGACGGGTGTCGTGTGGTTCATGGTCCTGGCCTTCGCGGTCCGCAGCCTCTCGGAGCGGCTGCTGCGCAACGCGCGGGCCATCGACGTCCTCACCGGCCTCGTGTTCGTGGGACTCGCGCTGTACATGCTCGTCGAGGGTGTGACCGGCCTGGGGTGATCCCCATGGCCGTGCGCGGGACCCGCCCCGCCCCGGCTAGACTTGGCCACCATGCACGCCCATGATGTCGCGATCCGCGATGAGACGATCAAGCTCGGCCAGTTCATCAAGCTGGCCAGCCTGGTGGCCACCGGCGGCGAGGCCAAGCAGCTGATCGCCGAGGGTCAGGTCACCGTCAACGGTGAGGCGGACACCCGCCGCGGCCGGACACTGCGCCACGGTGATCTCGTATGCATCGCGGACGCCTGCGCGCGTGTGACGTCGGCGGCCGAGGACGAGGAAGACTACTTCGACGAGGCCACCGCCGACGATGATTTTGACCCCGAGAAGTGGAGAAACCTCTAGATGCCAGCTTTCGAGGCCGTCGGCGGCATGCCGTACTGGATCGACCTGACCACCTCTGACGTGCGGAAGTCCGCTCGTTTCTACTCGGAGATCCTCGGATGGGAGATCACCGGGGACGACTACCGCATCGCGCGCGTCCAGGGTCTGCCCGTCGCGGGCTTCATCCCGCAGCCCGAGGACGGGGGAGGGTTCCCGGACACGTGGGTCACCTACTTCCTCGCCGATGACATCGACGGCCAGGTCGCGCAGGTCAAGGGCCTGGGCGGCCGTGTTCTCCTCGAGCCCACCGAGGTCAGCCTCGGTCGGATGTGCGTGCTTGTCGACGCCGCAGGCGCCATGTTCGGCCTCATCGAACCGGCCGGCGAGGACGCCTTCATCGCCGCCGGCGAGCCGGGCACCCCGGTGTGGCACGAGCTCACCGCCACCGCGGGCTTCGACGCGGCCGTCGACTTCTACCACGCTCTGCTCGACTGGGAGCTCGTGGCCGTGGAAGCCGGAGAAGGCTTCACCTACACCACCGCCATGGTGGAGGGTGCCCCGTTCGCGGGCATCTGGAAGGCCGAGGGAGCATTCCCGCCGCAGGTCCCGAGTTTCTGGCAGTCCTACCTGGGCGTGCTCGACATGGATGAGACGGTGAAGAAGGTCCCGGAGCTGGGCGGTCAGATCATCCGCGAGCCCTGGGACTCCGAGTTCGGCCGCATGTGCATCATCGCCGATTCCACCGGCGCGACCGTCACCCTCTGCGAGGTGGACGAGCCTGCCGAAGAGGACATCCGCGAGTCGGACCCGCTGGAGGGTTTCTCCCTCTGAGCGGGGCGCTCGAACTGGGTGACCTGACGTCCCGGGTCCTTGAGGTGGTGGACCGGGTCCCGGCGGGACGGGTGGCCAGCTACGGAGATATCGCCGTGCTGGCGGGCACCGGCCCCCGCCAGGTCGGCCGGATCATGGCCGGTTACGGCCACCTGACCTGCTGGTGGCGGGTCGTGCGCGCCGACGGCACCTCGGCCGTCGCCGACCGCGCCGCCGCGTACTGGGACGAGGAGGGGATCCCGTACCGGGATGGCCGCGTCAGCATGCGGACCTGCCGCTGGAGCAACTACCCTGGCCGTATGACTGAACTGACCGTCCGCGCATGGGGCACCCCCGGCTTCGCAGCACCACTGGAGCCGGTGACCGTCACACGTCGCGAGCTTCGTGAGGACGACGTGCGCATCCGCATCGAGTTCGCCGGCATCTGCCACTCCGACATCCACACCATGCGCGGGGACTGGGGTGAGCGCGCCTACCCGCTGGTCCCGGGGCATGAGATCGTCGGCATCGTCGAGGCGGTCGGGCCCGCGGTGACCACGTTCCGGGAAGGCGAGCGGGTCGGCGTCGGCTGCTTCGTCAACTCCTGCGGGGAATGCGACGCCTGCCTGGCCGGCGAGATCTCCTACTGCGACGAGGGGCCCACCCCCACCTACGGCGGCTTCGACGGCGAGGAACTGACACAGGGGGGATATTCGCAGGCCATCGTGGTGCGGGAGTCCTTCGTCGTCAGTGTCCCGGAAGGCCTCGACCCGGCGGCGACCGCCCCGCTGCTGTGTGCGGGCATCACCACCTACTCGCCACTCCGACGCTGGGGCGCGGGCCCGGGCAAACGAGTCGGCGTCATCGGCATGGGCGGCCTGGGGCACGTCGGCGTGAAGATCGCCGCCGCCATGGGCGCGGAGGTCACCGTCTTCTCCCATTCCACCGCCAAGCGGGATGACGCCCTCTCGTTCGGCGCGACCCGTCACGTCTCCACCGCGGACGGCCTGCCGGAGGACCTGCGCCGGCACTTCGACATCATCCTCAACACGGTCTCCGTCGACCTGGACACCGCCGCCTACCTTGGCCTGCTGCGTTTCGACGGCGCACTCGTCCAGCTCGGCCTGCCCGGCGAGCCCCTGCAGGCCCCTGCCCGCATGTTCACCCAGCAGCGCAGATCGCTGTCCGGCTCGCTGGTCGGTGGCATCCGGGAGACCCAGGAGATGCTCGACTTCTGCGCCACCCACGACATCACCGCCGAGATTGAGCTCATCGGCGCCGAGCACATCAACGAGGCCTACGACCGCACCATCGCCTCGGACGTGCGCTACCGCTTCGTCATCGACGCGACGACCTTCTGACCTGATGTCGCGTCCTCGGCTCAGCCACCAGGGCTGGCGGTTCGTCGCCGGCCGTACGGTCCGAGAATTCTGGCTGGGTGGGGGACTGGACAAGGCGGCCATGCTCACCTTCTTCACACTCCTGACCTTCGCCCCCACGAGCCTGGCGATCTACTCCATCGCCACCCTCGTGCTGGCGAACAACGCGGAGCTGGTCTCTGAGCTGTCGACCGATTTCATCGGCACCTACATCCCGGCCGGATACCGGCAGGCGGTCGGCGACGTCGTGGGAATGGTCATCGATTCCTCGGCCGGCGGCCTCGTCGGTCTGATGGTCGGCGCTGCCGTCGCCTTGTGGTCCGCATCGGCGTACGTGCAGGCGTTCTCGCGCTGCGCCAACATCGTCTACGGACAGACGGAGGGGCGGCGATTCATCACCAGAATCGGGACCATGCTCGCGACCACCCTTGTCCTGCTGCTGGGAACGGTGGGGGTCCTGGTGTCGGTCATGCTCAATGAGACGGTGGTCAACGCCACCCTGGGCCCGCTCGCCGGACCCCTGGGCCTGTCGGGTGTTCTCGACTACCTGCTCGGCGGCTTCCTGCCCGTGTGGAAATGGCTGAAATGGCCGCTGATCGTGGGGCTCGTCGTCGTCCTCATCGCGGTGCTCTACTACACCACCCCCAACGTGAAGCAGGCCCGTTTCCGGTGGTTCGGCATCGGCGCGCTCGTCGCCCTCCTCGGGCTTGCGCTGGTCAGCGTCCTCTTCTATCTCTATCTGGTGTTCTTCGCATCGTTGAGCCCCTACGGTGCAATCGGCACCCTCCTGGCGCTGATGTTTGCGTTGTGGGCGGCGAACGCGATGCTCATCCTCGGGGTGCACGTCGACGCTGAGACCGAGCGTGCCCGCCAACTCAGGGAAGGCGTGGAGGCGGAACGGGAGATCCAGCTCCGCCCCCGCTCCACCCGCCGATCCGATCGGAAAGACGAGGTCCGGGAAAAGATGGAGGAACGCGGCCGCGACCTCCGGATGCGCTACCGGGAGGACTGAGCGCGGAGGAATTCCGCCACGTCGGCGATCTTCTCTCGCGCCACCTCCGGGGTGGACACCCGGTGGCGGGAAACGTAGCCGCGGATCTCATGCATGTCGACGCCCGTCGGCCTGCCCGCGATCTCATCCTGCAGCGCCACCTGGACCAGCGTGCGCGGCCAGGTTGCCGGTTCGGGTATCGACTGGCCGGCCCGGATCTCGTCGGGGAGACCGGCCACGCTGTCGAGGTCGGGGAAGGTGAGCACGAGGGCGTCGAAAAGCGGGGCGTTCATCGCGGCGAGGGCGGCGCCGGAGGAGTAGCCCCACCCGGTCAGTGACGTCGCGTTGTGATGTTTTGCCACACCCGCCGCCTTCCGCACCATCCGGTTCATCTCCTCGAGAGTGCTCTGCGGGGCGAGCGGGTAATCCAGATCGAGGATCACGGTCCCGGATTTCTGCGCGGCGGCGGCCACCTCCGGTCGCCACGAGATCTCCAGCGCGTTGCCCGAGCCCCGCCACCAGCCGCCCGAGTGGAAGCTGATGGCCCATGCGCCGGTCGGCTCGGTCGGGGTGAACAGGCGGCCACCGACCTCCGGGACCTCCTCCACCTCGACGCCTTCGGACCACACGACACCCGGCATCGAGTGGTCGAGACCCGAGCCGAGCATGAGCATCGCGGTATGGGTGATCCGGTCCGGCAGGCGGGCGATGTAGTTGTCCGCCGGGTCCGGATCCCCCGTTCCGCCCTTCCACGGAGGGGTGAAGTCGGGCATCTCGTAGTGGGCGTCGATGTACGAGTACAGCTGCTCGAGCTGCTCCTCGGCGGGCAGTGAACGGTCGATGCCGCCGACCTGGAACTCGGCGCGGAACTGCTCTTCCTGCAACTGCTCGTGGGGCCTGCTGGGCTGGTCGGAAGTGTCGGTCATGGCGACCAGCCTAGTTGCCTCGGTAGGGGCACGCTCACAGTTCAATCGGGCTAGTCTGGGAACAAACACAGACACGGAAGGCAGGAGTACATCTATGAGCGGTGTAGCGCACATCCACCAGGCAGAACTCAGCCCATCCAAAGAAGATATCGCGGTCCGGTTCGCGGGGATCGTGACTCTTCTCGGTTCCTACCGTCTGGTGGATCCCGACGATGAGGTGGGAATTGAAGTGCTCGTCGGTTCAGATATCGACGGCCGCACCGTCCAGCTTCCCGTGACCTACCGTGCGGAGGAAATCAGCCCCGAGCACACGCTCACCGAGATGACGCACAGCGTACTCGGCCGCCGGTGGGTGTCGAACGCCCTCGGGGATCCGGTGGCTGTGGCCCAGTTCATCCGCACCATCCTTGAGGGGGATGACGGCGCGACCCGTTCCGATGGCGTGCCTGCGGTCCTGAACCTCCGGGGTTCCGGTACGGAGGACAAGGTCGAGGTCCGGGATGTCGAGCTCCGCGAGGTCACGCGTCAGCGCGCCCTGGGTACCGTGAACATCGACGGTCGTGTGCGTTCCTTCGAGCTCCGCCTCCCGCACCTGCTGCGTCGCCGCAACACCACGGGTGTCGACGCCAACACCCCGCGTCTCCACCTGATCGGCTGGTTGCCGTCGATGCCGGAAAAGCAGCGCGTGGTCGCCGAGCTGAGCATCCGGGCCTAGCCTGCCGCCCGGTCCGCGGGGGCCTTGTCCCGTCTGTTCCTGATTCTGGCTCCGGCGGACCGGTCCTGCGCATGGGTGGTGTTGAACCGCAGCGGCTGGCCAGGCCCAGCCCGTCTACCCACCCGTCCGGTCGTCGGGCACCGATCGGCATGGCCTTTCCCGCCCGCCCCCGAGCGGGAGTCGTCGTTGTCGGCGTGGTGCGGCCGGCAGATCAGCATCAGGTTCACCAGATCCGTCGGCCCGCCCCGGTCCCAGGGCTTGAGGTGGTGGGCATCACCGTGCACCGCGGCGGTAACGCAGTCCGGGCACCCGCACACCCCCTGCGCGGCGAACAGGGCGACCTTCTGGAAGAAACTCGCATGTCTCACCCCACGCCCCAGTGCCAAGGGCTGGCCGTCGGTGTCATGCAGTGCCATCACATCGAATTTCGCCGCCCCCAGGCGCAGCACGTCGATCAGGTTCAGCGTGTCCCCGGTGTTGGTGCTGAACGTGGAATGCGCCGACAGCGACTCCACGTCCTCGGCGGTGACGGAAAACAACACCGACCCCACCCCGTAGCGGGTGGCCGTCGATTGGTTGGCCAGGTACCGGTCCAGGACCACCGAGAGCTGGTCGACGGCCCGCTGGGACAGTGTCCGGGGATCCTTGCCTGTGGGGTCCGGCAGGTTCACCCCGGCCCGCAGCCCCGGTGCCAGGGCCGCCGCGAGTTTTGCGGCGTCCCCGGCCGGGAGATACCCGGTGACCCGGCGCCCGCCGTCAGCATCCGCCTCCCCCAGGTGGAGGAAGCGTTTACGGTAAGCCGCCAACAGGTCGGGCATGCCTGCCTGGTTGGCCTGGGTGACTTTGTCGCGCAGCCAGGACCGCAGGTCCTCCGGGGTGCGTCGCCCGGCCTCGGCCAGCGCCAGATTGTACAGCTGTGCGGACCCGGGATCGGCGTGCTCGTTGAGGTTGGCCAGTTCTTGACTGATCACCCCGAGGATCTCCGCGGAGCGGTGCTGAGCCCGCCTGCGGGCCTCCTCCCGGGCTTTCCGCTCCCTGTCGGCCTTCTCCCGTTCCGCGGCCTCCCTCGCCCGGTGCTCCTCCTCCGACTCCGCCGGTTCGGGCGCAGGCGCCGGGGCAGGTGCCGGCGGGTCGAAGAGATGACGTCCCGTGCGCAGCCTCGCGGCGGCCTCCTTCTTCGACAGCCCCAGGCCCGCCAGCAGGTAATCGAAACCTCGGGTGGAGCCGACCCGCTGCCCGGCTTCCGGGGACTGCTCCGCCAGCCAGGCGAAGGCGGCGTCGAGGGCGGCCTTGGCGTTGAGCACTCGTTCGAGTTCCTCGAAGGAGTCGGCGACCTCGTCGAAGACCACGCGGGCGGGGTCGGCCATCAGCTCGGAGAGGCCGGTCATGCCGGCGGCAACCTGGGCCACCAGGTCTGCTGCGTGTTGTGTCGTCGACATGCCCACCCCCGTGAAGCGCTCCCGAACATCTTCCGTCTACATGTTCGATGATACCTCACGGGAAGGGCTTGTCAACCCAGGAAATAGAACATATTTTCTACCAGATGGTCACCCTGTCCTCCGGCTTGATCCACATCGGAGAGCCCTCCCGGATTTCGGGGAATGCCTCGTAGAACTCGTTGATGTTCGCGCTGATGACGTTGCAGCGGAACTCGGCGGGGGAGTGGGGGTCGATCGCCAGGTATTGCTGGGCCTGCTCCCGGCGGATGGCGGTGCGCCAGATTCGTGCCCAGGAGAGGAACAGGCGCTGCAGGCCGTTGAACTCACGTTCGGCGAGTGCGGGATCCCCGCCCTCCACCACGAACGGAAGGACCGGAGAGGTCTCGAACGTCATGCCGCGGTCCTCCAGGTAGAGGTGGTAGGCGGCGACCGCGATGCCGAGTCCGCCCAGGTCGCCGATGTTCTCGCCCAGGGTGAACTCGCCGTTGACGCCCTCGGACTCGATGTCGGCGTCGCGGAGCACGGAGGGGATCAGGCCGTTGAACTGGGCGATGAGCTTGTCGGTGAGGCCGGTGAAGGCGGCGCGGTCCTCGTCGGTCCACCAGGACCGGAGGTTGCCGTGGCCGTCGTACTGTGAGCCCTGGTCATCGAAACCGTGGCCGATTTCGTGGCCGATGACGGCGCCGATGGCGCCGAAGTTCTCGGCGGCGTCCATCTCGGGCGAGTAGAAGGGCGGGCGGAGGATGGCGGCGGGGAAGGTGATGTCGTTGACCACGGGGTTGTAGAAGGCGTTGACGGTCTGCGGGGTGGTGAACCATTCCTCGCGATCCGCCGGCTTGCCGATCTTGTTCAGTTCGTAATCCTGCAGGAATGCGGAGGCGGCACGGACGTTGTCCAGGAGCGAGCCGCCTCCTGTGCCGAAGGAGAGGCCTTCGTAGGAGCGCCACACGTCGGGATAGCCGATCTTGGCCTTGAACTGGTCGAGCTTCTCCAGGGCGCGCCCGCGGGTGGCCTCGGTCATCCACGGCAGCTGGGCGATGCGCCTGCGGTAAGCCTCCACGAGGTAGTCGACGAGCTCGAGCATGTCCTCCTTGGAGCTGGGCGGGAAGTGCCTCTCCACGAAGACCTTGCCCATCTCCTGGCCGACCAGGGACTCCACCAGCCCGACGCCGCGCTTCCACCGGTCGCGCTGCTGGGTCGCGCCGGAGAGCAGGGTGCCGTAGAACTCGAAGTTCCTGGCCCCGACCTCCTCGGGAAGCACACCCGCGCGGGAGCGGAGGATGTGCCAGGTGGCCCACAGCTGCCAGTCGGCGAGGCGGTCGTCGGTGAGCAGGCCCGCGAGGTGGTCGACGTAGGGGGGCATCATCGAGACGACACGCTGGGTGGGCAGGCCGGTACCCGCGAGCAGGGTGCGGATGATGCCGGGCAGCTTGTCGAAGTCGGTCGGGTTGTAGGTCTTCACGGCGTCGCGGGTGGACACCACGTCCCAGTGGCCGGCGGCGATCTCGGTCTCCAGGGCGACGATGCGCTCGGTCGCCACCTCGGGGCTCAGCCCGAAGAGGCGGGCGGGGTCGAGGAACTGCAGCATGTCGGCGACGTGGCGGCGATAAGCGGCGACGACGGACGCGTGCTGCGGCTCGCGGTAGTAGGCCTCGTCGGGCAGGCCGAGGCCGGACTGGACGAGGTAGGCGATGGCGTCCTCGGACTTGGAGTCCTTCTCCACCCAGAAGGTGAGCGGGGCGGCGACGCCGAGGCGTTCGAGCTCGCCGAGCCGCTTCGCGAACTCCACCGCGTCGGCGACGCTGAGCTGGTCGAGGTCGGCGTCGAGGGGGGCCATGCCGGCGGCATTGACGCCGTCGACGTCCATGAAGGAGGAGAACAGGGTGCCCGCGCGACCGGTATCGGTCTCCACGATGTTGTGGACGTCGAGTTCGGCGTCGTCGCGAAGCTTGTGGAAGGTGCCGTCGACGCCACGATCCTCGGGAATCACGTGGGTGGCGAGCCAGGGGCCGTTGACGTAGGCGTAGAGGTCATTCATGCACCCAACTCTAGGCGAGCCCAACCCCGATAGTCTGTGATCCATGAGTTCCTATCGCCTCCAGCCGACCACGGACAACAGATGGTGGTGGTCGCTGTTCGGGGTGACCGCCGTCGTCCTGCTGCTGCCCGCCGTGCTGCTCCCGATCGTGCCGACGCGGGCCGTTTCATCGGACGTCCGCCTCGGGATGACCGGCTACAGCTGGTCGATCCCGCTGGATCTGACGTGCCGCCCCGACACGGACGTGCTCGTGGAGGGCTGGACCTGCGGTTCCGTCTCCGTGGCGACGATGATCGCGGAAGGAGGCACGGATCCCGACCGCACCCTGCGTCGCATGATGCGCGCCATCTCCTCCGGTCTTCCTCCGGCGGGCGCCGAGATCCTCCGGGAGGGCGACGCCCGCATGCTCATCGACGCCCGCTCCAGCTCCCTGGGCATGTCCCTGGAAGGCACGGGGGAGCACGAGGGACTCACCATGGTGGCGGTGCTCACCGGCCCCGGCGAGCAGATCGTCCCCATCGCCGACACGGTGTGGGGGAAGTTCACGGGGCAGGGTCTGCCGGAGATCGTCAAGGAGGCGATCGCCGTCCCGACGTTCGAGGACAGCGGGCAGATCGTCGTTCCCTTCGAGATGGTGCAGGTGGGTTCCCGATGAGCCGGTTGTTCCGTGTGTCGCTGGTGCTGGGCATGATCCTGGGTGCCCCGGTTTTCCTGTACTTCATCGGGGTGAACTTCCTCGTGTCCCCGGTGGGAGCCTCCCTGAGCGTGCTGTTCGCGGTGCTCTACCTCGCTCTCGTGCTGTGGCTGCTGAGCCGTTCGCCGATGTGGCCGGACCGCGTCGGCGCGGGTTGGCGCTGGGTCGCGGCCGCGCTCCTGTGGGGTGGTGGCGTGAGTTTTCTGCTGGTGATGATCGGCGGTGTCCCCGTCATGGCGATCACCGACCGCCTCGGCCTGCAGTTCCTGGTGGCGTCCCTGGGCGGGGCGTACCCGGAGGAGATCTCGAAGGCGCTCGGCGTCGGGGTGATCCTCTTCAGCTTCCGGGCCCTCAACCGGCCCTGGCACGGTCTGATGACGGGCGCGGTGGTCGGCCTCGGCTTCGAGGTCACCGAGAACGCCCTCTACGGGGCTTTCGGCGCCCTGCTCGACCCGAACACGGATGCCGTCGGTGCCCTGGAGATATGGGGGGTCCGCGTATTCGCGGGCCCCGGGCTGCACATCATCTTCTCTGCGCTCGCCGGCTGGGGCCTCGGCCTGGCGGTATTCACCGCGAATCGATCCACCTCCTGGCGTCTGCGCACCGCCGCCGGCTGGCTGCTGGTGGCCTTCGCCCTGCACTTCGCGTGGAATCTGCTCTACCCGGCGGGCTGGATGATGATAGCCAACTACATCGTCGTCTCGCTGGTGATGTACCCCTTGATCATCGTGGTGTGGATCCGCGCGCACAAGGCCTGCCGGGCGGACCGGTCCTATGCCTTCACACCGGTGCCGCTCACCTCGGTGGGGCAGCTGGCGGGCACATGACCAGCGGGGGCGTGGAACACACGGAGGACGGCCGCTACATCGTGGTCAAGGGTCGGCGGTGGCGTGCGGCGGATCCGTCGATTCCCGAAGCCCTGCGATCCGAGCTCGTCTCCGCGCTGATGACCGGGCGGCGTCTTGTCCGCACGCACAAGGACGCCGCGCGTGTGATGGTCCACGACGCGAAAGTGGCCCTGGGTGAGCGGGGCGACCCGTGGTGGGAGCCCACCGGGGAGGGGCGCAGGGAGCGCATCGCCGCGACGATCAGGACGCTCGCGCGGGCCCGTGGTGAAGGGTCGCTGTGTCCCGGCGAAGTCGCCAGGGTGGTCGGTGGTGATCAATGGCGTGATCTCATGACGGCAGTGCGGGACGTGGCCGCGGACCTGCGGGATGAGGGCGTGGTCAGGATCATGCACAAGGACCTCGACGTGGAGTGCGCCGAGGTCGGTGGGGCGGTCCGGATCGTGGCGGGGGAGGGTCTCAGGTTCCAGCCGAACCTGCCGGACTGACGGCCTGCGCCGGGGCGGGCTTCGGTTCCTTCTGCCAGGGCCAGCGGCCGGTGATCTCCAGTTCCAGGGAGAAGCTGAGGAAGGTCCGGATGAGCACGATCAGCCCCAGGACCCCCACCGATGTGAAGGTGGGGGTGATCGCCACGGTCCGGATGATGTCGGCGGCGACGAGCAGTTCCAGACCGAGGAGGATGGAACGTCCCAGCCGCTGCCGGTAGCGGTGGTAGATGTCCTGGTCTCTCCGTCTGCGGAGCAGGGCGCCGCCGGCGATGAGGCTCGCCACGACTATGCCCAGGACGATCGCCACGACCCCGGCAACATCGACAATCTTCCCGGTGGTCTCCATTGCTTCTTGAAAAGACATTCTCTGTCCCTCTTCTGGTGGGCGGTGCCGGGTGCGGGGGAGTGGGGCCGTCAGTGTCTGACTCAAGGGTAGCCCGCGTTGTGGGGTGGTGAGGCCAGGTCTTCCCTGTCGGCGCAGCCGGGGAACCCAGTGAAATCTCTCACTCCCGACCTATTACCTATTGCGCGACAGGCTCGGATGTAGTTTTCTGTAGATCGACAGACAGATAACTGCGAGGAGGCAACCATGCACCCAGAGGGGCTCTATAATCCTGCCCACGAACACGACGCCTGCGGCGTCGGCTTCGTTGCTGACCTGCGCGGACGGGCGTCGAGAAGCATCGTGGACCAGGGCCTGCAGATCCTGGCCAACATCGACCACCGCGGGGCCGCGGGAGCGGAAGCCGACACCGGCGACGGCACCGGCATCCTGCTGCAGATCCCGGACGGCCTCTACCGCGAGGTCCTCGACTTCGAGCTGCCCGCCGCCGGAACCTACGCCACCGGCATCGCCTTCCTCCCCGCCGCCCGCATGGCCTGGCTCGATGCCCGCCGCGAAATCGAGGGCATCGCGGCAGCGGAGGGCGCGACCGTCCTCGGTTGGCGCGAGGTCCCGGTCGACCCCACCGGACTGGGATCGATGGCGCTGGCCGCCATGCCGTCCTTCCACCAGATCTTCCTCGCCGCAGACGACCACGCCGGCATCGAACTGGACCGGGTGATGTTCTTCGTGCGTAAGCGCTGCGAGCGCGAACTCGGTTCGAAGAACGGCGAGGACACCGTGTACTTCCCTTCGCTGAGCGCGCGCACCATCATCTACAAGGGCATGCTCACGACCCCGCAGCTCGCGACCTTCTACACGGACCTGAGCGATCCGCGCCTCGAGTCCGCCCTGGCACTCGTTCACTCACGTTTCTCCACCAACACCTTCCCCTCCTGGCCGCTGGCGCACCCGTACCGCCTGGTCGCCCACAACGGTGAGATCAACACCGTCACCGGCAACGAGAACTGGATGCGTGCCCGCGAGGCCCTGATCAACTCGGTGGAGCTCGGCAGCCTCGAGCGCGTCCTGCCCGTCTGCACCCCCACGGGTTCGGACACCGCGCGTTTCGACGAAGCCCTCGAACTCCTCCACCTCGGCGGCTATTCCCTCCCGCACGCCGTGGCCATGATGATCCCGCAGGCCTGGGAGCACAACCCCACCATCGATCCTGAGCTGCGGGACTTCTACGAGTACCACTCCTGCCTCATGGAGCCCTGGGACGGGCCGGCGGCCGTCGCCTTCACCGACGGCACGCTCATCGGTGCCGTCCTCGACCGCAACGGCCTGCGCCCCGGCCGCGTCTGGATCACCGCCGATGACACCGTGATCATGGCCTCCGAGGCCGGCGTCGTGGAGGTGGAACCCGCCAACGTGATCAAGCGGACCCGTGTGCAGCCCGGGAAGATGTTCCTCGTCGACACCGCCGAGGGGCGCATCGTCGAGGACAGCGAGATCAAGGAGCGGCTGGCCACCACCGCCCCCTACGGCGAGTGGATCACCGGGAACTTCGTGCCTCTCGACGACCTGCCCAGGACCCGCTACGAGTACATGCCGCACGAGCGCGCGGTGCTGCGTCAGCGTGTCTTCGGCATCACCGAGGAGGACGTCGAACTGATCATCGGCCCCATGGCGCTGAACTCCGCCGAGGCCATCGGATCCATGGGTTCAGACACGCCCATCGCGGCGCTCTCCAGCCGCCCACGCATGCTCTACGACTTCTTCTCCCAGCGTTTCGCCCAGGTGACCAACCCGCCGCTCGACGCGATCCGCGAGAAGCCCGTCACCTCCATGGTCACGCTCCTCGGCGCCCAGTCCGACGTGCTCAACCCGACGGCCGACGCCGCGCGCCGCATCCGTATCGACGCCCCCGTCATCGACAACCATCACCTGGCCACCCTGGTCCACGCCGATGACCAGGGCGAATGGCCGGGCTTCCACGCGGAGGTCATCTCCGGTCTGTACCCGGTCGCCCACCACGGTGCCGGCATGCGCGAGGCGATCGGCCGCGTCCTGCGCGAGGTGGGCGCAGCCATCAGTGGCGGCGCCTCCCTCATCGTCCTCTCCGACCGTGAGTCCGACGAGCGCTTCGCCCCGATCCCGTCCCTCCTGCTCACCTCGGCCGTGCACCAGCACCTGGTAGCCGAGCGCACCCGCACGCGGGCCTCCCTGATCGTCGAGTCGGGTGACGCCCGCGAGGTGCACCACCTGGCCATGCTCGTCGCCTTCGGCGCCGACGCCGTCAACCCGTACATGGCCTTCGAGACCATCGACGAGCTGCGCATGAAGGGCAGGCTCGGCCAGCTGAGCCTCGATGAGGCCTGCACCAACTACGTCACCGCCGCGGCCACCGGGGTACTCAAGGTGATGTCCAAGATGGGCATCTCCACCGTGGCCTCCTACCGCGGTGCCCAGCTCGCCGACGTGACGGGCCTGTCCAGGGACCTCCTGGACACCTACTTCGGCGGCGTTCCTTCCCCGATCTCCGGCGTCGGGTTGGCGGAGCTGGCCGCCGACGTCGAGGCACGCCACCGTTCCGCGTTCCTGCCCCGACCCGAGGAGCTCGCCCACCGGAAGCTCGATCTGGGCGGCGAGTACAAGTGGCGTCGCGAAGGGGAGTACCACCTCTTCAACCCCGAGACCATCTTCAAGCTGCAGCACGCCACCAGCACCGGCCAGTACGCCATCTTCCGCGACTACACCCGCGCTGTCGACGAGCAGTCCACCCGACTGGCCACCCTGCGCGGCATGCTCGAGTTCACCCCCGACCGCCCGCCGGTGCCGCTCGAGGAGGTGGAGCCCGTGAGCGCCATCGTGAAGCGCTTCTCCACGGGGGCGATGTCCTACGGCTCCATCTCCGCCGAGGCCCATGAGACGCTGGCCATCGCCATGAACCGGCTCGGCGGCATGTCCAACTCCGGCGAGGGCGGCGAGGATCCGGAGCGCTTCCAGCCCGGCCCCGACGGCGACTGGAAGCGCTCCGCGATCAAGCAGGTCGCCTCAGGCCGCTTCGGCGTGACCAGCCACTACCTCAACAACTGCACCGACATCCAGATCAAGATGGCCCAGGGCGCCAAGCCCGGCGAAGGCGGTCAGCTGCCGCCGGAGAAGGTCTACCCCTGGATCGCCAAGGTGCGCATCACCACGCCCGGCGTCGGGCTCATCTCCCCGCCGCCGCACCATGACATCTATTCCATCGAGGACCTCGCCCAGCTCATCTTCGACCTGCGCAACGCCAACCCTGATGCACGGGTTCACGTGAAACTCGTCGCCGAGCAGGGCGTGGGCACCGTCGCCGCAGGCGTGGCCAAGGCACACGCCGACGTCGTCCTCATCTCCGGCCACGACGGCGGCACCGGCGCCTCCCCCCTGACCAGTCTCAAGCATGCCGGCGGCCCCTGGGAGCTCGGGCTCGCCGAGACCCAGCAGACCCTGCTCCTCAACGGCCTGCGGGATCGCATCCGCGTGCAGTGCGACGGCCAGCTCAAGACCGGCCGAGACGTCATCGTCGCCACCCTCCTGGGCGCCGAGGAGTTCGGTTTCGCCACCGCACCCCTGGTCGTCCAGGGCTGCATCATGATGCGCGTCTGCCACCTCGACACCTGCCCCGTGGGCATCGCCACCCAGAACCCGGAACTGCGCGCGAAGTTCAGCGGGCGTGCCGAGCACGTGGTCAACTTCTTCACCTTCCTCGCCGAGGAAGTCCGCGAGCACCTCGCTGAACTGGGTTTCCGCAGCATCGACGAGGCCGTCGGCCAGGCCCAGATCCTGCGTCAGCGCACCGACGACGCCTTCGTCACCGCCCACCCGCGCGCCGCCCGACTCGACCTTTCCCCGCTCCTGCACACCCCCGAATCCCCCTTCTTCCCCGGACAGGCCCCGCGCTGCACCACCCGACAGGAGACCGGCCTCGAGGGAGTTCTCGATGAACGACTGCTTTCCGACGCCGCCGCCACCATCGAATCCGCCGCCACCGGCGCGCACTCCCGCATCGACCTGGCCTACCCGATCCACAACGTCGACCGGACCGTGGGCACCCTGACCGGTTCTCGCATCACCCGCCTGACCGCAGGCCGTGGCCTGCCGGAGGACACCGTGCGGGTCACGCTCACCGGCTCCGCGGGCAACTCCGCCGGTGCCTTCATCCCCGCCGGCCTCACCCTCGACCTGGTCGGTGACGCCAATGACTTCGTCGCCAAGGGGCTGTCCGGCGGCCGGGTCATCGTCCGCCCACACCCGGAATCACCTCCCCAGCTCACGGGGGAGACCCCCGACATCATCGCCGGCAACGTCATCGGCTTCGGCGCCACCAGCGGTGAGATCTTCATCCGCGGCGGCGTGGGCGAACGCTTCTGCGTGCGCAACTCCGGCGCCACCGCAGTCGTCGAGGGCATCGGCAACCACGGATGTGAGTACATGACCGGTGGCCGCGTCCTCGTCCTCGGTGAGGTCGGCGACAACTTCGGCGCAGGCATGTCCGGCGGCATCGCCTACCTCGCTCCCGTCGGCGACCTCGACAGGAAGATCAACCCGGGGCTGGTGGACGTCGAGAAGCTCAGTGAGAGCGACATCGACTTCCTCGAGAACATCATCGACCGCCACCGTCGACTCACCGGCTCCACCACCCCCTGGCAGGCGCGTGACCTGGTCAAGGTCATGCCCCGCGACTACCGACACGCCCTCATCCACACCAAGGAGGTTGTCCACCATGGCTGACCCGCACGGCTTCCGGAATCACCGCCGCAACGAACCCGCACACCGGCCCGTCCCGCTCCGCCTCCTGGACTGGCGGGAAGTCCACGACCATGAATCCGCAGGCCAACACACCGAACAGTCCTCCCGTTGCATGGACTGCGGCGTCCCCTTCTGCCACGCAGGCTGCCCGCTGGGCAACATCATCCCCGAATGGAATGACCTGGTCCGCCAGGACCGGTGGAAGGAGGCCTGGGACCGGCTCCACGCCACCAACAACTTCCCCGAGTTCACCGGCCGCGTGTGCCCCGCCCCCTGCGAAGGCGCCTGCGTGCTCGGCATCAACGACGACGCCGTGACCATCAAGGACATCGAACTCGCCATCGCCGAACGCGGCTTCGAGGAGGGCTGGGACGTTCCCGCGGTCCCCAGCTTCAGCACCGGCATGTCCGTCGCCGTCGTAGGCAGCGGCCCCGCCGGTCTGGCCGCCGCGCAGCAGCTCACGCGCGCCGGGCACAGCGTCACCGTCTTCGAACGCGATGAGAAGCCCGGTGGCCTCATGCGTTACGGCGTCCCCGAGTACAAGATGGAGTCCCGCTTCATCGACCGTCGTCTCGACCAGATGCGCGCCGAAGGCACCGTCTTCCGCACCGGAACGTCACCGACCGCCGCCGACCTCTCGCTTTTCGACGCCACCGTCCTCGCCACCGGCACCCCCGTCCCCCGGGAACTCCCCGTTGCGGGCCGCGAACTCCGCGGCATCCACCAGGCCATGGAGTACCTGCCCCTGGCCTCCTCCGACACTCCGCCGATCGACGCCCGCGGCAGGCGCGTCGTCATCATCGGCGGCGGCGACACCGGCACCGACTGCTTCGGCACCGCCCTGCGCCAGGGTGCGGCCAGCGTGACGCAGTTCGACATCCGCCCCCGCTCGCCCCGCCAACGCGCCGCCTCCACCCCCTGGCCCATGCACCCCCTGGTCTGGCGGCAGGCCACCGCCCACGAGGAGGGCGAGTACGTCATCACCGGCGACGAGTCCGCCGATGAGATCGTGGCACTCGGTCTGGCCTCCCGGGGTGTGGGCTCTCGACTGGGGGACCGTATGTTCTCCGTCAACACCGTCTCCTTCTCCGGCGTGGACGGCCACGTGAGCACGATCCACGGCAACGAGGTGAAGGTCATCGACGGCCGACGCATCCCGGTGAAGGGCACCGATTTCGAGGTGGCGGCCGACCTGGTCCTCATCGCGCTCGGCTTCGTCGGCGCTTCCCGCGATGGACTGCATGCCGAACTCGGCGTGGAGATCGACGAGAAGGGCCGCATCGTGCGGGACCAGTCCTACCGCTCCACTGTCCCCGGCGTCTACGTCGCCGGCGACAACGGACGTGGTCAGTCGCTCATCGTCTGGGCCATCGCCGAGGGGCGCGCCGCCGCCGCAGCCGTGGACGCCGACCTCATGGGCGAGACCGCCCTTCCTGCCGCCGTGACCCCCACGGACCGGCCGTTGGGGGTCTGACAGAGGCCGGATCTTCTACTCCGCACCCCCTCAGGCCCGCTCCCGGGGCCGTGAGCGGGCCTGAGGGGGGAGCGAGTTGGAAACGCCCGGTGGGGGACGATCCCGCACCGGGCTTCTTCGGGTGCTGCTACCTAGCCACCCGTGTTGATGTTCATCTCCGAGGGCTTCCACCAACCGGGGCGCTGGATGAGTTCGTAGTCGATCTCGGCCTCTTCCGGGACGTCGCCGGCGGAGTTGGGGCGCAGTTCGTAGATCTCGATGGAACCCCAGTCGCGGTGCCAGTCGAGGTGGGTGTAGCTGGGCAGCTCGTAGGAGGAGTTGACGGCCTCGGCGGTGCCCATGACGCCGCCGCCGTCGTAGTCCTGGAACGGGGTCAGCGTTGACTTGCCCGGGTGATCCGGGGAGATACGGAACTCGGGGATCTCGGCGACACCTGCGTAGTGGTCGAAGGTGCGCTGGCAGGGGAACTGCAGGGCGACGGACCAGTCGAGCAGGCCGGGGTCCTCGGAACCGATGACGTTGTTCAGGGAGTCGAGGGTGGGAACGCGGGGCGGGGTGAAGGCGAGCCACTGCTCGGGGTCGAGGCTGAGGTCGGTCGCGGTGATGCGGATGACGTTGGCCTCGTCGGGCAATGCGTCGATGGGCAGACGGAGGTTGCGCCAGGACGGCTGGGGGCCGATGTCGAGGAGCTCGGTTTCGTCCACGTCGGTCACCCGGCCGTTGTCGCCGCGGACGCCGTACTCGAGGGTGAGTTCCTGGCCGTCGTGAAGCACGCCGTTGATGTCATGGTGTTCGATGCGGCCGGCGGCGGAGACGACGATGAGTGGGGCTTCGTCGGTGTGCTCGGGCAGTTCGTACCAGGCGGTGGTGATGCTGGCGGGGTACTGCGGTCCGGAGGTCCATGAGCCCACGACCGGGACCTGTGAGTAGTCGAGGTTGAAGGGGAGCCTGGCGCGGGAGCCGTTGACGCCGATGTCTGCACGCACGCCGCCGGTGTTGCCGGTCTCCTGGCCGGTGGCCTCGTCGGAACCGCCGGCGTTGTCGGAGTCGGCGATGGCGCCGACGGAGGCGGTGGAGACTGCGTCCTGGCTGATGGACGGCGGGACGTTGTTGGCCTCGAAGCCGCGGTTGTCCTCGGATTCGAGGGAGTCGCCCAGTTCCACGTCGCCGACGGGGGTGAGGAAGGAGTCGTTGGAGTTGGTCTCCACGCGGGCGTCGTTGGCGAGGCTGCAGGTGTTTCCCGTCAGGGAACGCAGGTTGCCCATGCCGATGGAGTAGCCCGGCGTTTGAGAGATGAAACCCTTGGCGAAGGACGCCATGGAGAACAGGACGATCAATGCGCTGGCCACGGCGATGGGGGCAGCGGCGACGCCGGTCCAGCGGGAGCGTTTGCGGGCTTCCTCGGCCTCGAGCTGCTTGAGTGTCCCCTGTTGTTCGGCGCGTGCGGTACGCACGTCGCTGACGAAGGACTGGAGCGTACCCAGGACCAGGACCGCCAGGGCGATGAACAGGACCAGGGTGGAGGCCTCGAAGCCCTTGAACTGCACGGTCTTGTCGAACCACGGGACGCCAAAGCTGGAGACGTACCACCAGCCGTTGATACCGGCCAGGGAGATCGCCATGAGGAAGATCACGGTGCCGATCATGAGGGTGCGCGCACGGGTCGAGCGCAGCGCCATGTGGCTGAGCGACACGGCGGCGAGCGCCGCCAGGGCTCCGGCGATGCCCGCGTACACGCCGAAGTGGTGGGTCCACTTGGTCGGCGTGAACATCATGAAGAACATGGTGCCGAAGATGATCAGCACCAGCCTGTGCGAGGGATCCTTCGCGGCACCCGGGACGCGGCCGTTGCGCAGGATCGCGGCGATGACGATAGCCAGGCAGAGGAACAGCATGAGCACGGCGAAGCGGCGGGTGAGTGAGCCGTCGACGGTCTGTTCCATGAGGGTCTGGTAGCGGGCCCATTCCTCGTACCAGTTCAGGGCGGGACCCTTGGCGGAGCGGACGCGGATGGATTCCATCACGGATGCCAGCGTCTGGTCGCCGAAGACCGCGAGCAGGATGGCGGTGCCGGCGGCAAGGAACGGCGCGATCATCGCGGCGACCGCCTTGAAGATCGTGCTTCTTGACGCCCCTGCGCCCGCGCCGAGCAGCGGCAGCCGTCGGTTGATGATGCGGATGAGGCTGGACAGGGAGGCCAGGAGGGCGGCGACCGCCATGAGTCCGGTGGGTCCGGCACCGAGTGCGATCGTCGCGATGATCACGCCGATGGCGGCCGGCAGCAGGCGCGAGGTGGCGATGGAGCGCTCGAAGGAGGCCCACGTCAGCAGCGCCCCCATGGCGATGATCGGCTCGGGGCGTGTGCCGTTGTTGTAGGGCAGCCAGAAGGCCAGGAACACCATGGCGGCGGTCCAGTGGGCGACCTGTCGGCCGTCGATACGCGCGCCGAGGCGGGGGATGATCTCCCGCGACAGCACGAACCAGATGACGAGCCCGGAGATGAGCGCCGGCACACGCATCCAGACGGAGGCGGTGGAAACCTGGCTGATCAGGGCCAGCATGTCGTAGAACGGCGAGCCGAAGGGGGATTCGGGGACGCCGAACCAGCGATAGTAGTTCGCCATGTAACCGGCGTTCTCGGAGACCCTCGCCATGGTGAGGATGAAACCGTCGTCCGAGGTGTTGGCGCCGAAGATGTGCCAGTAGAAGAGGACGAAACCGACGACGCCGTCGAGGGGACGCAGACGCCACCAGCCTTCCGGAAGGAAGCGTCTCGACGACCGCCCGTCCAGGCGGTCCATCCGGTGCAGCGCCCAGAGTGCGACCAGCACGCATGCCAGGCCGCTGAACATGACGAGGTATTTCAGGGCCGACGGTGTGGAGGTGAACCGTGAGTTGATCTCGACGTCGGCGGTGAGGCCGGCCTCGACGAGCGAGGAGTAGTTGCCGTCAGTGTCGTCGATCTCCGTGTAGATGCCGGTGACCTGCGGGCGGACGTCCTCCTCGTCGATTACCCCCTCGAGGGGCTCGCCCTCGGAGTCACGCACGCCCGGGATGGAGACGACCGTCTCATCCTCGGTGGAGGAGATGGTGAGCACGGCGTCGTCGGGAAGCTCGGCCACCTCGTCCTCGGTGAGTTCGAAGGGGACCTGGTCGCGGACGACCACGTCCAGACCACCGTCGAAGGACCGGACGAACAGGCCGCGTGAGGTGGCGTCGGTGGAATCGGCGGGCAGGGTCGACAACAGGAGGGACTGGCCGTCCCGGAGGCCTTCCATGGCGCCGGCGACGGGAAGCGCGATGTCGAGGCGCTCGGGCGAGAACGACACCAGCGGGGCGTTGACCGAGTTGAGGCTGTCTCCCTGCGGCCAGGAGAAGGACGACTGGGTCTGGTTGACCGGGAGGAAGGGAGTCAGCAGGAACAGGACGAACCCGAGCAGGCCCGAAATGATCGCGACGTTCTTCAGCCACTCCGGGGCGATGTCCCGGCCCCTCGGGGTAGCTGGTGACGTCTCACGGTTAGACACGGCAGTTGCAGACACAGAAGTGGAGTCTACGTCAGGCCGGGTTCTTTACCCGGGTCGCCACCACGAAGGGGCCGATCTGGGAGGTATGCCACATATCCGCACGGAACACCTCCGGGTTGAAATGGATGCCGTGGTAGCGGACGTTCGGATTGTTGGGGTAGATGTCCTCGGCGAGGTGGGACTTCCATCCCGCGTCCAGGCCGTCACCTGCAGGTTCATCCAGGGTGCCGCGGAGGATGAAGACGTCCGGCCCGCGCCACGGGGTGCCCTTGAGCGCGTCGTCGAAGTCCTCCGGATCCGACAGTTCCTCCCACGAGCCGGCCGCCCAGTCGTTGAGGGTCTCGTTGCGTGCCTTGAACTGGCCCAACGGGTTCGCATAGTGGCTGGTGAAGGCCTGGAATCCGAAATACGGGTGGAAGGAGAGGAAGTTGATCTCGTCGGTGAACAACACGGTGTCCAGGGGATCGTGTCCGTGGGAACGGATCTCCGCGTCGATCTCGGGGTAGTAGCTGCTGGAGTCCGGGGTGAAGCGGTCGGCACGTTCGCCGTAGCCGTCGGTGTCGGAATAGGCGTGGTCGATGGCGCGCTGGTTCTCCACCGGGATCTGCTGCGCGTAGAGCAGGCCGCCGCCGCACAGGATGAGCACCATCACCACCGTGACGTAGCGGCGGGCGCGTGCGTTGAGACTGTCGGGGTAGAGGGTTTCGACGCCGACCAGTCGCAGTTGTGCGAGCGCGAGGACACCGGCGGTGGCCAGCTGCAGCACGATGAGGACGTCGATGCGGAAACCCAGCAGCGTTGTTCCGGCCAGGGTGAACACCATGGAACCGACGGCCCACAGGTAGAAGGCCACGAGCGCGATGCCCATGCTGCGGGCGTCCAGGTCAGTGGCCTGGACGACCAGCCAGATCAGGCCGAACAGACAGAGGAGACCGACCACAGACAGGGAGAGGAAGGGCACGGGGATCTGCGCGCCGTCGAGCGGCAGGTAGTGCGGGGCCGCGGAACCCTCGGTCGGATGCCCTGAGACGGTGAGCCACAGGTACGGCCCCCACGTGATCAGTGCGATGAGGATCGAACCCACGCCGATGACCACCAGGTGGGCCAGCGGCTTCCAGGAACGGAAGAACAGGGCAGCGAACAGGGCGGCGGTGGCCACCACCGACAACGCCACCACGCCCGTGTACAGGGTGTAGAAGGTCGCGGACACCCCCAGGAAGAGCACCATCGCGGCGGTGGCGAACCAGGAACCCAGCAGTGCCCGCCCGACGATGACGGTGGCGGCCGGCGCACCCATGGCGACGATCGCGCCGTAGGGTTCCTCCGGGCCCATCACCAGGGTGACGCAGAGGGTGACCAGCGCGATCGCCACCGCCACCGGCAGCGAACCGGTCAGTCGCTGCCACACCGGAATGAGGATGCAGCCGGCCACGGCGAAGGAGATCAGCGACCACGGCTGGTAGACCTCCCACCCCGGAATGCCGAGGAGGTTGGCCAGTCTTCCGCCACCCCAGAACCAGCCCAAAGGATAGTAGCTGGGCAGGTCGATGTAGTTCATGTCCTGGTTGGCCCAGGTTTCGGTCATGCGGGTGAGGAACTGCGTGCGAAAACGCTGGTCAACCTGCATGCCGTCAAGGTAGAGGCGCGTCGCGGACAGCGGAATCGCCGTCGTGGAGATGACCAGCGCGGCGGGCGACAGGTAGGCGACGACGTAGGTGAGGACCACACGCCACCGTGGCCGCCGGATCCCCGGCTGAGCCCCGTCCGCTTCTTGGCGCCGGGTCACCTTCTGTTCGTCGAGAAGCCAGGCGATGGTGAGCGCGCCCACCGACACGAGGGTGGCCACGGTCACGGCCGTCGACAACGCGAACGTCATGTTCGACGTGTTGAACGCCGGCCAACTGGTCATCCGGAGGATCAACCAGGCGGCGAGGGTGACCACCGCACCCGCGAATCCCGCGACGGCGATACCCGTCAGGGTTCCTCGCCGGCTCAGTTGATCAGTGGTGTAGTCCTCGGTGGTCGTTGGCATGCCTAAAAGGGTAGCCTGCGGAAGATCTTTCGCGGGATCACGTTGAACACTGCGGCGACGGCCTCGAAAGCCGGGTGGACGAAGATGATGTCCTTGCCCTTCACCACACCCTCGAAGGCTGCCTTGGCCACGTCGTCGACGTCGACGGTCAGCGGTGCTTCCTTGCCACCTGAGGACATCTTGGTGCGGACCTGACCCGGGCGGACCACGAGCACCTTCGCGCCGGTGCCACGGAGGGCCTCGCCGAGCTGGGTGTAGAAGCCGTCGACGCCTGCCTTGGAGGCGCCGTAGACGAAGTTCGAGCGGCGCACGCGTACGCCCGCGACCGAGGACAGGGCGACGATCGTGCCGTGGCCCTGCTCCTTGAAGCGCTGGCCCAGCAGCACACCCACCGACACGGGGCCGGTGTAGTTGGTCTGTGCGGAGGCGACGGCCGCGGCCTGGTCCTGCCACAGCGCCTCCTGGTCGCCCAGGGTGCCGAACGCCACGATGGCCACGTCCACGTCACCGTGCGCGAATGCGGCGTCGATGACCGCAGGGTGGGACGCGAAGTCGGTGGCGTCGAAGTCGACGACGTCGACCTCGGTAGCTCCGGCGTCGATGATCTGGTCCACTGCGGCCGCGACACGCGGGGAGTCCTTGCGGGCTGCCAGCGTCACGCGGGCGGGGCCGCGGTCGAGGAATTCAGCGACGATACCGAGACCGATCTCGGAGGTGCCGCCGAGCAGCAGAATGTTCTGGGCCTGGCCCACTGCGTTGAGCATATTTTCTGGGACTCCTGTGCTAGTTCAGTTCGAGGCGGCGAGACATGTCGGAAGCGAAGACACCGGTGGGGTCGATCTCGTTCCGGGTCTTCAGCCAGCCTTCCATGCCCGGGTACATCTGGTGGAAGTTCTCTGCGGAGGTGCGTGACTCCTTGGCCAGGTACAGTCGACCGCCGAATTCCATGACACGTCGGTCCAGGTCGTCGAGGAACTCGTTGAGGCCCGGACGGATGGGGAAGTCCACGCAGACGTTCCAGCCCGGCATCGGGTAGGACAGCGGGGCGCGGTTACCGGGACCGAACAGCTTGAACACGTTGAGTGCCGAGTAGTGGCCGGAACGCTGGATGTCGCGGATGATCTCCTTGAACGGCTCCACGGCGTCCATCGGCACCACGAACTGGTACTGCAGGAAACCGGCCGAGCCGTAGCCGCGGTTCCACTCGCCGATCAGGTCGAGCGGCTGGTAGAACTGCGTCAGGTTCTTGATCTGGTTGCGCGCGGGGGAGCCCATCATGAAGTAGGCCTGGCCGATGGCGTTCATCGTCAGCTTGTTCATCGTCCACGACGGGAAGATGTCCGGCACCGTCATCAGCTGCGGCGCGTTGAACTTCAACGGATCCTTCGCCAGCTTCGGGGCCAGCTCCTTGAGCTGGTCCAGGGTGGCCAGCGAACCACGGGAAATGGTGGCGCGACCCAACTTCGGCTCCGGGCTGATCGCGTCGAACCACGCAGAAGAATAGGTGTAGTTGTGCTCCGAACCGTCCGAGTGGAACGCGACGGTCTCCTCGAGGTTCTCCGTACGGTCGGTGTCCGAGATGAAGTACGCGGTCTCCGTCTTGGTCATCCGGATCGTGGCCCGCAGGATGATGCCGGTCAGGCCCATACCGCCGACCGTCGCCCAGAACAGCGTGCCGTCCGGGTCATCTGCGGAGCCCTCCGGCTCCAGGTGCAGGACCCGACCGTCGGCCACCAGCAGTTCCATGGAGGTCACGTGGTTGCCGAAGGAACCGGCGGAGTGGTGGTTCTTGCCGTGGATATCCGGGCCGATCGCTCCACCGATGGTCACCTGACGGGTGCCCGGAAGGACCGGAACCCAGAGGCCGTAGGGGAGCGCAGCCTTCATCAGCTGGTCGAGGGTCACACCGCCGTCGACGTCGACGATGGCGGAATCCGGGTCGATCGAGTGAATCTTGTTCAGCGGCTGAATATCGACGACCAGGCCGCCGGCATTCTGCGCCGGGTCGCCGTAGGAGCGTCCCATGCCGCGTGCGATGACGCCGCGGCGGAGGTGGGCGGGCTTGTCGGCGTTGTCGTCGGCGACCTGCGCCACGGCCGCGATGATCTTCTCGACGTCAGGCGTAGCCAGGACGTGCGCCGTGGATGGAGCCGTACGGCCCCATCCGGTGAGGGACTGGGTGGTGGTCTGAAGTTCCATCTTCCGAATTCTTCTTTCGACAGGAATGATGAGCGGAACCCAGCGTAGCGGTGCGTCCCGACATCAGAGGCCCGGAAGCAGGGAATTTCTCATTGGTGCGACCAATTTCACAAATAGGCAGCGGGTGGAACTGGCGGGGTGGGGCCTGGTGGAACTCCGGAAAATTCCAGGCCGGCGCGATTTTCTCAACCAGCCGGGGGTGGCCGGGGGTGACTGGGTGACTGGGTTTCCGGCGAAATGAAACGTCTCGTTGTGGAGATCCGATAGCAGTGCTATTTTCAGATTTAAGTTCTCACAGGGCAGTGGTTCCGGCATCGGGCCGAAGTTGTCCGGGTGGCTGGGCGGTGTCGACCGCCGAGGATTGCCTAAATGAGAATCTCCCCCAAAAAGGGGCGTTTTTGGTCCTGTCTTAAAAGTTCTTTCTCGCCGCTAAGCGGCCGTTAATTTAACGCACATGACCTTGACATATGTCGACTCAGGCCTTCGCTGAAGGCCCACTTTCTGCTGCCCGAAAATGGTTCGGCGACTTGAATGCGCTGGCCGTGATGTGTCACTCTTGGATCAACGGCACGGACCATAAGGCTCGTGTCATTCGATTGGATCTAGGAGATCAATATGTTCGAGCTTTCTTCTGACGTCGTCAACATCTTCGGTGAGTTCGTCGGCGGCTTCTTCGACGCCATCGTCACCGTCCTGGACAGCATCGCTGGCCTGTTCTAAGACTCTCTGAGTCCCGGCCTCACCGTTTGAATCCTGTCCATGGGCAGGATTTTCCCTGAGAGGCTGACTTTAGAAGCTCCCCCGTGGTTCGCCACGGTGGGAGCTTTTTTGTGATTCCTGGGCGGGGCCTCTGGTCCTGACGCGCCGCGAAGCGCTCCTGGCGCGCCTCCCGGCGGCAATGCTCTCCGCCCGGGGCGGGGGTTCGTTCCGACGGGCGCGGGGACCCCTCGCGGCGTGGAAAGGATGGCCGCGCCAGCCTTGGCTGCGCTTGCATCATTATTTATGCATCCGCGGACGGGCGAGGTGTGAATTCTGAGAAGTGTGCAGAAGGCTGACCCACAGGCGCTCCGGAAGGGCTTGGTGCGGGGGTGTCGAAATGGAAATTTCGCTGCCGTCCATTAATGACGCAATGAAGCATGTTAAAAGGCTGCAATTCCACTCCGGCATGCTGGGAGTTGATATCCGGACAAGAGGGAAATGTAGCTTATTGTCCTGAATGGGCGGACATTCATCAACTAAATGTATATGCTCCCACCGCCTGCAAAGACTGCGAAAGGGATTGTCGGCCCAAGCTCCTGAATGGGCTAAATCATTGCCGGACGTTTATGCATTCCGATCAGCATCCCGGGCATGGGCAGGGCTTCTACCTGCACCTATGTCAACCGTCAGCGTGCGATGCCCCTATAAGGGGGTGCCCGGGACGGGCTGTGGCTGCCGATGGGGGCCTACTTTTGCCGGGGAAATAGAGCCCTGACTGCGCAAATGCCTTCTATGCATAGTATTCGGTTCCATAGGTCTTATTCCCGCCAATTCGACGCTGACAGACCCTTGCCTTGCCGGGGATGCAGGGGTGATAATGAATGCAGATCGCCGGGTAGTGTCCGGGCAATGGCCCCGATACTTTGTCCGCCCGGTGACAACCGAAAGGAGATCCACTGTCATGTCAACACTTCTTTACGGTGCCTTCTGGTACCTCTTCCGCGGACTTTTCTGGTTCCTCCGCTAATAAGGAACAGAGCTTCCCAGTCAGCACCCCAACCTACGTCCCGCCTTCTTGAGAAGGCGGGACGTTCTCTTTTTCCGGGTGCGACCCTCCACTGCTGCGGGGTCCCGCGGGGGGTCAGAGGTCCAGGATCTCGCGGATCCGGGTAGGCAGTTCCTCCTGGGAGGTGATCACGGCCCCGCCGGATTCGGCGTATTCGCGTAGCAGGCGGTAGATGTCGGTGCGTTCGTGGCTGTCGAGGAGGGGCAGCTCCTGGGAGATGAGACGGGTCATGAAGTCGTTGAGCGGGAGGTTCGTCTGCTCGGCGGCAACGAAGCGGCCTTCGCGCAGGTCTTTGTCCTCGTCGTATTTGTCCTGGGTCTTCTTTTTTCCGAACATGCCTCCAGCGTAGACAGCCCTGATCATGTGCAGACGACGGGATAGGCTGGTGGCATGACCGACTACTACAGTCTCGATGACACGCTGGCGGGCCGGATCGCGCAGGCCGGCATGGTGGGAACCGCCGTGGCGCTGCCCGACTATCTTTCTTCCCGGCCGCTGCGGGCCCTGGTTACGGCGGGTATCGGCGTCGGGGGTGCGGCGCTGGTGGCTGTGCTCAACTCCTTCGATGAGGATCCGGACAATGATCCTGCGCTGATGGTCGACCAGCTGCGCCGATCCATCGGCGACATCGGATCGGTACCCGGTCCGGAGTCGGACACTCCGCCCGGTGACTTCTCCACGGCGTCACCGCTGAAGACGTGGACCGTCATCGTCGTGGCGTTGCTGGTCATCGTCGCGCTCGTGCGTCTCGATGCCGCGCTTCAGCGCCGCATCGTCGCCTGGCTGCGGCACCGCGGTGTCTCCCGCCCCAACACCTGGATGGGGGGCGTGGCGACGGTCCTCGTCTTCGCCGTCTCCGAGATCGCCCATCAACGCCGGGTCCGGCAGGCATGAGTGGGCCCCGGGTGATTGCGGTCGTCGATAAGCAGGGGGAGATGACCGCCGTATGGCACGTGCAGACCTCGCCGGACGCGCCTGCTGCTTCCGGCCTGCTTTCGGGTGCGTGGCTGCTCGGGCCGGGGGAGATCGACCGGTACCGGCTCGCCGACCTCACCGCGGACGCGCACGTCCTGGACACGGACGGGGACGGTTTGAGGGTGATCCGGGAGGGCATCGAGAAGCAGCTCGCTGAGTTTAAGGCCGCGGCAAAGGCCGCCAAGGAGGCTAATCCGCAGCTCACGCTCCCGCGTTTCGACGCCCCCGAAACCGTCGACCTCGACGTGCTCGCCACGGCCTACCACGGTGAACCGGCAGGTCAGCGCGCCTGGGCTTATGCGACGGCGGTGGCGGAGCTCGTGGAGGCGTGGCACATCATCGAGAGCCAGCGCCGGTCGCGGAAATACCTCCAGGAGCAGTTCGGTGCAGAGGCGCTGCCGCTGCCGCTGGGCTGAGGAAAATCGCTACCCTGGGTGGCATGTCATCCAACGGAGCGCGCAGAGTCGGCCAGGTCGTCGACCTGACGGCCGCGCGTGCCCGTAGACAGAGGCTCCGGCGCACCGTGATCCTCCGGGCGGCAAACGTGCGGGCGGACGCGGAGGTCCACCGCCACATCGGGGTCAATGACGCCCTCCACCTCGCCGATCTCCATGATGTCCTGGTCGCCTCCTTCGGCTTTCAGGAGGAACGCGGCGCCACCCCCTGGCACTTCTCCTCCCTCGAGGACCGCGACAAACGACTCGACGCCGCCGACGAACTCCACCTCCACCTCAGCGACGAAGGGGACTCCATTGCCTATCATTTCGGCCTGTGGGACATCATCGTCACCGCAGTGGAGTCCTATCCGCGCGACACCGGAACCCCGCGGGCACTGTGTGTGGGAGGTTCAGGCGCATTCGGCGGCACGGAATTCGATCTTGCGGCCATCAATGCGGAGCTGACGGGTACCACCACCATCCGCGAAGTGCTCATGGTCACCACACCGGCCGTGCGCGGCATCATCGACCGCTCCGGCATCTTCGACTTCGTCCCCCTGCTCCAGGCGCTCGACCTCACGCGCGAAGTCGGGTTGCCGGAGGACGTGGCGAACGTCCTCGGGGGCCTACCCGTGGAGACGGACCCGCCGGCCCGTGACGCCTTCTGGTCGGTGGTCCTGGGGCTGGCCTGCATGGGCGATGAACTCCTGGGCAACCACGTCCTGGAAACCACCATGGCGGCCCTCGGCTGGGAGGATGGCGACGGCACCCCGCTCACGGGTGCACGCATCCGTGAACTGTGCGTCCGGTCCCTGACCAGGCTCGCCGAAGTCGGGGGCTACGGCCCTGATGCGCTCTCCCCCGTCGAGCGGCTCGACATCTACCGCGAACTTCTGCGGGAATAGACAGCGTTCCGGGGTAGGGTAATGCCTCGTGGTAACAGAGGTACAACCCAAGGAAAAGGGCCTGCGGATCCAGGCCATCCGATTCATCATCTCCGGCGGTGTCTCGGCGATCGTCGACCTCGGGCTGACGTTCATCCTCCAGGTGCTCCTGGGCGCCGGTCCGGTTCTGGCGCGTTCCGTCGGCTTCATCTTCGGCACCATCACCGCGTATCTGATCAACCGGCGCTGGACGTTCCAGGCGGAACCGTCACTGAGCCGATTTCTGCAGGTGGCCGGGCTCTATACGGTCACCTACTTCGTCAACGTCGGCCTGCACACCGTGTTCTACCGGTTGTTCAGCGACTGGGACTGGAACAACTCCGTGGCCGTGGTGGTGGCCTTCCTCATCGCCCAGGGCACCGCTACGGTGATCAACTTCATCGTCCAGCGGGTGTTCATCTTCCGGTAGTCGGGCGAGTGAATCGTTCCCTGCGGCCCTGACTGTGCAGGCGCAGCCACTCGAAGAACCCCTTCGGGTCCCGACGCTGCACCAGGAAGAACCAGCCGAAGCGGGCGTACTCCTGCGGCAGCAGTCTGCGCATGCCGGGCTGGCTCATGATGTAGCCGCGGTTGCGGTAGGTGAAGTAGCGCTTGGACTCATTGTCCGGGTACTGGGTGTGCATCTTTCCGCCCAGGATCGGCTTGAACTCGTCCGAGCCGTCGGGGTGCAGGTACGCCGTGGTCAGCGCCGTACCGAAGGAGAGCCCCGAACGGACCAAGCGGCGATGGTACTCGACTTCGTCGCCGCGGATGAACAAGCGGTAGTCGGGGACGCCGATGATCTCCATCGCCCGTGCGCTGATCAGTGCACCGTTGAACAGGCTCGCAATGCCGGGGAGGAAATCCCCCTCCAGGTCCGCGCGGTTGCGGCGCCACACCAGGCCCTGCCGCAGCGGGAACGCGAGCTTGTCGGGGTCGTCGATGTTGCACACGACCGGCGAGACCTCGTGGAGACGGTGAGTCTCGGCGACGTCGAAAAGTGCGGCCAGGACGAGCTCGTCGGCGGGACGGCCGTCGTCGTCGGCGCACCAGATGGCGTCGGCTCCCAGCGCGAGTGCCGTGAGGAAACCGTAGGCGAAACCGCCCGCGCCGCCCAGGTTCGTCCGGCTGGGCAGGTAGACGGCGCGTTCACCGGCCAGCTCCGCGACGAGGGTCTTGACCTCGTTCTCGCAGCCGTTGTCCACCACAATCACCCAGTCCACCGCGTGTGTCTGGTTGACCACCTTCTCCAGGGAGGCGCGCAGCAGCTCGACTCTCTTGTGGGTGACGATCACCGCAGCAGTGGTGCCGGAACGTGACAGGGGGGCTGTTGACATGGGGATCATTGTGCCACGGTTTCCGGGTTGGGCTCTGAGCTGCGCGGGCAACAGGCACCCACCCGGCGGGGGAGTGCCTGTTTCAGGACGGATATCTCTTCAGCGTTGCTCAGTAGGGGAGGATGCCCTGAAACTTCAGCCAGTTGACGAGGCCGATCACGGCGCCGAGCAGAGTGGTCAGGCCGAGAGTGGCGACGGCATCCTTCCAGTCGGTGAACCACGCGGGCTGGTCTTTGGCCTGGACCTCGCCGAAACCATCCTGACCGGTGATCTGGTTCTCATCGGCGATGACAGCCTTGCCGTCTTCGATGCTGTAGGCGTCCCTCTCGTAGCCGAGCTCGGAGGAGGTGGGGAAGCTGAGGCTGCTGTCGTCGGCAACGGCGACGCCGGTGCCGGCGAGGCTCACGCTGACCACGGTGGCGGCGGCAATGGCGGCCCTACGGAACTTATGCATGGATTTAAAACCTTTCGGGAAAATGGAGATGGGAAGGGGCCTCGACTCAGGCCTGCGGGCCATGGACGATGAAGTTGTGGATCGGGCCCACGATGATCCCGAGGGCGGTGGCGATGGCACCGAGGACGGTGGTGCCGTAGAGCAGCTTGGCCCAGTTCGGGACGTCGTCGAAGTCCTTGGAGGAACCGAAGATGGCGACACCGTTGGCCGGCTGGTCAGCCTCGAGTTCATCAATCGTGCCGAGGTGGGAGGAAGCGCCGGCCGAGCCGAGGCCGGTGGTCTCCTTCTTATGGGCCGGGGTGTGGTCCTCGACGGGAATCTTGTGTTCGCCCTGAGTGACAGTCTCGTGGTTATGGGCGGAGGCGATGGTGGTGGTTCCGAGGGTCATGGCAAGGGCGGACAGGCCGGCCACAGCTGCAACGCGGAGAGAGCGCATTCGAGAATCCTTAGCTTGAAGTTGAAACCGGGCTCACCCCTGGACTGATCGGCTGCCCGGTGTTCTGTGCGCGAAGCGCGTTACGTGGGTTGAATGCTGCCATTTCCTGTGTTTCTGGTCGGCAGCAATATCCCGAATGACCATAACGGAAGACATAAGTTCATGCTCTGCATGCGCAAATTTTGATTCATCGTTGCGGTGGGGCGGGGGGAGCGCGGGAAACGGAAAATGCCCCTCTGAAGAGGGGCAATGCAGGGTTTCCGAGGTATTATCTTGTCGCCCCCGCCAGCGCTCCGGTTACTGCTCTTCGTCGAAACGCTGGAGCAGCGAGCGGACGTAGTCGCCGGCGCCCTTGCCCTCGTAGGCCTCCACGACCTCGTCCACAAGACCGGCCTTGCGCACATGGCCGTGGTCGATCCACAGCGCGGAGTTGCACAGCTGGGCGAGGAAGTCATTGGAGTGGGAGGCGAAGACCAGAATGCCCGAGCGCTCCACCAGTTCCTGCAGGCGGACGCGGGCCTTGGCCATGAAGGCGGCGTCGACGGCGCCGATGCCTTCGTCGAGAAGCAGGATCTCGGGCTCGATGGAGGTGACCACGCCGAGCGCCAGGCGCACGCGCATGCCGGTGGAGTACGTGCGCAGCGGCATGTTCAGGTATTCACCGAGTTCGGAGAAGTCGGCGATTTCGTCGATCTTCGCCTTCATCTGCTTGCGCGTCTGCCCGAGGAAGAGGCCGCGGATGATGATGTTCTCGTAACCGGAGATCTCCGGGTCCATCCCGACGCCGAGGTCGAAGACGGGGGCCACGCGGCCGCGGATGTCGGCGGACCCGCGGGTGGGCTCGTAGATGCCGGACAGCAGGCGCAGCAGCGTCGACTTACCCGCGCCGTTGTGGCCGACCAGTCCGACGCGGTCGCCCTCACGCAGATGCAGGTTGATGTCCTTGAGCGCTTCAACGACCACGGTGTTGTCCTGGTTGCGGCCGATGGCACCGCCCGCGGTGGACAGGAGGGCCTTCTTCATGGAACGCGATTTGGCGTCGAAAATGGGGAAGTCGACGCAGGCGTTGTAGGTGTCGATGGAAACCAAGGGATCCTCCTAGACCCAGTAACTGACGCGGAACCGCCACTGCTTCATGGCCAGCAGCGCCAGGATGAGGCCTACGGCTGTGCAGGCCAGGACGATCCACCAGTGGTAGGCGGCCAGTGGTTGGCCGATGAGGGGCGCGCGGATGATCTCCATGTAGTGGTACAGCGGGTTGATCTCCGCGAGCAGGGCACGCTGGGCGATGTCGCCGCCCTGTTCTTTGAGCGTCTGGGTGGTCCACACGATGGGGGTGACGTAGAAGAGCAGCTGCACCATGGCCTCCAGCAGCGGGGCGATGTCGCGGTAGCGGGTGGCGACGATACCGAAGAACATGGCCACCCACACCCCGTTGAGGATCAGCAGCGCCATCGCGGGGATGGCCAGCAGGACCTCCCAGCCGAGGTCCCGGGGGAACATGAGCATGAGGATCAACCAGATGACCAGGTTGTGGGCGAGGAACAGTGCCTGGCGCCACACCAGCCGGTAGACGTGCACGCTCAGTGCCGAGGGCAGCTGTTTGATCAGGCCCTCGTTGTCGATGAAGATCTCCGCCCCGTCCTTGATGCAGCCGGAGATGAAGCCCCACATGATCAGGCCCACCGTGACGTGCGGCAGGAAGTCTGCCAGCGGAATCTGGAAGAGCATCGAGTACAGCAGGCCGAGGGCGAGGGCCATCACACCGGTGGCGATGGTGATCCACAGCGGACCCAGGGTGGAGCGACTGTAGCGCTGCTTGATGTCCTGCCAGCCGAGCTGCAGCCACAGTTCGTGCTGGCGGAATCCGCGGACCAGGTCATTCCATGCCGCGCCGAAGGTCTTGGACCTGGAGACGGGGGGATCGGTGTCGACGCCCGCTGTCATACGGGCGACGTCGGCACGCAACTGCTGCTCGACTTGCTGGTTTCGGAAGGGGGATTGTTCCTGCACACCGACAACCCTAACCCCGCGGGCGCCGTTGAGGGGCATCTGGTGCACGGCGGGTCAGTCGCAACCCTCACTCTGTGAATTCCATGGGAATTGGGATAGATTTGACCTACGTCACATGGGTCCCTAGCAGGACTTTCCGGCCGAATTGCACGCCTCGGGGGCGATGGTGCATCTGGGCCCTGGACGGGGCATACTGGACACACGTGTCGGAAGGAGTGTCGTTAATGGCCTATGACGTCGCCCGGGTGAGAGGGCAGTACGTGTCTCTCGGCGACGGGTGGACCTACCTCAACGCGCACCAGTGCCCGCAGATCCCTGAGCGGGTATCGGCGGCGGTGTCCCGGTCCTTCCGCCTGGCCGGCAGCGTCGCCGAAGCGGAGACATCCTCCGGTTCCCATTCCCGCGCGCACGAGCCCGGTCGCCTCGAGGGCGCCCTGCTTCTCGACTCCGCCCGCACCGCCGTCGCCGACCTCTGTGGCGCCACCCCGGACCGCGTCGTTCTGGGGCCCAGCCTGCCCGCCCTCTACATTTCGCTGGCCCGCGCCATGCGTCCGTTGCTCCGTTCGACCTCCTCGGCGGTGCTCTCCGGCCTGGACCATCCCGACCTGGTCTCCCCCTTCGAGGAGACCGGCGTGCGAATCCGTCGGGCTCAGCCCGACCTGGGCACGGGCACGCTGCCGGCCTCGCAGTACACCGAACTCGTGGACGGCTCCACCCGACTCGTCGCGCTCTCCGCCGCCCAGCGCTACCTGGGCACCGTCGCGCCCGTGGCTGAGATCGTCGAACGCACCCGCGCCCGCTCCCGGGCCTGGGTGCTTGTCGACGTCTCCTCCTACGCCCCCTACCGCCCCCTCGACGTGGGCGAGTGGGACGCCGACATCGTCGCACTGGACGTCGGGGCCCTCGGTGGCCCCCAGGTTGCGGCCCTGGTATTCCGGGACACCGCAATGTTCCGACGCCTCAATCCCGTCCTGAACATCCCCGTCTCGCCCGCGCTCGCCGGCGGCGTACCCACCCTGGTGGACGTCATCGCCGACCAGACCGGCCCCGGCGGAACCCGACGCACCCGGCTGCAGCGTGCCATGGGGGAGATGTCCGGGTACCTGCAGGCCCTGACCGAGGAACTGCAGCAGTTCCTCGGTGCCCTGCCGGCCGTGCACATCCTCGGCGTGACCGGCGAGGCCGGCGACGGCGGACGCTCCGACCGGATCCCCCGGCTGTCCTTCGCCGTCAGGGGCGTCCCCGCCCGGACCGTCCACCAGCGGCTTCTGGACAACGGCCTGGTCACCACCATCCTGCCCCCGGCTCAGCTGTTCATCGACATGGGCGTGGATGAGGTCGGTGGTGCCGTCACGATCTCGCTGAGCCCGTACACCACCCGCCACGACCTCGAGCACCTCACCCGGGTCGTCGCCTCCCTGGCCTAGACCTCCAGCACGATCTTGCCGGTGACCGCCCCGGAATCGAGCAGGTCATGGGCCTTTGCGGCGTCCGCCAGCGGGAGGGTGGCGTGGATGTGGTGGGTGATGCGGGCGTCGGAAAGCATCGGCCACACGTGTTCGACGGTGGAGGCGACGACCTCCGCCTTGCCCGCCAGGGAGCGGGCGCGCAGGGTCGTGCCACGGACGGAGAGGCGGCGCGGCAGCAGGGCACCGAGGTTGATCTCGGTCTTCACGCCGCCCTGCAGGCCGATGATGATGAGCTGGCCGTCCGCGGCCAGCGAGCGGAGGTTCTGGCGCAGGTACTTCGCGCCGATGATATCGAGGATGACGTCACACCGTCCCTTGAGCTCCTCGGAGAAGTCCTGCTCCCGGTAATTGATGAGGATGTCGGCGCCCAGCTCGCGGCACGTCTCCAGCTTCTCCGCGGAGCCTGCGGTCACGGCGACGGTGGCGCCCAACTGCTTGCACAGCTGGATCGCGAACGTACCTATGCCGCCCGCGCCGCCGTGGATGAGCACCGTCTGACCTTCCTGCACACCGGCGAGCATCCCCAGGTTGGACCACACCGTGCAGGCCGCCTCCACCACGCTGGCGGCCTCCGTCAGGGAGTAGCCCTCAGGAATCGGCATGAGCTGACCTTCCGGAACCGCCACATACTCGGCGTATCCGCCACCAGCCAACAGGCAGGCGACCTCCTCGCCGATGGTGCGGCCGGTCGTGCCCGGGTCCTCGATGACGCCGGAGCACTCCAGGCCGATGATGTCCGACGCCCCCGGCGGCGGGGGGTAGTGCCCGCGCGCCTGCAGCAGGTCGCCCCGGTTCACACCGGCGGCGTGCACCTTCACCAGTACTTCACCGTCCCTGAGCTTCGGGGTGTCGGTCTCCACGAGCGCGAGCGAGCGCGGATCTTCCGGATTGTTCAGCTGAATCGCCTTCATGTCATCCCAGGGTAGGGAAATTCGGGGCCGGGGGGTGGCTCAGGTAATGTGGAGGCCTGTCGCCGCGAGTCTTCGTCGGCGTCGAGGAGATGTGGCAGAGCGGCCGAATGCACTGGTCTTGAAAACCAGCGAGGGTCAAACCTCCGGGGGTTCAAATCCCCCCGTCTCCGCAGTACAGGGCCTTCCGCCGACGTTGGTGGGAGGCCCTTTCTCTGCTTGAGAAGTGGACAACCACCCGCAGGTGGGGCCACTCAGCCCTGCCGTTCGAGCCAGGCGTCGATGCCCCCGGCGAGGCTGACTGGCCCGGTCACCCCGCGTTCGGCGAGAGCCCGGACCGCTCGGGCCGAACGGATGCCGCCGGCGCAGTAGATGACCACGTCCCGGCCGGACTCCGGTGCCGGGGGAACCCAGTCGCCTTCGAGCACGGTGCCGAGGGGGACGTTGAGGGCGCCCGGGATGCGGGTGCCGGCGAACTCGTGGGGTTCGCGGACGTCGATGAGCAGGGGGGCGTAGGGAAGCTCGGTGATCTCGGGCACCGGAGGAAGCGCCGGGGAGGTGACGGGGCCGTCCGCGAGCACCTGCTCAAGCGTCGCCTGCGTTCCCACGACCGGCACGTACTCCCACGTGCCGTCCAGTCCGGAGAAGACGCCGAGCCGTCCGGTCAGCGGCCTGCCCAGTCCCGTCAGCAGCTTGATGGCCTCCAACGCCATGGCGGAGCCGACGACGCCGACGACCGGGCCGAGGACACCCGCCTGTGCGCAGTTGGGCACCACTCCCGGAGCGGGGGGTTCACGGTAGATGTCCTCGTAGATGGGTCCGTGGCCGGCGTGGAAGACGGAGAGCTGGGCGTCGTGGCCGAGGATCGAGGCCCAGACGTGGGGGATGCCCAGCCGGGCGCAGGCCCAGGAAGCGAGGTGGCGGGTGTCGAAGTTGTCGGCGCCGTCCAGGACGACATCCGCATCGCCCAGGAGCTCCAGCGCGTTGGAGGAGGTCAGACGCCCGGTCACCGCGGTCACGGTGATCTCCGGGTTGAGGGCGTTCATCGCCGCGGCCGCGGACCCGGCCTTGGGCTGTCCTACGCCGGCATCGAGGTGGATGACCTGGCGGTGGAGGTTGGAGAGGTCGACCGCGTCGTCGTCAATGACGGTGACGCGCCCGACGCCTGCCCCCGCGAGGTAGAGCAGGGCGGGGGAGCCGAGGCCGCCGGCGCCGATGACGGCCACGTGTGAGCGGGAGAGTGCCTCCTGTCCGACGACGCCGAAGTCCGGCAGTGAGATCTGCCGGCGGTAGCGGGAGAGGGAGGTCATTCCAGGCCCACCCACTGGGAGGCGCCGTGGAGAAGCTCCTGTTCCTTCCAGATGGGCACCTCGGCCTTCACCCGGTCCGCCAGCTCGGCGGCCGCGGAGAAGGCGGCACGGCGGTGCGCGGCGGCGGCGATGACCACGAAGGCCAGCTCACCGATGGCCAGGTCGCCGGTGCGGTGGGCCGTCCACAGGCGCACGGCGGGGTGCTCGTTGCTCACCTCCCGGGCCACGACGGCGATGACCTCGGGGGCCGTGGGGTGCGCGGTGTAGCGCAGGCCGGACACCCGCTGCCCGCCGTCATGGTCGCGGACCACCCCCTCGAAGGTGATCACGGCGCCCATGGCGTCGGTGGTGGTGACAGCGCGGGCGTCGGCGAGCAGGGACTCGAGGGGGGTCTCGGTCATGGTCGCGGAGACGACGACGCCGGTCTGTTCGGCGACGTATGCGGGATCAGTGTTCATGGTGTCCCTCCAGCTGGTCGAGAAGGTGAGTGAGGATCGGCTCCAGCACGGTCGAGCCGTCCCGGGCGCCGCCGGTGGAGCCGGGCAGTGTCATGACGAAGGTCGACCCCGCCACCCCGGCGACCGCGCGGGAGAGCACCGCCGTGGGCACAGTCGCCGACCCCCGGTGGTAGAAGGCCTGGACGATGCCGGGCAGTTCCCGGTCGAGCAGCGGGGCGACGACGTCGACGGTACGGTCGTCCGGCGTGACCCCCGTGCCACCTGAGGTCAGCAGCACCGAGGGGTTCTCCGCCAGGGCTCGGTCGACGGCCCCGTCGATGTCCACGTCCGCGACCACCCGGGCGTCCGGGGTGTCCACACCCTGGGCGCGCAGAAAATCGACGAGGATCGGGCCGGAGCGGTCGGGGTAGTCCCCGCGGGCGGCCCGGGTGGAGGCGACGAGAACGATGCCGGTTCGGGTCATGCGGTCCACCTTAGAGCCGGTGGACCTGAACGTGGTCGCCTGCGACCAGCCCGCCGGGGGCGGGGATGCGGATCAGGCAGTCCGCCCCGAGCGCCTGGGCGAGCAGGTGCGAGCCTGCTCCGCCGACCGGTTGTGCGCCGCGGGTGGTCAGCCGCCCCCGGAGGAACTGGTCCCGGGTTGGCAGGCCCGGGGTGTCCTCCGCCAGCGGCATGGTGAGTGTCTCGGGAGCGGTCCCCAGCACGGGGGCGACAAACAGACGGAAGCTGACCAGCGTGGACACCGGGTTTCCGGGCAGGCAGATCACGGGCACGCCCTGAAACGAGGCCAACCCCTGCGGACCGCCCGGTTGCTGGTCCACGTGCCCGAACCAGCCGGAGCCCGCCAACATGCGGCGGACCACCTCGAACTTGCCCGCGGAGATGCCTCCCGAGGTGATGACGGCCGTCGGCGAACATGACTCCACGGCGGCTGCCAGATCCGCGCGCAGGCGCGCCGGGTCATCGTCGGTGTGCAGCCGGGCGACGACCTCGATGCCGGCGCGCTCACACAGTGCCTCGAGCATCGGTCCGTTGGCGTCGGGGATACCGGCGGTGCCCGTTCCGCCGATCTCCGCGCCCCCGGTACAGATGATCACCCGGGCCCGCTCCAGGACCTCCACGTCCGCCAGGTTCTGCCCGGCCAGCACCCCGACTGCCACCGGGCCGAGCACCGTTCCGGCGCGCAGGAGGGGCTGACCTGCTGCGATGTCCGAACCCTTTGCCCTGATGAACTGACCGGGGACGGGGGCGGTGGTGACCCGGATCATGGCGCCCGGCGCGGGGAACGAGGGCGGATCGCAGGCCTCCACGGGGACGATCGCGGCAGTGCCCCGGGGGACCTTCGCGCCGGTCATGATCGGCACGATCCGGTCACCGATGCCGGAAGGGTACGGTCCGTCCGGGTCGGTTCCCGCCGCCAGGGTCTCGCCCACGCTGAATTCGGCGGGGGCCTGACTCACCTGTTGTGCGGACAGGGCGAAGCCGTCCATCTGGGAGTTGTCGAAGCGCGGTGAGGGGTGCTGGGCGATGATGTCGCGGGCGAGGATGCGTCCGGGGGTGTCTACAAGCGGGACCGCGACCACCCGGCGGGGCGGAACGGCCTCGCGGACTGCGACCAGGTGATCTTCGGGAGAACGCATGCCCTCCATGCTATCCGCGGTGATGGCATGCTGGACAGCGTGGAAATCCATTACTTTGCCGCTGCCCGCGCCGCCGCAGGGGTCGGGAGCGAGAGCGTCACCGCAGCCACGCTCGGAGAGCTTCTCGACGACCGCGCGGCTCACCACCGGGGAACCACCGATTCCGGGATGTCCCTCAGGGAGATCTTCGAGCGTTGTACGTTCCTCGTCGACGGCCGGAACAGCGACCGCGCCACGCCCCTGACGGGCGTGACGCGGGTCGACGTGTTACCGCCCTTTGCCGGCGGCTGAGCCCGGTTCAGCGTTTGAGGCCGACGGTACCCAGCACGAGCCCCATCACCCACGTCGCGATGCCCATGACGATCGCGCCCAACAGAGCGGGGACGAAGCCGTCCACGCTCAGCCCCAGGCCGAGCGCTTCCGAGAGCCAGCCCGCGAGCAGGAACAGAACGGCGTTGATGACCAGCGCGAACAGGCCCAGCGTGAGGATGGTGAAGGGCATTCCGAGCAGTCGCAGGACGGGGCCCACCACGGCGTTGACCACGATGAACAGCAGCGCCACCCAGATGAATGCCCAGGGGTCGTCCGGCGGGGTGACATACACGCCCGGGACGAACTGCGTGACCAGATAGAGGGCAATGGCCGTGATGACGATGTTCAGGAGGAAGCGCAGGATACCGATCATGCCTCCATCATGGGTCACAGACCGGCGGCACGCCACGCCTCAAGCAGTTGATCGGTCTCGGCCCTGGTGGTCACCGTGATGCGTACGCCCTCCGGGAAGGCCCTGACCAGCACGCCCTGCGCGGCGAGACGCTCCGCGACATCCGTCGAATCCACACCCGGCAGCCAGATGAAGTTGGCCTCGCTGCGGCGTGCGCCGAGCGCGTCAGCCACGCGGTCGCGCTGCACGACGGTCTCCTCGGTGCGTTCCAGCAGTTCGTCGGCGGCGTCGAGGCTGGCGAGCGCCCCGGCCTGGGCCACGGAGCTCACGCCGAAGGGGATGGCCATCTTGTCCAGGGCACTGATCAGTTCCGGCGAGCCGAACGCATAACCGATGCGCACCCCCGCCAGGCCGTAGGCCTTGGAGAACGTGCGCAGGCCGACGACATTCGGGTACCGGTTGATGGCCTCGGTGGCCACGACGGTGTCCTCGGCGCGGTTGTACTCGAAGTAGGCCTCATCGAGTCCCACCACAACGTCAGCCGGGACCTTCGCCATGAACTCGTCGAACTCACCCTGCGTGATCACGGTTCCGGAGGGGTTGTTCGGGCTGCACAGGAAGATCAGCCGGGTGCGCTCCGAGATCGCGTCGGCCATGGCGTCGAGGTCGTGGCGGCCGTCGTGGAGAAGCGGGACCGCGACCGGCGTCGCGCCCACGACCCGGGCGAAGATCGGGTACGCCTCGAAGCTGCGCCACGGGAAGATGACCTCATCGCCCGGGGTGGCGGTGATCTGCACCAGCTGCTGGCACAGGGCAGAGGAGCCGCAGCCGACGGCGATCTGGTTGGCCTCCAGCCCCAGGTTCTCCGCCAGGGCCTGCTTGACGTCGGTGGCGAACATGTCCGGGTAGCGGTTGGCTCCCGCCGCGGCCTCGGCCATGGCCCGGACGGCGGCCGGCAGCGGGGTCGTGGTGACCTCATTCGAGGAGAGCTTGAGCGCATCCGGCTGGCGGGTACCGGGGACGTAGGCGGGCATTGCGGAGAGGTCAGGGCGGATCATGACACCGGAGTCTATCGCGGTTTGATCGGGGGGCCTGTCGCCAGGTACGATACCTGGAGTCTCACCACTGAGAAGTGGCGGAACTGGAGACGTGCCAGAGTGGCCGAATGGGACTCACTGCTAATGAGTTGCCCGCCTAACAGCGGGCCGGAGGTTCGAATCCTCTCGTCTCCGCGCGCCCGTAGCTCAACGGATAGAGCATCTGACTACGGATCAGAAGGTTGGGGGTTCGAATCCCTCCGGGCGCACGAGTGAAACCCCGGGCAAACTACGGTTTGCCCGGGGTTTCTTCATGTCCGGGCCAGGATGTGGCCCGCCGCCCATTCTGGCCCATAGAATTGTGGGGGCGGTCACCTTCCCGCCGCGTCGTTCCTCACGAGAGGCAACCCTCATGTCCGACATCAAGCACGGCGACCCTGTCTGGATGGACCTGTCCACGCACGATATCGACGCCGCCCAGACCTTCTACCGCGAGCTCCTCGGCTGGGAGTTCGCCAGCGCCGGCGAAGACTTCGGCGGTTACCTGATCATCAGCAGCGGGGGCAGGCAGGTGGGCGGGGCGATGAGCTCACTCATGGGCCCGGAAGGTCCGACCGGGGAGCCGCAGTCGCCGACCACGTGGACGGTGTACCTCAAGGCCGACGACATCGCCGCCACCGTGAAAAAGGCCGCCGCGGCCGGGGGCACGGTTCTGCTGGCGCCGATGAAGGTCGGCTCCTTCGGGATGATGGCCGTCATTGCGGATCCGGCAGGGGCGGTGGTGGGCCTGTGGCAGGCGGATGAGTTCCATGGTTTGATGCGGGACGCGGGGCCCGGCACCCCGCCGTGGTTCGAGGTCATGACCATGGATTTCGACGCCGCTGTGGAGTTCTACCGGGAGGTGGCGGGCTGGGAGACGGGGGAGTCGGGGGAGGGGGTCCGGTACGCGTCGACCGACGCCGCCGGAATCGGTGAGGCCAACAGTCTCATGCCGGCCGGGACCCCGAGTTTCTGGCGGATGTATGTGGAGGTGGCGGATGTGGACGCGGGTGTCGAGAAGCTCCGTGAACTCGGCGGGGAGCTTCTCGACGGCCCCGTCGACTCGCCCTTCGGTCGGATCGCCACCGTCGCCGACCCTCAGGGGGCGTCGTTCCAGCTCATCTCGCGGTAGGGAAATGGCCGCATCTCCGGAAAAGGACTACCGTTGACCAGCGGATAAGCCTGCTGAGCGGTGGGCCCTGACCTGAGGGAGGTTCCATCGTGACCGATGTCAACGCGCTGGAAAGAATCCTCCGTTCCGATGAGGACGTTCCGCCGGAACGCGCGGCCGAACTGTCGGCGATGCTCGATCAACCTCCGATCCGGGACGTGGTGCGGCTCGTCGAGCGCTCGACGGCGACGAGAGCGGCTGTGGTGCTGCGGCTTCTCTCACGTCGTCGGTCGATCCAGGTTTTCGACGCCCTCGACGCCGCGCACCAGGCCGACCTCATCGATGCGCTGGGCGACCGGGCCGTCTATGAGTTCTTCGCGGAACTGGATCCGGATGACCGGGTCTCGCTTCTCGACGAACTGCCCGCGGAGATCGCCGAACGCTTCATGCGCACCCTCGACGACTCCGAACGTGACATCACCGGGGTGGTCCTCGGCTACCCGAGGGGCTCCATCGGTCGTCGCATGTCACCGGAGGTGCCGCACATCTACGAAGACATGAGCGTCGACGAGACGCTGGAGAAACTGCGTCTGGTGGCCGATGATGTGGAGACGATCTACACCCTGCCGATCATCTCCCGCGACCGACTGCTGGTCGGCGTCACCTCTCTGCGGAAACTGTTCACCGCGGAAGGCTCGGCCGGGGTCGCGGAGCTGATGGATGAGCCCGTGTTCGCCGGCGCACACGATGATGCGGAGGAGACCGCCCGCTGGTTCCTGCCGCTGGATATTCTGGCGATGCCCATCATCGACGAATCCGGTCGGCTCGTGGGCATGCTCACCTTCGATGACGCCGTCGACATCGTTGAGGAGGCCGATTCCGAGGACGCCGCACGTTCCGGCGCCCATGAGCCGCTGCAGCAGCCGTACCTTTCGACGTCGCTGTTCAGGGTCGTGCGGTCACGCATCGTGTGGCTGCTCGTCCTGGCGGTCTCCGCCCTTCTGACGGTCCAGGTGCTGGGCGCCTTCGAGGACACCCTCGCGGCGGCCGTTGTGCTCAGCCTCTTCATCCCGTTGCTCACCGGCACCGGTGGCAACACCGGCAACCAGGCCGCCACCACCGTCACCCGTGCCCTCGCCCTCGGCGACGTCCGTCCACGCGACGTCCTCTCCGTCGCATGGCGCGAGCTGCGAGTCGGCATGCTCCTGGGTGCGCTGCTCGGCGCCATCGGCTTCATCCTGGCGTCATTGGTGTTCGGCCTGGACATCGGCATCGTCATCGGGTCCACGCTGTTCCTGGTGTGCACCATGTCCGCGACGGTGGGTGGGGTCATGCCGATCATCGCGAAGAAGGTCGGCGCTGATCCGGCGGTGTTCTCCAACCCGTTCATTTCCACTCTCAGCGATGCCACGGGTCTTGTTGTGTATTTCCTCATCGCAAAATCTGTGATGGGCCTATAAACTGTCGCGCGACCCCTTTCTTCTCCCCCCGAACTAGGGGGGAGCTCGTGTAGTTCTTCTGCTGTTTCGCCAGGTGAGTGTGCGGTATGCGTACGGGTGACTCAAGTCGCCCAATTGGCGTAAAGTGCTCCGCTCCACTTAGGTATCTCCCAGCAAGTGTGAGCACTCCAGCTCCTGTCCACGTACTTCGAGAGAAGGATCGAGCATTATCATGAGCACTCTTCAGGCCCCAGAGGTGGGAGATCAGGTCGAACCGGCACCTGATTACCTCGACGAGGCTCGCGACCCCCGCGAATGGCACCGCCAGGCCTTCGGCATCATCGTCGGCCTGATTCTGGCCGGGCTCGTCTACCTGTTCTTCCCGGCTGATGCCGCGGAGACCGTCCTCCAGTCCGCCGGTGCGGACCCGGAGTCCGAGTACTCCCACCAGGCCATGCGCGTCGTCGCCGCCACCACTGTGCTCATGGGTGCCTGGTGGATGACGGAGGCCATCCCGCTGGCAGCTACGGCACTGCTGCCCATCGCCATCTTCCCGCTCTCTCAGGTGGCCACCTTCGCGGACGTGGGCTCGCCCTACGCCAGCTCGACGATCTTCCTCTTCCTCGGCGGCTTCCTGCTCGCACTGGGCCTCCAGCGCTGGGACGTGCACCGCCGCATGGCGCTCGCCGTCGTGCTGGCGGTGGGCACCAGTCCCAAGCGTCTCATCCTGGGCTTCATGATCGCCACGGGCTTCCTGTCGATGTGGGTCTCCAACACCGCCACCGCCGTGGTCATGCTGCCCATCGGCATGTCCGTCCTGCACCTGACCGCCGGCCTGGTGGGCGGCATGCACCACCAGAAGAAGTTCGCCACCGGCCTGATGCTGGCCATCGCCTACGCGGCCTCTATCGGCTCGCTGGGCACCCTCATCGGTACCCCGCCGAACGCCCTGCTGGCCGGTTACATGGAGGAGGCGCACGGCATCACCATCGGCTTCGGCCAGTGGATGATGGTCGGCGTCCCGGTTGCCGTGATCTTCACCATCCTCGCCTGGCTGGTGCTGATCACCGTGTTCAAGCCGGAGATGGACAAGATCCCGGGCGGCCGTGAACTCATCCGCCACGAGATCGAGAAGATGGGTCGCTGGAGCCGCCCGCAGATCATCGTGACGATCATCTTCGTGGCCGCCGCCCTGTCCTGGATCTTCATCCCGCTCGTCATCGACTGGCTCGGTGTGGACGTCGGCTACAACGACGCGCTCGTCGGCATCATCGCCGGCCTGCTGATGTTCGCGATCCCCGCGGACCCGAAGACCGGCGTGCGCATCCTCGACTGGAAGACCGCCAATGATCTTCCCTGGGACGTCCTCCTGCTCTTCGGTGGTGGCCTCTCCCTGTCCGGCATGTTCACCGCCACCGGCCTGTCCCTGTGGATCGGTGAGAAGGCCAAGGCTCTGGAGGTCCTGCCGACCTTCCTGCTCATCGCCGCCGTCGCCGCCCTTGTTCTGGTGCTCACGGAGTTCACCTCCAACACCGCCACCGCCGCCACCTTCCTGCCCATCATGGGTGGTGTTGCGGTCGGTATCGGCCTGACGGGTGCCACCGACATGAACATCCTCCTGCTGACCATCCCGGTCGCACTGTCCGCCACCTGTGCGTTCATGCTGCCTGTGGCCACCCCGCCGAACGCCATCGCCTTCGGTTCCGGTTACGTCAAGATCGGCGACATGCTCAAGGGCGGCGTCTGGCTCAACCTCATCGCGGTCGTTCTGATTACCCTGGCGACCTATTTCGTCGCCATCCCGGTTTTCGGCCTGGTCATCTAAACTCCTTCTGACCAGCTGATTTGTTTGTTCTCCGGGCTGCCATGTAGTGTTAGTCCTCGTTGCAAGGCAGTAGCCGGGAACAACGCCGGGCGCCCGTAGCTCAACGGATAGAGCATCTGACTACGGATCAGAAGGTTGGGGGTTCGAATCCCTCCGGGCGCACCAAAGAGAAACCCCAGACAGATTTCCTGTCTGGGGTTTCTGCTGTGCGGGGAGGCCCTTGGGCTCTGGTGGTCGTGGCAACACACCGACTTCGCCACCCTGACTTCGTCGCTCGACACCCCGACATCACGGTGGTGTCCGGTGGCGAGAAGTCGGTGTTAAGCCATCGCCATCCTCATCTCGAAGCCCTTGCGCCCCGGAGCTGGGGCGCGGCCCTAGAAGATGTCGATCCGTCCGCCCAGGGTCTCGGCCTGCTCCAGCTGGCGGACCCAGCCCGGTGCACCCGGGTTGAGGCGCAGGAGCGGGCGGGAGGAGATCTTCACGGGGGACACTGACTCACCGCGGGCACCGTGGCGGGCCTCGAAACGCACCCGGGCGGCGTAACCGGTCTCGGCGAGCGTGGTGATGTCGGGGAGTGGTTTGGCCAGGGAGTCGCGGGCGTCATGGAGCAGGTCGAGCGCTTCGTCGAGGGCGAGGACGACTGCCTCGGCGTTGGTTTCGCACATGGCACGCACCAGTGAAGGCTGGGTTCCCGCGACACGTGTGGAGTCGCGGAAGCTGCCGGCCGCCAGTGACTGGGCCAGTGCGCCGCCGTTGTCGCCGACGATGGCGAGGGCCTCGGCGAAGATGTGCACGAGGTGGGAGACTCTGGCGACTGCGGCGTCGTGCCGCCCGATTCGGGCGGGGATGGCGTCGGCGCCCACCCCGAGGATCATGTGGGCGACGTCGGTCCACAGCGCGATCCACTCGTCGGAGGCGTCCGCGGCGTGGTCGTAGGTGATCACCCAGGCTGCGCGGGTGAACAGGCCCTGACGGGAGGCGTTCCAGCCGGATTCCGCGGTGCCGGCCATGGGGTGGCTGCCGACGTACCGGTCCTCCAGTCCGCGCTCCCTGATCAGCTCATAAACCGCGGCTTTGACGGACACGACGTCGGTGATGCCGCAGGAGGGGGCGAACTCGATGATGGCGTCAAGGAGCCCCGGGATGGCGGGCATCGGCGTCGCCAGGACGATGATCGCCTTGTCCTGTTCAGCACGCCGGAGCGTGGCTGTGAGATCGTCGGAGGCGTCGAAGCCGTCGTCGGTGGCGGCACGGGAACCGGATGCGGAGCGGTTGTAGCCGTAGACGTGGACTCCCTGAGCGGCGAGGTCGCGCATGAGGGATCCGCCGATGAGGCCGAGGCCGAGGATGCAGATGGAGCGGGAAAGGTTCGTCGAGGTCACCTGACAAGTGTGGCACAGGCAGACTAATCTCACCCGTATGGAACACGAGGAGTACGGCCAGAGTTTCGCCGTCACGGTCACCCGCACGGAGGGTGAGTGGGTGGTGCGTGCTTTTGACGATGACTTCTCCTCGCTGGACGCCTCCGTCCGGGCGGTTCGGGCTCTGCGCAGCGAAGGCCCGGCATTTGCTCTGCTCTGCGTCGACGACGACTACTTTGTCATCGTCCGCCCCAACCCCAACGGTGTGCAGGCGCTGCTGTCGGACGCGACGATGGCGGTGGACGATGATTTCGCCGCCTCCGTGCTCGAGGAGCTCGACGCGGAGATCCCCGACCTGGACCCGGACGAGCTCGACGAGGTCGACGGCTGGGCGGACGGCGATTTTGACCTGCTCGCTGACCTGGGCCTGAGCGAGGAGGTGCTCGGTGTGATCGTGGATGACACGGATACGTGGCCCACGGAGCAGCTCATCCGGATCGCCGAGGAGCTGGGGTTCGCCGACGAGTTCATCGCCGCCGTGGGGATCGACGATTAGCGTCCTGCCCCGTGAGGAAGATCTGCTCCGTGCCGAGCGGCTCATGCGCCGCGCCATCGAGGTCGCCCGCACCACACCTGAGGGAGACGTCCCCGTCGGCGCCGTCCTCTTCGGCCCTGACGGGCGGGAGCTGGCCACGGGCACGAACCGTCGCGAGGCTGACCGCGATCCCACCGCCCATGCGGAGATGCTGGCGATACGCAGGGGCGTCGAGAAGCACGGCGACTCCTGGCGTCTGACGGGCTGCACCCTCGTGGTCACGCTCGAACCGTGCACCATGTGTGCCGGCGCCATCCTCGGCGCACGCGTGGGCGAGCTCATCTTCGGCGCTTTCGAATCCAAGACCGGCGCCTGCGGCTCGCTCATCGACGCCGTCCGTGCCCCCGGTCAGCTCCATCGCCCCGCTGTCCGCGCAGGCGTGCTCGAGGGGGAGTGCGCAGGGCTGTTGGGGGATTTCTTCGGATCGTTACGTTGATGTTATGCGAGATTCGTCATATGTCGTTACCGTGGGAGGAACATGCACACCGATCTGATCCACGAAAGTGAGTGAACATCATGAGCACATTCGAGAACAAGGCAAAGGACCTCGGCGGCAAGGCCAAGGAGGGCTTCGGCAAGGCGACCGGCAATGAGCGACTGGAGGCCGAGGGAAAGGCCGACCAGACCAAGGCCGACATCAAGGAGGGCGCTGAGAGGGCCGGCGACAAGGCCAAGGAGGCCGGCGACCGGGTCCTCGGCGCTTTCCAGGACGACGACAAGCGCCACTGACCCGGCGCCGGTGATTTGGCACGTCCGGACCCACTCGTTTACTCTTGACCGAGGTCGGTTATCGGCCTGAGTAAGGTGGCGTGTCCGAGCGGCCGAAGGTGATCGCCTCGAAAGCGATTGTTGGGTAACCCCCAACCGAGGGTTCAAATCCCTCCGCCACCGCAGCTGAAGGCCCCGACGAGAGTCGGGGCCTTCTGTTATTGCCGACGACCTCGGTAGACTGTCCCTGTTTGATCGTCGACAGTGGTGAGGAAGCCCAAACCCCGTGGCTAAATTTCTGTTCAAGCTGGGCCGTTGGTCCTTTCACCACAAGTGGATCGTCATCCTCCTGTGGCTGGTGACCCTGGCCGGTGTCGCGGGTGCTGCGATGACCTTCCAGAAACCCTTCTCCAACCAGTTCTCCATCGGCGGCACCCCGTCCATCGACGCGACCTACACCCTGGTGGAGAAATTCCCCGAAGGCGGTAACCCCGTCAACGCGGCCGGTGTGAACGTGGTGTTCGCGGCCCCGGAGGGGCAGACCCTGTCGGAACCGCAGAACTCGGCGGCCATCGACAGGGTCGTCGGCCACATCGAGGACAACCTGCCGGACCTCACGGGAACGGAGCGCTTCGGCAACCCGGTCGAGGTCTCCCCGGCCCTCCAGGAGAGCGTCATCTCCATGATGACCGAGCAGGGACTGCCGGAGGAGACCGCCCGCGCCGACGCAGACAACCTCAGGATGCTCTCCGAGGACGGCCGCATCGGCTACACCACCTTCACCATCGACGTCGCCTCGTCGATGGACGTCACGGACGAACACCGCCGGATCGTCAACGACGCGATGGATCTGGGGCGTGACGCCGGCATCGGGGTCGAGGCCGGTGGAGCCGGTTTCGGTGATCCCATCGAGATCAAGACGAGCAGTGAGATCATCGGCCTGGCGATCGCCTTCGTGGTGCTCATCTTCACTTTCGGTTCCCTCCTGGCCGCCGGGCTGCCGGTGCTCACCGCCGTGATCGGCGTGGGAATCGGCGCCCTGGCGATCATGATCGCCACCGCGTTCGTCGAGCTGAACAACATCACCCCGGTGCTGGCCGTGATGATCGGCCTGGCCGTCGGCATCGACTATGCGCTGTTCATCCTCTCCCGCTACCGGGTCGAGAGGGAACGCATGGCCGCCGACGAGGCGGCCGGCATGGCGGTGGGCACCGCCGGGTCGGCGGTCGTCTTCGCCGGCGCGACGGTCATCATCGCTCTGGCGGCGCTGGTGATCGTCAACATCGAGTTCCTCACCGCCATGGGGCTGTCCGCCGCGTTCACGGTGTTCGTCGCAGTGCTCGTGGCGCTGACCTTCATCCCCGCCCTGCTGGGCATCCTCGGTGACCGCACCTTCGCCGGCCGGGTGCCCGGGGTGGCCGGCAACCGGCCCAAGAAGCACATCCGGGAGGGTCGTCCACGCAGCCAGCGGCCCACGATGGGTAACCGGTGGATTCACTTCGTCCGCCGCGCACCGGGGCTGGTCATGGCCGTCGTCGTGCTCTCCCTGGGCGCGATGTCCTACCCGGTGCTCAACATGGAACTGTCGCTGCCCTCGGACTCCACCTCCAACCTGGACACCACGCAGCGCAAGTCCGCGGACCTCATGGCGGAGGGCTTCGGCGAGGGCGTCAACGCCCCCTTCCTGGTCATCGTCGACGGGGATGACATCAACGTCGATGCTCCGGCGCTTCAGCCGCTCATCCTGGCGCAGGAATCGATGGCGACGGAGGATGCGCCGGTGGACCGTCGTCAAGCAGCCGTCACCAGCTCCTTCCTCTACACGGTCGGCCAGCTGAAGAACGTCGGCGGCGTCAAGCACGCGCAGCTCATCGGCATGAACGCCGACACTAATGCGGCCCAGATCCTGGTGACTCCGCAGACCGGTCCCGACGACCAGTACACGGCACAGGTCTCCCACGCTCTGCGCGAGCAGGCGGTGCAGATCTCGGACGCCACGGGAGCGGAGATCGGCCTGACCGGCCTCACCGCCGTCCAGATGGACATCACCGAACGTCTTTCCGGCGCGATGCCCGTCTATCTGGCCATCGTCGTCGGCCTGGCGATCCTGCTGCTGCTGGGCGTCTTCCGCTCCGTGATGGTGCCGGTCGTCGCCGGCCTGGGCTTCCTGCTCTCGGTGGGCGCGGCCTTCGGCATCACGGTGCTGGTGTGGCAGGAGGGCCTGTGGGGCCTGGTGAACACCCCCGCCCCGCTGATCTCGTTCATGCCGATCTTCCTCATCGGCGTCACCTTCGGCCTGGCCATGGACTACCAGGTGTTCCTGGTCACCCGCATCCGCGAGCACTACATCAGCATGCGGGTGAAGGAACGCGCGGACCCGGATTCCGACACCCCCCGGGCGGTATCCAAGCTCGATGCCGTGGAGCAGGCCACCATCATCGGTTTCACCAACGGCGCGCGCGTGGTCACCGCCGCCGCGCTCATCATGATCGCCGTGTTCGCCGCCTTCATCGACCAGCCCCTGCCGTTCATCCAGATCTTCGGTTTCGCCCTGGGCGCGGGCGTGCTCTTCGACGCCTTCTTCATCCGCATGGCGCTGGTACCCGCGACGATGTTCCTCATGGGCAACGCCACCTGGTGGATCCCGCGCTGGCTCAACCGGCTCATCCCCCGCATGGACATCGAGGGCACCGCGCTGGAGAAGGAGTGGGAGGCCAGGCACGCCGCAGAGCAGGAGCACCGGAAGCAGATGGGTACGGTGGCATCATGACGGATCTCTCTTTCACCCTCGGCACCGAACTCGAATCCGGCCCCGGCAGGCACGGCCGTACCGGCGTCATCCACACCCCGCACGGGGACATCGCCACCCCGGCGTTCATCCCCGTGGCCACCAAGGCGACCGTGAAGACACTCACGCCGGAGCAGATCCGGGAGACCGGCGCGCAGGCGATCCTGTCCAACGCCTACCACCTCTACCTGCAGCCTGGTGCGGACCTCATCGACGAGGCCGGGGGAGTGGGCCGCTTCGAGAACTGGTCAGGACCCACCTACACCGACTCGGGCGGGTTCCAGGTGATGAGCCAGGGCTCCGGCTTCCAGAAGACCATCTCCATGGATGCTGCGGAAGCCATGGCGAACGGCCATCTGCCCGCGAAGAAGAACATGGCCAAGGTCGATGAGGACGGCGTTGACTTCACCAGCTTCATCGACGGTTCACGTCACCGTTTCACGCCCGAGATCAGCATGCAGATCCAGCACCAGCTGGGCGCGGATATCCTCTTCGCCTTCGATGAGCTGACCACCCTCATGGACACGCGTGAGTACCAGGAGGCCTCCGTCGAGCGCACCCGCCGCTGGGCGCAGCGCTGCCTCGTAGAGCACGACCGTCTCACCCACGAGCGCGCGGACAAGCCCCTGCAGTCCCTGTGGGGCGTCGTCCAGGGTGCGCACTATGAGGACCTGCGTCGCCAGGCCACGCGCGGCCTCGTGGAGCTTTCCGACGCCGCCGTCGACCAGGGCCACCGCGGCTTCGGCGGCTTCGGCATCGGGGGTGCCCTGGAGAAGGAGAACCTGGGCACCATCGTCGGCTGGGTCTGCGACGAACTGCCGAAGGACAAGCCCCGCCACCTGCTGGGCATCTCCGAGCCGGATGACATGTTCACCGCCATCGAGGCGGGCGCGGACACCTTCGACTGTGTGGCACCCACCCGGCTGGCACGTCGTGGCGGCGTCTACACCCTGGATGGCCGGATGAATCTCGAGGGCGCACGCTTCAAGCGTGACTTCCGGGGCATCGACGAGGAGTTCGGCGGGTACGTCTCCGAGAACTACTCCCGGGCCTACATCCGCCACCTGTTCAAGGCGAACGAGTTCCTCGGCATGACCCTGTGCACGATCCATAACCTGAGCTTCATGATCCGGCTGGTGGACAACATCCGCCTCTCGATCGACGGCGGCTACTTCGAGGAATACCGCGACGAGTTCCTGGGCCGCTACTACGCGGCCAAGCCGTAACCCTCCCGCTTCTTCACCCACCCGATCACCGCGTAAGTGACCGGCAGGAGCAGGACCTCGATGAGCGTCTTCCACAGGAAACCGACGATGACGAAGTTGAGCAGGTCAGGCGCCGTCGAGATGCCGATGACCGGGGCTGCGATGAGGCAGAACAGCAGCGTGTCGCCGAACTCTCCCACGACGGTCGAACCGATGAGGCGGGCCCACAGTGACTTCTCGCCGGTACGACGCTTGATGGCGACGAGCACCCACGAGTTGAGCAGCTGCCCCACGACGTAACCGGCCAGCGACGCCACCACGATCTGCGGCACCAGACCCAGGACGTGGGTGAACTCGTCCTGGGACTCGTAGAAGCCGGCCGGTGGCAGCCAGATCGCGATGTAGAAGGACGCCACGGCGAGAAGCGTCACCGCGAAACCGGTGAAGATGGCGCGCCGGGCGGCCTTGAAGCCGTAGCACTCGGCCAGCACGTCGCCCAGGACGTAGGCCAGGGGGAAGAGGAAGAAGGCTCCGTCCGTGATCAGCGGACCGATGGCCACGCCCTTGGTGGCCAGGATGTTGGAGATGAGGAACACCGCGATGAAGAGCGCCACGATGACGGGGTAGTAGGTACGCTGCAGCGGGATGAACTGCGCCTCTGTTCTGGTCATGTGAGACATGGTCGCACATCGCTATCCTGGGGTCATGACTGAGCACGCTGGCCGCTATGCCCCTTCGCCGAGTGGTGACCTCCACTTCGGCAATCTCCGGACCGGGCTCATCGCCTGGCTCTTCGCCCGCCAGACCGGCAGGAAGTTCCTGCTGCGTGTGGAGGACGTGGACACCCAGCGCTCGACCATCGACTCCGCCCACCGTCAGATCGACGACCTGCTCACCCTGGGCCTGACCTTCGACGGCGACATTCTCTACCAGTCGGAGCGTTCTCATGCCTACCAGCGGGAGCTCGACCTGCTCACGGCCCGTGGCCATGTCTACGAGTGCTACTGCTCGCGCCGGGAGATCCAGGACGCTCCCCGCGCCGCCCACTCCGCCCCCGGCAGCTACCCGGGAACCTGCCGGGAGCTTTCCGACGCCGAGCGGGAGGAGCGTCGGGAAGCACTCGCCCGGGAGGGCCGCAGCCCGGCACTGCGCCTGCGTTCGGAGGTGGACACCTTCACCATCCGGGACTTCTACCACGGCGACTACACCACCGAGATCGATGACTTCGTGTTGCGCCGCGGCGGGCAGGACACTGACTGGGCATACAACCTCGCCGTCGTCGTCGATGACGGATTCCAGGGCATCGACCAGGTCGTCCGCGGCGATGATCTGCTGCCCAGCACCCCACGCCAGGCGTACCTCGCGAGCCTGCTCGGCATCAGGGTGCCCGAATACGTGCACGTCCCACTCGTGGTCAACGAGGCCGGCCAACGACTGGCCAAGCGCGACGGCGCGGTCACCCTCAGGGAGATGATGCTGGAGGAACCGGTCCACCACATCATCGAGAAGCTCGCCGGTTCCCTCGGCTACCCGGGGGTGTCCACGTTGAACAAGCTGCTCAAGGTGTTCCGCCCGGAGGACCTTCCGCGTGAACCCCTGGTGTGGCGCTGACCGTTTGGGTATCTTCGGGCCCAACCGTACATATGCGAGGAAGGCCACCATGAGTCAGGATCAGATCGCCGCACGCATCGTCACCACCACCCAGGACGCCGTCATCTACGCCGACCGCGACGGAACCATCCGGCTGTGGAACGTCGGTGCCGAGCGCATCTTCGGGTGGAGTGCCGAGGAGGCCCTGGGGGAGCGTCTGGACATCATCGTCCCGGAAAAACATCGCAAGCCGCACTGGCGGGGCTGGTACCGCGTCATGGACACCGGTCTGACCCGTTACGGCGCTGACCCCCTCGCCGTGCCCGGGCTGCGTAAGGACGGCAGCATCGTCTCGCTGGAGTTCTCCATCACCATGCTCAAGGATTCCCAGGGCACCATCGAGGGCATTGCCGCCATTCTCCGTGACGTGACCAAGCGCTGGCATCGCGAACGGGAACTGCGCGGGCGTGTGAGTGAGCTGGAGGCGGCCCAGGTCCAGTAAAATCCACCTGGAAACGCAAAAAACCCCTGGTCACCCAGGGGCTTTGCTGTGGCGGAGGATAAGGGATTTGAACCCTTGAGGGGATTTCTCCCCGCACGCGTTCCAGGCGTGTGACATAGGCCGCTAGTCGAATCCTCCAGGCCGAACACTGCAGCACGGCTGCTGTGTTCTCGCAAAACAATACACAAGGTCGGCGGAAAAACACAAATCGCAGGTCATGCCCCTGAACCCCGTGCCCGGCCGGTGGGTGAGTTGGCCTGCGGGCCGGGGAATGGGTTAGAGTTATCGGCAGGATCCCGTGCGGCGTCCATCTTGTGAACTCCCCCAGGGCAGGAATGCAGCAAGGGTCAACGAGCTCTGGCGGGTGCGCGGGATCCCCTTATTTTCTCTTTGCGTCTAACATTGTGGCCGTACACTCCCCACGGAAGGTAGGCCCTCAACATGACGCTCCTCGACTTCGATTCAGACCGCCTGGCACAGTTCTCGGCGCAGGTCCGCGCCGATTATGAAGAGCTGAAGGCGAAGAACCTCAAGCTTGACCTGACGCGGGGAAAGCCCTCCTCTGAACAGCTCGATTTCGGCGAGTCCCTTCTGGCGCTCCCCGGCGAGGGCGACCACATCGATGCCGATGGCCAGGACGTGCGCAACTACGGCAACCTCAAGGGCATCCGCGATATCCGTGAGCTGTGGGCAGAGGTGCTGGGTGTGAACCCGGAAAACCTCCTGGCCGGTGACGCGTCGTCGCTGAACATCATGTTCGACCTCGTCTCCTGGTCCTATGCCTCCGGCAACAACGATTCGGAGCGTGCCTGGAAGGACGAGGAGAAGGTCCGCTGGATCTGCCCCGTCCCCGGCTATGACCGCCACTTCACCATCAGCGAGCACTTCGGCTTCGAGATGGTCACCGTCCCGATGCTCGAGGATGGCCCGGACGTGGCGGCCATCAAGGAGCTGGTGAAGGATCCGCAGGTCAAGGGCATGTGGGCGGTGCCGACGTTCGGCAACCCGACCGGCATCACTTTCTCGGAGGAGGTCTGCCGCGAACTGGCCACCATGGAGACCGCCGCCCCGGACTTCCGCATCGTCTGGGACAACGCCTACGCGGTGCACACGCTGACGGGCGAGTTCCCCCCGATCCACGACGTGGTGGCGTTCGCGGAGGAGGCCGGCAACCCTAACCGTTTCTGGGCGATGTCCTCGACCTCGAAGATCACCCTCGCCGGCGCCGGCGTGAGCTTCTTCCACTCATCCAAGGCGAACCTCGACTGGTACCTCAAGATCGCCGGTGTCCGCGGTATCGGCCCGAACAAGGTCAACCAGCTGGCGCACGCCCGCTATTTCGGCAACGCGGAGGGGGTCCGTGCCGTGATGCGCAAGCACGCCGGCTCTCTGGCCCCGAAGTTCGCCCGTGTCGTGGAGATCATGGAGGACCGCCTCGGCGAGTACGAGGTGGCCCGCTGGACCGAACCGGAGGGTGGTTACTTCATCTCCCTCGACGTCATTGACGGCACCGCGTCCCGCGTCGTCGAGCTGGCCAAGGAAGCCGGCATCGCCCTGACCGGGGCGGGTTCCTCCTTCCCGCTCAAGGATGATCCCAACAACCGCAACATCCGCCTCGCCCCCTCCCTGCCGCCGGTGGAGGAGCTCGAGGTCGCGATGGACGGCGTGGCCACCTGCGTGCTGCTCGCGGCCGTCGAAAAGCTCGGGGCTTAATTGGACCGGGCGCAGATCACCCACTGGTTCGACCAGCTCATCCCGGCTGAACTGGAGTTCCGGGCAGACTCGGCGGTGGCGGACCTGGGCGAGGGCCAGCGGGTGGCGCTGACGGTGGGTTTCTCGGACGTGGATACGGGACTGGTCGCGGTCGACGGCGGCGAAGAGGTGCGCTCCGAGCTGATCCTGGTCGCCCGCGCGGAGGAACAGCAGCTCGCCGACACTCTTGCGGCCGCCGCGACGATGCTTTCCGACGTCAACGGGATCCTCCCCGCGCAACCCGGCACCATGCTGCCGAACCTCGCCGGGAAGGCGGGCCTGCAGGACGTGAGCGTCATGCACGGCCTGTTCGTTCCGCCGTATCTGTGGGGCGGCGAAACCCCGCGTTTCACCGAGGGGGGTCGCCTCACGGTCCTTCTTCAGCTGGTCATGCTCACCGACGCCGAGTACGCCTACGCGGTGGAGGAGGGCCCCGGCGGGCTGCAGCAGGCGCTGGGCGAGGCGGGCATTGATCTTCTCGACTGGCGGCGCTGACTCCCCGGGTAGGCTGTTCGACGTGGCTCTATACCGGAAGTACCGTCCCGCCTCCTTCGCCGACGTCGTCGGACAGGAGCAGGTGACCCGTCCCCTGTCGGTGGCCCTGGATTCCGGCCGCATCAACCACGCCTACCTCTTCTCGGGGCCGCGTGGTTGCGGTAAGACGTCCTCGGCCCGCATCCTGGCACGTTCCTTGAACTGCGTCGAAGGGCCGACCTCCACCCCGTGTGGTGTGTGCTCCTCGTGTGTGTCGCTGGCACCCGGCGGTTCGGGCAACCTCGATGTCATGGAGATCGACGCGGCATCGAACAATGGCGTCGATGACATGCGTTCACTCCGGGAAAGGGCCCAGTTTGCGCCGGCCGAGTCCCGTTACCGGGTCTACATCATCGATGAGGCCCACATGATTTCGGGCGCGGGTGCGAACGCACTGCTGAAAATCGTGGAGGAGCCCCCCGCACACGTCATCTTCATCTTCGCCACCACCGAGCCTGAAAAAATCATCGGCACGATCAAATCCCGCACCCACCACTACCCGTTCCGCCTGCTCACCCCCCAGGCGATGCGTGGGCTGCTGGAGCGCACGGTCGCAGACGAGGGAATCCACGTCGAGGACTCCGTTTATCCGCTGATTGTCCGCGCCGGCGGAGGCTCACCGCGTGATGCACTCTCCATCCTGGACCAGCTGATCGCCGGTTCCGGCCCCGACGGGCTGACCTACGAGATTGCGCTGCCCCTGCTGGGTGTCACGGACCTCTCGCTCATCGACGCCGCCGTCGACGCCCTCGCCACCGGTGACCGCGCCGCCCTGTTCACCACCGTCGATGACATCATCGAGGCGGGCCATGACCCGCGTCGCTTCGTCGAGGACCTGCTCGAGCGCCTCCGTGACCTGATGGTGCTGCAGGCAGTTCCGGAGGCCTTCGACCTCGGGCTCGTTGACGCCCCGGCCGACCGGGCGGAGATCCTGCGCGAGGAGGCCGCCTCCTTCACCGCCGGGCAGCTCGCTCACCTGGCCGCCACCACCAATGACCGCATCGCCGACATGCGGGGCGCCACCTCTCCTCGCCTGCTCCTGGAGATCCTCTGCGCGCACCTGCTCCTTCCCGCTGCCCCGGTCCAGAGCGCCGGGGGGGTGGCGGCGGCTGCGGCCACGGCCGCGTCGGCGGCCCCTGCTGCCGCGCCTGCCCGGCAGAACGGCGGAAAGCTCTTCGAACGGCCCTCCGCCCGCCGTGCCCGCGAGGCCGCCGAGAAGGGTGTGCAGGAGGCCCCGAAGCAGCCGGAGGCGAGCCCTTCACCCGCACCTGCATCTGACCCGGTGCCGGCGCCGGCACCGCCGAAGACCGTTCCCACCCCGCCCCCGGCACCTGAGACTCCCCGACGGCCCGAGCCCACCGACCCGGTTGCGGCGCTCCGTTCGCGCTGGTCGGAGATTCGTCAGATGGTTTCCGAGCGCAACAAGATCGCCGGCATCATGCTCGCAGAATCCCGTGTCCTGGGCCTGCGCGACGACACCCTCATTCTCGGACACAACACAGGCGCCCTGGCGGAACGTCTCAACGCGGAGTCGAACAACAAAGACATCGCCGCTGTCGTATCTGAAGAGGTGAAACGCGAGCTCAAGGTGCACTGCGTGATCGGCACCGATCCGGCGGCCGCCGGTTTCGCGGCGCAGCCGCCGAAGAAGGAGGCGTGGAACCCGCAGCGCGAGTCCCGCGAATCCGCTCGGGTCACCGAGGTCCCGACCCCTGCCCCGGCGCCCGCTCCGACCCCGACTCCGACCCCGGCACCTGAGCCGGTGCCGACGTGGGGGAGGCCGCGCGCGCTGGGTGGAGAGCCCGCCCCGGCCCCGCAACCGACACCCCAGCCGGTTCCTAAGCCGACGGCGGCGCCTGAGTCGGCCGGGGAAGAGTCGCAGCGCCGGCCGTGGGAGGCTGCCGTTGAACGCGGCCGTGCCAAGATGGCCGAGCGGGCCGCCCGCCCGTCCTTCGACGACGGTGTCCCTCTTCCGCCGGAGCCCATGGATGACGATGTTGAACCGGCCCCGCCGCGGGAGCCTGCACCGGAACCGGCGCCTGCGTCGGAGCCATCCCGTCGGGAGGAAGAGGAGATGATGGTCGAGGCGGCCCAGGAACCGGGCACGTTCGACCGTCGAGACGCGACGACAATCGCAGTCGAGCTGCTGGAGCAGGAGCTCGACGCACGGCGTCTGTGAGCCGGTAGACTTGCGCGCGTTCACTTCACACAACGAAAGGCCAGTCATGACCCAGCCGGATATGTCCCAGATTCTCGCCCAGGCGCAGGAGATGCAGGCGAAGCTGCAGCAGGCACAGCAGGAGATCCTCGCCTCCGAGGTGACCGGTACCGCCGGCAACAACCTGGTCACCGTCACCATGACCGGTGGCGGCGAGGTCACCAACGTGACCATCGACCCGCAGGTCGTGGACCCGGAGGACGTGGAGACCCTTCAGGATCTGGTCATGGGAGCCTTCCAGGACGCGCACGCCAAGGCCGGCGATCTCGCCGCGCAGAAGATGGGTCCGCTCTCCCAGGGGGGAGACCCGTTCGGCGGCATGCTGGGCTGATCGGGTGCCGGAAGTCGACCCCCGCAGTATTCAACTCGGGTAGCGTGGCGCTCACCGACCCATAAGAGGTGAGCCATGTTGAGTCGACTCGACGACCCGTTCTTCACGGATCCCACCGGTCCTGACCGCCCGCTCGTGTTGTTCCTGGGTGACGACATCGACGAGGAGGACCACGACATCCTGTTCCCCGCACTGCGGGACCGGGGTGTGGCGGTCGTCCGCGTCCACCCTGCTGATCTGGTTATTCGCCTGGACCGCGGGCGCATCATGCTCACGGTCCACGGTCGACAACTCGAACCGGACCTCGTCGTCGGCTGGGTGCTCGATGATCTGCTGCTGCCCGGCATGATCCAGCTCGATCTTTTCGCGCGTGCCGGCGTGCCGGTGATCAACGACGCACTCACTCTCTTCCGGGCACAGAACAAGTTGCTCGACAGCTCGATGCTCGCCGCTGCGGGAGCCCTGTTCTACCCGGTCATCTCCGGTTCGGACACCGCCGAATTCCGCGCCTGGCTGGATGATCTGGATGGTCCGGTCGTGGTCAAGCCGCTCTTCGGCCATGGTGGGCGTGGCATCGAGCGTATCGCCACCCCCGCAGAACGTGCTTCATTCATCGACCGGATCGCGCATGACGGGCGATCGTATTACGCGATGCCGTGGATCGAGAACCCGGGCCGTGACATCCGCGTGTACACCGTCAATCACCGGGCTGTCTTCGCCATGTACCGCTACGCCCCGCCCGGCCGGTGGATCACCAACGTGCTGGCTGGTGGCCTGATGAAGATGTGCCCGCTCACCGAGGACATCATTGAGCTGGCGGAACGGGCCTCACGCGGGGCAGGCACGCTGATCGGCGGAGTGGACATCGCCGAGAACCTCGACACCGGCGAACTGCTCGTCTATGAGGTCAACTCGTGTCCGACCTGCGAGCCGCCTGCGTTGAAGATGATCGCCGACTTCCTCGCGGCCGCCGTCCGGGATCTTGACCACGCCCGCGAGACCTGGCGTCCCGCCCGCGTATACACCGAATTCGATGGTTCGCCCGAACTCTTCCACGCCAGCAAACGCGACCGGCTCATGCCGCTCTCCTGAGGGGCGGTTCGGGGACGGCGGCCGCAGGCACTATCCTGGATCGGACGGCGCGGCCGGGTACCCGTGGCGCGCAACCTGAACTGAAAGGTGTCGGAAGCCGACGTGTTTGAAGGACCGCTCCAGGACCTCATCGATGAGCTCTCCCGGTTACCCGGCGTTGGCCCGAAGAGCGCGCAACGCATAGCCTTCCACCTGCTCAGTGTCGAACCCGATGACATCAACCGGCTCACCGCGGCCCTTGAGGCGGTTCGTGACGGAGTGACCTTCTGCCGCATCTGCTGCAACGTCTCCCGCGAGGAGGTCTGCCGAATCTGTGCAGACTCGGGTCGTGACCGCGGGATGGTCTGTGTGGTTGAGGAGCCGAAGGACATCCAGGTCATCGAGCGCACCGGCGAGTTCAACGGCCGGTACCACGTCCTCGGGGGAGCCCTCGATCCGCTGGCGAACGTCGGCCCGAAGGATCTGCACATCGCGGAGCTGCTGCAGCGCATCGGTGGGGTGCTCCCGGACCGCGAGCTCGCGGATTCGACCCCGGCCGCCCGGATCTACGATTCGGCCCCCGACATTCATGAGGTCATCCTCGCCACCGATCCCAATACGGAGGGTGAGGCGACCGCCTCCTACCTCGCGCGCCTGCTCCGGGACTTCCCGGGCCTCACGGTCTCTCGTCTGGCCTCGGGTATGCCGCTGGGCGGCGACCTTGAGTTCGTCGATGAGTTGACCCTCTCCCGTGCCCTGAGCGGTCGGCTGAAGATCTAATCGATAACAATGTTCCGCAACTTATGGGTTCCATCCCCGGATATTGTTATGTTGATCACAGTGCGCTGAGAGCGCTGAGAGATGCTCGAACAGCTGTGAGGCTCCGCGGTCTGCATCGGCTCGGCAGCGCGTGACCCGATCCTGTCGATTCCGCGGTCGGCCGAGATGAGAGGTTTCCCATGTCAGTCACCAACCGACCCCGTGTCCGCGCGGGACGTTCCCCGGTACAGATCGTCGCACTCATCGTCGGAGTTGTCTTTCTCCTGGTCGGTGTCGCCGGCTTCATTCCCGGCCTGACCACGAACTACGACGCACTGCAGATGGCCGGCCACGAATCCGAGGCGATGCTCCTGGGAGTCTTCCAGGTGTCGATCCTCCACAACATCGTCCATCTGCTCTTCGGCGTCGCGGGTATCGCGATGTCCCGGTCCGCGGGCGGTGCCCGCGCCTTCCTGCTGGTCGGCGGGCTGATCTACCTGGCACTGTTCGTCTACGGACTGCTCATCGACCATGGCTCGCCGGCGAACTTCGTCCCGCTCAACGACGCCGACAACTGGCTCCACCTGGGTCTCGGTGCCGCCATGGTGGGTCTGTCATTCCTCCCGCGCCTTACTCCGTCCGCTGAAACCGCTCACTGACATCGGACGGACGACCCTGCCGTCGGTTCCCCCCAGTGGGGTCCGACGGCAGACTCATGCGCTTTCAGCCCTCCAGTGCCTCATCCGCCAGCAGATAGCCGGGAATTGAGCCAACGGGGATGACTGCGACATCATGAATCTTCCAGTGCAGGCCGAGGAGACTTCGACGCACCTCCATTAACTGGGTCAGGCTCGGATCCTGGCCGGGTTCCGGGATGACGAACATCTCCACATGGAAGACATGGCCCTGGTCGCGCACACGGGCGGCAGCCTGTCTGACCCACGGGACAGCACGCGTGACTTTTTCTGCCTCGTCAATGAGCGGGTGTTCCTCGGAGTCATCGAAGCGGGTGGCGCGGGTGTCGGTGAGATCCTCGATGGATGCCTTGACGTTGGTCACGCCGTCGAAGACGATCGATGCGGCCACCAGGATCGCGGCTGCCGCGTCCAGCCACCACAGTCCGATTCCGATGCCGAGCACGCCGATGATGGTGGCCACCGCGGTGGACCAGTCGGCCTTATTCATGTCGGCGTCTGCGCGCAGCACCTTGTCGTGGAGCTCTTCGGCCAGCTTGAGCTTCATTCTGCCGAGGATGACCGGGATGATTGCGGTGGGGACCATGACGGCGATCATGAGCCAACCGGCCCAGAACTGGTGTCCGAAAAGCACGGTCGTGCCGACGGGCGGTTTCTCCAGACTGATCAACCCGATGAGGGAGGAGATCAGGACGATACTGCCCATGAGCAGAAGGGCAGTGCCGGCAACCAGGTGGGCGACCCCGATGGAGCGGTGGTGGCCGTAGGGATGCCTGATGCTGGGCTGGATGCGAATGACCCGTGCCGCGATGAGGAAAGCGATCGGCGGCAGCAGCGACAATGAGTCCTCCGCCCAGGCTGCCTGCATCGCCTGCGACTGCCCTGCGACCATTCCCACCACGACGACGGAGAGGACCAGGAAGCCGATGGTGATCCATTCGAGATGAATGGCCTTCGCGAGTGCCTTCTGCGGCCCGGCTGGGAGGGGGCCTCCGAGAGGGCCGGCGTCAGCGTCATTGACCCATTTCATCGTACTTCCCCCTGTTCGCGAGCGAGATGGCGTTCGAGTTCTGACAGCAGCTCATTCTCGCCCATCCGCACACCCATGACCATCTGCTCCTCCTGCCCACCGGCTGAGGGTACCTTCGCGTAAGGGCGCGTCATGGCCATGAGGGAGGACCAAGGGGAAGAAGTGGTCAACCCTCCGATGACGATGTCGAGCTCACCGTCCTTGATTCCAGTTGCCAGCACCGACTCGGGGCCGGGTCGCCATTCCACCTCGGCATCGATGTCCCCGGCGAAGCTCCTGATCAGGTCGGCCTCGATGCCTGTGGCCTCGCTGGTCTCCTCGTCGATCACCACCCAGGGTTGGTGTTCAGAAACCCCCACGACGAGAGTGCCGCCCCGGGCGCGGTCAAAGGTCCCGTCGACGTCGACCGGGATCGCCCCACAGCCTCCCAGTACCACAGTGGTGAGGACAACCCCCACTGCCGACAGAATGCGACTCATCTGGACATCCTCTCTGACTACGGCGGACACATTCATGAAGAGCTGGTGAAGTGCAGCCGAGGCGTCCGGACCCCGGTTACTTCAGACGCTCAAGGCGCAGTCGGTCGACCACGCCAATCTCCAGTGGTTCCAGGTCCGCCAGGGCGATGCCCAGCGCACGGGCGAGCAGCAGGTCGGCGAGCTGCGGATTGCGGGCCAGGACCGGTCCGTGCATGTAGGTGGCGATGACGCTGCCCTGCACGGCACCTTCGGCGAAGCGCTGGCGGCTGCCGTCAGCCACGTCCGCGGAGGCGGCGACGTCGCAGTTTCCGGTGCCGCGGGTGACCCGGCCGAGCGGCTCCGCGCCCGGACCGAGGAGGGTGGCCCCTAGGTGGTTCTCAAAACCGGTGAGCGGCTCCGTCAGCTCCGCGGTGATCCCTGCTTTGGTGGGTGTGGCGGCGACTTCACCGATGGCACGTTGCTGCAGGCTGACGGTGGTGGCGTCGAGGAGCCCGAGACCGTCCACGCTCTGTCCGCCGGCCCGGAAGGATTCGCCGAGGATCTGCATGCCGGCGCAGACGCCCAGAATGGGACGTCCCGACCAGGCTGCGCGGGTGAGGCCGCCGTCGGTGAGGAGGTGTTCTGCCGCCAGCGTCTGTGCGGAGTCCTCGCCGCCGCCGAGGCAGTAGACGCCCAGGTCGTCGGGAACCGCTTCGCCGAGCTGGATCGACTGGATCTCCGCCTCGAAACCGCGCATGCGGGCGCGCTGGCGCAGGACGAGGGCGTTGCCGTCGTCGCCGTAGGTGCCCAGAACGTCGGGCAGGACGAGTCCGATGGTCAGCTGCTCAGCCACGGTCATTCTCCTTGGTCAGTGCCCGCTTCAGGTCGCGGAAGGCGGTGTAGTTTGCCAGAACCTCGATGCGCCCGGGCGGGCAGGCGAGGATCGCCTCGAGGGGGTCGTTGAGAAGCTCGTGGTCTATGTCGGCGTAGGTCAGGCGGACGGCGAGGTCGGTGCCTCGTTCGCCGGCTGCTTTGACCGCGAGCCCCTCGAAGTCCTCGAAACGCACGTCCCAGAGCCAGGAGAGGTCCTCACCGTCGGCGACCTGCCCGTTGACCGCGATGACCAGACCGTCTGCGGAGCGGTCGACCATGGACAGGGCCTCCTGCCAGCCGGCCGGGTTCTTGGCCAGCAGCAGATGGATGTTGCGGTCACCGAAACGGATGGTGGAGTAGCGGCCGGCGACGTTGTCCACGCTTTCGGCGGCGAGGACGGCACGGGAGAGCGGAACATCGAAGCCCTCGACAGCGGCGGCGATCGCCTGGGTGGCGTTGCCGCGGTTGGCGCGCCCCGGAAGTCTGAGGTTCAGCGCGGATTCGCCGTGCGGTGAGACCAGGCCGTCGTCGGTGACGGTCCAGGTGGGGGTGGGGCGACGGAAGGTGCGACCGTCGGGAAGCGGCTTGACTGCCCACCAGTCGTCGGCGTCGCGGACGACGTGTCCGCCGGTGCGGGGGCAGGAGACGGAGTCGCCGGTCCAGCCGGCACCTGCCGCGACCCACACGACGTTGGGGGCGTCGAAGGCGACGGACGTCATCAGCACGTCATCACAGTTGGCGATGACCAGCATGTCCGGGTGACTGTTCACCGCGCCGCGCAGGGCGCGTTCGATCTTGTTGATCTCACCGACGCGGTCGAGCTGATCACGGGTCAGGTTGAGCAGCACCAGGGCCGAGGGAGTGAGCCGGTCGGCGACGGCGGGGACGTGGAGTTCGTCCACCTCGAGGACGAGGTGGGTGGCGTCCTTGCCGGCGAGGAGCGCGGAGATGATGCCGGCGTCCATGTTGTCGCCGCCGTCGTTGGTGGCGATGGTGTACTTCTCACGCATCGCGGCGGCAAGCATCCGGGTGGTCGTGGACTTGCCGTTGGTGCCGGTGACCAGCACGGCCGGGCGGCCGCGACTGAGTTTCTCCATGATGGTCGGATCGATGGCATTGGCCACCAGTCCGCCGATCATGCCGCCAGCTCCACGGCCGGTCAGGCGGGAGGCGGTGGTGGCGAGCCGGGCGGCGGTGGATGCCGCCGTTGATCTTAAGCGGCGCAGGACACCGGAAGTTGTGGAACTCATGCCACCACAGTAGTACTAGCGTCCGGCCCTGTTCTGTACGCGCGACACCGCGTCGAGGAACGCGGTGTCCGCAAGCAGCGGGATGCCCTTGCGTGCGGCGTGCATGGCCTTGCCCCGCAGATCGGTGGTCTCGTTGCACACCACGAGGCTGGTGGTGCGGGTGAGCTTCTCGGAGTAGACCAGCTCCGCCTTCAATGTCGCCTCGATGAGGACATCCGGATCCACCTCCACCTCCGGGGCGACGACGACCTCCATGCCGCGCACCAGATTCCGGCCGATGACATGGACCCCCGGGTTGGGGTGGGGGCGGGGAGCCTCCATGGCGTCGACACGGATGTGGGAACGCTGCAGACCGAAGCGGTCTGCCCGGAGGTCGGCGGGCAGGGTGGTGGACAGCTCGCCGTTGTCACGGATGGCGAAGAAGACGTCGATGAGTATGTCGTTGGTCTCCCGCGTCGTCTCATGCTCCGGCTGCCTTGCGCGTTCGACGGTGGCGACGGGCGATTCGGCCTCCACCTTGAGCGCCAGGGCGAGCCCGGCGAGGCGGGTGTCTTCCAGAGGGATCTGCTGGCGACGCGCGGAAGCGAGCGTATCGACGATCGCGGCCGGCTTCGGCACGTGCCCCACCCGCTGGCGACGACGCCGTCCCCGGCCGCGGCCCCGCCCGCGGGAACGGTTGGTGCGGGCGGCGGCGTTCATCGCGCGCCGGGCCTCGGAGACGATGAAGCCCCACACCCGGGGAGCGTTGTGGACGACGATCGTGCGGCCGTCGATGAGGCGGTTGAGGGTCCTGAGCACCTGGGAGAAACGCTGGCCCTCCGCGACCTCCTCGTGCGTCAGCCCGTGGTAGTGGTGCGGTCCGGGATCGCTGCCCGGATTGAGCACGGCGTGGAATTCCTCGCCGATCTCCCCGTCCTCGTTGAACGTGAGGACGTCGACCGCGACGAGGCGGGCCGTCGACGGGTGGATCCCGGTGGCCTGGATGGTCACTGCGGCAAAGGGGAATTCAGTGACTTCGGCGGCGAGGGCGTCCTGCTCGGTGTCACCGTTGGTCATTGTCATTGTTCAGAGTCTAGTTCACCAGGAAGGAGGGTCCGGACGGTGATCCGGTCGGAGCGTCGAGAAGCAAAAAGGGGGAGTGCGCGGGTGCGCACCCCCCTTCAGATCCCGGTGATACCTAGACCCCGCCGGCCAGGACCGAGGCCTTGCTGGCCAGGGCCCGGTTGACTGCGGAGGTCAGGGCCTTGAGGGAGGCGCGGGTGATGGAACCGGCGATGCCCACACCCCAGGCGGCGGAGCCGTTGACGGTGGCGTAGATGTAGCAGGCTGCCTCGGCGTCGTCACCCGCGGAACGGGACTGCTGGGAGTAGGACTGGACCTCGGCGTCGATGCCCAGCTGCTCGAGGGCGTTGGCGTAGGCGGCGACCGGACCGTTGCCGGTGCCGGTGATCCTGACCTCCCTGCCCTCGTGGATGACGGTGGCGGTGACCGATGCCTGGTCCTCGTCCGTCTCGGCGTTCTCCACGTGGACGGAGACCTGCTCCACGGGCTCGCGCACATCCAGGTACTCGGTGGCGAAGATGTCCCACATGTTCTTGGAGTTGACCTCGCCGCCCTCGGAGTCGGTGACCGCCTGGACGACGTTGGAGAGCTCCACCTGCATCTGGCGCGGCAGGTTCATGCCGTGGTCCGTCTTCATGATGTAGGCGACGCCGCCCTTGCCGGACTGGGAGTTCACACGGATGACGGCCTCGTAGTCCCGGCCGACGTCCTTCGGGTCGATGGGCAGGTAGGGGACCTCCCAGGTGGTCCCGCGCAGCTCGTCCCAGCTGACCTCGGTGCTGTCGGCGCCCGGCTTGACCTGGGATGCCATGGCGTCCAGGCCCTTGTTCACGGCATCCTGGTGGGAGCCGGAGAAGGCGGTGAAGACCAGGTCGCCGCCGTAGGGGTGGCGCTCGGCGACCCGCAGCTGGTTGCAGTACTCGACGGTGCTGCGGATCTGGTTGATGTCGGAGAAGTCAATCTGCGGGTCGACGCCCTGGGTGAGCATGTTCAGGCCCAGGGTGACCAGGTCGACGTTGCCGGTGCGCTCACCGTTGCCGAACAGGCAGCCCTCGATGCGGTCCGCGCCGGCCAGGTAGCCCAGCTCGGCGGCGGCGACGCCTTCACCACGGTCATTGTGGGGGTGCAGCGAGATGATGATGGAGTCCCGTCGCGCCAGGTGGCGGTGCATCCACTCGATGGAGTCGGCGTAGACGTTCGGGGTGATCATCTCGACCGTGGAGGGCAGGTTGATGATCATCGGATGGGACGGGGTGGGCTCCATGACCTCGGTGACGGCGTCGCACACCTCGCGGGCGAACTCCAGCTCGGTACCGGTGAAGGACTCCGGGGAGTACTGCCAGCGCCAGTTGGTGTCCGGGTAATCCTCGGCGATGCCCTTGATCAGTGCAGCCGCGTCCACGGCCAGCTGCTTGATGGCCTGCTTGTCCTTGCGGAACACCACACGGCGCTGCAGCTCCGAGGTGGAGTTGTAGAAGTGCACGATGACGTTCTTCGCGCCCTCACAGGCCTCGAAGGTACGGCGGATGAGGTGCTCACGGGCCTGGACGAGCACCTGGATGGTGACGTCATCCGGGATCATGTTCTTCTCGATGATCTCGCGGACGAAGTCGAAGTCCGTCTGGGAGGCGGACGGGAAGCCGACCTCGATCTCCTTGTAGCCCATCTGGATCAGCAGGTTGAACATGCGGCGTTTGCGCTCCGGGCTCATCGGGTCAATGAGCGCCTGGTTGCCGTCGCGCAGGTCAACGGCGCACCACTGCGGGGCGACGGTGATCTTCTTGTCGGGCCAGGTACGGTCCGGCAGCACGATATTCTCCACGGCCTCCGCGAAGGGGCGGTAGCGGTGTACCGGCATGGCTGAGTTGCGCTGCTTGTTCCAGGCGGGCTGGTCCTCGCGGCGCGGGCCGTCCGGGGTGCGGATCTCGGAGGGGGCGGAGATAAAGGAGTCGTTCGGGGACATGGTGTTTTCCTTTTCGGTTCTTCATGTGGCTGCCAGGGGCCGTCAATGGCCTTCACTGTAGTAGCCGGGGAGGTCTCGCCGCTGTTGATCAACGGGAGAAACGACCGGCAGCACCACACCCCGCGACGGGCTGCCGGTCGTTTCTTAGTGGACCTGGGACCCGCCGCGGCGAAGAAGAAGGAGGTTCGCGCGGAAGTACATGTGGGGAATCCTACACCGGAAAGTGTCTGAGACAACACACTTCTGCGAAGAATTGGGAAAACCCCTGGTCACCTGCCGAATTTCGACGATGTCCAGGGGTCTGTGGAGAATCGAACTAGAAGTGGGAGCTGACCACGCGGAACGGCCAGGTGACGAAATCCCAGGCGAAGACGAAGGGGCTGGAGAGCCAGCCGGCGACCTCAGAGGAACCGTGGAACATAATCCGTGTCCTTTCTATTGATGAACAAGCCACACGCCATTGTAGCGGCGCGGATATTCTGCGTCCACCACCAATGACGGTCCGGGCAATGTCAGAGGAGTGTCACAGCGACCGTCGGGTTTGCCGCGGCCGATGGAAAACGAGGGCGTCGGCGGCTCAGGTGGGGGAGTTGAGGAGCGGGAGCACCGGCACGATCGAGGAGGTCAGACCCTCGATGAGCAGCATGAAAGGGAGCGGGATGATGCTGAGCATGAATTCTCCTGACGATTGAGGTGTTGACACCCCCGATCATAGTTAGGATGGCGCGGTGGCCACCCGTGATTCCAGGCTGCGTCTGCTTGCCGACGCGGCCTTCGTGTTCCTTCTCGGCGTCGCCTTCCGCCTCTTCACTCTTGGTGTCATGGCCCGGGCCAACGGTGATCCGCCCGCGGGCCTGCTGACCGGGTGGGACTCGAAGTATTACCTGGCCATCGCGGAGTTCGGCTACTTCGAAGCTGACCTGAACACTGACGTCCCCGTGCATCACCGCACCCTGGCGTTCTTCCCGGGCTTCCCGGCGCTGGTCCGACTGGTTCATCAGGTGGCCGGGCTGGACATGTCGACGGCCGCCACGGTGGTCAACGTCGTGGCGGGCGTGGCGATGACCGCAGGTGTCATGGCCATCGCAGCCCGCATGGGGGCGGGTCGGGCTGGTCGGATCGGTGCGGGCATTCTGGTGTCTTCTGCGCCGATGTCCATCACCTTCTCGATGCCGTACTCTGAGGCGCTTTTCGGGGCCCTCGCCTTCTGGTCGGTTGTGGCGCTCATGGACCGCCGTTGGGGGACCGCCGCCGGCCTCATCCTCCTGCTCGGGTTCATCCGGCTGACCGCAGTGGCGCTGATCGGTGTGTTCGGACTCGTTGTGCTCCTGCAGGCGAGCCGGGACCGGCGTGCGTGGGCATGGCTGGCTCTGACGCCCTCAGCGCTTCTCGGTTATCTCGCCTGGGCGAGCTGGCACACGCGTGATGTCGGGGGCTATTTCGGCATCCAGGAGGCGGGCTGGCACTCCGGCTTCGACTTCGGCGTCGCGACGCTCCGCTGGGTGTGGATGGTGCTCACCACCAGCGGCGAGGGCGGTTATCTCCTGTCGGTGGGCGTCATGGTCGCGGCACTGGTGTCACTCGTGGCTGCCCGGGGCCGCATGCCCCTGGAGGTGTGGTGGTTCGCCGCCGCGATGGTCGCCACTGTCCTGCTTTCCGACGGCATCATGCACTCCCGGCCTCGTCTCCTCCTGCCGGCGGTGATCCTGCTCCTGCCCTGGGTGCTGTGGGGTGCGGAGAAACTTCCCCGGGGCTGGCAGGTGGCAGCAGCCGCCGCATGGGTGGTCTTCGGCGCGTGGTTCTCGGCCTACATGCTCGCCGTTTTCGAGTGGGCGATCTGAGCCCTAACCCACGCCTTTCCGGGACAGCACCACGGTGGAGATGATCATCGCGAGAAGCGCCAGACCCATGAACGCCCAGCCGGAGATGGTGCTCACCTGGAACTTCTCACCCAGCACCAGGTAGCTCAGGCTGAACGCGACGATGGGTTCGGAGATGGTCATGGCGGGCAGGGAGTTCTTCAGCGCGCCGGCATTGAAGGAGTACTGCTGGACAATGGTGCCCAGGGTTGCCCCGAGGATGAGGCCGTAGGTCTCCCAGTTGGTGAATATCGCCCACACCCCGCCGTGGATGAAGATGTCCACGAACGCTTTGCTCAACACTGCGACGTAGCCGAAGAGTGCTCCGGTGACGATGCCCAGGAGCAGGGCCTTCTCCCGCCGGATCTGACGTTGGGCGAAACGTTCCAGGGAGACGAGCACGACGCCCCCGACAATCAGCGCAGGCAACCAACGTTCCAGCGGTGGTTGCGGATCACCCGGCAGTGGCCTGCCCAGGAGCACCAGCACCGCGACGGCGGCGGTGAGCAGTCCCGCCCAGAACATCTCGGAGGTGGAGATCCGCCGCCCGTCGTACCTCGCGGACAGCGGCAGGGTGAACATCAGTGACAGGACGAGGACAGGCTGGACCACCAGCAGGGTGCCGAAGCCCAGGGCGACGACCTGCAGTCCATAGCCGAGGAGGGCGGTGCCGGTGCCCGCCCACCACAGGGGGCGGCTGATGGCGTTCAGGAACGGGGAGCTTCTGAGGGAGCCGTCCGCGGGGGCCTCTTCCGCGATTCTGTGGCGCACCACAGTTCCCCACGCGATGGTGAGGGCGGAGGCCAGTGCGAAGAGCACGGCCAGCAGATTGCTGTGCACGCGCTCAACCTTAGTGAAACCCGGCCTTTCCGCAGGGTCAGGCGCACGCGGGAACCTGTGACGCAAATAATGCGGGAGCGTGGTCTACGGGTACGATGAAGCAGAACTTTGTGCACCCTACGACGAAAGGTGGCCGCACGGTGGCTCTGATCGTTCAGAAATATGGAGGCTCCTCTCTGGAGACCGCGGAACGTATCCGCGCAGTCGCGGAGCGGATCGTCGCCACCAAGAAAGCCGGCAATGATGTCGTCGTCGTGTGTTCCGCGATGGGCGACACCACCGACGAGCTCCTAGACCTGGCGTCCCAGGTCAACCCGGTCCCGCCGGCCCGTGAGATGGACATGCTGCTGACTGCGGGTGAGCGGATCTCCAATGCGTTGGTCGCGATGGCGATCGAGTCCCTCGGAGCGGAGGCGCAGTCCTTCACCGGCTCGCAGGCCGGTGTCCTGACCACGGAACGGCACGGCAATGCCCGGATCGTGGACGTCACCCCGGGGCGGGTGCGTGAGGCCCTGGATGAGGGCAAGATCTGCATCGTCGCCGGTTTCCAGGGGGTGAACAAGGACACCCGCGACGTGACCACCCTGGGTCGCGGCGGCTCGGACACCACGGCGGTGGCCCTCGCGGCGGCACTGAATGCCGACGTGTGCGAGATCTACTCGGACGTCGACGGCATCTACACCGCCGACCCGCGCATCGTGCCGAACGCCCGGAAGCTGGAGAAGCTCTCCTTCGAGGAGATGCTCGAGCTGGCGGCCGTCGGTTCGAAGATCCTGGTCCTGCGCGCCGTGGAGTACGCACGCGCGTTCAATGTTCCCCTGCGAGTTCGCTCGTCTTACAGCAATGATCCCGGCACCCTCGTTGCCGGTTGGATGGAGGATATCCCCGTGGAAGAAGCAGTTCTCACCGGCGTAGCTACCGACAACTCCGAGGCCAAGGTCACCATCCTGGGCATCCCCGACAAGCCGGGTGAGGCGGCCACCGTGTTCCGCGCCGTCGCCGACGCCGAGATCAACATCGACATGGTGCTCCAGAACGTCTCCTCCGTGGAGCGCGGCACCACCGACATCACCTTCACCTGCCCGCGTTCCGACGGCCCGCGGGCCATGGAGCTGCTGAAGAAGATGCAGGCCAGGCACGGCTGGTCCAACGTGCTCTACGACGATCAGGTGGGCAAGGTCTCCCTGGTGGGTGCGGGCATGAAGTCCCACCCGGGCGTCACTGCGGACTTCGCGGAGGCGCTCCGCGACGCAGGCGTGAACATCGAGCTGATCTCCACCTCGGAGATCCGCATCTCCGTCCTCATCCGCGAGGCCGACCTCGACGTCGCGGCGCGCGCCCTGCACGAGAAGTTCGAACTCGGCGGCGACGCCGAAGCGATCGTCTACGCCGGCACCGGCCGCTAGTCCCCCCTTCGAAGGAGAATTCATACCCATGACCACCATTGCTGTCGTCGGTGCCACCGGTCAGGTGGGCCGCGTCATGCGTTCCATCCTGGAGGAGCGCAACTTCCCGGCCGACAAGGTCCGATTCTTCGCGTCCCCGCGCTCCGCCGGCTCCGTACTGGAGTTCCGGGGCGAGGACATCACCGTGGAGGACCTCACCCAGGTCACCCCCGAATCCATCGCGGACGTCGACATCGCCCTCTTCTCCGCCGGTGGTTCCACCTCCCGCGAGTGGGCGCCGGTGTTCGCCCGGGCCGGCGCCACCGTGATCGACAACTCCTCGGCGTGGCGCAAGGACGGGGACGTCCCGCTGGTCGTCTCCGAGGTCAACGGCGAGGAGGCGAAGAACCCGGCCAAGGGCATCGTCGCCAACCCGAACTGCACCACCATGGCAGCGATGCCGGTGCTCAAGCCGCTTCATGACGCCGCCGGTCTCATCCGCCTCCACATCTCCTCCTACCAGGCAGTCTCCGGCTCCGGTCTCGCTGGCGTGGAGACCCTGGCGAAGCAGACCGCCGAGGTCGGCGACAGGAACGTCGAGCTGGTCCACGACGGTTCCGTCGAATCCCCGGAGGATCTCGGCCCTTATGTCGCGCCCATCGCCTACAACGCCCTGCCCCTGGCGGGCAACCTTGTCGATGACGGTTCCAACGAGACCGATGAGGAGCAGAAGCTCCGCAACGAGTCCCGCAAGATCCTCGGCATCCCGGGACTGAAGGTCGCCGGCACCTGCGTCCGTGTGCCCGTCTTCACCGGCCACACCCTGACCATCCACGCAGAGTTCGAGCGCCCCATCACCGCAGATGAGGCCACCGCCCTGCTTTCCGACGCCCCCGGCGTCGAGGTCGTCGACGTCCCCACCCCGCTGGCCGCCGCCGGCAAGGACGTCTCCCTGGTCGGCCGCATCCGTCAGGACCAGTCCGTCGACGACAACAAGGGTCTCGTGCTCGTCGTCTCCGGTGACAACCTGCGCAAGGGTGCAGCCCTCAACACCGTCCAGATCGCGGAGCTGCTGGTCTGACGGATCCTCAAGCTCGCACCGCCCCCGGCATCGCTGCCGTGGGGCGGTTCTGCTTTCCGGGGTCGCCTACTCCTCCCCGGAGTTGGCTGCCGTCGTCTCGATGAGGTCCTTGCGGGCGCGGGCCACGCGGGAACGGATGGTCCCGATGCGCACGCCGGAGATCTTCGCGGCCTCCTCGTAGGTGTAGCCGAGGACCTGGGTGAGGATGAGGGCTTCGCGGCGTTCGGTGGGGAGGGCGTCGATAAGCGCGCGGGCGTCGATCCAGTCAGACCAGGAGGAGGCGTTCGCGCCCTCGTCGGGGGTCGTGGCGGCGGCGTCCTCGTACTCGGTGACGGATTTGCGGGGACGTGCCATGTCGTGGCGGATGTTGTCCACCCACACTCGGCGGGCGAGCGAGAGCAACCAGGTGCGGGCGGAGGAGCGGGCTGCGAATCGGGGGAGGGCGCTCATGACGCGGAGGTAGGTCTCCTGCGTGAGGTCGTCGGCGATGTCGCGGCCACCGAGGTGGGCGAGGAGCCGCCAGACGTCGTCCTGGGTGGCGCGGATGAACTCCGTGAGCGCCTCGCGGTCGCCTCGACCGGCTCTGAGGGCCAGGTCGGTGACGCGGGCGTCGTTGCGGGCGGAGTGCATGGTCACGGTCAATGACGTTACCAGGGCAAACTGCGAGATCTTTCTCGCGTGACTACGTTGGAGGTTGCGCGGGTCACAAAATGGACCTAAGCTATCAATCAAACGCCCTTAATAGGGGATATGAATTATCAAGCAGAAAGAGGAGCAATGACCGAGCAGAACTCCGCCGACCAGATTCTCAATCGCGGCAAGCGCCCGAACGTGACCGGCCAGACCACCCGCCACAACGGTGCCCCGGTCCCGTCCGAGAACATCTCCGTCACCGCCGGTCCGCAGGGCCCGAACATTCTCAATGACATCCATCTGATTGAGAAGCTCGCCCACTTCAACCGCGAGCCGGTTCCGGAGCGCATCCCGCACGCCAAGGGTCACGGCGCCTTCGGCGAACTGCACATTACCGAGGATGTGTCCCAGTACACCAAGGCCGCGCTCTTCCAGAAGGGCACCGTCACCCCGATGGCCATCCGCTTCTCCACCGTCGCCGGTGAGAAGGGCTCCCCGGACACCTGGCGTGACGTTCATGGCTTCGCCATGCGTTTCTACACCGAACAGGGCAATTACGACATCGTCGGAAACAACACCCCGGTCTTCTTCCTCCGTGATCCGATGAAGTTCCCGGACTTCATCCACTCCCAGAAGCGACTCGGCGGCAACGGCCTGCGCAGCGCCGACATGCAGTGGGATTTCTGGACCCGTACCCCGGAGTCCGCTCACCAGGTGACGTACCTGATGGGTGACCGCGGCACCCCGAAGACCTCCCGCCACCAGGACGGCTTCGGCTCACACACCTTCCAGTGGATCAACGAGGAGGGCAAGGGCGTCTGGATCAAGTACCACTTCAAGACTCAGCAGGGCTGGGACAACTTCACCAACGCAGAAGCCACCGAGATGGCCGGCAGGAACGCCGACCACCACCGCCAGGACCTGCACGAGGCCATCGAGCGCGGCGACTTCCCGCGTTGGGACGTCAAGGTCCAGATCATGCCGATGGAGGACGCCGAGAACTACCGGTGGAACCCCTTCGACCTGACCAAGGTCTGGTCCCAGAAGGACTACCCGCTGATCCCGGTCGGTTACTTCGAGCTCAACCGCAACCCGCGGAACTTCCATGCCCAGATCGAGCAGATCGCCCTCGACCCGGGCAACCTGGTCCCCGGTGTCGGCTTCTCCCCGGACCGCATGCTCCAGGGCCGCATCTTCGCCTACGCAGACCAGCAGCGCTACCGCATCGGGCCGAACTACCGTGACATTCCGGTGAACCGTCCCATCAACGACGTGAACACCTACAGCCACGAAGGCCAGATGGCGTACCTGTTCGACGACGCTGACCAGCCCACCTACACCCCGAACCGCTACAACAAGGGTGCCGGTTACCTGGACAACGGCGAGGACTCATCCTCGGGGCAGAGCTACGGTCAGGCCACGGACCTGTACGTCAACCCGGATTCCCACGGCACCGATCTGACCCGCTCCGCCTACATCCAGCACCCGGAGGACAACGACTTCGTCCAGCCGGGCAACCTCTACCGCGAGGTTCTGGATGACGCCGCACGCGAGCGCCTGGCGGACAACATCTCCAACGCCATGCAGGGTGTCTCCTCTGAGGTTGAGGAGCGCGTCTACTGGTACTGGACCCAGGTCGACGAGAACCTGGGCCAGCGTGTGAAGGAACTGTTCGCCGAGAAGAAGTAACTTCCACACCAAGGGCATCGCCCCGCTGCACCGACCGGTGCGGCGGGGCGATTTTCTTTGATCACCGGGGCTGCGCCTGGGAATGCCACGTACGACACTTCTGCCGGGCCCCGGAGTGATGCTGAACGCTTGTTCGGGAAAGCGACCGGGTGTGTCGGAGGCCCGCGTGATAATGAGGCCAGATCCCGTGCCCCAAGGAGGCCCCATGTTCATGCCCGTCCGCACCATCCTGCTTCTCGGCGCCGCCGCCGCCGCACTCACCGCCTGCACCCCGCTGAGACTGAGACAGTGGTAGTCACCCAGACCGTGACCGCGGTGGCGGCGGAGTCGAGCACGACGTCGTCGATGAAGACCTCTGCCCTCGAGACCGTGACGTCCACGGCAGTCGCCCGACCAGAGGAACCCGAAGAACGCGAGACGACGGCCCGGGCAACCACGAAAGGGGAGACCATCACCACGCAGTCCGCCGCTACCTCGGATGGCGGGGTGTCCTCGGAATACCGGGCGGCCGTGAGCACCGCGGCTGACTACCTCGACTACTCAGGCTTCTCGAAGCAGGGCCTCTACGACCAGCTCATCTTTGAACAGTTCGCCCCGGACGCTGCCCAGTACGGAGTGGACAATGTACAGGCGGACTGGGAGGCGAACGCGCTCCGTACCGCCGACAGCTACGACGAGTACTCCGGCTTCTCCCGGCAGGGACTCTACGACCAGCTCATGTTTGAGGGATACACCGCAGGTCAGGCGCAGTACGGCGTCGACAATGTGGCGGCTGACTGGAACACCAACGCGTTGCGGACAGCGCGCCAGTACCAGTCCTACTCGCCGATGTCCGAGGCGGGGTTATACGACCAGTTGATCTACGAGGGCTACACCGCGGACCAGGCGTCCTATGCCATCGCCAACCTCTGAACCGCTCAGGCTCCCGGCTGGTAGGCGCGGTCCTCGGCGTGCCTGACGTCGACGACGGTGACGCCGTAGATGGATCTGCCCAGGTAATAGGAACCGACGGCACCGACTATCCACACTCCGGCGATGGCCAGGATCGCCCGGATGAAGTTGTTCGGGTCGAAGCCGGTTGTGGACCAGTCGATGATGAGCTTGCCCATCAGCAGCAGGGGTACGGCGACGCCGACGACAGGGCCGATGAGGTTGGCGCGGGTGAGGGCATCGGGGGCCCGCCACATGGCGACGGCGGTGGCCACGACCATGACGGTGGACAGGACGACCATCACGGAGACGATGATTTCGGCGATGGTCATGTTTACCTGCGTCCCTTCGAGATGATGCGTGCCATCGACAGGGTGGGCAGCACGCCGCCGGCCAGGGCGGCGAGCAGGGCAACCTCGTAACCGATGGAGGTGGGGTTGGTCAGCGTCCAGGTGAGGAAGATGCAGATCATGGTGTAGAACACCAGGTCACTGATGACGGCCTTCGTCAGCGCGTCGGAGGTACGTAGCACCAGCACCAGGCCGGAGATCAGGGAGAGCGCCATGACGGCGATGCAGACCGTGAGGATCCATTCGAAGGGGGTCACTGGTTCTTCTCCTTCCGGTCGGTGGGGTAGGCGTAGAACCGGGGGTCGAGCTCCACTGCGGAGCCCTGGCCGGGCACGCCGTGATCGATGGAACGGACGTGGGGAGCCATACGGGCCTCCATGTCGGCGAGGCCTTCCACTACTTCGGTGGGGTCCGAACCGAAGGCGGCCTGGACAAGCAGGATGCGGGGATCACCGGGGACTGTGGGTTCGCGCAGACCCAACGACAGGGTGGAGGGGGTGGCGGTGATGGAGCTGGTGAACCAGAAGATCTGCCACTCGCTGGTCACCCGCAGGGGGTAGCGGACCACGACCGGGTCATATCCCGCGTTCGGTCGGAACCCGGCCCAGGCGACCTGGAAGCCGGCGACGAAGATCTCCTTGATCCACCAGGGGATGTACAGGAACAGGTGCATGTCAGCGGCCTCCCTGGAGGTCGGTCATGTCGGGGACGCCCACCGGGTCGTCCCCGAGGACGGCCGAGGCGTAGCCTTCGGTGTCGAGGAGTCCGGCGGTGGCGGTGAGGGTGGCGTCGATAAGCGGGCCGGCGAAGAGGAACATGGCCACGGAACCGGCCATGAGCAGTGCGGACGGCGCGATCAGGCGGGTAGACACGCGCAGCGAGTCGGGGTAGCGCTGCATGGGCTGGCCCCAGAAGACCTCGCGCCACACACGCAGCATGCTCAGCAGGGCGCCGACGGAAGCGATCACGATCACCGCGATGACCAGCCACGCCCACCAGTCGGCGGTCCGGGCGATCTCGAAGACGATGAGGACCTTGCCCCACATTCCGGAGAACGGCGGGAAACCGACGATGGAGAAGGCGCCGGCCGCGAAGAGCGCCGCCACCAGCGGGTCGCGTCGGGCCAGGCCGGAGAGCTTGGACAGCAGACCGGTGGCGTAGGTCTCCTCGATCGCGCCGGAGGTGAGGATGAGCGCCGCGACGGTGATCATGTGGTGCAGGGTGTAGAGCAGGCCGGCGGCCAGGGCGCGCTGCGGATCGTCGGAGGTGAAGGCCAGCATGACCAGGATGAAGGGCATGCCGTTGATCATCTGGTAGCCCAGCACGCGGCGGATGGAGTTCTCCGCCAGGCCGGCGAAGGCGCCGATGACCATGGAGACCAGCATGAGGGCGATGATCAGCCAGTTCCAGCGGTCCTCGAGGTCGAAGAGATTGACGTAGATCCGGAAGAGCATGTACACCGCGACCTTGGTGTGCAGGCCGGAGAACAGTCCCATCACGGCGGCTGAGGTGCCCGGGTAGGTGCGGGGCAGCCACGTGTGGACGGGGAAGACGCCTGCCTTCGCGCCGATCGCGATGATGACCAGGCCCATGGCCACGACGGCGGGGCCGTTGCCGGCCGCGGCTCCCTGCAGCGCCGCGATGTTCACGGAGCCGGTCACACCGTAGAGTACGCCCACGCCGGCCAGGAGCAGGGTGGAGGCAGCCAGGTTGACCAGCACGAAGGTGCGGCCACCGGCCAGGCGTGCCCAGGTGCCGGACATGGCGATCAGCCCGTAGGAGGGCAGGAGCATGACCTCGATGAAGACGAAGAAGTTGAACAGGTCCGCGGTCAGCAGCGCGCCGTTGACGCCCGTGATCAGGATGAGCGTGAGTGAGGCGTAGTAGCGCGAGACCGTCTCGCCGGAGATGGTGGCGAACCAGTTGGCGGTCGCCGCGACGATCATCGTGGTGATGATCATGATCGCCGAGAACGTGTCCGCGGCGAAAGGAATGGCCACGCCGCCGACGTACAGGCCCACGTTGTGGGCGATCGTGCCGTGTTCCGCGGTGTGGGCGAAAAGCCAGCCACCTGCGAGGATGCCGGCGACGGGGACGCCGATGTGCAGCACGTCGCGTGCCCGGCGCCATGGCAGCAGTACCGCGACGGCCGCCGCGAACAGCGGGATCGCCGCGAAGAGGGGGAGCGTCCAGTCCATCTAGTTTCCTCCGGTGCTTCTCGACGTCGCCCGGCCCAGCGTCTCCATCGGGTCGACGCCGATGTTGTCGTCGGCGGGCTCGGGGACGTTGGTGTCATCGTCGTGGCCCAGGGCCGCGAGGGTGAGCAGGATGGTGGTGGTGGCCATGGCGATGACGATGGCCGTCAGGACGAAGGCCTGGGGGAGGGGGTCGGCTGCGTCGGCAAGCGGGGTGCGGTCGGGGAAGGGCTCTCCGCGCCATGAACCCACGCCGCCGGCCAGCAGCGTCAGGTTCGCCGCATGACCCAACAGGGACATGCCGAACACGATCCGCACCATGCCCCGCTGCTGGATGAGGTACACAGAACCGGTGACCAGGACGGCGATGGTCAGTGCGAGGATCATCGGTTCGTCTCCTTGTCTGTCTCGTTGAGCACCGAAAGGGGAGCGGAGGCCGGGTTGATAGGGGCCGGGTACGGGTCCACAGCTCCCTCATCGGCGGTGACCTCCGGGGTGGCGGGCAGCGGCCCCTCCTCGACCCGGGCCCATTCGAGATCGTTGAGGTCCACGCCCGGGCGCAGGTACCCGCCCAGCGCGTTGATGGCCATGGTGAGCATGCCCAGCACCGCGAGGTAGATACCCAGGTCGAAGATGAGCGAGGTGGTCATGTGCTCGCCGAAGATGTAACCGTGGATGGCGTAGAGGAAGGAACCCTCCAGCAGCCCGAGGAAACCGGCGCCCACGGCCGTGATGATGCCGATGCCCGTCAACCAGATCGGCGTGGACTCCCGGAAGATGATCGAGTCCTGGCCCTTCGAGAGGTAACCGAGCCCGATGGCGGCGCCCATGATCAGGGCTGCGACGAAGCCGCCGCCTGGGTCCTGGTGGCCACGCATGAACACCAGCACGCTGAGGATCGCCAGCACCGGGATGACCAGGATGATGACCTTGCGCATCGGGATCGAGTTGAGCTGTGACTGGCCGAAAGGCGCCGGGCGCGTGCCGTTCTTGAAGGGGTGGCGTGGCATGGATTTGGCCACCGCGGCGATGACGATGGCCGCCATGCCCAGGACCGACAGCTCACCGAGGGTGTCCAGAGCGCGGAACTCCACCAGGATCGTGGCCACGACGTTCTGTCCGCTGGTGATCTCGGGGGCCTCGGTGAGGTACCACATGGCCAGCTCGGAACGCTCGCGGCGACCCAGGAGCGCGTGGACGCCCGTGAAGGCCACGGCTCCGGCCAGCAGCGCGATGACCAGAGAACCGATCTGGCGTCTGCCGGACTTCACCTTCGGGAAGAGGTTCGGCTGGTAACGCAGCACCATCATGATGACGATGACCGTGAGCGACTCCACCGTCAGCTGCGTCAGTGCCACGTCGGGGGCACCGAGCAGCATCATCTGCAGGCTCATGCCCACGCCGACGGTGCCGATGAGCACCGCCGCCGTCAGGCGCGAGTTGGTCACGGCCAGTCCGACCACCGAGATCGCGATGATCGCCAGCGGAATAAGGTCCCAGGGGTTGTCCAGGCCCGGGGCGCGCGGGGCGGGGGTGATGCCGTCCACTCCCGGCGTGAACCAGGTGGCCACGCCTAGGACGATGACGCTGAGGACCAGCGGCAGCAGGTGACGGGACGGGTTGAGGGTGTTGGCCATCGCACCCAGCGCGCGGCCCAGCAGGGTGGCGCCGTGGACGAGGGCGGAGAGCAGCTCGTTGCCGGAGGCGGGGGCGAGCTTCCGGCCCTCAAGCGCAGGCCAGATCCGCTTGCGTGCCACCACGCCCAGCGCCCCGATGACCAGCACCGCCACCGATATCAGCAGCGGGGTGTTCACACCGTGCCACAGCGCCAGGTGTGACTCGTTGGTGGCGCCGACGGAGGCGACGACGGCGTCGACGGGGGCGTCGAAAACCGGGAGGGCGAACGCTAGCGGGAGGGAGAGCACCCCCGGGAGAGCTGCGGGCAGCCAGAGCCGGACCGGGGCCTCTTTCACGTCGGACATGTCGCGCGGGCCGTCGATGAATGCGCCGAACACGATTTTCGCGGAGTAGGTGAACGTGAGCACCGCGCCGATCGCCGCGACGAAGAGCAGCAGGCCGGCGGCGGGTGCGTCCTGGAAGGCGGTGAGCATGCCCTCCTTGGAGACGAAGCCCAGCAGCGGCGGCACCGCGGCCATCGACGCCGCACCGATGGCCACGGCCCCGAAGGTCCACGGCATGCGGTCCCACAGTCGGCCCAGGCGGCGGATGTCCCGCGAGCCGGCCTGGTGGTCGATCACGCCGATGAGCATGAACAGCGAGGATTTGAACAGCGCGTGCGCTGCGGTGTGGACCACTGCTGCGGCGATGGCGACAGGCGTGCCCACGCCGATGGTCGCGACGATCCACCCCAGGTGCGAGACCGTGGAGTACGCCGTGAGCTGCTTGAGGTCGGTCTTCTGAACCGCGAACAGGGCAGACATCACCGCCGTGGTCATGCCGACGATGATGAGCAGACCGTTCCACACCGCCACGTCATGGAAGACCGTGGAGAAGCGCAGGAGCAGGTAGATACCGGCCTTGACCACGGCCGCGGCGTGCAGGAACGCCGACACCGGCGTCGCCGCGGCCATTGCCTCCGGCAGCCAGAAGTGGAAGGGCAGCTGCGCCGACTTGGTGAAGGCGGAGACCGCCACCAGCACCGCCAGAGCCATAGTGACCTCCGGACGTTCCGACCAGAAGCCACTGGCCAGGATGCCCTGCAGGTTGGTCGTGCCCGCGGCGTTCGCGGCGATGGCCACGGCCACCAGCAGGGTCAGGCCGCCGACGAACGTGAGAATCAGGGTGCGCACCGAACCGGCCTCACCCCCTGAACCCGAACGGGCGATGAGCATGAAGGAAGCCAGCGACACCAGCTCCCATGCCAGGAACAGGATCACCACGTCATCGGCCAGCACCAGCAGCAGAATCGACAGGGTGAACGCCGTCATGATGGTGTAGAAACTCGTGTTGCCCTGCCGTTTCGGCAGATAGGCGGCCGAGTAGACGAACACCACCGCGCCGATCACCAGTGCCAGCAGCGCGAAGAACAGGCCGAGCGCGTCGCCACGCAGGGAGAATGTCACGTCCATCCCCGGGGCGACCACATCCGTGACCCACACCCGGGAGAACTCCAGTGGCCGGCCGTCCAACACAGCTGGAAGTTCCCTGGCCAGGAGCCCGGCTCCCGTGAGGAACAGGGCGGCTAAAGGCCAGCCTGCATTTCTGTCGAGAAGACGCACCGCGAGTGGGGCCGCAACAACCGCCAGCGCCGCGAGCGAAATGACAAGTATGAGTGTCACGGTGGGATACCACGCTCAATCAGCTCGGGGACATGTGAAAATCACAAAGAATCCTGAATGACGTTACCAGTCACATATTCCGGTGCGCCTACCACATCTCCCCCCTTCCTGAGCAGTACTTTCTTAAGGCATGAGCCTGCCCACCACCCTCACCCGTCACTGGGTCACGGCGATCCTCCTCCTGGCGCCGTTGATCATCGGCACCATTTTCGCCGCGACCACCCACCTCGACGCCGCCCGCAGCTGGAGCAGCGCCGAGGAACCCGCCGCCGCGCCCGCCGCCGGAGTCCACGGAGCCGAGCTTGTCGACGCCCGCCGCGCCGTCGGCGAGGCCGGCGCCCAGGCAGGATTCCTGGCCACCGGCACCGGGGAGCTGGCTGAGGGTGTCGCCGAGATGCGGGAACAGGCCACGGTTCTGCCGGACCGCGTCGATGAGGCTGTCGTCGGTGCACAGCAACTCCACCAGGGGCTCGTGGAGATCCAGGCCGGCGTGGGCCAGCTCGGCGGAGGCGCTACCGAGGTCGCCGACGGCGTGGGCGGGGCCGTCGACCAGGTCATCGGCCTCGGCGCGATCCAGGGCCAGCTCATGGAGGCCATCGACCGCACCACCCGCGAGCTCGAGGGCGCCGATGACCCCCGGCTCGTGGACGCCCGGACCCAGCTCCTCGATCTCCGCGGGCAGGTCCAGAACCTCCAGCTCAACGGGGCCCTCGCCGACCAGCTGCGCCAACTCAAGGACGGTTCCCGTGAGATCGCCAACCAGCTGAGCGTCCCCGGCTACGCCTTCCACGATGGCGTCTACTCCGCCACACGCGGTGCGCAGGACCTCTCCTACGGGCTCACCCAGGCGCAGGGCGGTATCGGCGAGGCCATCGGCGGTGTGGACTCCCTCGACGAAGGCGCCCAGCGTATCGACGACATGGCCACCCGCACCCAGGACCGTATCGGTGCCGCCCAGCGTGCCCTGCCTGTCTCCCAGACGGCCGGCGTCGAGTCGGCGGATGGCCCCGCCGTGGCACTGACCCCGATGTACGCCCTGCTCATCGCCGCCCTGGTGATGCTCGGTGGGGCTTTCGCCGGAGCTACCCGCAACTGGTGGATCCTCCTCGGTGCGGCCGTCGGCCTCACCAGCCTGGGCGTTGTGCTCCTGTGGCTGGTCGCCACCGGCCTGACCGCCGGTCTCGCGGCCTCGTCCGCTGTGGTCCTGGCTCTGGGCGTGGTGGCCTCCGCCATGGCCACCCGCGTGGTGCTCAGCCTGTTCGGCCCCGTTCTCGGCTGGATTGTCACGGGTGTGGTCGGCCTGGCCCAGATCGGCCTGGTCGGCTGGGTGTGGAAATCCCTGTCCTACACCGAGGTCGCCGGCGGTTGGCAGATCCTGGCCAATCTCTCGCCGCTGAGCTGGGCCACCGCCGGCCTGACCACCCTGGGTAATGGAGGCTCCTCCCAGGTGCTCTGGCTTGCGCTCGCCATCCTGGGTGCCATGGCGGTGATCGGGGTCTCGGGTGTGGCGCTGGGCGGGCGCCGGGCGACGGCCGTGTGACAGCGCGCCTGGAACACCTTCCGCAGTTGTTCCGGGCGCATTGTCATGCCCACTCCATGGTCAGGCGGGGTTATCTAGAATAGGGCTGACATTCGCCGGGAGTGGGAGCATCTCATGCGCATGCTGTGGAAGACCGGACGGTCGGCCGTTGCCGTGGTTGTCATCGTCGTGATCGTGGCGGTCGCCGTGATATATCTCTGGCCCCATCGATCCCGGGAGCTGCAGACAGCTGATTCTGCGTCCATGTCCTACGGGCAGGCCATGGGGGCGGTGCATGCGCAGCGGGTATCCGACGAGGCCAGGGGGGTGACCGGGGAATGCCGGAGCCGGGTACTCACTCATGACGGAAAGACGGAAGGTGCGGTCGTCTTCTTCCACGGGATACGGGTCTGTCCCAGCCAGTTCGATGATCTGGCCCTGCACTTCTTCGAGGCCGGTTACAACGTGTACCTTCCGGTTGCCCCGGCGCATGGCACAGCTGACCCCAGGGCACACGGCGAGGTGGAGGCCGGAGCACTCGTCGATTACGTCAATGAATCGATCACGATCGCCACGGGACTCGGTGATGAGGTCGGTGTGGTCGGGCTTTCCGGAGGGGGGCTCCTCGGGACGTGGGCGGCGCATCACCGTGAGGAGGTGGAACGACTGCTCGTTCTCTCCGGCTTCTACGAACCGGCGTCCTCCGAGGTCCCGAAATGGCAGCTCCCCCTGCTGAAGACCCTGTACGGGAAGCACCTGCTGGCGGATTCCTTCAGTAACGGTGCGGACAGTGCGGATCCGGGTTTTTCCTACCGCGGCCTGGCACAGTATCTCATCATCGGTGACAACCTCCGGGCTGATCCCGGGTCCCCCGCGCTGAGGAGCGTGGCCACGGTTATCGCCGAAGACGACACCCGTATCGACCAGGGGTTGGCGGTGTCGGTTCCCGGGACTCTCGCGGAGGCGAATGGACTTGAGCTGTTTGAGGCGGCCATCCCGGGGAAGTGGAAGGTGGGCCATGAGATTGTGAACACCTCCACTCCCGGGGTGGCTGAACATCGACAGGAGCTCTTCCAGCTTTATCTCGACCTGTATGCGGGCCGTCCGGCCGCCGGGCCATCCGCCACCAGGGGGCCCGCCGATGCTGTCTCTGCAGGCGGCAGGGTGCTGCAGCGACCGCTCGAAGCCAAGGCGTGGTGGAGCAATGCGAAAACCCCGCTGAAAATCAGCGGGGTTTTGCTTCGACGGTGGGTTTCCTGAACTTCTCAGCCCAGAAAACCATGACCGTCTTCTCAGTTGGTCGGGATAACAGGATTTGAACCTGCGACCTCCTCGTCCCGAACGAGGCGCGCTACCAAGCTGCGCCATATCCCGGTGTACCGCGTGGTACCTGGAATACCATAGCCCACATCCTCGGCCGGGAACAAAACGCCAGTTCAGTGGGAGGTTTCGGTGATGCGCAGCAGGGTGGCTGAGGGGCGGCAGAACAGGCGGAACGGGACATACCTGGAGGTTCCCAGTCCGTTCGAGACGTGCATCTTCATGGGGCCGAAGTCGTGGAGGCCCTGCACGCGGGCACGGTCGATGCCGGAGTTGGTCACGATGGCCCTTGAACCCGGCAGACACAGCTGGCCGCCGTGGGTGTGGCCGGACAGTGAGAGCTGGTAGCCGTCCTCGGCGAAACGGGACAGCACCCGTGGTTCGGGAGAGTGGAGGAGGGCGAGGGAGAGGTCGGCGTCGGGGTTGGGCGGGCCGTCGATAAGCGAGTAATCGTCGAGATCATGGTGCGGATCATCGACACCGGCGGCGGCGATGCGCACGTTGCCGATCTGGAACTCGACACGCTTGTGGGTGGCGTCGTGCCAGCCGCGCTCGATGAAGGCTGCACGCATGTCGCGCCAGGGTAGGTCGATGTAGGAGGGGGCCCGGCGCTTGTTGAGGAGGTAGGAGAAGGGGTTCGAGAGCTGCGGGGCCCAGTAGTCGTTGGTGCCGAAGACGAACATGCCGGGGCGGCCCAGCAGCGGCCCGAGGGCGCGGAGGACGTCGGGGACGGCGCGCTCGTCGGAGAGGTTGTCGCCGGTGTTGACCACCAGGTCCGGGCTGAGCGAATCAAGCGCGCTGACCCAGGCGATCTTGGTGTCCTGGCCGGGGATCATGTGCAGGTCGGAGATGTGCAGGAGGCGGAACTCCGCCTTGCCGCGCAGCGTTCCCGGCGGAAGCAGGGGGACGGTGATGTCCTTGAGCTCGAACTTGTCGAGTTCGGAGTTTCCCCAGGCGGCGACGCCCGCGGCGGCCAGGGCGCTGAGGCCCGCCAGACCCGCGAGGGGGAGAATACGCTTGGTCACCTTGGCTGTCTCGTTCACCCGGCCCACCCTACCCGGCGAGTACCGTGGGGCCCATGAGCGAACTCAAGAGCAGGATCCGGGACGATCTGAAGACAGCCATGAAGGCCAGGGAGAAGGAGCGTACGGGAACGATCCGCATGCTGCTCGCCGCAATTCAGACTGAAGAGACCACAGGAACGAAGCACGAGGTGACCGACGAGGAGATCCTCAAGGTGATCGCGCGTGAGATCAAGAAGCGTCGGGAGTCCGCGGAGATCTACTCGGCCAACAACCGCCCCGAGCTGGCGGAGACGGAACTCGCCGAGGTGGCGGTGCTGGAGGACTACCAGCCCGCTCAGCTTGATGACGCCGCCGTGGCCGCTCTCGTCGATGACGCTGTCAAGTTCGTCGCCGCCGGGCTCGGCGTGGCACCGGACGAGGTGTCGTTGAAGCAGATGGGGCAGGTCATGAAGGTCGCCTCCGACGCAGCCGCCGGACAGGCGGACGGCAAGCGTCTGTCGGCGGCGGTGCGCGCGAAGCTGGGCTAGATGCCCAGGGCGTCGCGGATCTGGTCCGCGACGTCGTTGATGTCGTCCTGGGTGAGCGACGGGAGAGTCGGAGTAGGCCGCGTGCCGCGCTCGGTGGGCGTCGGTGCCGTGGGTGCCGGGCGCGCGGGCGGGCCGGTGGAGATCTCCAGGGTGACTGTCCCGCCCGGGCGCAGCATGCCCTCGGGAACGGCGCGTTCGACGCGCCCCCGCGGCTGGGTCCCTTCGGTGCTCCGCACGTTCACCCGGTAGCCGGCCCCCTCGAGGGTGCGGCGGGCGTCCGCCTCGGTGAGACCCACGACCTCCGCGAGCACGGCATGGGTGGTGCCGAGCTCGTAGCGCTCGTCGAGGGAGGGGAGCGTGCCGTTGAGGGCGGCGGGCACGAGGTTGGCGGTCTGGAACCAGGACTCGGCCGGCTCCCGGCCGCCGAAGAGGTCACCGCCGGCGCACTGTCGTACCGGCGAGGTGCACAGCGGACTGGTGGTGGTGCCGTCGTTGTAGATGTATGGTGCGGCCGCGAAGCCGCTGTTGAAACCCAGGAACGCCGAGGACTGGTTGGACTCGGTGGTACCGGTCTTGGCGGCGGCCTGTCCCGACCATCCGTTCACGTTCGCCGCACGCGAGCCTGTGCCGATGGTGAGGTCGTCGGACATGCCGACGGCCAGCGCGTTGGCGACGCCCTGGTCGATGACGTCCTCACAGTCGGGCCGCTCGAGGAAGACCTCCTGTCCCGCGCGGTCGGTGACCTTGGCGATGGGGTTCGGCTCGCACCACCGGCCACCGGAGGCGATGGTGGCGCCGACGTTGGACAGCTCCAGCGGGTTCACCGGGGTGGGGCCCAGGGTGTAGGAGCCGAGGTTCGCAGCCTTCATGTACTCCGCGATGGAGCGTTCCCCGTCGTGGGTGCCGGCCTCCTCGTAGCTGCGCAGACCCAGCTTCACGGACATGTCCACCACAGCAGGCACCCCGACCTGTTCGATGAGCTGGATGAACGTGGTGTTGGGGGAATAGGCCAGCGCCTCGCGCAGCGTCATCCGTGGCTGGTAGGCGCCGGCATTCTCCACGCAGTAGGTGTTGGGCGGGCAGTTCTCCGCGCCGCCGGTACCCAGTCCCCGGGCCTCGTAGCGGGCGGGGACTGCGAGTTCGGTCTCCAGGCCCATGCCTTGATCGATGGCCGCGGCGGCGGTGAAGATCTTGAACACCGAACCCGCACCGTTGCCCACCAGTGAACTCGGCTGCGGGAGGATGGTTTCGCCGTTCTCGAGGTTGAGGCCGTAGTTGCGTGAGGAGGCCATGGCGAGGATGTCGCGGGAATCGGAGCCCGGCTCGACCACGTTCATCACCTCGGCGACACCTGCGGCCATGGGGTCGACGTTGCGGGCCACGGCGGCGCGGGCGGCATCCTGGGTCTGCGGGTCGAGGGTGGTGGTGATGGTGTAGCCGCCCTCATGCAGCTGCTCCCGGCTCAGGCCCTTCGAGTCGAGGTAGGTGAGTGCATAGTCGCAGAGGAAGCCGCGGTCGCCGGCGGCGATGCAGCCGTTCGGCAGGGTGGCCGGGGACTCGAGAACGCCCAGCGGCTGGGCGATGTAGGCGTCGGCCTCCTCGGCGGTGAGATAGCCGTGGGTGGCCATGGCCCGCAGTACGGAGTCGCGGCGGATGGTCGCACCCTCGGGGTTCGAGTACGGGTTGAGGCCCTCGGAGGACTGCACCATGCCGGCGAGCAACGCGGACTGCGGCACGGAGAGTTCGGCGGCGCTGATGCCGAAGTAGGTTCGGGCGGCTGCCTCGATGCCGTAGGAACGATTGCCGAAGGGCACCAGGTTGAGGTAGCCGGTGAGGATCTCGTCCTTGCTCAGGTCCCTGTCCAGGTCCGCGGCCAGGCGCATTTCCCGCAGCTTGCGGGGGATGGACTGTTCGACGGCGGCCGCCTGTTCCTCCTCGGTCTTCGCCTCAATGTGGAGGAGGTAGTTCTTGATGTACTGCTGGTTGAGCGTGGAGGCGCCCTGTTCGACCCCTCCGGCGAGGAGGTTGGTCAGCATGGCGCGTGCGGTGCCCTGCATGTCCACGCCGTCGTGCTCGTAGAAGCGGTGGTCCTCGATGGCGACGATCGCGTCCTTCACGTGCTGCGAGATCTGTTCGCCTCCCACCTCGTAACGGCGCTGGTCGTACAGCCAGGCCATGGGCTGACCGGTGGCGTCGGTGACGGTGGTCACCCCCGGGGTGTCGCCGTAGGTCAGGTCCGAGAGATTGGACTGCATCGTCTCATTCGTCCGGGCGATGCCGACCCCCGAGATACCTGCGACGGGGGCAAGCGCGAGCGCACCCGCCACACCCGCAATGATTGTGGCGGAAAGTAGATTGGCCAGGGGCTTCCATACAGACACGACTCTTACCCTACGCAGTGAGGGGGGAGTGGGGGAACTAATGTTTCCCCCTGGAAGTGTGACGTACTCGACTTCATGTTAAGACTGTGAATAGACTTACACGCATAATGGCCGTGTGGGCCGATGTGAAGTCTGGACCACCTGGACTGTTTGAAAGGTAGAGAATGATGGCAACCCCTCTGGCCGGAGAGATTTTCCGTTCCTCGTCTGATCAGCAGCCTGTCTGCTACGAGCGGGGTGAATGGATCACCCAGGCCAAGTGTCGTAGTGGTGACCCGGATGCCCTGTTCGTCCGGGGGGCCGAGCAGCGGAAGGCGGCTGTCGTCTGCCGCCACTGCCCCGTGCTCACCGAATGCCGCGCCGATGCCCTCGACAACAGGGTCGAGTTCGGGGTGTGGGGCGGCCTGACGGAACGTCAGCGTCGCGCACTCCTGCGGAGCAACCCGCACATCACCAACTGGGCGGAGTATCTCGCGTCCGGCGGGGAACTCAACGGCATGTGACCGGCCCGGTACGCTGGCTGCCATGACTAATTGGGAATACGCCACCGTTCCGCTTCTCACCCACGCCACCAAGCAGATACTCGACACCTGGGGTGAGGATGGCTGGGAGCTTGTCACCGTCGTGCCCGGGCCGAACCCGGAGAATGTCGTCGCCTACATGAAGCGGGAGAAGAACTGATGTCGGCCGTTTCTGAGCGGCTGGCCCAGCTGCAGATCACCCTCCCGGCGGTCGCGGCCCCGGTTGCGGCTTATGTACCGGCGATCCGGACCGGCAACCAGGTCTGGACCTCGGGCCAGTTGCCCTTCGTCGACGGCAAGCTGCCCACCACCGGCAAGGTGGGCGCGGAGGTCACTGCGGAGGAGGCCGGCGACCTGGCCCGCACCGCGGTCCTCAATGCGCTGGCCGCCGTGGATGCTCTCGTGGGCATCGACAAGGTCACCCGCGTTCTCAAGATCGTGGGTTTCGTGGCCTCCGCGGAGGGCTTCACCGGCCAGCCTGCCGTGGTCAACGGTGCCTCCAATCTGGTCGGGGAGATCTTCGGCGAGGCCGGCGCGCACGCCCGTTCCGCCGTCGGCGTCGCTGAGCTTCCGCTCGGTGCGCCGGTGGAGATTGAGCTCATCGTGGAGATCTCGGTTTAGTCCGCTCCACGGTTCGGCAGGTCGCTGAAACCGGGCTAAGCTTGTGCGCATGGAGCATCCTGCTTACAGCCAGCTTCGACCGGTTACCCCGTCCGTGTCTGTGGTCCTTTGTGCGAACCCGGGCTATGCGGCCCTGGAGGGCACGAACTCCTGGGTCATCCGTGCTGAGGGGGACACCCGCAGCATCGTGATCGACCCCGGACCGGAGGACGAGGGCCATCTGATCGTCCTCCGTACGAACTCCGAGGAGGCGGCACTGGTTCTGCTCACCCACCATCACCCCGACCATGCTGACGGAGCGCCGCGTTTCCGGCAGCTCACCGGCGCGCCGATCCGCGCTTTTGATCCGACCGCTTGTGCTGGTGGGGGCACTCCGCTTGTCGACGCCGAGGTGATCACCGTCGAAGGCGTCACCCCCCAGATCGAGGTCGTCCACACCCCGGGTCACACCGCTGATTCAGTGTGCTTCTTCATCTGGTCGGGCGTTCCGGGGGAGTCAACCCTGGAGGGTGTGGTCACCGGTGACACCATCGCCGGCCGTCACACCACCATGATCTCCGAGACCGACGGCGACCTGGGCCAGTACCTGGCCACCCTGCGTCTGCTGGAGGAGCGCGGTAAGGACATCACCCTCCTGCCGGGACATGGTCCGGAGGGTGCGGACCTGTCCGCCTACGCCCGCAAGTACATCGACCGTCGTGAGCACCGCCTCAACCAGATCCGGGAGATTCGCGGCCGTCTGGGCGATGACGTGGAGCTCAAGACGCTCATCGACGAGATGTACGACGACGTCGACCCGGTGCTGCGTCACGCCGCGGAGCAGTCCACCCGCGTGGCCCTGCGTTACCTCGACGTGGAAAAGCCCGCCTAGAAAGCCTGGGAACGAGAAACCCGCCGGCCACCGTGAGGTGGGCCGGCGGGTTTTTTCACCGGGACAGTGGCACTAGCGGGCGCGTTTGGCCAGGGACTCGGTGTCCACGATGAGGACGGACTTGCCCTCGAGGCGGATCCAGCCACGGTGGGCGAAGGTGGCCAGGGCCTTGTTCACGGTCTCGCGGGAGGCGCCCACAAGCTGGGCGATCTCTTCCTGGGTGAGGTCGTGGTGGACGCGCAGGGCGCCCCCCTCCTGGGAACCGAAGCGGTTGGCCAGCTGGAGGAGCGTTTTGGCCACGCGGCCGGGAACGTCGGTGAAGATGAGGTCGGCCAGGGAGGCGTTGGTGCGGCGCAGGCGGCGGGCCAGAACGCGCAGGAGCTGCTGGGCGATCTCCGGGTGATCAGAGACCCACTGCTTGAGCATCTCCGAGGTCATGGTCGCTGCCTGGACCTCGGTGACACACACTGCGGAGGAGGTTCGGGGGCCCGGGTCGAAGATGGACAGTTCGCCGAACATGTCGGACGGGCCCATGACGGTGAGCAGGTTCTCGCGGCCGTCGGATGCATGACGGGCCAGCTTCACCTTGCCGGCGGTGATGATGTAGAGGCGATCGCCGGGTTCACCTTCCTCGAAGATGGTCGTTCCCCGGGGGTATCGGACGGTCTCCATGTCATGGATCAGGTTGGCCACGGCCACCGGATCCACGCCCTGGAAGATTCCGGCGCGTGACAGGATCTCCTGTACACCTTCCACTTGTCGCTCCTCTGTCATTTTTCGGTATGCGTAGACAGCGCGCCGGGAGAACCTTCAATGATGCATGTGGCCCCTTTTGGGGGCACGGCTGTGACTTCCGGCGCAGTGTGTTTTCCACCACCCTACCGTGTAATCGATCACTGGTAGGTAGGGGGAGGGAAATTTGTCACATTACCAGGTTCATCACACTCAATGTCTAATTGGTTGACTCGTCACTGGTGTACGGGGCCACGGAGTCGAGCTTGTCCACCTGCAGGCCGCATGATGTCAGGACGAGTGGAGCGGCGACGAGGAGAACGCCAGTCATGTCCGGCCCTCGTCGTGGCTAAACTGTCAATTATGCCGGTCACGTCTTCGCTTCCCCACTCTGCCGCCCGAGGTACCGAGACGGACCTGGGGCGTACCCGACGGGCCCGCCGTATCAACCGAAAGCTGGCCGAGGTTCACCCGGACGCGCACTGCGAACTCGACTATACAAATCCGCTGGAATTGACGGTCGCGACGGTCCTGTCGGCCCAGACCACGGACGTCCGCGTCAATCAGGTCACGCCGGAACTGTTCCGCCGTTTCCCCACGGCAGCCGATTACGCGGCAGCCAAAAGTGCGGACATCGAGGAGATCATCCGTCCGACCGGCTTTTTCCGGGCGAAGGCGCGCCATCTCATCGGGTTGGGGGAGGCCCTGGTCGCGCGTTTCGATGGCCAGGTGCCCCGCGCCATCGAAGACCTGGTGACGCTGCCGGGAGTTGGGCGCAAGACCGCACTCGTGGTGCGTGGCAACGCATTCGGGCTGCCGGGCCTGGCGGTGGACACCCACGTCACCAGGCTGGCGAACCGTCTCATGCTCACCGGGGAAGCTGATCCCCTCCGGATTGAGCAGGCGTTGTGCGCACAGATCGAGAAGAAGGAATGGACGATGTTCTCCCACCGGCTCATCTTCCACGGGCGCCGGGTCTGCCATGCCAGACGCCCGGAGTGTGACGCATGCGCCATCGCGAAGGACTGTCCCTCCTACAACCCTGCCCCTGGAGCGTGGTCATGAATCGGCAGAGCGCCTGGACGATCGTCATCGGCATCATCCTCACCCTCGCGGTCTTCGCGGCGGCCTTCGCCATGCTGCGCACCGTGAATGGGCCGGCCGGGGGTCCCCAGGCGGCGGACACGGCTGCGGTGACCACGGGGGCGTCGCAAAGCAACGTCGTGGACCGGCCGGACTGTCCCTCCACCGGGGCGGGCGGCGTCGAGCTGGACTGCCTGGGCGGTGACAACGGAAAGGCGCCGGCGGAAGGCGTCACCGTGGTCAATGTATGGGCATGGTGGTGTGGGCCGTGCCGGGATGAGTTGCCGTTCTTCGATGAATTCGCCGCCGCCCACCCGGAATACACTGTCGTGGGCGTGCATGCCGATGCGAACCCGGGCAACGGCGCGGCGATGCTCGAGGAACTGGGCATCGATCTCGCCAGCTACCAGGACGTCGACAACACATTCGCCGGTACCCTGGGTCTACCCGGTGTCATCCCCATCACGGTGGTGTTCGAAGGCACCGAACAGGTGGCGATGTTCCCGAAGTCATTTGAATCGACCCGGGAGCTGACGGACGCCGTCGCGGAAGCAGTGGAGGGCACATGAGGATGGATGTCGAGCCGGATCAGCCCGGCACCAACACGGAACTCAATCCCGAGCGGGCGCCCCGATGGATGCGGCGGCTGGTGTCGGAGGTGACCGCCGCCCATTCGCATCCCGACATCCGGGGCGTTGACGCGTGCATGACCAACCGCGAAGCCCCCGACCGCTCGGCCGCCGTCCTGATGCTCTTCTCGGGTGACGACCACTTCGGGGCCTACCCGCCAGGAAACGCTGCAGTGCTGCTGACCCACAGGTCGCCGTCGATGCGCTCCCACTCCGGACAGATCGCCTTCCCCGGTGGCCGTGTCGACGCCACGGACCTCAACCCTGTCGACGCCGCACTGCGGGAGGCATGGGAGGAGACCGGCCTGGACCGCTCCACCGTCACGCCCGTCGCGGAAATGGAACCCGTCCACATCCGGGCCTCCGGATACCCCGTCCACCCGGTGCTCGGCCACTGGCACACCCCCGGTGAGGTCGGCGTGGCCAGCCCCGCCGAAGCCGACGACGTCTTCCCCGCCTACGTCTCCGACCTGGTCGACCCCCGGAACCGACTCATGGTCGGGTGGGCAGGGTGGAAGGGGCCCGCATTCACCATCAACGACTACCTCGTGTGGGGATTCACCGCAGGCCTGCTGTCCGCGATGCTGCACCAGGCCGGCTGGGAACGGCCCTGGGACCGGCAGACCACCCTGGACCTGCAGGACACGCTGGCGAAGTCGCGTAACAATGAACCTCGCTATTCAGATCCGGGCAACCGGGTAAGATTCCTCCGGTAATCACCGGAGAGACTTCTCCGGCACGCACACTGGACAGGAACACCACAAACTCGTGACCTCCGCCCTCATCGTCGACGGCCTGATCGTCCTGGCTGTATTCCTGGCGATCGTCGCCGGTTGGCGCCAGGGCGCGTTCACATCCGTGCTCTCCACGGTCGGTGTGGTCGCGGGACTGATCATCGGCGCAGCCCTCGCCCCACCGGTCATGCAGCTGACGGATTCCGTTGCCCTGCGTTTCCTCCTCGGCCTGGGCACGATCATCCTGCTCGTCGGCCTGGGCAACCTGGTCGGCGGCATACTGGGCTCCTCGCTCCGGGACCGGATGCGGATGCGTGCCTCGCAGACCATCGACTCCGCCATCGGGTCCGTCTTCACTGCGGCGGCCACCCTCATCGTGGTGTGGCTGATCTCGATCCCCCTGGCCACCGGCCTGGCAGGCCCGGTCAGTCAAGGCATCCGCAACTCCGAGGTCCTGGGTTTCGTGGACCGCAACACCCCGCCGGGGCTGGAGCAGCTGCCGGCCCGCATCACGGTGCTTCTCAACGACTCCGGTCTTCCGCCGCTGTTCTCCCCCTTCGACGAACCCCCCGCGCGGGAGGTTGCCGCACCGAACATCCAGATCGACGACTACGCCCTGGTCGAGGAGGTGCGGCCTTCCGTCATCCACATCCAGGGCGACTCCAACGAGTGCAGCCGCCGACTCATGGGCTCCGGTTTCGTCACAGCGCCCGACTACGTGGTCACCAATGCCCACGTCGTCGCCGGCACCCAGGCAGTCCGCCTGGACACCGTCCTGGGAGTCCGCGACGCCGAGGTGGTCTACTACAACCCTGGCGTCGACCTCGCGGTCCTTCACGCCCCTGACCTCGGGTTGCCCGTTCTGCCCTGGGCAGACACCCCGGCGACGTCGGGGGACGACGCCGTCGTCATGGGTTTCCCCGAATCCGGTCCCTTCGAGGCGGCCCCCGCCCGCATCCGTGACAAGCTGCTCATCGCCGGTCCGGACATCTATGCCTCCGGCCGGGTGGAGCGCGAAGCCTACACCGTCCGGGGAACCATTCGTCAGGGTAATTCCGGCGGCCCGCTGCTGGACGCTGAGGGGCGCGTCCTAGGGGTGGTCTTCGGTGCGAGCGTCGACCAGACCGACACCGGTTACGTGGTCACCGCAGGGGAGGCCCAGAGCCAGATCGGTGACGTCACCGGACTGGTCGACGCCGTGGACACACAGGGCTGCGTGGCCAGCTAGCACTTCTGACCGGACCGGGGCCGCTACCGGAGCCGTGCGGCGAAGTCAGCGACGACGTCGACGAAACCGGTCGGGTTCTCCAGCTGCGGCAGATTCCTGGTCTTCCGCACATGGGTGACCTCGACCGGGCCGACGACGCGGGCGCGGGACCGTCGGGCCAGATGCCGCCACTGCCGCTGCGGAGGCTGGATCAGCAGCGTCGGGGCCTGAACCTGTGCGTGCAGCCAACGTGCCGACACCGCGGCGGTGAGCAGACGGTTCGTGCGCAGGATAGCCTGCTGGGCGTTGCCGATCTGTGCTGAGGTCAGACGCAGTTGAAGCGCCTGTTCGAAGGCGGGGCTACGGCCGAATTCACTCGTGGTGTTGAGTCTGAGCTGACGCCGGTAGGCGGGTGCCACGAGCCCCGGAAACAGCCGCAGGAAGGCCAGCGGGAGGCGTGAGAGCAGCGCCCGGGCGCCCAGCCACGGGAAGTTCCAGGGGCGGGCCGCGATCGCACGGCGCAGGTCCACCGGGTGGGCGGAGCTGACCGAGACCAGGCCGGCGACGAACTCGGGGTACTTGGTGGCCAGGGCCCAGGCGACGGTGCCTCCCGTGTCGGAGCCGACCACCACGGCGGAGTCATGCCCCAGGGACCGGATGAGGCCGGCGATGTCTCCTGCGGCGGTGCGCAGATCGCCACCGGCGGTGGCCGGCGGCTTGTCGCTCATGCCGTAACCGCGGGCGTCGACAGCTGCGACGTACAGCCCCCTGGCAGCGAGCGGGGCGATGACATCCCGGAAGTCGAACCAACCGGAGAAGGCGCCGTGCAGCAGCACCACCAGCGGATCTCCCGGATCGCCTGCCACGGCCGCATGGAGCCGCACACCGCGGGTATGGACCAGCTCGTGGGTGAACGGTCCCTCCAGCTCCACCACGGAGGGTGACAGTGCGGGGCGGTGGAGCTTGAACACGAAGGGTGATTCCTTTCAACGGCCTGTCATCGCGGGAACGAAAACCGCCCGGCCGCTGCCGGGTGCGGGAGCGGTCGGGCGGAATGTACGGGGGTAGGTCAGCTGTACATGCCTCGGTTGCGGCCCTCGAGTCGCTTCGTGGCCTGGCCCGGAACCAGGTTCTTCAGCTCGTTGACGGACTCAATCGTGCGCTTCGGTGCACCCATCTTCTTCACCTTGCGCCAGCCGAACAAGGCGAGCAGTGCGGCAGCCAGGATCATCACCAGGAAGACGATCAGGAACGCAGCCCACCGCTCCAGCCACATGCTCAGCAGCTCAGCGACAAAGAAGAAGAAGAAGAAGGAGGAGTAGAGGGCGATGACGCCGGCGACACCGAACAAACCGCCACCGATGGCACCCTTCTTCGCTTCACCAGCGAGTTCGGTCTTGGCCAGCTCGACCTCCGCACGGAAAAGGCTGGACATCTGGGCCGTGGCGTTGGAGACGAGATCGCCGATGGATCCTTCACCCTGGCGGGTACTGTCGACGTCGCTGAGCGGGATCGAGCTGACCCGCGGAGTGAAATCCTTCGGTCCGTCAGTGAAAAGTCCGTTGTTGCTCACGATGTGCCTTCCTGATGCGGTGTCATGCGTTGTTGACCATGGTGCCACGGATTCACTGTGAATGCGCGTCCCTTGCAGCGCTATCGTAGTGGATATGTCTGCGGTTGACCCCCTGCAACCCCTCCGTGAGCTAGGCGATGTGGCGGTACTCGCCGCCGAGGCGGTGTCCGCCATCGCGGCGGTGCACCGCCGACCCGTGTCCCTGCGGCGTGCCGATCTCACCGGGTCGGAATCCGTGCTGCGTGGTGCCCGCACCTCGGCGCTCATCGACGATCCTTCGGCCCGTGACCATGAAGTACCGGAGGGGGTCCTGGGGGCGTCGATGAGCGTGTCCAGCATGCTCGCGCCGGGGTCCCTCCAGTCCTCGGCCCGCGTGTTCAGCCGAGCGCCGCTGCAGGTGCTGGCCCGCATGTCGGTGCTGGCCGGTGGCGACGGCCATCCGGAAGGGGAGGGCGCGCCGGAGCGGCTGCAGCGTCTGGCCGTGCTGATCAACCGGGGGGCGGACGATGTGCTGCTGCCCCAGGTCGTGCACGCGGAACTGCTGGCTCACAGACTGTTCGGCGAGCGGTCCGGCCTCATCGCCCGGGCGGCGGCCCGGCTGACCGCCGTGACGACAGGCCTGGATCCGCGTGGTCTGGCAGTCCCCGAACCTCACCTTCTGCGCCACCGCGAGGAGTACTCCGCGGCCGCGCGGGCATGGACGCAGGGTAGCGCCGTCGAGTTCCTCGAGCTGTGCCTGCGGTCCTGGATCTCGGGTGCACAGGAGGCGGAGGACATCGCCCGGGCGTTCTAGTGAACCGGGCAGCGTCAGGCGGAACCGCGGCGGCCGCGCTGGGCCCACCAGATGCCGCCGGCTGCAGCCGCAGTGATGACGGCGACGACGCTCGCGCCGATGCTCACCTCACGGGGAGAGGGCATCTGGAACAGGGGTACGGGGTGGCGGAAGGTGCGGATCTCCCAGCCGTTCTCCAGCGCGGCCTTCTTCATGGCGCGGTCGGGGTTCACTGCCACAGGGTTGCCCACGGCCTCCAGCATCGGGATGTCCGTGGCGGAATCCGAGTAGGCGTAGCTGGCCGAGAGGTCGTAGTGGTTCTCCACGGCAAGGTCGGCGATGGCCTGCGCCTTTGCCGCGCCCTTGCAGTAGAAGAGGATCTCGCCGGTGAAGTGCCCGTCGGCGACCTCGAGTTCGGTGGCCACGACCTGGTTGATGCCCAGTTCCTCCGCGATGAGGTCCACCAGGTGCGAGGCGGAGGCGGAGATGATGATCACGTCGTGGCCGGCGTTACGGTGGAAGGCGATGAGCTCCCGCGCCTCCGCGTAGATGGCGGGGGTGACCACGTTGTGCATGGTTTCTGAGGCGATCTCCCGCACCTGCTGCACGGACCAGCCGGCGACCAGCGCGGCGAGTTGGTCGCGGGTGGCGTCCATCTGCTCACTTGACTGGCCGGCGATCATGTACGTGGCCTTCGCCAGGGACATCTGCAGTGCCTCGGAGGTGGTGATGAGTCCGTTGTGCATGAACTCCCGGCCGAAGGCGAAGGCGGAGGATGTGGCGATGATCGTCTTGTCCAGGTCGAAGAAGGCCGCCACGCGCTGTGAATTCTGCGTGGTGGCCGGCTGGTTCGCCGTAGACCCGGTCATCATGTTGAGAAAGTCTAGACTCCCTACCTGTGAAACGTAAGGGGTGATTGTTTCGGTAGTGGCCAATGTGACACGAGCGGTCTTAGTGTGGTCATTTCTGGACATGCACGTGCCGCTCGAATGGTTATTCGAGAAAAGTCGCCGGACGGTATTGTCATGGATAGGTATTTGTGCCATAATTCCCCTTGCAAGGCCCCGATATACTGTGTGGCCTGCCCCGGCAATCCCCCCCGATGCCGGGTTACTGACGGCCCGCGCACACCCCCCCGAGGCGCGGGCCGTCCCTAAATTTCCGTCCATCTGAGACGGCCTCGGCCGGGAACTCCGGCCACACACAGTGTCCCCCACCTGTGGGGGGAACGCCAGCGGTGTAGCCGAGTTGTCCACAGATGTGTGATGAGCCGTCAACAACATTGCGGGTTGTCCACAGGCAGTTGGCCAGACTCTTGTTCCGCCGGGGTGGTCCCGGCGATGGTGAGGCCATGAGCAGCACCTACATTCTCGTGGCCGTCGGCGATCCCGTCATCCACCCCGAGGCCACACACATCGCCGCCGCCACCGGTCATGGGGTCATCGACACCATCGACCCCCGGGAAATCTCCCGCCTCCATGCCCGCGCCCACGCCGTGCTTGTCGACGCCGATACCGCGGGTCACGTCGCCACCCTCGACCGGCGGCCCGGCGTCCACTTCCTCGCCGCCGACCCCGGTCCCGTCGACTGGCGCGCCGCACTGACCTGCCATGCGGAGAACGCCTACGTGCTTCCCGCCCAGGCCGCCGACCTGCTCACCGCGCTGGGACACGCGCACGCACCCGGCTCCGGGCGGACGCCCGGCCACGCTGCGCAGGGCCCGGTGTCCGCCCGGCGGCAGGGCGCGCTCATCGGAGTGTGCGGATCCGCCGGCGGGGCCGGCACCTCGACCCTGGCAGCCGCCCTCGCACGCACCGCCGCCCGCCATCACCCGGTCACGCTCATCGACGCCGACGACCACTCCGGGGGCCTCGACCTGCTACTCGGCCTCGAGGACCTCCCCGGTGCGCGCTGGCCTGACCTACGGCTGGGTGAAGGGACCATCGCCGGCACCGACCTCCGGGCGGCATTGCCCGTCACGCCGGACGGCATCGCCGTCCTGTCCACCGCCCGCAGCACCATCGCCGACTCTTTCCGGCTCGCTGGAAAGTCCGTGCGGCCCGTGCTCGAGGCGCTGGGAGCCGCACCCGGGATCACCATCGTCGACCTGCCGGCCCACGGGCCCGCCGCCGAGGCAGTCACCGATGTCTGCGACAGGGTCGTCCTGCTCATTCCGGCCGAGGTACGTGCGGCGGCGTCGGCGGCACGTCTGGTCACCGAGCTCACCCGCACCCGGACAGCCACCGTCGGCATCGCCCGACACCGCGGCTGGTCGGGGCTGACCGCCGAGGACCTGGCGAAGATCACCCGATGCCGGATCATCGGCGAACTCGGCCACCTGCCCCGCCTCGCCAGGGCCGTCGAACTCGGTGGGCTGCCGGAACGACTTCCCGGCGCGCTCACCGCCACCACCCGGGTGATTCTGGCGGACGCGGGGGTGTCGTCGTGAGCATTCCCGCTGCTGTCACGCTCATGGAGAAGGTGCAGCGCCGACTCGTGGACTCATCCGCCACGAACGATGCCGCCGACATCGCCCGTCTCATCCGGGAGGAGGCGGGTGTCATCTCCGACGTCGACGTCCTCGACCTGCTCCGGCGCCTGCGCCATGACTCCACCGGAATCGGACTGCTCGAGGCGGTGCTGGCGCTCGAGGGCATCACCGACATCGTGGTCAACGGGCCGGACCAGGTGTGGTTCGACCGGGGAGCCGGACTGGAGCGCGCCGAGGTCACCTTCACCGACGATGCCGAGGTCCGCCAGTTGGCCACCCGGCTGGCCACCGCCTGCGGGCACCGCCTCGATGACGCCCAACCTTTCGCTGACGGTCGCCTCGCCCGTGACGACGGCTCCATCATCCGCATCCACGCCCTGCTCGCACCGCCCTCGGCCAACCACACGTGCCTGAGCCTGCGTGTTCTGCGCCAGGCGGCCACCACGCTCAGCCAGCTGATCACCCGCGGCACGGTGAGTGAGGAGATCGCGCAGGTTCTGCGCGGCGTCGTGAAGCACCGCCGTGCCTTCCTCATCGTGGGCGGTACAGGCACGGGCAAGACGACCCTGCTGGCGGCGCTGTTGGCAGAGGTCAGCCACCGGGAGAGGATCCTGTGCATCGAGGACACCGCTGAACTCCAGCCCCCGCACCCGCATGTGCTCAACCTCGTGGCACGGCCCCGCAACATCGAGGGCAGCGGTGAGATCACCATGTCCGACCTGCTCAAACAGGCGCTCCGGATGCGGCCGGACCGCATCGTCGTGGGTGAGATCCGCGGGGCGGAGGTCGTCGATCTGCTCGCCGCCCTCAACACCGGCCATGAAGGTGGCGCGGGAACCATCCACGCCAACTCCCTCGCTGAGGTTCCTGCCCGCATGGAGGCCCTCGCCGCCCTGGGAGGGCTCGACCGGGATGCGCTGCACTCGCAGCTGGCGGCTGCGGTCGATGTGGTCATCGTCATGCGCAGGCTCACCGACGGTCGCCGCATCGTCCACCAGCTCGGCCTGCTCAGCGGAAATCCTGCGGTGGCCCACCCCGTGTGGGACAGCGATCAGGGTGCTCTCCCGGGGTTCGCGGCATTCAGACAGGTCCTCGCATGATTCCGATCATCCTCCTGGCGGCTCACCTGGCGGTGACCGCTCCCTCACCGGCCGGTCGGCTGCAGGCTGGGCCGCCGCCGAGAATCCGTACCCTGCTGCCGCTGGCGGTGGGTACCGGTATCACGGTCTTCCTTGTGCTGGGAAGGCTCAGCGTCGCGTTAGCTGCGCTGCTGATCGCCGGCACCGCCGGGTGGGCGGTCCACGGGGTGCGCGCGCGTCGCCGGGCCCACCGCCGGGAGACCGTCACCGCGGCGTTCCTCGGCCATCTCATCGGGGAGCTGCGCGCGGGCGGCGCCATGCCCGGAGCCGTGGAACACGCCACAGCGAACCTGCCCGAGGACGCCCCACCCGACATCACCCGCACTCTGAACCGGGTCCGCGGACACTCCCGACGCGGGCTGTCCGGGGCACGCATCCTGGTGGATGACTCAAGCGCGGTGCCGGAACTGGCGGGACTGGGAACGCTGTGGTCACTCGCGGACCGTCACGGTCTGCCCCTCGCGCCGCTGGTCGAGCAGGCGCAGCTGCGTATCGACACCCGCCTCCGTCACCGCACCGCCACCTCCGCCACGTTGCAGGGACCACAGGCCACCGCGGTGATCCTCACCCTGCTGCCCTTCGCCGGCATCGCCATGGGCACCGCGATGGGGGCCAACCCCGTCGGGTTTCTCCTCGGTGGGGGACTGGGCGGCATTCTGCTGGTCGTCGGTACCGGACTGGCGGCCACCGGATTCGTGTGGTCCCGCCACATCATCGGGAGGGCTGCCCCGTGACACTGGTCCTCCTGGCGCTGGCGCTGCTCATACCCGTACCGCGCGTCGCCGGGCGCCTGCAGATCCGGAGCCCGAAGACCCCGCGGGACGGTCCACGCGCCGGCGCAGATCCCGATCGACTGGCGCTCGCCGCCGACATTGACCTCTACGCAGCGTGCCTGCGCGCCGGGTTGACGCCCGCCGCAGCCACCACAGCCCTGGTCGAGGCCGGCCACGACCCCGTCACCCGGGACGCCTGGCGTGCTGTGTCCGCGCTGCTCGCGATCGGTGTTCCGGCCGAACGTGCGTGGGCGGAGGTGGCCCATCTTCCCGGCCTGGGTGACCTTGCGGGCCTGGCGCGGATGTCCGGGCGTTCCGGCTCCGCAATGTCGGAGGCCTGCGGACGCATCAGCGCCGGACTGCGTGCCGACGCCGCCGACCGGGCCACCGCCCGTGCCGAACGCGCAGGAGTGCTCATCGCCCTGCCGTTGACGGCCTGTTTCCTGCCCGCTTTCCTCGTGCTCGGCCTGGCCCCCGTGGTCATCAGCCTGGGCACCGAACTACTCAGCTGACCATCACCACTCAAGGAGAAAAGAACATGTCCCTTTACACCCGCACCAAGTCCCTTCTGACCAGCGACGATGGCATGTCCACGGTGGAATATGCCATGGGTTCGCTCGCCGCCGCCGCCCTCGCCGCAGTCCTCTACGCCGTCATCAACGCGCAGGCCGTGGTTGACGCGATCGAATCGATCATCACCGACGCCCTCTCCAACACCCCCGTCTGATGTCCACCATCGAATCGGCCCTCGGGCTGGGCAGCCTCGTCGCGGTGTGCGGGCTCATCGTGGGTGCGATCGCCACGATGGCGGCCCACCTGGCGGCGGTCGACGCTGCCGGGGCCGCCGCCCGTTCCCACGCCATCGGGGTGGACTATCACCCGGTGCGCGGCGAGGTGAGCGTCACCGAATCCGGTGGTCTGGCCACCGCCACAGCGACAGTGCCGTCGCCGCTGGGGAACCGGACCCACCGGGCGGTTTTCCCGGTGGAGGTGCGCTAGCCGTGCCCACCATCGCCACCGCAGGCTTCGCTGCCGCCCTGATCAGCCTGAGTCTGGTCGTGGTGGGCGCCGCCGCCCAGGTCAGCGCCCACCATCAGGCCAGGGTGGCGGCGGACGTCGCCGCGGTTGCGGCCGCCTTCGCCCACGCCCGTGGTGAGGACGCCTGCACCGTGGCGGGGCAGGTGGCGGGGCGGAACGGAGCGTCGATGAGCGGATGTGAGGTGGTGGGAGCGGATGTCTCCGTCACCACGGGTATCCGCGGAAGGGAGGTCACGTCGACGGCGGGCCCGGTGTAGCTCCCGTCATGGTCGCGAGTGCGCCCAGCAGCTTCAGCGCGCCGGCCTTGTCCAGCGGGTGGTTGCCGTTGCCGCACTTCGGCGATTGCACGCATGAGGGGCAGCCGGACTCGCAGCCGCAGGAACGCACCGCCTCGAAGGTGGCCTCTATCCACTCGGGGAAGCGGGTGAAGCCTTCGTCCGCGAAGCCCGCGCCGCCGGGGCTGCCGTCGTAGACGAAGACCGTCGGCAGGTGCGTGTCAGGGTGCAGCGCGGTGGACACCCCGCCGATGTCCCAGCGGTCGCACGTGGCGATCAGGGGGAGCAGTCCGATCGCCGCGTGCTCGGCAGCGTGCAGCGTGCCCGGGACGTCGGCGGCGGTGATCCCCATGGCGGCGAGCGCGAGCGGGTCGATGGTGTACGAGACTGCGCGGGTGCGAAGGCGCTGTTCCGGCATGTCCAGGGGGACGAGTTCGGCGGTCGTGCCGTCGGCGAGCTTGACCAGGTAACCGGTCACCCGGTCGGTGACCTCCACCTCCACATTGGCCACCCACAGACCGGGGGAATAGTTGATGAGCTCCTCGTCCCCGGGGGAGTCGAGGATGCGGATGTCGGTCGTGGAGCGGGCGAAGGTGGTGTAGTCGGGTAACTCCGGGCGGGCGAGCGCAATGTGGTCGTCAAAGTCGAGCTCTTCGATGACGAAGCTCTCACCCTGGTGCAGGTACACCGCGCCGGGATGGACCTGGGCTGCGGCGCGCGCCGCATCGACGGTGCCCAGCAGCCGTCCGTCGGAGACGTCGACGATCATGACCTCCTCGCCGGAGCCGCCACGCAGGTGAACGGAGGAGTGGGCGGTGTCGGGGGTCACGGGGGCGTCGAGAAGCGGGGTGGGGAACCAGCCGCGCGGGCGACGCCGCAGGTAGCCTTCGGCGGTGAGCTCGTCGACGACCTCCTGTGCCCCGAATGCGATGACGTCTTCGTCGGTCAATGGCTTTTCGACGGCCGCGCAGTACATGTGCCCGCGGAGCACGTAGGGGTTGTGGGGATTGAACACGGAACGCTCCACCGGCCGACCCAGGAGCGCTTCGGGGTGGTGGATGAGGTAGGTGTCCATCGGTTCATCACGTGCCACCAGGACCACGATCGAGCCCTGGCCCCGCCTGCCCGCCCGACCGGCCTGCTGCCAGAAGCTGGCGACCGTGCCGGGGAAACCGGCGGTGACGATGGCGTCGAGGCCGCCGACGTCAATGCCCAGCTCGAGTGCGTTCGTCGTGGCCACGCCCAGCAGCGTGCCGTCATCGAGTTCACGTTCCAGCCGACGGCGGTCCTCCGCCAGGTAGCCGGCCCGGTAGGCGGCGATCCGGCGTGCGAAGTCCGGTCGCCCCATCGAGGACAGTGCCTCCTGTGTGCGCAGCGCCACCAACTCGGCTGACCTGCGGGAACGGACGAAGGTCAGGGTGCGGGCACCTTCCGCGACGAGGGTGGCCATGATGCCGGCGGCCTCCGTGGTGGCGGCGCGGCGCACCGGTGCGCCCTGCTCGCCCTCCACTCCCTCGAGGAAGCCCGGTTCCCACAGCAGGACCGTCCGTGCGCCGGTAGGAGCGCCGTCCTGCGTCACGGCGGTGACGGGACGGCCGATGAGGTTGGCGGCGTGTGCCGCGGGATCGCTGGCTGTGGCGGAAGCCAGAATCACCGTCGGACTGGCCCCGTAGTGGGCTGCCAGGCGCAGTAGCCGGCGCAGCACCAGTGCGACGTTCGCGCCGAAGACTCCCCGGTAGGTGTGACACTCGTCGATGACGATGTAGTGGAGATGCCGTAGCAGCCGGGCCCAGCGTGCGTGGTTGGCCAGCACCGACACGTGCAGCATGTCTGGGTTGGTGAACACGAACCTGGTGGCGTCGCGAATGCCGGGGCGAGCCTCGGTGGGGGTGTCCCCGTCGTAGGGGGCGGGATGGATGGTGCGGAGACCGTCGACCGCACGGGTGAGGAGACTCACCGCCTCGAGTTGGTCGGAACCCAACGCCTTGGTGGGGGTCAGATACAGGGCGCACGCGGTGGGGTCATCGGCCAGGCGGGTGAGGATGGGCAGGAGGTATCCCAGGGACTTTCCCGAGGAGGTGCCGGTGGCCACCACGACGTCGATTCCCTGGTGCGCGAGCGCCGCCGTCTCAGCCTGGTGGCTGTAAAGGGCGGTGATTCCCTGGTCGGCGAAATAATTCTTCAGACCGGGGTGAATCCAGTCGGGCCAGGCTGCGGTCCGCGCGGGGCGGGCCTCGATGGTGGTTGAGTATGTGCAGGTGGAGGCGGGAAAACGGCGGGAAATCTCACCGGCGAGATCTTCGCCCAGGGGGTTCGGAATAGTGATTTTCAGCACCCCTTTCCGTGGGAGAGGGACAAAATTTTCAACCCGAAAATGTTCTAAGACTACCGCGAGCGAAGAATCCATGACACACTGGGACTCGGTCAAGGTTCTGTGCGTTACGTTTACGTGCTCGCAAAGGAATTATGCGCGAGCACCCGAATCACTACTCCGTTACGGAGTTGTTAGTTTCTCGGGGGTTCGATTACGACCCGGTTGTCGGCATGTGTCGACGCCGTACCTCCACATCAAGAAAAAGGTTAAAAACATGGCACAGGGAACTGTGAAGTGGTTCAACGCTGAGAAGGGCTTCGGCTTTATCGCTCCGGCCGACGGCTCCGCTGACGTCTTCGTCCACTACTCCGAGATCCAGGGCTCCGGCTTCCGCACTCTCGAAGAGAACCAGCAGGTCGAGTTCGAGGTCGGCGAGGGCGCCAAGGGCCCGCAGGCCCAGGCAGTCCACCCGCTCTAAAGCTCGCTTGAGCACTTCAAGGAAACTTTCGGCACTTCAGTAGGGCCGGAAACAGTTTTCTCGCATGACCGTCCACCCTTTTACGGGGAGGGCGGTCTTTGTTGGTTCTCGGCCTCTTTCCGGGCTTCTTTCCGGGCCTGCTTCCGGAAGATGTGCTGCTGCACCCGCTGGATCATCAGGCCGACGACCGTTCCCAGGGTGATGCCCACGGCCATGCCGATGAGAGGGTAGTCGGAGAACACCCATCCGCCGAGGTAGCCGATCAGGGTGGCCTGAACTGCCCAGATGATCACCCCGATGGTGTCGTAGAGGAAGAACCAGCGCCACGGATAGCGCACGGAACCGAGCATGATCGTCATGAACCAGCGGGCCCAGGGGATGAACCGGGCGACGATGATGGTGGTGCCGGCGCTGCGGCGGATGTTGAGGCGGACCCACGAGACAGCCCTCCCCCGTGTGGAGTCGTCGGGCACGCGTTCCACGACCCGGATGAGACGGGTGCCCAGGAAGTAGCAGACATTGTCGCCGATTATCGCCGCGGCGACGGCGATCTGGATGACGGTGAACAGATCCGGCACGCCCCGGGCGCCGGACCAGGATCCGGCCAGGGTCAGGACCGCCTCGCTGGGGATCAGCGGCAGCAGGGAATCCAGGATGACCAGCAGCGCAAGCACGGGGTAGAAGACCGGGAGGGTCAGCAGGGTTTCCACCCAGGTCACGATCTGGTCGGTCATTCAGGGGACGCTATCTTCTGCGTTCGTCATTTCGCCCGTGATCTCTCTGTGAGTTCGCCGTGAGTCGCCCGACCACAGGAGGGCCATTAAATACTGTGTAACGTGTTGTCCATACCCGGGTCTGGGCTAAAGTCACCCGGAAAGGGCGGGACCCCCCGTCAGACATGCAGTGGCATCAGCAAAATGAGAGGGAAGTTCCCCCGTGGCAGAAGCGAAGGGATCAGGGAAAAAGACCCTGGTCATTGTGGAGTCGTCGACCAAGGCGAAGAAGATTCAGCCTTATCTGGGCGATGACTACATTGTCGAGGCCTCGGTCGGACACATCCGCGACCTTCCCCGCGGTGCCGCCGACGTGCCGTTGAAATACAAGAAGGAACCCTGGGCACGTCTCGGCGTGGACACGGAGAACGGTTTCGCCCCGCTGTATGTGGTCAGCCCCGACAAGAAGAAGAAGGTCGCGGACCTCAAGGCGAAGCTGAAGCTCTGCGACGAGCTCCTGCTGGCCACTGACCCCGACCGCGAGGGCGAGGCCATCGCGTGGCACCTGCTCGAGGTGCTCAGTCCGACGGTGCCGGTGCGCCGCATGGTGTTCAACGAGATCACCAAGCCGGCGATCCTCGCTGCCGCGGAGAACACCCGTGAGTTGGACGTGAACCTCGTGGACGCGCAGGAAACCCGCCGGATCCTTGATCGTCTCTACGGCTACGAAGTGTCCCCCGTGCTGTGGAAGAAGGTCATGCCGCGGCTGTCCGCCGGCCGCGTGCAGTCGGTGGCCACCCGCGTCATCGTCGAACGTGAGCGTGAGCGCATGGCGTTCGTCTCCGCCGACTACTGGGATCTGAGCGCTGACCTGGATACCGGCAACGAGGCGGAGGACCCTGCGAATCCGCGGAACTTCCAGGCGAAGCTGGCGACCATTGACGGGCGACGCGTCGCCCAGGGACGTGACTTCGATGACCGTGGACAGCTCAAGGGGGAGGCGGTGGTCGTCGGCAAGCAGCAGGCCGAGGCCCTCGCCGAGGCTCTCCGGGACGCGGACATGCACGTTTCGGGTGTGGAGGAGAAGCCCTACACGCGTCGTCCGTACGCACCGTTCATGACGTCGACCCTGCAGCAGGAGTCGGGCCGGAAGCTGCACTACACCTCGGACCGCACGATGCGGATCGCGCAGCGGCTGTACGAGAACGGCCACATCACCTACATGCGTACCGACTCGACCTCCTTGTCCGACCAGGGCATGCAGGCCGCACGTCAGCAGGCGAAGGAACTCTACGGTGACGCCTTCATCACCGACGCCCCGCGCAGGTACGACCGTAAGTCGAAGAACTCGCAGGAGGCGCACGAGGCGATCCGTCCCGCCGGCGAGCGTTTCTCCACCCCCGGTGAGCTGCACGGACAGCTCGACGCCGAGGAGTTCAAGCTCTACGAGCTGATCTGGCAGCGTACCGTCGCCTCACAGATGTCGGATGCGAGGGGCACCTCCCTGAAGGTGACCATCGCCGGCACCGCCAGCACCGGCGAGCAAACCGAGTTCTCCGCCACCGGCCGCACGATCACCTTCCCGGGTTTCCTGCGTGCCTACGTGGAGACGACCCTGAACGCGGAGGGCCGCGACGTCGCGGACAACGCAGAGAAGCGCCTGCCGAACCTCTCGGTGGGCGACCAGCTCACCGCCACCCAGATCAGCGCTGACGGTCACTCCACCAACCCGCCGGCCCGCTACACCGAGGCCAGCCTGGTCAAGAAGATGGAGGAGCTCGGTATCGGGCGTCCCTCGACGTACGCGTCGATCATCAAGACCATCCAGGACCGGGGCTACGTCGTCCCCCGTGGCAACGCCCTCGTGCCCAGCTGGGTCGCGTTCGCGGTGGTGGGCCTCCTGGAGAACAACTTCGGCCCGTTGGTCGACTACGACTTCACCTCCTCCATGGAGGACGAACTGGATAACATCGCCGCAGGTGAAGAGGACCGCACGGAGTGGCTCACCGGCTTCTACTTCGGCGACGCCGAGGCGGACGACAGCACCGCCGAGTCCATCGCCCGCCACGGCGGCCTGAAGGCGCTGGTGGGTAAGAACCTCGAGCACATCGACGCCCGGTCGGTGAACTCGCTGCATCTGTTCGACGACGAGTCCGGTCGTCCCATCTTCGTCCGCGTGGGTCGTTACGGCCCCTACATCGAGCGCAAGGTGGGGGAGTCCGCGGAAGGCGAGCCGGAGTACCAGCGCGCCAACCTGCCGGAGACCACCACCCCGGACGAGTTGAACCTGGAGCTCACCGAGAAGCTCTTCGCCACCCCGCAGGGCGGACGTGAGCTGGGCACCAACCCGGCCAACGGCCGCGTCATCGTGGCCAAGGAGGGCCGCTACGGCCCGTACGTCACCGAGATCGTGCGCGAGGACGAGCGCGTCACCGCCGAGGCCGCCGCCGAGGAGGTCGTGGCCAGGGAGCGTGCCGAGGAGGACGCCCAACGTGCCGCCGAGGGCAAGCGCGCCAAGAACTGGGAAACCAAGACCGCGGCCGCCCAGAAGGAGAAGCGGATCGCCGCCCTGGTGGAGGATAACCTCAAGCCGGGCACCGCCTCCCTCTTCAGCACGATGGAGCCTGCCTCCGTCACGCTCGAGGACGCCATCCGACTGCTCAGTCTCCCGCGTGAGGTGGGCGTCGACCCCGCCGACGGCGAGGTCATCACCGCCCAGAACGGCCGTTACGGGCCGTACCTGAAGAAGGGCACCGACTCCAGGTCCCTGACCAGCGAAGACCAGATCTTCAGCGTCACGCTGGATGAGGCTCGTCGTATCTACGCGGAGCCCAAACGCCGGGGACGGACCGCGGCGCAGCCGCCGTTGAAGACCCTCGGCGACAATGACGTCTCCGGCAAACCGATGACCGTGAAGGACGGCCGTTTCGGCCCTTACGTCACCGACGGCACCACCAACGCCTCGCTGCGTAAGGGTGACAGTCCGGAGACCATCACGGACGCACGCGCCAACGAGCTGCTGTCCGAACGCCGCGCGAAGGAGGCCGCCGACGGCGGAGCGCCGGCAAAGAAGGCACCGGCGAAGAAAGCACCGGCGAAGAAGGCGCCCGCGAAGAAGACCACCCGGAAGGCACCCTCCCCGGGGACCAAGCGAGTGGTCAAGGCCGGCACACGGAAGAAATAGGCTGCTTTCCGACGCCTCGGTGCCCCGCCGATCCGGCGGGGCACCGAGGCGTCTCCGTCATAAAGTGCAGAAGTATTCCGCGCGCGACAGGTCATCAGTGATTACCCTGTCGAATCATGGACAACCATCGCCTCCCCGGGCCGTCGGAAGCCAGCGGCCGGATGGCAGACGCCCGATGGCGCGAGCTGCTGCACCGACTCCACAACGGGGACGGTTCCATCGTCGCCACGACCGTCACCAAGTTGCGCGAGACCGTCCCCGGTTACGAGTCGGTGCCCAGTGAGGCGCTGGCGGCCTCGGCACGGCGCAACATCGAGCTGAGTATCCGCACCATCCTCAGCGGTGGGGACCCGTCCGCCGAGGACATCCCGGAGGCCGACGCCCTGGCGATCGAGCGCATGGGGCAGGGCGTTCCGCTGGGCAGCGTGCTCAGCGGGTTCCGGACCTCGATGATCGTGATACTGCGCCGCCTCATCGAGCTGGCGCCGAACTTTGACATCCCGTCTGACCAGGTCCTGGAGTGCTCCACACTTCTGTGGTCGTTGAGCGACGCCTTCTCCTCCCGGGCCACGGCCGTCTACCGGGATCGCGAAATCGCCCGGGTCGTCGCGGATTCGGCGCGAAGACTGGAGTGGATCGGCAACGCGGTGTCGGAGGCGATGGAAACGTCGGAGCTGATGTGGGGTGCCGCCATGTACGACGTGCCCACCGACGTCCCGGTGCGCGCGCTGGCGGCTCCCACGTCCCCCGGTTCCGGGGCCGATGTGGAACTTCAGTTGCTCACCTGGGCGGATCGGGCGGGTGTGCGTATCCTCACCGCCGTCCGTTCCAGTGTGATCGTCGGCATCGTCGTCGGCGAGGTTGATACGGAGGCGGAAGGGCCCGAGATCGCCGTTGGTCTGGGGGAGCCTGAGCTGCTGGAGCGGCTGTCGCGTTCCTTCGCCACTGCTTCGTTGGCGGTACGTGCCGCCGATGACGTGGGGGAGGGGGGTCTGGTCAATCTGGAGAAGCTGTCCTGGCGCCTGGGCGTTCACACCAGCCCGGAGACGACCCATATGCTGCGGCGCCGCTACCTCGCACCGCTGGATGCGGCGGGAGCCTTCCGCGATGACCTGCTGGAATCGGTGCAGGCGTACCTGGACAACAGGATGAACATCCCGGCCGCGGCCAGGAGTATCCCTGTCCACGTGAACACGCTGCGCTACCGGCTCCGTCGCTTCATGGAGCTGACTGGTGCCGACCTGGGGGAAGTGGACACCCTCATCGAGCTGTCGTGGGTTCTGGCCTCCGTGGCTAAGGCCGATTCTGGGCCACGCGGCAGGTGATCCCACGCGCCGTTTGGTACGTGGCTACAAAATTGACCTCCGAACATTGCACGTAGAAATGTAGCCTGGGTCACACCGAGGGTGCATGCTGGAGAGCGTCACCCGGTATCGGATGGTCCTGGCCCGCGCAGAGCGCGGAGGGTCATCCGGAGGCCGGAGGCCCCCATGTCCCTTCTCCTCCAAGGAGGCGCCAATGATCCTCGGGATCATCGGAATCTTGCTCTCCCTCACGCTCCTGATCACCCTTGCCTACCGCGGGGTCCCGGTCCTCATCGCGGCTCCCATCGCCGCGGTCGTCGCGCTGGTGTTCTCGCGTGCCCCGATACTTGCGGCCTACACCGAGATCTTCATGCCGGCGATGGCGAATTTCGTCGGCAACTTCTTCCCGGTGTTCCTCACCGGCGCCATCTTCGGCGTCCTGATGACGGTCACCGGCTACGCCAAGTCGATCGCGGGCACGGTGACCTCGCTGGTCGGTGGTGGCGGCGCTATCGCGGCAACAGTGATCACCTCGGCGTTGATGACCTACGGCGGCATCAGCCTGTTCGTCGTCGCCTTCGTCATGTACCCGCTGGCCCGTGAACTGTTCCGGGTGGCGGACATCCCGCGCAGACTCATCCCGGCGACCATCGCGCTCGGCATCTTCACGTTCACCATGACCGCCCTGCCCGGAACCCCGCAGGTCCAGAACATCATCCCCGGACAATTCTTCGGCACCGGATCCTTTGCGGGCGCGGCACTCGGCCTGATCGGTTCCGCCGGCATCCTCGGATTCGGTTTGTTCTGGCTCGAGTTCCGACGCCGCCAGATGGCACGCAAGGGAGAAACCTTCTCCAGTTCGCACAGCGCGTCGGCCACTGAGGGCGCACCGGCAGCTGAGACGGCGACCACGGTCCGGACCCTCGAACCGTCGAACCGTTTCGTGCCCTTCCTGCCACTGATCACGGTGTTCGCGGTCAACTTCGCCTGCACCCTGTTCATTTTCCCCGCCATGGACTGGGGCTACCTGTCCGAGGAGAAGTACGGCGGCATTGCGCTCTCGTCCCGGGCCGCGCTGTGGGCCGTGCTCATCGGTATCGTCGCCGCGATCCTGCTCATCATCGTGATGAACTTCCAGCACCGCCAGCAGCTCCTCCGTGCCATCGGCGACGGTGCCAGGCAGTCCATGCTTCCCGTCTTCAGTACCGCATCCGAGGTCGGCTACGGCGCCGTTGTCGCCTCAGTGGCGGCGTTCGCGCTGGTGCGTGACTCCGTGTTCAACATGGGCGCCAATGCCGTGATCACCTCCGTGGTCACCGTCTCCATGACTGCCGGCCTGACCGGTTCCTCCTCCGGTGGCATGACCATCGCACTCAATGCGCTCGGAGAAGATCTCAAGGCCATGGCACAGGCCGACGGCACCAGCCTCGAAACCATGCACCGCCTCACGGCCATGGCCGCCGGCGGACTCGACACCCTTCCCCACTCCGGTGCCGTGGTCACCCTGCTCATCGTCTGTGGATTGACGCACCGACAGTCCTACAAGGACGTCGCCATGATCACCATCGCCGGTCCTGTCACCGTCGTGGCGCTCCTCGTCGCCGCGGTCACCTTTACCGGCGCATTCTGACCCCCCTCCACCTGAAAGGACATCATGACTGATCTTGATACCCGTGCCCGCACCTCCGGAGCGTCGCTCAATGGACGTCGCGCCCTCATCACCGGTGGAGCTTCCGGCATCGGCGCTGCCTGTGCCCGCGCCTTCGCCGACGCCGGCGCCCACGTCATCGTCTGTGACATTGACGGGGACGCCGCGGAGGCACTCGCCGCCGACCTCGGAGGCGAGGCCTGGGCCGCGGACCTCAGTGACACCGCTGCCCTGGAAGACCTCGAACTCGACGTGGATATCCTCGTCAACAACGCCGGCATCCAGCGCATCGCCCCGATCCATGAATTTGATCCGGAGGCCTGGCGCCTCATCAATCGCCTCATGGTCGAGGCCCCGTTCCTTCTGGTCCGGGCAGTCCTGCCCGGCATGTATGACCGGGGTTTCGGAAGGATCATCAACGTGTCGTCGATCCATGGACTTCGCGCCAGTGCCTTCAAGTCCGCTTACGTCTCCGCCAAACATGCGCTCGAAGGATTCTCCAAGGTCACGGCGTTGGAAGGGGCCCCCCACGGGGTCACCTCCAACTGTATTGAACCTGCCTACGTGCGCACCCCGCTCGTGGAGAAGCAGATTGCCGACCAGGCCCGCATCCACGGCATTGAGCCTGAGCAGGTGGTCCAGGAGATCATGCTGACGGAATCAGCGATCAAGCGACTCGTAGAACCGGAAGAGGTCGCCTCGCTGGCCACCTGGCTTGCCTCCGACCACTCCGGAATGGTCACCGGTGCCGCGTACACCATCGACGGTGGCTGGACCGCAAGCTGACCTGCCCGGGCCTCCCGGCTTTACCCGCAGCTCCGAGAACGGCGCCCCACATGACGGGTTGTCGGAATCTACGAAGTACATGACGTTTCTACGGCAATGTCCGGCGCGGTTCCTGCGCCAGTGGCATTCCGGGCCGCACACAGGCCGCAACTATCCCGAGGAGGGATTCTTTTGTCGAAAGTTACGGACGACATCCGTGAAAACCTGATATCGACGCTTCGCGACGGCATGACACTCGCCGTGGGCGGGTTCGGAATCTGCGGAATACCCAGCACCCTGATCGAGATTGTGCGGGAATCCGGAGTGAAGAATCTGACCGTAGCCTCCAACAACCTCGCCATTGACGGTGTGGGCCTCGGACGTCTTCTGGAGGACGGTCAGATCTCCCGGGTGCTCGCCAGCTACATCGGTGAAAACAAGCTGTTCATGGAGCAGTACCTCAACGGTTCCGTGGATGTGGAGTTTGTCCCCCAGGGCACGCTCGCTGAACGCATGCGGGCAGGTGGTGCCGGCATTGCGGCGTTCTACACCCGCACGGGAGTAGGCACCGACATCGCGGAAGGTAAACCGACGGCCCAGTTCAACGGTGAGACCTACCTCCTGGAGAAGGCCATCGAAGCAGACATCGGGCTGGTACGTGCCCACACCGCTGACATCGACGGCAACCTCAGGTACCGCTTGGCCGCACGGAACTTCAACCCCGTTGCCGCAGAGTGCGGCAGGATCACCTTCGCCGAGGCTGAGCACATCGTGGACCGTGGTGCGCTGCATCCGGACGACATTCACACCCCGTGCGTCTACGTCCACCATCTGACCCGGTCGATGATTCCCACCGGGATCGAGAAGCTCGTCACCCGACCGCGCCCCATCCAGCCCCTGCAGGAGGCCTGACACCATGACCTGGACAAGAGATGAGATGGCGGCCATCGCCGCCAGCGAACTGGTCGACGGAGACTACGTCAACCTTGGCATCGGCATTCCCACGTTGATCGCCAACAATCTCCCGGCGGGAGTGAACGTGGTCTTCCAGAGTGAGAACGGAATCCTCGGAATGGGCCCCAACCCGTACCCGGGTGAGGAGGACCCGGACCTGATCAACGCCGGAAAGCAGACCGTCACCCTGGTCCCCGGGGCCGCCATCTTCGATTCGGCGACTTCTTTCGGCATGATCCGCTCCGGAAAAATGAAGGCCGCCTTCCTCGGCGCCATGGAAGTCTCCGCCACCGGTGACCTGGCGAACTGGCAGGTACCCGGCAAGCTTGTCAAGGGAATGGGCGGGGCCATGGATCTGGTGGCCGGAGCCCGCCGGGTGGTGGTTCTCACCGACCACACAGCCAAGGACGGATCCCCGAAGATCGTGGAGAACTGCTCACTCCCCCTGACCGGAGTGGGGGTGGTGGACAGGATCATCACCAATCTGGCGGTGTTCGACATCACCGACGGCCGTCTTATCCTGAGGCGGATCGCCGACGGTGTCACCGAGGATGAGATCCGCGAGAAGACCGGGACGACATTCGAGGTGTCGTTCGAGGAAGGAGTTCGCACATGCGGGGAGTGAAGGTGGCAGGTATCGGCGAAACCCCGATGGGCAGATTCCCGGGGCGCAGCCTCCATGACATGATCCGCGAGGCCGGACATCAGGCTGTCCAGGAAGCCGGTATCGACCCGGCCGAGATTCAGGCGGCGTACGTCGGGAATTTCGCCGGTCAGCAGTTGACCGGCCAGGGCCATTGTGGGCCTCTGGTGACCGAGGCGCTCGGGCTCGAACACGTCCCGGCCCTCCGCGTGGAGGGGGCCTGTGCCTCCGGTGGCCTGGCTCTGCTGCAGGCGGTCCAGGCCATCCGCTACGGCATCCATGATGTTGTCCTCGTCGGCGGGGTCGAGAAGATGACCCACCAGTCGACCGCGATGGTCACAGAGGCGCTGACATCCGCGATGGACACCGAGCTTGAGGCGCAGACCGGTCTGACCTTTCCGGGGAGTTTCGCGATGATCGCCCACCGGTATTTCCACGAGTACCGCAATGTGCGCAGGGAGATGGCGCAGGTGGCGGTCAACTCCCACGACAACGCCCTCCTCAACGAACACGCCCAGCTACGTAAGAGGATTGACGTTGATACGGTGCTGAATGCGCCCGCCATCGCCGATCCGCTCGGACTCTATGACTGCTCTCTGGTCACTGACGGTGCGGCGTTCCTGGTGCTCACCGCGGATGACATCCGCACGGGGACGGACCAGGACCTGCGCCGTGTCCGCATCACCGGTTCGGGCCACGGCGGTGATGCGCTGACCCTGCACGGCAAGAAGACCGTGACCAGCTTCGGAGCCACCCGCCAGGCGGCAGCCACCGCCTATGCGCAGGCAGGGAGAAGCGCGTCGAACATCGATCTGGCGGAAGTCCACGACTGCTTCACCATCACGCAGATCATCAACACCGAGGATCTCGGCTTCTTCGAGGCAGGCCGAGGAGGGGATGCCGTCGCTGAGGGCCGGACCGCCCGCAACGGAGACATGCCCATCAACACATCGGGAGGTCTGAAGGCCAAGGGACATCCGGTGGGAGCGACCGGCATCAGCCAGGCTGTGGAGATCGTGACTCAGCTGCGTGGACTCGCCGGCGAACGCCAGGTGGGCAAGGCAGACGTCGGCATGACCCACAATCTCGGTGGAACAGCCGGAACCTGTGTCATCAACATCTTCGAGGGAGAATAAACAGTGGCGTCGACCATCTACACTTACACCATCGTCCGTATTCCTCCCCGGGGTTTCGAGGGCGCGCCCTACTGCGTTGCCGTCGTCGACACCGACGGGCAGCTGGAGACCGCCCGCGTATCGGGCTACGTCGACGGGCTGGCGGTCAACGTGGGGGATCCTCTGGACAGACTCGAGCAGCCCGACGAATTCGGCGCGCTGTACGCGTTTCAGCCTGAGTGACGGCGGCGGTGCGCCGTCTCTTCTCCGCCGCATCCTCCTCCGGGTCGGTGCCCGAGGACGAAGACTGCTTCTCGACGCCGCCGGTGGCGGGGCCACCCGCTGACTACTCTGGGGAACATGAACCAGATGGTCAAGCACACCCGGGACGGCGTCGACGCCCTGCTCGCCTCCGTCAATATCTCCCGCCAGGAACCCGAACGCCTCGCCTACCTGGGGCTCGGTGAACTCGTCGCCTGGTCGCAGGTGTTCCGTTGGCGCAAGGTGCGGAACACGGCGACACCGTTCCTCCACCCACTGCTCGCCGCCACCATTCTGCGTACCAACCGTGAACCGGTCCTGCTGGCCGGGATGGCCGGCGGGCTGATGGGCAACGTGGTGAAATTGAAGCGCCCCGACCAGACGCCGGTGCTGGGTATGTTCGGGATCGCGGCCAATCACGCCGCCTACTCTTCGGCGCTGATCGCCCATGGAGCCCGCCCCTCCACCGTCCGTGTGGGTCTGCGGACCGCCGCCTGGGTCACCGGTATCGGACTCGCCGTCTGGAAGAAGAAGCAGCTCATCGCTCCCGCGGTCGTTGCCGGTGTCTTCGTCTCCGCCACGTCCGCGCTCGCCGACGATCCCGCCCTCCGTGACGGCTCCACCCCGGCGAAGGGACTGGGCCATGCGGGCAACCTGCTGCTCGTCTCCGAGGGCATTGCCCTGCTGCGTGAGACGGTGCTCACCGGCGACACCCTCGGCCACCGGATCCTCGACGCCAAGATGACTGTCGCGGCGGTCATCGGGCACGCTCTGATGGTGGATGGGTTGACCAGGCGCTGACTCAGGCCGCAGACCGGATGCACGGTGGTGGGCCGAAGCTGATCATGTGTGCGATCAACCGTGGACGGAACTGCGTCGGGATAAGCGAGAAAGGGAGTCCGTATTCGCTGGTTGAGAGTTCCACGGCCATCGTGACGTCTTCGTGGGGAATGGTCGGTGGCCAGAACGACCGGACCCTGCCGCCTCTCTCATGGACGGACGATGCGCCGTCGATGCGCCAATCATCCTTCACCTGGTCGACAAACTCGGCGGCGTGATGTGAACACAGCCGTTCGTAGACGAGGACCTCGGCCAGTATTCCTGGCCGCAGTCGGGCGACACCGGAGAGGTACCTGGCGCCGTCGCTTCCGGTGGCGGCATTGACCTCGTCGCCGGTGACCAGACCCAGGTCGAGGGCGCCGTCGATGAGCCTGTATGTGTCACCGGTGGCGCGAGCACGGAGCAGACGGGATCGGGGGTTGTTCTTGACTGTCGAGGGTGCCAGCGGGCGGACGGTGATTGTCATTGTGGGCTGCTTCTTCGCCTGTGCCATGTCCACACATTCGCATGTCTGTTCCATGGCGGGGAAGGCGTCCTGCTTCGGCCTGTGGATGAACCGCCTTCTGTATGAACGTGTCAACAAAAAACTGTGGAGAAAGACCCGACAGTCACACCCCCGTTGCCTCTCGACCTTGGGCAGGTGGGGGAGCATGCGGCGTCGAGAAGCTAGCGGTCGCGGAACCGTTCCAGGGGCGGACCGAGCACAGGCTGCACGCGCTTGACCGCGAAACCGATGAGAAGCGCGGCAGCGAAGGTGCCTTCCCGCACGCCCGCCAGCTCCCGGAGGAACACCAGTGCCAGGATCGCCGCCGAGAGGACCAGCAGAACATCGAAGGCGATCTTCACGTAGCCGAAGACGAAGAGTCTGCGCTGGCCGAAGGCCCGTGAGAGTTCGCTGCTGATGGCCATGACGATGGCTTCCCCCGCGAGCATGATGGTGTTCGCGGAGATCTGGAAGCTGATGCCCACGCCCAGCAGGGCCACACCCGCGAGCACCAGGACCCACTGCTGCCAGTAGGCGGAGTAGCTGACCCAGCTCGTGGCCCACAGGGCGATGTCGTTGAGCACGCCGAAGACGAGGAGGACAGGGACCTGCAGCAGCTGGATGAGCTTGAAGCGACGGCGCAGGATGAGGAACTGCAGCAGCACCAGGCCCGAGTTGACCAGGATGGATGCGCTGCCCAGCGTCAGTGGGCTGATGAGGCTCAGGACGTAGGGGAGCGAGGAGATCGTGGTGGTACCCAGGTCGCTGCGCACGGACAGGGCGATGCCCAAGGACATGATGACCATGCCGATGAAGAGCAGGAGGACCCTGCGGGGGTGGAGGAGACTCATGTCAGGAACGGTCCGCCATCGTCGCACGGATCGGGCGGGCCAGCTGCGTCATTTCCCGACGCCCGCGCAGCTCCACCGACTTCATCACGGTCCAGCGCGCCTGCTCGGCCTCGTTGGCGCCCCGCAGGGTCGCCGCGTTGGTGAGCACCCGTCCCGGGGTGTCCTTGGCCAGGTCGGTCAGGCGGGCAGCGGAGTTCACGGCGTCCCCGATGACGGTGTACTCGAAACGGTCCGAGCCGCCGATGTGGCCGGCGACGACATGGCCCGCGGCGACGCCGATGCCGGCCTGCAGCGTCATTCCCTTGAGTTCCTGCCGGAGTTCGCGGGCGGCGGTGAGGGCGTGGGAGGTGGCGTCGGAAAGCGAGATGGGTGCACCGAACACGGCGAGCGCGGCGTCACCCTGGAACTTGTTGATGATGCCCTTGTTACGGTGCACCACGGTGACCACATGCTCGAAGAACTTGTTCAGCTCCTCGACGACCTCCTCCGGGGAGTGGTTCACCGCGAAGGTGGTCGAGCCGATGACGTCGACGAAGAGGACCGCGACCTTGCGGTCCTCACCGCCCAGTGTGGGGCGCTCCTCCAGGGCGCGCTTGGCCACCTCGATGCCGACATAACGGCCGAAGATGTCGCGCACCCGCTGGCGCTCCTTCAGACCGCGCATCATCTCGTTGAACCCGGCCTGCAGGACGCCGATCTCGGAACCGTCGTAGATGTCGACCTGCGCGTCGGTGTCGCCGCGCCGCACCCTGTTGATCGCCTCCTGCAGTTCCAGGATCGGGTCGACGACGCTCATGATGGCGAAGCTCGTCCCCACGAAACCGGTCACCAGGGCGGCCAGCGACAGGGCGACGACAGCCGGGATGATCTCCGCCGCGTTGTCGGTGAAGAAGCCCTGTCTCTGGCCGAGGATGATCAGCAGGGTGCCGATGAGCGGCAGCGCCGTGGTCATCACCCAGGTCATCCGCAGTCGCTGAGTGATCGGAGGCTCGAGCGTGGAGTCCTCGAAGCGGCGGGCCAGGGCGGAGGCCGCCACCGGTCGAACGAGGCGTTCCGCCAACAGATACGTGATCAGCACGACGACCATGCCGGCCAGCAGCGTCGCCAGCCCGATGACCAGCGACAGGCGCCCGCTTGACGCCGCCGCCACGACCATCGCGATGGCGATGCCGATCAGCCACACCACCGCGCACACCACCGCCTGATAGACGGGCAGGCGCATCACCAGGTTGCGGACCATGTTCGGGTCATGGTCCTCCGGGTGGCGCTGCCAGTCCAACACGGGCCGGAACAGGAACAACGTGGCCACCACGGCGACGATCACCGCGAATGCCAGATACGTCAGCCCGATGACCTCCAGGTGGGGAACCTCGGAGGTGAAGCTGCGCACCTCCGGCATCGGGATGAGGAAACGCACGAACAGCATGATCGCCAGCGCACCAATGACGTTGGCCACGAGCACCACGGCGGCATAGAGGGGCCACGACGTGCCCCACAGCCACTTGATTGCCCGCAACAGTCGTTTCATGGTGTCTAACTCTAACCGCACCGCCCCTCCCGCGTGGGCATGGCTTGACCCCGGGGAATAGGGTGGGTGGGGTGAACACCGTTGCCAGCCGTCTCGCCGACATTCCCGCCGTCCGCGACGTGGTGCTCGCTGCAGCCACCACCGCCCGCGCAAAGGTTCGGGGCGAGGTCACCGAACTCGGCAATGCCATGGCGCACGCCTGGATCATCACCGGCCCGCCAGGCTCGGGCCGCTCCGTCGCGGCCGTCGCCTTCGCCGCCGCCCTCCAGTGCTCCGACCCCGTGGAACTCGGTTGCGGTCGCTGCCGGAACTGCCTCGACGTGCTTGCCGACGCCCACACGGACGTCCTGCACATCGTCCCGAAGGGTCTGTCGATCAGCATTGATGAGATGCGCGAGATGCGGAAGGAGGCGGCCAAACTTCCCACGGTGGCGGGCTGGCGGATCATCATCATCGAAGATGCCGACCGGCTCACCGGCCCGGCTGCCGATGCGATCCTCAAAGTCGTGGAAGAACCACCGGCGCACACCGTCATCATGATGTGTGCCCCCTCCATCGACCCGGATGATTTTTCCCCGACCCTGCGCTCCCGGTGCCGGCACCTCTACGTCCCGTACCCCTCGGTGGAGCACATCGTCGATCTGCTGGTGGCGGAGACCGGAGCCACGCCTGAGGACGCCCGCCTGGCCGCCGTTGCCTCCGGCCGGCACATCGGCCGGGCCCGCCACCTGGTCACCGACCCTGCTGCCCAGAAGCGCCGTGCCACCATCCTCAACCTCGCCGAGCTGATCTTCCACCGGGACGAGGCTTTCAAGGCCTCCACCGCATTCCTGAAGTCCGTGGACAAGCAGGTCAAGGACCTGAGCGACGAACAGGATGCAGCAGAGTTGGAGAAGCTCGAACGCTCCCTGGGCAAGGGTGGCCGCGGCAAGGGAACCCAGAAGGCGATGGACGGTTCCGCCGGCGCCATCAGCGACCTGGAGAAGACCCAGAAGACGCGCCGCAACCGCCGCAAGCGTGACTTCCTCGACCTCGCACTCGTCGACCTGGCCTGCCTCTACCGCGACGCCCTCATGCTCTCGGTGGGTGCCGATGTCCAGCTCACCCACCCGGACTTTGAGGGCCTCTCCAGCGACCTCGCCGAACGCGTCAGTGAGAGCGGACTCGTCGCCTGTCTGGATGCGGTGACCCAGGCCCGTGAACACATCAGCGTGAACGTCACACCGACCACCGCCATCGACGGCATGATCGGGCGTATCCGGCTGGCGTGCGGGGTTTCGTGACCCTTTCCCACCTGCGATTTTTTCGCCCACGTACCGTGCGCTAGAATGGCCCATCGGTACTGTTTGCGCAGCACCACGCCGCCTTAGCTCAGTCGGTAGAGCGTCTCACTCGTAATGAGAAGGTCGCGAGTTCGATTCTCGCAGGCGGCTCCACCATAAAACGGCCGGCCAGAAGAATTCATTCTTCGGGCCGGCTTTTTTGATCCACGTGCCTGGTGGCATGGATTGCACTCCCGCCAGGTCATGCTCAGTGACAACCTGAATCCGGATGAGGCCAAGGCCACCTATGACCATGGCGTTCTCACCGTCCGAATTCCGGCCGCCGAGCAGTCCAAGGCCCGGAGGATCGAGATCGCCACGCCGAAGGATGACGCGCCCGAGGAGATTGAGGGCTGAGGCGCCCTCCGCCGGGTTGATTCACCTCTGGGGTGGCCCTGATGAAGGGCCGCCCCAGAATCCTGTCGGATTCGGCTGTGGCGACCAGTGTCGGTGGCGGAACCGCCCCACCACGGGCCCCCTCAAGTGGGGCGGCCGTGGTATGACACTAAGTGAAACCCATTGACTTCCGTGTTAGGGATCACTCATGCCGCTGTCGTTTCCTCATACCAGGATCGGTTATTTCGCCGCTCTCCTCGCATTGTTTCTCCTGCTGGCAGGTATCGTCTCCGCCCCCGCAGCGGACGCGCAGCAGCGCAATCTGGTGGTCTTCGGGGACTCCGTGGTCGCCGATCCGCCTGTGGGTGAGTACCTGGCGAGGAAGGCTGAGCGAGGTTCCTCTGATTCCGCCGACGGCCGGTTCTGCCCGACCTCCGGGGGCAACTTCGGGGTGCGGGCCGCCGCGAAGCTCGGGCTGCCCGTCTCGGACTACTCCTGCTCAGGCACCACGGCCACCGGCACAAGGTCGTTCTTCGGGGGAGAGGATTTCTCCATCCAGGTCAATCGTGCGCTTTCCGGCGGCGCCCTGACCCCGGCGACCTCCCGCATTGTGGTCTCCCACGGCTTCAACGACACCTACAGCAACTCGATCCTCCCGGTCGCGCAGACCCGTGCCATCTTTCTTGAGGCGATGGTCCCGCAGATCGAGCGCATCCGGGCCGCCGCGCCGAACGCCCGCATCCAGGTCGTCGGTTATGCCACGATCTCCGACAGTGATCACATCTGCCTGTTCAACACCGGGGGTGGTCTGCGTGACCGGACCTACGTCCCGCAGGTCGGTCACTGGGAGCGGCTCGCCCAGGACATGCAGCGCGATCTGGCACATGCCACCGGCACTGAATTCCTGGACATGAAGCCCTCCACCGTGGGCCGTGGCATGTGCGCCGCAGACCACATGCGTAACTGGGCGGGCATCGTCGACGTCAACGCCGGCCCGAACAACCTTCCGTTCCACATGAACGCCCGCGGGCACGAGCATGTCGCGGAGGTCATCGCCCGGAGCTGATCGCCCGCCGGGTCCGACCTATCTCTCCGGCAGGAGCCGGGGGACGACCTTGCCGGTGGCGTTGCGGGGGAGCTCGTCGATGAAGTGGACGTCGCGGGGGATGGAGTGCTCGGCGAGGTTGTCGCGGATGTGGTTGCGGACATCGTCGGCGGTCAGCGCGGTCCCCGGGGCGGATTTCTCGCGGACGATCCAGGTCGCGATTCTGCGGAAGGTGATGTCGTCTTCGACTCCGGTGGAGTAGACGTCGGCGATGCCTGGCATGGCGTCGAGAACTTCGTCGACGGAACGGGGGAAGACGTTTTCGCCGCCGACGATGATCATGTCGTCGATACGCCCGAGGACGCGGAGATGACCGTCCTCGTCGAGGTAACCCAGATCGCCGATGCGGACGAGGTCACCGACCTTGTCCACGGGGATGTCCGGATTGGTGTAACCGGTCAACGTGGTGGAGTTGCGGAGGTGGATCTGGCCGATGGTGCCGGTGGGGACCTGCTGTCCGTTCTCGTCCAGGATCTTCAGCTGCGTGCCGATGGCCACTTTGCCGGAGGTGCTGGGGTCCGCGGCGAGCTCCTCGGCGGACGCGACGGAGGCGAGGGTGAGTTCGGTGGAGCCGTAGACATTGCAGAGGATCGGGCCGAAGCGTTCGATGCTCTGCTCGACCAGGTGCGGGGTCAGCGCGTGGCCGGAGGAGACGATGAACTCGAGATGGGAGGTGTCGTACTTCTCGTTGTCCGGGACCTCCAGCATCTGCTTGAGGAAGACGGGCGAGGTGACCATCGCCTCGAGCTGGTGTTCGTCGATGTCGCGGAACACCTGCTCGGGGTCGAAGACACGGTGGGTGACGATGGTGGCGCGCGCCGCCAGGGCGATGTTGATCGCACTCCAGCCCCAGGTGTGGAAGAGGGAGGCGTGCAGCTGGACGCGGATGTCCGCGCGCCAGGGGACCTTCTTCAGCATGCCGGCCAGCACGAGCGGCAGCTTGGGCTCCGGACGCATGACGCCCTTGGGGATCCCCGTCGTGCCCGAGGACATGAGCACGATGGGCCCGTGCTTCGGCATCGTCGGCAGTGCCACGTTCTCGGTGATCCAGGGGCGGTCGACGATGTCGCGCAGGGTGATGTGGTCCTCATGTTCGCGGCTCTGGTGGCCGACGATGACGTGCACGTCCTGCTTTTCGACGACCGCGGGGTCCAGCCGGTCGAGGAATTCATCGTCTATGACCAGCACGTTGATGCCGTTCTCCTCGATGCAGCCGCTGAGCTGCTCGGGGGAGGATCCCACGTTCAGGAGGTAGATGCCGGTTCCGGCGTAACCCTTGGCCGCGAGGGGGTAGATGATCCCGCGGCCGTTGCGGGCGAGGACACCGAGACGGATGTCGTCGAGGTCCAGTCCGACGAGGTGGCGGGCCAGGGAGCGGGAGTTCTCACGGAGCTGGCGGTAGGTGAGTTCGCCGTCGTCGTCGATGAGCGCGATGCGGTGCGGGGTGGAGAGGTGGCCCTGTTCGACCTCGCGGGCGGTGGTGAACCAGTAACGGCCGAGCACCCCTGCCTGGCCGAGCCCGCCGCCGAGGCCGAGGATGCCCGAGCGGAGGACCGCCGGGAAGAATTCCCCGAGGGCGCGGGCGGTGACCGCGGTGTCGCGGAGACGGGCTTCGAGGGACACGATGGCGGGCTCCTTCAGGTCGGGTGTCCACAACCATAGTTTCTCGGAGCTAATTATCACCACTCCACGGTGATGCCTTTCATACTGCCAACCGCTAAAGTGTTCCGTGACCATTCCGTAACCTGCCGGCGTGGCTGAAGTGGCTGCAGTGACAAACCCGCCGCCATGCTGAACACTGGCTGATACGCAGTCGTTAACAAGGACCGTAAGGACCCCACATGCTCAACCTCCCGTTCGCCCCCCGCCGCCTCCTGGCGGCACTTGTCTCGTCGCTGATGCTCGCAGGCCTCGTCGTTGCCGCACCGGCCTCGGAGGCACAGCAGCGCAACCTGGTGGTCTTCGGCGACTCGATCATCGCTGACACCCCCACGCCGGAGTACCTGGTCAACCGCTTGGGCATGGCGAGCTCCAACTCCTCACTGAGCTCCCTCGGCTCTTCGGCAAGCTCCGGCAGCAGCTTCCAGGGGTGCCCGACCTCGGACAACAACTACGGCATCCGTGCGGCACACAAGCTGGGCGTGCCCGCCTGGGACTACTCCTGCGCCGGCACCACGTCCATCTCGCCCGGCCCGCAGTTCTCCACCCAGGTGGACAAGGCCCTGGCCGCCGGTGCGCTGACCCCCGCCACCGCGCGTGTCGTGGTCACCACCGGTTTCAACGACACCTACAACAACGACAGCCAGGGCGACCAGCAGATCCGCGCCCGCTTCGTTGACGCCATGCGTCCGCAGATCCAGCGCATCCGCAACGCCGCCCCGAACGCGCGTGTCCAGATCGTGGGTTATGCCACCGTCACCGAGAACGACCATGCCTGCCTGGTCCACCTCGGCGCCAACATCCGCGACCGGACCTACGTTCCCCAGGTCGGTCGCTGGGAGCGACTCTCCCAGGACATGCAGCGCGATCTGGCGCATGCCACCGGCACCGAGTTCCTGGACATGAAGCCCTCGACCCGCGACCGCGGCATGTGTGCCGCCGACCACATGCGTAACTGGTCGGGACTCATCGATTTCCACGCAGGCCCCGGCAACATGCCGATCCACATGACCGATCGTGGTCATGAGCACGTCGCCAGCGTGATCGCCGGATCCTAGGCTTCACCCAGGGTCTTCCCACGTCTGGAATGGGTACGCTCGGGACCACCGAGACAACCACCAACGTGAGGAGACCACTCAAGTGAGTACCACCGTCACCGGCATCATCGCCCGCAGCAAGGGAGCGCCGGTCGAGCAGACCGAGATCGTCATTCCGGATCCGGGCCCCAACGACGTCATCGTCACGGTCCAGTCCACCGGTGTGTGCCACACCGACCTGGCCTACCGCGACGGCGACATCAACGATGAGTTCCCGTTCCTGCTGGGCCACGAGTCAGCCGGCGTCGTCGAGCAGATCGGCGAGGCCGTCACCCACGTCGAGGTCGGCGACTTCGTCGTCCTCAACTGGCGTGCGGTGTGCGGCGAGTGCCGCGCCTGCAAGAAGGGTGACACGAAGAACTGCTTCAACACCCACAATGCGTCCAAGAAGATGACGCTCACCGACGGCACGGAGCTGACCCCGGCCCTGGGGATCGGCTCCTTCGCCGAGAAGACCCTCGTCCACGAGGGCCAGTGCACGAAGGTCAACCCCGAAGCGGACCCGGCCGCCGTCGGCCTGCTGGGCTGCGGCATCATGGCCGGCCTCGGCGCCGCCGTGAACACCGGGGACATCCAGCTCGGCGAGTCCGTGGCCGTCTTCGGCCTCGGCGGCGTGGGCATGGCGGCGGTCGCCGGCGCCCGGCTGGCCGGTGCAGCGACGATCATCGCCGTCGACCTGGACGAGCGCAAGACCGAGCAGGCCAGGGAGTTCGGTGCGACGCACACCATCGTGTCCAAGGGCGTGGACGAGGACGGGGTCATCGAGGCGGTCCGCGAGCTGACCGGTGGTTTCGGCACCGACGTCACCATCGACGCCGTGGGCATCATGCCCACCTGGCGTCAGGCCTTCTACTCCCGTGATCACGCCGGCCGCATGGTGATGGTGGGCGTGCCCAACCTGACCTCGCGTATCGACATCCCCGCCATCGATTTCTACGGTCGCGGCGGTTCCCTGAAGCCTGCCTGGTACGGCGACTGCCTGCCGGAGCGTGATTTCCCGGCCTACACCCAGCTCTTCGCCAACGGTCAGTTCCCGCTGGACAAGTTCGTCTCCGAGCGCATCGGCCTCGGTGAGGTCGAGGAGGCCTTCGCCACCATGAAGCGCGGCGACGTCCTGCGATCGGTGGTGGTCCTCTGATGAGCGGCCTGCGTATCGACCACGTCGAGACCTCGGGGAAGTTCATCCTCGACGGCGGGCAATGGGACGTCGACAACAACATCTGGATCGTCGGCGACGACTCCGAGGTGTTCATCATCGACGCCGCCCACGACGCCGCCCCCATCATCGAGAAGGTCGCCGGCCGCAAGGTTCGGGGCATCATCTGCACCCATGCCCACAACGACCACATCACCGTCGCCCCGGAGCTCTCCGAGAAGCTGGACGCCCCGATCTATGTCCACCCGGGTGATCAGATGCTCTGGGACGAGACCCACGCCGGCGTCACCCATGAGGATCTCGCCGACCAGCAGGTCTTCGATATCGCGGGTACGCAGATGCGGGTGTTCAACACTCCGGGTCATTCCCCGGGCTCTGTGTGCCTGTATCTGCCGGAGGCCGGTGAACTGTTCTCCGGGGACACCCTCTTCCACGGTGGTCCGGGTGCGACGGGGCGTAAGTACTCCTCCTTCGACACGATCATCGAGTCGCTGAAGACCTCGGTCCTGGATCTGCCGGCGGAGACGATCGTGCGTACCGGTCATGGTGATCACACCACGGTCGGCGCGGAGGCCCCGCACCTGGAGGAGTGGATCAGGCGCGGCCACTAGGCCGGATCCCCCTGAGAATTCCGGTCGCCGCTGCTAGGGTGCACTACATGAAAAGTCTTGTTACCGGCGGCGCCGGTTTCATCGGGTCCCACCTGGTTGATCTGCTCATCTCGGAGGGCCACGACGTCGTCGTCGTGGACAACCTCTCCCACGGGCGCCTGGAGAACCTCGCCGACGCGCAGGCCACCGGCCACCTCACGTTTGTTGAGGCCGACCTGCTCGACGTCGACTTCGATGCGCTCGTGGACACCCACCGCCCCGAGGTGATCTTCCACCTCGCCGCGCAGATCGACGTGCGGGCCTCGGTCACCGATCCGCTCCACGACGCCGCCACCAACATCCTCGCCACCATCCGGCTGGCGGATGCCGCCCGGAAACACGGCGTGCGCAAGATCATCCACACCTCCTCCGGCGGCTCGATCTACGGCATGCCCGAGACGTTCCCCGTCTCCGAGGACGTGCCCGTCGACCCGCACTCGCCGTACGCGGCCAGCAAGTACGCCGGTGAGGTGTACCTGAACACCTTCCGCCACCTCTACAACCTGGACTGCTCGCATATCGCCCCGGCGAACGTGTACGGCCCGCGCCAGGACCCGCACGGCGAGGCCGGTGTGGTGGCCATCTTCGCCCAGCACTTGCTCGCCGGTGAGCCCACGAGGGTCTTCGGCGACGGCTCCAACACCCGTGACTACGTCTTCGTCGGCGACGTCGTGCGTGCCTTCTACCTGGCCTCGGGCGAGAAGGGCTCCGGGCTGCGTTTCAACATCGGCACCTCGGTGGAGACCTCCGACCGGCAGCTGCATTCCCTGGTCGCCGCGGCCGTCGGTGCCCCCGATGCGCCGGAGCTCGCCCCGGCCCGCCTCGGTGACGTCCCCCGTTCAGCGTTGAGCTTCGACCGGGCCCGTGAGGTCCTCGGTTGGGAGCCGCTGACCCCGATCGCGGACGGTGTGGCCCAGACCGTGGAGTACTTCCGCACCCGGACCCAGGTCTCCCAGGGCTGATCGCGGTATTTGCCCCGGGGGCACTGTGTTTTCCCAGCTCAGCTGTGAGTGGTGTGGTCGATTGGGGCTAAAGGGCGCGCGGGCTATCGCCCGGCGCGGTCTCCCTCGGCGTCGGAAAGCACAGGGAGCACCGGACTCTGCAGGGCGACGGCGCGTGCGAGGCGGGCGTAGCGCAGCTCCTGCTCGCGGAAGCGGATCCACGTGGACATCGTGGTGAACAGGAACGCGACCACCAGGACGTAGAGCAGCAGGTCAGTGCCACGGTCGACGCCGAGCCAGTTGGCCAGGACGGTCAGATCGTCGGGACGCAGGACGGCCCACACGGCGGCGACGATGAAGAGCACGAAACCGAGCTTCACCCCGGCCTTGGCCCGTGCCTTACGGCGGTTGGTCAGGAAGTAGAACGCGAGCACCAGGGTGGCGGCGAGCAGCAGTAACTGCACGAGGGTTGCGATCATGGTCAGAGCCTCCTGGCCAGAAGTCCGTCGGCGAGGATGTTCACGCCGTTGATGAGCGACTGGCCCTTGCTCATCGAGTATTCGGTGTAGAGGATGTCCACCGGCTCCTCCGAAACACGCCAACCGTTGTCGGCGATCATGCCGACGATCTCGGAGGCGTGCGACATGCCGTTCATGCGGATGTTCATCGCGTCGGCGACCTTCCTGTTGAAGACACGCAGACCGTTGTGGGCGTCGGACAGCCCCAGCTTCCGGGTGGTGGGGGAGAGCAGCACCACGGTCCTGAGCACGAGGCGCTTGATCAGGGGAACCTGGTCGTCTGCGGCGCGCGGGCGACCGAAGCGGGTGCCCACGATGATGTCCACGGGCTCCTCGCGGAGGCGGCCGAGCATACGGATGACGTCCTTGACCTGGTGCTGGCCGTCTGCGTCGAAGGTGACGAAGTACTTCGCGCCGGGCTGACTGCGGGCGTACTCCACGCCGGTCTGGATACTGGCGCCCTGGCCGAGGTTCACCGGGTGATTGACCAGGTGGGCGCCGCCGGCGTGGATGCGGGCTGCGGAGTCGTCGGCCGAACCGTCGTTGACGGCCACGATGTTGGGGAAGGTCTTCCTGGCGTTCTCGATGACGTCCTGGATGACCGTCGCCTCGTTGTAGCAGGGGATGACCAGCCAGGTGTCCCGGAAATCGGTGTTGTCCATGATGGTCCACATGGTATCCCGACAGGGACCTATCGGTGGAACAACCTGCCGTAGGCGACGGCGAGGAGGCCCGTCGGCAGCAGGCGGTAGGCCGTCCGCACCGCAAGGTTCGCCCAGGAACGGGGGCGGGAGACCAGCCCGTAGGAGACGAGGTTGCGCTGCATCTGCCGTTCGGCGGTGAACATGCCCTTGCCCGTCCTGCGCTGGAACTGGGCCGGGGAAGTGCGGAAATACGTCAATGGCTCGGGCAGGTTGTGGAAGCGGGCGCCGGTGGACAGCAGCCGTGCGTAGAGGTCATAGTCCTCCATATGGTGGACGTCGCGGTAACCCCCGGCCTTCTCCACGGCGGCGACCCTCATCATCACCGAGGGGTTGTTCACGGGTGAGTTGATGCGCGCGTAACGGGCGATCTCGTCATGGGTCTGTGGCAGGGAGCGCACGGCGACGATCTCGGCCGGGTCGTCGTGGAACTCGGCGAGAGACGTGCCGAGCACGTCGGTGTCGGGGTGCCGCGTGAACCAGTCGAGCTGGGTGGCGAAGCGCTCGGGGAAGGCGATGTCGTCAGCGTCGAGGCGTGCGACGAGTTCCGTGGACACGTTCGCCATGCCGGCCGCCGACGCCCGCCCGGAGCCGACGTTGCGGGCCAGCACCACGGTCCGTGCCTCGGGGTGTGTGGAGACGAAGCCGTCGATCACCTGGCGCAGCTGCGCACCCACGGGACCATCTTCGACGATGACGACCTCATCGGCGGGGCGGGTCTGGCGGGCCAGGGACTCGAGGGCCTGAGTCAGTTCGGCGGCGTCAATACGGTGGTAGACGGTCACCAGCGCGGTGAGATTCAACATGTTCCCGTACCCTACCGGTCCCGCGCGACATTGAGCAGGTACTCACCGTAGCCGGACTTCAGCAGCGGCTGCGCCAGGGCCTCGAGTGCGGCGGCGTTGATGAAGCCCTGGTGGTAGGCGGAGACCTCCGGGCTGCCGATGACCTGGCCGGTACGCTTCTGGATCACCTCGACATAGGACGCGGCCTCGCTCATCGAGTCGAAGGTGCCGGTGTCCAGCCAGACGTCGCCACGCTGCAGTCGCTGGACATGCAGCTCGCCGAGTGAGAGGTAGGCCTCGTTGACACTGGTGATCTCCAGCTCCCCGCGCGCGCTGGGCCGGATGCCCCGGGCGATGTCCACCACGCGGTTGTCGTAGAAGTACAGACCGACCACTGCGTAGTTCGACTTCGGTGCGGCAGGCTTCTCCTCGATCGAGACGGCCTGGCCGAGGTCATCGAATTCGACGACGCCGTAGCGCTCCGGATCGGAGACCTCGTAGGCGAACACGACGCCGCCCTGCGGGTTGCGGCAGTCGGCCAGGGAGGTGGAGAACTGGTGCCCCTCGAAGATGTTGTCGCCCAGGACGAGGGCGACGTCGTCGTCACCGATGAAGTCCTCGCCGATGAGGAAGGCCTGCGCCAGCCCGTCAGGGGAGGGCTGTTCGGCGTAGTCGATCATCAGGCCCCACTGGGAGCCGTCGCCGAGGAGACGTCGGAAAGCTCCGGCGTCCTCCGGGGTGGTGATCACCAGGATCTCGCGGATCCCCGCCTGGATCAGCGTCGACAGCGGGTAGTAGATCATGGGCTTGTCGTAGATCGGCATCAGCTGCTTACTGATGCCCTGCGTGATCGGATACAGCCGGGTCCCGGAACCGCCGGCGAGGATGATGCCCTTCATAGAACGTATAGTGCCAGCCCGACGCGCCAGTTCTGCGGCACGAAACCGGTCGCCTCGATCTTGTCGGTGCTCAGCGTGCTTCTCGACGGCCGCGGCGCGTGCGCCTTCCCCGCGAAGTACTGCTCGCTGCTCACCGGGTGCACCATGTCCGGATCGCGGTGCAGGCCGGTGTACACGGCCATGGCGAGCTCGTCGAAACCCACCTCGTCGCCGCCACCGGTGAGGTGGTAGATGCCGTACTCCGGTCGGGTGCGCAGCAGATGCACGATGCCCCTGGCCAGGTCCCCGGAGAAGGTGGGGCGACCCTTCTGGTCATGGACCACCTGCGGCTGGATGTCACGTTCTGCCAGGTCACGCATGGTGTCCACGAAGTTCTTCCCGTCGCCCACGACCCAGCTGGTGCGCACGATGTAGTGCCTCGGTGCCGTCGCTGCGGCCGCCTCGCCCGCGGCCTTCGAAGCCCCGTACACGCTGAGCGGACCCACCGGATCGTCCTCGGTGTAGGGGCGGCCGGCGGTGCCGTCGAAGACGTAGTCCGTGGACAGCTGCACCAGGGTGAGGTTGTTTTCCGCGGCGATCCGGGCGAGCTTCGCCGGACCCTGGGCGTTGACGGCCCAGGCCGGGGCACGGTCCTCCTCTGCGGCATCGACGGCGGTGTAGGCGGCGGCATTGATGATCGCCGAGTACTGGCGCCACGGGCGCTCGGGTGGGTCAGTGATGTCGAACTCATCCCGGTCGACGAACTCCGCCTCCGGCAGGACCTTCCGCAGCGCTCTGCCGACCTGGCCTTCCGCCCCGGTGACGAGGATGCGGCGCGGGGGGACGGACGGGGCGTCGAGAAGCAGCGGATGGGTACGGTCCTTCTCTGAGACCTCGGTGGGCTCCAGCGGCCAGTCAATGAGCCCGAGCGAGACATTGACGTAGGCGGCGTCGGGCGACCAGTGGTCGTTGACCAGGTAGAGGTAGGTTGTGGCGTCCTCGAGCGACTGATAGCCGTTGGCCACCCCGCGCGGCACGAACACCGCCACGTCCCGGGCGATCTCGACGCTCACCGTCCGGCCGTGCGTGGGGGAACCTTCCCGCAGGTCACACCACCCGCCCTGGACACGGCCGGTACCCACCGTCACCAGCTTGTCCCAGGGTTCCGCATGCAGTCCCCGTGTCGTGCCGGCCTTCGCGTTGAAGGCCACGTTCGACTGCACCGGACGGAAATCCGGCAGGCCGAGCGCGGTCATCGTCTCGCGCTGCCACGACTCCCGGAACCAGCCGCGGTTGTCGGCGTGGACGTCGAGATGAAGCACCATCAGGCCCTCAATGTCGGTGTTCTCAATGTGCATTATTGACCTCTCTCCGCATATCCCTGCTCCACCTGCTGCTTCGCCGGGCGCCACCAGTCCTCGTGGGTCCGGTACCAGTCGATCGTCTGGTCGAGGCCCGCGCGCATGCCCGTTTGGGTGTCGGTGTACTCCGGGGCCCAGCCGAGCTGCTCACGCAGCTTCGTCGAATCCATCGCATAACGCTGGTCATGGCCGGGACGGTCGGCGACGTGCTCATAACCCGGCGCGTCCATGAGCTCACAGATCAGCTCGATGACCGCCTTGTTGTTCACATGGTCATTGTCGGCCCCGATGTTGTACGTCTCGCCGTCGCGGCCACGCTCCAGGATGAGATGGACCGCCGCATTGTGGTCGTCCACGTGGATCCAGTCCCGCACCTGCTCGCCCGTACCGTAGAGTTTCGGGGTCTGACCAGCCAGAATGTTGGTGATCTGTCGGGGGATGAACTTCTCGATGTGCTGGTACGGCCCGTAGTTGTTCGAGCAGTTCGAGATCGTCGCCCTCAGGCCGAAGCTGCGCACCCACGCCCGCACCAGATGGTCGGAGCCGGCCTTCGTCGCCGAGTAGGGGGAGGAGGGGTTGTACGGGGTCTCCTCGGTGAAACGTTTCGGGTCGTCCAGGGAGAGATCACCGAAGACCTCGTCCGTGGAGACGTGGTGGAGCCGGTTCCCGTGCCGGCGCACCGCCTCCAGGATGGTGAACGTGCCCACCAGGTTCGTGTCCACGAACGGCCGCGGGTCCCGCAGCGAGTTGTCGTTGTGGCTCTCCGCCGCGAAATGCACCGTGACGTCCGCCCGCCCCACCAGCCGGTCCATGAGCGCCGCATCGCAGATGTCCCCCTCGAAGAACTCCACGTCCGTCCCGGCCAGATTCGCCCGGTTGCCCGCGTACGTCAGCTTGTCGACGACAATGACGTGGTCCTCCGGGTACCGCTCCCGCGTCATGTGCACGAAATTCGAACCGATGAACCCGGCGCCCCCGGTGACCAGCAGTGTTCTCATGAGTGCCCACTATACGTCGGGGCTGCGGGAACCTTCGCGCCCGCAGGTGGGTCCAACAGTGGTGATGACTACCCTGCCCACCCCTCTGTCCGAACTCACCGCCCGCTGGGCCGCCCACAACACGATGCTTCCCGACGACCCCCGCCTCCTGACCGCCATCCTGCAGAAATACGCACACGCCTCGCCCGGGCATGTCGTGCCGATCGGGGCCCTCCGGCCGGAGAACCTCGCCCGATACGACGCCCAGTTCCACCCCCGCGGTATCGCCTACCCGGTGGGCGCCGCGCAGCGCGGGATCGCCCACCACCGGGAACGTCCCGGTTCACTGATGGCGGAATGGTCGGCTCTGGCACTGCTCGGACTCGATGAGTTCTCTTCCGGCGCCGACACGACGATTCTGTGCTCCTCCGACATGCAACTGGCCGCCGACGCGCTGAAAGCCACCGTGCGGCGCCGCAAGAAGCACCACAAGGCCCGGATACTGCAGGTGGCGGGGACGGTCGTCGCGACCACCGACCACATGCAGACGCTGGCCTCCTGCCTGAGATCGCTGGGCAACAGGGAACACGCCTGGGACACGATCGCGTCCCTGGCGCTCGACCAGCAAACCGTGATGTCCGTCCAGCTCATCGACCGTTTCTGCAACGTCTTCGGGTACAGGCACGAAGAGATCCGGACAGGGCTGGCCGGCCTGTACTCGGCCCGAAGGCTGGAGAAGCTGCTGGCCTTGAGCTGCCCGGGTGCGGAATCCAGGCCTGAGACCATCCTCCGGTTGCTGGCGGAGGAAGCGGTGGGTGATCTGGCCTGGGTCAACTTCGAATCTCAGGTCCCCGTGTACACGGACGGCACTATCGGGGAGCCCGGGGTGATCCGGAAGGAGAGGACCCTGCTCACGGTGTTCGATCAGGCCGACCGGAGGCTGAAGGTGGGGCTGATGCACGACGGCGAACATCACCTCCAGCGGAGTCAGCGGGACAAGGACGCCGAGATCACCGCAGACCTGACTGCCCTGGGCTGGGGGATGCTGCGGACCTCTGCGGGGATGCTCCGACGGACCGCCGACACGAAAAGGCGGGTGCGTCAGGCGGTCCTGAGTGCTGCGGGGAAAGGGGAGGCGCCGAAGTGACTGTATCGGTGATACGTCATGTCAGATTGTGCGGAGGATCGGAAAGACGACCATGGCAGGGAGGCCCCTTTGTCCGTGGCCTGGGCCTATAAAAATACGCGCACTCGTATTATGTGACATTTTCCGAGGGCTCGTCTTTTCGGTCCGCAGTACCAGCCGCAGAAGCCCCCCGCAGCGCCACCGCATGCACGAGACCACCGGCCATCGGGCCCACGACCAGCGCGGTGCACACGCCGGCCTCCAGGGACAGGGGAGCCAGCCACAGGATGCCGAAGGCCACCCCTGATGCGACGATCCAGCCGGCGACGTAGGCGCGGTGCAGCTCGGAGGCGAGCGTGGCAGCGCCGGTGACCATGAGGGATCCCGTGCAGGCGGAGGCGAATGTCAGGACCGCGAGGATCAGGCCGGGCACCTGGAGTCCGTCCTTGAAGAAGTTCTCCAGAATCCACGGGCCGATGAGCCAGGCCAGTGCCCCGCCGACCACGCCCAGGCCGAGGACCGCGCCGATCGGGGCCGCCAGGGAGCTGTACAGGTTCGCGCGATGCTCCACAAAGCGCACGATCAGCGCGGACTGGAATCGCTGCAGGGGCACCAGGATCGGTGCGCGCGTCAGGGTGACGGCGTTGATGATGCCAGCCACGGTCGCCACCGTGCCTGCATCCGGGGTGGAGGTCGTCTGCACGAACACCGGGAAGCCGGTGATCAGGGCTGCGGACGCGCCGGTGGCGAGCATCGCGGAGCCGACGCGTCGGGTGAGCACGGACCGGGAGACGTCGACAAGCGTGCGTACCCGGGTCTTCTGCGACACTAGCAACACGAACAACCAGCTCAGGGCGCCGACGACGGTGATCAGCAGGAAGGCGGGCATACCCCAGCCCAGCTGCCAGGCGAGCATCGCCAGCAGCAGGCGCACGCCGGAGTCGAGGGCGACCAGTCCGGCGTACTGGCGCCAGAGGCCCATTCCGGAGAGCACGCCGGAGAGGACGGCCTGGAAGGCGTAGGTGAACAGGCCGAAGGCGAGGAACGTGGCCGCGACCGAGGTCGGGGCGTTTCCGCGCAGGAGCAGCGGCATCCAGAAGAAGCCGATGACCAGTGCCGCAACCAGCACAATGGAGCCGATCGTGGCGGCCAGGCGCCAGGGGCGACCCGTGCCGGTGCGGCCGGTGTCGCGGGCGGAGGAGACGCCGCGGGTGGTTTCCTGCATGATGCCGTCGAGGAAACCGGTGGCGGCGAAGAAGAGGCCCCAGTAGGCCTGGAAGGCCGCGAACTCGTCGTTACCCAGGGCCCACGAGGCCACGTAGATGACGACGAAGCCTGACAGTGCCGCGAAAACGGTCGCCAGGCTCAGGGCTCTCATCCGCGGGGTTCCGGGAACCGGGGGAGTTCGGGCTGGTGGAGCCACGCGCGCCAGAGATCCTTGACCTCTTGCTCGGGGATCTCCAGCGTCGCGGCCTCCAGGAGGACCTCGCGTTTGAGGTCGACCGGCTCGACGACGGAATGGGCACCGGCGGCGACGTAGCGGCGGAGCATGCGGAAGAAGGGGGCGTCGCCGAGCAGGACGCGCAGGGCGTGGACGGTCAGGGCACCGCGCTTGTACACGCGGTCGTCGAACATGTCGCGGGGGCCCGGGTCGGAGATGATGAGGTCCTGCGGCTCCGCGGCGAGCTCGTCGTAGTGTTCACGGGCGGAATCGTCGGCGGGGCGGCCGGCGGAGTGCTCGAACCACAGCCACTCGGAGTAGCAGGCGAAGCCTTCGTTGAGCCAGATGTCGTTCCACTGCGCCAGGCCGAGGGAGTTGCCGAACCACTGGTGGGACAGCTCGTGGGCGATGAGGCGCTCCCAGGTGCGGTCGCCCTGGATGTGGTTGGAGCCGAACACGGACAGGCCCTGGGCCTCCAGCGGGATCTCCAGCTCGTCCTCGGTGACGATGACGGAGTAGGAGTTGAAGGGGTACGGGCCGAACAGCTCGGTGTAGAGGGCGAGCATGCGGGCCTGGTCCGCGAATTCCTCGCGGGCTGATTCCCTCAGCTCGGCCGGGACCCAGGCGCGGACGGGAATGTCGCCGGGTGCAGAGAGTCCGAGCTGGATGTATTCGCCGATCTGGACGGTGGCCAGGTAGGAGGCCATGGGGTGGCCGACCCGGTAGTGCCAGGTGGTGCACGAGCCCGCGGTCTTCTTCGACACCAGGCTGCCGTTGACGGCGACGACGTGGGGGTTGTCGGTGGTGACGACGATCTCGTAGAGCGCCTTCTCGTCGGGGGTGTCGTCGCAGGGGAACCAGCTGGGTGCGCCGATGGGCTGTGAGGCGACCAGTGCACCGTTCTCCAGTTCCTCCCACCCGATGTCGCCCCACGGGGAGCGGATCGGGCGGGGGGTGCCGGCGTAGCGGATGGCCAGGGAGAACTCGGAATCCACCGGGATCTCCTGGGCGAAGGTGATGCGCAGCTTGCCGCCCGACTGACGGAAGCGGGCGACTTTCACTGTGTGTCCTGCGCTGCCTTGGGCGGTGATGCGGGTGACGCGCATGCTGGGGGCGAGATCCAGCGTCATGGAGGCGAGGGGCTTCCAGTTGTCCAGGTGCAGCGTCGCGATGCCGCTGAGGTTGTTCGGACCGACCCGGTAGTTGATGTCCAGGTGGTAGGAGCGGACGTGGAAGCCGAGGTTGAAGTCGATTCCGGTGTAGTCGTCACGCGTGCCGGGAATGGGGGTGGAGCGCAGCCTTCTGTTGTTCATGGTGTGGAAGATGTTACCGAGCACCTATCCGACGTGCTTGTTCAGCCACTCGAAGATGAGCGCCTCCACCCGTGCCACCTGTTTGTTGTCGGCCGCGCCGGCGTGGCCGCCCTCGGTGTTCTCGAAGTAGTCGACCGGCTGTCCGGCCTCGCGCAGCGCGTGGGCGAACAGGCGCGCGTGCGCCGGGTGGACGCGGTCGTCACGGGTCGAGGTGGTCACCAGCGCGGGCGGGTAGTCGCTTGTCGACGCCACGTTGTGCAGCGGCGACCACGTCTCGATCGCCGCCCGCTCCTCCGGATTCCCCGGGTCACCGTACTCGGCCATCCAGGACGCACCTGCCGACCAGGTGTGGTAGCGCAGCATGTCGGTCAGGGGCACCTGGATGACGGCCGCACCGAAGCATTCCGGGTACTGCGTGAGTGCCCCGGAGGTGAGCAGCCCGCCGTTGGAGCCGCCGCGGATGGCGATCTGCTCCCGCCTGGCGTAGCCCCGCGTCACCAGGTCCTCCAGGACGGCCCGGTGGTCCTCCCAGACCTTGTGCCGGTTGGTCTTGACCACCTGGGTGTGCCAGGTCGGCCCGAACTCGCCGCCGCCGCGGAGGTTGGGCTGGACGAAGTATCGGCCGGCCTCGAGCCAGCCGATGCCACGCACCGCGGAGTATCCGGGGGTGAGGGACACCTCGAAGCCGCCGTAACCGCCGACCAGGGTCGGGCGCGGACCGAGGGAGAAGTTGCCGGTGATGAAGTAGGGGAGTCGGGTGCCGTCGGCGGAGGTCACCCAGTGCTGGCGGGTTTCCAGACCGGCCGCGTCGAAAAGCGCGGGGGAGCGGCGGACGAGCTCCGGGGTCACACCGTCGGACAGGTCCAGGCGGTAGAGCGTCGTCGGTTCGGTGAAGGAGGAGGTGGTCAGCCACACCTCATCGCCGTCGAGTGGGCTGGTGGCCACGACGGAGGCGGTGACCAGCGTCGGCAGCTCCAGGTCCCGACTTTCCGTGGTGGGCTCGTCGAGGGGGTGGATGATCAGGCGGGTGGCGACGTCATCGAGCAGCGTCAGCACCAGCCAGTTCCGGGTGAACGCCGTGGCCTGCATCGACACGTGTTCGGTCGGGGTGAACACCGGCCGGATGTCGCGCTCGCCTGCGAGGAATCGTGCCAGTTCGATCACGCCCAGGCCGCCGGCGGGGATGCCGGCGTACTCCTCACGCGGGGCGACGAAGAGCCACTGACGGTGGATGGTCGTCTGGCAGTCCTCCGGCAACTCGAGGACCTGGAGCGGGGCGTCCGGGTCGAGCGGGGCCACGCACTGGCGGGTGCGGTAGAAGTCGAGCGCGCGGGAGACGATGATCCGCCCGTACCCGGGGGTGGTGTCCGCCCACGCGCCCACGGCGACGTCCTCGCGGTGGCCGGAGGTGTACACGGGGGCGTCGAGAAGCTCTGTGCCGCGGCGCCACACGCGCACCTGCGCGGGGTAACCCGAGGCGGTCAGGGATCCCTCGCCGGTGTCGGTGCCCACGAGCAGGGTGTCCAGGTCGATCCAGCTGACGTCGGTCTTGGCTTCGGGCAGCTCGAAGGGGTGGTCGTCCACGAAACCGCCCGCCACCAGGTCGAACTCGCGGACCACGGTGGCGTCGGCGCCGCCCCGGGACAGGCGTAGGAGCGCGCGGTCAGCATCCGGGGTGCGCACATGGGCTCCCTTCCACACCCAGTTCTCCTCCTCTTCTGCGGCGAGCCTGTCGACGTCGACGAGCACCTCCCACTCCGGCGAATCGGAGAGGTAGGACGGCAGCGTGGTGCGGCGCCACAGGCCGCGGACATGCTGGGCGTCACGCCAGAAGTTGTAGAGCCATTCGCCGCGCCGGGTGACGAAGGGGATGCGGTCATCCACGTCCAACGCGGCCAGGATCCGATCGCGCAGCTCAGGGTTGGCTGATGCGTTCTCTGTGGTGGTCGACCATTCCTCGGCCCAGGTCAAGGCTTCGGGGGAGTCGATGATTTCGAGGGCCTGGAGGAGCTCGGAAGAGTCGGTCATGGCATCCAGGCTACGTGCGGGGCACGGGGGAAAGACGAAGGCACCGCCCACCGGGTGGTGGGCGGTGCCTGTCAGCGGCCTGCGACTAGACGTTCAGTGCGCGGGCGAAGGTCGGCCAGGACTTCTCCAGATCGTCGATCCAGTAGTTCCAGGAGTGGGTACCGGTCGGACGCAGGTTCCAGTCGGCCGGGATGCCCAGTTTATCGAGCTTGGCCTTCAGGTTGTGAGTGCAGATGTTGGTCGTGGCCTCGATGATGCCGCCCTCGACGATGAGGGTGCCGGCACCGGCGGAGGCTGCGTTCGGGTCGTAGCCCTGATCGATGTAGTAGCCCGGCATGTCCCACTCGCCGGCGAGGCCGGTGGCGTTGGAGATGTAGAGCTCGGTGCCACGCAGGCCCTCGGCGTTGATGAGGGCGTCGTTGGCGACGTTGTGCGGGCTGCCCATCGGGCCGAGCATCTGGGCGGCGGTGACGCCGGCACGGTCGACGGTCAGCTGGGCGGTGGTGTAGCCCAGCGGGCTGGCGGTCTCGGCGCAACCGGAGAAGGAACCGGCGACGTCGAAGAAGCCCTGCTCAGCCTTCTCCGCCAGGAGCAGGGATGAGGTGGCGGACATGGAGTAGCCGCCGATGCCACGCTTGCCGTTGGCATTCATGAAGTACTCGATGTCCTGGGGCAGCTCGTGGAGCAGGAAGGTCTCCCACAGCTGCTTGCCCTCGAGGTAGCCGTTACCCGGCTCCGGGGACTCGTCCGCCCAGTTCATGTAGTACGAGAACGCGCCCTCCATGGGGATGACGACGTTGACGTTCTTGTCCTCGTAGAAATCCACGATCGGAGCGGAGGTGATCCAGTCCAGGTTCTGCTCTGCGCCGCCGGCGCCGTTCAGCATGTAGATGGTCGGGCGGGACTCGTTGAAAGTGCCGTCCGGGGTGATGATGGCGACGGGGATGTTACGTTCCATCGAGTCGGACCATGCATCCACATGGAGAACGCGATCGTTGTCCGCGGTCTCCTGGCGCCAATCGCGGGAGTCCTCGGTGATCGTGGACTTGTCGCGGACGACGATATCCGGGGTCGGCTTGCCCACTGATGCGTCGGACACCGGAGCTGCGAGAACAGATGCGCCTATGGTGAGGGCCGCGATCGGTGCGGAAATCTTGCGGAGGAACTTCATGGAGTAGCTTCCTTGTGTCGTGTTTCTACCGAGTACGGTTTCTGTCTTGGCTCTACGACGCACGCCAGCAGGAAGCTGTGTGCGTTCACAGGGGTACATCGTAGTGACTGTCCCGTATGTTAACGGCCCACCCCCGAAAGTGCAGAGGTGCGGGGGTGATTTCCGTGATGGTGGCGATATTCAAGTTACAGAAGTTATGGATGGTGAGCAAGGGTTAGCTGTGTCATAATGCTGGGAGATCGTTCTCGGTGGCCCCTGTAACGCTTGGCCGGGAATCGGCGCTAATAACTACTGGAAGCCTGCAGAAAACCACAGAAAGAAGTCACTCATGACCCCCTTCGAGCAGATCATCGTCGCCATCTTCACCTTCATCGGCCCGGGAGTCCACGGGATGTCCTCCGCCTCCTCCCAGGCGGCACTGGCACTCGGCCTGTTCTAGTCGCCAACTTCTTCTCGACGCCTCGGCCACACGGCCGGGGCGTCTTCTCGTTTTTTGGGGGCACTCACCGGTGACACGGGTGTGCCGGTCACCTATCCTGGGAGACGTGACTGAACATTATGACGTTGTAGTACTCGGTGCGGGTCCCGGCGGCTACGTCGCCGCCATCCGTGCAGCCCAGCTCGGCAAGAAAGTTGCCGTCGTCGAGAAGCAGTACTGGGGCGGAGTCTGCCTCAACGTTGGCTGCATCCCCTCGAAGGCGCTGATCAAGAATGCCGAGGTCGCCCACACCTTCACCCATGAGAAGAAGACGTTCGGCATCAAGGGCGAGGTCTCCTTCAACTACGAGGACGCCCACAAGCGTTCGCGTCAGGTGTCGGACAAGATCGTCGGTGGCGTCCATTACCTGATGAAGAAGAACAGCATCACCGAGGTCGACGGCTTCGGCGCCTTCAAGGACGCCAACACCATTGAGGTCACCGAGGGCAAGGACGCCGGCAAGGTGCTCACCTTCGATGACTGCATCATCGCCACCGGTTCCATCGTCAACAACCTCCGCGGCGTCGAGTTCTCCGAGAACGTCGTCTCCTACGAGGAACAGATCCTCAACCCGGTCGCCCCGGAGAAGATGGTCATCGTCGGCGCGGGCGCCATCGGCATGGAGTTCGCCTACGTGCTCGGCAATTACGGCGTCGACGTGACGGTCATCGAGTTCATGGACCGCGTCCTGCCGAACGAGGACGCCGAGGTCTCCAAGGTCATCGCCAAGGCCTACAAGAAGATGGGCGTCAAGCTCCTCCCGGGCCACGCCACCACCGCCGTGCGTGACAACGGCGACTCCGTCGAGGTCGACTACCAGAAGAAGGGCTCGGACAAGACGGAGACCCTCACCGTCGACCGGGTCCTCGTCTCCGTCGGATTCCGCCCCCGGGTCGAGGGCTTCGGCCTGGAGAACACCGGCGTCGAGCTCACCGACCGGGGCGCCATCGCCATCGACGACTTCATGCGCACCAATGTCCCGCACCTCTACGCCATCGGTGACGTCACCGCGAAGCTCCAGCTCGCGCACGTGGCCGAGGCCATGGGCATCGTCGCCGCCGAGACCATCGCCGGCGCCGAGACCCAGGCCCTGGGCGACTACATGATGCTGCCGCGCGCCACCTTCTGCAACCCGCAGGTCGCCTCCTTCGGCTACACCGAGGAGCAGGCCAAGGAGAAGTGGCCGGACCGCGAGATCAAGGTCTCATCCTTCCCGTTCTCCGCGAACGGCAAGGCAACCGGCCTGGCAGAGACCGAGGGCTTCGCCAAGATCGTCGCCGACGCCGAGTTCGGCGAGCTGCTGGGTGGACACCTCGTCGGCGCCAACGCCTCTGAACTGCTGAACGAGCTGGTTCTGGCGCAGAACTACGACCTCACCACCGAGGAGATCAGCCGCAGCGTCCATATCCACCCGACGCTCTCGGAGGCCGTCAAGGAAGCCGCCCACGGCATCAGCGGACACATGATCAACTTCTAAGGGGGCACCTCGCTCCCACGAACAAGGGGTCTCCCACCGGAGGCCCCTTCTTCCTTTTCTCAAGGAGGCACCGGCTCAGATGAACAAGATCGGAATCCTCGCGGACGAGGGGCAACCCTCCCGTGACGTCACCCGCATCGTCCAGGACCTGCTGGACGAACCCCGCCGCAACACCGTTGACGACAGCACCAGCGTTCTCACAGGTACCTGGCCCGGCGTGGGGGAGGTGGAGGTTCGCGTCGCCACTGTCCCCATGAGCCCAGACGGAGACGTCATGCTCTCCGAGCATGCCCGCACCATCCTGGACACCCACGGCTGGGAGCGCTTCATCTACGTCACCGACCTGCCGCTCACCGCCTGGGAACGTCCGGTGGTCAGCCAGCGGGCGCGTGGCGCCGCCGCCGTGCTCATCTCCCTGCCCGCCCTCGGCGCCTTCGGCACCACCCGCCGTCTGCGGCGCGAACTGGTCAGCCTCATCGAGGACGACCGCGCCTTGACGGGAGTGCGGCGTGGGGGGCCTGACCTGGCGGAAGGGGCTGAATCGGATGATTCCGCAGACGTCGAGACGCGGGTCCTCGACCACCGGGGACGCTCCCTGCGCCTGATCCTGGGGATGATCCGCGGCAATCAGCCCGGCCGACTGCTGCCGGTGCTGTCCAGTTCGCTGGCGGCGATGGTCGCCACCGGCGGTTTCGGCATCTTCTACGGATCGATCTGGAAACTGGCGGAGGAGATGTCTTTCCCCCGGCTGGTGCTCATCAGCACGTTCGCCGTCATCTCCTTCACCGCGTGGCTGATCATCCACAACCGGCTCTGGCAGCGTTCCCACACGCAGGAGACCCGGTGGCGGGAACGCATCGACAATCTCGCCACCATAGGCACGATCGGCATGACTGGTCTGATCCTCTACCTGCTGGTCCTCGCCGTGTTGTTCGTGTCCTCTGCGGTGGTCATCCCGGTGGGTTACCTCGAGGCGGAACTGGAACGCCAGGTCGGTCTGCCCACCTACATGTCCATCGCCGCCCTCAGCGCATCCCTTGGCGCGATGGCGGGTGCGCTGGGATCCAATTTCGACCGTGACGTGGAGATCCGCTCCGCGACCTACAACCTGCGTGAATACGAGCGCAGGCTGCAGAGCGGCCACTACACGGACAAGGCCCGGCGGGAGGGCTAGTTGTACGGCGCGACCGAGGAGCGGTGGGCGTCGATGGTGATCTCCTCGTGGATCGGCGGGAAAGCGCGCTGGGCGCAGTTTTCCCGCGGGCACAGGCGGCAGCCCGCGCCGATCGGGGTGGCCACGGACAGGTCGTCCAGGTTGAGCCCCTCGGCGTAGACGGTGCGGTCGGCGTGGCGGGCCTCGCAACCCAGGCCGATGGCGAAGAGCTTGCCGGTGTCACCGAAACGGCCACGGTGGTGACGCACCGTGCGTGCCATCCACAGGTAATTCCGGCCGTCCGGCATCTGCGCCAGCTGACGCAGGATCGTGCCCGGGTTGGTGAACGTCTCGTAGATGTTCCACAGCGGGCAGGTTCCACCGGAGTTGGCCAGATGGAAACCGGTCGCTGACTGCCGCTTGGACATGTTGCCGGCGCGGTCGACGCGGACGAACGTGAAGGGGATGCCCCGCAGGTTCGGACGCTGCAGGGTGGACAACCGGCTGGACACGGTCTCATAACCCACGCCGAAGACCTGGCAGAGGAAGTCGATGTCGTAACCGGATCGCTCGGCCTCCGAGTGGATGCTCTTGTAGGGCAGCAGTACCGCGGCGGCGAAGTAGCTGGCGATACCCCTGCGAGCCAGGTTCGCGGATGCCTCGGAGGTGAAGGCGTCCTCGGCGACCAGCGCCTCGATGTCCTCGCCAGACTCCAGGTAGGCCAGTTCCATGCCCATGCGGAACGCGCGCTGGCCGGTGTGGAGTCTGCTGGCCAGCTGCAGGTGACCGGTGTCGCGGTTGAGGCTGTGCAGGGTGCCGTTGAGGTCCGGGGACGTGGTGATCTCGATCCCGTGGTGCCGGCGCAGTCGCTCGGCGATGGCGTCCTCGGTGCCGCGGATGGAGAATCTCTCCACGCCGAGCTCCTCGGAAATGGCTTCGGCGGAGGTGTCGAGCTTGTCCAGGTAGTTCTGGCGGGAGTAGAAGAAGTCCCGGACCTCATCGTGCGGCATGGACAGGGCCTGTGTGCCGGGGGTGGAGTTGATCGGGCCGGGCAGGCGCCGGGTGTCTGTGGCGATGGACAGCTTGTCGCGTACATTCCGGTAGCGACGGTGCATGTCCACCATCGTGCGGGCGATGGCCGGGTGGTTGTACACCAGCTCGGACAGTTCCTGCAGCTCGACGGGGTTGGGGCACAGTTCCTTGTCCAGGACGACATCCTGGATCTCGGCGAGGAGGCGGGAGTCGTCATCGCGCGAGAAGAAGGTCGCGTCGACGCCGAAGGCCTCTGTGATGCGCAGTAGAACGGGGACGGTCAGTGGCCGGACGTCGTGCTCGATCTGGTTGACGTAGCTGGCGGACAGGCCGAGTGTGGCCGCGAGCGATGCCTGGCTCAGATCTCGTTCGCGGCGTAGTTGACGCAGTCGCGAACCTACATAGGTCTTTCCCATGTCCGACATAGTAGCGTGACCGCGCTCACGCCCACACATCGTTTGCGAACTTTGTGTTGAGAAAGTTAAACAACGAGTGAATGTTGCGGCGGAAATCCTGCCCGGGGGCGAAAGCAACCGAAAGTTTGATACCTATCGGGGTGGGCTGGAGCGGTCCCGGCCGAGGCGGTGAGGAATGTCACAGTATCCTGCGGAACCCCTCCGGAGGGCTGGTTTGTCGGCCGGTCCGGACGGAAGGGCGTGGCAGGCAGTGGTTTACCCCGTTTTCCTGGCCGGCACATAAGGCAAGGCTTGCCTCATGTGCCGGCTGTGGTGGATGAGGTCACGGGGGCAGTGTGCCTGGCCGGGTCCCCCGAAAGTGGTCCCCACCGAGAGTCTGACCGTAAAGTATGAGCGACACTGGAGGTGCCATGACTGTTAAAAACGCAGACCGTGACGCAATCGCTCACGGCGTAATCACTGAGAAGCCGCTGCGCGAGCGGCCGTCCTACCCGACCTGGGCCATCAAGCTGGTAATGGCCATCACCGGCCTGATCTTCGGACTGTATGTCCTGGTTCACATGGTCGGTAACCTGAAGATCTACATGCCCGACCACAACGGCGTCGCCGCCATCAACGAGTACGGAGAGTTCCTCCGCACCGTGGGTGCGCCGATCTTCCCGCGTGAATCCATCGTCTGGATCCTGCGAATCGTTCTCCTGGTCGCCCTGGTCCTGCACATCCACGGCGCTTTCACCCTGAGCGGTCGTTCCCGCGTTTCCCGCGGCAAGTTCAGCCGGACCGACCTGGTCGGTGGCCTCAACTCCTTCTCCAGCCGCACGATGCTGATCACCGGCATCATTCTGCTGCTGTTCGTGATCTTCCACCTTCTTGACCTGACCATGGGTGTCTCTCCGGCAGCCACGGATTCCTTCACTCACGGAGAGATCTACGCGAACATGATCGCCAGCTTCTCCCGCTGGTGGGTCGCCATCTTCTACATCCTCGCGATGGTGGTGCTGTTCCTGCACCTCTCCCACGGTATCTGGCTCGCGGTGTCCGATCTGGGCATCACCGGCAAGCGCTGGCGCAAGATTCTCCTCGTCGTCGCCTACCTGGTGCCGGCGATCGTAATGATCGGCAACATTGTGATGCCGCTGTCCATCGCACTGGGCTGGCTCAGCTAGGTCCTGAAGGGAAGTTTGAGAAAAATATGAGCAACACCGAGACTGCTTCTCGTCCTGAGTTCGTCCACCCGGCTTCCATGGTTGAGGGCGTTATCCCGGGCACCGTCCTGGACAATGCTGAGCCCAAGGGCGTCCCGACCAAGGACATGTGGGATTACCAGAAGGAGCACATGAACCTTGTGTCTCCGCTGAACCGCCGCAAGTTCAAGGTTCTGGTCGTCGGTACCGGCCTGTCCGGTGGCGCCGCTGCGGCCGCCCTCGGCGAGCTGGGTTACGACGTCAAGGTCTTCACCTACCACGACGCCCCGCGTCGTGCGCACTCCATCGCCGCCCAGGGCGGCGTCAACTCCGCCCGCGGCAAGAAGGTCGACAACGACGGCGCCTACCGCCACGTCAAGGACACCGTCAAGGGCGGCGACTACCGTGGCCGCGAGTCCGACTGCTGGCGTCTGGCCCTCGAGTCGGCCCGCGTCATCGACCACATGAACGCCATCGGCGCCCCCTTCGCCCGCGAGTACGGCGGCACCCTGGCGACCCGTTCCTTCGGCGGCGTCCAGGTGTCCCGCACCTACTACACCCGTGGCCAGACGGGCCAGCAGCTCCAGCTGTCCACCGCTTCTGCGCTCACGCGCCAGATCGGCCTGGGCAACGTGGAGATCTTCACTCACGCCGACCTTGTTGACCTGATCGTCACCGAGAAAGAGGGCAAGAAGCGCTGCGAGGGCATCGTCACCCGTAACCTCCTCACCGGCGAGCTGGTCGCCCACACCGGCCATGCCGTCCTGCTGGCCACCGGCGGTTACGGCAACGTGTACCACATGTCGACCCTGGCCAAGAACTCCAACGCAGGCGCCCTGATGCGTGCGTACGAGCTCGGCGCCTACTTCGCTTCCCCGGCGTTCATCCAGTTCCACCCGACGGGCCTGCCGGTCAACGCGACCTGGCAGTCGAAGACCATCCTGATGTCCGAGTCGCTGCGTAACGACGGCCGCATCTGGTCCCCGAAGAACCCGAAGGACGACCGCGAGCCGAACACCATCCCGGAGGATGAGCGCGACTACTTCCTGGAGCGCCGTTACCCGGCCTTCGGCAACCTGGTCCCGCGCGACGTCGCCTCCCGTGCGATCTCGCAGCAGATCAATGCCGGTCTCGGCGTCGGCCCGCTGTTCAACTCCGCCTACCTGGACTTCCGCGACGCCATCGAGCGTCTCGGCCAGGACACCATCGTCGAGCGTTACTCGAACCTGTTCGAGATGTACCGGGACGCCATCGGCGAGGATCCCTACTCCTCCCCGATGCGCATCGCCCCGACCTGCCACTTCACCATGGGTGGCCTGTGGACCGATTTCAACGAGATGACCTCCATCGACGGCCTGTTCGCCGCCGGCGAGGCCTCCTGGACCTACCACGGTGCGAACCGTCTGGGCGCCAACTCGCTGCTGTCCGCCTCGGTCGACGGCTGGTTCACCCTGCCGTTCACCATCCCGAACTACCTGGCCAACTACCTCGGCGAGCCAGTGCTGCCGGCAGACTCCCCGGAGGCCGCTGAGGCTGTCGAGCGTGCGCAGTCCCGCATCGACCGTCTGCTCAACATCAAGGGCCCGAACCCGCGCGGTGCCGATTTCTACCACCGCCAGCTCGGCGAGCTGCTGTACTTCGCCTGTGGCGTCTCCCGTAACGTCAAGGACCTGCAGGACGCGATCGTCAAGATCCGCGAGATCCGCGCCGACTTCTGGACCAACGTCCAGATCCCGGGCGAGCAGAACTACATGAACCAGGCGCTCGAGTACGCGGCACGCGTTGCCGACTACATCGACCTCGGTGAGCTCATGTGCGTCGACGCTCTCGACCGCGATGAGTCCTGTGGCGCCCACTTCCGCGACGACCACCTCTCCGAGGACGGCGAGGCCGAGCGTGACGACGAGAACTGGTGCTTCGTCTCCGCGTGGGAGCCGGCCGGCGAGGGCAAGTTCATCCGCCACGCTGATCCGCTCGTCTTCGAATCGATCCCGCTGCAGACAAGGAACTACAAGTAATGAAGCTGACACTTGAGATCTGGCGGCAGGCCGGACCGACCCAGGAGGGCGCCTTCGAGACCGTCGTGGTCCCGGACGCCGTGCCGCAGATGTCGATCCTGGAGCTGCTCGACCATGTGAACAATGGCCTGATCGAGCAGAACAAGGAACCCTACATGTTCGCCTCGGACTGCCGTGAAGGCATCTGTGGCACCTGTGGCCTGATGGTCAACGGCCGCCCGCACGGTCCGGGCCAGAACACCCCGGCCTGCCAGCAGCGTCTGGTCGGTTTCAGTGAGGGCGACGTCGTCAAGTTGGAGCCGCTGCGCTCCGCTGCGTTCCCGGTCATCAAGGACATGGTCGTCGACCGTTCCTCCCTGGACCGCGTGATGCAGAAGGGTGGCTACATCTCCATCCACGCCGGCACCGCCCCGGATGCCGACACCCTGCACATGAACCATGAGGCTGCCGAGCTCGCCCTCGACCACGCCGCCTGCATCGGCTGTGGCGCCTGCGTCGCCGCCTGCCCGAACGGTGCTGCGCACCTGTTCACCGGTGCGAAGCTGGTCCACCTCTCCCTCATGCCCCTGGGCAAGGAGGAGCGCGGAAAGCGTGCCCGTCACATGGTTGACGAGCTCGAGACCAACTTCGGTCACTGCTCCCTCTTCGGTGAGTGCGCCGACGTCTGTCCGGCGGGCATCCCGCTGACGGCCGTCGCCGCTGTCACCAAGGAGCGCGCGCGTGCCGCCTTCCGCGGCAAGGACGACTAAGCTCGGTATTAACCGAGTATCGAGAGACGAAAGCGAGTAATGGCTATGGCTTCCTCCAACTATGCGGTCGCGGATCAGGCTTCCGAGTCCTTCCCGGATTACGCACCCAAGCTGCACGATTCCTACATCGAGGGATATGAGCCCAACTCCCTGGGCGCACCGCACTCCTCCCTGGAGCGCTCCTCCACGTGGATCGGCATGGGTCTGCTGCTCACCTCCCTGGCGGGCATCGGCATCATGATCTGGATCGCCGCCACTGTTATGTTCGGCCAGGGCGTGGGCCCCTCCGGGTACGACACCACCCTGTACTTCATCATCGGCGTGGTCATCGCCGTGGTGCTGGGTGCGGCCGGTTTCGGCCTCATCTACCACGGTCGCCGTTACTACCGTGAGTACCGGGCGCTCACCGGCCGTCACAACTAGTCTGCGCAGCTGACGTCTTTCGGCCCCGGCTCCGTCCCCTCCTGCCTCGTGCGGGCAGGGGACGGAGCTTTTTCGTACTCTGGGAGATGTGCGCCGAAACCTCATCATTGTCCTGATCACGTTGATCACGCTGCTCACCTCGATAAGTCTGGTGCAGTACGCCCTGGAACTTCTGTGACCGGCGAAGAGACCATAATGGGGCCCATGGGTAAACACAGCCAGACCGCGCTTGTCGACGCCCGCCCCGTCCCCGGGCCCAGCCCCGACGTTGAGGCCGGGCGTCGCCGCGCGCTCCGCCGCCATAAGGCGTTCGTCACCGGGCTACTGGTCGTTGCGGCGATCATCTTCCTCGCGTGCAGCTGGTGGCAGTCGCAGCCGGGCGGGGCCCCGACGTGGGTCGGTTACGTCCGGGCCGCCGCAGAGGCGGGGATGATCGGTGGACTGGCGGACTGGTTCGCCGTGACCGCACTCTTCCGGCACCCCCTGCGGATCCCCATCCCGCACACTGCGATCATCCCGAAGAAGAAGGACCAGCTGGGGCAGGCTCTCTCGGGATTCGTGGGGGAGAACTTCCTCAACGCCGAGCTGATCACGGAGAAGGTCCGGACCGCCAACATCCCGGAACGCCTGGGTGCCTGGCTTTCGCAGCAGAAGAACGCGGAGAAGGTTTCCAGGGAGGTCGGCCGTCTCACGGCCAACGCTGTCCGGGCGCTGGACCCGAAGGACGCGGAGGCGCTGATCCAGTCGCAGCTGATCGACAAACTCTCGGAGCCGCAGTGGGGGCCACCGGCAGGTCGGATTCTGACGGGCCTCATCGAGGACGGGCGTACCGAACCTGTGATCCAGGAGCTGGTGATCTGGGCGCACCGCAAGGTGCAGGGCATGGAGAGCACCGTTGTCGAGCTGATCGACGAACGCATGCCCACCTGGGCCCCGCAGTTCGCCAAGGAACTGGTGGGCGCTCGCGTCTACAAGGAACTGGTGGGGTTCACGGCGGCCGTCGCAAATGATCCCTCACACGAGGCACGCAACGCCATCCGCCGATTCCTCCACGAACTCGCGGATGATCTGCAGAATGACCCGACGATGATCGCGCGCGTCGAGGGCATCAAGCACGACTTCATGGGCTCCACCCCCGTGCGGGGTGCGGCGGCGGCGATCTGGTCGAATGCCTCGGCCTCGCTCATTGACGCCGCCACCGACGAGACCTCCCTGCTGCGCACGAAGATCACCGAGCTGTGCCTGACCTGGGGCAGCAACATCCAGACCGACCCCGAGCTGCGTGCCAGCCTGGAACGCCGGATCACCAGCGGTGCGGCTTTCCTCGCCGACAACTACGCGGGTGAAGTCACGGCGATCATCTCCGAGACGGTCGAACGGTGGGATGCTTCGGAGGCCAGTGACAAGATCGAGCTGATGGTGGGCAAGGATCTGCAGTTCATCCGCCTCAACGGCACGATTGTCGGTGCGCTTGCAGGACTTCTTATTTACACTGTGAATCACCTGCTCTTCGGAGCGTGACCCCTTGAATTCAGGAGTGAACGACAATGACCACCCCGAATGACAACACCACCCCGACCCCCGAGCAGAACAAATCTCTGCTGGATAATCTGAGGGAGCCGTTCCAGGCATGGGTGGCCGCGGGCTCCCGTGTGGGCGACCTGGTCGCCGATTTCGCCGGCCGGTTCCGGGAGGACCGTGAGAAGGCCGACCTGAGCTCCGGCGCCCACGCGAAGCCCAGCCCGGTCGAAGACGAGGAGTCCACCGCGAGCCGCTTCCGGGCTGCGGCCCAGGAGGCCCGCTCCGGGTTGTCTGCGGCGAAGAGCACCGAGGATTACAAGGCGGTGTCCGTCACCTTCGCGGGCCATGCGGAAGAGATCATCCGGGATCTGGCCGGTTCGGTGCGACGCGCGGCCGACCAGACGAAGGACTCATCCTCGGCCGAGGAAGCGAAGGGCGCCTTCAACCGGGCGGTCGCCTCGGTGAGGGAAACCTTCGAGGAGACGATCGAGCAGGCCCGTACCCGCCGCGCCGACGCAGGGGATGAACAGCGCGAGCAGTCCTTCATCGACGAGCTCCGCGGCCGCCTCGACGACCTCATCAGCCGGGCAGGTTCGCTGGCGGGGCATGACGAGAAGGAGCGTTCCACGCCGACCGCACCCTCGACCAACGGTGAGGGCGAGGTGCCGCATATGATTGACGGCGAGGTCATCAGTACCACCGAGGTACCCACCGACACCCAGAAGGACAGCTAGAACTCCGTCATGACTCTGATCGCCAGCTACATGCTCTTCGAACAGCTGCTGTTCGCCCTGATCGCCATCACCGGAGTGGTCGGCGCGTTTCTCGCACTGACCACACGCGATGACGCCTACCAGGCGGGAGACCGCCAGACGAAATGGATCTGGGTGGCCATCCTGATCGGTTCGGCCTTCGTCGTGGTCACGCGGGTGCCCTTCCTCTCCTGGGCCGGCATGGTCGCCATCGGCGTGTACTGGTTCGATGTGCGACCGCACCTGAAGTCGATCATCAACGGAAACTACAGCTGGTAGCTTCCATGACCTCGGATCTGGCGTGGCTCAAGGGCCACGCCTTTCTCATGTGCGTGGGACCCGGGACCACACCCGGTGACGTCCCTGCGGCGGTGGCCGGCGCGCGCGACGCCGGGCTGGGTGGGATCGTGTTGTCGCCCTCCCACCTGGAGCTGGCCGGGGACACCGGCGGCCTCACGGTGGCCGTGGTGGTGGGTTTCCCCACCGGCCGCCACCACAGCCTGGTGAAGGCGGCTGAGGCGCGGTTGGCGGTGCAGCAGGGGGCCGCGGAGGTGTGGCTGACCCCGGATCCGGGGGTGGCGGAGATGAACACACTTCTGGCCGAGTTCGTGGCCGTCCGGGAGGCGGTGCCGCACCCGGTCACGCTCGCCGTCATTCTGGAGACTCCCGCCCGCACACCCGCCGACGTCGCGGCGGTGGCGGAGGCCGCGCGGCTGGCCGGGGTCGACCGCCTCGTCACCGCGACGGGCTGGCTGGGGGAGGCGCCAGGGGCGTCAGCAAGCATGCCGCTGCCGCTGACGGTGACCGGGGTGCGGGACCTCGACGGGGTGATCGCTGCGCTGGATTCCGGCGCGGACCGCGTCGGCGTCAGCTCTGTGTCTGCCGTGGGTCAGCCACCTCGCTGAGGGCGACGTTCTCGCCGCTCAGCCTGAGACGGGCCCCGCCGTCGATCACCTCGAACTCGTCGATGGTGAACTCGCCCGCCTGCTCCTTGACGCCTTCCTGAAGTCCCGCGGTGATGAGTCCGGTGACCTGGCCGGGGAGGTCGAAGCCGAGGAAAGAACCGCCGGAGGCCTCGAAGGTGAGCTGCCCGTCGACCGGCGTGGGCCGGAGGTTGAGGACGGCGACACCGCTGTTGAACTCGATGTCCAGCGTGCCCTCGGCGGGGTTGGCGGTGACATCGGAAACCCCGATGAGGCCGCCGCCCCCGCCGGCCTCCATCGACTGCTGGATCGTGGCGAGCAGGAACTCCTCGGGCACTTCCGCGACGGTGATCATCCGGGCAGCGACGGGGTTGTCCCGGTCGGAGATGTCCAGATCGTTGAGGAAGACGTGGGCTCCGGGCTGGCCGAGAATCTCCTGGCCGGTGATCTGCAGGGTGGACGGGGTGGTGACCTCCACCTCCGGGACAACGCCGCGCACCGCGGACAGGATCAACGGCGTGGCTCCGAAGGAGATGGTGGGGTCCTCCGTCATGGTCACCCCGTCCTCCGCAGCCTGAGCCTCGAAGCTGGAGCGTAGCTCGTTGCCGATGAACCAGCGCAGGCCGAACTCCGCGACGAGCAGCACGATGAGCAGGGCCACGAGCAGGCCGACGATGAACTTCCAGATGGTCGAGGAGGCAGAGCGCGCAGATGACATGCCGCCCAGTGTTCCGTAGATCAGGCGCCCGGGGCAACCGCATCCCAGGGGACTGTCAGGATGTTGTCACGCAGATTCCGGCGGACGGGTTCGATGGGCCAGCCTTCGTCGAGGAGTTGTTGACGGGCGTTGCGCCAGCGCACCCGCGGGCCGTAGGGCTCCCATCCGGCGGCCCGGTTCCAGGCGTCGTCGGCGGCGCTGAGCAGGGCGTGGATGCGTTCGCCGGGGGTGTTGCGGTGGATGAGGACCTTCGGCAGACGCTCGGCCAGGTCGGAGGGGGCGGCCACATCGAAGGGGTCCCAGGCCAGGGTGAGGGAGACCGGGCCGTGCTCGTCGAGAAGCAGCCACGCGGCGCGCCGGCCGATCTCGTCGCAGGTGCCCTCGATGAACAGACCGCCGGGGGCGAGCCTGCGCAGCACCGACTCCCAGGCCTGCTCGACCTGGCCCACGTCATACTGGCGCAGCACATTGAAGGCACGCACCAGCTGGGGGCGGTACCCGGCGAGCTCGAAGCCCCCGAGTTCGAAGCGCACGCCACCCTGGGGTGGGAGGACCCGCTCCGGGTCGATCTCCAGGCCCACGACCTCGATGTCGGGGCGCACGGTTCGCAGACGGGCGGCCCATTCCACGGTGGTGGTGTGGGAGGCGCCGTAGCCGACGTCGACAGCGAGGGGGGAGGGGGCGCCGAGAAGCAGCTCCCTGACGCGCGGATGATGCACCGCCCACCGGTCGGAGCGGCGCAGCCGGTTGTATCCGGTCGTGCCGCGGGTGATGACGCCGAAAGGCCGACCCCGTCCTTCCTCTGCGTGGAGGTTGTGTGCGTGATCGGCCATGAGGATGATGCAGTGGGAACCGGGAACGCGGTTAAGCGTTCTCGGAGATCCAGCGCTCGGTCAGTTCGCCTTCGGTCCTGAACAGGTCGCCCAGGGCGTCGGCGACCTTCGGCTCGATGGCCGGGCCCATGAACGGGATGTTCACGGAGACGTCGTTGATGTACGCGAGGGTGGTGGTGGAGTCGTCGCCGGAGATGTTGATCTCACCCTGGAAGTCGACCGGGGTGCCCTTCACATCGGCGGCGTAGGAGATGTGGGCGGCGTTGTCGGTCAGCGGACCGACGGTGACCGTGCGCTTGACCTTCAGCGCCTGGGAGATCATGGCGCGGACGGCCTCGGGGAGGATGTCCAGCGGCAGGACCTCGAAGAGGGTGACCACTGCGCCACCCTCGGTGGACTCGAAGGAGTTGACCTCGCCCGGTTCCGGGGAGAGGTGGTGTGCGATGAACGCCCAGTAGTCGGCGTTGGTCAGCGCGGCGTGGACTTTCTCGGCCGGCTGGTTGATGGTTACGGTGTTCTCACTGCGGGATGCCATGTTCTACAGACTACCGTTGAGTCCGTGACCGATTCATCTCTGACCCCGGACATTCGTACGCGTCTCGCGCAGATCGCGGATGTGACCCTCGATGAGCGCACGACGTTCGCCGAGCTGACCACCCTTCACCTGGGTGGACGCCCCCGACTCACCGTCCGGTGCGGCTCCACCTCCGCGGTCGCTGAGGTGGTGATGCTTCTCGACGCCGCCGGCATCCCCCTTCTCGTCGTCGGCGGCGGATCCAACCTCGTGGTCGCCGAAGGGGACCTCGATCTGGTGGCCGTCATACTGGAGAACGACACGCTGGAGCTTGATCCGGCGAGCGGCCTGGTCCGCGCCGGTGCCGGTGCCGTCTGGGACGACGTCGTGGCGGCCACGGTGGAGGCGGGCCTGGGTGGCATCGAGTGCCTGTCCGGCATCCCCGGTTCGACCGGTGCCACCCCGGTGCAGAACGTCGGCGCCTACGGCGCGGAAATCGCGGACGTGCTCACCCGGGTGCTGCTGCTGGAGCGGGCCACCGGCGAGGTGTCGTGGGTGCCGGCCGCCGATCTGGAGCTGGCGTACCGCTACTCCAACCTCAAGTTCACCGGCCGGGGCGTCGTGTTGGCGATCGAGCTGCAGCTCAACCCGGACGGGCTCTCCGCGCCCCTGCGTTTCGGTGAGCTGGCCCGCCGCCTGGGTGCGACTGATTCCGGCGGGCGACGCCCGGTGACGCAGGTCCGTGACACGGTCCTGGACCTGCGCCGCGGCAAGGGGATGGTGCTGGCGGAGGGCGACCACGACACCTGGTCGGCCGGTTCCTTCTTCACCAACCCTGTGGTCGACGTGGCCGTGGCCGACAGCGTTCAGGCGACCGTGCGCGCGGCCCGCGGTGACGAGGACGCCGACCGTATGCCGCGCTTCCCCGCCGGGGAGGGGACGGTCAAGCTCTCGGCCGCGTGGCTGATCGACCGTGCCGGCTTCGCCAAGGGACATCCGGGCGAGGATGCACCGGCGCGCCTGTCCACCAGGCACACCCTCGCGCTGACCAACCGCGGCTCGGCGAGCACCTCCGATCTGGTCGCCCTGGCCAGGGAGGTCCGCGACGGGGTGCGCGGGCGCTTCGGCGTGACCCTGGTGCCCGAGCCGGTGTGGATCGGCGTGTCCATCGACTGATCTGGCCTGGGACGACACATGACACCGTCCACCCCCTTATCTGGAGGTGGACGGTGTCACTTCACGTCAGGCAGCCGGCCCGAGCTGATCCGGGGCTCAGGCCCGCGGGTACACCCCGTCCTCGCCCAGACGGACATCCTCGCTCAGCAGCAGGTTGATCTCCGCCTCGTGAGCGCCCTGCTCCGGGAAGCGGCGTCCCTCGATCTGGGTGAACAGCGGGGCGCGGCCGATCATGCCGGCCTGCATGCGGGCGGCGCCGTCACGCAGCCGCCCGGTGGCGCGCCCGCGCCATGCCTCCACGTCCAGACCTGCGTTGGCCACGGCGGCCTCGAAGGTCGACGGGTGGGCGTAGACCACCAGGGCACCCACGTGGCCGAAGCCGAGTGAGGTCAGCGCGGCAGCCTTCACCGTGCCCTCGCCCAGATCCAGCGGTTCGCGCAGCCAGACCAGGTTCTTCGCCTTCGGCGCGATGAGCGGGTCGACGCAGTCCAGGGAGGCGTTCTGCGGGAGCCTGCCGGTGCGCAGGACGTCCATCAGACCGCCGGTCTGGAAGAGCGCGGCGCCTGCCTTGGAGTGGCCGGTGAGCGTCTTCTGGGAGATGACGTACATCGGCTTGTCCGGGTTACGCCCGATGGCCGGCCACAGCAGGGAATGCAGCTCCGACTCGTTCGGGTCGTTGGCGTTGGTCGAGGTGTCGTGCTTGCTCAGCACGGACACGTCGTCCGGGCTCAGGCCCAGCGACTTCAGCGAACGCGCGAGCTTCGACTTCTCCCGGCCGCGACCTGCGCCGAGCACACCCAGGCCGGGAGCCGGGATGGAGGTGTGGGCGCCGTCGCCGTAGGAGGCGGCGTGTGCGACCACGGCGTGGACCGGCAGGCCCATCTCCGCGGCGACGGAGCCGCGGACCAGCAGCACGGTGCCGCCGCCCTCGGCCTCGAGGAAGCCGCCGCGGCGACGATCGTTCGCACGCGAGATGAAGCGCTCGTCGATGCCCTTGTCGGTCATCGTCTTCGTCTCGGCGGTGGCGTTCATGTCGCCGAAGCCGGCCAGGGACTCGACCTGGACGTCGTCGATGCCGCCGGCGATGACGAAGTCGGCCTTGCCCAGCCTGATCTTGTCCACGCCCTCCTCGATGGAGACTGCCGCGGTGGCGCAGGCGCCGATCGGGTGGATCATCGAGCCGTAGCCGCCGAGCAGCGACTGCATGGTGTGGGCGGCGACGACGTTGGGCAGGGACTCCTGCAGGATGTCGCTCGGGCGCTCCTCACCCAGGAAACGGCTGACGAAGACCTTGTGCAGGGACTCCATGCCGCCGATGCCGGTGCCCTGCGTGGTGCCCACGTCCAGCGGGTGGACGTGCTGCAGCAGCTCGGTCGGGGAGAATCCGGCGTTGATGAAGGCGTCGACGGCGGTGACCAGGTTCCAGGTGGCGATGCGGTCCAGCGAGTCGATCATGTGGTCCGGGATGCCCCACCTGGCGGGGTCGAAGTCATCGGGCATCTGGCCGGTGACGGTGCGCGACAGGGTAGCCTTGCGCGGCACGTGGGCGGTGGCACCCTGCCTGCGGGTGATCACCCATTCACCGTCGACCTCGGCGATGAGGGTCTTGTCCGGGTCGGCGTCGTGGATGTCGCGGGCCTCTGCCTCGGTGGCGACGGTGAAGGTGATGTCGCGGTCGAGGAAGACCTGGGTCAGGTCGATGGAACCCTGGTCGACCAGGTGGTACTTGTCGGTCAGGGTGCGCACGCCGGAGCGGGCGACGACCTCGTCACGGAAACGGTCGTAGATGTCCTCCTCGGCGACTTCCTTGCCGTCGGCGTCGTACCAGGCCGGGTTCGGGTCCTCGGACCATTCGACCAGGCCCGTCATCCAGGCCAGTTCGAGCACGCCGGCGGCGGTCAGATCGACGGTGCCGTCGCGCTGGATGCCGTACTCGGCCTCGAAGCGGGTGCGGCCGGAGCCCCAGGAGGAGACCTCACCGACGCCGGCGATGACGACCATGTCGTCCAGTTCCGCGGTGACCTCGCCGATCTCGACGCCGCCGACCTGGGTCGGGTTGTCGAGGTTGGGCAGCGCCGGGATGGTCACTGCCGTCTCTGCCGCCTCGTCCGGAGTCGTGGTGGCGGCGTCCGCGCGGGCCTGCGCAGCCAGCTCGGAGATGGACACGGCGGAGGATCCCAGGCCACCGGTGAGGTCGGCCTCGACCGGGGCCTCGGCGGCCCTGGCCCGGGTGTCGTGTGACGCCAGTGTCATGAGCTCGGAGGAGATCTCCTCCGGGGTCCAGACATGGATGCCCGCGGCTTCAGCGGCCGGGATGAGGGCGTCGTTGCCACCCATCAGGTGGGTGCCGGAGACCCAGCCGATCCTGGCCTGCGCCAGGGTGACGCCTGCGGGCCAGCCGGCCTCGGAGGACCACTTGGCCAGGATGGCGTCGAGGGCACTCTTGACCTCGGCGTAGGCGCCGTCGCCGCCGAACATGCCGCGGTTCGGGGAACCCGGCAGAACGACGTGGGCGCGGACGTCCACTGCCTTCTGCGCCAGCCCGGACAGGCCGGCGATGGTGCGTTCGACGGACCAGAGCAGCAGTCGGGTCTGGTTCTCGGCGGCAGGGCCGACGTCGGCGAGCGAACCGGAGACACCCGGTGCCGCGAAGGGGAAGGCCAGCGTCGGGGTCATGGCCGGCTTGATGATCTTCACCTCGTTGCCTACGGACTCCTTCTGCTCACTCCCGATCCAGTCGATCAGGGCGTCGATGTCGCGGTAGGACGACAGGTTCGCGGGGACCAGCCACAGGGCAGCGCCCATGGCGGCGTGCTCGGCGTAGAGCCGGCGCGCGAATTCCTTGCGTGCCTGGGAGATACGGGAGGCGGTCATGATGACCGTGGCGCCGCCCTCCAGCAGGCGCTCGACCAGCGCGGTGGCGATCGAACCCGGCGCGGCACCGGTGACCAGTGCGACGTCGCCGGCGTATTCGCCTTCGAGCTTGTCGACGGCCGCCTCGGCGATCCGGTGCATCAGCGCCGGGTCTGTGGCGCCGTTTCCGGCATACCACCTGGCCTGGGCTGCGACGACGTCGCCGGTGCCGGTGAAGCGGTCCACGGGCAGGTCCTTGTGGCCCAGGGCGACGCGGGCGAGGTCCTCGCGGGCCAGAGCCCAGCGGTCGTCGAAAAGCACGGCCCTGGCGGCGTCGAAGGTCGGGGTGACCAGGTCGACCCAGCCGGTGCCCAGCTCAGCCTCGACGGCCTCGAGCACGGTCGTGTCGGCCGGTTCGGCTTCTGCGGTGACCGGGGTCAGCCCCAGCTGGTCGAGGACGGTGCGGGCGGCCGTGGCCAGGACACCGTCCGGGCCCGTGACGGTGTCGGCGTAGGCGGTCAGGGCCGCGGAATCGACGACCCCGCCGCCGCCTGCGCCGCCACCGGCGTTCAGGGAGACGGAGATGCCGTGGCGGGCCGCGACGGCCTGGACGGCGGCGTCGATGAGGGCGTCGACGTCGGACCTGGAGGAGGCGGAGGTCGGGACGGTGGCGAGCGTTCCGCCGCGGACCGAGTCCTCCTCGCGGGAGCCGAGCAGGATCTCGGCCTCGACGTGGCCGACCCAGGATGCGGGCAGGCCCCAGGTTCCGGTGACGCGCTCGCCGACGTGGGCGGGCTTGTGGCCGGATGCGCCGGTCAGGAGGCGGAGCCGTGCGGTGACGGCCTCGCCCAGGACGGAACCGAAGGGGGAGTAGCCGGGGGCGGCGGTCTTCACCCGCTCACGCAGGACGGCCACGTCGGCCTCGGAGGCGCCGTCGATGGCCGGCACGCCGATCTCGGCGGACATGTCCATCAGCAGCTGGTTGCGGCGCGAGGAAACGCCGTTGGTCAGCTCCTCGACGGTGTCGGTGTCGTTGATCTGGTCCAGGCGGATCTTGTTCTGGAAGGCGAAGAGCACCATGATCGCCTCGGCCGCGGTGAACGCGAGAGCCGGGGCGTCAGAGCCCGAGCCGCCGGACGGTGCGGTGGTGGCGGCCGGAGCCGGAGCAGCCTCGGCTGCAGCGGGGGAAGGGGCGGCGGCGGGAGCCTCATCGACCTCTTCCTCGATGACCGGGGCGGCCTGGACGTCGGCGAGCATGACCTGGTCCTGATCGCGCTCGACGTTGAACACCGGCAGTTCGGTGCCCGCGACGGCCATGGAACGCAGGGCGAGGTTGGTCAGGGTCGGGGAGGCTGCGAGTCCGACCTCGATGATCTGATCCACTTCGCCGAAGAGCAGCTCCTGGGTCTCGATCCAGCGGACCGGGGAGGCGAACTGCCAGCTCAGCAGCTCGATGAGGAGGGTGCGGGCCAGTTCGTTCTCGCTGGCGAAGTCGGCGACGGACCGTCCGGCCAGACGCTCGGAGGGGGCCTCCTGGCGGATCGACTCGAGGAAGTCATCGGTCAGTTCGAAGGGGCGGGCCACCAGGTTGGGCACGTAGCGGCCGACCAGAGCGGTGAGATCCAGCTCGGCGGGGAGCAGCTCGTCGAGTTTCTGGGCGAAGGTCGGCACTCCCGGGCGCAGCACGGAGGAGTGGAAGGGGACGTCGATGCCCGGGACGGTGACGAAGGCGCGGTCGCGGACGGCGTCGGCTCGTGCCTTGAGTGCGGCCAGTCCGGCTCTCGTGCCGGCGATGGAGTACTGCTGGCCCTCGATGTTGTAGTTGACGATCTGCAGGAACTCGCCGGTTTCCTGCGCGATCTGTGCGATGTAGTCCTCGACCCGGTCGGCGGGGACGCCGATCATGTTCGGGCGCAGCGCGCCCATGCCGTAGTTGGAGCGGCCCTGCTCGTCGCGCTCGACGAGGGTGCCCATGGCTGAGCCGCGGGAGTAGACGACGTCGATGACGGACTCGAGGTCGAAGATGTTGCCCAGCGACGCGAGCGCGGTGTACTCGCCGAGGGAGTGGCCGGCGTACATCGAGTTCGCGGCCAGGGCGTCCGCCTCACGCAGGCGGGCGGTCTGTGCGTAGGCGACGACGGCGAGGGCGACCTGGGTGAACTGCGTGAGGTGCAGCACGCCCGCCGGGTGGATGAACTTCCGGCCGCGGACGGTCACTTCGGTCGGGTTCTCGTCGATGATCCGGCGGATGGAGAAGCCGAGGGCGTCGCGGGTGTGCTTCTCGGCGCGGTTCCAGATCTCGCGGGCCGCCGCGGAGGCGCCCCGGTCGCCCTCACCCATGCCGACGGCCTGGATGCCCTGGCCCGGGTAGACGTAGGCGGTCTTCGGCTGGGCCATCAGGGCCTGGCCGACGGAGACCACCTCGCCGTCGATGCGGCAGGTGACCTCGAAGGCGTTGTGGATGCCCTTGCGGCCTACGCGCTCGACGGTGATCTCCACCTCGTCGTCGAGCTGGACCATGCCGTACATGGAGTAGGTCCAGCCCACCACGGTGCCGTGCCGGCCGGCCAGGTGCTGGGCCGTGGCCGACAGCCACATGCCGTGGACCAGCGGAGCCTTGAGGTTGACCAGCTGCGCAGAGTTGGTGGACGTGTGGATCGGGTTGTAGTCGCCCGAGACCAGCGCGAACGGGGTCATGTCGGAAGGCGCTGTGACCACGGCCCGCTCGATGAAGGAGCGCGGGGTCGTCTCGACCTTGGTCGCGGACTTGCCGCCACCCCACTCGGGGGCGGGGGTCGGGATGTCGGTGCCCCGGGCGCGGCCGCGGATGGCGAAGCGCTGCATCTGGGTGGCCACGAGTTCGCCTGCCGAGAACAGCTCCAGCTCGACGGTGACGATGCGCCCGGAGGAGGACTCGGAGATGTCGGTGCACCTGGAGGTGACGTCGATGGTGCGGCCGTCGGCAAGCTCTTCCAGCGGCACGCGCACGTCGACGACGTGGTTGAGGTGCACTGCGTTGAGCAGGCCCTCGATGACGGGGTAGCCGTCGGCGAGTCTGCCGGAGCCGAGTGCCGTGTAGATCGCGGGCCAGCACGGGCCGACCAGCACGTCCGGGGTGCCGGGGGTGACGGCACCCAGTGCGGCACCGGTGACGGAGGTGTGGGCCGGGAGCAGCGACGGGTCAAAGGTGAAGGAGTACCGGGCCACGCCGAAGGGCGCGTCCGCAGATTCCGAGCCCTCGATGATCTCGGGCATGGCGTCGATGTGGTCGCCGGTCTCGGAGATCGAGCCGACGCCGGCCAGGCCCTCGAGGAGTGCGAAGACGGACCTGGGCAGACGCTCGTCGGAGACGACCGGGGAGGCACCGGTGGCGACGGATTCCGGCAGGTCCAGTGGGATGGTGACCTCGCGGACGTAGAACGGCCGCTGCTCCTCCGGCAACTCGTCCCAGTAGGAGTCGGCGTTGATTCGGATCGACCACAGTCCGGCCTCGTCCTGGATGAGGTCGTAGGCGTCCCGGTCCATGTCGTGGGCGGGGTTGGCCATGAGGTGCCCGTGCCACACGATCGTCGGGGCGGCCTTGATGTATTCCGCCGCGTCACGTGCGTCGGCCAGGCGGGAGAACTGCTCATCCGGGAGCGCGCCGGCGTTGAGCAACGCCTGGGTGGCGCAGTCCTCGAAGCGGCCGAGCAGGTCGGCGATCGGCTCGTTCTTCCGGGTGATTCCGGCGACGGCCACCGGACCCGGGATGATGCGGACCTGGTCGGCGTTGTAGCGCTCGTCCTGGGCCTGCCACAGGGTGTCCTTGCCGAACCAGACCGGCAGGTCGCCGTCCAGCGCGGGGACCCACGGCATCGGCTTGACGTGCTTGCGGTTGAGGTTGATCCACCAGGCGGCGTCCCGCGGGGACACCAGCAGCTCGTGCGCCTGCGGGTAGGCGGCCAGGAGCCGGGCGGCGGCGGTCGGGGCATCCCCGACGGACCCGATCCCGGGGAAGAGCGTCCCGATCTTCCCGTGGTCGGCGTGGTTGAGGCGCGCCTCGACGCGGTGCAGGAGATCGAAGAAGCGGTCGTCCCAGGTGGGGTCGACGAAGGGGTGGGCCAGCTCGACGAAACGGTTGACCCATTCGGCGTAGGTCATCGTCTCCACGTCGCCGAAGTAGGGCTTCGAGGTCCTGCCCAGCACCTCGATGATCTCTTCCCGACGCCCCTCGTACTCCTCGAAGTCCAGCGAGGTGATGAAACGGGAGGCGGCGGCGAAGGAGTTGTCCAGCTCGTGGATGTCGGCCAGCAGGTGGGACTGCGAGGAGGCGGTGCCGTGGTTGCCGCTGCCCCGGGAGACCCAGCCGTCGTTCTCGTCCGGGCGCACGCCTCTGGTGTTGACCAGGAGTTCCTTGACCGAGTCGGTGGCGGAGGCCTCCCTGGTGGCCATGGCGACGGTGCCGATGAACACGGCGTCGACCGGCATGGCCGGGAGGGCGTACTTCCGGGACCAGGCGCCGGTGATGTACTCCGCGGCGCGCTCGGGCGAGTGGATGCCGCCACCGACGGCCAGCAGCACGTTGGGGTGCCTGCGGGTTTCTGCGTAGGTCTGCATGAGCATGTCGTCGAGGTCGGTCCAGGAATGGTGCCCGCCTGCGTGGCCGTCCTCGATCTGCATGAGGATGTGGGAGTCCGGGTTGGCGGCGGCGATCTGCAGGGTGTCCCTGATCTGCTTCGTCGTTCCCGGTTTGAGGGCGATGTAGGGGAAGCCGTCGGCGTGCAGCTGCGCGAGGAGTTCGGTGGCCTCCTCGACCTCCGGGATGCCGGCGGAGATGGTCACGCCGTTGAAGGGGGCGCCGGCGGCACGTGCCTTCGGCACGATGCGGGTCTGGCCGAACTGCAGGTTCCACAGGAAGCGGTCGAAGAACATGGTGTTGAACTGTGCGGTGCGGCCCGGTTCGAGCAGTTCGACGAGGCCGTCGTTGTGGTGGGCGAAAACCTCGTCGGAGTACATGCCGCCGCCGGCCAGCTCGGTCCAGTAGCCGGCGTTGGCGGCCGCGGCGACGATGCCGGCGTCGGCGGTGGTCGGGGTCATGCCGCCGAGCATGATCGGCGACAGGCCGGTGACCGCGGAGAAGCGGGTCTGGGTGTAGGTCCTGCCGTCGGGCAGGCGGACCAGACGCGGTGCGAACTCGGCCCAGTCACGTTCGTCCGGGAGTTCCGAACCCGGGGTGGCCAGCCGGTCGCGCTCCACGGTGGTGGCGGCCGGAATCAGCGCGATCCCGCTGCCCGCCAGCAGGGGGGCGGTCAGTCGCGCCAGTCCGCCGTCGAGGCACAGCACGTGCTTCGTCTCGTCGGCGGTGAGCTGGGCGACCTGGGCGGGCCAATTGTGGGGGTCCACCAGGATGGCGCAGGCCAGTTCGCGGACGGAATACTCGCCGAGGTCGATGTTGCAGCGCTGGGCCCACTCCACTGCCAGGTCGGCGGCCTCGCGCATGTCCGGGTGGTGGAAGGGGGCGGCGACGGGAAGTTCATCGAAGGCGGCGGTGATCTCGCGGCCGCCGAATTCGCGGAGTTCGAGTCGGTCGTTGTGCGCCTGCACGGCCCGCGCGATGGAGGCCTGTGCGGCGGCGAGCTCCTCGGGGGAGCCGGAGAGGACGTGGTGGCGGGGGCCGTTGATCACGGCCAGGCAGGCGGCGCCGGCGTGCTTCTCGACGACCGCCCGTTCCACCCCGCGTACCGAGAGCATGCGCGAGCGCGGATCGCCGGAGCCGACGACCCGGCTCAGTGCGGTGCCGAGCAGTACGGCGAAGGCCAGGGCCTGCTCCGGGTGACGGGCGGCCACGACCCCCAGGGAACCCTGGGAGTGGCCGAGCAGCGTGCTCTCATCGAGGTTGATGCCCAGGTCGCGCAGGTGGTCCAGTGCGGCGATCTGTCCGAGGACGATGCCCGGCACCGACACGGCGGGGAGGGCGTCAATGGTCCCGGTCCCGGCGGTGGCGTCGGGGGAGAGCAGGTCTGCGAGTCTTTCGAGGGAACCTGGAACGGTGGAGGAGATCTCCCGTGCGACCGGGCCGGTGGTCGTCCGTGCGGCCTGGAGCAGCTGGTTGAGCCGGTCGCCCGTGTGGTGGGCGGTGGCGGCGTCCACCAGGGCGGACTGCCAGGGAGAGCCCTGTCCGGAGAAGATCAGGGCGGGGCGGTCCAGGGAGAGGAGTGGGATGAGGGGCATGCAGGCATCCTTCAGAAGAGGCACTCATTTACGGTTACGTTATCGTAACCTACGCCTACGTAACCGAAATGTCGAGAACGCGGATGCGCCGAAAGCTCCGGAAGCGCAGGAAGGACCGGCCAGATGGCCGGTCCTTCCTGGGGATTTAGCTTGGTGCCGCTAGGCGAGGGAAAGGAACATCTTTTCCAGTTTCTTCTCGTCGTAGGCTTCCGGGGACTCGTCGGTGAAGCACTTCTTCATGCCGGTCGCCACGACGAGGTATCCGGCGCGGTCGATGGCCTTGGCAACGGCGGCCAGCTGGGTGACCGCCTCTTCGCACTCGTGGCCCTCTTCGAGCATGCGGATGACGGCATTGAGCTGACCTGCTGCTCGCTTGAGCCGGGTGGTGGCGGGCTTGGCTTCCTCAGGGGTGAGCTTCATGCCGGTCCTTTCCTCGAAAGTGAATACTGCTGCAGTCACTCTAACCCCGAGTCGCCTGAGCGTGTTCCCAGGTCATGAAACCGCCGTCCAGGTTGGCGGCCTCGATCCCGAGATTGTCCAGGAGGCTGGCGGCCACGTGGCCACGCAGTCCCACGCGGCAGAAGACCAGTGACTTCGCGTCCCTGAGTTCCTCGGCGCGACCGCGCAGATCGTCGACCGGGATATTGACCGAGCCGGGGATCGTGTCGGCGGCGAACTCGCCCGGGGTGCGGACGTCGACGAGCTTCCAGCCTGCCGCCACCGCATCCTCGAGCTCGTGCCACTGGACGGTCCGCTCACCGTTGACCATGTTGTCGTTGACGTACCCGAGGAAGTTCACCGGGTCCTTCGCGGAACCGAACTGCGGTGCGTAGGCCAGCTCCAGGTCCGCCAGGTCCGTGGCGGTCAGTCCGCCGCGCATGGCGGTGGCGATGACGTCGATCCGCTTGTCGACGCCCGCCTCGCCTACCGCCTGAGCGCCCAGGATGGCGTCGGTGTCCGCGTCCACCATGAGCTTGAGGTGCAGGGTCTCGGCGCCCGGGTAGTAGCCGGCGTGGTCGACGGGGTGCACGTGGATGACACGGAGGTTCCGGCCGGCGGCACGTGCGTGCCGCTCGTTCCAGCCCACGGAGCCGGCGGCCATACCGAACAGTCCGACGATCGCGGTGCCCAGGGTCGAGGTGCGGCGGGTGTCCCGGCCGGTGATGATGTCCGCCACGAGGCGACCGTGACGGTTCGCGGTCTGTGCCAGCGGGACGAGGGTGTCTTCCCCGGAGACGGCGTCCGCCTTCTCGGCGGCGTCGCCCACGGCGAAGATCACGGGATCGGAGGTGCGCTGCTGGTCGTCGACCTTGATACCGCCGCGCTCACCGACAGCCAGTCCCGCCTTCGCGGCCAGCTCGCTGTTCGGGCGCACGCCGATCGAGGCGATGACGAGGTCGGCGGGGATGACGCGGCCGTCGGAAAGCGAGAGGCTGTCCGGGCCGATGTCGGTGGTGTCGCCGTTGGTGATGATCCGCACTCCGTTATCCACGAGGTGCCCCTCGACGATCGCCGCCATCTCCTCATCCATCGGCGTCAGGATCTGCGGGGCCCGCTCGATGACGGTGACCTCCAGATCCCGGTGGCGCATGTTCTCGGCCAGTTCGAGGCCGATGAAACCGCCGCCGATGATGGCGACTGACGTCACGTCCTCGCTCAGTGCCGCAATGACCGTGTCCACGTCCTCGACTGTCCGCAGGTGCAGCGCCCGCTCGATGCCCGGGATCGGCGGGATGACCGGGGATGCGCCGGGGGAGAGCACCAGATGGTCGTAGCCGATGGCGTCGCCGGTGTCCGTGGTGACGATCCTGTTCTCCCTGTCGATGTCGACGGCGCGGGTATTCACGCGGACATCCAGGTTGAAGCGTGCGGCGAGGGACTCCGGGGTCTGCAGCAGCAGCGACTGACGGTCCGGAATGACGCCGGAGACGTGGTACGGCAGGCCGCAGTTGGCGAAGGAGACGTAGCCGGAGGCCTCGAGGACGATGATCTCCATCTCCTCGTCGCGGCGGCGTAGTCGGGCTGCGGTGGACATGCCGCCGGCGACGCCGCCGACGATGACAGTGGTGGTCATTGTGGTTACTGAATTCCTAACGGTTGAAGAGGCCGGAGAACAGACCCGGCTTCGAGGCGGTGGCTGCGGATTTGTCGCAGGTGCACCACTGGTTGGCGGGGACGCTGGACTTGACCTGGTCGACGTGCTGGCCGCAGCCGGCCCAGGTGGTCTTGTTGCAGGTGGGGCACTTGACGGGGTAGCACATGGGTTTCTCCTTGAGGGGAACTGGGGGTCTCTGCGGAATAATATACCCCCAGGGGTATGCCCTCGTGCAAGTCCCTCGTGTGGATGGTGGAGAAATTCCTGCTCAGGGCAGGGCCGACTAACGCTGGGTCAGACGCAGGAGATCCTGCTGCACCTCACGGCGACGGATCTTGCCCATCTGATCGCGGGCGAGCTCCTCGAAGTGGTAGAACGTGCGCGGCACCTTGTACCGGGTCAGTCGCTCGCGGGCGAAGTCCTTCAGACCCTCGGGGTCCAGGGCGGCCCCCTCACGCAGGGTCACACAGGCGACGACGTCCTCGGATCCGTCCTCCCGCGGGAGGCCGACCACCGCAAGGTCGACGATGTCAGGATGGTCCCGCATGGCGTCCTCGACCTCCGCCGGATACACGTTGAAACCACCCGTGATGATGACCTCCTTGATGCGCGCCACCAGGCGGATGAAGCCATCCTCCTCCATCACGCCGATGTCACCGGTGCGGTACCAGTCGCCGTGGAAGCTCTTCGCGGTCGCCTCCGGCTGGTTGAGGTAGCCGGGGAACACCTGCGGGCCACGGACGAGGATCTCGCCCTCGGTGCCGTCCGGCTGGGTCAGGTCGAGATCATCCGGGTTGGCGATGCGTACCTCGGTGTCCGGGAACGGGATTCCCACGTATCCCGGGCGACGCTTCCCGGTCATCGGGTTACCCACGATGACCGGCGAGGTCTCGGTCAGGCCGTAGCCCTCGACCAGGCGGCCGCCGGTGGCGCGTTCCCACCTCTCCACCGTGGACACCGGCAGCGTGGCGGCACCGCAGAAGGCGTTGCGGATGCCGGAGATGTCGATGTTGTCCTTCTCGGCGGCCTCGACGATCTTCTCGTAGAGGGTGGGCACACCCGGCAACCAGGTGGGGGTGTGCTTCTTGATCACGTCCATGATCAACGGGATCCGGGGCGCCGGAAGCAGCACCATCTCGCCGCCGATGTACACCGACAGGGTGCCGACCATCGTCAGGCCGTAGGCGTGGAACATCGGCAGGGCGGCGAGCATCCTTTCGTCCTGCTCACCGAGTCCCGGCACCCAGCTCTTGCCCTGGATCATGTTGGCGAAGAGGTTGCCGTGGGTCAGCTGCGCCCCCTTCGGGGCGCCGGTGGTGCCGGATGTGTAGAGGATAAGCGCGATGGAGTCCTTCGTCACCGACGGCTCGGAGATGATGTCCCCACCTTCGCCGCCGATGGCGGCACCGATGAGCGCCTCCCACGGCACGGTGTTGGGGGCGGGGGAGGACAGGGCGTCGCGCTGCTCCCTGACTCTCTTGATCGGCAGCTGCAGGGCGAGCTGCTTGACCTTCGGCATGGCCGCGATCATGTTGACCGAGATGATGGTCTCCAGGGAGGTGGAGCTGCGCAGCTTCTCCAGGGTGGCGGCCGCCTTGTCCCAGACAATCGCCACCCGGGCCCCGTGGTCGGAGAAAGGGCCGGCCAACTCGTGTGCGGTGTAGAGGGGGTTGTGCTCCACCACGGTCGCGCCCAGCTTGAGCACCGCGTAGAAGGCGGCGATGTGCTGCGGGCAGTTCGGCAGGATGATGGCGACCTTGTCGCCGGGACGCACGCCGAACGCGCGCAGGCCGGCGGCGGCGCGGCGGACCTGCCGGTCCAGCTCGGCGTAGGTCTGCGAACGGCCGAAGAACCAGGTGGCCGACTTCTCGGCGTTGATGGCCAGGTTGTTGTCGTAGACGTCGAGAAGCGTCGTGTCGTCGTAATCGAGGGAATGGGGGGTCCACTCCGGGTAGTGCTGCAGCCATGCCTTGGTCTCGAATGCCGACATCAGTGCGCCTTCCAGTCAGGTTTCGTGGTGGGGCCCAGTATAACGACGTAGCCACCTACTATTGGACGCATGCGCGTTGCGATGATCTCCATGCACACCTCCCCGCTGCAGCAGCCGGGATCCGGCGATGCCGGTGGCATGAACGTCTACGTCCTCAACACCGCACGCCAGCTGGCCAGACAGGGGGTGGAGGTGGACATCTTCACCCGGGCAACCAGACCGAGCCAGGGGGAGGTGGTGGAGGTCGAGCCGGGTCTGCGTGTGATTAACGTCGTCGCCGGCCCCTACGACGGTCTGGAGAAGGAGGCCCTGCCCACGCAGCTGGCGGCATTCGCCGGCGGCGTCGTCCAGTTCCACCGCTGCAACGACGTGGACTACGACCTCATCCACTCCCACTACTGGCTGTCGGGCCAGGTGGGGTGGCTGCTGCGGGACCTCTGGGAGGTGCCGCTCGTGCACACGGCGCATACGCTGGCAGCGGTGAAGAACGCCCACCGCAGCGCCGACGATTCACCGGAGTCGGAGGCGCGGCGCATCTGCGAGCAGCAGCTGGTGGACAACGCGGACTTCCTGGTGGTGAACACGCATGAGGAGACCAAGGACCTGGTCGACCACTACGACGCGGACCCGGACCGCATCGTCGTGGTCTCCCCGGGCACCGACATCGACCTGTTCACCCCCGGCACGGACCGCAACACCGAGCGCTCCCGCCGACTGCTGGGAATCCCGCTGGATGCGGAGCTGGTGGCCTTCGTGGGTAGGCTCCAGCAGTTCAAGGGGCCGCAGGTGCTCATCCGCGCGACCGCCGAGCTGGTTCGACGCGATCCCGGCCGCAAGCTGCGGGTGATCATCTGCGGCGGCGCATCGGGGGCGGCGGCCACCGAGCGGCAGTACATGCAACTGGCACACGAGCTGGGTGTCTCGCGCCGGGTCCGGTTCCTGGACCCCCGTCCGCCAGAGGAACTGGTGACGATCTACCAGGCGGCCGACATCGTCGCCGTCCCCAGCTACAACGAGTCCTTCGGCCTGGTCGCGATGGAGGCGCAGGCCTGCGGTACCCCGGTCATCGCGGCACGTGTCGGCGGCCTGCCGGTCGCGGTGTCCGAGGGGGAGACCGGCCTGCTCGTCGACGGCCACGACACCAATGACTGGGCCGACGCGATAGAGCAGCTCCTCGACGACGACGACACCCGTCTGCGGATGGCCGGCGAGGCAGTCGCCCACGCGGCGAACTTTTCCTGGTCCGCCTCGGCCTCCCAGCTGGCGTCGGTGTATTCCGAGGCGCTGAGTGTGGAAGTGGAGGAGTGCCCGCCCCGCAGGGAGCGTGCGGGTGGGCGACACTGAGCCGCGTGGGTGGTCGGCCGGGGGATTCCCGGCATCACCGGTGCGGACGTGGCATATTGGATACATGACAAACGGAAAGCTCATTCTCCTCCGCCACGGGCAGAGCCAGTGGAACAAGTCCAACCAGTTCACCGGCTGGGTGGACGTGGACCTCACCGAACAGGGCGAGGCTGAGGCCGCCCGCGGTGGCCAGATGCTCAAGGAGGCCGGCCTTCTGCCGGACGTCCTGTACACCTCACTGCTGCGTCGTGCCATCCGCACCGCGAACATCGCGCTCGACGCCGCTGACCGCCACTGGATCCCCGTGATCCGCGACTGGCGCCTCAACGAGCGTCACTATGGTGCGCTGCAGGGCCTGAACAAGGCCGAGACCAAGGACAAGTACGGCGACGAGCAGTTCATGGCGTGGCGTCGTTCCTACGACACCCCGCCGCCGGAGCTGGCTGATGACGCCGAGTACTCCCAGTCCGACGACGTGCGTTACGCCGGCCTCGAGTCCATTCCGCGCACCGAGTGCCTGCTCGACGTGGTTAACCGTCTCATGCCGTACTTCGAGGAGGAGATCATGCCGCGCGTCAAGAACGGCGAGACCGTCCTGGTCGCTGCGCACGGCAACTCCCTGCGTGCCCTCGTCAAGCACCTCGACAACATCTCGGACGAGGACATCGCCGCGCTGAACATCCCGACCGGCATCCCGCTGGTCTACGAGATCACCGCTGACGGCACCGTGGTCAACCCGGGCGGCACCTACCTTGATCCTGAGGCTGCCGCCGCCGGTGCCGCCGCCGTCGCGGCCCAGGGCGGCAAGTAGCCTGTAGCGCGTGTCCACTGTCCTCGCGTTTCTGTTGGGCGTCGCCGTCGCCGGCGTCGCCCTTCCGACGTTGAACTGGGCGCGGAAGCGGATCATCCGCCACCGCTCCTCGGCGACGCTCGAGGACAACCAGGTCACCACCGTCGGCCAGGTCCTGCACCTGGCGATTCAGGGTTCTCCCACGGGTATCACCGTCCTCGACCAGAGCGGGGAAGTGATTCTGTCGAATGCCCGCGCCCACGAGATGGCGCTGGTCCACGACCGTTCCGTCAACCAGGAGGTGCGGAAGGTCGCGGCCGAGGTGTTCGTCGACAAGGAGTCCCGCTCCCTGGAGCTGTCCATGCCCAAGCGACGGACCGGCAACCGGGTGTCGTCGGTACGCGCGCTGATCAAACCCCTCACGCTCGTCGACGACCGCTTCGTCATCGTCTACGGCACGGACGAGAGTGAGAACGTGCGTATGGAGTCCGCCCGCCGTGACTTCGTGGCCAACGTCTCCCATGAGCTGAAAACCCCGGTCGGCGGCATGGCCCTGCTGGCGGAGGCGCTCATGGAGTCGGTGGACGACCCCGAGCATGTCCAGTATTTCGGCCAGCGCCTCCACAAGGAGGCCCATCGCATGGCCGACATGATCAACGAGCTCATCTCCCTGTCGAAGCTGCAGGGTGCGGAACCACTCCCCGAGATGGAACCCGTCTCCGTTGACGAGATCATCGCGGAAGCCTTCACCCGCAACCAGATCGCCGCCGACAACGCCGAGATCACCCTGACCAAGGGGGCGGACTCGGGTGTCCTGGTCATGGGTGACAGATCGCTGCTGGTGACGGCCGTGTCCAACCTCATCTCCAACGCCATCAACTATTCGCCGCAGTCGGTGCCGGTGTCGGTGACGCAGAAGGTCACCAGTGACGACGTCGTGCTCATCCGGGTCACCGACCGCGGCATCGGCATTTCGCCGGAGGACCAGAAGCGCGTCTTCGAACGTTTCTTCCGTGTGGACAAGGCGCGGTCGAGGTCGACCGGTGGCACGGGGCTGGGTCTGGCCATCGTGAAACACGTCGTGGCGAACCACGGCGGTAACATCAAGCTGTGGTCCCGTCCCGGCACCGGGTCCACCTTCACCATCGAACTTCCGATCTATCATCCTGAACCGGCCCCGGCGGCCATCCCGCCGACCGGGCAGGATGAAGAGGCAACGTCCACCGGGCCTTTGCGTCAGGCCGTGTCCCGGGTGGCGACACGTCGAAAGGACAAAGCATCATGACGACCATTCTCATAGTTGAGGACGAGGAGTCCCTCGCGGACCCCCTGGCCTTCCTGCTGCGTAAAGAGGGTTTCGATGTGGTCATCGCCGGCGACGGCCCGACCGCTCTCGTGGAATTCGACAGGAATGACATAGACATCGTCCTGCTCGACCTCATGCTGCCCGGCATGTCCGGCACGGATGTGTGCAAGCAGCTGCGCACCACCTCGAGCGTCCCGGTCATCATGGTCACGGCACGCGATTCCGAGATCGACAAGGTCGTCGGGCTGGAGCTGGGTGCGGATGACTACGTGACCAAGCCCTATTCCTCCCGTGAACTCATCGCCCGTATCCGCGCCGTCCTGCGCCGCGGGGCGGACACCGACACCGGTGCCGACGAGATGGATGACCGGGTGCTCGAGGGCGGCCGCGTCCGCATGGACGTCGAGCGCCACACCGTCACCGTCAGCGGCGAGCCGGTGCCGATGCCGCTCAAGGAGTTCGACCTCCTGGAGTACCTCCTGCGCAACGCCGGCCGTGTACTCACTCGTGGTCAGCTCATTGACCGGATCTGGGGAGCCGACTACGTCGGTGACACCAAGACCCTCGACGTCCACGTCAAGCGACTGCGTTCCAAGATCGAGGAAGAGCCCTCGCGTCCGAAGCACCTGGTCACGGTCCGTGGCCTGGGCTACAAGTTCGAGGCCTGATTCCGGCTGGCGGGGTGCGTGGTGCTGAAGCCGGCGGCGGCGCGGCGTCGGCAGTGGTCCGCGAGCACCTCATAGGAGGCCTCTCCCATCAGCGCCGTGAGCTCATGCTTCATTGACACCCACACGGGGTCCGGATGGGTGTGGCAGGAGCTCGAGCTGGAGCACCACCAGTCGAAGTCCTCGCCGCCGCTGCCCCATGCGCGGCGGTCGTACTCGCCGATGACGGTCCGCAGAATCTCCTGGCCGTCGGTCCGGTCTTCGTAGTCCTCGTGACGGCGCAGCGGGACCTGCCAGCACACCTCAGGCTTCTCGACGGTCAGGTCACGGCCTTCAGCCACCGCCCACTGGTGGATGGCGCATCCGGTTCCCGTGGCCCAGCCTTCACGGTTGGCGAAGATGCAGGCGCCCCCGATGGTCTTCGTCTTCAGGGAGGGTTCCGGTTCGCCGTCGTCACCGTCGAGTTCACCCCACTCCAGCCAGGGTTCGAGGTCGATGGCCTCGCCGCTGGTGAGGTGCTCGTCCACCCCCTTTGGGCGGTGCTGCCAGTATTTCGCCGGCATCTCGGCGACGGCGTTGTACAGCTGATCGCGGTCAGTCTCATCGGCAAGGTAGGCACCGTGGACACAGCAGCCGATGTCGGGCTGCCCCGAATCGATGCCCTGGCATGTTTCGGTGCCGAAATGGCAGGTCCAGTGCGATTCGATCCATGTCAGATCGACGCTGTACGTATGAAGCGGATCCTCCGGGCTGACGAATTCGAACCATTCCCGGGGGAAGTCGGGGGCTTCTTCACCTCCGGCCAGAATCTGCCGGCCGGCGGGAGAGGTTTCAGGGAAACCCAGAAAAACCTGGGGGGAAGGAGGGGGATTCACACCTCTCCACGCTAGACCGTCTACCCTGAGTGTTGTGCGACTAGGTGTATTGGACGTGGGCAGTAACACTGTCCACATGGTGGCGGTCGACGCCCGTAATGGTGGACATCCGACCCCAATGAGCGATTGGAAGACGAGCCTGCGGCTCGTGGAACTCATCGACGGGGACGGAGCCATCGACGACAAGGGAATCAAGCGTCTGACGAAGGCGGTCGCCGAGGCGGCCGATCTCGCGTCGACCCTCGGATGCAGGGAGATCATGCCCTTCGCGACATCTGCGGTCCGTTCCGCCACGAACTCCAATGACGTGCTCGACGCCGTCGAGGCTGAGACCGGTGTCCGCCTGGAGGTCCTCTCCGGTGAGGACGAGGCCCGTCTGACCTTCCTCGCCGTCCGGCGCTGGTACGGCTGGTCGGCCGGGCGCATCACCAACCTGGACATCGGTGGTGGTTCCCTCGAACTGTCGACCGGTTCCGATGAGACCCCGGACGTGGCGATCTCGCTCGACCTCGGCGCCGGTCGCCTCACCCACCAGTGGTTCGACGCGGATCCGCCGGAACGCAAGAAGATCAACCTCCTGCGCGACTACATCGACGCAGAACTCGTCGAACCTGCCCGCCGGATGCGCACCTACGGCAGTGCCGGGGTCGCTGTGGGAACCTCGAAGACCTTTCGTACCCTCGCCCGCCTGACCGGCGCCGCACCCAGTGCTGAAGGTCCCTACATCAAGCGCACCCTCACCGCACCGGGTCTGCGCCAGCTCATCGCCTTCATCTCCCGTATGACGGCCGCCGACCGCGCCGAGCTTGAGGGCATCAGCTCCGACCGTTCACACCAGATCGTCGCCGGTGCCCTCGTGGCGGAGGCCAGCATGCGCGCCCTCGGTCTGGAGCAGATCGAGATCTGTCCCTGGGCCCTGCGCGAAGGTGTCATCCTCCGGCGCATCGACAAGGGTCTCGACGAGATCCCCCAGGAAAGGAAGTGACCATGAGCGACAAACAACTGACCGTCGCCGAGTTGCTCGCGCGCACCGGTCGGGACGATAAGGACGGTGAGGTTCCTCGCCGCCGACGTCGCAGCCTGGATGAGGGGGGAATCTCGGTCGCTGAGCTCACCGGCTCCATCCCGGCCGTCAAGGAGAAGCCCGTCGAGTCGAAGCACTCCTCAGTGCCCATCGACGGCCCGGCGCCCGAGCCGAAGAAGCCCGAGCTGAAGAAGGATGTCGGGCCGGCGGAACCGGAGCAGAAGAAGACCCCGGCCACGGATCAGACGGTCGTGTTCGGCAAGGTCGAGGCCGAACCCCCGACGCCTGCACAGGAGCAGACCGGCGAGATCGCGGTGGTCGATGACGTGGAGGAAAGCGGCGTCGAGAAGCAGGATGTCGACGAGATGGAGGATCCCGCAGAGGTCGGGGAGAAGACCTCGGTCACCGGAGTGATCCTGCTGACCATCATCGGCGTGGTCCTCGGCGTCGTGGTGTTCAAGGGCTTCGAGATGCTGTGGGAGAACTTCTCCCGCCCGGTCGTGGCTGTGCTGGCGGTCCTGGTCACCATCGGCATGGTGGGCGTGGTCAAGGCGCTGCGCACCGCGAATGACGGGTTGTCGATGTTCCTGGCCGGGCTGGTGGGCCTGGTGATGACGTTCGGCCCCCTGGCTGTCGTGCTGATTTAATCGCCCGTTATGGCACTCTGGGGTGCATGACGAAAATTGTGGTGCTCGGAGGCGGAAAGATCGGCGAAGCGCTGATCTCCGGCCTCGTGAACTCAGGCACGGACCCCCAGACGATCACGGTGACCAACCGCCGCCCGGAACGCGGCGAGGAGCTCCGTGAGCGCTACGGAGTGCGCGATCTCACTGACAACCGGCAGGCGGCGGAGGACGCCGATGTGGTGTTCCTGTGCGTCAAGCCGCACATGACCCTCGAGGCGCTGGGGGAGATCAGCGACGCGGTCGAGGAGAATGACGTCTCCACGGTGCTGGTGTCCATGGCGGCGGGGGTGCCGCTGGGGGCGATGGAGGACTCCGTCGTCGCCGGTACCCCGATCATCAGGGTCATGCCCAACACCCCGATGCTCGTGGGGCGTGGAATGAACGCCATCGCGGTGGGCCGCTTCGTCACCGCGGAGCAGCTCGCCGAGGTCACTGCGTTGTTGTCCTCCGTGGGTGAGGTCCTGCCCGTCGCGGAATCCGACATGGACGCGGTCACTGCCCTCGCCGGCTCATCCCCGGCCTATTTCTTCCTCGTGGCCGAGGCGCTCATCGACGCCGGCGTCTCCCTCGGCCTCACCCGCGGGGTCGCCGAGAAGCTCGTCACCACCTCTGCCGCGGGTGCAGGCATCATGCTCTCGGATTCCGGCCAGGATCCGGCGACCCTGCGTGCCAACGTCTCTTCCCCGGCGGGCACCACTGTCGCGGCCCTGCGGGAGCTGGAGGAGTCCGGACTGCGGGGAGCTTTCTTCCGGGCCACGGAGGCCTGCGCGAAGCGATCTGCGGAGCTCGGAAACATCCAGTGAGGGGAAAGTCCAGGAAATTCCGGCACTTGGGTCGCAACTGTCACATGATTCACGCTAGGCTGGTTCAAGCACGTGCGTGTCCGATCTGCGGGAGGGGAAGCCTGCAGCGCGCCACCTGCTGAAGGGTTGATGATTATGGCTAATGCAGACAAGGGAACTTTTCTGACGGTCGCTGAGGTCGCGGAGATCATGAGAGTCTCCAAGATGACCGTGTACCGGCTGGTTCACTCCGGTGACCTGCCGGCCGTTCGCGTGGGTCGCTCGTTCCGGGTCCACGAGAAGGCGGTCGACGACTACCTCGACTCCTCGTACTACGACGTCGGATAAGTCTCCCCTCCGCCCGCGGCGTCCACCACTCTCTCCGAGTGGTGGACGCCGCGGGCCTTTTTTGGTTGACCGGATGGGCGTCGGTATGATGGAACGCATTCGTGCCGACGGTCCGAACGCGCAGCCAGCGCGGTCGAGAGTGCACCTCGAGGTAAGTCGGCAGGTTACGTACGTACTCACTCTCTATCTGAGGAGACCCCATGGGTTCAGTCATCAAGAAGCGCCGCAAGCGCATGTCCAAGAAGAAGCACCGCAAGATGCTGCGCCGCACCCGCGTTCAGCGTCGTAAGCTCGGCAAGTAGATCTTCTTGTACGGCAGAGGCCGCCGGTAGCCTCCCACTTCGGGGGAGCGCCGGCGGCCTCCGGCGATTCCCGGGTCCGGTAACGGCCTCGGGAGCTACTCCTCCGGCCTGTTGCGCCGGAAGACCCGCCAGCTGCCCAGGCTCGCGGCGGCGGTGGCCAGAGCCGGCAGGCCCCAGGTACGAACGGCCCGGCGGATGTTCCGGTAGTCACGGATCTGCCAGCCCCGCCGGGCGGCCTCCCTCCGCAGCTTGTTGTCGGGGTTGATTGCCACGGCGGTGCCGACCATGGACAGCATGGGGATGTCGTTGATGGAGTCGGAATACGCCGTGCAGCGGGCCAGGTCGAGCTGCTCGATGGCGGCGAGTGCCGCCACGGAATGCCTCTTGCCCGGCCCGTGCAGAATGTCACCCACCAGTCGGCCCGTGAATCGGCCGTCCTTGACCTCGGCGACGGTGCCCAGGGCGCCGGTGAAACCGAAACGCTCAGCGAGGATCTGCGCGAGCTGCACCGGGGTGGCGGAGACCAACCAGACCTGGTGGCCGGCGTTGAGGTGCATCCGGGCCAGTTCGCGGGTGGCGGGCCACGCTTTGTCGATCATGGAGGAATCCACGATCTCCTCGCACAGTCTCACCAGTTCCTCGACGCTCTTGCCCTTGATGAACTCCAGTGCCTGGTTGCGGCCCTCCGCGACATCGGCGGCGTTCTCTGAGCCGGTGATGCGGAACTTGATCTGTTTCCAGGCGATGGGCAGGATCTCGGAGATGCGGAAGTACTTCTTCCGGAACAGGCCGATGGCGAACACGACGAGCGAGGAACCCTGGATGAGGGTGTTGTCCACGTCGAAGAAGGCGGCCGCCCCGACGTCCTGGGGGATGTCGGGGTCCGGGGCATTGATGCGGAACCCGCCGGCGGCCTGGATGGAACCGCTGACGGAGTCGACGCCGGAAGAGAAGGCGTCGAGCTCGATCCCGAACGTCTCCTGGACGGCGGCTGCTGCGGCTGCCTCACCGGCGGTGCGCTGGGATTCTTCGTCGATGGGCGGAAGCGCCCGATCCTCGAGGAAGCGGCGGAGGTTGCCTCGGGTGGCGCTCCAGCTGGCGAGAAATTCCTGGGGTGTCCCCGGGAACAGGGGATCGTCGGGGGAGTGGCTCACTGCGCGTTCCGAGCCTTCCTGTGTGCGGGATGAGTGGGGCGGTATCGTGTCAATGGTAGGCGCGACACGGGTAGCGTGCCCGGGTGAATGGAGACTGGTGGACAATGGCTGAGACGGTGGAGCTGATGATCCGTACGACGTGCGGGTCCTGTGCCCGCGTGGAGCACCAGATCACGCCGATCGTCGAGGCCGCCGGTCTGGAGCTCACCGTGATCAACGTCGACCACGATCCGGGGTTGGCGATCGAGTTCGGGGACCGCGTGCCCGTGATCGTCATTGACGGCGAGGAGTTCGCCTGCTGGGAGGTCGACGATGACGAACTGGCGGCCGCTCTCGCCTGACCGGGTGGGGCCGATGGAGCTTTCCCGGTGTCCGGGGGTATCCTTTTGTTTGATCCACCCCGAGGGTGCCTGCACGGAGCTCCCCGGGGTCTGTCCTTAACTACGTCCGTGAAGTTGAAAGCGGTGAAGGAAAACGTGAGTGTTCTCGTCGTGGGAATGTCGCACCGGTCTGCGCCGGTGGCACTGCTCGAACGGCTGAGCATGGACGAGTCTGTCCGCCACGACACCAGCTCCCGCCTCGTCGAACGTCCCGCGCTCAGTGAGGCGATGATCGTCTCCACATGCAACCGCCTGGAGATCTACTCCGTCACCAACTCCTTCCACTCCGGTGTGCAGGATGTGGTGGAGGTGTTGCACGAGATCTCTGACGTCGACATCGACACGCTGCGGGGCTACCTGTACGTCCGGTACGCCGATGCAGCGGCCGAGCACATGATGGTGGTCGCCTCGGGCCTGGACTCCATGGTGGTCGGCGAGCAGCAGATCATCGGCCAGGTACGCACCTCGTACCAGGAGGCCACCGAGAAGGGCACCGTCGGGCCGGGGCTGCACAGGCTGGCGCAGACCGCGCTGCAGACCGGAAAGCGGGTCCACTCGGAGACCGACATCGATGATGCCGGGGCGTCGATGGTGTCCGTGGCCGTGGATGAGGCCCTGGAGAACCTGCAGATCGACAACCTCGAGGGGAAGACCGCACTGGTGCTCGGCGCCGGCGCGATGGCGTCGCTGGCGGCGACCCACCTGGGCCGGCTGGGCGTCGAGAAGCTCATCATCGCCAACCGCACGCGTGAACGCGCGGAGCGGCTCGCGGAGCACTCCCGCGAGGCCGGCGTCGCGGCGGAGGTCGTGGATTTCGAGGACCGCGCGGCCACCCTCTCGCGGGTCGATCTCGCGGTGTCCGCCACCGGCGCCGATGAATTCACCATCACCCCCGCCGACATCCCGGCGGAACGCCTCCGCGAACTCATGCTCATCGACCTGTCCATGCCGCGCGACATCGATGACTCGGTCGTCCAGTTCGACGGCGTGAACCTGGTCAACATCGAGCGTCTCCACCAGACGATCTCGGGCCGCGGCGAGAAGGCCACCGGCCACACGGCGGCGCTGGCGATCGTGGCGGAGCAGCTGCGGGAGTACACCTCCGAACAGCGGGTCCGGGATGTGGTGCCGGCGGTGTCGGCGCTGCGTCGGCACGCGGCGGAACTCGTCGACATTGAACTCGAAAGACTGCGTGGCCGGACCCCGGACATCGACGGCCCGGATTTCGAGGAGGTCACGCGCACGGTGCGCCGTGTCGTGGACAAGCTCCTCCATGAACCGACGGTGCGGGTGAAGAAGCTCGCCGCCGAATCTGGCGTCGTCTCCTACGACTCCGCCCTCCAGGAGCTGTTCGGGCTGTCCACCGAGGCGCCGGCCGTTGCCGTCGACGTCGCGGACCTGCCCGAGGGCAAGCTCACCACCAAGTAACCTCCAAGGAGTTTTTTCGTGACCCTGAAGATCGGCACCCGCCGTTCCAACCTCGCCACCACCCAGTCCGGGCACATGCGTGACGCCCTGATCGAAGCCGGCTACGACGCCGAGCTGCACCTGGTGACCACCGCCGGCGACGTGAACATGGCACCCGTCGAACGCATCGGCGTCGGCGTGTTCACGCAGGCGCTGCGCGAGGCTCTGGAGGCCGGCGAGTGCGACATTGCGGTCCATTCCTTCAAGGATCTGCCCACCGCCCCGGACGAGCGCTTCCACCTTGTCGTGCCCGTGCGTGCCGACGCCCGCGAGGCACTCATCGCCCGGGACAACCTCACCCTGGATGATCTCCCGCAAGGTGCCCGCGTGGGCACCTCCGCCCCGCGGCGCATCTCCCAGCTCAAGGCGGTCCGCCCGGACCTGGACATCCGTCCGCTGCGCGGCAACATCGAAACCCGCATGGGCAAGGTCACCGAGGGGGAGCTCGACGCCGTCGTGCTGGCCTACGCCGGTCTGTCCCGCGTCGGCCAGGGCGGGCGCGCCACCCAGATCTTCGACCCGTCCGTGATCCTCCCGGCACCCGCCCAGGGGGCACTGGCCATCGAGTGCCGGGCAGGCGACGTGAAGGCCCGCGAGGCCATCGACAGGCTCCTCGACGCGGCGGCCTTCCGCTGCGCCACCACCGAGCGCATCGTGCTCAACCGACTCGAGGCCGGCTGCACCGCACCCGTCGCCTCCCATTCGACCATCGACGCAGACGGGACCATGCACCTGACCGCCGGCGTCTACGCCCTCGACGGTTCTTCGCAGCTGGTCTACACCGGCTCGGGCACCGATCCGGTGGCACTCGGCGAGGCGGCGGCGGCCGACCTCCTGGGACGTGGCGCGGCGGACCTCATCGCCAAGTAGCTCTCCGGCGTATAGACTCGCCAGCACAATGGCTGTTCTCAAGATCACCGACCGGCAGGTCACCGTCTCTCTCGACTGGTGGGAGAAGCTCGCGGCGCGTCGCTCGAACTTCACCATCCCGACCCGCGCGATCACGGGGGTCTCCGTCGTCGAGGACGCCTGCAGCACGGCCATGGCCGTGCCCTCAGGCAGGCGCGCCCCCGGCACCCGTATCCGCGGCGTCACCAACACCGGAACATTCATGGCGGCCGACGGCACCGGGGCCAGTACCTTCGCCGTGTGCCACGGCAAGGGCCGGGGCATCATCCTGGAGCTGAAGTCAGCCACCGTGACTCGAATCATCATCTCCACCCCCAATGCCGAAGACTACGCACGTGAGCTGTCCCTGCTCGTGGGCTGATTACCCGCGGGCGCTCCCGGTCCGGAAACGGCTCTGAGGGCCGTCGTCACGGGGCTACCGGCCGCCAGTCTCGGAAACGGGCTTTTCGTATTCCGGGCTTCCTAAATTAAGGTGTGAATACCACACTATGTACGCCCCTGAGCGATATGGCCCCCTTTAGTCCCGCAGCAGGGCGTGCATCTGTGTCCGAACCTGTTGCGAGTAGTCCCACACTAGAAATGATCCGTATGAGCATGGTCCCTCAGACCTCCCAGCCGGGAAAGGTCGTCTTCGTCGGCGCAGGCCCCGGAAACCCCGATCTGCTGACCGTTCGTGCCCGCGAGGTGCTCGCTGCAACAACCATTGCCGTGACCGACCCTGGCGTGCTCAGTGGTGTTCGCGAGGTGGTGGCCTCCGCGCTGCCTGTCCCGCAGGAGCGTATCGACGCCGCCGAAGCCGAGTACGAGCGCATCTGTTCCGAAGCAAAGGAGGCCGGCGCGCGTCGTCGTCCGCCGCGCCCGCCGGAACCGACCGCTGCCGACATCCGTGACGTGGTGTCCCTCGAACCCCGGGAGGTCGTGGCGCAACTGCGTGACGCACTTGCCGAGGGCACCGGCGATGTCATCCGCCTGGTCACCGGCAACCCGCTGACCCGTGATTCGACGATGGCGGAGATTGCCGCCGTCGCCGCCGCCGGGCTCGAGTTCCAGATCGTGCCGGGCATGTCCCTGCCGTCGACGGTCCCGTCCTTCGCCGGCATCGGCCTGGGCTCCACCTACACGGAGACCGACGTCACCAACAACAACGTCGACTGGGATCAGCTGGCCAGCGCACCGCAGCCGCTCGTGCTGCAGGCCACGGCAGAAGACCTGGCGACCATCGCCACCGAGCTGATCGCCCGGGGGATGGGGGCCGACATGCCCGTGTACGTCACGGTCAACGGCACCACCCGCCTGCAACGCACCCACGACGCCACCCTGGGCACCCTGGGGCGACTGGATGCGGAACTGCCTGGCCAGCTCGTGATCACCCTGGGCAAGGGCGTCGACGACCGCACCAAGTACTCCTGGTGGGAGAACCGCCCGCTCTACGGCTGGCGCGTGCTGGTGCCGCGGACGAAGGAGCAGGCGGCGTCGATGAGCGCCCGTCTGTCCGGCTACGGCGCGATTCCGCAGTCCGTGCCGACGATCTCCGTGGAGCCGCCCCGCAACCCTGCGCAGATGGAACGTGCCATCAAGGGCATTGTCGAGGGCCGCTACCAGTGGGTTGTGTTCACCTCCGTCAACGCCGTGTCCGCCGTGTGGGAGAAGATCGTCGAGTTCGGTCTCGACGCCCGCTCCTTCGCCGGCGTCCGCCTGGCCGCCGTGGGCACGAAGACCGCTCAGGCGGTCCGCGACCTGGGCATGACGCCTGAGCTGCTGCCGGACGTGACCCGGCAGAACGCTGCCGGCCTTGTCGAAGTGTTCCCCGACTATGTCGAGGATCTCGACCCGGTGGGTCGCGTCCTGCTGCCGCGTGCGGACATCGCCACCGACGTGCTCGTGGACGGCCTGGTCGAGCGTGGGTGGGAGGTCGACGACGTCGTCGCCTACCGCACGGTCCGCGCCGCCCCGCCCTCCGCCGAGATCCGCGAGATGATCAAGTCAGGTGGCTTCGACGCCGTCTGCTTCACCTCCTCCTCGACAGTGAAGAATCTGGTGGGCATCGCCGGCAAGCCGCATCAGCGCACCATCATCGCGTGCATCGGCCCCATGACCGCGGCCACCGCCAGGGAGATGGGCCTGCGTGTCGACGTCGTCCCGGAGATCGCCGAGGTCCCCGACCTTGTCGACGCCCTCGCCAGCCACGTTGCCGGCCTGCGCGCGGCCGGTCAGCTCCCGCCCCCGCGCAAGAAGCGTCGGGCCAGGCGTAGGCCGACCGAAGCCTGAGGCGGCCGGGGACCAGGGGAGTGATTCTGTCACTCCGCGGCCTGATGGACCGTCTGGTCTGTTTCCTGGCCCTTTACTTGGGTCAGAATGAAGTGGACGGCGGTCGAGCCGGGTAATTCGAGGACATTTCATTCTTTTCCTGAACTGTCCTGTCTAGTGAAAATAACTGCCTTCACCTGGCCTGGTCTGTTGAACTGCGTTGTTTCCGGTGCATGTCCAGGGAAAATCCTTCGATTAGTGGACTGACAGGTCTATTCTGACGGACGTGAACGCGTCTGCCATTACTCTCGCCGGTACCGGACTCAGCCATTTCCGGCAGCCGGAAGCCCCCGTCGCACGTGTCCTCCATCAGATCCGCACGGTGCCTGGTGTGACCCGGGGGATGCTGCGGGATGGGTTGGGCTACTCACAGCCGAGCGTGACCAGGCACGTTCGGGCGCTCATGGAGGCCGGCCTGGTCGAGGAGCATCCGGTCGACCCGGACGGCGAACGCACCGGCCGACCCCACGTCAGCCTCAGCGTCGATGCCAGCCACGTGGTGGTCTGGGGGGCGCACATGGGGCTGCGTTCCACCGTCGTAGCCGCCAGCGACGGGGCGGGTCGGCTGATCCGGGAGGAATCGATCGACATTCCTGTGGCGGAGCTGCCCCCGGAGGTTGCGCTCGACCGCCTGGCGCAGGCGCTCGACCGTGTCGGCGTGGATCTGCCCCGCCCCGTCTCCGTGGGGGCGGCGTTCTCGTCGCATCTGGATCGCCAGGGCGCGATCACATCCCCCGCCTACGGTTGGGACCGGGTGAATCCGGGCGTCCACCTGTCGGCGGCACTCGGCCATGCGGTGGCCGTCAGCTCCGGCGTGGCGGCGATGGCCGGCCGTGAACTCTCCGCGACGCCCCTCGATGCCGGACCTGCGGGTTCGACGCTGTATTTCTATGCCCGTGAGGTGGTCAACCACGCCTGGATCGTCAACGGGGCGGTGCATCGGGCACACTCCGGGCAGTCTCCGGAGTCTTTCGTGGAGGTGCCCGCAGGCAGCGCGCTCGCGCACGTTGCCCCGGGCGCTCATCCCCTGGGGAAGGCGACGGTCGTGCATGCCGCGCGGCGCGCAGGCCTGGATGCACCTGACTTTCCTTCGCTGGTCGCCCTCGCGGAGACGGACAGCCGGGCGCGTGCGCTCCTCGACGAACGCGCTGACCTGATTGCCCGGGCGATCCTCCTGTCACTGGATGTCATGGACCCGGAGACGCTCGTCCTGGCGGGTGACGGCTTCCGGATGGACCGGAAGGGACTGCGCACGGTGGTGACGAAGATCCGCGCACGCAGGGGCGGCCCGGATCAGTTGCGGATCAACCTTGCGGGACCGCATGTCATCCGGGACGCCGCGTTGCTGGCGGGACTGCACCAGTTCTGGCGGAATCCGCTGGACCCGGAGGTGGCGTGACGGGCAGGACCTCTATGATGGCTGGAAGTAGCCAACTCCTGACGTTTCCGGAAGGACCAGCATCCGCTGTGACTGATCAGTCGACCCCGTACGTGCCCGTTCCCACCCGTCGTCCCCGCCGCCTGCGGTCCAGCCCGGCGATGCGGGAGCTTGTGTCAGAGACCGCCCTTCGTCCGGCTGACCTGATCCTGCCGATGTTCATCGCCGACGGCATCGGGGAGCCGCGGGAGATCTCCTCCATGCCCGGCGTATTCCAGCACACCCTGGATTCTTTGAAGCGCGCCGCGCATGAGGCGCTCGAAGCCGGCGTGCGCTGCGTCGATCTCTTCGGCGTCCCCCGCGACGAGGACAAGGACGCCGAGGGCAGTCCGTCGTGTGAGCCGGAGGGTGTGCTCAACCACGCACTGGCGGCCATGCGGGAGGAGTTCGGTGATGACCTGCTCATCATGGCGGACACCTGCCTCGATGAGTTCACCGACCACGGGCACTGTGGCGTGGTGCGGCAGGACCGGTGGGGACGTGCGGTCGTCGATAATGACGCGACGCTCGGGCTCTACCAGAAGATGTCGGTGGCGCAGGCTGACGCCGGTGCCCACATCATCTCCCCCTCGGGGATGATGGACGGCCAGATCCTGGCCATCCGGGAAGCTCTCGACGCCGCGGGACACGAGGACGTGTCGATCATGGCGTACTCCGCGAAGTACGCCTCCGCGTTCTACGGCCCGTTCCGCGAGGCCGTCGGTTCCTCCCTGGAGGGGGACCGCCGCACCTACCAGCAGGATCCCGCCAACGTGCGCGAGTCGTTGCTGGAGGCGGAACTCGATGTCGAGGAGGGCGCGGACTTCATCATGGTCAAGCCCGCCATGCCCTACCTGGATGTCCTGCGGGCCGTCGCCGAGGCCTCCCCGGTGCCGGTCGCCGCCTACCAGGTCTCCGGTGAGTACGCCATGCTGCAGGCGGCCGCCCGCAACGGCTGGCTCGACCTGGAGGCGGTGATGATGGAGTCCCTGACCTCCATCAAGCGGGCCGGCGCCAACCAGATCCTCACCTACTTCGCCACCGACGCCGCACGGGTGCTGAACAACCGCTGATGACTGACACCACCCCGGACACCACCGACTCCCGGAAACCGGAGACCATCCGGCTACTGCTGCTGCTGTTCGCAGTGGCGGTCGGCGGGGAGATCCTCCACCAGATACTCAACGTCGTCATCGGACTCATGGACCCCTCCGCGTTCATCGCCGCGGCCAAGGACGCCCTCACGGAGGAACAGGCCGCTGAGCTCGGAGATGGGGCGGTCACCACCTCCGTCTACGCGTCCATGTTTCTCGCCGCGGCCCTCGGCATAGCGATCATGGGCCTGCTGGCGTTCATGCTGGTGCTGATCAACCGGCGCTCCAGGCATGCCGGACTGGCCCGCCGGATGCTGCTGGTCTTCGGCTTCTACTTCGGGTTCCGTACCCTGCTCCTGTTCGTGGCCGCCCCGGGCGGCAACGACGTTCCCATGGCAATGTATCTCCTGGACGGCAGCGTGCAGATCATCGTCGGTGTGGCCGCTGTCCTGGGCCTGATCTTCTCCTTCCGGCCGGAGGCGCTCAGGTGGACCCGTGAAATCGACGAATCCGGCAACCGGACCGACCCGCGACGAAAGTGAGCAGCCGTGCCCAGCATGTTCCCCGGGATGTACGCCTCGCCGGATGACCCCAACCGTGGTCCCCGGAAGCAGTCCCCCGGAAAAGACGGGGACACCTGGCCCAACTCGCTGCGCTGGGGCTACTACGTCAGCGTGGCGGCGGCGATCTTCATGGTCTTCACCGGTCTGGTCGTGCTCACCCAGGATGTCGCCGGTGACTCCGGGGCGTCCGCGGACATGATCCAGGCCTTCGGGCGCAATGTCCGCTTCATCGGCGCGTTCAACATCATCGCCGGCCTGGTGATCGCAGCCCTGGCTGCGCAGCTGAAGGTCGGCGGCAGGATCTCGCGGCGCGTGCTGGCCGCCGTCTTCGCCCTGGCGGTGTTCTTCAATACCGCAGCATTCGCCATCCAGGTGGGTGGGTTCGCCATGGTTCTCATCGTTGTTCTGCTGGGGGTGGCTGCCGTGATGCTCTTCCGGCCCGATGCCAACGAGTACATACGGCGGATGAGCAGCCGGGAGGACTAGTCTTCGGTCTATGGACCGAATCGATCAGGTGGCGTCGGCTCTCGACGATGCGCGGGCTGCGGCCCGGGCGGTGGGTTTCGATCTCGATTCCGGGGAACTCCAGATTGACGCGGACCGCCCGAAAGCCTCGTACGCCTTCGAACTGGTGGGACTGACCAGCGCTCCGGACGTCGCCGTCATCGAGGCGGCACTCGAGGCCGTCCCCGGTGTGCGTGCCCGCATCGTCTTCCCCAAGGCCACGGCCTGGATCACCGCCCCCGACACCGTGGATCCCGATGACCTCGCAGCGGTGATCGAGGGTTTCAACGTCAGGGCGACCCTCACCGACTCCTCCCTGCGGCGTCGTTACATGCATCCCGACCCGACGGAGCGCCCCCTCCGCCGGCGGCGGCGCCTGCCGTGGAAGTACCGACGTCACCTGGAGGAGGAGGAACGTAATCTGGAACGGGCCCGCCGGGCGGGTTTCCTGGGGAATCAGGAGGACAGACTCCGGCTGGTGGAGAGCGCCCAACCCAAGGATCTGCTGTTCACGGCCCGGGACCTGCTCACCCCGACCCGTCTCCTGGTGTGCGTGCTCCTGGCGGTGCCGGTGCTGCTCATGTCCTACTTCCAGGCGCTGCAGTTCGAGGGGTGGCAGTGGCTGACCCTGGGTCTGGCGCTGCCGGTGGTCACGTGGGGCGCCTGGCCCTTCCACCGCGCGATGGTCGGTGGGGCCCGCCGGGGTCTGACTGCGCTGGACGCGGCCAGTTCCGTGGCGATCATCGCGGCGACGATCTGGTCCGTCGTGATGCTGCTGTTCACTGCCGCCGGTGACCTGGGCTGGCAGTCCCAGCCGAAGTGGTTCGCGTTCCAGCACCAAAGAATCTCCGAGGGAGAGCTCTTCCTGGACGTGGCGTGCGGCATGACCGTGCTGCTGCTCGCCGGCAGACTCCTCACCATGCGCACGCGTGTCAGCCTCCTCGAGGAGATGGATGCGCGCCGCCCCGGCCCGCAGCATCCGGTGGAGGTGGTGCCGCGGCACAGGACGGGAGGGGGCGTCGAGAAGCTCCCCCTGCAGGAGGTCAACGTCGGCGATGACATCATCATCAACGCCGGTGAGCTGATCCCCGTGGACGGCGCAGTCGTCGGTGGATCATGCACCATCAGCCGGGGACTGATCAACACGGGCGGGCGCGACCTGGAACAGGTGAAGGTCAAATCCTACGTCTATGCGGGATCGCGGAACCTGAATGGGCGCATCAAGGTGCGCGTCGTGCACACCGGCCACCGCACCCGCCTGGCGGCGGTCCATCGCTGGGTCAATGACGCGAGCATCAAGCAGCACCGCTCCACGCTGCTGTCCACCCGCACCGCCGCGATGCTCATCCCCGCGGCCTTCGGTCTGGCAGCGCTCGACTTCGCGCTGTGGGCTCTCATCGCGGGGAACTTCAACGCGGCCTTCGCCACGGCGCTGGCGGTGCTGGCGAGTGTCGCCCCCGTGGCACTGGCGCTGTCTCCCGCGCTGGCGATCCGGCACGGCATTGAGGCGGCGGTGCGCAACGGCATCCTCATCCGCGACGGCGCGACGATCCGTCGTACGGAGATGATCGACACGGTGGTCTTCAACCGGGTGGGCACGCTCGCCGGCACCGACATGGTGGTGGAAACCGTCACCGCCGCACGTGGCGAGAACCCCGAACTCGTCCTGCGCATCGCCGGTGCGTTGGCACTGGAATCGGACCATCCGGTGTCCCAGGCACTGGTCCGCGCCGCCCGCGAGGCGCGTGACACCGGCGCGGGCGGCGCGGACATCCCGCACTGGATCGACGTCGCCCACGCAGAGATCGACGGGGAGGGTAACTTCAGTGGGCTGGTGGAGCTCCCCGGTGTCGCCTCCGACGGCACCGTGACCAGTACCCAGGTTGAGGCCCTGCTGTGGCGCCCCCGCACCATGTCCGACCTGGGAGGCAGGCTCGCCGCGGCGGTCGTCTCCGGCGGCACCCCTCTGATCGTGCGGTGGAAAGGCAAGGACAGGGGAGTGATCTCCCTGCACGACTCCGTCAAGGATGATGCCCAGGAGGCCGTCGAACAACTGGAGAACATGGGCATCGAGACGGTGATGCTGACCCGGGACACCTACCCCGTGGCACGCAGGTACGCCGACCGCATCGGCATCTCGCAGGTGCTGGCAGGAATCTCACCGTCGAAGAAGCCACACACCGTACGTGCCGTCCACACCCAGGGCGCGACAGTGGGAATGGTGGGCGACTCCTCGGTGCTGCCCACACTGCGGGTCGCGGACATCGGCATCCTCATGGGGGACGACGACGAGACCGATCACATCACCCTCTCGGGCCACGACGGCGTCGACATCATCGTCCTGCGGCGTGACGTCTCCGCCATCCCGCAGCTGATCGCCCAGTCGCGCCGGGTGTGCCGCATCATCGACCGGAACATCATCTTCGCGTGGGGTTACAACGCCGTGGCCCTGCTCGCCTCGGTGGCGGGTGTCCTGCACCCCATGGCGGCGACGGTCCTCATGCTGGGTTCCTCGTTGCTGATCGAGGCCCGCTCCAACTCCGCACGAACCTTCCGTCGTTGAGCCGGGCGAGCCGAGGCCCGGAAAAGGCCTGGAATAAACGCTTGTAGAATACCCTGTAGGGGTATAGCCTGGCTGGTATAAGGCAAATTCGAAGAGACAGAGAACGACGACCCATGGCACATCGCACCCTCAACCAGCTCCCCCTCACCGACTCCCGCCCATCCAGTGGCTGCGGCTGCGGCTGTGGCAGCTCCCCCGCGGCGGATGTCCCTGACCGTGCCGCCACCGCCGGATCCGAGATCTACCAGGTGGCCGGGATGACCTGCGGCGGGTGCGTGCGCCGCGTAACCGAGGCCGTCCAGAAGCTCAGCGGCGTCAAAGACGTCCATGTCGACCTCGTCCGCGGCGGGGTCTCCACCCTCACCGTCACCGGTGGCGCATCCCCGGAGGACGTCCGCCAGGCTCTCTCGATGGCCGGATACCCCGTCACCGCCTGATCTGAAGTCCCGTCGAACAGGAAGAAGGCATCCATGAGCTCGACCCCGCACGACCACGGTCACGCCGAACAGCACGGGCACAATGAGCACCGGGCCGAGGAAAGCGGCCATTCCGGCCATGCCGACCATGCCGGCCATTCCGGCGACGTGGACGATCACCAGGTTCACGGGCACGGCGAGCACGCGGGCCACAGCGTGGCGATGTTCCGCAGCAAGTTCTGGTGGTCGTTGGTTCTGAGCGTCCCGGTGGTCTTCTTCAGCCCGATGGTCGCCCACCTGCTCGGCTACCACCTGCCCGAATTCCCGGGATCCACCTGGATCTCCCCGATCCTGGGCACGGTCATCTTCCTCTACGGCGGTTCGCCCTTCCTCAGGGGTGGCGTCCGTGAAATCAAGGAACGCCGGCCCGGCATGATGCTGCTGATCGCCATGGCCATCACCGTGGCGTTCGTCGCCTCCTGGGTGACCACGCTGGGCATCGGCAACTTCGACCTTGACTTCTGGTGGGAGCTGGCGCTGCTGGTGACCATCATGTTGCTGGGCCACTGGATGGAGATGCGCGCCCTGGGCGCGGCATCGTCCGCCCTCGACGCGCTCGCGGAGCTGCTTCCCGACGACGCCGAGCGGGTGGTTGACGGCGGCCTGGAAACGGTCTCCGTCTCCGAGCTGGCGGCAGGGGACGTGGTCCTGGTGCGCTCCGGTGCCAGAGTGCCCGCCGACGGCACCGTCGTCTCCGGCGCGGCCGAGTTTGATGAGGCCATGATCACCGGCGAATCCCGCCCCGTGCTCCGCGGTGAGGGTGACCATGTCGTCGCAGGCACCGTGGCCACCGACAACCCGGTCCGCGTCCGGGTCGAGGCGGTCGGCGAGGATACCGCGCTGGCCGGCATTCAACGCATGGTCGCCGACGCACAGGCTTCATCCTCCCGGGCCCAGGCCCTGGCGGACCGGGCCGCGGCGCTGCTGTTCTGGTTCGCGCTCATCACCGCGATCATCACCGCGGTGGTGTGGGCCGGCGTCGGCAGCCCGAATGACGTGGTCACCCGCACGGTCACTGTCCTGGTCATCGCCTGCCCACACGCGCTCGGCCTGGCTATCCCGCTGGTCATCGCCATATCCACTGAGCGTGCGGCGAAGTCCGGTGTGCTGATCAAAGACCGGATGGCGCTGGAGCGGATGCGGACCATCGACGTCGTTCTCTTCGACAAGACAGGAACCCTGACCGAGGGTGCGCATGCCGTCACCGGCATTGCCGCAGCCCCGGCGACGGGCATCTCCGAGGGTCGGCTGCTGGCACTTGCCGCGGCGGCCGAGTCCGCCAGTGAGCACCCCGTGGCACGCGCGATCGTCGCGGCGGCCGCCGGGAACACCGAGGCCACCGGTCTGGGGCTGAACGGTTCCGGATTCGCGTCGGCCGCAGGTCGGGGCATCAGCGCCGAGGTCGAAGGCTCGGAGATTCTCGTGGGCGGGCCGAACATGTTGCGGGCGCTGCAGCTCACGCCCCCGGAGGGACTGGCGGACAGCACCGGGGAATGGATGCGGCGCGGGGCGGGCGTACTCCATGTCGTGCAGGACGGCGCCGTCATCGGTGCCATCGCGGTGGAGGATCACGTCCGTCCCGAGTCGCGCGCCGCCGTCAGGGCTCTGCAGGAGCGCGGAATCCGGGTCGCGATGATCACCGGCGATGCCGACCAGGTCGCCCGGGCCGTCGGTGCTGACCTGGGCATCGACGAGGTCTTCTCCGAGGTTCTGCCGCAGGACAAGGACTCGAAGGTCGCCGAACTGCAGGAGCGCGGGTTGACCGTGGCCATGGTCGGCGACGGCGTCAACGACGCCCCGGCACTGGCCCGCGCCGAGGTGGGCATCGCCATCGGTGCGGGTACGGACGTCGCCATGGAATCGGCCGGTGTGGTCCTGGCCAGCGATGATCCACGTTCCGTCCTGTCCATGATCGAGCTGTCGCGGGCCAGCTACCGCAAAATGGTCCAGAACCTCGTATGGGCGTCCGGTTACAACATCGTCGCCGTGCCATTGGCTGCGGGTGTCCTCGCACCGATCGGCGTCGTACTGTCCCCGGCCGTCGGCGCGATCCTGATGTCCCTGTCGACCATCATCGTGGCGCTCAATGCCCAGCTGCTGCGTCGCCTCGACCTTGATCCGGGGCGGCTGGCTCCGGGAGTGGCGGAGAGGGACAGGGAGAAGGTCACCGCCTGACCCCCACCCTCTGAACCACGATCCCACCCCTCAACATCACCCCTCAACCCGAAAGGTTTCACCATGAAGCGCACCCTCGCCTTCTCCGCCCTCACCCTCACTGCTGCCCTCGCCCTGTCCGCGTGCACCTCCGGAACAGACGACGCGGCAGAAACCACCCCGGGCACGACCACTGTCGCCACCTCCACCACGGCAACCTCCGCGGCCGACGGTGAAGTGGCGGCCGACCACAACGACGCCGACATCATGTTCGCGCAGGCGATGATCCCGCACCACGTCCAGGCCGTGGACATGAGCGAGATCCTCCTCGCCAAGGAGGGCGTGCCTGCGGATGTGGCCGGGCTGGCACAGCGCGTCATCGCCGCCCAGGGGCCGGAGATCGACCGGATGAACGCGATGCTGGAGGCCTGGGGTGAGGCGCCGGTGACCGGGGGCTCTCTGCCCGACATGGACCACGGTGACATGGCCGGGATGATGACCGGGGAGGACCTCGCCGCGCTCGATGCCGCCGCCGGGCCGGAGGGTGCCCGGCTTTACCTCGAGCAGATGATCGCCCACCACGAAGGCGCGGTCGAGATGGCCCGCGCACAGGTCGCTGACGGCGTGAACCCGCAGGCGGTGGGGCTGGCGGAGCAGGTCATCGCGGATCAGGAGGCGGAGATCGCGGAAATGGAGCAGATGCTCGACAACGGTTAGTTCTTTTCCCGTCGGGCGGGTCGGCGGTTCGTTTTCCGCCCGCCGGTCGGCAACAATGGGGGGCATGACTCGCCGTAGCATTCCTGACTCCCCGCTCCTCGCCGCCGCCGCCGGCCGTACCCCTGAACGCACCCCGGTGTGGTTCATGCGCCAGGCAGGTCGTTCCCTGCCCGAATACCGTGAGGCCCGGGCGGGAGTGTCGATGCTGGACTCCTGCTTCATGCCGGAGCTGCTCGCGGAGATCACCATGCAGCCGGTGCGCCGCCACGACGTCGACGCAGCGATCCTGTTCTCCGACATCGTCGTGCCGCTGCGTGCCGCCGGCGTGGGCGTGGAGATCGTCCCCGGCCGTGGCCCCGTGATGGACAAGGCGCTGACCACCCGCGCCGACATCGACAACCTGCCCATCCTGGAGGCGGACGTCCCGGAGGTGGCCGAGGGCATCGGGATCATCCTCGACGAGCTCACCGACTCCCAGGCCCTCATCGGCTTCGTCGGCGCCCCCTTCACCCTGGCCAGCTACCTGGTCGAGGGCGGCCCGAGCAAGAACCATGAGAAGACCAAGGCCATGATCCACGCGGAGCCGGCCACCTGGCACGCACTCATGGAGCGCCTCACCCCGACGATCAGCCGCTTCCTGCGTCTGCAGATCGACGCCGGGATCGACGCCATGCAGCTCTTCGACTCCTGGGCAGGTTTCCTCACCGAGCGTGACTACCGGGAGCACGTCCTGCCCTACTCCGTGCGCATCCTCGAGGAGATCCAGGGCGAGATCCCCCGCATCCACTTCGGCGTGGGCACCGGTGAGCTGCTCGGCGCCATGAGCGAGGCCGGCTCCGAGGTCATGGGCGTGGACTGGCGCGTGCCGCTCGACGTCGCCGCCGAGCGCATCCACGCCGTCTCCGGGCCGAAGGTGCTCCAGGGCAACCTTGACCCCGCCATCCTCTTCGCCGGCCGCGACGCCATCGTCTCCGAGGTCGCCAGGATCAGGGCCGAGGCCGCGCGCGCCATCGAGGCGGGCCACGCCACGGGCCACATCTTCAACCTGGGCCACGGCGTGCTGCCGAACACTCCGGCGGAGGCCATCACCGAGGCCGTCGCCATCATCCACGAGGAGAACTGAGCGTGGCCCCCACCCGCTACGCCATCATCGGCGCCGGCCTGGCTGGTCTGACCAGCGCCTATGAGATCCACAAGGCGGACCCCGAGGCCGTCATCCACGTTTTCGAGGCGGAGGACCGCATCGGGGGCAAGTTGTTCACCGTGGCCTTCGAATCCGGCCCCACCGACATGGGGGCGGAGGCCTACCTGGCGCTGCGTTCCGACGCCACCGAGTTCTTCGTTGAGCTCGGCCTGGCCGATGAACTGGTCCGCCCCTCCGCCGCCAGTTCCCTGGTCTACACCGGCGGGGAGCTGAAGAATCTGCCCGCAGGTGGTGTCATGGGCATTCCGTCGCACTCCGCACCGGTCGCCCACCTCGTCTCCACCGAGACGGCGGCGCGTATCGACGCCGAGGGCGACGCCGACCCCATCGACTGGCAGGTCGGCGGGGACGTCAGCGTCGGGGAGCTCGTGCGTGAGCGTTACGGCGCCGAGGTGGTCGACCGTATCGTGTCCTCCCTGCTGGGTGGGGTGTACTCGTGTTCGGCGGATGATCTGGGTGTCCGCGCCACGGTCCCGCAGTTGGCGGAGGCACTCGACGCGCTGGCGGAGGCGGGGGAGAAGGTCACCCTGTCTGCCGCGGTGAAGCGCTGCGAGTCCCGTCGCCCCCCGCGCGACCCCGGCGCCGCCCCTGTCCCGGTGTTCGCCGGCTTCCGGGGCGGTTACGCCACCGCCTACGAGGCGCTCGCGGAGAAGTCGGGGGCCGACATCCATCTCGACGCCTTCGTCGCCGCCGTCACGCGTGATCTGCGTGGGTTCCACATCTCAGGACCCGGGGTGAACGTCGACGGGGCCTATGATCGCCTCATCCTGGCCACTCCCGCGCCGACCACCGCGGCACTGCTGAAGTCGATCGCCCCCGAGGCCTCCGAGGCGCTGAAATCCGTGAAGCTGGCGTCGAGTGCGGTCGTCGGCATGAAGTTCGACTCCGATGCCGGTCTCCCCGACAACTCCGGCGTGCTCGTCGCCATCAGTGAGCCCGACGTGCAGACCAAGGCATTCACCTTCTCCTCGAAGAAGTGGCCGCACCTCGGTGAGCGGGGTGGGGCTCTCGTGCGCGCGAGTTTCGGCCGCTTCGGCGACGACGCCATCGTCCGCGCCGAGGAGGACCTGCTCGTGGACACGGCGCTCGATGATCTGGCCCGTATCACCGGCTTCGACGGCCGCGAGGCCGGCCTGGCGGAGATCTACGTCCAGCGGTGGTTCGGTGGCCTGCCGCGTTACGACGCCGCGCACCTCGCGACCGTCGACAAGGTCCGTGCCGGCATCGACGACGTCCACGGACTCGAGGTCGCCGGCGCCTGGGCGGGAGGCGTCGGCGTCCCGGCCGTCATCAGTGACGCCCGCGAGGCTGTCGCACGCCTGATTCGGCTAGGGTAGGCGACTTCAAGAGCCCGGGTGTGCCCCGGGCCCGGACGAGGGAGCCGTACCCGGTGTTGCGACAAGACGGCCAGTGAAGGGTTTTTCATGTCCTGGGTCATTCTCGTCCTCTCCGGCGCCTTCGAGGCTGTGTGGGCCATCGCCCTCGACAGGTCGGCCGGCTTCACCCGACTGTGGCCGACGGTGGTCTTCTTCGCGGCGCTGATCGTCTCGATGGGCGGCCTGGCGATCGCGTTGCGTGAGCTGCCCGTCGGCACCGCCTATGCGGTGTGGGTGGGCATCGGGGTGGCGGCCACGATCCTCTACTCCTTCGCCACCGGCCAGGAGGCGGTTTCCGTGGCGAAGGTGCTGTTCCTCCTGATGATCGTGGGCGGAATCATCGGCCTCAAGGTAGTCAACTGAGCGGGGGGAAAGTTCAACCCCGGTTGACCCCGTCCGTATGATGGTCGGCATGAGTCTGACGTCTGCCCGTACCCAGCAGTCCGCGAAACTGCACGATCGTGCCCGCACCCTCATCCCCGGTGGAGTGAACTCTCCGGTCCGGGCTTTCGGTTCCGTGGGCGGCCAGGCCCGTTTCATCGATTCGGCCCACGGTTCCACCCTGGTGGACGTGGACGGCAACGAGTACGTCGATCTCGTCTGTTCCTGGGGTCCCATGCTCAACGGCAACGCCCACCCGGAGATCGTCGAGGCAGTGCGCTCGGCCACCCTCAAGGGACTGTCCTTCGGTGCGCCGACGCTGGCGGAGATCGAACTCGCCCAGATGATCGTCGACCGCACCTCCGTGGAGGAGGTCCGCCTGGTCAACTCGGGCACCGAGGCCACCATGTCTGCCGTGCGTCTGGCGCGGGGCTTCACCGGCCGGTCGAAGATCCTCAAGTTCGACGGCTGCTACCACGGGCACGTGGATGCGCTGCTGGCCTCGGCCGGCTCGGGCGTCGCCACGTTCGGGCTCCCCGACTCCCCGGGCGTGACCGGGGCGTCGGCGGCCGACACCATCGTCGTGCCCTACAACGACCTCGACGCCGTGAAGCAGGCCTTCGCGGAACATCCGGGCGAGATCGCCTGCATCATCACCGAGGCCGCCGCCGGCAACATGGGCACCGTCGCCCCGCGCGAGGGCTTCAACGCCGCCCTCCGGGAGATCGCCCACGCCGACGGCGCGCTGCTGATCATGGACGAGGTCATGACCGGTTTCCGTACCTCCTGGTCGGGCTGGTACGGCGTCGACGGGGTGGCGGGCGACCTGACCACCTTCGGCAAGGTCGTCTCCGGTGGTCTGCCGGCCGCCGCCTTCGGTGGGCGCTCCGACATCATGGAGTACCTGGCGCCCTCGGGCCCCGTCTACCAGGCAGGCACCCTGTCCGGTAACCCCGTGGCGATGGCCGCCGGCATGGCCTCCCTGCGCCTGGCCTCCGAGGACATCTACCCCACACTCAACGCCCACGCCGACCGCCTGTCGGGGCTGATCTCCGAGGCGCTGACCCGGGAGGGCGTGGCCCACCACATTCAGCGCGCAGCCACGATGTTCTCCGTGCGTTTCGCGGAGGGGGAGGGCCACAACTTCGCCGACATGAAGGCGGCGGACACCTTCCGTTTCCCGGCGTTCTTCCATGCTCTGCTCGATCACGGGGTGTATGCGCCGCCGAGCGTCTACGAGACCTGGTTTGTGTCCACGGCCCTGACGGACGAAGATTTCTCCCGGATCGAGGAAGCACTCGTCCCCGCCGCTCGGGCGGCGGCAGCAGCAACCGCATAAGGAACAGGCATGACGCACACGATCGTCCACCTCGTCCGTCACGGCGAGGTCCACAACCCGGAACGCATCCTCTACGGCACCATCCCCGGATACCACCTGTCCTCCCGCGGCCGCTCGCAGGCCGCCCGCGTGGCACGCTCCTTCGAGGGCCATGACGTCACCTACCTCGGGGCCTCCCCGCTCCAGCGGGTCCAGGAGACCGCCCAGCCTTTTGCCGAGGTCACCGGCGTGGACGTGGAGACAGTGCCGGAGATCGTCGAGGCGGGCAACCGCTTCGAGGGGCTGCGCACCAAGGGCTGGCGTTCCCAGCTGTGGAACCCGGTCCGCTGGCCGCTCATGGCCAACCCCTTCGAGCCGAGCTGGGGCGAGGCCTACGTGGACATCGCCGAGCGGATGATGGGTGCGGTGGAGAAGGCACGCCAGAAGGCGGAGGGCCACGAGGCGATCCTCGTCAGCCACCAGCTGCCGATCGTCATGGTGCAGCGCTCCGTGCTGGAACTGCCGCTCGCGCACGCCAGCCGCCAGTGTGACATCGCGTCCGTCACCTCACTCGTCTTCGAGGGCCGGGGCATCTCCGACATCTTCTACTCGACTCCCGCTAAGGACATCTGACATGCGCTCGCGCGCCGTCGCAGCCCTGATCGCTGCCACCGCCCTGACCCTCACCGCCTGCGGCACGGACTCCGACGCCGCGAAGAATGCCGTCGCCGTCGGCGGCACCTTCCAGTTCCACTCTCCCGGTGGGCAGACGGAGATCTTCTACGAAGAGGACGAGCGCGCCCCGCTGCCTGATCTCGGCGGCGAATCCCTCATGGCGGAGGGCGAGACCATCAACCTCGACGACTATGCGGGTGAGGTTGTCGTGCTCAATGCCTGGGGTCAGTGGTGTGCCCCGTGCCGCGCCGAAGTGGATGATCTGCAGAACGTCCAGGAGGCCCTGGAGCCACTGGGCGGCACTGTCCTGGGCATCAACGTCCGCGACTACAACCAGACCATCGCGCAGGACTTCGTCACCGACAACGGGGTGACCTACCCGTCGATCTATGATCCGCCGTTCCGCACCGCCGCCGCCCTCGGCGGCGTACCCACCTCTGTCATCCCGACCACGATCGTCCTGGACAAGGAACACCGCCCGGCCGCGGTGTTCCTGCGTGAGGTGAGCGAACAGGACATCCTGGACGTCGCCCTGCCGCTGGCTGAGGCGGAGGCATGACCGACGTCGGACAGCTCTTCGCCGACATGGCCGCCTCCGGGCCGTTGATGTTCGCCCTGTTGGCCGCCGCCGCCGCCGGGCTGGTGAGTTTCGCCTCCCCGTGCGTGGTCCCGCTGGTGCCCGGCTACATGTCGTATCTGGCCGGTGTCGTCGGCGGCGAGGTCCGTCCCGACGCGGAGCACGGTGCCGTGGTGACCAAGAAGCGCCAGTGGGCCGTCGCCGGCGCCGCGTTGCTGTTCGTCCTGGGCTTCACCATCGTGTTCGTGCTGGCCACCGTCACGGTGTTCGGGGCGATCAGCATGCTCACCCTCAATGCGGAGACCCTCATGCGCATCGGCGGGGTGGTCACCATCCTCATGGGCCTGGTGTTCATGGGCATGGTTCCGGCCCTGCAGAGGGATACCCGCCTGGCGCCGAAGCGCTGGACGACCTGGCTCGGCGCGCCGTTGCTCGGTGGCGTGTTCGCGCTCGGTTGGACTCCGTGCCTGGGGCCGACACTGGCGGCGATCATCTCCGTCTCCGCGGGGACGGAGGGCATGACCGCGGCCCGCGGTGTCCTGCTCATCATCGCCTACTGTCTCGGCCTGGGCCTGCCGTTCCTCTTCATCGCTCTGGGCTCGGCACGGGCCATGCGCACCTTCAGCTGGCTGCGGAATCATTCCCGCAGAATCCAGATGATCGGTGGCGCCCTCATGATCGCCGTCGGTGTCGCACTACTCACCGGTGCATGGGCGCACTTCATCAACTTCGTGCGCCAGTGGACCGTCGAGTACGGCGCCACCTTCATCTAGACCCCTCTCAAGCAACTGTCCGAAACAGGAGTGGAATTGCGCATCGTCGTGACGTACCTCAAGAAGGCCTGGCACTGGCTGACCAGCATGCGCACCGCCCTGGTGCTGCTGTTTGTGCTGGCCATCGCCGCGATCCCGGGTGCGTTGCTACCGCAGCGCAGCCTCAACCAGGACAACGTCAACGAGTACATCGCCAACAACGGCCGTCTCGCCGAGATCTACGACACGCTGCAGCTTTTCGACGTCTTCGAGTCCACCTGGTTCCTCGCCATCCTGACGTTGTTGACGATCTCCCTGATCGGCTGCATCCTGCCGCGCTCCTGGGACCACTACCTCGCGGGGAAGACCCCGCCGACCCGGGCGCCGAGGAATCTGGCGCGGCTGCCGCTGCACGCGGAAGGCGAGGTCGACAAGCCCATGGCGGACGTGACCGCCGACGCCCGACGCCTGCTCAAGCGCTGGAAGGTCGCCGAGTACAAGGCCTCCGAGGATCGCGCAGGCAGGTTCTCCCTGGCCGCCGAGCGGGGTTACACCCGGGAGCTGGCCAACCTGCTCTTCCACCTGGGCCTCGTCGGGATGATCGCCACCATCGCCCTCGGCCGGATGGTCTACTACGAGGGCCACGTCATCGTGGTCACCGAGTCCGGCAATTACGACACCCCGCCGATCGACCAGAACACCGAGTTCTGCAACACCTCGACGGCCAACTACGACTCCTTCCGGGCCGGCCCGCTCTTCGACGGCACGGGTCTGACCACCTTCTGCTTCGACGCCCACGACTTCGCCGCCGATTACCTGCCCAACGGCCAGGCCGAGATGTTCACCTCGAACATCTCCTACGCCGTCGGCGATGACATCAACCTGCCGAAGGGGGAGTGGACAGACTACGAGCTCAAGGTCAACCACCCGCTGCGCGTCGAGGGTGACCGCGTCTACCTCCAGGGCCACGGTTTCGCACCTACCTTCACGGTCACCTGGCCCGACGGCGAGTCCCGCACCCAGACCATCCAGTGGCGTCCGGACGACCCGACGTTCTTCCTGTCCTCCGGAGTCATGCGCTTCGATCCGCCCGCCGGGATGTACCCCGACCTGTTTGAGCGCCGTCAGAACCAGATCGCCATCCAGGGGCTGTTCGCCCCCACCGCGGAGTGGTCCGGCGAGAACGGTGAGCTGCTGACCTCGAAGTTCCCGGCGATGAATGATCCGGCGGTGGCCATCGACATCTACCGTGGCGACGCGGGCCTGGACACCGGCCGCGCCCAGTCGCTGTTCAGCCTGGACACCGCGCTGCTGCACTCGGGCCAGTTGCAGAAGATCGAGAGGGTCAACCTGCTGCAGGGCGAGACCGTCACCCTCGACGACGGCACCACCGTCACCTTCGACGGCGCCAGCGAATTCGCGAACTACCAGATCTCGCGTGACCCCTTCCAGCCGTGGGTCCTGGCGACCACCGTGATCATGCTCGCCGCCCTCGTCGGCTCCCTGCTGATCAAGCGTCGCCGTATCTGGGTGCGCCTCACCCCGCTTGCCGACGGCCGCACCCACGTCGAGCTCGGTGGCCTCGCCCGCACGGACCGCGCGGGCTGGGGTCCGGAGTTCGACCAGATCCACCGGGAGCTCCTCGGTCTGCCTGATCAGGACGACATCGACGACGACGAGCTCGTCCCCGCAGACGCCCTCAAGGTGTCCACCTAAAGTAGGAGAAAACGTCGTTCGACTGTTGGATATGCCCGCTCAGGTGGGGTAGCGTCACTGGAGTACCACTCCCGATCTTCGACCTTTGAGGGTGTCCCCATACATGCCTGTCAATCAGACTCTCTCCAGCTTCTCGGACGTCGCATTCCAGTCGGCGTTCGCCATTTACCTCCTGGCACTGCTGCTCGCGCTCGTGTACTACGTCCGGATGCAGAGCGTCATCGACGCCCGACGTGCACTCGCCCGCGTGGAGGAGAAGGCACTCGTCGCGGTCGGGGACGGCGGTGCCGATGTGGTGACGGAGACGGATGCCTGGGCGCCCACGCCCGCGGAGATCGAGAAGCTCGAGGCCGGCGCCAACAAATTCGGCGGGATGACCCAGTCACTGGTGTGGCTGGGCATCATCGTCCACGTCGCCTCCGCCGTGCTGCGCGGCCTGGCCACGGAGCGGTTCCCCTTCGGCAACCTCTACGAGTACGTCCTGGTCATCAGCGCCTTCACCATGCTTGTGGCGGCCGTCGTCATCCAGCGCAAGGAATGGCGCATCGTGTGGCCCTGGCTGCTCGTCCCGGTTCTCACGTTGCTCTTCTTCGGTGGAACCAAGCTCTACGCGGACTCCGCCCCCGTCGTCCCGGCGCTGCAGTCCTATTGGCTGCCGATCCACGTGTCCACCATCTCCATCGGCGCGGCCATCGGCATGATCTCCGGCATCGCCTCCCTGCTCTACCTGCTGCGCATCTGGCAGCCCCAGGGCAGGGAGCACGGCTTTTTCGGTGCCCTTGCCAAGCCGCTGCCCAGTGCCAAGAAGCTCGACGCCCTGGCCTACAAGTCCGCGATCCTCACCCTGCCGATCCTGGGCCTGGGCATCGTCCTCGGAGCCATCTGGGCGGAGGCCGCATGGGGTCGTTTCTGGGGCTGGGATCCCAAGGAAACCGTGTCGCTGATCTCCTGGGTCCTCTACGCCGCCTACCTGCACGCCCGCGCCACCGCCGGTTGGCGTGACCACAAGGCGGCGTGGATCAATATTCTCGCGCTGGCCACCATGATCTTCAACCTCTTCTTCATCAACATGGTGGTCTCCGGGCTTCATTCATATGCGGGTCTGAACTAGGGTTTCCGGGTTACACTCAGAGCCAGAATGCTCAACGCTGAACAGGGAGTGAGACTGTGACTGGCACATCAGCACCCAGGAAGAAGACCGGCAAACCCGCCGGCGATGACCCGGTCCTGCTCGCCCTCGGTGAACAGCTGGCGCAGCGTCGCCGCGACCTCGGGGCGCTGCAGTCGGACATCGCCGACAGGGCCGGGGTCTCCCGCTCCACCCTGCACACCATCGAACACGGCGGCACCGGCGTCCGCTGGGAGAAGGTGGCCGCCGTGGCACACGCCCTGGGCCTGCACATGAGTTTCGAGCCCGACGGGCACGAGCCCGGGTAGACCCCCTCCCGGGGGCACCCTCACTTGTCCGTGTCTTCGGACTCCTGGTCGAGCTCCTGCCCGGGTTCTTCATCGGGTTTTCGGTGGCGTTCCTCGGCACGCTTACGGCGTTCCTCTTCCTCCCGCTCGGCGGTTTCGCGGGCGCGGCGCTCCTTGAAGCGGTTCTTCTCCAGAGTCCAGAGGAATTCCTCGTCGTCGTCCGGTCCCTTGATGGCCTGCGTATGGGGGGCCTTGATCTGGTTACGCTTCCAGGATGAGGGCCCGAAGGCCTTCCACAGCAGCACAATGGCGACAATGATGAGCAGTACGAGCAATAGACGTCCCATGGTTCCTCCTTCTTCCTGTTCAGCTTACGGGCCCTAGTAGGCTGCAGTATGTGACTGCACCTGACTCGATGTCCCCGCACCCTTCCGACGCACCGCCGGAGCTTGATCCACAGGTCCGCCGCCGGGCGAACGTCTCGCTCCTGAAGTACGGAGGTGCGCGTCTCGGACTGTTCGTTGTGCTGACCGTCGTCATCCAGCTATTCGCCGTGCTCATCGACGCCCCCGTCCCCCTGGTCATGTCGGCCCTCCTCGCCCTGATCGTGGCGTTCCCGCTGTCGATGCTCGTGTTCAAGGGGATGCGCCTGGAGGCGAACCGTTCGGTGGCGGCGTGGAATGCCCAGCGCAAGGCCCGCAAGGAATGGGTCAAGCGGGAGCTGGAGAGCCGCTAACGGTCGAACAGCAGCGCGATGCCCAGCATCACCGGGAGTGCCCCGAAAGTGGTGAGGAAGACGGTGTCACGGGCGATGATCATGCCGCGCTGGTACGAGGCGGCGAAGTTGTAGACGTTCTGCGCCGCGGGTAGTGCGGCGAGGATGACGGCGGCGTAGAGCTGCTCCTCCGTGAGTCCCATCGCCAGCGCGATGAGCCACGCGATGAGAGGCATGCCCACCAGCTTCAGGGCGGTGGCGACGATCGTGCCCGGGCGGTCGGCCGGGGTCGCCAGCGGGGCGGTGTTGCGCAGTGACGCACCGAAGCTGATGAGGATCATCGGAATCGACGCACCGCCCAGGATTTCCAGCGGACGCATGACAGGGTCGGGGATCTGCAGGCCGATGACCGCCACGACCAGGCCCAGCACGGAGCCGATGACGACGGGGGAGAGCACGGCCGTGCGCACCGAATCACCGATCTGCGCGAATCGCGAGCGCTCGCTGGCGCTGTCGGCACCGAGCCCGGCCAGGATGAACGGCGTGAACACGACCATCTGCAGCACGAGCACCGGCACGACGTAGGTCGCTTCGCCGAGGACGTAGACGCTGACGGGCAGGCCGATGTTGACGGAGTTGAAGTAGCTTGCCGACGCCGCCCCCATCGTCGTCGTGGCGATGTCCTGCCGGAAGAACACGGCCGAGGCGAGGATGTAGGCGGCGGCGGTGGCGAGCGTCGCAAAGAAGATGACCACGATCACCGGCGAGAACAACGTCTGTGCATCGGACCGGGCCACCGCGGTGAACAGCAGGGCGGGGGAGGCGGCGTAGAACGCGACGCGGTTGAGCACGAGGCGTTCGCGGTCCTCCTTGATCACTCCGGTGCGCGAGAGGATCACGCCGACGGCGATGACCGCCAGGATGATGGCGAAGCCGGTGATGACTCCCTGCATCTACAGGGCCGGGGAGTTCAGGAACAGGACGATGCCGGTGATCACTGCCCACATCAGCATGGCCTGGCCGGTGGATTTGATCAGGGGGATCAGCGCGGGGCCGGTGGCTCCGCGCAGGGCCACGAGGATGCCGCTGAGCGCCAGGGGCAGCGCCAGGATGGCCAGGACGAGCGGCAGGAGCTCGGCCGCCATGATCAGCGACAGGACGAAGGGTGTGGACGCCAGGGCGGTGTAGGCGTAGCGGGTGTTGCGGTCGCCGAGGCGTACGGCGAGGGTGATTTTGCCGGCGGCGGTGTCGGAGGGGATGTCACGGAGGTTGTTGGCCAGGTTCACGGAGGCGGAGATCGCGCCGATGGCCACGGCGCAGCCCAGGCCGATCCAGCTCACTGCGCCGGCCTGGGTGAATTCGGTGCCCAGGACGGCGACGAGCCCGAAGAAGATGAACACGGCCACCTCCCCGAGCCCCCGGTAGCCGTAGGGGTTCCTGCCGCCGGTGTAGAACCAGGCGCCGGCGATCGCGATCGCGCCGACCAGGATCAGCCACCAGGCGCTGGCCAGTGACACCGCAATGCCGGCCACCGCCGCCGCACCGAAGGCGAGGAAGGCGGCGAGCTTGACGTGCGCGGGCTTCGCCAGGCGGCCACCGGTGAGGCGCGTCGGGCCGGTGCGGTCCTCGTCGGTGCCGCGGATGCCGTCGGAGTAGTCGTTGGCGTAGTTCACCCCGATGATCAGGGCCCACGCCACCACCAACGCGAGCAGCGCCCGCCACCAGGAGAAGCCGCCGGCGTAGGCGGCGGCACCGGAACCGACGATGACGGGGGCGAAGGCGTTGGGCCAGGTGTGCGGGCGTGCCGCCTGCCACCAGTCCCGAGGCGTGGCTGAGTAGGTGTGATGATCAACGGACATGGCCACTATTGTCCTCCATCGGTCGGTTCAGCGCCGGGCCGGGGCGGGAAGTCCGTCGCCTATGTCGGAGAAGTAACACTCCGGCGGGGAAAGCGCCTGGTGACAGGGTTGTCCGGCGGGAGGGGTGGAAGAAACGTAGTGTTGGACGGGTTATGTGGATCCCTTATGTGCTCGGCCAGGCGGTCAGCTTCTTCTTCACCCTCTTCCGGATGATTCCGTTGGCGTGGAACAACCGGTTCTCCCGCACGCGGTTCCCCGGGGAGGGTCCCGTGATCATCTCCCTGACCTCCCACGGGGAGAGGCTCAACCGGGTGCACTACACCCTGGAGTCGATCGTGCGCGGCCATGTGAAGGCCCCGGTGGTGCTGTGGCTGGACAAGAAGGACTATGACTCCGAGTGGCCGAAGACGTTGCGTCGTCTGGTGGGCCGGGGCCTGCAGGTCCGTTGCTCTGACGGCCTCTACGGTCCGCACACGAAGTACTGGGGCCAGTTCCGCGAGGTCGTCGGCACCGGTGTTCGGGTGGCCACCGTGGACGACGACATGATCTACCCTGAGTGGTTCCTGGAACGCCTGCTTTTCGTCGGCGATCTGCGCGACGACGCCGTCATCGCCTACCGCGCCCACCGCATCGAGCTTCGGGACGACAAGCTGCTGCCCTACGTCAAGTGGACCGCAGCCGACACCTGCCGTGCCAGCTACCTTCACTTCGCCACCGGGGTCTCGGGCGTGCTGTATCCGGCGTCGTTCATCGCCTACGTCGTGGAGCAGGGCGATGTGTTCATGGAGCTCACTCCGCGCGCCGATGACGTCTGGCTCCACGCCTGCGCGCTGCGCTCCGGCCACCCGGTCCGCCAGGTGTACGCCAGCCCCCGCAACTTCGCGGTGGTGCCGTCGACCCAGGGGGGTGCTCTGGTCATCGGCAACACCCTCATGGGCGGCAACGACGAGCAGATAGCGCGCGTGTACCACGACGAGGATGTGGCCGAGCTCGTCGCAGCCAGCCGCAGCGAGGACTAGAAGAGCTTTTCGACGCCCCGCCGGTCGACCTTCCCCGGCCCCGTGAGCGGGAGTTCGTCGAGGCGCCTGAGTTCCTTCGGCAGCTGCCACCTCGGCAGGTGGTCGAGCCCTGCGATGACCTCGCCGGGGGAGGCGGCGCCGGTGTAGGCGGCGACGATCGCCTGGCCGAGCCGCGGGTGGGGGACACCCACCACGCAGGCCCCGGTCACGCCGTCGACCGCGAGCATCGCCTGCTCGAGGATCTCGGGCTGCAGCTTCAGGCCGCCGGAATCGATGATGGCGTCGAGGCGGCCGGTGACGGTGAGTCGGCCGGCGTCGATGAGTCCGGCGTCGGAGGTGGCGAACCAGCCGGGCTGGGCGAAGGCCTCGTGGCCGGGGTGGTTGCGGTAGCCGTGGGCGATCATCGGCCCACCGAGGTGGATGCGGCCCTCCCGGAGCCGGACTTTCGCGCCGGGGATGGGGCGTCCGTCGTAGACGCAGCCGCCGGCGGTCTCCGAGGAGCCGTAGGTGGGGACCACCGTGATGCGCAGTTCTTCGGCGGACCTGGCCAGCTGCGGGTTGAGGGCGGCGCCACCGACGAGGATGGCGTCGAAGAGCTGCAGTGCCTCGATGCCCACGAGCGTGTCCATCAGCTTGGCCAGCTGCATCGGGGTGAGCGAGGTGTAGATGCTTCCGCCGGCACGGGCGAGGTTGCGGGCTGCGCGGGCGAAGTCGCTGGTCCGGAAGCCCTGCGAGAGGTCCAGGAAGTGCGGATCGATGCCGGCGATCAGCGAGCGGACGAGCACCTGCAGGCCGGCGATGTGGTGTGCGGGCAGGGCCAGCAGCCACTGGCCTTCGCCGCCGAGGAACTGGTGCGTGGCGTCCGCACTGGAGACCAGGTTGGCGGCGGTGAGCTGGGCGCCCTTCGGCGTGCCGGTCGAACCGGAGGTGGCCACCACGAGGGCGATGTCCTCGTCGATGGGTCGCCCGGCGCGCTGGGAGGTGATCAGGAGCGTGGTGCGTGCGCTGTCCTGCGCGGGGACCGGGAGCAGGGTGCGCTGCCCGGCGATGGCGGCCTCGAGGTCGGCCAGGATCGTGGTGGGGTCGTGGGCGTCGACGGCCAACGGCTCGAGGTTGTGGCTCATGAGTGCTGATCGTAGCGCCCGGTGCACGTGAAAGCGGCGCCACCTCCCTGGGGAGGTGGCGCCGCTGATGAAGAGGGTCTAGGCGTTCTGGAGCTGCTTCTCGGCCGGAGCGTCCTGGCGACGCTGGGGCAGGAAGGCGTCGACGCTGTATCGTCCGGCGCCGAGGCCTGCCAGCAGGAGGGTACCTGCGCCGATGGCGCCGACGAGCTCCCAGCCGCCGTTGGCGACGAAGATGCCCTGGGCGATGTGGGCGAAGACCGCGGCACCGAGCATCAGGAGGGTGAGCACGATGCCGGTGATGCGGGTGAAGGCGCCGATGATGATCAGAATGCCGCCGATGATCTCCACGAGGGCGACGGCCGGGGCTGCGGCAGCGGCGGCGGGGATGCCGAGGCTGTCGAAGAAGCCGGTGACGCCTTCCAGGCCGGTGATCTGGAACTTGTCCCAGCCGTGGGCGATGAGGATGACGCCCAGGACGAGGCGGGAGATGAGCTGCGCGACGTTTGCGTATGTTGTCATGTCAGCGAAGAGTAGGGGCACATTGATGACATGTCAACACGGGGTGGCGGAGGTCACAGGGGAAGGGCGGCCGGGCGCGTCAGTAGTAGTAGGGGAAATCCGACCAGTCCGGATCCCGCTTCTCCAGGAAAGCCTCCTTGCCCTCCACCGCCTCGTCGGTCATGTAGGCCAGGCGGGTGGCCTCACCCGCGAAGACCTGCTGGCCCATGAGGCCGTCATCGAGCAGGTTGAACGCGAACTTGAGCATGCGCTGAGCGGTGGGGGACTTGCCGTTGATCTCGCGGGCGGCCTGGATGGCCTCCTCCTCCAGATCGGCGTGGTCCGCGACGATGTTGACCGCGCCCATCCGCTGCATGTCCTCCGCGGAATACGTCCGTCCCAGGTGGAAGATCTCGCGGGCGAACTTCTGGCCCACCTGCTTGGCCAGGTAGGCGGAGCCGTAACCGGCGTCGAAGGAGCCGACGTCGGCGTCCGTCTGCTTGAAACGGGCCTCCTGGCGCGAGGCGATCGTCAGGTCGCACACCACGTGCAGCGAGTGTCCGCCGCCGGCCGCCCAGCCGTTGACCACGGCGATCACCACCTTCGGCATCGTCCGGATCAGGCGCTGAACCTCGAGGATGTGCAGGCGGCCACCCTCCACCTTCGTGCGGGCCTCGTCCACGGTGTCCTCGGTCTCGCCCTCGGCGTAGCGGTAGCCGGAACGGCCCCGGATGCGCTGATCCCCGCCGGAACAGAACGCCCAGCCGCCGTCCTTCCCGCTCGGCCCGTTGCCCGTGATCAGCACCACGCCCACATCCGGGGTGCGGCGCGCGTGGTCGACCGCGCGGTAGAGCTCATCGACGGTATGTGGGCGGAACGCGTTGCGCACCTCCGGACGGTCGAACGCGATGCGGACCGTGCCGTCACGGCGATCGGTGCCCACGTGGCGGTGGTAGGTGATGTCGGTGAGGTCCTCGAAGCCCTCGACCGTCCGCCACTGGGTGGGGTCGAAGGGGGTGTCGGTGCTGTAGTTGCTCATGCCGTTCAGCTTAGGCGGGCGTCACCCCCAGACCTTCGGCATGCCCGCTGATGATGCGGGCCAGGTCGATGTCACGACTGGTGAGCCCACCGACGTCGTGACTGGACAGGGTGACGGACACGCTGGGGTAGGTGAGCGTGATGTCCGGATGATGGTTCGCGGCGTCCGCCGATTCACCGATGAGGGTGACCAGGCGCAGCCCGGTGGTGAAATCCCCGGTGCTGTACTCCACCTGGATGTTGTCGCCGGCATGGCGCCAACCGGTCAGTCCCGCGGCCTCGACGTCGGCGGCGGTCAGTTTCTGCTTCGGATCAGTCATGCCCCCATCCTCCATCAAATGTGACGCGCGCAACAGTCTGTGGGAAATTCGGGGTCCGTACACTTGCCTCATGAAGCTCCTGCTGACCTCATTCGGGCATGAGACCCTCCGTGACTTCGCCTCCGGCAGCGTGGCCTACATCCCGGACGCCGCCAGAACCTTCGCGGATCACCCGTACGCCCAGGTCGAACGGGGAATGCTCCGCGATGCCGGCTACACCATCATCGAACTGCCGCTGAGTTCCACTCCGCCCGCTGACGTCGAGCGCACCCTCGCCTCCGCCGACGCCGTCTACGTCGCGGGTGGCGAGACCTTCGATCTCCTGCACGTTCTGCGCTCCACCGGCGCCGATGAAGTCCTGGTCCGCCACGTCCCCGCCGGGCTGCCCTACATCGGCTGCAGCGCCGGTGCTGTCGTCGCCGGCCCGCACATCGGACCCGTGAGCCTGCTCGACTCGTCCGCGCTCGCCCCCGGGCTCAAGGACTACCGGGGCCTGGGGCTGACCGATTACGTCGTCATCCCCCACGTCGGCACCGACAACCCGCAGTTCCCCATCGACGTGTTCGCTGAGACCGTGCGGAACTACGGGTCCGACCATCGGCTCGTCCTGCTCCGCGACGGTGAGGCCCTGCTCATCGACGACACCGGAACCCGCCTTATCTAAGGTGAAGCCCATGTACCCCACCATCGATGAGATTCTGGACCGCGCCCACGTCGTCGCACTGCCGATGGCGGTGAGGTTCCGGGGCGTCGATACGCGCGAGGCGCTGCTCATCGACGGCCCCGCCGGGTGGGGGGAATTCTCCCCCTTCCTGGAGTACGACGCACAGGAATCCGCCGCCTGGCTCCGCTCCGGTCTGGAGGCCGCCTTCGTCGGCTTCCCAGCTTCCCGACGCCCCTTCATCGAGGTCAACGCCACCGTCCCCGCTGTCCCCGCCGCCCAGGTGGCTGAGGTCCTGGCCCGCTACCCCGGGTGCCGCGTGGTGAAGGTGAAGGTTGCGGAGAAGGGGCAGACCCTGGCGGACGACGTCGCCCGCGTGCAGGCCGTCCGGGACGCCATCCCGGGCGCCGTGATCCGGGTCGACGCAAACCAGGGTTGGACCGTCCCGGAGGCACTCGACGCCGCCCGCGCCCTGGGCCCGCTGGACTACATGGAGCAGCCCTGCCATTCGGTGGAGGAGCTCGCCGAACTGCGCAGTCAGTTCATGCGCTCCGGCATGTTCATCCGCGTCGCCGCCGACGAATCCATCCGGCGCAGCGACGACCCCTACCGCGTCGCCGACCTCAGGGCCGCCGACGTCGCCGTGGTCAAGGTCGCCCCGCTGGGAGGCGTGCAGCGAGTCCTTGACCTGGCCGCAGACCTGCGGGCCCGCCACATGGACGTCACCGTCGCCTCCGCCCTGGACACCGCCGTCGGCATGAACGCCGGCCTGGCAGCCGTCGCCGCACTGCCCACGCTCACCGACGACGACGCCATGGACGTCCCACCCCCCGCCGCCGGCCTGGCCACAGGTTCCCTGTTCGTCGAGGACGTCGCGCCTCCCCGCGAGATTATCGACGGCTTCCTCTCCGTCGACCCCGTGTCGCCCGCCCCTGACCGGCTGGCAGCCCTCGCGGCACCCGCCGGGCGGCGCGACTGGTGGTTCCAGCGGGTTCGCGACGCCCACCGTTACGTGTAGTTTGGTCCGCATGAACCCGCGCAACCCCTCCGACGGCCACGACGAAACACGCTACCTCGGCCCGGTGGGTGGCCCCGGTGGTTCCGGCGGGGATCGTCCGCGGCAGTACTTCCCGGGAGAGTCGGACCCGAACTACCGGTACCAGGAGCCGCAGTACCAGCAGCCCGCGTATCAGGAGCCGTACCGCCCACCGGAGGAGAAGAAGTCCCGTGGCGCGCTGCCCATGCTGCTGGGCATTCTCTTCGGTCTGACGCTGCTTGCCGCGGTGGCCTTCTTCTTCCTCTGGCGGAACGCCGCCGCCGAGGCTGACCGGGAGCCGCCGGCACCCGTCACCGTCACGTCCACGGTGTCCCAGACCCTCACCGAAACCGTCACCCGCGAGGCCCCGCGCCTGCCCACGGAGATCCCCACCGAAATCCCGAGCGACATCCTGCCCTCCGGTGTCCCCGGGATTGATCTCGACGGTCTTCTCGAGCGCTTCACCGGCGGCGGTGAACCCACGCCCGCCCAGTAGGGTGCCTCCGAGTTAGCGGAGTTCCCTGCCCCCCGGACCCGGCAACTAGACTCGGGCCCATGCAACCCGAGTCGATCAACCTGGCGCAGTCCGTCGTCGAGCAGCTTTCCCGCCATGTCAGCGACGTGGTGATCTGTCCCGGTTCACGCAATTCCCCGCTCTCGCTGGCGCTTCTCGCGCGCAAGGACATCAAGGTCCATGTCCGTCTGGATGAGCGCAGCGCCGCTTTCCTGGCACTCGGCCTGGCGCGGGTGCAGAAGCGGCACGTGGCCGTGGTGATGACCTCGGGTACGGCGGTGGCGAACTGCCTGCCGGCGATGGTGGAGGCGCACTACTCCCACGTGCCGTTGGCTGTGGTCAGCGCGGATCGGCCCCGCAGGTTGCAGGGCACGGGTGCGAGCCAGACGATTGACCAGGTCGGGATCTTCGGCAGGTATGCCGGCACCACCGAGATCCGGGAACATGGGGACGTCCCGTTCCTGGCGGAGGCATTCACCACCCGGAACCAGGTGCACATCAATGTCGAGCTGGACGATCCGCTGGTCAGCGATGAGCTGCCGGGAGAGCCGACGAGCCGTACCCTCCATCGCGCGCCCACGCCGCGGCCGAAGAACCATGGCGAGGTGGCGGTCGATCTGACCCGGAACACCCTGGTCATCGCCGGTGACGAGGCGTGGGCCGTCGACGGGCTGGAGGACGTCCCGACCATCGCAGAGCCGACGGCGCCCGCCCCGTACCATCCGGTGCACCCGCTGGCGGCCAAGGTCTTCAGGCGTCAGCAGGTCAGTGCGAACGACTACGTGGTGGAGACGAAGCCGGAGCAGGTCATCGTGGTGGGGCACCCGACGCTGCACCGTGACGTGATCGCTCTGCTCGATGATCCCGAGATTGACCTGATCACGTTGTCGCGTTCGGAGGATTTCACTGGTCCGCGCCGGGATTCGACCCGCGGCACGACGGTGAAGGCCACCGGTGAGCCGACCGCGCAGTGGTTGAAGATCTGCTCGGCGGCCTCGGAGCTCGCCGCCGACGCAGTGCGTCTGACTCTCGTTGATCCCGCCCACGGCTTCACCGGCCTGCATGTCGCGGCAGCCGTCTCCGACACGTTGGGCACGGGGGACTCCCTCGTGCTGGGTGCGTCCAACCCGGTGCGGGACGCCAGCTTCGTCGGGTTGCCCTATGACGGAGTGGACACGTATTCGCCGCGCGGTGCCGCGGGTATCGACGGCACCGTGTCCCAGGCCGTCGGCGTGGCACTGGCGGTGCAGGCCGCGCACCCGGAAGAGCCCCGGGCCCCGCGCACGGTGGCATTGATGGGGGACGTCACCTTCCTGCATGACGTGGGGGGCCTGTTCATCAGTCCCGGGGACGCGCATCCGGAGAACCTGACGATCGTCGTCGCCAACGATGACGGCGGTGGGATCTTCGAGACACTCGAGATCGGAGCGGAACCACTGCGGAGCAGTTTCGAGCGGGTCTTCGGGACGCCGCACGGGGCGTCGATAAGCAACCTCTGTGCGGGCTACGGCGTCCATCACCGGGAGGTGGGGACGCTGCAGGAACTTATCGACGCCCTCACCGAACCGTCCGAGGGACTGACAGTCGTCGAGGCCCGCACGACGCGCACCACCCGTCGAGAGCTGCACGAGGCACTGCGGGAGAGGGTCGGCTGGTGACGGAACGCTTCGGACGGCGGGGGCGGCAGCTGGTGCTGATGTTCTACGCCGTGGCCATGCTCGGCAGCGTGGCCATGGTCGTCGGGCCCGCGCTCAACGACCGGAGCATCAACGCCGAGCCCGGCCGGGCGCTGGCGACGGTGACGGGTACGGACTGGCTGCGCACCACGGTGGAGTACCGCGACGAAGACGGGATCTACCACTCCCCGCCGACGGGACTGCTGTATCCGACGGGGCTGGGGGAGGGGCAGCGGGTATGGGTGGCGTACGCGAAATCGGACCCCGATCTGGTGAAGGTGGAGGGTCGGCAATGGACCCTGGCCATCATCCCGGCCCTGAGTGTTGCGTTCCTGGCCACGGTTCTCGCGGCGCTATTGTGGTGGGCGGTGGATCACTCCACCCGGCGGGCGACGCGTTCACCGAAAGTTCGCCCGGAGTAAAGCTGGATATCAAGGCGATGTCGCCTGGACGGGAGAGGATGTCACGCATGCGTGTAGCCATCGTCGCGGAGTCCTTCCTTCCCAATGTCAACGGTGTGACGAACTCGGTTCTCCGGGTTCTCGAACATCTGCACCGGGAGGGGCACGAAGCATTGGTCGTCGCGCCGGGAGCGCGCGATTTCCAGGAGGAGATCAGCGAATATCTCGGCTTCGAAATCGTGCGGGTGCCCACGGTGCGTGTCCCGCTGATCGACTCGCTGCCGATCGGCGTGCCCAACGCCACCGTCACTGACGCTCTGCGTGTCTTCCGCCCGGATCTCATCCATCTGGCCAGTCCCTTCGTGCTCGGCGCGGCCGGCGCCTTCGCTGCCCGCCAGCTCCGGGTGCCGGCGGTGGCGCTGTATCAGACGGATGTGGCCGGTTTCGCCACCAAGTACAACCTCACGCCGCTGGCCAACGCCGCCTGGGACTGGACGCGCCACATCCACAACATGTGCCAGCTGACCCTGGCACCGTCCTCCCTGACCATCGCGGATCTGGAGTCCCACGGCATCAACAACGTCCACCACTGGGGCCGCGGAGTCGACGCCGTCCGCTTCCATCCCGAGAAGCGTTCGGCGCAGCTGCGCCGCCAGTGGGATCCGACCGGCCGGAAGAAGATCGTCGGTTTCGTCGGCCGGCTGGCCGCGGAGAAGGGCGTTGCCCGCCTGGTCTCCCTGCACGGGCGTCGGGACATCCAGCTGGTCATCGTCGGCGACGGGCCCTCCCGCGGTGAGCTGCAGTCGCTGATGCCGAACGCCGTGTTCACCGGCGCGCTGGGCGGCGAGGAGCTCGCACGGGCCTACGCCTCCCTGGACCTGTTCGTCCACGCCGGCGAGTTCGAGACGTTCTGCCAGGCCATCCAGGAGGCGCAGGCCTCCGGCGTGCCCACCATCGGTCCGCGTGCCGGTGGCCCGGTGGATCTGATCCAGGACCACTACAACGGCCTGCTCCTCGATGTCGGCACCTTCTCCCGTGACCTTCCCGCCGCGGCCGAGTGGCTGCTCCACCGTGACCGCCACGAGCAGCTGCGCAGGAACGCGCGGGTCTCGGTGGGGGACAAGACCTGGGAAGCCCTGTGTGAGCAGCTGCTCGGCTACTACGGTGAGGCCATCGAAGAGACCCGTCGTGTTCCCCTGACATTCTTCGGCCCGCGCCCCGAGTTGCCGCTGTGGGCCGCCAAGGCGCTGGGTGCCCGCGTCGCCTGAGGCGCGCTGACCTAGACTCGGGATCGTGGCTAAGGCAGACCTGGACAAGAAACCCTTCGACGTTGCGTCAATGTTCGACGACGTCGGGGCGAAGTACGACCTGACCAACACGATCCTGTCCTTCGGGCAGGACGCCCGGTGGCGTCGACGTACCCGCGAGCGGCTCAACCTGAAACCGGGGGAGAAGGTCCTGGACCTGGCGGCCGGCACCGCCGTCTCCACGGTGGAGCTGGCGAAATCGGGCGCCTGGTGCGTGGCGTGCGACTTCTCCCAGGGCATGCTCGCGGCGGGCAGGGGCCGCGATGTGCCGAAAGTCGTCGGCGACGGTATGCAGCTGCCTTTCGCGGACAACTCCTTCGACGCGGTGACCATCTCCTACGGACTGCGCAACATCCATGACCACGAGGCCGGGCTGCGGGAGCTGGCCCGGGTGACCAGGCCGGGTGGCCGCCTGACTGTCGCGGAGTTCTCGACCCCGGTGGTGCCGGTTTTCGGCACGGCCTACAAGGAGTACCTCATGCGTCTGTTGCCGCAGGTGGCGCGCCTGGTCTCATCCAACCCGGACGCCTACATCTACCTCGCGGAGTCGATCCGCGCCTGGCCGGACCAGGAGGGCCTGGCACAGGTGATCAACGCCAACGGGTGGGAGAACGCCGGCTGGCAGAACCTCTCCCTCGGGATCGTGGCCCTGCACTCGGCGGTCAAGCCGTTGTAGACCACAGGGGGGTGTCGCGGCGCACCCGGGACACCGCGGAGCCGGCGAGCCGCCAGGCACGTGCGATGAGGTCGCGGTCCTCGTCGGCGATGAGGTTGCCCATCAGTCGCGCGGCGGCCGGCATGATCCCGGCGCCGACGGGGCCCCGCAGGCCGAGGGGACCCACGAAAGGCAGGAACTGCGGGTAGGTGAGCAGCCGGGCCGCGGTGCGCGCCAGGAGAAACGCCTCGCCGTAGGTCTCGCGCAGTACGTGCGGCCACACCAGTGTGAGGTCGCGCCCCGGCCGCAGCAGGTTCACGGCCATCTCGGCGGACTCCAGCCCGTAGTCGATGCCCTCGCCGTTGAGCGGGTTGACCAGGGCCGCGGCATCGCCGATGAGCAGCCAGTTGGCGCCCGCCACATCGGAGACCGCGCCACCCATCGGCAGAAGTGCGGAGGCGACGTCCTGCTCCGGGCCGAGCCGCCATTCCCCGCGACGCTGCGCCGCATAATGCGTGAGCAGCTTCTTCGTGTTCACCTTCGCGGGGCGGGCATCTGTGGACAGTGCGCCGGCGCCGAGGTTCACCCGACCATCGCCGAGCGGGAAGATCCAACCGTAGCCGGGCTGGACGGTGCCGTCGGCGTCGCGGAGCTCCACGTGCGAATGGATCCACGGCTCATCCGACATCGGTGACGTGCAGTAGGACCGTGCCGCGATGCCGTACACCTCGCCACGGTGCCACTGCCTGCCCAGCAGCTTGCCGAAGGTCGAGCGCACCCCGTCCGCCACGAGCAGCCAGCGGGGGCGAATCTGCTTCTCGACGCCCCCGTGCCTCACCGTGACCACATCCACCCGCCGTCCCGCGAACTCCACGCCGGTGGCCGTCGCCCCCTCCCACAGGGTCGCGCCCCGCTCGACGGCGGTGTTCACCAGCAGGTGGTCGAACGTCGTGCGCGGCATCGCCGAGCCGAGCGTGCCGTAGGTCCCCTCCGGCCAGGGCGCCGTGACGGAGCCGCCGAAGCCGTGCAGCTTGAGGCCCTTGTTGTGGTAGTCGGCCGTCACCGCCTCCGCCAGGCCGAGACGTCCCAGCTGATGGATGGCGCGGGGGGTGAGACCATCGCCGCAGGTCTTGTCGCGGGGGAAAGTCGCGGCGTCGAGAAGCAGGACCTCGAGCCCTGCCTCGGCTGCGTGGATCGCGGCGGCGGAACCTGCGGGCCCTGCACCGACAATCAGGACATCGACAAGACCGGCATTTCCACTCATGCGACCTATTGTGGCATCCCACGCCACCCCTTAGTACGGGGTGGGGTCACTTTGGACTACGGTTGAGTGCGATCATCCTCACCGTCAGACCGCTGCAAGGACACCTCGACATGACCAACGGCACTACCTATCAGACCACCCCCGCCGGGAACGTGGATCTGGGAGACGCCGAGCTCAATGAGCGCATCGCGACCGGAATGGCCGAGGTTGAGGTCATGCTGCGCGAGGAACTGGCGAAAGGCGAGGATTTCCTCGTCGACAAGGTCACCCACCTGCTCGAGGCCGGTGGCAAACGCTTCCGTCCGATGATGACGCTCCTCGCCTCCCAGTACGGCCCCGAAGCAGGCTCCCCGAACGTAGTCAAGGCCGCCGCGGTCCTGGAGACGGTTCATCTGGCCACCCTGTACCACGACGACGTCATGGACGAGGCCGATCTGCGGCGCGGGGTGGAGTCCGCCAACGCCCGGTGGGACAACGCCGTCGCGATCCTCGCCGGTGACATCCTCTTCGCCCACGCCTCCCGGCTGATGAGCGAACTGGACACCCACACCGTCGGCCATTTCGCCGCGACCTTCCAGGGCCTGGTCACCGGCCAGATGCGCGAAACCATCGGCGCGGAGGGGCGGGACCCCGTCGAGCACTACATGGACGTCATCCACGAGAAGACGGGTGTGCTCATCTCCTCCGCCGGCTACCTCGGCGCGTACCATTCCCGTGCCAGTGATGCGCACATCGACGCCCTGTCGCGCATCGGTGCCGCCATCGGCATGATCTTCCAGATCGTCGACGACATCATCGACATCTTCTCCGCGCACGAAGAATCCGGCAAGACCCCCGGCACCGATCTGCGCGAAGGCGTGTTCACCCTCCCCGTTCTCTACGCCCTCGAGGAGGACAGCGAGGTCGGCGAAGAGCTCAGGGGACTGCTCACGGGCCCGCTTTCCGACGACGCCGAGGTCGAACGCGCCCTCACCCTCCTCGGGCGCTCCAACGGCCGCCAGCGCGCGCTGGACGACGTCCGCCGCTACCTCGCCGAAGCCGAGGCCCAGATGGATCGCCTCCCGGAGTCCGCCGCCACCAACGCGTTGCGCATGCTGGCCAACTACACCATCCAGCGCGTCGGATAGCCCCGCTGACCTGCCGATTTGCAGAGCGTCGGGTACATCGTAGTAGAGTATGTCACGCACCATGTGGTGCACGCCAGGTTGCCCGAGCGGCCAATGGGAGCGGACTGTAAATCCGCCGGCTTACGCCTACACAAGTTCGAATCTTGTACCTGGCACAACTTCAGACCCACCCGAACAATTCGTTCGGGTGGGTTTTGTCGTTCTCTGGGTTACCCCGGGTCCCGGCGCCTGCCGTCGGCCGGCCCCGGTCCCCTCCGGAAGGTGCCGGAAGGGGTTCCGGACAGCAGGTTCCGGCGGCCTGTTGAGGGGCACGAAAATGCGCTTTGAAGTGGCGATTTGTGTATCTCCAACGTGTCAGGTTAATCTGTTCAAGGCTTCAACGGAGCGGGCAAAAGAAATAGCGCCTGCATCCTTCGGAAGCTAAGCCCCCTTAGCTCAGTCGGTAGAGTGTCTCCATGGTAAGGAGAAGGTCATCAGTTCGATTCTGATAGGGGGCTCTGTTTCTTTTCTCCCTCGGTCACAGGTTAACCGTCGGTGGCTGGAGGAAGTGTGAAACGGCCACCAGGCGGTGTAGCTCAGTGGTAGAGCAAGCGACTCATAATCGCTGTGTCGCGGGTTCAATTCCCGCCATCGCTACCGGTTTGCCGGCCAGCAGGTAGTTTCTCAAGGAATTGACCATCTGGTAAGGTGAATCGTGCTGTTCAGGCAGCGCACCAAGGGGCGTAGTTCAATTGGTAGAGCAACGGTCTCCAAAACCGTAGGTTGCAGGTTCGAGTCCTGTCGCCCCTGCCGATACGGGCCGGTCGCTGAGGGTTTCCCTCAGTGCCGGCCCGTTCTGCTTTCCGGAACGGGGCTCTGGTAGGCTCGACGGAGTTCTGAACACGAGACATCTTTTGCGAGGAGTGCTGTGACCGATCAACAGCCCAGCCAGCCCGGTGCGGCCCGCCCGACCGGCAAGCGTCAGATGACGGGCGTCGGCACCACCACTGCCTCGTCGTACGAGGCGAAGCGTGTGGTCAAGGCTGATCCGGAGGATGAGAAGCCGGGTGGCGGCGCCACCAGCTTCCTGCCGGAGGTCGTCTCGGAGATGCGGAAGGTCATCTGGCCGACCGCTCGTCAGATGGTTGTGTACACCCTCGTGGTGTTCACGTTCCTCATCGTGGTGACTGCGCTGGTGTCAAGCGTGGACTTCGTGGCGGGCCTCGGAGTTGAGAAGATCCTCTCTCCTTAGGTACAGTCTTCACCATCAGTTTTCATCCCGTCGAGCCCCCCAGGGTCGGCGGGATTATTCATTGGCCGCGGCCGCTAAACTGGCTTGAACCGGCCTTTCCGAATTGCCCTACACACCTGGAGCATCATGAGCGAAGAATTCGCATCCGAGAACATTCCCGAGACGACCGATCCCGCCGAGCTGCTCGGCGACGCCCCCGCCGACTCCGACGAGACCGTCGCCGCTGAGTCTGATCTCACCACGACCGGGCTGGAGGCTGAGCCGGAGCAGACCGAGGAGGATTCCCTGGCTGCCGCCGCGGCGGCACTGGGCGACACCACTGAGGAGGATGTGGAGGCCGAGTACCGTCGTCGCCTGCGCGAGTACACCCGTGAGCTGAAGAAGCAGCCGGGAGACTGGTACATCATCCAGTGCTACTCGGGTTATGAGAACAAGGTGAAGACCAACCTCGACATGCGCGCCCAGACCCTGGAGGTCGAGGAGTACATCTACGACGTCGTCGTGCCGATCGAGCAGGTCATCGAGATCAAGGACGGCAAGCGCAAGACGGTCAAGCGCAAGCTGCTGCCGGGCTACGTGCTCGTCCGCATGGAGATGAACGACAAGGCCTGGTCCGTCGTCCGTGACACCCCGGGTGTGACGAGCTTCGTGGGCAACGAGGGCAACGCAACCATCGTGAAGCACCGCGACGTCGCGAAGTTCCTCATGCCGAAGGACGTCACCGTCGAGGGCGAGGCCGCGGCCGTCACTTCTGAGGGCGAGAAGGTCGTCGCGATGCCGGAGGGGCAGACGAAGCCGACCCTGGCGATGGACTTCCAGGTGGGCGAGGCCGTCACCATCCTCACCGGTGCGCTGGCCTCCGTGTCCGCGACGATCTCCGAGATCGATCCGGCCACCGGTAAGATCCAGGCGCTGGTCTCCATCTTCGGTCGTGAGACCCCGGTGGAGCTGACCTACGACCAGATCGAGAAGATCAACTAGCGATTTGGGCGGCGCCCTTCTCGTGCCGTAGGCTTGACCATCGCGCGCGCACGTCTTGTGCGCGACATTCAGGCATTCATCCCCGGTGGCCGGGATACGTGAAGATCCAGCGACATTCGTCCTGGTAGCGGGGCCCGGCATCCGGACGGTTGCCGTCATCATCGTGGCGGTTACCGGTAACACGGAACGAGGTAATTCGATGGCTCCCAAGAAGAAGAAGAAGGTCACTGGCCTCATCAAGCTGCAGATCGATGCTGGCGCCGCTAACCCGGCTCCGCCGGTCGGCCCGGCTCTCGGTGCCCATGGCGTCAACATCATGGAGTTCTGCAAGGCCTACAACGCAGCGACCGAGTCCCAGCGCGGCAACGTCATCCCGGTTGAGATCACCGTCTACGAGGACCGCAGCTTCGAGTTCAAGCTGAAGACCCCGCCGGCCGCCAAGCTGCTCCTGAAGGCCGCTGGCCTGCAGAAGGGCTCCGGCGTCCCGCACACCCAGAAGGTGGGCAAGGTCACCATGGCTCAGGTTCGTGAGATCGCTGAGACCAAGAAGGAAGACCTCAACGCCCGTGACATCGACGCAGCCGCCAAGATCGTCGCCGGTACCGCCCGCTCCATGGGCATCGAGGTCCAGGGTTAATCCCTCCCTCTCCCGATAACTGTGGCAGGGCCAGCTACGGCCCGCCTGACCACACCAATCCCTCCCAAGAAGGAATTGCACAATGAGCAAGAACTCCAAGGCATACAAGGCCGCCGCCGCGCTGGTCGACAAGAACCGCGACTACACGCCGATCGAGGCCGCCAAGCTGATCAAGGAGACCTCCTCCAAGAACTTCGACTCCACCGTCGACGTCGCCATCCGCCTGGGCGTTGACCCGCGCAAGGCTGATCAGCTGGTTCGTGGCACCGTCTCCCTGCCGCACGGCACCGGTAAGACCGTCCGCGTCGCCGTCTTCGCCGCCGGCGAGAAGGCCACCGAGGCTGAGGCCGCGGGCGCTGACATCGTGGGCACCGACGAGCTGATCGAGCAGATCACCGCCGGCACCATCGACTTCGACGTCGCCATCGCCACCCCGGACCAGATGGCCAAGGTCGGCCGCGTCGCCCGCGTGCTCGGCCCGCGTGGCCTGATGCCCAACCCGAAGACCGGCACCGTCACCACCGACGTCGCCAAGGCTGTCGCCGACGTCAAGGGCGGAAAGATCTCCTTCCGCGTGGACAAGGCCTCCAACCTGCACGCCGGTATCGGCAAGGCATCCTTCGACGAGAAGGCTCTGGCTGAGAACTACGGCGCACTGCTCGACGAGCTGCTCCGCATCAAGCCGTCCTCCGCCAAGGGCATCTACCTGAAGAAGATCACCCTCTCCTCCACCAACGGCCCGGGCGTCCCGGTCGACTCCTCGGTGCAGAAGAACTACGCTGCCGAGGCCTAAGCCTCAACCCCCGGCCAGCGTGAACGCGGCGTGAGACTTCAAGTCTCACGCCGCGTTTTCCTGTCCTGAGCGGCTTCCCCCTCACCGGGGGCGGGGAGGTGCTCCGGCGCTCCTATACTCGGGAGCATGAGCCGAAACCGAGACTTCGCGCAGGTCGACGTCTTCTCCGCCGAGCCCTACCGGGGAAACCCCTTGGCCGTCATCCTCGACGCACAGGGGCTTGACGAGGTGGAGATGCGCCGGATCGCCAACTGGACGAACCTCTCGGAAACCACTTTTCTCCTTCCTCCGAGCCACCCTGGGGCCGACTACCGTGTGCGCATCTTCACCCCCACCGGCGAGCTGCCCTTCGCCGGCCACCCCACCCTCGGTTCGGCGCAGGCCTGGTTGGGCAACGGTGGTGTTCCCCGGCGCGAGGGGATGCTGGTGCAGGAATGCGGGGCCGGCCTGGTGGACATCAGGCAGGCGGGGGAACAGCTCTTCTTCGCGGCACCGCCCACCATCCGTCGCGGCCCGTTGGAGGAGGAGACCCTGGATCGGATCTGTGCCGCCCTCGGCGTCCTCCGCGAGGAGGTGATCGGCCACCAGTGGGTGGACAACGGGCCCGGCTGGTGTGTGGTGCAGCTGCGCAGTGCCGCTGAGGTTCTGGCGTTGGAGCCGGATCTCCGCGTGACGGGAGAGCTGAAGTTCGGGGTGATCGGGGCCTACCCGGAGGGAGCCCCATTCGCCTTCGAGATCCGCGCCTTCGTCCCTTTCGCCGGCAGTGGTGAGGATCCGGTGACCGGCAGCCTGAACGCCTCCGTCGCCCAGTGGCTGCGCCGCGTGGGGCAGGTCGACGGCAGCTACCGGGTGTCCCAGGGGACCAGACTCGGACGCGCCGGATCAGTGTCCGTCGAATGCGCTGCGGATGGGAACGTATGGGTCGGGGGAGATGTGACCACATGCTTCCGGGGGAGTGCAATCGCCTGAGAAAGGGTGGTTGAAGTGGTGAGGGCAGCCTGTACTTCCTGGTAAGTCCGCCTTTTCTGGAGAACAATGGTGGTATGACCACCACAGCGACAACGAGCACGACTCCTCCTCGAGCGCCTGAACCCTGGGTCCTGTTCATCCGTTCACGCGACGGGGCGATCACCGTCGCCACCCTCGTCGCCATCGCGCTGCATCTCATCCTGTGGTTCGGCTTCGGGTTGGAGAGCTGGGCGCGGGACTGGCCGCTCGTGCTGATGGTCGTTCTCGGCGGTATTCCGTTGATGATCGAGGTGGGCAGGTCGGCGATCGCGACCCGCGGTGGTGCGGACACGTTGGCGGCCGTCTCCATCATCTCGGCAGTGCTGCTGGGGGAGTGGCTGGTCGCGGCCATCATCGTCCTCATGCTCTCGGGTGGTGAGGCGCTCGAGGAGGCGGCGTCGAAACGCGCCTCGGGAACCCTCGATGCCCTCGCCCGACGGGCGCCGACCACGTCGCACCGGCTGCTGGGGGGCACGTTCGCCGAGGGGACCGAAGAGGTCCCGGTCAGTGAGATCGGGGTGGGCGACCTGCTCGCCGTCCTGCCGCACGAACTGTGTCCCGTGGACGGTGAGGTCGTCGACGGCCACGGCAGCATGGACGAGTCCTACCTGACGGGTGAGCCGTATGTGGTGAGCAAGTCGAAGGGGTCGGACGTCATGTCGGGTGCCGTCAACGGCGACACCCCGTTGACCATCGTCGCCACCAGGCCTGCGCAGGACTCCCGCTACGCCCAGATCGTCGGCGTCCTGCGTGAGGCGGAGGAGAACCGGCCCGGGATGCGTCGCCTCGCGGACCGGCTGGGGGCCTGGTATACGGTCGTCGCCCTGGCGCTGGGAATCCTGGGCTGGGTGATCTCGGGTGATCCGACGCGTTTCCTGGCCGTCGTCGTTGTGGCCACCCCCTGCCCGCTCCTGATCGGCGTGCCCGTCGCCATCATCGGTGCGATCTCGCTGGCGGCCCGTCGCGGCATCATCGTGAAGAACCCCGGCATGCTGGAGAACGCCTCCCAGGTCAGGACGGTCATGTTCGACAAGACCGGCACCCTCACCTACGGACGTCCCGCCATCACCGACATCCATACGGCGGAGGGCTTCACCGAGGATGAGGTCCTGGCGTTGGCGGCGTCGGTGGAGCGGTACTCCCGCCACCCGCTGGCGGAGGCGATCCGCAAGGGGGCGGAGGCGCGGAAGCTGGCGCTCCCTGACGTCACCGAGGTCTCCGAGAAACCGGGCCAGGGTCTGAGGGGCGTGGTCGGCGGACGGCCCATCCGCATCACCAACCGTCGGACGAGTTACGAGATCGATCCCGCCAGCCGCGACATCATCCCGGTCACCAGCTCCGGCATGGAGTCGATTGTCCTGGTCGGTGACCACTACGCCGCCATGATCCGGTTGCGGGACGAACCGCGCTCGTCGGCGAATGACTTCATCGCCCACCTGCCGAAGAAACACAACGTGGACACGCTGATGATCATCTCCGGGGACCGCGAATCCGAGGTCAGGTATCTCGCGGACAGGGTCGGGATCGAGGAAATTCACGCCGGCGTCAGCCCCGAGGGCAAGCTCGCCCTGGTGGAGCAGCACAACCGGCGCGGCCCGACCATGTTCCTCGGCGACGGGATCAACGATGCGCCTGCGATGGCGGTGGCGACGGTGGGCGTGGCGATGGGCGCCGGTTCCGACATCACCTCCGAGGCCGCCGACGCGGTCATCCTCGACTCCTCCCTCGAACGTCTCGACGACCTGCTCCACATCGGTGCGCGGATGCGACGCATCGCCCTGCAGTCAGCCCTGGGCGGTATGGCCCTGAGCATCATCGGCATGATCCTCGCGGTTTTCGGCCTGCTCACCCCGCTCATGGGTGCCGTCGCGCAGGAGGTCATCGACGTCCTGGCGATTCTCAATGCCGCCCGGGTCGCCATGGTGCGTGGCCCGTTGAGTGACTTCGACGAGAAGTAGTCGTCGACGTAGCCGGGGTCAGTGAGGGGCGCCGACATGCTGTCGCTAAGATGGCGACAGCATGTCGGCAAGATCTGTCGGCAGTGAATCCCCGACATTGACCGGAGCCCCACCTCATGTTCCTAGCCTGGCGCGACATGCTCTTCGCGCGCACCCGATTTCTACTGATGGGCCTGGTCCTGGCCCTCATGTCCATCCTCATCGTCATCATTTCCGGCCTCACCGCCGGACTGGTCAACGACGGTGTCTCCGGCCTGAAGGCCCTGGATGCGGACGTCATCGCCTTCGCGGACGGCACGCAGACCGATTCCGCGTTCACCCGCTCCGTCGTGCAGCTCGACCAGGCAGATGACCTCGCGGCCGTCGACGGCGTCGAGGACACGGCCCCGATGGGGTTGACCATCGTCAACGCCCGCAACCAGGACGGCACGCCGGTGGACCTCACCCTCATCGGCGTCCAGCCCGGCTCCTTCATCGCGCCGGAGGGCCTGCCTACGATGAGCCCGGAACGTGCCGACGGCCAGCCCACCCCGACCCCTCATGACGTGATCCTCTCCGGGACGATGGAGGACGCCGGCATCAGCGTCGGCGACACCATCACCATCGACCGCCTGGAGACTGAACTCAACGTCATCGGCTTCGCCGAAGGTCAGCGTACTTTCGGCCATGTTGATCTCGCCTACGTCCCGATGGACGTCTGGCAGGAGGTCCATGCCGGCGCCCGTACGGGGGAGGGGGCCCCGTCGCGTGCCTATGAAGAGGCGTCCGTCATCGTGGCCCGCTCCTCGGGTGCGGACGTCGAGATGCTCACCACATCCTCGGGCCTGGACGTCCGCACCCTGGCGGAGAGCTTCCAGTCCTCGCCCGGTTATGGCCCGGAAACCATGACGCTGTCCATGATCGAGTGGTTCCTCTACATCATCACCGCTCTGGTCACCGGTGCGTTCTTCCTCGTCTGGACCATCCAGCGCGCCGGTGACATCGCCGTCATGCGGGCCATGGGTGCGACCAGGGCCTTCCTGCTGCGCGACAGTCTCGGTCAGGCCGTGATCATTCTCGCGCTCTCCATCGGCGTGGGCGTGGCGCTGGCCGTCGCCCTCGGCCTCTGGCTGGAGAGCACCGCCATGCCCTACGCCACCGAGGTCGGCCCGATTCTCGGCGGCGCGGCCATGCTGTTCATCGCGGGACTGCTCGGTGCGCTGATCTCCGTCTACCGCGTCACCCGCACCGATCCGCTCACCGCACTGGGGGAGAACCGATGACCACACCCGCTCTTGTTCTCGATGACGTCCGCGTCAGCTACGGCGACGGAGACTCCGAGGTGCATGCCCTCGACCGTGTGTCGATGACGGTCCACCCCGGCGAATTCATCGCTGTGGTCGGCCCCTCCGGCTCCGGAAAATCCACTCTGCTGGCGGTCGCCGGCGCGCTCACCACGCCCGACGCGGGCCATGTCCGGGTGGCGGGCGAGGAGGTCACCGGGATGGCCGACGCCGAGCTGGCCCGGATCCGTCGGGAACACATCGGCTTCGTCTTCCAGTCCTCGGGGAACCTCCCCTCCGCACTCCGCGCCCGGGACCAGCTCGAGCTCGCCGCCCGGGTGCTGGGTCGTCGCGGCCGACGGAGCAACGATGAACTGCTCGCCGCCGTGGGAATGCAGCACCGTGCCGGTCACCGGCCCGCCACGCTGTCCGGCGGCGAAAGGCAGCGCATCGGTATCGCCCGGGCGCTCGTCGGTGGACCCGATCTGCTGCTGGTGGACGAACCCACTGCAGCCCTGGACAGGCAGCGCTCCCACGAGATCGTCCGACTGCTCGCCGACGAGTGCCATGAACTCGGGGTCGCCGGTGTCATGGTCACCCATGACCTCGAGGTGATCGAGTACTGTGACCGCGTCTATCAGATGGTCGATGGGCGGTTGACCGCGGGGGACTAGGCTCAGGGCATGCCCAGGATCTCGGAGGCCACGGTTGCCCAGCATCGTGCGGTCCAGCACCGCGCGGTGCTGGACGCCGCAGAGAAGTTGATCGTCGCGGGGGGTGGGAAAGTTCCCACCCTCGCTGAGGTCGCCACCGAAGTCGGGCTGGCACGCTCCAGCGTCTACCTTTACGTGTCCTCCCGGGAGGACATGGTCATCCAGCTGCTGCTGGAGACCATCCCCGCCTGGCTGCAGGAACTCACAGGGAAGCTCGAGGGGGCCGGAACCGATCCCGGGGATCGCCTGGCCGCCTACGTCCGCGTGACCCTCCGGCTGTTCGTGGAAGGTTCGCACGGGCCGCTCATGGTCGCGGCTCAGGCCTACCCCGGAGCTTTCGTCGACGAGCGCGTGCAGCGGGCCCACAACGGTCTGGAGCCGGCGTTGCGCACCCTGCTCGGCGAGGGGGTGGACATCGTCCGTCCGCTCATCGACGCCGCGATCCAGCGCGGCGCCGAACTGGTCACCCAGTCGGGCGCCGACGTCGAGGCTGTGTCGGCGGTACTGCAACGCATGGCGCGGGCCTCGTTGGCGGGTGATTTGGATGATCCGGGGGGTCGGCACTAACATTATGCAACGAAGTTTGAACGGCCCCTAAAAAGGCCCCGCTCAAGTTTCACCGAAGACCGTCGGTCATCCGAAAGGATCGAAGGCTTCCAGGACACTGGAACGGCCCACGCAGGAGACGCTTTAGAGCCACCACCTTCCTTGTGGGAGATGATGTGCCCTGTGCTCTTGCACGGGGCCTTTTTCATTGAAGAAGGTCCCGGCGGATCAACACGACACGTAATTGGAAGGAGGCGAAGTAATGGCAAACGCGAAGAACCAGGCTGAGCTCGCAGAGCTCAAGGCCAAGTTCGAGGAGGCTTCCTCCGTTGTCCTCACCGAGTACCGCGGCCTGACCGTTGCGCAGATCTCTGAACTGCGTAACTCTCTCGGCCTTGAAGTCCAGTACTCCGTCGCCAAGAACACCCTTATCAAGATCGCTGCCCAGGAACAGGGCATCGAGGGTCTTGACGAGCTCCTGACCGGCCCGACCGCCGTCGCCTTCATCAAGGGTGAGGGCGTCGACGCCGCCAAGGTCATGAAGAAGTTCGCCGATGAAAACAAGGCGTTCCTCGTCAAGGGTGGCTACATGGACGGCAACGCTCTGTCTGCCGACCAGGTCAAGGCCATCGCCGAGCTGGACAACCGCGAGACCACTCTCGCGAAGCTGGCCGGTGCCATGAAGGGCAATCTGGCAAAGGCCGCAGGCCTGTTCAACGCCCCCGCTTCCCAGGTCGCACGGCTCGCCGTTGCGCTCCAGGAGAAGAAGGAAGCGTAAGTCGCCACTACGGCGCAACAGTTCAATCCCCACACATCCGGGCCTGTTGAATCAGGCCCACAAAGAAAGGAAGCCACCATGGCTAAGCTCACCAAGGACGAGCTCATTGAGGCCTTCAAGGAGATGACCCTGATCGAGCTCTCTGAGTTCGTCAAGGAATTCGAAGAGGTCTTCGAGGTCACCGCTGCCGCTCCCGTCGCCGTCGCCGCTGCAGGCGCCGCTGGTGGAGAGGCCGCTGCTGAGGAGCAGAGCGAGTTCGACGTCGTGCTCGAAGATGCCGGCGCCAAGAAGATCGGCGTGATCAAGGCTGTCCGCGAGCTCGTCTCCGGCCTGGGCCTGAAGGAAGCCAAGGAGCTCGTCGAGAGCGCACCGAAGGCCATCATCGAGGGCGCTTCCAAGGAAGATGCAGAGGCTGCCAAGGCCAAGCTCGAAGAGGCCGGCGCCAAGGTCACCCTCAAGTAAGAGGAACCTTTTTCGCGCGAACCCCGCTCCATCCTTTCCCGGATGGAGCGGGGTTTTCCCGATTCACCGTCGACTGCGGATTGGTTTCGGGCGACAGGTAGACTCGCCTCCATGCTGCCAAAGTCCCGTCTCCTCTCTTTCCTCCTGATCAGCGTGGGCATCACGCTGCTGGTGGCGGGTCTGGTGGCCCCTCGTTTCCTCCACGAGGACAGCCGGCTCCCGCTGGATCTGAAGGCCACGACGTGGACGCTCACCGACGACGAGGCACAGACGCGGCTGATGACCGATCCGGGTGGACGTGTGCTCGAGGTGCCTGTCTCGCGTCAGTTGCACATGGAGATCCAGAACCCCGCGGGTGAAGAGACCGCGACGCTGCGGGTGGGGGAGACCCTGATGCGTGACAGTCAGCAGGAGGAGCTGGACAGGCTCATCACCGCCGAGGTGTGGACCTTCGCCGTGGACCGCGCCACCGGCCAGTTCACCACTCCGGCGACCCTCACCGATCAGCTGGCGAGCCCGGTGAGCGAAGTTCCGGTGGAGGGCGTGTGGCTGAAATTCCCCTCCGGAGCCGAGCAGACCACCTATGAGGTGTTCGACCCCGAACTGCGGCAGACCCGCCCGGCGGAGTTCGTCGAGGAGCTCGACATGAACGGCCGCACCGTTTACCGCTACCGGCAGGAGATCGGGTCGACCAACGTGGCGGAGCTCTACGCCTCTCCCTTCAACACCACCACCTTCCCGGACGAGGAGCGGGGTTATCTCTTCCACTCGGTCACCCGGGACATCCTCGTGGACCGCGTCTCAGGCCTGGTGGTGGAGATCCGGGAGGACGTGGACGCCTACTACGGCACGGTCGACGGGGAGAAGCGCGAGCAGGTGCTCCTCTTCGAGGGGCGGATGGCGCAGGAGCAGATCGACGCTCACCTCGGGGAGGCCGCCGAGATCCGGGACCCCGCGCTCGTGGACACCGTGCGTCAGGTGGTCATCGGAATCGGCGCGGTCCTGGCGCTGCTGGGGCTGGTGGGTGCGTTCGGTGTGTTCGGGGGACGGCGGCGTCGATAAGCGGATGGTGGGGGACACCGGCCGAGTGGTCGAGTGGCCCCCGGAAAGTCGTGGTAGAGTCCCCGCGTAAATCCGGATGACAACCGGCGTGGCGCTGCGCTTTACAATGCGGCGATATTGATATAGGCTGCTTCTTTGCGCTGGAATTCGTCTCTGGCCATCACCTAAACCTTGATCTGTCGGCCTGGAAAAGTCGACTTGACAAGGTGATTTTGTGCTATCTGGGGACGCTCATTCCACAGCAGACCGAATGCTAAATTTACCAGCGGTTTCGGTGGTTGCAAGCCAGAGCGACCATCGTCCCGCGTGAGGTGCTGGAAGGACCCATCTTGGCAGTCTCCCGCCAGACCAAGTCAGTGGCCGACATCCCCGGAACTCCCAAGCGTTATTCGTTCTCGAAGAACGCTGAGCCGATTGAGGTTCCGGGTCTCCTTGACCTGCAGCGTGAATCCTTCGCATGGCTGATCGGTACGCCCGAGTGGCGCGCCCGCCAGCAGGAGGAGCGTGGGCCGGAAGCCCACGTCACCAGTGGTCTCGAGGACATTCTCGACGAGCTCAGCCCGATCCAGGACTACTCCGAGAACATGTCCCTCTCCCTGTCCGCTCCGCGATTCGAGGATGTCAAGCACACCATCGATGAGTGCAAGGACAAGGACATCAACTACTCCGCACCACTGTATGTGACTGCTGAGTTCATCAACAACGAAACCCAGGAGATCAAGTCCCAGACCGTCTTCATCGGTGACTTCCCGATGATGACCGAGAAGGGCACGTTCATCGTCAACGGCACCGAGCGTGTCGTGGTCTCCCAGCTCGTCCGCTCTCCCGGTGTGTACTTCGATCAGACGATCGACAAGTCCACCGAGCGTCCGCTGCACTCCGTCAAGGTCATCCCGTCGCGTGGTGCGTGGCTGGAGTTCGACGTGGACAAGCGCGACACCGTCGGCGTCCGCATCGACCGCAAGCGTCGTCAGCCCGTCACCGTCCTGCTGAAGGCCCTGGGCTGGACCACCGAGCAGATCAAGGAACGCTTCGGCTTCTCCGAGATCATGATGTCCACCCTCGAGTCCGATGGTGTGGCCAACGTCGACGAGGCTCTGCTGGAGATCTACCGCAAGCAGCGTCCGGGCGAGCAGCCCACCCGCGATCTCGCGCGCTCCCTGCTCGACAACTCCTTCTTCCGCGCGAAGCGCTACGACCTGGCCAAGGTCGGCCGCTACAAGGTCAACCGCAAGCTCGGCCTCGGCGGCGACCACGACGGTCTGATGACCCTGACCGAAGAAGACATCGCCACCACCCTCGAGTACCTGGTTCGCCTTCACACCGGTGAGCGCGCCATGACCTCGCCGACCGGTGAGACCATCCCGGTGAACACCGACGACATCGACCACTTCGGCAACCGTCGTCTGCGTACCGTGGGTGAGCTCATCCAGAACCAGGTCCGCGTCGGCCTGTCCCGCATGGAGCGTGTCGTGCGCGAGCGCATGACCACCCAGGACGCGGAGTCCATCACCCCGACCTCGCTGATCAACGTCCGTCCGGTCTCGGCCGCGATCCGCGAGTTCTTCGGCACCTCCCAGCTGTCCCAGTTCATGGACCAGAACAACTCGCTGTCGGGTCTGACCCACAAGCGTCGTCTGTCTGCCCTCGGCCCGGGCGGTCTGTCCCGTGAGCGTGCCGGCATCGAGGTCCGGGACGTGCACCCGTCCCACTACGGCCGCATGTGCCCGATTGAGACTCCTGAGGGCCCGAACATCGGTCTGATCGGTTCGCTCTCGTCCTACGCGCGCGTCAACGCCTTCGGTTTCATCGAGACCCCGTACCTCAAGATCGTCGACGGCAAGGTCACCGATGAGGTTCACTACCTCACCGCTGACGAGGAGGACCGTTACGCCATCGGTCAGGCCTCCGTCGAGCGTGACGGTGAAGGCAACATCACCTCCGACCGCATCGAGGTCCGTGTGAAGGACGGCGACATCGCCGTCACCGACGCCAAGGGCGTCGACTTCATCGACGTCTCCGCACGTCAGATGGTCTCCGTGGCCACCGCCATGATTCCGTTCCTCGAGCACGATGACGCCAACCGTGCCCTCATGGGTGCGAACATGCAGCGTCAGGCCGTTCCCCTGGTCCGCGCCGAGGCCCCCTACGTGGGCACCGGCATGGAGAAGCGCGCCGCCTACGACGCCGGTGACATGGTCATCACGCCGAAGTCCGGCGTCGTCGAGAACGTCTCCGCCGACCTGATCACCATCATGGACGACGAAGGCATCCGCGACACCTACCTGCTGCGCAAGTTCGAGCGCACCAACCAGGGCACCTGCTACAACCAGACGCCGCTGGTCAACATGGGCGAGCGCGTCGAGGCCGGCCAGGTCATCGCCGACGGTCCGGGCACCCACAACGGTGAGATGTCGCTGGGACGTAACCTGCTGGTCGCGTTCATGCCGTGGGAGGGCCACAACTACGAGGATGCCATCATCCTCAACCAGCGCATCGTGGAGGAGGACATCCTCACCTCGATCCACATCGAGGAGCACGAGATCGATGCCCGCGACACCAAGCTGGGCGCCGAGGAGATCACCCGTGAGATCCCGAACGTCTCCGAGGACGTCCTGCGCGACCTCGACGACCGCGGCATCGTCCGCATCGGTGCTGACGTCCGTGCGGGCGACATTCTCGTGGGTAAGGTCACCCCGAAGGGCGAGACCGAGCTGACCCCGGAGGAGCGCCTGCTGCGCGCCATCTTCGGCGAGAAGGCCCGTGAGGTCCGTGACACCTCCATGAAGGTGCCGCACGGTGAGAACGGCAAGGTCATCGGTGTCCGTCGCTTCGCCCGTGAGGACGACGACGATCTGGCACCGGGCGTCAACGAGATGATCCGCGTTCACGTGGCCCAGAAGCGCAAGATCCAGGACGGCGACAAGCTCGCCGGCCGCCACGGCAACAAGGGCGTCGTGGGCAAGATCCTGCCGCCGGAGGACATGCCGTTCATGCCGGACGGCACCCCGGTGGACATCATCCTGAACACCCACGGTGTGCCGCGTCGTATGAACATCGGTCAGGTTCTGGAGATCCACCTCGGTTGGCTCGCCGCCGCCGGCTGGACCGTCGACCCGGCTGCCATTGAGAACGCCGAGCTGATCGAGACCCTCCCTGAGGAGCTCTACGACGTCCCGGCCAACTCGCTGACCGCCACCCCGGTCTTCGACGGCGCCTCCAACCAGGAGATCGCCGGCCTGCTCGCCAACTCCCGGCCGAACCGTGACGGCGACGTCATGGTCGACGCTAACGGCAAGGCGATGCTTTTCGACGGCCGCTCCGGCGAACCGTTCCCGTACCCGGTCTCCGTGGGCTACATGTACCTGCTCAAGCTCCACCACCTGGTGGACGAGAAGATCCACGCCCGCTCCACCGGTCCGTACTCCATGATCACCCAGCAGCCGCTCGGTGGTAAGGCCCAGTTCGGTGGCCAGCGCTTCGGTGAGATGGAGGTGTGGGCGATGCAGGCATACGGCGCCGCCTACACCCTGCAGGAGCTGCTGACGATCAAGTCCGATGACGTCGTCGGCCGTGTCAAGGTGTACGAGGCCATCGTCAAGGGCGAGAACATCCCGGATCCGGGTATCCCGGAGTCCTTCAAGGTTCTCCTCAAGGAGCTCCAGTCCCTGTGCCTGAACGTCGAGGTCCTCGCCGCCGACGGCACCCCGATGGAGCTGTCCGGTGACGATGACGACGATCTCGACGGCGGTGGATCCTCGCTGGGCATCAACCTGTCCCACGACGAGCGCTCCGACGTCGACGCCTCCTAACCTCTAATCTGATATTCGCCATTCAATCCCTCCACACCGGGAGGGGAAAGGGAGTTACGTGTTCGACGTAAACCTCTTCGAAGAGCTCCGCATCGGCCTGGCCACCGCCGACGACATCCGCCGTTGGTCCAAGGGCGAGGTCAAGAAGCCGGAGACCATCAACTACCGCACCCTCAAGCCGGAGAAGGACGGTCTCTTCTGCGAGCGCATTTTCGGCCCGACCCGTGACTGGGAGTGCGCCTGCGGCAAGTACAAGCGAGTCCGTTACAAGGGCATCATCTGTGAGCGCTGTGGCGTCGAGGTGACCAAGTCCAAGGTGCGTCGTGAGCGCATGGGTCACATCGAGCTGGCCGCACCGGTCACCCATATCTGGTACTTCAAGGGTGTCCCGAGCCGTCTCGGCTACCTGCTGGACCTCGCTCCGAAGGATCTCGAGCGGATCATCTACTTCGCCGCGAACATCATCACCTCCGTCGACGAGGAGGCCCGTCACAACGACCAGTCCACCCTCGAGGCGGACATGCTCCTGGAGAAGAAGGACGTCGAGGCTGAAGCCGAGTCCGAGATCGCCGAGCGTGCCGCCAAGCTGGAGGAGGACCTCGCCGAGCTCGAGGCCGCCGGCGCCAAGGCTGACGCACGTCGCAAGGTGCAGACTGCAGCCGACAAGGAGATGCAGTACATCCGCGAGCGTGCGGAGCGTGAGGTCGTCCGTCTCGAGGAGATCTGGCAGACCTTCATCAAGCTGGCTCCGAAGCAGATGATCATCGACGAGACCGTCTATGAAGAGCTCATGGACCGCTACGAGGATTACTTCACCGGCGGCATGGGTGCCGGTGCGATCCAGACCCTCATCCGCAACTTCGATCTCGAGGCCGAGTCCGAAGAACTGCACACCATCATCAATGAGGGCAAGGGCCAGAAGAAGATGCGCGCCCTCAAGCGCCTCAAGGTCGTCGCCGCGTTCCTGCGTTCCGGCAACGACCCGGCCGGCATGGTCCTCGACTGCATCCCGGTCATCCCGCCGGAGCTGCGTCCGATGGTCCAGCTCGACGGTGGCCGCTTCGCCACCTCGGACCTCAACGACCTGTACCGTCGCGTGATCAACCGCAACAACCGCCTCAAGCGCATGATTGAACTCGGCGCGCCCGAGATCATCGTGAACAACGAGAAGCGCATGCTGCAGGAGTCCGTCGACGCACTGTTCGACAACGGTCGCCGTGGCCGTCCGGTCACCGGACCGGGCAACCGTCCGCTGAAGTCCCTGTCTGATCTGCTCAAGGGCAAGCAGGGTCGCTTCCGTCAGAACCTGCTGGGTAAGCGTGTCGACTACTCCGGCCGTTCCGTCATCATCGTCGGTCCGCAGCTGAAGCTCCACGAGTGTGGTCTGCCCAAGCTGATGGCCCTCGAGCTGTTCAAGCCGTTCGTGATGAAGCGACTGGTGGAGAACGACTACGCGCAGAACATCAAGTCCGCGAAGCGCATGGTCGAGCGTCAGCGCCCCGAGGTCTGGGACGTGCTGGAAGAGGCCATCTCCGAGCACCCGGTGATGCTCAACCGTGCACCCACCCTGCACCGACTGGGCATCCAGGCGTTCGAGCCCAAGCTCGTCGAGGGTAAGGCCATTCAGCTGCACCCCCTGGCGTGTGAGGCCTTCAACGCCGACTTCGACGGTGACCAGATGGCAGTCCACCTGCCGCTGTCCGCTGAGGCGCAGGCCGAGGCACGCATCCTCATGCTCGCCTCGAACAACATCCTGTCCCCGGCGTCCGGTAAGCCGCTGGCCATGCCGCGTCTGGACATGGTGACCGGTCTGTACTTCCTCACCATGAACAAGCGGGAGGACGAGATCGGCGGCCAGGGCGCATACCGTCCGGCCGGCGAGAACGGTCCGGCAACGGGCGACTACTCGTCCTTCGCCGAGGCCATCATGGCCCGTGACCGTGGTGTCCTGGGTCTGCAGGCTCCGATCCGCGTGCGGATCTCCCACCTGCGTCCCCCGGCCGACGTCGAGGCGGAGCAGTTCCCCGACGGCTGGGAGCAGGGTCAGGTCTGGACCGCGCACACCACTCTGGGTCGCGTCATGTTCAACGAGCTGCTGCCGTGGAACTACCCGTACCTCGAGGGCGTCATGGTTCGTAAGGGCGGCGGCACGGGCTTCATCATGCTCGGCGACGTCATCAACGACCTCGCCGCGAAGTACCCGATGATCACCGTCGCGCAGACGATGGACAAGATGAAGGACGCGGGCTTCTACTGGTCGACCCGTTCCGGCGTCACCATCGCCATGTCCGACGTTCTGGTCCTCCCCAACAAGGAGGAGATCCTCGAGACCTACGAGGCCGAGGCCCGCGAGATCGAGCACAAGTTCTGGGTCAAGGGTGCGCTCCGTGAGCGTGACCGTTACGACCGTCTCGTCGAGCTCTGGCAGGACGCCACCAACAAGGTGGGTAAGGCCGTCGAGGACCTGTACCCGGACGACAACCCGATTCCGATGATCGTGAAGTCGGGTGCCGCCGGTAACATGCGCCAGATCTGGACCCTGGCAGGCATGAAGGGCATGGTGGTGAACTCGAAGGGTGACTACATCACCCGTCCGATCAAGACCTCCTTCCGTGAGGGACTGTCGGTTCTCGAGTACTTCAACAACTCCCACGGTTCCCGTAAGGGCCTGGCGGATACCGCTCTGCGTACCGCCGACTCCGGTTACCTGACCCGTCGTCTCGTCGACGTGGCGCAGGACGTCATCGTCCGCGAGGACGACTGCGGCACCCGCCAGGGTGTCCGCGTGCCGGTGGCAGTGGAGATCAAGGGCGCTGACGGCAACGTCAGCGGCCACTCCCGCCACTCGCTGGTGGAGACCTCCGTGTCCGGTCGTGTTCTGGCCACCGAGGTCAACGGTGCAGACGGCGAGGTCCTCTTCGAGGCCGGCGCCGACCTCACCGAATCCGCCATCGACGAGCTCGTGGCCCGTGGCATCAACGAGGTCAAGGTCCGCTCCGTGCTGACCTGCCAGACCCCGACCGGTGTCTGCGCGAAGTGCTACGGCAAGTCCATGGCCTCCGGCCAGCTGGTGGACATCGGCGAGGCCGTCGGCATCGTCGCCGCCCAGTCGATCGGTGAGCCGGGTACCCAGCTGACCATGCGTACCTTCCACCAGGGTGGTGTCGGTGGTGACATCACCGGCGGTCTGCCGCGTGTGCAGGAGCTGTTCGAGGCCCGCGTGCCGAAGAACGCCTCCCCGATCGCGGAGTTCTCCGGCACTGTCGCGCTTGAGGACGACGGCAACTTCTACAAGTTGACGCTGACCTCCGACGACGGCAACGAGGAGGAGATCTACGAGAAGCTGTCCAAGCGACAGGGTCTCGCCCAGGTCAAGGTCCCGATGGACAACAACCCCTCGGTGTTCATCGAGCGCACCCTGCGCGACGGTGATCACGTGGAACTCGGCGAGCGCCTGCTCCGCGGCCCCGCCGACCCGCACGACGTGCTTCGCGTGCTGCGCCGCCGCGGCGTCGAGAAGCACCTCATCGACGAAGTGCAGGCCGTGTACCGCACCCAGGGTGTGGCCATCCACGACAAGCACATCGAGATCATCATCCGCCAGATGCTGCGTCGCGGCACCGTCATCGACGCCGGTTCCACCGACTTCCTGCCGGGCACCCTGGTCGACCTCACCGAGGCACGCCGCATCAACGCGGCGATCCGTGCCGAGGGTGGTCAGCCGGCGGAGCTGCGCGACCAGATCATGGGCATCACCAAGGCCTCGCTGGCCACGGAGTCCTGGCTCTCGGCCGCCTCCTTCCAGGAGACGACCCGTGTGCTTACCGACGCCGCGATCAACAAGCGCTCCGACCAGCTCATCGGTCTCAAGGAGAACGTGATCATCGGTAAGCTGATCCCGGCCGGTACCGGTATCTCCCGTTACCGCAACATCGAGGTCAAGCCCACCGAGGCGGCCCGCAACGCGGCCTACTCGATCCCGACCTACGGTGACTCCATCTACGGTGATGACGGCTACGCCGAATTCACCGGTGCCTCCGTGCCGCTGGACGAGGAGTTCCAGCTCTAGTCACGGTGCATGAACAATGGCCCCGTCCCACAGCCAGTGGGACGGGGTCATTTTTCTCGTTGACGGCCCAGAGCCGGCTCAGGGACGGGGGACGCGCTTGACCTCCACCCCGCCCATCAGGCCGAGGCCGCGCACGCGGACAACCGGGGCATCGGCGGGAAGCTCCTCCATGCGGAGCGTCACCTCCGGGTCGGTGCTGATGCCGAAGCCGCCCATGATGCCCACCCCCTCGCTGAAGACGCGGACGTCCTCCGGGACGAGGATCTCCACCCCGCCCATGATGCCGACGGCGTAGATGATGGTCTCCTGTGCCGCCAGCCGCGCCTCGGTGAGGTCGAGCCCGTTGCCGCCCATGAGCGCGATCGAGGTGTGCACGGGTGCGATCAGCCAGTCGCCGCGCCTGTCGGTGCCACCCATGATGGCGAGGCTGAAGGTACTGCCGCCCTGCTCGCCCGTCACCTGACGGCGGGCCGGTGCCGGAGACGCACGGCCCACAAAAGCGGGGGAGTTGTCGGGAAGCACGGCCGGCAGGGGGCCGTCGAACACCACGGTGGGGTCGGGCAGGAGATCGGTCAGCGGTGAGGACAGTTCATCCCGGAAGCGGGCGGCGAGGACCTGTCCGGTGCGCTGGTCGAACTCCTCGAAGTTGATCCGGCCCTCGGAGAAGGCCTGGCTGAGGACTAGATTGACCCGGTTGCGGTCGTCGTCGCTGGCGCGGAGGCGGGGAGGGATTTCACTCATGCCACCGATGTTACGAGTGTTCAGGCCGCCGCGCTCTGCCCCTGATAGTGGCCGTCGGCGTCGCAGTCGCGGGCCCACTGGACCACCAGTTCCTGCCCGTAACCCCCCACCTTCTCCTTCAGCTCGGGAAGATGCTCCTCGAGCACGGAGCCCCGCCACAGCGTGGTGCGCACCTGCAGTTCGATGCCCGAGGCGGCCATCAGGTCGAGCGAGCGCCAGGACGCCTGCGCGACCGGCAGGGTACAGCCGGCCACGGCGGGCATGTCCTGCGGCAGGCCCTTCACGTCGAGTCCGATCCAGTCCGGGGTGGTGTCGGGACGCTCGAACAGCTTCGCCAACCGGTTGGGCGCATAGCCGCAGGTGTGCAGTCCGACCCGGAAGCCCATGTCATGGGTGGCGGCGATGGCCTCAGCCAGCCCGTGGGAGGCGGTCGGCTCCCCGCCGGAGATGACGAGGCCGTCGAGGAGGCCGCGGCGGGCGTCGAGAAGCTCCAGCACCTCGGCGAAATCGTGGGCGCCGGGGCGGAACTCCTGCAGGGAGGGGTTATGGCAGTACACGCACCGCAGGGGACAGCCCTGGGTGAAAGCGGTGACCGTCAGCCTGCCCGGCCAGTCGGTCGCCGAGAACGGGATGATCCCGGCGATCGGCAGGTCACACGTGGGCTTCGCTGTAGTAGAGGCGCTCATGGAACTCACCCTTCTTTCCCGTGTTGAAGCTGGACACCGGCCGGAAATAGCCCATCACGCGGGTCCACATTTCGGTGGGGCCGCCGCACTGCGGGCACTCCGGGTGCTCGCCGGAGAGGTAACCGTGGTCGGTGCAGATGGAGAAGGTCGGGGTGATGGTGATGTAGGGCAGACGGAAGTTGCTCAGCGCGCGGCGAACCAGGGTCGCGCAGGCCTCACCCGAGCTCATGGCCGCACCCATGTAGAGGTGCAGGACGGTGCCGCCGGTGTACTTCGCCTGCAGGTCCTCCTGGGCGCTGAGCGCTGCGAAGGGATCCGGGGTGTGGGCGACGGGGAGCTGGGAGGAGTTGGTGTAGTAGGGCTCTTCGTCGGTGCCCGCGTGGAGGATGCCCGGGAAGCGCTTGATGTCCTCCTTGGCCAGGCGGTAGGTGGCGCCCTCGGCCGGGGTGGCCTCGAGGTTGAACAGGTGCCCCGTGGATTCCTGAGCGTCGACCAGCAGGCCGTTGATGTGGTCGAGCAGGCGCAGCACCAGTTCGTGGCCCCGCGGATCGCTCAGGTCGTAGGCGTCCCCGGTGAAGTTGCGCACCATCTCGTTGCAGCCGTTGACGCCGATGGTGGAGAAGTGGTTGTCCAGGCTGGGCAGCCAGCGTTTCGTGTAGGGGTACAGGCCGCGTTCCATCTGATCGGCGACGAAGGTGCGACGACGCTCGAGCGTATCGACGCCCAGGTGGACCAGCTCCGTGACCCGGGCCAGGAGCGAGTTCTCGTCACCGGCGTATTCGTGGCCCAGACGCGAGCAGTTCAGCGTGACCACGCCGATGGAGCCGGTGAGCTCGGCGGAGCCGAAGAGGCCGTTGCCGCGCTTGAGCAGCTCGCGCAGGTCCAGCTGCAGGCGGCAGCACATGGAGCGGATCATGCCGGGGTCGAGGTCGGAGTTGATGAAGTTCTGGAAGTAGGGGAGACCGTAACGGGCGGTCATGTCGAACAGGGCGCGGGTGTTCTCCGAGTCCCAGTCGAAGTCCCTGGTGATGTTGTAGGTGGGGATGGGGAAGGTGAAGGGGCGTCCGTCGGCGTCCCCCCGGCTCATCACCTCGATGAACGCGCGGTTGACCAGGTCCATCTCGGGCTGCAGGTCGCCGTAGGCGAAGTCCACCGGCTCGCCGCCGATGAGGGGGACGTTGTCCTTCAGGTCCTCGGGGCAGGTCCAGTCGAAGGTGAGGTTGGTGAAGGGGGTCTGGGTGCCCCAGCGGCTGGGCACGTTGAGGTTGAAGACGAATTCCTGCATGAACTGCAGGACCTGCTCGAAGGAGAGGTTGTCCAGGCGGACGAACGGTGCCATGTAGGTGTCGAAGGAGGAGAACGCCTGGGCGCCGGCCCATTCGTTCTGCAGGGTGCCCAGGAAGTTGACGATCTGTCCGCAGGCTGAGGAGAAGTGCTTCGGTGGGGCGGAGGAGATGGTGCCCGGAACGCCGCCGAATCCCTCCTCGAGCAGCTGGCGCAGGGACCAGCCGGCGCAGTAGCCGGAGAGCATGTCCAGGTCGTGGATGTGGATGTCGCCGTCGCGGTGGGCGGAGCCGGCCTCGGCGGTGAAGACGTGGTCGAGCCAGTAGTTGGCGACGACCTTGCCCGAGGTGTTCAGGATCATCCCCCCGAGGGAGTAGTCCTGGTTGGCGTTGGCGTTGACGCGCCAGTCGGAACGGTTGAGGTATTCGTCGATGGTGCTCGCCGGGTCGACGGCACGCGGAAGTTCGTGGCGCTCGTTCTGCGGGCAGGGGCCGGATGGGGAGAAGTTCTCAGTCATGGTCACGGCATCCACCATAAGTTGTAATTACGGATATGTAGGTAATCATGATTGGCGCGATAGGCACTATGGCTGGTTGTGGAAAGCGGTCACAATCGCTACATGTAGTGGTTCTTTGGCTCCGGTGGCGAAGATGGCCATCTATATCTGGGTGGGGGTCCCGGCGCTGGAAGGGCACCCCTTTTCGGGGTTGCGGGAGAGTTTCCGGGAAAATTTCCGGCGTCCTACCGGCGATTCCTCGATCGGCCCCCACTTTCCGGGCAGGCCGTGGTGGGGAGGGATTTGGGCTGAAGAGTTGTCCTGCTGTAGGGTCAACAGCTAGTCCCACTTCTCCATGGTGGGGGCCTGCACTTTCCCCGTAAGCCAGCGAGAGCGGCCGACGGGCTTTCGCACGTTTAAAAGACGTGCGGCCACGTCGCAGGCGAGAAAGAGACTCTCAGCAAGTTTTCTCGGTCGGCTCATCCGGCCGGATAAGCCGATCAACACAGAAAGACGGATATGCCCACTATTCAGCAGCTGATCCGCAAGGGTCGCCACGACAAGACCGCAAAGGTCAACGCCGCGGCCCTCAAGGGTTCCCCGCAGCGTCGTGGCGTGTGCACCCGCGTGTACACCACCACCCCCAAGAAGCCGAACTCCGCTCTGCGTAAGGTCGCCCGCGTGCGCCTGACCACCGGCATTGAGGTCTCCGCCTACATTCCGGGCGAGGGCCACAACCTGCAGGAGCACTCCATGGTGCTCGTTCGCGGCGGCCGCGTGAAGGACCTCCCGGGTGTCCGTTACAAGATCGTCCGCGGCACCCTCGACACCCAGGGTGTCAAGGACCGCAAGCAGGCCCGTTCCCGCTACGGCGCCAAGAAGGGACAGTAAAGAATGCGTAAGAACCGTGCTCCCCAGCGTCCCGTAGTCAAGGACCCGGTCTACAGCTCTGAGGTTGTGACCCAGCTCGTCAACAAGGTGCTCATCGACGGTAAGAAGTCCACCGCCGAGCGCATCGTCTACGGCGCCCTCGAGGCCTGCCGTGAGAAGACCGGCACCGATCCGGTCGGTACCCTCGAGAAGGCTCTGGGCAACATCCGCCCGGACCTCGAGGTCCGCTCCCGCCGCGTCGGTGGCGCCACCTACCAGGTTCCGGTTGAGGTCCGCCCGGGCCGCTCCAACACCCTGGCACTGCGTTGGCTGGTGACCTTCACCCGTCAGCGTCGTGAAAACACCATGGTCGATCGTCTCGCCAACGAGATCCTGGATGCGTCCAACGGTCTCGGTGCATCCGTGAAGCGCCGCGAGGACGTCCACAAGATGGCAGAGGCCAACCGCGCCTTCGCCCACTACCGCTGGTAGTAGGACAGAAACCACACATGGCCCAGTCGACAGTCGTGTCCGCGACCGCCTCTCACCGGCCCACCGTCATGGTGGCTCGGTCGGGTCGGCCGTGAACCGACTCGTCGGTGGGCCATTGGTGTCTTTCGAGGGTGATACCTCGGGACGGCTCATGACGCGTGATCATTGGGTGCCGCAGGGCCTGATGCGGGGAAGTATTTCTCCCGCTGATGCCGGCGCGGGCAATCAATGGCAGAATTGAACGAGAACTATCCACCGACGACGCCTGAGGCACACCCGCCCCGGACGTCAAAGATCTACAAGTTGGGGTAAGACTGTGGCACAAGAAGTGCTTAAGGACCTGAGCAAGGTCCGCAACATCGGCATCATGGCACACATCGATGCCGGTAAGACCACCACCACCGAGCGCATCCTCTTCTACACCGGCATCAACCGCAAGGTTGGCGAGACCCACGACGGTGCTTCCACCACTGACTGGATGGAGCAGGAGAAGGAGCGTGGCATCACGATCACCTCCGCTGCCGTCACCTGTTTCTGGAACAACAACCAGATCAACATCATCGACACCCCGGGTCACGTCGACTTCACCGTCGAGGTCGAGCGTTCCCTGCGTGTCCTTGATGGCGCTGTCGCCGTCTTCGACGGCAAGGAGGGCGTGGAGCCGCAGTCCGAGCAGGTCTGGCGTCAGGCCGCCAAGTACGACGTGCCGCGTATCTGCTTCGTCAACAAGATGGACAAGCTCGGTGCTGACTTCTACTACACCGTCAGCACCATCATCGACCGCCTCGGTGCGAAGCCGCTGGTCATGCAGCTGCCGATCGGCGCTGAGGATGACTTCGACGGCGTCGTCGACCTGCTCCAGATGAAGGCCCTGATGTGGCCCGGCAAGACCGAGATCGGCACCGAGGCCTCCGTCGAGGAGATCCCGGCCGAGCTGCAGGAGAAGGCCGAGGAGTACCGCGAGAAGCTCCTGGAGACCGTCGCCGAGTCCGACGAGGCTCTCATGGAGAAGTACTTCGGTGGCGAAGAGCTCACCATCGACGAGATCAAGGGCGCGATCCGCAAGATGGTCGTCAACTCGGAGATCTACCCGGTCTACTGCGGTACCGCCTACAAGAACAAGGGCGTTCAGCCCCTGCTCGACGCCGTCATCGACTTCCTGCCGAACCCGCTGGACATCGGCGAGGTCGAAGGCCACGCCGTCGGAGACGACTCCACCGTCCTGGTGCGTAAGCCCTCCGCCGACGAGCCGTTCTCGGCCCTGGCCTTCAAGATTGCCGCGCACCCGTTCTTCGGCAAGCTCACCTACATCCGCGTCTACTCCGGTCGCGCGGTCCCGGGTGACCAGGTGGCCAACTCCACCAAGGGCAAGAAGGAGCGCATCGGCAAGATCTTCCAGATGCACTCCAACAAGGAGAACCCGGTGGAGGAGGCCCGCGCGGGCAACATCTTCGCCGTGATCGGCCTGAAGGACACCACCACCGGTGACACCCTCTGCGCCACCGACAACCAGATCATCCTGGAGTCCATGGACTTCCCGGCCCCGGTCATTCAGGTCGCCATCGAGCCGAAGACCAAGTCCGACCAGGAGAAGCTGGGCACCGCGATCCAGAAACTGGCGGAGGAGGACCCCACCTTCACCGTCACCCAGGACGAGGAGTCCGGCCAGACCGTCATCGGCGGCATGGGCGAGCTCCACCTCGACGTCCTCGTCGACCGCATGCGTCGCGAGTACAAGGTCGAGGCCAACGTCGGCGCTCCGCAGGTCGCCTACCGCGAGACCATCCGCAGGCCCGTCGAGAAGCTCGAGTACACCCACAAGAAGCAGACCGGTGGTTCCGGTCAGTTCGCTAAGGTGATCATCTCCATCGAGCCCTACGCCCCGGGCGAGGACGAGCTGGAGGAGGGCCAGAACCCTCTGTACCACTTCGAGAACGCCGTCACCGGCGGCCGTATCCCGAGGGAGTACATCCCCTCCGTTGACGCTGGTATCCAGGACGCCATGCAGTACGGCTACCTGGCAGGCTTCCCGCTGGTCAACGTCAAGGCCACCCTGCTCGACGGCCAGTACCACGACGTCGACTCCTCGGAAATGGCGTTCAAGATCGCCGGCTCCCAGGCTCTGAAGGAGGCCGTCGCCAAGGCCAAGCCGGTTCTGCTCGAGCCGCTCATGGCCGTGGAGATCACCACCCCGGAGGAGTACATGGGTGACGTCATCGGTGACGTCAACTCCCGCCGTGGCCAGGTCAACGCCATGGAGGACCGTGCCGGCGCCAAGCTGGTCAAGGCTAAGGTTCCGCTGTCCGAGATGTTCGGCTACGTCGGTGACCTGCGCTCCAAGACCCAGGGTCGTGCAAACTACTCCATGGTCTTCGACTCCTACGCTGAGGTTCCCGCCAGCGTTTCCGAGGCGATCATCGCCGAGCGCACCGGCAACTAGTCGGATCTCTCTCCCGTCGGAGCCACTTCCCTGAATGCTTCCCGATGCCCCGTGCCGGCGTCGGGAAGCGGGGTAGTGTGTCCGACATCATGGGAGGGTAGCGGTCGGGCTGAGCAACCACCTTCTTCGAGGTGGCGGCTGAGCCGGCCGTTACCCCCTGTGAGATCCCGGATTCACAGCCGTGTTCGCACGGTCCGGAAACCCGGGCTGCGGTTTGAAAAAACAGCGGTAGAAATCTAGGATCGTGTAACTGGCACATTGTGAAATCGTTATTGACGCCGACCTGTCACAGGGTCGGATGGTGATGACGACTGTCAACCAACGTGGCTGCGAACGTCGTAGCCACCATGAAGTCCAGGAGGACATACAGTGGCAAAGGCCAAGTTCGAGCGTAAGAAGCCCCACGTCAACATCGGTACCATCGGTCACGTCGACCACGGCAAGACCACCACCACGGCCGCCATCACCAAGGTCCTGGCTGACGCGTACCCGGATGAGAACGAAGCTTTCGCTTTCGACGCCATCGACAAGGCGCCGGAGGAGAAGGAGCGTGGCATCACGATCAACATCTCCCACGTCGAGTACAACACCCCGAAGCGCCACTACGCGCACGTCGATGCCCCGGGCCACGCCGACTACATCAAGAACATGATCACCGGTGCTGCTCAGATGGACGGTGCCATTCTCGTCGTCGCCGCCACCGATGGCCCGATGCCGCAGACCCGTGAGCACGTGCTCCTGGCCCGCCAGGTTGGCGTTCCCTACATCCTCGTCGCCCTGAACAAGTGCGACATGGTTGACGATGAGGAAATCATCGAGCTCGTCGAGATGGAGGTCCGCGAGCTTCTGGCTGAGCAGGACTACGACGAGGACGCCCCGATCGTCCACATCTCCGCTCTGGGCGCCCTGAACGGCGAGCAGAAGTGGGTCGACTCCGTCCTGGAGCTCATGCAGGCCTGCGACGACTCCGTCCCGGACCCGATCCGCGACACCGACAAGCCGTTCCTGATGCCGGTCGAGGACATCTTCACCATCACCGGTCGTGGCACCGTCGTCACCGGTCGTGTCGAGCGTGGCTCCCTCAAGGTGAACGAGGAAGTCGAGATCATCGGCATCAAGGAGAAGGCCACGTCCACCATCGTGACCGGTATCGAGATGTTCCGTAAGCTCCTCGACTACACCGAGGCCGGCGACAACTGTGGTCTGCTGCTCCGCGGCATCAAGCGCGAGGACGTTGAGCGCGGCCAGGTCATCATCAAGCCGGGCGCTTACACCCCGCACACCGAGTTCGAGGGTTCCGTCTACATCCTGTCCAAGGATGAGGGCGGCCGTCACACCCCGTTCTTCGACAACTACCGCCCGCAGTTCTACTTCCGCACCACCGACGTCACCGGCGTCGTGAAGCTGCCGGAGGGCGTCGAGATGGTCATGCCGGGCGACAACGTCGACATGACCGTCACCCTGATCCAGCCGGTCGCCATGGATGAGGGCCTGCGCTTCGCTATCCGCGAGGGCTCCCGCACCGTCGGCGCTGGCCGCGTCACCAAGATCCTGAAGTAATACACTTCACGTATCTGATCTGAAAGGGCCCGGAGGAATTTTCCTCCGGGCTCTTTTGGTATTTGGGTTTCTGCGGGTATCTTCTTTCTCATGCTCAGAACCATCCTCGGCAGTAAGATCCACCGCGCCACGGTCACCCAGGCGGACCTCAACTACGTGGGTTCCGTCACGGTCGACGCCGACCTGCTCGCAGCAGCCGGCCTCATCGAGGGGGAGAAGGTCGCGATCGTCGACGTCACCAACGGCGCCCGCCTGGAGACCTACGTCATCACCGGCCGCCCCGGCACCGGCGAGATCTGCATCAACGGTGCAGCGGCGCACCTGATCCACCCGGGGGACATCGTCATCCTCATCTCCTACCTGCAGGCCACCCTCGACGAGGCCCTCGAGTATGAGCCGCGCATCGTCCACGTCGACGAGAACAACCGCATCGTGGCACTGGGCAACGACATCGCCGAGGCTGTCCCGGGCTCCAATACCGTCTCCGCCCGGAACATCTAGCCGCCGTGCAGGACCCCATGCGCATACCGGGCGTACTCGACGCCGTCCGCCGTGCGTGGGAGGGGCAGCCCGAGCTCTCCCTGCCGACGCTTTTCGGGATCCTGGCCAACCAGGGAGTCGGTTGGGGCGCCTCCGACGAGGATCTGCTCCGCGCCCTGTCCACGACCGAGCGCACCCATCCCGGAACGCTCCCGCTTGTCGACGCCCGCGTCACCTCCCGCTACCTCCTCCTCACCGAGTCCCCCGAGCACCGCGTGATGGTGGACCCGTGGCGGGTCATCGTCCGTCGCCCCGGTGTCTCCGCGCAGCCCGGGGTGTGGGACTACGCCACGATCCGTCCGGCCTTCGTCGGTTCCCCGCTGGTGATCACCTCCGCGGAGGGGATCGATCACCGCCTGGGGGTGCTCGCGCGCATCTCGCTTCTCGACGCCTCCCCGGATCCCGGCATCGCCGATCTCACCGGCATCCGGCGCCGCGATCTGGGGGACGCGGTGTATCTGGTGACCCTCAGGGACGGGGACACCGTCGTCCTCTCCCACGGTTTCGACCGTTTCACAGCGGGCCGGCGCAGCCTGGACCACGAGGCCCGCCCGTGGGACTCGCTCGTGGCCTGCAGCCCGGGGCAGCCGCTGGTGGTGCGGAGCCCCGGTGGTGGGCGAGCACTGGAGTACGCGGAGGTCCGGGACATTCTCCTTCTGGAGGACGAACCCCTCAGCGAGTGAACGCACCTCCCCGGTGGCGGCGGTCAGCGCTCGACGGGGAACAGGTGGAGTTTGAAGATGGTGTCGACATCAATGCCCGGCGTGGCCGCGCGGAACTGTCTTTCGGTCCGGCTGAGTGCACTCCGCAGGGCAGGGACGTCCGCATCGGCGCGGGCCCGGACGGTGAGGGTCATCGTCGGCCTGTCCCAGGAATCCGCGACGTTGGCGTGGACTGCGTCGACCCGGGGAAGCTCCTCCACCTCCCTGGCAATGGCGTCGGCGAGGGTGGCCAGGTCGAGTTCGATGGTGCCGCGGTCGTCGGACGTGGGGGAGACGACCCGGTTGATCCGGTATCGGCGCAGGTTGAGGGCGATGAGAAATCCGCCGATGACCGCGCTCACCAGGAGGATGCCGACGAGTGCGAGGTCGAACCAGACCTGCTCGGGGGCGGCACGCCAGGCGGGGAAATCGATCAGGTCCGCAAGGTTCTGGGCGAAGGGGACATTGAGGAATAGCCCGATGACCCAGGCCCCGCCGGCGAGTGCGAGCAATCCGGTGATGAGGACGACGGTGCGGTCAAAGAGTGCGATCCGGTTGTTCATCGGTTGGCCTCCTCCAGTGGGCGCCGGCGGACCCGCAGGTTGAGGTCGAGCCCCAGGTCCGCCAGCAGGGGCGTGAGGGTGGCGTCGACGGCGGGGGAGAGATCGGCGTCCCCGAACCCGGTGGTGATGCTGACGGTGGCGCTGCGGCCGGAGACGTGGCTGGCGGCCGTGGCCACACCGGGCACGGCGAGGGCGGCGCCGGAGAGCATCCGGGCGATGTCGACGGGACGCATCCAGACGGATGCCTCGGAGGCGACGGCACGGTGGGTCCGTGTGCGGGGACGGACAGCGACCCACACCAGGAAGCCGCCGAGAAGCAGGGCGCCCAGGCCGGCGGGAAGCATCCAGGGTTGGAAGGTGGCGTTGCCGATGGTCATGACGATCGGATTCACCCAGCTCTCCCAGTGGATCGACCGGGAGTTACGCAGCCACAGCTCCCGGGCGCAGACGACCGCCACGGCCAGCAGGATCAGCCCCAGGAACACCGCAGCGTAGCGGGCCCAGGGGTTCGCACGTGGGGGGCGGCGGTCAGCGGACACGGTTCCCCCTCACGGTGATCGGCCGCAGCGGCACCGGCGGTCGGGTGTGGGGCGGCCGGACCGGGGTCGGGTGGACGGTGACAGGGCGGAGGCGGGGTCGGGTGGGGTGGGCGTCGAGAAGCTCGGCCGGGACGGGACGCCCGCGGACGACGGGACCGACCACCACGTTGACGTGGGTGGCGGCGAGGCCGGTGTAGTCGCGGACCCAGTCGGCGATGGTGGTGCGCACCGTCAGGGCGACGGTGGTCACGGGCGAAGGCCAGGCGACGGCTATGAAGGCCTCGATGCTGCAGGTGCGGGAGGTGTCGTCGACGATGACGTCGAAACGCGGGTAGGTCCTGCCGGCGGGGCGTTCGAGACTGCGGCCGAGTTCGATGGTGCCGGGTACCGACGCGGCGGCGGCGGCCACGATGCGGGAAACCGCCCGGTCGCTGATTTTCACTCCCATTCAGCCCCGACCCCCGAGGTTGCGGAAGAGGGTGCGCAGATCGATGCGCCGGTCCAGGTGTGCGCCGATGAGGCCGCCGACAGCGCCGAAGACGAGCGCGTAGAGCAACCCCGCCCAACCGCCGAGGATGACGGCGAAGGCCAGTGCCAGCCCGATCAGGGCGCCGGTGAGTGTGTGCCTGCTCATGAGGGTCCTCCGGTGGCCTCGTCGAAGTGGACGTCGACGGGGACGTCCAGAGAATGCTTCACCACGCCGCGCACCATCGCCGCGATCTCCGCCAGTGGTCGCGGGTGGTCCAGGTCGACGACGAGGTGCACTTCGAGGGCCGAGGGGGTGCGGCGCAGGCCGTTGACGCGGTGCCGGGGGTAGAGCAGGGCGATGTCGCCGTACCTGCCGGCATGCAGGCCCGCGACCCCGGGGAGGGCGCGGATCCCGGCGGACAGCCGGTCGGCGACGGCACGGTCGACCGGGTCGGCGCTACTGAACGCGCGGGGCGTGGTCGGGCTGCTGGGCATCGGGATCCTCTTCGGGGCCGAAATCGAGGTGGACGTCGTGGACGAGGACATTGACCTCGGTGACCTCGAGGCCGGTCATCCGCTCTATCGCGGTGATGACGTTGCGGCGGATCGCCTCCGCGAGCTCATGGATGGCCACCCCGAATTCGGCGACGATGGTCACGTCCACCACAGCCTGGTGTTCACCCACCTCGACGTGGACCCCCGGCTGGCTGAGGGTGGGGGAGCCGGCGAAGGAATCGCGGAGGGCGCCGACCACGCGGGCCGTTCCCCCGCCCAGCGAGTGCACACCCGAAACCTCCCGGGTGGCCAGGCCGGCGATCTTGCTCACGACGATGTCCTCGATCCGGGTGATCCCCCGGGAGGCGGGGGCTCCGGTGGATCCGGCGACTCCGGTGGTCCCGGTGGCTCCGGTAGGGACGGCAGGGGTCGTGCCTGGCGTCAGGTTCTGCTCCGACATGATGTGGCTCCTACAACAATGAGGATGCTTGCGTGATGCCCATAGTAGTTCAGCCGGCGGATTGTGTTTCGGGTGTGTGACATGGTTTAATACGTAGGTTGCTTTAACACGACGTTTGCCCGGGCATAGCCATGTGGTCATCGTCGCTGGTGAGGCGAACATGACACCTTCGTCAGACAGTCCTGCTGGACCGGCTGGGAAGGCTCTGCAATCGGGTCAAAGTCGCCTTCACAGGTTGGACACACCCGAGCGTGGAACCGGAGAAGGGGCATGGCAAATAAACAGCGGCAGTACGCAAGGGCCCACGCTTATCGCGAGATAACTGATCCCTTCCTAACTTGACACACGGGTCTTGTACCCCGTCAGGAGCACTACCGGGTGTTGTTTGTTCATCGCCCCGGAAACCTCCCGGCCAGTCATGGCAGTCAGGAACTGGCGTTGTGCCCAGGCCCATTGCCCGGACAACGTTATAGAGAAATCGAAAAGCGAATTCCCACCGCTCCATCACGGATGTGGGACAAGCGAGGAAGAGGATAAGCGTGGCCGGACAAAAAATCCGCATTCGGCTTAAGGCCTACGACCACGAGGCGATCGACGCATCCGCTAAGAAGATCGTCGAGACTGTCACCCGTACGGGTGCCCGCGTCGTTGGACCTGTGCCTTTGCCCACCGAGAAGAACGTGTACGCCGTTATTCGTTCTCCCCACAAGTACAAGGATTCTCGCGAGCACTTCGAGATGCGCACTCATAAGCGCCTCATCGACATCCTCGACCCGACGCCGAAGACGGTTGACGCGCTCATGCGCATCGACCTTCCGGCCAGCGTCGACGTGAACATCCAGTGATCGACGAAATACTTGGCAGCGGAGAATAAATAATGAGTGAATACGAGATCAAGGGCATTCTGGGCACCAAGCTCGGCATGACCCAGATCTTCGACGAGGACAACCGGGTCATCCCGGTCACCGTCGTCGAAGCTGGGCCGTGCGTGGTGACCCAGATTCGCACCAAGGAAACCGATGGCTACACCGCCATCCAGATTGCCTACGGCGAGATCGACCCGCGCAAGGCCACCAAGCCTGCCGCAGGTCACTACAAGAAGGCCGGCGTCACCCCGCGCCGCCACGTGGCTGAGATCCGCGTGGATGACGTTTCCGGTTACGAAATCGGCCAGGACATCACCGTCGAGATCTTCGACGGCGTCCAGTTCGTCGACGTCACCGGTCAGTCCAAGGGTAAGGGTTTCGCCGGCGGCATGAAGCGACACGGCTTCAAGGGCCAGGGTGCCTCCCACGGTAACCAGGCTGCACACCGCCGCGTCGGTGGCATCGGTGCCGCCGCGACCCCGGGTCGCATCTTCAAGGGCAAGAAGATGGCCGGCCGCATGGGTAATGACCGCGTCACCACCCAGAACCTCAAGGTTCAGAAGATTGACGCTGATGCCAACCTGCTGCTCATCAAGGGAGCAATCCCGGGCAACCGTGGTGGCATCGTCACCGTTAAGACCGCAGTGAAGGGCGGTGCTCACGCATGACCAATCTGAAGCTCGACGTCCAGACCGCTGACGGTAAGACCGACGGCCAGGTTGAGCTGCCGGCTGAGATCTTCGACCGCGAGGTGTCCATCGCTCTGATGCACCAGGTCGTCAACGCCCAGCTCGCAGGCGCCCGTCAGGGCACCCACTCCACCAAGACCCGTGCAGAGGTCGCCGGCGGTGGCCGCAAGCCGTACCGCCAGAAGGGAACCGGCCGCGCCCGTCAGGGCTCGATCCGTGCTCCGCACTTCTCCGGTGGTGGCATCGCACACGGCCCCAAGCCGCGCGACTACAGCCAGCGCACCCCCAAGAAGATGAAGGCCGCCGCACTCGCAGGCGCGCTGTCCGACCGCGCTCGTAACGCACGTATCCACGTGATCACCGAGCTCGTTCCGGGCCAGTCCCCGTCGACCAAGTCGGCACGCACCTTCATCGAGCGCCTCACCGGCCGCAAGTCGGTTCTGCTCGTCGTCGGCCGCGAGGACCTCAACGCCCGCCGCAGCGCCAGCAACCTGCCCGGAGTCCACGTCCTGGACGCCGGACAGCTGAACACCTACGACGTTCTCAAGTCGGACGATGTCGTGTTCTCCGTTGAGGCCCTGCACGCCTTCATCAACCGCACCACCGGTGTGGACCAGGAGGAGAACTAATGGCCAAGATCGCTAACCCGCGCGATATCATCATCGCTCCGGTTGTCTCGGAGAAGTCGTACGGTCTGATGGAGCAGAACGTGTACACGTTCCTCGTCAACCCGGCCTCCAACAAGACCCAGATCAAGATTGCCGTGGAGCAGGTCTTCGGCGTCAAGGTGTCCTCCGTGAACACCGCTAACCGCGACGGTAAGCGCAAGCGCACCCGCACCGGTTACGGCCAGCGCAAGGACACCAAGCGCGCCTACGTCACGCTCCGCAAGGGCAGCGACTCCATCGACATCTTCGGCGGCTCCGCCTCCTAAGGGTCGAGAGAAAAGGACACATTATGGCTATTCGTAAATACAAGCCGACAACTCCGGGTCGCCGTCAGAGCTCCGTCTCCATGTTCGACGAGATCACTCGTTCGACCCCGGAGAAGTCTCTGCTGCGCCCGATCCACAAGACCGGCGGCCGTAACACCCACGGTCACATCACCACCCGTCACAAGGGTGGCGGTCACAAGCGTCGCTTCCGCGTCATCGACTTCCGTCGTAACGACAAGGACGGCGTGCTGGCCAAGGTCGCTCACATCGAGTACGACCCGAACCGCACCGCGAACATCGCACTGCTCCACTACTTCGACGGCGAGAAGCGTTACATCCTCGCTCCGAAGGGCATCAAGCAGGGCACCGTCGTGGAGTCCGGCCCCAACGCCGACATCAAGGTCGGCAACAACCTGCCGCTGCGCAACATCCCGACCGGTACGACCATCCACAACGTCGAGCTGAAGCCGGGCGCCGGCGCCAAGCTCGCGCGTTCCGCTGGTTCGTCCATCCAGCTGCTGGGTAAGGAAGGCAACTACGCAATTCTGCGTATGCCGTCCACCGAGATCCGCCGCGTTGACATCAGCTGCCGCGCCACTGTCGGCGAGGTCGGCAACGCCGAGCAGATCAACATCCGCTGGGGCAAGGCCGGCCGTATGCGCTGGAAGGGCGTCCGCCCGACCGTCCGTGGTGTCGTGATGAACCCGGTCGACCACCCGCACGGTGGTGGCGAGGGTAAGACCTCGGGTGGTCGCCACCCGGTGTCGCCGTGGGGCCAGAAGGAAGGCCGCACCCGCAACCCGAACCGTTATTCCAACAACCAGATCGTGCGTCGCCGCCGGTCCAACAAGAAGCGCTAAGAGGAGGTAAAACGATATGCCACGCAGCCTTAAGAAGGGCCCGTTCGTCGATGAGCACCTCCTCAACAAGGTGGATGCTCAGAACGAGGCCGGAACCAAGCAGGTCATCAAGACCTGGTCCCGCCGTTCCACCATTCTCCCCGATTTCATCGGCCACACTTTCGCCGTCCACGACGGTCGCAAGCACGTACCGGTGTTCGTGGATGACTCCATGGTCGGCCACAAGCTCGGCGAGTTCGCAGCCACCAAGACCTTCAAGGGTCACATCAAGGACGACAAGAAGGGACGTCGATAGCGATGAGTGAGACCATCACCTCCGCACGCGCGACGGCCAAGTACGTCCGCACTTCCTCGCAGAAGGCTGGCCGTGTCCTGGACCTCGTCCGTGGCAAGTCTGTCGCCGAGGCACTCGCGATCCTGAAGTACGCTCCGCAGGATGCATCCAAGGCCATCGCCAAGGTTGTCGCCTCCGCAGCGGCCAACGCCGAGAACAACTTCGGCCTGGACCCGCGCACCCTGGTCATCTCCGAGGCATACGCCAACGAGGGTCCGACCATGAAGCGTTTCCAGCCGCGAGCTCAGGGCCGTGCTTTCCACATCCGCAAGCGTTCGAGCCACATCACTGTCGTGGTCGAGAGCCAGAAGGAAGGGGCCAAGTAAGTGGGCCAGAAGATTCATCCTCACGGCCTCCGGCTGGGCATCACTTCCGACTGGAAGTCCCACTGGTTCGCCGAGCAGAACTACGCTGACTATGTCGCTGAGGACATCAAGATCCGCGCTTTCCTGTCCAAGGGACTGGATCGCGCCGGTATCGCCGATGTCGTCATCGAGCGCACCCGTGACCGCGTCCGCGTCGACATTCACACCGCCCGCCCGGGCATCGTGATTGGTCGTCGTGGTGCTGAGGCCGACCGCATCCGCCGTGAGCTGGAGAAGCTCACCGGCAAGATGGTCGCCCTCAACATCCTCGAGGTCAAGAACATCGACGCCAACGCGAACCTGGTTGCCCAGTCCATCGCTGAGCAGCTCGTCAACCGCGTCGCTTTCCGTCGTGCAATGCGCAAGGCCATCCAGTCCGCCATGCGCCAGCCGCAGGTCAAGGGCATCAAGGTCGTGTGTTCGGGTCGTCTCGGCGGCGCCGAGATGTCCCGCACCGAGCGCTACCACGAGGGTCGCGTTCCGCTGCACACCCTGCGCGCCGAGATCGACTACGGCATCCAGGAGGCCCACACCACTTTCGGACGCATCGGCGTCAAGGTGTGGATCTACAAGGGTGACGTCGTTGGTGGCCGTCGCGAGTCCGAGATCAATGCACCGGCTGCACGCCGGGATCGCGGCGGTGACCGCGATCGTCGTCCGCGCCGCGGTGGCCAGCGTCGTCAGCGCGCAGAGCAGAATCAGGAGGGTTAAGAATGCTTATCCCTAAGCGCGTCAAGTACCGTCGCCAGCATCGTCCGACCCGTTCCGGCATGTCCAAGGGTGGCAACAAGATCACCTTCGGTGACTACGGCATCCAGGCTCTCGAGCCGGCCTACGTCACCAACCGCCAGATCGAGTCCGCACGTATCGCCATCAACCGTCACGTCAAGCGTGGTGGCAAGGTGTGGATCAACATCTTCCCGGATCGCCCCCTGACCCAGAAGGCACTCGGTGTGCGTATGGGTTCCGGTAAGGGTGCCGTGGAGAAGTGGGTCGCCAACGTCAAGCCGGGCCGCATCCTCTTCGAGATGTCCTACCCGGATGAGGCAACCGCCCTCGAAGCTCTGCGCCGCGCCGCCCAGAAGCTGCCCTGCAAGGTCCGCATCATCAAGAAGGAGGACCAGTTCTAATGGCAACCGGTACCCCCGCATTCGAGTTCCGCGAGCTTGATGCCGCTGAGCTTGATAACCGCCTGAACGAGGCCAAGGAAGAGCTGTTCAACCTGCGCTTCCAGCTGGCCACCGGTCAATTGACCAACAACCGCCGCCTTCGCACGGTCAAGCGCGACATCGCCCGCATTTACACCGTTATCCGCGAGCGTGAGCTGGGCCTGTCCGTCGTTCCGGGAGCTGAGGCTTAATTATGAGTGAGGCAAACGTGAACGAGAACCAGCAGGAGAAGGGTGCACGCAAGGTCCGCACCGGCGTCGTGGTTTCTGACAAGATGCAGAAGACCATCGTCGTCGAGCTTGAGGACCGTAAGCAGCACGCTCTCTACGGCAAGATCCTGCGCACCAGCTCCAGGGTGAAGGCGCACGACGAAGAAGAGATCGCCGGTATCGGTGACCTCGTCCGTATCCAGGAGACCCGTCCGCTGTCCAAGGACAAGCACTTCCGTCTCGTGGAAATCGTCGAGAAGGCCAAGTAAGCACCAGCTGCTTATCGACGCCTGATCGTCCCCCGGCCCCGCACTCAACCGTCACTGGTTGTGTGCGGGGTTTCGGCGATTCAGGGCTGTGCTTGGATTCACCGGGGGAGGCGTGAATGCTGGTTGAACTCGACGAGGACGCGATGGGGGTGGCGGCAGGGGTATATCTGGCCTGGGAAAAGCCGCCCGCGATCCTTGTTGTGACAAGCATCGCATATGCCTCTCGCCGCATGCTATGCCAGCTGACTTTCCGGTGAAGCACAGGAAAAGGCCAGCTGGGGGCGTTGCGCACCCCCTGGTGTCGGGGCACCGCACGGGGGTGGGGGAGGTAGCTGAGGGGTCTGTCGAAAGCGATTCCCGTTATCGTCCCTTTATTTTGCCGTTATCTGTTCGCGATTCGGGCTAATCTTCGCCGGAAGTGTTTCCACGTTAAGTGTCCGGCAGGTTACGGGAGGTTCGATGCCGAATCCACAGGGAAGTTCGCCACAGCGGCGGGTGTCCCGCATGAGCGGTCTCCTCCGCTCCCGCGGGGCGCTGCTCTTCGCCGTCGTCACTGTTGCGCTGCTCGTCTTCGCGCTGGCCTCTTTCCCCTCCACCGGCCCGGCCACGGCCGCCCCCGCCGAAACCGCGACCGTCGACGAGGAGGGCCTCGCCGATCCGTACGCCGGCCCCGACGCCGATGAGCTGGATGCCGCACTCGACCAGTTTCTGGGTGAACCTGCCCCGGAGACGGGCGCCTCTGTCCCGACTGAGGAGACCGAGGAGCTGCTGCCTGCCCTCGAGTCCCTCACCGAGGCACTGGCGGTGCAGGAACCCGGTGTCACCGTCGAGCGCACCGTTTTCGGCACCACCGTCACCCTGGACCTGACTGAGGCGGGCGTCGCCCCGAACGCCGACGGCGTCATTGCCCTCGCCCGTTCCGGTGGGGGAGATGTCTACGAGGTCGAGACCGGCACCGTCGACGCCGAGGAGGTCCCCGCCGAGTCCCTCGCGTACCTCAACGAGGATTCCGTGGACCTTGACTACGTGTTTGTTCGGGTCGAGCCGGGTACCGAGCCGAAGACGATCAGCCTCACCCTGACCACCGATCCGATCGAGGACACCGCTGATTACCGGGCAGTGGCCTCCCAGGATATTCCGTCCACACTGGGGCTCTTTCAGGAGGCCGGACCTTCCGCGATGGCGATGCTGGCGCCGCTTGTCTCGCTGCAGCCGGACGCCATGGAGGTTCATCCGGACGATGAAGTGGAGATCGACTCCACCTACAACCACAGCAACAGCCGTTCCGCCGGTACCGCGGGTGGCGCATACGTGTTCGTCCGGGCCGACGAAACCGCGACCCTGAGTTCAATCGTCGTGCGCATCAACAGCAGTAACCGCTCTTTCCTGGAGATGGCCAACAGCCCGCGCCTCTGGTACGACGGGATCGCCCCGAACAACACCGTCGGCTGGCCTTATCAGTATCTTTCGGGACAGCCCAGACTTGAATTTCAGGCGATCGAAATGGACGGGAATCGGCTGATCGAGATCCGTATCCCGGTGGAGTTGGCAGTCGATTCGGGCGAGTACCTTCGACTTCACCTTCCTTTCAATTTCAACGATCCGACCGCCGAGACTCTGGAAATTCACCTCATGGCCGCCCCAGCCGTCGACCTCGGCATCGAGAAGACCTTCACCGGCATCCAGGGCGGCCGCTTCACCTGGGACGTCAAGGTCACCAACCGCAGCACCTACGGTTCCCGGGGATTCACCGTGGACGACGTGGTCCCCGCCAAGTACACCGGGGTGAGAGTCGACAGCTACGGCACCTCCGGATGGATCACCCCGCCAACCTTGAACGGCAACACCCTTGCCTTCTCCCACGGCAGGTTGCCTGGCGGTGCCACAGCCACGTTCAAGCTCTCGGCGGCGGCCGTTCCAGATTCTCGTCAGTGCATGGAGAACACCGCGACCGTCACCGGTGGAGATTTCGACCCAGTCCCGGAGAACAACATCGATTCGGACGGCGCCTGCCCCCTCCAGGTGAAGAAGACCATTGTCGATGTCAACGGCGACGAAAAAATCGACGTTGAGGACACCAACCAGCCCGGCCCGGACGAAAGCACCCTTAAGGTCTCTTACACCGTTGAGGTGACCTACGACCCGGACGATCCGGCCGCGCCCGCCACGGACACCTACACGCTGACGGACACGCCGCACTTCCCCGACGAAACTCCAGTCATGGGGGGCAGGGTCACCTCTGACAGGGCCGGATACACCCCGATTGATTTCCCTGCCGGGACCCCGGTTCCGTGGACTCTGACGCCGGGCCCGGTGACGATCGCCAAGGGCCAGACGCACAAGTACACCATCGACGTGTATTACACCCCGCCGCAAAAGGATCCCACCAACGAGGACTGGGCCATGTGCACTGACGACACTCCCGGCCGGGGACTTTACAACGAGGCCACCATCACCACCTCACAGCTGTTCACCTTCACGGACGACGACTGCGGCCCCATCGTCAAGGACATGCCCGTCACCATCGAGCTGATCAAGCACGGCGACGACACGTCCAACCCACTGGGCGGCGCAGTTTTCGCCCTCTATGCCGCAAACGAGGACGGACTCCTCGGTGAGTGGATCAAGGACTTCACAGCAGGTACCGACGGACGTCATCTCATCGAGGACATTGATCCGGACAACAGGTACTTCATCGTCGAGAAGCAGTCCCCCCAGGATTACAGCCTGCTGCCAGCCCCGGTCCGGGTGGACATCACCCGCGACGCACAAGGCAAGGCAACTGCCGCGATCGACGAGTCCAGCCAGATCACCGCGCAACTCGGCACTGCTCCCACCAATGACACCATCGTCATCACCGTGGCCAACGTGCGCATCGGAGATCTGCCGGACACCGGTGGCATCGGAGTATGGCCCTTCTTGATCATCGCGGCAGGACTGTTTGCTGCGGCTGGTGTGACAGCGCGTCGCGAACCATAGCCACCTGAAGAACTGAAACGACAAGGACAAGAGATGAACCATCCACAGCCCCGGCGTCGAGCAGGGCCCTTCGACGCCGCGGGAGCCACAGGACACCACCCATGACCGGTTGACCTCAACTCTCACCCACTCTTCATCACGCGGTGCCCCGCCTCTGTAAGGGCCCGGCGTATCCATCCTCTCTTGAAAGAGAACATCATGACCACTCGCGTTCAGCGCTCCGCCGCTGTCGTCGCCGCTTTCGGCATCGCACTGTCCACCGCCGCCATCGGCGCCCCGGCTTTTGCTCTGGAGACTGTTACTCCGGTTACTGTCCCGGGTTCCAACGTGGACCCCGCAACGGACACCTCGCTGACCATCAAGAAGTACCTGAACCCGACTTCCGTCGGCACCCCGACGGGTAACACCGGTGACAGCACCTTCGGTGATTTGGTGGAGGGCATTCAGTTCACGGTCACGGAGATCCTGGATGCTGATGGAAACTCGATCGACATGACCGACAACGGCATCTTCCAGACCGCATCGCGGCTCCAGGCATCGGACTTCGCAGGCGGTGCTCTTCCGATCGGTTACACCCTGGGTAGCTCTGTCTCGGTCACGACCGATGCGAACGGAACTGCTGTTTTCACCACCTTGGGTCAGGGCGTGTTCCTCGTCGAGGAGACCTCTACTGCGGGTGCGAAGGTCGGCGGCATAGATGTTTCGGGCTCCATCACCCCGTCCGCACCGTTCATCGCTTTCCTGCCGATGACCAAGGTCACCACGGGAGGCTCCATCGAGTGGAACTACAACCCGATCGCTTACCCGAAGAACTCGTCCCAGACCGCCACCAAGGCCGTCGATGACGACAAGGAAAATGTCGGCGACACGATCAAATACACGATCACCACCGATATCCCGAACCAGGTCGACAACACCAGGCTCCTGAACAAGTACGTCATCACCGACACGCTTGACTTGCGTCTGACTCCGCCAGCAGAGGGTGATGTCACCGTGGCACTGTCCACCGGCCCCCTCGACGCGGGTGACTACATCGTTGATGTCACAGGCCAGGTGGTCACCGTGACGTTCACTGTTGACGGTCTCGAGACCCTGCGTGCCAACCAGGATGCTCAGGTCATCACCATGATTCCGTCCGTGATCAACTCTGCCGGTGCCCCGAATGGTGAGAGCTTCAATCCGATCTCCAACTCGGCCAATCTGACCACCAACAACGGTACCTCCGGGGACATCGACACCCCGACCAATGCAGTCGATACCAAGATCGGCAAGCTGCAGATCGAGAAGATCAACGCGAACGACGAACTCCTCTCGGGTGCAGAGTTCGAGCTCTACCGCTGCACCACTGCTGGTGTTCTCGACGGAGCAGCGCTCACAGTCGGCGGGCAGTCGAAGTGGACCACCGTGGCGAACAACCCGCTCGTCATCAACGGCCTGCACATCACCGACTTCACCAACAATGTCTCCGGCGTCGAGGCGTACAAGTACTGCCTCGTCGAGACGAAGGCTCCGCAGGGCTACGAACTCCTGGCTGAGCCAGTCGTGATCACTTTCACCCAGGATGCAGTCCAGAGTCTCGCACTCGGTGACGACGCCCAGACCAAGGTCGTCGAGATTGAGAACGTCGCCAGCGTCTCCTCCCAGCTGCCTTCCACCGGTGGCATGGGTGTCGGCCTGCTCATCGCAGCCGGCGTCGGCCTCGTCGGTGCGGGCGCCTACGCGGCGAAGCGCAACTCCGACAAGTCGGATGCCGCAGAGGCCTAAAGGCTTCTCAGGTTCCCTCCGGTGAGGGGGAGGGGGCGTCGATAAGCGCTGCTTGTCCGCACCCCACCCTCCACCAACGCCTCGCGGGGAGGCGCACCATCCCCGCTCCTATAACCTATTTTTTCTCACCCACGGGAGAACCCGCACCGTGTCCCACGCCATTGACACCCCCCGCAAGAAGCCCGGCTCCGGCCGGCGTCGGGCGCTGCTGCCTGCGCTGCTGGTCATCATCGGCCTGGTGGTCATGCTCTACCCGGTGGTGGCCTCCCAGTGGAACAACCACGTCCAGCAGGAAGCCGCGCAACGCTACGAGGACCTGGTGCAGGAAACCGACCCGGTCTACCTCAACGAGCAGGTGGAACGCGCCCGGGCATACAACGAGGCGCACACCGACGGCCCCATCCTCGACCCGTGGCTCGCGCGCGTGAACGAGGACAACCTGGATTATCAGGAGTACCTGAAGCAGCTTGCCGGTGCGTCCGCGATGTCCCACGTGGCCATCCCCAGCATCGAGTCCAGTCTGCCCGTCAACCACGGCACCACGGACGCGGTGCTGCAGAAGGGCCTGGGTCACCTCTACGGCTCGGCCCTGCCCGTCGGCGGCGAGGGCAACCACACCGTGATCACCGGCCACACCGGCCTGACCAACGCCACCCTGTGGGACGACCTCATCAATGTGAAGGAAGGCGACGCCATCTACGTCTCCACCTACGGTGAGCGGATGAAATACGAGGTCCACGGCATCGAGACGGTCCTGCCGGATGAGACCGACAGTCTCAGGTCAGTGGCGGGCGAGGACCTGCTCACCCTGATCACGTGCACCCCCTACGGAATCAACACCCACCGCCTGCTCGTCCACGCCCACCGGGTGCCCATGGACCCGGCCGAGGAATCCGTGTTCAAGGACTCCGCCAAGCTCATGCAGTGGTGGATGTGGCTGGTTGTGGCTTTCGCAGCCCTGGTGCTGCTGGCCCTGATCTGGTGGCTGCTCCGCAACGCCCGCCGCAACCGGGCCGCGGCTGCCGCCATCGCCGGAGACATGACCCCGGCCCCGACCCCGCGCACCACCGACCAGGAGTGACCGATATGACCGGACGCAGGCTCAGTGCCCTCACCCTCGCGGTGGCCGTCACCGCCGGTTCCTTCGCCCTCGGTGCGGGACCCGCGGCGGCGCCCGCGGACGCCCGGACGGTGATCGGCGTGGTCACCGAGCAGGACATCTCCCGGATTGACCCCGACCGCACCGTGGACCTGACCATCCGCAAGGCCAGGCCCAACCCCTACGACCAGCCGCCGCTGAGCTCGGAAGGCAAGCCGCTGGCACCCCTGGGCGGCTCCGTGTTCACCGTCGCCCGCGTGAGCGGCGTCGACCTGACCACGCAGGCCGGCTGGGACGCCGCCCGGGGCATGACCCTGGCGCAGGCGCGTGACCGCGGCCTGGAGCCGGGTGTCACGGCCACCACCGACACGGAGGGCAGGGCCTACTTCACCGGCCTGCCGATCGGGTTGTACTACGTCACCGAGACCCCGCCGGACACCCCCGGCCAGCGCTACCCGGTCGCGGCACCCTTCCTGATCACCCTGCCGGTGGGCCATATCGACGGACATTCCTGGGCCTACACGGTGGAGATCGAGGCGAAGAACGCCCCGGAACCCAGCAAGCCGATCATCGTGCTGCCCGTTCTACCCATCGTGGTGAAGCCGGGTTCGGGCTCCTCGATCCCCGGTGCGACGGCTACACCGGACACACCGGCTCCGATCCATCCCGGGGACACTCCGGGCAAACCCGGTGGACCAGGCGAACCCGGTGCGCCAACACGAAAGCTACCCTCCCTCGCGTCGACCGGCGCGTCCGTCCTGGGCGTGCTCGCCCTCGGCGCTGCACTCATCGGGGCGGGCCTCTTCCTGGTGCGTCGCAACCGCCGTCAGGCGTGACCGGGCGGGGAGTCTCCTACTTCCCGGCCGCCAGGCGGATCGCATCGAGGAACTGTGAGTACTGCCCGCGAATCTCCAGGAGGGGTTGTTCCACCGTCTCCGCCGAGATCTCCGAGACCTCTCTGCGCAGGGCACGACGGGTCCGCCACTTCACCGCGGATCCGATGGCCAGGCCGTGCACCGCGGTGAACATTCCCAGCGTGATGCCCAGCAACAGCCCACCGAGAATGAGCAGGGTGGGGATGGGCCAGCCCTCAACGTCAGGGATGATGTCATCCATCAGCGGGTACAGCACGCCCGGCAGGAACGCGGCCAGCAGATACCAGGCAACGCCGACCAGGGCCGCCAGCAGGGCAAGCCACTGGACCACGGTGAACACCCCCCACGCGCGGGAAGGCTGGGCGGGCAGCTCCGTTCGCGCGGCGGCGCGGTCCAGTTCCTCGGGCAAGGTATCGATGATGGACTCCGTGCGGTCGACGACGGCGCTGGTCCAGCGGTCGGGCAGCCCTGCGCTCACTTCGGCGGCGTAACCCCGCACGCCGCGGTTGGCCACCGCCCGGCTGGAGGCGTCGAGCGTGGGCATGGAGGAGCGGTGCACACCGGTCTTGTCGGCTTCCTCGCGCAGGCCCAGGCGTTTCAGAGGATCGGGTCGCAGGCGCAGCAACCATGAGGTGAGCAGCCAGCCGGTCTTCTGCCCCAGGCGCTTGCGGTAGGCGGCGGCGGTGATGTCGGCGAGGCGGTCGGAGCCGGCGGCGTCGGAAAGCAGGTCGTCCATCCACTCCTTGGCGGAGGAGGGGACCTCCTTCAGTCCCTTCTGCCCGGCCCAGGGGGCGGTGACGGTGGCGATGTCGGCCTCGATACGCGCCGTCTGGGCGGAGTGGGCGGCCGCGATCCGGGCGATGGCCGAGCGCAGCTCATCGATGCCGAAACGCGTTCGGGCGGAGGTGGTGATGACGGAGACCTTCTGCAGGCCGTCATCCTTGAGCAGCTGTTCCAGGGAGCGGCCCACCACCTTCCGGTCTGTTTCGGAGAGCCGGTCGGATTTGTTCAGCACCGCCAGGGTGACTGCGCTGTGGGAGGCGTGGGGGCGGATGAAATGGTCATGGATGATGCTGTCGGCGTATTTCTCGGGGTCGGTCACCCACACCAGGACGTCCACCTGGCCGGCGAGCCGCGTGGCGATCTCCCGGTGGACCGGTTCGACGGAGTCGAAATCGGGCAGATCCAGCAGGATCAGCGGGCCCGCGTCGGGGGCGAACTCGCCGGTGCGGTTGCGGCGGTCCTCCACCTTGAGCCAGTCGAGGAGTTCCTCCGAGCCGACCGGATCCCACACCGCCGCCAGGGGAGAGGAGGTGGTGGGACGACGGGCGGCGGTCCTGCCCAGGTCCTCGCCTACGACGGCGTTGAACAGCGAGGTCTTGCCGGAGCCGGTGGCGCCGAAGAAACCCACCACCGTGTGCTCGCCGGACAGTCTCCGTCGCTCGCCGGCGGCGTCGGCCACCCGTGCCAGGGCGGCGTGCTCAGCGGGGGAGAGGCGGGCACCACCCAGTGCGGCGGCCTCGTCCAGTGCGACGAGACGCTCCGTCAATGAGGCCTTCTTGCTGAACATCCCTTTAAGCCCCCGTCTGCTTCCGCACGTCACGCTCGGCGGCCTCGGTGGCCTCCCGCAGCTCTTTCGCCGAGGTGCCGCGGGTCAGTTCCCCGGTGACTGCCGTGTAGCGGGCGCGCTCCCGGGTGAAGAGTGCCTCGACGCGTGTGTTCAGGTCCTCGCGGGCCTGCCGGGCCATGCGGCGGACGGTGTCCTCGCCGAAGACGGTCTCCAGCATCTTCTGCCCGACGACCGCGGAACCGCCGGCGATGGCGATCTCCCCTCCCGTCAGACCTGCGGTGGAGGCGAAGACGACGAGCATCAGCGCCACGGTGATCACGTTCAGACCCAGCGACATGATGCGGGCGCGCTTGCGCTTGTCACCCGCGGTCGCCTGAATCGATTCGACGAGCCCGGCCTGCCACTGGCGGACCAGCTCGGCGGCCTGCTCGTTGATCTCCGGGTCGGCGTGCGCGAGTGAGGGATCGGCGGCGGCACGTAGCTCCGGGGCCACCGAACCGAGGTGCAGCCAGGTGCGGGTGGCGGCGGTCTCCGCGGCATCGACGACCACGGCGTGCAGGCCGGCCTCGATCTCCGTCTCCACCTCGCGTACGGGGGCGGGGCGGCCGGTGAAGAAACTGCCGAGGCGTCCCACCGCGATGGAGTACCAACGCTCGATGGAACGGAACGCATCCGAGGTGCCCACGAAGTCCTGCCACCGCTGCAGCACCTCCTTGCGCAGCAGGTTGCCGTCACTGGTGGCGTCGATGACCTGTTCCCGGGCACGCTCGTAGGTGTCGTCGAAGGCCTCGCCCAGCCGGGCACCGAACTCCTCCAGACGCTGGCGCTCCTGGGCCAGCCGTTCCACCCGTTCGCTGACGCTGCCCAGCGCACCCTGCACGGTCTTCGCCGCCATGGAGCGGCGGGCGGCGGCGTCCTCGGCCAGGTGGTGCAGGTGCCGGCGCAGCGGCGCGATCTCCTCCGCCGGCAGCAGGCCCTCGACCTGTCCGACGTCGGGGACGGTGAACAGGGTGGCATCCCCCAGGCCCGCCTCTGCCATCATGCGGCGCAGGTCATCGGGCACCGTCGCCAGGGCGTCCTCGTCGACACGGTTGAGCACGACGATCACCTCGATGTCGCGTCCGGCCGCGTCATGCAGGAAGTTCCACACCAGCTGATCGGCGTAGCGCGAGGGGGTGGTCACGAAGACCCAGAGGTCGGCGGCGGCCAGCAGCTGCGAGGCCAGCGCCCGGTTGCGGTCGTCGATGGAATCGAAGTCGGGGGCGTCGAGAAGCGCCAGGCCGGGGCTGACCGCCTCCGAGGCGACGGTGCGCAGTGAGGTCGCCGAAGGATTGGACCGCGCCTCGCCCTGCTCGCGGGCCAGACCGGGGAGAACGTGGCTGGAGTTGAACCACTCGGAATCGCCCGGGTTGGCCACCAGCACCGGCTGTCGGGTCGTCGGGCGGATGACCCCGGAGGTGGAGACCTGCCGACCCACGATGGCGTTCACGAGCGTCGATTTGCCACTGCCCGTCGAACCGCCGACGACGGCCAGCAGGGGGGCGTCGATGTTGGCCAGGCGCGGCAGGATGTAGTCGTCGATCTGGTCGACCACCGAGTGCGCCTCGGTCGCGGCGGACGGGTTCGTGGCGAACTCGGTCGCCGCCACCGCATCTCGCAGGCGGACCACGGAACCCAGCGTTGTCTCGATCACATCTTCATTGTTGCACGCGTGGTACGCGCGGGTTCGGGCATTTGGATTCTGGCCTGCGGATATGGTTCACTGTTCAAGTTGACCATGTTGGTCGGTGGAGCGGTTGGTTTTCCGGACACTCCGCCGAGACCCTTCGGCCGCCTTCAGTAGGCGAGTTCGTCGATGAGCGTGGGAAACAAGATACATCAGACCAGGTGCGTCCAGGCCGGAAATCTGGCGCACATCAATCCAGGTCAAGGAGACCCATCGTGATCCAGCAGGAATCGCGTCTCAAGATCGCCGACAACACCGGTGCACGGGAAATTCTGTGCATCCGCGTTCTCGGCGGTTCTGGTCGACGCTTTGCTGGCATTGGCGACACCATCGTCGCCACTGTCAAGGAAGCCGCCCCGGGCGGCAACGTGAAGGCCGGCGAAGTTGTCAAGGCCGTCATCGTCCGCACCAAGAAGGAAACCCGTCGTACGGACGGCTCCTACATCCGTTTCGATGAGAACGCAGCCGTCCTCATCAAGACCGACAACGAGCCCCGCGGCACCCGCATCTTCGGCCCCGTCGCACGTGAACTGCGCGACAAGAAGTTCATGAAGATCGTGTCGCTTGCACCGGAGGTGATCTAGTTGAAGATTCACAAGGGCGATATGGTCCTCGTCATCTCTGGCCCCGATAAGGGCGTCAAGGGCAAGGTCATCCAGGCGTTCCCGAAGACCGAGAAGGTCCTCGTCGAGGGCGTCAACCGCATCAAGAAGCACGTCGCCGACTCCTCTCAGGAGCGTGGCGCACAGTCCGGCGGAATCGTCACTCAGGAGGCCCCGATCCACGTCTCCAACGTGATGGTCCTCGACTCTGAGGGCACCCCGACCCGCGTCGGCTACCGCTTCGACGAAAACGGCAAGAAGGTCCGTGTTTCGCGCCGTAACGGGAAGGACATCTAAGCATGAGCGAGAACTACACCCCGCGTCTGAAGACCCGCTACCGCGAGGAAATCCGCAACAATCTCAACGAAGAGCTCGGCTTCGACAACGTCATGCAGATCCCCGGCGTGACCAAGGTCGTCGTCAACATGGGTGTCGGCGACGCCGCCCGTGACTCCAAGCTGATCAACGGCGCCCTCGAGGACCTGACGCTGATCACCGGTCAGAAGCCGCAGCTGCGCCGCGCCAAGACCTCCATCGCGAACTTCAAGCTGCGTGAGGGCATGCCGATCGGCGCCCGCGTCACCCTGCGTGGAGATCGCATGTGGGAGTTCCTGGACCGTCTGCTGACCGTGGCTCTGCCGCGTATCCGTGACTTCCGTGGTCTCTCCGACCAGCAGTTCGACGGCCACGGCAACTACACCTTCGGCCTCACCGAGCAGACCATGTTCTACGAGATCGACGTCGACAAGATTGACCGCCCCCGTGGTATGGACATCACCGTCGTCACCACCGCCACCAACAACGACGAGGGTCGTGCCCTGCTCCGCGAGCTGGGTTTCCCCTTCAAGAAGTAGGTAGCTCACCGACGCCCGACTTCGGTCGACGTCGAGTGAACACCCCCACCGAGATTTTCTCGGTGGGGGTGTTCTTCGTCTCCGGGTGCCGCGGGGCTGATCAGGGTTCGACGACCATGTCGAGGAACCGGGGGTGCTGGTTGAGGAAGGAACGCACCGCCGGGCAGCTGATCAGCACGTTGAGTTCGCGCCGGTGGATGTCCTCGAACGCATGCAGCGCCAGGTCCGCGGCCATGCCCTGACCGGAGAACTGCTCCGAGATCTCGGTGCGCGCCAGGTCGATGGTCCCGGTGACCTGGAGGTAGTTGAGGAAGCCGGCCTCCTGTCCGTTCACAGTCAGCACATAGCGGTGGTGGGGGGTGTCGTTGTGGATGGCGTGGGACATCTCGGTGACTCCAAGGCAGGGGTGCGGTTTCAGGTGACAGGGTACCTTCCTTCCGCCCCGCCGGGGAGTTGAAGAGCAGGTGGCTACTTCCTGTCGGCGGTCTCCTTGCCCGCGCTGTCGGGGATGAACAGGATGATGGAGGCCAGGGCGATCAGGCCCATGATGAGGTTCGCGGCGAGTCCGACCATGCCCGCCTCGCGGATCGCCACATTGTCCTGGCGGCCGACGAAGTCGACGGCCTCGCCGACGATCTCCAGTCCGCCCTCCTGCAGGGCGGTGAAGAGAGCCGCGGAGATGGCCACGCCGAAAGCCGCGCCCAGGGACGACGCCATCTTGTAGATGCCCGAACCGGAACCGGCCTGATCCTCCGGCAGGGAGGACAGTGCCGCGTCGGTGGAGGGGGTGGCGTAGAACGCCAGGCCCAGGCCGAACAGGGAGTACGCGATGATGGCGAGGATCTGGTAGGTGCCCTGCATCACGTTGGTGGCCATGAGCATGAGGATGGACACCAGCACGATGAGCGTGCCCCAGATCATCGGTTTCTTCGCGCCGAACTTCTGCAGCAGTTTCTCACCCACCCGGATGAACGCGATGATGAAGATCGCGTAGCCGAGGGTCAGATAACCCGCGTTCGCGGCTGACAGGCCGCCTGCGCCCTGCAGGACCCAGAGGGAGACGGCGAGGGTGCCGGCGGTGGCGTTGAGGAGAAAGTTCGAGATGGTGGCGCCGGTGAACACCATGTTCCTGAACAGGCCGAAGTTGACGAACGGAGCGGAGACCCTCTGCTCGTTACGGATGAAGAACGTCAGGGCGATGATGAACAGTGCAACCAGACCCCAGGTGATCATGCTGGTCCAGCCGATCCCGGAGCCCTGGGTGACCACGATCTGCAGCGCGATCATGGCGATGGCGAAGGAGATGATGCCGGACCAGTCGGTGCGGGTGGTGGAACCGGCGGCCGGGGCGGATTCAGGGATGTGGCGCATGAGCAGGATCGACACCACAGAGACGACCGCGCTGATGATGAAGATGGAGCGCCAGCCCAGCACGGTGGAGGCCATGAAACCGCCGAAGATGGAACACAGTCCGGAACCGCCCCAGGAACCGATCGACCACATGGAGACGGCGCGCTGTCGGTCTTTGCCCTCCCAGTAGGTCTTCACCAGTGCCATCGTCGCCGGCATGATGCAGGCGGCGGACAGACCCTGGAGGATGCGACCGAGCAGAACGAGCGGGGTGGCGAGCCCGCCGAAGGCCAGGGCGATCATCAGGGAACCGACGATGCTGAGGATGTTGCCGATCATGGCGATCTTCACGCGCCCGATCCGGTCGGCCAGGCCACCGGCGACGACGATGAAGATGCCGGAGAACAGTGCGGCCAGGGCGATGGCGATATTCATCGTGGACATCGGCATGCCCATGTCCTCGGCCATCACCGGGCCGATGTTGAGGGTGGTCTGCGCGAACAACCAGAACGTGACGACGGCGAGGACGATGCCCAGCAGCGCCTTGTCATCACCCTTGAAGGTGTTCGTGCGGGGAACTGCAGCTGTAGTGGTCATGGCGGTTACGTGTCCTTCGTGGTCAGCCAGGCGGCGGCCGCAACGACGGCGGCCTGCACACCAAGGTCGAGGGTGGGCTGGAGGTCCGGGGCGAAAGCCGGGTTGTGGTTGCCCGGGGCATTGGCCATGTCGGCGAATCCGCCGATGCCCCAGTAGGTGTACGGCACGCCCAGTGCGTCCGGGATGATCGAAAAATCCTCGGAGGCGGGCACGGGCGTCAGGTCGAGGGACTTCTCCCCGAAGTAGGCGTCGAAGGCGCCGCGGACCGCGGCGGTGACGTCGACGTTGTTGTCCGTCAACGGGTAGGCGTCGTAGTAGGTGAATTCCGGGTCCTGCGGACTCCGGGCGGCGGCGCACTCCTGACGAATGATCCGCTCGATCGCCTCGTGGATGTGCTTCTCGACGTCGCTGTTGTAAGCCCGCGTGTTGATCAGCAGTTCCGCCGACGCGGGGATGATGTTCGACTTTGTTCCGGCATGGATCGCGCCGACCGTGACCACCGCCGTCTCCCGGGCCGCGACCTCACGTGACACGATCGTCTGCAGCCGCATGACGATGGCCGAGGCGAGCACCACCGGGTCGACGCCGAGCTCCGGCATGGAACCGTGCGACCCTTTGCCGTGGACGACCACCCTGATGGAGGCGGCTGCCGACAGCACCGGGCCGGCGGTGGTGGCCACGGCGCCGCCCGGGACGGAGGCCAGCACATGCTGGCCGAGGTAGACGTCCGGCTTCGGCATGGCCTCGGCGATGCCGCTCTCCACCATGTCCCGGGCGCCGGCGGCGGTCTCCTCGGCGGGCTGGAAGACACCGATGAAGGTGCCCTGCCACGCGTCGCGGTGCTGCTGGAACGCCAGACACGCGCCGAGCAGTCCCATGATGTGGAAGTCGTGCCCGCAGGCGTGGGCCACCGGGGTTTCCTCGCCAGTGGCTTCGTTGACCTGGGTGGCTGTGGAGGCGTAGGGCTTGCCGGAAACCTCCCGGACGGGGAGGCCGTCGATGTCACCACGCATGGCGACGACGGGGCCTGCCCCGTTCTCGATCACGGCGACCAGCCCGGTCCGGCCCACCGGGCGGACGTCGACACCGGCCGCCTCGAGTTCAGCCCTGATGCGTGCGGAGGTCTCATCCTCCTGCATCGACAGTTCGGGGGTTCGATGGAAGTGTTCGTACAGATCCTCGCGGGCGGGGCGGGTCGAATCCAGGTCGCTCAGGAGGGTGGAGACTGCTTCAAGGTTCAGGGTCATTGTGGCAGGTGTCCTGTTCTCAGGGCCGGCCCGAGGACGACTGACTGCACCGGGTCGACGCGACGGTCATGGTGCGGAATCGGTCCGACTGAGCACTGCTGGGGGACCTGAGCCACTCCACGCTTCTCTGTCAATATGTGACGCTATCCAGCCTATTCCTCCTCCCGTCGCTGCACCAGGTCAAGCGGCAAAATCAGGCACGCCACATCAGGCGGCGCCCGGCCCCGACGGCGACACGAAGGGGCGTCGACAAGCATGCGGGAAGGTCCCTACCTGGGGTCGGTGACCGTCTGCCGGTCTACTGCCCCGGAGGTCTCGACCGGCGGGGTCAGGACAGAGGCGGTGAGGACCTCGGCGGAATAGTTCAGGAAGCCGATGTGGCCCTCGAAACGGTCGATGACATCGTCGATGATCTGACCCGAGGTGAGGCCGTAAAGGTCATAACCTTCGGAGCCGGTCCCGGTGAAGACCTCCAGGCGGTGAAACTCCTGGATCCTGGGGGAGGGGCGGGCGCCGAAGGTCGGCACGGCGGTGGGCACCGCGACCACGCGGTAGAGGAAGGCACGTTCCTCCGGGATGGAGACGTGCAGAGAATAGGTCGGGATTGCGGTGGGGGTGTCCTTTACTGAATCGAAGGAGGCGTCGTGGCCCTGCTTCTGGAACTCTGCGGCGACTTCCTCCAGCGCCGGGGCGACAGTGTCGTCGATGAAGCGGCGGATGGCCTTGTCCGAGGGATAGTTGCGCATGCCCGCCAGTCGCTGACGCCAATTTCGCTCGGGTGCGCGACCGCCCGTCGCGGCTTCTGTGCGACGATGCAGGATCTGTCCCTCCCGGTCGGCCTTCTCCATACGCAATGCCTTCGTGAAGGAGAACATGACCAGGTAGGCGACGATCGTCACCGGCAGGGCGAAGATCAGCGTCGCATACTCCATGGTGACGACACCGCCGGCGAGCAGCATCGCGATGGTCAGCACCGCAGTGAGGACCGCCCAGTAGATACGCAGCCACTTCGGGCCATCCTCTGAGGGGTCCGGGATGGAGGAGGAGAAGTTCGACATGACCATCGCGCCGGAGTTGGCGGAGGTCAGGTAGAAAAGCAGGCCGGACAGGGTAGCCAGTCCGATGAGGAATGTCGCGCCGGGGAACATCTCCAGCAGGGCGTACCAGCCCCGTTCCGGGCTCTCGATGGCCAGCCGGCCAAACGCGGTGTTGCCCTGGAAGACGACCTCGTTGATGGCGCTGTTGCCGAATAAGGAGACCATCACCAGGTCGCAGAGCACCGGGATGGTGATCGCGGCGATGACGAACTCGCGCAGCGTGCGGCCCCGCGATATGCGTGCCAGGAACAGGCCGACGAATGGACCCCAGGCCAGCCAGAAGGCCCAGAAGAACAGGGTGTTCCCTGCCATCCATTCACCGCCGTTGAGCTCATAACCCATGGTCTGGGTGATGCGTTCGGGCATGGTCCAGAAGAAGCGTCCCATGTTTTCCACCAGGGAGTTGAGCAGGAAGGCGGTCTCTCCCGCGATGAGTATGTAGAGCATCATCGCCGCGGCCACCCACAGGTTCAGCTCGGAAATGATGCGGATGCCCTTGTCGACGCCCGAGGTGCATGCCGCGATCGTCATCACAACGGCGACAGCGACCAGCGACACCTGCAGGCCGAGCCCCTGGGGCAGGCCGAAGAGGATGGAGAATCCGACGTTGAGCAGCACGACACCGATGCCCATTGAGGTGGCAACTCCCATCACGGTGCCCACCAGGACGATGATGTCCAGTGCGTCACCGGTGATTCCGCGCACGCGTTTGCCCAGTAGCGGATAGAGCGCGGCACGGATGGACAGCGGCATGCCCCAGCGGTATGCGAAGTAGCCCATCGCCATGCCGAGAAGTGCGTACATGGCCCAGCCGGCCATGCCGTAGTGGAACATGGTCCAGATGACGGAGTCCTGCAGGGCTTCGGTGCTCTGCGGGTCCGCGTTCGGCGGGTCGATGTAGTGGCTGATCGGACCGGTCACGGAATAGAAGAGCATGTCGATGCCCACTCCGGCGGCGAAGAGCATGGCAACCCAGGTCACGAGTTTGTACTGGGGCCTGGAATGGTCCGGCCCGAGCCGGACGCTGCCCTCACGGGAGAATGCGACCCAGATGACGAAGCCGATCACGATCGTCACGGTGAGGACATAGATCCAGCCGAGGTTTCCGCCGATCCACAGCACCACCGAATGCATGGTCTCCGAGGAGTGGGTGGGGGCGAAGATCGCCCAGAGTGAGAAAGCGAGGATGATCGCCGAGGAGATGCCCAGTACCTGCCAGTTGACGCGGATCCGGCTGTCCTTCGGGATCTCCGCGGACCCCTTGGAAAGCTCCCGGGATGAGGCTGGGGGCCGGTTTTCCTCCCGGTGGGCCTCACGCCGGGTGCGTTGAGGTCTCCTGAGATTATCCAGGGGCGTGGAAAGTCCATTCGGTTTCTGGTCGGGCATGCTGATGTCCTCGGATTCACCCATAGGGCATTCACTCTCTCTCAGTCACACCGGGAATGATCCCGGAAGTTGGAAACAGCAATACCCGCGGTCGACGCATCGTTCCCTGTCTTGACCGGACCCCCGCCCGCCGTCTTCCACGGGATCATGCTGTTCAAAACCGTGCTCATGCTCCGGCATTTATGCTTCGGAGACAAGGCCATGTTAATGGAATGACTATTAATGGCAAACTTTGATCAACTTTTCGGATTGGCGGAGGGTGGTGTCGCGACGGGTGGGGGGTGGGTGTCGGCGGTGGGCCGGACGGGGCTTGCCTGGAGGGAGGTGACCGCAACCGGAATTTTGTTCTGCTGTCGAAGAGGGGTATTCTGAACCGCTGGACCTGTGCTCCCCGCCTATGTGGTGGGCCGGAGTCCATCCTGAGAACTGAACATTCAACTTTGTTGCAGGCCCCCCGCCAATTCTGGCGACCGAATGGAAAGTGGCAGCGAGCGCCCCGGACTATTGAGTCCGTGGGAGCGTCAAGTGGCCCGACGGAACATTCGGCAAACGCCCCGGTGGGTAAGGGAACCGCAACGAGAAAGGTAAACGGTCACAACACATGACCATGACTGACCCAATTGCCGACATGCTGTCGCGCGTGCGCAACGCAAACCATGCGCACCACGATATCGTGTCGATGCCCTCTTCGAAGCTGAAGATCAACATCGCGGAGATCCTCAAGCAGGAGGGCTACATCGCTGATTACAAGGTCGAGGACGCCAAGGTCGGCAAGACCCTGTCCCTCGAGCTGAAGTACAGCCCGTCCCGCGTCCGCTCCATCGCTGGTGTCCGTCGCGTCTCCAAGCCGGGTCTGCGCGTGTACACCAAGTCCACCAACCTGCCGCAGGTCCTCGGTGGCCTGGGCGTGGCGATCATCTCCACGTCCCAGGGTCTTCTGACCGACCGCCAGGCAACCGAGAAGGGTGTAGGCGGAGAAGTCCTCGCCTACGTCTGGTAAGGGAGGATAGAGCACTATGTCGCGCATCGGTAAAAACCCGATCACCATCCCCTCCGGCGTCACCACCACGGTGAACGGCCAGAACATTGAGGTCAAGGGTCCCAAGGGCACCCTGAACTTCGATCTCCCGGCCCCGATCTCCGTCGCCGTCGAGGAGAACCAGATCGTTGTCACCCGTCCGGATGACAACCGCCAGAACCGCGCACTCCACGGTCTGTCCCGCTCGCTCGTCAACAACCTGGTTGTCGGCGTGACCGAGGGCTACACCATCAAGATGGAGATCTTCGGCGTCGGTTACCGCGTCCAGGCCAAGGGCAAGAACCTCGAGTTCGCCCTCGGCTACTCCCACCCGATCCTGATCGAGGCTCCGGAGGGCATCACCTTCGCGGTAGACGGCACCACCAAGCTCTCCATCACGGGTATTGACAAGCAGCAGGTCGGACAGATCGCCGCCAACATTCGTCGTCTGCGGAAGGACGATCCCTACAAGGGTAAGGGCATCCGCTACGAGGGCGAGCAGGTCCGCCGCAAGGTCGGAAAGACGGGTAAGTAAGCATGAGCAACACTGCAGAGAACACCAAGCGCACGCCGGTAGGCAAGGATATCTCCACCCGCCGTCGCGAAGCCCGCGCACGTCGTCATTTCCGTATCCGCAAGACCCTGCGTGGCACCCCCGAGGCGCCGCGTCTGGTCGTGCACCGCACCTCCCGCCACCTGCATGTCCAGGTCATCGACGACCTGGCCGGCCACACCCTGGCTGCCGCCTCCACCATGGAGCCGGAGATCCGCTCCATCGAGGGCGACAAGAAGGCCAAGGGCGCCAAGGTCGGCGAGCTCATCGCAGAGCGCGCCAAGGCCGCTGGCATTGAGCAGGTCGTCTTCGACCGTGCGGGTTACAAGTACCACGGTCGCGTCGCCGCTCTGGCTGATGCCGCTCGTGAAGGTGGTCTGAAGTTCTAATGACCATCGCAATCAAGTACATCAACGGAAGGATCGCGTAATGCCGGGACGTGAACGGCGTGACGGCGGACGCACCGCCGCCAGCAGCACCAACACCAATACCAACGAGCGTAACGAGCGCAAGGGCGGCAACCGCCGCGAGCGTGACGATCGTCGTAACCAGCAGCAGGACGAGCGTAACCAGTACATCGAGCGCGTCGTCACCATCAACCGAGTCTCCAAGGTTGTCAAGGGTGGTCGTCGCTTCAGCTTCACCGCTCTCGTGATCGTTGGCGACGGCCAGGGCATGGTCGGCGTCGGCTACGGCAAGGCCAAGGAAGTTCCGGCCGCTATCCAGAAGGGTGCTGAAGAGGCTCGCAAGAACTTCTTCCGCGTCCCGATGGTCGGTGGCACCATCACCCACCCGGTCCAGGGCGAAGCCGCAGCGGGCATTGTCATGCTCCGCCCGGCTGCCCCGGGTACCGGTGTCATTGCCGGCGGCGCAGCCCGCCCGGTGCTTGAGTGCGCCGGTGTCCAGGACATCCTGTCGAAGTCCCTGGGCTCCGACAACGCCATCAACGTCGTCCATGCCACTGTGGCCGGCCTGAAGCAGCTTGTTCGCCCCGAGGAGGTTGCCGCACGTCGCGGTAAGACCCTCGAGGAGGTCGCCCCGGCCCGTATGCTGCGTGCACGCGCAGGTAAGGAGGCCTAATCATGGCACTGAAGATCACACTCGATAGGGGTTTGATCGGCGAGAAGCCGAAGACCCGTGCCAACCTTCAGGCCCTCGGCCTGAGGAAGATCCGCCAGTCCGTGATCAAGAAGGACAACGAGGCCACCCGCGGGATGCTCCTCGTCGTGCGCCACCTGGTCACCGTCGAAGAAGTGGCAGGGGAGTAGTACAACATGAGCGAAATCATCAAGCTCCACGACCTGCGCCCGGCCAAGGGCGCCAACAAGCCGAAGACCCGCGTCGGTCGCGGTGAAGGCGGCAAGGGCGGCAAGACCGCCGGCCGCGGCACCAAGGGCACCAAGGCCCGCAACAAGGTGTCGATGGCATTTGAGGGTGGCCAGATGCCGCTCCAGATGCGTCTTCCGAAGCTCAAGGGCTTCAAGAACCCGAACAAGGTCGTCTTCCAGGTCGTCAACATCGCCGACCTCGAGAAGGCCTTCCCGCAGGGTGGCGACGTCACCCTCGCCGACATCGTCGCCAAGGGCCTCGTTCGCCCGAAGCAGCCGGTGAAGGTGCTGGGCGACGGCGACCTCAGCGTCAAGCTGAACGTCACCGCCACCAAGTTCTCCCGGTCTGCCGTCGAGAAGATCGAAGCAGCCGGCGGATCGGTCACCGAGGTCTAAACCGGACTCTCCGACCCTTACGCCACCGCAACCCCCCGCCCACCAGACTTCTGGTGGACGGGGGGTTGCGTGTTTCGCCCACGGAAATTCGTTTCCGGTGGTCGTCGCGCACCCGGGTCCCGCCGCCCGGGACTCGCGGTGTGGAACCTTGACACCGCCAGCCTCAGGTGTCACTGCTAGGATGATCGAGTCAATCGTGTCAATTCCCGCACCCCCGGCATTTCCGTGTCGGGCGGTGAGGCCAGGAGGCTTCGTGTCCGCCATCATCCAGGCATTCAAGGACGTCGATCTGCGTAAGAAGATCATCTTCACAGTGCTGATGGTGATCATCTACCGCGTGGGCGCGCAGATCCCGTCGCCAGGCGTCGACTATGCGTCAATCAGTGGTCGACTGCGTGAACTCACCCAGGAGCAGGGCAGCGTCTACTCGCTGATCAACCTCTTCTCGGGTGGCGCGCTGCTGCAGCTGTCGATCTTCGCCATCGGCATCATGCCCTACATCACCGCGTCCATCATCGTGCAGCTGCTTACCGTCGTCATCCCGCACTTCGAGGAGCTGAAGAAGGAAGGCCAGTCGGGGCAGGCGAAGATGATGCAGTACACCCGCTACCTCACTCTGGCGCTTGCCCTGCTGCAATCCGCGGGCATCGTCGCCCTGGCTGACCGTCAGCAGCTGCTGGGGCAGGGTGTGGAGGTCCTCACCGCGGACCGCACGCTGTGGGATCTGATCATGCTCGTCGTGGTGATGACCGCAGGTGCCCTGCTCGTGATGTGGATCGGTGAGCTGATCACCGAGAAGGGCATCGGCAACGGCATGTCCCTGCTGATCTTCGCCGGTATCGCCACCCGTCTGCCCACTGACGGCATGAACATCCTCCAGGCCTCGGGTGGAGTGGTGTTCGCCGTCGTCGTCGCGGCCGTCATCCTGCTGGTCATCGGCGTCGTCTTCGTCGAGCAGGGCCAGCGCCGCATCCCGGTGCAGTACGCCAAGCGCATGGTCGGTCGCCGTCAGTACGGCGGCACGTCCACCTATCTTCCGCTGAAGGTCAACCAGGCCGGCGTCATCCCGGTGATCTTCGCGTCCTCGCTGATCTACATGCCGGTGCTGATCACCGAGATCTTCAACTCCAGTTCGACCGCTGTCGCGGACAACTGGTGGCAGCGCAACGTCATCCAGTACCTCATGACTCCCGCGTCCTGGCAGTACATCCTGGTGTACTTCGTGCTGATCATCTTCTTCTCGTATTTTTATGTGTCGGTTCAGTACGACCCGCACGAGCAGGCAGATAACATGAAGAAGTACGGTGGTTTCATCCCGGGCATTCGTCCGGGACGACCGACCGCTGAGTATCTCGGTTTCGTCATGAACCGTCTGCTCTTCGTCGGCGCCGCCTACCTCGGCATCATCGCTGTCCTGCCGAACATCGCCCTCGATCTGGGTGTCGGTAACGCCAGCGCGGGCATGTCGGCCTTCGGCGGCACGGCCATCCTGATTATGGTGTCGGTCGCCTTGACAACCGTGAAGCAGATTGAATCCCAGCTTCTCCAAAGCAACTACGAAGGACTGCTCAAATGAGACTTGTACTCCTCGGACCCCCCGGCGCCGGCAAGGGCACCCAGGCCGTTATCCTCTCTGAGAAGCTGGGCGTGCCCCACATCTCCACCGGCGATCTCTTCCGCGCCAACATCGGCGAAGGCACCCCGCTGGGTGTCGAGGCCAAGCAGTACATCGACGCCGGCAAGCTCGTGCCCACCGACGTCACGGCCCGCATGGTCAAGTCCCGTCTCGGGGAGCCGGACGCAGCCGACGGTTTCCTCCTCGACGGCTTCCCCCGGACGGTCGAACAGGCGGAGATCCTCAAGAACCTGCTCGCCGAAGAGGGCCATGAGCTCGACGGCGTGCTTAACTTCCAGATCGCCGAGGACGTTGTCGTGGAGCGCATGCTCTCCCGCGGGCGCGCCGACGACAACGAGGAGACCATCCGTACCCGTCTCGGCGTCTACCGCGACGAGACCGCCCCGCTCATCGAGCACTACGGCGACAAGATCATCTCCATCGAGGCCGAGGGCGAGGTCGAGGAGATCAACGACCGCGCCGTGAAGGCCCTGGGCAGGTAACCACCTGCCCGACAATGGGGGCCGCGTTCCGGAGAACACCCGGGCCGCGGCCCTTCCCCCTTTTCCAGTCAGGAGCACACACCATGGGATTCCGATCCAAGAAGCGCGCCATTGCCGCGAAGACCCCGGGCGAACTCGATGCGATGCAGGCGGCCGGCGAGATCGTCGGCCGGGCCCTGCAGGCGGTGAAGGCCGCCGCAGCCCCCGGGGTGAGCACCCTCGAACTCGACGCCGTCGCCGAGTCCGTCATCCGCGAGGCGGGGGCGGTCCCCAGCTTCCTCGGCTACCAGGGTTTCCCGGGGTCCATCTGCGCCTCGGTCAATGACGTCATCGTGCATGGCATCCCCTCTGAGGAGCAGGTGCTGCTCACAGGGGACTTCATCTCCATCGACTGCGGTGCAACGCTGGACGGCTGGGTGGGGGACTCGGCGTGGTCCTTCGGGATCGGCGAGGTCGACGAGGACGTCGACAAGCTCAACCAGGCGACCGAATGGGTGCTGGCCGAGGGCCTGAAGGCGATGGTCCCCGGCAACCGGCTCACCGACGTCTCACACGCCCTGGAGGTGGCCACCCGCCGCGCCGAGGAGAAGTTCGGCGTGAAGCTCGGCATCGTCGACGGTTACGGTGGCCACGGCATCGGTCGGGCGATGCATGAGGACCCGTACCTGGCCAACGAGGGGCGGCCGGGACGTGGCCCGCGCATCCAGGCAGGGTCGGTGCTGGCGATCGAGCCGATGCTCACGCTGGGCACGACCGACTCCGCACTGCTCGACGACGACTGGACGGTGGTCACCCTCGACGGCTCCATCGCGGCGCACTGGGAACACACCGTCGCCGCGACCGAGGAAGGCCCCCGCATCCTCACCCCCCGAAGGTGAGATGGACCTCACAATCGTGTCCCGTCGGGTGGAGTAACAAGCCCGGGTTTATACTCCAACACATGCTCGCATTCTCTCGCCGTCTCAACGGTCTCCTCGTTTCCGTCGCCACAGTCGCAACTCTCCTGGTTGCACCTGCTGCTGCGCAGGCACAACCCGCGATCCCCGCCTCCTCCTCCGACCTCTCGGGCGCCGTCGGTTCCTCGCAGGCAGACCTTCGTGACGCCGCGTGGGACACCCGCGGCCAGCTCCACCGGCAGTCTTCCGTACTGCACCCGCAGGCCGCCAATGCCGTGCTCGGTGCATATGACGCCGCCGTGGAGGGGGCCTTCCCGGGGCTGATCAACCAGCGCACCGAGGCCGCCCGCCCCAAGCCCGCACCGGCACCGGCGCCGGCACCGGCACCGGCGCCCGTCCCGGTCGTCAACAACGGCCCCTGCCCGGCCGACGCCAGGGTGTGCGTGGACATCGACGGCCGCCGTACCTGGCTGCAGCGCAACGGTCAGGTCTCCTACGGGCCCGTCAGCCACGCCCCGGGCAAGCCGGGCCAGGAGACCCCTCGCGGCACCTTCTGGGTCAACCGTAAGGTCAAGGACGAGATCTCCTACGAGTTCAACAACGCGCCCATGCCCTATGCCGTCTACTTCACCTACAACGGCCACGCCTTCCACATGGGCAACCTCGCCTACGAGTCCGCCGGCTGTGTCCGTCTCGCCCCGAACGACGCCGTCACCTACTTCAACGAGCTCCAGATCGGCGACAAGGTCTTCATCTACTAGGGGATTTGAGCGGGGAGCCTGAAAGCCGGGGGGCTTTCCGGCACGATCGGGGGTTTTGGTTTTCCACGCCCCTGCAGGTATTGTGGTTTTTTGGTGTATATGCTGCCGCGTATGCACCTGCAGTAGACCTGTAAATCAGCAGGTGCCGTAACCAGCCGGCACCAGGAATGTGGAGGATATGGCAAAGGAAGGCGCCATCGAGGTTGAGGGCCGGATTGTCGAGCCCCTGCCGAATGCAATGTTCCGCGTCGAGCTTGACAACGGACACAAAGTTCTCGCTCACATCAGTGGCAAGATGCGCCAGCACTACATCCGTATCCTGCCCGAGGATCGCGTCGTTGTGGAGCTGTCTCCGTACGACCTGACCCGCGGACGCATCGTCTACCGCTACAAGTAGGACAAACCGCCTCCTTACTCCACGGCATTCGCCGCGGGGTTGCTTAACGCCGCCCCTGCGAGTGCCACACCTACCTTCGGCCGCGGTGGCTGAAGCCCCATGAATCACGATCCATCGTCCGGTCATCGGTCCGGGCAAAGCATCGCTTGGTGGGGATGAGTAGGGAGAAAACCACCGTAAACAACCCGAAAGGTACTGCCACATGGCACGTCTTGCAGGTGTTGACCTTCCGCGCAACAAGCGTATGGAGATCGCACTCACTTATATCTACGGCATCGGCCCCACCCGTGCCGCCCAGCTGCTCGAGGAGACCGGCGTCTCTCCCGACCTGCGCACCGACAACCTGACAGATGAGCAGGTTGCCGCTCTTCGTGACGTCATCGAAAACACCTGGAAGGTGGAGGGCGACCTCCGCCGCGAAGTCCAGGCCGACATCCGTCGCAAGATTGAGATCGGTTCGTACCAGGGCCTGCGCCACCGTCGTGGACTGCCCGTCCGTGGCCAGCGCACCAAGACCAACGCACGTACGCGTAAGGGTCCGAAGAAGACGATCGCCGGAAAGAAGAAGTAGAATATGCCTCCGAAGACTCGCTCTGGCGCACGCCGTACCGGCCGTCGCGTCGTAAAGAAGAACGTGGCCCAGGGCCACGCCTACATCAAGTCCACCTTCAACAACACCATCGTGTCGATCACCGACACCACCGGTGCTGTCGTGTCCTGGGCATCGTCCGGCCACGTCGGGTTCAAGGGCTCCCGTAAGTCCACCCCGTTCGCCGCTCAGATGGCTGCCGAGAGTGCTGCCCGCAAGGCAATGGATCACGGCATGAAGAAGGTCGACGTGTTCGTCAAGGGCCCGGGATCGGGCCGCGAGACTGCAATCCGTTCCCTCCAGGCCGCCGGCCTTGAGGTGTCCTCCATCTCGGACGTGACGCCGCAGCCCCACAACGGTTGCCGTCCGCCCAAGCGCCGTCGCGTTTAATCGCACACCGTCGCGTTCAATCAGAGAGAGGAAAAGGTAAGCAAACATGGCTCGTTATACCGGTCCTGTAACCCGTAAGTCCCGCCGCCTCCGCGTCGACCTCGTCGGCGGAGATATGGCTTTCGAGCGTCGTCCCTACCCCCCGGGGCAGGCTGGCCGCGCTCGCATCAAAGAGTCTGAGTACCTCCTGCAGCTGCAGGAGAAGCAGAAGGCTCGTTTCACCTACGGCGTGATGGAGAAGCAGTTCCGTCGCTACTACGCCGAGGCCACCCGTCGCCCGGGTAAGACCGGCGACAACCTGGTCATCATGCTGGAGTCCCGCCTGGACAACGTGATCTACCGTGCAGGCCTCGCCCGCACCCGTCGTCAGTCCCGTCAGCTGGTCTCCCACGGTCACTTCCTCGTGAACGGCAAGAGGGTCAACGTCCCGTCCTTCCAGGTGTCCCAGTACGACATCATTGATGTCCGTGACAAGTCCCGTGAGATGATCTGGTTCGAAGAGGCACAGGACAGCCTCGTCGACGCCGTCGTGCCGGCCTGGCTGCAGGTCGTCCCGTCCACTCTGCGCATCCTCGTGCACCAGCTGCCCGAGCGCGCTCAGATCGACGTCCCGCTGCAGGAGCAGCTCATCGTCGAGTACTACTCGAAGTAATTCTTCCTCCCGGACCGGCAAACCGGTCCGGGAGAGAATCCTTCGCATCTGCAATCCTCATTTTCCGAACGACGTCAAATAGCGGACGTCGACAAAGGAGAGTTTCATGCTCATTTCCCAGCGTCCTGTGCTCACCGAGGAGTACATCAATCCCGCTCGTTCCCGGTTCGTCATTGAGCCGCTCGAGCCGGGTTTCGGTTACACCCTCGGCAACTCGCTGCGCCGTACCCTGCTGTCGTCCATCCCGGGCGCGGCTGTCACCTCCGTCAAGATCGACGGTGTGCTCCACGAGTTCACCACGATCAACGGTGTGAAAGAGGATATCTCTGAGATCATCCTCAACATCAAGGGTCTGGTCCTGTCTTCCGACTCTGACGAGCCGGTTGTCATGTACCTGAGCAAGGAAGGCCCGGGAGAGGTCACCGCCGGCGACATTCAGCCGCCGGCCGGTGTGGAGATCCACAACCCGGATCTCATCATCGCCAACCTCAATGAGCATGCACGTCTGGACATCGAGTTCATCGTCGAGCGTGGCCGCGGCTACGTTCCGGCGGCCACCACCGCCGGCGGCGGAGACATCGGCCGTATCCCGGTCGATCAGATCTACTCCCCGGTGCTGAAGGTCAGCTACAAGGTCGAGGCCACCCGTGTCGAGCAGCGCACGGACTTCGACAAGCTGATCATCGATGTCGAGACCAAGGGCTCCATCACCGCCCGTGACGCAGTCGCGTCCGCAGGTAAGACCCTCGTTGAGCTCTTCGGCCTGGCCCGTGAGCTCAACACCGCCGCAGAAGGCATCGAGATCGGTCCCTCCCCGCAGGAGACCGAATACATCGCCGCCTACGGCATGCCGATCGAGGACCTGAACTTCTCCGTCCGTTCCTACAACTGCCTGAAGCGTCAGGAGATCCACACCGTCGGTGAGCTCGCAGAGTGCACCGAATCGGACCTGCTGGATATCCGCAACTTCGGTCAGAAGTCGATCAACGAAGTGAAGATCAAGCTCGCCGGCCTGGGTCTGACCCTGAAGGACGCACCCGAGGATTTTGATCCCTCCACCCTGGAGGGCTACGACGCCGAGACCGGCGACTTCGTCGACATCGACGAAGACGCAGCCGAGGATTCCGAGTAGCACGCCCAGCCGGGCACCCGACGCACACGTCGGGAGCCCACGCGCTCAATACATACGTACCCGAGGAGTACCAACATGCCTACCCCTAAAAAGGGCGCCCGTCTCGGCGGCTCCGCGAGCAACCAGAAGAAGATCCTCTCTAACCTGGCTGCCGCGCTGTTCGAGCACGGTGCGATCAAGACCACCGACGCCAAGGCCAAGACCCTGCGTCCCTACGTGGAGAAGCTGATCACCAAGGCAAAGGACGGCTCTGTTGCCGCCCGCCGCCAGGTGCTCACTGATGTTCCGCACAAGGACGTCGTGGCCTACCTCTTCAACGAGCTGGCCCCGAAGTTCGAGAACCGTGCAGGTGGCTACACCCGCATCATCAAGCTCGAGAACCGCGCCGGCGATAACGCCCCGATGTCTCAGATCTCCCTCGTTCTCGAGGAGACCGTGAGCTCCGAGGCCACCCGCGCCGCCCGCGCCGCAGCTTCCAAGCAGGCCGTCGACGAGTCTCCGGCAGAGGAGACCCCGTCCGAGAACGTTGAGATCAACGCCGAGGACACCGCCGCCGACCCGACCGAGCCCGCTGAGGGCGACGTCTCCGCAGAGGCTCCGGCACAGCCGGGTTCCGTCTCTGAGGCAGAGGCAGAGGCCAAGGCCGAGGAGAAGTAATTCTCCCGGCGGCCTCAGCCGCTCGCTGATCACCGCATCCGCCTCCCGCTTTGTCCGGGGAGTCGGGTGCGGTTTTCGCATTCCCGGGGACCGGTGCCGGATGGCTCGTAGGATGGAGGGACACTACCCGTTCCATCGAAGGAAGCCCTCATGCTCCGCAACGAAGCCCCCCTCGATCGCGCCCTGCGCGGTGTCGCCGCGTTCGTCGCAGCCAACGTCGCGGTCAACCTCCCCGAATCGAAGAAGCCCCTCCAGCTGGTGCTGCTGGTGCTCGCCGCAGTCCTGGGTGCGACCGCGGTCAAGGGTTTCTGCCCCGTTTACCACCTCCTCGGGATGAGCACCCGCACAGAGGGGAAGTAGCGGGTGGTCGGTATCCTTGATCCACCATGGATACCGACCAGCTGCGCCTCCGCCTCGACCTCGCCTATGACGGCACGGACTTCCACGGTTGGGCCCGTCAGAAGCCGCAGGACGGCACCGAATCACTGCGGACGGTGCAGGGGGTCCTGGAGGATGCCCTGTCGCTGATCCTGCGTATCGACGCCGTGCTCACCGTCGCCGGCCGCACCGACGCCGGTGTGCACGCCGCAGGGCAGGTGGCACACCTGGATGTGCCGGCGGACCGACTGCAGCAGCGCACCATCGACGGCGATCCCATGCGCCTGGTCCGTCGTCTGGCTCGTCTTCTCCCCGACGATGTGCGCGTCCACGCCGTGACGCTCGCGCCGGAGGGGTTCGACGCACGGTTCTCCGCGCTGCGCCGTCACTACGTCTACCGGTTGACCACCCACCCGCGGGGCCCGCTGCCCACCCGGGCGCGTGACACCGCGCACTGGCCGAAGCCGGTGGACCTCAGCGCCATGCAGTCGGCGGCCGGCGTACTGGTGGGTCTGCATGACTTCGCGGCCTTCTGCAAGGCGCGGCCCCATGCCACGACGATCCGCGAGCTGCAGGCCTTCACCTGGCACGACGTGTCCACGCCGACCGAGCCGCAGCTCTATGAGGCGCATGTGACGGCCGATGCGTTCTGCTGGAACATGGTGCGCTCGCTGGTGGGGACGTGCCTGGCGGTGGGGGAGGGGCGTCGAGAAGCAACGTTGCCGGCGCACCTGCTCGAGGAGAGCGAACGTTCCCCGCTCATTCCGCTGGCTCCGGCGAAGGGCCTGAGCATGGTCGGCGTGGATTTCCCTGCCGACGGGGATCTCGCCGCGCGCACACACATCACGCGGGACAGACGCGTGCTCTAGAAGTGTGAGGTGCCTTGCGGCGGGTCCGTAGGTGTGCGGGCCGGCTTCGAGTTGTAGACTCATGCCTTGTTTGCGCGGCCTGGTGCCGTGAGTTTGTCGGAAGTTCGCCGGAAGGGCTGGTGTCTGGGGTGGAGTTGTTCCCGCTGGTGCTCATCGCGGCGCTGGTGTTCACCGTGCCAGGTGCGATCCTGGGTTGGGTGTCCGGACTACGGCTGCCGTGGGCCGCTGCGGGCTCCGTGCCGCTGAGCTTCGGCGTCTTCGGCCTCGGTGCGTGGGGCCTCGGACAGCTGGACGTCCGTTACACGTGGGGAACCTTCCTGCTCTTCTGGCTGGCCGTGGTTGTGCTGGCCATGCTGTGGCACGGTGGATTCCTGCTGCTGAGACGGCGGCGCCCGAAGGACCCGGAATCCGATGAACCACTGCCGAAGAACCGGCAGGGCGGCGTGCTCGACCCTGCGTGGCTGCTGCCGGCGGCCGGAGTCCTCACGGGTATGTGGCTGCTCATCGACCGGGGACTCAGGTTCTTCCGTGACGTTCCGGGTGAACTGGAGAATATCGTCCAGGGCTGGGACGTCCACTGGCATGCCTCCATGGTGCGCTGGTTCATGGACGAGGGCATCGCGGACCCCACCCGGCAGGGTGAACTCCGGAACATCGAGACCGGCGACGGCATGTACTACCCCTCGGCCTGGCACGTGGGCGCGGGACTAGTCGGTGAGGCGGCGAACCTGAGCCCCATCGCTGCGATGAACCTCACCAGCATCGTGCTGCCGGGTATGCTGCTGCCGCTGTCGGTGGCGATGATCGCCTGGAAGATGGTCGGCCGCGGCGGGCTCACCGCACAGATCGCGGCCGGCATCGGTGGCATCGCGGTGTTCGCCTCCCCGGTCCTCATGTGGATCGGATACTACGTCGGCGCGTGGCCTTACCTGGCCGCGGTGTCTGCCGCGGGTGTGGTTATCGCGTTGTTCATGCACGTGCCCTACCGGCCGGTCGCGGCCTTCGCGGCGATGATGTCCTTCCTCGGTCTGGTACAGCTGCATCCCTCGGCGGTGACCATCGTCGTGCTGGCACTGGCACTGTGGTGGCTGCTGTACCTGGTGTGGGCCCCGTCCCGCCCTGCGGAGACGGTCCGCGGCAAGGTGGCGGTGCGCCTGCAGGACGTCGGTTGGCTGGCGGTGGCCGGCGGCCTGGGCGTCGCGCTCCTGCTGCCGCAGCTGCTCAGCGGCAGCAGCGCCGGCGAGGAGGTCTCCTCCTTCACCGCTTTCGAGGACGTCACCCGCGAGGAGTCGTGGACGAAGGCCATCGAGATGCAGACCCGCCACACGGACATGTTCGTGGATCTCAACCAGACGCCTCTGCTCTGGCTGGCCGGGATCGGCGCGGTGGCGCTCATCGTCTGGCGCCGCAACCTGTGGGCCCCGGTGTTCTGGTTCCTCAGCGTCGCAATGACGGCGAACGCCCTCATGCTCTTCGGACAGCCCTGGGGCGACTGGCTCAACATCATCGGCAACCTGCACTACGCCACGGCACACCGCCTGGTCATGCCGGTCGCACTGGTCACCTTCGCCGCCGCCGGTGTCGGCCTGGCGGTGCTCATCCGCCTCATCAGCCTGGCGCCGCTGAAAATGAACGACACCTGGACCCGGGTATCCGTGGCCCTGTCCGTCGTCCTGGGCATCGGAGCCGGCTGGGGAACCGCGGTGTGGGCGACCCGCGACACCGTCATGGACGGCGCCGAATGGGCGATCAACGCTCCCCGCCAGGACGACCGCATGGTCTCCGAGGCGGACATCCGTGCCTTCGACTGGCTGGCGGAGCAGCCGGGCGCCTACGAGGGCATCATCATGGGGGAGCCCGCCGACGGCCACGGCTGGATGTACGCCTACAACGGTCTGCCTTCGATGATGCGCCACTACCTGTGGCCCAATGTGGACCGTGCCTCCGCCACCGATCTGCTGTACTGGCACCCCGACCTGCTCGGTGTGGGAAACCACGGGGACCCGGACCAGATCAACAACGTGGACAAGGCCGCCGCGGAGATGGACGTGAACTTCTTCTTCGTCTCTCCGTGGAGCTTCTGGGCCTTCCAGGAGCCGCGCTTCGAGATGATCGACGGGCTCTGGACCACGCGGGGCGTGACGCCGGTGTACCGCGACCGGAACGTCGCGATCTTCGCCGTGAACCAGGCCTTCACCGACTCCGAGCTGGAGCAGATGCGCGCGCCCGGCAACTCCCCGGAGGAGCTGCCGCCCCTGCTTCTCGACGCCGCCGGTGACCCCGTGTTCCACCGACCCAGCAAGCCCGACCAGGGCGGTGAGGGGGCCCTGGAAACCCCCGGCAACCCCGCGCTGATTCCCGCTCCGGTTGAGATCCCCGCGACCCGGCCTTAGCCTGAAGGTGATACTGCTGTCATCAAGGGGGAGATGGCGTGAGTTCTGCACTGCTGCCCACGACCCGGGCGCAGGTGACCGGTCACCGGTTCCTACGTCGCCGGGTGGAGCACGGGCTGGTCTTCGGCGACATCAGGATGATCCATGACCCGCTGTCCGCCCGTCACCGGGCGGTGTTGTTCGGCCTGGTGGCCACGGTTCTCATCGCCGTCGGCGCGGGCCTGCTCGCCTGGCTGCGCCCCGCGGCGAATCCCGGGGACGCGCCGATCCTGCAGGCCGTGGACGGCGCGCTGTTCGTGCGTGTCGACGACCGCGTCCACCCCGTGGCCAACCTCGCCTCCGCCCGGCTCATCGTGGGCGAACCGGCGCAGCCCGCACGCATCGGGGAGGACCTGCTCGCCGCCACGGACCGCGGCGTTCCCCTGGGCATCCACCCTGCCCCGGTGTCTTTCGGTGGCGGCCAGGAGGCGGAGCTGACCTGGTCCGCCTGCTACGGGGAGGACAGGGTCACGGTGGCCGCCGGGGATCACGTCGCACCGCTCGGTGGCCACCGCGGTGTGCTGGCCACCGCCGGGGGAGCGGACTGGCTGCTCACCACAGACGGCCGACGGCAACTCCCGCACCCGGACTCGCCGGAGGGCCGCATCATCCGCCGCGCACTCGCCATCACCGCGGACACCCCGCGGTGGGTACCGCCCGTGGAGGTGCTCAACGCCGCCGCAGAGCATGATCCCCTCACCATCCCGGAGGTGCTGCCGGAGGAGATCCTCGACACCGGCACCGGACTGTGGGTGCGCCTGCCTTCGGGTGTCTCGCCGGTCAGCGAGACGCAGGCGCAGGCACTGGCGGACGCTGGCGTGGCGGTGCGCCGCGTGCCCCGCGCAGACCTGGCCGGGCATCCCGACGCCACCCACGACCTGTCCCTGCCTGCCCTGATGCCGCTGTGGATCGACCCGGCCGAGCTGACGGTGTGCGCCTCCGACGAGGGGACGGTGACCACCCTGCGACCTGCGGAGCACCGCCCGGTCACCCTGTCCGGTGAGGGGGTGGCCGATGAGTTCCTCAGCAGCGCGAACTCTGCGATCGCGGTGGACACCGGGCACGGCCACCATGTCATCGACACCACCGGGCTGCGCCACCCTGTCCCGCATACGGCGGGCCTGACGGCCCTGGGGATGGCGGACACCGTACCTGCCCCGTGGGCGGTCATCCGGCTGTTGCCGGACGGTGAATCACTCACCGCCGAGGCCGCGCTGCGGGCAGCCTACTGACTCTCCCCGCAGGTGTGACCTAACCCTGGGAACGATCGTGGTGAGCGGTTCGTTATACACGTATGCCTTCGATGCGTCAGATGGTCTACCGCCGGGTGGACAGAATCGCGTACACCCACATGCGGGCCAAGGATGGCCGCCACGGCTATCTGGTGCGACCTCTGACGCTGGTGATCGGTTGGTCGGTGCTGATCATCGGTCTGATCACCATCCCCCTGCCAGGTCAGGGCTGGTTGACCACTTTCCTCGGCGTGGGCATCCTCTCACTCGAACAGCGATGGGCTCGTAGAGTGCTCCGCGCCGGGGTGCACCAGTATGACCGCTTCTACTTCTGGTTCAAGCGGCAGCCGCGGCGCTTCCGCATCTCCGTCGTGAGTGTTCTCGTCCTCATCATCTGGGCCGTGTTCATGTTCGTGGTCTGGGGCGCATGGAAGATGGGCAGCCTCGACTTCCTCACCCCCTACGCGCAGCGCCTCGGACTGGTCCGATAAGGACCCCGAGCAGCAGCGCCACCCCCAGCCCGGACAGGATGGCCGCCGACCGTCCCGGTGCCCGGGGCGTCACCGCCTCGTCCTTCTCCACAGCGACGCCTCTCCCCGCCACGCGGTACTCCCCGGAAAGATGCGTGAGGGTGGCGTGCGGATCCACCACCCCGGGACCGGGTTCTGCGGCCTGAAGGATACGGTCACGGATCTGGGCCGCCGAGTCATGCGGATGACGCTGACGCAGCAGTGCCGCCGCGCCTGAGACCACGGGTGCCGCGAAGCTGGTTCCCTCGAAACCGGTCTCCTGGCCGTGTGTGGTCACCACGCCTGATGCCCAGCCCCGCCCCGTCGGCGACAGTCCCACATCGACGAGACCGGGGGCGCTGACATGATGGGCACCGGGCATGACGTAGTCCGCGACCGAATGGGGGTCGCCCGGGTGCACCGCCGCCACCGAGAGCACAGTGTCCTCGTGGGCCGGGTACACCACCATCCCGGGCCGGCAGGTCGAACCCGAGTTGCCGGCCGCGGCGACGACCACCACGCCCTCCGTCTCGGCGCGGTGGAGGGCGTCGTGGATGGGGCGGGCGTCGAGAGGCACTGCCGGATCGAGGCAGGAGACGACCGAGGCGTTGATCACGTGCGCACCGGCATCGAGTGCCCGGTGGATCGCGTCGGCGAGACTCGCGAGGGTACCCGCGGGGCCGCCGTCGACTTGCCGGTGGTGGGCGCTCGATTGCCGGATGCTCAGGATCACTGCGCCCGGTGCAACCCCGTTGATCACGCCGGCGACGACCGTTCCGTGGCCGTCACAGTCCAGATGCGGATCGGGGGAGGACGGGCTGACCAGATCCGCGACAGGTTCGACCACAAGGTGCGGATGGTCGGCCACCCCGGTGTCGATCACCGCGACACGAACGCCCTCACCCGCCGCGATCCGATGCATGTCGGTGGAGGAACCGACCGGGCCGAGGGCCTCGACGGGTTGCGTGCACGCGACGTCGGGGGCCTGCGCCGCAGCAGGGACCGGGGTGAACGCCAGCAGGGAGAGGCCCAGCACGGCGCACCTCATCCCAGGCCCCTGATGAGCAGGAACAGGCCTGCTAGATGCGCCGCGAGCGGCAGGCAGGCGGCGAGTGACAGCGACTCCGCACGCTCCCACCACACCACGGCGGTCGGCTCCAGGTCCCGCACGCGGGAAGCCCACACCGGGGCGCTCAGCCCGACCGCCGCCACGATCAGCGCCACCGCCCACTGGACCGGGTGGCCGGGTTCGGCCGCCGCCACCGCTGCACTCACGCATGCCGTCAGGCCCACCGCCATCCACGACCATGCCGCCATGGCCTGCCGATGACGGCCCGCGTGGAGGGCAACGGCACCGGCCGTCGCAACGCACAGACCCTGCGCGAACCCGCCCCCGTGGGCACCGATGAGAATGAGTGCCGGAATCATGGCGCCCGCCGCCCCCGTCGTCGCCCCCTCGTGCAGATGCCGGGCGCACCGGGCACGGGAGTCCACATCAGGCAGCACCTCATCCGCGACAGCCAGTTCCTGGCCGGCCGTCGGCAGCCGGGGCACCCGCAGGCCCGCGCCCCGCATCGCCAGACCCGGCAGCTGTCCCATCAGCACCACTCCTGCGGCCAACACCAACGCCGAAGATGCGACGCCCGGCTGCGCCGCGTGCGCAGGTAGAAATGCCCCGCCGGCCGCCACGGCAACCATCCCCAGCACGGTGGCCGCCCCTGCGGCCATCCGGGCGCCGAGGCCGTTGATCATGACGGTGAACAGGAGAATCGTTGAGGATGCCCCGACGGCGGTGAGGACCGCGAGGCCCACCGTCGTCGGTAGGCCGACCTCCTCGGGGTGGGCGGCCTCGATCACGGCGGCCGCGGCAGCCAGGCCTGCGAGCAGTACCGCGACCGGCGCCAGAATTCGGGTCGTGCGCCTCATGGTGAGGACCGATAACGCGGCGATCGTGGCCAGCGCCAGCGCCTGGGACGCCGGCAGGAGTGCGACGCCGACCGCCAGCACCGCAGCCACACCCGCCACCGCCCCGGCCGCAGCCATGCCTGCCGGGTCCGCCTCACCCGCGGATTCCGCCAGTGCCTCCGCCGCATCCCGCACCACCGGCGCACTCGCCTCATGCCGGGGCGTGAGCACCACCACCGAACCATGGTCCAGCTGGGTCTGATGGAGAGGCACCGCCGCGTCCAGCGCGGTCCCGGCCGCCGTCATCGCCTGCCACGGCCGTGAGATACGCGGCGCGCCCACCAGGGTGACGATCTCCGGGATGACGTCCGCGAGCGTCGAGCCCGCGGGCAGCGCCACATCCGCCTCCCGGTGATAGGAACCGACCTGGAAACGTACGGTCAGACGCAGGACATGGTCGACGGACACCGCTTACCCCCTGATGTGGTCCAGCATGCGCGGGCACACCCCCTGTGCGACCGCTTCACGGGGCATTGTCACCCGGGTGGGCCGGGCTGTCCACCCGGCGCGTGTCCGGCCCCTGTCCTAACATGTCAGGCAAGCGCCCGTGCATCCGCGTTGTCCACTGATCTGGTTGGGGTGACCAGCAGGCGGGATGCACACCCGGGGGCCAGCAGGAGGGGGACGACTATGTCGATGCTCGGAGTCAGTGACACCGTTGGCACGATCGTGGAGCCACTCACGCCCGCAGAGCGTGAACCGGCGCCGCCATTGCCGCAGGGGACGTTGTCGGCGGAGCCGGTTCCAGCGGCGAACCGGCCCCCACCGGTGCCGATGCTCCGGATCCTCATGCCCGTCATCATGGTCGCGGGCATGGTGGCCATGGTCGGCCTGATGATGCTGGGCGGGGCGGGTGCCAATCCGATGATGCTCATCATGCCCCTGATGCTGGGAATCTCGATGCTGATGATGTTCTCCCCGCCGCCGGGCGAAGACGCCGACGAGACGCGGCGGACCTACCTGCGCCATCTCGGCGCACTGCGGGAGAAGGCTCTGGCCCATGCCGCCCGGCAGCGGGCGCACGAGTTTCACCGTCATCCGGAACCGGGGGAACTGTGGGGGCAGGTGGACGGGCGCCGGCTGTGGGAACGTGGACCGGAGGACCCTGACACGCTCGAGGTCCGCATCGGCCTGGGGGATACGGCGTTGTGCACCCCGGTGCAGGTCCCGGATGCAGGGGCCGCTGAGGACCTGGACCCGGTGTGCGCGGTGAGTCTGCGACGCACGGTCAAGGCCGTCGGGACATGTCCGGGGATGCCGGTGGCGGTGCAGCTGCAGGCATTTCGTTTTCTCGGCATCACCGGCCCGGGGGCGGGGGATCTGGCGCGGGCCATGGTGGCCCAGCTCGTCGTGGCGCATGGTCCGGAAACCGTGTCGGTGGAGGTGGTGGGGTCGGGGTGGGGCTGGCTGAAATGGCTGCCGCACACCCGCCATCCGGAGCTGGCACGGCACCGGATCCTCATCGTCGACCACACCACGACCACCGGGACCGAGCCCTACATCGATGATCCGACGTGGACGACGATCATCGACGTGGGTTCCCGCGCCACCACGGCACTGGGCATGCGTGTCGAGCAGGAGGGGCTGGCTCTCACGGCGGACGGGGTGCTGTCGGCGCATACCGCGGCGGGCGTGGAGAAGCTCGGCGAGGCGGACCGCCTGCGTCCGGAGGAGGCGGTGATCCTGGGGCGGGCGCTCACCCGCTTCCGGCGCCCCGATGCGGTGGCCGCAACCACGGGCGGGCGGGACCTGACCTCGCTCATCGGCCTGGCGGACATCGAACAGCTCACACCGGAGACGATGTGGCCGGGCCGGGAGCTCAGCCGCCAACGGCTGGTGGTGCCGATCGGGACGACCCCGCAGGGAACGCCTGTGCGGCTGGACCTGAAGGAGTCCGCGCACGGCGGTATGGGGCCGCACGGGCTGTGCATCGGAGCCACCGGGTCGGGGAAGTCGGAACTGTTGCGCACGCTGGTGGTTTCGCTGGCGGCGACCCACAGCCCGGATGAGCTGAATCTGGTGCTGGTGGACTTCAAGGGCGGCGCGACGTTCCTGGGCTGTGAGGCTCTGCCGCACACCTCGGCGGTGATCACCAACCTGGCGGGTGAGGCCGTCCTGGTGGAGCGTATGTTCGACGCGATCTCCGGTGAGCTCAACCGCAGGCAGGAGCTGCTCCGCGAGGCGGGTAACTTCGCCAACGTCACCGACTACACCACCGCCCGCCTGGCCGGACGGGAGGATCTCGCCCCGCTTCCGGCGCTGGTGATCGTGGTGGACGAATTCTCTGAACTGTTGGCGGCACACCCGGACTTCGCGGATCTGTTTGTCGCGGTGGGGCGCCTGGGCAGGTCGCTGCACGTGCATCTGCTGCTGGCCAGCCAGCGTCTGGAGGAGGGGCGCCTGCGTGGGCTGGATTCGCACCTGTCGTACCGTATCGGCCTGAAGACGTTCTCCGCCGCCGAGTCGAGGCAGGTCCTGGGCGTGACCGATGCGCACCATCTTCCCGCGCAGCCCGGCGCGGGTTTCCTCAGACATGACGCCGACGCCATCACCCGTTTCCAGGCGGCGTACGTCTCCGGCCCGCTGGAGCGTCGTGACGTCACCGCCCTGCCGGGCGCGCCGGGCAGGGTGGCGCTGTTCACCGGCTGGGAGCAGTTCGGGCAGGCCACGGCCCCGCCGACGGTCATGGATGAGTCGACGACGCTTCTCGAGGCCGTCGTCGACCGCGCCCGCGCCACCGCCCGACAGCGTGGGCAGTCGGCGCACCGGGTGTGGCTGCCTCCGCTTCCCCCGATGGTCGAACTGGCCGGGGTGGCGGATCAGGTCGGTGAACTGGCGGCCGTCATCGGCATCATCGATCTGCCCTACCACCAGCGCCAGGACCCGCTCGTCCTGAATCTGGGCTCCGGCGGCGGGCACGTGGCGGTGTGTGGCGGCCCGCAGACGGGAAAGTCGACGGCCCTGCGCACGATCGTGGCCTCCCTGGCGGCGACCCACGGGACGGCGTCCATCCGCTTCTACGTCATCGACCTCGGCGGCGACCAGCTGGCCACGCTCGAGCGGCTGCCGCATGTGGCGGGCGTGGCCGGGCGTGGGGAACCGGAACGTGTCCGGCGCATCGTCGACGAGGTCGCCGGACTGGTGGAGGAACCCGAGGAACGGCACACGTTCCTGGTGGTGGACGGCTGGCACGCGGTGGCGACCGACTTCGAGGACCTCGTGGAGCCGTTGACGGCGTTGGCGGCTGACGGGCCGTCGAAACGCGTGCACCTCGTGGTGTCCACGCCCCGGTGGACGGTGCTGCGCCCGGCGATCCGCGATCTGATCACCCACCGCGTCGAGTTGAAACTGGGGGAGGCGATGGACTCGCTCATCGACCGCAAGGCGCAGCAGAAACTCCCCACGCTCCCCGGCCGGGGCCTGGACGCGAATGGTCGGCAGATGCTCGTCGCCCTGAGTTCGAACCAGGACCTCGCGCACATCACCACCACCGCCGCAGGGCAGGAGCCGGTGCCCGCGCTGCGGGTGCTGCCTGCGCACATCCGCCTGGGAGAGCTTGAACCGGCGCCCGGTATCGCCCTGGCGGTGGGTGGGCCGCGTCTGTCCACCCTCGCCTGGGATCCGGTGGGCAGCCCTCACCTGGTGTGCGTGGGTGGGCAGGGCTCGGGGAAGTCAACGCTGCTGGCCACGGTCATGGTGGGCATCGCGGGATTGGGCAGGGCGGCCGCACGCATGGTGGTCATCGACCACCGGCGCGCGCACCTGGGGGAGGTGGACGAGGATATGCTCGCCGCCTACTCCGCCACCACCACCGTCACCGCGGCAGTGCTCAAGGACACGGTTGCCACGCTGAATACCCGGCTGCCCGGCCCGGACATCACCCCGGCGCAGCTTGCGGCCCGCGACTGGTGGGAGGGGCCGGAGATCTTCCTGATCATCGATGACCTTGATCTGGTCGCCGACCATGAACTGGCCAGGCTCGCCGATCTCCTGCCGCACTCCCGTGACATCGGCCTCCACCTGGTCCTGGCCCGCAAGTCCGGTGGCATCGGGCGCGCACTGTTCGGGCCGTTCCTGTCGGGCGTCCGGGACCAGACCCCGGCGGTCCTGCTTCTCGACGCCGACCGTGAGGAAGGCACCATCTTCGGCATCCGTCCACGCACCCGACCGCCCGGCCGGGGTACCTGGCAGGTCCGTGGAGAGACGGTGGGCGTGTGCCAGGTCGCCACAGCAGGGGAGGAGGCATGAGCGCCCCGGTCGTCCCCGGCACCCTGACCATCACGGTGCTCGACAGTGCGACGATCTTCGAGGGGCCCGACACGATCTACCGTTATGACCTGCCGGGCACCGGCATCATCGACGGCTGGGCCCTGGCCGCGGTCATCGACCAGGCGAAGGAGCTGTGCAGCCTCGACTGGCCGGACGTGGAGGTCATCGTCGACGCTGACGACCCCACCACCGAGGTGCTCACCCGGACCCTGCTGAACAAGGGGGTGGCGGCCTATCCCAGTGAGGTCCTGCACGAGACGCCCCTGCCTGAGCCGGCGGGCGAGGTGGCGATCACCCGGCCCACGGAGCGGTCTGGCCGCCACCGGCTGCGCGCCGGGATCCAGCCCTTCCAGCTGCTCGTTGGCGCGGTGGTGGTGGCCATCCTGGGGCTGAGCTGGTGGGTCGTCGGCGCCCAGAGCGGCCCGACGGAAGAACCGACGCCGCCGCCGGTCCCCACCACGAGCCGGGAGGTGGCGGCGGAGGCGGAGACGGAGACGAGCGCGACGTCGACAAGCAGGGCGCCGGAACCGCCGCAGGCGGTGCTGGAACATGAGCTGCTGCGGATTGTCGCGCCGGCCGGATTCCGGCTGGAGACCCGCGACGACGGGCTGCTGGCGACCGGGGAGGATCCCGGGCTGCGCATCCACCTGGCCGCCGACGCGGTGTATTCCGTGCCGGTGGCGGCGGTGGAGGGGCAGATCCACGCGATGATCGACGCGGATGGCACACTGCATCCGCTGGACCCCGAACGTGCGGCGCGGGGCCTGCAGATCATCCGCTACCGTGAGCTGCCCGGCGACGGGTCGGAGGTCACCTGGAGCACCTGGATCGAGCACGGACACCAGTTGTCGGTCGGGTGCCACACCCGGGAGTCGCCGACGGTCCCGCAGGAGGCCGCCTGCCGCATGGTGATTGATTCGATCGAGCTCACGGGGAATATCTGACCTGTGACAACGCGTCCGGTGGAAGAATCTGCGCGGCACCGGGAACCGGGGCGATGTTTTCGGAGTCCAACATTGGTGAGAGGGCCCACCTGGCGGCCTTTTCGGGGGAGCGATCGGGGAGGGACCCCGGCACCTGACTCATTTTCACATCAACTCGGGAGGGGCGAACACCATGAGCCAACTGTTCAGAACCGAATCCGACGTGATGCTGGCGACCGCCGGCCACGTCGACACCACCAACAATGAAGTGCAGGGGGAGCTGACCCGCCTGCAGGGCGTCGTCGACGGCGTCCGCGCCAGCTGGGCGGGCAATGCGCAGATGTCCTTCGATCAGCTCATGCAGCGCTGGCACACCTCCGCACGCGAGCTGCGCGAGGCGTTGACCAGCATCTCGGACAACATCAGGCACAACGCGCGCGGTTTCGAGAACATGGAGGCCCAGAACGCACAGGCCTTCACCGGCGTCGGCGGCCAGGGCCTCGCGCTCTAGGGCGCGGCAGGAAACCACAGAGAAAGGTCAAGGAACACATGGACGCAATCAAGTACCAGTTCGGCGCCATCGAGGCCGCCGCCGGAGACATCAACGCCACCTCGGGGCGCATCAACGCGCTCCTCGACGACCTCAGGTCCCAGCTCCAGCCCATGGTCGCGACCTGGGAGGGAGACTCCGCACTGGCATATCAGGAGGCCCAGGCGAAGTGGGACCGCTCCGCAGCGGAGCTCAACACCATTCTGGCCACCATCTCACGCACCGTGAGCCAGGGCAATGACCGGATGAGTGACGTCAATCGACAGGCTGCCGCCAGCTGGGGCTGAGCCCGCTGAACCGGCACTGCTGAACGGCCCCGGCCCGACCGACCCGTACCCACGGGGCAGACGCGGACCCATTTCCGGACCGGGACCCGGCGTGTGGTGGCCCGGGCAGGCCACCACGCGCGCCAGAGTGCCCACGGCGCACCCCGTCAACCGCCTCCGACCGGCTTCTTTCCCAGGAGAAGCGCGGGCGGAGGCGGTTTGGTTTATCCGGGGGCGGTCCCCTACACTAAAACGGTTGTGTGCACTGCGCGCGGGTCTCCACCGGCCGCCGCGCTCCAGTCACGTACACGCGAAGTTCTTTTTCGGCCGGCAGCCCCCAGACAGACTTTCAAGGAGTCATTAGTGTCTACTTACCACCCGAAGAGCGGTGACATCACCCGTAAGTGGTACGTCATCGACGCCACTGACGTGGTCCTGGGCCGACTCGCCACCCACGCAGCTGATCTGCTGCGCGGCAAGGGCAAGCCCCAGTACGCACCGAACGTTGACTGCGGTGACCATGTCATCGTCATCAACGCCGACAAGGTTCACGTGTCCTCCAACAAGCGTGACCGTGAGATGCGCTACCGCCACACCGGTTACCCGGGTGGTCTGCGCTCCATGACCCTGGGTAAGGCTCTGGACACCCGTCCGGACCGCGTGATCGAGGAAGCTATCACCGGCATGATGCCGCACAACAAGCTTTCCGCCGCTTCTGTGAAGAAGCTCCACGTTTTCACTGGCTCTGAGCACCCGTACGCCGGCCAGCAGCCCGAGACCTACGAGATCAAGCAGGTGGCACAGTGACCGAGCAGAACCAGAACGAAGACCTGAACGTGGCTGAGGCCGACGACATCGAGGCAGCCACCGCCGCCACCGAGGAGTTCGCCTACACCATCGGCGACGCCGTCGCTCCCGAGGTCACCGAGGACGAGGTCGAGGCAGCTGCCCCGATCGAGCTCGACGGCCCGATTCAGACCGTTGGTCGCCGTAAGCGCGCCATCGCCCGCATCCACGTGGTTGTCGGCTCCGGCAACATCACCTGCAACGGCCGCTCGCTCGAGGATTACTTCCCGAACAAGCTGCACCAGCAGGACATCCTCCAGCCGCTCGAGCTGCTCGAGCGCAACGGCCAGTTCGACATCAGGGCCAACATCTCCGGTGGCGGCCCGACCGGCCAGTCCGGCGCCCTGCGCCTGGCCATCGCCCGTGCACTGAACCTGTACAACCCGGCTGACCGCGCCGCCCTGAAGAAGGCCGGCCTGCTCACCCGTGACGCTCGTGCAGTTGAGCGTAAGAAGGCTGGTCTGCACAAGGCACGTCGTGCCCCGCAGTACTCCAAGCGTTAAGCTCCGCCTTCGCTTGTCGACGCCGTCCCGCCTTCCGGTGGGGCGGCGTTCGCCGTTTCCGACAACGTGAGCAATGTTCATCAACGGGCCGGTCGGCACCTCCCCGGAGGACCATCCGGGGCGTCGACAAGCGCCCGCAGGTGCCCCGCCTGCCGCGAAGCAGGGCGGGGACGTGCATACTGTTCTGCATGACTCGACTCTTCGGTACCGATGGCGTTCGCGGGCTCGCGAACAAGGATCTCACTGTATCCATGGCGCTTCAGCTGGGTGCGGCGGCGGCGCACGTGCTCACCCGGGACCGGGCGGCGAGCGACCGTCGTCCCACCGCGATCGTCGGCCGTGACCCGCGCGTGTCCGGTGAGATGCTGGCTGCAGCACTGTCCGCCGGTATGGCGTCCCGGGGTGTGGACGTGCTGCGGGTCGGTGTCCTCCCCACCCCTGCCGTGGCTTTCCTCACCGACGACTACGGCGCGGACATGGGAGTGATGATCTCCGCGTCGCACAACCCGATGCCGGATAACGGCATCAAGTTCTTCTCCGCCGGTGGCCGTAAGCTGCCGGATTCGGTGGAGGATGAGATCGAGGCTGCCATGGCGGAACTGCCCGACGACGGCCCGACCGGCACCGGCGTGGGACGTGTCATCGAGGAGGCCCCGGATGCCAAGGACCGCTACCTGAAGCACCTCGCGGAGGCCACCCCGGTGGATCTGTCGGGCATCAAGGTCGTCGTTGACGCCGCCAACGGCGCGGCCTCTGCCGTCGCGCCGAAGGCGTATGCGGCGGCGGGTGCCGAGGTCGTCGCCATCCATAACCGGCCCAACGCCTACAACATCAACGACAACTGCGGTTCCACCCATATGGGTCAGCTGCAGAAGGCCGTTCTCGAGCACGGCGCGGACCTCGGTCTGGCCCATGACGGCGACGCCGACCGCTGCCTTGCGGTCGACGCGCAGGGCAACATCATCGACGGCGACCAGATCATGGCTGTCCTCGCGGTGGCGATGAAGGAGAAGTCGGAGCTGCGGAAGAACACCCTCGTCGCCACGGTCATGAGCAACCTGGGTCTGCGTCTGGCGATGGAGGCCCAGGGCATCACCATGCTGGAGACGAAGGTCGGTGACCGCTACGTCCTGGAGGAGCTCAACGCCGGCGACTACCGCCTGGGTGGCGAGCAGTCCGGTCACATCGTCCTGCCCGTGCACTGCACGACCGGTGACGGCACCATGACGGGACTCAAGCTCATGGCCCGGATGGCCGAGACCGGCGAGTCCCTCAGGGACCTGGCCAGCGTGATGAAGGTCCTGCCGCAGGTGCTCATCAACGTGCCGGTGGACAACAAGGCTGCCATCCTTGAGTCCGCGGCCGTCCGGGAGTCGATGGCCGAGGCCGAGTCGGAGTTGGGTAACACCGGCCGCGTTCTGCTGCGCCCCTCCGGTACCGAGCAGCTGTTCCGCGTCATGGTGGAGGCCTCCGAGAGCGAGCAGGCCCGCCGCGTGGCCGGCCGCCTCGCCGCGGTGGTCGCAGCGGTTTAAAGCCGTCGGGAACCTTTCGCCCCCTGCAGCAGTCCAATGTTGGTGACACACCAGCCACGGACTTCTGCAAGGGGGACTTTTCATGTCCGAGCTCTTCCTCGACCACACGGGGGCGCTGCAGGCGCTCAACCACCTGGTCGCCGATGGTGAGGAACAACTCGCCCGCCACATCAGCACCAGCCCGGCGTTGCCCGCCACCACCGCAGGCCGCGACTTCACCGACCGGGGCACCGCGATCGCCGCCCTGCTACAGCGCCTACATGACGTCGGCGCCGAGCGTATCGACGCCGTCCGGGCCACCGCCGAGGCCGCGGCGTCGCAGGTGCGGGTACTTCGCGACGTCGACAAGCAGTTGGCCGCTGACCTCGGTGGTGAGCGCTGATGCCCGCACCACTGGCGGCCGCCGGCTACCGGGGAATCGTACAGATGCTGGCGAATGCCTCCCGCGGGAGCTATCGCGGACCGGTGGTGCCCGTCGACGCGGTTTCGCGGGCGCTCAGCTCCACGGAGGGGCTCGACCCGGGTCAACTCGTCGAGCACACCCGCGCCGCCGTCGGAATGTCCAGCACCTCGGGTGTGCGGGGCGACGTCATCGAGTCGCTCTTCACCTTCCTGTCGCAGGCGGCCTTCGGTGAAATCCTCGGCCGGGTCGTCGACAACATCAGTGATTGGTTGGCCAACCGGGACGACAGCGGGGACATCGCCAGGGACGCCGAGGACGCCGGGGAGGCGCTCCGCGACATCGAGGACGTCGCCGACACCGGCGTTGAGGAGATTCTCATCGCCCTTCGCGCCGTGATCACCCAGCTGTGCGCATTCCTCAACCAGGTGGACCCGGCCAACCATCCACGCGAGTTTGCCGAGTGTGTCGCCGCAGGGGCGGACCTCATCGACTCGGCAGGCAGCACCATCCTCGACTGCTGCCGGGACCGTGACACCGCCGTCGCCTCGTGTCTGGATGAGTTCATCGCCCGCGGCACCACTGTCTGCGAGAGGCCCGCTTCCTGCGCCCGCACGGAGGTCGTCTGCGACGACGGCACCCCGGCCGCACCCTCCGGCCAGGTTAAGCCCACGCAGACGCCGACGGCGCCCCAGTCCGTGGAGCCGGCACCGGAGCCGCCTGTGCCGCCGAAGAAGCCGGTGGAGGAACCGACCGTGCCCACGGCGCCCCAGTCCGTGGAGCCGGCACCCGAGCCGCTTGTGCCGCCGAAAAAGCCGGTGGAGGAACCGACCGTGTCCACAGTGCCCCAGTCCGTGGAGCCGGTTGACGAGTGTCCGGAAATCCCGGAAATCCCGGAAATCCCGGAAATCCCGGAGCTACCTGATCCGCCGGAAACTGTGGAACCGAACGGTACTGACTGTTGCGGGATCCTCGGACTCGTCGGTGTGGGCGCCGCGCTCCTCGGCGTCGGTCTGCTGATCAGCTCGCTCGAGGACTGCATACTGGAACCCGCTCCAGGGCCTGCATCCGAACCTGTGCCGGAACCTGCTCCCGAACCGCCACCTCCACCGAAACAGAACCTGGCCGACGTACCCGAACCGCCGCCTCCACCGAAACAGAACCTGGCCGACGTACCCGAACCGCCGCCTCCACCGAAACAGAACCTGGCCGACGTGCCTGAACCGCCGCCTCCACCGAAACAGACGGCGGTACCGGTGGCCGTGCCACCTGTGGCGCCGGAGCCTCAGCCCACCCCGGTGCAGGGTGGCGCCCGGAAGGCAGGTGAATGGTGATGGAATTCGAGGAGTTCTCGCGACAGTTCCGTCAGCGGACCACGCAACGCATGATCGAGTTCGAGAAGGCACTGGCGCAGTCGCAGCAGCGCGTGGAGAAGGCCGTCACGCCGCCGGCGCCCACGCCGCAACGCCCCCGGCCGGGATCGGCGAGGGGCAGGGTGCAGGGACTGCTGCGGAAGAGTTAGAGCCTGGTGCTGGTGGTGAGCTTGATGCCGGCCTTGTCGGCCAGCTCGGCACCGGTGAAGGACTCGACGCCCTTGGCGGTAGCGAGGGCCTCGGAGAAGGCGGAGTACTTGCGCTCATCACCAAGCCGGTGCAGGAGGAAGCCGGTGAGCAGGCCACGGGCGGTCTCCTGGCCGGAGAACTGCGGGATGCCGAGGCCGAAGGCCATCTTGAGGAGGTTGTCCTCGGTGAAACCGGCCTGGTTTCCGCCCTTGATCTCCCGGTAGGCGACCTCGCCTCCCCAGTTGAAGGCGACTTTGGCGGGGTTGCCGGCGCCGAAGAGATCGACGCGGCCGGGGGCGATGACCAGGCCCGGGGCCTTCACCGCACGGGCGGCCTCGGAGGCCGGCGGGGCTGTGTCCGCAGGGTAGAGGGCTCCGACGGCCCTGATGCGGGGGTTGTTCGCGGCGGTGAGGATCGCGGCGCCGGCGCCCATGCCGTGGCCGGCCACGCCGAGCCTGCCCGGGGAGACTGTCACCTTGCCGTTGCCGAGCTTCACTCCCGCCGCGATCTGCAGCGCGGTCTCCAGGTCGGCGGCGAAACCACGGTGGTCAGGGACGAAGCCGGTCTCGGTGTCGGGGGCGGTGACCACGATTCCCCAGCTCGCCAGGTGGCGCAGGGTGGCGTGGTAGGTCTTGACCGACTTCAGCCAGTCGTGTCCGAAGGCGATGGCAGGCACGCCGTTGCCCTCTGCGGGCGCATAGACCTTGCCCGCGATTCCGGCGTAGCTGAGGTCGCCGACGAGGACGCGGTGCGGGCCACGCTTGGACAGTTGAGCCAGGTGCTTCTTCAGATTCGCAGACACGGATCCCAGGATAGTGGAATACCGTCCGGCTGAGGTTGCGAACGTCACACTGCGGGAAAACGGCGAGCGTGTGGGGCGGGGCGGGGGAGGGGCGGGCGTCGGCAAGCGGGGTATACCTGTCGCGGGACCGGTCGTTTCGTCTACGATTTCCCCCATGTGTGGAATCGTTGGATACGTCGGTGAACGTCAGGGTCTTGGTATTGCGCTGGAGGCGCTGCGGCGGATGGAGTACCGCGGTTATGACTCGTCGGGCATCGCAGTCGCCGACGGCGCCGGGATCTCCCTGGTGAAGCGTGCCGGAAAGCTCGCCAACCTGGAGGAACGGATCGCCGAGGTCGGTGAGGACAGCATGCGGGGAACCACCGCCATCGGGCATACCCGCTGGGCCACCCACGGCCGACCCACCGATGAGAACGCCCACCCGCACCTGTCCTATGACGGCCGCGCGGCGATCGTCCACAACGGCATCATCGAGAACTTCGCCTCGCTGCGCACGGAACTCGAGGCGGCCGGCATCGAGCTCTCCTCCGAGACGGACTCCGAGGTGGCGGCCCATCTGCTGGCGCGCGCCTACAACGAGGGGGAGACCGCGGGCGATTTCCGGGCGTCCGCGCTCGCCGTCCTCGGCCGTCTCGAAGGTGCTTTCACCCTCCTGTTCACCCATGCCGACCACCCCGGCCAGATCATCGCTGCCCGCCGTTCGACGCCGCTGATCGTCGGTGTCGGTGACGGGGAGATGTTCCTGGGCTCGGACGTCGCCGCGTTCATCGAGTTCACCAAGGAAGCCGTCGAACTCAACCAGGACAACGTCGTGGTCATCACCGCCGACGGTTACGAGGTCCTCAACTTCGACGGCTCGGCCGCGCAGGGCCGTCCCTTCACCATCGACTGGGACCTGGCCGCCGCGGAGAAGGCCGGCTACGACTCTTTCATGATGAAGGAGATCCACGAGCAGCCCGCCGCCGTCCGCGACACCCTCGCCGGTCACTTCCATGACGGCCGCGTGATCCTCGACGAATCGAACATCTCCGAGAATGACCTCAAGAGCATCAACCAGGTCTTCGTCGTCGCCTGTGGCTCGGCCTACCACTCCGGTCTGCTGGCCAAGTACGCCATCGAGCACTGGGTGCGCATCCCCGTCCAGATCGAGGTGGCCTCCGAGTTCCGTTACCGCGACCCGGTGCTGGACGAGCGCACCCTGGTCCTGGCCATCTCCCAGTCCGGCGAAACCGCCGACACGCTGGAAGCCGTCCGCCACGCCAGGACCCAGGGCGCGAAGGTGATGGCGGTGTGCAACACCAACGGTTCCCAGATTCCGCGGGAATCCGACGCCGTGCTGTACACCCACGCCGGCCCGGAGATCGGTGTGGCGTCCACCAAGGCGTTCCTCGCGCAGGTGGCCGCGAACTACATCGTCGGACTGGCGCTCGCCCAGGCCAAGGGCACCAAGTACCCGGACGAGATCCGCGAGATCTGGGACGCGCTGGAGGGGATCCCCGCCAAGATTGAGCAGCTCCTGGCAGTGAAGGGCCAGGTCAAGGAGATCGCTGACGATCTCGGCGCCGTGCGCACCATGCTCTTCCTCGGTCGTGGCGTCGGCTTCCCCGTGGCGCTGGAGGGCGCACTCAAGCTCAAGGAGCTGGCTTACATCCATGCCGAAGGGTTCCCCGCCGGCGAGCTCAAGCACGGCCCCATCGCGCTGATCGAGGACGACCTGCCGGTGGTGGTCGTGGTGCCCTCGCCGCGCGGCGTGAAGCTGCTGCACTCCAAGATCGTGTCCAACATCCAGGAGATCCGGGCGCGCGGCGCGAAGACCATCGTCATCGCGGAGGAGGGCGATGATTCGGTGGAGCCCTACGCCAACTGGCTCATCCGCATCCCGGCGACCTCATCGATCATGCAGCCGCTGCTGGCCACCGTGCCGCTGCAGTTCCTCGCGGCGGACATCGCCCGCGCGTGCGGCAACGACGACATCGACAAGCCGCGCAACCTGGCCAAGTCGGTGACGGTGGAGTAGCCGGGGTCGGATCGGCCTCCGGGCTACGGCGTCGCCGGCTCGGTCCGGGCCAGCGTGTGTAGACGGGGGATCGGCATGCGCATGTTCAGGGCTGCCGCGGTGCCGGACTCCGGCCAGTGGAGGACCGCCGAGCGTTCCTCGAGTGAACCCTTGACCACCACCGGGTCGGTGCCCTGCGGGATGGGGCCGGACATCTTGAGGTTGAGACCCCACTGGTCGGTCCAGAAGTAGGACTGGAAATCCAGGGGATCGGCGTCGTCGCCCCGGATCAGCGCGGCGGCGGCGACCTTGGCCTGCTCGATGGCGGCTGTCCAGATGGGGGTGCGGCGCGGCCCCTCGCCACGGTCGATGAGTACGACGTCGCCGGCGGCGACGATGGAGTCGGTGACGCGGCAGCGCTCGTCGGCGATGAGACGGCCGTCGACAAGCAGCCCGGAACTTTCCAGCCAGGCGGTGTTGGGGAGGTCGCCGGCGGCGGTGACCACCAGGTCGGAGGTGAGTACGGTGCCGTCGGTGAGGGTGACCGCCATGCCTTCTCCTTCCTCGCGGACGGAGGAGACCATGGAGTCGATGATGTTCAGGCCCTGTTCGAGTGCGGCCCGGGTGAGGATGCCGCCGAGCAGCGGTCCCAGGTGCAGTTCCATCGGTGTGCCGGGGTGGATGAGGGTGACGTCGCAGCCCAGGCCCACGGCGCCGGAGGCGACCTCCATGCCCAGCGGCCCGCCGCCGATGACGGTGACGGTGGGGCGGTTGACCAGGCTGGCCTTGAGCCGGGCAGCGTCGTCGAGCGAGCGGATGGTGTATTCGCGGGGGGAGTCGGTGAAGCGTCGGGCGTGCGAGCCCGTGGCGATGACCAGGCCGTCGTAGGTGAGCTCGGTGCCGTCGTCGAGCGTGGCCACACGGTTGGCCGGATCGAGGCCGGTGACGGTGCGGCCGAGCAGTTCGGTTGCGCCGTGGGTGGCCGCGGGCAGGGTGCCCACGTCGAGGTCGTCGCCCGGGGCGAGCGCCACCTTCGACAGGGCGGGGCGGGAGTAGGTGGCGTGGGGCTCCTCGCCGACGACGGTGATGGTCCCCTCGTAGCCGAGGCGGCGCAGGGTGTCGCCTGCGGTGAGGCCGGCGATGCCGTTGCCGACGATGACGACGTGTGCGGACATCCTCACACCAGCTTCAGTGCGGCGACGGGGCAGACGCGGACAGCGTCGCGGGCGGCGTCGAGGTCTTCCGGGCCGATCTCGGCGCGGTCGATGATGAGCTCGCCGTCATCGTCCAGGTGCATGAGGTGAGGCGCGGCCTCCTCGCACAGGCCGTGGCCTTCGCAGCGGGGGCGGTCCAGTTCGATGCGGGTGGTGGCACTCATGAGGGGATCCTTTCAGTGATGCAGGTCATGTTTTCCTGATCGACAGCGTGACAGATTCGCCGCAATCTGTCTAATGAATAACTGGCATGCGCTACATTCGAAATATGAATAGTCAGAACCCTGTCCAGCTGTCCACCGGGACCTTCGGGGTGAAGCTGGCCTCGGTGGATCTCAACCTGCTCGTGTCGCTGCACGCCATTCTCGAAGAGCGTTCCGTCACCGGCGCGGCCGAACGGGTGGGGCTGTCGCAGCCTGCGATGAGCCACGCCCTGCGGCGCATCCGGAAGCTCTTCGGCGACGAGATCCTCGTCCGCGAAGGGGGGCGCAGCCTGCTCACTCCGCGGGCGCAGGAGCTGCTCGGCCCTCTTCGGGTGGTGCTGCACGGGGTGGCCGGTCTGCTCGGCGGGCCGGCCTTCGATCCGGAGACGAGCAGGCGGACGGTGACCGTCGCGATGTCGTCGAGCATGGCCTACATTCTCGGGCACGCGATCACGACGATGCTGGAGGAGGAGGCGCCGCGGATGGGGTTGCGGATCATCACCACCACGATCCCGAGCGATGCGGTCTTCACCGAGCAGGGGGTCGATGTCCTGCTGCTCGCCGAGGGTTATGAGATCGACCATCCGCGTGAGCGGCTCTTCGACGACGAGTGGGTGGTCATCGGCGGCGTGCCGGAGTTTCATGAGCGGGATGTCATCGTCACCCTGCAGGACTGGCCGCACGTCGCGCTCATCTCGGACCGTCTCACGCGACCCTATGAGGTGCTGCGCCACCGTGGCGTCGAGGTTGACGTCCAGGTCCGGATCAACGACTACCTTCTGCTGCCGCAATTCGTTGCGGGCGCCCGCAAGGTCGGCCTGCACCGGCGTTCGGTGGCGGAGCGGATGGCGGAGTTCTATCCCCTGTATCTCGCCGATTTCCCGTTTCCCATGCTGGGGCTGGGCGTGGACATGGTGTGGAATCCGTGGCTCGGTGACGATGCTTTCCGCAGGTGGTTGCGCGATCTGCTGCGGCGAGCATGTGACATGCAGGGTGTGCATAGACATGATTAGGAGTATTCATTGGACGGATGGAAGCGGGGCGGGTTTACTGTGACCCAGATCAAGTCACAGCCCGCTACGAGAGGTGTCCCTCATGTCCGCCCCGTCCTCCACCGCCCCCGGCGTATCTGTCCCGACCTCCGACATCGACCTGTTCTCGGATGAGGTCCTCTCCGTCAACGACGACGCCGTCTTCGCGCAGCTGCGCGAACTCGGCCCCGTGGTCTACCTGCCCGCCAACGACTCCTATGCCGTCACCCGCTACGAGGAGGTCCGCGCCGCGCTGGGTGATCCCGCGACCTTCTCCTCGAAGTCCGTCGCCTTCAACCCGCAGATGAACGAGATCCTCTCGGGCACCTCCCTGGCCTCCGACCCGCCGGAGCACGGCAAGCTGCGCGCCATCCTCACCGACAACCTCTCGCCGCGCGCCCTGCGTGGTATGAAGGACGACATCAACGCCTCCGCCGAGAAGCTCGTCTCCGAGATGGTCGAGCGCGGCTCCTTCGACGGCATGGCCGACATGGCGGTGGCCTTCCCGGTCTCCGTCGTCCTCGACCTCATCGGCGTCCAGGGTGGTCTGCGCGAGAAGATCCTGCCCTGGGGTGAGGCCGCGTTCAACCTGCTCGGCCCGCTCAACGAGCGTGCCCAGGCCTCCTTCCCCGTCGCCGGCGAGCTGTTCAAGTGGACCCACGAGGAGATGCAGGGGGAGGACCTCGCCGAAGGCTCCATCGGCCGGGCCATCTTCGAGGCCTCCGAGCGCGGAGAGATCTCCCACGAGTCCTTCGGCTACATCGTCCACCAGATCCTCGCGGCCGGGATGGACACCACCATCACGACCATCGGCAACGCCCTGGTCCTGCTCGGCCAGAACCCGGAGCAGTTCCAGAAGCTGCGCGAGGATCTCTCGCTGGTCCCCTCCGCCCTGGCCGAGGTCATCCGCCTGCGCACCCCGGCCCCGGTGTTCGGCCGCCGCGCCACCAGGGACGTCGAGGTCGGCGGCACACTCATCCCCGCCGGGGCCCAGGTCGCCCTGTGCTACGGCTCCGCCAACATGGACCCGCGCAAGTTCGACAACCCCGAGGTCTTCGACATCACCCGCAACGCCGTCGACCACATCGGCTTCGGCTACGGCATCCATGCCTGCGCCGGCCAGGGCCTGGCCAAGCTGGAGATCCACGGGCTGCTCAGCGCCTGGGCGAAGCAGGTCGCCAGCTACCGGATCGGCGCGGTCGTCCCGCGCCTGAACAACTTCACCCGCCCCTACGAGTCCATCGAGGTCACCGACATCGTGCGCGCGTAACCCCCGCTTCCCGACGCCGCCCCTGACCGCCCTTGTGCGGTCGGGGGCGGAGGCGTCGTGTTCCAGGGCGACCAGGGTGGCACAATGTCACCCATGGATCTTCTCTCCACCCGTATCGATCTCGACGCCATCGCCCATAACACCCGTCTGCTCAAGGAGCTGGTGGGTGACACGCAGCTGATGGCGGTGGTCAAGGCCGACGGCTACGGCCACGGCGCCGGCCGCGTGGCGGAGGTGATGGCGGCCAACGGCGCCGACTGCTTCGGCGTGGCTACCCTGAGTGAGGCCGTCCAGCTGCGCGAGGGGGGTGTCAGCAAGCCCATCCTCGCGTGGATCTGGAACCCGGAACAGGATCTCGCGGAGGCTCTCGCCCTGCGCATCCAGCTCGGCGTCCCGTCGCTGCGCCATGCGCAGGCACTTGTCGACGCCGCCGTCCCCGCCCGGGTCACCGTCAAGGTCGACACCGGGCTGCACCGCTCCGGCGTCGACGAAGCCGACTGGGCGGAGGTGTTCGCGCTGCTGCGTGACGCCGAACACCTCACCGTCACCGGCCTGTTCTCCCACCTCGCGTGCGCCGATGAGCCGGAGCACCCGGCGAACGACGAGCAGGGCGCAACCTTCCAGCGCGCCATCGACCTGGCCCGTGAGATGGGCCTGGAGGTGCCGGTCAACCACCTGTGCAACTCGCCCGGCACCCTGACCCGCCCTGACCTGCACCACCAGCTCGTCCGCGTCGGACTCTCCCTGTACGGACTCGAGCCGATCGCCGGCCTGGACCACGGGCTCAGGCCCGCGATGAGCTGGATCGGGCGGATCACCGTGGTCAAGCCCGTCCGGCCGGGCGAATCCACCAGCTACGGGCACACCTGGACGGCGGCGGAACCCGGCTGGCTCGCCGTTGTTCCGGCCGGTTACGCCGACGGCGTGCCGCGCGCCTGGCAGGGCACGCTGCAGGTGGGTATCGGCGGAAAGCTCTACCCGCAGGTCGGGCGTGTGTGCATGGACCAGATCGTGGTGGACCTGGGCGCCAACGAGTTCGGCGTCGCCCCCGGGGATGAGGCCGTGCTCTTCGGTGAAGGCGGCATGAGCGCCGATGAGCTCGCCGCCGCCACCGGCACCATCAACTACGAGATCGTCTGTACCCCGTCCGGGCGTACCACCCGCACCTATGAGGGTGGAGTGCAGCTGTGAGATCGTCGTTCCCCCGGGCAGGATCCCGCGAACTGGGCACCGCCGAGGAGACGCAGGCGTTCGGCGAGGAGCTCGGGCATGCGCTGGAGGCCGGCGACGTGGTGATTCTCGACGGTCCCCTCGGCGCGGGCAAGACCACCTTCACCCAGGGCATCGCCCGCGGCCTGCAGGTCAAGGGGCGGGTGACCTCCCCGACATTCGTCATCGCCCGGGAGCATCGCTCCACGGTCGGCGGGCCCGCGCTCATCCACGTCGACGCCTACCGGCTGCTCGGCGAGGGCTCGTCGGGCGACCCGCTCGGCGAACTTGATGCGTTGGACCTGGACACCGAGCTTTCCGACGCCGTCGTCGTCGCCGAGTGGGGCGGCGGGCTGGTCGAGCAGATCGCCGACGCCTACCTGGTCATCCGGATCGACCGGGAGACTGCGGTGCTGCGTGACCCCGACTCCGAGGCACGGATCTTCACCTGGGAGCTCGTGAGGGCTTAGGGGCCGCGCCTTCGCCGTCTTTCTGGCGTGCTCTAGTTGGCCCGTCGCTTGAGCACGAGACCGGCGCCGGCGGCAGCGGCGGCCAGGCCCACGGCCAGGGCGATCAGGGTGCCGCCGAGGCCGTTGTTGGCCAACTGCATCTGCTGGGCGGCCTGCGTGGGGGTGACTTCCTCGGTGGCCGGGGCAGCGGCGGCGGGAACGGCTGCGGGAGCAGTGGCCGGGGCATTCATGGCCTGCTGCTGGGCCAGGACCTTGTAGTCGACGAAGTCGGCCTGCTGGTCCGAGGCACCTGAGGCGCCGGAGTCTCCCGAGTGTGAGCCGTCGCCGGAGGCGGTGTCGTCATGGATGTCGTCCTCGCACGGAACTTCTTCACGATCGTTCCAGGTGCGGCTCTCGGTGATGTCCTCCTCGACGACCGTGTACGTGACGGGCTCGGAGACCTGGTTCTTGGAGTAACCGAAGTGGTAGGCCACTGCGGTGTACTCGCCCGCCGGGGTGCCCGCCGGGATGTCTGCGACGATGGTGCCCGCACCCTGTCCCGGACCTTCTGTGGTGTCCGTGTGGTGGAAGGTCCAGCCTGCGGGCCCCTCCACCTCCCCGATCGGCCAGTCTCCCTGGCGGGCGACGGGCTCGGCGACGGTACGGGTACCCACGACCTCCTCGTGGGTGACCACCTCTTCCACGAAGCACTTGTCCCCGATCTCGAGGATCTGGTCGGCGGAAGCCGGCGGGGCGAGGAAGGTGAGGGAGGCGAGGGAGGCGCCGGCGACCGCTGCGGCAATGCGTTTGTTAAACATACTTTTCCTTTGTGGGAGGTGGGTCCTTGTCGGACTGTTCGCCGGGGTCGGGCACCTTCGGCAGTGGCCACAGGCAGAAACCGACGTCGATGGCGGAACGTGCTGTGCTTCGAACGTTAGGTCAATCTGGTCGGAAAGTATGGGCCAGCGAAGGTGATCCTGTGGAAACCGGGAAAGATGCGGCCATTATCAGCCCCATATGGGGGTGGTATCTGATTATCTCCCGATTTAAGATTGCAATAATGCGTCCAATTACTTTCAAAATGTGACGACAGGGACTGATGTTTCTCGAGTGACGTCAAGAGGGCTCGTCCTCGGACTGCGGCGGATGGGTGGACGGCCGGGATCTACCCGCCCTGCGCAGTTTCTTCCCGCGGTCGAAGCACGGCGAAAGGGTCGGTGACCGTCAGTTCGTGCCGGGTGAAGCGGTACAGCTGAGCGGGCCTCCCGCCGCCGGTGCCGGGCGTGGCACGTTCACCGGTCGGGGCGAGCTGCCCGCGCCGCGTGAGGATGCGCTGGAGATTCGTCGCCGAGACCTCGTGCCCGAGCACCGCCGAATAGGCGTCGCGCAATTGTGCGATGGTGAAGGTTTCCGGGGCCAGCGCGAAGGCGATGTTGGTGTAGGACAGCTTGGCGCGCAACCGCTCGGCCCCCGCCTGTGTCAGCTTGCCGTGGTCGAAAGCCATGTCCGGCAGGCTGGCCACCGGCAGCCACGCCAGATCCTCGTCCGCCTCCGGTCCCTCCGACCAGGGGAGCAGGGCGAGGAAGGCGGTGGCGATGGTGCGGTCCCACGGATCCCGCCCCGGCGCGCCGCAGGTCTCGAGCTGCTCCAGGTGGACCTGCCCGGCCACTCCCGTCCGGTGCCCCAGGTGGCGCAGCACCGACTCGCCCAGGGTTTCGTCGACTTCGACGGGTCCGCTGGGCAGTGCCCACTGGTCGTCGAAGGGCGGGCGACGTCGCCGGTAGGCCAGAACCTCCAGGCCCCGCGGCGAGGCGTCGGTGAACCCGACCCGCAGGAGCACCGCGACAGCCTCGTGGCGGTACTTGGCCACACCCTCCGGGTCGCGGAGAGGGCCTGGGTTCCTGGAGGTGCGCACGGCCCGGATGCTAGCATGCTGCGTAGTTTTCGACTCCGGGTCGAAAACCCGAGGAGGAGCCATGACACCCACCCACACCACCGGCATGCTCGCCACCCCCGCGCCCACCTGGCAGCGGGCCACCGGGGTCGTCATCATCGGCTCCGGGGCCGCCGGTCTGACCGCCGCCGTCCACCTGGCCGAGGCCGGCGTCCCCGCTATGCTGCTCACCCGCGCCACCGACCCGACCGAATCCGCCACCGACTGGGCCCAGGGCGGGCTGGCGGCGGTGTGGGATGCCGCCGACACCGCCGGGGCTCACTTCGCGGACACCCTGACGGCCGGTGCCGGGTTATGTGATCCCTCGGCGGTGCGCACCCTCGTCGAGTCCGCCCCGGGGGTCATCCGCCGCCTCATCAACCTCGGCGCCAGATTTGACCGGGCCGGGGACGACTATGACCTGCACCTCGAGGGTGGCCACAGCGCCCGCCGGATTCTCCATGCCCGCGGTGACGGCTCGGGCAGGGAGGTCGAGCGCACGCTTCTTCACGCCCTGCGTCGGCGCCTGGATCAACCCGGTTGCAGCGTGCGGCTGCGCACCGGCCTGCGGGCCATCGACGTGCTCACCGACGGACACGGAGCCGCCTGTGGGGTGCGCGTCCGGGACGGGGCAGGTGCCGTGGGCGACCTGCTGGCCCCGACCGTCGTCCTGGCCACCGGCGGGGCTGGCCAGGCCTGGACGTTGACGTCCAACCCCGCCGTGGCCACCGGCGACGGGCTGGCCATGGCCTGGCGGGCCGGGGCGACGGTGCGTGACGTCGAGTTCACCCAGTTCCACCCCACGATCCTCCACCGCCGTGCCGGGGAGTCCCGCACAGGTGGGCGCGATGTCCTCGTGTCCGAGGCGGTCCGCGGCGAGGGGGCCGTACTCATCGACCATGCCGGGCGCCGCATCATGCTCGGCGTGCACCCGCTGGCGGATCTCGCCCCGCGTGACGTCGTCTCCGCGGCGATGCACGCCCACATGTCCGCCACGGGGGAGGAGTGTCTGCTTCTCGACGCCCGCCACTTCGGCGCGGCGGCGTGGGAGTCGAAATTCCCCGGCATCCTCGCCATGTTGCGCGAACGCGGCGTCGACCCGGTGAGTGACCCCATCCCGGTGCGTCCCGGCGCCCACTACCTGTGCGGCGGGGTGGCCACCGACATGGAGGGACGCACGAACGTCCCCGGACTGTTCGCCATCGGTGAGCTCGCCGCCACCGGGGTACAGGGTGCGAACCGGTTGGCCTCCAATTCGGTGCCCGAGGCGCTCGTCATGGGCGACCGGCTGGGGCGGTGGCTGCGCGACCTGCCCCTTGACCTGCCCGGTGAACCCGTCCCGCGTCGTACCCTGCCGCTCGCCGACTCCGCCAACCTGGCCCGGATCAACGAGCTCATGGACACTCACGTCGGGGTGTTGCGGACGGCCGAGGGGCTGGACGCGGCGATGGCGGGGCTTGCCGCTCTGCCCACCGGTCAGGTGCTCGACGACGACGCCCTGGACGCTACTGCCGTGCACACCACTGCGCTGCTGGTGGCGCACGCCGCCCGGGAGCGTGAGGAATCACGGGGTGCCCACCGGCGGGCCGATCATCCGCAGGCATCCCCGGCCTGGGAGGCCCACGTATGCCTGCAGGCGGGATCCGCGGGAATGCGGGTCAGCCGGGAACCGGTGGGGCAGGCGGCCACCGCCACCGCGCCCGCCGGGGCTGCGGTTCACGTGGGTTGATGTCCCGGACCGCGTCGTGGGCGGGCACTCGGCTGCCTGATCATTGACAAGACAAAGCGAGAGTGTTCAGGATCGAAGTTGTGGACAACGACCTGGACACTCTCGCAATGTCACTGTACATCACCACCGACGACGAACCCGACACCCGTCCCGCACGGTGGCGCCGGGCCGGAGGGCCGGCCGGCTAGAGGAGGAAGCGCGACGCCTGCCGGTAGAAGGGTTCGGACTCCCGACCGGCGTTGAGCGCCACGAACGTCGTCGCCTCGATGCCGGCTCCCCGGTCGTCGAAGATGTACAGGATCGGGTCGGCCCCCATGCTGTGGAGTGCGTGGCGGACGGGGCGGGAACCGAGGGCGTCGGAAAGCGCGACGAGGGAGATGCGCTGCCATTCCTCAGTGGTGCCGGCCCAGCTGTCGCGGAGGTCGTGGGTGAGACCGCAGACCTCGGCGAGAAGCGGGTTGTTCAGAGCCGTGCAGAAATCACCCGGGGCCCACCGGCGGTGCGGTTCTATCCCTACCGTGTCGGAATCGTCCAGCACCGCGAACCAGGGGAGCAGGTCGTCGGTGGTGGACACGAGCATCGCGCCGTAGAGTTTGTGGCCGGGCAGGTGGTCGGAGTGCAGCTCGAGCGTCTCGACGAGCGCGAGTGAGAGGCGGTAGCTGAACGTCTCGATGGAGTGGTGCACGGTCATCGGAAATCTCCTGCCGAGATATGGTGGTGAGGTCACTGTAAACGCCCCACGTCCGCTCCGCCACAGGTCACGTTCTCCCGCCGGATCCCGCGCGGAACCTTGGGTGACCAAGGCATCGATCCAGTTGGACTCCGGGGGTGGACAGTCGTGGAAGGAGCGCAGGATCTCGGGTTCCTGCGCCCGCTCGAGACCGTCGACGGGGCGGCGGTTCTGGTTCGGTCAGTATAGACCGTTCATGGTGTCATTGACCTGGTAATGCGTGGGTGGACCCGGGGCGGGGCCCGCGGCCGCCTGCACTTGCAGAGCCTCAGGCCCCGGAGTTCAATGGGGGTTGTGCTGGACTTTCTCGCCGCCAACCCGCTCATCGCCCTCGTCGCCATCCTCGCCGCGGGCCTGGCCCTGGGCAAGATCCGCGTCCTCGGAATCTCCCTGGGGGCGGCCGCGGTGCTCTTCGTGGCGTTGGGGCTGTCTACGGCCAACCCCGAGATCCAGATCCCCGCGCTGGTGTATCAGCTGGGCCTGGCGATGTTCGTCTACGCCATCGGTCTCACGGCGGGTGAGCAGTTCTTCGCCGAGTTCCGGTCCCGGGGCTGGCGCCTGACGCTTTTCATGATCCTGCTGATCATCGGCCTGGTCGGGGTGGCCTACGGCTTCATCCGGGTATTCGGGCTGGGGGAGCTCGCCGGGGCGGGCATGTTCGCGGGCGCCCTGAGTTCCACCCCGGGCATGGCCGCGATCGTCACCATGGTGGAGGGCGGTTCCCTGGTGGATCCGACGCGCGCCGGGGAACCGGTGGTCGGTTATTCGCTGGCCTACCCGGGGGCCGTGATCGGTTCCATCCTGGTGGCCGCGATCGGCGCGAAGCTGCTCAAGGTCGACCACCGGGCGGACGCGGAGAAGGAGGGGCTGATCATCGCCCCGCTCGAGTGGGACGGTGTGCGCATCGGCCCCGGTATCGAGGGAACGGTGGCGCAGCTGCCTACGTTGGCGGGTGCGGAGATCATCGCCACCCGCATCGTCCACGGTGAGGGAGAGCATTCCCTCGCCGCGCCCACGGACCGGCTGCACGAGGACATGGTGCTGGTGATCAACGGAACGAAGGAGGCCATCAGGACCGCGCAACGCAACCTGGGTGCCCGGGTCACCGTGAAGATCGAGGACACCGACCTCATCTACACCCGCATGACCGTGTCGAACCCGCGGGTGGTGGGCCGCCGTCTGCGGGATCTGAACACCGTGTCCGCCGGTTTCCGGATCGCACGCATCCGTCGCGGTGACGCAGAGGAGGTGCCTCACCCGGAGGACGTGCTCAACTACTCCGACCGGGTCCGGGTCATCGCCCCACCGAACCGGATGGATGAGGTGCGCGGCTTTCTGGGGGACTCGGAAAAATCCCTGGCAGCCCCCGATCTTCTGCCCTTCGCCGTCGGCCTGCTCGCGGGTCTGCTGCTGGGCGCGATCCCGATCCCGCTGCCGGGCGGGTCGGTGCTCTCCCTCGGGTTCGGTGGCGGGCCGATCGTCGTCGGCCTCGTTCTCGGGGCGCTGCACCGCACGGGTCCGCTGACCTGGACCATGCCCTACCACGCGGTCCACACCCTCAACACCCTCGGGCTGTCGCTCTTCCTCGCAGGTGTGGGTACCACCGCAGGCGCCGGTTTCCGCTCCGCCCTGATGGACCCCTCCTCGTTGAACGTCATGGCTGCGGGCCTGCTCATCACCGTCACCTCGGCGCTCGTGTGCGCGGTGTTCGGCATTCTGGTGCTCAAACTCACCTGGGATGAATCGATGGGTGTGGCGGCCGGTGCGACGACCAACCCGGCGGTCATCTCCTATCTCAACGGCCAGACCGGTACGGAGCTCGCCTCCCGCGGTTACGCCATGGTGTACCCGACGGCGATGATCGGCAAGATCGTCGCCAGCCAGATAATTCTGCTTCTGCTGCTCTAGATCCAGCGGTCTCCCAGGAAGCGGGAGTATCGTGTGCAGGTCTGTCCACTACACCTCAGAGGAGCCCCCTGTGCGCCTGTCCACCACCGGCCGCTACATCGTCGCCATCGTCATCGTCGCCTGGATCGCTGTCCTGGCGTTGCTCATCTCGATGCGTCCGATGGCCAGCGAGACGCGTTTCGACACCGCCGGCTCCCTCGAGCAGGCCGTCGCCGCCGCCGACGCCCAGGGCCTGAACATTGTCGGCCTGTCCCCGCAGGATCTGTACGGGGAGGAGTGGATCGCGGCTGCCGTTGTCTGCCCCTTCACCTCCGCCGAGGGCATCGCCACCAACTTCGAGGCGGACGCCTCGGAGCTCGAGCTCGGTTCCGGCGGCGTTCCGGAGGACACCAACTACCTGCTGCTGCGTTCCGCGGACGGCGGCCAGGCCTTCGACCGCATCGAGCGTTCCGACGTCGACCTGTGCAGCGTCCAACTCGGCGGCTACTTCGATTCCCGCGTCATGCTGCCGCTGGGCAAGACCACCGAGGGCGGCTGGGCACTGCTGAACTAGCGTTGCTCTATTCTGGGGGGCGTGCTTGTACTGGCGATTGACACCTCCACCCCCGATCTGGTCACGGGCCTGGTGGACACGTCCACGGGGCGGACCCATGACCGGGTGATCCCGGGCACGCGTGCCCACAATGAGCAGCTCACCCCCACTGTGCGGGCCCTGCTTTCCGACGCCGCCGTGGCCTTCCCCGACCTCGACGCGGTCGTGGTCGGCTGCGGACCGGGTCCTTTCACCGGCCTGCGTGTAGGGATGGCCACGGCCGCCGCATTCGGCGACGCCCTGGGCATCCCGGTCCACGGGGTGTGTTCCCTCGACGCGATCGCCCGGCGACTGCCCGGGGGTCGCAGGCTGGTGGCAACCGACGCCCGCCGCCGCGAGATCTACTGGGCGACCTACGACGGCGAGACCCGCACGGCTGGTCCGGACGTGGTCAAGCCCGCGGAACTCGCCCTCCCGCACGAGGTGAACGTCGTCTCCGTGCCGGAGCAGCTGGCGGAGCAGCTGCCGGAGGCGCTCCGCGGCGTGGAGAAGCATGACCTCGCGCCGGACGCGGAGTCCCTGGTGGCGGTTGCTGATCTGTCGGCCACCCCGGAGCCGCTCGTCCCGCTGTACCTGCGTCGGCCGGACGCGAAGGAACCCAAGCCGGCGCCCAGGTCGCCTGCGATCCCGGAAGTGGAGCTGTAGATGGAGATCCGGCAGCTGGATTTTGAGCACGCCACACGCTGCGCCGAGCTGGAGCAGCTGCTGTTCCCGGAGGACAACCCGTGGCCGCGGGACATTTTCGTCGTCGAGTTCGCGCAGCCCAACAACCTCTACCTGGGTGTGTTCGACGGGGATGATCTGCTGGCCTACGGCGGCATCTCCCAGTTGGGTCCGCGGCATGACCCCGAGTTCGAGATCCACACCATCGGCGTCGATCCCGGACAGCGTCGACAAGGTCTGGGGCGGCTGCTCATGCAGCAGTTCATGGCGCTCGCCGACAGCCTGGACGGGGAGGTCTTCCTCGAGGTGCGTACCGACAACGAGGCCGCGATCGCCATGTACGAGGCCTTCGACTTCCACCGCATCGGGGAACGGAAGAACTACTACCAGCCCTCGGGGGCTGATGCATACACGATGAAGCGCGCGGCGAGGAGCGAACGATGATTGTCCTGGGTGTCGAGAGCAGCTGCGACGAGACCGGCGTCGGTGTCGTCGACCTCGCTGACGACGGCACGGTGAAGATCCTGGCGGACAAGGTCGCGTCCTCGATGCAGGAGCACGCCCGGTTCGGTGGGGTTGTGCCCGAGATCGCCTCCCGGGCCCACCTGGAGCAGATGGGCCCGGTGATGCGGGCGGCGCTGGCTGAGGCGGGCGTCGAGAAGCCCGATGCGGTGGCGGCGACGGTCGGCCCGGGCCTAGCAGGCGCACTGCTGGTCGGGGCGTCCGCCGCCAAGGCCTACGCGGCTGCGTGGGATGTGCCGTTCTACGCCGTCAACCACCTCGGCGGTCACGTTGCGGTGGCCAATCTGGAGGGCGACCCGTTGCCGCATTCGGTGGCGTTGCTCGTCTCCGGTGGACATACGCAGCTGCTCGAGGTGGAGGCCGTGGGGCGGCCGATGCATGAGTTGGGTTCCACGCTCGACGACGCCGCCGGTGAGGCCTACGACAAAGTCGCCCGCCTGCTGGGCCTGGGTTATCCCGGCGGACCGGTCATCGACCGTCTGGCGCAGCGCGGCGACCGGGACGCGATCGCATTCCCGCGCGGCCTGATGAAGCGGGTGGATGAGGAACGCGGCCACCGTCACAACTTCTCCTTCTCCGGGCTGAAGACCTCCGTCGCCCGCTATGTGGAGGCTGCGGAGCGGGAGGGGCGGGTGATTTCGGTGGAGGACGTGTGTGCGTCCTTCCAGGAGGCGGTGTGCGACGTGCTCACCGTCAAGGCGGTCCGCGCCTGTGAGGACACCGGCGCGAAGGTGCTGCTGCTGGGCGGGGGAGTGGCGGCGAACTCGCGGCTGCGGGAGCTGGCGCAGGAACGTTGCGGGGCTGCGGGAATCGAGCTACGCGTGCCGCGTTTCTCGCTGTGCACCGACAACGGCGTCATGATCGCGGCGCTGGCCGCCCAGCTCATCCACGAGGGGGCGGCTGCCAGCGAACTCACGGTGGGCACCGACCCGTCGCTGGAGGTCGAGGTTCCGCTGGTCGGGGCCTGAGGGCTTCCGGGAGGCCTGCTGTTCGCCGAGCGGGCCCGCCCCGGGGCGGTTACGGTGACGGGGACCTGTCACCTTTGTCTTGAGAAGGACGTTCCATGACCACCGGATTCCTCGTCAGTCCCGACCTTTCCCACCGCACCGTCTCCTTTGAACTGGAACACGCCGCCCAGTTCCTGGGCGGCGTCACCGATGGCCGTGTCTCGGTGGCCTTCCAGGATGATGGCAGCACCTTCGCTGCGCTGTTCAACCCCGAGGCCAAGGCGCACGGCGCCGAGCCGAATCCGGTGGCCTCCCTCGGCCGTGGCCACGCCGCCACCGGCAACTCGGCGTTCCTCTCCGATCCGACCGCGGCTGTGTCCGGTCCGGTCATTTTCGTCGGCGCAGAGGGACAGGACATCGGCCTCGATGAGATCGAGCGCATCAAGGACGGCATCCGGGCCGTGCGCAACTACCGGGAGGACAACGAGGAGGACTACCGCTTCTGGCGCGCGGCCGTGCTCAACCTGGGCCAGTTCCCGATCGACTGATGTGATCCGGCAGACGTGAAGGTTGAGCGCTGGCACTCTCGAAGGTAGAGTGCCAGTAGGTTGTTTCACCCACAGTTGTTCACCCGCGACGACGACTGTGCTGGCACTGCAACCGGCACATTCAACTCACTCAACTTTCACGGAGGAATATCGTGGCAAACGTCACCATCAAGCCGCTCGAGGACAAGGTCCTGGTCCAGATCGTCGAGGCAGAGACCACCACCGCTTCCGGCCTGGTCATCCCGGACTCCGCCAAGGAGAAGCCGCAGGAAGCCACCGTCATCGCCGTGGGCCCGGGCCGCATGGACGAGGACGGCGACCGTATTCCGGTGGACGTCAAGGAGGGTGACACCGTCATCTTCTCCAAGTACGGCGGCACCGAGCTGAAGTACAACGGCCAGGAGTACCTGCTCCTCTCCGCGCGTGACCTGCTCGCGATCGTCGAAAAGTAGTCGGAGGTAGTACAGCCTCATGGCTAAGCTCATCGCATTCAACCAGGAAGCCCGTGAGGGCATCCAGCGTGGCGTGGACACACTCGCCGACGCTGTGAAGGTCACCCTCGGCCCGAAGGGCCGCAACGTGGTCCTGGACAAGGCCTTCGGTGGCCCGCTGGTCACCAATGACGGCGTCACCATCGCCCGTGACATCGACGTCGAGGATCCCTTCGAGAACCTGGGTGCCCAGCTGGTCAAGTCCGTGGCCATCCAGACCAACGACGTCGCCGGTGACGGAACCACCACCGCGACGCTGCTCGCCCAGGCGCTCATCGCCGAGGGTCTGCGCAACGTCGCGGCCGGCGCGAACCCGGTCGAGCTCAACCGCGGCATCGCCGCCGCCGCCGAGAAGACCGTCGAGCTGCTGAAGGGGCGCGCCACGCAGGTGTCCTCCTCCGCGGAGATCGCCAACGTCGCCACCGTCTCCTCGCGTGATGAGGTCGTCGGTGAGATGGTCGCCGGCGCCATGGACAAGGTCGGCAAGGACGGCGTCCTCACCGTCGAGGAGTCCCAGTCGATCGAATCCTCCCTGGACGTGACCGAGGGCATCTCCTTCGACAAGGGCTTCCTCTCGCCCTACTTCATCACCGACGTCGACACCCAGCAGGCAGTGCTGGACGACGCCCTGGTGCTGCTCGTCCGCAACAAGATCTCCTCCCTGCCGGACCTCCTGCCTATCCTGGAGACGGTCGTCGAGTCCGGGAAGCCGGTACTCATCGTCGCCGAGGACATCGAGGGCGAGCCGCTGCAGACCCTCGTGGTCAACTCCATCCGCAAGACGCTGCGCGCCGTCGCCGTGAAGTCCCCGTACTTCGGTGAGCGTCGCAAGGCGTTCATGGATGACCTCGCAGTGGTCACCGCCGCGACCGTCGTCGACCCCGAGGTCGGCGTCAGCCTCAACGAGGCCGGCCCGGAGGTCTTCGGTTCTGCCCGCCGCATCACCGTCACCAAGGACGACACCGTGATCGTTGACGGTGCCGGCACCCCGGAGGAGGTCGAGGCCCGTCGCGAGCAGATCCGCCGCGAGATCGCCAACACCGACTCCACCTGGGACCGTGAGAAGTCCGAGGAACGTCTGGCCAAGCTGTCCGGTGGCGTCGCCATCATCCGTGTCGGTGCTCCGACCGAGACCGAGGTCAACGAGCGCAAGCTGCGCGTCGAGGACGCCATCAACGCGGCCCGTGCGGCCGTGCAGGAGGGCGTCATCGCCGGTGGCGGTTCCGCGCTGGTCCAGATCGCCGAGGAGCTCAAGGCATACGCCGAGGAGTTCGAAGGTGAGCAGAAGACCGGTGTCCTGGCTGTCGCCCGGGCACTGGTGAAGCCTGCCTACTGGATCGCGGAGAACGCGGGTCTGGACGGCGCAGTCGTCGTCGCCAAGACCGCTGAGCGGCCCAACGGTGAAGGCTTCAACGCCGCCACCCTCGAGTACGGCAATCTCATCGACCAGGGCATCATCGATCCCGTGAAGGTCACCCACAACGCAGTGGTCAACGCTGCGTCCGTGGCCCGCATGATCCTCACCACCGAGGCATCCGTGGTCACCAAGCCGGAGGGTCCGGGGGCGGAAGCCCACGGCCATCACCACCACTAGGTGAACGGCGTGAAGCCCGGTCAGAACCTGCAGGTTCTGACCGGGCTTCTCTGATTCTCCCGTCGGGGTGTCAGGCGTTGACGGGTGTGGGGGCAGGGGTGGTCACGCGGACCTTCTGGCGGCTCGGGCGGGTGCCGCGGTTGCGCAGCACGCTCAGGCGCTCCGACTCGGACAGGCCGCCCCAGATGCCGTAGGGCTCTGCGACCTTGAGCGCATGTTCGCGGCAGGACGCGATGACGGGGCAGGTGTGGCAGATGGCCTTGGCGCGGTTCTCGCGCTGGGCGCGTGCACGGCCACGCTCACCATCCGGATGGTAGAACATATTTGACTCCTCGCCCCGGCAGGCTCCGTGGAGCTGCCAATCCCAGAAATCGGCGTTGGGTCCCGGAAGCAGGTGGGGTTGTGACATGTTCTCTTCTCCTAAGTAAAGAAGGGTTAGACTCTGGTGACGGGGAGACTCGCTGATTGCGTGGAGCCCTCCGGCGCATGAGGGAGTCTGGCTGTCGGTCATGAACAATCGGTTGCCCAATTGTGACCTTCTGGTTACCTGAAGTTGGCCAACAGGGAAAGCAACCTTCTGACCTGCGGAAACCGTGAAGGTTAATGCTTTGTGAACTCTTGGTGCCCCGGGAACATGCGCTGAGCGGGGCAAATAGATCTCCGTTCCGGGGCCGACAGGGTATTCTGGGGCCGCCCGGTAGCTGACTTCCGGGTTATCCGGAGGAGTGGGACGTGAGTGATACCGACGTAGAGCTGGCAGAACTTGTGCCGCTGGCCGTCGACGGCGATCGCCGTTCCCTCCAGCGCATCATGGCGATCATTCACCCGATGGTGCTGCGTTATGCCCGGGCCCGGGTCGGCGGAGGCCGCACCCCCACCCCCGAGGATATTGCCCAGGAGATCTGCCTGGCGGTGGCGACGTCGATAGGCAACTACGTCGACAGGGGCCGACCGTTCATGGCTTTCGTGTACGGCATCGCGTTCAACAAGGTGGCCGACGCCCACCGCTCCAGGGCCAGGGACCATTCGCACCCCACCGACGACGTCCCCGACGTCGTCACCGAGTGGGATACGCCCGAGGATCACGCCCTGGAGGCGGACGGAAGTAACAGAGTGAGGGCGCTTCTCGATTCATTAAGTGACAAAGCCCGCGACATCGTGATCCTGCGCGTCTTCGTCGGTCTTTCGGCCGATGAAACCGCCGAGATCGTGGGCAGCACCCCCGGAGCCGTGCGTGTGGCACAGCACCGGGCAATGAACACACTGCGCAAGAACCTGGGCAGCCAGCAGGAGACCCGGGAGTCAGAGAACAAGGGAGTCAAGTGATGAAACGTCATCAGAGCGGTACCGACGTCGGTGACATCACAACCCAGCTGCAGTCACTGGTGGATGATGACGCCTTCCTCACCGAGCTCTCGCAGGGCATCGACGCCTCGGACGGCCACGATGAACTCGCCGCACTCTTTCTCGAGCTCCGCGAGGACGTGGACAAGCCGATGCCTCCCGCCCCGCTCATCGAGGGCGCGGACGAGCAGCCGATGGTCATCTCGCTCGCCTCCCGGCGCCGCACCCGGAACGGCCGCCCGTTCCTCTCCGGCATCATCGGCGCCGCCGCCGCGACCCTGGTCATCGCGGGCTCGGGTTCTATGGTGTACAACGCGACGCCCGACTCCCCGCTGTGGGGCCTGTCCAGTTCACTGTTCAGCGACCGGGCTGCGGTGGTCGAGCTGGCGGGCACCCTGGAGGAGATCGACTCCCTGGCGGCAGAGGGTGACATGGACGGCACCCGCGAGCTGCTGGACGAGGCCCGTCTGGTCCTGCGGAACCTGCAGGACACCCCCGCGGAGCGCCCTGCCCAGCAGGAGGCGCCCCGCGCTCCGGGAACGACCGCCACGACAACGACGACAGTCGTTCGACCGGGCGAACCCGGCGTCGGAGTCGCAGAGGCCCCGGCCGCAGAAACCGTCACCGAAACCAGCGTCCGGACCGAAACCGCCACCGCCACCGTCACGGTGACCCAGTCCCCGCCGCCGTTGCGCCCCAACCCGCTGCCTGCGCCGGTCGAGCCTTCCCCGCTGCCGCTGCCGCTGCCGGTCGATCCTGTCCCCGTTGACCCCACCACGGTCATCCCGGCTCCGACGCTGGCTCCGCCGCAGATCCAGGTCCCGGAGTAGAGGACACGCTCAACGGACACGTCCCCGCCCCGGAGATAACTGAACCGGTGCGGGGACGTGTCCTGTGGCTGGCGGGTGTCAGCTGGCGTTGAGCCCGTCGAGATAGCCTGCCGCGTAGTCCCACGGCACATATGCCTCGACGTCGGGCTCCATGGACGGCTCATGCACGGGCGCGAGTTCACCTGCCAGGGTGGCGACCATGTTGGCGGCCATGATGTCCCAGTCGTAGTAGTGGAAGTCGTCGCACTCCTCGCACAGGAAGAAGATTCCGAGGATTCCCCGCGGGGTGAGTTCCTTCTTGAAGCGGGCCACGAGGGCCAGGTCCTGGGTGATGCCGGCACGCTCCTCGTCGGACAGGGGCGGAGCGGGCTCGTCGGGGTCCAGGAAGGACGCCGGATCGTTCGGATCATCGGCGAACGGGTCGAGCGGCATCTGCGAGTTGTAGTTCACACTGGCCACACTATTGTGGAGCAGCTCAATGGGCAATTCCCTGCCGCTAACAACCTCGGCGGAAACGGTACTACAGTGTAGTCATTGCGGTAGCCACACAGTGCGTAGAAGGAGCAACAATTCATGACCGATCAGCGCGTGTCCACCGGGGGAGACGATCCGAACAAGGTGGCCCTGCTGGGCCTGACCTTTGATGATGTTCTCCTCCTGCCGGCGGAGTCCAACATTGTTCCCAACGAGGTTGACACCTCCACCCAGTTCACCCGCAACCTGCGTCTGGGTGTCCCGATCGTCTCTGCGGCGATGGATACCGTGACCGAGGCACGCATGGCCGTGGCCATGGCCCGCCAGGGTGGTCTGGGCGTGCTGCACCGCAACCTCTCCTCCGAGGAGCAGGCGGAGCAGGTCGAGATCGTCAAGCGTTCCGAATCCGGCATGGTCACTGACCCGGTCACCTGCACCCCGGACATGACCATCGGCGAGGTGGACGCACTGTGCGCCCGCTTCCGGATCTCCGGGCTGCCGGTCGTCGACGAGAACGGCATCCTCGTCGGTATCTGCACCAACCGCGACATGCGTTTCGAGCCGAACCCCCACCGCCGCGTGGCCGAGGTCATGACCCCGATGCCGCTGGTCGTCGCGCCGGAGGGCGTGACCAAGGAGCAGGCCCTCGAACTTCTCTCCGCGAACAAGGTGGAGAAGCTGCCGATCGTTGACCCGGCAGGCAGGCTGGTGGGCCTGATCACCGTGAAGGACTTCGTCAAGACCGAGCAGCACCCCAACTCATCCAAGGACGAGTCGGGTCGACTGCTGGTCGCGGCGGGCATCGGCACCGGCGACGAGTCCTGGGACCGGGCAGGAAAGCTGGTCGAGGCGGGCGTCGACGTGCTCATCGTCGACTCCGCGCACGCCCACAACAACCGCGTGCTGGATATGGTCGCCCGCGTGAAGAAGGACTTCGGCGACCGCGTCGACGTGGTCGGCGGTAACCTGGCCACCCGCTCGGCAGCCCAGGCGATGATCGACGCCGGCGCTGACGCCATCAAGGTCGGTATCGGCCCGGGCTCCATCTGCACCACCCGCGTGGTCGCCGGTGTCGGCGCCCCGCAGATCACCGCCATCATGGAGGCCTCCGCAGCGGCCCGTAAGGCAGGTGTCCCGGTCATCGCCGACGGCGGCATGCAGTTCTCCGGTGACGTCGCCAAGGCCCTGGCCGCAGGTGCGGACACCGTGATGCTCGGCTCCATGCTGGCCGGCACCACCGAGTCCCCGGGCGACGTCGTCGTCGTCAACGGCAAGCAGTACAAGCGCTACCGCGGCATGGGCTCCATGGGCGCCATGCAGGGGCGTGGCCTGTCCGGTGAGAAGCGTTCCTACTCCAAGGACCGTTACTTCCAGGCTGACGTGAAGAGCGAGGACAAGCTCGTGCCGGAGGGCATCGAGGGTCGCGTGCCGTTCCGTGGCTCCATTGAGCAGATCACCCACCAGCTGGTCGGCGGCCTGCGCGCAGCCATGGGGTACACCGGTTCCGCCACCATCCAGGAGCTGCAGACGAAGCAGTTCGTGCAGATCACCTCCGCCGGCCTGCGTGAGTCGCACCCGCACCACATCCAGCAGACCGTCGAAGCGCCGAACTACCACTAGGTTCCCACCGGTTCCTGAGCTGACTGACCGCCCCGCCATCTGATGGCAGGGCGGTCTTTCGGGTTTCTGTTCCGGGCCAAGAAGCAGAATCATGGACGAACGGGCAGCTGGGGGAGTTGACTGTGAAGTAGAGCCTCAACGAATGGAGGGAGTCGCCGTGACCGGACGCGCTTACCTGGTGCGGGGATTGGCGGTCATCGGCCTGCTCGGGCTGGTCATCGGCACCCTCGATCCGCTGGAAGGCTCGGTGCTCATCGTCGCGGGCGTCGCCCTGATCACCCTGGCCGCTTTCCTCGGCGGCAGCCGCCACCGGAGTCTGCTGGCGTGGTCGCTGGTGATCATCGTCCTCGCTGTGGCCGGCATGTGGATCAGCAGCCTGTACGGCGGTTTCGGCGGAGACACCGGGCGCTCGCTCTGGTGGCTGGTGCCGGTCTTGGCCCCCTACATCCTCGGCTGGCTGCTGGCCGTCGTGGGAACCGTGCGTCTGTTCCGGGAAACCTTCCGCCGGGGGACGCATCCGGGCGGGGAAGCCGACGCGAACGGTCGGCCCCGCAGGGGTGCGGTAAAGTAGGCCTCCGATATCACCAGCGAGGATCGGAGCAGTACATGCGCGACTACATCGAGATCGGTGTGGGCCGGGAGGCCCGCCGTACCTACAGCCTGGAGGACATCTCGATCGTCCCGTCCCGGCGTACCCGGTCCTCGAAGGACGTCGACACCACCTGGCACATCGACGCCTACACCTTCGACATCCCCGTGATGTCACACCCGACTGACGCACTGGCCAGCCCGGAGTTCGTCATCGAGATGCACCGCCAGGGCGGTCTGGGCGTCATCAACGCCGAAGGTCTGTGGGGCCGTCACGCGGATCTCGACGCAGCCGTGGCCCGTGTCGTCAACGCGGTCGCCGACACCGATGAATTCCGTGGTGGCGCCGCCGCGATCGCCGCGCTGCAGGAGCTGCACGCCGCTCCGGTGGATGATGATCTGCTGGCAGACCGGATCAGCGAGGTCCGGGCCTCCGGCGCGACCGTCGCGGTGCGCGTCAGCCCGCAGCGGGCCCGCGAAGTCGCCCCGAAGGTGATCAAGGCGGGTGCCGAGCTGCTGGTCATTCAGGGCACCATGATCTCTGCGGAGCACGTCGCCGAGGGCGGGGAGCCACTGAACCTCAAGGAGTTCATCGGATCCCTCGAGGTGCCCGTGGTCGCCGGCGGCGTGGCTGACTACACCACCGCCATGCACCTCATGCGCACCGGTGCCGCCGGCGTCATCGTCGGTGGCGGCGCCAACACCAACCACCTCGCACTGGGTATCGAGGTTCCCATGGCCACCGCGATCGCCGACGTGGCGGCCGCACGTCGCGAGTACCTCGATGAGACCGGCGGCCGGTACGTCCACATCATCGCCGACGGGGAGATCGAGAACTCCGGGGACATTGCCAAGGCCATCGCCTGCGGTGCCGACGCCGTGATGCTGGGCACCCCGCTCGCCCCCGCCGCCGAGGCCGCCGGCGGAGGAGCCTACTGGCCGGCCGTCGCCGCCCACCCACGTTTCCCGCGCGGCATGGTGGAGAACGTCGCCTCCCTGCTTCTCGACGACACCGCCACCCTCGAGACCATCCTCAACGGCCCTTCGACCGACCCGTTCGGCTACCAGAACCTCGTCGGCGGTCTGCGTCGCGCGATGGCGAAGTGCGGTTACACCGACCTGAAGAGCTTCCAGAAGGTTGGCCTGGCGGTCAACCGCTAGAGCGCGACCACGGCAACGCGGCACGGGAGAGGAATTCCGGTGCCGCGTTTTCCTTGGGAACCACGCCAGTTAGGACTGCCACCGCGGCGTAGTAGGATCAGATCCGTGACTTCCGCAACCCCTCGCCCCGTCCTCGTCGTGGACTTCGGCGCCCAGTACGCCCAGCTCATCGCCCGGCGCGTACGTGAGGCACGAATCTACTCCGAGGTTGTCCCGCACACCGCCACTATCGAGGAGATCCAGGCCAAGAACCCGGCCGCGTTGATCCTCTCCGGCGGCCCTTCCTCCGTCTACGCCGATGAGGCGCCCAAGCTGGATCCCGCGATCCTGGAGCTGGGTCTGCCGGTGTTCGGCATCTGCTACGGCTTCCAGGCCATGACCGCCGCACTCGGCGGCACCGTGGCCGAGACCGGTGCCCGTGAGTACGGCCGCACCGACCTCGAGGTCGTGGACGGTGGCGGCGTGCTCCACGATGAGCTGGCAGCCACCCACAAGGTGTGGATGAGTCACGGTGACGCCGTGACTGAGGCCCCCGAGGGCTTCACCGTCACCGCGTGCTCCGCCGGTGCCCCCGTCGCAGCCTTCGAGAACGTGGAGAAGAAGTTCGCCGGTGTGCAGTACCACCCGGAGGTCCTGCACTCCCCGCACGGCCAGCAGGTGCTGACCCGCTTCCTCACCCAGATCGCCGGCCTCGAGCCGACCTGGACCGCGGCGAACATCGCGCAGCAGCTCATCGACGCCGTTCGTGAGCAGGTCGGCCCCGAGGGCCACGCCATCTGTGGCCTGTCCGGAGGCGTGGACTCCGCCGTGGCGGCAGCCCTGGTGCAGCGCGCCATCGGTGACCGTCTGACCTGTGTCTTCGTCGATCACGGTCTGCTGCGTTCCGGCGAGCGCGAGCAGGTGCAGAACGACTTCGTCGCAGCAACCGGTGCCCGCCTGGTCACCGTTGACGAGCGACAGGCTTTCCTGGACAAGCTGGCGGGAGTCAGCGAGCCGGAGGCCAAGCGCAAGGCCATCGGCGCCGAGTTCATCCGCTCCTTCGAACGCGCCGTCGCCGATGTCCTCGCGGACGAGCAGGTCGACTACCTGGTGCAGGGCACCCTGTACCCGGACGTCGTCGAGTCCGGTGGCGGCACCGGTACCGCGAACATCAAGAGCCACCACAACGTCGGTGGTCTGCCGGACGACGTCGAATTCGACCTCGTCGAGCCGCTGCGCCTGCTGTTCAAGGACGAGGTCCGGGCGGTCGGCCGTGAGCTGGGTCTGCCGGAGGACATCGTCAACCGTCAGCCTTTCCCGGGCCCGGGCCTGGGTATCCGCATCATCGGTGAGGTCACCGAGGAGCGCCTGGAGATCCTGCGCGCCGCCGACCTCATCGCCCGCACCGAGCTGACCGCAGCCGGCCTGGACGATCAGATCTGGCAGTGCCCGGTCGTCCTCCTCGCTGATGTCCGCTCCGTCGGTGTCCAGGGTGACGGCCGCACCTACGGCCACCCGATCGTCCTGCGCCCGGTCACCTCCGAGGACGCGATGACCGCCGACTGGTCACGCATCCCCTACGACGTGCTGGAGCGCATCTCCACCCGCATCACCAACGAGGTCAATGACGTCAACCGCGTCGTCCTCGATGTGACCTCCAAGCCGCCGGGGACCATCGAGTGGGAGTAACCCCCAACCGGACAATGCGGTGATCAGCCTTCAGGGCTGGTCACCGCATTTGCGTCTGCGGAAGAGATTTTCGACGCGCGCCTCTTCCTCTCGACTTCGGGATAAAGATGATCCGAAAACCTGAAATCCCGCAAGTATAGGCGGAAGGGTGCTGTTGCAGAGTGGGGCGATGGCCGGGAAGGCTCATTTTATTGCCCGAGGAATGGGTCGTGTCCTTCAGCGTGGTGTATCTGCAACTGCCGGCGAGGACCCCATAGAAGACGTGGGCGACCACCCGAGTCACCTTTCGAATCAACTCCTACATCTCCTCGAAAGGCAAGACCCACGGTGGCCGCTGGCCCCCATCCTATCGACCCCACGACCTATCTCGACGACCTGCTGTCCCAAGCCTCCCCGGACCTGATGAGACAGATGCTTGCAGGGTTTCATCAGCCAGATCCTGTCCTCCCAGGCTGACCAGATCTGCGGCGCCGACTACGTCACCACTTCCGCCTCCCGCACCAACGTCCGCACCGTTGATGTCGCCGTCCCGAAACTGCGCACCGGCTCCTTCTTCCCCGACTGGCTGCTGGAAAGCCACACCCGGGCCGAACGGGCCCTGCCCACGGTCATCGCCACCGGCTACCTCAAGGGTGTCTCCACCCTGTGGATGAACGACCTGGTCGCATCGTTGGGAATCAACAATCTCTCGAAGTCCCAGGTGTCCGAGATGGCCAAGGATCTTGATCAGATAGTGAAGGCCTCCGGCCTGCTGGCCGGCGGGGTGAACGCCGAGGGCTACCGCGAACTACTCGGCATGCAGGTCGCCACGAGCGAGTCGGTGGCCTCGTGGACGGGCTTCTTCCCCCACCGCGACGCCGTCGTCTGTCTGGTCGGCGCGGTGCTCGCGGAGCAACACGATGACTGGATCCAGCAGAAACGCTACATGTCGTTGACGAGCCTGGAGCAGACGAAGACGAACAGGACCGCCGCCGTGATCGACGCCGGCCAATCCACTCAGGAGATTGCATGAGCCCCGCACCGGCACAGGGTCCGTGCCAGTCCCTGACACCGTCAGAGCTTCTGTTTCATCGAAAGGCAGAACCACCACCTCCCAGGACTTGACCGACATGATGACCAGAGAAGATACCTATGGGGGCCGATCATCCCACGCTCACCCCATCACGATCCTGAGTCTGTAACAGCAACGAGAGCCGATGAAGAACATAAGAGAGAATCAGTCAACCGGGTTGACGGATTCCTTCCATCGGTCGCAGATTCCTTTGGGAGGAATATCTTCTGCGGTGGTGAGGTGATGGGAATCGCCGTCGAAAAGCAAGAAAAGCGGCTTCTTACTGCAAATTCTAGTAGTAGTGGTCTGATTTGGGCGGGCTGGGCAGGGGAAGGGGTGTCTGTTGATATGGGGGAAGAGGGGAGCCTCGTGGGAAAGGGATTCCGCCAGTCGGCATGGCTAGAGGTCTAGACTGGCCACTCACATCCCACCATCCTTTCCGAAAGGTCACCATCATGCGTTATCAGTCCGCCGTCGATTTTGCCGCGGTAGAGGCGATCGACATGCACGTGCACTACGAGACCGATACGTGCGGCCATCATTCGATGCCGCAGGAGTATCTCGATGCTTCGGCCGCCTATTTCAAGGGCGTGGAGCGCATCCCTTCGATCGAGGCCATCGCGGAATCCTACCGGGAGTTGAATATGGCGGCGGTGATCTTCACCATCGACGCCCGCACGCAGCTCGGCCACCTTCCCAACTCCATCGACGATCTCGTAGCGGCAGCCCAGGAACACAACGACGTGCTCATCCCCTTCGGTAGCGTCGATCCGCGGATGGGGGAGGACGCCATCGTGGAGGCCATCCGGCAAGTGGAGGAGCTGGGGGTCTGGGGGATGAAGTTCCATCCTTCCCTGCAGGGCTTCGACCCTTCGGAGCCGCAGTACCTGCCGTTGTGGCGGAAGCTCGCCGAGCTCGGCGTTCCTGCCCTGTTCCACACGGGTCAGAACGGCATCGGGGCGGGCATGGCGGGCGGTGGCGGCATCAAGCTGCGCTACTCCAACCCGCTGCTGCTTGATGACGTCGCCGCCGAGGTACCGGACCTGACGATCATCATGGCGCACCCCTCCGTGCCGTGGCAGGACGAGGCCAACTCGATCGCGATCCACAAGCCGAATGTCTACATCGACCTCTCCGGGTGGCGGCCGAAGTACTTCCCGGAGTCGCTGGTGCGCTTTGCCTCCAACATGCTGGCCGACAAGCTGCTCTTCGCCACCGACTACCCGCTGCTTGCCCCCGAGAGGTGGCTGGCCGATTTTGCGGAGCTGCCGATCAAGGACGAGGTCCGACCGAAGATCCTCAAAGGCAACGCGCTGAAAGCGCTCGGCCTGAAATGAGCTCAAGGCACGACATGACTTCGCAAAGTGGGGTGCCGGCAGATGACCGGCCGGCGCCGGTGGAATCGGTGGATCGTGCTCTTCGGCTTCTTCTGTACTTACGCGACAATGAATCCATCTCGGTGAAGGAGGCGGCGGAGTATCTGGGCATCGCCGCTTCGACAGCGCACCGCCTGTTGACCACGCTGGCTCGGCAAGGATTCGCGGTCCAGGACTTCGCACGGCGCTACTGGTTGGGATCGGCGATGTCCGATGTTGGCCCGCGGGAGGTAACGGAGACGGAGCTTCTCGACGCCGCCGCCCGGCCCTTGGCTGAACTGCAGGCGCGCGTCCAGGAAACCGTGCAGATCATGGTGCTACGCCGGGGCAATATTCGCTTCCTTGATGGTCTGGAGCCAAACACCCTTCTGCGGGTCACCCGGCGGAAGGACTACGAGATGCCGGCGTTCGTCTCTGCCGGGGGCAAGGCGATTCTCGGGCACCTGTCCAACCCGGAGGTCGAGGAGATCTACCGTCGCGGGCTGCTGAAGTGGCCGACCAGACGCGTGGAATCAATGAAGATGATGAAACGGATGCTCTCCCAGGTCCGGCGCCTCGGCTACGGATTGAGTGTGGAGGAGACCGAGCAGGGGGTGGTGGGCGTCGGCGTCGCCATCCTGGGCCCTGATTCGAAACCGGTGGCTGCGTTGACGGTCGCCATCCCGAGCGTCCGCTTCCGGCGGGAGGATGTGCGGGAGTACGCGGCAGCGCTGCGTGAGGCAGCTGCTCAGGTGGAGAGTGCCCTGTTCGGTAAGCGTCCGTCGCAGATTCCTGATTAAGGAATTAATTCCCACGGATCCCCGTTCCCGCTGGCTAACAGGCAGGGGGAACGGGGATCTTTCTGGATTCTTCCCTAGATTTTCCGCCTTGAACCCTCGTCTACATTCCTATAGAAGGAATATGGGACAAATGTGGTGACAATGTGACTTCCGCCTTCCTATGCTTCCGGTCACACCCTGAGATGTCCCGCGACTACAGTCACAGATCGCTCGCCCGGAAGGTACACAATGACAACCATGACGCACACCCCCACGCGGGGACCGGAGCAGGTTCTCTCCGAAGTCCGCAAGGGCAGGATGACCCGGTTCCAGATCATCACCGTCACCATCGCACTGCTGCTCGTCGTCCTCGACGGTTTCGAGGTCGGCATCATGGCCTTCGCCGCACCGCAGATCCAGCAGGAGCTGGGCATCGGTCCGGACGTCCTGGGGTACGTCCTCAGCGCCAGCCTCTTCGGCATGGCGGCCGGCTCCATTGTCCTCGCCCCGCTGGCTGACCGGATGGGGCGCCGCCGCCTTACGCTGGCGATGCTCGTCGTGATCGTCATCGGTATGGCGTTCACGGTGATCGCACCGAGCGTCGGTGCACTGATCCTGTGGCGCATCGTCACCGGACTCGGAATCGGCGGCATGATGGCCAACCTCAACGCCCTCGTCGCTGAATACTCCTCCGACGCCCGCCGCACCACCGCCATCGCCATCTACGCAGCCGGATACCCGATCGGCGCCACCGTCGCGGGCTTCGTCTCGCGACCGCTGATCCCCCAGTTCGGCTGGCACTCCATGTTCATCGCCGGCACCGTCCTCGCGGCCGTCGCCCTGCTGGCGGCCTGGGCCCTCCTGCCCGAATCCCTCCACTACCTGCTGGGCCGCCGCCCCGCCGGCGCACTCGAGAAGACCAACGCCATCCTGGGCCGAATGAATCTGGCGCCCCTGAGTGAGCTGCCGGAGCAGGTTCCCGCCGGGCAGGAGAACACCGCCGACAAGGGCATCCTGCGCGAGGTCCTCACCCCGCCGACCCTGCGCCTCACCCTCGCCCTGTGGATCGGGTACGGCCTGCTGGTGGCGTCGTACTACTTCGCCAACACCTGGATCCCCACCATCCTGACACAGGTCAGCGGGGATCCGCAGCTCGGCACCACCATGGGCATCGGTGCCAACCTCGGCGGTGTCCTGGGTTGCTTCCTCTTCGCCGGCCTCGCGGTCCGCTTCAGCGGCCGCCGCCTCCTCTTCCTGACCCTCTTCGCCGCTGCCGCCGCCTATCTGCTCTTCGGTCTGATCTTCAGCATCGTCCCCGTGGCCATCGCCGTCGGCTTCGTCCTCGGAGTGCTGACCACGGCTGCCATCGCCGGTTTCTACGCGGTCGCCCCCACCGTCTACACCTTCCAGGCCCGCGCCACCGGAATCGGCTGGATGATCGGCCTCGGCCGCTTGGTTTCCGTCGCCGCCCCCATCATCGTGGGGTACATCCTGGCCATGGGAATCGCCCCTGAGCGTGTCTTCATCGGCTTCGCCATCCCGCTTGCCATCGCCGGCCTGGCTGCGCTCTCCCTGCTGGTCGGACGAACCGCCACTGACATGGCCGACTAGCCCGCACCCACCCGTACCCCGCAACGCCCGCCGCACCCACGGAGGAACCCCCATGAGCATGGCACTGACCGCCCCCGAGAATCTGACCGTCACCTGGCGCCCTACCGAGGACCAGCTCCACAACTGCCGGATGAACCGTTTCGCCCGCTGGTCTGAGCAGCGCTTCGGCCGCGACCTGCCGGACTTCCGGACCCTGTGGGGCTGGTCGGTCACACAGACCGGTGAGTTCTGGCAGGCCGTCCAGGAGTATTTCGACGTCCTCGGTGAGGGCTTCGCGGATGCCCCGGTACTGGTGGACGACGCCATGCCTTTCGCCGACTGGTTCCCGGGCGCGAGGCTCAACTTCGCGGAGAATGTTCTGCGCCACGCGACAGATCCCGCACTCCGCCACACGCCTGCGATCATCCAGGTCAACGAGGACGGGGAACACGACTCGCTCACCTGGGCCGAGCTCGAAGCACACGTCGCCTCGATGGCCCGGACCCTGCGTGAACTCGGTGTGGGGCCCGGCGACCGCGTGGCGGCGGTGCTGCCCAACATCCCGGAGGCGGTCATCGGTCTGCTGGCTGCGGCGTCCATCGGTGCGGTGTGGACCATCAATTCCCCCGATATGTCCGCAGAGGCCAGCGTTCGCCGGATCCGCCAGCTGGAGCCCAAGGTCCTCGTCGCCGGCGACGGCTACCTTTTCAACGGTAGGGCGATGGAACGCCGCAGCCACACCGCCGAGATCGAGCGTGAGCTGCCCTCGCTGGAGGCCACCATCTTCGTCCGTACCCTGGAACCGACTCGCCCGGCGGGGATGATGGCCGACGGTGACAGGCAGCGGGTGGCCTTCGACGACATCGTGGCCACGCCTGCCCCGGTGGACTATGAGCGCGTCCCGTTCAACGCCCCCCTGTGGATCCTCTTCTCCTCCGGCACGACCGGAGAACCCAAAGGCATCGTGCACGGCCACGGCGGCATGGTGCTCGACAGCCTCAAGGGCATCGCCCTGCACCAGGACATGGGCCCCGGCGACGTCTACTATGTCGCCGCGAACACCTCCTGGATGGTGTGGAACACCCTGGTGCAGAACCTGCTGGCGGGTGCCGCGATCGTCACCTACGACGGCTCGCCGAAGGTGACCGGCAAGGACCACCACTTCCAGATCATCTCGGACCTGAAGGTGACGATGTTCGCCACCGGCGCCGCCTACCTGTCCATGGTGGAGAAGTCCGGCCTGGACCCCCGTCGCGGCCGCGACCTGTCTTCTCTGCGCTCCATCCTCTCAACAGGGTCCCCGCTGCCGCCGAGTACCTGGCGGTGGGTGCATGAGGCGGTCAAACAGGACGTCCACCTGGGCTCCGACTCCGGCGGCACCGACATCTGCGGTGGTTTCCTGGGGTCTAACCCGATGGAGCCTGTGCACCTGGGGTACCTGCAGGGACCTCTGCTCGGGGTGGCCGCTGAGGCGCATGACGACGACGGTGAGTCGTTGATCGGCCAGGTCGGAGAAATGGCGGTCACCCGCCCGCTGCCCTCCATGCCGTTGTTCCTGTGGGGAGATGGGTCGGGGGAACGTTACCGGTCGTCCTATTTCACGGCCCGGCCCGGGGTATGGATGCACGGCGACTGGATCACAGTGACCGAGGGCGGAAGTTACGTCGTCCACGGCCGCGCGGATGCCACACTCAATCGCCAGGGCGTGCGCATCGGACCGTCGGACATCTATGACGCCCTGCAGGACATCGCTGAGATCGAGGACTGCCTCGTCCTCGGGATCGAGCAGGAGGGCGGTGGGTATTGGATGCCACTATTCGTCGTGCCCGCCGAGGGGGCCGTGCTTGACGACGCGCTCCGCGACCGCATCTGCGGCACCCTCCGGGCGCGCGCCAGCGCCCGCCACGTCCCCGATGAGATCATTGAGGCGCCGGGTATCCCCGTGACGAACACGATGAAGCGTCTCGAGGTCCCCCTCAAGCGCTTGTTCAGCGGCCACGCAGACTCGAAGTCGGTCAACCGGGATTCCGTGCACAACCCCGAGGTCCTCGACTGGTTCCGTGACCTGGCCACCACACGCCGATGCACACAGGCAGCCTGAATTGGAGAAGGACATGACGCAACGAGTACTCATCACCGCCGGAGCCGGCGGAATCGGCTGGGCCATCGCCCAGGCATTCCTTGCCGAGGGACACCACGTCCACGTCTTCGACATCGACCAGGAAGCGGTGGACAACGTTCTGGGCAGCTATCCGAACCTCAGTGGAAGCAGCGGAGACGTCTCCTCTGACGCCGACGTCGCCAGCCTCGTCGACACCTTGGAGGAGCAGTGGGGTGGCCTTGACGTCCTGGTCAACAACGCAGGTATCGCAGGCCCGACCGCTCCGGTTGAGGAGTACGATACGGCGGCCTGGAACGCCGTGGTCAACGTCAACCTCAACGGTTCTTTCCATGTCGTCCGGCACACGGTTCCGCTCATGAAGAAATCCGGTGGCGGTTCCATCCTGGTCATGTCCTCCCTGGCGGGAAGGTTCGGCTACGCGAATCGGATCGCTTACTCCACCACCAAGTGGGGTCTGGTCGGTTTCACGAAGACGCTGTCCCTGGAGCTGGGGCCGCACAACATCACCGTCAATTCCATTCACCCGGGTGCGGTGAAGGGCGAGCGTATCAACCAGGTCTTCGAGGGTCGGGCGAAGCTGTCCGGACGCAGCGTCGAGGATGAGAAGAACGCGGCACTGGAGAATCAGTCGGTCAAGGCCTTCACGGATCCGGCGGACATCGGCGCTCTCGCCGTGTTCCTCAGCGGGCCGCACGCCCGGACAATCTCCGGCCAGCAGTTCCCCATTGACGGAGATTCCCGGTCCGCGCAGTAGATCCGGAAGGTGCTGTTGCAGACTCAGGATCTTGATGGTGTGAGCGTGGGATGATCGGTCCCATCGGTATCTTCTCTGGTCGTCATGTCCCTCGCTAGGTCATTCTGTGGGCGGTGCGATGGTCTGCCGCTGCGGGCTCACCTGATCTAAGCCCCGGAGGAAGCGACGACTTCAGCGCGGAGTACCCGTCGATCACCCCACCATCTACCGGCGAGTCCAGAAATACGCCCCTGAGCTGGACACACAAACACGTAGGTCACCGGCAGGTCCCAGACTGCATGCCCGGTCCTGGCGGGTGGATGAAACCTACATCCCGGTCGGCGGGAAGTGGTGCTATCTCCATCGGGCGATCACCGCGGGGAGGTTACGGCAGGGACGTCAGGCGCCTCGAGGTCCTTCCTCCACCATGCCGGAGACGAGGAACGCCCGGTAGTCCTCCAGTGACAGTTCGGCGTAGGCGTTGGACCAGTCCACGATGGCGCGTCGGATGCGCTTGCCGCCGCCGATGAAATCGACCACCCGCCGGGCGTTGGAGGACTGCGCGTGGGCGCGGGCGAGCACCGCCGCACACGCGATGGCATAGCCGTTGAAGGCGTCGTCGTTGAGCTCCTCTATTTCGACGCTGCCCTTCATGTCGTGGTACTGCCTGACGTAGAAGGACCTCCCGGAGGACTGCAGATGCCCCAGGAAAGGATCGGAGTAGGCCTGCAGGATGCGTTGGAGCCCCACCACCCGGGCCCCTTCCCCGGAGACATCCGTGACCTCGGTCAGGGCGGAGGGCTGGGGGAATCCCCCGTATTCCTCGAGTGCGCTGCGTATCGCCTGCTTGACCTGGAGAATGAGCACCCCGCCGTCCTCATCGCGCATGAGCACCAGATAGCAGCGGGTGCCGACACTGCCCACGCCCACGACTCTCCGTCCGATGTCCTCCATCGTGTAGTGCGAGAGCAGCATGCGGATGTCCACACTGGCTGACAGCAGGTACTGCCGGTAGCTGGCGTCCACGTTCAGCTCGACTTCATTTTCCACGTGAGTCATCACCGGAGGTTCCTCGATGAATCGGCGTCGACCGTCCCCGATGTCCTCGGTCAGTCGCCTGGCCGCCCGCGCGCTGGTGCGTTTGCGGGCGTCCTCGGCGGCCTCCTCCAGCACACGGCGCGATGCCTTCCCCAGGTGTCGGCGGGCCATCTCCTGGTTGAAGTGGGAGTAGTAGCGCTCCAGCGGGCTGTATCCGTCGGATGCGGTCAGCGTGGAGACGTAGGCCCTCACCGCATGATCCGCCGCGGCCTGCACCACCTTCTCCGGGCGATCAGTGTCACGCCCGCCGATGATCACGCTGGTGACCAACCTCTTGAGATCCCATTCCCAGGGTGCCCAGGCGGATTCGTCGAAGTCATTGAGGTCAAAGGCCTGGGTGCGCTGCGGCGTGGCGTAGAACCCGAAGTTGCTCAGATGGGCGTCACCGCTGGAGACCACCGGGATCCCACTGTGCGGGTCCCGTGAGTGGTCCGCGGCCATGATCGCCGCGGTGCCGCGGTAGAAAGTGAAGGGGCTCTGCGCCATCCGCGTCATCCGCAGCGGGATCAGCCACTCCAACCGCGTGGAGTTCTGCCTGCTCAGAACCCCCAGAGGGTCCCGCCCGGTCGTGGTGAGGGTGGCCAGGTCACCGCGTGAAACCGTCATACCTGCTGAGCCTATTGTTTGTTCGCGCACTCGGAACCCCGAATCCGGCAACATCTCTGCAACGTCGGCGGCCGACGGCCCGCGCCGTGGGCGGGGCCGCCGGGTGCCGGGTGGGGGAGGTGGCGTCAGGACGCCGCCGGTACCGTCACCCGCACCGGGCCGATCCCGCCTTCGACTCTGACGTTCAGGGTCTCGCCCGCTGCGTCGTCGTTGTAGCTGCCCGGGATGCAGTTGCTCTCGCCGATGCCCTCTTCGCACTCCAGGGCGACCGGGACATCATCGGGCAGGAACACGTTGACCGGGCCGATCCCGCCTTCGACGGTGACGTCACGGGAGTCGTCGAGATCGGAAAGCCGGCGCAGATCGACGATGAGGTCGCCGATCTCACCCTTGTAGTGGGTCTGAAGCTCGGCTCCGGAGGTCGGGGCGTAGCTGCGGTCCTCGGCGATGTCCTCGTAGTTGCCGCCGACCCAGAGCCCGAGTATGCCGCCGAGGACGGTCAGGGCGCCGAGCGTACCCAGCAGGCCGAGCGCGATCCAGGGCCAGATGCGGGGCTTGCGCGGCTGTGGCTGAGGGGCGGGCCCGGGATCGGGGAGGTCCCAGGCGAAGGGCGCGGTGCCCAGCGGGTCCCAGGCGGGCGGGGACGTGCGCCCCGGGGGGACGGCAGTGCCCTCGGCGGGGAGGTAGGTGGAGAGGTCGACGGGGTCGGGCAGGGTGCGGGCGGGGGCGTCGGCAAGCAGGCCGGCCGGAGGCTCCGGGGTGCGCAGGTGGAGCGCCCACCAGGCGACCAGAAGCGCCACGATCGCCAGGATTCCGGTGGAGGCGAGGGTGCCCTCGGAGGTGAAGAGGCCGGAGGTGAGGATGAAGAAGATGATCAGCCACCAGCCGGTGGAGCGTTCCTTCCGCTCCGGTGGGGTGAGCTGTTCCTTTCGGCGGGCGACGGCCTGCATCGGGGAGGTGGACATCCCGTAGCGGGGCATGGCCAGCCAGGCGAGCAGGTAGGCGGGGAGACCTCCGCCGAGGGTGAACAGTGAGACGACGAACAGGACGCGGACGATGGTCGGATCGATCTGGTAGCGCACGCCGATGCCCTCACAGACGCCGGCGATCTTTGAGTTGCCGCCCTGTTCGGAGGGGATGCGGGGAGGACGGGTGTCCCACATCCGCCGGACGGTGTCGGTGAAGGAGGTCTGAGTGGTCATGGCTTCATTGTGGGCCGTGACGTGCGGAGAAGGTATCGGGATCCACCCTGAAATCCGGGAATCAGGGTCTGCCCCGATGTGCTCAGGGTGGCGTCTCTGACAGGATCGGGGCATGAACACCCCCTCCTCCCCGGTGCCCTACGGGCCGGACCGCCCGGGCGCCGGCCCGTATCCGGTGTATCTGCGTCCCCGTTCGGGGCGTGTCGTCGCAGGGGTCGCCGGTGGCCTGGCGGTGCATCTGAGGGTGGACGTCTTCTACGTGCGCCTGGCGTTCATCATCGGCTCCTTCCTCTCGGGGTTGGGGGTGGCGGTGTACGCGGGCCTGTGGATGTTCTCGAAGGCCTCCGAAGAAGTGGCGCTGCCGCCGCGGGAGCGGGAGTTGTCGCGGTCGGTGTATCTGCTGCTGGCGCTGGTGGGTGGGGCGGGTTTCGTCGTGTCCGCGAGCTTCGTGTCGGGGCTGCCCGCCGTGGTGCTCGTCCCGCTGCTGTTGGCGGGTGTGGGGGCGGTGCTGGCATGGCAGGCCTATGACCGGGGGTTGGGGTCCGGGCGCAGTAACCTCAACATCTTCATCGGCGCGGTGCTGATGCTCGCGGGCATTGTGGTGACGATCTTCTACGCGGAGCGGTCGGGGGGATTCGCCGCGGCGATCTTCGCGGTCATGCTCACGCTGGCGGGTGCGGCGGCACTGGGAGTGCCGCTGGTGGTGCGGCTGTGGGATTCGCTCGCGGAGGAGCGGGCGGCGAAGGCGGCCAGTGAGGAACGCGCGGAGATCGCCTCCCGGTTGCATGATTCCGTGCTGCAGACACTGGCGTTGATCCAGAAGCGTTCCGACGACCCCGCCGAGGTCATCCGCCTCGCCCGCGGCCAGGAGCGCGAGCTCCGGCAGTGGCTCTTCGACGCCGAAGAGAAATCCACCCAGTCGGTCTTCGCCGCTGTGGAGACCGCCTGTGGTGAGGTGGAGGATCTCTTCGGCGTCCGCATCGCACCCGTCACCGTCGGCGAGGACACCGGGCTGACGGAGGACACCAAGGCTGTGGTGCTTGCTGCGCGGGAGGCGATGGTGAACGCGGCGAAGCACGCGGGCGTCGAGAAGCTCGACGTCTACGCGGAGATCCTCGCCGGAGAGCTGTCCATCTTCGTCCGCGACCGCGGCACCGGGTTCGATCCCGCGGATATACCCGCGGACCGACACGGTATCCGCGACTCCATCGAGGGGCGCATGGAGCGTATCGGCGGACAGGCGCGTATCCGTTCCACGGAGGGGGAGGGAACGGAGGTCTCCGTGATCTACCGGCTGCCGGTATCCTGAGCGGCATGGTGAAGGTGTTTCTCGTCGACGATCATTCCGTCTTCCGTTCCGGCGTCCGTGCTGAACTGGGCGGCCGGGTCGAGATCGTCGGTGACGCCGGGACCGTCGCCGAGGCCATCGCGGGTATCGACGCCGCGCGTCCCGACGTCGTGCTTCTCGACGTCCACATGCCGGACGGCGGCGGCGTCGCCGTCCTCAAGGGCGTGGGCGTGGACACCACCTTCCTGGCACTGAGCGTCTCCGACGCGGCGGAGGACGTCATCTCCGTCATCCGCGCCGGCGCCAGAGGCTACGTGACAAAGAACATCTCCGGTCCCGAACTGGCGGAGGCCATCGAGCGGGTCCACTCCGGTGACGCCTACTTCTCCCCCCGTCTGGCCGGTTTCGTCCTCGACGCCTTCGCCGGTGGGGAAGTGGTCGAGGACCCGGCGGAGGAACCCCGCAAGATCGACGATCCGGTGGTGGATGCCCTGACCCGCCGGGAGCTGGAGGTGCTGCGGCTGCTGGCGCGTGGGTACACGTACAAGGAGATCGGCCGGGAGCTGTTCATCTCCGTCAAGACCGTGGAGACCCACGCCTCCAACATCCTGCGCAAGACACAGCAGTCCAACCGCCACGCCCTGACCCGCTGGGCGCATTCCCGGGATCTGGACTAGATGAGGGACTACACCTTCCAGCCGGCCCGCGTGGTCATCGCGGCGCTGATCTTCACGGCGATCGTCCTGTGGCAGGCCGACCTTCCCTGGGGGTGGTGGCTACCGGCGTTCCTGCTCATCGTGGTGGTTTTCGCCGGGATGCACGCCTTCTACAACTGGGCGAACCTCCGGCTCAACGAGATGGGCAGACGGGCACGCGAGGTCGAGGACGGGCTCTAGGTCCGTCAGGCCCGCCGGCTGACCGCCACAGCAGCGTCGGCGGGCTCATCATCCGCCGCATCCGCGGCGGCGTGCCCGGATTCGGCTGCGTTCCAGGTCTCCTCGTCGAGGATGCCCGCCCGCTTGGCGACGACCGCCGCGACCAGCGCCTGGCCGGTGACGTTGGTGGCGGTGCGACCCATGTCGATGATCGGCTCGGTGGCCAGCAGCAGACCCACACCGGCCAGCGGCAGACCTAGGGTGGACAGGGTCAGCGTGAGCATGACGGTGGCGCCCGTGGTGCCGGCCGTGGCGGCGGAACCGATGACCGAGACGAAGATGATGAGCAGGTAGTGCGTCAGGTTGAGTTCGATGCCGTAGAACTGGGCGACGAAGATCGCCGCGATGGCGGGATAGACCGCGGCACAGCCGTCCATCTTCGAGGTGGCGCCGAGCGGGATGGCGAAGGAGGCGTATTCACGCGGCACACCCATGGAACGCTCGACCACGCGCTGGGTCACCGGCATCACGCCCATCGAGGAGCGGGTGACGAAACCGAGCGAGGTCACCGGCCAGACCCGCCTGAAGAAGCCCAGAACCGGGAGTCCGTTGAGTTTCAGGGTCAGCGGGTAGATCACGCCCATGACCAGGGCCAGACCGACGTAGATGGCCAGCACGAACTTGCCCAGCGAGCCCAGCGCCTCCCAGCCGTAGGTGGAGACCGCCTTGCCGATGAGTGCCGCGGTACCGATCGGCGCCAGACGGATGATCCACCAGAGCACCACCTGGATGACCTTGAGGAAGGACTCCGTGAATCCCAGGAAGGGCTCCGCAGCCTTACCGGCCTTCACGGCGGCGATGCCGATGGCCAGGGAGATGACCAGCAGCTGGAGGACGTTGAAGGAGAGACTGACCCCGCCGTCGGCGGTGGTGGAGGCATTCAGCCCCATGAAGTTCGCGGGCACGATCGACTGGAGGAAGCCCAGCCAGGAACCGGTGCGGGCAGGTTCAGCGGCGCTGCCCGGATCCACGGAGGTACCCACGCCCGGCTGCAGGACCAGAGCCACCGCGATGCCGGCGAGTACGGAGAAGAAGGCGGTGAGGGCGAACCACACCAGCGTGGACACCGCCAGCCGGGCGGCATTGGCGACCTTGCGCAGATTGGCCACAGAGGTGACCACGGCGGCGAAGATCAGCGGCGGGATCATCAGCTTGAGCAGCTGGACGTAGGCATTGCCGACGCCCGTCAGCAGGCCCGTCAGCGGCCCTGTCCCACCATCGGGGAGGCCGGCGTCAGAGGCGCGGGCGATGAAACCCAGAACCAGGCCGAGGAGCAGGCCGGCGATGACCTGGGCGCCGAATCCGGTCGCCCATTTCGGCAGGCCGGCCCGGGAGCGGGCTGGGGCGGAGATGGTCATGGGAGCTCCTTGCTGTGTCAGCGGGAGACCCGACATCGCTAGACCGATCTGTACGTTTGCCCTCCGGGTATTCTCCTGGTGGGGGGCATGGTCTGGCTCGGTCCGGCGAGGGGGTCAGCGTGTTCTGTCTCCCCATGTAACCAGATGACCTCGCAGTTTCCCACATTGGTGTGACTAAAATAACTGCCGGGGCGGGCGGGAGTAATCTTATGTACCAACCGGTCTATTTTCGGCAAGATCCTATGCGTAGGCCAGGGCCCGGGTGCCGTCGATGTGCGGGAAGATCCAGAACATCCAGCCGGACGTGGCCAGCCACACCAGGGCCGTGCCCCACAGTGGCAGGGGGGCGAAGACGGGCACGATCATGAGCGCCAGCCACACCAGGAACAGCGGCAGGAGCTGGCTGGGCCGGAGGCGGATGACGGCGTTCTTCTTTTTGAGGAACTCCCTGATCTCGCGCCGGTAGGGATGTCCGAACATGAGGAGCAGGCCGGCGGCGATCGCGATGATCATGACCCCCACCTGGATGCCGCGGTCCAGGCCGGTGGACAGAACCGCCACTCCCAGCCCGATGAGCAGGGAGGTTCCCGTCCGTACCGGGGGAGGGGTGGGGATGGGGGTCTGTCGCGAACGTATGTCGGAATAGGCGTTCATGCGGTGTGACGCTACCAGTTGACGGCGCTTCGCCTCCGGGCGCATACTGGATCCGTGAATGGAACAGGTGTTCGGAAAATGCAGGGGGTGGAGAACCTCCCGGACCTGGATCGGGCCGGGCAGGTTGAGTTCCTGCGTTCCCGGATGGCGGCCATCGGCGGCGGCCGGGGCGCCGTGGCGCAACCTCAGATCGCCGGGCCCGACCTTCTTCCCGTTCCTTCTGACCTGGCGAAAGTACTGCCTGGCGGCGGCCTGGCGCGTCGGGCGGTGACGGAGGTGTCGGACTGTCCGGCGCTCATCGTGCAACTCATCGTGCAGGCTACCGCAGGGGACGGACACGTCGGAGTGGTCGGCTGGCCGGAACTCTCTCTCGCTGGTGTGATCGACAACGGGAGGCTGGAGAAGATCATCACCGTCCCGGATCCGGGGAGCGATCCGCTCGGGGTCATCGGCGTGCTGGTGGAGGGCCTGGATCTGGTCGTGGCCCGCTGGCCCGCCCCGCTCGAACTCTCCCCGGTGCGGGCCCGGCCGATGCTGGGCAAACTCCGCGGCGGGGTGGCGGCGCTCGTGCTCGTGGGGGCGCGGGTGCCGTCGCCGACCGTGCGCATTCAGGCAGACGTCACCACCTTCCGCGGTATCGGCGAGGGCACCGGTCGGATTCGTGGCGTGGACATCGCCGTCCGCGTCGAGGCGAAGGGGAAACCCCCGGCGTCGACGACGGTGACGGTGGGCCGGCCTGCAGGTCTGAGGACGGTGTAGCGTGCGCGTCGCGGCCCTGTGGTTTCCGGACTGGCCGGTGCAGGCCGCCCGGATCGACGATGAGGAACTCCCCGACACCCTGGCGATTGCCGCCCGGCACCGCATCCGGGTGTGCTCGCAGGCGGCGCGCCGGGCCGGGGTGCGCCGGGACATGCGGGTGCGTCAGGCGCAGGCGGTGTGTCCGGGTCTGGTCGTGCTGGACGAGGACCTGGACCGGGACGGACGGATGTTCGAGTCCATCGCCGCAGGTCTGGATGACGTGGCATCCTCGGTGGAGATCCTGCGCCCCGGTCTGGTCATCGTCGACGCGGGTGCTGCGGGCAGGTTCCACGGTTCGGAAGGCGAGGCGGTGGAGATGCTCGTCGACGCCGCCGCGCGCCGCGGTGTAGACGCCACCGTCGGGGTGGCCGATGAGATCGCCACTGCGCTCATCGCCGCGCGCGTGGGGGAGGGACGGGTCGTGCCGACCGGTGGCTCCCGGGAGTTTCTGGCCGCTCAACCCGTGACGCTGCTGGCTGCCGAGACGTCCCTGCACTGTGACGCGGCGCTGGTGGTTTCCCTCCGGCAGCTGGGTGTGCACACCCTGGGCGACCTGGCTGTTCTACCCGCAACGGCCGTGTCCACCCGTTTCGGGGTGGCCGGGGAACGCTGCCACCGGATCGCCCGGGCCGCGGCTGATCGTCGGGTGGCTCCGGACCTGCCGAGGACGGACCTGTCGGTGTCGGTCACCCCCGAGGACCCCATCGACCGGGTGGACGCCGCCGCGTTCGCGGCCCGCCAGCTGGCGGGCACACTGCATGAGCGGCTACGCACCGCCGGGCTGTCCTGTCTGCGTCTGCGGGTGCTCGCGGAGCTCGGTGACGGGACCCGGCTGGAGCGGATCTGGCGTACCCGGGAGGCGCTCACCGAGGCGGCCACGGCCGACCGGGTGCGGTGGCAGCTCGACGGATGGCTCACCTCAGGCGGGGCGGGGACGATCGTCTCGCTCATCCTGGAGCCGTTGGAGACCGCGCCACCCGATCCGGTGGCCAGCCTGTGGCACAGCGCGGGCGCAGGTGATCGGGCCCGGGCACGCCGGGTGGTCGGCCGGGTTCAGTCGACCCTCGGGACAGACGCGGTCCTGAGCCCCCGCGTCGTCGGGGGCCGGGGCGTGGCGGAACGGGTCGATTTCGTGCCCTACGGGGAGGAGAGCGGCGTCGAGAAGCGGGGGACATGGCCTGGCCGGATCCCCGGGCCCCTGCCCGCGCGGCTGGGCGGCGGGCCGGCGCACCCGGCGTCGCTGGTGCGGCTCGTCGACGCCGCGGCAGGAGACGTCACCGTCACCGCCGAGGCGTTGCTGAGTTCAATCCCGCACACGCTGGGCTGGGGTCGGGAGCGCTACCGGGTCGCGGCCTGGGCGGGACCCTGGCCCGTGGACGCCGGATGGTGGGGCAGTGAGCCGCAGAAGGTCGCCCGCCTGCAGGTCGTGGGGCAGGCCGAGGATGAGCGACACCCCCGCGCCTGGTTGCTGCTGTGGCTGGGCGGGGGTGTGGGGCGCTGGCGGATCGAGGCCAGTTACTTCTAGGAATGCAGGACGTCGATGACCAGGCGGTGGGGCTCCTGGAGCACCTCCACCGAATAGGGCAGCTTTTCCTTCACTCCGATGACGAACTGTGAGTGGCCCTCGAACGTGCCCGCCGAGATGACCTGCGTGACGCGACCGGCACCCGCGACGGTGCCGATGTGCGGGTCCTCCCGGTTGAGCTCGAAGGGGTAGGTGGTGCCGTCGATGTTGACGTTGAGGGCCACCGCGCCCTCGAAGGCGATGGGGTTGCCGGAGCCCTGCTGGGCAGGGTCGGAGGTGTAGTCGATGAACCAGCCGGGTTCGCCGCTGCCGAAGAGGTGGAAGACGACGCGGTCGAAACCTTCGTGGCTGGCCACCTCCACCGATTCCACCATCAGCTGCGCAGGGGTGTCCGGACGAGCGGTCTTCCGGGCGACATCGGTCTTTCCGACGGCAACAACTCCGGTTCCGCCCAGCGTGCCGGACTGGATTGTCCCGGAGAGGGGGCGGTTTCCCCCGTCGGAGGTTTCCGCTGTCTCTGATTCCGCGCCGGCCCCGGTGCCGCAGGCGGCGAGCCCGAGGGAACCCGCCGCGAGGATGGCAGCGAGGATGGTACGACGTTGTGAGGGCTTGCGAAGCGGACCAAGGGAATCAGTCATGTGGTTCACCGTAGCCATCTGTGTCGGGCGGAACGAAGCCGGAAAGGGGTTTAAGGAGGTATCGTGAACAAATCGTTGTAAACGGGAGCCAAGGGCCATATTGGTCTTACCTGAGGGTGAGCTGGGGGCCGTCGGCTGGAACCTGAGTGACGACCTTGCTTTACGACGTCCCGGTAGGGATCGCTAGGCTGGGGCCATGACCACTGCTGATGCTGTACGTTGCTCCGATGTCCCTGGTGAGCCACTGCCCGGCTCCGCGAAACAGCAGCGGGTGTACGTCATTCTGGAGTGGCCGCACGGTTGGAGCCATGACATTCTCGACGGCGGCGTCTTCGGCGACGATCTCACCGCAAGCCTGAAAGAGAAGCTCGGCGAGGACGTCGGCCTGCAGCTCATCCGCCACCCGGGGCGTGACGGCCGTCGGATTGAGAGCCACCATCTGTTCCTCGTCTTTGCGGATCAGGCGAAGACGGAGCTGCTCATGGTGGACGGCCCCGAGGCGATCCTCGACCTGGATCTCACCGGGCCAGGCCTTAACGGCGCTGAACCTGTCGACGGCCCCCTCATTCTGGTCTGCACCCACGGCAAGCGGGACGTGTGCTGCGCCCTCAAGGGACGTCCGCTGGCGGCGGCGCTCTCGGAGCGCAACCCGGGGACGGTCGTGTGGGAGACCTCGCACACCAAGGGGCACCGTTTCGCCCCGTCCGTGCTGCTCATGCCCTGGGGTTACAGCTACGGTCGGCTCAACGAGGAGGCGGGCGATGCCCTGGTCAAGGCCGCCGTCCGTGGCGAATACTTCTATCCCGGCAACCGCGGCCGGGGGCTCTACGGTCCGCGCGGCCAGGTCGCGGAACTCGCGGTCGCCCGGGAGCTGTTCGGGGCCCGGGAGACGCTGTTCTTCGGCAACCTCCGGGTGCTCGACGAGACGGATGCCGACGCCCTGGTCATCCACGCCGACGGCCGCTCCTGGCACGTCACGTTGGAACAACGGGAGGTGGAGGGTGTGATCGCCTCCTGCGGCGATGAACCGAAGACCGGCACCGTGTGGGTGGCCACCAACGTCATCCCGGACCAGGCCGACCTGGGCTGGGACGAGCGCGAGTAGTTCTCGGAGACCTCCGCCGGGGCCCGGTCGAGGGTCTCCCGCATCTCGCCGGGCGTGAACCCCAGGATTTCATCCGGCGGATGGGCGGGATGCGTTCGATGCAGGCGAGGCTTGAACCTACCGTTACGGTAGGTGTTGGTTATCTTCCTGCCTTTTCGTCACCTAGAGAGCACTTCTGCCATGCCCGACACCGGTATCGTCGCCTCCTTCCGCTACGCCTTCTCTTCACCCGCCCGCCTGCGGATGGAGGTGCTCGGCGGCCTCGTGGTGGCGCTCGCGCTCATCCCGGAGGCGATCTCGTTCTCCATCATCGCGGGCGTCGACCCGCGCGTCGGCCTCTTCGCCTCCGTCACCATGGCGGTCACCATCGCCTTCACCGGCGGCCGCCCCGCCATGATCAGCGCGGCGACGGGTGCCGTCGCCCTGGTCATCGCGCCCGTCATGCGTGATCACGGCATGGACTACTTCATCGCCACGGTCCTCCTCGCCGGCGTCATCCAGATCCTGATGGCACTGCTCGGCGTGGCCAAGCTGATGCGCTTCATCCCCCGCTCGGTCATGACCGGCTTCGTCAACGCGCTGGGCATTCTCATCCTCTTCACCCAGCTCCCGTATCTGTGGGACGTGCCGTGGATGGTGTACCCGCTGTTCGCCGCCGGCATTGCCATCCTCTACCTCTTCCCCCGGCTCACCACGGCCATCCCGGCGCCGCTGGTGACCATCGTCATCCTCACCGCCGTGGTCGTCGCCGCCGGCTGGAACGTGCCGAACGTCTCCGACATGGGCGAGCTCCCGGAATCACTGCCGGAGCTCTTCTTCCCGGCGGTGCCGCTCACACTGGAGACCCTGCGCATCATCGCCCCCTATGCCTTCGCCATGGCGCTCGTCGGACTGATGGAGTCCCTGATGACGGCCAAGCTCGTCGACGAGATCACCGACGAACACTCCGACAAGACCCGCGAGAGCTGGGGCCAGGGCGTGGCCAACATCGTCACCGGCTTCTTCGGCGGCATGGGCGGTTGCGCCATGATCGGCCAGACCATGATCAACGTCAAGCAGTCCGGCGCCCGCACCCGGCTGTCGACGCTGCTGGCCGGAGTGTTCCTGCTCATTCTGGTGGTGGCGCTCGGCGATCTGGTCGGGCTGATCCCCATGGCGGCGTTGGTGGCGATCATGGTCGTCGTGTCGCTGGCCACGATCGACTGGCACTCCCTGCAGCCGCGCACCCTCAAGCTCATGCCTTTGAGCGAGACGCTGGTCATGGTCATCACTGTCGTGGGCACGCTGGCCACCCACAACCTCGCCGTCGGTGTCGTCCTGGGCGTGGTCACCGCGACGATCCTGTTCGCCCGCCGCGTGGCGCATCTGGTCGAGGTGGAGAAGGTCTCCGAACTGGACACCGACAATGACGGCCGCGCCGACATCCGCACCTACCGTGTCACCGGCCAGCTGTTCTTCGCCTCCTCCAACGACCTGGTCTCCCAGTTCGACTACGGCGAAAGCGTCGGACGCATCGTCATCGATCTCACGGATGCAGAGATCTGGGACGCGTCCACCGTAGCCACCTTCGACGCCATCCAGCAGAAGTTCCAGAGCCGCGGCAAGATCGTGGACATCATCGGCCTCGACGGGCCGAGCAAGTACCGGCTGGACATGCTCTCCGGCAAGCTGGGCTGACCGAGGTCTAGGCTCGGGCAGTGTGAGCGACTTCCAGACCTACGTCACCGAAAGACGGCACAGGGCGGCCTCCGCGATGGCGGAGCTATCGGGAAACACCTCCGCCTGCGCGATGGGGCGTGCGGGGCAGAGTTTCCCTGCGTACAAGTACCACGAGGGGGCCACTGCGGCGCTGGGTGCGTTGTCGCGGAAGCTGCGCCGGGAGCCGGACGCTGACCCGGCCGGGCTCGTCAATTCCGTGCTGCCGGAGTGGCAGAGCCCCGGCGGTGAAGGCCGGGACTGGGAGGCCTACACCGCCGGCGGACGGGAGGCGCTGGAGTCGGCGGCCGACCACATCCGTCGGGGCATGCCCTGACACAGGGGGGCGTGGCCGGGGCGCCGCGGTTGCGGTGCCCCGGCCACGCAACCGGAAACAGGGAAGGGTGTCAGCCGGCCAGGGGGATGACGCCGATGAGGACGCCGACCGCCAGCATGACCAGGGAGACGACCGTGGCGCGCCAGAGCACCTTCTTGTGGTGGTCGCCCAGGTTGACCTTGGTCAGAGAAACCAGCAGCAGGATCGCCGGGACCAGCGGTGACTGCATGTGCACCGGCTGGCCGGTGATGGACGCCCGGGCCATCTCCACCGGCTCGATGCCGAAGTGGGTGGCGCTTTCCGCCAGGACCGGCAGGATGCCGAAGTAGAAGGCGTCATTGGACATGAAGAAGGTCATCGGGATGGAGAGCACGCCGGTGATCACGGCCAGGTAGGGGCCCATGGAGCTCGGAATGATCTGGGTAATCCAGGCGGCCATCGCCTCCACCATGCCGGTGCCGGTGAATACTCCCACCAGCACACCGGCGGCCAGGACCATGGAGACCACACCGACGATGGAGGAGGAGTGGGACAGGATCTCGGTGGCCTGGTCCTTGACGTCGGGGAAGTTCACGGCCAGGGCCAGTCCGGTGCCGACGATGAACACGAAGGCCAGCGGGAAGATGTCGGCGACCAGCAGCACCATGACCACCACGGTCAGGATCAGGTTGAACCAGATCAGCCTGGGGCGCAGGGTGGCGCGGTGCGGATCCAGCATGGTGTCGGTCAGGTCGGACTCGGCCTCGGAGCTGAGGGAGACGTGCTCGAGGTCTGCGGTGCGGGTTTCGCGGTCGTCGAGAAGCACACCGCCTCCGGTGGGCGTGCGGTCGTCCGAGTTGCCCTGTCGGCCCGTGCCACCGCGCGGGCCGGTGCCGCCGGAACCTGTCCCGCCTTCGCCGCCGAAACGGGAGGTGTCCAGGGAGCCGCCGAGGCGGCGGCGCTCAGCCACGCCCAGGGACCAGGCGAAGAAGAAGACGATCACGACGCCGACCACGAGGGAAGGGATCATCGGCACGAAGACCTCGGAGGGGTCGAGACCCAGGGCGGTCGCGGCACGCACCGTCGGCCCGCCCCAGGGGAGGATGTTCATGGTGCCGTTGATCAGGCCGGCGACCACCGTCAGCACGACCGGGCTCATGCCCAGGCGAAGATAGATGGGCAGCATCGCGGAGGTGGTGATGATGAAGGTGGTGGAGCCGTCGCCGTCGAGGGAGACGACGCCGGCCAGCACGGCTGTGCCGAGAACCACCTTCGCGGGGTCATCGCCCAGGGTGCGGGTGATCACCCGGATCAGCGGGTCGAAGAGTCCGACGTTGATCATGATTCCGAAGAACATGATGGCGAACATCAGCAGCGCGGCGGTGGACGCCATGTCGCCGATGGCGTCGAGGACCATGTCGCCGATGCCGAGGCCCGCGCCGGCCAGGAGTCCGAAGACGGTGGGCACCAGGATGAGGGCGACCATCGGGGTGGAGCGGCCGACCATGATCAGGGCCATGAAAGAGAGGATCATGGCGAATCCCAGGGCGACGAGAATGCCGTCGGACGGGGTATGGCTCAGCGTGTATTCCGCGGCGAGCAGTACGTCGGTGGGAGGGTACATCCGGACTCCTAGTTCCCTTGCTTCAGTGAGTGTTCTGGAATGCTGGACCCAGACTAAAGTGATGTCCCTCACTCGCATAGTGTTGAGTGCATTGCCTTCCGTACTGTGCATTAACGCACTTCTGCGCATTGAGATCAGATAGTTGTCCGAACCGAATAACCCGTGTTGAAATGGAGTTTTCCGGCAGTGCCCTCCGGTGGGACGGTTCTGCCGGTGGTCGTCACCGCGACCTGATGGCGGCGGAAGGGAAGAGGACCGGGAACGTGCGATTCGCAACCAGAGTGCTGCTGCTGCAGCTGGCGACCGTCGTGGCCGTGGTGGCCGCGAGCACCGGGGTGTTCATCATCCTGGCGGTCGAACAGCTCAAGAATGAGACTGAAACCTCGGCGTTGTCGATCGCGCGTTCCGTGGCCTCGGCCCCGGTGGTCCGCTCCGAGGTGGCCCTGGAGACCGCCCGGCAGACCAACCCATCCGCGACGGAACTCGCCGCAGGCCCCCTCCAGGCCTACGCCCGGGACATCACGGACCGGACGGGGGCGTTGTTCGTGGTCATCACCGACGGGGAGGGGATCCGTATGGCGCACCCGGACCCGGAGCAACTCGACCGGGAAGTGAGCACGAGCTTCGAGGCCGCACTCCGCGGCGAGGAGGTCATCGCCTGGGAACGCGGCACGCTGGGTGAATCGGTCCGGGCCAAGGTGCCGGTCTTCGCGGCGGGCACCCGGGACCCGGTGGGTGAGGTCAGCGTCGGTTTCGAAAGGGCGGGCGTCTTCGATGAACTGCCCCAGCTGTTGCTCGGTGTCGGTGCTGCCGCTGTGTCGGCCCTGTTGATCGGCGTCGGAGCGACCCTGCTGCTGCGGCGCCGTTGGGAGCAGCTGACTCTCGGGGTGCAGCCGGAGGAGCTGGTCGTCCTGGTGCAGAACCAGGCGGCGGTGCTCGACGGGGTGGGGGACGGAGTCATCGCCCTCGACGAATCGGGCGTCATCCGGGTCTGCAACGATGAGGCGGAGAAGATGTTCGGGGTGTCCACGGCGGAGGGAATGTCCCTGAGGGAGCTGGATCTGCCGGAGGACGTCATCCTCTCCCTGGAAAAGGGGGAGGCGCGGGACGGTGTGGTGGTCGGGGGTCGGGTGCTCTATCTGGACTCCCGGCAGGTGGAGCGCGGCGGGCAACGCCTCGGCTCGGTGATCATCCTCCACGACCGCACCGACATGATGGGACTGAGTAAACGCCTGGATTCGGTCCGGGCCATGACGTCCGCGCTGCGGGTGCAACGCCACGAGTTCGCCAACCGGATGCACGTGGCCGCCGGCCTGGTCGAGGCGGGGCGCGGGGATGAGGCCGCTGAGTTCCTGCGCACCATGCGCGACAGGGGTCCGGTGGACTATCCCCTGGAAGGCGCGGATCTGCTCACCGAACCCTTCCTGCAGTCCTTCCTCGGGGCGAAGTCCATTGAGGCTGCCGAGCGTGGGGTGCAGCTGCAGATCCGCGATGAGACTCTGGTCCTGGGCAGCGTCGAAGGGGTCGAGGGGGTGGAGGACACCGCCACCGTACTGGGCAGCCTGGTGGACAATGCCGTCACTGCTGCTTTACGCGCCCCGGAACCACGGCTGGTGTCGGTCACCCTCATGGATGACGGCCCCGAGCTGGTGCTGGTGGTCGCCGATTCCGGGCCCGGCATCGCAGCCGGGGCCGAGGTCGGGGGCGAACCTTCCGCAGCTGAGGAGACCGGGTCCGACCGTGTCCACGGCCACGGCATCGGATTGGCGCTTTCCCGGGATCTGCTCCGCCGCCGGGGCGGGGAACTGTGGATCATCGATCGTGGTGGGGGAGAAAGCGGCCGGGGCGCCGTTTTCGGCGCCCGGCTCCCCGGGGTCATGGCCGGTCCGGCGGATCTGCCCGGGAACTTCCGAGAGGATGATGAGTAATGGCTCGAACCTGGTCAGTGCTTGTGGTCGATGATGATTTCCGGGTCGCCGGCATCCACTCCGACATCGTGGAGGCCGCGCCGGGCTTCCGGGTACAGGGATCGGTGCGCACCATCGCCGAGGCCCGGGAGGTTCTGGCCGCGAACCCGCCGGACCTGATGCTCGTTGACGTCTACCTCCCGGACGGGGACGGCATCGAACTGGTCCGTGGCGTGGGGGTGGACGCCTTCATCCTCAGCGCCGCGGACGAAGCGGCCACCGTCCGCCGCGCACTGCATGCCGGGGCGCTGGGTTACCTGGTCAAACCGTTCCAGCGGCAGGTCCTCAGTGAGCGGCTGGACCGCTACGCCCGCTTCCGGCACGTCCTCACCGGCACCCGGGGGCTGCGGCAGGAGAAGATCGACCAGGCACTCTCCATCCTGTACGGACAGACCGCCAGCACGGCGATCTCCCGCTCGTCCACCGAACAACTGCTTCTCGACGCCCTGGCGCAGGGCGAACTCTCCGCGGCCGAGGCCGCGGAACGCACCGGGGTCTCCCGGGCCACCGCGCAACGTCGACTGGCGACGATGGCCGGCCAGGGGGTGGTGCAGGTGCGCCTGCGCTACGGCACCTCGGGGCGGCCCGAGCATCTCTACTCGAAGCTGGCCTGAGGGGTCACATTCAGCGGCGCAGAATCTTCCGCGACAACCAGTTGCCCAGCAGCTGGGCGATCTGGACGATGATGACGATGACGATGACGGCGGCGTAGGTGACCTCCAGGTCATACGCGCGGTAACCGTAGACGATGGCGAAGTCACCGATGCCTCCGCCGCCGATGTAACCGGCCATGGCCGACATGTCGACGACGGCGATGAAGATGAACGTGTAGCCCAGAACCAGGGGGCCGAGAGCCTCGGGGACGATGACCGTCGTGATGATCCGCCACGGCCCGGCACCCATGGCGCGGGCGGCCTCGATGACGCCGGGGTCGATGGCGACGAGGTTCTGCTCGACGATGCGGGCGACGGCGAAGGTCGCGGCGATGCACATGATGAAGATCGCGGCGGACCTGCCGATGGTGGTGCCGACGACGTTCAGGGTCAGGGGCGCGAACATCGCGATCATGATGATGAACGGGATGGGGCGGATGAAGTTCACCAGCAGGTTGAGCGCCCAGTAGATCGGACGGGACTGCAGGATGCTGCCTGAACGGGTGGTGTAGAGCAGGACACCGACGACCAGGCCGGCGAGCCCGCCGACGACCATGGTCAGGGACACCATGACCAGGGTGTCGATGATGGCCTCGAAGAAGGTGGGGCCGAGACGGTTCCAGTCGGCGGCGAGATAGGTGTGGGTCATCGCGTGATCTCCTGGATGTCGGTGGTGCGGGCGAGCGTGGTGCGGAAGCGCTCGATGGCCTCGTGGGAGCCGGTGAGTCGGACGGTCATCTTGCCGAAGGACTGGCGCTGCAGCGTGGTCACACCACCGTGGACGATGTTGATGCCCAGTCCCTCATCACGCGCGGCGGCCGCCGCGGAGAAGAAGCCGGAGTCCTCGGTGAGGTTGATCGTGAACAGACGGCCACCGTGGGCGAGGAGATCCTCCTCCTCCACGAGGTCGGGGGTGTTCCGCAGGGAGGAGGAGACGAATCGCTTCGCCACGTTGGTCCGTGGCGAGGAGAACACCTCGTAGACGCTGCCGTACTCGACGACCTTGCCGGCCTCCATGACGGCGACCTTGTCCGCGATGGTCCGGACGACGTCCATCTCGTGGGTGATCACCACGATGGTGATGCCGAGCTCCCGGTTGATTTCACGGAGCAGGTTGAGCACGTCGTGGGTGGTCTCCGGGTCGAGCGCCGAGGTGGCTTCGTCGGCGAGCAGGAGACGGGGGTTGGTGGCCAGGGCGCGGGCGATGCCGACACGCTGCTTCTGCCCGCCGGAGAGCTGCTCGGGGTAATTCCTGCCCTTGTCGGCGAGGCCGACGAAGTCCAGGAGCTCCGCCACCCGCTTCCTGCGCTCCGCCTTCGGCATGCCCGCGAGGGTGAGCGGGTACTCGACGTTGCCGGCGGCGGTGCGCGAATGGAAGAGGTTGAACTGCTGGAAGATCATCCCGATGCCCCGGCGGATCGTGCGCAGCTTGGACTCGGGCATGCCGGCGACGTCGGTGCCGTCGAGAAGCAGCTGGCCGGAGGTGGTGGTGTCCAGCCCGTTGATGAGGCGGACGAGGGTGGACTTGCCGGCACCGGAGTAACCGATGACGCCGAGGATCTCACCGGGTTCGACGGTGAGGGTGACGCCGTCGACGGCACGGGTCTCGGTCTTCTGCTGGTTGGTGAAGACCTTCGTCACATCGCGGAATTCGATGCGGGTGCCGGTACGCGGCCGGGTGGGTGATGCAGAGACTGGTTCGGACACGGGTGATCAGAGCCGTTCTTGGAGGAGGAGAAGGTGACGGTTAAATGCTAAACCCCGCCGCGGACAGGCGACGGGGTCGGGCACGGGTGTGTGGTGGTGCTTACTGGTCGCCGGACTCGCGCAGACGCTCCAGGATGGCGTCGAGGTCCTCGCGCGGGCGGTCGACCTTGACGGCGGTGTTGCCGGAGGACTCCATGATGGCCTCGGTGACGGCCGGGTCCCTCCAGAGCTCGGCGAGGCGGTTGATGGTCTCGTCGTCGGCGCGCTCCGGGGTGGTCACCCAGACGTTGATGTAGGGCTCGGCCTGCTCGTTGTTCGGGTCGTCCTGGAAGATGGCGTCGAGCGGATCGATGCTGGCGCGCTCGAGGAAGGAGTTGTTGATCACGGCCGGGCGCCCCTCGTGGAACACGGCGGTGGTCTGTGCGGCGTCGACGGGGATGACGGAAACCTCGGAGGCCTCGGTGTCGATGTCGGCCGGGGCCGGGTTGAGCAGGCCCTCCTCGCGGAGGGTGACCAGACCGGCCTGGACGAGGACGTTGATGGCACGACCCTGGTTGGTGGCGTCGTTCGGGATGGCGATCTCCTCGCCCTCGATGCCGTCGAGGTTGTCGTGGTCCTTCCAGAACAGGGCCAGCGGGTAGATCTCGGTGGAGGAGATCGGCACGAGGTCTTCGCCGGCGCCGGTGTTGTAGTCGTTGAGGAACAGCAGGTGCTGGAACTTGTTCACGTCGATCTGGCCCTGCGCGACCGCATCGTTCGGGGTGTTGTAGTCCGAGAACGGCACGATCTCGATGTCGATGCCCTCTTCCTCGGCGAGGTCCGCGAAGACGTCCCACTCCTTGAGGTTCGCGTCGGTGGTGCCGATGCGGACGGTCTCTCCGGCGGCGCCGGCGTCGGTGCCCTCGGAGTCGGAGTCGGAGGAGCAGGCGACGAGGCCCGCGGCGGCGATGGCAGATGCGGCGGCACCGGCGAAAATGCGACGGAAGTTCATGGCTTCTGGTTCCTTAGACGTTCGTTGAGCAGTTGGTTGTGAAACCTAGCATTAAACGTACCGCTCTGTCTAGGCGGTGGCCGGGAACTGCGGGAAAATGATTGGCACATGCATTCGACTGGCGGTAGGTTGTGGGGCATGGGATTCGATGGTGGCGCCCCCCTGCACTGGTCCCGGCTGGAGCGCATCCTCGCCGGCCGGGAGGCGCCGACGCCGGTGCCGGTCGATCATCTGGCCGCACCCGCTTCCCGACGTCCCACCCTCACCCGTCCCGCCGTCCCCTTCGCCGAACTGCACGCCGTGAGCTCCTACAGTTTCCTCGGTGGGGCGAGCGATCCGGAGGCGCTGGTCCACCGGGCGGTGGAGCTGGACCTGGAGGCATTGGCGCTGGTGGACCGGGACGGTTTCTACGGTGTGGTGAAGTTCGCCGAGGCCGCGGCCACGCTGGGCCTGTCGACCGTGTTCGGCGCGGAACTCGCCCTGGGTGACCGTGTCCTGCCGGTGCTGGCCCGCGGCGTCGAGGGCTACCGCCGACTGTCGCGCCTGATGTCGGACGCCCACCTGGCCACCGGAGAGAAGGGGGAGGTGGCCTATCCGTCGCTGGGGGAGATCGCCCGGCGCCTGGACGGCCATTGTGTGGTGTTGCTGGGGCACGAATGGGTGGAAGGAATCGACCAGGTGGTCGAAGCGTTCGGTGTGGGTGATGTGGTGCTCGAATATGCGGTGACCATGACTCCTGAGGACACGGATAACCATGAGAAGCTGGATGGTTGTAGACGGCATGGTCTACGTCGGATCATCACCGCGTTACCTGCGGCCGCCACCCGGGATGACGCCCGGCTGGCAGGAGCGAAGCGGGCCCTGTCGCGTCGGCTCTCCCTGGGGGACGCCGAACCGGATCTCCATCCGATGGGCGCGTCCTGGTTGCGCTCCGGCCGACAGATCGCGGCCCTCCTGCCCGGCCGGGCGGAGCTGATGGCAGAGACCGTCACGCTGGCCCGCGAGTGTGCCTTCACCCTCGATCTCGTCGCCCCCGAACTGCCGGATTACCCCACCCCGGCCGGGCACACGGAGATGACCTGGCTGAGGGAGCTGACGCTGGAACGGGCACGCCGCAGATACGCCAACCGGACGGATGACGTCCGGGCGAGGGCGGAGAAACAGATCGCCCATGAGCTGGCGGTGATCGGGAAGCTGAACTTCCCCGGCTACTTCCTCATCGTCACCGACCTGGTCGATTTCTGCCGGGATGCAGACATCCTCTGCCAGGGGCGTGGCTCCGCGGCGAACTCGGCGGTGTGCTTCGCCCTGGGCATCACCAACGTGGAACCCATCTCCGCGCGCCTGCTGTTCGAACGTTTCCTCTCGCCCGAGCGCGACGGCCCGCCCGACATCGACATCGACATCGAATCCGGTCGCCGCGAGGAGGTCATCCAGTACGTCTACGAACGGCACGGCCGTGACAAGGCTGCACAGGTGGCCAACGTGATCACCTACCGCACGAAAAGTGCGCTCCGCGACGCCGCCCGCGCCCTCGGCCACACGCAGGGCTCGATCGACGCCTGGTCGAAGGGCACCGCGGAACCGCCCGCCGAGGTGGTGGAGCTGGCCACGCGTTTCCAGGGGCAGCCCCGGCATCTTGGCATCCACTCCGGCGGCATGGTCATCTGCGACCGGCCGATCGCCGACGTCGTGCCCGTCGAGTGGGCGCGGATGGAGGGACGCTCCGTGGTGCAGTGGGACAAGGACGACTGCGCCTCCGCCGGGCTGGTCAAGTTCGACCTGCTGGGGCTGGGCATGCTCGAGGCGCTGCACCACATGATCGACCTGGTGGGGGAGCAGCACGGAACCCGCGTCAACCTCTGGGAACTCGACCTCGCCGACCCCGGCGTCTACGACATGCTCTGCCGTGCCGACGCCGTCGGCGTGTTCCAGGTTGAGTCCCGCGCACAGCTGTCCACCCTGCCGCGGCTGAAGCCGCGCACCTTCTTCGACCTGGTCGTGGAGGTCGCCCTCATCCGTCCCGGACCCATCCAGGGCGGGTCGGTGCACCCTTACCTGCGGCGGCGGGACGGCCGGGAGCCGGTCACCTATGAGCACCCCGTGCTGGAGAAGGCCCTGGGCAAGACGCTGGGCATCCCGTTGTTCCAGGAACAGCTCATGCAGATCGCCGTCGACGCCGCCGGGTTCACCGGCGCGGAGGCGGATTCGCTGCGCCGGGCAATGGGATCCACACGCTCACCCGCGAAGATGGCGGCGTTGAAGGGACGGTTCTTCCGCGGCGCATGGGAGACCAACGGTATCCCGGAGGAGACGGCCGGGAAGCTGTGGAACAAGATCGTCGCCTTCGCCGCCTACGGCTTCCCGGAGTCCCACTCCCAGTCCTTCGCCTCGCTGGTGTACTTCTCCGCCTGGTTCAAGCACCACTACCCGGCGGAGTTCTGCGTCGGCCTGCTGCGGGCCCAGCCGATGGGCTTCTACTCCCCGCAGTCGTTGATCCAGGACGCCCGCCGCCACGGCGTGGGGATCCTGCCCGTGGACGTCAACGAATCAGGCGAGCAGGCCCGCGTGGTGGACGGAGGGATCCGGGTGGGGCTGAACCTCATCAACGGCCTCGGCTCAGCAGCGGCCGCCAGGGTCGAGGAGGCGGCCCCCTTCACGGGGATCCCGGACCTGGCGCGCCGGGCGGAACTGACGGTCGCGCACGTGGAGGCGCTGGCACGTGCCGGGGCGCTTGACTGCTTCGGCATCGACCGTCGGCAGGCGTTGTGGCAGGCGGGTGTGGCCGCCACCGAACGTGAGGGCATGCTGCCGGGGCTCTCCGCCATCGAATCCCCCCCGCTGCCCGGCATGAGCACGCTCGAGCTCATGGTCGCCGACGTCTCCGCGACCGGCGTGACCCACCAGCGTCAACCCATGGAGCTGGTGCGTGACCGGCTTTCCGACGCCGGCGTCCTCAGCGCCGCAGCCCTTTGCGGTGTCCCGGACGGCACCCGCGTGCGCGTCGCGGGTGTGGTCACGCACCGGCAGCGTCCGCAGACCGCTTCCGGGTTGACCTTCCTGGGCATGGAGGATGAGACCGGACTGATCAACGTCATGGTCTCCGTCGGACTGTGGAACCGCCGGCAGACGGTCGCGCGCACCTCGAAGGTGCTGGTGGTGCGCGGGATCGTGCAGAACGCCACCGGCGCGGTGACCGTGGTGGCGGACGGGCTGGAACCGCTGGCGATCGGTGAGTGGTTCAGCCGGGGTTCGCGGGATTTCCGCTAGAACCGGTCCCGGAGCATCTCCATGCCCCCGAGGATCACCGCGGCGATGATGCTCAACGCCAGCCATACGCCGAGGAAGAAGAGGATGTCCGTCAGGCCCAGAGGCCAGTCACGGGTGACCAGGGTGGAGATGAACGCGATGATCACCGCGATCGTGGCACCGGTGGGCAGCTTGGCGATGAGGTACTCGAGACCCGACATGCACCCAGCCTATCCCGCGCAGTTCCGGTCGGGTGATCTGGCAAGGTGGTGCCCATGAGCGATGAGGCAGCGCACCGAACGAGCATCAGCCACCGGGACATGAATCCCGTGTCCCCGAAGCTGACCACCGCCCGCTACCTGGGCAGGCTTCCCTGGATCGTCGTCGTGTTTCTCATCTTCGCAGCTCTTGGATTCCTGTTCAGCCCCTGGTTCCACATCGGCACGGGGACGTTCCTGGCTCTGGCGCTGTGGCAGCTGTGGCTGATCCCGGCGCAGGTCCGGCTGCTGGGATGGCGGGAAACCGAGGATGAGCTGTTGATCACCAAGGGGCGGCTGTGGCACACCTTCACGGTGATCCCCTACGGCCGCATCCAGTACGTCGATGTCACCGTCGGGCCGATCGAACGTTCCCTGGGGATGAAGACCCTGGAGCTGCACACTGCATCGGCGACCTCCGACGCCTCCGTCGAGGGCCTGCCCGCGGAGATCGCCGACGCCCTGCGGGACCGGCTGGCGGTCAGGGCGAGGGAGAGGATGAGCGGACTGTGAACGAGGAGTATCGCCGGGTCCACCGGCTGACCCCGCTGCTGCGCTTCTGGACGCTCATCCTGGCCGCCGTCGCGGTCTTCTTCGTCAACATTGACATGGCTGCGATCGGCGCGGCACTGGGGTGGTTGAGCAGCGGGAACATCCTGCCGATCCTCATCGGGGCGGCGGTCTTCGTGGTCGCCTGCGGGCTGGTCTGGGTGGTCTCCCAGATGTGGTGGCGTGCCACCGGGTACCGGCTCACCGCCGAGGAGGTCTCCCTCAGGCGTGGCGTGCTGAACACCCAGTTGCGCACCGCCCGCTACGACCGGATCCAGGCCGTCGACGTCGTGGAGTCCGTCATCGCCCGCATCTTTCGCCTTGCTGCGGTCCGCGTGGAGACCGCCGGGGGCGGCGACTCCGTCATCGAGATCGCCTACCTTCCACGGGACGTCGCCGAGCAGCTGCGTCGCGAGGTCCTGGAGCGTGCCCGCGGCACCGCGCCCGAAGCAGCCCCCGAAGCCCTCCCCGTTGCGGTGGCCGCACCGGCCGGCCGGGTCATCATCCCCGAGATCCCCATCACCCGTTCCCTGACGGGTGCCGTTCTGCAGGGTGGGTCCCTGGGTGCCGTGCTGGTCGGCGTCGGCCTGATCGTCACGCCGCTGACCTGGGCGGCAGCTGTTCCCGTGGCGCTCGGTATAGTGCCGGTCATCTGGAACCAGATCGACCGGAGCTGGCGGTTCACCGCCCGGCTGGCAGAGGACACCCTCCACCTCTCCTACGGCCTGGCGGACAGGCGTCGTCAGTCGATCCCGCTGCACCGCATCCACGGGGTCACCGTCCACCAGCCGATCCTGTGGCGGATACCGGGCTGGTGGTACGTCAAGGTCTCGGTCGCCGGTTATGGTGCGGAGACCGAGAAGGGCTCCGGCACCACCCAACTGCTCCCGGTCGGTTCCCGACAGGAGGCACTGATGCTCCTGGAGCTGGTCAGCCCGCTGGATGCAGCCACCATTGAGGCGTCGGCACGCCCGGAGGGCGCGACCACCCCGACGTTCACCTCGCCGCCGGTGGCCCGGTGGGTCTCGCCGATCGACCTGCACCAGCAGGCGGTGACCCTGCTTTCCGACGCCGTCGTGGTCCACCGCGGCCGCCTCGCCCGACGCGTCAAGGTCATCGACCCCTCCCACATCCAGGAGCTCTCGCTGACGAGGGGACCCCTGCAACAGGTGTTCGGCCTGTGCACCGTCCGTTTCGATCTGGTGCCCGGCCCGGTGCGCATGGCCGGTGAGGATCTCACCCCGGAGGACGGCCGGGCGCTCCTTGACGCCCTGCGTCAGCGGGAATTACCAGCCCAGCGCAGTGACCAGCGGCGGTGACGCGATGAGGCTGATCTGGGCCACGACCAGCACCGAGAACACCAGGAGCAGGGCCTTGTCCGCCGGCCCGGAGGCACGGATGCTGAGGAATCGGGGCAGGCGCAGGTTCCACCAGCGCCGCCCACCCAGGGGCACCAGCGGGGCGAAGACCGGGATGCCCCGTTTAGTGGCCATGTCGCCGAGCAGGTGGGCGACCACACCCGCCGTCACCGCCGAACCCAGAACCAGCCCCAGGGATGCCGCGGGGATGAAGTACCAGGCGCCGTAGGCGAGTGCGGCGGCGGTGCCGGTGACCACGATCCAGTCGCTCTTCTTGGACCATTCCGGCAGCAGCCCGCGGATGGCGAGGCTGAGCAGGAAGAACAACAGCCCGATCACCGCTGACTTTCCGTAGGCCCCGATCAGTGCGGTGGCCCCGGCACCCGCAGCGAGTGCGAACCACGCCGTGTGGGTCAGGGTGCGGTGGCCGTTGTTGCACCGGGGGTCCTTGCGTCCACGGGTCAGGTTCACGAAGCCCTGGGCGAAGTTTTCGATGGTGCGGGAGGCCACCTGGGACAGCAGCCCGAAGGAACGTGCGACCGTGGCCTGCGGGGAGTCCAGGTCAGGCAACAGTGCCGCCCCGGCCGCCAGGCCCGCGTAGACGAACGCCTCCTCCGCGGTGGTGACGCCGCCCCATTCCGCAGGCAGCACCTGCGCGATCGCCAATCCCAGTGCGGCCCCGCTCATCGCGTGGGTCGGTCCCATCACCAACGTCATCACTCCCTCAGGTTCGAACTACTGTTCCTGGGGAGATGTTACATACCGCCCGGAAAACCCAGCTGACGCCAGGCCTCGTAGGTGGCCACGGCCGCCGAGTTGGAGAGATTCATCGAACGGCGCCCCGGGACCATGGGGATGCGTACCTCGTGCTCGATGCGCGGATGGGCCAGGTGCTCCTCCGGCAGTCCGGTCGGTTCGGTGCCGAAGAGCATCGCGTCGCCCTCCCGCCAGGCCACCTGCGTGTGCCACGTGCCGGCCCTGGTGGTGAAGGCGAAGATGCGGGAGTCGGGGAGTGCGGCGAAGCAGGCGTCGAGATCCGCGTGCACGGTGACCTCGGCGAGGTCGTGGTAGTCCAGGCCGGCGCGGCGCAGGTGCTTCTCGCTGAGGTCGAAACCGAGCGGTTCCACCAGATGCAGATGGGCGCCCGTGCCGGCGCACATGCGGATGGCGTTGCCCGTGTTCGGCGGGATAACCGGATTATCGAAGATGACGTGCAGTGTGGCCATGACCGAGAGTCTAGGATGAGGGGCGTGACTGCTATCAAACTTGACGGACAGCTCTACCGAGACGAGATCTTCGAGGACCTGGCGGGCCGCGTGGCGGCGCTGCGGGAGAAGGGGATCGTGCCGGGCCTGGCCACCGTGCTGGTCGGCGATGACCCAGCCTCCCACTCCTACGTGAAGATGAAGCACCGCGACTGCGAGCAGATCGGGGTCAACTCGATCCGCCGGGACCTGCCGGCCGACGTCTCCCAGGAGGAGCTGCTGGCGGTCATCGAGGACCTGAACAACGACCCCTCCTGCACCGGCTACATCGTCCAGCTGCCGCTGCCGAAGCACCTCGACGAGAACGCTGTGCTCGCCGCCATCGACCCGGACAAGGACGCCGACGGCCTGCATCCGGTCAACCTGGGCAAGCTCGTCCTCAACGAGCCCGCCCCGCTGCCGTGCACCCCGAACGGCGCTATCCATCTGCTCCGCCGCTTCGGGGTTGAGCTCAACGGTGCGAAGGTCGTCGTCATCGGTCGCGGCGTCACCGTCGGCCGCCCGATCGGCCTCATGCTCACCCGCCGTTCGGAGAACTCCACCGTCACCCTCTGCCACACCGGCACGAAGGACCTGGCAGCCGAGACCCGCGCCGCCGACGTCATCGTCGCCGCCGCCGGCCAGCCGCACATGCTCACCGCCGACATGATCAAGCCCGGCGCTGCGGTACTCGACGTCGGCGTATCGCGTCTCGACGGCAAGCTCGCCGGTGACGTCCACCCCGACGTCTGGGAGGTTGCCGGTTACGTCTCCCCGAACCCGGGCGGCGTGGGCCCCCTGACCCGCGCCTTCCTGGTGCGCAATGTCGTCGAGAGGGCGGAACTGCTCGCAGGTGAGTAAACCGCTGGACAACCCCCACGACCTGGGGACGCCGCCGTCCCGCCTGCCCCGTTGGGCGCAGTGGACGGGGATGGCGCTGTTCCTGCTGGGTCTCGTGGTGGCCAGCGGTTATGCCGTCACCGAACACTGGCGACGCGCCACCTTCGCCCTCGGCGCCTCCCTGATCTGGCTCGCCGTGGTGCGTATGACCTGTGATTCCCGCATCGTCGGGGTGTTCGCCGTACGGTCCCGGCGTTTCGACGCCGTCTTCGCCACCGTCCTCGGTGGTCTGATGACGTTCCTGTCCGCCTCGGTGGACGCGCTGGGTTCCTGACCGGCGGGTAATCGGCTAGATCGAGTACCCGCCGCGCCCCTCGCCCGCAGCCACCTCAGCGGTGGACAGGTTGAGGAATCGGCGCAGGACGCGGTCCATCTGCCGGGATTCGGCGAGGAAGGCGTCATGGCCGACGGGGGAGACGATCTTGGCCATGCCCAGCAGGTTGCCGACATTGCGCGACAGGTGTTCCTGCTGGTGATAGGGGTAGAGGATGTCGGTGTCCACGCCGACGATCATCGTGGGGACCTGCGTGGAGGCCAGCGCTTTGTTCAGTCCGCCGCGGCCGCGGCCGATGTCGTGGCGGTTGAGGGAGTCGGTGAGAATGACGTAGCTGCCGGCGTCGAAACGCTCGACCAGTTTGATGCCCTGGTAATCCAGGTAACTCTCCACGGCAAAGCGCTGCCCGGGGGAGTGGTAGGGGCCGAGGGGATTCTCGCCGGTCTGCGGGGTGGTGCCGAAGCGTTCGTCCATCTCCTGCTCACCACGGTAGGTGAGGTGGGCGATGCGTCGCGCGGCGGCAAGGCCTGCGTCGGGGGAGCGGCCGGTGCCGTGGAAGTTCCCGCCCTGCCAGTCGGGGTCGCGTTCGATGGCGCTGATCTGGGCGGCCTGGATGCCGATCTGCCAGGCGCTTGCCCGGGCGGACACCGCGATGACGCACGCAGAGGACAGCACCGAGGGATACATCAGCGTCCACTCCAGGGCCCTGGCGCCACCCATCGAGCCGCCGAGAACGGCGTGGAGGTGGCTGATGCCCAGGGCGTCGAGGAACTGGCGTTCCACGGCCACCTGGTCGCGGATGGAAATGGCCGGAAACCTGGATCCCCACACATCGCCGTCGGGATGCTCCGAGGACGGTCCCGTGGAACCCTTGCAGCCGCCGATGACGTTGGTGCAGATGACACACCAGCGGTCGGTGTCGAGGGCCTTCCCGGGGCCGAGGAGGTCGCACCACCAGTCTGCGACGTCAGTGTCCCCGGTCAGCGCATGCTCGATGAGCAGGAGGTTGTTGTTCCCGTCCGCGTCGCCCCTGAATTCACCCCAGCGCTGGTAGGCGATGGTGACGTCGGGGATGGTCACGCCGGCCTCGGTGGTGTAATCACCGATGTGCACCGGAGTGAGTGTCCCCTCAGGGGAGAGCTGAACCATGGGTTACCTGTTTCTGTCGGGTGTTAGGCGTCTGCGACCGCGGCGAAGCCGCGCTTGAGGTCGGCGATGATGTCCTCGACATTCTCGATGCCGACGGACAGGCGGATCGTGGCCTGGGAGATGCCCGCACGCTTGTGGCCGGCCTCGTCCGACTGCGAGTGGGTGGTGGATGCCGGGTGGACGACCAGGGAGCGCACGTCGCCGAGGTTGGCCACGTTGGAGTGCAGCTTGAGGGCGTCGATGAACGTCCAGGCGTCGGTGCGGTCGTTCTGGTCACCCTTGAGGGTGAAGGCGAGGACGGAGCCGGTGTACTTCAGGCCCAGCTTCTCCTTGACGGGGTACCACGGGGACTGCTCCAGGCCGGCGAAGTTGACGGACTCGACCTGCGGGTGGGCGGCGAGGAACTCGGCGACCTTGATGGCGTTGTCATTGTGACGCTCCGTGCGCAGGGAGAGCGTGTCCAGGCCCTGCAGGACCAGCCAGGCGTTGAACGGGGAGATCGCGGCACCGGTGTCGCGCAGGAGACCGACGCGGGCCTTGAGTGCGAAGGCCGGGGCGCCCAGGTCGGCGTACTTCAGGCCGTGGTAGGCCGGATCCGGGGTGACGAACTGGTCGAAGACGGGCCTGCCGTCACGCTCGACGGTCCAGTCGAAGGCGCCGCCGTCGACGATGATGCCGCCGATGGAGGAACCGTTGCCGGTGTAGAACTTGGTCAGGGAGTTGACCACGATATCGGCGCCCAGCTCCAGCGGGCGGACCAGGGCTGCGGTGGCCACGGTGTTGTCGACGATCAGCGGGACGCTGTTGCGGTGGGCGACCTCGGCGACTGCCGGGATGTCCAGGACGTCGGCGATCGGGTTGCCGAAGGTCTCGCCGTAGAAAGCGCGGGTGTTGGGCCGTACGGCAGCCTGCCAGGATTCCGGGTCATCCGGGTTCTCCACGAAGGTGAACTCGATGCCCAGGCGCTTGAGCGTGACCTGGAAGAGGGTCTCCGTGCCACCGTAGAGACGGGGAGAGGTGACGATGTGATCGCCGGTGCCGGCGAGGTTGAGGATCGCGGCGGTCTGGGCGGCCTGCCCGGAGGCGAAGGCCAGTGCGGCGACGCCGCCCTCGAGGGAGGCGAGGCGCTCCTCCAGGGCAGCCACGGTCGGGTTGTTCAGACGGGTGTAGATGTAGCCGCCCTCGGAGAGACTGAAGCGGTTGGCTGCGTTCTCGGCGGAGTCGAACACATAGGAGGTGGTCATGTGGATCGGCTGGTTACGGGAACCGGTGTCTTGATCCAGGCCGCCACCCGCGTGAATGGAACGGGTCTCGAAAGCCCAGTCGCCTGCGTGGGAGTTGTCGTACTTCGCCATGCGGATGTCCTCTTCAGGGTTCTGTGGAACGATTGTGTTTTCCCCACCATAATGGACAGCTCGGTCTAGGGCAATCGACCGGGCCAATCAATTCACCCGGCCGAGGGCCTATGCTGCTGCTCAGGAGCAAACGGGAGAATCGAGAGGTTCATGGAGTCCACAAGTGCAAACGGGAACCTTGCGGAGGGCAGGAGAGAGCATCCGCCCCAGGGGATCGTCGGGGCGGTGGCCCGTGTGGTCGCGCTGTTTTTCCTCCTGAGCATCTGGTCCACCTTCCTTGCCGTCGCCTATGCCTACGGGGGAGATGGCGGACTGCTCGGTTGGATACGCCTGCCCGAGGGGATGTCCCCCTTCCTGAGGCTCAACCTGGAGATGGCGGACATCGTCGCCTATGCCTCGCTGTTCGCCGGGATCCTCCTGGCTTCCACGGTGCAGCTGAACTCGACGATCTCGGCGGCGGACCCCGTTGCGGCCCGGAGTCCCACCAGCCTGGAGGAGGCTCGCGCCCAACAGCGGGATCTGCAGACCTACGCCAACCAGGCGGAGATGGCGATGCTGGTCAGCTTCGGCGCGGCCTTCGCTGTGCTGCTGATGACCGTCCTGTTCGGGTTCGCCGAGATAGCGGACCATCCGAACGCCGGCGAAGTGGACGTCCACGGCGTCGGCTGGGTCGGGTTCGTGGAGGCGGCGCCTGGCCTGACTCATCCGCGGATCTTTTTCATGTACCTGGTCAGCTTCCTGCTGTTCCTGGTCACCTACGCATCTCTGCCGCAGTGGAAGCACACCGGTCTCTTCCAGCGGCAGGTGGAGGACGATGCCTGGGAGGCCCGCGGAAGGCTGGCAGTCATTGCCGCGCAGTTTGACCTGGGCAATGTCGACGCCATCCGCATTCCGGGTGGCACCCGGGTCGCTGCGCTGATCGGTTACGCCGTGTACGTCTCGGGCTTCGCCCTGGCGCTCAATCTCTCGCTGGCGGTCTTCGCCGGCGACGAGGGGTTCGTGGGTGTCTTCGCTGCCGGGCGCTTCCCGCTGTTCTTCCTTTTCGTCCTCATCGCGGTGATGCTCTCCAGCGGTGTCGGCGCGGTGATGCTCCGCACATTCCATCTGCACGCAGGCCGCAGCGGGCTCTACGTGGTCTCCCTTGTCATCGTCTTCGTCGCGGTCTTCTACGTCGTCTGGGCGGAAGGCACCGGCTGGGCGGTCGGCCTTGCCGTGATCATGGCGCTCTACATGGCGCTCTGGGTCCTCCTCTACCGCCGCAGCGTCGACGTGCTCGACAGGAAGGATCCACGGACATGGGAGTTCCTCCTCAGTCCGCCGAAATACCTGGTGATCCGGCGCTACGAGGCCATCCGACGTTCGGCCGACATCCTCCGGGAGCGCGGGCTTGCCGACGCCGCCGACGGGAACGCCCCGCTCACCGGGCAGTGAGCGGGGCGTTCCCGCCGGCGCTGCGCGGCTGGCGGGGGAGATCGTGCTGTGCCCTGTCGGACTTCTACCGGAAAATGTGACACAACCTATTTAATGGTGCTATTTTACTGATAGGGAAGACCGGATGCCGGTCGACCTGTGCGATCACCCCTTCTCGCAGCTTTCCGCCCGACCCGCCGCGCAACCACCGATACGCGCCGACAGGTTGGGTTTCCCAGTCTCCGCAGCAGAGAAAGCGCAAACTCGTGACTACCAAGCCAGATGACGTCAGAGCAGACGACAGTCTGATCTACAGCAACGCCACCGACCTGCCGGTCGGTGTGAAACCACGCACGATGTCCGCCACCGCACGAGTGGCCCTCCTCGTTTTCGGGCTGATGGCCGGAGCCGGTTGGGGTGCCATCGCCTTCGCCCGTGGCGAGACGATCAACTCCGTATGGCTGGTTTTCGCCGCCGTCGGTTCCTACATCATCGCTTTCTTCTTCTACGCCCGGCTCATCGAGTACAAGGTGGTCAAGCCGAAGGACAGCCGCGCAACCCCCGCCGAGTACGTCAACGACGGCAAGGACTTCGTCCCCACCGACCGACGCGTGCTGTTCGGCCACCACTTCGCCGCCATCGCCGGCGCCGGCCCGCTCGTCGGCCCGGTCATGGCCGCCCAGATGGGCTACCTGCCGGGCACCCTGTGGATCATCCTCGGCGTCATCTTCGCCGGTGCGGTCCAGGACTACCTGGTGCTGTGGGTCTCCACGCGCCGCCGCGGCCGCTCCCTCGGCCAGATGATCCGCGACGAGATGGGCACCGTCGGCGGCTTCGCCGGCATGCTCGCCACGATCACCATCATGATCATCATCATCGCGGTGCTCTCGCTGGTGGTCGTCAACGCCCTGGCGGACTCCCCGTGGGGTGTCTTCTCCATCTCCATGACCATCCCGATCGCCATGTTCATGGGTCTCTACCTGCGCTACCTGCGCCCGGGCCGGGTCACCGAGGTCTCCATCATCGGCGTCGCCCTGCTCCTCCTGGCCATCGTCTCCGGCGGCTGGGTCGCGGACACCTCCTGGGGCGTCGAGTGGTTCACGTGGTCCAAGACCACCCTGGCCTTCGCGCTGATCGGCTACGGCATCATGGCCGCGATCATGCCGGTCTGGCTGCTGCTGGCGCCGCGCGACTACCTCTCGACCTTCATGAAGATCGGCGTCATCGGGCTGCTGGCGGTGGGTATCCTCATCTCCCGCCCCGAGGTCCAGATGCCGTCCGTCACCTCCTTCGCCCTCGAGGGCAACGGCCCTGTGTTCTCCGGTGACCTGTTCCCCTTCCTGTTCATCACCATCGCCTGCGGCGCCCTCTCCGGATTCCATGCACTGATCGCCTCCGGCACCACACCGAAGCTCGTGGAGAAGGAATCCCAGATGCGCATGCTCGGCTACGGCGGCATGCTCATGGAGTCTTTCGTGGCCATCATGGCCCTGATCACCGCCGTGATCCTGGACCGCCACCTCTACTTCGTCATGAACGCCCCGACCGCCCTGACCGGCGGTGCCCCGGAGGCCGCCGCCGCCTGGGTCAACTCGCTCGGCCTGCCGGGCAACGAACTCAGCGCGACCCAGATCCAGGAGGCTGCCGACGGCGTCGGTGAATCCTCCATCGTCTCCCGTACCGGCGGTGCCCCGACCCTGGCCTTCGGCATGTCCGAGATCCTCGCCAACATCTTCGGCGGCGCCGGTATGAAGGCGTTCTGGTACCACTTCGCCATCATGTTCGAGGCGCTGTTCATTCTCACCACCGTCGACGCCGGTACCCGTGTCGCCCGCTTCATGATGACCGACTCCCTCGGCTCCCTCCCCGGCCTGCGCAGGTTCAAGGACCCGACGTGGACCGCGGGCAACTGGATCTCCACCATCGTGGTCTGCTCCCTGTGGGGGGCCATCCTGCTCATGGGCGTCACTGACCCGCTGGGCGGAATCAACGTCCTCTTCCCGCTGTTCGGCATCGCCAACCAGCTGCTCGCCGCCATGGCGCTCGCTCTGGTCCTGGTGATCGTGGTGAAGAAGGGGCTCTACAAGTGGGCCTGGATCCCGGCTGTCCCGCTGGCCTGGGACGTGATCGTCACCATGACCGCCTCCTGGCAGAAGATCTTCCACTCCAACCCGGCGATCGGCTACTGGGCACAGCACAACAACTACCGCCAGGCCAAGGCGGACGGGCTGACCTCCTTCGGCGGTGCGGCCACCCCGGAGGCCATGGACGCCGTCATCCGCAACACCCTCATCCAGGGCGTGCTCTCCATCGTGTTCGCCGGACTGGTGCTCGTCGTGATCACCACCGCGTTGATGGTCTGCTACCGATCCATCCGGCAGCGTGCCCGCGGCGAGGAGGTCCCCACCTCCGAGGAGCCCGACACCGATTCCGCCATGTTCGCCCCCACCGGCTTCCTGGCCACCGCCCGGGACAATGAGATCCAGGCGATGTGGGACAGGCGCGAAGCCGAGACCGGTGTGTCCGTCAAGCACGGTGTCGGCCACTAGGCCGGTTGCCATGACAGGTCTGGCCCGAACCCTCCTGAAGGCGCCCTCCTCTGTGTGGTGGTACCTCACCGAACTGATGGGTGACACCGCCTACGCCAAGTATGTCGCGCACCTCCGGGCTCACCACCCCGACGCCCCGGTGCCCACCGAGCGCGAGTTCTGGCGCGCCCGCTATGCGGATCAGGACGCGAACCCCGGCGCCCGCTGCTGCTGACGCTCCACCGGCGCCACGATGCCCGCCCCTCTCCTGAACTGGACCCCGGACACGAACCGGGCTGGGGCGGGCATGCGCCGTTCACGGCGGCGTCGACAAGCGGAAGTGGCTGGAAACGCCGCACGCCGCGACCCCTCGGAGAGGAGCCGCGGCATGCGGTGCGTGAGGAAGCGGAACGCTGCTACTTCATGCTGTCGATGATCTTGTTGAAGGTCTCGGACGGGCGCATGACCTCGCTGGTCTTCTCCTCCGAGGGGGCATAGTAGCCGCCCAGGTCAACCGGGTTGCCCTGGTTGTCGATGAGCTCCTTGTCGATGGTGGCGGCGTTCTCCGCCAGCTCAGCTGCCAGGGGCCCGAAGGTCTCGGCCAGCTCAGCGTCGTCGGACTGTGCGGCCAGGGCCTCGGCCCAGTAGGACGCGAGGTAGAAGTGGGAGCCGCGGTTGTCGATCTCGCCGACCTTGCGCGACGGGGACTTGCCCTCGCTGAGCACCTTCTCGGTGGCGACGTCCAGGGCGCTGGCCAGGACGGCAGCCTTGGCGTTGTCCTGGGTGCGGGAGACGTGGCGCAGGGACTCTGCCAGGGCGAGGAACTCGCCGAGGGAATCCCAGCGGAGGTGGTTCTCCTCCTGAAGCTGCTGGACGTGCTTCGGGGCGGAGCCTCCGGCACCGGTCTCGAACAGGCCACCGCCGGCCATCAGCGGCACGACGGAGAGCATCTTGGCGGAGGTGCCCAGCTCCAGGATCGGGAAGAGGTCGGTGTTGTAGTCGCGCAGGACGTTACCGGTCACGGAAATGGTGTCCTCGCCGCGGCGGATGCGCTCGACGGTGAACTTGGTGGCCTCGATCGGGGACATGATGCGGATGTCCAGACCCTCGGTGTCGTGGTCTGCCAGGTACTTCTCCACCAGGGAGGTGATTGTGCGGTCGTGGGCGCGCTCCGGGTCGAGCCAGAACACGGCCGGCATGCCGGAGATGCGTGCGCGGTCGACGGCGAGCTTGACCCAGTCCTGGATCGGGGCGTCCTTGGTCTGGCAGGCACGCCAGATGTCGCCGGTGGCCACGTCATGGGCCAGCAGCACGTCACCGGCGGAGTTGCGGACCTCGACCTTGCCGGCAGCGGCGATCTTGAAGGTCTTGTCGTGGGAGCCGTACTCCTCGGCCTTCTGTGCCATGAGGCCGACGTTCGGGACGGTGCCCATGGTGGTCGGGTCGTAGGCGCCGTTGGCCTTGCAGTCGTCGATGACGGCCTGGTAGATGCCGGCGTAAGAGGAATCCGGGATGACCGCCAGGGTGTCCTGCTCCTGGTCGTCCTTGTTCCACCAGCGTCCGGAGGTCCGGATCAGTGCCGGCATGGAGGCGTCGACGATGACGTCGGACGGGACATGCAGGTTGGTGATGCCCTTGGCGGAGTTGACCATGGCCAGGGCCGGGCCGTTCTCCAGCTCATCTTCGAAGGCCTTGCGGATCTCCGCGCCGTTCTCCAGCTCCTCGAGGCCGGAGTAGATGGCGGCCAGACCGTTCTCGCCGTTGAGGCCTGCGGCCTCGAGCTGCTCACCGTACTTGGCGAAGACGTCGGCGAAGAAGACGCGGACGACGTAGCCGAAGATGATCGGGTCAGAGACCTTCATCATGGTGGCCTTGAGGTGGACGGAGAAGAGGGTGCCCTCCTCCTCGGCGCGCTTGACCTGGGCTGCCAGGAACTCCTGCAGTGCGGCGGCGCGCAGGACGGTGCCGTCGACGACCTCGCCCTCGAGGACCTTGAGGTCCTCGCGGAGCCGGGTCTCGGTGCCGTCGGCGGCGATGTGCACGAAGGAGAGCGAGTCCTCTGCCGGGAGGATCACGGACTGCTCGTTGTGACGGAAGTCATCGGCGTCCATGGTGGCGACGTTGGTCTTGGAGTCTGCGGACCACTCGCCCATGCGGTGCGGGTTCTTCTTGACGAAGTTCTTCACGGCCTCCGGTGCACGACGGTCGGAGTTGCCCTCACGGAGTACGGGGTTCACGGCGGAACCCATCACTACGCTGTAACGCTTGCGGGCTTCCTTCTCATCGTCGGTCTCCGGGGAGTCGACGAAGTCGGGGAGGTCATAACCCTGCTCCTGCAGCTCCTTGATCGCGGTCTTCAGCTGCGGAACGGAAGCGGAGATGTTCGGGAGCTTGATGATGTTGGCTTCCGGGTTCTTCGCCAGCTGGCCCAGCTCGGCGAGGGCGTCGTCAACACGCTGTTCCTCTGTCAGACGGTCCGGGAACTGCGCCAGGATACGTCCTGCCAGGGAGATGTCGCGGGTCTCAACATCGATGCCTGCGGTGCGGGCGAAGGCCTCGACAACGGGCTTGAATGAGTACGTCGCGAGTAGCGGTGCCTCGTCGGTACGGGTCCAGATGATCTTAGCCATGAGTCTCCCTCGTGGTAATCGGCTCAATATACAGGTTCATAGCCTACCCCTTTCGTTTCCCGACGGCCGTGGGTGGGGCGGACGGGTTTTTCCGGAAATGGTGGGTACCCCGCCATTCCGGAGGGGCCGCGGAGCTGCGCGGGTCCTGGGAAAGGCCTGAGTATCCGCCAGGTGGGGGCCTTTCTGGGATGACCATTCCGGCCTGGGGTGCGAACTCGGGGAGAGCGGTGTGGTCCAGGACCGCTTCCCCGCGCCCGCTTCTCCCGGCCTCCCCGCATCCGGGGGGTGTCGGCAGGAAAATCGCCGGATCGGTGGCGGGCCCGGTTGTGGCGTAGTATGCCCACACGTGAAAGACCGCCTCCGCTCCCCACGACCCGTCATCCCGCCCCGTCGGCCCCGGCCACGGCAGACCGAGATCACCGAACGCCGCCGCATCATCGTCATGGTTGCGCTCGCTCTCGGCGGCTTCGCCATCGGCACCACGGAGTTCGTCTCGATGGGCCTGCTGCCGCTCATCGCAGACGACTTCCGCATCGCGGAGGATCAGGCGGGCCACATCATCTCCGCCTACGCACTCGGAGTGGTCGTGGGTGCGCCCGTGATCACGGCCCTGACTGGCGTGGTGCCCCGACGCCGCCTGCTTCTGCTGCTCATGGTCGCCTTCACCGTCGGTCACGTGATAGCCGCGCTGGCGGACAACTATCCGCTGCTCCTGGCCGCACGCTTCCTCGCCGGCCTGCCGCACGGCGCCTATTTCTCGGTGGCGGGACTGTCCGCGGCGTCGATGGCGCCGCGGGGGCAGCGGGGCAGGGCCATCGCCTTTGTGGGCATGGGACTGTCCGTGGCCACGGTCGCCGGTGTCCCCGCGGCACAGGCCCTCGGCCAGGCCTTCGGCTGGCCGGCGGCGTATGTCCTGGTCGCCGTGCTGGGCCTGGCGACCTTCCTCGCGCTCTGGGTCCTCATGCCGCACATGACGAAGATGGCCCCGACCTCCGCGCTCACCGAGCTCGGCGCACTGTCCCGGGCGCAGGTGTGGCTGACGCTGGCCATCGGCACGGTGGGCTTCGGCGGCATGTTCGCCGTCTACACCTATATATCCTGGACGATGACCGAGCAGGCCGGGATCGACCTCGGGTGGATGTGGCTGGTGCTCATGGCCTACGGCGTCGGTTCGGTGCTGGGCAACTGGTTCGGTGGCCGACTGGCGGACCGGAACCTCGAGTACGGCATTCTCCTGGCACTGGTCATGATCGCCGTGGTGCTCACGGCCTTCTATTTCAGTTCGGCGAATCCGGTGGTCGGCACGCTCAACTTCGCGCTCATCGGCTTCTTCGGCGCCTCCCTCGTGCCCTCCCTGCAGATCCGGCTCATGGACGTCGCAGGGGAATCCCAGACGCTGGCCGCAGCACTCAACCACTCGGCACTCAACCTGGCGAACGCGGGCGGCGCAGCCCTGGGCGGCGTGGTCATCGCCGCGGGCCTGGGATACTCGGCCCCCGCGTTGGCCGGAGCCGGGTTGGCGGTGGCGGCGATCCTCATCTGGTTCCCTGCGGTGTGGCTCCGCCGACGCTCGACGATAAGGTATCGGGCATGACTCTGACCATCACGTCCATCAACGTCAACGGAATCCGCGCCGCGGTCAAACAACGCAACGCCGATAACCCGGGGATGCTGGCCTGGTTGGCGGAATCCAGTTCCGACGTGGTGCTGCTCCAGGAGGTGCGGGCCACGATCGACGAGTCCGTCAAGGCGCTGCAGCCGGCGCTGGACGCCGGTTGGCACTACGTCGGTGCGCCCGCCGTCGCCCGTGGTCGCGCGGGTGTGGGCATCCTGTCCCGCGCCCCGCTTGACGACGTCCGCGTCGGCCTGGGTTCCTTCGTCGATTCCGGCAGGTGGATCGAGGGCACCTTCGACGGGGTCCGCGTGGCTTCCCTCTACCTGCCCTCGGGTTCCGCAGGCTCAGAGAAGCAGGACGAGAAATACCGTTTCCTCGACGAGTTCACTCCTCTCCTGGAGGGGCGCGCGGAAGAGTTCCCCGACATGGTCATCGGCGGCGACTGGAACATCTGCCACCGCCGGGAGGACCTGAAGAACTGGAGGGGCAACATGAAGAAGTCGGGTTTCCTCTGTGATGAGCGTGCCTTCATGGATTCGGTCTTCGGCCCCCACCCGGACGAGGCTCCGCAGGAGAAGCCCGGGCTGGGGGAGTACTTCGGTGTGGTGGACTACGCCGGGCGTACTATCCGGGGTGCAGCCACGGAACCGAAGTGGTTTGACGTGGCCCGTCGTCTTCAACCGGAGGGGGAGGGCCCGTACACCTGGTGGACGTACCGCGGTCAGGCGTTCAACAACAACGCCGGCTGGCGCATCGACTACCAGGCCGCAACGAGGAACATGCTCGATCGTGCCGAGCGCAGCTGGGTTGACCGCGCACCCACCGTGGAAACCCGCTGGTCCGATCACTCCCCCCTGAATGTGACTTATGCCTGACCATGAACGCCATTGACACCGCTCACCTGCTGACCGTCCTCTTCGTCGTCGGCATCACCGCCGAGGCCATCACCGCTGCGCTGGCGGCGGGTCGGCAGAAGATGGACCTGTTCGGCGTCGTCGCTCTGGCCGCACTGACCGGCCTGGGTGGCGGCACCATCCGTGACATGATCCTGGACACCTACCCCCTGACATGGGTGGAGGATCCGATCTACCTCATCATCGTGGTGGTCGCCGCGCTGGTGACGGTGTCACTGTCGTTCCTCATGCACTACTTCCGGAAGCTCTTCCTGCTCGCCGACGCCGTGGGTCTGGCGACCTTCTCGGTGATCGGCACACAGATCGCCCTGGAGCAGGGGCACGGCTTCGTCATCGCATCGGTGGCCGCGGTGGTCAACGGCGTGTCCGGCGGAGTGCTGCGTGATCTCATGAGCGACCGGGTGCCGCTGGTGTTCTCGAAGGAGCTGTACGCCTCCATCTCCATCATCGCCACGGGCGTCTACATGAGCCTGCTGGCTGCGGGCGTCGCCGAGAACTGGACCATCGTGATCACCCTGGTCGTGGCATTCGGCGTCCGTGTCATCGCGATGTACTTCGGGCTCAGCCTCCCGGTGTTCGATTACCAGGGAGCCGATCACCCCTTCGACCCGCGTGCCTCCCTGTCCTACCGGGCGGCGCGCCGCAACCTGCGCCTGTCGCGGCGCCGCGTCACCTTCGACACCTCGCGTTATTCCCTGCTGGGCAGGATCAACGGGCGTAAGAACAAGGGGAAGAAGCAGCGCTGGTCCCTCCCGGAGGACGCGACGGGTGGGGACCCCGACGAGATGCCCGGGCCCGAGGATGAGGGCGGGGCAGTCAGCCCCCGCTAGAGCCCCCCGCTGCTAAGATGTGTCAACGACTGACATCTTCTTGTCCTGAAGTACTACAGAAGTGGAAACACACATGCGCGCTCTCATCTACCTGGTCCTCGGTGCGGTCCTGCTGGCCGCCGGCATCTTCTGGTACACCGCCATCGGCTTCTCGGTGCTGGCCATCGTCGCCGCACTCGTGATGGCCACCGGCGGCGCCTTCATCGTCGGCGCCATCGCCATCGGCCTGGACAAGCACAGCCCCACCTCCCACAAGCTCTAGCAGCGCCGGGGGGAAGAGGCGGCGTCGATAAGCGGGCATCGACGCCGCCTTCGCCGTTCCCGGGCCACGGGGCTAGACTCGTTTTTCATGAGCGAGCAGACCCCGTCGACCGAATCCCGCCAGCGTGTCCTCTCCGGCATCCAGCCGACCGCGGACTCCTATCACCTGGGTAACTATCTCGGTGCGCTGAAGCAGTGGATTGAACTGCAGGACAACTATGACGCGTTCTACTTCATCCCCGATCTGCACGCCATCACCGTCGAGCAGGATCCCGCGGAACTGCGTCAGCGCACCGTGGCGGGCACCGCGCAGCTCATCGCCCTGGGCATCGACCCGGACAAGTCCACCCTGTTCGTGCAGTCGCACCTGCCGCAGCACGCTGAACTGACCTGGGTGCTGGGCTGTCTCACCGGTTTCGGCGAGGCCTCGCGCATGACCCAGTTCAAGGACAAGTCCGCCAAACAGGGCGCAGACCGCTCCACCGTCGGCCTGTTCACCTACCCGGTGCTCATGGCCGCCGACATCCTCCTCTACCGCCCGCAGCTCGTGCCCGTCGGGGAGGACCAGCGCCAGCACCTGGAGCTCACGCGCACCCTGGCCGAGCGTTTCAACTCCCGCTACGGTGAGACCTTCGTCGTGCCGGAGAGCTTCATCCCGGAGGGCTCCGCCAAGATCCAGGACCTCCAGAACCCCACCGCCAAGATGTCCAAGTCCGGCGAGAACCCCAAGGGCCTGATCAACCTTCTCGACGACCCGAAGACCTCCGCCAAGCGCATCCGCTCCGCCGTCACCGACAACGACGGCGTCATCACCTACGACCGGGAGAACAAGCCCGGCGTGTCCAACCTGCTGGCCATCCAGTCCTCGCTCACGGGCAGGAGCATCGATGACCTGGTGACCGGATACGAGGGGGCCGGTTACGGTGCGCTCAAGGTCGACACCGCCGACGCTCTCGAGGCCTTCACCACCCCGCTGCGCGCGCGGTACGAGGAGCTCATGTCCGACCGGGGCGAGCTCGAACGCATCCTGGCCAAGGGGGCGGAGCGCGCCGGCGAGTACGCGGAAACCGTGGTGCAGGAGGTCTACGAGAAGGTCGGATTCCTCCGCCCGCTGCGCTGACACGCATAACGGTTCCACCCCACAGCGTGCGCCGGGCCACATTTTTCCCTACCGTTGATGGCACATGTCACCACAGTGATTGATCAACGGCTAAGGAGTACGCGTGGCTACCAGCACACAGCCCGACCGTCGGCACGTCGATGAATTCGGCATCGAACGGGCGCACGACGATGACCCGGGTGCCGTGGACAAGGTCCGCGAGAGATCAGAGTTCGTCGACCACCTGATGAGGATGCAGGAGCGCTACTCATCGATGGGTGGAAACCAGTACTCCGCGGGCATCACCTACTTCTCGGTCCTGGCGGTCTTCCCGGTCCTCATGCTCGTCATCGCCGCTGCCGCCGCTTTCCTGGCGAACCGACCTGAGGCGCTCACAGAGGTGCAGAACCAGATCGCCGGTTCCGTCGAGGGCGATCTCGGGGTTCTGATCAACGACATTCTGACCACCGCCATCGAGCAGCGCGGCGCGGTGGCCGGCATCGGCGCCCTGACGGCCCTGTGGTCCGGCCTGGGGTGGATGAACAACCTGCGCTACGGCGTGTCCAAGATGTGGAAGGTCGACCCGACCGCGGTCGGCAGCTTCCTCAAAAACAAGTCCAGTGACCTGCTGGGTCTGCTGGGTCTGTTCCTGGCACTGGCGTTGGCCTTCGGCGTCACCGCCATCGGTAGTTCCGGGGCGACGCAGTACCTCCTGGACTTCCTCGGTCTCGGCGGGATCCCCGGCATCCGCGTGGTGACCTTCGGCGTCGCGCTGCTCGTGGGTCTCCTGGCGAACTTCCTCGTCATGGCCTGGATGGTGTTCTACCTGCCGCGCACGAGGGTGCCGCGCCGCTCGGGGCTGGAGGCCGCGGCGATCGGCGCAGTCGCATTCGAGCTGATCAAGCAGCTCGGTACGTTGTTCGCCTCCAATGCGCTGTCCAACCCGGCGGGCGCGACCTTCGGCCCGATCATCGGCCTGATGGTTGTCCTGTACCTGGTCTGGCGCCTGGTCATGTACATCTCCGCCTGGGCGGCGAGCACCGAGGAATCGATGCGTCTGGCGCAGATGCCCGCCCCGGAGCCTGCTGTCATCCGGGTGCGGGAGGAGATCAACCGCGGACCCGGCGCCGGCACCGCCATCGGTGTGGGTGCCGCCCTCGGCGCCGTGGGCGCAGGCGCCATCGCCCTGCTGCGCCGGAAATAACGCGCCTCAGGGTGGAAAGATCCGGGTGGAACTCAGGGACCTTCCGGATGCCGGGGCGGCTGCCACGGCCTTATCCTTGAGATCAACGATCACTACAAGGACACAAGGTGAATGACATGACCTCCCCGAGCCCCAACCTCTATCAGATCCACGGTCTGGACCGATCTGCCTCGGCAGATGAACTCGGACGTGTCATCGCGCAACGTGACCTCGACCTCGAGATGCAGGCCATCCCCGACAGTGATCCCCGGCGCAGGCAGCTGCACACCGCTTTCGCCATCCTCGCCGCCGAGGACCGTCGCGCCACCTATGACGACGCCCTGGACGCCTCCCTGAACCTGACCTGGGATGACCTGGACTACCTGGGTAATTTCGGCACGCTGCCGGACGTCTCGCTCTTCCCGCCGTCCCAGCCTCAGCCCGCGCCCCAGTCGAATCCCTACAACTATCCGACCTACACCCCCTCGCAGCCCGGTCAGGCGGCCGACCCCTTCGCCAACCCCTCCCAGTACACGGCGGGGGTCCCCGCCTACCAGGCGACGTCCGCCGTGCCCGCCGACCGGCCGGGGGCGGGTCTGCGGCTGGGCATGATGCTTCTCGACGGCCTCGCCGCCTCCATGATCACCGGCGCTCTCGCGGCGATGCTCGGCGCGGACGGTTTCCTCAGCTGGCTGATCGTCAGCCTCGTCGGGCTCGCCTACTTCCTCGGCTTCGAGGTGTACACGGGTGCCTCCCCGGTCAAACACCTCTTCGGTTACGAGGTCCGCGATTCCACCACCGGCGAGAAGCTCAGCCTGGAACAGTCCGCGAAGCGTCAGTGGTGGCGCATCATCAACATCGTCCCGGGCATCGGTTCGCTCATCGCCCTCGTCGGCATGATCGTCATCGGTGTCTCCATTAACCCGGCCAACCAGCTCATCGGTTCCCACGATCGCTGGGCAGGCGCCGAGGTGGTCCGCAAGCGGGGACGCTAGCCGGCCGCGTCCGGTGTGCAGCGGCGGATTAGCATGGACACCATGCACGACACCGCCGACATCAGCCCAGACCGCAAGACCGTCAACCGTGAGGTCCTCGCCGGCCTTCCCAAAGTCCTCATCCACGACCATCTCGCCGGGGCCCCGGCCCAGACCCCCGAGACGCTCACTGCCCAGGTGCGGGATCAGCTCACCGAACTCGCCGCTGACAACGTCGTCTACGTCGAGCTCCGGATCTCCCCGGAACTGCACACCGAGGGTGGACTCACTCTCCAGGAGGTCGTGGACTGCGCTGTCGCCGGGCTCGACGTCCCGCGTATCGACGCCCGCCTCATCCTCACCGCCCAGCGCGGCCGCCTCGTCTCCGAGATCGCCGAACTGGCGGTGCGCAACCACGGCAGGAAGGTCGTCGGCTTCGACGTCGCCGGCCCGGAAGTCCACTCAGCGGGCACCGACGCGGATGCCTTCCGGAAGCTCCGCGAAGCCTATGTCCCCTTCACCATGCACTCCGGCCCGGACGGCGACATCGACTCCATCGCCGAGGCCGTGCAGCTGGGGGCCACCCGTCTCAGCCATGCGGTGGCCCTCGTCGATGACTTCTACATCGACACCGAGGGCTTCGAGGGGGTCCTGCCCGGACGGGTCTCCGGTTGGGTCCGGGACCGCCACCTCACCCTGGAATTCGCCCCCACTCTGGAGGTGCACCTGGGGGCCGCGGAGGAACTCGGTGACCATCCGTTGACGCTTCTGCAGCAGCTCGGCTTCACCTGCACCGTCAACACCGGCAATCGGACGGTCGCGGGTTCGCTGACTGACCAGTTTGTCGCGCTGGCCGACACCTTCGGCTACGGGCCAGAGGAATTCTTCGATCTGACCGTCAACGCCGTGCAGGGCGCCTTCCTCACCGAGGTGGAGCGGCAGGACCTGCTTGAGCGGGTGATCCTGCCGGCCTATGAGGCGCAGGACTTCGAGGACGACCCAAGTTCCTAGCGGCAGGTGACCCGGCCGGTCCCTAGAACCTGGAGAACCGCTTGACCAGCATCTCCTCCAGGTCCTTCCACGCGTTGGCGTGGTCGGTGAAGGGGGCGGAGGGTACGTAGCCCGCGCTTTCGGTCGAGCCGAGCATGTAGGAGAGGAAGTCCTGCATGCGGGGGTTGGCCAGGAGGTAGGAGTTGAGCGAGTCGTCGGCTGCCCAGTCGGCGGCATCGGCGAACAGCTCATAACCGCGGCTCATCTGGGCGGTGTCCACGGCCTCGGGGCCCTTCTCGATGTCCGCCGCCAGCCCCTGGTACGAGTACTCGTTGTCCGGGTGGACGATGAGCTCGAGTTCGCCGGCGTTCGCCTGGGTCATCACCTGCTCCCAGGTGGCGAGGTTCGCCAGGTCGTGCTCGTCGTTCTCCACCAGCCAGCGGGCCAGCTGACGGGGGGTGGGGAAGGTGAAGATCTCGCCGTAGCGGCCGAGGAACACCGGTCGGCCCTCGACGTAGGTGCGCAGGGTGTAGAGGGACTTCCCCTGGATGGTGATCTTCACGGGGTCGATGCCGGCGGCACCCCAGACGGAGGAGTCGTAGGGGTCGGCCTGCTCCTCCGCCTCCTTGGCGGCGAGTTCGGCCTTCGCGCGGGCCTCGGCTGCGGCGATGCGGGCGGCGTCGATAAGCGACTGTGCCTCTGCCGTTTCCTTGTCGTCGACGTCGATGACGCGGACCTGCGCATCGAGGGACTCGACGACCTTCTGCCATTTGTCCAGCACCGTGCGGCCCACAGCGGACCACTCGCCCATGCCGTGCTCACCGGCGTAGTGGTCGGCGCCGCGGTGGACGTTGCCGAGCATGGAGTGTGAGGCGAAGAACAGGACGGCGTCATCGGCCGCGGTGACTTCGCCCAGGGAGCGGGCGATGTGGAAGATGCGGCCGAGGGCGGAGACGTTCTCGTAGGACGGTCGCCCGGCCAGCAGCGCGGGGGCGCCGACGATGTCGTAGACGTCCTTCTTCTCCGGCACGATCATGTCGGCCGGCAGCGACTCGAATGCGCTCCACTTCGGGTGCGAGCGGAGATCGTGCTTCTTGCCCGAGTTCAGGAAGGCCAGCATTTTCGCGGGTGAGGTGAAGAGGAACAGCCCTGCGTCGTCGCCGAGGAAGGCCTGCCATTCGGCACCGTGCTCCTTCCAGTTCGGTGCCCACAGGGTGTAGAAGTCACCCTCGGTGAGAGACAGTTTCACGGGGATGATCGCACGGGAGCTCATGGGCCGGGATTCTACCGGAGTCTCATCCGGTCGGCCGCCAGAAACCCTTGAAGGCCATCCCGATGTTGGTGGTCCGCAGCGGATTGGTCTGCACCGGGTCCCCGGCCTCCACCATCTGTCCGTCGCCGGCGTACATCGCCACGTGGCCGTCCCACACCACGAGATCGCCCGCAATCAGCTCGTCCGCGCTCACCTGCGTCCCCACGTCCTGTTCTTCCGCCAGCCGCGGGAGCTCCACGCCCGCCTGTCGCCAGGCCCACTGGGTCAGCCCGCTGCAGTCGAAGCCGCCGTTTCCGGTGCCGCCCCAGACATAGGGCGTGCCAACCTGGCTGAGGGCAGCGGCGACAGCGGCCTCGCCCGACCCGGTGGGCTCGACGGCGGCCTGCGGTTGCTGCTCAGCTGCGTCCACCGGTGGCTCCTCGGCAGAAAACGGCAGGGGTGCGGTGTGTGCCGTGCGGCTGACCCGGTCGAGGTCATCCGCCAACGGATCCAGCAGTTCCTGCAGCTCCTGCACCCGGGTAGCGGCCGTATGGGTGAAGCTGCCGGCCAGATTCTGCAGCTCCAGCAGGCCCCCGGCCTGGGCCCCCGGCACCGGCGCCAGCAGGCGGGGAAGCACCTGCAGAGCCTGCTGGCCCAGCTCCCCGGCCAGATGGAGAAGTTCGGCCCGGGTGGCCTCGACATGAGCGGCGGCCGAATCGTTGATCCGGGACACCAGTTCCCTGTCCGCGCTGACGGACTGGGCCGTCTCCACCAGGGTTCTCCCGCCCGGTGAGCCCGCCGCGATCATCTCGCACAGCGGTAGTGCGGCCTGGAAATCCGGCAAGGAGGGCAACCTCAGCTGCGGCAGGGGCGTCGGCTGGAGTCCCGCGATCTGCTGGAGCGCGGACACGATCTCCCTCATCACAGCCTCCCCAGCTGCGCGGCGAGGGCGTGGTCGGTGCGTTCGGCGGCATCTATGACCCGGTGGGAACGTTCCGCCAGCACCCGCGCCCGGTCATGCACCCGCCGGGTCTGGTCATCCAGGTGGGTCAGTGCCTGGTGCAGGGAGGCGGCGAACCGGTCGAGCCCGGCGGACGCCTCGGGGTGGGGGAGGGGAGTGGGGGGTGGGTGGTCGGCGGCGTCGAGAAGCACGCCGGCCAGCATGCGGGCGCGGTCGGGATCGACGGAGAAGGATCTCATGCCTTAATTGGACTGCGGAAAGGGTCGGAAGGTTCCCGGGAACCTGCGGATTCTCCACGATCATGTTCTTGTGCAGGACGAACACTACCGCCGGTCGCGCCGGGTCTAGCATGGGGTCCATGGAGATAACCATCGTCGATCATCCGCTTGCAGCCTCCCGCCTCACCCTCATGCGCGACCACCGCAGCGACAACACCGCTTTCCGTGCAGCCCTGGCTGACCTGGGCACCATGCTGGTGTATGAAGCCTCCCGGAACCTGCCCGTGGAGCATTTCGAATGCCAGACCCCGGTCGCCCTCGCGGAAGGGACGCGGCTGGAGAACCCGCCGATCATTGTGCCGGTGATCCGCGCCGGGCTGGGCATGGTTGATCCGGCGCTGTCGATGATCCCTGACGCGCAGGTGGGCTTCATCGGGCTGGCCCGCAACGAGGTCACCCACGAACCTGTTCCCTACCTGGAGGCTCTGCCGCACGATCTGACCGGTCGCACCGTGTTCGTGGTGGACCCGATGCTTGCCACCGGCGGGTCCCTGCTGCATGCCATCCGGCTGCTGGCGGAGCGCGGTGCCACGGACATCACCGCGATCTGCATGGTTTCGGCCCAGCCGGGTGTGGACGCGCTCGCGAACTCCGGCCTGCCCTGCCGCTTGGTGACGGCGTGCGTCGATCCGGAACTGAACGCTGACGCCTACATCGTGCCTGGTCTGGGCGATGCCGGTGACCGCCTGTACGGTCCCCGCAACATCGACCTGTAGCTGAACCCTCCGATCCTGCCCACTGCAGTGGGCGGTGATCTCCCACTCCGGTGGGCACGTTGGAGGGATGGCGCAGAGAAGCGAGTGGAAGCCGTGGCCGAGTTATGGTCTCCGGCTGGGCAGGAACCTCTACACGCTGCGTCGGATGCGGGGGCTGACGCAGGAGCAGTTGGCGTCGTTGTCCGACGTCTCACGCAACTCCATCTCCAACATCGAGCGCAACCTCAACAATGCGGGTACCGCCACGGACCCCCACCTGTCCATCGTCTACCGGCTCGCCCGGGCCCTCGACGTCCCGCCGGCGGCGTTGCTGCCGGGTGGTGACCATCCGGTGGCGGACATCTGTTCGGCGGAGAAGGTCGGGATCTCGATCCGCTGGCCGGAAAGCGGGGATGACCTCCGCCCGTTCCGGCGCACGTTCGCCCAGCAGGGTAGCGGGCCCCGCTACGAGGATGAGCCGCCTCTCGGGGAGGTCGGCCTGCCGCAGGTCGTCGACGAGCCTGGTCGGAAGACGTCCGGCCCGAAGGGGATAGAGGGTAGGGGACCTGTCACGGAGTAGCATTGGGGCGGTAGGTCCTTGGCTCAAGGTCTTCGGAAAGGACAGTCCGTGAAGGGTATCGCCGCGCGTATCGATGAGTGGCTCAGCAATCACCGCGATGAGGTCGTCGGGTGGCGTCGTCACCTGCACTCCCATCCGGAGCTGTCACACATGGAACACGAGACGACGGAGTTCCTCGAGGAGACGCTGAACTCCTACGGACTCATGCCCCGACGCTTCCCGGGGACTGGTCTGATGGTGGACATCGGCCCGGACACCGGCGACAGGCTGGCGTTCCGCGCCGACCTGGACGCACTCGCCCTGACCGAGATGACCAGGCTGCCGTACGCCTCCGCGGTCCCCGGCGTGGCGCATGCGTGCGGGCATGACGTGCACACGACGATTGCGCTGGCGCTGGCGTGTGCCCTGGCGGACAACGCGGACGCGCTCCGGCACGGTGTCCGGGTGCTCTTCCAGCCGGCGGAGGAGGTCATGGAGGGCGGCGCCTCGGACGTCATCGCATGGGGTGGGCTGGACGGCGTCGGTTCGATTTTCGGGCTCCACGTGGAGCCGAAACTCAAGGTGGGCAAGGTCGGTGTGCGTACCGGCGCCATCACCTCGGCCGCGGACGTGCTGCGGATCAAGGTGACCGGACCCGGTGGGCACTCCGCACGCCCGCACCTGACCAATGACGTTGTCTTCGGGCTGAGTTCCCTGGTCACGCAGCTGCCGGCGCTGCTCTCCCGCCGGGTGGACCCGCGGACGGGAACCGTGCTGGTGTTCGGTTCCCTCAACGCCGGCTACGCCCCGAACGCGATCCCGGAGTCGGGCCAGCTGACGGGCACGATCCGCACGGCGGACGTCGCCACGTGGCGGTCCCTGCAGGAACTCATGGAGGAGCTGATCGCCCAGGTGCTCGCCCCCACGGGTTGTTCGCACGAGCTCATCTACCAGCGCGGCGTCCCGCCGGTGATCAACGATGACGTCGCCACGGCGATGCTTGCCGACGCCGCCCGGGCCATCGATCCCCAGGCGGTCGTCCAGGCCCCGCAGTCGAGTGGCGGTGAGGACTTCTCCATGTATCTGGAGCACGTGCCGGGGTCGATGGCGCGGCTGGGCTGCTGGTCGGGGAAGGGCAGGATGCAGGATCTGCACCAGGGTGACCTGAATGTGGATGAACGTTCGATCGGCGTCGGAATCCGTCTCTTCGGCTCGGTCATCGAACAGTACGGCGGGGTCGCCGGAACCGGGTCAGGCAACGGCGGGTTCCTATCCTAAGGTCTAGACTCAAGGGTCAGTTGTCCATAACCGACGTGGATTTTCAACGACGCGCAGAGGAGACCCCTTGAGCAATAGAATCGTCATCATCGGCGGTGGCCCCGCCGGCTACGAGGCAGCATTGGCCGGCGCCAAATACGGAGCGGATGTGACGGTCATCGAGGAGCGGGGAATCGGCGGATCCTCGGTTCTCCTCGACTGTGTGCCCTCGAAGTCCTTCATCGCCGGCACCGGCATCAAGACGGACCTGCGCCGCGCGGACGACATGGGCCTGAACAGTCTGCTGGGCCGTGCCCGTATCCACCTCCCCGCGCTGAACAAGCGGGTGCAGATGCTCGCGCAGGAGCAGTCGGACGACATTCATGTCCAGCTGGAGCGTGCCGGCGTGCGCATGGTCCACGGCCGCGGTCGCTTCGCGGAGTCCCAGCTGGAGCAGCTGCAGCACCGGGTCACCGCCACGCTGGAGGACGGCACGGAGGAGATCTTCGAGTCCGAGCTGGTACTCCTGGCCACGGGTGCCACCCCGCGTATCCTGCCGGGCGCAGAGCCCGATGGCGAGCGCATCCTCACCTGGCAGCAGGTCTATGACCTGGAGGACACCCCGGAGCACCTCATCGTGGTGGGTTCGGGTGTCACGGGCGCCGAATTCGTGTCCGCCTTCGCCGAACTGGGTGTGAAGGTGACGATGGTCGCCTCCCGTGACCGGATCCTGCCTCACGATGACGCGGACGCCGCGGACGTGCTGGAGCACGTCCTGTCGCAGCGGGGGGTCTCCCTGGAGAAGCACGCCCGTGTGGAGTCCGTGACCCGCACCGCGGACGGCGGCGTGTGTGTGAAGACAACCGATGGCCGGGAGATTTTCGGTTCCCACGCGATCATGTCGATCGGTTCCATCCCGGCCACGAAGGGTCTGAGCCTGGAGAACGTCGGGGTGGAGACCACCCCGTCCGGACACATCAAGGTTGACCGTGTCTCCCGCACCAATGTCTCGGGTATCTATGCCGCAGGCGACTGCACCGACCTGTTCCCGCTGGCCTCGGTCGCCGCGATGCAGGGCCGCATGGCCATGTACCACGCACTCGGTGAAGGGGTCACCCCGATCCGACTGAAGACCGTGGCCACCGCCGTGTTCACCCGCCCGGAGATCGCCGCCGTCGGCGTGACCCACGCGCAGGTGGAGAACGGCGAGGTCTCGGCCCGCGCCGTGGTGCTGCCGCTGCAGTCCAACCCGCGGGCGAAGATGCGTTCGCTCAAGCACGGTTTCGTCAAGTTGTTCTGCCGCCGGAATTCGGGTCTGGTCATCGGCGGCGTCATCGTCGCCCCGACCGCTTCGGAGCTGATCCTGCCGATCGCGATCGCGGTCTCCAACAACCTGACCGTGAAGCAGCTGTCCGAGACGTTTGCCGTGTACCCGTCACTGTCAGGCTCGATCACCGAGGCCGCCCGCCGTCTGGTGGCGCACGACGACCTGGAGTGACAGGGCCGGACATCGCCTGATCAGTAGGTGGTGTAGGAGAAGTCCAGGGTGGCGTCGAGATCGACGACCACCTGGCGACCCGCGTGGGGGAACGCCCGCTGGGGGCAGCGTTCCCGTGGGCAGGTGGTGCAGCCCGGCCCGATGGGGGTGGCCGAGGCGGGGGAGAGGTCCAGTCCCTTCGCGTAGACGAGACGCTCGGCCTGGTCGAGGTCGCAGCCCAGGCCCACGGCGAATTCCTTGCGGGGCCGGCCGAACCCGTGCGCCTGTCCCTGGACGGTGCGTGCGATCCACAGGTAGTGCCGGCCGTCCGGCATGGCCGCCACCTGCCGGGTGACCCGCCCGGGGGTTTCGAAGGCACGGTGGATCACCCACAGTGGGCAGGAGCCGCCGGAGCGGGAGAAGTGGAAACCGGTGGCGGACTGGCGCTTGGAGATGTTGCCCGCGCGGTCCGTGCGGACGAAGAAGAAGGGGACTCCCCGGGCCCCGGGCCGGTTGAGGGTGGACAGGCGGTGGCAGGTGGTTTCGAAGCCGGTGCCGAAGTGGACGGCGAGACGGTCGATGTCATAGTGCACCTCCTCGGCGGTGGCGAGCATGGCCTCGTAGGGCATGACCACGGCAGCGGCGAAGTACTGGGCGAGCGCCAGGACGGCGATCTCACGAGACTCCCCGGTCGGCAGGGGGGAGGCGAGCTCGCGGAGGAGGTCGGCGTGGCCGGTGAGCCCGTACTGGAGGGCGAGCTCGAAGCAGAGCTGTGCCTCGTTCAGACCGGTGCGCAGATGGAGTTCGCGGGTCTGCGGATGGTACACGCGGCGGGGGCCGTTGCTGATCTTGCGGAAGCGGACGACGATGCCGAGGTCGCGGTCCAGGGACGTCGACAGTCGCGTGAGCCGGAGCTGGGGATCTCCGAGCCGACCGGCCAGCTCCTCGCCGAGCACGTCGAGTTCGTGGATGTAGTTGTGTGCCTCGTAGAAGAAGTCGCGGACGAGGCGGTAGGGGGAGTCGTCGACACGCGACGGTGCGCGCTCGGCGAGCTCGAGGACCTCGGTGACCAGCTCGGGATAGCGGGCGGCGAAGTCGGCGAGCTGATCGTCGGGGACGGCGGGGAAGGCGTCGCGCAGTTCGCCGACGGTGCGGGCGTCGTGGTCGGGGGAGAAGAAGGCCGGGTCGACGTCGAAATGGCGGGACAGCGCCATGAGCACCGTGACGGTGAGGGGACGCTGGTCGTTCTCGAGCTGGTTGAGGTAGCTGGTGGACAGGCTGAGCCTGCGCGCCATTTCCTGCTGGGTGAGGTTGCGGGTCCTGCGGAGTGTGCGGATGCGTGCCCCCGCGAAGTGCTTGCTCATGGGTGTGTCCTGCTCCCGAAACTGTGTGTGACCTGCGTTTTCCACAAGTTTTGCAGAAAGTGTGACCTGATGCCGCTACTTTACGCAGACTTTGCTGTGACCGCCAACACACGATTCGCACTACTGTGAGCGGCAGCGCATCCGCCATTGAGCAAGGAGTAGAACCGACCGCCATGATCAACCACACCGTGCGTACCCACCGCTCCGCCGAGGACTTCCCCTACGAGGAGCACCTGGCCTACAAGATCGCCCGCGTCGCCGCCGATCCCGTCGAGGTTCCGGAGGCGACCAGGGAGATGATCATCAACCGGATCATCGACAACGCCGCCGTCTCCGTCGCCTCCGCTCTACGCCGCCCCGTCACCTCCGCCCGGGTCATGGCGCAGGCCCGGCCGGTCACCACCGGCGGCGCCTCCGTCTTCGGTCTGCCGGGCAGGTACGCCGCCGAGTGGGCGGCGCTGGCCAACGGCACCGCCGTCCGTGAGCTCGACTTCCACGACACCTTCCTCGCCGCCGAATACTCCCACCCGGGCGACAACATCCCGCCGATCCTCGCCGCCGCGCAGCAGGCGGGCAAGGGGGGTCGTGAACTCATCCGGGGTCTGGCCACCGGTTACGAGATCCAGGTCGACCTGGTCCGCGGCATCTGCCTCCACGAGCACAAGATCGACCACGTGGCACACCTCGGCCCGTCGGCGGCCGCCGGCATCGGCACCATGCTCGACCTGGACGTGGACACCATCTACCAGGCCATCGGGCAGGCGTTGCACACCACCACCGCGACCCGCCAGTCCCGCAAAGGCCTGATCTCGTCCTGGAAGGCGTTCGCCCCGGCCTTCGCCGGCAAGATGGCCATCGAGGCGGTCGACCGTGCCATGCGCGGCGAGGGGGCCCCGGCCCCGATCTGGGAGGGTGAGGACGGCGTCATCGCCTGGCTGCTCTCTGGTCCGGACCACCGGTACACCGTCCCGCTGCCGGGCGAGGGCGAGGAGAAGCGCGCCATCCTGGACACCTACACCAAGGAGCATTCCGCGGAGTACCAGTCCCAGGCCCCGATCGACCTGGCCCGCCGCATGGGCGAGCAGCTCGCCGCTGACGGCCGGGACCTGCGGGACATCGAGTCCATCGTCCTGCACACCTCGCACCACACCCACTACGTGATCGGCACCGGATCCAACGACCCGCAGAAATTCGACCCGGGTGCCTCACGTGAGACCCTCGACCACTCGATCATGTACATCTTCGCCGTGGCCCTCGAGGACCGTGCCTGGCACCACGAGCGTTCCTACGCGCCGGAGCGTGCCAACCGCCCGGAGACCATCGAGCTGTGGCACAGGATCTCCACTGTCGAGGACCCGGAGTGGACCCGCCGTTACCACTCCACTGACCCGGGCGAGAAGGCCTTCGGCGCCCGCGCCGTCATCACCTTCCGGGACGGCACGGTGGTGGAGGATGAACTCGCGGTCGCCGACGCACACCCGCTCGGCGCCCGCCCCTTCGCCCGCGAGCAGTACGTGGCCAAGTTCCGCACCCTGGCAGAAGGGATCGTCCCCGAGGCCGAGCAGGAGCGCTTCCTCGCGGCGGCGGAGAACACCGGGAACCTCACCGATCTCTCCGAGCTCAACATCGAGCTGGGCCCAGACGTCCTGGCCCAGGCCCCCACGATCCCGGCAGGGCTGTTCTGATGGCCGGCCTCTTCTCCTCCACGGTGACGCCGACGGAGCGTCGGAAAGCATTCCGTGCCGGACTGAACAGCGGGAAGATTCAACGCATGCCGGGTGCCTTCTCCCCACTGGTGGCCCGCGCCATCCAGGAGGCGGGCTTCGACGGCGTCTATGTCTCCGGCGCGGTCGTCGCCGCCGACCTGGCGCTGCCGGACATCGGCCTGACCACGCTGAGCGAGGTGGCACACCGCTCCGGGCAGATCGCCCGGGTGACTGACCTGCCGGTGCTCGTCGACGCCGACACCGGCTTCGGCGAACCCATGTCCGCGGCGCGGACGATCTCCGAACTGGAGGACGCCGGTGTCGCCGGCTGTCACCTCGAGGACCAGGTCAACCCGAAGCGGTGCGGCCACCTGGACGGCAAGGAGGTCGTGCCGGTGGACCTCATGCTCCGGCGCATCACGGCGGCCGTCAACGAGCGGCGTGACGATCAGTTCGTCATCTGCGCCCGTACCGACGCCGCCGGCGTGGAGGGGATCGACTCCGCGATCGAGCGCGCCAAGGCATACGCGGACGCCGGGGCGGACCTCATCTTCACCGAGGCGCTGCACACCCCGGCCGAATTCGAGAAGTTCCGCGCGGCCGTCGACGTGCCGCTCCTGGCCAACATGACGGAATTCGGGAAGTCCGAACTGCTCTCGGCCGGCCAGCTCGAGGAACTGGGGTTCAACGCGGTGATCTACCCGGTGACCACCCTGCGCATCGCGATGGGCCAGGTCGAGGAGGCACTCGCCGAGATCGCCGTCACCGGCACCCAGCGCGGGTGGGTCGACCGCATGCAGCACCGCTCCCGCCTCTACGAGCTGCTCCGGTACAACGAATACAACGCGTTCGACCAGCAGGTCTTCACCTACTCCACCGACACCTACCAGCCCACCTTCATCCGCTGAAACACCCTCCCGAAAGGGGATGAGCACCATGACCACCTCCACCCAGACCGCACAGGAGCCCGAGGTCCGCAAGGGTCTCTACGGAGTCATCGCCGACTACACCGGCGTATCCAAGGTGATGCCGGAGACGAACTCCCTGACCTACCGCGGCTACGCGGTCCAGGATCTCGTCGAGCACTGCTCCTTCGAGGAGGTCTTCTACCTCCTGTGGAACGGTGAGCTTCCGGACGCTGAGCAGCTCGAGGAGTTCAACCTGCGCGGCCGCTCCTACCGCTCGCTCGACCCGGGTCTGATCGCCCTCATCCACTCCCTGCCCACCGACTGTCACCCGATGGACGTCATGCGGACCGCCGTGTCCTACATGGGTACCAAGGACCCGGAGCATTTCACCCCGGACACCGACCACATCACCCACGTCGGACACAACCTCCTCGCCCAGCTGCCGATGGCGCTGGCCATGGACATCCGTCGCCGTCAGGGCAAGAACATCGTCGCCCCGGACCCGGACAAGGGCGTCGCCGAGAACCTGCTGTCGATGGTGTTCGGCACCGGCCCGGACTCGCCCGCGTCGAACCCGGAGGACGTCCGCGACTTCGAGAAGTCCCTGATCCTCTACGCCGAGCACTCCTTCAACGCCTCGACCTTCACCGCCCGGGTGATCACCTCCACCCGCTCCGACGTGTACTCCGCCATCACCGGTGCCATCGGCGCGCTCAAGGGCCCGCTGCACGGCGGCGCCAACGAGTTCGTCATGCACACCATGCTCGAGATCGACGATCCGGCCAAGGCCGCCGACTGGGTGAACAACGCCCTGGACAGCAAGAGCCTCATCATGGGCTTCGGCCACCGCGTGTACAAGAAGGGTGACAGTCGCGTGCCGTCGATGGAGCAGTCCTTCCGGGCGCTCGCCGAGCGTCACGACGGCGCCAGGTGGGTCGCCATGTACGAGAACATGCGTGACGCCATGGATGTCCGCACCGGCATCCAGCCGAACCTGGACTTCCCGGCGGGCCCGGCCTATCACCTGCTCGGCTTCCCGGTGGACTTCTTCACTCCGCTGTTCGTCATCGCACGCGTGGCCGGCTGGACCGCCCACGTCGTCGAGCAGTTCGAGAACAACTCCCTCATCCGCCCGCTGTCCGCCTACACCGGCCCGGAGCAGCGCAAGGTCGTCCCGATGGACGAGCGCTAGCCCATTCCGTCCACCGGAACCCACGGCAGCGCCCGCGATTGGGGGATGTTGCTGTGGGTTCCGTCACGCCCGGCCGAGATATTCCTTTCCGTCCTGCGGAAAAGAATACGTCATACCTATCGGATTGATAGCGTCAGACGGAAACGGGCATCGGAACGACCGGATTTTTCCGGTTATCCTTGAGGAGTAGGGGAAAGTCCACCCGAGGCTCACCTCTGTTGTTGCGATAATGTGTGACGGAAGAGAGCCCATAATCTCTCGGACGCACCCCCGATAAATTCCCGTGTGCAGACCCGCATGCGTTCGGAAAGGATCTCCCTAGTGGCCACACCCACACTGCCCGCATTCCAGAAGGTGCTCGTCGCCAACCGCGGCGAAATTGCCGTACGCGCCTTCCGCGCCGCCTTCGAGACGGGGGCCGCCACCGTCGCGGTCTACCCCAAGGAAGACCGCAATTCCCACCACCGGTCATTCGCCTCCGAGGCGGTCCGGATCGGCACCGAGGGATCTCCGGTCAAGGCCTACCTGGACATCGACGAAATCATCCGGGCGGCGAAGAAGACCCACGCCGACGCCGTTTACCCGGGCTACGGCTTCCTCTCCGAGAATGCTCAGCTGGCCCGCGAGTGCGCCGAAAACGGCATCACCTTCATCGGCCCGCCCCCGGAGGTCCTGGACCTGACCGGTGACAAGTCCGCAGCCGTCGAGGCGGCCAGGAAGGCAGGCCTGCCGGTCCTGCAGGATTCCGAGCCCTCCACCGACATCGACGAGCTCGTCGAGATGGCCAAGGACTTCACCTTCCCGATCTTCGTCAAGGCAGTGGCCGGCGGCGGCGGTCGAGGTATGCGTTTCATCGAGAACCCCGAGGACGTCGCGAAGCTTTCTATCGAGGCTTCCCGCGAGGCGGAGGCGGCGTTCGGCGACGGCCGCGTCTACCTCGAGCGTGCCGTGATCAGCCCGCAGCACATCGAGGTGCAGATCCTCGCCGACCACACCGGCGAGGTCATCCACCTCTACGAGCGTGACTGCTCCCTGCAGCGCCGCCACCAGAAGGTCGTCGAGATCGCCCCCGCCCAGCACCTGGACCCGAAGCTGCGCGATCAGATCTGCGCCGACGCGGTGAAGTTCTGCCGGTCGATCGGCTACCAGTGCGCCGGCACCGTGGAGTTCCTCGTCGACGAGAAGGGCAACCACGTCTTCATCGAGATGAACCCGCGCATCCAGGTCGAGCACACCGTCACCGAAGAGGTCACCTCCATCGACCTGGTCAAGGCACAGATGCACCTGGCCGCCGGGGCGACGCTCAAGGAGCTGGGCCTCACCCAGGACAAGATCAAGCTCCACGGCGCGGCCCTGCAGTGCCGCATCACCACCGAGGACCCGTCCAACAACTTCCGCCCCGACACCGGCACGATCACCGCCTACCGCTCCCCGGGCGGCGCGGGCGTGCGCCTCGACGGCGCCGCATCCCTCGGCGGCGAGATCTCCCCGAACTTCGACTCCATGCTGGTGAAGATGACCTGCCGTGGCGCCGACTTCGCCACCGCCGTGGCCCGCGCTCAGCGTGCGCTCAACGAATTCACCGTTTCCGGCGTGGCCACCAACATCGGTTTCCTGCGCGCCCTGCTGCGTGAGGATGACTTCCAGACCAAGCGCATCTCCACCAACTTCATCAACGACCACATTCACCTCCTGTCCGCACCGCCGGCGGACGACGAGGCCGGCCGTATCCTCGACTACCTGGCCGATGTCACGGTCAACCGCCCCCACGGCAAGCGCCCCACCGAGCTCCGCCCGGTGACCAAGTTGCCCCCGAAGAGCGACGCCCCGATGCCGCGCGGCTCCCGTGATCTCCTGCGCGACCTCGGTCCGAAGCGTTTCGCCGAGCAGCTGCGTGCACAGGACGCCCTGGCCGTCACTGACACCACCTTCCGTGACGCACACCAGTCGCTCCTGGCCACCCGCATCCGTTCCTCCGCCCTGGTCGCCGCAGCCGAGCACGTGGGCCGCACGACCCCGAACCTCCTGTCCGTCGAGGCCTGGGGCGGTGCCACCTACGACGTCGCCATGCGCTTCCTCCACGAGGATCCGTGGGAGCGTCTCGACGGCCTGCGTGCGGCCATGCCGAACGTCAACATCCAGATGCTGCTGCGCGGCCGCAACACCGTCGGCTACACCCCGTACCCGGACTCCGTCTGCCGTGCCTTCGTCAACGAGGCCGCGGACTCCGGCATCGACATCTTCCGTATCTTCGACGCGCTCAACGACGTGTCCCAGATGCGGCCGGCCATCGACGCGGTCCTGGAGACCGGCACCACCGTCGCCGAGGTCGCCATGGCATACTCCGGCAACCTGCTGGATCCCCATGAGAAGATCTACACCCTCGATTACTACCTCAATCTGGCGGAGCAGATCGTCGAGTCCGGTGCCCACATCCTGGCCATCAAGGACATGGCCGGCCTGCTGCGCCCCACCGCCGCCTCCCGCCTGGTCAAGGCGCTGCGGAAGAACTTCGACCTGCCGGTCCACGTCCACACCCACGACACCGCCGGCGGCCAGCTCGCCACCTACTTCGCCGCCGCGCAGGCAGGAGCCGACGCCGTCGACGGTGCCTCCGCCCCGCTCGCCGGCACCACCTCCCAGCCCTCGCTTTCCGCGATCGTCGCGGCCTTCGCCGACACCCACCGCGACACCGGACTGTCCCTCGACGCCGTCTCCGACATGGAGCCCTACTGGGAGGCCGTCCGCCAGCTCTACGCCCCCTTCGAGGCAGGTGTGCCAGGCCCGACCGGGCGTGTGTACAAGCACGAGATCCCCGGCGGCCAGCTGTCCAACCTGCGCGCGCAGGCCAAGGCACTGGGCCTGGGGGACCGTTTCGAGCTCATCGAGGACTACTACGCCGCCGTCAATGAGATGCTGGGCCGGCCGACCAAGGTCACCCCGTCCTCCAAGGTCGTGGGGGATCTGGCGCTGCACCTGGTCGGTGCCGGCGTCGATCCGCAGGACTTCGCCAACGACCCGCAGAAGTACGACATCCCCGACTCCGTGATCGGCTTCCTGCGCGGCGACCTGGGTACCCCGCCCGGCGGCTGGCCGCTCCTGCGGGAGAAGGCCCTCGCCGGTCGTGCCAGCGGCCCGACCACGCTCGTCGACGTCTCCGCCGAGGACGAGGAGAAGCTCTCCAGCCCGGACCGCCAGACCCGACGCTCCACCCTGGACAGGCTGCTGTTCCCCAAGCAGGCCGCCGAGTTCGCCGAGCACCGCCGCCAGTACGGCAACACCGCGGCGCTCGAGGACCGGGTCTTCTTCTACGGGCTCAAGGAGGGCGAGGAGAGCATCATCCGCCTGCTCACCGAGCAGGACCGTCCCCCGCTGGTGGTGCGTCTCGACGCAGTCGGTGAGCCCGACGAAAAGGGCATGCGGCAGGTCGTGGCCAACGTCAACGGCCAGATCCGGCCCATGAAGGTCCGTGACCGCTCGGTCGAGTCCGTCACCGCCTCCGCAGAGAAGGCCGATTCCGCCAACAAGGGCCACGTCGCGGCACCGTTCGCGGGCGTCGTCTCCGTCACCGCGAAGGCCGGCGATGAGGTCAAGGCCGGCGACCCCGTCGCCATCATCGAGGCCATGAAGATGGAGGCCACCATCACGGCCACCATCGACGGCACGGTGGAGCGTGTGGCATTCGCACTGCCGACGAAGGTTGAGGGCGGCGACCTGATCGTGGTCATCGCCTAGCAGCAGGACTGAACCCGGGGCGCTCCCAGCAGGGGGGTGTCCCGGGTTTCTGCGTCAGTGCGGCGGGTTCTGCAGGCGGTGGATCATCGCTTCGCAGCCCAGGTCTGGGCGGGCGCCGAGGCTGCGGAAGCCCTTCTTCACGTACAGGGCGCGGGCACGGTCGTTGCCGAAGTCGACGGCGAGGGACACTCCCGCGTGGTGGTGGGCGCGGGCGAGGGTGAGGGCGGCGTCGATGAGCGAGGAGCCGAGGCCCTGACCTGCGTAACGATTCTCCACGGCGATGACCAGCTCAGGGACGTCCTCGGCGACGAAGCCGAAGGCGGGGCGACCGGGCCCGTGGCGCAGCCACACGCCGCCGGCCGGGATGCCCTCGGGACTCAGGGCGATGACGCCGCCCTGCCCGGGAGTCCACCGGCCGACGTAGCGTTCGAGATCCTCGAGATAATGATCGCCGACGGGCTGTGATTCGTCACCGAACACGTCGGTGAGGAAGAACAGACGGGAAAGATAGGTGCGATCCGATTCGGCGGCGAGACGAAGCGAGAAACCAGTGAGAACGGAACCCATACGTACAGGGTAATCCCACCTGTTCAGGAGCGCGAAAAGACCCCGCAGGAGGCCTGCGGGGTCTGATGCGGATCAGGGATTACTTGATCTCGAGAAGAACCAGTCCCTTGGTGACACCGGCGCCGGCGTCGACGGCCAGACCGGCGACAACACCGGACTTGTGGGCCTTGACCGGGTTCTCCATCTTCATGGCCTCGAGCACCAGGATGACCTCGCCCTCCGTGACCTCCTGGCCCTCGGTGACGTTGACCTTGATGACGGTGCCCTGCATCGGGGCGGCGACGGAGTCGCCGGAAGCGCCCGCAGCGCCGCCGGAGGAGCGACGCTTCTTCGCCTTCTTCTTCGGGGCAGCGCCACCGCCCAGCGCGAAGAGACCCGGCAGGGCGATCTCGATGCGGCGACCGTCCACCTCGACGACGACCTTGTGCGCCGGGACGTCCTCATCCTCGGGCAGATCGGCCGGGTCGACGAAGGGCTCGATCGGGTTGTCCCAGACCTCCTCGATCCACTTGGTGTAGATCTCAAAGCCCTCGTCATTGCCGACGAACGCCGGGTTGGAGACGATGTGGCGGTGGAAGGGCAGGACGGTCGGCATGCCCTCGACGACGAACTCGTCGAGCGCGCGACGGGCACGCTGGAGAGCCTCCTCGCGGGACTCACCGGTGACGATGAGCTTGGCCAGCATGGAGTCGAACTGGCCGCCGATGACGGAACCCTCGCGGACGCCGGAATCCACACGCACACCAGGGCCGTCCGGCTGGTGGTAGGCGGTGATGGTGCCCGGGGTCGGCATGAAGTTCATGCCGGCGTCCTCGCCGTTGATGCGGAACTCGAAGGAGTGGCCGCGCGGGGTGGGATCCTCGGTGAAGCGCAGCTTCTGGCCCTCGGCGATGCGGAACTGCTCGCGAACCAGGTCGATGCCGGTGGTTTCCTCGGTGATCGGGTGCTCCACCTGCAGGCGGGTGTTGACCTCGAGGAAGGAGATCAGGCCGTCAGCGCCGACGAGGTACTCGACGGTGCCGGCGCCGTAGTAGCCTGCCTCGCGGCAGATCTGCTTGGCGGACTCATGGATCATGGAGCGCTGCTCATCGCTGAGGAACGGAGCCGGGGCCTCCTCGACGAGCTTCTGGAAACGACGCTGCAGGGAGCAGTCGCGCGTTCCTGCGACGATGACGTTGCCGTGCTGGTCGGCCAGGACCTGTGCCTCGACGTGGCGTGCACGATCCAGGTAGCGCTCGACGAAGCACTCGCCGCGGCCGAAGGCGGAGATGGCCTCACGGGTGGCGGATTCGTAGAGCTCCGCGACCTCGTCCATGGAGTAGGCGACCTTCATGCCTCGGCCACCGCCACCGAAGGCGGCCTTGATGGCGATGGGCAGGCCGTACTCGCGGGCGAACGCGATGACCTCGTCAGCGCCTGCCACAGGTTCCTTGGTGCCCGGGACCATCGGTGCGTTCGCACGCTGCGCGATGTGACGGGCCGTGACCTTGTCGCCGAGGTCGGCGATGGCGGACGGCGGCGGGCCGATCCAGATCAGGCCTGCGTCGATGACGGCCTGGGCGAACTCCGCATTCTCGGCGAGGAAGCCGTAACCGGGGTGGACGGCGTCCGCGCCGGACTTGGCGGCGGCGTCGATGATCTTCTGGATCACGAGGTAGGACTCGGCCGAGGACTGGCCGCCCAGGGCGAACGCCTCATCCGCTATGCCGACGAACGGTGCGTCCGCGTCCGGCTCTGCGTATACGGCGACGCTGGCGATGCCTGCATCCTTGGCGGCGCGGATCACGCGTACCGCGATTTCACCGCGGTTGGCCACGAGGACCTTCGTGATCTTCTTGGTCTCTACTGCCACTTGGGGGTCCCTTTCATGTGCTGCACTTGGAGGTCTCGTCGACCCGCCCCCGAGAGGCGGCCACGCGACGCATGCAGACTATTCTTGCACACAAAAACGTGAGCATTCCGTCAGGTCTTGAGATTTTGCCCGAAAATTGTGGGAATTGCCAGTAGAGCCGCCCGAAAAGAATATGGACAGTCCGGCGCGCCATCTGTTTCGCGCGCAAAACGGTCCGTTCGGGCGGAGCCCTCAAGGGCTCAGGCGTGCGGTGCCTCGCCGCGTGCGATCGGCATCCGGACCATGTTGCCCCACTCGACCCAGGAGCCGTCGTAGTTACGGACCTTGTCGAAGCCGAGGAGGTGCTTGAGCACGAACGAGGTGTGGGAGGTGCGGTCACCGGTGTGGCAGTAGATGGTGGTCTCTGCCTCGGGGCTCAGCGCGCCGTAGATCTCCTCGAGTTCCGCCCGCGAGCGGAAACGCGAGTTCGGATGGACATTGTCCTGCCAGGGGAGGTTCACGGCGCCGGGGATGTGGCCCTGGCGCAGGGCAGGAGCGACCGCAGGCTCGTTGTCGGAGCCCAGGCTGCCGAGGTACTCCTCGGCGGAGCGGACGTCCACGAGCGTGGTGCTGCCGATGCTGGCGCGTACCTCCTCGACGAAGACGCGGTACCTGGTGTCGTTGCGCTCGACGACCGGGTAATCGGTGGGCGGGAATTCGGGAACGACGTAGGAGGTGTCGCGCTCCTCCGCCATCCAGGCATCCCGGCCGCCGTCGAGAAGCCGGACGTCCTCGTGGCCGAACATCTCGAACACCCACAGGGTGAACGCGGCCCACCAGTTGGACTGGTCGCCGTAGATGACCACGGTGTCGTCCCGGGAGATGCCCTTCTCGCTCATCAGACGGGCGAAGGCCTCACCGTCGATGATGTCGCGGGTGACGGGGTCGTTGAGGTCCTTGTTCCAGTCGATGCGCACGGCACCGGGCAGGTGCCCGATGTTGTAGAGGAGTGAATCCTCGTCGGATTCGACGACCCGCAGCCCGGGCGTACCCAGGCGAGCGGACAGCCAGGACGCGGAAACCAGGCGCTCCGGGTGGGCGTACTCCTGGAACGGGGGATGGGGGTCGAATGGAACGGCCACGATGGTCCCGCCTTTCTGGGCGAAAAGTATTATGAGTCTTTTCCACAGTAGTGGAGGACCCTCGAAGTGGTCACCCCCAGCCCCTCACTGTGTCGTTAATTACTCCTTGATTTCTGGCTGTGCAGTACCGGGTAGGTGCTATTAAAGTCCCAGGTTATCGGCGGGTTTCGCATGCGTCGGCATTTCCATAATATTTCCTGAAAGGGGTGCAGAGTGCACCAGGCCATCGTCGTCTTCGAAGTTGAGGGCGGATCCGACAAGTTCATCGACGGACACCGGAAAGACACCATGCCGATCGTCAACGCCATCAAAGATGCGGGTTGGCATGCAGAGGTGCTCTTCTTCCACCCCGAGCGAGCTGACGAGCTTTTCAATGTCGTCGTCGGACACTTCGATGCCTACATCTCCCGCGTCAATCCCGGCAACATCCCGGGTGGCGAGCAGGGCTACCTCGACTTTCTCTCCCGTCTGACCGACGCCGGCCTCGTGGGCATGTCCACCCCGGCGGAGATGATGGCCTACGGCGCGAAGGACGCACTGGTCAAGCTCCGCGACACTGATCTGGTTCCCTCGGACACCGCCGCGTACTACGCCGTGGAGGCCTTCCACAACAACTTCCCCACCTCCCTGTCCTACGGCGAGCGTGTACTCAAGCAGAACCGTGGATCCACCGGTTCCGGCATCTGGCGCGTCCAGCTCGCGGACAAGGGGCTGGCCGCCACCGTTGCGCCGGGTACCGCGCTTCCGTTGGACACGAAGATCAAGGCCACCGAGGCTGTGGACAACCACACCGAGATCCGCGAACTCGGCGAGTTCATGGATTTCTGCGACCAGTACATCATCGGCGCCAACGGCATGCTCGTGGACATGCGCTTCATGCCGCGCATCGTCGAAGGGGAGATCCGTATCCTCCTCGTGGGTCCGCACCCGGTGTTCGTGGTGCACAAGAAGCCCGCCGAGGGGGACGACAACTTCTCCGCCACCCTGTTCTCCGGGGCGAAGTACACCTATGACCGGCCGGAGGCGTGGCAGGAACTCATCGACATGTTCGCGCAGGTCCGCCCCGTCATCGCCGAGAAACTCGGCGGCGACAACATCCCGCTGATCTGGACCGCCGATTTCATGCTCGACACCGCCCCGGACGGCTCCGACACCTACGTCCTGGGGGAGATCAACTGCTCCTGTGTCGGCTTCACCTCTGAGCTGGACATGGGTATCCAGGAACTGGTGGCCGGGGAGGCCATCGGCCGTGTCGTGGAGAAGTTCGCTGTGGAGATTCCGGCCTAGCTCCGCCCGCTTGTCGACGCCCACCCGATCCATCGCCGCCCTCCCCGGGGCGGCGTTCTCCGTTAGTGTGGGCCACGGCACATCCACGCTGACGAAGGAGCAGGGCAATGACCACAGACTACGAGAACATCCTCATCGCACGTGAGGGCCGCGTTCTGACCATCACCCTCAACCGTCCCAAGGCGCTCAATGCGCTGAACGACGTCACCATGCATGAAGTGGTCGACGCGTTGACCGAGCATGACGCCGATCCGGAGGTCGGGTGCTTCGTCATCACCGGTTCGGCGAAGGCCTTCGCTGCGGGGGCGGACATCAAGGAGATGGCACAGACGTCCGCCACCGAGATGTTCAGCAGCAACAAGTTCGCCGGCTGGGACGGGCTCACCCGGGCGCGGACCCCGATCATCGCCGCGGTGTCCGGTTACGCCCTCGGCGGTGGCTGCGAGTTGGCGCTGATGTGTGACTTCATCATCGCTGCCGACACCGCCAAGTTCGGCCAGCCCGAGGTGAACCTGGGCGTGCTGCCGGGCATGGGTGGCTCACAGCGGCTGACCCGGGCGATCGGCAAGTCGAAGGCCATGGAGATGTGTCTGACCGGGCGGATGATGGACGCGGAGGAGGCCGAGCGTTCGGGTCTGGTCGCCCGCGTGGTCGCCGCTGACGATCTGCTCGACGAGGTGGCCAAGGTCGCCGCCGGCATCGCCACCAAGTCGAAGGTGGCCACCACCATGGTCAAGGAGGCCATCAACGCCGTGGACGAGTCCACCCTCTCCCAGGGCGTGCTCTTTGAGCGTCGTCTCTTCCACGCGGCCTTCGCCTCCCATGACCAGAAGGAGGGCATGGCGGCCTTCACGGAGAAGCGGGAACCGGACTTCCGCCACGCGTGAGCCGACCACCCTGCAGAAGTCAGTGTGCGTTGTCGAGGAGACGTGCGACTGACTCCGGGTCTGCGTCGGAGAGCATCTGGCGGCAACGGTCATACTCGGCGTCCTCGCCGATGAGCCGCGCCGCGCGGGCGAGGGCGGCGATGGAGCGCAGGACCGCCCGGTTGGATTCGTGGGAGTAGGGGACCGGGCCCCAGCCCTTCCAACCGTTGGCGCGCAGACGGTCGAGCGAACGGTGGTAGCCGGTGCGGGCGAAGGCGTAGGCGGTGAGCTTGTCGTCGTCGCTGCCGGTGGCGGCGGCGTCGAGAAGCGACTCGGCGCGGGTGGCCCACACGAGCGGGCTGTCGGGGTGGGCGAACGCGGTGCCGGCGGCGGCGGGGTCGGAGTCGGCGGCCGGATCTGCGGGGAGGTGGACGGGCGGCGGGGCGAGCATGTCATTGAGTTTCATGTCCTCCGAGCCTAGCCTTCCTTTTCGGCTGAGCGTCCCGGGCTGTGTAGCCTTGCGGGTTAATGCCGAGAGAAAAAGAGGGATGATGGGCGCGTCGGACACGAGAACCCGTGACGGGGTGGAGACGGCCCGACAACCCGTGAACCGGCTCCCGTACCGGTACGACCTCGATGGACTGCGCGGCCTCGCCATCGCGTTCGTTGTCCTCTTCCATGTGTTCGTGGGCAGGGTCTCGGGCGGCGTGGATGTGTTCCTCCTGCTCAGCGGCTACTTCTTCCTGGGTTCTCAGTTGCGCTACGCCGGGCGCGGGGATGCTTCCCCGAACCCGTGGTGGCCTATCTGGCGCACGGTGCGTCGGCTGTATCCTGCGTTGCTGGTGGTCCTGGGCGCAACGGCCGTGGCCGCGCTGTGGTGGGTGCCGCAGATGCGGCGCGTGGAGATCATCGATCAGTTCACCGCCAGCCTGCTCTACCTCCAGAACTGGGAACTGGCCTCGCAGCAGGCGGACTACAACGTCGCCTCCGGCACGGTCAGTCCGCTGCAGCACCTCTGGTCGATGGCGGTGCAGGGACAGTTCTACCTGCTGGCGATCGCCCTGGCCATGGGCGTGATCTGGGCCCGACGCGCCGGGCTGGATCTCACCCGGTGGGTGAGTCCGTTGCTGGTGGTGGTCACAGTGGTGTCCTTCAGTTACGCCTGGTGGATGCACCTGGTGGACCAGCCGCTGAACTACTACTCCACGTGGACCCGGATGTGGCAGCTCACGCTCGGCGGGCTGCTGGCGCTCCACGGTCACCGCCTGGCCTTTCATCCCCGGCTGAGGGAGATGTTCACGTGGGTGGGCCTGGCGATGGTGCTCTCCACCGGCCTGCTTGTCGACGGCGCCGCCCTCTTCCCCGGCCCCGCCGCCCTCTTCCCCGTCGGAGGGGCGGTCCTGGTGCTCCTCGGTGGGGGACAGGGACCGGTCGCGGGCTGGCTGGCGAACCGCGTGATGCGGTGGCTGGGCGACATCGCCTACCCGCTCTATCTGTGGCACTGGCCGCTGCTGATCGTCAGTCTCGCTCTGTGGGAGCGGGAGACCGTCTCCCTCGCACACGGTGTCGTGGTCGTGGCGGCGTCGATTCTCCTCGCCGATCTCACCCACCGTCGGGTGGAGATGCCGTTGCGGCAGCATGCCCGACGCCCGATGGCAGGCGAGCGGCGTGCCCGCGACGCCCGTTCGCAGCTGCGGACCCCCGGGGCCGCGCGTGCCCGTGCCGTCGGCGGCGGGGCGCTGTGCCTCATCCTCGTCGCGCTGCTCACCGTGCAGGGCGTGTGGCAGGTGCGCCTGCACAACGCCGGTGGCGTGCTTCTCGACGCCGCCCGGTATCCCGGCGCCCGGGCCCTCATCGGTGCGCAGGTCCCCGACGCGACGCCGAAACCCGACCCGGAGCTGGTGGGATCGATGGTCTCCAAGATCTGGATCGAGGGCTGCATCTCCCTCTTCGGCGAGGATCCGCAGGTCCTGCCCGTCGACGAACGGGGTGCGGACTGCGTCTTCGGCGACCCGGACGGAACCCGGGACGTCTACCTGGTCGGGGGCTCCCACGCCGAGCAGTGGGTCACCCCGCTCAACGTGCTGGGCAGGGAACACGATTTCCGGGTCATCCCGCTGGTGCGTCAGTCCTGCCCCACTTTCGCGGAGGAACGCGACGATCTCTTCGAACCGGACTGCGTGGAGTTCAACCAGCAGGTCCTCACCCGCCTGTCGGAGGCGGACCCCGACCTGGTGATCTCCACGACGACCCGCCCCTACATCGAACAGGGCGGCCGCATGGAGGAGGTCCCCGATTCCTACCCGACCTTCTGGGATTTCCTCGCCGACCACGACATCCCCTTCGCCGGTCTGCGTGACAACCCGTGGAAGACCTTCGAGGACGGCTCCGAACTGTCTGTGCCCCTGTGCTTCCTCGACATCGGGGACATCCACGAATGCGGCGTGGTCGAGGACGAGTTCTACCGGTCGACCGATCCGGCGGCGGCCCACCTCGAGGGCATGCCGAACGCGAAGGCCGTCGACACCTCGGCCTGGTTCTGTGTCGACGGCCACTGCCCGGCGGTGATCGGCAACGTCCACGTCTACCGGGACAGCAACCACCTCAGCGTCCCTTATTCCTACTCCCTGGCACCCCTGCTGTGGGAGGAGATCGCCGAGTTCCTCTAGCGGGTCCAGAAGTGGCTTGCGTCGAGCCCGAAGGAGTAGAGGGCCCGGCGCACCAGCGGCAGCGACAGTCCGATGACGGAGGAGGGATCGCCCTCGATCCGGTCGATGAACCAGCCGCCGAGGGCCTCCAGGGTGAAGGCGCCGGCGCACTGCAGCGGCTCCCCGGAGCGCGCGTAGGCGGCGATGTCAGCCTCCGAGGCGTCCGCGAAGTGCACGGTGGTGGAGGTGGTCTCCACGACCTTCCGGTCACCCAGGATCACACAGTGGCCGGTGAGCAGCTCAGCGGCCTTCCCGGCCTGTTCCCCCCACCGTTCGACGGTCTTCTCGGGGGTGTGGGGCTTGCCCTGGAGGCGGCCGTCGAGAAGCAGCATGGAATCGCCGCCGATGACCACATCGTCGGGGAATTCACCCGCGACGGACAGTGCCTTCGCCTCAGCGAGGGCAGCGACGCGGCGGGCCGGCGTGGCGTGGGAAAGCGACGCGAGAAGCGCATCCTCATCGACGTCGGCCGGGCGGATGAGCGGATCCACACCGGCGTTGGTGAGGATCATCCGCCGGGACGGGGATGCGGACGCGAGAACGATCCGCATCAGAAGAAGGTGACGTTGCGGAACGCATTCGGGTTGTAGAGCGTGGTGCGCTGGAGGCGGTCCTCGGGGCGGCCCCACAGGTTACGCTCACCGGACTCCTCGGCCGGGCGCTGCTTGGCCAGGGCCGTGAGCACGGCGGTCAGCGCGGCGATCTCGGTGGTGGTCGGGTTGCCCTTGAGCACCCTGAACAGCGGCTTGGTGGTGGTGGTCACGATCGGCTCCTTACAGGGGGATGTTTCCGTGCTTCTTCGCCGGCTGCTGGATGACCTTGCGGTCGAGCAGGCGAAGGCCCTCGATGAGCTGGGCGCGGGTGGTGGACGGCTCGATGACCGCATCAACGAGGCTGCGCTCGGCAGCCAGATAGGGATTGATGTAGTTGTCGGCGTAGGTCTGTTCGTCAATTCCGCCGCCGATGGCCGCGACTGCGGCGCGGGCCTCGGTGACGGCGATCTCGGCGGTGGGCCAGGCGAAGACGAGGTCGGCGCCCAGATCCTTCGAACCCATGAGGACATAGGACGGGCCGATGGCCTTCCGGGTGATCACGGTGATCTTTCCCACGCTCGCCTCGGCGTAAGCGTAGGCCAGTTTTGCCCCCCGGCGCAGGACACCGCCGTGTTCCTCGTCCTGACCAGGCAGGAAGCCGGGGGAGTCGACGAACTCGACGACGGGGATGTTGAAGGCGTCGCAGGTGCGGATGAAGCGTGCGGCCTTCTCCGCGGCCGGGGAATCGAGGCAACCCGCCAGCTCGGTGGGCTGGTTGGCCACGACGCCGACGGCGCGGCCCTCGATCCGGGCTAGGCCGGTGATGATGTTGGCGGCGTAACCGGCCTGCAGCTCCAGCAGCCTGCCCTCGTCGACTACGCGACGGATGACGTCGTGCATGTCGTAGGTGTGGGCGTCCGAATCCGGGATCAGCGAGTCCAGTTCGAGGTCCGTGCCGTTGACCTCGAGACTGATCTCGGTGTCCGGGCGGGGCGCCTCTGCGCGGTTGTTCGCCGGCAGGTAGGAGACGATGTCCTTGACCAGGGAGATGGCGTCCAGGTCGGTGGCCGCAGTGAAGTGCGCGGTACCCGAGGTGGTGGCGTGGACCGCAGCGCTGCCGAGCGACTCCGGCGTGGCGGCGGTGCCGGTGACCTTCTCCACCACATCGGTGGCGGCCAGGTGCAGCGAACCGCCGTCCTCGACCATGACCATGATGTCGGCGAACACGGGTGCCAGGGCGTGCAGCCCCTCGGTGTGGCCGGCCACGACCGCGATCTGGGGGATCAGCCCCGATGCCGTGGTGGTGCGGGACAGGATCCGCGCGTACATCGACAGGGTCACGATGCCCTCCGCGACGCGTGCGCCCGCACCCTCGTGGATACCGATGATCGGCACCCCGGTCTTGATGGCCAGATCGTAGATCTTGATGATCTTCTCGCCGTACATCTCGCCGAGGGAGCCGTCGAACACCGTGGCGTCCTGTGAGAACACGCAGACCTTGCGGCCGGCAATGGTGCCGTAACCGGTCACCACACCGTCGGTGAGGGGACGGTGGGCGTCCAGGCCGAACTGGGTGGAGCGGTGGCGGGCGAGGGCGTCGGTCTCCACGAAGGAGTTCTCGTCCAGGAGCGCCAGCGCCCGCTCGTGTGCGGTGGCACGGCCCGAGGCGTGGACCGCCTCAACGGCGTCGGTCCCCACCGGGGCCTCGGCCTCCGCCAGGCGGGCACGCAGGTCGGCCAGCCTTCCGGCGGTGGTCGTGAGATCAGGGGAGGTGGAAGTCATGGTCCTAAAGTCTAGACGGCGAGACCCCGTCCGCGTCATGCGGGACGCGGACGGGGCAGGCACCGGGATGATGGTCAGCGGTTTAGAGCGGGATGTTGCCGTGCTTGCGCGCCGGACGGGACACGTTCTTGTCCTTGTACAGGCGCAGGTTGCGGGCGATCATGCCGCGCGTCTCGGACGGCAGGATGACTGCGTCGATGAGACCACGCTCAGCGGCCTTGTACGGGTTGAGCATGTGGTCCTCGTACTCGCGCTCGAAGGACTTCGCCAGCTCGAGCACGTCGAGGCCCTTCTCGGAGGCCTCCTTGAGTTCCTTGCGGTAGATGAATCCGACGGCGCCTGCGGCACCCATGACGGCGATCTGAGCGGTCGGCCACGCCAGGTTGACGTCCGCGCCCAGGCCCTTGGAACCCATGACGCAGTAAGCGCCGCCGTAGGCCTTGCGCATGGTGACGGTGATCTTCGGGACGGTGGCCTCGCCGTAGGCGTAGAGCAGCTTCGCGCCGCGGCGGAGGATGCCGCCGTACTCCTGGCCGGCACCGGGGAGGAATCCCGGGACGTCGACAAGCATGACGATGGGGATGTTGAAGGCGTCGCAGGTGCGGATGAAGCGGGCGGCCTTCTCGGAGGAGTCGATGTCCAGGCAGCCGGCGTAGACGGCGGGCTGGTTGGCGACGAAGCCCACCGACTGGCCCTCGATGCGGCCGAACGCGATGACGACGTTCTCGGCGCGCTGAGCCTGGATCTCCAGGTACTCACCGTCGTCGGTGAGACACTGGATGACCTCGCGGACGTCATAGGGCTGGGTGGGGGAATCCGGGATGATTCCGTCGAGCTTGAGGTCGTCGGCGGTCAGGTTCTCGGAGACCGCGCCCTGATCCGCGGTGAACTCCTCGTGCGGAGCGACGGTGCGGTTGTTGGACGGCAGGAAGCCGAGCAGGTCATGGACCCAGTCGAGGGCTTCCTCATCGGTCTGCGCGGTGAAGTGGGAGTTGCCGGCGGTGATCATGTGGGTATCGGCGCCGCCGAGCTCCTCCTGGGTGATCTCCTCGCCGGTGACGGTCTTGATCACGTCGGGGCCGGTGACGAACATCTTGGAGGTCTTCTCCACCATGACGACGAAGTCGGTCAGCGCCGGGGAGTAGGCGTTGCCGCCGGCGGAGGCACCCATGATCACGGAGATCTGCGGGACGACGCCCGAGGCGTGGATGTTCTGGTAGAAGGTCCGTGCGATCATGTCCAGAGAAACGGCACCGTCCTGGATACGTGCGCCGGCACCCTCGTAGAGACCGATCAGCGGGCGACCGGTGGTGACGGAGAGATCCATGATCTTGATCATCTTCTCGCCGTACACCTCGCCCAGCGCGCCGCCGAAAACGGTGCCGTCCTGGGAGAAGATGCACACCTCCCGGCCGTCGATGGTGCCCCAGCCGGTGACGATGCCGTCGGTGGTGGGGTGCTTCTTGCCCATCCCGAAGTCGGTGGTGCGGTGCTTGGCGAGCATGTCGGTTTCAACGAAGGAGCCCTCGTCGAGAAGGTAATCCAGACGCTCACGCGCGGTCAGGCGATTCTGGGAGTGGACGCGCTCGACGGCCTTCTCACCCATCGGGTAGGTGGCCTCGGCACGGCGACGCTTCAGGTCGGCGATTTTGCCGGCGGTGGTGGTGACGTCGGCCAGCTCGGACAGGTCCGTCAAAGGTGAGGAAATGGTCATGTTTGGGAATAGTAGACCCTGTGGCCGCCAGTTTCCACAACGAAACCCATGTGATGAGTATCACGATTTGAAAAACCGCAGGTGAAACGTTTTTATGGGCAAAACATCGGCGTGTCAGAAAGGGGCCGATACGACGCATTAGGCTGGCGCACGTGACATCCGTCGAAATTTCCCGCCGTCTGGCGAGCCGCCTACCGCAGTACGCCCGGGTCCAGTGGACTGAATCCACTGGTTCCACTAACGCCGACCTGCTGGCAGACGTTACGGCCCCCGCCTTCACCGCCCTCATCGCCGGACACCAGTCCGCTGGCCGAGGTCGACTCGGCCGCCCGTGGACCGCCCCGCCCGGCTCCCAGGCCATCCTCTCGGTGCTGCTGCGACCTTCTGCCTCCGAGTTGGACCGGCTGGGCACCATCCCGCTGGCCACCGGCCTGGCGGTGCTCGACGCGGTGCGTTCGGTGGCACATGCCGCGGCAGGTCCGGAACTGAAGTGGCCCAACGACGTGCTGTGGGACGGGCAGAAGATCTGCGGCATCCTGGCAGAGGCCGCCGGCTTCCCCGAGGACCCACGCATCGTCGTCGGCCTCGGCGTCAACGTATCCCTGACCAGGGAGGAGCTGCCCGTGCCGCACGCCACCTCGCTGGCACTCCAGGGCATCGACGTCTCCGCCGAGGACATGGCGGTGGCAGTGCTCGAGGCGCTGCACCGCCGTCTGGCGCAATGGGCGACCGGCGACCGTAGCCTCATGGATGATTACCGGGCCGAATGCATCACCATCGGCAAGCCCGTGCGTGTCGAGGCGCCCACAGGTGAATTATTCGGCACCGTGACGGACGTTGCCCCGGACGGACGCATCGACCTCCGCGCGGCGGACGGATCACGCCATCTCATCGCCGCCGGCGACGTCACGCACCTGCGCCGCACCGACGCCGACTACTGACGCCCTCCGGCACGGGGGCTGCCCGCCGTCGGCTCTGGAACGACGGTGCCGTCAGGGTAAGATCCCGCCACATGGGACTGTTCCAGCCTGGCCAGGGAGAAGTGGTGCGCGCCGACCTCACGTCGCCGCTGCGCGTCCTCACCTTCCCCGTGCTCGAACTCATCCTGGTCACCGGATTGTCCTGGATGCTCATCGGCTGGCTGGACCAGCCCGGCATGGCCGTTGACCCGCAGCTGCGCAACACGATCGTCCTGATCTGGGCGGTCCTGGCCCTCTGGCGATTCGTTCTCCCTCTGTTCAAGGCGCGTCGTCGTCGTTTCGTGGTCACCGACCGGCGGATCGTGGTGCGCGCCGGGGCGTTGCGTGCGCGCACTGACTCGATCCCATTCCGCGATATCCGTTCGGTGAAAAGACGACGCAGCGGAATCACGCTGGCGATCACGGGCTATGACCGTCCCCTCTACTTCCCGGATGTGCCGCGGGCGAAGAAGGTGACCGCGATGATCGAGTCCTCGCTGCCGCCCGCACAAATGAACTACTGGTAGCGGAATATCCTGCCGGATTTCCGGGGGCGTTCCGGGGTGTCCGGGAGTTTCGGGGAGTTTCCGGCGGGGAATTTTCCGCTCCGCACCCCCCTTATGCGCCTGTGTCACCCGGTTTCGCGGGTTGAGGGAGAGCGAAGTGGAAACAGACGGGCTCCCGCGGATCGTCGGAATACCACCGCCTGAGCCGTGGAACTACTGGCGGAAGGATCGCGCTGGCTATAGTTATGGCCGTGACTGAACCTGCAGGAAACCCGAACGCCCACGTCCCCGGTATGCCGGTTGTCGCCGTGATCGGCGACGGCCAGCTGGCACGCATGATGCAGACCGAGGCGATCGAGCTCGGCCAGTCGATCCGTCTGCTGGCTGGTGCGCCTGATTCCTCGGCCGCCCAGGTTGCGGCCGACGTCGTGATCGGGGACTACAAGAACATCGACGATCTGCGCGCCGCGGCCCGTGGCGCCGACGTGGTGACCTTCGACCACGAACATGTCCCGACCGAACACCTTCGTCAGCTGATCAGCGAGGGCGTGAATGTGCAGCCCGGCCCGGATGCGCTGGTCAATGCGCAGGACAAGCTGGTGATGCGCAGGCGACTGCGGGAGATCGGCGCCCCGGTCCCGCCTTTCGCCGCCATCGAATCCGTGGATGACGCCCTGGCGTTCTTCGACGCCGTCGACGGCGCCGTCTGCCTGAAGGCCCGCCGCGGTGGTTATGACGGCAACGGGGTCTGGTTCCCCGGGTCCCGCGAGGAGCTCAGCGCTCTGGTGGGGAAGCTTCTCGACGCCGGCACCCCCCTCATGGCGGAGAAGAAGGTCGCCCTCGTCCGCGAGCTGTCCGCCATGGTCGCCCGCCGCCCCTCCGGTGAGGTCAGGCCCTGGCCGGTCGTCGAGTCCGTACAGACCGACGGCATCTGCACCGAGGCCGTCGCCCCTGCCCCGGAACTCCCGGACGAGCTGGCGCAGCGGGCCCGGCAGCTCGCAGTGACCGTCGCGGAGGAACTCGGTGTCACGGGCGTTCTGGCCGTGGAGCTCTTCGAGTACCGCGACGACAACGGCCAGCCCACCATCGCCGTCAATGAGCTGGCGATGCGCCCGCACAACACCGGCCACTGGACCCAGGACGGCTGTGTGACCAGCCAGTTCGAGCAGCATCTGCGCGCGGTCCTGGACTACCCGCTGGGTTCTGTCGAGCGGACCGCCCCGGTCACCGTCATGGCCAACGTGCTCGGCGGCTCAGTCGACCCCGAGCTTCCCATGGCCCGCCGCATGGCGGATGTCTGGGCACGCTTTCCCCACGTCAAGATCCACCTCTACGGCAAGACCTGGCGCGCGGGCCGGAAGATCGGTCATGTGAACCTCTCCGGTGATGAGCTTCCCCGCGTGCGTCGGGAAGCGACCCTGGCCGCCGATTACCTCGTCAACGCCCGCTGGGCCGACGGTTACACCGCTTAAAGGAGAACTGAAATGACCCCTCTCGTTGGCATCATCATGGGCTCGGATTCCGACTGGCCCACCATCGCCCCCGCCGCTGAGGCGCTCGCCGAGTTCGGCGTACCGCTGGAGGTCGGCGTCATGTCCGCGCACCGGACCCCTGAGCGGATGCTCGCCTACGCCAAGTCCGCACACGGGCGTGGCCTGAAGGTCATCATCGCGTGTGCCGGTGGTGCCGCACACCTGCCCGGCATGATCGCCGCAGCCACCCCGCTGCCGGTCATCGGGGTGCCGCGCGCGCTGGCAGAGCTCGACGGCCTGGATTCCCTGCTGTCCATCGTGCAGATGCCGGCCGGCGTGCCCGTGGCGACTGTGTCCATCGGCGGCGCGAAGAACGCCGGGCTGCTCGCCGTGCGCATCCTCGGCGCCGGAGATCCGACCCTGACCGAGAAGATGGCCGCCTACCAGCAGAAGATGGCGGAAGAGGTCGAGGCCAAGGACGATGCCCTGCGGCAGCGACTGCTCGAGGGTTAGTTCGAACACCCGCGGTGGGTCATGTCCGGCCGCCGCGCTATGTTCGGGCCATGAATCCTGCGACGATCGACGACATCCGGTGGCTGCGTCAGCGCCGACGCACCGCCACCACCGAGTCTGAACAGACCGCTGTCCGGGCCCGCATGATGGAAGTGGCCGCCTACGTGGAGCAGAGGGACGAGCCCAACCCTCTGCTCCTCGCGCTCATCGGTGCCGCCGTCATCGTGGCGGGACTGGTGGCCGGTTATCTCGTCCATCTGCTCGCCGATGCGATGTGGATGTGGCTGAATTCATGAAGCAGAACAATTCCGGCTGCGCGATGATCGCCGTGGTCATCTTCCTCATCGGGGCGATCCTGTGGGTTGTGGGCATTGCGCTCTGGTTGCTCGCTGTCGCCGTGCCCATCGTGGGCCTGCTCTACGGTGGCAACTTCCTCGTTCAGGCGTGGGCCGCGCGCGGGGTCGCGCAGAACAGCCGGGCCGTCGACGCTGAGCTGGAGGCACTCGCCCGCGACGCCTCCTTCGATCTGGCGGAGACGATCACCCGCTGGGACACGCTCATGCTGACCAAGGGAATCGGTACGCAGCTGCAGGGGCGCGAAGAGCAGGCCGCCGGGATTCACCGCCGGCTCATTGCCGCCCATCAGTCTCTTCACGCTGCCACCACCCCGCGTCATAGGATTGAGGCTGTCCTCCACGCGGACACACTCCGTGCCACCGCGCAGTCCTTCCTCTAGGAGCCCCATGCCGATACTGGTTCTCGGTGCCGGCACGAGCCGTGGATATCCCGGCCCTAATCTCCGCGCCCGGCTTGAGAAGGCCCTCTCGCTTATCGACGCCCCCTCGACCGTCGTCGTCTCCGGACACGGCGAGGCCCGGGCGATGGCGGAATGGCTGGTGGAGCGCGGCGTCGACAAGCAGCGGATCATCCGGGAACCGGATGCCCGCAGCACGAACGAGAACCTCGAGAACGCCCACGCGCTGCTCCCGGACACGCGGTGCTGGACCGTCGTGACCAGTGATTTCCATGTGTGGCGCACCCGCCTGTGGGCGTGGCATCTGGGCATTCCCGTGGAGGTGGTCGCCGCCAGTACCCCTGCGGTCCACCTGGCGGTGGCGCTGCCGCGCGAATGCCTGGCCCTCCCGCATTCCGCGCTGCGCATCGCCTGGCGGTGGCTGCGGCAGACTATTGGTGGGTGATGTCGTGCGCGACCGCGACGACATCGTGCATGTCGAGCCGCCGTGCGTACGCCTCGCGCTGGCGCCGCGCCCCGGAACCGGAGCGCAGGATCGCCTCGAGGGTCGCTGACACTGCGTCCGCCTCGCCGTACTCGACCAGGGCGGGTCGGACGTGGTCGAGCAGGCTGGCGAGCACGTCAGCGGCCGGGACGCGACGCCGGGTGGCGGGGTGGATGAGGTCCTTGTCCACGCCGTCGTGACTGGCCTGCCAGGACCAGGTCCGGATCAGCGTGCCGGGGGTCTGATCGGGTGGGATGCCCTCCCGCCACTCACCTGCGGCGGTCTCCACCATCGCCCGGATGAGCGCCGCGATCGCGGCAGCGTGTTCCGCCTCCAGACACACGTCCGCCACCCGCACTTCGACGGTGGGGTAGCGCTGGGAGAGGCGCGCGTCGAAGTAGAGCATGCCGACGTCCAGTGGCACCCGGGTGGCCAGCAGCGTCTCGCAGAGCTGGTCATAGGCGGCGGCCGAGCCGAAGATCTCTGTGGGCCCGGCGGTCGGCCAACGGTTCCACAGCTGGTAGCGGTAGGAGGCGAATCCCGTGTCGGCGCCGCCCAGGAACGGGGAGTTGGCGCTGAGTGCCAGGATCACAGGCAGCCAGCCGCGGATTCTGTCGATGACGGCAACCCCCTCCTCCCGGGAACGGATCTCCACGTGCACGTGGAAGCCGCACGTGAGCTGCTCGGCGGTGGTGATTCCGAAGCTGTCCTGGATCTGCCGGAAGCGCGGAGTGGACACCAGGTGGGAGGTCAGCGGGCCGGGAGCAGTGGGGAGCGACACCACCCGGGCACCCGTCTTGGAGGCGGCCTCCTCCGCCAGGGCGCGGCCGGTGCGGATGGCAGCCAGCTGTCCATCGAGGGTGGTCTGCGGCGGCGACACCACCTCGATCTGTTCCTGCTTCAACTCGCGGGTGATCTCGTAGTCGCCGAGGGGCGACCGCCGGGCAAGATTGACCACCCGCTCCGCCACTGGCAGCGGCTCCAGAGTCTCCGCATCGACGAGAAGCAGCTCCTCCTCGACCCCGAACTTGCGCACCGTCAACGGGCCCACCTGATCGCGTCACGTCGACCTGCCCCAGCGGGCGGGGTGGTGGCTACCGGTGGCGTGGGCATTGGCTGGTCCTTGAATGGGAGCTTATGTGTTCTCCACAGGATAGTTCCTGCCGCGCCGGAATTGGGCGGATTCCGGATCCCCCCCGGCCTGGCAGTCCAGTGAGGGGTGGGCGGGGATCAGCTAGGGCGTGTCTCCTAAATAGGTTGGTCGGTGGGGCGATACTGGATCGGTGAGTGACACCAAAAGTCGGTTTCGCGTCCTGACCGACCACCAGTGGGAGACGGTTGAGCGCCTTCTGCCCAGCAGTGATGGGCAGCGGGGTCGTCCCTTTCACAACAGTCGGCTGGTCGTTGAGGGCATCATCTACCGCTACCGCACCGGAATCCCGTGGCGGGACCTGCCCCGCGATGAATACGGCCCCTGGCAGACCGTCTGGAAACGGCACCGCCGCTACTGCGCCGACGGCACGTGGGATGCCGTCCTGACCTACCTGCTGACGGTGGCCGATGCGGAAGGAAAGATCGACTGGAACGTCTCCGTCGACGCCTCGATCGCGCGTGCCCACCAGCACGCGACGAACACGACCCGGCCCGAGCAGGACACAGGGGGCTCGATCGAATCACAAGAATCTGCCGCTGGCGTTGACTGAACCAGCAGGTCATGGAATTGGCCGGTCGCGCGGTGGGCTGTCGAGCAAGATTCACGCCGGCGTCGACGGACACGGCCGTCCCCTGTCTGTGGTGGTCACCGGCGGGCAGCGCAACGACGGTGCGATGCTTCAGGCTGTGCTCGACGACATCCACGTCCCGCGCATGGGTCCCGGGCGGGCGCGGTCGCGTCCGGATGCGGTCCTGGCTGACCGTGGCTACGCGACGACGGTGATTCGGCGTGACCTGCGTAAGCGGGGGATCGTGGCGGTCATTCCTGAAAAGCGTGACAGTATCGCGGCCCGTAAACGTAGAGGCAGCAAAGGTGGGCGCCCGCCCGCCTTTGACCCTCATGCCTACAAGGGCCGCAATGTTGTCGAGCGGGCGTTTGCCCTGGCCAAGCAGTGGCGGGGCCTGGCCACCCGCTATGACAAACTCGCCGTGGTTTATCGTGGAGCCGTCGTGCTCTGTGCTGTGCTCACCTGGCTCAGAGCTTTAGGAGACACGCCCTAGAGGGCCGCGGACCAGGTGAGCGGGGCGTTGAAGAAACCGCCCTTGTAGACGATCCGGTACTCGCCCGGGGTGCCGTCGGAGTCGAAGCAGACGGTGCCGTCGGTGGTCCCGCCGGGATTGAGCTCGGCGATTTCGAGGTTCTTGATGGCCAGGCCGGTGAAGGTGGTGTTGGCGACGACCCCGTTGGGCTTTTCCAGTTCGAAGTCGAACTGGTTGAAGCTCTTCTTGGAGTCGGCGTTGTTCATCAGCGCCACATCCGTGCAGATGTAGTTGCCCAGCACGTCGGAGGCGAAGCGGGCGTTGCCCACGGTGACGTTCATTCCGCCGGTCTCGCCGGACTCACCGATCGTCAGCGTGCTGGGTTGTTCCTCCACGGGGGCAGCTTCCTCGGCGGGGGCTGCCGCCGGGACGGCCTCAACGTCGTTGGCCTCGACGGTCTCCACCGCCTCGACTGACTCGACCGCGGTGTCGTCCGCCGCGGTGGAGGCCTCATCATCCGAATCGCCGCCGCCGATGTTGGCGAAGAGCACCAGCACGGCGCCGATGCCGACGATCCAGAGCCACTTCTTCTTTTTCTGCTTGGGCTCGGGTGCCGGGGCGTAGGCCTGGTTGAAAGGCTGGGGCTGGTTGGAGTCGGGGCTGGTCATGGGAGCGCTCCTTGTGCGGCGGGGGAATAGAAGTCCGGGGACGTTGTGCCCCGAAACTTTCGGTGACAAGTAAGAAACTATCCCGGGCCTCCGACGCAGCGTCCCCGGTACTGACTCATGTGTTCGATCGGTGGCGCGGGGCGCGACGGAGTCTGCAACGCCGCACGCCCAACCCGGTCCGGCCCCGGCTCGGCTGGCCGGAGGGTGGGGCAGTTCGGAATCGCGGAGGCCTCAGCCCCGCCGCCACACCCACCACGTGAGCCCGACCAGGACGCCGGCCAGCACCCCGGGCCACAGGGCCGGCTCCGGCGCGAAGAGGTTCCCCACGGCCTGGACAAGTGCCAGGAAGGCGAAGAATCCGAGGAATCCGAGCAGCGTCTCGTGTTGCAGTGCCCGGCGGCGTTCCCGACCCGGATCCGGGTCCGAACTCACCGGTTCACGCTTTCACTCCGCCGGCGGTGAGGCCGGAGACGATTCGGCGCTGGAAGATCAGGACCATGATGATCAGCGGCACCGTCACCAGGGCGCCGGCGGCCATGATCGACGCGTAGGGGTACTCGAATGCGCTCGGCCCGGAGAAGCGCGCGATGGCGACGGTGACCGGCTCCGTCGCGTTCGTGGAGAGCTGGCGGGCGAGCATGAACTCGTTCCACGTGGCGATGAACGCGAGGATCGCCGTGGTGAACAGCGCCGGTGCGGCCAGGGGCAGCAGGACCAGCCGGAAGGCCTGGCCGCGTGACGCGCCGTCGACACGCGCGGCCTCCTCGAGCTCCCAGGGCAGCTGGCGGAAGAAGGACACCAGCGTGTAGATGGTCAGCGGCAGGGCAAACGAGATGTTGGGGATGATCATCGCGCGGTAGGTGCCGATCCACCCGAGATCACCGAACAGCTGGAACAGCGGCGTGACCAGCGCGATGCCGGGGAACATGGAGGCGGCGAGGATGATGCCGGTGACCAGGCCCTTGCCGCGGAACTCGAGGCGCGCGAGGGCGTAGGCGGTGAACACACCGACGATCACCGCGAGCGAGGTCGTCGCCACGGAGATGAGCAACGAGTTGCCGATCGCACCGAGGAAGTCGTTGCCCTTGTCGGTGGCCAGCGCGTCGTGGAAGTTCTCCAGCGTGACGTGCGTCGGCCAGGGGGTGGTGTCGAAGGTGTAGGCCTTGTCGCGCAGCGCGACCACGACCATCCAGTAGAAGGGGGCGAGCCCCCAGAACATGATGAACAGGACACCCACGTAGTGCCAGAGTGCGGCTCGTTTCATGCCGTCACCTCCTCTTTCTTCTCTGCTTCTCGACGCCGCCGCATCCCCGTCACCTTCCGGCCCTTCACGCCGCGCTGGCCGGACACGTCCGCACCGAGGAAGCGGATCATGATGAACGCGACAGCGAAGATGAGCAGGAAGATCAGCGTCGACAGGGCCGAGGCGGAGTTGAAGTTGTTCTGCCGCATATCCTCGACCACCAGCTGGGAGATGGTGGCGGTGGGGGAGTTGGAGGATGCGGAGATCATGATGACGGGGAGGTCGTACATCCGCAGTGCATCGAGTGAACGGAACAGGATGGCGACCATGAGGGCGGGCTTGACCAGCGGCATGGTGATCTGCCAGAACTGCTGCCAGCGTGAGGCGCCGTCCACACGCGCGGCCTCGTAGATCTCCTTGGGGATCATCTGCAGGCCGGCGAGGATGAGCAACGCCATGAAGGGGGCGGTCTTCCAGACGTCAGCGACGATGACGGCGGATCTTGCGGCCCAGGGATCGGTGGTCCAGCTGACGTTGAGGTCGAACATCGAGTTGACGACGCCACGGTCGGCGAAGATGAACTGCCACAGCTTCGCGGTGACGGCCGTGGGGATGGCCCACGGGATGAGCACCGCGGCGCGGACCACGGCGCGGCCGCGGAACTCACGGTTCATGATCAACGCCATGGTCATGCCCAGGAGGGTCTCCAGGAAGACGGTGACCACGGTGAAGAACAGGGTGATCCGGACGGACGGCCAGAAGTCGGTGGCCAGGACACCCGGCGGGCAGGTGCTGACGACGCCGGAAGGCGACATGCAGCGGTTGGTGAGCCAGTAGAGGTAGTTGTCGAAACCGGCGAACCCGCCCTCGACGAACAGACCGGTGGCGGGATCGAGGCTCTTGTCGGCCTGGAATGACAGGAAGATCGCGCGCAGGATGGGATAGCCGATGACCACGGCCAGGACGATGAGCGCGGGGGCGATCAGCCGGGCCGCGGAGCGGGCCTGGCTGGCACGTTTCTGCATGTGCTGCTCCTTAGGGAAAGTGTTACCACCCACAGAACCACAGAAAACCTGCCCGAGGGGGCAGGTTTTCAGCGGGTGTTGCCTGGACTCGAGTACTTAGTTGGAGGCGTTCTCGATGGCGGCCTTCATGTCGGCGGTGGCGTCATCGACGGACTTGCCCTCAGTCAGCGCTGCGTAGGCGTTGTCCTGGATGGCCTTGGAGATGGCCGGGTAGAACGGGGAGACCGGACGCGGTGCAGCGTTCTCCAGGGAGGTCTTCAGCGCCGGCAGGTACGGGTACTTCTCCACAAGGGCCTCATCGTCGTAGATGGAGGCCAGCACCGGCGGGAAGGACAGCTCGGCGAAGGAGGTCTGGTTCTCCTCGTTGATGATGAACTCGATGAAGTCACGCGCGGTGGCCTTGTTCTCCGAGTTGATGTTGATGCCGTTGTTGTAGCCGCCCAGTGTGGAGACGCCGACGCCGTCCTCGCCGACCAGCGGCTGGACCTCGAAGTTGCCGGCCACCTGAGAGGTCTCGCCCTCGGCGTTGGTGAACATGTACGGCCAGTTGATGGCGTAGGCGGTGTCACCCTCGACGAACGCGAGGTTGGTCTCCTCCTCCGTCGCGGAGGTGGAGGCGGAGGCGATGGTGCCGTTCTCGTAGCCGTCGACCAGGGCCTGCAGGCCGGCCTTGGCCTCGTCGGAGTCGACGGTGACGTTGCCGTCCTCGTCCAGGACGGAACCGCCCCAGCCCTCCATGAAGCCGACGGTGTTGACGGTCAGGCCCTCGTACTGCTTGAGCTGCAGCGTCAGGCAGTCCACGTCGGCGGCCTCCGCGTCAGCGCAGGATGCCTCGAGGTCGGCCCAGTTCTCCGGAGCCTCGGGGATGATCTCGGTGTTGCGGTAGAGCAGCTGGCCGTTGGTGTTCTGCGGCAGGGCGTAGAGAGTGCCGTTGTAGGTGGCGGAGTCGACGGTCGCCTCCAGCAGGCCGGAGGTGTCCACCTCAAGTTCGTCCTCGAGCGGGGCGAGCCACTGGTTGGCGGCGAAGTCGGCGGTCCAGATGACGTCGAGCGCCATGACGTCGTAGTCGGAGTTGCCGGCCTGCAGGGACTGGACGAGGGTCTCGCGCTGGGCGTCAGCCTCACCGGCGAGCTCGCGGAGGGTGACCTTCTCGTCCGGGTTCTCGGCGTTCCACTTCTCGATGATCGGGATGATCTTGTCCGTGTCGTTCTTGCCCATGGCGAAGGTGATCGGGCCCCGGTCGCCTTCGCCGGTCGCGGCGCCCGTCGTGCGGGTCTCCGTTTCCGTCTGGGTGGCGGTCCCTGCGGTGTCGTCACCGCTGTCGGCGCAACCGGCGAGGGTCAGGGTGCTGATGATTGCGACTGCGGCCAGGGAACGTACCGGCCTGCGCTTGAATATGGAGGCGTTCATAGAAGGTCACCTTTCATAACGTTTGGTGACTTCAAATGTAGTGACGCAGGTAATACCTGACAGGGCATTTATTTCAGATCACCCCTTGCCGGGGGTGGGTGCTCAGAGCCGCTCGCCGGACTCCGGATCGAAGCGGTGAGCGGCACCCGGATCAAAAGCGAAGAGCACCCGCGACCCGCGTTCCGGCACTTCCCGATCCCCCAGACGCGCCACCAGGCGCACGCCCTCCGACGTGGCGTAGACGTAGGACTCAGAACCCAGCTCCTCCACCAGCTCGACCGTGCCCTCCTTGAGGGACCAGGCGGCGGGGAGTTCATCGACGTCGCCGAGCACCCGCATCGCCTCCGGGCGCACGCCGAGCGTGACACCCTCCCCGGGGAAAAGATTCATCGACGGCGAACCGATGAAGCCGGCGACGAACTCGTTGACGGGACGGTCGTAGAGCTCTCGCGGCGGAGCGACCTGCTGCAGGATGCCGTCCTTGAGCACCGCGACGCGGTCGCCCATCGTCATCGCCTCGACCTGATCATGGGTCACGTACACGGTCGTGGTGCCCAGACGGCGCTGCAGGGCGGCGAGCTCCGCACGGGTCTGCACACGCAACTTCGCATCCAGGTTCGACAGGGGCTCGTCCATGAGGAAGACCTTGGGATCGCGCACGATCGCACGCCCCATGGCTACGCGCTGCCGCTGACCGCCCGACAGGTCCTTCGGCTTGCGGTCCAGGAACTCCTGCAGGCCCAGCATCTCAGCGGCGTCGTTGACCCGCTCGTCGATCTGTTTCGCCGGCATCTTCGCCAGTTTCAGGGCGAAACCCATGTTCCTGGCCACCGACAGATGCGGGTAGAGCGCGTAGTTCTGGAACACCATGGCGATGTCCCGGTCGCCGGGCTCCACGCCGGTGACGTCCTTGCCGTCGATGAGCAGCCTCCCGGAGTCCACCTCCTCGAGCCCCGCCAGCGCACGCAGCGTCGTGGATTTGCCACAGCCCGAGGGGCCGACCAGCACGAGGAATTCCCCGTCCTCGATCTCCAGATCGAGGTCCTTCACCGTCGGCCGATCGGCGCCGGGGTATCGGATGGAGACCTTGTCAAATGTGACCGTTGCCATGCCAAAACCGTAGCACCTACAACCTGACGGTCGTCTTCTCCGCAGTGGCGATGGCGTCGAGCCTTCCGGAATCCACCAGCCCTGACACCACCACGGCCGAACCGCCGGCCGACAGCGGCTCAAGTACCGTCCGGACGAGGCCTTCGGCGGTGGTCCACCCCGTGGACAGGACCCGTTCGGGCGCACGGGATGTGGGGATGACGTCAAAGAGTGCGGGCGCCGGGCCGTAGAACTGGTCACCGTAGAAGCGGACGGAGGGACCGAAGTCGATGGTGCCGGTGGGCAGGGTGCCGCCGGTCTCCACGACTCCACGGCCGAAGGGGTCGTCGGTGACCAGGACGATGTCCGCGCCGGAATCCTCCCACCGCCCGAAGGCGGACGGCGAGGTGAACACCACCTCCGCGGCCCCCTCGCTGGCGAAGACCCACCGGATGTCCGCCGCGAGGGCGCCGAGGACGATGGCCACGGCCTGCCAACTGACGGGCAGGTCCACCACGATGGACGAACCGGGTTCCAGATCGAGTTCCTCCAGCAGCATGTTCCCGACCTTCGCGGCCCAGTTGTCCAGCGTCTGTGCGGAGAAGTCCAGCCGGGCACCGGTGGTCTCGTTGTAGACGGTCAGTCGAGGGGCGGCCGGGTCTGCGCTGAGCAGGTGTGCGAGTAGCTCCATGCCACCCCATGGTAGGCAGCTCCCGTGGCACGCGCTTTCGGGTAGGGAGGAGACGGGCCCTCCCTGATGCTGCGGGACGGTCGGAGGCGCTGCCCAGGCCGCGCTGCCCAACGCCGATCGGGACCCTCAGGCTCCTTCGGGGGTGGGCGGCGGATTTCCTGGCCGGGGAGGAGGAACTTGGCGAGGATGGGAGAAACTGCCACCGTGACAGCTCTCATCAGAGCCTGCGAAAGGACCCCTGCCATGCAGCCGACCTCCGACCACCCCTACGCGATGGCCAAGCGAGCCGGCGATCTCATCTTCGTCTCCGGGGCCCTGTCAGTGGACGAGGACTATCAGCCGGTCACCGGGCGCAGGGAGGCGCTCGCCGCGGCGCTCGAACGCATGACGGAGCGACTGGCCTCAGCGGGTGGAACCCTGGATCAGGTGGTCAAGCTCACCTACTTCGTCACCGACATCACCCTGCGGGAAGAAGCCAACGAGCAGTTCGCCCGGCACTTCTCCCGCGCCCGCCCGGCGCGTACCTTCCTCGAGGCATCCCGCCTGCCCTACGGGGCAACCGTGGAAATCGACGCGATCGCGTACACGGGGGAGTAGGGCGGCGCCGCTAGTTCACACACCGCGGCCCGTCGCCACCGGCGTCAATTTTCGGTGCGACCTCAGCCTCGCCGAAGTCGGCGCCCGGGGTGCCCACCGCGTCCTCGGGGGACGGTGCGCTGGGGGAGGAGGCCGGCCCGAGGGCGGCGTCACCGAGCGGGCCGCTCCAGTCGTCGTGGGTGACCACGATGAAGGTGTCGGAATCCAGGCCGGCGTTCGCGGTGACCGGGATACCCCCCAACGCCTCAGCCAGGGCCAGTGCGCGGCGATCGGAAGCATCTGCGGCCACGACCTGGCTCTGGTAGTAGACGCCCGCCAGGGCGTTGGTGACCTCGGTGACCCGGTAGCCCTCTTCGGTGAGCCAGCCGCCGACGTCGCCGGCGAGGCCGGTGGTCGCCCCGGCATTGAGGACGTTGATGTCCACTCCCGGCAGCGGCTCGGCGGCCTCCGCAGGAGCCTCATCCTCTGAAGTCGGTGCCTCTTCCTCTCCCAGCAGCTCATCCATGTACGCGTGCACGGTGGGGACGTCGACGGTGACGATGGATTCACCGAAGTCGCCGACGCCGTCGATGGAGGTGACCGGAATGGTGTTGAACACGACGTTACCGCCCGCGAGGTTGGCCAGCTGGGTGGCGAAGGACATGATGTCCCACTGGTCGTCGATGACCACGGAACGCTCCACGGCGGTGCCCATGTCGGAGAGCTTCGACGGGTTGGTCAGCGTGCCGGCGGCCAGGGTCTTGCTCACCAGCGAGGCCATGAAGGCCTGCTGGCGGACGATACGGTCGAGGTCGCCCCGCGGCAGGCCGTGGCGCTGGCGGACGAAAGCCAGTGCCTGGGCGCCGTCGAGGGTCTGCACACCGGCATGGAAGTCCGCACCGGAGAACTCATCCTGGATATCGTTGTTGAGGCACACGTCGACGCCGCCGACGGCGTCGGTCAGCAGAACGAAGCCGAACAGTCCGACCTCGGCGTAGTGGTCGACCTCCACGCCGGTGAGATCGGAGACCGCGCCGATCAGGCCCTGGCGGCCGGCATCGGTGGCCTCGGTCTCGATGCGTTTGTCGTTCTCGACGCCGTCCTCGGTGAGCTCCTCACGCTTGGCCACCTTGTGTGCGGCGAAGACGCCGTTGATCTTCATGTTCCCGAACTCGCTGTCACGGATGTAGCTGTCACGCGGGATGGACACGGCCGTGGCGGAAGAGCCGTCGTTGGGCACGCGGATGACCATGATGGTGTCGGTGTTCTCCTCACCGTCATCCACTCCGGCGCGCAGGCGTTGGAGTTCTTCTTCGGAGAGGGGGTTGCCCTGGGCGTCGGCGCGGGAATCGGAGCCGACCAGCAGGATGTCGGTGGCGCCGTCGGAGGCGCGCCCCTTCATGCCCTGCCCACCGCCGAGGGCGAGGTTGCCGGCGGAGGCGACGTCGCTGCCCAGACGGCCGACGGAGAAATACCCCAGGCCCGAGATCAGCAGGACCATGACGGAGAGCACCGCGACGATCGCCTTGACCGGGGTCGGCCCGGCCTGTCGAATCGAGGGGCCTGCGGGCGGAGCTGCCTGGATGTCGCGCACGCGGCGGTACTTGTCACTCACGGGCACTTAGTCTAGGCCATCGGAGTGGCGGACCGGACCGCGAACAAATGATCCCACTATGCTTTCCACATTGTGACCAACTCCCAGACGCCACCGGTCGCCGTGATCACGGTGACCTATTCCCCGGGCCGCCATCTGGCGGCCTTCCTCGACAGCCTGCCCGCGGCGACAGTCCGGGGGGTCCACGTCGTTCTCGCCGACAACGGTTCGGTGGACGGGGTGCCGGAAGAGGCGGCGTCGAGAAGCGACAACGTGGAGTTCCTGCCCACCGGCGGCAACCTCGGCTACGGCACGGGCATGAACGCGGGTGCGCGCCACCTGCAGCCGCTGCGCGACGCCGGGATGATCGATCCGGAATTCCTGCTCCTGAGCAACCCGGACGTCGTGTTCGGCGAGGGGACGATTGATGAGTTGATCGCCTGTGCACGCCGCTGGCCGGATGCCGCGGCGGTGGGCCCGAAGATCATCGAGGAGGACGGCTCGATCTACCCGAGCGCCCGTGCGGTGCCGACCCTGGGCAGCGGCATCGGACATGCCGTCCTCGGCCAGGTCTGGCCGGGCAACCCGTGGACGCGCGCCTACCGCGATGACGCGGACATGGACACCGAGCGCACCGCCGGGTGGCTCTCCGGTTCGTGCCTGCTCGTGCGCTGGGACGCGTTCGACGCGGTGGGCGGTTTCGACGAGCGGTACTTCATGTACATGGAGGATGTTGACCTCGGCGACCGCTTCGCGCGCGCCGGGTACGTCAACGTCTTCTGTCCGGCCGCGACGATCACCCACGCGCGGGGGCACGTCGCGGGCAAGCACTCCGACACCATGCTGCCCGCCCATCACGAATCCGCCTACCGTTTCCAGGCGGACCGACTGCCGCACTGGTGGCAGGCGCCGCTACGATCGGCCATCCGCGCGGGACTTGAGGTCCGCAGTGCGGTGGCCGTCGCCCGGACCAGCACCAGCAACCGAAAGGACTCCTGACCGTGACCGACCTCAAGGCCGATCCTTCGCGTACCGACGCCGTCATCCTCGTCGGAGGTCGCGGCACCCGGCTGCGCCCCCTGACGGTGAACACCCCCAAGCCGATGCTGCCCACCGCCGGCTACCCCTTCCTCCAGCACCTGCTGGCCCGAATCAAGGCGGCCGGCATCACCCACGTCGTTCTGGGCACCTCTTATAAGGCGGAGGTCTTCGAGGAGTATTTCGGCGACGGCTCCGAGATGGGCCTGGAGATCGAGTACGTCGTCGAGGAGGAGGCCCTGGGCACCGGCGGCGGCATCCGCAACGTCTATGACCGGCTGCGCCACGACACCGTCATGGTCTTCAACGGCGACGTCCTCGGCGGCACCGACCTGCGCGCGATCCTGGAGACCCACGTTGAGAAGGAGGCCGAACTGACCATGCATCTGGTCCGGGTCGCGGACCCGCGGGCCTTCGGTTGCGTGCCCACGGACGGGGAAGGGCGGGTGCTGGAGTTCCTGGAGAAGACCGAGGATCCGCCGACGGACCAGATCAATGCCGGCTGCTACGTGTTCAAACGTGAGCTCATCGAGGAGATCCCCGTCGACCGCGCCGTCTCCGTCGAACGCGAAACCTTTCCCGCGCTGCTCAAGCAGGAGCGCCGTGTGTACGGCCACGTCGACAACGCCTACTGGCGGGACATGGGGCGCCCCGACGACTTCGTGCGCGGCTCCTCGGACCTCGTGCGTGGCATCGCGCACTCGCCGCTGCTGGAGGGTCGCACGGGAGAGGCGCTCATCGACGCCTCCGCCGGCGTCGCCGCGGGTACCATCCTGGTCGGCGGCACGTGGGTGGGCCGGGGGTCGGAGATCGGGGCAGGCTGCCGACTCGATGACTCCGTCGTCTTCGACGGTGTGACCATCGAGCCGGGTGCAGTCATCCGTAATTCGATCATCGCGTCGGGGGCCAGGATCGGGGCGAACGCCCGGATCACTGACTGCGTCATCGGTGAGGGCGCCCAGATCGGTGCGCGTTGTGAGCTTCAGGGCGGACTGCGTGTCTGGCCCGGTGTGGTCATCCCGGACAATGGAGTGCGCTTTTCCTCTGATGCGTGACGACACGCCGGTGAACCTGGGAGTTGTTGCCAGGAATTTTGCCTTCCACGACATGTAGTGCCCCCAACCTTCACCCCCGAGGATTTCGGATTGTTACTGCTGTGACTGGTGTGATTAGTGGCCTGCGGAAATGGAAACTCCCGGAAAATTCCCGTTAGTATCGGTTGACGACATTTAGTGAGCGGTGTGTAATCGCAGCAGTGTTATAAATGCCACACGGCAACTATTGAGTAACAACCGAGCGAAGAAGGGGACACCGTGGAAAACATGACTGACGGCGTCGTTCTTCGTAGGGGAATGAGCAGCATCACCGGAGCGGCGGTAGAAATGAGCCTCGACGAGTTTTTCGGTGCTGTCGAACAGGAGTGGCAGGACCAGGCGCTCTGTGCCCAGACGGACCCGGAAGCCTTTTTCCCGGAAAAAGGCGGTTCCACCCGTGAGGCCAAACGCATCTGCATGGCCTGCCCGGTCCGCGATGACTGTCTTGAATACGCTCTCGAGCACGATGAACGTTTCGGTATCTGGGGCGGTCTCTCCGACCGTGAGCGACGTCGACTGAAGAAGCAGATCGGCTGAGCAGACATTCCCACGGCCCTGTAGTCAGGGCCGTTTTTTGGATTCCAGGAGGCTTGTGCTCACCACTGGAACCCGGGGTTGATGTCCCCCGGATCCACATTCAGGAACTGGGCGACGAGTGCGGTGAGGATCGTGGCCAGCAGGTCCTCCCGCTCCCGGTTGTTCACCGTGCGTTGCTCGATGGGCATGCGGAACAGCACCAGCCGGGCGCGGGTGGGCTGGCCCTGCGGATCGACGCCCGCAGGGATGAGGCGCCCGAGTGGTACCGGGCCGTCGGCGACGATTTCGTCGGGGAGAACGGTCATGTCGGCGCGTAGACGCATCCTCGGCACGGTGTCCACCGCGATGTCCAGGTTCGCCAGTTGTTCGGGGTAGGTGTGCTGGATCGGGGCGTAGGCCTCCAGCACGGCTACGTCGAAGGACTCCGCGCGAGTGCGGAAACGGGGTGCATCCATGGGCAGGAGAGGGCCGCGCAGACCCCTGCCATGCCGGTCGCGGAAGGTCCTGGTGTGCATGTCACTGATCATAAGACGGGCCCCGCGGAGACTGCGGGTGGCGCGCGGAGCTACCGGAATCTCAAGGGAGGGTTTAGACTTGCTCCCTGTGAGCCAGTTTCGACGATGTTCCCGACCGGGCTGCGGCAAGCCTGCCGTCGCCACCATGACGTACGCCTACGCGGAGTCCACAGCTGTGGTGGGCCCGCTGGCGCCTGCCGCGGAGCCGCACAGCTGGGACCTGTGTGACCACCATGCGGAGAAGATCACCGCACCACTGGGCTGGGAGATGCTCCGCGTCAACCACATCGACATCGATGACGACGAGGACCTCACCGCGCTCGCTGAGGCGGTCCGCGAAGCGGGGCGGGTCACCAGTGGGCTCGTGGAGTCCGACGGCCCCGCGCTTGACGCGGTGGACCCGGCGGACCCGGAGACCTCCCTTCATCCGGTCCACCAGGCGAAGCGGATGAACGAGGAGCGGCAGCGACGCCGGGCGCATCTGCGTCTCGTCGACAGCGACGGCGACGTTCCGCAGGAGTAGCTCCAGTCGCCGTCCAGGAGACCTTCAGGGTTCCGGGGTACTATCCTCTGCTTAGCGCCCGGCCCTCATCCTCCGGGTCCCCGAGTAGAAAGCGACCCGACCATCCATGTCATCCCTGCGTACCCGCCACGACGTGTCCTCCGTGATCAAGGCCTACGACGTCCGAGGAGTCGTCGGTGAGCAGATCACTCCCGAGTTCATCCGGGACACCGGCGCCGCCTTCGGCCACCTGCTGAGGGAAGAGGGGGAGACCACCGTCGCCATCGGCCACGACATGCGCCCCTCCTCTCCGGAACTGGCGGTCGCCTTCGCGGAGGGCGTGACATCGCAGGGCCTCGACGTGATCATGCTGGGTCTGACGTCCACGGATCAGCTGTACTTCGCCGCAGGCACCCTGGAGTGCGCCGGCGCGATGTTCACCGCCTCACACAACCCGGCCCAGTACAACGGCATCAAGCTGTGCCGGGCGGGCGCACGGCCGGTCAGCCAGGACACGGGGCTCGCGCGGATCATCGACATGCTCGTCGACGGCGTCCCCGCTTACGGGGACGCGCAGGGCACGGTCTCCGAGCGTGATGTTCTCGCCGATTACGGTACCTATCTGCGCGATCTCGTGGATCTCAGTGGCATCCGCCCCCTGGTCGTCGCCGTCGACGCCGCCAACGGTATGGGTGGACACACGGTTCCCGAGGTGTTCCGGGGCCTGCCCCTCGACATCCGCCCGCTCTACTTCGAACTGGACGGCACGTTCCCGAACCACGAGGCAAACCCGCTGGACCCGAAGAACCTCGTGGACCTGCAGAAATTCACCGTCGAGCAGCGTGCGGACATCGGTCTGGCCTTCGACGGCGACGCGGACCGCTGTTTCGTCATCGACGAGAACGGTGACCCGGTGAGCCCCTCGGCGATCTGCGCGATCGTGGCCAAACGCTACCTGCAGAAGCATGAGGGGGCGACGATCATCCACAACCTCATCACCTCGAAGTCGGTGCCGGAGATCATCGCCGAGGAGGGTGGCACGGCGGTCTGTACGCGGGTGGGCCACTCCTTCATCAAGTCGACGATGGCGGAGACGGGTGCGGTCTTCGGCGGCGAGCACTCCGCGCACTACTACTTCACCGAGTTCTTCAACGCTGATTCCGGCATCCTCGCCGCCATGCACGTGCTCGCGGCGCTCGGCTCCGGGGACCAGCCTCTCAGCCGCATGATGGCGGAGTACGAGCGGTACGAGGCCTCCGGCGAGATCAACTCGACCGTGGCGGACCAGGGCGCCAGCACCCGAGCGGTTCTCGACGCCTTCGCCGACCGCATCGAGTCCGTCGACCGCCTCGACGGCGTCACCGTGGAGCTCAAGGACACCGACGGGTGGTTCAACGTGCGTGCCTCCAACACCGAACCGCTGCTCCGTCTGAACGTCGAGGCCGCCACCCGCGCCGAGGTCGATGCCCTGGTCGAGGAGATCCTGGCCGTCATCCGCTCCTGAAACCCGTTCCATTCATTCCCGGGTAGCCGAGGGCAAGCAGGTAAAAGACTCCGGACATAACCTCCGGCGGCGCACACAGCCTGACCACAGGGTCGGAGAGTTATCCTTGAGCGCATGGACAACAGCTCTCTCGACGCCTACCTTGACGGCTCCACCTATAAACGGGAGACGGTGAAGTTCTATGACGTCGCCCACGAAGGCGCCCAGATCCGCGCCGTTGCGGGGGCCATTCCCGAGCTCCAGGGGGTCTACGGGCTGCAGCCACGGAGCATCGTGGTCATCGCGACCGACCAGGTGGCTGACGCCTCCGCACGGTTCGTCTCGCGCATGCGCTCCCCCCTGCGGGCCCCCCTGGTGATCACCGACTCGCTGCCCAGCTACGTCGGCGCCCTGGACGTGGTGATCGTCCTGGGTGATCGTGCAGACGACCCGGACACCTCGCAGGGCCTGATCAGCGCAGAACGTCGGGGAGCGACCACCATCCTCGTCGGCCCGCCGCGCGGACCGATACTGGAGGACGCGCCCGACGACACCATCATCATCCCCCCGTTGCCCACCGTCTACGGCGCATCCCCCGCCCGGTCCATCGCAGCTCTGAGCACCGTTCTGGATCTGTTGGAGGAGGACCCTGACCTGGTCTCCCAGCGGCTCCGGGACACCGCCGACTGCGTCGACGAGGAGTTGGAGCAGCTTTCCCCCGAGCGTGATTCCGTGGTCAACCCCGGTCGACAGCTGCGGGAATACGTCGACCTTGCACGCGTGGTCCACACCGGACGTGGCCGACCGGGATTCGCCGTGGCAGAGCTCATGTCGGTCGTCTGGTCCCTGCGGGGCCTGCCTTCCGGGGTCGCGGCTTTCGACGAGCTCGAGCTGCCTCCTCCGGAGCCGGAGCACAACATCTTCCACGATCCGCTTCTTGACGGCCCGGTCGATTTGCTAGCCTTGAAGGTTGTTGTCTGGGCCGAGGAGCCCGAGGTGGCCGCCGCGCTGCCCAATGCCCTCGCCGCCAATTGCGACACCCCGGGCACAGGCCCGTTGGCCGCCGCACTGAAACTCATTACCCGAGGCCTCGCGGCTACCGCGTACGACCTGCCCGAAGCACCATCGGAGGACTAACTAGATGCAGAAGCTGACCGGCACGCTCCGGAGCTACCCCTGGGGGTCCCGCACCCTCATCCCGGAGCTGCGTGGACTTCCCTCACCCTCCGACCGTCCCGAGGCGGAGCTGTGGTTCGGAGCCCATCCGGTCGGATCCTCGACCATCCAGGACCGCGCGCTCACCGACATCATCGCCGAGGACCCTGTCGCAGCGCTCGGTACGCGCGTATATGAGCAGTACGGTGACAACCTGCCCTTCCTGCTGAAGATCCTCGCCGCCGCAGAGCCCCTGTCTCTGCAGGCACATCCGTCCGCGGATCAGGCACTCGAGGGTTTCGAGCGGGAGAACCGCCTGGGCATCCCGCTCAACGCCGGCAACCGCAACTACCGTGACCCCCGGCACAAGCCGGAACTCGTCGTGGCGCTCACGGACTTCCATGCGATGGCCGGCTTCCGTCCGCTCCATCAGACCCTCGAGTTGTTCGCGGTGCTGGCCTGCGCCGAACTCGACCGGTACCTGACCATCCTGGATCCGGCTTCCGAGGCCGACAGTCTCCGTGGCCTGTTCACAACGTGGATCACCATTCCGTCTGCCGCGCGTAGGCGACTCATCGACGGGATCGTCTCCTCCGCCCGCACCCTGCTTGAGCGCGGAGACTGGATCTCCGACGTGCTGGCGACCGTGCTCGAGCTGCAGGAGCGCTACCCCGGGGACATCGGCGTCCTGGGTGCCCTGTTGCTCAACCACCTCCATCTCTCACCGGGTGAGGCCCTCTACCTCGACGCAGGGCACCTCCATGCGTACGTGAGTGGGCTGGGTGTCGAGGTCATGGCCAACTCCGACAACGTCCTGCGTGGCGGTCTGACCTCGAAGTACGTCGACGTGCCCGAACTTGTCCGGATCCTCGACTTCCGCTCGGTCTGTGACCCGGTGGTCACTCCCGTCGGCGGCGAGTACATCGTCCCGGCCAGTGAATTCCGGCTTCTTCACGGCTGCGTGGCCGAAGGTGACGAGTTGACGGTGGAACACGACGGACCCTCCATCGCGCTGTGCACCTCCGGCAGCATTTCGCTGGGCGAGCTCGAGCTCAAGCCAGGTGAAGCGGTGTGGATCCCCGCATCCTCCCCTGCCTGCGTGGCGACGTCCACGTCTGCGGGCGAACTGTTCATCGCCCGCGCCTGACGCCTCTGTGGGGCGCCGGGTTCCGTTGACCGCAGGGCTAGGAACCGAAGGGGAACCAGGCACCCAGGGGCCACCAGCCGGGCCGCTGCGGGGGCACTGCTGCCTGCTCCACCTCGGGGGCGGTGACGGTGGCGGTTTCTTCGCGTACCGCCGGCTGCTCGGCCTCGGCGGGAGGGGCGGCCTCGGCCGTCACGGTGGGAACTGCCTGCTGCGTGGTGCCGGCGGGCGCGGTGGGCGCGGTGGGTTCGCTCGCCGCGGTGGTCGGGATTGTCGGCTCGGTCGGCTCCGCCGGGGTGGGGGTCTGGGTGGATTGTGGCGGGGTGACCTCGGCGTCGGGGGTCGGTGGGGTCGCGGAGACCACCGCGGAGGCGGGCACATCCGTTGTCGGCACGTCCGTTGTCGGGCTGGTGCCGGCCGGCTCAGCTCCCTGCGCCGAGATCAGTTCGGTGGGTTCGCCGGAGATGGTCGTGGGCATGATGTTCTCGGGACGGTAGACCACGGTCGGGCGGAGGCCGGTGGGGGACGTCTGCACGACGGCGTGGGGTGCGAGGTAGGGATCATCAAGAACCGGAGAAGATGAGGGTTGGGTGTCATGCTCGGGCGAGTCGGCGGGGTTCCCGGGGGCGGGTAGGGCCCCGGTGCGGCGTGCTGACTCCGAAATTGTGGATACCTCGGTGGTCGTCGTGGCAGTATCAGAGGCGGAAGGGGTTGAGGGCGTGCCTGCACGCCAGACCCCGTACCCGATAACGGCGGCGGCGACCAGCCCTACGACGATAAACAGGTACACGCGACGGTTTTCGGCTTTCACCTCGTTCTTTGTCCCTTCCCTGGACATCCTTATAACAACTCGGTAACAACATAGCAGAGACTACATGCAGACGGCTTGGTTTGCGGGGCTGAAAGGGCCACGCGTCGGCACACAGAGAGGACCTGGAAGCAATGACCACCTGGGACGTATCCATCTTCGGCGAGGACGACAACATCGATTTCCTCGACGAACTCAATGATCTTGACCACGACGACATCATCGAGGCGGTCCGTGACGCCTGCCTTCTGGTGCTGAAACAGCCCAAGGTGTCCGAGACGGAGCGACTGAACGGATTGGCGGCGGCCACCATCGCCGCCATCTGGGCAGGCGCGCCGTTCTCGGCGGGTGACGTGGCGGATTCGTACCCCTTCATCCGGGAGCTGATCGGCTCCGGTGATGAGGTTCTCAACGAGGCTGCGACCGAGGTGCTGGAGTCGGTGCAGGAGGACGATGACGTCGATGCCTTCACCGAAGCGCTCTCGTAGAGGAGAGCAACAGGGCTAGGGTGAGGGAAGACCCGCTTCTGCACCACAAGGAGTTTTCACACACCATGCCGCAGGTATCTGACTTCCAGGTCGCCGACCTGTCTCTGGCCGAGGTCGGCCGCCATCAGATCCGTCTGGCGGAGTACGAGATGCCCGGTCTGATGGCACTGCGGGAGGAATACGGCCAGGAGCGGCCGCTGGCCGGCGCCCGGATCGCGGGCTCGATCCATATGACGGTGCAGACGGCCGTGCTCATTGAGACCCTCACCGCTCTGGGGGCGGAGGTCCGGTGGGCCTCGTGCAACATCTTCTCCACCCAGGATGAGGCGGCCGCCGCGGTCGTCGTGGGCAGGGAGGGGACGCCGGAGGATCCACAGGGCGTGCCGGTGTTCGCCTGGAAGGGTGAGACACTCGAGGAGTACTGGTGGTGCATCGACCGCATCTTCTCCTGGGGGGACCGGGAGCCGAACATGATCCTGGATGACGGGGGTGATGCGACGATGACCGTGCTCAAGGGCATGGAGTTCGAGAAAGCCGGCGCCGTGCCGGATCCGCAGGTGACCGACTCCGACGAGTACACCGCGTTCCTGCGTATGTTGCGCGCGGCGTCGGCGGCCGATGCCGGGAGGTGGACCCGCGTGGGGGCGAACATCCGGGGCGTCACGGAGGAGACCACCACCGGCGTCCACCGGCTGTACCACTTCGCCGAGCAGGGGATGCTGCCTTTCCCCGCCATGAACGTCAACGATGCGGTCACGAAGTCCAAGTTCGACAACAGGTACGGCACCCGGCACAGCGTCATCGACGGCATCAACCGTGCGACCGACATCCTCCTGGGTGGGAAGAACATCCTGATCTGCGGTTACGGCGACGTGGGCAAGGGCTGCGCCGAAGCGATGGCGGGCCAGGGCGCACGCGTGAAGGTCACCGAGGCGGATCCGATCAACGCGCTGCAGGCGCTGATGGCGGGCTTTCCGGTCGTCACCGTGGAGGAGGCGATCGAAGAGGCCGACATCGTGATCACGGCGACCGGGAACAGGGACATCATCACCTGGGACCACATGCTGGCCATGAAGGATCACGCGGTGCTCGGCAACATCGGCCACTTCGACAACGAGATCGACATGGCCTCCCTTCTCCACCGCGAGGACGTCGGACGCACGACGATCAAGCCGCAGGTCGATGAATTCCACCTGCCCAACGGCCGCGCGATCATCGTGCTGTCGGAGGGGCGACTGCTCAACCTGGGCAACGCCACCGGCCATCCTTCCTTCGTCATGTCCACCTCCTTCGCGGACCAGACGATCGCTCAGATCGAGCTGTTCACCCGGAACGAGGAGTATTCCAACGAGGTCCACCGCCTGCCGAAGATCCTCGACGAGAAGGTCGCGCGCATCCACGTGGAGGCGCTCGGCGGTCGGGTCACTGAGCTGAGCAAACAACAGGCCGAATACATTGGCGTGGACGTCGCAGGTCCCTACAAACCGGAGCACTACCGATACTGATGATCATCGCAATTGAAGGCATTGACGGCGCGGGGAAGAACACCCTGGTCAGCGCCATTCGCGAGCATGTCGACGCCCCCGTCGACGTTCTCGCCTTCCCGCGCTACGACACCTCCCTTCCCGCTCAGCTCGTCGCGGAGGCGCTGCATGGCCGGATGGGCGACCTCACGGATTCCGCGTACGCCATGGCCACGCTGTTCGCCCTGGACCGCCACGGCGCGCGTGAGCAGCTCATGTCGTACGTGAACTCGGAGAAGGTCATCCTGCTCGACCGCTACGTCGCCTCCAATGCGGCGTACTCGGCGGCCCGTCTGCGTGACGACGCCGTCATGGACTGGGTCCATGATCTGGAGTTCGGCAGGCTGGGTCTGCCCGTCCCGGACCTGCAGGTGCTGCTGGCGACGGAGCCGGCGACGGCGTCGCAACGGGCGATCTCGCGGGCAGAGCAGGACACGGGCCGGGAGAGAGATCGTTACGAACGTGACACCGACCTGCAACAGCGGACATATGATGCATATCTGAGGCTCGCTGGGCGCGGCTGGGCGGGTCGCTGGCTCGTAACCACCGATCCTGCCGATATCCTGCAAGAAATCAGATGATCACCGAAGGAACGTGATTTTTCCATGGCGCCAAAGATTCTCGTGGTCGACGACGATCCGTCGATCTCCGACATGCTGACCCTCGTCCTTGAGACTGAGGGGTTCGACCCGTACGCCGTCATGGACGGCATGGAAGCCGTGCCTGCGTTCCGTGAGCATCAGCCGGACCTGATCCTCCTGGACCTCATGCTCCCGGGCATGAACGGCGTGGACATCTGTCGGGCCATCCGTCAGGAGTCCTCCGTGCCCATCATCATGCTCACCGCCAAGACCGACACTGTGGATGTGGTGCTGGGCCTGGAATCGGGTGCGGACGACTACATCACCAAGCCCTTCAAGCCGAAGGAGCTGATCGCCCGCATCCGGGCGCGTCTGCGCCGCACCGAGGCCGCGCCGAGCGAGATCATTGAGGTGGGCGACCTGAGCATCGATGTCCCGGAGCACACCGTCAAGCGGGGCAACGAGGAGATCTCGCTCACCCCGCTCGAATTTGACCTGCTCCTGGAGATGGCGCGCAAGCCGCGGCAGGTGCACACCCGTGAGGAGCTGCTGGAGCACGTGTGGGGTTACCGCCACGCCTCCGACACCCGACTGGTCAACGTGCACGTGCAGCGGCTGCGCGCCAAGATCGAGAAGGATCCGGAGAACCCGCAGATCGTGCTCACCGTTCGTGGCGTTGGCTACAAGACGGGCTTGGGGGAGTAGCTCATAGTCCAGAAGCTGGTCGCCTATTTCCACCGGGTTGTTGACCGCATCAGCGAGACGTGGCGGACCTCGCTGCAGGTGCGGGTCATCGGGTCGATCTTCCTTGCCTCGGCGGTCGTCATGTTCATCCTCGGGATGGCCCTGATCTCCGTGGTGACCTCGCGTCTGGTCGACACGAAGCTGGACATCGCCAACTCGGAGATCGACCGCGCCCGCGTGACGGTGGAGCAGCAGATCGACGCCACCTCGGCGACCTCGACCATGCAGGTGCGCATCAATTCCGCACGGGCCTCGCTCACGCAGCGCACCTCCCAGTCGGACGTCTCCGCGGTGTATGAGCCGGTCATCGTCGTGGCGGGCCCGGATGAGTCGGTGCTCTCCGCCCCCGAGGGGTACCGCATCCCGGAGAAGCTGCGGCGTTTCGTCTCCGAGGACCAGGTCTCCTACCAGTTCGCGAACGTCAGCCGAACGGACGGTACCTCGTACAACGCGCTGGTCATCGGCACGCCCACGGACACGGACATCCCGGATCTGCAGGTGTACCTGGTGATGTCCATGGAGTCGGATGAGTCGACCCTGGCGCTGCTGCGCGGCCTGCTCTCGGCCGCGGGAGTGGTGGTGGTCGTGCTTCTGGTCGGCATCGCCTGGTTGGCCACACAGCAGGTGACGGCGCCGGTCCGCTCGGCGTCGAGAATCGCCCAGCGACTGGCCGCCGGTCACCTGCGCGAGCGCATGGCCGTCGACGGCGAGGACGAGATGGCACGACTGGCCATCAGTTTCAATGACATGGCGGAGAAGCTGTCCAGCCAGATCCAGCAGCTCGAGGAGTACGGCGACCTCCAGCGGCAGTTCACCTCCGACGTGTCCCATGAGCTGCGCACGCCACTGACCACGGTCCGCATGGCCGCCGATCTCATCGCCTCGGACCCGGACAGTCTGGAACCCCACACCCGTCGCGCCTCTGAGCTGATGATCCGCGAGCTGGACCGCTTTGAGGAGCTGCTGACGGATCTGCTGGAGATCTCGCGTCACGACGCCGGCGTCGCCGACCTTTCCGAGGCGCGTATCGACGTCCGTTCCTGCATCATCGCGGCCTGGGAACAGACCGAGCATCTGGCGAAGAAGCTCGGCGTCGAGGTTCGTTTCCACACCCCCGATGAACCCGTGCTCATCACCGGCGACTCCCGACGCATCGAACGTGTGCTGCGCAACCTCCTCGCCAACGCCATCGACCACTCGGAGGGCAACCCCGTCGACGTGGTGCTGGCGGCCAACGACGAGGCCGTGGCCATCACCGTCACCGACCACGGCGTGGGGCTCAAACCCGGCCAGGAGGAACTGGTGTTCAACCGTTTCTGGCGCGCGGACGCCTCCCGCCGCCGCCACTCCGGCGGCACGGGGCTGGGCCTGGCGATCGCCCGGGAGGATGTTGTACTGCACGGTGGGCACCTCGACGCAGCGGGCAACATCGGGGTAGGTTCTCAGTTCCGGGTGGTTCTTCCGCGTGAGCCGCAGAAGACGTACACCGAAAGCCCTCTGGACCTGGAGGCTCCCACAGCATGAGACGCGCACGCACCCTCACCGCGGTTCTGGCTGTCACCGGTCTGCTCACCGCGTGTACGACCCTGCCCACCAACACCGAACCGCAGGCGCTGCGTTCCTTCGAGCCGCAGGTGGTCGAGCAGACTGATCTGGGTCCCCAGCCGGGTCAGGAACCCGATCTGCTCCTGCGTGACTTCTACACCGCCTCCGCGCACCCGGTGCAGGACTACCAGGCGGCCCGATCGTTTCTCTCCCCGGAGGCGGCCGGTCGGTGGAACCCGAGCGAGTCCGTCCTCGTGGTCAACCGCATCGACCTGATCACCCAGCCCGGCCCCACGTCAGAGCAGCGCTCATTCAACGTGAGCGGTGCCGTCGTCGGTCGGATCGCCACAGGGGGGTCCTACGAACCGGAGAACGGACTCTACGAGGCCACCGTTGAGATGGTGCGGGAGAACGGTCAGTGGCGTATTTCCTCGCTGCCTCCGGGAGTGGTCCTGGAACGCACCGAGCTGCGCAACCAGTTCCAGCCGCAGCGCATCTTCTTCGTGGGCCCCACCGGGAACGTCCTGATCAGTGACCGTCGGTGGATCTACTCCGGCCAGCAGTCACTGGACACCGCCCTGATCACCCTCATGATGGAGGGTCCGTCCCCGACACTGGCGCCCGCGGTGAATGACATCCTGCCGCCGGAGGCCACCTTCGCCGGCGTGGTCGACGGGGCCTATCATTTCACCGGTTTCTCCGGGGTGGACATCGAGGCACGCCGGCTTTTCGCGGCGCAGCTCGTCTGGACCCTGGCTGTGGCCAACGTGCCCGAGCCCTATGCGGTGATCGCGGACGGAGCGCCCCTGTCGCCGACCTATGAACAGCTCACCACCGATGACTTCGCCGAGTTCAACCCTTTGGCCAACACGTCCACGACTGCGCCGCTCTACGCGCTCACCGACGGGGTGGTCACCCGGGTGACCGCCAACCAGGTGTCCCCGGTGGAGGGACAGCTGGGCAACCTCCGTGACATCGAGTCGGTCGACATCACGTCGACCGGGTCGGTGGCCGCGGTGCGGAAGGAGGGCAGCGGGCAGGACAGCTCGGTGCTCCTGGCGGGCACCATTGAGGACGGCCTGAATGAGGCCCTGCGTGCCGAGACGATATCGCGCCCCACCTTTGAGGTCGACCCGCAGAATCAGTGGGTCGTCGTCGACGGGGACACCGTCGTCCGGGTGGTGTACTCCGGGCCGAGCGGGGAGTTCACCCGGTCGGAGGTCGATTCCTCCGAACTCGAGGGGTTGGACGGCGACATCTCGGTTCTCCGGCTGTCCCGGTCCGGGGCGAGGGTCGCCATGATCATCAACGGTCGCGTTCACGTGGGCGTGGTGAACCGGGTGGGGCCCGCAGACAAACGAATCGTCAACGTCCGTGAGCTGGCCCCGCAGCTGGGCGGTACGGCGCTGTCCCTGGACTGGCAACCGGACGGATCGCTCATCGTCGGCACCTCCAGCCCGGAAACCCCGATCTGGCGCGTCGAGCAGGACGGCTTCGCCGCCACCTCACTTCCGTCCGGCAACATCACGGCGCCGGTCGTCGCGGTCGCGGCGACTCCGTCGATGATCTACCTCACCGACGCGAACGCCGTCCTCCAGCTGCCGACCACCGGCGGGGACAACGTCTTCTGGCGTGAGGTTTCCGGCCTGCAGGGTGTGCGTTCCGCCCCTGTGGTGGCCAACTGATCCTGATGGACCTGCTGCTGCCGCGTCGCTGTGCAGGGTGTGGCTCCCCGGGAGACCATCTGTGCCCCCGGTGCAGGCAGGCACTGCGCATCCCGCCGCAGCGTATCCACACGCGTATCGACCCGCACGTACCCGTGTGGTCGCTCGGCCCGTACGCGGGCACCCGCCGCCGGATCATCCTCTCGATGAAGGAGCATCGCCACCTGGAGGTTCGCCGCCTGCTGGGTCCGGTGCTGGTGGCCTCCGTCGCACACCTGCAGGCGCGAGGGGAGCTTGTCGACGCCCCCGTGCTCGTCCCCGCGCCGACGAGAGCGACGTCGGCACGCATCCGCGGCGGGGACCCGGTGAGCGACGTGTGTGTGGCGACGGGGCTGCCGGTGAGCGTCGCACTGAGGCACGGTCGACGGGTCGTGGACCAGGTCGGGCTCGGCGTGGGGGACCGTCGGAGGAACCTCTCGGGGGCCCTGGAGCTGCGTCGCAGACCGGCGGGTCCGGTGCTCCTGGTCGACGATGTGGCGACCACGGGATCCACGCTCGCCGCGAGTGCGGAGGCACTCTTCGCCGCGGGCTGCGATGTGGTCGGTGCGCTGGTGATTTGCCACGCCTGAATGGCAGGGTTGATCACCGCCCGGTTATGACCAGATGTAACATGGAAGTTGATTTGAGTTGTCCCACCAATTGTAGGGAGGAAGCAGATGACATCACCTGCTGAGAACACCGATGTCCTGAGCCCCGAGGCACAGGTCACCATTACGGGCCGGAATGTCGAGGTGCCGGAGCACTTCGCCGAGCGCGTCAACGCGAAACTCGCCAAGATTGAGCGACTGGATCCGACCCTCACGTTCTTCCACGTTGAACTCCAGCACGAGCCGAACCCCCGCCGGGAGTCGGAGTCTGACCGAATCCAGATCACGGCCACCGGCAAGGGGCACCTGGCCCGCGCCGAGGCCAAGGAGGACAGCTTCTACGCCGCGCTGGAGACCGCTCTGGCAAAGATGGAGCGTTCCCTGCGCAAGGTGAAGGCACGTCGTTCGATCTCCCGCTCGGGTCACCGTGCCCCCCAGGGTGCCGGCGTCGTCGCCGCAGAGATCGCCGCCGAGGCAGAGAAGGCCCGTGAGGCGGCGAACCAGTACGACGTCGATCCCTACGCCGACTCCGTCAAGGATGTCGTCCCGGGCCAGGTCGTCCGTACCAAGGAGCACGCAGCCATCCCGATGAGCGTCGATGACGCCCTGTCGGAGATGGAGCTCGTCGGCCACGACTTCTACCTGTTCATCGATGAGGAGACCAGCCGTCCGTCCGTGGTGTACCGTCGCCACGCTTTCGACTACGGTCTGATCGCCCTCGCCGACGAAGAGAAGTAGGAATCGCCCGGCAGATTCACACCACCGCCGTTTCCCAGCACCTGAGGTGCTGCCGGGAACGGCGGTGTCGTCGTTGTTGCGTACAATGGCGCGGAAGAAACTAGTTTCCATTCGACCAAAAGGACGACTGCACGTGTTTGGACTGTCCAAGCTGCTTCGCGTCGGTGAAGGGCGCACCGTCAAGCGACTCAACAAGATAGCGCAGGATGTTCTCGCCCTCGAGGACGAGTACTCCGCGCTGAGTGATGATGAGCTCAAGGCCAAGACCGACGAGTTCAAGGCCCGACTCGCTGACGGCGAATCCCTCAACGACCTCCTGCTCGACGCCTTCGCCACTGCCCGGGAGGCGTCCTGGCGCGTCCTCGGGCAGAAGCACTACCTCGTCCAGGTGATGGGTGCCGCCGCCCTTCACTTCGGCAACGTCGCGGAGATGAAGACCGGTGAGGGTAAGACCCTGACCTCCGTGCTGCCCGCCTATCTCAACGCCCTGGAGGGTAAGGGCGTGCACATCGTCACGGTCAACGACTACCTGGCCAAGCGTGACGCCGAGATGATGGGACGCATCCACCGTTTCCTGGGTCTGTCCGTGGGCGTAATCCTCTCGGATATGCCGCAGGAGCAGCGCGGTGAGGTGTACCGGGCCGACATCACCTACGGCACCAACAACGAACTCGGCTTTGATTACCTGCGTGACAACATGGCCCGTTCCCTCGATGAGCTGGTTCAGCGTGGTCACCACTACGCCATCGTGGATGAGGTGGACTCGATCCTCATCGATGAGGCACGTACCCCGCTGATCATCTCGGGTGCGGTTGACGGTTCCTCGCAGTTCTACAACGTCTTCGCCCAGCTCGCCCCCCGACTGAAGGAGGGCATCCACTACGAGGTGGACCAGCGGAAGCGGACCGTCGGCGTGCTCGAGGATGGTGTGGCCTATGTCGAGGATCAGCTGGGCATCGGCAACCTCTACGCCCCGGAGAATTCCTCGTTGGTCAGCTACCTCAACAACTCCCTGAAGGCGAAGGAGCTGTTCACCCGCGACAACGACTACATCGTGCGCAACGGTGAGGTCCTGATCGTCGACACCTTCACCGGCCGTGTGCTGAGTGGTCGACGCTACAACGAGGGCATGCACCAGGCGATCGAGGCGAAGGAGGGTGTGGAGATCCAGAATGAGAACCAGACCCTGGCCACCGTCACCCTGCAGAACTACTTCCGCCTCTACGAGAAGCTGGCGGGTATGACCGGTACCGCGGAGACCGAGGCCGCCGAGCTCCACCAGATCTACAAGCTCGACGTCGTCCCGATTCCGACGAACCGTCCGAACCAGCGTGAGGACCTCGTCGACCGCGTGTACAAGACGCAGGAGGCGAAGTTCGCGGCCGTCGCCGACGACATCGCCGAGCGGGTGGAGAAGGGGCAGCCTGTTCTGGTGGGCACCACCTCGGTGGAGCGTTCCGAGTACCTGTCGCAGCTGCTGCAGCGTCGGGGCATCCCCCACAAGGTCCTCAACGCCAAGCACCACGAGGAGGAGGGTGAGATCATCGCCCAGGCAGGTCTGCCGGGAGCTGTGACCGTGTCCACCAACATGGCCGGCCGTGGTACGGACATCGTGCTCGGCGGTAACCCGGAGGTCATGCTCGACATCCGGCTGCGCGAGCGCGGCCTGGATCCCTTCGATGACGAGGAGGCCTACCAGGCGGCGTGGGACGAGGCCCTGCCGAAGGCGAGGAAGCGTGCCACCGAGCTGGGCGACCAGGCCCGTGCGGCTGGTGGCCTCTACGTTCTGGGCACCGAGCGGCACGAATCGCGCCGCATCGACAACCAGCTGCGCGGCCGTTCGGGTCGTCAGGGTGACCCGGGCACGACCCGTTTCTACCTCTCCATGCGCGATGAACTCATGGTCCGTTTCGTGGGCCAGTCCATGGAGAACATGATGAACCGCCTGAACGTTCCGGACGACGTGCCCATCGAGGCGAAGATGGTCACCAACTCCATCAGGGGGGCACAGGCCCAGGTGGAGAACCAGAACTTCGAGATGCGCAAGAACGTCCTGAAGTACGACGAGGTGCTCAACGAGCAGCGCAAGGTGATCTACTCCGAGCGCCGCGAGATCCTCGAGGCGAAGGACATCCGGCAGTACATCCGCAACATGATCGACGAGACCATCTCCGCGTACGTCGACGGCGCCACCGCCGCCGGTTACGTCGAGGACTGGGATCTGGGCAGCCTGTGGCACGCCCTCGGGTCGCTTTACGGCCCGACCTTCACGTGGCAGGAGCTTGTCGACGGCTCGGAGTACGGCGCCCCGGGCGAGCTCACCGCCGAGCAGCTCCGCGAGGCGCTCACCGCGGACGCCAACCGCGAGTACGACAAGCTCGAGGAGAACGTCTCCGCCATCGGTGGAGAGGCGCAGATGCGCAACATCGAGCGCATGGTGATCCTGCCGGTGATCGACACCAAGTGGCGCGAGCACCTCTATGAGATGGACTACCTCAAGGAGGGCATTGGTCTGCGTGCCATGGCGCAGCGTGATCCGCTGGTCGAGTACCAGAAGGAGGGCGGCGACATGTTCAACGCCATGAATGACGCCATCAAGGAGGAGACCGTCCGCCAGCTGTTCATGCTGCGCAAGCAGTTCGCGCCGCAGCCGGAGCCGCAGACCTCCGAGGCCTGATCCCTCAGAGGACGCGGAAGCTGACCAGCCGCCGCTCGGCCACCCGGGCGGTGAACGCGTGCGCCCGGCCGCCGGAGACGGCGGTACCGAAGATCTCGCCGTCGGCACGCAGATGGAGGGTGTCCACCCGGACCGGGCCACGCACCCCCTGCCGTTGCCTTGCGGCGACGTGCAGGCGCACCGGTGTGGCGAACTGCGCGGGTTTCAGCTGGGGGACCGGCCGCATGCCGAAGGCGGTCTCCAGGGCGATCCTCACCAGCGCTTCCGCGCGGCGCTCCGACCCGTCGGGAAAAGGCGGGGGTGGGGGAGGGGTGACGTGGCAAGGCAGAGGTGCCGAGGTGAGGACCTTCAGGTGTGTCAGGCCGGGTACGGGGGACAACATGGCTGCTCCAGGGAGGACACTCGGGGCAGACGCGGGGTGGGCTGGGTATCATTGTGGCACGCAGACAGCGAAAAAACATGTGAGGGAGTATCGAGTGCGTGGACTGATCGTCGACTTTGTCGGAGTGCTGGACGGCCCGGAGGAGGACCAGCGCCGGTGGAAGGACCTCTTCGCCGCCGCAAAGGCCAACGGTGTCGCCACCGCCATCCTCTCGAATAACCCGGGCGGCCCGGGCGCGGAAATGATCCGGGAGTGGGAGTACCGGGGCATCGTGGATGCGGTGCTGCTGTCGGGTGAGATCGGTGCAGAGAAGCCGGAGCCGGCGGCCTTCGCCGCGGCGGCCGAGGCGATTGATCTGCCGGTCGGGGACTGTGTGCTTGTCGACGACTCGATTCTCAACGTCCGGGGTGCCGTCGAGGCCGGTCTGGTCGGAGTGCTGTACCAGGTCTTCGACCGGGCGGTCATTGAGATCTGTGCGATCTTCGACATCGAGGGCGAGTTCTAGGTGCGCATCTACCTGCCGGCGACCTTCGCCATGCTGACCGGGCTGAACGAGACCGGGAAGATGCCCGCACGCTCCGGGTGGGGCTTTGCCGCCACGCCCGCGCTGGTGGAGTTCTACACTTCCGGTGACGAGGAGGAGATCGGCTACGCCGCATACCTCGACGCCGCTGAGGCCTCCCTCCGACTGCTGGCCATCGGTGACGAGGAGGCCTTCCCGTACCGACGGGTCGTCGTCTCCGTCGACCTCGATGATTCTGTGGTGACGCTCGCGCCGGACAACGGCGAATCCGTCGTCGCGCTGTCGCCCGCCGAGATTTCCCTGGCGGACATCGCCGCCATCCACATCGACGTCGAGGAAGCGGAGGAGGCCACCAGGGCGGCGATCGCCGCCATCGACGCCTCCGATCTCGGTGATGAGGACGCAGAACTGACCGTGGGAAATGCGCAGGACAACTTCATGGCCTTCTATGATCCGACCGAGTTGCCGTTCCTCGTCGAGCTCCTCTGAGCAAGTTCCGGCGTGGTGATGGACACAGTGGTTACGTTCACGTAAGCTACGCGCTCGTAAACAATGCAATTCCTTCTGAGGAGGGGCCGATGACCGAATCACCCGACGGGCTCGCACGCTTCCGCAGCGTTCTGCGACGTTTCACCACGCCGCTGATGCCCGACGACTACACAGTCCTGGCCAACCCCCTGTGGTCCAAACGCGAACTGCGGGGCAAGATCGAGAGCGTCGAACGCTTCCCGGACGACACCATCCACCTGGTCATCCGCCCCGGCTGGGGGGTTCCGGTGAACTTCCGGGCCGGCCAGTACATCGGCATCGGCCTGCGGGTTGACGGCCGCTACACCTGGCGAAGCTACTCCCTGACCAACGCCCCCGACGTCCGCGACGGACTGTTCGCCATCACCATCCGCGCGGTGGAGAAGGGCCGGCTGTCCAACCACCTCGTCGGCACGGCCAAGCCCGGCATCAACGTGCGTCTGGCCGCACCCGCCGGCGACTTCCACCTGACCGACCCGGTGCCGGAGAAGATCCTCTTCGTCACGGCCGGCTCCGGAGTCACCCCGGTGGTCGCCATGCTCCGTACGCTCGTCGATCGCCGTCAGGTGACGGACATCAAGGTCGTCCACTCCGTGCGCAACCGCTCGGACCTGATCTTCGAGGACGTACTCGAAGATTTTGACGCCCATATCCAGGTCACCTCTGAAGACGGTCGCGTCACTCCGGCGGTGCTGGAGAAGCTCGTCCCCGACTACCGTGAGCGCGTCGTCTACGCCTGCGGCCCGGCCACCATGCTCGACGAGCTCGAAACCTGGGCCAGCGACAATGACATCGAGATCCGCGTCGAGCGATTCACCCTCGACCGTGTCTCTGACGCCAAGGGCGGCACCATCACTTTCGCCCGCCGCGGCATCCAGACCACCGCTGACGGTGCGACCACCATCCTCGAGGCAGGCGAGGCCGCCGGCGTGCAGATGCCCTTCGGCTGCCGCATGGGCATCTGCCAGACCTGCGTCCGGGAGCTTGTGGACGGCCACGTGCACGACCTGCGCACCGGCGACACCAAGGAGCCCGGCTCCCGCATCCGTACCTGTGTCGGCGTCGCCGCCGGCGACATCACGATCGACGCCTAGGAGGCGCACATGGCCATCGACAACATCAAGGCATACTCCCACCTGACCGACGAGGACATCCGTGAGATCGGCCGTCGTCTCGACGCCATCAAAGAGGAGTTCGAGGCAGACCTCGGCGAAAAGGACGTCCGCTACATCAAGGGCCTGATCCGCACCCAGCGCTACATCGAGATCGCCGGCCGCGGCGCCCTGCTCTTCTCGGGCAGGAAGCCGTTCTGGTTCGCGGGAGTGGCGCTGCTGTCCCTGTCCAAGATCCTCGAGAACCTCGAGATCGGCCACAACGTCATGCACGGCCAGTGGGACTGGATGAACGACCCGGAGATCCACTCCACCACCTGGGAATGGGACAACGTCTGCCCCTCCTCCCAGTGGATGCACACCCACAACTTCGCGCACCACAAGTACACCAACATCCTGGGCATGGACACCGACGTCGGGTACGGCGTCCTGCGCGTCACCCGCGACCGCAAGTGGGCCGCGATGCACAGCTTCCAGCCGGTGATCAACCTCGCCCTGGCGACGCTGTTCCAGTGGGCTGTGGGCTATTACGACGTCGAGCTGGGCAAGGTCGCCGCAGGCAAGGCCACGTGGAAGGAGACCGCGCCGAAGTTCTGGGAGACCACGCGCAAGGCGGGCACCCAGATGCTGCGCGACTACATCCTGTTCCCGGCGCTGTCAGGCCCGAACTTCCGCCACACCGTCTCCGCCAACGCAACCGCCAACTTCGTCCGTTCAGTCTGGGCGTACGCGGTGATCTTCTGCGGCCACTTCCCGGATGAGGCGGAGACCTTCACCAAGGAGCAGTGGAAGAACGAGACCCACGACGAGTGGTACCTCCGCCAGATGCTGGGTTCCGCCAACTTCCGGGGCGGCAGGATCCTCACGATCCTGTCCGGCAACCTCAACAACCAGATTGAGCACCACCTCTACCCGGACATGCCCTCGAACCGTCTCAGGGAGATCAGCAAGCGCGTCAGGGTGATCTGCGATGAGTTCGATCTGCCGTACAACACCGACTCCTTCCCGGCCCAGCTGATCAAGGTGCAGCGCACCCTGCTGAAGCTGTCCGTGCCCAACAAGTACCTGGCGGCCGACCGCGACAACGCTCCTGAGGTCCGCTCGAACGCGGCCTTCACCAAGTACCCGGAGGTTGAGTCGAAGCTCTGGGTGGGCGAGAACGAGTCCGGTCAGCGTGCCGGCCTGCGTACCGGCCTGGGACTGTTGGCCAAGCTGCGCCCCTCTGTCAAGGAGGCCATGCTCAACTTCACCGGCCGCACCCCGGAATGGCGCGGCAAGGTTGCCGCGACGGAGCCGCAGAAGGCAGTCTGATCTGCCGCTTATCCACGCCCCGTTGTCCGCTCCTCCTGCGGGCGGCGGGGTTTTCGGCTATTCACGTCCTGTGAGCGCATCCAGGTCATCAGCACAGGTCAACGAGGCGGCGCAGTCTGGGCAGTTATCATCCACGGTCACGGGAACAGCCACGGGGCTGTAACTCCGGCTACACAGCAGGGTCCCGCTTCGGTCAGCGGGAGCGTCGTAACTCTCACTTTGTGGGCCGCCAGGGCCCCTACATGTTCTGTCACACCGAAACCCGGCCTGCAGTGAGCCACGCACTCCGGAACGTGAAGAGCCTGCAGAATCGGGTGACTGGTTCCAACACGTTCTTCCGTGCAGTCGGTGGAAGTGGGACACTTCAGAAGTCAGCAGTCCGTTCCTGAAGCACAGGAAGTGAGGCGTCATGTGCCGACTTTTCGGCTTGACCGCCGGGCAACAGCGCATCCGCGCGTCGTTCTGGCTGCTCGATGCCCCAGACAGCATCCTCCTCCAGTCCTACCGCAACCCGGACGGCACGGGTCTGGGGACCTTTGATGAAGACGGGCGGCCCCGGGTGGAGAAGGCCCCGATCGCGGCCTACCGGGACACTGCCTTTGCCTGTGAGGCGAAGGAACGCTACAGCAGTACTTTCCTGGCCCACCTGCGTTATGGCACCGGCGCGCCTGTTGCGATGGTCAACACCCACCCGTTTGAGATGGGCGGTCGATTGTGTGCCCACAACGGGAGCGTCGGTGACTTGTCTCTGCTGCGGGAGCATCTCGGCTCTGATCTTCGTCGAGTGCGCGGTGAGACGGACTCCGAGCATGTCTTCGCGCTGATCACCAGGGAAACGGAACTGGCCGGTGGGGATCTTGTAGAGGGGGTGAGTCGGGCCTTGTCCTGGTTGGCCGGGAATGTGCCGGTCTCTGCGGTGAATCTGATCATCACCTCAGCGCATGAAGTGTGGGCGGTGCGGTGGCCTGAGACCCACGACCTGTTTGTTCTTGACAAAAGGAGCCTGCCGGGGCCGGTCGAGCATCGCAGTAGCCACGGGATGCGGATCAGCTCCTCGGAGCTTGGTGTGCATCCTTCGGTGGTGATCGCCAGCGAAGCGCTCGATGACTCCGGGGCCTGGCAGATGATCCCGTCGGGTGAGCTGATTCACGTGGGCTCTGATCTGAGGATCACCCGCATCCCGGTGGTCGATGGCCCGCCCCGCCTGCATCTGCCGGTGGCACACCACTGATCGGTGAAGGTTCGTGGATGTGCGACCCGGGAATGGAGTTGGCCGGCCAAAAAGAGGTGACTGCGGGTACCGGCTTGAAGGTGTATTTCGCTGGTCCCCACTCACCGTGGCCACGGGGAAAAACCGGGAATACCAACCGGTTGTTGCATCAGTATTTCCCGGAGAAGACATCGATGACGGGCTTCAGCCAGGCTGAGCTGACTCGGGTGGAACCCCCGACATGGCTACCGGAGGTTTGTCGGAGCAGGTGCCCGGCCCGGCCCGGCCCGGCCTGCCGGACGCCCCCTACATCTCCCACTCGTTGTTGGAGCCGAGTGCCTCGAGCAGCTTGCGTACCGCATCACGACGTCGTGCCGAGGCGGTGTCCGGTTCGAGGTCATCGAGAGCGCACTCCGGATCGGCCGGGGGGCCGAGGTGGGTGCAGCCGCGAGGGCATTTCTCCACGGCGACGGCCAGGTCATGGAAGACGCCGACGACGGTATCGGCGTCGACGTGCGCGAGACCGAAGGACCTGATGCCGGGTGTGTCGACGATCCAGCCCCCCTCGGGCAGTCGGAGCGCAACGGACTGGGTGGAGGTGTGGCGTCCCTTGCCCACGCCGGAGACCACGCCGGTTTCGCGGAACGCGTCGGGAACCAGGCGGTTGACCAGGGTGGACTTGCCCACACCGGAGTGGCCGACCAGAGCGGTCACCTTGCCTGCGATCAGTTCGCTGAGCTCCTCGAGGGGGTCATCGATCCCGGCGTAGACGACGGTGACGTCCAGATCCGCGAACTCCGCCGCGAAGGGGGCGGGGTCCGTGAGGTCAGACTTGGTCAGACACAGGATGGGGTGGACGTTGCCCACGAACGCGGCGATCAGGGCTCGTTCGACGAAGCCTGACCGCGGTGGGGGATCGGCGACGGCGGTGACGATGAGCAGCTGGTCGGCGTTGGCGACGACGATGCGCTCGTAGGGGTCGGTGTCGTCGGCGGTGCGCCGGAGCACCGAGGTGCGTTCCTCGAGCTTCACGATGCGCGCCAGGGTGCCCTCCCCTCCGGAGGTGTCACCGACCAGGCCGACGCGGTCGCCGACTTCGACGGCGGTGCGGCCCATCTCGCGGGCACGCATCGCGATTATCGCGTCCTCGCGCCCGTCGAGCACCACGCCCCAACGGCCGCGGTCCTTGGTCACGACCATGCCGAACTCGGCGTCGTCGTGCGCCGGGCGGTCCTTGGTGCGCGGACGGGTGCCCCGGCGGTTGGGTCGAACGCGGATGTCGGATTCGTCCCACTGTCGACTAGCCACGCGCATCACCCATGGACCATGTCCTCCCACATCGTTTCGAAGCCGGGAAGGGTTTTGGCGGTGGTCTGGACGTCCTCGACCTTGACGCCCGGGACGATCAGGCCGATGATGGCGCCGGCGGTGGCCATGCGGTGGTCGGCGTAGGAGTGCCAGACGCCGCCGTGGAGTTCGGCGGGGGTGATACGGAGGCCGTCGTGAAGCTCCTCGCACCGTCCGCCCAGCTTGTTGATCTCCGTGTTCAGCGCGGCGAGACGATCGGTCTCGTGGCCGCGCAGGTGGGCGATGCCGACGAGCTCGGACGGGGTCGAGGCCAGCGCCGCCAGGGCAGCGACGGTGGGGGTGAGCTCGCCGATGTCGGACATGTCCAGGTGGATGCCCTGCAGTCGGCCGTCCGCGGGGCCGGTGACCTGCAGGTCATGGGAGGGGCCGGAGTCGGCGGCGATGAGCTCGACCTCGCAGCCCATGCGCTCGAGGATGTCGCGGATGACGTCACCGGGCTGGGTGGTGGCCAGCGGCCAGTGGGGGATGCGCACAGTTCCTCCGGTCACGGCGGCGGCCGCGAGGAAGGGGGTGGCGTTGGAGAGGTCGGGCTCGATGCTCCAGGTGCGGCCCTGGATGGGGCCGGGGTGGACGCGCCAGGTGTTATCGCCGACGTCGACACGCACTCCGGCGAGTCGGAGCATGGCGACGGTCATCTCGATGTGCGGGAGGCTGGGCAGCTTCCTGCCGGTGTGGCGGACGGTGATGCCCTCGGCGAAGCGGGGTGCCGCCAGCAGCAGACCGGAGACGAACTGGGAGGAACCGGAGGCGTCGATCTCCACGGCGCCGCCTTCGGGGGCGCCGTTTCCTTCGACGGTGAAGGGAAGGGTGTTGCCCGTGACGTTCACGCCGAGGCCGCGCAGCGCATCGAGGATGGTGTTCATCGGGCGGGCACGGGCCTGCGGGTCGCCGTCGAAGACGACGGTGCCGCTCGCCAGTGCAGCGACGGGCGGGACGAAACGCATCACGGTGCCGGCCAGGCCGCACTTGACTTCCCCACCGTGCAGTGGGCCGGGTTCGATGTGGACGGTGCCGCTGGTGTCCCGGACTCCCACGCCGAGGGCACGCAGCGCATCGGCCATGAGGTCGGTGTCGCGGGAATGCAGCGCGTTCTCGATCACCGACGGGTAGTCGGCGAGAGCCGCGAGGATGTAGGCACGGTTGGTTATCGACTTGGAGCCGGGGATGTGCTGGGTCCACCGGATGGGTCCGTGAGCAGTGGGCGCGGGCCAGAGGGCGGTCATGTCGTCCATAATAGATCCTATGTGCGGTCGTTTCGTTCTCTTCACCACCGACGAGTCCCTCCTCGCCCACGTCGGAGCCCTTCCCGGGGTCGCCGAGGTGCATGCGCCGGAGGGCACGCCCGGACCCCGGTACAACATCGCGCCGACGCAGATCGTGCCCCTGGTGCGTCTGGACACCCCCGTGGCCCGCGTCGACCCCGCCAGGTGGGGTCTGCTGCCGCACTGGAAGAAAGACGACTCCGGCCCGCCCCTGTTCAACGCCCGGGGTGAAACGGTGGCGACCAAACCGAGCTTCCGCGACGCCTTCAAGCATCAGCGTGGCCTGATCCCCATGGACGGCTACTACGAATGGCACGACGCCGGCGAGGGGAAGGTGCCGCACTTCGTCAGCCTGGGGGAGGGGCGGATCATGTGGGCCGCCGCGCTCTGGGCGACGGGGCTCGACCGGCTGTCCGCCACGATCGTCACCACGGATTCCACCGGGCCCCTGGCGTGGCTGCACGACCGGTTGCCGCGTTTCCTCAGCGACGACGAGATCGAACAGTGGACGACCGGCACACCTGGGCAGGCCGTCGAGCTTCTCCACCCCACGCCCGTCCATTACGTGGAGCAGTTGTCCGTGCGTCCGGTGGACCGCGCCGTCGGCAACGTCCGCAACGACTACCCCGAGCTGATCTCGGAGAACTGAGCCGACGTCAGCCTCGCCAGATCCAGGGGAGACAGGGCGATGTCCAGCCCCCGTCGTCCGCCGGAGACGTACACCACGGGCTGCTTCTGGACGTCCGCGTCAATCACCGTCGGCAACCCCGTCTTCTGCCCCAACGGGGAGATGCCTCCGGGGACGTAGCCGGTGGAGCGTCGTGCCTTGGCCGGTTCAGCCATTGTCACCGAGCGCACACCGAGCGCCGCGGCCGCCTTCTTCAACGACAGCCGGTTCGGCACCGGCACGCAGCACACCGCCAGCCCGGCCCCGGTGTCCACTACCAGTGTCTTCAGGATCAGTTCCGCCGGAGCGTCAATCGCATCGGCGGCGTGTCGGCCGAAATTCTCCCTACCGGGATCGAAACGGTGGAGCTGATGGGGGACGGCGGCGTCAAGAAGCACGCGCACGGCACTGGTCGGGGCGGAAGGGCGTCTGCTCACTCATCTACAATGGACCGGAACTGAACCGGACCACAAGGAAAGGTGCCGATGTCAGAGATTGAGCTCGCCGCCCGCTTCGAGGAAGAGGCCCTGCCCCTGCTCGACCAGCTCTACGGTGGTGCCCTGCGCATGACCCGCAACCCGGCCGATGCCGAGGACCTCGTGCAGGAAACCTACCTCAAAGCCTTCAAGGCCTTCGCCTCCTACCGGCCGGGGACCAATCTCAAGGCCTGGCTGTACCGGATCATGACGAACACCTACATCAACGTCTACCGGAAGCGGCAACGTCAGCCCACGCAGTCTCCGACCGAGGAGATCAGCGACTACCAGCTGTACACCAGCAGCTCGCACGACTCCACGGGCCTGGAGTCCGCCGAGGTGGCGGCACTGAAGAACATGCCGGACGGCAAGATCGCCGACGCCATGAACCAGTTGGCCGAGGACTACCGCATGGTCGTCTACTACGCCGACGTCGAGGATCTGGCATACAAGGAGATCGCCGAGATCATGGGCACGCCCATCGGTACGGTCATGAGCCGTCTGCACAGGGGAAGAAAACAGCTGCGGCAACTGTTGAAGGAAGTGGCACATGAACAGGGGATCGGACTCAACCACCCCGACATGGACATCACGACCCGGGAAGAGAGCAAGAAGTGAAGGAAACCTGCGACTTCAGCTGCGAGGACATTCAGGCCCAGCTCTGCACCCTCCTCGATCCCGGCACCACCCCGCAGGAGGCACGTGCCCTGATCGACTCCATCGCCAGGTGTCCAGAGTGCTACGGGCGCCTCCAGTCCGAGCAGGAGATCCGGGAGATCCTGCAGCGTTGCTGTACAGCGCAGGCCGCCGCGCCCGCGTCTCTGCGCCAGCGCATCACCATGCAGATCAGGGTGACCCGCTTCCAGGGCTGATGACGACGAAGAAACCGCCCACCGAGCTTCTGCTCGGTGGGCGGTTTCTTTGTCGCTCTACGTCCCTGACTTAGGAGTTCGGGCGCTTACCGTGATTGGCGCTCTTCTTGCGACGGGCACGGCGCTTGCTACCACGCTTGCTCATGTGATTCTCCTTGGGTGAGGTGGTTGTAGACTTCCGTCAACTGTAGCGCTCGTGTCCGACCGCGAAAAATTGAGGTCCGGTTCTCGGAATCAGACCGCGACGCGGGTGCGGCCGCGACCGCGGGAGTTGCGGCGCTTGAGTGCGCGGCGCTCATCCTCGGACATGCCGCCCCAGACGCCGGCGTCCTGGCCGGTTTCGAGGGCCCACTTGAGGCACTGGGAGGTGACGGGGCAGCGGTTGCAGACGATCTTGGCCTTGGCGATCTGGGTCAGTGCGGGGCCGGAGTTGCCCACGGGGAAGAAGAGCTCCGGGTCTTCGTCGCGGCAGATTGCTTCGTGGCGCCAATCAGACATGGGTAATTCTCCTTAAATGAATGAAATGAAACGAGGTCGATGAAAACACACCAGATGAAGCCAACATTTGTGGCTGTCCGGACAAGCTGCATGCGTCACGGTGCTGGGTCGGGGCCTTGTGCGGCCCTAACCTCGGTTCATGTGACGTTAACCCTCCAGTGGTTCAGGGTTAAGGACCGCTTTACGTGCCGGTCGTTTTGCTACTTGAAGATAATGACACGTGAACACGGAGTGCGCTAGAGGTAAACGCTAAATTGTGGGAGAACTCACAGAATTGTATGCAGTGTTAAGCTTGTAAAGTGGCGCGTGTCACTGTTTGGGACCTTTTCATCAAAGTCTGTGACCTGCGCAAATCGGCATTATGCCTGATGCACGGGGCCGCGTGGAACGTCAAATTTCCCGGTACCCGATCCCTGCCCCGAACAGGACCCGGGTTAACAGCAGTTCACCCCGTATAGACTCATGAGCCGTGACCGACGTGAATCCCCGCCCTCAGCCGCCCGCCCAGATCCGGTGGGCCGGCATCATCGCCATCGCGCAGTCTGTGATCGCCTTCGCCTTCGCCGGCTTCCTCGTCTTCCGCGACATCACCGGCGCCGAAGAGCGGTCCCTGGTGTCCGACAGTGCGAACATCGCCTGGGTGGGCACCGGAACCGCAGTATTCATGGCGATCATCTTCGGTACCGTGACCGTCGGTGCGGTGTCGATGATCCGTGGACACAAGTGGGGGCGTGGCCCCGTCGTGCTCCTAGAGATCATCCTGCTGGGCGTCGCCTACTTCATGTTCACCGGCGGCGCATGGCCGCTGGGTGTGGTCACTGCGATTTCCGCGGTCGTTGCGCTGGCGTTCCTTTTCAACCGGAACTCCTTCGAATGGGCGGAGACGGTCTACCGCACCTGAGTCAGGCCGACGGTCTGGTCGCCCCGCTTCTCGACGACGGTCCCGCCCACCACGCCCAGCGTCACCATCCCGTCGTACCCCCCGCGGTCGACCGGGATGGTTTTTTCCGTTTCGCCCGTGTCCCAGTTGACCACGGCAATGCCATCGGCGGTGGGCATGAGCAGACGCTGGCCGACGGCCACGCCTGTCCCGGTGGCGTTCTCTAGAACCTGCCGCACAGCGAGGTCATGGGGGGCGAGGAGATACAGGCGCTCGCCGTCGAAGAACGTCATGTGGTGCGGCAGATCCGCGGTGACAGGGGCAAAGGGGAAGGCCTCGTCGCCACGTGGGATCTCCGGGACGGTGCGCCGCTCCGCCTCCTGGCCGTCAGCCAGATATGAGATGAGCTCGCCGCCGTCGTACACGGCTGCCGCGAACTGGCCGACCGCCATCAGACGGGCGTCCTGGTCCTTCAGCTCCACGTCCGCGATGATCTCCGGGGACCGGGACTCCTCGGGCGTGACCTTCTGGAAACGAAGCCAGGTGCCCTGCCCGTCCGGGCACACCTCCGTGACCGCCAGGTGTTCGGTGCGGGTGAGCGCCGAGGTGATGCGGCAGTCCGGGTGCGGCTGCAGACCGGGTTCCTGCCTGCCCTCGACCTCGCCGTACTCGACGGTGCGGACCATGTCGGAGCGCCACAGCTCGAGTCGCTCAGCGCCGACGGTGCCGATCCGGTCATTGGACGCCACCGCCACGACCTGCTCAGGGGAGATCGCGCTTCGTGTGGCGTTGTACCTGCCCGAGTCGGCGTCCAGCGCGACGACGTCGCCGCAGCCGTTCGCCGCCTGCCACGTGGTCACCACACGCCCCCACGCCCCACCAAGGGAGCACAGCTCGAGATCGCGCCGGTAGGTCCACACCGGATTGCCCGCCGGATCGGAGGCGGTGACGGTGCGGTCGGCGTAGGTGATCACGAGCCCGTCGACGATGACGGGGCGGTGAACGCCGGGCAGCGGGGCGTCGGAAAGCGACCAGGCGGGGCTGAGTGAGTCGGGGACGGTGTCGAGGGCAGGGGCCGCAACGAACTCTTCGGCGGCGGGGGTGAGCTCTGAGCTCCGGATCGGGGCCGTGAGCCACACGCCCGCGACTGCGGCGAGGGAGACGGCCGCGATGGTGCCGGTCGTGATCAGGTCACCGCGGGTTCTGCGCAGGGGGCGGGCCATCAGCGGCGTGATTTCCCGCGGGGTGGGCGCGGGGAACGGCTGTGGACGGCGGCGGCGGGACCACCGAAGACCCGGCGCGGTTTAGCCACCGAGTCCTGGGCCCCCTCGGGGATGGAGAGGGCGCTGAAGAATTCGGGCGAGGTGGAGAACCACTGCGGCGGTTCCGGGGTGTCCAGTCCGAGTTCCTCGTTGATCATCTTCCATTTCGACAGCTCGTCATAACCCACGAGGGTGACGGCGGTGCCGGAGTGGCCGGCGCGGCCCGTACGGCCGATGCGGTGGACGTAGGTCATCGGATCGTCGGGGGTCTGGTAGTTGATCACGTGCGTGACATCGTCGATGTCGATGCCGCGGGCAGCCACGTCGGTGGCCACGAGGATGTCGATCGTGCCGTCGCGGAACGCCGCCAGGGACTTCTCGCGGGCGGGCTGGCCCATGTCGCCGTGGACCGAACCCACAGAGAAACCCCGCCCCGCCAGCTCAGTGGCCACATCGGCCGCGGTGCGTTTGGTGCGGGCGAAGATGATCGTCCTGCCCCTGCCCTGCGCCTGGAGAATCCGGGCGGTGATGGCGGCCTTGTCCATCCTGTGGGCCTGGAACACGACCTGGTTGGTGGTGGCGTGGGTGTGGGAAGCGCCCACTTCCTCGGCGCGGATGTGCACCGGCTGCTGCAGGAAGCTGCGGGCGAGCGTGATGATGGGCCCCGGCATCGTCGCGGAGAAGAGCATCGTCTGGTGCTTGTGCTCCAGGGCGGTGAGAAGCTTCTCGATGTCGGGCAGGAAGCCCAGGTCGAGCATTTCATCGGCCTCGTCGAGCACGAGGATCGCCACACGGTCCAGCCGCAGGTCGCCGCGCTGGTGGAGGTCGATGACGCGCCCCGGGGTACCCACGACGACGTCGACGCCCGCCTCCAGTGCCTCAATCTGCTCCTCGTAGGGTCGACCGCCGTAGATGGTGGTCAACCGGAGCGGCAGCCTGCCGGCGGCGCGGGCGAGATCCTCGCCGACCTGCACCGCGAGTTCACGGGTGGGGACGACCACGAGGGCGCGTGGTGTGCCGTCGAGTTCCTCGACGTCCGCGGCATCGAAGACGCGGTCGAGGAGGGGCACGCCGAATCCGAGGGTCTTGCCCATGCCGGTGCGGGCCTGACCGATCAGGTCAATGCCGTCGAGTGCGAGGGGGAGCGTCAGCTCCTGGATGGCGAAGGTCCGGGTGATGCCCTGGGCAGCGAGCGCCTCACAGATCTCCTCGGCCACGCCCAGTTCAGCGAAGGTGGGGGAGGCCGGCTTGGACGGGGTATGTGCAGACACACCCTAGATACTATCGGCACCTGTCTATGATGGGGTCCATGGATATCAAGATCGGATTCGCAGATTCCCCGCGTGAGCTCGTCATCACCACCGACACCAGCCAGGAGGAGGTGGCACAGCAGGTCGCCGAGGCCCTGAACAACGACGCCGCAACCCTGCAGCTGACCAACGACAAGGGTGTTCGCTACCTCGTCCGCGCCCGACAGATCGCCTACGTGGAGCTCGGCACCACCACCCAGCGTTTCGTCGGTTTCGCCGGCGCCTGACAGTCACGTCCCACCACGTTTCCGAAAGTCTCCATGAGTCCTGGTTCCCGCGAGACCGCACTGGTCCGTTACACCCGCGAACTGGGGTGGCGTGCCTACGCCATCCCGGTGCTTGTCGTCATCACCATCTGGGTGCTCGTCGACGTATTCGGCTCACCCGGTGAACAGGGCGCGCAGGATCCCGGAAGCGTGAACTCCACCGCCCAGTCGACGGATCACGGCAGTGACCGGGACGGTGGCGTTCGTCCGGGCCCTGACCCGGCGGACGCTCCCGATCAGCAGCTGCCGCACAACCAGCTGCCGCCGGGCGGCCCCTACGCCGAACAGGGCGCGGGGACCTACCGTGTGGTCGGCACCCCGGGCATGGCTGCCGGTGAAGGGGCGGAGACGGTGGTGCGTTTCGTCGTGGAGGTCGAGGACGGAGTCGACACCTCCGGTTCCGGCGGCGACGACGCCCTGGCGGCGATGGTCGACGCCACCCTGTCCAACCCCAAGAGCTGGGTCAATGACCGCGCGTTCCGTTTCGAGCACGTCGGCCCCGGAGACAACCCGCAGATGCGCATCCAGCTCACCAGCGTGGGCACCACCCGTGAGGTGTGCGGCGGCCGGGACCTCGAACTGGAAACCAGCTGCCACATCCGCATCGGTGATGAGAGCCGGGTCATCATCAACGAATCCCGCTGGGTGCGTGGTGCCGCCCCCTTCAACGGGGACCTCGGCTCCTACCGCCAGTACCTGGTCAACCACGAGGTCGGCCACGGCCTCGGTTTCGCCGGGCACGAGGCATGCGGCGCTGACGGCGAGCTCGCGCCGATCATGATGCAGCAGACCCTGTCACTCAACAACGCGGAGCTGTACTCCTTCAGCCCGGAGGAGGTCTACCCCGATGAGAACGTCACCTGCCAGTACAACCCCTGGCCGTATCCGCGACCGGCCGTGCTCTAGCCGGAGACGGCCGAGAAGGCAGCCATGATCCAGGAGACCGTCCCCGCCCACGTCGTCAGCGCCTTCCAGGGCGAATCGGGTCTGCCCGAACCGGCGGGTCACGCCTGGGACAACGGCTGGCGGATCGGCCCGGTCGTGTACTCCCGTGCCAGTGGCGTGGCCACCGGGTGGTCCCCGAAGGTCCGCGCCACACTCCAGATCGACGGTGTGCGACTGGCCCGGCCGGTCCGCTCGACCGACGGCCGGTTCGTGGTCGCCGGGTGGAAGGCGTCCACCTGGATCGACGGCGAGCTGTCGCGCCGGGTGGATGAGACGGTCCTGGTCGCCCTGCGTCTGGCCGATGCGTTGGCCACCCAGCCTGCCCCGCCGGAACCGGAGCAGGCGGATCCTTTCGTGCTCGCCGATCAGCGGGCGTGGGAGGAGACCGCCCCCGAGTACCGGCCCATCACCGGTCCTCTGCAGGTTGGTCACGCAGATCTTCTGGCCTGCACCATCTACCACGGCACGCAGGCCCCCGCAGTGACGGAACTGGTGCCGTTCCCCGTGCCCCGCCCGCACGGTTACACGGCGGCCCTCGTCATCGTGGACGGACTCATCGCCGGGGCGGTGGACGACGGTGTCGTCGACCGGTTCCGCCATCTACCCGACATCGACCAGCTGCTGCTGCGGGCCGTCAGCTACCGTCGGCACGTCAACGATCTGCATCCCCGCTCGTCGTCGAACGCCCGTGCCCACATCCGGAGGGTGGAGGATCTGCTCGTGTCCAGGCTTACTGACACAATCTAGGGCATGACCTCTCTGCCCCCGATTCCCGTCGTAAGGCTCACCACCCGGGTCAAGGACCTGCCCGAGCGCACCTGGAACATGGACCTCCCCGCATCAGGGACCTGGCGGGTGACCGGTCCGGCCGGGTCAGGCGTGACCAGCCTGCTCATCGACACCGTCCTGGCACGCATCAACGCCGGCGAGGATCCCACCGGGATACTCGTCGTGGCCTCATCCAAGGAGACCGGCGCGATCATCCGCCGGGAACTCACGGACCGACTCGCCGGCACCGACTTCGCCTCCGAAGCCCCGCTCGTGCGATCCGTCCACTCCCTGGCCTTCGCCCTTCTCCGCGACGCCTCCGATGAGCCGGTACGCCTGATCACCGGCGCCGAGCAGGACGCGGTCATCCGCGAGCTGCTCACCGGCCACGCCGAGGAGGGCCGTGGCACCTGGCCGAGCGAGCACCGCCCGGCGCTGACCTTCGTGGGTTTCGCCCGACAGTTGCGTGACTTTCTCCTCCGCGCCGCCGAACGTGGACTGTCCCCGGAGGGCCTGGAGGACATCGGTCAGAGCTGCAACCGTCCGATCTGGACGGCAGCCGGAGGCTTCCTGCGTGAATACGAACAGACCATGGCGCTGTCGGCCGCCTCCAGCTACACCAGCTACTCGGCCTCCGAGCTGGTTGCCGCGGCCCTGGAGAAGCCACTAGCCTCCCGCTGGCACACGCTCATCGTCGATGACGCACAGCACCTCGACCCGACCTCCGCCGAGCTCATCCGCCGGCTCATCCCCGGCACGGAGCTCGTGGTGGTCGGCGGTGACCCGGAACAGTCGATCTTCCGGTTCCGGGGCGCCTCGCCGAAGTTCCTCACCGGGCTGCCCGTCGACCACGAGATCGCGCTGGCCGGGAGCTTCCGGAACCCGGGGCGGGAGGTGGTCATCGTGGATTCCTTCCCCACGCAGAACGCGCTCATCGCCGACCGCCTGCGCCGCGCGCACCTGCTGGAGGACGTCTCCTGGTCCGACATGGCCGTCGTGGTGCGCTCCACCGGCCAGGTCGCACCCGTCCGCCGCGCGCTGCTGGCCGCCGGTGTCCCTGTGCACATCAGTCCCACGGACGTCGTGCTCGCCGAACAACGCATCGTGTCGAACATCCTGCTGGGCATCCGCGCACTCACCGCAGAGCTGACCGCCTCCGAACTCGAGGATCTGCTGCTCGGTCCGGTCGGCGGCGCCGATGCGGTGACGTTGCGCCGCCTCATCCGCGGCCTGCGGCGTTTCGACCCGAGCACACGCGGCATCGACACCCTGCGTGAGCTGCTGCTCCCGGGTGCCACGATGCCCGACTTCGGTGGCCTGCTCACCGAACGTGAAAAAGCCATCCTCGCCCGCATCTGCGCCGTCCTCGGGGCCGGCCGGGAGGCGATGAAGACCGGCAGCGTGGAGGAGATCCTGTGGGCCGTGTGGTCCGCCACCGGCCTGTCCGACCATCTTCTCGCAGCCTCCCTGCGCGGTGGGGCCAGCGGCTCCCAGGCTGACCGGGACCTCGACGCCGTGATGTCGCTTTTCGACGCCGCCGGCGACTACGCCGAACGCCGCACCACCGGCTCCATCCGCGGCTTCATCACCCACATCACCGAGCAGGAGCTGCCCACCGGAGTCCGGGACCGACGCACCGCCACCCCGGAGGCCGTCACCATCCTCACCGCGCACGGCGCCGTCGGTGCGCAGTGGGGGCACGTCATCGTCACCGGCGCGCAGGAGGGTGACTGGCCGTCGCTGGGTGAGACGGGCTCGCTCTTCGACCAGGAGGAGTTCGTCGAGCTGCTCGACTCCGGCGTCGACCCCGACGCCATCGTCTCCCACACCGCCGACCGGCTGAAGGAGGAACGCCGCCTCTTCCACGTCGCCACCACCCGCGCCACCGGAACCCTGCTGGTCACCGCCGTGTACTGCCCGGACGCGGACGTGCCCACCGAACCCTCCCGATTCGTCGACGAGTTCGCCGACGCCCACGACCTGACGCCGCAGCGTTTCTCCGCGGACCCGGCCGACGACTCCGCCGAATACGAACAGCTGCGTGTCCGTCTCCTCTCCGTCCCGGCGCTGCTCGCGGAGCTGCGGCGGGTGGTCTCCGATCCGGACGCCCGTGCCGACGAACGCAGCCAGGCCGCCCGCCAGCTCGCCAGACTGGTCGACGCGGGGGTCCCGGGGGCGAACCCGGAGGAGTGGTGGACCACCACGAGTCCCTCCACCATGGAGCCCCTGCCGACGGTCGCCGCCCTGTCGCCCTCCCGCATCGAGGGGCTGCTCAGGTGCCCGTTGCGTGAGGTCCTGGGCAAGCTCTGGGACGAGGAGGAATCCCCCGTGGCACTCACCCGTGGCAACCTCGCCCACTACTTCCTTGAGGCGCTCGGCAGGGGAGTGGACCCCGACAGTGCGGAGGAACTCACCAGGACTGCTTTCGCCGAGATCCAGGATGACCCGGTGTGGCGGATCGACGCCGCCCGGGAAGATTTCGGGCACCTGTTGGACCGGACCCGTGAATGGTTCGGAAAGTCGAGGTCCATGGTGGTGGGGGTCGAGGTGCCGCTCGACGTCACCGTCACCGATGACGTCCGAATTGTCGGCCGGATGGATATTCTCGCCGAAACCACGGACGGCCACCTCGTGGTGGACCTGAAGACGGGGTCTACGGGACCCACAGCCAAGAAACTCAGGGAGCACGCCCAGCTCACCGCCTACCAGCTGGCGTTGAGCCGGGGAGTGCTCATCGACGGGGCGGTGGCGGATGCACCCTCCGGTGTCACCCCGATGGAGGTCGCCGGTGCCCAGCTGGTCCACCCTGCGGTGGACCGGGCCGACCCCGTGTATGAGCAGGACGCCAAGTCCCCCGAGGAGCTTGCGGAGTTCGCCGGGAAGCTCCCCCCGCTCCTGGCGGAGCTCACCGGTCCGACTCTCACCGCCCGTGCGAATGACACCTGCGACAACTGCCCCATCCGTGCACTGTGCCCGGTCCAGAACGAAGGAAAGCTGACCACTGATGCCTGACATCCCCGCCCCGAAGGTATCCCCGGAACTTCTCTCTGCATGGCTCGGGCAGGATCACCGGCCGACCCCGCAGCAGTCGGAGATCATCGGCGCAGCACCGGGCCCTCTCCTGGTGGTGGCCGGTGCTGGTGCAGGCAAAACCGAGACGATGGCCGCCCGCGTGGTGTGGATGGTGGCCAACCGCTACGTCACCCCGGACCAGATCCTCGGTCTCACCTTCACCCGGAAGGCTGCGCAGGAGTTGGGTACCCGTATCCGACGTCGTCTGCAGGTGCTGGCAGGCACCCCGAAAGTCAGAGATCTGGATCCCACCGGGGAACTCCTCCATGATCTGCTCCACCTCGCCCCCACGGTGTCCACCTACGATGCCTACGCGGCGCAACTCGTGCGCGAGTACGGCCTTCTCGTACCGGTCGAACCGACCGGTCGGATGATCACGGCGGCGGAACTCCACGGCATCGCCCACCGGGTGGTGTCCGACTACCGGGGACACCATTCGGCTACGGGGCAGGTCGCCACGGTGACGGAAAGACTGCTCAGCCTCATCACCGAAATGGGCAATGCGGTCGCGGACGAACAGACGGTCATCGAGGAGTCCCTCGCGTTCATCAACGAGCTGGAGTCCCTGCCGCCCTACGGCAAGAAGAACCCACCCGATTACTTCACCAAGGACCAGCAGAAGTGGTTGAAGGCGCAGAAGGAGCGCATCGACTACTTCCCCCTGGTCCATGAACTCCGCGCGGAACTCTCCCGGCTCGGTGTGACCACCTTCAACGAGCAGATGTCCGTGGCTGCCCGTCTGGCGTCCACCCACGAGTCGGTGGGGGCGTCGCAACGGAGGCGTTTCAAGGTCATCATGCTCGACGAATACCAGGACACCTCCCATTCGCAGCGCGTCCTGCTGTCCAGCCTTTTCGGTGGGGGCCACGAGGACCTGACCGTCACGGCCGTCGGCGACCCGATGCAGGCGATCTACGGCTGGCGTGGAGCGACGGCGGAGAACCTCCGGGAGTTCGTCAACGACTTCCCTGCGGGAGCGTCCGCTGCGCCGAAGAAGCAGCTGACCACGTCCTGGCGTAACCCGCCGGAGGTGCTCAGCCTGGCCAACGCGGTCTCAGACAAGCTGCTGGGGACCGGAACCGGCCGGGAGGTGGAATCTCTGGTCCCGCGTCCGGATGCACCTGTGGGTGACGTCGCCCTCGGCTACTTCGCAACGAAGGAGGACGAAATTGACTTCGTCGCCGATCGGCTGGCGGAGGAGTTCCTCGCCAAGCAGCAGGCGAAGGAGGACGCTTCGGCGGTGAGGGATCCCGAGGCGCGGAAAAAAGCGCTGAAGAAAGCCACCTTCACTGGTGCGGTGCTCGTACGAAAGAACAAGCACACCGCAGACATCGCCCACGCCCTCGAGACCCGTGGCATCCCCTACGAAATCTTCGGAATCGGGGGGCTGCTCACCCTGCCGGAGATCGCTGATCTGGTGGCCATCGCCACCATGCTCATCCGCCCGCAGAACGCCCCGGCCGCCCTGCGCATCCTCGCCGGCCCCTCCGTGGGGCTGGGCCTCGCCGACCTCGTCGCCCTCCGCGACCGCGCCCGCAACCTCACCGGCGGGGACAGGACGAGGATGATCGTCGACGAGACCCTGGAACCCGAGGACCGGCTGCGGGCCCAGCTGGCGGCACTGGTGGCGGACCCGCCCGAGCAGGTCGCGGGGCTCACCGATGCGGTGGCGGATCTCGGGGAACGCTCCCGCTATTCCCCCGAGGGCGTGCGCCGTCTGGAGTCCCTCTCGTCGCGCCTGCGGCACCTCCGCATGAACAGCCTGAGTAAGTCGCTGCCGGATCTGTTCAATGACATCGTCGATGTCTTCGGCATCCGTACCGAGGTGCTCTCCCGACCCGGGTCCACCGGGGCGGTGAACCTGGACACCTTCCTCGACAGCGTCGCCTCCTATCCGGGCGACAGCCTGCGCGGCCTGCTCGACTACTTCGACCTGGCCCGCGAGCATGAGGACGGCCTCTCTCCGGGTGAAGCGACCGTCAAGGACGAACGCGTGCAGATCCTCACCGTGCACAAGGCCAAGGGCCTCGAGTGGGACATGGTGTGCGTCCTGCACGCGGACAAGGCCACCTACAAGGGCAACACCGAGACCTTCCTCACCAGGTCGGAGCGGATCCCGGACGCGGAGGTGGACACCCTCGATGCCGAGAATCGGCGGGACTTCGCCAAGGCCTACACCGCGTACAAAGATGAGAAGAAGCAGGAACTCGCGGAGGAGAACGCCCGGCTGTTCTATGTGGCGGTCACCCGCTCGGAGCGGATCCTCACCGTCACCGCCTCGCCGTCCGGCCAGTATCCCGGCCCTTATGAGCACCACGAAACCCTGAAGGAGCTGGCCCCGGAAAGCGTGGTGGCGTGGGAGGTGGATCAGACGGACGTCGAAGGGCGGGAGCGGGAACCCGAGACCGGGATCTTCCCCTCCCTGCACCCCGACCCGCAGGCACAGTCCGGCGCGGATCTGGTGCGTGCGGCGATGGCCGAGCTGCCCGCGGCGGTGGCGGGTGAGACCTTCGAGTTCTGGGAGGCGGAGACCAACGCGCTGATAGCGGAGCACGAGGCGATGCTGGCGCCGGTCGTCGAGGTGGAGCTGCCGGGCGAGCTCACGGCGACTGACCTGGTGGCGTTGCGGCAGGATCCGGTGCAGTTCGCGCGCCGTCAGCGTCGGCCGGTGCCTTTCAAACCGAACCAGTTCGCCAAGCGGGGCACCGCGTTCCACCAGTGGCTGGAGGACCGTTTCGGGGCGACCGCCCTGCTGGACGAGGATCAGCTGCCCGGTATCGACGAGGAGGACGTCGACGCCGGCGATCTGGCGCACCTCAAGGACGTCTTCCTCAGCAGCCCGTGGGCGGAACGCACACCGGAGTTCGTGGAGCAGCCCTTCGAGGTCTCGATCGGCGACGTCGTGGTGCGTGGCCGGATGGACGCGGTGTTCCGTGACCCGGAGAATCCGGAGGGCTGGTTCATCGTCGACTGGAAGACCGGCCGACCGCCGGGCGGCCCGGAGCGGCGGGCGGCGATCATCCAGCTGGCGGTGTATCGCGAGGCGTGGCGGCGCATCAACGGGGATGCTCCGGTGCGCGCCGCGTTCCATTATGTCGGCTGGAACGAGACCCTCGAGCCACGTGACCTGCCCGGCCATGATGAACTGGTCGGATTGCTGGAGCACGCGGTCGTCGAAAAGCAGTAGGGACGCAGTAGAGTTTGGTCAGGAACAGGCGAGCAGGAAGGAGCCAGGCATGCGTAACCGCATCCGGGAACGGTTCCGGGGGGACACTGAGCTGAGTCAGCTGCCGGATCATGCGCTGCTCGGGATCATCAACATCCCGGGGGCGATCGCGGCGAGCCCGTGGTCCCTCATCGGGCGGCGGGTGCTCTACGCGTTCTTCCTGCTCTTCGCCGTGGCGTTCATCGTCTACCTGGACAAGGACGGCTACACCGAGCATCTGACATTCATCGACGCCTTCTACTACTCGGCGGTGTCCCTGTCCACGACCGGCTACGGCGACATCACCCCGGTGACGCAGTCGGCGAGACTGATCAACATCGTGATCATCACGCCTATCCGTATCGCCTTCGTTATCCTCCTGGTCGGCACGACGCTGTCGGTGCTCACGGAGAACTCACGTAAGACCCTGCAGATCCAGCGTTGGAGGAAGACCGTGCGCAACCACACCATCGTCATCGGCTACGGCACCAAGGGCCGTTCCGCCGTCTCGGCGCTGCTGGCCGACGGCGTGTCGCCCACCCAGATCGTCGTGGTCGACACCGACAAGTCCGTACTCACCCGCGCCGAGAATCAGGGCCTGGTCACCGTCTCCGGCTCCGGCACGAAGGCGGCTGTGCTCAAGATCGCCGGCGTCACCCGCGCCCGTGCGGTGGTGGTCGCACCGAGCTCGGACGACACTGCGGTGCTGGTCACCCTGTCGGTGCGCGAACTCGCCCCCTCGGCGATGATCGTCGCCAGCGTCCGCGAATCCGAGAACCAGCACCTGCTGGAGCAGTCCGGCGCCGATTCGGTGGTCATCTCCTCGGAGACTGCGGGCCGGCTGCTGGGCCTGGCGACCGTCACCCCCACCGTCGTGGAGATGATGGAGGACCTGCTCAGCCCCGACGAAGGCTTCTCCGTCGCCGAACGCGCGATCTCCGAGGATGAGGTGGGCGCCAACCCCCGTCACCTCGCCGACATCACGCTCGGCCTGGTCCGCTCCGGCGAGCTCTACCGCATCGACAGCCCCGAGGCAGAGACCGTCGAACCCGGTGACCGTCTGCTGTACATTCGCCGTGTCACCGGGGAGGACGTGAAGCGTCCGTGACGCGTTTCCTGCCCATCGGCCCGGCCGGCGAGGTTCCCGTCTCCGCGTCGGGTGCGCCGCTCTTCTTCCCTACGCCCCCTCATCCCGACCCGGTCCACACCGTCACCGTCACCGCGGACCTCACTGCCGTGGGCGTCGACCGGGAGGCGGTCGCCTCGCTCGCCGAGGCCGTCGACGGCCGACTGGTCGACGCCCGCGTCTTCGGCCGCGACCGGCTGGTCTCCCGTGCGGTGGCGCTGCTGCGCAACCGCGGGATGGTCAGTTTCGACCCCGTCGACGGCACCCCGGTGACGTTCACGGCTGACGGGGTCGTGGCCGTGGGCGGGCAGGGCCGACGCATCTTCCCGCGGGTGGATCCGGCGGTGATCGGCCTGGTGGAACTGCTCGGCGAGGAACGTATTCTGCTGGCCCGCAACGCGAGGCGGGGCGGGTATTTCTCGCTCATCGCCGGCTACGTCGACCCGGGGGAGAACCTCGAGGAGGCCTTCATCCGGGAGGTCCGGGAGGAGACCGCCCGCCGGATCTCCGGGGTGACCTACTGGGGCAGCCAACCCTGGGCCGTCTCAGGTGCCCTCATGGTGGGGTTCACGGCCGTGACCGAGGACGAGCATCCGGTCGGGGAGACCGACGGGGAACTCGTGGAGATCCGCTGGGTTTCCCGCGCTGAACTGGGGGATCTACCCCTGGCCCGCCCCGGCTCGATCGCGCATGCGATGATCACGGAATGGAGGAACGCCCGGTGATCGACCTGAATGAGCTTGATGACGACCAGCGTGTCGCAGCCACCGCACCCCGCGGCCCGGTGTGCATCCTGGCCGGTGCCGGCACGGGAAAGACCCGCACCATCACCTACCGGATCGCCCACCTCATCGACCAGGGTTTCGTCAGTCCCAACCGGGTGCTCGCCGTGACCTTCACCTCACGCGCGGCCGGGGAGATGCGTCACCGTCTGGGGCTGATGGGCGTCGGCGGGGTGCAGGCGCGGACGTTCCACGCCGCGGCACGTCGACAGCTGTCGTATTTCTGGCCGCAGGTCGCGGGCTCCCTGCCGTGGCGGCTGGTGGACAACAAGTTCCCGCTCGTCGGTCGGGCGGCACGCAGTGTGGGCGTGGAATCCACCACCGAGAACGTCCGTGACCTCCTCGGTGAGATCGAATGGGCGAAGGCGACCCTGATCACCCCGGACCAGTACCCGGCGCGCATCGAGAACTCCGACCGGACCCCGCCGGTGCCGGCCGAGAAGGTCGCCGAAGTGTACCGCCGCTACGAGGCCGCCAAGACCACCGAGGAGGGCATGCTCCTCGACTTCGATGACCTGCTTCTCCACGTCGCCGCAGCCCTGGAGAACGCCCCCGGCGTCGCAGACGAGTTCCGCGAGCAGTACCGTACTTTCGTCGTCGACGAGTACCAGGACGTCACCCCGCTCCAGCAGCGGGTACTGGATGCCTGGCTGGGCGACCGCGATGACCTGACGGTCGTCGGCGACGCCAACCAGACCATCTACTCCTTCACCGGCGCGACCCCGAACTTCCTGCTCGACTTCCCGCGGACCTACGACAACGCAACCATGGTGAAGCTGCAGCGTGACTACCGCTCCACCCCGCAGGTCACCGACCTGGCCAACACCGTCATCGGCCAGGCCACCGGGCGTGTCGCCGGCACCCGCCTGGAGCTGCAGGGCATGCGGCCGGCCGGGCCGCAGCCCACCTTCAACGCCTACGATGACGAACCGACGGAGGCACGGGAGGTCGCCGGGCAGATCCTCACCCTGCTGAACCGTGGGGTGCCCGCCAGTGAGATCGCTGTCCTCTACCGCATCAACGCGCAGTCGCAGGCGTTTGAACAGGCGCTCGCCGACGCGGGGATCATCTACCAGGTCCGCGGTGGGGCGGGATTCTTCACCCGCCCGGAGATCCGCCAGGCCATCAGCGAACTGGTCCGGGTGGCCCAGCGCACCGACCTGCCCGACGACCCGGTCGCGGTCACCCGCGCGGCGCTGGCTCCCTTCGGTCTGACCCCCACGGAACCGGAGGGTGCGCAGGCGCGTGAACGCTGGCAGTCCCTGGTCGCGCTGGTCGACCTGGTCGAGGAGCTCATGCGTGCCACCCCGGACCTGGATCTCACCGGAGTGCTCCAGGCCCTGCGCCAGCGTGCGGATTCGAAGCATCCGCCCACCATGGAGGGCGTGACGCTGGCCAGCCTGCACGCGGCCAAGGGCCTGGAATGGGACGCGGTCTTCCTCGTCGGACTCGTGGAGAACACCCTGCCGATCTCGCACGCCATCAAGGCGGGCAACCACCAGATCGAGGAGGAGCGGCGCCTCTTCTATGTCGGCATCACCCGCGCCCGCGAACACCTCCACCTCTCCTGGGCCCTGTCCCGGCAGGAGGGCGGCCGCAGGTCGCGGACCCGTTCGCGTTTCCTCGACGGGATCGTGCCCGAGCTGGAGGTTGAGAAGGTGCCTGCCCGTAGCGTCCGGCCGAAGCGCTGCCGGGTCTGCGGCGGGGAACTGCTCACGCCCGCGGAGAAGGTCATCGGCAGGCACGAGGACTGCCCCTCGGGTGCGGACGAAGAGGTTTTCGACACCCTGCGTTCCTGGCGTGCCGAAGCGGCCCGTGAGGCCGGCGTACCCGCCTACATCGTCTTCTCCGACGCCACCCTCATGGCGCTGGCAGAGGCACTGCCTGAGAGCCGGACGCAGCTGCTCGACATCACCGGCGTCGGCCCCGTCAAGGTCGAGCGTTATGGGGCTCAGCTGCTCGCGGTGCTGTCGACGTTCCGTTGAAGGTGAAGCACACCGGGCACCGCGGGTGAACCGTCATGGTCTCCCGGTGCACCCCTGACCAGGGGTCCACGGAGATGATCGCGCCGGGACCGAAGCCCGGCGGCGCGTACCCCGGCGGGGGAGGGCACCCCACCAGTTCCGCGACGACCACCGACGCCTGAGCTGCGGTGGCGGCCAGCACCGCAGCGTCAGGGCGGGCGGGCCCGCCGGGCAGCTGCGTGACCACGCGGTGCCAGAAGTCGTCCGAATCGGTGCGGTGCAGGTCGGCGCAGAGGGGGCAGGGGCCGTGTGCGTCGATACGCAGCGGGCCGATGACCCCGCGGTGATCGATGACCGAACAGCTCACCCACGTCCTCGCGAAGCGGGTGAGCATCGGCGCCATCGCCCGGGAATGCGCCAGACGATCCACCACCACGATCGGCACGTCGACCTCGGTGGCGGCGAGGTACGCGAACTCGGATTCACCGCGGATGGGGGAGCGGACCGTGACGCCCTTGGCGGACAGGATATCGGTGATGGACTGCGCCAGCTGCCCGCGGCCCAGCAGAATCACCGAGCGGTCGACGCAGGGGACGAGGATCCGGTAGGCGATCAGGTCATCGAGCAGGCTGGCTGCTGCCGTGGGGCTGAGACCCGCCGCAACCAGGCCCGCGAGCAGTTCCGGCCGCCCGCGGGGCCGACGCGCCGACAGGAGCGTGGCCATGAGCATGGCTGCGTGGGTGGTCTCGATGATGCCGGCGCGTGTGGCGTCCAGACCGAACTGCAGGGCATCCCTGCCGCGCAGGAACACGTGCGCACCGGCCGCGAGCTCGAACATGATGCCATCCCCCCTGCAGTCAGTTCAGCACAGATACAATGCCGTGTCATGCCGTCCGAGATTGAGGTCATCCGTTCCCCCCGTCGTCACCGCACGGTGCAGGCCCGCGTCGTGGGTGAGAAGGTCGTGGTGCGGATTCCCGCCCGGATGACCGTGGCGGAGGAGGAGAAGGCCGTCGCCGAGATCGTGGCGAAGCTCCGGCGGAAGACCACGTCGACGCGCACCTCCGACGAACAGCTTCTGGCCCGGGCAGGGCAGCTGAACAGGGAGCTTCTCGACGCCCGCGCCGTGATCGGTTCCATCCGCTGGGTGAGCAACCAGACCACCCGTTGGGGCTCCTGCTCTGTCGCGACCGGCGACATCCGTATCACCGACCGGCTCCGGCACGTCCCCGACTACGTGCTCGACGCCGTGATCCTCCACGAGCTGGTCCACACCTTCATCCCCGGACACGGGCAGGACTTCTGGGGGTACGCCGACCGGGCGCCCCGGGCCGAGCGGGCCAAGGGTTACCTGGAGGCGTACCAGCGCTTCGGCTAGTTGCCGGTGTCCTTCTCATCGTCCTGCTCGCGCAGCATCTCCTCGAGCTTGGCGAACTCGCGGTCGAACTCGTCCGATTCGCCGTCATCGAGAAGACCGTCGATGAAGTCGGCGGAGTTGTCCAGATGCTCAGCGGAGGGCAGGAGGTCGGGGTGCTCCCAGACGCCGTCGCGGCGCTTCTGACCGACGGCGACATCCACGCGACGCCACAACTCCACGGCTTCGGTGACCTTCGGGGCGGCGAGTTCGATGCCCACGATCTTGGCGAAGGCCTGCTCGGCGGAACCACCGGTGGCACGGCGGCGCCGCCACGCCTCGGTCATCGCACCGGTCGAAGGGATGCGCTCAGACATCGACGTGGTGACCACGTACTCCACCCAGCCCTCGACGAGGGCCAGAAGGGTCTCCAGGCGCGCCACCGCCTGTGCGTTGCGGGAGCTGATGCGTGGGGAGAGGTCCATGCCCTGCAGGCGCTGCATCGCGTCCTGGATGGCGGCCGGATCGCCGGACTCGAGGTTGAGTTCGCGGGTCGCCTCCTCGATGTGGGAGGTGTCGATGACCAGGCCCGCGGCATACTCCTCGACGGAGGAGACCAGACGCTCCACCAGCCACGGCACATGATGGTAGAGGCGCTGGCGGGCCGACTCGCGGGCCGCGATGTAGACCATGAGCTCCTGGGCGGGGACCTCCAGTTCACCGCCGGCGGCCGTGATGTTCGAGGGAAGCAGGGCGGTGATGTCGGTCGGGGCGACGGGCAGTCCGAAATCGGAGCCGGTCAGGGCCTGCTTCGCCAGGTCGCCGAGGGCGTTGCCCAGCTGCATGCCGAAGTTCATGCCTGACATCTGGTTCATCATCTGCAGCATCGGCCCGACCATCTCCCGGGCCTCCTCCGGGAGGGAGGCCAGCTGTGCCTCGTTCATGTGCTCCGCGACCGGTGTGACCAGTCGCTTCCACATGGGCAGGGTCTGGGCCAGCCAGTCTTCCGGGTTCCAGGCCACGACGCGGCCACCGGCGGTGGGCAGCTCGGTGCTCTCATCCAGCCACAGTTCCGCCAGTCGCACCGCCTCCTGGACCGCTGAGGTCTCCTGGGCGCTGACGGGGGAGACCTGTCCGATCTGCTGCCCGGCAATGCGTTCTGCCAGTGCGTAGTTGACGGGACCCTGGCCCTCGGGGGTGTTCATCGAGGAACCCATCCCGGAGAGCATCTGGCCGAACTGGTTGAGCATGTCGCCCAGTCCGCCGGATCCGTCCGCCCCGCCGAAGCCGAACGGGCCGAACGGATTCTGTTCGCGACGCGACTTGTCGTCGTCATCATCGTCGCCTGGTCCGAAATTGAAGCCGAATCCGCCTGTATTCATGCGTCCCAATCTACCGGCGAGCCACGCCTCAGGCCATGACGTGGCCAACGCTGACAGCGAACACAGGTACCCTGAATCTCCGTGAATGCATCGTCGACCCGTGCCAGCCGCCGAACCCGGACCCTCGCGTGGGGTGCCGTGCCGGTACTGGCGCTCACCGCCCTGGTGTCCATGGACCATGTTCCGGGCACTGACATCGCCCTGACCGTGCCTTATGCGGCGGAGGGGCCTGGTCCGATGTTCGACACCCTGGGCGAGGTCGAAGGCACCCCCGTCGTGGAGATCGACGGCGCCTCCGTCGACGACACCGCCGGCGAGTTGCGGATGACCACCGTGTCGGTGCGCTCCAACATGACGCTCGCGCAGGCGTTGGGGAGGTGGCTGACCACCGATGACACGCTCGTGCCCGTCGAGCAGGTCTTCCCGCCGAACCTCAACCCGGAGGAGATCGAGCAGCTCAACCGACAGGCCTTCACCTCCTCGGAGGCGGCGGCGACGGTGGCCGCGATGAACCACCTCGGCCGACCTGTGGAGATCGCGGTGGTCGACGTCCTGCCGGATTCCGCGGCCACCGGGCGTATCGAACCCGAGGATGTGATCGTGGGCGTGGACGGGAGCGACGTCGACAAGCCCGGGCAGGTTCAGGAGCTCGTGCGCGCCAAGCAGCCGGGCGATCAGATCACCCTCGAGCTGCGGCGGGGCGGCGAGCGGGTGAGCGAGGTCATCGAGCTGGGCGCCAACCCCCAGGACGAGAAGATCCCGATGCTGGGTGTCCTCATGGGGTCGCAGCCCACCGACGGGGTGGACGTGAACTTCAATCTGCAGGACATCGGCGGTCCGAGCGCGGGCATGATCTTCTCCCTGGCGGTGATCGACAAGCTCTCCGACGGTGAGCTCAACGCGGGCAGGAAGGTCGCCGGTACCGGCACCATCGCCGAGGACGGGACCGTCGGGCCGATCGGCGGTATCGGGCACAAGGTGCGGGCCGCCGCGGCCGACGGCGTGGAGCTCTTCCTGGCGCCGGCCGCGAACTGTGACCAGGCGGTCAGCGGCAACGATGACAGCGACATGGTCATCGCCAGGGTGAACACCCTGGATGAGGCCATCACCGCGATGGCGGACTTCGGCGCCGGCCGCGACGTCGCGACCTGCTCCTAGTTTTCCGCGGTCCCGGACTCCGTCGGTTCCTCGGACTCCTCCGGCTCTTCGGAGGCGGGACGTTCGGCCAGCCCCAGCTCGTGGATCCGCTCCTCGGGATCGACGCGGTCCGAGGAGACCATCTGCTGCATGACCAGGCCCTTGTCGTTGTCCACGACGGTGATCACTGCGGTCGTGCCCAGCGTCGACCAGCCCACGACCTTGCGGCCGGTGTCCTCCACCACCCGCGAGCTACGTAGTTCGGTGATCAACTGGGTCGTCGAGGCGGCCTTCGACATCGACTCGAAGAACTGGAACTGTCCGACCTTCCGGCCGGAACATTCCCAGGCATTGTTGAGGCCGCTGGCATTGCAGGTGTCGAACTCCTCGAACAGCGACATCGGCGCCACGGATTTGAAGATCTCCCGGACCTCGGCGACGTCCTCCGGCAGCCCCCCACTGCTTGGCGACGTCACCGTGCTCGTCGCCGACGTCCGTGGCGTCGTGGTGCCGGTGGTCACCGTGGCCGAGGAGGTCGGTGCCGCGGTGGGGGAGGTCGCCTGGGTGGATTCCGGGGGCGCGGTCGGCTCCGGTTGATCCTCGGCGGAACACGCCGACAGGCCGACGCTGAGCAACACCGCCGACGCGGCGGTCAGGCGGGCAGGGCGTGGAAGTCGCACTTGGGTACAGGCTCCTTGGAGGTGACGGTTCCGGTCAGTCTAGTCGAGGTCTTCCGGGTCCTGCTCGAGTCCGTAACGCAGCGCCTGGAGCACTCCGGGGGCCACCTCCGGGCCGCCGCGCAGCTGGATCTTGTCCTCCGCGAACGGGCCGCCCTCCGCGAGCTCCTCATCTGTCGGGCGCAGCTGCAGAAGCGTCTGTTCCACGCCCTCGGTTCGCAGGACGCCGGAGAACAGGCGGGCAGGGCGGGCGGGCGCGTCGTTGAGCGAGGACTCCCGGAAATTGATCTCCTGGGCGAGAATGACGCCCGCGATCTCTTCAGGCCACGCCAGCCGGGAAAGGTAGTCGCCCAGTTCATCCGAACCCGGCAGGATGTGCTTGGGAAGGTCCTGGACCACCAGCGTCAGGGGCGCGGCCTCGTCAGGATCGGCGAGCTGATCGATGACCAACTGTGTCGGTACCAGCGCGAAGAGCGTGGGAGGGGCATCCCATCCTTCGGAATGGACGAACTCAACGGCCTCGAGCATGGCCTTGTTGAGCGCGGGGGTATTGGATTCGGAATGCGACACTATCAATCCTTCGTTGGTCACGCGGGGGTGATCTTCTCTAGGCTAAAGACAGTACACCGGCACAAAACTACACATAAATACTTTAGGAGAAGGACTTGGCCACCGGCCTCTCGCAACCCTCCCCATCCGTCAACCGGCCGCCTCGGTTGTTGACCTGGATCATCGGCCTCATCGCCGCGCTGTTCATCCTGACGCCCCTCGCCGTCGGTTTCTACACCGACTGGCTCTGGTTCGGTGAAGTCGACTTCCGTGGTGTGTTCACCAAGGTGCTGTTCGTCCGTATCGCCCTCTTCTTCGTCTTCGCGCTCGTCGCGGGCTTCGTCGTATGGCTTGCAGGCTTCTTCACCTGGCGAAATCGCCCGGACAGCCTCGAACACATGGACCTCAACTCGCCGGTACACCAGTACCGTCAGGCGCTGGACAAATCCGTCCGCGGTATTCTGATCGGCATTCCCGTCATCATCGGCATCTTCGCCGGATTCCTCGGCCAGGGCACCTGGCGCACGGTGATGATGTTCCTCAACGCCGAATCCTTCGGCCGGACCGACGCACAGTTCGGTAACGATCTCGGCTTCTACGCCTTCACCCTGCCGATGCTGCGCCTGCTCGTGGACTCATTCTCCATGCTGCTGGTCATCGCCTTCATCATCGCGCTGATCGGCCACTACCTGCTGGGCAGTATCCGCATCGGCAACCAGGCGATGGGAGTCAAGGGGCACATCGCCCGGGGCGCCCGCGTCCAGCTCGCCATCACCGGTGGTCTGTGGATGCTGCTCCAGGTCGCCTCCTACTTCCTCGACCGCTACACCCTCCTGTACTCCAGTCAGGACACCTTCACCGGCGCCAGCTACACCGACATCAACGCGGTACTGCCGGCGAAGATGATCCTCATGATCATCGCGGTCTTCGTCGCGGTGGCATTCTTCTCCGCCATCGTGCTCAAGGACCTGCGCATCCCGGCTCTGGCCGTTGTGCTCATGCTGCTGTCCTCATTCGTCATCGGCGTGGCCTGGCCGCTGCTCATGGAGCGTTTCTCCGTCCAGCCGAACCGTGTGGCGAAGGAATCGGAGTACATCTCCCGCAACATCGAGGCCACCCGTCACGCCTACGGCCTGACGGACGATCAGGTCACCTATCTGGAAGACTGGGGCGCCGGCGGAGCCTCCGACGATGACGTCGCCGCCGACGAGGCCACCATCTCCAACATCCGACTGCTGGACCCCGAGATCCTGGCCCCGACGTTCACCCAGATGCAGCAGCTGCGCAACTTCTACGGATTCCCCGAGACACTCGCCGTCGACCGCTATCAGGTGGATGGCCAGATGCGTGACTTCGTCGTCTCCGCCCGCGAGCTCGACCCCAACGCGCTGCGTGAGAACCAGCGCGACTGGATCAACCGCCACACCGTGTACACCCACGGCAACGGCTTCATCGCCGCACAGGCCAACACCGTCGACGAAGCGGCCCGTGACGCCGGTTCCACCCGCGGTGGCTTCCCGGTCTTCACGGTCTCCGATCTGCAGAACAACGCCGCCCGCGAGGCCGCCGAGGAAGCCGAGGAACTCGGCATCAAGGTTGACCAGCCGCGCATCTACTACGGCCCGGTCATCGCCAGCGCCACCGACGGTGCGGACTACGCCATCGTCGGCGACAACGGCTCGGATCCCGTCGAGTACGACACCGACAACTCCTTCTTCACCTATGACGGCTCCGGCGGCGTCGACGTCGGCAACATGCTCAACCGGGCCGCCTTCGCCATGCGTTACCAGGAGATGAATCTCATCCTCTCCGACCGTGTCCACGGTGATTCGAAGATCATCTTCGAGCGGGACCCGCGTTCCCGCGTGGAGAAGGTCGCCCCCTGGCTGACCACCGACTCCAAGACCTACCCCGCGGTCATCGACGGCCGTGTCAAGTGGATCGTCGACGGCTACACCACCCTGAGCGCTCTGCCCTACACCGAGCAGACCTCCCTCACGGAAACCACCGTTGACGCCCTCAACCCCGACGGCACCAGCCAGCGACTGATCACCGACAACGTCGGTTACATCCGCAACTCGGTCAAGGCCACCGTCGACGCCTATGACGGCACCGTCGAGCTCTACGAGTTCGACACCGAAGACCCGGTGCTCAAGGTGTGGCAGGGGATCTTCCCCGACACCGTCAATCCGGAGAGTGAGATCTCCGACGAGCTGCGCGAGCACCTGCGCTACCCGGAGGACATGTTCAAGGTCCAGCGCGAGCTCCTCGCCCGCTACCACGTCTCCGACCCGGGCGTGTTCTTCACCAACGACGCCTTCTGGTCCGTCTCCGAAGACCCGACCGCCGCTGAAGGCCGGGACGCCCTCAACCAGCCGCCTTACTACGTCGTGGCGGCCGACCCGGACACCAAGGAGTCCAGCTTCCAGCTGATCACCCCTTACCGTGGTCTGAACCGTCAGTTCCTTTCCGCCCACATGGCTGCGAGCTCTGACCCGGAGACCTACGGCAAGATCACTGTCCGTGTCCTGCCCACGAACACCCAGACCCAGGGCCCGAAGCAGGCACAGGACGCCCTGATGTCCTCCGACCAGGTGGCACGTGACCGCACCCTGTGGGAGGGGAGCAACGAGCTGCGCAACGGCAACCTGCTCACCCTGCCGGTGGGCGGCGGCGAGATCCTCTATGCCGAACCGATCTACTCGCAGCGCAAGAACCAGGAGTCGGCGTTCCCGAAGCTCCTGCGTGTGCTGGTGTCCTACAAGGGTCGGGTGGGCTACGCGCCGACGATTTCTGAGGCGCTCTCGCAGGTCGGCATCGACCCGCGGGCAGCCCAGGACATCGCCGGCAGCGTCCCGATGGAGGCCCCGGCGGAACCCGAGACCGTGGAAGAGGCAACGGGGCAGGATGCTCCGGGGCAGCCGGCCACCGCTGCGGGCACCGAGGGTGAGGCCATCGAGCGCATCAACGAGGCCCTGCGCAACATCGAGACAGCCCGCGAGGGCTCCTTCGAGGAGTACGGCAAGGCTCTCGACGATCTGGACCGCGCGGTCCAGGACTACCAGTCGCTCACCTCGGGCAACTAGAGATAACCGTCCTGGCCGGGGGATTTGCGGAAATCCCCCGGCTCTGGGTATAGTTCAAAACCTGCAGCAGAGGATGTTGCAAGGTGTAAGTGAATGGCACCCGTCGCGGGGTGGAGCAGCTCGGTAGCTCGCTGGGCTCATAACCCAGAGGTCGTAGGTTCGAATCCTGCCCCCGCTACCAATTCACACGAAACCCCCCGGACCTTGAGGTCCGGGGGGTTTCGTCGTTGGCGGTCAGAACGTGACGGCGCCGCGGGAAGCGGACTGCACGAGCTTGGCGTACTTGCCCAGCACGCCGTGCAGCCTCGGGTTGTCCGGGATCTGCCACTCCGCCTTCCGGCGGGCCAGCTCGTCTTCGGGAATGTCGACGTCGATGGTGCGCTCGGGGATGTTCACCCTGATCGGATCACCGTCCTGCACGAAGGCGATCGGTCCGCCGTCGACGGCCTCCGGGGCGACGTGCCCGATACACAGTCCGGTGGAGCCGCCGGAGAAGCGGCCGTCGGTGATCAGCAGGACGTCCTTGCCGATGCCGGCACCCTTGATGGCCCCGGTGATGGCCAGCATCTCCCGCATGCCCGGCCCGCCCTTGGGTCCTTCGTAGCGGATGACCACCACGTCCCCCTTCTTGAGCTCACCGCCCAGGACGGCGTCCATCGCGGGCTTCTCCTGGTTGAAGACGCGGGCGGTGCCCTCGAAGATCTCGGCGTCGAAACCGGCGGTCTTGACCACCGCCCCCTCCGGTGCGAGGGAGCCGTGGAGAATGCTCAGCCCGCCGGTGGCGTGGAGGGGGTTGTCCAGCGCGCGCAGGATCTTTCCGTCGGGGTCGGGGGTGCGCACCTCCGCCAGGTTCTCGGCGACGGTGCGGCCGGTGACGGTCAGGCAGTCGCCGTTGATGAGGCCGGCGTCGAGAAGCGCCTTCATGACGACGGGGATGCCGCCGATGCGGAAGACATCGGCCATGACATACCTGCCGAAGGGCTTGAGATCGCCCAGGTGCGGGACCTTGTCGGCGACGTTGTTGAAGTCGTCGAGATCCAGCTCGACCCCGGCCTCGTGGGCGATGGCCAGCAGGTGGAGGACGGAGTTGGTGGAACCGCCCAGCGCCATCACCACGGCGACGGCGTTGAGCAGCGAATCGCGGGTGATGATGTCACAGGCACGGATGCCGCGCCGCAGCAGTTCGACCACAGCCTCGCCGGACCGGCGGGCGTGGATGGTGCGGTCGCGGTGGACCGCCGGGGGAGCGGCTGACCCCGGCAGGGACATGCCCATCGCCTCGGCGGCGGACGCCATCGTGTTGGCCGTGTACATGCCGCCGCAGGCGCCTTCGCCGGGGCAGATGGCGCGTTCGATCACGTCGACCTCCTCCTGCGAGAGCTTCCCCGCGCGGCAGGCGCCGACGGCTTCGAAGGCGTCGATGAGGGTCACCTCCTGCTCGCGTCCGTCGGCGAAACGCGCGGTGCCCGGCATCGTGGAGCCGTTGTAGAGGAACACGCTCGAGAGATTCAGACGGGCGGCGGCCATCAGCATGCCGGGGATGGATTTGTCGCAGCCGGCCAGCAGGACGGAGCCGTCGAGGCGCTCGGCGCTCATGACGGTCTCCACGGAGTCGGTGATGACCTCGCGGGAAACCAGGGAGTAGTGCATGCCCTCGTGGCCCATGGAGATACCGTCGGACACCGAGATGGTGCCGAACTCCAGCGGGTAGCCGCCGGCGGCATGCACACCCTCCTTGGCGAAGCCCGCGAGTTTCTTCAGTGTGAGGTTGCAGGGGGTGATCTCGTTCCAGGAGGAGGCGACGCCGATCTGCGGTTTGTTCCAGTCTTCGTCGCCCATGCCCACCGCCCGGAGCATGCCGCGGGCAGCGGTGCTCTCGAGGCCGTCTGTGACGTCCCGGGAACGGGGCTTGATGTCCACTGTGCTTTCGGACTGATCGTGTGTGAGCTTGGTCATGGCTCGAGTCTAGGTAGACAACTGGCGGCAGGCGGGGAATTGGCACGTCCGGGCGGTGGTACTGCCGACGTTGATGCGTTGACCAGCAAATTTGGGTTACCCGGCTGGGTTGGGTTATAGTTTCACATGTCGTCAAGGCGAGGTTAACAATCTTGTGTTGACGTGGTGAAGTGAATGTCACCCGACGCGGGGTGGAGCAGCTCGGTAGCTCGCTGGGCTCATAACCCAGAGGTCGTAGGTTCGAATCCTGCCCCCGCTACCAATTCCGACAGCCCCCTGGATCCCTGGATCCAGGGGGCTTCGTCGTTTCCGGGGTCGCTTGAATCCGGGGGATGCAACCCGCATCCGTCGGCACCGGGAACCCCGAACCTGGGAGAGCGGTAACCGTTCGGACACGACGCTCCGGTGCACCTGCCGCACCGGGGGTGTCGTGGCATGATATTGGGGAATTCATTGAGCATCACCAGAAGGGGACCCCACCTCACATGCGAAGGCATACCCGCGTTAGAAGATTCATGACGGCGACGATGGTGACGGGTGCGGTGATGCTGGCAGTTCCCACTTTCGCTGGAGCCGAGACTCCGGCAGTACCCGCGGTGCCGGTGATGGACGCATCCTCCGCGGAGCTTCCGGTCGAGCAACCCGCCGGTCAGGTGGAGGTCTCCTCCGCTGACGTACTCAACCAGGTCCGCGGCCAGCTGGCCACCATCGGCGTGCACACCCAGGGCGTGGATGCGGCTGTCACTGACGCGGTGGACGCGGCAATCGTGGCGCACGTGCCGAACACCACGTTGCGCGAAACCACACCGGAGGATCTCGTCACCGAGGTGGCCGTCGGCGAGAGCAGCCGTGCGGAGTATGTCGAGCAGACGGATCTCCAGGTGGAGATCACGGACGAGATGCGTGAGCGTTTCGTTGAGGAGGACTCGGTCCCGCTGGACCAGAACTACGTCTGGACGGACGACCCGGTGTCCAAGGTCATGGCGGGCAAGCCCTTCGCGGACTGGATCCTGCACCGTGTGCCGGGCTCGTGGTTTGATGCGCCGCGGATTCCGGAGGAGTCAATGGTGGTGCAGAACCAGGACGCGTCATTGTACGGCCCGGGCACGCCGATCTACCTGGGCGACAGCATGATGTGCACCCTGGGTGCGGCGGGTACGGATGCGCAGGGCCGTAAAGTGGCGATCACCGCAGGCCACTGTGGTCAGCCGGGTGATCAGGTCTGGTCCGCGGACTCCTGGCAGGTCGGTCCCACCGGCACGGTGGTCGCCAGCAACCAGCTGTACGACTACTCGGTCATCGAGCTGGGTTCCAACGCGGAGGTCACCCGTTCCTACAACGGAGTGACCGTCAACAGCGTGGGCGGCCCGGTCGCCCCGGGCGACATTCTGTGCAAGCAGGGCGTGGCCACCGGCAACACCTGCGGCAACGTGTGGTCGGTTGATGAGGAACTGCAGGTCTCCCAGGTCTGCGCCATGGTGGGTGACTCCGGTGCACCGGTGCTGGCAGGTGACCGCATGGTGGGCATGGTGTCCGGTGGCGTGTGGGGCGATCAGCGTCTCTCCTGCCAGTCCCCGCTGCAGGGTCAGCTGTTCATGCCGACCGCGTCCATCGCGATGGACGCGGTCCTCGCGGATGTCAACGCCCGTGGGGGAGTCGGCGCCGGCTTCCGCCTCGCCGACTAGCTCAACCCGGAGCCGGCCGGAGCAGCCCTCAACCCTCGCCGCGAAGTGCGGCGAGGGTGTCGTCGTGCAGCAGGCCGTTGGTGGCGACTGCGTCGCCGCCGTGGGGGCCGTCCTCACCGGCGAGAGAGCTGAAGCGGCCACCGGCCTCGGTGACCAGGATCGACAGGGCAGCCAGGTCCCAGAGGGAGACCTCCGGCTCGGCGGCGATGTCGACGGCGCCTTCCGCCACCAGGCAGTAGGAGAAGAAGTCCCCGTAGCCGCGCAGGCGCCAGGTGGCGTCAGACAGGCCGATGAAGTTCTCCCGCAGGTCACGTGCGGCCCAGCCTTCGAGGGAGGAGAAGGCGAGGGAGGCGTCGGAAAGCGAGGAGACGCCGGAGACGCCGAGTTTCTTCGGGGAACCGCCCTGGAAGGTGCGCCACGCACCGGATTCCTCGGCGGCGTACCAGCGGCGGGCCAACGCGGGGGCGGAGACGACGCCGACGACGGGGCGGCCGTCGACAAGCAGGGAGATCAACGTCGCCCACACGGGCACACCGCGGACGAAGTTCTTGGTGCCGTCGATGGGGTCGATCACCCACTGGCGGCCCTCGTGGGTGGCCTCGCCACCGAATTCCTCGCCGAGAATAGCGTCGGAGGGACGTGCGTCCGCGAGTTTCGCGCGCAGGGCCTTCTCGCAGGCGAGGTCTGCGTCCGAGACGGGGGTCATGTCGGGCTTCGATGTGACGTTGAGGTCGGTGGCCTCGAAGCGCTCGAAGGTCAGTGCGTCAGCGATATCCGCGAGTTCGAGGGCGAGGGCAAGGTCATCGGCGTACGTGCTCATGCTCACATACTAGCCAGCGCGGACGTGACCTGTTCCACTGCGCGGGCGTTGCCTGCCACACACCAGGTGACCCCACCGGCCTCGATCTTCACGCCCACACCGCCAGCACCTTCGACCAGGGCTTTGCCGGGCAGCCAGTCCCAGTCGGCGACGGAATGCTGCAGCCACACGCCCATCGTGCCGTCGGCCACCGACCCCAGGTCGACGGAACCGGCACCGAGCATCCGCAGGGTGGCGAACTCATCGACCGCCCGGACCCACGCGTCCCGGCGCTCCGGCCGGGCCAGCGAGGTCGGGTGCAGATAGGTGGCCAGGCACAGCTGGTTCGCATCCACCTGAGGGAGCTTCTCGACGCCCTGACCGTCCCGCGTCGTCGGGATCTCCGGGCCGCCGAACCAGGTGTAGCCCATGGCCGGGCGGTGTACCGCACCGAAGATCAGCCGGGACGGGTCCGCGGGGTCGCCTTCGACCAGCGCCAGTGCCGAGCACCAGTAGTCCGAACCCGCGGTGAAGTTGTAGGTGCCGTCGACCGGGTCGACGACCCAGGTGCGGCCGGACGTCGACCGCCGGTTCGTGCCCTCCTCGCCGATGATCCCGTCCTCGGGACGCAGTAGTGCGAGAGCGCCGGCGATGAACTCCTCGGCCGCATGGTCAGCCTCTGTCACCACGTCAGAGACCGAACTCTTGTGGTTGGTGGACACCCCCTGCTCGCGCATCCGCCAGGCCAGGCGGCCTGCGTTGTAGACGAGTGCCTGGGCGAGGTGCTCGTCCGAATCCTGGTCATGGGCGATGGCGAAGGTCTTCGTGATCGCGGCGAGCATCTCTTCGAGGCTGGCGGCGGGATGCTGGTTGGTCATGGCCCCTATTGTGCACCGGGCGGGTCCGGGCTTCCGGACGAGGGGCGGGGGCGGACCACCCGCAGCCTCATGGAGATCATCCTCCGGGCAATCCTTTTCGGTCCGGTGGGCCGGCCGACATGGTGTGTTCTGATGCCGGGGTTTGGCGGGGCCCTCCGGGCGGCTGGTCCCGACGCCGGGACGGGCGGGAAACCGGGGAGCACACGGGGACAAGTAGACTGTCGGGTTATGCGACCGGAAATCTCTGCTGCACTCGAAGATCTGGACTCCACCCTCACCACGATTGAGAAGGTGATGGACCCGGAGGAAATGTCCGCGCGTGTTCGCGAGCTCGAGCAGCAGGCCTCCGACCCGAGCCTGTGGGATGACCCGGATCATGCCCAGAAGGTCACCTCCGAGCTGTCCGCCGTGCAGGGCAAGCTGCGCAAGCTGGGTGACCTGCGTCAGCGCCTGAGCGATCTGCCGATCGTGTACGAGCTTTCCGAGGAGGAAGGCGACGGCGAGGAGCTGGCCGACGAGGAACTCGCGGAGGTCCGCGAACAGATCGAGGCTCTCGAGGTGACCACGATGCTCTCGGGGGAGTATGACCAGCGTGAGGCCGTGATCAGCATCCGTTCGGGTGCCGGCGGTGTGGATGCCGCAGACTGGGCGGAGATGCTCATGCGCATGTACACCCGGTGGGCGGAGAAGAACGGCCACAAGGTCGACGTGTACGACATCTCCTACGCGGAGGAGGCCGGCATCAAGTCGGCGACCTTCGTGGTGCACGGCGAGTACATGTACGGCCAGCTCTCCGTGGAGCAGGGTGCCCACCGGCTGGTGCGCATCAGCCCCTTCGACAACCAGGGCCGCCGCCAGACCTCCTTCGCCGAGGTGGAGGTTCTGCCTGTGGTGGAGAAGGTCGACTCCATCGATATCCCGGACAATGACGTCCGTGTGGACGTGTACCGTTCCTCCGGCCCCGGTGGCCAGTCGGTGAACACCACCGACTCTGCTGTGCGGTTGACGCACATCCCCACCGGCATCGTGGTGACGTGCCAGAACGAGAAGTCCCAGATCCAGAACAAGGCCTCCGCCATGCGCGTCCTGCAGGCGAAGCTGCTGGAGAAGCAGCGCCAGGAGGAGCGCGCCGAGATGGATGCGCTCGGCGCCGGCGGCCAGGCCTCGTGGGGCAACCAGATGCGTTCCTACGTGCTGCACCCGTACCAGATGGTCAAGGATCTGCGCACCAACTACGAGGTCGGCGACCCCTCGAAGGTGCTCGACGGTGACATCGACGGTTTCCTGGAGGCCGGCATCCGCTGGCGGATGTCGCAGCAGGAGGCGTAGCAGGAGCCGTAGCGCTTCCTGGCAACTCCTTGGCACCTGCCCGGGGGGCAGATCGCGGGTGCCGTCGGGTGCGCCCGGTTGGCTACAGTGTGACACGTGATCACCTTCGATTCCGTGACCAAGGTCTATCAGACCTCGACGCGCCCGGCCCTGGACAACATCTCGCTGCACATCGACAAGGGCGAGTTCGTGTTCCTCATCGGTCCGTCCGGGTCGGGCAAGTCCACATTCCTCCAACTGCTCATCCGGGAGGAGAACGTCACCTCCGGGGACATCCACTTCTCCGACCTTCACGTGAACCAGCTGCGCGGCGGGCAGGTCAGCCAGCTGCGCCAGCGGATCGGCTACGTCTTCCAGGATTTCCGTCTGCTGCCCAAGCTCAACGTCCACGACAACGTGGCCTTCGCGCTGGAGGTCATCGGGAAGAAGCGGGCCCAGATCGACAAGGCCGTGCCGGAGGCCCTGGAGATGGTCGGTCTGGCCGCCAAGGCGGACCGCATGCCCAATGAACTCTCCGGCGGCGAGCAGCAGCGCGTCGCGGTGGCACGGGCCGTGATCAACCGCCCGCTGCTCCTGCTCGCGGACGAGCCCACCGGCAACCTGGACCCGGAGACCTCCGACGACATCATGTCCCTGCTGACCCAGATCAACCGGGGTGGCACGACGGTGGTGATGTCCACGCACAACGCCCGGGCGGTCGATGACATGCGTAAACGTGTCGTTGAGCTCAGCCTGGGCAAACTCGTGCGCGATGACGCCCACGGTGTCTACGGCGAATCCCGCTAGCGCAAGACGAAAAAGGAGCACATACTGATGAACACCGGATTCGTCCTGCGCGAGGCCTTCCGCGGTCTGGGCCGCAACTTCACCATGACCGTCGCCCTCGTCATCACCACCGCGATCTCCCTGGCACTGCTGGCCACGGGATTCCTGGTGACACAGATGACCGAGGACACCAAGGACATCTACCTCGACCGTGTGGAGGTGATGATCCAGTTCGACGAGGAGATCTCCGCCACCGACGCCGACTGTTCCTCAGAGGGCTGCGTCGAGGTCCGCGAGCTTCTGGACGGCGCCGAAGGCGTCGAGTCCGTCACCTACCGCTCGCGGGAGCAGTCCTATGAGCGTTTCGTCGAGGTGTTCCAGGACACCGACCCGCAGCTCGTCGCAGAAACCTCGCCCGATGCGCTGCCCGCCGCCCTGCACGTACGCCTGAGTGACCCGCTGGACCAGACCCCGCTGGAGCCGGTGCGGGATCTGCCGCAGGTGGACACCATCGTCGACCAGGTCGATGACCTGCGCGGGGCCACCGAGAACCTCGACGCGGTGCGCAACGCCACCTTCCTGGTAGCGGCGGTGCAGGCCGTTGCCGCGATCTTCCTCATCGCGAACATGGTGCAGATCGCGGCGTTCTCGCGGCGGGACGAAATCTCCATCATGCGCATGGTGGGCGCCTCCCGCTGGTTCACGCAGGCGCCGTTTGTGCTGGAGGCGGTCATCGCCACGCTCATCGGCGCTGTCCTGGCCACCGTGGGGCTGTTCCTGGGCAAGGAGTTCGTCATCGACAAAGCCCTGCACGGCCTCTACGAGTCCCAGCTGATCGCGCCGGTGACCACGAACGACATCTGGCTGGTTGCCCCGGTCGTCACAGTGATCGGCGTCATATTCTCCGCCATCACGGCGCAGGTCGCGCTGCGCAGTTATGTGAGAAAGTAGACGGATGACCTGGACCCTGGCACTCGCCGTCACCCCCTCCGGAATCGGTGCGGCAAAAACCGGCACGAGCAGTGTCCCCGAAACCACCGGCTATTTCCCGGAGTTGGACCGCGCGGTGGGATTTTCCGCCGGAGGCGAGTCCACCCCCACCCCGGAGAAGACGGTGCTGGTCGTCGAGGTGGGTATTCCCTCACAGCAGCTCAAGTGGTTCCTCGGCGAGCTGATCATCGCCGGCATCCCCACCGGGACGATTCAGGTGCGCAGCGACGTCGAGGTCCTCACCACCGCCTTCGGCGGCCCGGTCCTGCTTGTCGACGCCGACCGGGAGACCATGGTCCCCCCGTCCGGCACGGGTGGGGAACCGCTGCACGCCGGCCGCGCCGGGGAGATCGTCGAGGACACCGGCACGAAGGTGCTGCTCGTCGGGCACGAGGACGTCCGCGGCAGGACCCTCACCGCCTTCCGGGACCTGGATCCCGTCGTCCTGGACCGTTCGGACGTGGCCAGGCTGGCCCTGGAGAACCCCACCACCGGGTCGCTGCTCTCCCTGGACCCTGCGAAGGATCCGGTCGCGGTGGCGAGTCGAGCCACGAACAGGAGCGTCACCGGCTACATGACCATCCTCGTGGTCGCGCTCGCGGTCGTCCTCGCCCTCTCCTTCCTCTTCTGACGATGAGCTGGTCCCTCGGCCTCTCCGTGGGCCCCGGCGGGGTGGGATCGGCGGTGGCGTCCGATGAAGGCGGGGTGCGGCTCACGGGGACGTTCCCCACGACCGGGGATGCCGTCCGGGCGGCTCTGCGGGAGAACGACGGCCCGCCCGCCCGCGTCACGCTGGTCCACCCCTCCGGGGTCACCATGCGGGAGCTGCGCAGCGAGATCGGGGACCTCGCACTGGCCGGTGTCCCCGACGACAACGCGCAGTTGCGCGCGGATGTCGAGGTGCTCAGCGCCCTGACCGGCAACCATGTCCTGCTTATCGACGCCGACCGTGACCTCCTCGCCGCGCACCCCGGCAGGACCGAGCCGTTTGACCCGGCCAGATTGGCGGCGCTGGTGGCAAGGGAGCCGGGCGAGGTGACGGTGGCCTTGACCGGGCATCCGGAAACCAGGGACAGATACCACGTGGAGGCCCGCGACTACGCGCCCATGCTGGTCGAACGCCCCGCTCTGGCGGGGCTGGCGCTGCAGATACCGGCCACCTCTGTGCTGGTGACCATGCCGCGTACCGCCGGAGCGCTCCGCACGCGAACGCCCATTCCACCTGTCCTGATCGCCATCCCGGTGCTGGCGATCATCCTGCTGCTTCTGCTGCTGTGACGCGCCGGGTAGCATGGACCGGACTATGGGCAAGAAAAAGAAGACACAGGACCGCAGTGTCCTGGCCACCAACCGCCGCGCCCGGCACGACTACCACATCCTGGAGACTTACGAATGCGGCGTCGTGCTGGTGGGCACGGAAATCAAGTCGCTGAGGGAGGGCAAGGTTTCCATCGCGGATGCCTTCGCCACCGTCGATGACGGCGAGGTGTGGTTGCGGAACCTCCACATCCCCGAGTACTCCATGGGGTCGTGGACCAATCACTCGCCGAAGCGCACCCGTAAGCTCCTGCTGCACCGCCGTGAGATTGACTCCCTCATGGGCAAGGTCCGCGACGGTAACCGCACGTTGATCCCGATGCAGCTCTACCTCAAGGACGGGAAGGTCAAGCTGGAACTCGGGCTGGCGCAGGGCAAGCAGGACTACGACAAGCGGCAGGACATCAAGCGCCGCACCGAGGAACGTGAGGTCACCCGCGAGCTCGGTCGCCGCATCAAGGGCATCAAGGGTTGATCCGCGCGGTCAAGATCCACGACGTCCTGCGTGGCGACGTCGCCGTGCAGGGTCGGGGAGTGCTGGTCGACCGGCTCTGGCCCCGCGGGGTGGCCAAGGCCGACCTGGACTGTGAGTGGCTCAAGGACGTCGCTCCTTCCCCGGAGCTGCGCATGTGGTTCAACCATGACCCGGAGAGGTGGGAGGAGTTCCGGGCCCGCTACCGGGCGGAATTGAACGCGGGACTGAAGGCTGGGAATGCGGACCTGGCGACATTGACTGCACTGGCTGACGCCGATGTGACGCTCCTCTTCGGTGCCGCCGACCGCGAGCACAATCAGGCAATCGTGCTCGCAGAATGGTTGACGGAACGGGTCTCAAGGCGTTAAGATGAACCATCCTGCGGATAGATTGCACAATCCCGCCGCAGAGTACGGGGCTGATTTTGGTTTCGACTTCGTATATTGAGCCAGGGGAAGCGTGCCGGTGCAGGCTGAGGACCACCGTGAGCGTCGCAGCAAAACCATAAGCGCCGAGAACTCTCAGCGCGACTACGCCCTCGCTGCCTAAGTAGCGATCGCGTGTCTGTCAGACCGGATTTGCCTCTGATCCGGACCCTGGCATCGACTAAGGGGCTTGCCTTTCGGCCGCGTCAGCGGGGTCGAAAGGGACACTTACCGCTGACTGGGCCCATCATCCGGAACGTGTTCGTCCGAGCCGGAGGGCCGAGCAGAGATCTGGCGCGAACTGCGCACGGAGAAGCCCTGGCGAGGTAACGGAGGACCCGGGTTCAATTCCCGGCAGCTCCACCAAGTGGGACAACCCCAGACCATCACTGGTCTGGGGTTTCCTTCATTTGGGGGCCCTGTCGGATTTCGCCTGACACCCGCAGAGAGCTGCACTGATGGCTGTGGCGGGGATGCGGTGCGTGCATTATCGGCAGGCGGGTGGGGTGGTTCCCCTGTGCTGACGACCGAAGCGCCTTAAGGTCAGATTTGTACATCTCCCCCCACTGTCTGGAGTTCACGTGCATCATTCAATGACGACCCGCCTGGCCGCAGAGCTGCTGGGTACCTTTGTCCTGGTCTTCGGCGGATGCGGCAGTGCGATCTTCGCCGCCAGCGTCCTGTCCGCCGACAACCCCAACGTCAACATGGGCATCGGTTTCGTCGGTGTCTCCCTGGCCTTCGGTCTGACTGTTCTCACGATGGCCTATGCCGTCGGCCACATCTCCGGCGGGCACTTCAACCCGGCGGTGACTCTCGGCGCGTTCCTCTCCCGCCGGGTGGAGGGGGCGGCGGTGCTCCCGTACATGGCTGCCCAGGTGGTGGGAGCCTCGGTTGCCGGCGGTGTCCTGTACCTGATCGCATCAGGTAAGGAGGGTTTCTCTGCCGTCGAGTCCGGTTTCGCCACGAACGGCTACGGGGATCTGTCCCCGGACGGCTACTCGCTGGTGGCGGTCCTCCTCGCCGAGGTCGTGCTCACCGCGATCTTCCTCTACGTCATCCTCGGCGCCACCGACCGTCGGGCGCCGCAGGGTTTCGCGCCGATCGCCATCGGTCTGGCGCTGACCCTCATCCACCTGATCTCCATCCCGATCTCCAACACCTCCGTAAACCCGGCGCGTTCGCTGGGCGTGGCCTGGTTTGCGGGAAGTGAGCCGCTGGTCCAGGTCTGGGCGTTCATTCTCGCCCCGTTGCTCGGTGCTGCCATCGCCGGCCTCACCTACCGGCTGATCTTCCCCGATCAGAGCGACCACGTCATGGAGGAGATCGGCAGCTGATCATTGACCGTCCCGCACGCAAGGAAGAAGGCTGCAGGGTTCGGATCTGGCGCAGGTACTGGCGCGGCGGGGGTTCGGGGTATAGCATGTATGGGTACACGTCAACAATATCTAGAGGAGCCCACATGTCCAAGATTTCCACTGCCATCCTCCGCGGCGTCTCCGGCGCCTTCATCGCCAACTCGGGCGTGGGCAAGATCGGCATGCCGGCCGAGTACTCCGCCGGCATCCAGCAGATGGCGGCTTCCGGTATTCCGGCCATGGCCAAGCTGCCCTCCGACAAGTTCGGCACCTTGCTCGGTTATGCCGAAACCGGCATTGGCGCGGCCCTGCTCGCGCCGTTCGTGCCGAACAAGCTGGCTGGCGCGGCACTGACCGCCTTCTCGGGTGGGCTGATGACCATGTACTTCGCTAATCCGGAGAACACCGAAGCGGACGGCATCCGTCCGTCCCAGGAGGGCACCAGCCTGGCCAAGGACGTCTTTATGCTGGCCATCGGCCTGGCGCTGATGGCTCAGGGCGGGAACAGCAAGTAGGTCTGGTCGGAGAACCTGACGCGACAGGGATCTTTGAGCCGGCGTCCCGGGCATCATGCCCGGGACGCCGGCTTTCCCATTGGCTCGGGCGGGCCTAGGGGATGTCCCGGAGATTTCCCGGGGGGTGTGTCAATCGACACTGTTCTGGAGCTAAGGTGAGCCAAAGCAATGTTCCGGCTGATGTTCTCTTAAGTGTCCTGTCACCTCGGAGTTTGGTGGGGCGGGGCCGAAAGGGGAGAATTTATCTCAAGATAGGCTTGCCTAACTAGAGGTGGGTCTTGTACGGTTGCCGCTTAGGGTTACCTAACCTAGCCCCGCCAGGACGCTGGTTCACGTTTGACGCGAAGGACACCAAAGACACCATGGCACGTATCCGCCACTCCCTGATCGCCGCAGTCGCCGCTGCCGGCCTGCTGCTCACCGCCTGCTCTGACGGTGGCACCTCGACGGCAGACCAGTCGAACGCGACCCCGGCGTCGGAAAGCACGATCACGGTCGAGGACAACTTCGGCACCCAGGAGATCGCCCTGCCGGTGGAGAAGATCGCCTCCACCGACAACCGCACCTTCGAGGTGCTCAACGCATGGGGCATCGAGCTGGTCGCCGCGCCGAAGCAACTCGTCCCGTTCACCGTCCCGGAGTACAAGGACAACACGGACATCCAGGACCTGGGCACCCACCGGGAACCGAACCTCGAGATGCTCACCGCCGCGGAGCCGGACCTGATCATCAACGGTCAGCGTTTCACGCAGCATCGGGACGCCATCGTCAAGCTCAACCCGGACACCGCCCTCATCGAGCTGGAGCCGCGTGACGGCGAGCCCGTCGAGGCGGAGCTCAAGCGCCAGGTCACCGAGCTGGGCAAGGTCTTCGAGAAGGAGAATGAGGCCGACAAGATCATCGCCGACTTCGACGCAGCCCTCGAGCGCGCAAAGGCCGCCTACAACAAGGACGAGAACGTCATGGCCGTCAACGTCACCGGCGGCACCATCGGCTACATCGCGCCTTCCGTCGGCCGCACCTACGGCCCCGTCTTCGACATGATCGGTCTCACCCCGGCGCTCGAGGTTCCGGAGGGCTCAAACAACCACATGGGAGATGACATTTCCGTGGAGGCCATCGCCGCGGCCAACCCGGACTGGCTGCTCGTGCTCGACCGTGACGCCGGCACCACTGACCGCGACTCCGCCGACTACCGCCCGGCCGCCGCCATCGTCGAGGAATCCGACGCACTGCAGAACGTCACCGCCGTCAAGGAGGGGCAGATCTCCTACGCACCGGAGGACACGTACACCAACGAATCCATCATCACCTACACCGAGATCCTCAACGATCTGGCCGATGCATTCGAGAAAGCCCAGAACTAGCGCCGGACAGGCAGAGCAGTAGAGTAGCCACACCATGACGACACCGATCACCCCGACCGCGGCGGCCCCACCTGCGCCCCGTGCCACGCGCACGAGGAAGAAGCTCTTCGACTGGAAGCTGCTCATCGGTGTTCTGGTCGTGGTCGGACTGCTCGGACTGTCGCTCTCGGTCGGTCAGTACAACATCCTGGACACTGACGACGGGTGGCAGATGTTCTTCACCACCCGCGTGCCCCGCACCATCGCCCTGGTATTCGCGGGCGCGGCGATGGCCATGGCGGGCCTGGTCATGCAGCTGCTCACCCAGAACCGTTTCGTCGAACCGACGACCACCGGTACCACCGAGTGGGCGGGCCTCGGTCTGCTCACCGTCATGTACTTCATCCCGGCTGCCACGGTCATGGAGCGGATGTTCGGAGCGGTGGTGTTCGCGTTCATCGGCACGATGGTCTTCTTCCTCTTCCTCCGTCGTGTTTCGCTGCGCTCGAGCCTCATCGTCCCGATCATCGGCATAATGCTGGGAGCGGTGGTCAGCTCGGTCTCGACGTTCTTCGCCCTGCAGACGGACATGCTGCAGAACCTGGGTGTGTGGTTCGCGGGTTCCTTCACCGACATCCTCCGCGGTCAGTACGAGGTTCTCTGGCTGGTCGCACTGGTCGTGCTGGCGATCTTCCTCTTCGCCGACCGGCTCACCGTCGCCGGCATGGGCGAGGAGATCGCCACCAACGTCGGCCTCAACTACAACCGGATGGTGTTCATCGGCACCGGCCTGATCGCGGTGGCCACCGGCGTGGTCACCGTCGTCGTGGGCAACCTGCCCTTCCTGGGGCTCATCGTCCCGAACATCGTCTCGATGTTCCGGGGCGATGACCTGCGCTCCAACCTGCCCTGGGTCGGGCTTCTCGGCATCGGCATAGTCACCGTCTGCGACCTCATCGGCCGCACGATCATCGCACCCTTCGAGATCCCCGTCTCCGTGATCCTCGGCATCATCGGCGCCATCGTCTTCGTCAGTCTGATTGTGAGGCAGCGCCGTGGATAAGAACCGCTACGTGGACCGGATGGTCGAAGAATCCACCGCCGACGGCGTCGACAACTACCTCCGTGAGGCGACGACCCCGGAGGCCAGGCGTTATGAACGAGCCGAGGACCACTGGCCCGGGTACGCGGTCAAGCCGCAGTCCGCCCGCAGCGCCGGGGCTTTCCAGACGGTCAGGGCGGCCCGGAAGTACTGGATCATCCTCGGCACCGTGGTCACGCTCGGCCTGCTCTTCGCCTTCGGCCTGCTGGCCTGGAACAATCCGCTGCCCTTCGGCACGGAGGGGTTCTGGCTCATCGCCGAGAGGCGCGCGGACGCAGTGATCGCCATGGCCATCGTCGCCGTCTGTCAGGCGGTGGCGACCGTCGCCTTCCAGACGGTGACCAACAACCGCATCATCACGCCGTCGATAATGGGCTTCGAATCCCTGTACACCGTGATCCACACCTCCACGGTCTTCTTCTTCGGTGCCGCCGGCCTGATCGGCGCGCGCACCCTGGAGACGTTCGTGGTGCAGCTGATCCTCATGATCGGGCTGTCGCTCATCCTGTACTCCTGGCTGCTCACCGGCCGACACGCCAACATGCACGCAATGCTGCTGGTCGGCATCGTCATCGGCGGCGGCCTGGGCTCGGTGTCCACGTTCATGCAGCGCATGCTCACGCCGAGCGAGTTCGACGTGCTCACCGCCCGGCTCTTCGGTTCGGTGAACAACGCCGACCCGGAGTACTACCCGGTGGCCATCCCGCTGTGCCTGATCGCCGCGGGGCTGCTCTACCTCAATTCCCGCCGCATGAACATCCTGTCCCTGGGCCGGGACACCGCCACGAACCTGGGCCTGAGCTACAAGGGCCTGGCGATCGCCACCCTCGTACTGATCTCCGTCCTCATGGCCGTGTCGACCGCACTGGTCGGGCCGATGACCTTCCTCGGTTTCCTGGTGGCCACCCTTGCCTACCAGTTTGCCGACACCTACGATCACCGCTACCTGTTCCCCATGGCTGTGGCCATCGCCTTCGTGGTGCTCTCCGGCGCGTACTTCATCATGAACCACGTGTTCTACGCGCAGGGAGTGGTCTCCATCATCATCGAACTCGTCGGTGGTTCCGTGTTCCTCTTCGTCATCCTCCGAAAGGGTCGACTGTGATCACTCTGACCAATGTCCGCAAGGAGTACAACAGCGACGTCGCCATCGGCCCGGTGAATCTGGAGATTCCCGCCGGCGGCATCACCGCGCTCGTCGGACCCAACGGCGCCGGCAAGTCGACGCTGCTCACCATGATCGGCCGACTTCTGGGGATGGATTCCGGCGACATCAAGGTCGCCCAGTACGACATCACCACCACCAAGTCGAAGGACCTGGCCAAGATCCTGTCCATCCTGCGCCAGGAGAACCACTTCATCACCAAGCTGACGGTCCGCCAGCTCGTCGGTTTCGGCCGCTTCCCGTACTCCCACGGTCGTCTGACCGAGGAGGACGAGCAGATCATCTCCCGCTACATCGACTTCCTCCACCTCACCGACCTGGAGGAGCGCTACCTCGACCAGCTCTCCGGCGGCCAGCGCCAGCGCGCGTATGTGGCGATGGTGCTCTGCCAGGAGACCGACTACGTGCTTCTCGACGAACCCCTCAACAACCTCGACATCGCCCACTCCGTGCAGATGATGCAGCACCTGCAGTCCGCCGCAAAGGAGTTCGGCCGCACCATCATCGTGGTGCTGCACGACATCAACTTCGCCGCCCGCTACGCCGACTACATCTGCGCGGTCAAGGCCGGCCAGATCGTTGAGTTCGGCTCCCCGCGCGAGGTCATGCGCGATGAGATCCTCACCGACATCTTCAACACCCCCGTGCAGGTCATCGAGGGCCCCAACGGACTGCTGGCCGTTTACCACTAGATGCCCGCCTGGCTTGAGCGTCACCAGATCGCCCTGTATGTCGGGGCGATCCTGCTCGGTCTTCTTGTCAGCGCCCCCTCACTCCGCGTGCTGGTCACGCCGGTGCTGGGGGCGCTGCTCTTTGTCACCTTCCTGTCGGTTCCGCTGACGAAGATCCGCATCAATCCCCGCTTCCTCACGGCTCTGGCACTGCTCAACGGTCTCGTCGTCCCGGCGGTGGCGGGCCTTCTCGCATCACCGCTGCGTGACGACGCCGTCGTCTACTCCGCCGTCCTCCTGGTCCTGCTGGCCCCCTGCATCGACTACGTCATCACCTTCGCGGGCCTGGCAGGCGGCGCCCGCGCAGAGCTGCTCGCGGCAACTCCGCTCCTCCTTCTCGGACAACTTCTCCTGCTTCCGCTGCTCCTGCGCTTCTTCCTCGGCCCCACTGACGTGTTCTCCGCGGGGCCCTTCCTCGAGGCATTCCTCCTGCTGATCGTCCTGCCTCTCGGTGCCGCCTTCCTCGTGCAGCGACTTTTGGTGCGTCACCGGTGGGCGAGGCGTATCGACGCCGCCGGCACCGCCGCCATGGTCCCGCTCATGATGGCCACCCTGTTCGTGGTGCTCGCTGCTTTCGCCGGGGGAGTGGTCGGCCACTGGCAGCGACTCGCCCTGCCGGCGGCCGTCTATCTGGCCTTTGCGCTCCTGATGATCGCGGTGGGCCTGACTCTGGGAGCTGTGCTGCGTCTGCCTGTCCCGTTGCGGGTGGCGGCGACGTTCAGCGGCGTCACCCGCAACTCCCTGGTGGTCATGCCGTTCGCGCTGGCGATGCCGGGGACGCTGGCGCCGGTCGTTGTGGTGACCCAGACGCTGGTCGAACTGGCGGTGATGGTGGTGATGGTTGCCCTGATGCCGTTGTTTGTGTGTGGAAGGGGTGTGTGACCTGGTGATTTAGTGTTCGGGCGGAACTTCCGTATAGTCATTCTCGTTGCCAGGAACGGTTACCGCAAGGTGGCCGGGTGGGCAACAGGAAACGAATGTTGCAGTCCGGAGTTGACACGGTCAGACCGGATCGGTAAGTTCAATCAAGCTGCTGAACAGCCGGGGCCCGTGAGGGACACGGTAATCGGTGTGCGGATGTTGTGTGAGAACTCAATAGTGTGCCAATGTACTTTTGTTTGTGACTTTGGTTGTGTCGTTCATCGGCCCTTGCTCCCCGTGTTGTGGGGGTGGGGTGGGTGTGTGCCGGGTGGTACCTGTTCATAACAGGGTGCCACTGTAAATAATGCGCGCGGTGGTTGTCATCGTGTGAGTTGTTGTGGCGCAGGCATGGTCATGGTCGCTGATAGGAAGTAGGTGGCCCCCGTTTCCTTCCCCGTCAGGGTGGGTGAGGGGTCACAGATTTTTTTATGTGATCATGGCGTCCCGGACCCTTGAGTGGTTCGGGGTGGCTGTGGTTGTTTTTTGGCAATCAACTGAAACATCATCGCCTGTGGGTGGTGGTGTGCTGGTTGTTTGTTTTTGGTTGGGTTTGGGCTTTCTACGCCTGAGACTTTTTCTGAAGTTTTTGTGGAGAGTTTGATCCTGGCTCAGGACGAACGCTGGCGGCGTGCTTAACACATGCAAGTCGAACGGAAAGGCTCCTTCGGGAGTACTCGAGTGGCGAACGGGTGAGTAACACGTGGGTGATCTGCCCTGCACTTCGGGATAAGCCTGGGAAACTGGGTCTAATACCGGATAGGACCTCTCTTTAGTGTGGGGGGTGGAAAGGTTTTTCCGGTGCAGGATGAGCCCGCGGCCTATCAGCTTGTTGGTGGGGTAATGGCCTACCAAGGCGTCGACGGGTAGCCGGCCTGAGAGGGTGGACGGCCACATTGGGACTGAGATACGGCCCAGACTCCTACGGGAGGCAGCAGTGGGGAATATTGCACAATGGGCGGAAGCCTGATGCAGCGACGCCGCGTGGGGGATGACGGCCTTCGGGTTGTAAACCTCTTTCGACAGGGACGAAGTGAAAATGACGGTACCTGTATAAGAAGCACCGGCTAACTACGTGCCAGCAGCCGCGGTAATACGTAGGGTGCGAGCGTTGTCCGGAATTACTGGGCGTAAAGAGCTCGTAGGTGGTTTGTCACGTCGTCTGTGAAATTCCGGGGCTCAACCTCGGGCGTGCAGGCGATACGGGCAATACTTGAGTGCTGTAGGGGAGACTGGAATTCCTGGTGTAGCGGTGAAATGCGCAGATATCAGGAGGAACACCAATGGCGAAGGCAGGTCTCTGGGCAGTTACTGACGCTGAGGAGCGAAAGCATGGGTAGCGAACAGGATTAGATACCCTGGTAGTCCATGCCGTAAACGGTGGGCGCTAGGTGTAGGGGACTTCCACGTCTTCTGTGCCGTAGCTAACGCATTAAGCGCCCCGCCTGGGGAGTACGGCCGCAAGGCTAAAACTCAAAGGAATTGACGGGGGCCCGCACAAGCGGCGGAGCATGTGGATTAATTCGATGCAACGCGAAGAACCTTACCTGGGCTTGACATACACCGGACCGGCGTAGAGATACGTCTTCCCTTGTGGTCGGTGTACAGGTGGTGCATGGTTGTCGTCAGCTCGTGTCGTGAGATGTTGGGTTAAGTCCCGCAACGAGCGCAACCCTTGTCTTATGTTGCCAGCACGTCATGGTGGGGACTCATGAGAGACTGCCGGGGTCAACTCGGAGGAAGGTGGGGACGACGTCAAATCATCATGCCCCTTATGTCCAGGGCTTCACACATGCTACAATGGTCGGTACAGCAGGTCGCCAACTCGCGAGAGTGCGCTAATCCTTCAAAGCCGGCCTCAGTTCGGATTGGGGTCTGCAACTCGACCCCATGAAGTCGGAGTCGCTAGTAATCGCAGATCAGCAACGCTGCGGTGAATACGTTCCCGGGCCTTGTACACACCGCCCGTCACGTCATGAAAGTTGGTAACACCCGAAGCCAGTGGCCCAACCCCTTTGTGGGAGGGAGCTGTCGAAGGTGGGATCGGCGATTGGGACGAAGTCGTAACAAGGTAGCCGTACCGGAAGGTGCGGCTGGATCACCTCCTTTCTAAGGAGCTTGACAGTCGGCGTCGCGGTAGCGGCGTCGCATCCGCTGGTTGGGGTTGCGAATGTCAACCCGCCGGCGAACAGATAATCGGGTGGACGCACACCGTGAGGGTGGGCGAATTTCAGCCGGGGTCACAGACGTTGAAGAGGGTATGTTGGCACGCTGTTGGGTGTCTGGGACAACATTGTTGTTTCGGTGATCATCCATGTTTTCGTCGGTGCCGTGGGTACCGGGGTGCTGCCGGGTCCTCCTTGTGGGGGGTCGGTGGTGTCCCGGTGCGGGTGCCGGTGGGGGTGGGTGGTGTGTTGTGTGAGAACTGTATAGTGGACGCGAGCATCTTTATTTTGTGTGTGCCGTGTGCCTTTGTCCCTGCTTTCGGGTGGGGGAGGGTGTGCGGTGAATGTTTGTGTGAGTGTTAGTTCACCCGCCGGTCGGCCTGTCCCTGTTGTGGGGGTGGGTGGGTCGGTGGAATGTGTTTGTAGTAAGGGCGCATGGTGGATGCCTTGGCATACTGGGCCGATGAAGGACGTGAGAGGCTGCGTTATGCCTCGGGGAGCTGCCAACTGAGCGTTGATCCGAGGATGTCCGAATGGGGAAACCCGGCCACCGTTATGGGTGGTCACCTCACAGTGAATTCATAGCTGTGGTGGAGGTTGACGCGGGGAAGTGAAACATCTCAGTACCCGTAGGAAGAGAAAATAAGGTAATGATTCCGTCAGTAGCGGCGAGCGAACGCGGATGAGGCTAAACCGTGTGTGTGTGATACCCGGCAGGGGTTGCACATGCGGTGTTGTGGGATGCGATGGGGGTGGCCTGCCGGCTGCCCGCACGATGTGCATGTGGTCAGCGGAAGTGGTCTGGGAAGGCCCACCGGAGCGGGTGAGAGTCCCGTACGTGAAGACTGTGTGTGCCGTGTTGTCGTATTCCCGAGTAGCAGCGGGCACGTGAAATCTGCTGTGAATCTGCCGGGACCACCCGGTAAGCCTAAATACCCAGTATGACCGATAGCGGATTAGTACCGTGAGGGAATGGTGAAAAGTACCCCGGGAGGGGAGTGAAATAGTACCTGAAACCATGTGCCTACAATCCGTCAGAGCACCTCTTGTGTGTGATGGCGTGCCTTTGGAAGAATGAGCCTGCGAGTCAGCGGCATGTCGCGAGGTTAACCCGTTGTGGGGTAGCCGTAGCGAAAGCGAATACTAACTAGTGTGATCTAGTGGCATGTCCTGGACCCGAAGCGGGGTGATCTACCCATGGCCAGTGTGAAGCGACGGTAAGACGTCGTGGAGGCGCGAACCCACTTAGGTTGAAAACTGAGGGGATGAGCTGTGGGTAGGGGTGAAAGGCCAATCAAACTCCGTGATAGCTGGTTCTCCCCGAAATGCATTTAGGTGCAGCGTTGCGTGGTGCTTGCCGGAGGTAGAGCTACTGGTTGGTTGAGCGGGACTACAATCTTAGCAATGTCAGCCAAACTCCGAATGCCGGTTAAGTTAGCGCAGCAGTGAGACTGTGGGGGATAAGCTTCATAGTCGAGAGGGAAACAGCCCAGATCGCCGGCTAAGGCCCCTAAGGGTGTACTAAGTGGAAAAGGATGTGGGATCGCGAAGACAGCCAGGAGGTTGGCTTAGAAGCAGCCATCCTTGAAAGAGTGCGTAATAGCTCACTGGTCGAGTGGTCCTGCGCCGACAATGTAATGGGGCTCAAGTACACCGCCGAAGCCGCGGCAACAATCCACATTGGTGGATGTTGGGTAGGGGAGCGTCGTGCACGCGGTGAAGCAGTACCGTGAGGGGCTGTGGAGTGTGTGCGAGTGAGAATGCAGGCATGAGTAACGAATTGGCAAGTGAGAATCTTGCCCGCCGGATGACTAAGGGTTCCTGGGTCAAGTTCGTCTTCCCAGGGTGAGTCGGGACCTAAGGCGAGGCCGACAGGCGTAGTCGATGGACAACGGGTTGATATTCCCGTACCCGTGTATGTGCGCCCATGGTGAATCAGTGATACTAACCACCCATAATCCGTCACCTGTCAGGCTTTGCCTGACGGGGGCGGGGCGTGCGTGGAGCCTGATCTGGTAGTAGCCAAGCGATGGGGTGACGCAGTGGGGTAGCCGTGCCACTTATTGGATTGTGGTGTAAGCGTGTAGCACGAGGGGACAGGCAAATCCGCCCCTCATCAAGGTGTGAGACGTGATGCGTAGCCCTTCGGGGTGATGTCGGTGATCCCGTGCTGTCGAGAAAAGCCTCTAGCGATGGACATACATGGCCCGTACCCCAAACCGACACAGGTAGTCAGGTAGAGAATACTAAGGCGTTCGGGTGAACTGTGGTTAAGGAACTCGGCAAAATGCCCCCGTAACTTCGGGAGAAGGGGGGCCAGCACCGGTGACCGTTCTTGCAACGTGAGCTGGTGGTGGTCGCAGAGAATAGAGGGAAGCGACTGTTTATTAAAAACACAGGTCCGTGCGAAAACGTTTAAGTTGAGGTATACGGACTGACGCCTGCCCGGTGCTGGAAGGTTAAGAGGACCGGTTAGTGACCCTTGCGGTTGCGAAGCTGAGAATTTAAGCCCCAGTAAACGGCGGTGGTAACTATAACCATCCTAAGGTAGCGAAATTCCTTGTCGGGTAAGTTCCGACCTGCACGAATGGCGTAACGACTTCCCTGCTGTCTCAACCACAGGCCCGGTGAAATTGCAGTACGAGTAAAGATGCTCGTTACGCGCGGCAGGACGAAAAGACCCCGGGACCTTCACTATAGCTTGGTATTGGTGTTCGGTTCGGTTTGTGTAGGATAGGTGGGAGACGTTGATCACATGACGCCAGTTGTGTGGGAGTCGTTGTTGAAATACCACTCTGATCGGATTGGATACCTCAACCTTGGCCCATGATCTGGGTCGGGGACAGTGCCTGGTGGGTAGTTTAACTGGGGCGGTTGCCTCCTAAATAGTAACGGAGGCGCCCAAAGGTTCCCTCAGCCTGGTTGGCAATCAGGTGGTGAGTGTAAGTGCACAAGGGAGCTTGACTGTGAGAGTGACAACTCGAGCAGGGACGAAAGTCGGGACTAGTGATCCGGCACCAACTTGTGGATGTGGTGTCGCTCAACGGATAAAAGGTACCCCGGGGATAACAGGCTGATCTTCCCCAAGAGTCCATATCGACGGGATGGTTTGGCACCTCGATGTCGGCTCGTCGCATCCTGGGGCTGGAGTAGGTCCCAAGGGTTGGGCTGTTCGCCCATTAAAGCGGTACGCGAGCTGGGTTTAGAACGTCGTGAGACAGTTCGGTCTCTATCCGCCGCGCGCGTTGAAACTTAAGGAAGGCTGTCCCTAGTACGAGAGGACCGGGACGGACGTACCTCTGGTGTGCCAGTTGTTCCGCCAGGAGCAGGGCTGGTTGGCTACGTACGGAAGGGATAACCGCTGAAAGCATCTAAGCGGGAAGCCTGTTTCGAGATGAGGTTTCTTTTGAGGTTCCCCATAGATGATGGGGTTGATAGGCCGGATCTGGACGCACCGTAAGGTGTGGAGGTGACCGGTACTAATACACCGACAAAAACACATACCATCCCACCTCGTGGGGTGTGTGCAACGCACGTAACACATCAGCAGCACGAAAGACAAAGTGTTGCCCGCGTCCACTATGCAGTGTCTGACACAGCACACCCGTATCACCGGGACACCACCCCCTCTTGTGGGGGGGTTGTTCCGTGGGATGTGTCGGTGGTTGATAGCGGCAGGGAAACGCCCGGTCCCATTCCGAACCCGGAAGCTAAGCCTGCCCGCGCCGATGGTACTGCACCCGGGAGGGTGTGGGAGAGTAGGTTACCGCCGACACTAATAATTGAACACAACTACATAGCCCCAGCACCCGTCCCCGTGATGGTCGCACCCTTCCGCCTGTGTGTGTGGTGGGGTGTGACGGTCACCGGGGGCGGGTGCTTCGGCATCCCCAGGGGCGGGGACGGGGACGTAGCAGGAGGGGGTGGGACCCGGTGATCCGGAGCCGCTTATCCTTGGACGAGGATAAAGATGGAGGGTGCCGGCCGGCAGGTCAGAGAGAACACTGATCTTTCCGCGGAGAGCATGCCAGCGGTCACGACGAACTTGGAATAGGACAGCCCACAGATGAACTCTCTTCCGATCCAGCGCAAGCTCTCGCTGCGCAACATCGGGGCACACAAACTCCGCCTGATCATGACGGTGTTGGCGGTGGTACTCGGAACCAGCTTCGTGTCCGGTGGATTCATCCTCACGGCGTCGCTGTCCAAAGCCTTCGATGACATCATCACGGTGAGTTACGAAGGCTCGGATCTGGTCATGCAGTCGACTCCCGACCACCCGCTGACGCAGGCCATGGGCGATGAGATTTCCTCACTCCCCGGTGTGGAGAAGGTGGAGGTCACTGACATTCAGCCGATTGTGATCATCGGGCCGGATGGAGAGCCGTACCAGTCCGGTGGAGCCGGTTCCTGGTTGCTTCCTTTCTCCGTGCCGGAAGAGGTGGTGACTGACAGCAGCACCGTGATCACGGAGGGTCGGGCACCGGAAAGGTCCGGAGAGGCAGTGATCAACACGGGTGCCGTGGATCGCTCGGAGATCGGTCTGGGGGACGTGATCACCGTCATCAACGCAGAGCAACGCACGGAGCTGGAGATCGTCGGTCTGACGGAATTGTCCACCTCGACCGGCGGCTGGGCAGGCGTGCAGGTCGCCCGGGACGTGTACGGCGCCGAGTTCTCGGACGGGACACAGGCCGGACGCATCCTCATCCGTGGGGACGTGGGCAAGGAGACGCTGAGCGCGATGTACCCGGGTTTCGACCTCGCCACCTCTGCAGAGGCTGCTGCGAGGGAGACCGAAGAGGCTTCTTCGGCGCTGGCCTTCTTCACCTATATCTTCGGGGCTTTCGGTCTCATCGCGCTGCTGGTGGGAACGTTCATCATCTCCAACACCTTCTCCATGATCGTGGCGCAGCGGACGAAGGAGTTCGCGTTGCTGCGGGCAGTGGGGATGTCCCGGCCGCAGTTGACGGGCTCCGTGCTGGCCGAGGCGGTGGTCATCGGCACCCTGGGCTCCGCGCTGGGGATCGGAGTGGGTATCGGCCTGGTGCGGCTGATTGTCACCGTGATGGAGGCCTTCGGGCTCGGTTTCCCGGATTCGGGTCTGGGCCTGGACACCGCCAGCATCCTCGTGCCGATGACGGTCGGCATCCTGGTCACGGTCTTCAGCGCCTGGGTGCCTGCCCGCCGGGCAGGTGCGGTTCATCCCGTGCAGGTGATGCGTTCGGGCGATCAGGCGAGTACTCAACCGGTGAAGGTCCGCAGCATCATCGGGACGGGGCTGCTCGTCATCGGGGTGGCCGCGACCTCGTTTGCGGCGTTCATGACTGACTGGTCCACCACCGATCGGGCGGTTCTCACCGGGGTGGGCGCGCTCGCGCTCATCACCGGTGTGGTGCTGGTGCTCGCGGGACTGATCAGGGTCATCTACACCCTGCGAACCCCGGGTCGCGCGATCGTCCCGCTGTTGGCCGGCACCAACCTGGCACGCAGCCCGCGGCGCTCCGCGGCCACCGCCTTTGCACTGACCCTGGGTGTGTCACTGGTGGCTGTGGTGGGCATCCTGGGTGCGTCGATCACGCTCTCCGTCTTCGGCGCCATCGACGAGGAGCTGCGGGCAGATACGGTGGTGACCTCCGGACTGATCTCAAGCCAGGGAATTCCGGGGCAGGCCATCGAGGATGTGGCCGCGCTCGACGGCGTGGCGGCGGTGGTGCCGGGCACGATGGTTCCCATGAGCGTGGGAGGCAAGGCAGGCAGCCCCGATGGGCTGAGCGGGCTGACCCTCGCTCTGACAGGTGACCCGACGGCGGCCTATGTCCTGGACGTCGTGGACGGAGGCTTCGAGGACATCGCCACCCGTCAGGGCGTGGGGGTGAGCGAGTCCGTAGCCAGGGAGCTGGATCTGGTGGTCGGCGAGGTGGTGGAGGTCACCTCCCCGGCCACCGAGAACACCGCCATGGTGCCCGTCGTGGTGATCTGGGAGGATGCCGCAGCCTTCACCCCGGTGGCGGTGACGGAGGCCACCGCGCAGGACCTCCTGCCGGACCGTCGGGCGTGGTCCACCCAGAACCTTTTCGTCACCTTCCAGGAGGGCGTGGACCCGGAGGTCGTGCACGAAAGCGTCGTGGACGCGATCAACCCCTACGGCGTGCTTCAGGTGATGACGAAGGAGCAGTACCGGGTCACCAGCGCGGAGCAGATCAACCAGCTGCTGGCACTGGTCTACGCGCTGCTGGCGCTCAGCGTGGTCATCGCGGTGCTCGGCATCATCAACACCCTGGCACTGTCCATCATGGAACGCCGACACGAGTTCGGCATGCTGCGGGCCGTGGGCATGCAGCGCAGCCAGATCGGTCGGATGGTCACCATCGAGTCCGTCCACATCGCGGTGCTCGGCGCTGTCATGGGCATTGTCAGTGGGACGTGGCTGGGGTGGTGCTTCGTCCGGACGCTCAGCGACCAGGGCATCAACCGTTGGGCTATTCCCTGGGACCAGATGGCACTGATCCCGGTCGCGGCGGTCGTGGTGGGCGTGGTCGCCGCGATCTGGCCGGCACGCAAGGCGGCGCAGACCTCACCGCTGCGTGCCGTGGAGTAGCGCTAGAGAAGCTGGAGCCGCTCGACGGCCAGACAAAGGGTGTCGGGGCGCTTCCCGAAGGCGAAGCGGACCTTCGTCCGCCACGGGGCAGGATCGTCGCAGAACACCTGCACGGGGATCGCGGCCACGCCGATACGTTCGGGCAGGGCCAGGCAGAATGTGACGCCGTCGGCCTCCCCGAGGTCGGCGATGTCCGCCACCACGAAATAGGTGCCCTGCGTGGCATGGACCTTGAGTCCCGCATTCCGGAGGCCGGCAATGAGCAGGTCCCTGCCCTCGGCCAGTTCGGACACCATGCCCGCCAACCACGCGGACTCCTCATTGAGGGCGTGGGCCACCGCGGGTTGGAAGGGCGTGGCGCCGACGTAGGACATGAACTGCTTGGCCTTGAGGACGGCGTCGAGAAGCGGCGCGGGGGCGAGTGCCCAGCCGGTCTTCCAGCCGGTGACATTCCAGGATTTTGCGGCGGATGAGACGGTGACGGTGCGCTCGAACATGCCGGGCAGGGAGGCGAGGGCGGTGTGGGCGGCGGCGTCGAAAAGCAGGTTCTCGTAGACCTCGTCGGAGAGGACGAGCAGGTCGCGCTCGACGCAGACCTGGGCCAGTTCGGCCAGGATCTCCCGGGAGAAGACGGAGCCTGTCGGGTTGTGCGGGGAGTTGATGATGATCATCGCCGTGCGCTTGGTGACGGCCGCGCGAACGGCGTCGACGTCCACCGTCCACGTTGCGCCGTCAGCCACCAGCGGCACCGCCACGCGCCGTGCACCGGCCAGGGCGATGGCGGCGGCGTAGGCGTCGTAGTAGGGCTCGAGGACGATGACCTCTGAACCTGGCTCGACCAGGCCGAGGACCGCCGCGGAGATCGCCTCCGTGGCACCCACCGTCACCAGTACCTCGGCGTCGGGGTCATAGGTGACCTGATGATCGCGGGCACGTTGGGCGGCCACCGCCTCCCGCAGCACCGCCATACCCCGGCCGGGGCCGTACTGGTTGTTGCCTCCGCGGATCTGCTCGCAGGCGATCTCCAGCATGCGGGCGGGCCCGTCGGAATCAGGGAACCCCTGGCCGAGGTTCACCGCGTCGAACTCCACGGCCTTCGCGCTCATGGTGGCGAAGACCGTCTCGCGGAACTCGCGCAACCGGGCGACCGTCACAGGACGAGGAGGTTGTAGCGGGTGGCCTTGGCGTCGTCGAGACGCTTGCGGGCCTTGTCCAGACGTGTCCACTGATCCTCCGGGATGGCCCGGCGGGCGGTGTTGACCACATCTTCGTCGGGGGTGCCCCAGGCGATGGGCATGGGCGAGATCTCGTCCCAGTGCTCATCTTCACGCACGCTGCGCCGACCCTGGACCGCGGCGACGGGGATGCGGGTGCCCAGCTTCGCCTGCTTGATGCCGTTGACGCGGGAGACGGTTCGCAGCGCGACACCCCAGCGGGGCGGGATCTGCGGGTCGACATTGGTGTTCACCAGCGCCATGATGACGAAGTCACGCTCGTTGACCTCGACGATCATGGCCGGGGCCAGCGGGTAGGTGTCGTAGAGCTGCTGCGCGCCGCCGACCTTGCGGGGCACGGCCACGGCGAGGAAGAAGCTGACCAGGGCGAACGTCACCGCGATGATGCTGCCGACCAGGCCCCACACCTCTCCCTGCCGCCACCAGGCGTACAGGGCCACCGACAGGGCCAGGAGGAGGACGCCGAAGATGACGGCTGAGGTCTGCAACCGACGGGTGTCCTTGAGCATCTCGTTGTTCTTCTTCGCGAACGTCTCGTCCACCTCGAACTTGAATACCTTCATGCCGCCCAGCCTAATCAAGCTGGTCCAGGTCGTCGGCATCGACGATGCGGTAGGCGTAACCCTGCTCGGCGAGGAATCGCTGACGGTGGGCGGCATACTCCGAGTCCAGGGTGTCCCGCGAGACGACGGAGTAGAAGTGGGCCTCCCCGCCGTCGGCCTTGGGGCGCAGCAACCTGCCGAGGCGCTGGGCCTCCTCCTGGCGGGAGCCGAAGGTGCCCGACACCTGGATGGCGACGGCCGCCTCCGGCAGATCGATGGAGAAGTTCGCGACCTTGCTCACCACCAGGACGGAGACCTCGCCCGAGCGGAACTGGTCGAAGAGTTCCACGCGCCGCTTGTTGGAGGTGCGGCCCTCGATGAGGGGGGCACCGAAACGCGCGGAGAGTTCCTCCAGCTGATCGAGGTAGGCGCCGATGATCAGGGTGGGCTGTCCGCGATGCTTCTCCAGGAGCTTCTCCGTGACCCGCATCTTCCCCTGCGCGCTCGCGGCCAGGCGGTAGCGGTCCGCGGTTTCGGCGGTGGCGTAGGTCATTCGTTCCGCCTCGGTCATGGTGGTGCGCACCTCGATGCATTCGGCGGTGGCGATGAAGCCCATGGCCTCGATGTCCCGCCAGGGGGCGTCATAACGCTTCGGCCCGATCAGCGAGAAGACGTCCCCCTCGCGGCCGTCCTCACGCACCAGCGTGGCGGTCAGTCCCAGACGACGGCGGGACTGCAGGTCGGAGGTCATGCGGAAGACGGGGGCGGGCAGCAGGTGGACCTCGTCATAGATGATCAGGCCCCAGTCGCGGGAGTCGAAGAGTTCCAGCGCCCGGTACTCGCCCTTCGTCCGGCGGGTGACCACCTGGTAGGTCGCGATGGTCACCGGACGGATCTCCTTCCTCTCGCCGGAGTACTCGCCGATCTCGTCCTCGGTGAGCGTGGTGCGACGCAGCAGCTCATCCCGCCACTGGCGTCCGGCGACAGTGTTGGTCACCAGGATCAGGGTGGTCGCCTGGGCCCTGGCCATGGACGCCGCGCCCACCATCGTCTTACCCGCGCCACAGGGCAGGACGACCACGCCCGAACCGCCCTCCCAGAAGGAGTCCACGGCGTAGCGCTGGTAGTCGCGCAGCTCCCAGTTCTCGTTCTCGGTGGACAGGGCGATGGGGTGGGATTCGCCGTCGACGTAGCCGGCGAGGTCCTCGGCCGGCCAACCGACCTTGAGCAGCTCCTGCTTCAGCCGGCCGCGTTCCGAGGGGTGGACCGGGATGTTCTCCGCGTCCACCGGCTCGCCCAGCATGGGGCTGATCTTCTTGTGGCGCCGCAGTTCCGCCAGGATCGCGGGTTCCGCCGACTCCAGGATCAGCCCGTGGGCGGGGTGCTTGTGCAGGCGGACGCGGCCGTAGCGGGACATGGTCTCGGCGACGTCCACAAGCAACGGCTGTGGGACCGGGAACCGTGAGTAGCGCTCCAGCGTCTCCACCACCTGTTCCGCATCGTGCCCTGCGGCGCGTGCGTTCCACAGCGCGAGCGGGGTGATGCGGTAGGTGTGGACGTGCTCCGGGGCGCGCTCGAGCTCCGCGAAGGGTGCGAGCGCGGCGCGGGCGTCACCGGCCGCCGGGTGGCCGATCTCCAGCAGAACCGTCTTGTCGGACTGGACGATCAGCGGTCCGTCACCGAATGCCAAGGGGGTGCCTCCAGAAGGGGGTGCGAATGGTCAAAGGACCATTATCGCACCGGAGTCAAGCCCCGCGGCCGCCGCCGGTGAAGGCCAGGGCGTAACCCACCGCGGGCAGCGAACTGGCCAGGAACACGGTGTGGAGCAGCGCGGCCCCGAGAGCGAGGCCACCGGACAGGGGGAGCGACCCGTCGGTTAAGACAGCGGAGACCAGAACGATGAACGCCATCAGCAGGTTGAGGTTGCAGAGGACCCGGAATCCGATCCTGTGCCCCAGATCCAGGACCTCCGTCTCCTGCACGTCCAGCAGCGAACGCGGGGCGGAATCCCTCGTTCCGATTGTGGCGCGCAGGATGGTCCAGGAGACTGCCAGGGCAAAGATCGAGCCCACGTAGACGATGAAGGCGGCCGGCAGCCACACTCCCGCAACCAGGGAGAAGAACCCGATGGCGACCGTGGTGAGGTACACGGCCACCAGCGTCCTCGTACGTGTCGGTGTGCGCCAGAAATCGAGCCAGCGGGGAGTGAAAGCGCTGAACTTCCCGAAACGTTTCACCCGCCGGGCCTCCCGGGCGGTGGACAGGTCAGTCAAGGTGGGGATCGAAGGCATGAACCAGAGTCTGGTTCAGGTGCCGCGTCGTGTCCACCGGAGGAGCCGCCACAACTTCGGGCCGGTCAACCCAGCAGAACCTCGGTGATGCGGTGCAGCATGAAGCGTTGCACCTGGCCAGTCACCTCATCCAACGCATCCACCTGCCCGCCTGTCACGGTCAGCGGCGTCACGGTGCGGTGCACCGCACGCCCGTGCTTGTCGACGAACCCGACGGTCACCGTCCGCCCGCCCCTCGCCGCCGCCTGCAGCAGGGCCAGTGTCGTCTGGGTGTCAGGTCCGGTGACGGCAGCGCCCGCTTCCTTCGCCCCGTCGGCACGCCGGATCGCGGCGACGGCGGCACTGATCCGCGACTCGTCCAGCTTCTGCGGGCTCCGCGACGGGATGTCCGGGGCGGGCAGGCGGGCAGGCTTCGGACGGATGTCCAGCGCCGCCCCCGTCGCATCCTCGGCGACCGGCTGGAAACCAGCCTCCCGCAGGGCCGCGATGACCTGTACCAACGGGGCCTGCGCCACCGCCACCGTCGGGGCGATCACCCTCAGGGCCACCCGCTCAGCCGCCGGGGTGCGGGCTGCCTCGGCGAGCAACGAGGGTTCGTCGCAACGCAGGTAGCTCAGGGCGGGGCCTCCCCGCAGGGTGCCGTGCCGACGCGCGACGTCAGCGATGAGGTAGGTGATCGACTGCGGGACCTCACCGAGCGTATGGTCCGCCAGCCAGGTACGGATCTCCTCCGCCGTGCGCCCCGTGTCGAGTGCCCGGCGTACGGAGGCCTCCGTCACCCGGTACACGCTGGCGAGGCCCGCGGACTCCAGCTCGCCGATGAGATCCAGCTCGGTCTGCAGCGCGCGGGGCAGGGGGCCGGGGGCCATGATCGTCATATCGCCCTGCGGGATCACGCGTTCCACGGTGCCGGGCGTGACCTCCTCCGCCACCGCGAGGGCATCCGCCGTCGGGTCGAGCAGCGCGCGCAGGACCGAGGTCGCCGTGCCACGGGACAGGGCGCCGATCCAACGGGCCTCATCGACGACGGCGGTGAGGGTGTCCTCCGGCAGCAGGGTCGCGGCGATGGGGTGGGTGAAGAAGAGATCGTCCCGCATCTGCTCATCCGTGACGTCCACGCCGTCAGCCACCAGGGTGAACCGGTTGAGCACCAGCCGCCGCTGCTCCGCCAGGTGCGGGCGTTTCATCGCATCGCCGAGCAGTCGGACCGGCTGCCGCTTCTCGTCCCGGGTGCCGACCAGCCACGGCGCCCACGGCGAATCCAGCCATCCGGACAGCATGGTCAGCCACCTGGTGGCCAGGTCGAGGTCCAGCCACTCGTCGGCCGCCAGGGTGGGGGAGAGGTAGTCGGAGCCCTCATCATCCGCGGGCAGGGGGACAGGCTCGCCGCGACCCAGCAGGCCGGCCGCCACGCCGAGACTGACCAGCCGGTGGATCTCCGCTTCCTCCACGGTGAGAGCCCGCGCCAGCGACGCTACGGCACGGACTCCGACCCCACCCTCTTTGAGCAGCGGCGTCGGATGCTCCCCGAGCAGTTCGATGAGCTGGCGCAGATGCCGCGCGACCTCCAGGCCCGATCCTGCGCCGGCGTGGTCGGCGCGGTCGCGTGCGCGGTCGTCTGTGCGGGTCTGTCCGAGCACCCGTGCCGAAGGAATGAGCGGACGTCGCGTGACGTCCCGGCCACGCAGCACCGCCCGCACCCGGCGGGGCAGCCGCACGGTGCCGGCGTCCACCCGCAGGAGCAGTCCAGCGTTGATCAGCTGCGGAACAGGGAGCGCAGGGTCAGCGTCCACCGCCGCATGTTTCGTCCGTCCCACCCCGCCCGAGTTGAGCAGCGTGTCCAGGATCGCGCGCTGCGGGGAGGGCAGGTCCTCGATCATGGCCGGATCGATTGGGGTCGGTGCATCATCCAGCAGCTGCCAGTCCTGCGGCAGGGAGGCCATGGCTTCGCCCGCGACCCGCATTCCGTCCGCGGGTCCGTAACACAGCGCCAGCTCCCGAAGTCGGGCGAGGGCGGCCTCGACCTGCTCGGGATCCGCGCCTGTCGCCGGGCGCACCTCATTGACGATGTCCGTCTCCGTCACCGGCGCCAGTTCCCCGCCGAGGTTGGCGGTCGCCTCCAACGTGGCCAGCTCGAGCGCGGTCAGCGTGCGGAGGGCGCGTCCCACCGAGGACCGCAGTTGCAGTCGGGCAGCCAGGGGGGTTATGCCCGGGGGTAAGGGTAGGACGACGTCCTGACGGGCGCGGAGCAGATTTGCCAGCTCGCGGTCATCGCGTTGCGCCAACCAGGCACGGAAATCGGGGCTTTCGGGGGTGGCAGACATGGTCCTGTCGATTTTAGTGGCAGTTCAAGTTACTTTTCCGGCACAGGTTTGCAAGAATGTGGGCATGGCTAACGTTGAGAAGAAGGGCTACGTCGATCCGGGCTGGCCGAAGCACACCCCGCGTACTGACGGCCACGTGGTGACCGAAATTACCTCCACCCTGGCTGGTGCGTCCAGCCCCTACGGTGACGACCTCGTTCTTCCGCGTCCCGCGGAAGAACTCGGCTACGTCCACCCGTACACCCGCTTCGTCAAGTAGGTAGTCCGGGACTCTTTCCAGAGACGCCGCAGATCCCCCGCACGTCGACCCTGTCACGGGTCGACGTGCGGGGGATCTGTCGTCGAGGTGTGCGACGCAACAAGGCTCCCGGCCTCGACGCGGAGACCGGGAGCCTTGTTGGGCTGGGGCGCTGTACTACAGGCCGAGTGCGGAGTCGATCGTGCCGCGGTTCGCGCCGTAGAAGGAGTTGAAGTCGTGGCGGTTGGCGTTGTAGCTGGCCTCGAGGCCTGCGGGAACGCCCACGCCGTACTGTGCCAGGGAGTCGCGGACGAGGCCGAAGAGGGCGTCGACGGCGAGATCATCGGAGGAGGTGCCGGCAGCGGAGGCGGTGGCCTCGGACTGCGCGACAACCTGCTGGATCTGGGAAGGTGCCGAGGTGGCGGCCGAAGCGTCACGCGGGGTCGGGGCGGAGTTCAGGCCCAGCTTGGCGGAGCAGGCGGGCCATGCGCCCCAGCCCTGTCCGGCCAGGGTCTTCTCGGCGACGGCGATCTGCTGCTCGCGGGTGGCCTGGTAGGCGTAAGGGGCGAACTGCTGGCCGCCGTAGGCGCTCCAGGTGGAGGGGGAGAACTGCAGTCCACCGTGGTAGCCGTTGCCGGTGTTGATGTTCCAGTTGCCGCCGGCCTCACACTGTGCGAGACGGTCCCAGTCGGAATCCGGGGCGGCGGAGGCGGCCGGGGCAAGAAGAGCTGCGGCGGTGCCGAAGGCTGCGGTGGCTGCGGCGATCTTGGCTGCCGCGGAAAGGGTCTTGCGGGTGTGACGTGCCATGGTGGTGTGTTCCTCTCATGGTCGCCTGCGAGGTGAGCTGTCGGATTCGGGCTGAGGATCACTGTGCCCGGCCTCACTGTCGTGAGGCTTCACCCCAAGGAAAACGGCTCGTGCTCGAAGCCGCTGACCGGTGCGGACCTGATTGGCCCGCGGTGGTTTCCCCGCCCCTGTCCACATGGTTGCTCTTAGGTATCGGATGCACATTCTTGCGCGGCCGCCCGCCTCCTGGACAGGGCTCGGCGTTGGTGGCGGATGAACGGTCCTGCGCTGTGCCTGCCGACCACGATAACGGTTTGTAACGTTTGAGTCACGTTAAACTCACAAATTGATCAGCATTTCTTTGCCGGAGCGAAGATCGGGCACTAAAACTGCAGGTCAAAGTGTCGGCCATCACTAATGTGATTCAGGGCACAGTGGGATGAAGCTTCGGGCATCTCCCCGGGGCGTGTGGGAGCGTCCGGGAATCGCCCTCCTCCGACCCGGAATCCGCCGAGGACCACCCCGTGGAGCTGTTTCCCCGGGACCCCGGAAGGGTAGAGTGATTCCTTCACGAACAACAAGAAGGGACAGGTGGGTACAGTGCCGATCGGCAAGGTGAAGTGGTACGACACCGAAAAAGGCTTCGGGTTTGTCTCCAACCCGGGCGACGAGGACGTGTTTGTGGGCAAGCAGGTGCTTCCCGAAGGTGTTGAGGAGCTGATCGCCGGCCAACGCATCGAGTTCGACTTCGCCGCCGGCCGTCGTGGGCCGCAGGCGCTGCGTGTGAAGGTGCTCGACACCCCACGCCGTCGTCCCGTCCACCGCCACAAGCCGGAGGAGCTGGGCAGCATGGTCCAGGACCTGATGACCGTCCTGGAGTCCCAGATTCAGCCCGGGCTGGCGGCCGGACGTTACCCGGACCGCCAGATGGGCCGCCAGGTCGCGGAGATCCTCCGTGCCGTGGCCAAGGAGCTGGACAGCTAGTCCGCCATGGTGCTCAGCGACCACACGGTGGCGTAGGGGGTTTCCTCGCCGTCGGCGTCGAGGCCGATCATCGCCGAGGAGATTTCCACCACCATGAGGCGGGGGCGCTCGGCGCCTTCGGTGGGCGAGTCGACGGAACCGGGGATCTCCACCTGCTCAGCGTCATAGGCGCCGTGCAACTGCTGGTCATTGGCCGCCGGATCGTCGTAGATCATGAGCAGCTGCCAGTCATGGTCATGGATGGCCTGGGGGATCTCGAGGACGAGGGTGTCGTCCGGTCCGACGGGGAGATTGGGGACCTCACCCTCGGGGCACTCCAGGCCGGGCTCGCACACCAGATAAGGGGAGACCTCGAGGGAGGCGTCGCCTACGCGGGCTGTCACGGTGACGTCCTGCGGCTCAGGGGCGGGCCGATTGTTCCACCAGCCCTGCGCGAGGACCGCGGCGACGATGATGATCACCACGGCGATCAGGAGAGCGAGAAACTGCAGGAGCGACCTCTGCCGCGCCTTCTTGGGTGTGGCCATGGCACATCATCCTACGGGGTGGGGACGAGCTCCACCTCGTAGAGGTCGGGCCAGCGTTTCCCGGCCAGCAGGTAGCGGTCGGTGCCGGGCAGATGGGCGATCCCGTTGAGGACGTGATCTGGGTCGGGCTCCGCGTTGTTCGGCACGCCGGAGGCGTCGATGAGGGCGGTGACTGCGCCGTCCGCATCGATACGCAGGATGTCAGTGGTGAGGAACACGTTGGCGTATACGTCCTCGCCGACGCACTCCAGCTCGTTGAGTCCGCTTGTCGGTGCGCCGTCGAGGGTGACCCGGAAGCGGCCGAGTTCCTCGAAGTTGTCGGGGTTCAGGCGGCGGAGGGTGTCGCTGCCGTCGGACATGATCAGTTCCTCGCCGGCGGAGCACAGGCCCCAGCCCTCGCCGGGGTAGGTGACTCGTCCGATCTCCTCGAGTGTGTCGGCGTCCCGTTTCACGGCCACGCCATCCTGCCAGGTCAGCTGCCAGATAGTGTCGCCGTGACGGGTGATGCCCTCGCCGAAGAACGTCGGGTCCAGTTCGGCGGAGGCGAGCTCCTGCCCGTCGAGGGTGCTGCGGTAGATGCGGGACTCCCGGTACCAGCCGGTGCCCACGAGCAGCGTGCCGTCCTCCTCGACCTCCAGTCCCTGGGTGAAACTCGTCTCATCGAAGGGGTGGGTCTCCACGATCCGCGGTACGAGGTGCTCCACCTCGGCAGGCCCGGGAGCGCAGGACACGGTGCTGAAAGAGGACAGTGCGAGGAGCACGCCGACGGTTTCTCGAAGACCCATGCCCTCATAATGCCGCACATGGCCCATAATGGGGGTCGTGTCCACCTCTCATCGCCGTAGGAAATCTGCGCAGCAGCGCAGTCCGCTTCTCGACGCCCGCGCTGTCGACCTCGCCCGCACTGCCCTGGAGGAACTCGGGGACGGGCCCGTCGGGGAGCACATCGGAGTCCAGGGACTGACCAGGAACGTCGCCACCCACCGATTTGCCGCGGACGTGCCCGGTTACAGCGGCTGGGAGTGGAACGCCGTCCTGGCGTGCGCCTCGGGGTCGCGCCACGTCACGGTCAATGAACTCGCGCTCGTGCCCGCCCCCACCGGTGAGGCGCTCCGTGCGCCGGAGTGGGTGCCGTGGGCAGACCGGATCCGACCGGGGGACCTCGGCCCCGGTGACATCATGCCGCCGGAACCGGGTGACGAACGTCTCGCTGAGGCGGAGGACGGCCATCTGGTTCTGTCGAAGAAGGGTCTGGAGGACGCGAAACAGCGCTGGCGCACCGGTGACTACGGGCCGAACAGTGAGTTCGCGGAGAAGGCCGCACTGAACTGTCGCACCTGCGCCTTCTACCTTCCCTCGGGGGAGCCCCTGGGCAGGAACTTCGGGGTGTGCGCCAACGAGTTCTCTGCGGACGGGCATGTCGTTCACGCCACGTACGGTTGCGGAGCGCACTCGGACACCCCGCCGGACAACCTCCTGGAGGATGCCCCCGACGCCTTCGACGATGAGTTCCCGATCTTCTAGACCTCGCCGGCCAGCTCCCACATCCGCTGGTTGATCTCCCGGTGGGTGGGCGCACCCATGCGCGGGGGATTGGATATCCGCGGCGGGAGGACGGAACCGTACTCGAGCCAGCCGGTGACCTTGCGAACGCCTTCCACGGAGCTGAGAAGCCAGGTTTCGTTGCCCCGCAGCTGCGTCATGGTCAGCCCCTCGGGGTGTTCGATGACCCTGAGACCCTCCTCGGTCAACATCTCCAGGGCGGCGTCCAACGTGACGGAGTCCGAGGCGCGGGGGTGCGCGGAAATGTTGACGGTTCCCTCCTGGAGGAAGAGGACGGCGGAGAAGACTCCGGATATGACGTTCCCGCGTTCGTCGATGAGCAGGCCGGCATCCGAACCGGAGTGGCGCAGCATGTTGAGCTGGCGGATCTGCCACCCGAAGTCCGGACCCTTGCGGGTGGGATGACGGCGCAGGTCGATGATGCCTTCGGCGTCGACGGTGATCTCCTCGGCGGGCATCATCGAGGGTTGGAGGTCGACCGTCACCGTCGTCTTCCCCACGCGGATCAGGGGACGGAAGATGCCGGGGCCGGCGTCGCGGAGTTCTTCACGGACATGCTCGACGATGTGTGGGTTGAAGGCGGTTTCCTCTCGGAGGCGGGTGAGGTGTGCGTCCAGGTTGGCGACACGTCCATCGCGCATGAGGAAGGTTGAGGCGTAAATCACGGGGGCAGCTCCTTGTGCTTGTACATCAATCTACCCAAATCTTGTGTAATTCACTTCCAGGTGGGAGATTTACGACGTAAGAACACCTTCATCTGGATGCTGAACAGGGGAACCCCGTATGACCGCCGGAGTACAGACGGAAAAGCAGAGTGCCATTGACCGGTACTTCCACATCACCGAGCGCGGCTCGACCATCAGCACCGAGATACGTGCCGGCGTGGTCACATTCTTCGCGATGGCCTACATCGTCATCCTCAACCCGTTGATCATCGGCACGACCGAGGATGTCAACGGCACCACGCTCGGCATCCCCCAGGTTGCCGCCGCCACGGCACTGGCAGCCGGCGTGATGACCATCGCCTTCGGACTCATCGCCCGCTACCCCTTCGGCATCGCCGCGGGCCTCGGGCTGAACACCCTGGTGGCCGTGACGCTGGTCGCCGGTGAGGGGCTCACCTGGCCGGAGGCGATGGGCCTGGTCGTCCTCGACGGTATCGTCATCGTCCTGCTGGCGGTCTCCGGCTTCCGCACCGCCGTGTTCCGGGCCATCCCGCAGTCGATGAAGGCCGCGATGGGTGTGGGCATCGGCATGTTCATCTCGATCATCGGACTCGTCGACGCCGGCTTCGTCCGCCGCATCCCCGACGCCGCAGGCACCACGGTGCCCGTCGGCCTGGGCATCGACGGATCCGTCTCCTCCTGGCCGACCGTCACGTTCGTGCTCGGCCTGATCATCTGTGGTTTCCTGGTCGTCCGCAAGATCCGGGGCGGCCTGTTCCTGGGCATCCTGGCCACCACCATCATCGCCATGATCGTCGAGGCCGTCAGCGACTCCGGCCCCTCCTTCGTCGACGGACAGCCCAACCCTTCCGGTTGGTCGCTGGCTGTGCCCGTCATCCCCGACACCTTCGGCGGCATGCCGGACCTGTCCATCGTCGGCGCGGTCGACGTCTTCGGTGCGTTCACCCGCATCGGTGCGATCGCCGCCTCGCTGCTGGTGTTCACCCTCGTCCTGGCGAACTTCTTCGACGCAATGGGCACCATGACGGCCCTGGGCAAGCAGGGCAACCTGGTCGACGATAAGGGTGAGCTGCCCGACATGAAGAAGGCCCTGGTCGTCGAGGGCTTCGGCGCCATCGTCGGTGGCGCGGCCTCCGCGTCCTCTGCCACCGTCTACGCAGACTCCGCCGCCGGCGTCGGTGACGGTGCCCGGACCGGTCTGGCCAACATCGTGACCGGCCTGCTGTTCCTGCTGGCCATGTTCCTCACCCCGCTCTACGAGGTCGTGCCGATCGAGGCTGCGGCACCGGTGCTGGTCATCGTGGGTGCGATGATGATGGCCCAGGTCACCGACATCGAATGGGGCCAGTTCCACATCGCCCTGCCGGCCTTCCTGACCATCGTGGTCATGCCCTTCACCTACTCCATCGCCAACGGTATCGGTGTGGGCTTCATCGCCTTCGCCCTCATGGCCGTCGCCGCCGGAAAGGCGAAGGAGGTCCATTGGATCATGTGGCTGGTCTCCGCCCTGTTCATCGCCTACTTCGGCATGGACCCGCTCCTCGCGGCCCTGGGCTAGACACATGCGCATCCGTATCGATGATCCCGCCGACCCGCGTCTCGACGACGTCCGTGACCTCAAGAGATCCGACAACCGCCCGGACCTGCCGGGCGGAAAGGGTCTGGTGATTGCCGAGGGACCGCTCGTGGTGGGCAGGCTGCTCGAGTCACGTTTCCCCGTCCGCTGCCTGGTGGGTTTCCCCGGCAAACTGGACGCCTTCCTCGCGGAGACCGACGTGCCCGGCAACCTGCCGATCTATGAGGTCAGCCGGGAGGTGCTCGCTGAGGTGGCCGGCTATGACATGCATCGTGGTCTGCTCGCCGCCGCCGACCGGGCTCCCGAGCCGGAACTCGCCGAGATCCTCTCCTCCGCCCGCACAGTCGTGGTGCTCGAGGGAGTGGGGGACCACGAGAACATCGGCTCCATGTTCCGCAACGCCGCCGGTATGGGGGTGGATGCGGTGCTGTTCGGCAACGGCTGCGCCGATCCGCTCTACCGGCGTGTGGTGCGGGTGTCCATGGGACACGTGCTGCGCACCCCCTACGCCCACCTCACGGGCAGCTACACCACGTGGCAGCGTTCCCTGCAGGAGCTTGCCGACGCCGGCTTCCATCTCGTCTCCCTGACCCCGGATCCGGGGGCGGAGCATCTGGCGGACGCGCTCGTCGACGAGCAGGGGGAGCCGTGGCCGAAGGTGGCGCTGCTCGTCGGGGCGGAGGGGCCGGGCCTGACGGAACACGCCATGCGTGCGACGGATGTCCGGGCCAGGATCCCCATGGCGCCGGGAACTGACTCGCTCAACCTGGCCACGTCGGCCGCGGTCGCCTTCTACGAGCGGGACCGCTCCCTGCGTTAGCCCCGGTCGGAGTGGCGGATCTTCTCCGTCACCCAGGACCGGGCCTGCCGGACACGGCGACCCAGGACGGCCCCGGTCCGTTTGACCGTTGCCACCGATTCATCCGCCCAGCGCGGCAGGCGGGTGTGGTCCTCGTCGACGGGGGATTCGTAGTCGTCGTAGCCCCCGCCGACGTGTGGCTCATCCTGCGGACGGGAGGCACGCTCACGATCGCGACGGGGACCGTCGACCGCCCGCGGCGCCGGCCGACCGTCAACCGCGTACGCCACGACATGGATGTCCGGGCCGTCCGGCGTGACATCCACGCCGAGCCACGAACGTCGGGCCTCCGCGACCAGGTCCACCGGCTCGAACGGCAGGGAGATGCCACCTGCGCTCTCGGCCCTCTCTCCGGCCCAGTAGGGCGCCTCGAAGGGCTCGGGCAACCCGACGTCCTCGTAGGTGCGGGTGCGCTCGGCACAGAGCGAACGCTTGAGCACCCCGCCCCGCCAGTGCGCCAGCGCCCCGTAGCCGGTCTCGGGGTTCACGCCGAAGGCGTAGACGTCGGCTGCCGGCACCGAATCCAGCAGACGGGGGTTGAGCTCGGACAGTGCCGGCGTGTCCGCCACCACCGTCTGCACGATGGTCACGCCGGGGAAACCCGCGACGTAGTACTCTCCCGCCGACGCCTGGGCGGAGCGGTTGAGGGGGAATTCGCCGATCGGCGTGATCGGCCACGCGGGGTTGAGCTGGGCGAGGTATTTACGGCCGTAGCCACGGTCCGCCCTCGGTTCCGCAGCGATGACGCGCGCCGGGTCGGCGGCCGTGACAAACCACAGGGTGACGACAGTCTCCACGACCCGCCGCCCCTAGGTCCGCGGACGCTTCGTGTTCGCGCGCACGCCCAGCAGCACGTCCTCCCAGTGGGGGGTCACCGCTTTCCGACGCCGCCTCGCCGGAGCCTTCTCCGCCGTCTCCGGGCTCTCCACGGCTTCATCCCCCGCGAGCTCCTCGGCTTCCTCGTCCCGGGTGGCCTCGATCTCGGGCTCGTCTTCCGTCGCCCGGTCCTCGTGGTCCTCCTCGTAGCGGTTGCCCCGTCCGACGGAGGTGAGGGTGCGTACCGGCTGGACGAAATCCGGGTCAGTGAGGTCGGCGGCCACCGGATTGCGGGCCTCCGCGGTCGACCGCGACGTGGGGTGCACCTCGATGGCCCACTCAGCATCGTTCTCCGACAACCCGGCCGTCCAGGACACCCGGGCGACCCAGGTTCCGTCGGCCTCCCGGTAGGCGTCCCAGGTGGTGTCGGTGACGGAGTGCCCACGCGCGGCGAAAGCTGCGGCCAGGACCTCCCACAACGTCAGTTTCGCAGGGCCGTCCTCGCGGATCGGATGCGCCTGTTTCGCCAGCTCCGACATACGCGAGCGCTCCAGGAGCACCGGGTGGGCGAAGGCCTCCACCCGGGACTCGGCGACACCCATCTCCGCAGCCAGTTCGGCCACGGACGCGCCGGCGCGGATCCGGGTCTGGATCTCGCGGGGACGCATGGTCAGCGGGGTGGTGAGCAGCGGGTCACGTGCCGGCAGTGCACGCCCCACGTTTGCGGGCTCGGGCCTGGCCACCGGTTCCGGCCGGACCTCGGGTGCTGCACTGATCTCGGGGGTCTGACCGGCGAGGAGGGTGCGGGCGGCGTCATCAAGCTGCGTGACGTCGAGGACGAATCGGTCGCCGCCCTCGGTGCGCAGCACCAGGGAGGTGGACGTCGATTCGTCTGGGACGAGGAACAACTCGCGCATGCGTTCTCCTTTGGGACAGCTCACGTGATGTATTCCACCCTAACGCAGACATGCGCCGGACCGTGTGAGGTCCGACGCATGTTGAGGTCACGTGCAGGGTGACTACCTGTTGGCCACGCCCGACTCGAGGACATGGTCGATCGCCTTGGTCAGGGTCACGACGTCGGTGGAATCGATCGCCGGGAACATGCCGATACGCAGCTGGTTGCGGCCGAGCTTGCGGTAGGGCTCGACGTCCAGGATGCCGTTGGCGCGCAGAACCTTGGCCAGAACGGCGGCGTCGATGGAGTCGTCGAAGTCGATGGTGCCGACGACCAGTGAACGCTTCGCCGGGTCAGTGACGTACGGCGTGGTCTCCTCGCGGGCCTCGGCCCAGGAGTAGAGGGCGTCGGAGGAGGCGGTGGTGCGGGCGACCATGCCGTCCAGGCCACCGTTCTCGTTCATCCACTTGACCTGGTTCTCCAGCATGAGCAGGGTGCCCACGGCCGGCGTGTTGTAGGTCTGGTTCTTGAGGGAGTTCTCCACCGCGGTCTGCAGGTCCAGGAAGGCCGGGATGAAACGGCCGGACTCCTTGATCCTGGCGATGCGCTCGATGGCGGCCGGGGACATGGCCGCCAGCCAGATGCCACCGTCGGAGGCGAAGCACTTCTGCGGGGAGAAGTAGTAGACGTCGGTCTGGGAGATGTCGACCGGCAGTCCACCGGCACCGGAGGTGGCGTCGATGGTGATGAGGGAGCCCTCGGAACCCTCCGGGCGGACGATCGGCACCATGGCGCCGGTGGAGGTTTCGTTGTGGGCCCAACCGATGACGTCGGCACCCTCGATGGCCTGCGGGGCCGGGGCGTCGCCGGCCGGGGCCTCGATGACGGTCGGCTCGTCGAGCCACGGTGCCTGCTTGGCGGCCTTCGCGAACTTGGAGGAGAACTCGCCGTAGGACAGGTGGCCGGACTTCTTCTCGATCAGGCCGAAAGTTGCTGCGTCCCAGAATGCGGTGGCGCCACCGAGGGACAGGATGATCTCATAGCCCTCCGGCAGGGAGAACAGGTCGGCGAGCCCCTCGCGGACGGAGCCGACGACGTTCTTGACGGCCGGCTGGCGGTGAGAGGTGCCGATGATGTCGCGGCCGCCGTCGACGATGGCCTGGATCTGCTCCGGGCGAACCTTGGACGGGCCGCAGCCGAAGCGACCGTCAGCGGGGATGAGGTCGGCGGGGAGGGTGGGGAACTCGGTCATGGAAATGACGTCCCTTTCGTGGTCTTTGAGATTGCTGTCCAAACGAGAACAACCTTAGTATCTCCCCATCTGTCCGTTAACCGGAACCCGACTATGGGTGGGAATACGATTGCGGGGGTAGGGGATGGGGTAGTGAAACAGCCGCAACCTCGCAAATTCCATGGGGGTGACCTGCTTTTGTGAAATATGTTGCCTCCATCACATCATTTGCTAAACTGTGCTCTGGTCCACCCGGCCGGTTGCGGTTCTGGTTTTGCGGGAGCAGCGGAAATGCCTTGCGGGTGGGAGTTCAACTGCATAGTGACGGCGCCGCCGAATATTCCCGCACCTGTGTGAGGGGGGACGAGGCGGGAAAACCGTCTGCACCATCGTGATAGCGTCACCTAAGCTGATAAATGACTCACCGTCATGTCGGGACTACGGTGAATGTCACACTCATTGAAGTTTCCATGGGCGGCTGACCCCGACGCGGGGCAAGGTCGACAACGAAGTCTGAAAGGTACACAGTGGCTACTGACAACAAGGACAAGGCCGTACTCCACTACCCGGGAGGCGAGTACGAGCTCGACATCATCAAGGCCACCGAGGGTAACGATGGTGTGGTCCTCGGCAAGATGCTGGCAGACACGGGTCTGGTCACCTTTGACCCGGGTTATGTCTCCACCGGCTCCTGCGAGTCCGAGATCACCTACATCGACGGCGAGAACGGCATCCTGCGCCACCGCGGCTACGACATCGCCGACCTGGCTGAGAACGCCACCTTCAACGAGGTCTCCTACCTCCTGATCAACGGTGAGCTGCCGACCGTCGAGGAGCTGCACAAGTTCTCCGACGAGATTCGCCATCACACCCTGCTGGACGAGGACTTCAAGTCCCAGTTCAACGTCTTTCCGCGTGACGCCCACCCGATGTCGGTCCTGGCCTCCTCGGTGAACATACTGTCCACCTACTACCAGGATCAGCTGGACCCGCTGAACGAGGAGCACCTCCACAAGGCGACCGTCCGCCTCATGGCCAAGGTGCCGATGCTGGCGGCTTACGCCTACCGCGCGTCCAAGGGTGCTCCGTACATGTACCCGGACAATTCCCTCAACGCGCGTGAGAACTTCCTGCGCATGATGTTCGGTTACCCGACCGAGCCCTACGAGGTCGATCCGATCATGGTCAAGGCCCTGGACAAGCTTCTCATCCTGCATGCCGATCACGAGCAGAACTGTTCCACCTCCACCGTCCGCATGATCGGCTCCGCCCAGGCCAACATGTTCGTCTCCATCGCCGGTGGCATCAACGCCCTCTCCGGCCCGCTGCACGGTGGCGCCAACCAGGCCGTCCTCGAGATGCTCGAGGAGATCGACGCCAACGGTGGCGACGCAACCGACTTCATGAACCGTGTGAAGAACAAGGAGCAGGGTGTCCGCCTCATGGGCTTCGGGCACCGCGTCTACCGCAACTACGATCCGCGTGCGGCCATCGTCAAGGAGACCGCTTACGAGCTCCTTGAGCACCTCGGCGGCGACCACCTGCTCGACCTGGCCATGAAGCTCGAGCAGATCGCGCTCAGCGACGATTACTTCATCTCCCGCAAGCTGTACCCGAACGTCGACTTCTACACCGGCCTGATCTACCGCGCCATGGGCTTCCCGACGGACTTCTTCACCGTCCTGTTCGCCATCGGCCGCCTGCCGGGCTGGATCGCCCACTACCGTGAGCAGCTGTCCACCACCACCAAGATCAACCGCCCGCGTCAGATCTACACCGGCCAGACCCTGCGCACCGTCACCCCGCGTGAGGACCGCTAGGACCACCGGTTAGCCGGAGCTTTAAGTAGCCGGGCACACCGCCACCTCTATACTGGTGCCGTTGTGCCCGGTTTTTCCATGAATTTTCATAAGGAGACACACCAATGACCAAACCCCAGATCGAAGCCCAGGCCGGCCCCGCTCCGGAGGACCTCGTGTCCGTCGACCTCATCGTCGGTGAGGGCGAGGAGGCGAAGACCGGCGGCCTCGTTGAGGTCCACTACGTCGGCGTCGATTTCGAGTCGGGCCAGGAGTTCGACTCATCCTGGGACCGCGGCCAGTCCATCGAGTTTCCCCTCAACGGCCTCATCGCCGGATGGCAGGAGGGTATCCCGGGCATGAAGGTCGGGGGCCGTCGCCAGCTGACCATCCCGCCGGAGAAGGCCTACGGACCCGCCGGTGGCGGACATCCCCTGTCCGGTCGGACCCTGGTTTTCGTGATCGACCTGATCAGCGTGGGCTAATCAGGACCCACACGTTGAACTAGGCCGTGGTCGCCGCCCATGCGGCGGCCACGGCTCTGCTCACTGCAGGGGCGACTCGGGCGTCGAGAGGCGAGGGGACGATGTGCTCGACGTCGAGTTCCTCCGCAGCGACGTTCGCGATGGCCCTCGACGCCGCCTGCTTCATCTCCGGGGTGATGGCGGTCGCACCGGCGGCCAGCGCCCCGTGGAAAATACCGGGGAAGGCGAGGACGTTGTTGATCTGGTTGGGCAGGTCGGAACGTCCGGTGGCGACGACCGCGCCGTAGCGGTACGCCAGATCGGGGTCGATCTCCGGATTCGGGTTAGCCAGTGAGAACAGTATCGGCCGGTCGGCCATGCGATCGAGGGCTTCCTCGGGGATGGAGCCGGCGGACACCCCGATGAAGGTGTCGGCGCCTTCGAAGGCCTCCAGAATGCCTCCGGTGATGCCCCGGGGATTGGTGGTCCGGGCCAGCTCAACCTTGACGTCGTTGAGGTTGTCACGACCTTCGTGGATGATGCCGCGGGAGTCGAGCATGACGATGTCGGTGACGCCCGCGTCGGCGAGCATCTTCCCGCACGCCACGCCGGCGGCGCCTGCGCCAGAGATGACCACCCTGAGTTCCGGCAGGTCGCGTTCCAGGAGACGGCAGGCGTTCCGCAGGGCGGCGAGGATGACCACGGCCGTCCCGTGCTGGTCGTCGTGCATGACCGGCATGTCGAGGGCCTCGACCAGTCGACGCTCGACCTCAAAGCAGCGGGGAGCCGAGATGTCCTCGAGGTTGATGGCGCCGAAGGAGGGCGCCAGGGCGGTGATGGTCTCGACGAGCTTGTCGGGGTCGGTCTCGTCCAGCACGATCGGAACAGCGTTGAGGCCCGCGAAGCGGTTGAACAACTGCGCCTTCCCCTCCATGACGGGCAGGGCCGCGCGGGGACCTATGTTGCCGAGCCCCAGGACGGCGGTGCCGTCGGAGATGATCGCCACGGTGCGGCCGATACCGGTATAGCGGTGGGCGAGCGAAGGATCCTGTGCGATGGCGGCGCACACACGCGCCACGCCCGGGGTGTAGGAGATGGAGAGGTCCCGCTGCGTCTCCAGGGGGCGGGAGGTGCTGATCGACAGTTTTCCACCCTCATGGGCGGCGAAGATCTCCTCGTCACTCAGGACAGCGACATGATGGGCGTGAGCGTTCCGGTCATCGGTCATGATCCCAAGTCTATTGTTGTGACATGGTGATCCTGTCCCGGACACAGGTGAATCGGGGCACAATGGGGTCATGACTACTGTGACGCTCAACGACGGCAGCGACATCCCCCAGATCGGACTGGGCACCTGGAAACTCCTGGGGGAGGAGGGGCTGCGGGTTGTCCGGGAGGCCATCGACCTCGGCTACCGCCACTTCGACACCGCCTCTGCCTACGGCAACGAGGAAATCGTCGGTCGCGCCCTCGCGGACGCGATCGCTGCGGGGGACGTCACCCGCGACGAGCTGTTCATCACCACCAAGGCGTGGCAGGACGAGCAGGGGGCGGACGCCATCCCTTCCGCTTTCCGTGCCTCACTGGACCGCCTCGGCCTGGACTACGTGGACCTCTATCTGGTGCACTGGCCTGCTCCGGCGCGTGGGAAGTATGTGGAGAGTTTCGAGGCGATCGCCCGGCTGCAGGGGCTGGGTCTGGTCCAGTCAGTCGGCGTCGCCAATTTCTATGAGGAACTGCTGCGCGAGATCGTGGACAAGGTCGGCATTGTGCCGGCCACCAACCAGGTGGAACTCCACCCCGGTTTCTCGCAGGCCCCGCTGCGTGCTCTCCACGCGGAGCTCGGGGTGACCACCGTCGCCTGGTCGCCGCTCGCTCGTGGGATCGTGCTGGCGAATCCGGTTCTGGATGCTGTCGCGCGCGCCGCCGGACGTTCGCCCGCTCAGGTTGCACTGCGGTGGGCGATGCAACTGGGGTGCGTGGTCATCCCGAAGTCGGCCAACCCGAAGCGGCTGGCACAGAACCTGGCGGCTGCGGATTTCACCCTGAACGGGGAACAGATTGCGGCGATCACGGGGCTGGATGAGAAGGCAGGATTCGGGAGAATATTTGACGATCCCCGGACCTTCGGGAACAATTGACCGCCTGACCTGCGAAAACGTGGAAGAAGTTAGTTCTGTGAACCTCTGCTGAGGCTATCGGCAATGTTTGTGAAGGTCCGCTAGTTTGTGAAGTTATGGTTTGCAAACTTGGCCTCAGGGGGCGAGTTCCCGGACGGGGGTGGTCGTAGTATCAATAAAAGACCTGTTCGGGACGGTTTGCGGGGGTGGCAATTATTACAATAGGGGGCAATGTCCTTCGTTCACTTCAACGTTGCTATGTGAGCCAGGTAACTTACATTTGCAGCACAGGGTGTGATCGCCCTTACAGGGTTGTGGCCCTGCGGGAGAGAATGCCAGTAAGTTCGAACCTCCGGGTTTTCCGGGGGCCGACACGAAAGAGAGATCAAAGTGAGCGCGACTCAAGCAGTCCGAGCGGACGGCCGGCGAGAGCCGACCTCCGAGGAATTCATCGCGATGCAGGCCAGTCCGCAGTTCCAGAAACTGCGGAAGACCTACCGTTCCTTCACCTTCCCGATGTCCGTGGCCTTCTTCCTCTGGTTCGCCGTTTACGTCCTCGCGGCAGTGTTCGCCTCGGACTGGATGGCCACTGAGGTCGGCGGCGGCTTCAACATCGGAATCGTGTTCGGACTCCTCCAGTTCCTGACCACCTTCGCCATCACCTGGATCTACGTGGTCTACGCCAACAAGAACATCGAGCCGCAGTCGGCCGCCATCCGCGAAGCAATGGAGGGCTAGAAACATGACTACCGCATACCTCGCTCAAGAAGTCAGCACCGGAAACCCGATCCTCAACATCTCGGTCTTCGTCGTCTTCATCGTCGTCACCATGACGGTGGTCACGCGGGTGGGCAAGTCCACCTCCGAGGCCTCCGACTTCTACACCGGCGGCGCATCCTTCACCGGTACCCAGAATGGCCTGGCCATCGCAGGTGACTACCTCTCTGCAGCCTCCTTCCTCGGCATCGTCGGTTCCATCGCCCTCTACGGCTACGACGGCTTCCTCTACTCCATCGGCTTCTTCGTGGCATGGCTGGTCGCCCTGCTGCTCGTCGCCGAGCCGCTGCGTAACGTCGGCCGTTTCACCATGGCGGACGTCCTTTCCTTCCGTATGCGTCAGAAGCCGGTCCGCGTCGCCGCGGCCATCGCCACCCTGGCAGTGTCCCTGTTCTACCTCATCGCGCAGATGGCCGGCGCAGGCTCCCTGGTCTCCGTCCTGATGAACCTCGAGGGCAAGCTCGAGCAGTCCATCGTCGTCACCATCGTCGGTATCGTCATGATCGCCTATGTCCTCATCGGCGGCATGAAGGGCACCACCTACGTCCAGATGATCAAGGCCGTGCTCCTCGTCGGCGGCGTCGGCATCATGACCGTCCTGGTCTTCGTCTCCGTCCGCGGCGGCTTCTCCACCCTCTTCGATGAGGCCATGACCATGCACGCAGCCTCCGCCAACATGGTGGAGAAGGGCTACCAGGCCTCCGACATCATGGCTCCGGGCCTGCGCTACGGCGGCACCTTCACCCAGCAGCTGGACTTCATCTCGCTCGGCCTGTCCCTGGTCCTCGGTACGGCCGGCCTGCCGCACGTCCTCATGCGCTTCTACACCGTCCCCACCGCCAAGGAAGCACGCAAGTCCGTTACCTGGGCCATCGTCCTCATCGGCGCGTTCTACCTCATGACCCTGGTCCTCGGCTACGGCGCCGCTGCTCTGGTCGGCCCTGACCGCATCCTGGATGCGCCGGGTGGCGCCAACGCCGCGGCACCGCTGCTCGCGCTTGAACTCGCCGGCCCCATCTTCATGGCGCTGATCTCCGCCGTCGCCTTCGCCACGGTCCTCGCAGTGGTCGCTGGCCTGACCATCACCGCTTCGGCCTCTGTCGCCCACGACGTCTACGACGGCGTGTTCCGCCACGGCCAGTCCTCCGAGGCTGAGCAGGTCCGCGTCTCCCGCATCACGGTCGTCGTCCTCGGCGCGATCTCCATCGTCCTGGGCATCCTGGCCATGGAGCAGAACGTCGCCTTCCTGGTGTCCCTGGCCTTCGCCATCGCCGCATCCGCGAACCTGCCGACCATCCTGCTGTCCCTGTACTGGAGGCGCTTCAACACCGTCGGTGCCGTGGCCTCGATGTACACCGGTACCATTGTCTCGCTGGTGCTGATCTTCTTCTCTCCGGCCGTCTCCGGTGCACCCTCCGCGATGTTCCCGGACGTCGACTGGTCGATCTTCCCGCTGACCAGCCCGGGTCTGGTGGCTATCCCGCTGTCCTTCCTGGTGGGCATCATCATTCCGTTCATCACCAAGCCGGACAACCTGGACCACCTCACCGCTGAGATGGAGGTCCGCTCCCTCACCGGTGTCGGTGTTGAGGCTCCGGTCGATCACTAAGCAACACCTGCTCCACCAGCTCCGCCCGTGCCACCATGACGTGAAAACGTCATGGTGGCACTATCATTTTCTGGGTGTCAGGTACTTCTTCCCGTCGGCGTTCGATTCCGGCGATGTTGGTCGCCGTCGTGGCCGCGGTGCTGGTGGCCATCCCGCTCGTCGCCGTCCTCGGGGTGGCGCATGATGATGGGACGTCGGACGTCACAGACGTGGCAAAGCCGGCGGTCGATGTCCGGCCGGTGACGGCCGACGGGCAGGATCTGGCGTCGTTCGTGGAGAACCCCACCGGCTCGCAGGTGAGCTTCTACCGTCTGTCCGACGGTCGCCGCACCGGCACGGCCACCGAGCGTTTCGCGCGCCCCGCCCTCAGCCTGATCAAGCTGTACATCGCCGAGTACGTCATCGAGCACGGTACTTTCACCGAGCAGTACGCGGCGGTCGACATGATCAGTGCCTCGGATGACCGGACGGCGGGGGAGCTGTACCGGAAGTATCCGGAATCCATTGACGAGGTGGCGAAGAAGTACGGTCTGTTGTCCACCCGTGCGCACGACCGTTGGGGTTACTCGGTGACCTCCACCTACGACGTGGTGACCTTCGTGGCCAAGCTCATTGAGGAGGATCCCACTCACCCGATCCTGGTGGCCATGGCGGAGGCGACCCCCATCGCCGCCGACGGCTACGGCCAGGATTTCGGGACTTCGGTGCTTCCCGGGGTGATCGGCACGAAGTGGGGCTGGTCGGACGACCGGGATCTGCACTCCTCGGTGTCCTTCGGAGCGAATTTCGTCGTCTCCGCCGCCGTGACCGGCAGCGCGGACGACCTGACGGACTACGTCACATCCCAGCTCATGGACGAGGCGTCCGCGGCTACAGGTTCGCCAGATTCCTGACCAGGTCAATGCCCTGCTGAATCTGCGCCTGGCTGAGGTTCGATCCGGTGGGGATTGTGGGGATGGTCACCGGGGCGGAAGTCGTACCCGGCACCTGGGGAGCCGCCTGTCCCGGGGTCCACTGACCCCAGTCGTGGGCGTAGACGTTGTTGACGTCGATCCCGATCCCGTTGATCGTGTCCTGGTCGATACGGACCTGGTGCAGCGTGGTACGCGGGTGGATCCGGCCACCTGAGCCCCAGTTGTGCATCCAGAAGTACTGGCCGATGCCGTCGTTGACCGCCCAGTCGACGACGTTGTAGTTGCCGTACACACCGGTCTGGTAGCCGGCCAGCTGCAGAGCGGCCTGGAAGGCCTGCAGGTAGGGGCGGATCTGGTTGTCGTACTGCGCGCGGGTCGGGTTGTCGTCGATGGCGACGTAGATCGGACGACCCGTCGGCCCGCCGGCCGCCCGGTGGTAGGCGATCGCCTGCGGTGCGTGCGTGGCGGCTCCCGCGGCGCCCTGCTTCCAGTCGGCGGTCGCGTCCTTGCCGTACTGGTACACCGACGCGACGGCAAGACCGTGGTTGGCGAAGTCCTGCGTCTCGGAAGCGGTGACAGGCTTGCCCAGCATCCATTCCGCGCCCGGACGGCGGCCTGAAACATAGCGGACGGCCCCCAGGTGGCCGGCAGCCTTGATGGCCGCGGCCGAGGGGACTCCCGCCGCGTAGTCGATGACGGTGCCCAGGATCGCGCCCTGGGCGTGTGCCTGCGGAAGGGCGGCTCCGACGGTGCCCGCGGCCATGGCGATGGCGGCGGCACGCAGGAAGCTGCGGCGGTTGAGGGAAGGGGTGATGGACACGGCATGCTCCCGGTGGTGAGGCGTCATGACTGCAACAGCAGCCACATGAACAACAACCGTCACGTTATCAACTGGGGAGGGGTGGCGCTAGGGAACAATTCTGCCGCGCGCGGGGGAATCCGTCCGCATAATCGGGTGAACCCGCACCGGAAACGAAAAATCTCGCGACACCGTAGGAACGATGTCGCGAGACTTCACATCGTGCCCCAGAGAGGAATCGAACCTCCGACACCGGCTTTAGGAGAGCCGTGCTCTATCCACTGAGCTACTGGGGCAACATCGGATAGGGTACCGCACGAGGGGCAGGTGTCGGTAACCGGACCACGGCAAACTATCCTGGAGATGTAGATATTGATCACGCCAGAAAGGACCACACCGTGGCCCAGAACGAGCCGACCTTCATCGACGTCCAGCGACGGGACATTGTCGCCGAGATCGTGACCAAGGACGGAGTCCCGGTGCTGTCCATCGACAAGCAGGTACCGGGTGGATCCTCCAAGCGACTGCTGCTGCTGAACAAGATCGACGCCAAGCAGCTCGCCGCCGTCCTCGAGCACTACCTCAAACAGGTGTACTCCCTGGAGCTCGCCGGGCTGAACGCCTCGCTGTCGCCCCAGGACATGCTCGCCCTCTTCGGTGAAGAGGACGAAGACTAGTCGGTCACCTCGGCCGTGAGCTCCTCGAGCTTGCGGCGCACGGCGGAGGCCTCGGGGTTGGTGGCGTGCGTCCCGTCGGAGTACTTCACTGTGGGTACGACCCGGTTGCCGTCGTTGACGGACTCGACCCAGGCCGCGGCCTGGGAATCCAGCTCGACGTCGACCAGGTCATAGGGGGTGTCGGTGCGGTCGAGTCGCTTACGCAGGCTCGTGCAGTAGGGGCACCAGGTGGTGGCGTAGATCGTGACGTGATTGTTTTCGGCCGTCATGCGGCCTCCTTTCGCTCGTAACGCAGGAAACGGTACCTCAGGGGAAGGTCACTCGGCTCATCGCCGATGATCAGTCGGCCCTTCTCGGAGACGAGCCAGCCGGTGTCGGAGATCAACCCGAACTCGGTGGGGATCTCCGGTGCATGGACGGCACGGTCGCCGAGTGCATCGCCGAGGTGGGCCCCGATGAGGGTGACCTCCAGGAAGTCGACCTCGTCGATGGTGGCCGCGTAGACCTGGCCGCCGCCCATGATCCAGACCTCGGGGACGTCGAGAAGCTCCGGGAGGTCATTGACCACTCTGCCGCCGGTGGACCACCCGCCGGCCTCACGGGTGCACAGGATGAAGTTCTCCCGGCCCGGGAGGGGACGGAACTTCTCCGGCAGGCTCAGCCACGTGCGCCTGCCCATGATGACGGGGTGGCCCTCGGTGACTTCCCGGAAGTGGGCGAGGTCCTCCGGGATATGCCAGGGCATTCCCGCCCCGTCGCCGATGATGCCGTCGAGGGACTGCGCCCAGATGGCGCCGAGCATGGGCATCAGACCGAGACCCTGCCCCTGATGATCGGGTGGGGGTCGTAGCCGACCACGTCGATGTCCTCGAAGGTGTAGTCGAAGATGCTCTCCGCCTCCCGCAGGTTCAGCTGCGGGTAGGGGCGGGGCTGGCGCGAGAGCTGCTCCCGCACCTGCTCCCGGTGGTCGTTGTAGATGTGGCAGTCTCCGCCGGTCCAGATCAGTTCGCCGACCTCCAGACCCGCCTGCTGGGCGAACATGTGGGCCAGCAGGGCGTAGGAGGCGATGTTGAAGGGCACGCCGAGGAACATGTCCGCGGAGCGCTGGTAGACCTGCAGCGAGAGCCTTCCGTCCACCACGTAGAGCTGGAACAGCAGGTGGCAGGGCAGAAGCGCCATCTTGTCCAGCTCCGAGACGTTCCACGCGGAGACGATGTTCCGGCGGGAATCCGGGTTGGTCTTCAGGGTGTCGAGGGCTCCCGTGATCTGGTCGATGTGGGCGCCGTCCGGGGTGGGCCAGGAACGCCACTGCACGCCGTAGACGGGGCCGAGCTCGCCGTCGGCGTCGGCCCATTCGTTCCAGATGCGGATGTTGTTGTCCTGCAGCCAGCTGACGTTGGAGTCGCCGCGCAGGAACCACAGCAGTTCACCCACGACAGCGTGAAGGTGAACCTTCTTCGTCGTGAGCAGCGGGAATGAATCGGCCAGGTTGTAGCGAAGCTGTCGACCGAACACGCTGAGGGTGCCGGTACCGGTGCGATCGCCCTTGGCTGCGCCCTGGTCGAGAATCTCACGGAGGAGGTCCTCGTAGGGGGTGGGGATGGAGGCAGTCATGCGAACCACCTTAGTAGCGACCGTTCTCCTTGAAGAATGCCGCCGCCATGTCCAGGATATCCTCGGCCAGCTCGGGGCGGCAGATGAGGATGTCGGGCATGTAGGTGTCCTTGTTGTTGTAGGTGAGTTCCGTGCCGTCGAGACGCGAGCAGTGCAGGCCCGCGGCCTTCGCCACGCCGACCGGCGCGGCGGAGTCCCACTCGTACTGGCCGCCGGCGTGGATGTAGGCGTCGTAGTCGCCGAGGAGGACGTGCATTGCCTTGGCTCCGGCGGAACCGATCGCGGCGGTCTCGAAACCGAGCTTCTCGGCGATGTGGAGAGCCACCTGCGGCGGACGGTTGTGGGAGATGGCCAGTTTCTTCGCGTAGGGCCCCTTCACCGCACGTGCTTCGGCGGAGCTGAAGACCACTCCCAGATCGGGCAGGGCTACAGCGGCGTGGATGGGGACACCCTTCTCGACGAGCGCGATGTGCACCGCCCAGTCCTGACGCCCGGTGGCGAACTCCTTGGTGCCGTCCAGGGGATCGATGATCCACACACGGTCCTTGTCCAGTCGCTCCAGGGTGTCCGCCATCTCCTCGGAGAGGAAACCGTCGTCCGGGCGGTGTTGCGCCAGGACGCGCGCGATCCAGTTCTGGGCGAGTTCGTCGCCGGCGTCGCCGAGGTTGCGGCCACGCAGTGCACCGACGTTGCGGACACCCTTGAGGATCTCTCCCGTGCCCTGCGCGAGCAGGTGGGTGAGCCGGGCGTCATCAAGGTGAGCTGTCATGCCGTCGACCTTACCGCGCGGGTTAGAGTTGGGCATGGCCGAAAGCATCCTCTCGCGCTTCCGCCCGCAGGTGGCCACCTGGTTCGAGGAGGTCTTCGCGGCGCCCACTCCGGTACAGGAAAAGGCGTGGTCCTCGATCTCCGCCGGGGACAACGCCCTCGTGGTGGCGCCCACGGGTTCCGGTAAGACCCTCGCGGCGTTCCTGTGGGCCCTCAACAGTCTCGTCGAACAGGCGGGGCAGCTGACTCTCCCGGTGGGGGAGGAGCGGGCGTCGGCAAGCGGGGGCGGCGTGAAGGTGCTCTACATCTCCCCGCTGAAGGCCCTCGGCGTGGACGTGGAGAACAACCTCCGCGCCCCGCTCACGGGCATCGGCAGGGTGGCCCAGCGGCTCGGGCTGGACGTGCCGGACATCTCGGTGGGGGTGCGCTCGGGGGACACCCCCCAGGCGGAACGTAACCGCCAGGTGCGCAGGCCCCCGGACATCCTGATCACCACGCCGGAGTCGGCGTACCTCATGCTCACGTCGAAGGCGGCGGGCATCCTCCAGAGCGTGGACACCGTCATCATCGACGAGATCCACGCGCTGGCCGGCACGAAACGCGGGGTCCACCTGGCACTTTCCCTGGAGCGTCTCGCCCGGCTGACGGGGGGTTTCCAGCGCATCGGGCTGTCGGCGACGGTGCGGCCGCTGACCACGGTGGCCAACTTCCTCGGCGGCGACCGGCCGGTGGAGATCATCGCCCCACCCTCGGAGAAGGCCTGGGAACTCGACGTGCGCGTCGGGGTCGAGGACATGTCCGATCTGCCGGTGCCGGAGATGGGCTCCACCATCGGCGAGGTGACGGTCGATGATCCGCTCGGCCTGTCCGGCACCCCCGGGGATGCCCCGGCGGAGTCCGCCCTGCCCGCCCAGAAGTCGATCTGGCCCTACATCGAGCGGGACGTCTACGACGAGGTGATGGCGCACCGCTCGACGTTGGTGTTCGTCAACTCGCGGCGTTCCGCGGAGCGGCTGACCAGCCGGCTCAATGAGATTCACGCCGAGATCCACGATCCGGATTCACTGTCCCCCGCCCTCCGACGCCCGCCGGCCCAGATCATGGTCCCCTCCGACACCGCCGGCGCCGCCCCGCCGGTCATCGCCCGCGCCCACCACGGCTCCGTGTCCAAGGACGAGCGCGCACTGACGGAGCAGATGCTCAAGGAGGGTGCCCTGCGGGCGGTGGTGGCGACCAGTTCGCTGGAGCTGGGCATCGACATGGGTGCGGTCGACCTGGTGGTGCAGGTGGAGTCGCCCCCGAGCGTGGCCTCCGGCCTGCAACGCGTGGGCCGCGCCGGGCACTCGGTGGGCGCGGTGTCCGAGGGTTCCTTCTACCCCAAACACCGCGCTGACCTGGTGCAGTCGGCGGTGACGGTGGCGCGGATGCGGCAGGGGCTCATCGAGGAGCTCCACGTGCCCGCCAATCCGCTCGACGTGCTCGCCCAGCAGACGGTGGCCGCGGTGGCGGTGGAGGACGTCGACGTGGAGGAGTGGTACTCCCTCGTGCGGCGCGCCTGGCCCTACCGGGAGCTGGCACGCGACGTGTTCGACGCGGTGATCGACCTGGTCAGCGGCGTGTACCCGTCGACGGACTTCGCCGAGCTGCGTCCGCGCGTGGTCTTCGACCGGGTCACGGGGATACTCTCCGCCCGGCCGGGCGCACAACGGGTGGCGGTGACCTCCGGCGGCACGATCCCGGACCGCGGCATGTTCGGCGTGTTTCTCCTGGGCGGGGAGGGGACACCACGTCGGGTCGGCGAACTGGATGAGGAGATGGTCTACGAGTCCCGCGTCGGTGACGTCTTCACCCTCGGCGCCTCCAGCTGGCGCATCCAGGACATCACCCGCGATCAGGTGCTGGTCAGTCCCGCGCCGGGGCACACCGGCCGCCTGCCCTTCTGGACCGGTGACGCCGTCGGCCGCCCCTTCGAACTCGGCCTGGCGCTGGGCGCCTACCGCCGGGAGGTCCATGCGCAACCGGAGCGGATCACCGACCTCGACGACAATGCCCGTAACAACCTGCTGGCCTTCCTGGCGGAGCAGCACGAGGCGACCGGCGTGATCCCGGACGACAGGACCCTCGTGCTGGAGCGATTCCGGGATGAGCTGGGCGACTGGCGTGTGGTGCTGCACACCCCCTTCGGGCGGGGAGTCAACGCCGCCTGGGCACTGGCGGTCGGCGCGCGCATCGCGGAACGCACCGGCATGGACGCCCAGGCCGTCGCCGGTGATGACGGAATAGTCCTGCGCCTGCCCGAGGGGGACACCGACCCGGACGCCTCGATCTTCCTCTTCGACGCCGACGACATCGGGGAGCTGGTCACCGAGCAGGTGGGCAACTCCGCGCTGTTCGCCTCCCGCTTCCGCGAGTGCGCCTCCCGTGCGCTCCTCCTGCCGCGCCGCAACCCCGGCAAGCGCGCCCCGTTGTGGCAGCAGCGACAGCGCGCCGAGCAGCTTCTGGACGTGGCCCGGAAGTACCCGAGTTTCCCCATCATCCTGGAGACCGTCCGCGAATGTCTCCAGGACGTCTACGACCTGCCGGCGCTCACCCAGGTGTGCCGCGACCTGGGGACCCGCCGGATCCGCATCGCGGAAGTCACCACCGATCAACCCAGCCCCTTCGCGTCCTCGCTGCTGTTCAACTACACCGGCGCGTTCATGTACGAGGGAGACAGCCCCCTCGCCGAGAAACGCGCCGCCGCACTCGCGCTCGACCCGACGCTGCTGGCGAAGCTGCTGGGCACGGTCGAACTGCGTGAGCTCCTCGACCCCGAGATCATCACGGAGGTCCATGAACAACTGCGCCGCCGCGGCGAACGTCGGGCCAGGTCACCGGAGGAATTCGCCGACACCCTGCGCATCCTCGGCCCGGTCCCCCTCGACGAGCTGGAGCACTACGCCACCTTCACCGGCGGGCTGGACAGCCTGGGCGACCGCATCATGGAGGTCCGCCTCAACGGCCGCCCGCACCTCGCCCAGTCGCTGGACGCACCGCTGCTCCGCGACGCCCTGGGCATCCCCGTCCCGCCCGGCATCCCGGCCCAGGTGGACACCATCGTCGATGCGCTCGACCAGCTGGTGTCCCGCTGGGCGCGCACCCGCGGCCCCTTCGTCCTCCGCGAACTCGCCGACGCCCTCGGGCTCGCCGTCAGCGCCGCCCACTCCGCCCTCCAGCCGCTGCTTTCCGACGCCCGTGTCATCGAGGGCCGCTTCCGGCAGGGCATCGAGGAGCAGGAGTACTGCTCCTCGGATGTGCTGGGAGTCATCCGCCGCAGGTCACTGGCCGCCGCCCGCGCCGCCACCCAGCCGGTGTCCCAGTCCGCCTACGCCCGCTTCCTCGTCGACTGGCAGCAGGTCGCGCCGGTGGGGAAACGGCCGGCGCTGCGCGGCGCCGACGGCGTGTTCACCGTCCTCGAACAGCTCGCCGGCGCGCGTCTGCCCGCCAGCGCGTGGGAATCGCTCGTCCTGCCCACGCGGGTGGGGGACTATTCTCCGCTCCACCTCGACGAGCTCACGTCCTCCGGCGAGATCCTCATCCTCGGGGCCGGCACCGCCGCGGCCCGCGACCCGTGGATCATGCTGCTGCCCGCCGACTATGCCGCTGAACTGGCGCCCCAGCTCCCGTCCGAGGGACTGACGTTCATCCAGGAGCGTGTGGTGGAGATCCTCCAGCGCGGCGGCGGCTTCCTCTTCACCGACCTGCAGACCGAACTGACTGAGCTGGTCACCACGGAACAGCTGCGGGAGGCGTTGTGGGGGCTTGTCGACGCCGGCCTGGTCAGCCCCGACGGCTTCGCCCCGGTCCGCGCCCGTCTGGCCACCTCCGGTGGCACCACCGCCCATCGCGCCCGGCGCCGCCCCAACCGTTCCCGCGTCCGTATGGGCCGCCCGCGGAGCCTGCCGAGCGTTCCCCATGACATGGGCGGACGCTGGTCCCTGACCGTTCCCGCCAGCACCGATGCCACCGCCCGATCAGTGATCCAGGGCGAGACATGGCTGGACCGCTACGGCGTGGTCACCCGGGGCAGCATCGTCGCCGAGGACGTGCTCGGCGGTTTCGTGCTGGCCTACAAGGTCCTGAGTGGTTTCGAGGAGTCCGGTAAAGCGATGCGTGGATACCTCGTGGAGGGTCTCGGGGCTTCGCAGTTCTCCACCCCGGCGGTCATCGACCGGCTGCGTGGCATGGCGGACAGCCCGGACCTCGGCGGCTGGCCCTCCGGCACACAGGACCCGGACGTCCACGTGCTCGCCGCCGCCGATCCGGCCAACCCCTACGGCGCGGCCCTGCCCTGGCCGGAGAATGGCCCGAGCCGGGCGGCGGGCGCCATGGTCGTGCTCGCCGACGGGCTCCTGCTCGCCCACGTCACACGCGGTGGCCGCACCCTCACGCTCTTCGACGACGTCAACACCGACCTGGTCGTCGCGGCGCTCGCCGCCACCGTCGACCAGGCCCTCACGGTGGAGAGACTCAACGGTGAGCCCGTCTTCGACTCCCCGTTGCTGGGTGCGTTGCGGGAGGCCGGGGCGTCGATAAGCCCGCGAGGAGCCCGGATAGGTGGGAGATCTGCGCCACCCCGTGCCCCCGGAAGGGGGCGAAGCGTCAGTGACGCCATCGAAGGGCTCAGTTTCCGTGACGAATAAATGCAGCTCACGCACCCTCTCCCACTGGGGTGGATGAAACTCCACCGGTGTCAGTTGTGGTTCCGGCCGATAATGACGGCGGGGGGAGGCAGGCGCCACGGGGTCCGAACCCCGGAGTCGTCACCGAAGGGAAACTCGGGGGGACGGCGGCTCCAGGTTCGTGCCTCGTGGCGGGGACGGTAACGTGGGCAACGTGCCCGAAGGTGATTCCGTCCTCCAGCTCTCCCGGCGCCTGCAGTTCATGACCGGCCGAGAGGTCCTCCACACCTCGCTGCGCGTGCCCAGCGTGGCCACCGTCGACTTCAGCGGCCAGAACGTCGACCGCGTGTGGCCCTACGGAAAACACCTCTACATGCAGTTCGGGGGGCGGATCCTGCACACCCACCTGAAGATGGAGGGCACCTGGGCGATGCACCTGAAGGGCGACCGGTGGCGCAAACCCGGCCACACCGCCCGCGTCGTCCTGCAGCTCACCGGCACCCCCCATCCGCGCCCCATCGAGGTGGTCGGACATTCGCTCGGCCTGGTCGAGGTCTTCCCCACGGGCCACTATCACGAACACATCGCCCGTTTCGGACCCGATGTGCTCGCCGAGGACTGGGAACCCCACGGCCGGGAAGAGGCCCGGCGGAGGGTGATGGCGGGGGCGTCGAGAAGCATCGGTGAGGCGTTGCTCGACCAGCACAACCTCGCCGGGGTGGGCAACGAATACCGGGCGGAGATCTGCTTCCTGTGCGGCATCCATCCGGCGAAGCCGGTGGGGGAGGTCGACGTGGATCAGGTCCTCGACGTGACGCGACGGGTCATGTGGGCCAACCGCGACGCCCCGGTGCGCGTGACCACCGGTGTCCGGCGCGCCGGGGAAACGACCTACGTCTTCGGTCGCCACCGCCGACCGTGCCGCCGCTGCGGCACGGGGATTGCGCGTTCGATGCTGGGGGAGAGGATCATCTGGTGGTGCCCCTCATGTCAGCCTTCCGTGCCTGGTTTCGTACCCGTGCCCGTCGAGCCAACAGGACGAACACCAGGAGCACGGCGATACCGACGATGACATAGACCACCGTGGAGTACTCGCTGACGTAGGTCTCCACGAGGTGGTAGCGGTCCCCCAGCCACACACCGGCGGCGATGAGCAGTGCGTTCCACAAGGCGGAACCTGTGAGCGTCATCAGGCCGAACACCACCGGATTCATGCGGTCGACGCCGGCCGGGATGGAGATCAACGACCGGATGCCGGGCACCAGGCGACCGAAGAACACCGACCACCGGCCGTATTTGCTGAACCACTGCAGGGCCTTGTCCACGTCCTCGGGCTCGACCAGCCACATCCAGTCCGCGATCTGCCGGAGCCGCTGCGCACCGAAGGCAGCTCCCAGCCAGTAGAGCAGGTACGCGCCGAGGACGGAGCCGATGGTGGCCCAGACGAAAGCGGCGTAGACGTTGAGCTCGCCGCGGGAGGCGGTGAAGCCGGCCAACGGAAGTACGACCTCGGAGGGGATGGGCGGGAAGAGATTCTCGAGCAGGATCGCGAGGCCTACGCCGGGCGCCCCCAGAGTCTCCATGAGCGAGACGACCCAGTCGACGATGGAATTGAACATGCGGTGGACATTACCCCTCTTCGAGTTCCTTCAGTCGCTTCGTGGCGCGCTGCAGGCGGACTTTCCTGGCTTCTTCCTCGGCTTTTTTCAGCTCCTTGTAGGTCTTCTCATCCGAGTCGGAGAAGTGGTTGATCAGCCTCGGGATCATGACGACGACACCCATCAGCGGCCACACGACCCACGCCCAGGACACATTGACAGCGAACATGAGGATGAGGAATGCCGCCAACGTGACGCTGCCGATGATCCCGTCCCACGTCTCCACCCGCGCGCCCCGGGCGCGGACCTGCTCCAGCTCGGCGTCCAGCTCCGGCTCCCGGGGAGCCGGCCCGGTGCTCCCCGTCCCCGTCAGTGCGCCCTCCAACTGGCCGGGCAGATCGGCGAAAAGCGGGCGGAGATCGCCCCTCGTCTTCGCCTGCGACGCCGCCAGAGTGCGCTCGTCGAACTCGACGGTGTCCAGACGTCCCTCGGTGAAATGCGAGGCCAGGGAGGACATGGCGGTGAGCCGCTCATTGTCGGAGATCCGGAGGTGGTCATCCATGTGGACCATGCTATCCGCAGTTTCCACTAGATTCGGAGGTGTGAAACTCCTGCTCAACATCGTCTGGTTCATCACCGGTGGTTTTCTCCTCGCCGCCGGCTACGTCCTCTTCGGGGTCCTCGCCTGCCTGCTGGTGGTGACGATTCCGGCCGGCGTCGCATCCTTCCGCATGGCCAATTACGCCGTGGCACCGTTCGGTCGTTCCGTCGTCCAACCGGTCGGTGGGGCCGGTGGGATGTCCACCCTCAGCAACATCATCTGGTTCCTCGTCGCGGGCCTGTGGCTGGCGATCGGTCACGTAGCCACCGCCGCCGCGCAGGCCGCCACGATCATCGGCATCCCGCTCGCGTGGGCGAACATCAAGATGATTCCGGTGACCTGCTTCCCCTTCGGCAAAGAGATCGTCTCCTCCGACCGCATCCCCTTCGGTTACGAACCGATGGTCAAGCTCTGACCGGACCCGCCGACACCCTCCCCGGTGCCGGCGGGCACTTTGTTCTTGAGGGTTCGGGGCTGATTGATCCGCGTCAAGGAACTTGTCGCCGGAAGTTCATAGGTTGAGAGGTGTCAAGAGAAATCTACTGAGCGTTCAAAGGAAGACCATCATGAAAACCTGGAAGACCTGGGGTGTCGTAGCCCTGTCCGGCGCACTGATCATCCTCTCCTGGATCACCGGCTGGGACTGGCTGATGATTGTCGCGGCCGTCGTGGCCGGGTGGCAGATCGCCGTCTCTGCGGTCCAGGCCCTGAGAATAAAGATGATCTCGATCGACCTGCTGGTCGTCGTGGCCGCCGTCGGCGCGCTGTTCATCAACAACTACTGGGAATCCGCAGCCGTCACCTTCCTCTTCGCACTGGGCAAGGCCCTGGAGAGGGCGACGCTCAACCGGACCCGCAAGGCGCTGAGCGATCTGGTCGAGGCCGCCCCCGAGACCGCCACCCTCCTGCGCGACGGCGAACCCGAGACCGTCGAGATCTGGGAACTGGTCCCCGGCGACGTCGTGCTGATCAAGAACGGGGAGCAGATTCCCGTTGACGGCCGCGTGATCACCGGTCACGGCGGCGTCGACGAAGCCACCATCACCGGTGAATCCGTCCCCGCAGAGAAGGCGGAAGGCTCGGAGGTCTTCGCCGGCACCTGGCTGCGCAGCGGACTGCTGCGGGTCGAGGCCGTCGGCATCGGCTCCGACTCCACCCTGGCCAAGATCATCCACCGGGTCGAGGACGCCCAGGACGACAAGGCCCGGACGCAGACCTTCCTGGAGAAGTTCTCCAGGTACTACACCCCTGGCGTGATGGTCGCGGCCCTGCTGGTCGGGCTGCTCGCGCAGAACGTTGAACTTGCCCTGACGCTGCTGGTCATCGCCTGCCCCGGAGCGCTGGTCATCTCCATCCCCGTCTCCATCGTCGCCGGCATCGGCCGCTCGGCGAAGGATGGTGTCCTGATCAAGGGCGGAGAGTACCTCGAGACCGCCGCGAAGGTTGACGCGGTTGTCGTGGACAAGACCGGCACGCTGACCAACGGTCGCCCTGAGCTGACCGACGTCGATGTCCTCGATCCCGCCTATACCGCGAACGAGGTTCTCACCCTGGCGGCACGCGCAGAGACCGCATCCGAGCACCCGCTGGCGGAGGCCATCATCCGCGGCGCAGAGAACAGGGGTCTGCCCGTCGATATGGTCGAGAAGGCCCGCCCGGTCGCAGGGAAGGGAATCCTCGCGCAGGTCGATGGCCTCGAGGTCACCGTCGGCTCCGCTGACCTGCTGGAGAAGACCCCGGACAACGCGCGCATCCTGGAGCTGAACGACCAGGGCAGGACCGCCATGTACGTCGGCGTCAACGGTGCGGCCGTCGGTATCATCGCAGTCGCCGACACCGTCCGGGCCGACGCCCGAAAGGCCGTCAGTGACCTGCACGCCCGCGGCATCAGGGTCATCATGGCCACCGGTGACGCCGAGCGTGTCGCCCGCAACGTCGCCGCCGAACTGGGCGTGGACGAGGTCCGTGCCGAACTGATGCCGGAGGAAAAGCTGGACATCGTGAAGGAACTGCAGGCCAAGGGGCACGTCGTGGCCATGGTCGGTGACGGTGTCAACGACACCCCGGCACTGGCACAGGCCGACATCGGTGTGGCCATGGGTGCCGCCGGCTCCCCGGCCGCCATCGAGACCGCGGACATCGCCCTGATGGCGGACAAGCTGCCCCGTCTGCCCTACGCACTGGGACTGGCCAGGCGGACCGTCAGAACGATGCACGTGAACATCGGCATCGCCCTGCTCACCGTGGCGGTTCTGCTGGCCGGCGTCCTGTTCGGCGGCGTCACCATGTCGATCGGCATGCTCGTCCACGAGGCCTCGGTCCTGCTGGTCATCGGTATCGCGATGCTCCTGCTGCGACCCACCCTCAGAGAGAACGTCCCGGTCGCGGGGTCGCCCGCGAAAGAGACGGCCAGACAGGCGCTCACCGCATGATCGACGGCACTGCGACCCTGCCGGTCAGGAGCGGATTTTCCAGGTGTGCACGGGCTCGTCGGTGGCCTGGTTCGCCAGATAGCGGCGCAGCATCTCGGCGATCGCGGCGCGTCGCTCGGGGGAATCCGGCTTGCTGCCGGCGGGTGTGAGCGACTTCACCGTGCGCAGCTGCCACATGGCACCGTTCTGCCGTGTGCGGACACGCTCGCGGATGATGCCGAGGTAGTGCGTGATCAGGTCCTCGTCGACGTCCAGGGCCCGCAGCCCTTCCGCGGCCTGGTCGATGAGGTGATCCTCGATGAGGGCGGCGACGTCGATACGCCCCAGCGTCGGCCAGTCGAGGCGGGCGAACAGACCGGCGCGGGCGCCGTAGAAGAAGTTCTGCTCGGCTGTCTCGAAGGGCAGACGCGACCACACGGGGCGGGTCTCCTCGGCGAGGTATTTCACCAGGCCGTAATAGAAGGCGGCGTCGGCGACGATGTCGGTGACGGTGGGGCCGGCGGGCAGGATCCGGTTCTCCACCCGTATGTGGGCGAGTTGTCTGCCGGGGGCGTAGATCGGGCGGTTCCAGCGCCACACGGTGCCGTTGTGCAGGTTGAGGTGGTGCAGGGTGGGGGACTGTCCGTCGACGACGGGCTTGCCGGAGTCCTCGCGGGATTCGGGCAGGAGCGGGGAGAAGTAGCGGACGTTCTCCTCGAAGAGGTCGAAGACACTGGTGATCCAGCGTTCACCGAACCAGACTCGCGGACGCACACCCTGGGCCACCAGCTCCGGGGTGCGGGTGTCAATGGCCTGCTGGAACACCGGGATCCGCGACTCGTGCCACAGCTTCCGGCCCAGGAACAGCGGGGAGTTGGCGCTGAGGGCGACCTGGACGGCAGCCATCGCCTGGGAGGCGTTCCATGCGCTGGCGAAGCGGTTCGGCGGAACCTGAAGGTGCAGCTGTATGGAGGTGCACGTCGATTCGGGGGCGATGTCCTCGAACTCGTGACGGAACTCCTCCTGGTTGGAGAGGTCGATGTGCACCAGCTCGCCGCGGCTCTGCATGACGGCGTTGTTGAGCGCCCGGTAACGGTTCTCCGGGGTCATCCAGCCGGGGTCGGCGAGGAAGTCGGTGGTCACGGTAGGGAGGGTGCCGATCATCGCGACCCGGGCCCCCACCTCGGCCGCCGCCCGCCGTACCTCCGAGAGACGTTCGGTGATGCCCTTATGCAGCTGGCGTAACCCGTCACCGGAGACGCTGAGCGGCGGGTGATTGAGCTCGACGTTGTACATGCCGATCTCGGACTGGTATTCATCCCCCAGCCGTGCGAGGACCTCCGGCCCCTTGCACACCGGCTGCATGTCGTCACCGATGAGGTTGAGTTCGAGCTCCAGGCCGATGGACCCGTGGCTGTCGAACTCCGCCTTCTGCAGATGCCGGTCGAAGACCTCCAGATCGTTCATCAGATGCTGGCGGTACTTCGTACGCTGCTGCGGGGTGTAGGTGTCTCGTGAAACTGCGTCGCCCATGACCTACAGACAGTAGCGGTCAACACCGTTTCATGTGGGCCTAATCGTCACGGTTGCTGCGGTACCACCCGATCAGGGCGTCGGTGGAGGCGTCGCCGGAATCGGCCTCCTCCTTGCCGGACACTGCTGCCGCCAGCTGACTCGCCTGCTGCTTACCCAGCTCAACGCCCCACTGATCGAAGGAGTTGATGTCCCAGATGACCCCCTGCACGAAGGTGATGTGCTCGTAGAGCGCGATCAACGCACCCAGCACGGCCGGGGTCAGCTCCTGCGCCAGGATGGCGGTGGTCGGGCGGTTGCCCGGCATCACCTTGTGGGGCACCAGGTCCCCGGTCACACCTTCTGCGGCGATCTCCTCCGCGTTCTTGCCGAAGGCCAGCACCTTGGTCTGGGCGAAGAGGTTGCCCATGAGCAGGTCGTGCATGGAACCCTCGCCGGTGGCGGTCGGCAGCTCATCCTTGGGGCGGGCGAAGCCGATGAAATCCGCCGGCACGACGCGGGTGCCCTGGTGCATGAGCTGGTAGAAGGCGTGCTGGCCGTTGGTGCCGGGCTCACCCCAGTAGATCTCACCGGTGGAGTGGCTGACCGCTGAACCGTCGCGTCGGACGGATTTGCCGTTGGACTCCATCGTCAGCTGCTGCAGGTAGGCGGGGAAGCGGGCCAGGTCCTGGGAGTAGGGGAGCACCGCGTGGGTCTCGAAGCCGTGGAAGTTGACGTACCAGATGCCCAGCAGCGCCATCAGGACAGGCACGTTCCTCTCGAAGGGCATGGCACGGAAGTGCTCGTCCATCGCATGGAAGCCCTCGAGGAAACGCATGTAGTCCTTCGGGCCGATGACGGCCATCAGCGACAGCCCGATGGCGGAGTCCACGGAGTAGCGGCCGCCCACCCAGTCCCAGAAGCCGAACATGTTCGCTGTGTCGATGCCGAACTCGGCGACCTTTTCCGCGTTGGTGGACACCGCGACGAAATGCTTTGCCACGGCACGTTCGTCCCCGTCGAAGGCCTCGAGCAGCCAGCGCTTCGCGGCATGGGCGTTGGACAGGGTTTCCTGGGTGGTGAACGTCTTGGAGGCGATGATGAACAGCGTCGACCCCGGGTCGAGGGTGTCCAGGGTGGCGGCCATGTCGGACGGATCCACGTTGGAGACGAACTCCGCGGTGATGCCGGCGATGGCGTAGGAACGCAGTGCCTTCGTCGCCATCGCGGGGCCGAGATCGGAGCCACCGATGCCGATGTTGACGATCTTCTTGATGGTGTGGCCGGTGTGGCCCAACCATTTGCCCGAGCGCAGCGCGGAGGCGAAGTCCCGCATCCGACCGAGGACCTCGTGGACGTCTGCGGCGACGTCCTGGCCGTCGACCTCCAGGTCTGCCTCCACGGGCAGGCGCAGCGCGGTGTGCAGCACAGCGCGATCCTCGGTGTTGTTGAGGTGCGCTCCGGTGAACATCTTCTCGATCGCCTCGGAGAGCTGGGCCTCCTTGGCCAGGGTGATCAGGGCGTCAACGGTCTCATCATCCACCAGGTTCTTCGACAGGTCCACGTGCAGGCCCGCGGCGTCGAAAGTGAACTTTTCCGCACGCTGCGGATCTGCGGCGAACAGCTCGCGCAGGGTAGCTGCCTGGGTCCGCTCGTACACGGCCTCGAGGTTCTTCCATTCTGCGGAGGTGGTGATGTCGACCATGGCGGGGCTCCTATCGGGGGAAAAACATTTATGTCACTTCCGAATGTAGTGAATAAGAGCACCCTGCGCCCGGGATGTGAGCCGGAATGCCGGATTGTGTGCACAATGGGGGTCATGAGCATCATCAAGATCAACGCCATTTCCGTTCCCGAGGGTGCAGGCCCCGAGCTCGAGAACCGTTTCGCCGCCCGGAAACAGGCCGTGGACGGTTCTCCCGGATTCGAGGGCTTCCAGCTGCTGCGTCCCGTGAAGGGCGAGGACCGTTACTTCGTGGTCACCCGCTGGGCGGACGAGGAGTCCTACGCCGCATGGCGTGACGGCAACGCACGCGCCGCCCACGGGGGGAATCAGAAGCCCGTGGCCAGCGGTGCTGAGCTGCTCGAATTCGAAGTGGTGCTCGACTCCAACGACAGGTAGCGGGTAAAGGTGGTGGCATGAACCCCACCGATCTGGAAACCCTCATCACCGATGCCCCGAAGGGTCTGTTCATCAACGGCCAGTTCGGGGACGCCGCCGGGCAGGCGACCTTCGAGGTGATCGACCCTTCGGACGCCAGTGTGCTCGCGTCGGTCGCGTCGGCCTCCGAGGCGGACGCCCGCCGCGCGCTTGACTCCATCTGCGCGGCTCAAGCCGGGTGGGCCGCCACATCCGCCCGCGAGCGCTCCGAAATCCTGCGCCGCACCTTCGAACTCATCCACGACCATGTCGAGCAGCTGACGTACCTCCAGTCCGCCGAGCTCGGTCGCGCGCTCCCGGACTCAAAGGCCGAGGTCACCTACGGTGCGGAGTTCTTCCGCTGGTTCGCGGAGGAGGGCGTGCGCGTGCGCGGCGACTACCGCCACAGCCCCGCCGGGCATTCCCGCATCATCGTCCACGAGCAGCCCGTCGGCCCCTGTCTGGCCATCACCCCGTGGAACTTCCCGCTGGCCATGGGCGCGCGCAAGATCGCACCAGCCCTGGCCGCCGGCTGCACGATGATCATCAAACCGGCGTCGAAGACGCCGTTGACCATGCTGTATCTGGCGAAGCTCCTCGCCGAGGCGGGTCTTCCCGACGGTGTCCTCGCCGTCGTCCCCACCGGTTCCAGCTCGAATATCTCCGCGCTTCTCGACGACCCCCGACTGCGCAAGCTCACCTTCACCGGATCGACCGAGGTCGGTCAGATGCTCGCCGCGAAGGCTGCGGCGCACTCCATGAAGGTGTCGCTGGAACTCGGCGGCAACGCCCCCTTCATCGTGTGCGAGGACGCCGACCTCGACCTTGCCGCCGAGGCCGTGGCCACCGCGAAGATGCGGGGTGCGGGTCAGGTGTGCATCGCGGCGAACCGCTTCCTCGTCCACGCATCGGTCGAGGAGGAGTTCGTGGCCCGCGCCATCAGGGTCATGGAGTCCTTCCGCCTCGGCCGGGGCACCGATGAAGGTGTGTCCTACGGTCCGCTCTCCGGAGCGGACCAGCTGGAGAAGGTCACCGCGCTTGTCGACGACGCCGTCAACCGCGGCGCCTCCCGCCCCCTCGGCAAAGAACTTCCGGCGGGGCTCGACCCCGAGGGCTTCTATTTCCCGGCGACGGTGCTCACCGACATCCCTGTCGGCGCGGACATCCTCAGCACCGAGATCTTCGGCCCCGTGCTGGCGGTGACCACCTTCGAGACCGACGACGAGGCCATCGCCATGGCCAACGACACCCCCTTCGGTCTGGCCGCCTACGTCTTCTCGGGGAACCTCACGCATGCGCTCTCCCTGGCCGAGCGCGTCGAGGCCGGCATGGTCGCGGTGAACAAGGGCGCGCTCTCTGACCCGGCCGCACCCTTCGGCGGGGTCAAGGAATCCGGCCTCGGTCGCGAGGGCGGATTCGAGGGCATCCACGAATTCCTCGAGCCGAAGTTCATCTCGCTGCCGATGTGAGGGGCTCAGCCCAGTCGGCCGCGTCCCAGCTGCAGCAGAGCGTTGGCGATGACGGTGCCCTCGGGGCCGAGCTCCTCGCGGAACTGGTTGATGATGGCGAGCTCGCGGTTGTGCACCAGGCGCGTCCCACCGGAACCCATGCGGGTCTTCCCGATCGCCTTGGACACCTTGATACGACGCTGCACGGCGTCGAGGATGACCTGGTCGAGGCGGTCGATTTCCTGGCGGTACTGCTGGATCTCCGCGTCGGACAGGGGGTCGTCGGTGCCGGAGGGCATGCGGATCTCGAACTGGGGTTCAGCAGCATCAGTCATGGGCCTATTGTGCCACGGGGGTCATGTCGGCTCGGACTAGTAGGTTGTTAAGCATCATGAATTCGCCGTTTACACAGCCGTCCACTGATCTCACCCTCGGTCTCAATGAGCAGCAGAAGGCCGCCGTTGAACACGAGGGTTCCCCCCTGCTCATCGTGGCTGGTGCGGGCTCCGGAAAGACCGCAGTGCTCACCCGGAGGATCGCCCACCTCATGCGCAACCGGGGAGTCGCCCCCTGGGAGATCCTCGCCATCACGTTCACAAACAAGGCGGCCGCCGAGATGCGCGAGCGCGTCTCCGGACTGGTGGGTCCGGTGGCGGAGCGGATGTGGGTGGCCACGTTCCACTCGGTGTGTGTGCGGATCCTGCGGCAGCAGGCACAGCTGGTTCCGGGGTTGAACACCAATTTCACCATCTATGACTCGGATGATTCGCGTCGGCTGCTCAGCATGATCGCGAAAGACCACAACCTCGACCTGAAGAAGTTCACCGCCCGAGTGCTGGCCAACGCGATCTCGAACCTGAAGAACGAGCTCATCACCCCGGCGGAGGCGCGGGCGGAGGCAGAGGTCACCCGTGCCCCCTTCGAACTCACCGTCGCGGAGGTGTTCGGCGACTACCAGCGGCGCCTGCGGTCGTCGAATGCCGTGGACTTCGACGACCTCATCGGTGAGGTGGTGCGCATCTTCCAGGAGCACCCGCAGGTGACGGATCATTACCGCCGCCGCTTCCGTCACGTCCTCATCGACGAGTATCAGGACACCAACCACGCGCAGTACATGCTCATCTCCACACTCGTGGGGAAGGGCCCGGACGCCCCGGAGCTGTGCGTGGTGGGCGATTCTGACCAGTCGATCTACGCATTCCGTGGCGCGACGATCCGCAACATCGAGGAGTTCGAGCGGGACTATCCGCAGGCCCGGACGATCCTGCTGGAGCAGAACTACCGCTCGACCCAGACGATCCTCAACGCCGCCAACTCCGTGATCGCGCGCAATGACGGGCGCCGGGAGAAGAAGCTGTGGACCGCGCTCGGTGACGGCCAGCAGATCATCGGTTACGTGGCGGACAATGAGCATGATGAGGCACGCTTCATCGCCGGCGAGATCGACGCGCTCGTCGACAAGGGGGCGACCTACTCCGATGTCGCGGTGATGTACCGGACGAACAACGCGTCGCGCGCGCTGGAGGACGTGTTCATCCGTGCGGGCATCCCGTACAAGGTGGTCGGCGGTACCCGCTTCTACGAGCGCCGCGAGATCCGTGACATCGTCGCCTATCTCCGCATCCTGGAGAACCCGGATGACACGGTGAGTCTGCGGCGGATCATCAACACCCCGCGCCGGGGCATCGGTGACAGGGCACAGGCCTTCATTGCGCTGCAGGCGCAGAACAACGCGGTCTCCTTCGGCGCGGCGCTGATGGACGCCGTCGACGACAAGATTCCCCTCCTCGGTGCCAGAGGCCGGAACGCGGTGGTGAAGTTCGTCGCGATGATGGACACCCTGCGTGCGGAGATACCGTCGATGGTCAACGAGGTCACGGGTATGCCGGATCTGGGCGAACTGATTTCCCGGGTGCTTGACATCACCGGTTACCGGGCAGAACTGGAGGCGAGCAATGACCCGCAGGACGGGGCACGCCTGGACAACCTCAACGAGCTGGTGTCGGTGGCCCGCGAATTTTCCTCCGAGGCGGCGAACCAGGTCGCCTACGCGGAGATGGACGGCGGCGAGTTCGAGCCGGAGGAGGGTGATCCGGAGCCGGGGTCGCTGCAGGCGTTCCTGGAGAAGGTCTCGCTGGTGGCGGACGCGGACCAGCTCCCCGACAACGAGCAGGGCGTGGTCACCCTGATGACCCTGCACACCGCGAAGGGGCTGGAATTCCCGGTGGTGTTCCTCACCGGTTGGGAGGACGGACAGTTCCCGCACCTGCGTGCGCTGGGAGATCCGAAGGAGCTGGCGGAGGAGCGGCGCCTGGCCTACGTGGGTATCACGCGGGCCCGGGAGCAGCTGTACATCACCCGGGCGATGCTGCGTTCCTCGTGGGGTAACGCGGTGACCAACCCGCCGAGCCGCTTCCTCGGTGAGGTGCCGGAGGAGCTGCTCGAGTGGCGTCGTGAGGAGCCCGAGAACTCCTGGTCCGGTTCCTGGGGCGGTGGTGGCGGGTCCCGGTCGGGTTCCTGGGGCCAGCCCGCGCAGCGCAGTGCGATGCCGAAGAAGCCGACCCTGCCGAAGGCCCGCAGCGCCAACAGCAATCTGCAGTTGGCGGTGGGGGACCGGGTCAACCACGACAAGTATGGGCTGGGCAAGGTCATCGCATCCGACGGATCGGGGGCCAGGGCCACGGTGACCATTGACTTCGGTTCCTCGGGCAAGGTGCGGCTCATGCTGATCGGCGGAGTGCCGATGGAGAAGCTCTAGGCGACGTCGATGCCCTGCTGGGCGAACCAGCTGACGGGATCGACGGGGCCGTTTCCGGTGGGGCGGATCTCAAAGTGAAGGTGCGGCCCGGTGGAACGGCCCTCATTGCCGAGGGTCGCGATCTGGTCGCCGGCGGTCACCCGCTGGCCCACGGGGACGTCGACGGTGTTGACGTGGCCGTACACGGAGATCGAGCCGTCGTCGTGCTTCAGCCGGACCCACTGGCCGAAGCCGTCGGCGGGTCCGGCGGAGATGACCTCACCGTCCATGACGGCGAGGACCGGGGTGCCGACGGGATCCGCTATGTCGATGCCCTCGTGTGTGGCACCCCAACGAGCGCCGTAGCCGGAGGTGTAGCGACCGGAGGTGGGGAACACGACGGTGCGGCCGTCGGCGGTTTCACCCCGGACCGGGGACATCCGGACGGCGCTGACGACGTCGTCCAGCTCCACATCGATGAGGCTGTCCGGGGAGACGACGGAGATGGCCGAGGAGAGGGCCTCGAGCGGGTCGAGTATCACCTGCAGGTCGGTGCCGTCGGTGGTCCCGTCGCCACTGCTTTCACTGGTGGCCTCGAGGGTCTCCGCCAGTTTGCCCACGGCGTTGAGGGCGGTGATCAGATCGTTGAGGTCGGCATCCGTCACGCCCTCCCCGGTCACCTGGAAAGAGGCTTCCTGTGCACCTGCCGCAGGGGCCACCACCGCCGATCCCAGGCCGGTGGAGAGAAATGCGGCTGCGATAAGAGCCTTGGTGCAGGTTCGAGTCATCGTGCGTTACCTTTTCGTTTTGGGGACCAGTCAAAACTACCGAGGCTGAGGAGGTCCGGCAACGCGAAAACCCAGGTGAAACCACGATTCTGTCGACGTGCACTGCGGTCGGTGCAGGTCACGGGTGCGTTACGCATGGTGGAGAAGTGGCAGAATTTTACTACTGGGGGAGAAGTATCGGGGGTGGTGGAAAGAAGGACTCGCCCTACTCCGGGAGATGGTCCGGCAACACGGTCCCCGGGGTGATCGCCCAGCCGATCAACGCGGCGGAAAGGGGGGCGATCACCACCAGCCCCAGAATCAGCCACCAGTCGACGCTGACGTAGCGGATGAGCGACTGGGATGTGAACAGCGCCCCTGCATGGCCCGCGATGAGTCCCAGGACGGAACCCGACAGCGTGATCAGCGCACCTGCGGAGGCGGTGACGGCCCGGGACAGGTGTGGCGGCGCACCGATGGACTCCAGCAGTGCGTTCCGCTGACGCATCTGCCCCACGGACACCAGCAGCACCAGGGTCACGATGAAGATGACGATGCCGGTGACGTAGAACTGTGGGGCCGACTCACGCTCCGGCGGCACGCCGGGGATGCGGATGTTCGCGTCGATCCCGGAGAGCTCGGTCCGCATCTGCGTGGTGATGGGACGCTCGGCGATGACCATCTCCCCCAGGAACTCCGACCCGACCCCGAACTGCTCGAAGGCCTCGGGCGTGGGCATCCAGTCCGTGACTGTCTCGGGGAGAATCGGACTGATCCGCAGGGTCACCTTGTTTCCCACGTTCTCCGTGTCCCCGAAGGGTTCCTTGACTTCGCTCTGCAGCCGGAAGGTCGCCTCCTCGACCTCCACATCGCCGGACACGAGCATCGCGGCGCCGGAGGGCATGGTGGCGGGGACGGAGAGGGCGTCGAGAAGCAGCGGAGAAGCGATGACGACAGGGGCGTCGAACAGGGACTGGGGGCCGGGGACCCACACCGGGGGACCGCAGGGCTCGCCGGCGTTGCAGGGCTCCACCAGCTCAGGTTCGGCGACGAGGAAGGCGTAGCGCGGGGACGACCAGTCGTAGCTGATGCCGTGGACTTCTACACGGGTGAGGGGGCCGACGACGTCGGAGATGGCGCTGATCGTCTCCTCGAGCCGAGGTGAGTCCGGCACCGCGATGACCCCGGGCCGGTAGGTCTGTCTCTCCCACGCTGTGGCACGGTCGTCGAAGGACTCCGACTGGACCATGAAGAACGTCGACAGCGTCACCAGCGCGGCGATGGCCGCGACCGCAGGCATCGACCGCAGAGGCTGACGAACCATGTCCCGCGCCGCAAGGCGGGCGGGCAGCGGCCGACTGACCTGAAGCCCGATGAGCCGGACGACGGCGGGTGCGGTGAAGGCGACGCCGATGAAACCGGTGAGACCGCCGAGCGTGGAGGCCAACGACGCCCAGTTGAGGTCCTCGAAGTTCGGTGGCGGAGGGGACAGCAGGCTGACGCCGAGGAGGATGAGGGAAGCGACAAGCAGACCGGGCCCCGTCCACACCCACCGCTGTCGTCGCAGCATCCTCCCGGAGGCGGCCTCCGGGACACCGCTGAAGGCGTCTGCCCGTGCCGCGAGCCAGGCGGGGAGCAGGGTGGCGGCGGTCGAGGCCGCGACCGCCGTTGCCCACACGGCAGGCAGGCCGATCCACGGAATCTCGACGGGCCAGTCCGGATACTGCCTGAGCCACAGCACGTAGGCGGCGGCGGCGCCGAAGAGGACACCGACGGTGGCGCCGATCAGTCCCGCGAGAGCTCCGTAGGTCAGCGCAGCCCAGATGATGTGGCGGGGAGCCGCGCCCTGGGCGGACATGAGCGCGAACGTCCGTGACTGCCGGTTCACCGAGATGGCGAAGACCGGGGAGAAGAGCTGCACCACAAGCAACGCCACAACCACCCCGGAGACAAGTGTCATCAGCGTCCACAGGAACTCCAACGGCGGATCGACGAGGCCCGGAGAACGGCCGTCCAGTCCCGCTGCGGACGGTGGGGGAGCGCCGAGGATCTCAGGACTCTGGACGGTGAATCCGACCCCATTCAGCTTCTCGACGTCGTCCCACGTCAACGCGCGGGTCCCCTCGAGGTGCCAGACGGCCCACAGGGCGGGGGACGTGCGGAAGGTGGCCGGATCAATGACCGTGGGGTGTGACAGCAGGGCGTCGGTCCCCGGGGTGTCGCTGGACACCGTCACCTCGACGGTCGTGCCTTCGGCAGTCACGGTGACGGTGTCGCCCTGCGCCACCCCCAGTTGCTCCCGCTGGGGTGTCGTCAGGCGGATATCCCCGGGGGATGGGGCCTGGGGGACGCCGGGATCCACCTGGGTCAGGGACGTCTGACTCACCGCGCCGGGACTCTCCAGCGTGGCCGGTCCGGAGACCACCAGCTCCGCGGTGAAGCCGTGAGGAAGAACGTCGAGGAGGATCTCCTGCTGCGGGCGCTCGTCGGCTGCCTTCGAGCATTCGTGGGAGTAACCGTCGGGCGACTGCCTGCACTGTCCGCCGATGTACGTCGCGGTGGTGGGTGCGAAGCTCAGCTCGTAGGCGGTGGCACGGGACTCCTCCCGGACGAGGAAGTAACTGAGCATTGCCGTCGGGATGGCGACGATCAGGACGGCGAGGAGGGACATCAGGGGGTGGCGCAGGGCATCGCGCCGGGTCACGCGTATCGACGCCCTGAACGCCCTCATACCAGCCTGCCGTCCCTGATCCGGACGATCCGGTGTGCCCAGCCTGCGACCTCGGGATCGTGGGTGAGCAGCAGGCCGGAGCCGCCGGAGTCGATGCAACGACGAAGAGTACTGAGAACCAGGTTGCCGGTCGTCAGATCCAGATCGCCGGTGGGTTCATCGGCGAGCAGCACTGTGCGCGGGCCGATGAGGGCACGGGCGATGGCGGCGAGCTGGGACTGGCCGTCGGAGATCTCATCGGGGAACCGCTTTCCCATGCCCTCAAGTCCCACGCCGGCAAGCGCTTCCTCTATACCTGTGGCCCGTGTGTTGTCGAGCTCCAGGGGCAGGGCGATGTTCTCGGCGAGCGTCAGGGTGGGGATCAGGTTGTGGCTCTGGAACACCAGGCCGATCCTCCGTCGGCGGGCCTCGGCCGCCCGGGCGCGGGTGAGGTGCGAGACGTCGACGCCTTCGAGGAGCACGCGCCCGGACGTGGGTGGCCGGAGGAGACCAGCGACGTGGAGCAGGGTCGACTTACCCGAACCTGAGGGGCCCACCACGGCAACGAGCTCGCCCGGGCTGACGGCGAGAGAGACCTCGTCCAGGGCGATGACAGTACGTTCGCCGCTACCGAGCAGACAGGAGACACTCTGTAATTCAAGGGGGTACCGGGAACCGGGGGACATGGCTCATGCCTTCGTCAGTGCGGGCCTGGTGCTCATGGCGGACTCCTGCCGATTGACGTGCCCCGGGTGGAACCCGGCTTCTGAAAATGAGATTAGCCGGGGTTCCGGTACCCCAGTAGGGGTGGGGCATAACAAAAGGGACCCGACCTGATGGTCGGGTCCCGAAATTAAAGGAAAGGGTGAAGCTACTGGATGGTGACGCCGCGCTCCGCGAACCACGGAACCGGGTCGACCGCGCCGTTGCCGGAGGGGTGGATCTCGAAGTGGAGGTGGGAACCGGTGGAAAAACCGCGGCTACCCATGCCGGCGATGTTCTGGCCGGCGTGGACGCGCTCACCGACGCCGACGGCGAGGGTTTCCATGTGGCCGTAAACGGAGACCGCACCGTCGTCGTGCTGGACGCGGATCCACTGGCCGTAGCCGGAGGCCGGACCGGAGTCGATGACGGTGCCGTCCATGATCGCGAGGATCGGGGTGCCAACGGCGTTGGCGATGTCGATGCCTGCGTGGAGGGTGCCCCAGCGCGGGCCGTAACCGGAGGTGAATGCACCCTCGGCCGGCTTGGCCACGGAGGGGGCGCGGAGGGCCTGGTCGACCTCGGCGCGCACGTTGCTGTACTCGACGGCCTTGGTCAGCTGGTCGGCCAGACCGGCGACCGGCTTGTACTCGGCGATGCTGAGGATCTGCGGTGCAACCTCGGAGGAGGTGGCGGCGATGTCCGCGGCGTTGGCAGCGAGCTCGATCTGCGGGGTGGCAGCGGTGGCGGACTGCTCCGGAGCCTGCGCCTGGATCTGCGCGGCTGCTGCGCCGCCGATGCCGGCGGTGGATACTGCACCGGTTGCTACGGCGACGAGGGCGATACGGCCCTTCGTCGTCTGCGAGGAGGTGATCCTGCGGTGCCTGCCTGCTGCCGATCGCTGAGCCTGCTGTCGCATGAAGCCTTCTTCCGTTGGTTGTCACAGCCATTGGGTTACGTGATTGTGACCGCTTTGTTATCTACGATCGGTAACAATAGCGTCTCGGTTCCGCCGTGGCAACCGAAGTTCTCAAAAAGAACTATTGATCGCTCCTGGCGCCACGAGTGTTACATCCCGGCCTTTCCCGGTCGCGCCATCGGGTTGCCGACGAACGGTCGTGGCAGAGTTGTGGGGTGATGAGCAAGAAGACCAGCCCCCAGACCAGGCCCGGTCGGCGCCCTCGCAGGATTCGCGCCGGCGGCACAACCGCAGGTCTCAAGGACATTCCGAGGCCAACGCAGGAGAAGCCGGCACCTGGCGGACTCAAGGGAAGACTGCGCCGTTATCTCCCGGTGGCTGCGGTCCCCAATGCGGTCGTAGTGCTCGGCATCATCGTGATGGCGCTCGTCGGTCTGCTGTTCAGCGGCACCTCCCTGGCTGCCCTGCCGGCGACGATCGCGCAGCTGTGGCTCATTCTCAATCTCGTCCCGGTTTCGGCCGACGGGATTGTTCTCGGGGTGCTGCCGTTGCTCCCCGCGATGGGACTGATCGCGCTCATCGCCCGGCGGGTTCGTGTGGCGGTGCGCGAGCGGGTGAGCATGGCGGACCTGCTGGTGCTGTCGATCAGCACCCTGGCCGTCCCACTGGTGCTCACCCTCATCGCCGGCGCAATGATGTGGGACGCAGGCCGGGTCTTCGACGTCGGCGCGCCTCCGTTGGGGCACGCGGTCGCCCGGACGCTGCTCGTCCACCTCATCGCGTTGGCCATCGGCATGGGCGGAAAGCTGTGGCGCGCCCTGCTGCGCCGTTACCGGGCCCCCGATTGGCTTGTCGACGCCGCGACCGCCGCCGTCCGCATCCTCCTTCTCCTCTCCGCAGCCTCCCTGGTGATCCTGCTGGTCCTGCTGGCTGTCGGTTGGCCGCGTCAGGTTGAACTCGCGGGTCTGTACGGAACCTCCGGTGGTGTCCTGGGTACTGCACTGCTCAGCCTGTTGTATCTGCCGAATGCCGTCATTGCGGTGATCACCGTCATCCTGGGTTCGGAGTTCCACCTGGGCGCCGCCTCCGTCTCCCTCTACGCGATCGATCTCACGGAGCTGCCGCTGCTGCCGCTGATGGCACTCATACCGGCCTGGGCGCATCCGTGGTCGATTCTGCTCCTGCTGGTCACCTCGATCACCGTGGCCTACGTCCTGGGCAGTGCCCGTTTCACGGTGGCACAGACCCTGGCGACGAGTGTGATCATCGCCGTTCTGCTGCTCGTGGGGGGTTACCTCACCTGGGGGGAAATCGGTCATCTGGGCACGGGCGGCCCGATGGTCTGGTTGACCGCAGGGCTGGCCTTCGCCTGGACCGCCGGTATCGGCGTGGCTGCCGCACTTCTCGGCCGGCTCGCCGACCGCCGTGCCCCCGCAGTGACCGGAGAGCCGGAAGAACACCCCACGGAGCCGACGGACTCTGAGCCCGCGGAGTTCGTCGACGGTGAGATCGTCGACGTCGAGGACGCGCCCGAGGACGAGTCCGAGGACGCGCCTGAAGACGCGGGTGAGGTGGAGGCCGTAACCAGCACGGAAAAGGCGGAAGATAACGTTAAAGCCGAAGATACGGAACACAGGGACTAAGATCAGGCGAGTGACTTCCACCCTCGATCCGAACATCCCCCACGACGACCCCTTGGAGGTCGTCGTACTTGTTTCCGGCAGCGGCACACTACTGCAGGCCATCCTGGACAACCAGGACGGCCACTACCGGGTTTCCCGTGTCATCGCTGATGTGCCCTGTGCGGCGCTGGAGCGTGCGGAACAGGCGGGCGTCGAAACGCGGGTAGTGGAGCTCGGTTCTGACCGCGCTGCCTGGAATGTCACGCTCGCCGACGTCATCGCGGAGGTCAACCCGGACGTCGTTGTCTCGGCCGGGTTCATGAAGATCCTCGGCGCAGGCGTCCTCGACCGCTTCGGCGGAAGCATCATCAACACCCACCCGGCGCTGCTGCCGTCGTTCCCCGGGGCTCACGCCGTCCGCGACGCGCTTGCCCACGGGGTGAAGGTCACCGGCACCACCGTCCATTTCATCGACGCGGGCGTGGACACCGGCCCGATCATCGCCCAGGCAGCGGTCGAGGTGGAACCCGGGGACACGGAAAGTTCCCTCCACGAGCGGATCAAGAAGATCGAACGGCAGCTCATCGTGTCGGTGCTGCGCTCGGCAACCATCGACGAGACCACCAGGAAGGTTGAGTTCATCCATGAGTGATGATCGCAAGGTAATCAAGCGCGCGCTGATCAGCGTGTACGACAAGACGGGGCTCGAGGGCCTGGCGGCGTCGCTGCACGAGGCCGGTGTGGAGATCGTGTCCACCGGCTCCACGGCCGCGAAGATCGCTGACCAGGGCATCCCGGTCACCCCCGTCGAGAAGCTCACGGGCTTCCCGGAATGTCTCGAGGGGCGCGTGAAGACGCTGCACCCGAAGGTCCATGCCGGCATCCTCGCCGACACCCGCAAGGAAGACCATCTGGCTCAGCTCGCCGACCTCGGCGTTGAGCCCTTCCAGCTCGTCGTGGTCAACCTGTACCCCTTCAGCCAGACCGTGGCCTCCGGCGCCGGCTTCGACGACTGCGTCGAGCAGATCGACATCGGTGGCCCCTCCATGGTCCGCGCCGCCGCGAAGAACCACCCGTCCGTCGCCGTGGTCGTCGACCCGGCACGTTACGAGGACGTCGCTGCCGCTCTGAAGGACGGCGGCTTCACCCGTGCCCAGCGCACCGGTCTCGCCCTCGACGCTTTCCGCCACACCGCCGCCTACGACGTCGCGGTGGCCACCTGGCTCGGCGAGCAGGCTGAGGCCGGGGCCGAGGGTGGCTTCCCGTCCTGGATGGGTTCCTCCCACGAGCTGAGCAACACCCTGCGCTACGGAGAGAACCCGCACCAGGCTGCCGCCCTCTACGCCGACGCCGGTGCCGGCGGTCTGGCGAACGCCGAGCAGCTGCACGGCAAGGAGATGAGCTACAACAACTACCAGGACGCCGACGCTGCCTGGCGTGCGGCGTGGGACCACGACCGCGCGTGTGTGGCCATCATCAAGCACGCCAACCCCTGCGGCATCGCGGTGTCCGACACCTCCATCGCGGATGCACACCGCAAGGCGCACGCCTGCGACCCCATGTCCGCGTTCGGTGGCGTCATCGCCTCCAACCGTGAGGTCTCTGTCGCCATGGCAGAGCAGGTCGCCGACATCTTCACCGAGGTCATCATCGCCCCGTCCTACGCAGACGGCGCCGTAGAGGTCCTCGCCCGCAAGAAGAACCTCCGTGTTCTCCGCGCCGAGCCGCTGACCCGCTCCGGCTACGAGACCAAGGAGATCTCCGGCGGCCTCCTCGTGCAGGAGCGCGACACCCTCCAGGCGGAAGGCGACCAAGCCACCAACTGGACGCTGGCCGCCGGGCAGGCCGTCAGCGACCAGGTCCTCGCCGATCTGCAGTTCGCCTGGTCCGCAGTGCGTTCCGTCAAGTCCAACGCCATCCTCATCGCCAGGGACGGCGCGACCGTGGGCGTCGGCATGGGGCAGGTCAACCGCGTCGACTCGGCCAAACTGGCCGTCGAGCGTGCCAACACCCTGGCCGGGGACGCCAACCGCACCACCGGTGCCGTCGCCGCCTCCGACGCCTTCTTCCCCTTCGCGGACGGCTTTGAGGTCCTCTCCGGGGCTGGTGTGAAGGCTGTCGTTCAGCCGGGTGGCTCCGTCCGTGACGAAGAGGTCATCGCCGCTGCGGAGAAGGCCGGTGTCTCCATGTACTTCACCGGAGCACGCCACTTCGCGCACTAGTATCTGCCCGTAGTTCCTGTTCATCGCCCCGCGGTTCTGAGGAACCGCGGGGCGATGTGCTGTTCGGGGTGAGGGTCGCGCAGGGTCGGTGACACGCCTACGGACTTCCGGTGAGACGCGATTCACCCCTCCGAACAGGATGGCGGGGCTTCGGCGCCTCCCGAGGTCCCGCACGCACGTTAGAATCAGGGGACCACTGGTTATAACCGGAAGAAGGTCCTGATGGCCGCAGACATGTACCAGGGCGGATGGTCGCAGACGCCGCAGCAGCAGGGCCAGCCCCCGCGATCCCCCTCGAACACGGCGGTCTGGGTTCTCGTGGCGCTTCTGTCGGTGATCGTGCTCGCCGGCGCGGCCGGGGGAATCTGGTGGTTGATCTCGTCCCGGCAGCAAACGTCCCAGGAGGGGACTCCGGTGACAGTCACCGCAACCGCAACCGCACCGGCACAGCCGATGCTCACGGCACCGGCCCCCGCACCGGCCCCCGCACCCGCACCGGCACCGGCACCCGCACCGGCACCCGCACCCGCACCGGCACCGGCCGCCGGAGTGCCCGGCACATTGATCCGGTCGGGCGGATACCTGGAGAACGTCCGGGTCGGTTCCGCCAACACTTCGGAGGCGTTCGCACTGAACGTCTGGCGTGCCTACCTGGACAATCTGGCGATGGGCGGAGCGTACAACGCCACGGTGTACGCCTACAGCCCGGCCACCGGGGAGTGGTACGCGATGGACTGCCGGGAAACAGGAATCTTCGTCACCTGCACAGGTGGCAACAACGCCGTGGTCTACCTCTCGTGAGAAAGCTCCCGGCTGCGGCCCTGGTGTCTGCCCTCACCCTCGTCGGCTGCACCGTCCCGCCGGAGACCGACCCTCCCCGGTCGACCGAGACGGTGTGGGTTACGCCCGCCCCTCAGCCGCATCCGCCGGAACTTGCCCCGCCCGGAATCCCACCGGTGCAGGCCGCGGTGGACCGGGTTCTGGCGCGGTACGGTGGGGAGGCGGAAATCGCGGTTTTCGACGGCACGCAGGCGCAGTCAGCGGGCGGTGTTGATGACGCCCCCGCCTGGTCGACCATCAAGATCCCCGTCGCGGTCGCCGCGCTGCGCCGCAACCCCGGACTGGCGGACACTGTCCGGGCGGCCGTCACGGTTTCGGACAACCAGGCTGCGGATCAGCTCTGGGCCTCCCTCGGTACCCCGGCGGAGGCCGGGGCAGCCACCCGGGCGGTCCTCGCCGAAACCGGGGTGCATACGGCGGTCCAGTTCTCGGTCGTGCGCCCCGAGTTCAGCAGCTACGGACAGACCCGCTGGACCCCCGCAGACCAGGCGCGTTTCGCGGCGGCCCTGCCCTGTCTGGCGGGGGCGGAACCCGTGCTCGCGGCCATGGGGCAGATTTCCCAGGGCCAGGACTATGGCCTGGGTACTCTTCCCGGCGCACGCTACAAGGGCGGCTGGGGGCCGGGTACCGACGGCAAATACGTGGTCCGCCAGTTCGGGCTGCTGCCCGCCGACGGCGGACAGACGGTGAGCGCGGTGGCCCTCGTCGTGCGCCCGGCTTCCGGCCTGTACGCGGACGGCCAGGCCATGCTCACTGAACTGGCCGGGCAGCTCACCGCACTGCCGACGGTCGACTGCCGCACCCCCTGAACCCGCCCGGCCCTGCGGCAGCTGGGGACGGCATAATGGACGGCCATGACATCCCATCTCATCGGACCGGCGCTCCTCTTCGCTCCGGCCCACCGCGTAGAACTCATCCCGAAGGCCTACGGACGGGCGGACACGGTCATCATCGACCTGGAGGACGGCGCCGGCACCGGCGACCGCACCGCGATGCACGACAACGTGCGCAACGCCGACCCCGATCTCACACGCACGATCCTGCGCACAATCGGCCCCGATTCCGAGGGGTTCGCCGCAGACGTCGCGCTGGCCCGGGAACTGGGTATCCGGACCGTGATGGTGCCGAAAGTGCGCGCGAGCCTCCCTGTGGAGCTGGACGGGCTCGACGTCATCGCGATGATTGAGACTCCCCAGGCGCTGGTGAACATCCGCGAGATCGTGACCCTGGAGAACGTGGTGGGGCTGTTCTGGGGCGCGGAGGACCTCATCGCCCTGCTCGGCGGGACCCACTCCCGCCGACAGTCCGACGAGGACGGCCCAGGGGTCTACCGCGATGTCATCCGGCACGCGCGTTCGCAGGTACTCATCCATGCTGCGGCTGCCGGGAAGTTCGCCGTCGATGCCATCCACGCAGATTTCCGGGACACCGGGGGACAGCTCGCCGAGGCGATGGACGCCGCGCGCTCCGGGTTCGCCGGCACTGCCTGCATCCATCCGTCACAGGTGGCGGCGGTGCGTCAGGCTTTCCGGCCGGAGCCGGAACAGGTGGAGTGGGCGCGCCGGGTCATCGACGGCGCGCAGGAGCACCCGGGGGCCTTCCAGGTGGACGGCATGATGATCGACGCCCCGCTGCTCAGCCAGGCAGAGCGCATCCTCGCCCGCGCCGGGGCCATTTATTCCGGCTCAGTGAAAAGCAGGACCTCCCCATGAGCAATGACTTCTACTTCCGCCGCAGGGGTGACGCCACATTCACGCCAACCGAGCATGCGGTGGGCGCCTGGTCGGAAGAGGATTACCATTTCAGTTCGCTGGCGGGGCTCATGGTCCATGAGCTTGAGCGGTCCCGTGCAGAGGACGGACTGCTGCTCAGCAGGGTCTGTTTCGACATTCTCGGCCGGTTGCCTTTCGCGGAGGTGGACCTCGAGGTCGAGACGCTCCGGCCGGGACGCACGATCGAGCTTGTACAGGTCACCGCCTCGATTGGCGGACGCCAGGTGATCACGGCCCGGGCGTGGTACCTCCTTGAGTCCGACACCGCGGATGCAGCTGCCTGCGGGGCGACCCCGCTGCCGGAACCGCAGGAATGCCCGGTCCGTGACCTGAGCGAACTGTGGGGCGGAGGCTTCGTCGCCCAGATCGAGGCCCGCCAGGCCGTTGAGTGGCGACCGGGGCGTGGAGCCACCTGGTTGACCTCGCCCAACAGACTCGTCGAGGGCGAGGAACCCGTCGACGTCGCGGAGTACTTTTCGCTTATCGACGTCGCCAACGGCATCGCCCCTCGTCAACAGCCCGGGGGCTGGGTGTTTCCGAACGTGGACCTGACTGTGCATCTGTTCCGCCGTCCGGTGGGCCGCTGGACCGGTCTGGACACCACCGTGACGTGGGGAGAGTCAGGTATCGGGATCACCGGCTCGACGCTGCATGATGTCCGGGGCCCGGTCGGTCGGGCGGAGCAGAGCCTGACTCTCCGGAGGCTCTGATGATCGACGCCCCGCTGCTCAGCCAGGCAGAGCGCATCCTCGCCCGCGCGCAATGACGGTGGTGCGCGCCAACCTGTCGGCTCCGGAGCGGCCGTCGGGGGCGAGCACGGCGCTCAGGCCGAGAACGATGGCCAGGATGGAGTACCAGGGCACTGCCGGGAGTGCCAGCGCGAGCGGGACGGGCAGCCACAGCCACGAGTGACGCACGAGGGGCGCCCAGCGCGGGCCGACAGCGTCCAGACGGAGGATCATCTTGCCCGGGCTGCGGCGCCAGACCAGCTCCGGCAGGGCGCGCACCGCAAACGTGATGAGCAGCAGCAGGGGAGCGGGGTCCACGCCGACCGGCTCGGCCCACGCGGGCCACAGCCACGCGGCGGCGAAGAAGAGGACGTAGGCGAGGGCGACGTCAATGAGAAAGGCGATCAGTCTCCGGGTCAGACAACTGCTCATTCAGCGGCTGCGTTGATGAGCTCCAGAGTGCGCTCGACCCGTCCCGCCGGCGGCTCCGCGTGGAGGACGTCGAGGGCGGCGTCGGCGAGCATGACGGCGATGTCGGGAAGCTCGGTCTCCGACAACGGGGCCGGGGGAGTCCCGTCGTTCTCGCGCATCTCGATGACGGAGAGGGCGATGTGGAAGGGGAGGTCCGAGCGCGGATCAGCGTCGCCGACGATCGCCTCGGCCAGAGTCCGGAACAGCGTGCGGAGTTCGGTGCGCTGGGCGTGGTACTCGGCGAACTCCTCGGAGGAGGCCACAGGCAGCTGGTAGAGGCGGCCGACGTTCCAGCGGGTGGACAACAGCAGACGTGCCTCCGCCGCGACGAGTGCCCACAGGCGCAGGGAGGGGGAGACGTCGACGTCGTGGAGCGCGGCAGCGAGTTCGGTGGACGGCTCGACGGTGGACTTGAGCAACGTCAGGAAGATCTCGGTCTTCGAGGCGAAGTGATAGTACAGCGAGGCCTGACGGATGCCCACGGCGTCGGCGATCTGATGGGTTGACGTCGAGGCGAATCCCTGGGTGGTGAAAAGCTCGGCGGAGGCGTCGAGAATCTCCTCCCTCGCCGTGGAGCCGCGTCGACGTGGGCTGTGCTTGCGCGGACGTCCGACTGCACCTGCCATCGTGGGCCGCTCCTTCCGGGTGGTATCTGTTCGACTAAAGATACCAGCGTCAGCTGAGCGTGATGCCGTGGCGTCCGGCCAGGGAGCGCAGGACGCCGGAGACCTGACGCGCGGCCGCCCCGTATGCGCTGCGGTGCAGGGCGGGGAGGTCACCGAGTGTCGTCGGCTGGGAGTCCACGCGGTCCACCCAGCGTCGAAACTGCAGCGCCACGCCCGTCTCCCAGGCCTGCGACAGCGCCTCGGCCTCATCCTCGGTGAGCAGACCGCTGTTATGACCGGCGGCGAGCCGTTCCAGGGTGGATCGTTCCCCGGGCGCAGCCCACCGGGCGACGTCGGCGATGGGACGAAGCAGGGAGGCCGTGACATCGACGGCAACGTCCGGGGCGGGGAGCCCCACCAGGGCGCGCAGTGCGGGCGGCCGATGGGACACCGCCAGCCGGAGGAGCTCCGCCGGGGGAGTTGCCGGGGTTATCAGGTGGGCGTCGACACGCGCGGCCAACAGCTCGACCTCATCCGTGGGCGGCCCCCCGACGCTGAGTCCGGCCGAGGTGAGAAGATCCTTCAGGTCGGTGGTGTCTGCATCCGCCTCCGCGAACCAGGTGACCGCCGAGGTGGGCAGGGCGTCCCCCCGGGCGAAGGGGCCCGTGGGTGTGACGGGGGAGGAGAGCTTCCCGACGACCGCGGGGCAGTCCAGGGTCGCGAGCACAAGGTCGGAGAACCACCCCGTCAGGAGGGTCTCCGGGGTGCGGTGCTCGAGGGCGTTGCGCAGCAGTTGCTGAGCCTCGACGAGAACACCTCGGGCGGTGGCGGTGGTGGTGGACAGGGGCGCCTGCTCGGCCAGGTCGCGCAGCGAAGGGTGCAGCATGGTTCCGAACATAACAAAACCCGCCCCGTCCGAAAATATCGGACGGGGCGGGTCGGGGTACTTTTACCGTTGTCACACGGTCAGCGGCAAAAGTGCGCTGTTGCGTCCTGTCAACCGGTTTAGCGGCTGGTGAACGGCAGGAGAGCCATTTCGCGTGCGTTCTTCACTGCGGTGGCGACCTGACGCTGCTGCTGCGGAGTCAGGCCGGTGACGCGGCGGGAACGGATCTTGTGGCGATCGGAGATGAACAGACGAAGGGTCTTGATGTCCTTGTAGTCCACCTTTTCGATCCCCTCAGCCTTGAGGGGGTTCTTCTTGGGGCGGCGGGACTGCTCCAGCCGCGCCTTCTTGGGGTTGGTGCGCTTCATAGTTGCCACTCCTTACCAGCTCGACTTACGGATGCCCGGCAGCTCACCGCGGTGAGCCATCTCGCGCATACGGACACGGGACACGCCGAACTTGCGGAGGAAACCGCGGGGACGACCGTCGTGGGCGTCACGGTTACGGACACGCACCTTGGCGGCGTCACGCGGCTGGCGGTTCAGCTCGAACTGAGCCTCCAGGCGATCCTCGTCGTTGGTGGTGGGGTTCTTGATGATGGCCTTGAGCTCTGCGCGACGCTCCGCATAGCGGGCGACGATCTCCTTGCGCTGCTCATTCTTGGCGATCTTGGATTTCTTAGCCATGAATTATCGCTCCTCGCGGAACTCGACGTGCTTGCGGGCGATCGGATCGAACTTCATCAGCGAGATGCGATCGGGGTTGTTGCGCTTGTTCTTACGGGTGACGTAGGTGTAACCGGTGCCAGCCGTAGACTTCAGCTTGATGATCGGACGAATGTCATTACGTGCCATGACTTAGATCTTCTCCCCACGTGCACGGATCTTGGCCACGACGGATTCAATGCCGTCGCGGTCGATAACCTTGAGACCCTTGGTGGAAACGATCAGGGTGATGGTACGGCCCTCAGAGGGCAGGAAAAACCGACGACGCTGCACGTTGGGGTTCCAACGGCGCGAGTGACGTCGGTGCGAGTGCGAGACGGTCTTGCCGAACTGCGGCTTGCGTCCCGTGACCTGGCAAATAGCCGACATGGGTTTTCTTTCTCCTAGCCGCCCACGTCGGAAAAGCTCATAGGACCGCGCCGCACCGATAGATCCTCGTGCCCTCGTGAATGAGCACAGGTCGGGGCGCAGTCTTCAGCCAGCTGACGGGGCGTAGACGTTTACTTCGACAACAGCAAGGGACAACTCTACAATGCAGGTTGCCGATTTCCTAATCCCGTGCTTGCGGGCCTGAAGACTTCGCCGGTCGCGGTGCCGGTGCCGTCCCCGTGGCCGGATGTGTCAGGCATGTGGGAGCGGGGTTCGTGGTGGGGCGCCTGCTGGCGGGAGGCGGCACCATACCACGGAATTTCGGAATCCGGGCACCGGGGAGTATGGTAGTTCGAGTTGTCAATCTCCAACCCAACTCAGGCACGATCCGGACCTCTGCATTGTCACGCCCAGAACCGACCTGATGTTCAATCCTGAGGGAATCGAGACTTAATGAAGAGCGAAATCCACCCTGACTACCATCCGGTGGTCTTCCGGGACGCCGGCACCGGCTTCCAGTTCCTGACCCGTTCCACCGTCCAGAGTGACCGTACCGTCACTTGGGAAGATGGCAGCGAGTACCCGCTGATCGTCGTCGACGTCACCAGCGAGTCCCACCCCTTCTGGACCGGCGCTCAGCGTGTCATGGACACTGCAGGCCGCGTCGAGAAGTTCGAGAAGCGTTTCGGTGGCATGGCCCGCCGCAAGAAGAAGGCTTAGGAGCTAATCAATCATGGCAGTCCCCAAGCGCAAGATGTCCCGCGCAAACACCCGCATGCGTCGCTCCCAGTGGAAGGCCGACAACGTCGCCCTCCAGGAGGTCAAGATCGACGGTCAGTCCGTCCGTATCCCGCGTCGTCTCGTCAAGGCCGCTCAGCTGGGTCTCGTTGAGGTCGAGCAGTTCTAGTCACACCCTTATGAGGAGTGACCGCACCGGTTTCCGCCACTGTTGTGGCGGGAACCGGTGTTTTTGTCCTGTACCTGGGACATAATGGGACCATGAAAATTCTCGTGGTGGATGATGAGCAGGCGGTCCGTGAATCTCTCCGGCGTTCCCTGATCTTCAACGGGTACGACGTCGTACTCGCCGAGGACGGGATCGAGGCGGTCGAGATGATAGGACGCACCCGACCTGAACTGATCATCCTCGACGTGATGATGCCGCGGATGGACGGGCTGGAGGTCTGTCGCACCCTCCGCAGCTCCGGATATGATCGCCCGATCCTGATGTTGACCGCCCGTGACGGGGTGAGTGACCGGGTCGCCGGGCTTGATGCCGGTGCCGATGATTATCTGCCGAAGCCCTTCGCCCTTGAGGAGCTGCTGGCCCGGGTCCGTTCACTGCTGCGCCGCGCGGCCGTGGAGAACCCCTCCACGGATGAGGACCTGACGGAGCTCGTCTTCGAGGACCTCCGACTCAACCCGGACACCCGGGACGTGTACCGGGGTGATCGCGCCATCAGCCTCACCCGCACGGAGTTCTCCCTTCTCCACCTCCTGATGAAGAACCCGCGACGGGTGCTGTCGAGGGCGACGATCCTGGAGGAGGTTTGGGGCTACGACTTCCCCACCTCAGGCAACGCCCTCGAGGTCTACATCGGCTACCTGCGGCGCAAGACGGAGGCCGAGGGTGAGATCCGACTGATCCACACGGTGCGTAGCGTCGGATACGTCCTGCGGGAAACCGCCCCGTGATGCTGCGCCGTCCGGCCACCGGGTCCGGGGCCGCCGGCGCACCTGAAGCCTGGCCGGGCGGCGCTCCGCTGCGCTGGCGACTGGCGGGCCTGACCTTCGCCGTGGTCACCTTCGCCGTCGGAGTGATCACCTTCCTCTCGTACTGGACGGTGTCCACGGGTCTGACCTCCGGGGTGGACAGTGACCTGGACCGCAAGGCGACCACCCTCCTGGAGAGGGCGAAGGATCCGATGTACCTGACGCACCTCGACTCGGAGATAAGGAACTTCAAGTCGTACAGCCCGGATACCCGTGTGGCACTGTCGCCGCCGGGCTGGGCCTTCACCCGCGGCGACGCCATCCCCGTCGGGGGTGAGTACCACGACGTCGGCGACGGTTTCTCCACCGCGGTCTACACCACCGGTGGCGAACGCATCCTGACCAAGACTGATTCCCTCGGGGCGATGGTCGTCATCGCCCGGGACATGGACGAGACCCACCGGCAGATGGCTGCGTTGGGCATGGAACTGCTGGGTATCGCCGCCCTGGGTGTCCTTCTGGCCATCGCCGCGGGACTGATCGTGGCGACGGCGGGTCTGCGGCCCCTGCAGCGACTGCAGAAGGCGGTCGACCACGTCGCGGACACCGACGACCTGCGTCCCATCGCCATTTACGGCGACGATGCTCTCGCGCAGCTCACCCGCTCCATCAACGCCATGCTCGGCGCGCTGCAGGAATCCCGCAGGCGGCAGGCGGAACTGGTGGCGGACGCGGGACACGAGCTCAAGACTCCCCTGACCTCGATGCGCACGAATATTGAGCTGCTCATGATGCTCAATCGCCCCGGCGCCGCACACCGGATCTCCGAGCAGGACAGGCACGACCTGGAACGTGACGTGATGGCGCAGATGACGGAGCTGTCGACCCTCATCGGTGACCTGGTGGACCTGGCCCGCGAGGACAGTGCGGACACGGTGCTGGAGGCGGTCCAACTGGATGAGGTGATCGCTTCCGCCCTCCAACGGGTGCGTCGTCGCCGTTCGGGTATCACCTTCGATGTCGAGCTCGTTGACTGGGATGTGATGGGCGAGGAGCTCGCCCTCGCCCGGGCGGTGGTCAATCTCCTCGACAACGCCGCCAAATGGTCGCCGACCGATGGTGTGGTCCGGGTCCACATGAGACAGCTTTCCGACGACCGCGTGGAACTCTCCGTCTCCGATTCCGGGCCAGGTATCCGCCCCGAGGACCGTGCGCGCGTTTTCGAGCGCTTCTACCGGGCTCCGGAGGCACGTTCCCAACCCGGTTCCGGCCTGGGGCTGGCGATCGTCAAACAGACCGTGGAGCGCCACGGCGGTGCGGTTCGTGTGGAGGATTCGGAGGATGGCGGAACCAGGTTCCTCGTGGAGCTGCCCGGCCGACTCCGCGTGAACGCCCGTCCGGGGTAGCGTGAAATGGAAGGTCAAACCATTCAGGCAATCGACAGAATTGCGTCAGGGATGACTCAGAGGGGAAGAGGACAATGAGTCAGATGAACGACGACACACACCCGCAGCCCGGGGACTATCAGCCGGTGGCATCGCCCTACCAGTGGCAGGCACCGGAACCTGCCGCGGAGAAGCGACGCGTGGGGCTGGGCACGGCGCTGGCGCTGATGCTCGCCGGTTCGGTGGCTTCCGGATCGGTCGTGGGACTGGTGGCAGCCAACACGGCCTCCACGGGTTCCACCGACGTGGTCAACTCCCTCCGTGAACCCAGTGCCCCCGCCCCCGAGTCCCCGGTGGGCGGGGTGGAGCGGGTCGCCGCGAACATTCTGCCGGCGGTCGTGTCAATTCAGGTCGCCGATCGCACCAGCGCGGGCGAGGGATCAGGTTCGATCATCTCCTCCGACGGCTATGTTCTCACCAACCACCATGTGGTGTCCGGAGGAGGAGACAACGCCTTCATCCAGGTCACGCTCAACGACGGCCGTTCCCTGCCGGCGGATTATGTCGCCTCTGATTCGGCGACGGACATCGCCGTGGTGAAGATCCGGGACGTCTCCGGTCTGCCGGTCGCCCAGTTCGGTGACTCCGATGAGCTGCGTGTGGGACAGGAGGTCGTGGCCATCGGCTCGCCTCTGGGCCTGAGTTCCACCGTCACCTCCGGCATCATCTCCGCGCTCAACCGCCCCGTGCGGGCATCCGACGGGGGAGGGGAGTCTTCGCTCATCGACGCCGTCCAGACCGACGCCGCCATCAACCCCGGCAACTCAGGTGGCCCGCTCGTGGACATGAACGGGAACATCGTGGGCATGAACTCCGTCATCGCGTCGATGAGTTCGGGGGGTGAGGCAGGATCGATCGGTCTGGGCTTCGCCATCCCCGCGAACTTCGCCAAGCGTGTCGCCGACCAGCTCATCTCCACCGGAAGGGCCACCCATCCGATGCTGGGTGTGCAGGTCGCCGCGCGGCAGGACGTCCAGGGGGCGTTGATCGCTTCCGTCGAACCGGACAGTCCCGCGGCGCAGGCAGGGCTGAACGCGGGTGATCTGGTCACGCGTGTCGACGACCGCGTCATCGACAATTCCGATGCCCTCGTCGCCGCGATACGCTCCCAGGACTTCGGACAGACCGTCGCCCTGGAGGTGCAGCAGCAGGATACGGGACAGAGCAGGCAGGTAGAGGTTACGCTGACCTCAGAGTAAATTCACCCACCGACAAAGAAACGAAGTAGTTCAGCACCATGAGGATGGAGACCACTGTGAACACCGCCCATGAGCCGCGTGCATCCGCGCTACTGGATGACGTGGAACCTGACGAGGCGTTTCTCATCGCCTCCGAGCAGGAGGATCCGCCCCAGGCACGCCGCCGGGCACTGGTGGTGCTCATCGCCGACCACGCTCTCGACGCAGGCGAGGACACCGATCGGCTGGTCACCGAGCTTCTCATCGAGGCGGGCTTCGCGGTGGACGCCGTGGTGTCGGTGCGTTCGAAGAAGTCGCAGATCCGCCAGGCGATCGAAACGGCCGTCGTCGGTGGTGTGGACCTGGTCCTCACCGTCGGAGGCACCGGGGTCGGCCCCCGTGACCGTGCCCCGGAGGCGACCCGGGCCGTGCTGGATCAGCTGGTCCCCGGCATTGCCCAGGCACTGCGTTCCTCGGGACAGGCCTGCGGCGCGATGGACGCCTGCACCTCACGTGGAATTTCTGGGGTGTCGGCGTCGACCGTGGTGGTAAATTTCGCCGCCTCCCGCACTGCGGTGCGCGACGGTATGGCCACGCTCGCGCCGATGGTCCACCATGTGATCGACCAGCTGCAGAAGGCGAGCGTTGAGTAGCGGGGCACGGCGGCCACGGCGTCGCGTCGTGCGGCAGTCCGATGCCCCCGGTATAGACAGAGAGGTCGACCGTCCCGATCCCCGATTCGGGGTTGCGGAGGCGGCCGACGGTGACAGGGAGGTGCTCCTCGACCCGGAGGCCGAGGAGCCGGTCTCCACTGACGAGTTCTGGCGCGAGCAGCGCCCTCCGCATTACGCCTGACGGCTGCCGAGCAGGTCGCGGATCTCGGTGAGCAGCTCGACGTCGGCCGGCACGGGCTCCTCCTCGTCCTGCGGGATGCCGCGCTTGCGGGCGGCGATCTCGTTGAGCTTGTTCATCGGGGCGACGATGACGAAGTAGACGACGGCGGCGATGAGCAGGAAGTTGATGGCCGCGGTGATCACTGCGCCGAAATCGAGGAAGGTCGCCGGGTTGTCCGAGATGACGTGGAAGCCCAGGCCGCTGACGTCGCTGCCGCCGAGGGCGGCGATCAGGGGGTTGATCAGGTTGTCGGAGAACGCGGTGACGATGGCGGTGAATGCGCCGCCGATGACCACGGCCACAGCCAGGTCGATGACGTTGCCGCGCATGATGAATTCTTTGAAGCCCTGAAACATGTCTGTTCCTCCTGTTGATGGGTGACAATTTTCGTAGCCTCCATAAATTTTAGGCCATTCAAGGTGGATCTTCCTGACCCGGCGTGAGAACAACTGCCAGCGGCGCGGTCAGGGAGGCGGCGGCCACCGCACGGGCAGCCTCCTCGGGGAGTCCGATCAACAGGGTTCCGGGGGCCTCCCGGGTGTCTACGAGGACCACCCGTCCGCCGGAAGCGATGACCTGGGGCTGGGCTGCGTCGCCGTGGTGGGTGACGATGCTGATCGTGTCGCCGTGGTGGAGCAGCGGAATGATCTCGGGTTCCGCCGGCCTCAGCGGGATGAATGTGGTGATGTCGCCCAGGAAAGCGGCGGCGAGATCCTGGCCGATGAACCGGTGGGACGTGGCCACCTCCCCCTCCTCCGCTGCGGCCACGATGACCAGCCCCTCGACCTCTGAAGGGTCGGTCAACGCGGAAACCGGCAGAAGGTGGCCGGGGACGGGAACCACGATGACGTCGTCCCCCGAGAGCGTCTCGCCGGCCGCGACCCGGCGGGCGAAGACGACGGCCTGCGGGTCGGTGGCCCCGGCCTGCCGGAACGCCAGCAGAACCGCGGTCAGCAGGAGCATGATCGCCAGAACCCGGCGGATGAGGACGGTGCGGCGCCAGCCGGGGGTGGCGAGGACATGGATGAACCTGCGGTGGAACTGGGTCATACCTCACTTGGACTGCACCACGGGCATGAAGGTTCCCCGGGTGGGAGGAAATCAGCTGAAGCGGCGCAGCCCCGTGGGGGTGATGGCCAAATCAACCGGCATGTCATGGTCCTCGACGGGGATGTCGTCCCGGATCTCCCCGTTGTAGAGCAGCACCGCGGTGAGCGGCGGGTTCCCGGAGTCGGCGAACTGGGCGAGCGCGCGGTCGTAGAAGCCGCCGCCCTTGCCCAGGCGCACACCCTCCGGGGTCACTCCCAGTGCCGGGATGATGATGAGTCGGCAGGAGTTGATGGCGTCTGGCCCGAGTCGCTCACCCGTCGGCTCCGCGATGCCCAGCATTCCCGGCGTCAAGGCCAGGCGGCCTTCGTAGCGGGCCCAGTCCAGCTGCCCGCCGGAGAGTGAGACCGGTAGGAGGAGTGAGGAGGCTTCGCCATGGAGGGCGTCGAGAAGCAGGCTGCCACCGGGCTCTCCCGGCAACGGCGAGTAGGCGGCGACGGAGGTTTCTGATGGGGGCAGTGAACGCAGGAGCGCGGCCGCGTGGGAGATGATCGCCGAGTCCTCGCTCCTGATTGTCTCAGGCGACATGTCCTTGCGGGCCTGCATCATCCTGGCCCGCAGTATCGTCTTCCTATCCCGGATGTCCATGCCCTAAGCGTAACCGCGCCGGGTAGGGTGTTGCCTTATGAGCTTGCCATCGTCCGCCCATCCGCACGGCGTGAAAACGGTCATCGTCCCCGCAGCCGGCATGGGCACCCGCTTCCTGCCCGCGACCAAGACGGTCCCCAAAGAGCTGCTGCCGGTGGTGGACACCCCGGGCATCGAGCTGATCGCCGAGGAGGCCAACGCGCTGGGCGCCACACGCCTGGCGCTCATCGTCGCCCCGAACAAGCGGGAGGTGCTCCGGCACTTCGAGCAGTTCCCCAACCTGGTGGAGAACTTGTCGGAGCGGGGCAAGTTCGAGCAGGTCGAGAAGGTCCAGCGGGCGGGGAAGCTGATGACCCCGGTCGCCGTCGAGCAGGCCCAACCGCTGGGTCTGGGTCATGCCGTCGGTCTGGCGGAGAGTGTCCTCGATGATGATGAGGACGTCGTGGCGGTCATGCTGCCGGATGATCTCGTCCTGCCGATCGGTGTGGTGGAGAAGATGGCGGCGGTCCGTGCCGAGCTCGGTGGGTCGGTGCTGTGTGCGGTGAACGTGCCGCGTGCGGAGGTGTACAACTACGGTGTCTTCGACATCGAGGAGATCTCCGCCGACTCGGGTCTGCCCGTGGACAAGGTCAAGCGGGTCGTGGGGATGGTGGAGAAGCCCGAGCCGGAGGATGCCCCGTCCACGTTGGTGGCCACCGGTCGTTACCTGTTGGACCGTGGCATCTTTGATGCGTTGCGTCGTATCAAGCCGGGTAAGGGTGGGGAGCTTCAGCTCACCGACGCCATCGAGCTGATGATTCAGGAGGGTCACCCGGTTCATATCGTCGTGCATGACGGTAAGCGCCATGACCTGGGTAACCCGGCCGGTTACATCCCGGCGTGTGTCGATTTCGGTCTGTCGCATCCGACCTACGGACCGGGGTTGCGTCGCGCGATCATCGCGATCCTCGCGGAACATGAGGCCGCAGACGCCGCAGAGCAGCCCCCCCAGAACTGACTTTCCTCACCAGAAGGAGTGTGCAGTGCGTTCCGTTGAGCAACAGCTTGCGCTCGTCACCGATGCTGCGGTCACACCCGAACCGGTGCGCATCGCCATCGCCGACGCCCTCGGCCTGATGTGCGCCGAAGAGGTGCAGGCCACCCGCGCCCTGCCGGGATTCCCGCAGGCTGCCATCGACGGCTATGCCGTTCGTGCCGTCGACGTCGGCGGTGAGAAGCGGCTGGTCTCATCGAGGCAGGACCCGGATACGCCAATTGAGCCGATCGAACGTTCCCTTCCGGTGGTCGGTGAGGTGGCCGCAGGTTCCCAGCAGCCGCTGCGCCTCCAGCCGAAGCAGGCTGTCCGCGTGCACACCGGAGCGCCTCTGCCCACGCTCGCCGACGCCGTCCTTCCCCTGGAGTGGACCGACCGTGGCCGTCGCCGTGTCACCGCCCACCGGGTCGTGCGGTCAGGCGAGTTCGTCCGCCGTACCGGCGACGACATTCAACCCGGTGACGTCGCCGTCACCGCCGGCGCGGTGCTCGGCCCGGCGCAGATCGGGCTTCTCGCGGCCGTCGGTCGGGCGAAGGTCCTGGTCTATCCGCGTCCGCGGATGGCGGTGATCTCCGTCGGCCGGGAACTCGTCGACATCGACCGTGAACCGGGCCTGGGACAGATCTACGACGTCAACTCCTATGCCCTGGCAGCGGCCGGCAGGGAAGCGGGCGCCGACGTCCACCGCGTGGGCATCGCCGGCGGGGAACCGCGCCGCCTGAAGGAGATCCTCGAGGCGCAGATCCAGCGCAGCGAACTCATCGTCATCTCCGGTGCCGTCGGAGGATCGGGCTCGGAGATGTTCCGGAAGGTCATCGAGGAACTCGGGGAGATCGACACAACACGTGTGGCCGTGCACCCCGGCTCCGTCCAGGGTTTCGGTCTGCTCGGTGAGGAGCGTATCCCCGTCTTCCTCCTGCCCAGCAACCCGGTCTCCGCCCTGGTCACCTTCGAGGTGTTCATCCGTCCGCTCATCCGCATCTCGCTGGGCAAGCGCAACACCTCCCGCCGGGTCGTGCGGGCGAGGGCGCTCAACCACATCGCTTCCCGGGAGGGACGACGGGGCTACATCCGCGCCCGACTGATGCGCGACGCCGAGACCAGTGACTACCTCGTCGAGGGCATCGGTGCCGCCACCGGTGCGCCCGCCCATCTGCTCGCCGGACTCGCCGAGGCGAATGCGCTGATCCGGGTCCCGGAGGAGGTCACCGAGATCCGTCCCGGTGACATCGTCCACGTCATGTTCCTGACACAGGGCAGCTGACGCCAGGTGTTTGACCCCTTCGGCCGCGCGGCCCGGTCCTTCCGCGAACCCGGCCGGGGCCCCCGCGACCCGGTCCACCCCGGCTGGCCCGAATCCACGCCTGTTGTGCGGCTTCCCGACGGTGCGCGGGTCCGCCTGCGCCCGCTGACCAGCCGGGACGGCGTGGAATGGCGCGAGCAGCGACTTCTCGACGAGCCTTTCCTCCGACCGGTCGAACCCACCGCCCCCGGTGGTTGGGCGGCCTCCCATACGTCGACCGCGTGGTGGAATTTCTTCACCGGCATTCGCACCGCCGCCCGCCACGGTCAGGTCATCCCCTTCGTCATCGAGGTCGACGGGCACTTCGCCGGTCAGGTCACGCTGGGCACGATCCAGCACGGAGGACTCTCCGACTGCTGGATCGGCTACTGGGTCCACTCCGCCTTCATGGGGCGTGGCCTGGCGACGGCGGCCTGCGCGCTGGGCACCGACCATGCCTTCCGGCGCATCGGCCTGCACCGCGTCACCGCCACCTACCTGCCCGGTAATCCCGCTTCCGGACGGGTGCTCGCCCTCAACGGTTTCCGTGAGGAGGGCTATCTGCGTGCCAATCTGCACATCGACGGCCGCTGGCAGGACCACCACTTCGTCGCCCAGAACATCGACGATCACCCTGGTACCTGCGTTGAAAGACTGCGTCGTAACGGGCGACTGAAGTGACTCACGTGACTTTCACCGGCGTGGCAGGAGTGACTGGTGAAACGACACCCGTAATCTTGTTGACAGTCCCCGTTCCCTCACCGAGGAAGGTGAACACAGCGTGTCCGGAAGTCTGATCATCGTTCTGATCATCGTGGTGTGGCTGTTCGTCCTGGCACCTCTCCTCCTGCGCGGCCAGAAGCCGATCCGCAAGGCGGGAGAGGCTTTCGATGACACCCGCGTCATCCACGAGGGTGGGTCCGGCCACCTGCCGACCCGCCGTCGACCGCACCTGTCCGCAGCCGACGTCCGTCCGGTCGACTCCGGGGATGAGGCCGAGGACTATGAGATCGTCGACGCCCACGAGGTCCTGCTTGACGACGACCGCCCCTCCCGCCCCTTCCACGGACTGTTCACCCGCCAGGATGAACCGGCCGAGATCGTCGACGGTGGCCTGGTCCACGAACTTGAAGCGGCCGTCGAGGAGCTCAAGGTCGTGGGGGAGCCGACCGTCGACGCAGACGAGGCGACCGGCGCCACCGTCACCGATGAGTGGGAGGAGTGGGACGAGGAGACCACCTACGCCTACGACGACTCTTATACCTCCCCGGCAGATTTCCTGTACCCGGATACTGTGGGTAACCAGGAGTCGATGTCAGAAGACGTTGACGCTGAGCAGGACAACGAAAACAGGGAAGAGGACGAGAAGATGAGCGACGAGGAACTCTCCGACGAGGAGATGGAGTTCGCGGAGCACCGTGCCGGCCGTGGCGGCTGGGACCCGGTGGCCGACGCCGAGCATTCACTCACCCGTTACCAGCGTCGACAGCGAACCCTCCTCGGTCTGGCGGCGGCTGTCGCCGTCACCGCGATCCTCGCCTTCGTGGTCGGCGGCTGGGCCTGGCTGCTCAGCGGTCTGGCGGTGGTGGCCACCGTCGTCTACCTCAGTGCTCTGCGCACCCAGGTGCGTGCGGAGCAGGCCCTGCGTGCCCGCCGCATCCGTCAGCTGCGCCGCGCCCGTCTCGGTGTGCGCAGCTCCACGGACGAGGAGCTGGCCGTCCCGCGTCACCTCCGTCGCCCGGGTGCCGTCATCCTCGAGCGGGATGATGAATCCCCGGATTTCGAGGATCTCCCCGTCACCGACGTGCCGGTTGCCGAGGGGCGCCGCCCCGGACACGACTACAACGACCCCTACGGCCGTCGCGTCGGCTGAATCGCCGTCTGAACAGTGGTTTTTCTCAGGTGTGGGCCCAGGAGTAATCTTGGGTCCACACCCTTTTTCCGGGGCTATAGCTCAGTTGGTAGAGCGTCGCGTTCGCAATGCGAAGGTCAGGGGTTCGATTCCCCTTAGCTCCACAGCTCACGCCCTCCCGGCTGGCCGGCGGCCCGGTCAGGCCCAGACTCCCGAGGAGCCGCGCCGGTGAGATTCCAGCAGATGCGTGTCCACCATCCCGACGGCCTCCATGAGCGCGAAGATCATGGTCGGGCCGACGAACGTGAAACCGGCCTCCTTCAGTGCCTTCGACAGCGCCAGAGACTCGGGTGACTGCGAGGGCACCTCAGCGCTGGTCCGCGGGTACAGGTTCTCCGCGGGCTGATGCGACCAGATGAGCTCCGACAGCCCGCCCCGCCCCCGCAGCGTGAGGGTGGCCCGGGCGTTGTTGAGCACGGCCCGGATCTTGCGCTGATTGCGGATGATCTCGGGGTTGGCCATGAGCTTCTCGACGTCCCCCTCATCGAACTCGGCCACCTTCTCCGGGTCGAAACCGGCGAATGCCCGGCGGAAGCCCTCCCGTTTGCGCAGCACCAGTTCCCAGGAGAGACCGGCCTGGAAGCTCTCGAGGCAGAGGCGTTCGAAGAGCCCCTGCTCGGTGCGCACCGGCATGCCCCATTCGGTGTCGTAGTAGTCGCGCAGCAGATCGGTGGTGGCGGCCCAGGCAGGCCGGGCGAGTCCGTCGGAGCCGATGATGAGGTCAGCGAAGTCAGCGTCAGTCATGTCCTATTGGACTCCCTGGCCGTCGCGGAGGTTCCCGAGCACGCGTTGTTCGTGATCGAGAAGCCACTTCTTCGCCTCCAGGCCACCGCGGTAACCGCCGAGGGAACCGTCGCTGCGTAGCACCCGGTGGCAGGGCCGGATGATGGGCAGCGGGTTGGTGGCGCAGGCGGTGCCCGCGGCGCGGACGGCCCGGGGATGTCCGCAGGTGGTGGCGAGCTCGGTGTAGGTGACGGTCCGCCCGTAGGGGATCTCCGTCAGCATGGCCTGCACGGCGGTGCGGAAACTTCCGGCGGGGACGTCGAGGGGGAGGTCGAAAAACTGACGTTGCCCGGCGAAGTACTCGGCGAGTTGCTCGGCGGCGTCGAGAAGCAGTGGCGACGAAGGGCCGTCGGAGCCACCGAATTCGATCCGGGTGAGGCCGGTGGCGCTGGCCTCCAGGCTGAGCGGTCCGATGGGCGAATCGATGAGCACGTGGACTCCCTTCTCCAGGGGGCGAGGTCTTTCGGGGTAGTCTAATCGCATGGACAAACCGGCTGTGAGGGATGCTGCGCTGCTGCTCCTGCGTATCGTCCTGGGCACCGTGTTCGTCGCCCACGGCTGGGACAAGCTCATCATCACCGGGTTGACGGAGACCACCGGTCAGTTCAGCGCCTGGGGGGTGCCGCAGCCGAAGTTGTCTGCGTGGCTGGTCATGGCGACGGAACTGGTCGGCGGGGCGTTGCTGGTGGTGGGGCTGCTCACCACGCTGGTGGCGGGTGTGCTGGCGCTTCTCATGGTGGCTGCGATGTGGTTCGTGCACGTCGGGGAGGGATTCTTCACCTCGACCGGCGGGGTGGAGTTCCCGATCGTGATGGCGACGGCACTGGTGATGATCGTGGTGTTCGGTGCTGGCCGTGCAAGCCTGGACAGGATGCTGACCCGTGGTTGACCATGACCAGGTGCAGGCGGCACTCTCCGCCCGCCTCGACGGCGAACCGATCCCCCTCGACGATGACGTCGTCGATGCGCATCTCGCCGGCTGCGCGCAGTGCCGGCAGTTCCAGGAGGAGGCGGTGGCGCTGAGCCGTCGTCTACGTTTCGTGGAACCTGCCGGCGGCGGCATGACCCCACCGGATCTGGCTGAGATGATCCTCGCTGGCGTGGAACCGGAGTGGCGCCGCACCGCGAACGCCCGCATGGTCGGACTTGCGCTCTCCCGGATCCTGCTGGTCATCGCTGGTGTGCTCTGGGTGATCTGGGGGATGCAGCTTCTCGGTGACGCCGGTGGGCTGACCCCGGTCAGCAACGACGGCGTGGTGGCCCCGGACTCCGATCCGCGTACCGCGTCCCTGCTCGTCGACGCTGCGGCCTTCCGCTTCTCCCTCGCCCTCGGCCTGTTCACCATCGCCTGGAAACCGCGCCTGGTGTCCGGCCTGGTCACGGTCGTCGCGGCACTGTGGACCTTCATGTTCGGTTTTGTGGTGCGCGACCTGGTGCTTGACACCGTCTCGGGTTCCCAGTTCCTGGGGCTGGGGCTGCTGCTGTTCACGGCGGTGGGCATGGTGTGGACATGGCTGAACCACCACGGCTACGTCACGCTGGGCACCATCTGGCGTGAACTGGGCGCGAAACCGGTGTAGCTGCCGGAAGCCGTCCTGTGACTACCGCCAGCTGGGCAGCCACATGAGCGACTGGTACCAGCCCTCCGGGACGAGGTAGCCGTAGAGGATGGGGGACCAGTAGAGGAACATCGCCGCCGCCAGGGCGAGATAGGCGATCACCGCGACGGTGCCCCAGCGGATGCCACCCTCGGCGAGTCTGCGCAGCCAGGGCCAGGTGACCTCGGGTCCACGACCGTGCAGCTGCCCGAGGGTGAGCGCCAGCATCGTGATGAGGAAGGGGCTCAGCGCAGTGGCGTAGAAGAAGTACATCTGGCGGTCGTAGCCGGCGAGCCAGGGCAGGAACCCGGCGGCGAAGGCCACCACCGGGATGAGGAAACGACGGTCACGTCGGATGACCAGGCACCAGATCGCCCAGCCCAGTACCGGTACCGTCAGCCACCAGATCGCAGGGGTACCGAAAAGGTAGATCATGCTGCGGCACGTGCCCGCCATGCATTCCACGTCGGTGGAGGAGGAGTACAGGATCGGTCGCCCGGCGACCAGCCAGGACCAGGGTTTGGAGTCCCAGGGGTGCGAGTGGCCACCGGAGGTGGTCAACGATGCGTGGAACCCCAGCACCGACTGGTGGTAGTGGATGAATCCGACGGCCGAGTCCGGCAGGAGTCCGAGGATCCCGGCGGATTCCACGGTGCCGTCGACCTTCGCGTGCCGGTAGACGGAAGTCTCGGACGCGAACCAGGCCCGCCACGACCAGAGGTACAGCAGCACCGGCAGGATGACGAGCGACGCGAACGCCGGGAACGCGTCCCGCAGCAGCGTGCCGGAGACGGGGCGGCGGACACCGTAGCGACGTCGAAGAGCAAGATCGAGGAAGACGGCCAGCAGGCCGAAGAACGCCATGTAGTACAGGCCCGACCACTTCACCGCCAGTGAGAGCCCGAGGAACACCCCGGCGGCGAAACGCCACCAGCGGAAACCCAGCCGGGGTCCCAGCGAAGAGTCGGCGATCAGCCCCTCGGTCCAGGCGCGGTGGAGCCGGGCACGCATCTGTGAATGGTCACAGGCCAGGGCGAAGGCTGCCGCGACGATGAAGAACACCTGGAAGATGTCGAGCATGCCGAAGCGCGAACTGACCAGCAGCACGCCGTCGAGCGTGGCCAGAAGCCCTGCGAAAGTGGCCACCTGCCAGGTGCCGGCGAGGTGCCTCACCAGCAGCATCGTCATCACGACCGTGGCGGCGCCGAAGAGTGCCGCCATGAAGCGCCAGCCGAGCGGCGTGTAGCCGAACATCCACTCGCCGAGTGCGATGAGCTGTTTGGCCAGGGGCGGGTGAACGACCAGACCATAGCCCGGGTTGGATTCGATACCGCCGATCAGCGGATTCTCCCAGGACCTCACCATGTCCCACGCCTGTGGCACATAATGCTTCTCATCGAAGACGGGGGTGCCCGCTGACGTTGCGGTGGTCAGCCCGACGAACCGGGTGAACAGCGCCAGAACGGCGATGACCAGGGTGCTGACGGTGTCCGCCCCGGTCCACGCCCAGGGTCGGGGCGTCACCGGCCGAACGCGGGCGGCGAAACGAGGCTGGCTGTCGACGACGGTGCTCACCCGGAAGAGTCTAGGTCACGGTCCACACACGAGCGCCTAGCATGGCAGTCATGGTTCCCGACATCTCCCTGCTGCCCCCCACCGGAGTGGTGCTCGCCGCCACCCCGCTGGGCAACATCCACGACGCCTCCCCACGCCTGCGCGCCGCCCTCGCCGGTGCGGACGTGATCGCCGCCGAGGACACCCGCCGGGTGCGCAACCTCGCGACCGCGCTGGGCGTGGAGATCCGCGGGAAGGTGGTGTCCAACTTCGACCACAACGAGGCGGGGCGCGCAGGCCAGCTTCTCGACGCCGCCCGCACCGGCATCGTCCTCGTGGTCAGCGACGCCGGCATGCCCCTGGTCTCCGACCCGGGTTTCTCATTGGTGGATGCCGCGCACACCAACGGTGTCCCCGTCACCTGCCTGCCCGGTCCCTCCGCCGTGCCCACCGCTCTCGCCCTGTCCGGTCTGCCGGTGGGAAGGTTCCTCTTCGACGGTTTCGCGCCCCGCAAGTCGGGTCCCCGTCGGGAGTGGCTGGAGTCGCTGCGCACCGAGGAACGCGCGGCCTGCTTCTTCGAGTCCCCGCACCGCCTCGCCGAGACGCTTGCCGACGCCGCCGATATCCTCGGCTCCACCCGCCGCGCCGCCGTGTGCCGGGAGCTGACCAAGACCTACGAGGAAGTTCGTCGGGGGACGCTGCCGGAACTCGCCGAGTGGGCGGCCGGGGGAGTGAAGGGGGAGATCACCGTCGTGATCGAAGGTGGGACGGTGGACGAGGTGGACGTCGACCAGCTCGTCCCCGTGGTGGAGTCCCTCGTGGGCGAGGGGATGCGCCTGAAGGACGCGTGCCGGCGGGTCGCGGGCGGACGCGGGGTGTCCAACCGTGAACTCTATGAGGCGGTTCTGGCCGCCCGTTGAGGCCGTTGCGGCAGTTGTTATGAGGTTGTGAGCATGGCGGCTGTTTATGGGGAGTGAACTGCCGGAACCCCTGTTCCAGGTCGTGCAGTTTCGGGGTAGGTGAGCCTTATCTGCCCCCGATGACCGGCTCGCCCAGGTTGAAACTCGTGCCCGGGCTGAGAACACTATTAAATATGACCACTTCTGACCCTCAACAGGGGCAACCTGATTCAACTGCCACCCAGGAGCTGGCCTCCATGATGTCGGACGCCGACGCGATCGGCGACCAGGTGGACCAGGCCGATGCGGTCGAGGACAGGCTCGGCGAAGCGGATTCGGAGGATCCCACCTTCGACTGGTGGATCATCCTTCCGGCCGCGGCCGTCGTGCTGGCCACGGTCGGCTGGGGTCTTTTCGGCCCCGAAAGTTTCGCCGGTTTCGCCTCCGCCGCCCTCTCCTTCGTGGTGGAGAACCTCGGTTGGGCCTTCGTCATTTTCGGTACCGTCTTCGTCGTCTTCATGATCGTCGTCGCCGTGACCAAGTTCGGATCCATCCGGCTGGGCGGCGATGACGAGGCGCCGGAATTCCGTACCGTCTCCTGGATCGCGATGATGTTCGCCGCCGGCATGGGCATCGGCCTGATGTTCTACGGGGCGACGGAGCCCCTCACCTTCTACCGCGAGGGTGTGCCCGCCCACCAGCCGCAGGAGGTGGGCACCGCCTTGGCAGGCACGCTGTTCCACTGGACGCTTCACCCCTGGTCCATCTACGCGATCGTCGGGCTGGCCATCGCCTACTCCACATTCCGCCTGGGACGTCGTCAGCTGATCTCCTCGGCCTTCATTCCCCTCATCGGCGAAAAGGGTGCCCGGGGCGGCCTCGGCCGGCTCATTGACACCCTGGCCATCATCGCCACCATCTTTGGCACCGCCACTTCCCTCGGCGTGGGAGCGCTGCAGATCAGGGCCGGGCTCTCCGCCTCCGGACTGGTCGATTCGCCGGGCACGGGGACCATCGTGGGCATCGTCAGCGTGCTCACCCTCGCTTTCATCGTCTCCGCGGTCTCCGGCGTGGGCAAGGGAATCCAGTACCTGTCCAACGCGAACATGATCATGGCCGCGATTCTGGCGATCTTCGTGTTCGTCGTCGGTCCGACCGTGTCGTTGCTCAACCTCATTCCCACCGCCCTGTCCTCCTACTTCGCCCAGTTCTTCGAGATGGCGGGACGCACCGCCGTGTCGGCTGACGGCACCGCCGGTGAGTGGCTCGGCGGCTGGACCATCTTCTACTGGGCGTGGTGGATCTCCTGGTCGCCCTTCGTCGGCATGTTCCTGGCGCGCATCTCCCGTGGCCGTACGATCCGCGAGTTCACCATCGGTGTGCTGGTCGTACCGTCGCTGGTGTCGGTGGTGTGGTTCTCCATCTTCGGAGGTACCGCCATCACCCTGGAGCAGAGCGGCAACTCCATCTGGGGCGACGGCACCGCCGAGTCCCAGTTGTTCAACCTGCTCCATCAGCTGCCCGGCGGCACCATCATGGGCGTGGTGGCGGTGATCCTGCTGGGTACGTTCTTCATCACCTCGGCGGATTCCGCGTCCACCGTGATGGGCACGCTGTCCCAGCACGGGCGCCCCGACGCCACCCCGTGGGTGTCCGCGCTGTGGGGCCTGATGACCGCGGCCGTGGGCATGGTCATGCTCACCGCGAGCGAGGATTCCCTGGCGAACCTGCAGTCCATCACCATTGTCGCCGCCAGCCCCTTCCTGCTGATCGTCGTCGGACTGATGGTCGCGCTGGTGAAGGACCTGAGCAACGACGTCCTCTACCTCGACCACCGTTCCCAACAGGCCTTCGCCGCCCGCCTGGCACGTGAACGACGCATCCACGCCGAGCATGTCCGGGCGGAGGAACTGAAGGCGCGACGGCAGAAGCGATTGGCCAACCGCAACAGGCAGACCCCCATGAAATAAGGTGGGTCCCATGACCCAGTCTGTGCTTGTCTCCGTCGCCTGGCCGTATGCGAACGGCCCCCGCCACATCGGACACGTCGCCGGTTTCGGCGTACCCTCCGACGTCTTCGCCCGCTACCAGCGAATGATCGGCAGCGAGGTCCTCATGATCTCGGGCACGGACGAGCACGGCACACCGCTGCTCGTGCAGGCGGACAAGGAAGGCGTGACGGTCAAGGAACTCGCCGACCGTTACAACCGCCAGATCGTGCAGGACCTCGCCGGACTCGGCCTGTCCTATGACCTTTTCACCCGGACCACCACCCGCAACCACTACGCGGTGGTGCAGGAGCTGTTCACCGGGCTGTACGAGAACGGTTACATGATCAAGGAGACCACCATGGGTGCCGTCTCGCCCTCGACCGGTCGTACGCTGCCGGACCGCTACATCGAGGGCACCTGTCCGATCTGCGGTGCCGACGGCGCCCGCGGTGACCAGTGTGACAACTGCGGCAACCAGCTGGACCCCGCCGACCTGATCAACCCGGTGTCCAAGGTCAACGGCGAGACCCCGAAGTTCGTCGAGACCGAGCACTTCCTCCTTGATCTGCCCTCCCTGGCGGAGGCGCTGGGGGAGTGGCTGAGGGGCCGCGAGGACTGGCGCCCGAACGTCCTGAAGTTCTCCCTCAACCTGCTCGAGGATCTGCGTCCGCGCGCCATGACCCGCGACATCGACTGGGGTGTCCCGATCCCGGTCGAGGGTTGGGCAGACAACAACGCCAAGAAGCTCTACGTCTGGTTCGACGCCGTGATCGGCTACCTGTCCGCCTCCATCGAGTGGGCGTGGCGTTCGGGCAACCCGGACGCGTGGAAGCAGTGGTGGCAGAACCCGGATGCCGCCGGCTACTACTTCATGGGCAAGGACAACATCACCTTCCACTCCCAGATCTGGCCTGCCGAGCTCCTGGGATATGCGGGCAAGGGCGCCAAGGGCGGCGAAGTCCACAGGTACGGGGAAATCAACCTGCCGACCGAGGTCGTGTCCTCCGAGTTCCTCACCATGTCGGGTTCGAAGTTCTCCTCGTCCAAGGGCGTGGTCATCTACGTCAAGGACTTCCTGGCGGAGTTCGGCCCTGACCCGCTGCGTTACTTCATCGCCGTCGCCGGCCCGGAGAACACCGACACCGACTTCACCTGGGACGAGTTCGTCCGCCGCGTGAACAATGAGCTGGCCAACGGCTGGGGCAATCTGGTCAACCGCACCGTGTCCATGGCGCACAAGAACTTCGGCGAGGTGCCCACCCCGGGTGAGCTCACCGACTCCGATCTGCGGATCCTCGACCTCGCGGCGAACACCTTCGACATCGTCGGCGACAACCTCGCGCTGTCGAAGTTCAAGAACGGCATCACCGCCGCCATGCACGTCGTCGGCGAGGCCAACGCCTACATCGCCGAGCAGGAGCCGTGGCGGCTGGCGAAGGACGAGTCCCAGCGTGAGCGTCTGGCCACCGTCCTGTGGACCGCGCTGCAGGTCGTCTCCGACTGCAACGTCCTGCTCACCCCGTACCTGCCGCACATCGCCCAGCAGGTGCACGAGACCCTCGGCCGTGAGGGCGTCTGGGCCGCGAAGCCGGAGATTCATGAGGTCACCGACGACATGCCCGTCGACCTCGTGGGCGTGGGTCTGCCGGAGGAGGGGCAGGGCTATCCGATCATCACCGGTGACTACACCGCCCAGCAGGCCGTGTGGAAGCGCGTCGACGTTGTGCCGGGTACCCCGCTGGCCAAGCCCGCGCCGCTGATCCAGAAACTCGATCCGGAACTCGCGGAGACCGGCCCGGAGTGGTCGCCCGTCCAGTAATTGGTAATACGTACTACGCTGGGATCTCCGCTACGGTAGGAGACCCCCAGTGAGTACGCGAGCCGTCATTCCGACGCTGCTGTTGTTCCTTGCGGTGTTCATCGCCGCATTCAACCTGCGCGCCGGAATCTCCTCGCTCGGCGCGGTGCTGGCAGACACCCTCGAGGCCTTCCAGGCCGGCGGCTCCCTCGCCGGGATCATCACCGCCATCCCCGGCCTCTTCTTCGCACTCTTCGGCCTGCTGGCAGTGCCGCTGGCCACCCGCCTGGGACTGAGCCGCACCCTGCTCCTGGGTGCGGCGCTCTCCTTCCTCGGCCTGGCGGTGCGTCCCTGGGTGGGGGACATCTGGGTGTTCATCCTGCTCACGGCGCTGGTCACCACCGGTATCGCCCTGGCCAACGTGCTGCTGCCCGCCTGGATCAAGAATCACGGCGGCCGGCACATCGTGGCGCTCATGACGGTCTACGGCTCCGTTCTCGGCCTTTCCGGTGCCATCGGTCCGCTCACCGCCGTGCTTTCCGACGCCCCCGACGCCTGGCGTCGCGCGCTGTTCTTCTGGGCCGCACCGGCGGCCGTCCAGGTGATCGTCTGGTTCGTGGTGGTCCTGCGCATCGGCCGGGATGTGCCGACCTCCACGTCCCCGCGTGTCGACGCCACCGGGGCAGCCACCGACCCGGTGTCGTTGTGGCGCTCCCCGACGGCGGTGTTCCTCATGCTGTTCTTCGGGCTCCAGTCCATGCACGCCTATATCCAGATGGGCTGGCTGCCGAAGATCTACGTCGACCACGGCGTCCCGGCCGGCACCGCAGGCCTGGCACTTGCGCTGACCGGCAGCTTCAACATCATCGGCGGGCTCATCATGCCGGCGGTCATCCACCGCATGCGCAGCGTGGTGTGGCTGCCTGTGCTCTTCTCCGCGCTCATGGGCGCCGGTTATTTCGGGCTGTGGCTGGCACCCGCAACTACGCCGATGCTCTGGGCGGCCCTGCTCGGCGTCGGCGGCTTTTGTTTCCCCACCGCCATCGCACTGATCCCCGCTCGCAGCCGTGTCCCGCTCGTCACCGCCCGGCTGTCTGGTTTCGTCCAGCCGATCGGTTACGTCATCGCGGCGGTCGGGCCGCTGCTCGTCGGCGTCGTCCGAGAGGCCACCGGCGGGTGGTCGGTGATCCTGCCCGTGCTGCTGGTGCTGTGCGGACTCATGGGGGCGGTCGGTTTCCGGGCCGCACGCAACGTCTTCATTGATGATGAACTCGCAGCTCACGCCTGATGTCGGGGGCCTGGGATACCGTGGTGGACATGCAGGCAACCAGGGGAATGGCCAATGAACTTCTCACCGGCATCGCGGGGCCGGGCGCGCAGCTGCGCGATGATCAGTGGACCGCGATTGACGCGCTGGTCAACCACCGGCGTCGGATGCTGGTGGTCCAACGAACGGGCTGGGGCAAGTCGGCGGTGTACTTCATCGCCGCGAAGCTCCTGCGGGATGCCGGGGCAGGTGCCTCGCTGATCATTTCGCCGCTGCTGGCGCTCATGCGCAACCAGGTGGTGGCCGCAGAGCGGGCCGGCATCCGTGCGGCCACGCTCAACAGTGCGAACATGACGGAGTGGGAGGATATCCAGGCGCAGGTTGCCGCCGGGGAGGTTGACGTGCTGCTGATCTCCCCGGAGCGGCTGAACAACCCCGGCTTCCGGGACGAGGTCCTGCCTGCGCTCGCAGCGACCGTCGGCATGGTGGTGGTGGATGAGGCACACTGCATCTCCGACTGGGGCCATGATTTCCGCCCTGACTACCGTCGCATCCGGGACCTGCTCGCCGGCCTGCGGGAGGGCGTGCCGGTGCTGGCGACCACTGCGACCGCGAATGACCGCGTCGTCGCCGACGTGCAGGCGCAGCTCGGTGAGTACACCGGTGTGCTGCGCGGTGGTCTGGACCGGGAGTCCCTGCACCTGGCGGTGGTGCGTCTGGCGGACACCACCACCCGCCCGGCCTGGCTGGCCACCCACCTGGCGGAGCTTGAGGGGGCGGGCATCATCTACTGCCTCACCGTCTCAGCGGCAGAGGACCTCGCGGAGGCGTTGGAGGCCGTCGGCTGGAACGTCGCCGCCTACACCGGACGGACAGAGGCCGGGGAGCGCGAACGCCTCGAGCATGCGTTGATCAACAATGAGCTCAAGGCTTTGGTGGCCACCTCGGCGTTGGGCATGGGCTTTGACAAACCCGATCTCGGTTTCGTCGTCCACGTCGGCGCTCCGGGATCCCCGGTGTCCTACTACCAGCAGATCGGCCGCGCCGGGCGTGCCACTGAACGCGCCGACGTCATCCTCCTGCCGGGTTCCGAGGACTCTGAGATCTGGGAGTATTTCGCCTCCGTCTCCTTCCCGGACGAGGCCACCGTCCGCCACCTGCTCGGTGCGCTCACGGATGAGCCGCAGTCGACGATGAAGCTGGAGGCACAGGTGGATCTCTCACGTTCCCGGCTCGACCAGGTCCTCAAGGTTCTCGACGTCGACGGTGCGGTACGCCGCGTCAAGGGCGGCTGGGTGGGGACCGGGGAGGACTGGCACTACGACGCCGACCGGTACTCCGGCCTCGCCCAGGCGCGTACGGCGGAGCAGGAGGCCATGCTCGCCTACGAGGACACCGACTCCTGCCGCATGCTCTTCCTGCGCCGACAGCTCGATGACGCCACCGCCACCGAACCGTGCGGGCGCTGCGACAACTGCACGGGCCGCAGGTGGACCACGGGGATCGACGCCACTGTCGCCCAGCGAGTGGCAGATCGACTCGCCGCTCCCGGGGTGCGGGTCACCCAGCGCCGCCAGTGGCCCACGGGTATCAGCGTGCGTGGCCGTATCCACGGCGTCGAACCTGGCCGCGCACTCGGACGGCTCAACGACATCGCCCGCGGGCCTGCGTTGACGGCGCTGCTGGCGGACAGGTCCTGGCGACCCACCCACCCGTGGCAGCAGGATGTCTGGCTGCCGCGGATCGTCGCGGTGCTCTCCGACTGGGACTGGGACGCCAGGCCCACCACTGTCGTGGCCCTGGGCTCCCATGACCCGGCGACGACGGACTTCGTTGCGGCCCTGGCGGAGGCCATCGCGGGGGTCGGCAGGATGGCATACGCCGGTGTCCTGCCCGTGCGTCCCGGTGCGGGCGAGGTCACGGCCCAGAACTCCGCGTACCGGGTGACAGCCCTGCTCAACCACTGGGATGTCACGGGCATCGGTTCGTCTGAGGGCCCGGTGCTGCTGGTCACCGACCTCATTGACACCGGCTGGTCGGTGACCGTCGCCGGATCCGCGCTGGCAGAGCGCACCGGGCAGCCGGTTCTGCCGTTGGCCGTGGCCAGCCGAGGTTAGGGAAGGACCGCCAGGGCCCGGGCGGGAAAGGATGAACCGCCCGCGGGCACAGGCCAGGACACCCACATCGTGGCTCCTGTCGCAGGCACCTGGTCCAGGTGGGTGAGGAACTCAACCTGCCAGTGGTCATGTGAGAGCCAGAAGCGCTGCGCCGGGTACTGGTCGCTGGCTGTCAGGGGGCCGGGATCGGTGTTGAGCGTGTCATGCCCGATGGCACGTACGCCGCGGGCGTGGAGTAGTTCCACGGCATCGAGTGCCCAGCCCGGAGTGTCGGGGGAGGTGTGGTCGGCCCACCCGGTGTGCAGAGCGACGAAGCCACCGGCGGGAACCGGTCCATGTTCGCGCTCCCACGCGAGGACGTGGGCGGCGGTGAGGGAGGGGGCGTCGACAAGCGGGATGACGGCGAGAGGGAGGATGAGCTCGGACGGCGTGATTTCGGCGAGGGTACGCGCGCCGGGGACGGCGTGGCCCGGGGCGTCGACATGCGTGCCCCAGGGGCCGACCAGGCGGTAGGAGAGCACCTCGAAGCCGTCCGGGCCGGCGGGGTGCAGAACGGAGACCGACATATCGGGATCGGTGGGGAATTTCGGCTGGCCCGGGTACATCGGCCGGGTGAGGTCGACCAGGCGGGAAAAGATCATGCCCATACAATGCAGGCATGTCCAAGAAGAAGCCCCGCCCCACGCCCGTTCCCGCCGCCCCGATCCGGGGTCTCGTCGACGCTCACACCCACCTTGCGTCTGCGGGGGCGAGGACGCCGGAGGACATCGATGCGATTGTGGGTCGGGCGGTGGACGCTGGCGTCGTGAAGATCTGCACCGTCGGTGACGGGCTTGCCGAGGCGGAGCTGGCGTTGGAGGCCGCGCAGCACAACCGGCTGGTGTACGCGGCGTGTGCGATCCATCCGACCCGGGCGCATGAGCTGGATGAGGTTGCGCGGGTCCGACTCACCGAGATGGCGGCCGACCCGCGGTGCGTGGCGGTGGGGGAGACCGGGCTGGACACCTACTGGATCCGGCATGAGCCTGAGCGCACTGCGCCGCTGGAGGTTCAGGAGGAGGCGCTGCGCTGGCACATCGACCTGGCGGTCGCCTCGGGCAAGGCGCTGATGCTGCACAACAGGGAGGCTGACGGGGACCTGATGAGGGTGCTCGCGGATGCTCCCAAGCCGGTGGAGACGATCCTGCACTGCTTCTCGTCCCCGCTCGTGATGGCGGAGGAGGCGTTGGCGCGTGGGTACGTGCTCAGCTTCGCAGGCAACGTCACCTTCACCCGCAATGCGGAGCTGCGTGAGGCGGCCCGGATCGCGCCGCAGGGCCAGGTGCTCATCGAGACGGACGCGCCCTACATGACTCCGGAGCCCTTCCGGGGTGCGCGCAATGAGCCGGCGCTGATCGGGCACACGGCGCTGTGCGTCGCGGAGGCCAGGGGGATGGAGCCGGAGGAGTTCGCGAGGGAGGTGTCCGAGACTTTCGATCGCGTGTACCTGCGCATGGGGTGACCAGTATCACATTCGCGTTTCGCCAGTGCATTTGCTGAGGTAGTCGGGGCCGGGTACGGGGGGCCGTGCATTGTCGGCGTGTTGCAGGTTCCCTGGGCGACATCGAACTGTTACCGTACTGTGATTAACGAGCAGCTTCTGATGACAGGCACGTCACACGGAGCCCACGCCTTCCCCGAATGAGATCGAGAATGTATATCCCCATGGGCCATAACAACACTTCACGAATCACGCGGATCAACTCCGGCACCTCCACCACCAAGCGTCTGGCCACCGGCGGCGTGCTGGGTGCACTGCTGGTCGGCGGAGTCGCCGTCGCTGGTGCACAGAAGGACGTCACCCTCGACATCAACGGTGAAACCACCGAGCTGACCACCATGTCCCGCGACGTCGCCGGCGCCCTCGAGGCCGCCGGCGTCGAGGTCGGGGATCAGGATCTGGTCTACCCCGCCCCGAGCGAGTCCCTGACCAAGGGCGCGAGCATCACCGTCCGCACCGCCAAGCCTGTCGCCGTGGTCATCGACGGCCGCACCACCGACATCACCTCCACCGCGTTGACAGTCGAGGACCTCCTCGGCGAGCTCGACGGCGTCACCGCGGCGGCCCGCATCGCCGAGGACGGCGACACCCGCCTCACCGACGGCATGCGCCTGGACATCACCACCCCGAAGATCGTCGGCGTCAACGACGGTGGCAGGGTCGTCTACACCGAGATCGCCGCGGCCACCGTCCGCGAGCTTCTCGACGCCCGCGGCATCGAGCTCGGCGAACACGACAAGGTCACCCCGGAACTCGACGCTCCGCTGAACAGGAACGCGAAGATCGAGATTGAGCGCGTCTCCATCGATGAGGAGACCACGACCGAGTCCTTCACCACCGAGCCTGAGTACGTCGACGATCCCACGGCGCTCGAGGGCACGGAGAAGGTCCTCGTGGAAGGCGCTCCGGGCTCCCGCGAGGTGACCACCCGCATCACCACGGTCAATGGCGTCGAGACCGCCCGCGAGAAGCTCAACGAGGTCGAACTCTCCCCGGCCTCCGCCAAAAAGATCGCCCGTGGAACAAAGGCAGCCCCCGCAGCCCCCGCAGCACCTGCCGCCCCGGCCGCTTCCTCCGCCCCGGCCGTGGCCGGTGGCTCCGTCTGGGACACCCTCGCGCAGTGTGAGTCCGGCGGAAACTGGTCCATCAACACCGGCAACGGTTACCAGGGCGGTCTGCAGTTCTCGCCGTCCACCTGGGCAGCCTACGGCGGCACCCAGTTCGCGCCGACCGCGAACCTGGCCACCCGTGAGCAGCAGATCTCTATCGCGGAGAAGACCCGGGCGAGCCAGGGCTGGGGCGCATGGCCCGCCTGCACCTCGAAGATGGGTCTGCGCTAGTCGCAGAATCTGGTTACCCTCGGGTGGCGTACGGACATTCAGCCGAACGCATGCGAGAGGTAACCATCATGTCTCACCTGACCAACGTCAGGGTGGCGGTCATCGCCACCAACAACTTCGAGGACTCCGAGCTGACGAAGCCGGTCGAGGCCGTCAAGGAACACGGCGCGACCGTGACCATCCTGTCCACCGAGGCAGGCACCATTGAAGGTAAGAACGGCACGTCGGTCGCCGTCGACGCCACCACAGCTGAGGCTGATCCGGCTGAGTTCGACGCCCTCATCCTGCCGGGTGGTACCGGAAACGCTGACAAGATCCGCATGGACGCCGACGCAGTGGCCTTCGTGAAGAAGCACGTTGAGGCCGGTAAGCCGGTCGGCGTCATCTGCCACGGCGGCTGGATCCTCGCCGACGCCGACGTGCTCCGCGGCCGCACCCTCACCTCCTACCCCTCGCTCAAGACGGACCTGCGCAATGCCGGTGCCACCTGGGTGGACGAGGAGGTTCACGTGGACAACGGACTGGTCTCCTCCCGCACGCCGGGTGACCTGCCAGCCTTCAACGCCAAGATCGTGGAGGAGTTCGCCGAGGGCACGCACTAGGGCCATTACCCACCGGTGGTCTAGATTGGTTGCATGACCTCCAGTGTTCAGCCCGCCGAGCTGCTCGGCCCCGTGGAGATCCGCGCTCTGGCGGAGAAGCTCGACGTCACCCCGACGAAGAAACTCGGCCAGAATTTCCTGCACGACCCCAACACGGTGCGGCGGATCATCGCAGCCGCAGACCTTGACCCCTCCGACCACGTCGTGGAGGTGGGGCCGGGTCTCGGTTCGTTGACGCTCGGTCTGCTGGATACCGTGGAGAAGGTCACGGCAGTCGAGATCGACCGACGCCTGGCCGCCGAGCTGCCCGCCACAGTCGCCTGGCGTGCCCCGCAGTATGCTGACCGGCTGACCGTTGTGCATAAGGACGCCCTGCGAATCACCCCGGAAGACCTGCCCGAACCCACCGCACTGGTGGCGAACCTGCCCTACAACGTGTCCGTTCCGGTGCTCCTCCACCTGCTGGCCACGTTCCCCAGCCTCCGCCGGGTGCTCGTCATGGTGCAGGCAGAGGTGGGCGACCGTCTGGCGGCGGAATCGGGCTCGAAGATCTACGGTGTCCCCAGCGTCAAGGCCGCCTTCTACGGCGACGTCCGCCGCGCGGGTGCCATTGGCCGGCATGTGTTCTGGCCCGCCCCGAACATCGAGTCCGGTCTGGTCCGCATCGACCGATTTGCTCCCGGCACCGAGCCGTGGCCCATCAACGACGAGTCCCGTCGTGCCGTTTTCCCGCTCATCGACGCAGCCTTCGCCCAGCGACGCAAGACCCTCCGCGCTGCGATGGCGGGCCACTACGGTTCCGCCGCCGCCGCCGAAGAGGCTCTGCGCCGCGCAGACATCGACCCGCAGCTGCGTGGCGAAAGGCTCACCGTCCACGACTTCGTCCGGCTCGCCGGGATCACCTCGTGAGGCATCTGACCTCCCGCGCCCACGCCAAGGTCAACCTGCACCTGGGTGTGGGGGACCTGCGGGAGGACGGTTTCCACGACCTCGTCACCGTCTTCCAGTCCCTCAGCCTCGCGGACACGGTGACGTTGGACATCGACGACGAGGAACGCGTGGCGTCGGGAAGCATCGTCGGCGCCCTCGGCGTCTCAGGGCTGGACGCGGCCTCGGTGCCCACGGACGCCTCGAATCTGGCGTGGCGCGCCGTAGACAAGCTCGTCGACCACTACCGGGCCCATCATGGCCCGGTGGATGCCCCGAGGGTGAACATCCGCATCCACAAGGGGATCCCCACCGCCGGCGGAATGGCGGGCGGCTCCGCCGATGCTGCCGCGGCCCTCGTGGCGGCTCACGCCCTGCTCAGCGAGTCCCACCCTGCGCTGCCCATGACCACCCTGTCGGAGTTGGCCGCCGAGCTGGGATCGGACGTGCCCTTCACGTTGCGTGGCGGCACCATGCTCGGCACCGGCCGTGGCGAACAGCTGACCCCGATGCTGTCCCGCGGCACCTATCACTGGGCGCTCGTATTCTTCAGGGAGGGGCTGTCCACGCCGACGGTTTTCCACGAAATTGATGAGCTCCGCGGAGGTGGAGCGGTCATCGGCCCGTCCCTGCACACCGGGGAGTTGGCCCGGGCCCTGATGACCGGCGATCCGCAGCAACTTGCGGGCACACTGGCCAACGATCTGCAGGTCCCCGCGATCACGTTGCGCCGCGATATCGGCCGCACCCTGGAAGCGGGCAGGCAGGCGGGGGCGCTCGCCGCGATCGTGTCCGGTTCGGGCCCCACGGCGGCCTTTCTGTGCAGCTCAGAGCTCCACGCCCGCGACGTCCTCGACGACCTGCTCGCCGACGGTCGCGCCTATTCCGGCACCACCGCGTACGGCCCGACCAGAGGCGCGCACCTCGTCGACTGAGTGCGCCGTTGCGCACTCCTAGGCCTCTCCTTCCAGCGGCTCATCGAAGCTGTCCGGGTGCTCCCACACCTGAAGCCGATGTTCATCGCCCCGGGGGACGGGCCCGTCGAAGTACCGGTCGCCCCACTGGCCCATCGCCTGATCGGTCACCGCCGGCCCTCGGTTCTCCGAAGTGTAGGACGCCCCGCCCGGCAACCGGAACCGGAGGAATCTGGGGTCGGAGTCAATGTGCACCGTCATGATCCCTGCGCTGACCAGTGCGTGGCAGCCGGAACACAGAGGTATCAGGTTGGCCAGTTCCGTGGCGCCACCCTCCGCCCATGGGACGATGTGGTGAAACTCCAGAAATCGTGTGTGGTCGCAACCGGGGCCGGCGCACTGGAACCGCCAGACGTTGAGCAGGGCCTTGACCTGTGCTTCCGAGGCGAGGCGGGTCGCTCTGGTGACCTTGAGCGTGAGCCCGGATCGAGACAGCAGGTGGTAGCGCACGGAACCGTTGAGGATGGTGCGCATCAGCTGGCCGGTCTGACCGCCATGATGGCCCGGAATGAAGGCGCGGTTGTCCTGGGTGAACAGGACGTTGACCTCCGCCCCCGGGGCACGCACGCGGCTCAGCGGGTGGCTGCGCACCATGTGGATCAGCCCCATGAAGGCGGTGAAAAGGGTGGGTGCCAGCGGCCCCCCGAAACGCGATGTGCGGGGCTCCCTGTCCGTTTCCTCCGACTTCTCATCCTCTGGTGTGCGGGCCCGTTCGATGAGCTTCTCGACGGCCGCCGGGTCTTCCAGGACCTCTTCGTCCACGCCGTCGATGTCGATGAGGTTGGCCAGCTCCGATATCTTCAGCGCCGCCATGAACTCGGCGCCGCGCTCGGGGTCGAGTCGTCCCCAGATCCGGACCTCACCGGTTTCGGGATCAGTGACCACGGAGATCCTGTTGGCGGTCGGGCGGGAGTCCGGCTGATCCCGGCCGGCCAACAGGAGGACCAGTTCGGCGAAAGGGTGGGTGCGCGCCAACTCGATGAGCTCCTCCTGGTTCTCCGGGGTCATGTAACGGAGCAGGAGGCGGACGATGGAGTAGGAGAAGGCGGCGGCGAGAAACGTCTGCGCAAGCAGTGGAAAATTCTTCAGTCGGGCACCGACACCGAGGTATTCGTAGGCGGTCCGCCGGGCAACGCCATGCGTGAGTTGCAGCCACGCGGCCGTGGTGGGTGCGCCGTGTGCGCGGGCGAGTTCACGGTCGTGGAACTCGGTGAGCGCGAGGATGAAGCGGGCCTTGTGGTGGGTGAGCTGGCGGTGGGCGTCGGTGATCGTGGCGGTGAGGTCGGTGTCGGACTGGTCGGTCAGAGTGTTGAGGGCGGCGAGCGTCATGGTTCCCCGATGTGTCGAATTGGCGTTCGATCAAGCGCACCGTAACACGAGCCTCCGACATGACCCCTTCTCCCGGGAATGGGCAGGTCAGGGCGGTGTGCAGTGCGCCATTGCGCACTTTTCGCGCCCCTCTCGCAGGCCTCCTGCCGGAAGTCGGGGCCCGGTCGTTTCCGGACCTGGTCCGGAAGTTAACGTCCTGCGCCGCCGGGGGCATAGAATGTGGACTTAATATGGCGAATCTGATCAATCTCGAGAATGTCACCAAGTCCTGGGGTCTCAAGACCCTGCTCGACGGCGTGAGCATCGGCGTCCAGACCGGCGATCGCATCGGCGTCGTCGGGCTCAACGGCGGAGGCAAGACCACCCTCCTGGAGGTCCTCACCGGCATCGAGGAACCTGACTCCGGTCGCGTGTCCCACACCTCCGAACTGCGGATGGCGGTGGTCACGCAGCGGGCAGACCTCGAAGATGAGGACACCATCGCTGACGTGGTCCTCGCGCCGCTGGGCCTGCAGACCTTCGAATGGGCGTCCAACGCCCTCGTCCGCGAGGTTCTCGGCGGTCTGGGCGTGGCGGGCCTCGGCCTCGACACGAAGGTGGGCGGCCTCTCCGGCGGTGAGCGCCGCCGGGTGAACCTCGCCGCGGCCCTGGTGCGCGACCTGAACCTCGTCGTCCTCGATGAGCCGACCAACCACCTCGACGTCGAGGGAGTGCAGTGGCTGGCGGAGCATCTGATCAGCCGTAGAATCGCCATCGTCGTGGTCACCCACGACCGGTGGTTCCTGGACACGATCGCCACCACGACCTGGGAGGTGCACGACGGCGTCGTCGACATCTACGAGGGCGGCTACAACGACTGGATCTTCGCCCGCGCGGAACGTACGCGGCAGGCCGACGCCATCGAGCAGCGCCGTCAGAACCTCGCCCGCAAGGAGCTGGCCTGGCTGCGCCGCGGTGCACCCGCACGAACCTCCAAGCCCCGCTACCGCATCGAGGCGGCCGAGGCGTTGATCGCCAATGTTCCCTCCCCGCGTGATTCGGTGGAGCTCACGGCGTTCTCCCGTCAGCGGCAGGGCAAGGTCGTCATCGAGCTCGAGGACGTCCGCGTGGAGGCCCCCGACGGGCGTATGCTCGTCGATCACCTGACCTGGCGCCTCGCCCCGGGTGAACGCATCGGCCTCGTCGGCGTCAACGGCTCCGGAAAGACCACCCTTCTGCGCACCCTCGCCGGCGAACATCCGCTTGCTGCGGGTAAGCGCATTCAGGGGCAGACGGTGCGTCTGGGCTGGCTGCGCCAGGAACTCGAGGATCTCGACCCGAAGATGCGGCTTCTCGAGGCCGTCGAAGACGTCGCCTCCTACGTCCAGCTGGGTAAGAAGCAGCTCTCCGCCTCCCAGCTCGCCGAGCGCCTCGGCTTCTCCTCCAAACGTCAGCGCACTCCGGTCGGTGATCTCTCCGGCGGCGAGCGCCGCCGCCTGCAGCTCACCCGCGTGCTCATGGCCGAGCCGAACGTGCTGCTTCTCGACGAGCCGACCAACGACCTCGACATCGACACCCTCCAGGAGCTGGAATCCCTCCTCGATTCCTGGCCGGGCACCCTCGTCGTCATCTCTCACGACCGTTACCTCATCGAGCGTGTCGCGGACACCACCTGGGCGCTGTTCGGTGACGGCGGGCTCACCAATCTGCCCCGCGGTATCGAGCAGTACCTGGAGATCCGCCGGGACATGGCTGCGGCCGCCGGTTCAGGGCCGCTGGATTTCGGGGACCGGGACCGGGTGGCCGTCGAGAAGCGGACGGGCATGAGCTCCCAGGAGGAACGTGAGCTGAAGAAGCAGCTCAACGCTCTGGAACGCAAGATAAGCCGTCTCGACCCGAAGATCGAGAAGACCCACGCAGCCATGGCCGTGGCGGCGGAAGCCGGCGACACCGGGAAACTGGCCGGGCTGGACGGACAGCTCCAGGCGATGGAGTCCGAGCGGGAGGAGCTGGAGATGGAGTGGCTCCAGCTGGGGGAGCAGATGGAGGGTTAGTCCTCCGCCAGCAGGGTTCCCAGCCATACGCCGAGCGCCAGGTCATCGAGCTGGCCTAACCAGACCTGCCGCACCTTGCCCTGCCGGTCGACGAGCAGGGTGGTGGGGGTGCCCTCGAGTCGCCAGCGCTTCATGGTCACCGGCAGTACCTCGCCGGGCCGGTCGACTGCGACGGGGAACGTCACGCCGAACTCGGCGAGGAACACCTCCAGTGCCGCCGGGCCCATGACGTCATGGTGCTCGAAGACGCTGTGGATGCCGATGACCGCCACCTGATCGGCGCTGACCATACGGTGGACCCGCTGCGCCTGAGGGATCCCGTGGTTGACGCAGCCCGGGCAGAGCATCTGGAAGAACTCCACGAGCACCACACGTCCGTGCAGATCCGCCATCGTGAGCGCATCGGAGTTGAACCACTCGGTGACGTCGAACTCGAACATTTCCGCACTGGTGGGCGCCGGCATGGGAATCCTCCCGTGGTTGTGGGTTGGATCACATTGTACGCCGCCAGTCGAAGGGAAGTACCCTGGTGAGCATGATTTTGATCAACGTCCGTTTCCGTCCCCTGCCCGAGTACGTCGAGACCTTCCGCCGGGAGGTGGAGGAGTTCACCGCCGCCACCCGCGCTGAAGAGGGGTGCATCTTCTTCGACTGGTCGCGCAACACCGATGATCCGTCCGAGTACATCCTCATCGAGGCCTTCCGGGACGGTGCCGCAGAGGAACATGTGAATTCCCCGCACTTCCAGGCCGCATCCGCACTGTTCCCGAAGATCCTGTCGGAGACGCCGCAGATCATCAACACCCTCATCGAGGGGAAGTCGGAGTGGGACCGCATGGCCGAGTTCCAGGTCGGCTGACGGTACGCTGAGAAACATGGGTAAAAAGGACAACGGCACCACTGAGCCGCACGTCAATCCGGCGAAACTGAACAACAAGGCCTACGAGAAGGAACTCAAAAGACTTCAGGCCGAGCTGGTCGACATGCAGCAGTGGGTGGTGGAGACCGGTGCACGTGTGGTCATCGTCATGGAGGGCCGCGACGCCGCAGGCAAGGGCTCCGCGATCAAGCGGATCACCCAGTACCTCAACCCGCGGAGTGCCCGTATCGAGGCCCTTCCTGCCCCGAGCTCGCGCGAGCAGGGACAGTGGTATTTCCAGCGTTACGTGGAGAAACTCCCCACCGCGGGTGAGATCGTCATCTTCGACCGTTCCTGGTACAACCGTGCCGGCGTGGAGCGGGTGATGGGATTCTGCACCTCGCAGGAGTACCGCCGCTTCCTGCACCAGGCCCCCATCTTCGAGCGGCTGCTGGTGGAGGACGGGATCCTGCTGCGCAAGTACTGGTTCTCGGTCTCCGATGAGGAGCAGGTCGCGCGTTTCCGGTCGCGTCTGGATGACCCGCTGCGCCGCTGGAAGCTCTCCCCGATGGACCTGCAGTCGATCACCCGCTGGGAGGACTACTCGCGGGCGAAGGACGAGATGTTCATCCACACGGACATTCCCTCGGCGCCCTGGTACACGGTGGAGAGCGAGGACAAGAAGCGCTCGCGCATCAACGTCATCAGCCATCTCCTGTCGACGATCCCCTTCGAGAAGATCGAACGGCCGTTGCCCGAGATCCCCCAGCCCCCCAGCTCGGACAACGGTTATGAGCGTCCGCCGCGCGCGGAGTTCCGCTACGTCCCCGACGTCGCCGCGAAACTCGTCGGCGGTCGGCCCTCGTCCGCGGAGAAGGCCACCAGGAAGAGCCGGAAGAAGTAGTTCACATACCCAGCAGCTCACGGAGGACGGTGACCACACCGGCCTCCGTGTTCGGCGGTGCGATGTGATGCGCGATGGCCTTGATGTCCGGGTGCGCGTTCTCCATCGCGTAGGCGGTGCCCGCGGCCTGCAGCAGCTCATAATCGTTGAGGTAGTCACCGAAGGCCAGGATCTCGTGCTTCTCGACGCCCATCACCTCCGCGAGCGCAGCCATCGCCCGGCCCTTGCCGGCCGTGGCCGCCATGATGTCTACCCAGTGCGCCCCGGAAACCACCACGTTTGCGTTCGGGGCGGCCTTGCGCAGCGGCGGGTAGGCGACGTCCTCCGCATTATCACTCGTGTAGACGGCCAGTTTGATCACGTCTGTCGCGGCGACCTCCCGGAGGTCCGGCACCTGCTCCCGGGACACGTAGTATTTCTCCAGCTCAGCCATGGTGGCGTCGGCGACCGTGGGGGAGTGGTAGGCCACGTCAGGTGTGCACACCACAAGGTCGAGGCCAGTGTCGTTCGTGGCGGTGATGACGGAGTCGACGATCGCGGTGTCCATGAGCGTGGTGGACACCACCCGTCCGTCATGGAAGACACAGGTGCCGTTCTCCGCGATGAACGTCCCCGGATCGTGATCGCCGGTGAACATCGAGCGCAGGGTCGCCAGCTGGCGGCCGGAGGCCGGTGCGACGGCGATGCCGCGGGAGCGGGCCTCGGCGAGGACCTCCCAGAAGGCGTCGGGGACACGACCCTCGGCGTCGAGAAGCGTCCCGTCCATGTCCAGGGCGATGAGGCGGAACTCCATTGCGGTGGTCCTTCCGGTCAGTAGGCTGTGAGCATGACCACACCGACTGAACCGCCTGTGCTTGTCTCAGTCCGCCACCATACCGGCGTTCTGGAACTCAACCGCCCCAAAGCCCTCAACAGCCTCAACCCCGAGATGGTGGAGATCATCACGCGATCCCTGGAGCAGTGGCGTGACGATGACTCCGTCACCCAGGTGTTGATCACCTCCACATCGGACAGGGCCTTCTGCGCCGGCGGCGACGTACGTCATGTCCGCGAGGAGATCCTCGCCGGCGAGGAGGCGGCGGTGGACAGGTTCTTCTCGGACGAGTACGCGATGAACCACATGATCGCCGGCTACCCCAAGCCGTACATCGCGGTGATGGACGGGATCATCATGGGTGGCGGACTGGGCGTGTCCGCCCACGGTTCACACCGGGTGATCACGGAACGGGCGTGGGCCTCGATGCCCGAGATGGCCATCGGCTACATCACCGACGTCGGCATCTCCTACGCCTCCCAGCGCTGGCCGGGTTCTTCGCCTGCCGTGGGCGCCTTCATCGGACTCACCGGCTACCGGCTCAACGAGGCCGACATGATGTACACGGGTCTGGCCACCGATATCATCGACGACGCAGAAGCGTTCATCGGGGACCTCATCGGGCTCGGGGTCGACGGCGCCCTGGGCGAGCACAGCACGGAGGTGCAGGAGGAATCCCGGCTCCTCGCGTGGCGGGACGACATCGAGGCCACCTTCCATCATGCGTCATGGGCGGAGATCGACGCGGCCCTGGAATCCCACGACAACCAGGAATTCGTCCAGGAGGTCCGCACCCTCATGGCGAACGGCTCGCCGTCGGCGACCGTCGCCACCGCCGAGCTCTACGCGGCAAACCGCAGGGCCGCTGATCTCCGCGCGGGGCTGGACAATGAGGAAAGGCTCGGTGAACTGATCCGCCGTCAGCCGGACTTCCTTGAGGGGGTGCGCGCCGTGCTGGTGGACAAGACCCAGGACGCGCAGTTCACTCCGGCCCATGATCCGGCTGAGTATCGGGACGTTCTACGGTGACTCCCCGGCGCTGCGCGTAAGAGGCCCGGGCGCGGTCAGGATCCAGGGCCGGGTCGAGGGGGGCCTGCAGGGTCGCCTCCACCGCGGCGCGGGTGGTGGGGGCATCGGGGCCGGGGAGGTGGAGGACGGGGGCGTCGAGAAGCACCACACCGGTGGTCTCCGCGTTCAAGGGGGCGAAGGCATGGGTCCACATGCCCAGGACCGGTTTGGCGGCGTCGACGAGCCCCAGACGTCTTGCCCGGTCGAGCGCGAGGCGGGGGCGGACGAGATCGATGATGCCGTTGTCCACCCCGAAGCGCCGCAGATTCGCCGCCGGCGTGGGCGGAAGATTCGGGTCTGCCCAGGCCCACGTCCACGTGTCCCCGGTGACCGTGGCGATGACCAGCCCCGTGACCTCCACCCGGTCTCCGAGCAGGGCGCGGCTCCGGCCGATGTCCAGGCGGATCGAGAGGTCGGGGAAGGCACCTGCGAGCAGGAGCTGGTGTTCGGCGGCGAAGAAGTGGGCGTCGGCGCGCACGTCATTCAGGCTCATTCCTCCGGACACATCGACCGGCAGGTCCCCGTCGAACGTGACGGTCGTGCCGTCGGAGAACCCGAAACCGCGCTCATCGGACCGGACCCCCAGGCCGCGGGCGGCGGCGAAGGAGAGCAGTGCACGACGGGCGTCGAGACGCGGGTCGAGGCCGCCCAGCCCCAGCGTCAGGGTGCTGCGGATCGGACCGGGTTCGGGGCGGAAACCGACGGCCAGCACGCGGGTGCCGTCCGCGAAAGGCGCCAGCAGGACGGGCACATTGCCGTTGAGTGTCCGGGCCGCGCTGATGAGCCCGTCCGAGGCGACCTGGGGGGCGTGCAGCTCGGGGATGTCCAGTTCATACTGCTGAATCCATTCCCACCGACCGTCCACGATCCGCGCCACCTCGGTCGCCGGAAGGTCCCGCGTGCCGACGCGCCGGTGGACGCGTGCAGTGTCGCCCGTGAACTCGACGCCGGTCACCACGCCCATGGCGCTGGCCCAGGTGGCGTCGATGTCGGCCTGGATGAGGGCGCCGTCGGCACGCAGGTCATCGAGGGACGTGGGGGAAGGGAGATCCATGAGGACGAGGATATCCGGTGGGAAACACGAAGTCCCGGCCACCTGGGCAGGTGGCCGGGACTCAGACAGGGATGGGGAGGGGTTTACTTGATGCCCTGGCGATCCTTGAACTCGCGACGCTTGGCGTGCAGGATCGGCTCGGTGTAACCGGAGGGGGACTCCGTGCCCTTGAGGATCAGGTCCTTGGCGGCCTGGAAGGCGATGGAGTAGTCGAAGTCGACGGCCATCGGCAGGTACGACGGGTCACCCTCGTTCTGGCGGTCGACGACGACTGCCATGCGCTCGAGGGCCTCGAGGACCTGGTCCTCGGTGACGACGCCGTGGACCAGCCAGTTGCACAGCAGCTGGGAGGAGATGCGCAGGGTGGCGCGGTCCTCCATGAGGTCGATGTCGTGGATGTCCGGGACCTTGGAGCAACCGACGCCCTGCTCAACCCAGCGGACCACGTAACCCAGGATGGACTGGCAGTTGTTGTCCAGCTCCTCCTTCTTCTCATCCTCGGTCCAGTCGGTGGACGGGGAGACCGGGACGGTCAGCAGGCCGTGGAAGGTGTCGCGGCGACCCTTCTTCTTCAGCTCCTCCTGGACGGCGAAGACATCGACCTGGTGGTAGTGGGTGGCGTGCAGGGTGGCACCGGTCGGGGACGGGACCCAGGCGGTGTTGGCGCCCTCGCGCGGCTGAGCGATCTTGGCCTCGAGCATCTCGCCCATCAGCTCGGTCATGGCCCACATGCCCTTACCGATCTGGGACTTGCCGGACAGGCCACGGGCCAGGCCGGCGTCGACGTTGGCGTCCTCGTAGGACTGCTTCCACGGCGCCTTCTGCATGTCGGCCTTGCGGACCATGGCACCGGCCTGCATGGAGGTGTGGATCTCATCGCCGGTGCGGTCGAGGAAGCCGGTGTTGATGAACGCGAGACGGTCAGCGACGTTCATGATGCAGGCGTCCAGGTTGACGGAGGTGCGACGCTCCTCGTCCATGACACCGACCTTGAGGGTGTAGCGCGGCAGGCCCAGCATGTCCTCGACGCTGGCGAACAGGTCGTTGGTGAAGGCGACCTCGTCCGGGCCGTGCTGCTTGGGCTTGACGATGTAGATGGAGCCGGTACGGGAGTTACGCAGCGGGTTGCGGACGTCCAGGCCCGGGATGGCGCAGACGGTGGTGATCACGGCGTCCATGAGACCCTCGAAGACCTCTTCGCCATCGACCAGGATGGCCGGGTTCTGCATCAGGTGGCCGACGTTGCGGACGAAGAGCAGGGAACGTCCGTGGAGGCGGATGTCGGTGCCGTTGCGGCCGATGAACTTGCGGTCGGGGTTGAGGGTACGGGTGATGGTCCGGTCGCCCTTGGCCACCTCCTCCTTCAGCTCGCCGGTGTTGAGGCCGTACCAGTTGCGGTAACCGAGGGTCTTGTCTTCGCCGTCGACGGCTGCGATGGAGTCCTCGAAGTCCATGATGGTGGAGATGGCGGCCTCGAGGACGATGTCCTTGAGACCAGCCTTGTCGTCCTTGCCGACCGGAGTGGTCGGATCGATCTGCAGCTCGATGTGGAGCCCGTTGTTGCGCAGCAGGATGGACTCCGGGTCCTCGAAGTTGCCGGAGAAGCCACGGTAGGCGGCCTTGTCCTGCAGGCGGTACTCCTGGCCACCGACGTGGGCGGCCAGGTAGCCGTCGGTGATGGAATAACGGTCGACGTCTGTGTGGGACGCGCCGTCGAGCGGGACGGCCTTGTCGAGGAAATCACGGCCCCAGGCAATGACCTTCTTGCCGCGGACAGGGTTGTAGCCCCGGCCCTTCTCGGCGCCGTCCTCCTCGGAGATGGCGTTGGTGCCGTAGAGGGCGTCGTAGAGGGAGCCCCAACGGGCGTTCGCGGCGTTCAGTGCGAAACGGGCGTTGAGGATAGGAACGACCAGCTGGGGACCCGCCATGGTGGCGATCTCGTCGTCGATGCCGCGTGTGCGGATCTCGCCCTCTTCCGGGGTGTCGACGAGGTAACCGATCTCGCGGAGGAATGTCTCGAGCTCAGCCGGGTCAGGCTGGCCCGGGTTGGCCTTGAAGTAATCGTCGAGCTGGGCCTGCAGCTCATCGCGACGTGCGAGCAGCTCCTTGTTCCGCGGGGTGAACTCCTTGACGATCTCGGAGAAACCGTTCCAGAACTCGTCGGCGTCAACGCCCACGGCTGGGAGGACATCGTCGGCGAGGAAGTCGTGCAGGACCTTGGCAACCTGAAGGCCGGCGACCTCGATGCGTTCGGTGGTGTCCTTCGGTTCAGTCTGAGTCATCTGATGCTCCTTGAATTGTCTTGGAGAGGTTTGGGGGTGAAGAAAAGCGGAATAAGTCGCCTATGGGCGACGGCTCCAGCCTAAGTGATTTCAGTCACGGGGTAAATGGTTTTGCGGATTTAGCCGCGCGCTACCCCTGTTATGGCATTGGTCTCAGGGCGTCATTCGGGCGTGCTCGCGGTGTTCATGTCCCGTACCTGCGCTTTTGTTTTTGATTCGTTTGTGCTGGCCATGGGGTCCGGAGTCAACCGGACAGTACGGCCGACCGGGTTGTGGGGTTAGCAAAGTTAGCAAAAACCCCCGCTACCCCCGCACACAATTTAGACCGCTCAAGCCATTGACGGCGGGCACTTTTGAAGGCACTCTGTGAGTCACACCACCAAGGATGGATGTTACATCCAGCAGGTGGATCCTCCTTTATCCCCACGCCGGAAAGCCTCATGGGCTGGCACGGCAACGAAAACAGGAAAGTGAGTCCTCTCAATGACCACTACCGGCCAGGCACGTACCGCAGCAGAGATCCAGAAGGATTGGGACGAGAACCCGCGGTGGGAAGGCATCACCCGCGATTACACCGCTGAGCAGGTCGAGCAGCTCCAGGGCAACGTGATCGAGGAGCAGACCCTCGCACGCCGCGGCGCTGAGATCCTGTGGGAGAAGGTTTCCAAGCGCGACGGCTCCTACATCAACTCGCTCGGTGCTCTCACCGGTAACATGGCCGTTCAGCAGGTCCGCGCTGGTCTGCAGGCTGTTTACCTCTCCGGCTGGCAGGTCGCAGGTGACGCCAACCTCTCCGGCCACACCTACCCGGACCAGTCCCTGTACCCGGCAAACTCCGTGCCCAACGTCGTCCGCCGCATCAACAACGCCCTGCTGCGCGCTGACGAGATCTCCCGCGTCGAGGGCGACGACTCCATCGACAACTGGCTCGTCCCGATCGTCGCTGACGGCGAGGCCGGCTTCGGTGGCGCCCTCAACGTCTACGAGCTCCAGAAGGCCATGATCGGCGCTGGCGCTGCCGGCACCCACTGGGAGGATCAGCTCGCTTCCGAGAAGAAGTGCGGCCACCTCGGCGGCAAGGTCCTCATCCCGACCCAGCAGCACATCCGCACCCTGACCTCCGCTCGCCTGGCTTCCGACGTCGCCGACGCACCGACCGTCGTCATCGCCCGCACCGACGCCGAGGCCGCCACCCTGATCACCTCCGACGTTGACGAGCGCGACAAGCCGTTCATCACCGGTGAGCGCACCGCTGAGGGCTACTACCACGTGCAGAACGGCCTCGAGCCCTGCATCGCCCGTGCGAAGTCCTACGCTCCCTACGCGGACATGATCTGGATGGAGACCGGTACCCCGGACCTCGAGCTCGCCAAGAAGTTCGCCGACGGCGTCCACGCGGAGTTCCCGGACCAGCTGCTGTCCTACAACTGCTCCCCGTCCTTCAACTGGTCCGCACACCTCGATGCCGATCAGATCGCCAAGTTCCAGAAGGAACTGGGCGCGATGGGCTTCACCTTCCAGTTCATCACCCTGGCAGGCTTCCACTCCCTGAACTACGGCATGTTCGACCTGGCCTACGGCTACGCCCGCGAGGGCATGCCCGCCTTCGTCGACCTGCAGAACCGTGAGTTCAAGGCAGCCGAGGAGCGCGGCTTCACCGCCGTCAAGCACCAGCGTGAGGTCGGCGCCGGCTACTTCGACACCATCGCCACCACCGTTGACCCGCTGTCCTCCACCACCGCCCTGAAGGGCTCCACCGAGGAAGGCCAGTTCCACTAGGAACCAGCCTGCAGCTCAACCCGACAGCGGCGTGCATCGTGAGTTCCTCACGGCGCACGCCGTTTCGTGTTTCCGCTGCTTCTCCACGCATCCCCCACCTCTGAAAGGTAGAACCCCCGTATGACCACCACTTTCATCGCCACTGCTGACCTGGTCGACATCATCGGGGAGGAGGTCCGCTCCTGTGACACACAGTTCCGGGATTTCGGTGGCGTCACCGAGTTCTGCGGCCCCATCACCACGATCAAGTGTTTCCAGGACAATGGCCTGGTCAAGCAGACCCTCAACACCCCGAACCCGGGTGGTGTGCTGGTCGTCGACGGTGAGGCCTCCGTCCATACAGCACTCATGGGTGACCTCATCGCGGGCGCGGGCGTGAAGAACGGCTGGGCAGGTGTGGTGATACTCGGTGCGATCCGTGACTCCTCAGTCATCCGCGGCATGGAGTTCGGCACCAAAGCACTGGGCACCAACCCCCGCAAGTCCGCGAAGGACGCAGAGGGCGAGAAGGACATCACAGTGTCCTTCGGCGGGGTCGACTTCGTACCGGGGCACATCCTCTACGCGGACTCCGACGGCATCGTCGTCACTGAGCAGCCGGTGGAGGCGCCGGAACAGTAGCCCGCTGGCCGCTGCTTGGAGGGTGGGGGACAGGCCTGCGTAGAATCGGCCAGAACTGTCCCACCCACCTTGTTCCCCGGAAAGGGCGACACCCTTGTTTCACGCCGTGTCCTATGCGTTGTTGGATTCACTCAACGCGCTGCTAATTGGTGTCGTCGTCGCCCTCGGCGTGATGTTGCCGCGCACCGGTCGCTACCGGCGCATTGTCACTCTGCTGATCGCAGGTGACTGGCTGGGGGTGTTCCTCCTCGCTCTGATCACCCTGCTCATCTTCGACGGGATCAGCGATCTGGTGCAGCAGGCCCTGGAATCGCCGGTGTTCGGCATCCTGCTCATCGCAGTCGGTGTCCTCACGTTGGTGCTGACGGTCCGCGGTTCCGGGGACGGGGAGTCCGCCCTGGTGAAAAGGTTGATGAAGCCGCTGCAGGAGCCTTCGATCAGGACCGTCGGGGTCGGCTTCCTGCTCGGCGTGATCCAGTCGGCGACCTCGGTTCCGTTCTTCGCCGGGCTGGCGTATCTGTCCACCAGTGGTCTGGGGCCGGCGGTCCGCTACATCGGACTCTTCTTCTACGCCAGTCTGGCGCTCAGCCTCCCCGCGCTCTCGGCGGTCTTCGTCGGCATGGTCCGGGCGCACCCCTTCAGCCCCTTCGGCCGGGCCTTCGAATTCATGCGGACCCGCCAGGAGCTGATGGTCAAGCTCGCGGGCTACGTCGTCGCCGTGGCGCTCACGCTCTTCGGCATCGGGGCTCTGCTCTGAGCTACTCGACGATGAACGCCACGTTCATCCCGTCGATCTCGTAGCCGCCGGGCTCCGGGCGAACCGTGGACACCACCGACTCCGCCACGGCCGCGCTCACCGGAATGATCCAGCCCCGCTTCGGGTCGTGGGCAGGCACCAGCCGGGAGTCCTTCACCGGCACGAGGATCACGCGTGTGTCTCCGGAGATGAGGGCGGTGGGGGAGGCGAGGGCGTCGAGAAGCGGAGCCACATCGGCGGTCCCCACGGTGACGATGACAAGCGACTCGGCCGTGTGCACCTGCAGGCGGCCGAGCTCGACCGGGGTGAGGTCGGCGGGGACGTTCACGAGCTGTCTGCGGCCGAAGAGCGCCATTATCCGTCCGCCACCATCGGATCCATCGTCAGCTCGGGGTGCTCCCGCTCGATGAACGCGAGCTTCCACTTGTCGCCGAACAGGGCGATGAGCTGGCCGTCGGTACGGGTGAAGATCTCCACGCCGCGCTGGCGACCCAGCTCCGCAGCCGAGTCAGCGTCGGTGCGACGTGCCACGGAGTAGGGCACCGGCTCGGTGATGGTCTCGACGTTGTACTCCATCTCCATGCGGGCCTGCATGACCTCGAACTGCATGGGGCCGACCGCGGCCATGACCGGGTTGGCTTCGCCGCGGAGGTCGTTGCGCAGGATCTGCACCACGCCCTCGGACTCCAGCTGTTCGAGCGCCTTGCGGAACTGCTTGTACTTGCCCAGGGACTTCGCGCGCAACGTGCGGAAGTGCTCGGGGGCGAACTGCGGCATCGGCGGGAACTGCACCTTGCGGCCCGCGTAGATCGTGTCACCCGGCGCCAGGGAACCGGCGTTGACCAGGCCGACGATGTCACCGGGGAAGGCCACCTCGACGGTTTCACGGGTGCGGCCGAAGACGGTCAGCGCGTACTTGGTGGAGAAGCTGCGGCCCGACTGCGCGTGCGTGACCTGCATGCCGCGGTCGAACTCGCCGGACACGATGCGCATGAACGCCAGGGTGTCGCGGTGGTTGCGGTCCATGCCGGCCTGCACCTTGAAAACGACGCCTGAGAAGTCGGCGTCGAGCTGACGGACCTCGTCGATGGCGCTTGTCGACGCCGCCACCGCCGCCGGGTCGCTGGCACGCTCCCGCGGGGCCGGCGCGATCGCGCACAGGGTGTCCAGGATCTGGTGCACACCGAAGTTGAGCATCGCGGAGGCGAAGATCAGCGGGGAGGTCACGCACTGCTCGAAGAGCTCCTGGTTGTGCACGGCGCCGTCGGCGGCCAACAGCTCGGCCTCCTCGACGGCGGTCTCCCAGACGTCCTCCTCGCGGGTGGCGGCCTCGTCGGGGGAGTAGTACTCCTCCGGGGCGATGGTGGAACCACCGGCGGTGCGGGTGAAGTGGATGTATTCCTCGACCTCGCCCTCCTCGCCGACACGTGCCAGGCCACGGAAGTCGCCGGCGTCGCCGACGGGCCAGTACATCGGGGTGGGCTGCAGGTCGATCTCCTTGACGATCTCGTCCACCAGCTCCAACGGCTCCCGGCCGACGCGGTCCCACTTGTTGATCACCGTGATGATGGGCAGGCCGCGGGCCTTGCACACGCGGAAGAGCTTGAGGGTCTGCGGCTCGAGGCCCTTCGCGGCGTCGATGAGCATGACGGCGGCGTCGACGGCCGTGAGCACGCGGTAGGTGTCCTCGGAGAAGTCCGAGTGACCGGGGGTGTCCACCAGGTTGATCATGTAGGGCAGGCCCTCATGGCCCTCGGGGGCGTACTCGAACTGCAGGGCCGAGGACGCGATGGAGATGCCGCGGTCCTTCTCCATCTCCATCCAGTCGGAGACGGTGGCCTTGCGGCCGGCCTTGCCGTGGGTGGCGCCCGCCTCGGAGATGATGTGGGCGTGCAGGGCCAGTGCCTCAGTCAGGGTGGATTTACCGGCATCGGGGTGGGCGATGACGGCGAAAGTGCGGCGACGGGCTGCTTCGACGGTGGTGCTCATAATCATCAGAGCGTAGTCGCTGGCCTACCCCCAGGTCACACCGAGGGGACCATCGCCCAGCAGCCCGACCGGGTCCACTGCCGTGCAGGGCGTGTGGTGTTTTGGGGAGACCAGGGAATCCGGCGAGGGGCGGAGTGCGCAACGGCGCACACCTCAGCGCGCGTGGATGTCGTTCTGGGCCTTGGCCAGTCCGTGTTCAATGATCTGCCGGGCGGCGTCGGCGGCCGTGGCGATCGCCGCGTCCATCTCCGCCCCGGGATCGAGGGGGCCGAGCACGTAGTCAGGGACGGGGATGTCCTTCGGAGGACGGGAGATGCCGATGCGTACCCGCAGATAGTCACGGGTCCCCAGGAGCGAGGTGCAGGACTTGAGTCCGTTATGGCCGTTCTCGTTGCCGCCGAGCTTCACGCGCACCCTGCCGACAGGCAGGTCGAGCTCGTCGTGGATGACGATGATCCGCTCCGCCGGCACCCCGAGTCCCGCCGCGAGCGGAGCCACGGCCTCGCCGGAGAGATTCATGTAGGTGGTGGAGCGCAACACCAGGACATCCTGATCGCCGATGCGCAGCTGCGCGGCGAGGGCCTTCGTACCGGGCACCGGCTCCAGCAGGTCACCGGTTTCCGCGAGCAGATCGTCGACGGCCATGTAACCGACGTTGTGGCGCGTCGAGGCGTACCTGGGCCCCGGATTTCCCAGGCCGAGGACGATCCAGTCGGCGGTCAATTCCCGCCGCGGGGAAGATGAGGTCCGGCTGCGGCGGAACAGGTCGAGGAGCTTGAACACGCCCGCTAGTGTCTCACACATGGACATTCCACAGATCATCGTCGCCCCGATGGCCGGCGGTCCTTCATCACCCGAGCTGGTCAACGCCGCGGCCGCAGCAGGTTCGCTCGGCTTCCTCGCTACGGGCGCGGCCCCCGCCTCCACGCTCATCGCACAGATGGCCCGGATGGACGGGGAGTACGGCGTGAATCTCTTCACCCGCCAGCCTCCCGTCGATTCGCTTGCCGACGTCGCATCCCTCTCCGCCCGGCTCTTCGGCCGGAGCGAGATCCCCGAGGTGGATCTGAGCAACGCCTTCGACGCGAAACTCGACGCGATCCTGCGCGCCGAGAACCCGCCGGTGGTCGTCTCCGCCACCTTCGGCCCCTTCGCACGCGCAGAGATCGACGCGCTGCACGAACGGGGGATCGCCGCGTGGATCACAGTGTCCAACCCGGCCGATGCGGTGGTGGCCGCGGAACTGGGTGCAGACGCCCTCGTCGTCCAGGGGCCCGAGGCCGGCGGCCACCGCTCGACCTGGACGGTGGCGGAGCAGCCGGATGAACGGCCCCTGCCCGAACTCCTCCGGTCGGTGGCGGCGGTGTCCACGCTGCCCCTGGTGGCCGCCGGGGGAATCCGCGATCACACCGACGTGGCGAAGACCCTGGCCCTGCCCGGGGTGCTCGCCGTCTCCTGCGGTTCCGCGTTCCTGCTTGCCGACGAAGCCGGCACCTCTACCTTCAACCGTGAGCTCCTGGCCGAGGGCGGACGCTCCGTCGCCAGCCGTGCCTTCAGCGGTCGTGTCGCCCGAGGATGGGAAACGGAGTTCACCCGGAAGCATGCGGACATGCGGCCGATATACCCCTACCTTGCGCCGCTGCTGGCCCCGCTGCGGGAGCGGGCGCCGCGTGCGCACGCCTACTGTCTGGTGGGGGTGGACGTCGATAAGCTGAGGAGTGGCAGCACAGCTGAGATTCTGCGGAGCCTGGCACCTGATAAGGCCTTCTCAGGCTAGAGTCGTGGGGAAGTATTCCCTTGACTTTCGGAGGTAGAACAGCAGTGACCGCCAACGCGCAGCACGAGCAGAACAATCAGAGCGACTGGAACGAAAAGGTCGGTCTGGCTCAGGAGATGCTGCCGCTGATCAGCCAGCTGCACCGTAACAACGACGTGGTCGTCTCCATTTTCGGACGACTGCTCGTCGGCGTGAAGGACACTGACATCATCAAGTCGCACCGTTACGCCCGCCGCGTCACTGATCGTGAACTCCCGCTCTCCCAGACCCTGCCCATCCTGCGTGAACTGGTCGACATGGAACTGGGCACCGCTTCCCTCGACATCGCCCGCCTGGCCACCGGCTTCGAGAAGTCCGGCGAAACCGACCTCCGCGCCTACCTCGACCGCGAGCTCGCCGAGGTCGTGGGCACCAGCTCCCAGAATGAGCCCACCGACGTCGTCCTCTACGGCTTCGGCCGCATCGGCCGCCTCCTGGCCCGCATCCTCATCGCCCGCGAGGCCACCTACGGCGGCGTACGTCTGCGCGCCGTGGTGGTACGCAAGAACAGCGACAATGACCTGGTCAAGCGCGCCTCGCTCCTCCGCCGTGACTCCGTCCACGGCGCCTTCGACGGCACCATCACCATCGACGAAGAGAACAACATCATCTGGGCCAACGGCACCAAGATCCAGGTGATCTACTCCAACTCCCCCTCCGAGGTCGACTACACCACCTACGGCATCGACAACGCCATCGTCGTGGACAACACCGGCCGCTGGCGCGACCGTGAGGGCCTGTCCCAGCACCTGGAGTCCAAGGGCGTCTCCCGCGTCGTGCTCACCGCGCCGGGCAAGGGCGACCTCATCAACGTGGTCTACGGCATCAACCACGACAAGATCGACGACGAGAAGATCATCACCGCCGCCTCCTGCACCACCAACGGCATCACCCCGGTGCTCAAGGTGATCAACGACCGCTACGGCGTCGAGCACGGCCACGTCGAGACCGTTCACTCCTTCACCAATGACCAGAACCTCATCGACAACTTCCACAAGGGTTCCCGTCGCGGCCGCGCCGCCGGTCTGAACATGGTCCTCACCGAGACCGGTGCCGCCAAGGCCGTCGCCAAGGCCCTGCCGGAATTCGAGGGCAAGCTCACGGGTAACGCCATCCGCGTCCCCACCCCGGACGTCTCCATGGCGGTGCTCAACCTCACCCTGGAGACCGAGGTCGACCGCGACGAGGTCAACAACTTCCTGCGCAAGGTGTCACTGCACTCCAACCTGCGTCAGCAGATCAGCTACATCCAGTCCCCGGAGGTCGTGTCCACCGACTTCGTCGGCACCACCCACGCCGGCATCGTCGACGGGCTGGCCACCATCGCCCAGGGTAAGCACCTGGTGCTGTACGTCTGGTACGACAACGAGTTCGGTTACTCCAACCAGGTGGTCCGCATCGTCGAGGAGGTCGCGGGCGCACGCCCGGAGATCTACCCGCGTCGCCTGGAGGCCACCGAGCTGAAGTAGGTTCCGGCTGGAGGAACATTTCGCCGAGGTCGCACCATGGCCGGCTCCCGCCCCCGGGGGGCCGGCCTTCGGCATTCTCCAGCCCGCGACCCGCCGCGAGCGGACGGTAGGAGGCCGTACATTAATGATGGTGTGCGCCGTTGCGCACTCGGTGAGGTGATGGTGTGCGCCGTTGCGCACTCGGTGAGGTGATGGTGTGCGCCGTTGCGCACTCGGTGAGGTGATGGTGTGCGCCGTTGCGCACTCGGTGAGGTGATGGTCAAAGGTCACAGGCCGGTGAAGAATCCCGGACGTAAATCCCCTTTTCACCTGCGGGGATTAGGCTTGGAACATGGGCAAGAAGAAGGCGGCGAAGAAGCAGAAGGTCGTCAGCGCCGAGGGGTGGAAGACCAAGAAGAAGTGCTGCCGATCCAACCCCCGATGCAAGAAGTGCCCCGTGGTGTACTCCCGGCTGGTCAAGGCGGGGGCCTTCGAGGGGGACGCGGCGGAATTGAAGAAGCAGCTCAAGCTCGCGCGCCGCTGGTAGCGGCCGCGCCCGCTTGAAGCGAAAAGTCCGGCCCACCTCGGAGGAGGTGGGCCGGACTTCTTCTTGTCGTGCGGTGGGAACTACAGCCAGCGCGGCGGGGTCGGGACCTCGCCCTGCGGGCTGGTGACACCGCGGTCGCCACGGCCTGCGGCCCAGCGGGTCAGCCCCGGCAGGGAACCGTGGATCTCCACGGTGTTCTCACCGGGGGAGACCTCGATGCGCTCATCGGAGTCGGTGTTGACCAGGACCAGGCCCTCGCCGAGACCCGCGCCACGCCACTTGCCGGCGATCTCCGGCAGAAGGGTGGCCAGGATGACCTCGGGGATGTCGCTGAAACTGGCGTTGACACCCAGGTCGACGGCGTGCAGCCAGACCTCGCGGGTACGCATCCACAGGGACTCGGACGCGGGGACCGTACGGCCCTGGGCGGTCTTGACCTCCGCCTGCCACGCGGCGTCGCTGGCGTCGCGCCAGGCGACGTCGAGACGCACGACGGTGTGGTCGTGCAAGTTGCGGATGGCGTCCGGGATGAGGGTGGCGCCGTAGGCGATCTCCTCGTTGCGGGCCTGCGGGGAGGAGTACATTGGGGTCTCCTCGCCGGTTTCCGCCCAGTGCATGAGATTGCACAGGGCGGCGGCGTTGTAGGCAACGTGCGCGGCCAGGTGCGCCACGGTCCAGTCCGACAGCAGAGTGTCGCGGCCGAAATCGGCGTTGTCGATGAGCGCCAGCTGGCCCGAGTAGTGGGCGGTGCCACGGCGGGTCAGGCTGAGACGCTCATCGATGGACAGATCGTGGAAGGAGCTCATTACTCGAACACCGTCTTGTTCGCGACGTAACCCAGGCCGTCGATCTCGACCTTGACGACGTCGCCGTCGCCGATGTAGCGCTTCGGGTTGCGGGCGTGGCCGACGCCGCCCGGGGTACCGGTGACGATGACGTCGCCGGCGTCCAGCGGGTAGATGTGGGAGATGTACTCGACCAGCTGAGCCGGGTTGAACACCAGGTCATCGGTCGGGGTGGTCTGCATCTTCTCGTCACCCAGGTAGGTGGCCAGCTCGCCGCCGAACTCGAAGGAGTCCGGGGTGGTCAGCCACGGGCCGAAACCGGAGGTCTTCTCGAAGGACTTGCCCTGGTGCCACTGCAGGGTGCGGTACTGGTAGTCGCGCATGGTGTAGTCGTTCATGACGGCGTAGCCGGCGATGTAGTCAGCGGCGTCGGCCTCCTTGACGCGGCGTGCACGCTTGCCGATGACGACAGCCAGCTCACCCTCCCAGTCCAGCTCGCCGTTGGCGTACTCGGGAACGAGAACGTCATCGAACGGGCCGGTCAGGGCATCCGGGTACTTCACGAACAGGGTCGGGTGGGTCGGCAGGTCGCGGCCCATCTCCTTGATGTGGTTGGCGTAGTTCAGGCCGACACACACGATCTTCCTCGGAGCCGGCACTACGGCCTCGAGGTCGGTCTGCTCGAAGGTGACCTCGTCGCCGGTGGCCTTCTCAGCCACCTCGCGCCAGTTGTCCTCCTGCAGCAGATCGCCGACGTTGGCGAAGCCGTTGATCTTCACGGCGGTGGTGTCGGACTCGACGCGGGCAGCGAAGGTTCCCTGGGTGGAGCGGATGGTTGCGAGACGCATGTTTTTCTAGATTCCTTCCGGAGTGTATGTACGGGCGAGGTTCAGCTTCTCAAAGATCGGGTGATCAGAGAAACCGAAGAGATCGACACCGTCGGTGCCGGCCTCGATGGACCACAGTTTCCAGGACGGGACGTTCACGACATCGCCGTGGTTCATCTCGAAGGTCTCGTCGCCCACCTTGATGGTGGCGGAGCCCTCGAAGACCTGGAACACGCGGTTGCCGACCTCCTTGACCGGGGTGGTGGAGGCACCCGGACGCAGACGGTGGAACTCAGCGCGGATGGTCGACATGACGTCGCCACCGGTGGTCGGGTTGGTGTAGCGGATGGCGGCGTGGCCCGGGCCGACGACGCCCGGGAAACCGGCGTCCTCGAGTGCGAGCTGGTCGTTCAGCGCAGCGTCGGTGTGCTCCCAGGCGTAACGGCCGATGGTGGAGGAGCTGGTGGCGCCCGGGAAGGCGACCGGCCGCAGGCCCGGATGGGCCCACAGGCGCTCAGAGCGGGAGTAGTCCGGGGTGGACTCGTCGGTGAGCGTCTCGGAACCGTACTCGAAGAAGCCGGTGTCCATCTGGTAGGCGAACGGGATGTCCAGGCCGTCCAGCCAGGCCATCGGCTCGGTGGCGATGTTGTGGTGGCCGTGGAAGTTCCAGCCCGGGGTGAGCAGGAAGTCGCCGCGCTTCATGGGGACGGCGTCGCCGTTGACGACGGTCCAGACACCCTCGCCCTCGATGACGAAGCGGAAGGCATTCTGGGAGTGGCGGTGCTCGGGCGCGTTCTCGCCCGGTGCCAGGTACTGGATCGCCGCCCACAGGGTGGGGGCGATGTAGGTGGGGCCACCCAGTCCCGGGTTCGCCAGGCCGATGGCGCGACGCTCGCCGCCACGACCGACGGGGACAAGCTCACCAGAACGACGTGCGAGCTTGATCAGCTCAGACCAGTCCCAGCGATGGGCGACGGCCCGCGGGTCCGGCTCGTTCGGCATGAGGCCGCCGATCTGGTTCCAGAGCGGCTTCATGTGGAGATCGTCCATCTTGCCGTACATGTCGTTGAGCTCGGCCTGCTCTTCGGGCGTCGGCTCGGGAGCCACAAATTCAACGTGCTTGTTCGAGTAGTCGGTGCTCTCGCTCATGCTTAAACCTCCTGCATTGTGAGGTGCGCGCAGCCATCCGGCAGGGCGCAGTGGTGGTTGTGACCTCAAACATATGCTCCAGGAAAGTGTGACTCAAAGACTTTCCGTCCAGCGGAAAAGCTGTACGGGGGTAGTTTTTCCTACCCCTTGACACTCGGCGGCGCGATCCGGGCGCTTTCCAGACGGGTGTTCAGGTCCCTCGAATGCCTGAGCAGAACCTCAGCGCAGCGGCGGTGGACCGCCCGGAATCTTGCCGTCGGTGTGGCCACCGTGATGGCACCCAGTGTGTCGCCGAGATCGTTGCGCAGGCACACTCCGACGGCCGACACGTCGTGCTCGTAGAGGCCGTTGTTCATGGAGAAGCCGCGACTGCGGGTGCGGTGCAGTTGCCTGCGGAGGCTCTCGAATTCGGCGTCGGGAAGCGAGGGGTAGAGCGCCCGGAGTTCCGCGGCGGAGCGTTCGGCCAGCATCGCCAGGCCACCTGCGTTCTGTTCGGCGGGCATGACCTGGCCTCGGCGGAAGCCGACGCGCACGGGATGGGCACCTTCCACGGAGTGGAGGAAATGCACCTTGTTGCCCACCAGGACGAGCAGGTGGGTGGTCTCTCCGGTCTCCGTGGCGATTGCCGTCATGTGCGAGGCGCAGGCGCCGATGAGCTCGCTTCCGACGCCGGGCTGGAGGCTCGACGAGGACAGTGCCGGACCGGGCAGGTAAGCGCGGGATTCGCTGCGGGTGGCGAAACCCCGGTACACCAGCATCGCCATGGCACGGTGAACCGTCGAGGGGCTGACGCCGAGTTCTGTGGCGGCGCCGGAGATGTTCAGATTGCCCTGGTCCCTGAGCATGAGGATCAGGGTGAGGGAGAGGTCGACGGACTGGAGGAACTCCCGCGGGGGTGAGCCGTGGGTGGGCGTACGGGTGGCCATGGTAATACCTTCCGCTATGTGGAATAACTTTGATTGTAACCCCCATCACCCTGATTATGGGCATATGGCTCCAATCTCCAGTTCCCCGCAGGGCGGGGGCGCCACCGTTGGAACGGTAGGTGACAACAAACAATCCGGAATGGGTGACAACCGCGGTCTGACGATCCTCGGCATCAGCGGCCGACGTCTCGCGGCTGTCCTGATCGGCTGGTTCTTCGTCATTTTCGACGGCTACGACCTCATCGTCTACGGCACGGTCCAGACCTCCCTGATGGAGGAATGGAATCTCAACTCGGCCCAGGCCGGCACCATCGGCTCCACCGCCTTCCTCGGAATGGTCATTGGCGCCGTATGGGTCGGTCGGCTCTCCGACAGTCGAGGCCGCAAGTTCGCGGTCATCGGCTCGGTGATCATCCTGTCCATCTTCACGCTGCTCTGTGCTTTCGCCATCAATCCCTGGATGTTCGGCGCGTTCCGTCTCCTGGCCGGCATCGGCCTGGGCGGCCTCGTTCCGTCCGTCAACGCCATGACCTCCGACCTCGTCCCGCGCCGCACCATGTCCGCATGGGCCACCGTCATGATGTCGGGCGTTCCGCTCGGCGGCTCCATCGCCGCCGTCCTGGCGCAGTTCGTCGTCCCGTCCCACGATGAGTGGGGCTGGCGGTTCATGTTCCTCTTCGCGCTGATCCCGCTGGTGGTCGGCCTCCCGATCGCCATGAAGGTCATCCCCTCCGACCAGGCCATCCGTGATGACCACGCCGCCCGCGAGGGGGCCGATGAGCCGGCGGGTTTCAAGGAGCTGCTCACCGGCAAGTACATGGTCATCTCCATCTGGTTCGCCATCGCCACCTTCGTCACGCTGCTGGCGTGGTACGGCCTGGGGACCTGGTTGCCGCGTCTCATGCAGACCGCCGGCTACGATTTCGGTGCTGCGCTGAACTTCACCCTGGCGCTCAACCTCGGAGCCATCCTCGGCTCCGTGGTCACGGCCTGGGCAGGCGACCGTTTCGGTCCGCTGAAGTCCGGTGCGGTTGCCGCAGGCGTCGCGGGCGTCGCCCTGCTCACCCTGCTCACTGAACCGTCGATCGCCGCGGTCTACATCATCCTGGTGCTCGCCGGTGTGGGTACCCACGGCACGCAGATCCTCATCATCGCCGCCGTGGCGAACTTCTACCCGCACAACCTGCGCGGCACCGCCCTCGGCTGGGCGCTGGGCGTCGGTCGTATCGGTGCGGTCGTCTCGCCGCAGCTGGCAGGCCTGCTGCTCAACTGGAACCTGGGCGTCGGTTCGAACTACCTCCTGTTCGGTATCTCCGCACTGCTGTCCTCGCTGTCCCTGGTCGTCCTGTTCTTCATCCACCGTCGGATGCCGAACCCGAACACCACGGTCATCACCTCATCCTCCGCCCCCCGCTAGTTCCTTCCCCACATCTCCACTGAAAGGAAGTTCCGCACAATGTCCTCAACTATCCTGACTCCCTCTGACGAGCTCAAGGGCCAGAAGTTCATCATCACCGGAGGAGGCATCGGCGGTGCCTCCGGGGCGCTCGCACTCGCCCTGCGGGGTGCCGACGTCACTCTCTACGAGCGTGCCCCTGAGTTCAAGGAGGTCGGTGCCGGCCTGCAGATTGGTCCGCACGGCGTCAAGATGCTTGAGAAGTGGGGCCTGAAGGAGCGCGTCATCGAGGCAGGCTACCTGCCCGAGCGCATGCAGTTCCGTGACGCCGTCACCGCCGAACCGATCCTCACCATGGACTTCGGCGAGGACTTCCAGGCGCACTACGGCGGCCAGTACCTGGTCATCCACCGTTCCGACCTGCTGGCGATCCTCGTCGAAGCAGCCCAGGAAGCCGGCGCCACCCTGCACAACGGGGTCCAGGTCACGGGTGCCGACACCCACGAGGACGGCGTCACCGTCCATATCGAGCACCTCGCCGAGGGCACCACGGAGGACGTCGAGGGGGACATCCTGGTCGCTTTCGACGGCACCCACTCGGTGTTCCGCAAGGAGATCGTCCAGGACGAGCCGGTCCCGTCCGCCTACGTCGCCTACCGCGGCACCTCCACCCTGCCGGATGACCCGGACATGAAGGATCTGAAGGACGTCGTCGGCTACATCGGCCCGCGCTGCCACTTCATCCAGTACCCGCTCCGCGGTGGCGAGCTGCTCAACCAGGTTGCAGTCTTCCAGTCCCCGCGCTACCTCAAGGCGCTGACCGAGGGCACCGAGGTTCCCGAGGACTGGGGCAACAACGAGGAGTTCAAGAACGCCTTCGACCACACCAACGAGTTCGTCCAGGGCCGCCTGGGCTCCATGTGGCTGAACACCTGGTGGCAGATGGCCGACCGCGAGCCGCTGGACAACTGGGTCGTCTCCGACCGCATCATCGTCATGGGCGACGCCGCGCACCCGCCGCTGCAGTACCTGGCCTCCGGTGCCGTCATGGCCATGGAGGACGCCGAGTGCCTCGCGCTCTACGCCTCCCAGGCCGCCGCAAAGGGCGAGCTCAACTGGGGAGAGGTCCTCGCAGACGTCTCCGCTGAGCGCGCACCCCGTTGCTCCCGCATCCAGACCACCGGTCGTTTCTGGGGCGAACTGTGGCACGTCGACGGCCTCTCCCGTCTCATCCGCAACGAAACCTTCCGCCAGGCTGAGCGTTCCGGCTGGTACCCCTACGTCGACTGGCTGTGGGACTACGACGCCGACCGCCGCGAGTACCTCAAGGACCCATCCAAGGGCGAGCTCCCGGAGGCTCTCAAGGAGTGGGAGTACAACATCCACAAGGTCATCACACAGCGAGAGGAAGGCCGCTCCGCTGAAGAGCTGACCATCTAGTCCGCTTATCGACGCCCCGTTCACCACCGTGAACGGGGCGTTTCCCGTCGGTCGGCCTATCTAGAAGATCTTCTCGAGTTCGTCGGCGGCCTCGGAGCAGATGAAGGGAAGCTCCTCGGACTCCTGACGGGAGAAAGGCTTTAGGACGAAACTGGCGGGGTCCATCCGGCCGGGTGGGCGACCGATGCCGAGCGAGAGACGCTGGTAGTCCCTGGTCCCGAGGGACCTGGTCACGGACTTCAGGCCGTTGTGCCCGTGGTCGCCGCCGCCGGTGCGGAGTCGGACCTGACCGAAGTCGAGCTCGAGTTCGTCGTGGGCCACGATGATGTCCGCGGGGGCCACCTTGAAGAACGTCGCCAGGGCCTTGACCGGGCCACCGGAGACGTTCATGTAGCTGCGGGGCTTCGCCAGCACCAGTCGACGCCCGCGGTGGCGGACCTCCGCGATCTCGGTGTTGGTTCGTTTATGGACCGCGAAGGTGGCGGGCACGGGGGTGATGCGGGAGGCGAGCTCGTCGATAAGCATGACGCCGATGTTGTGGCGGGTGTCTGCGTACTTCGAGCCCGGGTTGCCCAGTCCGACGATGAGAAGAGGGGATTCGGTCACGCCCCAAGTCTCCCACAGAAAAGGGGAAACGCCCCCGACCACGAGGTCAGGGGCGTTGCGCACCAGAAGGGGGAGTGGTCTGCTACTCGCCCTCGGCCGGTGCCTCTGCGCCTTCGGTCTCCTCCGGGACGTCGGAGTCCTCTTCGAAGGTGACGTTGAAGACGAGCAGCTCGGCGTCGTCCACCAGGGTGACGCCGGCAGGCAGGGCGATGTCGCCGGCATGGATGACGGTACCGGCCTCGAGGCCCTCGACGGACACGGTGATCTCTTCCGGAATCTCGAGGACGTCGGCCTCGACGCGCAGGGCGTCAAGCTCCTGGTTGAGCATGGCGCCGGGGTAGACGTCACCCTCGTGGAGGACGGGGACCTCGACCTCAACGCGCTCGCCACGGGTGATGGCGAGCATGTCGACGTGGTCGATGTCGAGGCTCAGGATGTTCTGGTCGATGTGCTTGACCATGGTGAGGTGCTTCTCGCCGTCGACGTCCAGCTCGATGACGGCGTTGACGCCCTGGTTACGCACCACAGCGGTGAACTTGATGCGGTCCACGGAGAAGTGGACGTTCTCGGTGCCGCCGGAGTAGATGACGCCCGGGATGCGGCCGGCGACGCGCAGACGGCGGGCGAAGCCCTTGCCGAACTCATCGCGGGGGGTGGCGCTAAGGGTGGGGTACTGAGCCATGTGGCTGTATCTCCTGTTGTGTTTCCGGCCGCCGCCTGAAATGACAACAGGCCCGCGACCGACTCTGGTCTGAGGGAAAATGTCCTCGTCGAGTCATCGCAGGCCAAAATAAACCTGATGATCGCGTCGATAACGGCCCAAGTATGAGCCCTCGCCGAGACGGGGCCAACCCTACCACTCCTTTTCCGTGGGCTCCAAAACAGGTGCAGGGAAAATGGAGCTCAGGCAGGATTTCACGCCCTCGATACGTGTCTCGAAGAGCTCGATCGTCATCACCTGAGAATTGTCCCAGTAGAAATGGTCCTCGCCCGACAGGGTGATGGACAGCAGCAGCCCGTCGGATTCCCACCGGACGTCGCTCGCGCTGAAACCGTGGCGGGGATCGTCCGGCTGGATCCACACCGTGCCCGGCGGGTCCTCCGGCCCCCGCGAGAGCAGCAGCGACCGCGGCGGGGTATTCCCGGAGAAACTGAAGGTGAAGACCATGGTGAACACATCCGGCTGGCCGGTCTCGGTGTCCAGGTAGATGTCCAACGGCGAGTAGATGCGGGGCATGACAGGTGCAACACGGAGCAGATCAGACGTATTTCGAGCCTTCCCGGCGTGAAAGCGCGGACAGCTGCGCCCCATGGGCCCGGAGGAATTCACGCACCCACTCCCGGTCGGTCTTCGAGAAGTCGCGCAGGGCCCAGCCGATGGCCTTGTCGATGAAGAACTCGCCCGAGCCCAGGTTGTTCAGGATGATCTCGGCCAGCATCCCGGTATCTGTCGCTTCCCGACGCCCCAGCTGGTGGAGGATCGCCACGCGGCGCACCCACAGGTTCCCATCGGCCGCCCATTCCCGCATCTGCTGCGCGGTGGCGGCACGCCCGATGGGTTTGGCCAGCGCATCCACCGTGTCCCACCAGGATTTTCGCACGACGAGCGTGCGCAGCCACGGCACGTCCTCCGCACGCAGCGGTGCGTCGCGGAGATGGTCACACGCCACGTACTGGAATTCGCGTTCCGCGGCCGTCCAGCAGGCCTCGACGAGTTCACGGTCCACCGCTTCTTGACATCGCCCCAGCACCTCCTTCACCGCCGCCCGCCGGGCCGGAGCCGGCACACCGAGGAAGGGGAACCGGCCCCGCTGATATGCCGACATGCCCGCTGCGCGGGCCGGGTCGGCGAGGGGACGCAGGGCGGCGTCGATAAGCAGGAACTCGGCGGACACACAGGTAAGGTAGCAGCATCATGAAGCAGAAACTGCAGCTGGGCGCGATTCTCGTCGGGGGATTCGTCGGCCCCTTCACCGGTCAGGCCCTCGCCGTGGTGGTGCCCGAATTCGCGGCGACCTTCGACGTGAGCGTGGCCCGCGCGGCCGCCACTATGACGGTGTACCTCTTCCCGTTCGCGGCGATGATGCTCATCTCTGGTCGGCTGGTGCGCAGATTCCAGCCGCACCGCGTCGTGTCCGCGGCTTATGCGGTGACGCTGCCGATGGCGCTGCTGCTCCTGGTCACGCCCTCGTGGGGGTTGTTCGCGGCGGCGTACGCGACGATTGGCGTGGCGAATGCGTTCACCACGCCGGTGCTGCAGAATCTGCTCCGGGCGATCACCCCGCCGGAGAAGCTCGGGCAGGCCCTGGGCACATATGCGGCGATGCAGTCACTGGGCATGCTCTCCGCGCCCCTCGTCTCCGGTCTGTCGAGTCTGATCACCTGGCGGCTCACGTTCCTGGTCACCGCGGCCGCGGCCGCGTACATCCTCATCGTCCGCCTGCCGGTGGTGCCGCCGCCGGCGCAGGCCGACGACACCACTGCCGGGCGCGTGCGGGTGGTTCCCACGCTCACGCACATGGTCACCAGCTTCGTCGTCGGCTGCGGGGTCATCGGACTGGGCTTCATGACGTCGTTGCACGTCGGCGAGGTCTTCGACCTCGGCCCGGTCGGTCGTGGCCTGGTCATCATGGCTGGCGGCGCGGCGGCGTTTCTCGCGTCGCGGAAGATCGGCGCGATGGCCGACCGTTACGGGGTGACCACCGTCCTGGTGGTCAGCGGCCTGATGGCCGCGCTGGCGTTGTTCATCCTGCCCGTCGCCCCATGGGTAGTACTGGTGGCCCTCGTGTGGGCGGTTGCGGTCATGGCCGCGCAGGGTATGCAGGCCACCATCAACCTCGCCATCATCCAGGGGCCCGCGGGTTCCTCGCTGATCTCCACGGTCCAGGCTTTCCGCTTCTTCGGCTCGGCGGCGGCGCCGGTGCTCTTCCTGCCGATCTACGTGGGCATAGGCGGGGCGGCGTTCTGGGTCGCCGCCCTCGCCCTCGCGGCAGCGGCTGCCGCGCAGTGGGGGCTTGGTCGGGCGGAGTCGCCCCGGGTCAGCTGATCCGGAAGATCTCGAATGACACACAGATGCGCCGGACCGTGGACAGGCGCCAGTGGGCGGCCATACGCTGACCTCATGACTGAGCGACTCAACCATCCACAGATCTACGTCAACCTGCCGGTCTCCGACCTGGAGGCCGCAAAGACCTTCTACACCGCCCTCGGTTGGGACATCATCCCCGAGTACACCGATGATAACGCCAGCGCCGTCCAGGCCAGCGAGGCGATAGTGGTGATGCTGCTGAAGCGGGACTACTTCTCCAGCTTCCACCCGAAGGAGACCGCGGCTGCGGACTCACCGCGGGAGGTGCTCAATGCCCTGGCCGTGGACACCCGCGCCGACGTCGACGAGATCATCCGTCGGGGGCGAGAGGCCGGCGCCAACGTCTACAACGAGCCGAAGGAGAGCCAGGAAATGTACTACGGCTCCTTCGAGGACCTCGACGGGCACGGCTGGGAGTTCCTGGCCAACGGCTAGGGCATCTGTCGGCGGGAGCTAGACGGCGGTGTAGCCGCCGTCGACCAGGTGGTAGGAACCGGTGATGAAGGAAGCGTCCTCGGAGAGCAGGAAGTTCACCATGGCGACGACCTCGGAGGTTTCACCGAGACGACCGAGGGAGTGCTTGGCTGCCAGCGCGTCATAATGCTCTGCGGGCAGGTTCTGCAGCAGCGGGGTGTTGATGTAGCCCGGGCCGACGGCGTTGAGGCGGATGCCTTTGTCGCCGTACTCGGCCGCGGCGTTCTTGGTCAGGCCGACCACGCCGTGCTTGGCGGCGGTGTACGCGGAGTTGCCCGGCGCTGCGACGGTGCCGTGAATGGAGGCCATGTTCACGATGGCACACGTGGCGGTGTCGTCCTGCTTGAGGAACTGCTCGATCTGGAAGCGGTTGCCGTAGGCCACGCCGGAGAGGTTGATGGCAATGACGCGGTCCCAGTCGTCGAGATCCATCTCGCCGACCTTGTTGGCCTTGCCGCCGATGCCCGCGTTGTTGACGGCCAGGTGCAGGGCACCGAACTTCTCGACGGCGAACTCCACGGCCTTCCGGTTGTCCTCCCGGGAGGCGGAATCCATCTTCAGGGCTGCGGCCTCACCGCCGGCCTGCTCGATCTCGGAGACGACCTTCCCGGCACCCTCGAGGTTGATGTCGGCGACGACGACCTTGGCGCCACGGGCGGCGAGATCCTTGGCGACGCCTTCACCGAGGCCGGAGGCAGCTCCGGTCACCAGGGCGACTTTTCCTGCGAAATCATTCTTGGTGGTCATGATGTCCTCTCTTCTCCGCGGCTGAAGTCCCGCGGAACGGTGGATGACGCGGTGAGCGTCTGACGCCAGTGTACGCGGAATTTTGGTGATGTGACAACAAAGTGGTCGGGGTGGTCGGCCGGGACATGAAGAAACTCCCCGGGAGTCGGACGTGGGTCCGACTCCCGGGGAGTGCATCGTGCAGCTTCTAAGCCTGGCCCTCGAAGAGAGTGGTCACGGAGCCGTTCTCGAAGATCTCACTGATCGTCTTCGCCAGCAGCGGAGCGATGGACAGGACGGTGAGGTTCTTCCACCCCTCGGTGCTCTGCGGCAGGGTGTCGGTGGTGATGATCTCCTCGGCGCCGCAGTCGTTGAGACGCTGGCGGGCGGGATCGGAGAACACGCCGTGAGTGCAGGCGATGACGACGTCCTTGGCGCCCGCCTCCTTGAGCACGCGCACCGCTCCGGCGATGGTGCCCCCGGTGTCGATCATGTCATCGAGCAGAATGCAGTTCCTGCCCTCGACCTCACCGACGACACGGTTGGAGACGACCTCGTTGGCCACCTCGGTGGAACGGGTCTTGTGGACGAAGGCCAACGGGGCGTCGCCGAGCGTATTGGCCCACTTCTCCGCGACCTTGACTCGTCCGGCATCCGGGGAGACGACGACCAGGTTATTCAACGAGTACTTGTTCTTGATGTAGTCCGTGAGGATCGGCATCGCGTGCATGTGGTCGACCGGGCCGTCGAAGAAGCCCTGGATCTGATCGGTGTGCAGGTCCACTGACACGATGCGGTCCGCACCGGCGGTGGCCAGCAGATCGGCGACCAGGCGCGCGGAGATCGGCTCGCGGCCGCGGTGCTTCTTGTCCTGACGGGCGTAGGGGTAGAACGGCAGGATGGCGGTGATGCGCTTCGCGGAACCACGCTTGAGCGCGTCGATCATGATCAGCTGCTCCATCAGCCACTTGTTCAGCGGCTGCGTGTGCGACTGGATGACGAAGCAGTCCGCACCTCGCACCGACTCTTCGAAACGGATGAAGATCTCGCCGTTGGCGAAGTCCTGTGCAGTGGTGGGGGTGAGCTCATAGCCGAGTTCACTTGCCACGGCCGCGCCGAGCTCCGGGTGTGCGCGCCCGGAGAACAGCATCATGTTCTTGTGGCTTTCAGTCCAGTGGGCAGTCATGATGTGCCACTTAACCTTCCTGGTCGTTTGCGTTATCGATCTCCCGGGCTTTCCGCGCCGCTTCCGCGGCCGGGCTGTCCGGACGCTTCCGCTCGACCCAGCCCTCGATGTTGCGCTGCTGGCCGCCGGACACGGCGAGGGCCCCCGGGGGAACATCCTCGCGGATAACAGTACCCGCCCCGGAATACGCGCCATCACCCACGGTCACCGGAGCGATGAACATGGTGTCGGAGCCGGTCCGGACATGGGAACCGATGGTGGTGTGGTGCTTGGCCACGCCGTCGTAGTTGACGAAGACGCTGGAGGCGCCGATGTTGGATTCCTCCCCCACGGTGGCGTCGCCGATGTAGGAGAGGTGGGGGACCTTGGAGCCACGCCCGATGACGGCGTTCTTCGCCTCGACGAAGCCTCCGAGCTTGCCGCGCTCGCCCAGCACGGTGCCCGGGCGGATGTAGGTGAAGGGGCCCACGGTGGCGTCCTCGCCGATGACGGAACGCTCACCGTGGGTGCGGATGACCGAGGCGCCGCGACCGACGGTCATGTCGGTGAGAGTGGTGTCCGGGCCGATGACCGCGTCGTCGCCGATCGACGTCGCACCCCACAGCTGGGTGCCCGGGTGGATGGTCACGTCCCGGCCGACGACGACGTTCACGCCGATGAACGTGGACGCCGGATCGATGACCGTCGCACCCGCACGCATGGCGGCCTCGACGGTACGGCGGTTGAGTTCGCGGCCGGCCTCGGCCAGCTGCACCCGGTCATTGACGCCCGCGAGCTCCAGCGGATCGGCCGCCACGTGCGCGCGGACCGGATGGCCGGCGGCACGGGCGATGCCGAGGACGTCGGTGAGGTAGAGCTCACCCTGGGCGTTGTCGGAGTCGATTCTGGTCAGGGCATCGCGGAGGATTGGGCCGTCGAAGGCGAAGACCCCGGAGTTGACCTCGTCGATGGCGCGCTCCTGCTCGGAGGCGTCCTTCTGCTCGACGATGGCGGTCACCTCCCCGTCGGCGTTGCGGACGATACGGCCGTAACCGCTCGGGTCAGCCAGACGCATGGTCAGGACGGTGACGGCGGTGGGGGAGGCCGTGTGGGCGTCGAGAAGCGAGCTCAACGTCGCGGGGGTGAGCAGGGGAACGTCGCCGTTGGTGACGATCACCGTGCCCGCGAAATCCGGGATCGGTTCCAGCCCGCACTGGACGGCGTGGCCGGTGCCGTTCTGCTCATCCTGGATGGCCTGCAGCACCTCCCGGTCGAGCTCGGCGGCGACCGATTCGACAGCTGGGGAAACCTGTTCACGCTGGTGGCCGACGACCGCCACGATGTGCTGAGGGTTGATCCCGGCCGCTGCGTGCAGGGCGTGAGAGAGCAGGGTGCGACCCCCGATCTCGTGGAGCGTCTTCTGCTTGGCGGACTTCATGCGGGTGCCGGCGCCGGCGGCCAGTACGACCACGGCGCAGTTGGTGTAAGTAGGCACTATTTTCGGTCTCCTCGGGGCAATCGCGATGCGTGTACCGGTTCAGCATATAGCCCGTGCACGACCCGGGCGGGTAGCTGGAGCTCATGATGGGCGGGAGCCCCCCGGGCAGGCGGATCGTCCACCGCACCTGCGCCGTCCGTTCCTTGCCGACGCCGAAGGATTGTGCCGCTGTCGTGTTCGGAAGGGTGCCGGCTGGGACGGGCCTCGGAAAATGTCACATAATACGAGTTCGCAGATTCTTATAACCCCAGTTCGCGCGGATTTGACGTGCAGATGCGTGCTCGTCTTTCCGATCCTTCGTCTTATCTGACATGGCATGACGGCGGAAAGGGAGCCGGATCCGGGTCAGGCGGAGACGTCGCGGAGCCTGTGCGCCGCTATCACGCCCACGAAGCCGATCGCCGCGAGGAAGAGCAGTGCTGCGGAAGGACCCAGCAGGGCCACCGCGCCGGAGACGGCACCCACCAACAGGAGGATGGCCCCCATGAGGGTGTTGGCGGCGCCGACGTAGCGGGTGCGCTCGTCACCCTCCGCCATGTCGACGATGTAGGTCTTGCGTGCCACACGGATGGCGGTGTGTGCCAGGTTGACCAGGAAGAATCCGATGGGGAAGACCCAGGCGTTGACCGTGCCGGGGGCCCAGTGGGCGGAGGCGACGATCGCCACGATGACGACTGAGCCGGCCAGCGATCCGTAGCTCATGACGTTGCGGGAGGAGATGTCGGACCAGATGCCGGAGATGCGCCCGCCGAGGACGGAGGCCAGCCCCGAGGCGATGAGGAAGGCACCCAGACCGGTGAGTCCGTAGCCGACCTCCTGGCTCAGCGTGACGATGAACGCCGTGGACAGCGCCGTGACAAGGAGGAGGGAACGCACGATGACGAACTGCCGGAACTCGCGGTCGCCGGTGAACAACCCCCAGGTGTCCGCCCACCAGCCCTGCTGCAGGCCCTGCGGTTCCCTGTCGGAGACCGGCTCCCGGATCGACCGGAACACCACGGCCGCCAACGCCCAGGCGGCGGCGGAGGCGAAGATGAGGGCGGAGAGGAGCCAGGTGGGGGCGTCGGTACCCATGAACTCGAGGAGCAGGCCCACGGCCAGGGCGATGGCACCACCGACGGCGGCGGCCCGGCCGGTGATCACCCCGCGGCGCCCCTTCGAGATCGTCCGGCCCTGCACGTCCTTCGACGCGATGGAGCAGAGGGAACGGAAGACCGCGAGGACCGCCAGCAGGAGGGTGACGGCGATGCCGAGGGGGACGGCGTCGAGAAGCAGAACCGAGACGCCGATGAGCGCGGCGGCGAGCGCCTGCCCGACGGAGCCGATGGCCCAGATCCGCTTACGGGAGCGTTGAGTGGTCACCCACGGGGTGAAGGCGGCCTGGGGGAGCATGGAGCCGGATTCACGGATCGGGACGAGCAGCGCGATGAAGAACCCCGGGGTGCCCGCGGCCTGCAGGAGCCACGGCAGGACGGTCTTGGCGGCGACGATCTGGTCACCCATTCCCTGCAGGCCGTTCGCCCAGATGAAGCGGCGGGCGGCGTGTTCCTCGTTCGCGCGGTCGGGTTTCGGGGGAGTGCTCACCGGAGACACCTTAGTGCGTCGCCGACCGGTCGGGGATGAATGAAAAACCTGCGGCATTCCGCTCCTTGTCCTATCATTTCCAGACAAAGCTGTCTGTTAATTTTCAGGTGAGGAACCATGACCCCCACGAACCCGTCCCTGCCGATCATCTCCCTCCGCAAGCTCGTGCACGGCCCCGGCCGCGAGGATGAGATCGCCCGCCTGCGCCAGGTGACCCACGAGATCGGCTTCTTCTACCTCGCCGACCACGGCATTCCGCTGTCTTTCCAGCACGAGATGCTCGACGTGGCCAAGGAATTCTTCGCTCTGCCCAAGGAGCAGAAGTATGAGATCTGCAACCTGGACAACCCGCACTACCGGGGTTATGCGGAGCTCGGCGACGAACGGACCCAGGGGCTGGTGGACTGGCGCGAACAGATCGACTACGGCGCCGACCTTCCCGCCGCCACCGAGGACCTGGACACCCACCCGTGGCGCATCCTGCAGGGCCCGAATCCGTGGCCGAGCGCCATCCCGCGGATGAAGGATCTGGTCACCCGCTGGCAGGAGGAGCTGGGCGAGGTGGGTATGACACTGCTGCGCGCCTGGGCGGAGTCGCTGGGTCAGGAGCCGGAGTTCTTCGACGAGGCCTTCGTCGATTCCTATCCGACGATGAAGCTGGCGCACTACCCGGGCCATGACGGCTCACAATCCGGCCAGGGAGTCGGCGCGCACCACGACTCCGGCGTGCTCACCCTGCTGCTGCTCGAGGACGGCTCCTCCGGCCTGCAGGTCCAGACCGCCGGGGGCTGGATCGACGCGGACCCCGTCACGGACCATTTCGTGGTCAACATCGGCGAGCTTCTGGAGGCCGCCACCGACGGCTACCTCAAGGCGACCCCGCACCGCGTGCTGCCGCCGGCGCCGGGTACCTCCCGCTTCTCGGTGCCCTACTTTCTCGCCCCGGGCCTGGACGCCCGCTTCCCCCGCGTCACCCTGCCCCCGGAACTGGCCGCCGACGCCCCCGGCACCGGTGCGGACATGTCCGATCAGGAGATCTTCGACCTGTGCGGACGCAACACCATCAAGTCACGTTTCCGTGCCCACCCGGAGACCACCGCGCGCTACCATGCGCAGCTCGCAGCCTCCCTGGCCTGACGGTGCCCCGACAACACCCATGTCGGGCCATGGGCCGCGCTAGCTTCCCCGCCAGGACTCGAACCTGGAAAGCTGGTACCAAAAACCAGAGTGTTGCCAATTACACCACGGGGAAATGCGTAGGAATTACGCAGGATCAGAGTACCTGAGACTCGGCTGGGGACTAAACCGCGCCACGGGATAGGCTGTGGACATGGTTCGACAGCGCATGACGGGCAAGGAACGCCGGGAACAACTCATTTCAATTGGTCGCTCAGTGTTCGCCGAGCGGGGCTTCGAGGGCTCGAGCGTGGAAGAGATCGCCGCGCGCGCCGGGGTGTCCAAGCCGGTGGTCTACGAGCATTTCGGCGGAAAGGAAGGGCTCTACGCCGTGGTGGTCGACCGGGAGATGATCCGACTCGAGCAGATCATCACCGAGGCCCTGTCGAAGGGACGTTCGCGGGTGCGGATCGAGCTGGCCGTCCTCGCGCTGCTGACGTACGTGGAGGAGGAGACCGACGGCTTCCTCATCCTCGTGCGCGACCTGGTGCCGGGCAAGGACCAGTCCTACGCCACGTTGCTGAACACCGCCGTCGGGCAGGTGTCACACATCCTGGGCACCTCCTTCGAGCGGCAGGGCCTGGACCCGAAGGTGGCGATCCTCTACGGCCAGGCGCTGGTGGGCATGGTCTCGATGACCGCCCAGTGGTGGCTGGATGAGCGCGAACCGGCGAAGGAGGTCGTGGCGGCGCACATCGTCAACCTGTGCTGGAACGGTCTGGCGGGCCTGAGTTCCACGCCCTCGCTCTCGGATGAGGTCCTCGCAAAGATCGAACAGGCTGGGGAGAAGTAGATGGCGGACAAGACTCCCGCGATGCTCGCCGGCCTGCTCAAGGTCGCTGCGACGGATCCCAAACTCAAGGGCATGACGGCCAACGTCGGTGTGCGTCGGCTCCACCTGACGGGCATCGACCAGGTGCGCCCCTGGGCGGTGGGGACGCTGGCGCACCATGCGCCGGTGCTGCTGGTCACCGCGACCGGCCGTGAGGCCGAGGATCTCACTGCTGAGCTGCGCGCCATGCTGGGGGAGAAGGTCGTGTGGTTCCCCTCCTGGGAGACCCTGCCGCACGAAAGACTGAGCCCCGGCGTGGACACCATCGGTCAGCGGGCGCGCGTGCTGGACCTGCTTTCCGGGAACTCGGTCTCGGTCGTGGTCACCGCCGCGCGAGGTTTCTGCCAGCCTGTCCTCGAATCCGTCGAGGGCCGGGAGCCCGTCCGTCTGCGGGAGGGGGCGGAGTACGACTTCTCCGGGCTGATAGAGCAGCTGGTCTTCCGGGCCTACAGCAACGTGGACATGGTCGCCCGGCGGGGTGAGTTCGCCACCCGCGGCGGCATCCTGGATGTCTTCCCCACCACCGCGGATCACCCCGTGCGGGTGGAGTTCTGGGGCGACGAGATCACCGACATCCGGCAGTTCTCCGTCGCCGACCAGCGCACGAACCCGGACGTGGAGGTCGGCCCGGTGGACATCTACCCGGCCCGTGAACTGCCCATCACCGGGGCCATCGCTGCGCGCGCCGGCGAACTGGTGGTCAAGCACCCCGGTAACGCGACCCTGGTGGAACTGCTGACGAAGATCTCCGACCGCATCCCCGCGGACGGGATGGAGGCGCTGATCCCGGCGCTCGTCGATACGCGGATGGTCACGCTTCCGGAGCTGATGCCCGAGGGCACCCACATTGTGCTGGTGGGGCCGGAGAAGATCCGGACCCGCATCGCCGACCTGGAGGCCACCGACGCGGAGTTCCTCGCCGCCGGCTGGGAGGCCGCCGCGATGGGCGCGTCCGGTCCCGTCGCCGCGGAGGGTCTGGACCTGGAGGCCTCCTCCTACCGCTCCTACGACTCCCTCCGGATCACGGCCGAGAAGTCCGGTCTGCCGTGGTGGACCTTCTCACCGACCGGGATGTTCGAGGCCGACGAGTCCGACATCCTGCCCCTGGACTTCGAGCCCGGCCCCACCCCGCGTGGCGACGCCACCCAGATCGCCGAGATGATGTCCCTCCTGCTCGCGCACACCTCCGCCGGTGGCCGCGCCGCCTTCATCGCGCCTGCCCAGGGTGCGATCAAACGCATGGTGGAGCGTTTCGCCGAGGCCGGCATCCCGGCGAAGGTGGCCGACCCCGGCTGGGAGCCCTCGCCCGGCGAGGTCACCCTCTACCAGGCATTCAGCCACGCAGGCGTGGTCTTCCCGAAGGTCCGCAAGCACCGCGACGCCGAGGCACTGCCGTTGGTGGTGATCACCGAGACCGACCTGACGGGAAACCGGGTGGGGGACATCGCCGGCGCCAAGCGGCGCCCCGCGCGCCGCCGCAACCGCGTCGACCCGCTGGCGCTGAAGACCGGTGATTTCGTCGTCCACGAGACCCACGGCATCGGCCGCTTCCTCAAGATGGCGGAGCGGACGATCCGCGCGGGCGACGAGACGTCGAGACGCGAGTACATCGTCCTCGAGTACGCCCCCGGCAAGCGCGGCCAGCCCGCGGACCAGCTGTGGGTGCCCATGGATTCCCTCGAGCTGCTGAGCAAGTACTCCGGCGGCGAATCGCCGACCCTGTCGAAGATGGGCGGCTCCGACTGGAAGAACACCAAGAAGAAGGCACGCGCCGCGGTCCGGGAGATCGCCGGCGAACTCGTCGAGCTCTATGCCAAGCGACAGGCCGCTCCCGGACACCCCTTCGCCCCGGACACCCCGTGGCAGAAGGAGATGGAGGACAACTTCCCCTTCGTCGAGACCGAGGACCAGATGCTCGCCATCGATGCGGTCAAGGAGGACATGGAGGCCCATGTCCCCATGGACCGGGTCATCGTCGGCGACGTCGGCTACGGCAAGACCGAGGTCGCCGTGCGCGCCGCCTTCAAGGCCGTCCAGGACGGCCGGCAGGTCGCCGTGCTCGTTCCCACTACCCTGCTGGCACAGCAGCACCAGTCCACCTTCGAGGAGCGCATGGCGGGCTTCCCCGTTACCATCCGCGGGCTCTCCCGTTTCACCTCCACCGCGGAGTCGAAGGAGGTCCTCGCGGGGCTCGCCGACGGGTCGGTGGACATCGTCATCGGCACCCACCGCATCCTGCAGACCGGCGTCCACTGGAAGAACCTCGGACTGATCGTCGTGGATGAGGAACAGCGCTTCGGCGTCGAGCACAAGGAGCACATCAAGGCCCTGCGCACGAACGTCGACGTCCTCACCATGTCCGCCACGCCCATCCCGCGCACCCTGGAGATGTCGATGGCCGGCATCCGCGAGATGACCACCATCCTCACCCCGCCCGAGGACCGCCACCCGGTCCTCACCTATGTGGGCGCCCAGGAGGACAAGCAGATCGCCGCCTCCATCCGCCGTGAGCTGCTTCGCGACGGCCAGGTCTTCTTCATCCACAACAAGGTCGCCGACATCGAGAAGAAGGCCAGTGAACTGCGCGACCTGGTGCCCGAGGCACGCATCGTCGTCGCCCACGGCCAGATGTCCGAAGAGCTGCTGGAACAGACCGTCCAGGGCTTCTGGGACCGTGAATACGACGTCCTCGTGTGCACCACGATCGTCGAGACCGGCCTGGACATCGCCAACGCCAACACCCTGATCGTCGAGAACGCCCACCACATGGGCCTGTCGCAGCTGCACCAGCTGCGCGGCCGCGTCGGACGTTCCCGCGAGCGCGGCTACGCCTACTTCCTCTACCCCAAGGGCGCCACCCTCACCGAGGCCTCCTACGACCGTCTGGCCACCATCGCCCAGCACAATGATCTCGGTGCGGGCATGGCTGTCGCGATGAAGGACCTGGAGATGCGCGGCGCCGGCAACGTCCTCGGCGCCCAGCAGTCCGGTCACATCGCCGGCGTGGGCTTCGACCTCTACGTCCGCCTCGTCGGCGAGGCCGTCGAGGCCTTCAAGGCGCTGGCGAAGGGGGAGGCTCTCGACGCCACGGACCAGGGGCCGAAGGAAATCCGCATCGACCTGCCCGTCGACGCCCACATCCCCGAGTCCTACATCAACTCCGAACGCCTACGCCTCGAGGTCTACCGCAAGCTCGCGGCCTCGCAGAACGACACCGACCTCCAGCTTGCCGTCGAGGAGATGGAGGACCGCTTCGGCCCCGTCCCCGAAGTCGTGTCCCGCCTGCTCGCCGTCGCCCGTCTGCGTCACCAGGCCCGGCGCGCCGGGGTCTCCGAGATCATCGTCCAGGGCACCCGCATCAAGGTCGGCTCCGTCGAGCTGCCGGACTCGAAGCAGGTCCGCCTCAAGCGCCTCTACCCGGGTTCGAGCTACCGCGCCGCCGCCCAGGCGATCCAGCTGTCCTTCCCCAAGGCCGGCCGCGGCGCCGGGCAGCCGAACCTCCGCGACGTCGAACTCATCCAGTGGATGGCAGGCTTCATCTCCGCCATGTTCGACATCCCCGAGGTGGACGTCTCCGGGGGCGCCACAAAGGAACCCGACGCCCCGAAGAAGCAGGTGTTCAGCGTCAGCGAGTAGGGCCTACTCCCCGAGCCCCGGCTGGCCGATGGCGATCATGCGCTCCAGCGAGGCGCGGGCCGCGTCGGCGGTGTCGGCGGGGACGTCGACCTCGTCCGTGCCGAGGGCGAGCGCGCGGAGGAGGGCGGCGGGGGTGATCATCTTCATGTAGGAGCAGGACGCGCGGTCGTTGACGGCCCGGAAGTCGATCTCCGGGGCGGCCTTGCGCAACTGGTGGAGCATGCCGATCTCGGTGGCGACGAGGACGGTGCCGGAACCCTGGCGGCCGGCGGCGTCGAGCATCTGCCCGGTGGACAGCATGTGCACGCGCTCCGGGTCAACGATGCCCTCACCGGCGAGGTAGATCGCGGAGTTGGCGCAGCCGCACTCGGGGTGGATGTAGAGGTCTGCCTCCGGGTTCTCCTCGGCGCGACGCGCGAGCTCGGGGCCGCTGATGCCTGCGTGGACGTGGCATTCGCCGGCCCAGATGTGGATGTTGTCGCGGCCGGTCTCACGCTTGACGTGGGCGCCGAGGAACTGGTCGGGGTTGAACAGGATCTCCTTGTCGGCCGGCAGCGAGTTGACGACGTCGACGGCGTTGGAGGAGGTGCAGCAGACGTCGGTGAGCGCCTTCACGTCGGCGGTGGTGTTGACGTAGGAGACGACGAGGGCGCCGGGGTGCTCGGCCTTCCACTCGGTGAGCTGCTCGGCGGTAATGGAGTCCGCCAGCGAGCAACCTGCCCGCTCATCGGGGATGAGGACCGTCTTTTCGGGGGAGAGGATCTTGGCGGATTCGGCCATGAAGTGGACGCCGCAGAAGACGATGACCTCGGCGTCGGTCTCCGCCGCGATGCGGGAGAGTCCGAGAGAGTCGCCGGTGTAGTCGGCGATGTCCTGGATCTCCGGGATCTGGTAGTTGTGGGCGAGAATCACGGCGTTGCGCTCGGCGGCGAGTCGCCTGATCTCGGCCGCCCACTCATCGTCGGCCTCGATACCGGACCAGCCTTCGGGGCCGTCGACGACCTTGTGGAGCAGCGGCGATGCGAGCGGGGACAGTTTATGAGCCACGATTTCTCCTTTTGACCCTGGTTTGACGGGACAAGTATCCCAGACAAACGTGGTGCAGACGAAATACGCTCTCACCCGCGCGTGCGGGATCCGGGGATCAGAGGCTGAGGGTACCCTGCGTCAGTCCCCAGACAGCGGCAGCTGATGCAGTGAACAGCAGCGCCACGAACGCCCACTCGAAGGTGTTGAAGACGCGTTCGTTGGCCTGCAGTCGGGTCCACACGTAGGGGATCAGCCCCGGAAGGACGGCGAGTGCGCCGAAGAGCAGATAGGTGAGGTCGGCGGCGTAGAAGAGCCAGCCGGCGTAGACCAGGGCGAGGACGCCGACGGCCAGGTGCCTCCGGTTGTCGCGGGTGGAGACGGTGGGGCCGCTGTCGTCGAAGAGTTTTCCGGCGTGGGGATGCGCGATGCCCCGTCCACGTGCGGCGAGAAGCGTCAGATACAGGGCCGAGAAGAGGTAGGGCACGAGATAGAGCACCGTCGCCAACTGCACCATGGAGATGTAGGCCGTCTCGTTGAGGAAGAAGACCACCACGGTGATCTGGATGACCACGCTGGAGGCGAGCTGGGCGGCCCAGGGGGCGCCGGCGATGTTGACGGCGCCGAAGCGGCGGGGCAGCAGGCCGTCGAAAGCCATCATCGCCACGGGCTCAGCGCACAGCATCTGCCAGGAGACGTAGGCGCCCAGGACGGACAGGCACAGCCCCAGCGAGATGAGTGCCGCGCCCCAGGGTCCGACGACCACCTCGAGGACGGATGCCATGGAGTTGTCGGGTAATGCGGCCAGCTCCTCCTGGGTGAGCACTCCGTAGGAGAGGGTGGACACGCTGACCAGGAGCGCCAGGACGGTGAGGAAGCCGATGATCGTGGCCCGGCCGACGTCGCGACGCGAGCGGGCCTGCTTGGAGTACACGGAGGCCCCCTCGATGCCGATGAACACCCATACGGTGAACAGCATGATGCCCTGGACCTGATCGAAGACGGACCCGGTCGAACCGTCGGCCGACCAGAGGTCCAGGGTGAAGCGGTCCCAGCTGAAACCGAGGAAGGCCACCAGGATGATGAACGCGCCGATGGGCAGCAGCTTGGCCACGGTGGTCACGGCGTTCATGAAGGCGGCCTGTTTCACTCCCCGGGAGAGCACGGCGAAGATGGTCCACGTCATGGCGGAGACGGCCACCGCCGTGGCGACAGGGTGGTCGGGTCCGAAGATCGGCACGTAATGACCGATCGTGTTGAAGAAGAGGGTGGCGTAGCCGACCTGGGCGATCACGGAGCCGAGCCAGTAACCCCAGCCGGAGGAGAAACCGATGTAGTCCCCGAGTCCGGCCCGGACGTAGGAGTACACGCCGGCGTCGAGATGCGGCCTGCGCACGGCGAGGATCTGGAACACAAAGGCGATGGCGAGCATGCCGACGCCGGAGAGGACCCAACCGATGAGCATCGCGCCCGGTCCGGCCGCCGATGCGACGTTCTGGGGGAGGGAGAATATTCCGGAGCCGACGGTCGAGCCGATGATCAGGGCCACCAGGCTCCACATGGTCACGGTGTGCGTGCGGTTGGTCGTCACGTGTCCACCGTAATGCGCCGCCGGCCGCGGAAGGAAGCGGGGGATTTAGGATGGGCACCATGACTGTGCTGCTTCTCGACGACCGCTGGCCCTCCCTCATCCCCCTCGAGGCGCACGGGCGGCTCGGTGGCCCGGTGGAGTTCACGGAGGAGGTGCCCGTCCGGGTCCGCTGGAACTTCAGCGACCTGGTGGCCGCCGAAGGGCCCGGGGTGCTGGTGAGCACCAACGGGTCCGACCCCCGGGTGGTCTCGCGTATCCACGCCGGCGAGCCCCTCATCGTCGCGGAGTCCCGGCAGGATCCGGTGCGCCAGGCGGTGCAGGTGATGGCCAGGGCCTGCACGGTCGGGGAGTGGGAGGCGACGCAGACCCACCGGTCATTGCTGCCGTATCTGGCGGAGGAGTCGCAGGAGTTCGCGGACCAGGTGGTCGCGTGGGAGCGTGACGGGGATGAGCGGGCCCTGCTCGGCGAGCTCGGTGACGTCCTGCTGCAGGTGCTGTTCCACGCTGAGATCGCGGCGCGTCGTGGTGCTTTTGATTTCGGTGAGGTGGCACGCAGCTTCGTCGACAAGCTCCGGTCGCGCTCGCCCTATCTCTTCGACGGGACCAGGGCAGTGGTGCCGGCGGAGGAGCAGGAGCGGTTGTGGGCGATGGGCAAGGCCCGGGAGAAGAAGCTTCCCCCGGGCCGGTAGCGGTGGTTACTGCCGGGACGCGAGGGTGCTGGACAGGTCCGTCAGAATATCCTGGACTTCGTTGATGTTCGAGATGTTCCCCAGGCCCGGGATGGAGCTGCCGGGGAAAAGCTCCGGGTCCTTCTTGACGGTGCCGCATTCGACGGCCTTGTCGGCGATCTGGCCGGCGTACTGGGCGCTTATCAGATAGGTGGCGGGGTCGGTGATGGTCAGCGGCCTGGCCTCATCGCGGATCTGCTTGGCCAGGTCGGAACGGGTGGTGTTGCCGTCGATGCGGAAAGCGGCCTTGAGCGCGGGGTCCACGAGGCTGCAGGGGGCGTCGGCGATGGCCTTGTCGATGGCGCCGAGCTGGGCGGAAGCGGCCGGGGCGAGGCCCACGACGGCGATGGCGGTGACGGCGACGGTGGCGAGGGTACGGCGAATCATGGGGGAGACCTTTCGGAGGGGAAATATAACACTGAAATCATATGTTCCCTGTGGGGCAGATGTGACGTAAGTGGCAACTTGGGGTGAATGGCGGGGGTGGCCATGCCGACGGGGCGGCTGATAATCCGATGCCGTAGGATCGTCCCTCATGAGTGGCGGTGTCAGACGAGTGACCGGTTGTGGCCTGGGTGTGGTGCTGGCGATCATCATGGTCATCTCCCTGATCGGATGGTTGCTGTCCTTCCTGGACATCTCCGGACCCACCCGCCAGCTCCAGCCGGTCCCGGACAACGTGCCGCCCGCCGCCGGCGCGGAGGTGCCCGGCATCGACGTCCAGACCCCCGGCCGCACCAGCGACAAACTGAGCTTCTGGTCGGAGTCACTGGCTGAGGGCACCGGCATCCCCGGCCCGGCGCTGCGTGCCTACGGCAATGCCGAGCTCATCGCGCAGGACGCGTGGCCCGACTGCAACCTGAGGTGGAACACCCTCGCCGGCCTCGGCTGGGTGGAGTCGCGGCACGGCACCTACTCGGGCAACTATTTCGACCGCAGCAGCATCAACGAGCTCGGCTTCGCGGAGCCCAAGATCATTGGCATCCCCCTGGACGGCGGCCCCGGCGTGGCGGAGATCCGGGACACCGAGGGCGGACTCCTCGACGGTGACGCAGAGTTCGACCGCGCCGTCGGCCCCATGCAGTTCATCCCGGAATCGTGGAAGCGTTTCGGCCGCGACGCCAACGGCGACGGTGTGGCGGATCCCCACCAGATCGACGACGCCGCACTCGGCGCCGCGAATCTCCTGTGCAACGGCGGACGGGACCTGTCGACGCCGGAGGGCTGGAGTGCGGCCGTCTACTCCTACAACCGCTCCGAGCAGTATCTGATCGACGTCCGTGACGCCGCCGCGTCCTACGCGCTGAACCAGCCCGCGCGATAGGGGGTGGGACGGGGTTCCCCGGAACACAGGTGTTGGTGGCCCCTCGCCGTGGGTTTTCTGGAACAATTGGCTGCGGGCGCGTGGGTTCCGCGCGCAACGCTGACGTATGCACACCTCAAAATGGCTATAGGAGGCCCCAAGTGGCTGACATCATTCACGTTTTCGCCCGAGAGATCATGGATTCCCGTGGCAACCCCACCGTCGAGGCGGGCGTCGTGCTCGATGACGGCACCCTCGCCACCGCCGGCGTCCCCTCCGGCGCCTCCACCGGCGTCCACGAGGCACACGAGCTGCGTGACGGCGGCGACCGCTACATGGGCAAGGGTGTGCTGAAGGCTGTCGAGAACGTCAACGAGGAGATCGCTGACGAGCTGGCGGGCCTCGAGGCCGACGACCAGCGTCTCATCGACATGGTCATGCTGGAGCTGGACGGCACCGACAACAAGTCCCGTCTGGGCGCCAACGCCATCCTGGGTGTGTCCATGGCCGTCGCCCGCGCTGCATCCGAGTCCGCCGGTCTGCCGCTGTACCGCTACATCGGCGGCCCGAACGCCCACGTGCTGCCGGTCCCGATGATGAACATCATCAACGGTGGCGCACACGCCGACTCAGGCGTCGACGTCCAGGAATTCATGATCGCCCCGATCGGCTTCGACTCCTTCTCTGAGGCCCTGCGCGCAGGCGCCGAGGTCTACCACACCCTCAAGGGCGTCATCAAGGAGAAGGGCCTGTCCACCGGTCTGGGCGATGAGGGCGGTTTTGCCCCTTCCGTCGACTCCACCCGGGCAGCTCTCGACCTCATTATTGAGGCCATCAAGAAGGCCGGCTTCGAGCCGGGCAAGGACGTCGCCCTCGCGCTGGACGTCGCCTCCTCCGAGTTCTTCCGGGACGGCAAGTACCACTTCGAGGGTGGCGAGCTCACGGCCGAGGAGATGGCCGCGATCTACGGGGACCTGGTCAACGAGTACCCGATCGTCTCCATCGAGGACCCGCTGCAGGAGGACGACTGGGAGGGCTACGTCGCCCTCACCGCCGCGATCGGCGACAAGGTTCAGATCGTCGGCGATGACCTCTTCGTCACCAACCCGGCCCGTCTCCAGGAGGGCATCGAGAAGAAGGCCGCCAACTCCATCCTCGTCAAGGTCAACCAGATCGGTACCCTCACCGAGACCCTGGACGCCGTCGACATGGCCCACCGCGCCGGTTACACCTCCATGATGTCCCACCGTTCCGGTGAGACCGAGGACACCACCATCGCTGACCTGGCAGTCGCACTGAACTGCGGCCAGATCAAGACCGGTGCACCGGCCCGTTCCGACCGTGTGGCCAAGTACAACCAGCTCCTGCGCATCGAGCAGGAGCTCGGGGAGGCTGCCGTCTACGCCGGCCGCTCCGCTTTCCCGCGCTTCAAGTAGCATTCCGCTTCTCGACGCCCCGGCTGCCCCGCGCAGCCGGGGCGTCGGCGTTGATGGCCTATCATCGGAAGAACTATGGCGCCTGAATCCCGATCCCGCTCCCGGCACACCGTACCGGTCGTCTCTCGTGCCGCCGACAATCAGCCGCGGCGACCTAAGCGACTGAAGGTACGCCTGAGCACCGCCGAGATCGGCGTCCTGGTGCTGGTGACGATCCTCGTCCTCGTCACCATCGCCGTGCCCCTGCGCAATTACTTCCAGGGCCGTTCCGAGATCGCCCGTCTCAACGATTCCGTCGCGGCGAAGCAGATCGAGAAGGATCGGCTGCTCGGAGAAATCGAGAAGTACGAGGACGAGGCCTACATCCGTGAGCAGGCGCGACGTCGGCTGGGGCTCATCGAACCCGGTGAAACCCCCTTCCGTGTCATAGACCCCGGCATGGAGACGGACTCCCGGGTGACCACCTCCGCCGAGGACCTGGTGGCGGAGTTGAGCTGGTACGAGATCCTGTGGGATTCCATCGCAACCCCGCCCGCAGACGACCCCGGCGGCGTGCTCATGGAAGAATGATCGCCATGACTGTCAACAATGCAGATCTGGCGGCCGTCGAGAAGCAGCTTGGACGCGAACCTCGAGGGGTGCTGGAGATCTCCTACCGCACCCCCGATGGCGCTCCCGGTGTGGTGAAGACCTCACCCCGACTTCCCGACGGAACTCCATTCCCCACCTTCTTCTATCTCACCGACCCGCGGCTGACCGCCGAGGCCTCCCGGCTTGAGGTCGCCCACGTGATGAAGTGGATGGAGGGGCGACTGGCCACCGACGAGTCCCTCCAGGCCGACTACCGCGCCGCACACGAGCACTACCTGGCCGAACGCAACGCCATCGAGGACCTGGGCACCGACTTCTCCGGCGGAGGCATGCCCGACCGGGTCAAGTGCCTCCATGTCCTCACCGCCTACGCGCTGGCCGAGGGGCCGGACCGGGTCCGCTTCGGCACCGAGGCTGTGGCCCTCGCCGCAGATCGCGGAGGCCTGCGTGGCACCGCGATCCCCGCCGACTGGCCGACCTGCGAATCGCTGGGCTTCGACGCCCACCAGTTCGACGACCTCTACCAGGAGGCCGCTCAATGACCCGTGTGGCGGCCGTGGACTGCGGCACCAACTCCATCCGTCTGCTCATCTGTGACATCGTGGGCGATACCACACACGAGATCACCCGTACCATGGAGATCGTTCGCCTGGGCCAGGGTGTGGACGCCACAGGCGAACTCGCTCCCGAAGCGATCGAACGCACCCGGGCAGCGCTGCAGCGCTTCGTCGGGATCATGGAGTTCGAGGAGGTCAAGGCCGTCCGTATGGTCGCCACCTCCGCCACCCGTGACGCCAGTAACCGGGACGAGTTCTTCCGGATGACCGCTGAACTCCTCGGCCGTATCACCCCGGGCGCGCAGGCCGAGGTCATCTCCGGTGACGAGGAAGCCGCCCTCTCCTTCCGCGGTGCCATCACCGACCTCGACCCGGAGTCCGGGCCCTTCTGCGTCATCGATCTGGGCGGCGGCTCCACCGAGTTCATCGTCGGTACCGCGGACGGAGAAGTGCTAGGCGCCCACTCCTCACAGATGGGGTGCGTCCGCATCACCGAGCGCATCATGCGTTCCGACCCGCCCACAGAGACCGAGATCGAGATCGCCGCGGAGTACATCGCCGAGCGGCTCGCGGATGTGGTCAAGATCGTCCCCATCGCCAAGGCGAAGACGATCGTCGGCGTGGCCGGCACCTTCACCACTCTCTCCGCACTGGCCCAGGGGCTGGAGACCTATGATCCCCGGGAAATCCACGGCTCCGTCCTGCGCTTCTCCGCCCTGCGCGTGCTCACCCGTGAGGTCAGGAACCTGTCCGCGGAAACCCGCGCGCTCAACCCGGTCGTACACCCCGGGCGTGCCGACGTCCTCGGCGGCGGCAGCGTCGTCGTCGACGGCATCATGGACATGCTGGAGAAGGAGACCACCGCCGACAGCTTCGTCGTCAGTGAGAAAGACATTCTCGACGGCATCGTCGCCGGCCTCGGGGACCTGCTCGGGGTCTGAGCACCGTGCCGCTGACGGTGTTTGTGCGCACATCCTGGATGAGCGCGATCTGCGGGGTCCTGGTGCTGGGCCACCTCCTGGGCACCCAGCCCCGCAGCATTGAGGATCTCGGTCTGCTCTATTTCCTCGCGGGCTACCTCGGAATCGTCGTCGGAGTGGTGGCCGCGGGCTCGGGGGTTCTCAGCTGTGAGGAGATTGTGGCCGAGCGCCTCCAACCCGCTGTCCTCGGGCATATCCTCAGCGTTGCGGCCATCCTGTTCCTGTTCATCCTGACGACGCTTCCCGACGCCACCGGTCTTGAACTCGTCTTCGTTCCCGCCGGCTTCAGCATCGGCCAACTACCGGTGATGTGGGCACTGGTTGCCCGTAGCTACCGGAGCATGTCCTAAACTTGAGGCGCTGTCCTGCAGCAGGCCCCCATAGCCCAATTGGCAGAGGCAGCTGACTTAAAATCAGCAGAGTGTCGGTTCGAGTCCGACTGGGGGCACCATGTGAAGTCTCGCGACATCGTTCCTACGGTGTCGCGAGATTTCTTGTTCCCGGTGCTGGGGAGGAACAGGGACTGTGGTCCCCTCGACTGATTGCGGGTGAAACGATGTTCTCGGATCAGACACGGCCGGGGGACCACGTGAAGGGCCACGGCATTTCCACTTCGCGCCCCCTCAAGACATGGCGACCTGTGGTCCGGGAGGCTTGCGGGGGTGCGAAGTGGAAACACGGAACCGCACGTCGTCGACGCCACCCTCGCGGTCACGGGAGGGACAGTGCGCAACGGCGCACGGGCAGGCCTCAGCGGACGACACACAGAGCCTGCCGCAGACAGTGTGATTACTATCTGCCCTGCTGGAACAGCGACTTCACCCGCGCAGACAGTTCCTCATCCGGTCCGTCCACCTGGATACCCGGGACGACGTCCCCGACAGGGATCGGCGCGACTGGTGACGGCGGGTGACCGAATGCTGAACGCCAGCCGGTGATCTGGGCGGACGACGCCGCGTAGACGATCCTGCCCAGGCCAACCCAGCCGTGGGCGGCAGCGCACATGGGGCAGTGCTCGCCGGAGGTGTAGACGACGGCCCGTGCGCGGCCGTCCGGGGTGAGGTTCTCGGCGGCCCAGCGGGCGATGGCGAATTCCGGGTGGCGGGTGTCGTCGCCTGAAGCGGTGCGGTTGTGGTCTGCGAACAGCTCCGTTCCGTCGCCGGCGACGAGGACGGATCCGTAGGGGTCATTTCCGGTTGCCAGGGCCTGTTCTGCCAGGTCAACGGCTCGGGCCAGCCACTGTTGATCGAGATCGGAGATGGTCATGCCCGTCAGCATAGGTGGGTGACACGCCTGGCATGGGCGCATGCGTATTTTGGGTTTCACTTCCCGTGGCGGCCCGGAGGTTCTCCAGCATGTTGACGTCCCCGCTCCGACACCCGGGAGGGCACCAATGACTTCGAGGTGATCGTCACCGTCAGCGGGCGCGCCCCAGCTCCGCGCCGATCTTCGGCCACAGGCGGCTGAGGATGTCATCCCAGGTGATCACACTGACGCCGTCACCGTTGTCGACGACGACGGCGACCTGCTCGTTGCTGGCGCGCATGCGGTTGAGGGCCTCTGACAGGGTCGTCGACTTGGGCAGGGCCAGGCTCGGGCGGGAGTAGCGGTCGGCGGGGTGCGTGGGGTCGGCCAGGAGTGTGTCGCGGACGTGCACGAGGTGCGGGACGTCAGAACCCGCGTCGATGAGCGCACGCAGCGTGCCGGTGGAGTGGGCCCAGTCCTGGACGTCGGCCACCGTGGAGTCGGCGGGCAGGACCGGTCGTGGGGCGGTGGCGACACCGAGGGTGAGCACGTCGAGGTCGATGACGCCGGAGATCTGGGTGGCGTCGGTGCTGTCGAGCGCGCCCTTGGCACGGGAATGCTCGACAAGGTCCTGCAGCGTCTCGGCGTCATAACCCTTCGCTGCGGCACGTTCGACGGGCTGCTGCCCGGCCCTGGCGACCAGCCTGTTGGCGATGGCGTTGATCCAGACCAGCAGGGGGCGGAAGACGGTGATGAAACCGCGGGCGGGCCGGGCGATGAGGGTCAGTGCCTTCTCCGGGTGTGCGATGGCCCAGGACTTCGGTGCCATCTCGCCGACGACCAGGTGCAGGAACGTCGCGATGAACAGGGCCAGCGCGAAGGCGATCACGTAGGAGGCGGCCTCCGGCAGGGCAGTCGACTTCAGGAGGTCGGCGAGCAGGTGGTGGATCCACGGCTCGGTGATGGCACCCAGGGCGAACGTGGCCACGGTGATGCCCAGCTGCGCGCCGGCCAGCATGATGGTCAGCTCGTTGAGGCTGCGCAGCCCGGCGCGTGCCGACGCCGAGGTGTCCGCCGTCTCCTCGAGGCGGTTGCGGCGGGCGGCCAGCAGGGAGAACTCGATGATCACGAAGAACGCCGAGGCGATGATGATGAGCACGGTCAGGGGGAGAGCGACATACCAGTTCATGATCAGCGATCCTCTTCGATCAGTTCGATGCGGACTTCTGAGGGGACGTGATGGTCCACCTTCTCCACCTTCACGCTGAGTCGGCGCACCGGGGCGCCTTCGCCCTCGACGTAGTCGTCGGGCTCGGCTGCGAGGTCGATCCGGTGGATCTCGCCTTCCTCCACCAGTCCGCCGGTGTGGGCGATGAGCAGTCCGGAGATGGTCACGAACTCACCCCGGGGCAGGTCGTGACCGATGACGCGCTCGATCTCATCCAGTGGCGTGTCGCCGTCGACGAGCCATTCGCCCTCACCGGTGGGGGTGATCTCCTCCGTCTCCTCGGCGTCGTGTTCATCGGTGACGTCGCCGAGAATCTCCTCGGCCAGATCCTCGATGGTGATGATGCCGACGAAGCCGCCGTACTCGTCGATGACGCACGCCAGCTTCTCGTGGGCCGCCTCGAGGGCGTCCACGGCCGAGGGGAGCGGCATCAGTTCGGGGACGACCAGAGCATCGCGCATGAGGCGGGAGACGGGGGTGGCAGCGGGAAGCGCGGTTCCCAGCACGTCCACGAGGTGGACCACCCCGACCGGATCATGGTCGGCATCGACCACGGGATAGCGGGTATGGGCCGTGGTCATGAGCGCGCGGACCTGGCCGATGGTGGTGGAGGGGTCCACCACGTCGGTCCGGGAGCGTGGCACCATCGCATGCTCGACGTTGTACTCGTGGAAATCGAGCAGACGATTCAGGATGAGCGATGTTCCGGTACCCAGGTCGCCGCTCTCGCGGGAGGCGGAGACGATGTGCTCGAGGTCCCTCCTCGTCGCTGTGGAGTCGAGGTCCTCCAGCGGCTCGATGCGGAACAGGCGGAGCAGGGCGTTGGCCGAGACGTCGAAAAGCCTGATCAGCCAGCCGAACAGGAGCATGTACAACGAGGTCGACCTGGCCAGAGCCAGCGAGGATTTCAGCGGGGCGGCGAGGGTGTAGTTCTTCGGGAAGAGCTCACCGAAGATCATCTGCACGACGGTGGCGACGGCCATCGCCAGGACGGTGCCCACGCCGACGGAGACCGCCGTGGACACGCCGACCCCGCCCAGCAGCACGCCGAGCTGGCGGCCCACCAGAGGTTCTGCGGCGAAACCCACGAGAAGCCCGGTGACGGTGATACCCAACTGGGCTCCCGACAGCATGAACGAGGTTCGGTCGGTGACGCCGAGGGCCGTGCGGGCGCGCTTGTCGCCGTCGTCCGCCCGGGCACGGAGAACGGCACGGTCGACGGACATGAAGGCGAATTCCTGGGCGACGAAATAGCCGTTCAGCGAGATCAACACGCCGATGAAGAGGGTTCCGAACAGAAGAGTGACAGCTGCGGTGATCATGCCGTCCCCCTCGCGTGTCTGGCGCTACTGGGACGGTACGAACATTCGGGGGGCTCCATTTCGGAGAGGCCACCATCGCTTTCTGCTGCTTGTCTTCAAGGTGTGGGGGAATTCTACGTGACAATCACTCACCGGGGGAACTAAGCAGACCTTTGTTACGTTGTACGGGGTAGAAAGCACTATAAAAAGAGAAAGGCTCGGGGCTTCATTGTGCGTAGCAGCAACCCTGTCATGAATTCACTCACCTCCGTCAAGGGCGGCGCTCAGCGCGGTGCGTACCCGTCGGGTGCACCGCAGGGCTATGGCGACCCTTATTCCGGCTACGGTCAGGCACCCGCCACCGCCACCGTCACCGGCGACCGTCCGATGACCGTCGACGACGTCGTCGCCAAGACGGGCATGACCCTCGGCGTCATCGTCGCCTTCGCCGTGCTCAACTTCGGCATCGCCGTGTTCGTGAGCATGGGCCTCGCGCTTCTTCTCACCGCGGTGGGCGCCATCGGCGGTCTCATCACCGTGCTGGTGGCCACCTTCGGCAAGAAGTACGGCTCGGCGGCCGTCACCCTCATCTACGCCGCATTCGAGGGCCTGTTCGTCGGCGGTATCTCGCTGCTGTTCTCGGGTATGACGGTCGGCGGTTCCGACGGTTTCGTCCTCATCGGCCAGGCCATCATCGGTACCGTGGGCGTCTTCCTCGGCATGCTCTTCGTGTACAAGACCGGTGCCGTCAAGGTCACCCCGAAGTTCAACCGCATCATGACCGGTGCGCTCGTCGGCGTCCTGGTCCTGGCCCTGGGCAACATGCTGCTGGCCATGTTCACCGGCAGCAATCCGCTCCGTGACGGCGGCATGCTGGCCATCGTCTTCTCGCTGGTCTGCATCGGTCTGGCGGCCATGAGCTTCCTGTCCGACTTCGACGCGGCCGACAAGATGATCCGCGCCGGTGCTCCCTCGAAGATGGCCTGGGGCGTCGCCCTCGGACTGGCCGTGACCCTGGTCTGGCTCTACACCGAGATCCTGCGCCTGCTGTCCTACTTCCGCGGCAACTAGTCAGTCACACCCGCAAGAATGGACCCGCCTCGGCGGGTCCATTTCTGCTATCCGAGGTAGAATGCGATGGTGCGTTCGGCCTGGGCCCGGGCTTCGGCGGGGTCGCCGCCGGCGTCGACAAGCGCACGCGACCAGGCGTGGGCGACCTCGCGGATGAAGGTCTCCTCCTCGCCCTCCTGAGACTCGGTGTCCATCGCCAGGTGGAAGGCGAGGGCGACCAGGGAACTGTCCCAGCCGATGCCGCCGACCGCTGGGCCGTGGGTGTCCCAGTGCTCGTCCGCGGCCCCGAGGTGCGTGACCGTCAGTCGGGTGCCTGGCGCGGCGGGGGAGAGGGTGATCTCGACGGTGCTCAGGTTATCGGCGTCATCCCAGGTCAGACGCAGGAGCTGCTCCGGCTTGCACGTCGAGATGCCCCCGGAGACCCCGCTGCCGGCGAGTTCGAAACGGCCGCCCTCGGCGAGTGTTCCGCTGACAGGCTCGAACCAGTGCTCCAGGCGGGACGGGTCGGTGAGGGAGTCCCACAGGTCGGCCTCGGAGGCGAGGTAGGTGCGCGAGAGCTCGACGCCCACGCCGGCGCCCTCGCGGACCACGCGACGTTCGACGAGCGGGATCTGATCAACCAGGTTCATGTTCTACTCCCTCAGAGGATGATGGTGGTGGTGGGGTCGGGCGGGGAACACGTGGAAAGAACAACACCCGGGCCACCAACGCCGACGAAGCGGAGCTGGTGACCCGGGCGTGACCAGGAAGAGCCACGGTGAGCTAGTTCTGGACGGGCTCTTCCCCGACCATGACTGCGTCATTCTCGAGGGTGCCGTCCAGCGCGGTGCTGGTCGTGGCCTCGGAAGTCTCCTCAGAGGTCTTCGCGGCAGCCGGCGGAGCGTTGAACTCCGTGGCGGTGTCGACCTTCAGATCTGAGGGCTGCTCGTTGGGCGGAGAGCAGGCGGCCAGCGCGAGAGCGAGCGAAGCGGCGCCTGCGACTGCGGCAGCCTTGAGAGCGAAGATGCGGGTCATGGTGGGGATCCTCCCTGTAGTCACTGATTCGGATACGAGATTACTTGCCCGGACGCGGGGTCGCTGCAAGTTGGGAATCGTACGGTGCCGCGGACTCGAGAGTCACGCTGAGGGTGGCACCACTCGGAGCTGAGTACTCACGGGTCTCGCCCTCCTGGGCGCCCAGCAGTGCGGCCCCCAGCGGGGAGTGCTCTGAGTAGGTCTCCAGGTGCTCGTTGTCCATTGCCGTGGCACGGGTGCCGATGAGGAAGGTCTCCTTGTCGTCCTTGTCACCGTTGTAGTAGACGTGAACGACCGAACCGACGAGTGCGACACCATCGACGACGCCCTCGCGCTCCGTGGTGGAGTTGGCCAGGATCTCGGAGATCTGCTTGATGCGGGCCTCCTCCTGGTCCTGCATCTCGCGGGCGGCGTCGTAGCCTGCGTTCTCCTTGAGGTCGCCCTCCTCACGACGCTCGTTGATCTCGGCGGCGACGGCCGGGCGGTGATCAACCAGTATCTGCAGCTCATGCTCGAGCTTCGTCTTCATTTCCGGGGTGATGTACTGCTTCTGGTTTTCAGCCATGGCTACGTAACGTCCCTGCCTTCCCTAATCCCTGGGTCCGGTGGGGCACATCCGACGGGGAGCCTCATGCCCCCAACAGGCGCGTCACCCACCGGTGTTAACAATTGACAGGGATTTTAACACAGGTGCGTCGGGCCGGATCACTCGACGGGTGCGCCGGGCCCGATGGTCAGGTGGTCGGGGATGAGTGTGGAGCAGCCGTACACGCTGCCGGAGACCGGCAGGTCGCGGGAGGGAATGTCCACCTGGAAGCGCTGGATCGGGTCGCCGCCCGGCTCGATGAGAAGCTCACGACGACCGACCTCGGCCATCGCGTAGTCGATGGAGGTGACGATGCAGTAGGAGGCCACGTTCGGATCCTCACGTGTCACGTCGACCCACAGTCGCATCGTCCGGTCGTCGATCCGTTCGTGGGAGACCATGGAGATTGTGACGTCACCGCGCTGGTTGTCGGCGGCCAGATACCGGGCGATGGCGATCGCGAGACCGGCGATGAGTACGACAGCGACGATGGCGATCATCTTGCCGCCGAGGTTCCTCTCCGTCTTCGGAGTGCGGTCCGCACCGTAGCGAGTGGTGGAGCGGTTGTCGGCGGGAGTGCTCATTGATCATCCTCTGGAGGTGTCAGGCAAGGCGTATCCGCATCATCCTAATGGATGCTCCCGGAAGGACCTGCTTTCCCATGATCGGGACGGGCCGTTAGGATGGGACAGGTTGACACCACAACGAGCAACCAAGAAAAGGAAGCGACACGTGAGCGGATTCCGGCTCCTGGCCATTCATGCCCACCCCGACGATGAGGCATCGAAGGGGGCAGCGACGACTGCACGCTACGCCGCCGAAGGTAACCGGGTCATGGTGCTCACCTGTACCGGCGGCGAACGCGGCGACATCCTCAACCCTGCGATGGACAGGCCGGGCGTGCTGGAGAACATCATCGACATCCGTCGGCAGGAGATGGCCACCGCCGCCGAGGCACTCGGCGTAGAGCACGTGTGGCTGGGCCACGTCGACTCCGGTCTGCCGCAGGGTGATCCGCTGCCGCCGCTGCCGGAGGGCTGTTTCGCCCTGGCGCCGGGCGTCGATGTGGCGAAGGAGTTCGTGGAGATCATCCGTGACTTCCGGCCGCACGTCATCGTCACCTACGACGAGAACGGTGGCTACCCGCACCCGGACCACCTGAAAGTGCACGAGGCCTCCATGATCGCCTGGGCGAAGGCGGGCGACCCCGACTTCGCCCCGGAGCTCGGGGAGCCCTGGGCCCCGCTGAAGCTGTACTACTCCCACGGTTTCGTCCATCAGCGGATGAAGATGTTCCACGATCTGCTGATCGCCGACGGACGCACCAGCCCTTATGGGCCGATGCTGGAACGGTGGGAGCGCAACCCGGCGGACATCATGGCCAGGGTGACCACCCAGGTCGAGTGCGCCGAGTACTTCCCCCACCGGGAGGCTGCGCTGCGGGCGCACGCCACCCAGATCGACCCGGCCGGGGCGTTCCTGGCCACCCCGGCACATGTGCAGCAGGAGTTGTGGCCGACCGAGGAGTTCGAGCTCGCGAAGACACGCGTGGCCACATCGTTGCCGGAGGATGACCTGTTCGCGGGCATCACCCCGGACAAGAAGTAGTAGGAGTCAACGTCATGCAAGCACTCTCCCTGAGCGCCACGAACCTCATGATCCTCGCCCAGCAGCAGCAGGGCGGACCGCTCGGACCCGAGTTCGGCAAGGCCTCACCCATCGGACTGCTCATTCTCGCCGTCCTCGGCGTCGCGGTCATCTCCATCGGCTGGGCCTTCCACCGTCGCTACAGCCGCTACAACCGCCGTCGCGCATTCGCTGAGGCCCACGGCCTGGACGTCTTCGATCAGGAGGCCGTCGACCGTGCGATGGAGGACGCCGGCCTGCTCGACCGGCGAAGGAAGAGCTGGTTCTGACCTTCGCGGCCTATCCTTCGCGCGGAATGCATGCTAGGGTCTCGGTCATGTTCGTGAAGCGATTTTATTTTGGTGAGGCTCCGGGGCTGAATGACAGCCACCGCCGTCTCGCCGAGTCGCCTGTGCGCTAGCCGCCCGCGAACCGACGAACACCCCCGGAGCCGAGCAGCACCTCCCCGAGAAATCGGGTCGAGGGGCTGCTTTTTTGTCTGCTCCGGACACATCCCCCCAGTGAAAGGTTTCCTCCCATGACCGCCGCCACCTACGCCTCCACCTCCAACCGCCGCGTCGTGGCCTTCCACGACCTGCCCAGCCCCGAGGACGTCCGTGCGCGTCTGCCCATGACGCCGGCGCAGGAACGTCGGGTTGAGAGGGACAGGGAAGAGATCGCCGCCATCTTCAACGGCGAGGACGACCGTCTCGTCGTGGTGGTCGGCCCGTGTTCGATCCACGACCCGGAGGCCGCCCTCGATTACGCCAACCGTCTCGCACCGCTGGCCTCCCTGCTGGCGGAAGACCTCAAGTTGGTCATGCGGGTGTACTTCGAGAAGCCGCGCACCACCATCGGCTGGAAGGGCCTGATCAACGACCCGCACCTGGACGGCTCCTACGACGTCAACCACGGCCTGGAGCTGGCGCGCCGGGTCCTGCTCGAGGTGGTCAACCTCAACCTCCCCACCGCCAGCGAGTTCCTCGAACCGAACTCCCCGCAGTACTACGCCGACCTCGTTTCGTGGGGCGCCATCGGCGCGCGGACCACCGAGTCGCAGGTGCACCGTCAGCTGGCCTCGGGGATGAGCATGCCCATCGGCTTCAAGAACGGCACCGACGGCAACATCCAGGTGGCGATGGACGCGGTGTCCGCCGCCTCGAAGCCGCACTTCTTCTTCGGCACCTCGGACGGCGGCCGCCCCGCCGTTGTGGAGACCGCCGGCAATGAAAACTGCCACGTCATTCTCCGTGGTGGCACGGCCGGTCCGAACGCGGACGCGGAGTCGGTGGCGGGCATCGTCGAGAAGCTCCGCGAGCGGAAGCAGACTCCGCGCCTGATGGTCGACGTCTCACACGCCAACTCCGGCAAGGATCATGTCCGGCAAGCGGAGGTGACGGCCGACGTCGCGAAGCAGATCGCCGAGGGCAACGAGGCCATCGCCGGCATCATGATGGAATCCTTCCTCGTCGAGGGCGCACAGTCCCTCGACACCGCGAAGCTGCGCATCAACGGCGGCGATGGACTCGTCTACGGACAGTCCGTCACCGACGCATGCATGAACATCGACACCACCGTCGATCTGCTCGGTGATCTCGCGGCGGCGGTCCGGGCCCGTCGCGCCCGGTAGGTGGTCCGGGGGGCGGGACGGACGCACTACACTGTGAGCTGTGAAACTGTCCCGCCTGCTCTACCCGTTGTATGAGGCCCGTCTCTCCCGCGAACTCAGGGGTGCCCGGCAGCCGAAGCACATCGCGATCATGGCCGACGGCAACCGCCGTTGGGCCCGCGCAGAGGGGCACTCCGACATCAGCCACGGACACCGCGCCGGGGCGAAGAAGATCGGGGAGGTGGTGAGCTGGTGTGAGGGGACAGAGGTCGAGGTCATCACCGTGTACCTTCTGTCCACCGAGAATCTCGGCAGGGAGGAACATGAGCTGGAGCTGCTCTTCGGCATCATCGGGGACGTGGTGGACGAGCTGTCCGGCAGCGAGCACAACTGCCGTGTCCGGCTCGTCGGTCACCTGGATCTCCTGCCGAAGGACGTCGCCGACCGCTGGCGCACCGCCGCGGACACAACCTGCGACAAGCCCGGCCTGACCGTCAACATCGCCGTCGGTTACGGGGGCCGCCAGGAGATCGTCGACGCCGTCCGCAACCTCATTGAAGAGGAGGTCGCCGCGGGGACCTCCGCCGGCGGACTGGCGGAGAAGGTGACCGTGGAGTCCCTGTCCCGTCACCTCTACACTTCCGGGCAGCCCGACCCCGATCTGGTCATCCGCACCTCCGGTGAACAACGACTCTCCGGTTTCCTGTTGTGGCAGGCGGCCTATTCGGAGATCTGGTTCACTGAGACCTACTGGCCGGCATTCCGGCGCATCGATCTCCTCCGTGCCCTCCGTGATTATTCCCGGCGCAGCCGTCGATTCGGAAAGTGATTCCTGCACATGACCAACATCCTCTATGAGTCCGCCTACGGTTCCACCCGCGAGTACGCCGAGGCCCTCGCCGCACGGCTCGGGACCAGCGCGCAGCCGCTTTCCGACGCCGACCCGACCGCCCTCCGCAGTTCATCCGGGCCGCTGGTGGTGCTCTCCTACGTCCACGGCCCGTCGATCCCGGCGGCTAGCTTCGTGGCGGACAATGATCTCGGCTCCCGCCCCGTCGCCGTGTGCGCCGTCGGCATGACGCTGCTGGAGGTTGCCCGCGCAAAGGACCAGATGGCTGACGCCCTGGGAAAGAAGGAGCACGTCACCCGCTTCTACCTGCCGGGACGCATGAGCTATTCCACGTTGGGGCGCAAGCACAAGATGATCATGTGGGGTGTGATCAAGGCACTGAAGGTCAAGCGGGAAGCCGACCGCAGCGCCAACGACCGGGCCATGCTCGACTCCTACGACCGTGACACCGACCGCGTGGACCTGGCTGAGCTGGATCAGGTCGTCGCATGGGCGGCGGCGCAGGGCTAGCGCCGGGCTCAGATCTTGCGCATCCGCACCCGCTCGACCAGGTGGTCGGCGCCCTTGCGCAGCACCAGTGAGGCGCGCACCCGGGTGGGCAGGATGTTCTCCACCAGGTTCGGCAGGTTGATTGACTGCCAGATCTCCCGCGCCGCGGCCCGGGCACTGGCGTCGCCGTACTCGGCGTAATGCCCGAAGTGCGCGCCCGGTTCGCGGAAGGCGGTGGAGCGCAGCTGGAGGAAACGGTCGATGTACCACTTCTCGATGTCCTCCGTGCGGGCGTCCACGTACACGGAGAAGTCGAAGAGGTCGGAGACCATGAGGGTGGGGCCGGTCTGCAGGACGTTGAGACCTTCGAGGATGAGGATGTCGGGCTGGGTGATGGTCTGTATTTTTCCGGGGACCCGATCGTAGAGTTTGTGCGAGTACACCGGTGATTCGACCGAGGAACGGCCGGATTTCACGTCGGTGATGAAGCGCAGCAGGGCGCGTTGATCGTAGGACTCGGGGAAACCCTTTCGGGACATGAGCCGGCGCTCGTGCAGTTCCGCGGCCGGCAGGAGGAAACCATCGGTGGTGACCAGGTCGACGCGGGGGTGGGAGTCCCAGCGCTGCAGCAGGACCTGCAGGAGCCGGGCGGTCGTCGACTTGCCCACGGCCACGGACCCGGCGACGCCGATGATGAAGGGGACGTGCCCGGAACCGGTACCCAGGAAGGTTTCGGTCGCGGCGATGAGCTTCTGGCGGGCGGAAACCTGCAGATGGATGAGTCTGGAGAGCGGCAGATAGACTTCCGTGACCTCCGCCAGGTCGATGGATTCGCCGAGGCCGCGCAGCTGGGCGACGTCCTCCTCGGTGAGGACCTGGGGCATGGATTTACGCAGGGCGCGCCAGGAGGCGCGGTCGAAATCCACGTACGGGGTACGGTCCTTGGGCCGAGACATGGTCCCCATTGTGTCACCTGCCTCACCTCTACCCGGGGTTCGGGGGTATGGGGCAACTGTGGGGCGCTAAACTATGGCAACGAACTGCCGTGAACACGTAGAAAGGCTGGCTGCAACGCCATGACCGCTGAGTCTTCCCTCAACCAGGAACTGTCAGTTCTTGACCCCGAGGTCCATGCTGCCATCGGTGGCGAGATCGCCCGTCAGCGCGACTTCCTCGAGATGATCGCCTCCGAGAACTTCGTCCCCCGTGCCGTCCTGCAGGCGCAGGGTTCGGTCTTCACCAACAAATACGCAGAGGGCTACCCCGGTCGCCGGTACTACGGTGGTTGCGAGAACGCCGACATCGTCGAGGATCTGGCACGCGACCGCGCCAAGTCCCTGTTCAACGCCGAGTTCGCCAACGTCCAGCCGCACTCCGGCGCCCAGGCCAACGCCTCCGTGCTGCACGCCCTGGCTGAGGCCGGCGACAAGATCATGGGTCTGTCCCTGGCACACGGTGGTCACCTGACCCACGGCATGAAGCTGAACTTCTCCGGCAAGCTCTACCAGGTCGCCGCCTACGAGGTTGATCCGGAGACCCACCGCATCGACATGGACCGCGTCCGCGAGCAGGCCCTGGCAGAGCGCCCGAAGGTGCTCATCGCCGGCTGGTCCGCCTACCCGCGCACCCTGGACTTCGAGGCGTTCCGCTCCATCGCCGATGAGGTCGGTGCCCTGCTGTGGACCGATATGGCGCACTTCGCCGGTCTGGTCGCCGCTGATCTGCACCCGTCGCCGGTGCCGTACTCCGACGTTGTCTCCACCACCGTGCACAAGACCCTGGGTGGCCCGCGTTCCGGCATGATCCTGGCGAAGCAGGAGTGGGCCAAGAAGCTCAACTCCGCCGTCTTCCCGGGTCAGCAGGGCGGTCCCCTCATGCATGCGATCGCAGCGAAGGCCGTGGCCCTCAAGGTCGCCGGCACCGAGGAGTTCCGTGACCGTCAGGCCCGCACCATCGAGGGGGCGAAGATCCTGGCCGAGCGTCTCACCGCGGCCGACGCCAAGGCCGCAGGCATCGACGTGCTCACCGGCGGCACCGACGTCCACCTGGTTCTGGCTGATCTGCGTAACTCGGAGATGGACGGCCAGCAGGCCGAGGATCTCCTGCACGAGGTCGGCATCACCGTCAACCGCAACGCCGTCCCGAACGACCCGCGTCCGCCGATGGTCACCTCCGGCCTGCGTATCGGCACCCCGGCCCTGGCCACCCGCGGCCTGGACGCCGCCGCCTTCACCGAGGTCGCCGACATCATCGGCACCGCACTGGTGGACGGCAAGAACGCCGACATTGAGAAGCTGCGCGCCCGCGTGACCAAGCTGACCGACCAGTACCCGCTGTACGAGGGTCTGGAGGAGTGGAAGATCAACTAGATCTTTCCACTGTCGTCGTGCGCGTCCTCATCATCGACAACCTGGATTCCTTCACCTGGAATCTCGTCGCCTACGTGGAGGACGTCACGGGGATCACCCCTGAGGTGATCACCAATGCCGAGCCCGGCTGGGATGTCGAACGCGTCTCACACTTTGATGCGGTGATCATCTCACCGGGGCCCGGCCGTCCGGAGCGCCCCCGTGACATCGGGATCTGTCTCGATGTCATCCGGCGGGCGCCCGTCCCGATTCTGGGGGTCTGCCTGGGCCATCAGGCCATCGCACACGTCCACGGCGGTGTGGTGCGCCCGGCCCCGGAGCCGGTCCATGGGCGGATCTCCCGGATCGGGCACGACGGGGACGGTCTCTTCGCCCGGGTCCCCGCGCGTTTCGACGTCGTCCGTTACCACTCGCTGATGGTCGATTCGCTGCCCGACGTCCTCGAGGTCACCGCCCGCACCGATGACGGCCTGGTCATGGCGCTGCGCCACCGGGAGCTGCCCCAGTGGGGTGTGCAGTTCCATCCGGAATCCATCGGTGGCGAGTACGGCCACGAGATCGTGGCGAACTTCCTCGACCTGGCACGTGCCTGGCGCCGACGCTGGTCCCTGCACACGGTCACCCTCGACCGGGAGGTCGATGCGGCGGCCGTCCACCAGCTGCTTTTCGACGCCGCCGACCACTCCTTCTGGCTCGATTCCTCCGACCCCGCACGCCCCACCGGCCGCTTCAGCTACCTCGGGGACTCTTCCGGGCCGTTGTCCCGCGTGTGGCAGGGCCGCGTGGGGGAGAACCTGCTGGATCAGCTCGCCGAAGACCTGGCGACCCACGCCATCGACCCCGGCGAGGTGGACTTCGACTTCACCCTCGGCTGGGTCGGCTACCTGGGTTATGAGCTCAAGGCCGAGTGCGGCGGACACGCGGCGTACACGTCTGATCACCCGGATCTCTCGCTCATCTTCGCGGACCGGATGGTGGTCATCGACCACCACGCCAGGCGGACCCACCTCGTGGCACTCATCGGTTCCGGGCACGATGACGCCCAGCGTGCCTGGTGCGCGCGGACCGCGGGACTGCTCGCGGAGGTGGGGGCGATGGAGGATGAGGGGGCGTCGGCAGGCATCGCTGAGGTGGGCCCCCTCTCCGCGCGGCATGACCGCGAGGCCTACCTTCGTCGCATCGACGACTGCCTCGCCGAGATCCGCGCAGGGGAGACCTACGAGGTCTGCCTGACCAATGAACTGCGCGCGTCCGGGGCGCTTGACCCGCAGGCCTACCGGCAGTTCCGTGCCGTCAACCCCACCCCTTTCGGTGCGCTGCTGCGATTCGCGGAGCTCTCGATCCTCTCCAGTACTCCGGAGCGTTTCCTCACCATCGACCGTGGTGGTCGGGTGGAGTCGCGGCCGATCAAGGGCACGCGTCCCCGCTCGGCGGACCCGGTCGAGGACGCCCGCATGCGCGAGGACCTGGCGGCCAATCCGAAGGACCGGGCGGAGAACCTCATGATCGTCGACCTGGTGCGCAATGACCTCACCCGTGTCGCAGCCCCGGGCAGCGTACGGGCGGAGCCCCTCTTCCAGGTCGAGTCCTACGCCACCGTCCATCAGCTGGTGAGCACCGTCAGCTGCGACCTGGCCGAGGGGAAGACCGCGGTGGATGCGGTGCGCGCGGCGTTTCCGGGTGGTTCGATGACGGGGGCCCCGAAGATCCGCACGATGGAGATCATCGACAGGCTCGAGGAAGGCCCGCGCGGGGTGTACTCCGGCGCGATCGGGTACTTCTCGCTGAACGGTGCGATGGACCTGTCGATGGTGATCCGCACGATAGTCACCGACGCGGCGGGACTGTCCTACGGCGTCGGCGGGGCGATCATCGCACTCTCGGATCCGGTGGCCGAGCATGAGGAGACGATCACCAAGTCCGCGCCCCTGCTGCGTCTGTTGGAGCAGGAGTTCCCGCAGTGACCGGGACGCTCTGGCGGTGGGACGGCAGCGGCCTGGTGGCGGCCGAGGAACCGGAGAGCAGCCCGGACGTCGTCGATTCCTGGCTGGAGCACGACGGTTACGTGGGCAGCTGGCATCTGCACCGGGAACGTTTCTCCGCCAGCCTGCCGGGACTGGACGTCACGGATTTCCTCGCCGCGGTCCGGCCGGTCGTCCCGCATCAGGGCCAGTGGTTTCCCCGTATCGAGGCCCACGGCGATGACCTGTACCTGCGGGTCCGTCCGGCACCCTCGCTGCGTACGTCGACGGTGCTGCATGTCCCGTCGCGTCCCGACGCCCGCCGTTCCCCGCGTGTGAAGGGACCTGACCTCGCCCTGCTCGCCGACCTGAGGTCGCAGGCGCAGGCCCTGGGGGCGGATGACGCAGTGCTGTACTCCGCCGACGGGCTGGTCTCCGAAGGGGCGAACTGCGCGCTGGCCTGGTGGGAGGAGGGCCGACTGATGGTTCCCGCACATCCCGATCAGCTCCCTTCCGTCACGGTCGCCGCCACCGCGGCGATCTGCGGTGGGCTCGGTCGTCGGCCCGTCACCGCGGAAGAACTCATGCGCCATCCGGTGTGGGCGGGTAGCGCCCTGCACGGCTGGACCATCGTGACCGGGTGGGTGATGGCCGACGGCGAACACCTGGCCGCGGTGACGGGGGAGACCCCGACGACAACCTCGGAGATGAACACCCTGCTGCGCTGGGACTGACCCCCCGGGCCCTCGGACACTCAGACCGCCCAGTCGCCGAGTGCACCTTCGAGGGCGCCGAGCGCGGCCTCGATGAGCGGCCACCGCTGATCCTCCGGGCACCCCGACTCGACCCAGTGCAGGCCGGCGTGGTCGAGGAAACCGACCCAGCCCCGCAGCGCCCAGGTATGGCGGGGGAGATCACCGATTCCGATGATCTGGCGCAGCTGCTCGACCAGCTTCTCATTGGCGGCCCGGCGGTGCAGAAGGGCGGCCTCAGGTTCCCCCGCGCCCGCGATGAGGGTGTGATCTGCGGCGAGAGCGTCCAGGTGGGCTCCGAGCAGGGTGGCCACGCGGTCCCGGACCGGATGTCCGGGGTTGAGGGAGGAGGCTGCGGTGAGGCGGGCGTCGATGAGACTGCGCAGGGAGTTCTCCACCACGGACGCGTAGAGGCCCGCTTTGGAGGAGAAGTAATGGAAGACGAGGGACTGGGAGCTTCCGGAAGCGGCTGCGATGTCCGGAACGGAGGCGTCCGGGTAGGTGGTGGTGGCGAAGTGGTCGCGGGCGGCATCGAGGATGGTGGCGCGGCGTTCGGCAGTGCTCAGTCGTCGACGGGTGGTCACGGTTGACAAGCCTACCCGTTGTTGAGTTAAGGTCAATAGCAGTTACTGACCTCAGCTCAATAGGAGAGATTGTGCTCGACCACGCTATTTTCTGGCACGTCTACCCCCTCGGCGCCACAGGAGCGCCCGTCCGGGACTGGTCCGAGGCCGATGAAGGCCACCGCCTTCCCCGACTCATCGGCTGGCTCGACTACCTCGTCGAACTCGGCTGCAACGGTCTGCTGCTGGCACCCGTCTTCGCGTCCAGCACGCACGGCTACGACACCCTCGACCACTACCGCATCGACCCGCGCCTCGGCGACGACGAAGACTTCGACCAGCTCATGGCGGCGTGCAGGCAGCGCGGCATCAGGGTGCTCCTGGACGGCGTGTTCAACCACGTCGGCGCCCGGCATCCGATGGTCGACGGCGGCGGCCCCGTCATGCGTGGGGATGACGGACGGCCCGTGAGCTGGGAGGGGCACGGCGACCTCGTTGAGCTCGACCACTCCGATCCGCGCACCGAGGATCTGGTCGTCGACGTGATGAACCACTGGCTCGACCGTGGCATCTCCGGGTGGCGCCTCGACGTCGCCTACTCCGTGCCCACCTGGTTCTGGGCGAAGGTGGTGGGGCGGGTGCGGGAGAAGCATCCCGAGGCCGTCTTCCTCGGCGAGATCATCCACGGCGACTATGTCGGCCTGATCCGGGACGGCCACCTGGACACCGTCACCCAGTATGAGCTGTGGAAGGCGATCTGGAGCTCCATCAGGGACGTCAACTTCTGGGAGCTGGCGCACGCCCTGAAACGCCACGACGAGTTCATGGCGGCCGGGCCGATGCAGACCTTCGTGGGCAACCATGACGTCGACCGTATCGGCAGTACCGTAGGCGACGCCGGGTCCGCGCTCGCGACCGTCCTTCTTTTCACCCTCCCCGGAATTCCCAGCGTCTATTACGGCGATGAACAGGCCTTCCGTGGGGTGAAGGGGACCGGGTTCTCCGCCGATGATGCAGTACGCCCGGCCCTGCCGGATGATCCCGCGGAGCTCTCGCCGCTCGGTCAGGAGATGTTCAGGCTTCACCGGGACCTCATCTCCCTGCGACGCCGTCACTCCTGGCTGGGTGGCGGTCACGTCGAAGTTGTGGCCACGGAAAATGAGGCGATCCATTACATCGTCACCGCGGAGGGGCACCGGCTCGACGTGCACCTGACCCTCGAACCCGCCGTCGGTGCGGAACTCGTCTTCGACGACGGAGAAACCTTCTCCCTCCGCCGCTGACGTGGTCCCGCGTGGCCGGGACGTGAGCCGATGGGGGGACGGTGGCTAGGGGGCGTTGAGGGCGGGTTCCTGGGGGCGGCGACTGACCGGCTCGGATGATTCGATGAACTCGATCTCGGCGGGGGAGCGTGGGATCAGGGAAGCTGCACCGGCACCGACGAGGGCTGCACCGGCAAACATCCAGAAGGAGACGGTGGGGCCGAAGCCGGCGCCGATGATCAGGCCGCCGATCATGGGGCCGAGGATGCCGCCCAGGCGGCCGAAGCCGGAGGCCCAGGCCATGCCCGCGGCGCGGGTGGCGGTGCCGAAGAAGTTGGCGGTCAGACCGTAGGTGAGAACCTGCGTGCCCAGGACGCCGATGCCGGCCAGTGCGATGAGCGGGTACATCGGGGTGAGGGAGTCAAGCGTCGGCAGGAGTGCGAGGGAGAGTGCGGCCAGGAAGAAGGTCGAGGTGATGACGGTCTTCGCGCCGATCTTGTCCGCGTAGCGGGCGGCGATCAGCCCGCCGATGACGGCGCCACCGTTGAGCGCGAGGAGGGAGTACAGGGAGTCGTGTGAGGAGGCGCCGTTGGCCTGCATGATCTTCGGGAGCCAGGTGTTCAGTCCGTAGGTGGACAGCAGTCCGATGAAGCTCATGAGGCTGATCAGCAGTGTGCCCCGGAGGTAGGTGCGGGAGAAGATGCCCGCGAAGCCGGTCTTCTGCAGGTCGCGCTGGGTGGTGCTGAGCTTCGGGGCTCCGGAGAGGGTGCCCGCTTCAGCCGGGGTGGCGTCTGCGCTGACGATGAACTGCTCCTCGGGGAGTCCGTGGCGCGCGCAGACCGCGAGGGCGTCGGCCCTGCGGCCGCGGGAGACGAGCCATCGGGGGGACTCCGGCAGGGCGAACCAGGCCAGCGGCAGCAGGAAGAGGATCGGGCTGGCACCGATGAGGAACAGTCCGCGCCAGCCGATGGCATCCTCCAGGGCGAGGGAGAAGAGGGAGGCGAGGACCCCGCCGGCGGGGACTCCGGAGTAGACGATGGCGTTGAAGAGATTGCGACGGTTCTTCGGCGCGAACTCGGCGATGATGGCTCCGCCGGTGGCGATGATCATGCCGACGCCCAGGCCGGTGAGGAAGCGCAGGAAGCCGAACATCGTGATGGAGGTGGCCAGTGCGGTCAGTGCCATGCCGACCGAGAACCACGCGATGGCGATGAGCATGACCTTCCGGCGGCCGAGACGGTCACCGAGCGCTCCGGCGGTCAGTGCGCCGATCATGACGCCGATCAGGGCGTAGGAGCCGAGGGTGCCCGCGATGGCGGGGGAGAGCTGGCCGATGTGGGCGGGATCCTCGAGCAGGGATGAGAGGACGGCGCCGTAGATGACGAGGTCGTAACCGTCGAAGATCATGGCGACGCCGACGACCGTGAGAACCAGGTACACGGTCCGGCGGTGGGCGTCGGAAGCCCACGTGGAGTCGGCTGGCGGAGAGGTCTTTGAGGCGGTGGAGGTCACGGTGCTGATCCTTCTGCTCGATCCGAATTGAATGGCCGTTCATATGAAGGGCGTGCGACTCATTGAATAGGGTTCTCAATCATTTGGAACTAGGGAAATCCCTAGGAATGGCCAGGGGTAGCCTGAGGCGGGAGGGGCGTCAACGGTCGGATGTGCTGCGAATATGCCGGACGACCTGCCCGGAGAGGTCCGGCCGGGAAAGGTGTCTTTGCTCACAATCTTGAGGGCCCGGGGATGGTCGGCCACCCCCATGCGGGGCTGGGTGGGGGCGGGACGGGTGTGCTGCCAGCGTGGGCACGGAAAAACCCCGGCCACCTTGCGGGTGGTCGGGGCTTGATCCGTCAGAGAGGGTGGAAACGCCTACCGCGTCGGGAGGGCGGGCTCCTGTGAGGGGCGGGTGACGGGCTCGGAGATCTCGATGATCTCGGCGTCGGCAGGGGAGCGCGGGATGAGGGCGGTGGCCACGCCGCCGACGATGGCTGCGCCGGCGAAGATCCAGAAGGAGATGGTCGGGCCGAAGCCTGCACCGATGATCAGGCCGCCGATCAGGGGGCCGACGATACCGCCGAGGCGACCGAAGCCCGCGACCCAGGACACGCCGGCGGCGCGGGAGGCTGTGCCGAAGTAGTTCGAGGCCAGGCCGTAGGTGAGCACCTGGGTGCCGATGACGCCGATGCCGGCCAGGGCAATGAGCGGATACATCGGGGCGACGGACTCGAACGTCGGCAGGATCGCCAGGGAGATGCCACCCAGGATGAAGGTCGAGGTGATGACCGTCTTTGCACCGAACCGGTCGGCGAAGGAGGCGGCGATCAGGCCGCCGGCGACAGCACCGCCGTTGAGTGCCAGGAGGGAGTACAGCGAGTCATGGGCGGAGGCGCCGTTGGCCTGCATGATCTTCGGGAGCCAGGTGTTCAGTCCGTAGGTGGACAGCAGTCCGATGAAGGACATGATGCCGATCAGCAGGGTGCCGGGAAGGTAGGCGCGGGAGAAGATCCCCGCGAAGCCGGTCTTCTCCAGGTCGCTCCTGCGGGTGGAGGGGATGGTGGCGCTGCCGGGGGTTGCGGCGCGGGGAGCCGGCTCCAGGATGAATTTGTTCTCCGGCAGACCGTGACGGGCGCAGATGGCGAGGGCGTCGGCCTTGCGGCCGCGGGAGACCAGCCAACGCGGGGACTCCGGCAGGGCGAACCAGGCAAGCGGCAGGAGGAAGAGGATCGGGGTGGCGCCGATGAGGAACAGTCCACGCCAGCCGATGGCGTCTTCAAGCGTGAGGGCGAACATCGAGGCCATGACACCGCCCATGGGGACGCCGGAGTAGACGATGGCGTTGAAGAGGTTGCGGCGGTTGGCGGGGGCGAATTCGGCGATGATGGCACCACCGGTGGCGACGATCATGCCGACACCCAGCCCGGTGAGGAAGCGCATGAAGCCGAACATCACGATGGAGGTGGACAGCGCGGTCAGCGCCATGCCGACAGAGAACCAGGCGATGGCGGTGAGCATGACCTTGCGGCGGCCGAGGCGGTCGCCGACGGCGCCGGCGGACAGCGCGCCCACCAGGACGCCGATCATGGCGTAGGAGCCGAGTGTGCCGGCGATGGCGGGGGAGAGCTGGCCGATGTGGCTGGGGTCCTCCATGAGGGTGGAGAGGACGGCGCCGTAGATGACGAGGTCATAACCGTCGAAGAGGATCGAGATGCCGACGACGGCGAGAACGAGATACACCGTGCGGCGGTGTGCCGGCGATGCCCAGGTTTCGGTGGATTTCACTGTGGTTCCTTCTGTGGTCCGATGGAGTCCCTCTGTGACGGAGAGGATGATCGAACTGTAGAAGTGGTGCGGGCCACATCATACCGGGGACGTCCCTAGTAACTTCTCGGGGGTTCATGTCCACAGTTCCGTACGTTCCATGCCGATGGTCGTGCTTTTTAGTGGACTGATGCAGGTTGGCTGCGGTATCGGCACCCTGACGCCGGTCCCGTCCTCACCTTTTGGGCCGGTCAGCAGGCGAAATCATGCCACCCCCGTAGGGGTGAACGAAAGGGCGCTGGGTGAACATTACTGTTCGCCCAGCGCCCTTTCGGGGTGAGGAGCCTTCTACTCCTCGTTGTCCGAAGTTTCTTCGGCGTGCTCCTCGCGGCCCTCGGCCAGTGCCGTGCGGGCGGTGCGCAGCCACTCCGGCTGATTCTCCAGCAGGGCCTTGATCTCGGCGGTGGTCAGTGGCTTGTCCATGTCGTTGCGCTTGAGCGCGGTGATGGTGATGCCGAGCTTCTGTGCGACGACGGGGCGCGGGTGGGGGCCGGTGCGGCGCAGCTCGACGAGCCACTCTGGCGGGGTCTCCAGCAGAGCCTTGAGCTCTACATGGGTGACGGCGTTGTTCTGGAACTCCTCCGGCGTGGCGGGTAGGTAGATGCCCAGCTTCCTTGCCGCGGTCTGCGGCTTCATTGCTGTGCCGGACGGCTGACGTGCGGACTCTTCATTCACGCCCTCAACGGTAGCATTACCCCCATGCTGCGCCTGAGTTTCGCCACCGGCACTGAACCCGGCAAATGGTTCACCCGCTTCCGCGACCGCACCGCCCATGGGCGGCTGCTCACGACAGATTCGGAGGATCCGCTCGCCGAGCTTCTCGACGCCCGCGCGGACCTCGCCCTCGCCCGCCTGCCGGACCCGCGGGTCACCGGGGACTATCACGTGGTGGAGCTCTACCGGGAATCCCCCGGGATCGCCCTGCCCAAGGACAGTGAACTGACGCTGTTGGACCGGGTGTCGTCGGCGGACATCGAGGGGGAGATCGTCAACTGGCGCACGCCCGCCGACGGGCTCATTGACATCCCGGCCGTACGTGAGGGGCTGCAGGTGGTGGCCGCGAACGTGGGCGTGGTCATCGCGCCCCGGCCGCTGATCAGGGTGCTGTCACGGAAGCAGATCGAGCACCGGGACTTCGTCGGCGATGTCCCGGCCACCCACATCGCGTTGGTGTGGCGGAAGACGGATGACTCGGGGGGGATCCAGGACTTTGTGGGCATCGCCAAGGGGCGCACCCCGAACTCCTCGCGACAGGTGGCGCCGAAGCGGTCTGCCCGGGAGAAGGCGCTGGCGAAGCAGGAGCGACGGGCGGGAGCCGCCGGCGTCGAGAAGCGGGCCAGAAAGACACGGAGAAGATAAAATAAAGATAAACATCCCTTTCTGTGTTGTCGGACACATATAGGCTGGATTCACTACCCCGTCCCAGAAAGGAATGTCACCATGAAATCCACCATCCTGACCCGTCGTATTCTCGCCGGTGCCGCCGCCGCCACCCTCGCCTTCGGCGTGGTCGCCTGTGCCGATGACGGCGACACCGCCGGAGAGTCCACCGTCACCACCACTGACGCCGCCGGGGAAGAGACCGAGGTTGAGCGGGACGAGGTCGAGGCATCCACCCCCTCTGTCGCCGAGGACGCCGAGGAGGCCGAGGACGGCGAGGGTGCGGAGCCCACCGGTGACGAGGTCGAGTACGAGACAACCGAAGGCAACGTGGTCATCCCGGCCGCAGCCGCAGCAGCCTTCGACGAGTACGCCGCCGACTGGGGCGCGCCGGAGACCGTCGAAACCAACAACATCGGCCACGCTCTCGCGATTTTCCAGGGCGGTAACCTGGTTTCCTTCTCGGAGGCGGGCGGCGCCATTCCGATCGGAGGAGAGATCGGCAACACCTGGCTCGAGGACGGCGGCCTGGAGAACACCATCGGACTGCCGACCGGCCCGGAGCAGGCTGCCCCGGAGGGCAACGGCTGGATCCAGGAGTTCGAGAACGGCACCATCTCCTGGCTCGCGGACGAGGACGGCGAATTCTCCGCTGACGTCCAGGAGAACTAGCCTCCAGCAGTGCACGGCAGGTCGGCCGGCGGTTGCTCCCCGCACCGGGGGAGCAACCGCCGGCTCTCTGAAGGAAACGAAGTTCATTGGTTATCCGAAGTTCATGTTCCAACAATGTGATTTACACCTCCCGTTACACCTCACGGAGATAGCCTGTGGGCAACCGGATGAAGCATCCGGCCCGCGTCCGTCTCAGAGCCGGTACCGGCTCGACGGCCGTGTCCCGTGAGGATTCTGGCCCGTGGCGGTGACGGGTACCCGGCCCGCCACACCTGGGGAGCCTGCGCCATGTTTGACTCGACCACCGACTACCTCACTGACCGCGACCTGGACGACCGCTCGGCCGTCGCCACCCGTACCTACGTCATCGACACCTCCGTACTGCTCAGTGACCCGTGGGCGCTGCGCAAGTTCTCGGAGCACGAGGTGGTACTGCCGGTAGTGGTGATCACGGAGTTGGAGGGCAAGCGGCACCACCCGGAGCTCGGCTGGTTCGCGCGTCAGGCGCTGAGGATGCTGGAGGACCTGCGTGCCACCTACGAACGTCTCGATCAACCCGTCCCGGTGAACGTGGAGGGCGGCACCCTGCGGGTCGAACTCAACCACCAGGACCAGTCCCAGCTTCCGGCCGCCTTCCGCGGTACGGAGGGTGATCACCGCATCCTCGCCTGCGCGCTCAACCTGCAGCGGGAGGGACGGGACACCACGCTGGTGACCAAGGACGTGCCGTTGCGTGTCAAGGCCGGCTCGGTGGGCCTGCAGGCCGATGAGTACCATGCGCAGGACGTCGTGCTCACCGGCTACACCGGTATCGCCGACGTGCACACCAACGCAGAGACCATCGACGCCCTGTACCGGGATGGTGTGGTGGAGCTCGCCGACGCCGCCGTGACAGACAACGGCGAGTACGTCGCCGAGCTGCCGGTCCACTGTGGCGTCCGGTTGACCACCTCCACTCAGTCCGCACTGGGGCGTGTCACCCGCGATGGCGGTGTGCGCCTGGTACGCGGTGATCAGCAGTCCTTCGGCCTCCAGGGCCGTTCGGCGGAGCAGCGCATCGCGCTGGACCTGCTGCTCGACAACAACGTGGGCATCGTCTCCATCGGTGGTCGCGCCGGTACCGGCAAGTCGGCGCTGGCCCTGTGTGCCGGGTTGGAGGCGGTGCTGGAGCGTGGTGAGCACCGCCGCATCGTCGTCTTCCGTCCCCTCTACGCCGTCGGTGGCCAGAACCTCGGCTACCTGCCGGGTTCGGAGACCGAGAAGATGAACCCCTGGGCGCAGGCGGTGTTCGACACCCTGGACGGGCTGGTCTCCGACAATGTCATGGAGGAGATCCAGGCGCGTGAACTCATCGAGGTTCTCCCGCTGACCCACATCCGTGGCCGCTCCCTCCACGACTCCTTCGTCATCGTCGATGAGGCCCAGTCGCTGGAGCGCAACGTGCTGCTCACCGTCCTGTCGCGGCTCGGCCGGGGATCCCGGGTGGTGCTCACGCACGACGTCGCCCAGCGGGACAATCTCCGGGTGGGCCGCCACGACGGCGTCCAGGCGGTGATCGAGAAGCTCAAGGACCACGAGCTGTTCGCCCACATCACCCTGCAGCGTTCCGAGCGCTCGGCCATCGCCGAACTGGTCACTGACCTGCTGGAGGACGGCTCTTAGGGGCTCCGCCGGGAGATGCCCGCAGACGCCCAGCGTTTGCGGGCCCCGCGCGGGGTGGGCAACAATGTCGGCATGGCAGATGCGACTTTCACGCTCCGACCCATCCGTCCTGAGGATTACCCCCAGGTCCGGGCAATCTACGAGAGCGGCCTGGAATCCGGCCACGCCACCTACGAGACACAGGCACCGACCTGGCAGCAGTTCTTCCGGGCGAAGATCATGGAGTCCGTGTTCGTTGCAGCGGACAACGAAGACCCCGGGAAGCTGCTGGGCTGGGTCGCCGCCGCGCCCATCTCCAGCCGTTCCGTCTTCCACGGCGTGGTGGAGAACTCCATCTACATCCACCCCGACGCCCGCGGCCGAGGTGTTGCCGGTGCGCTCCTGGACAAGCTCATCGACGTCTGCGGGGGCCTGCACAAGTGGGGCATCCACGCCTGGGTCTTCCCCGAGAACGAGGGTTCTGCGGCGCTGCACAGGTCGCGGGGCTTCGAGAAGGTCGGCACCTTCCGTCACCTGGCGAAGATGAGCTACGGCGACATGGCGGGCCAGTGGCGGGACACTGACGTCTACGAGAAGCTGCTGCCCAAGCCGGGCGAGTGAGCGACGGGCCCGTCCCCGCTCCGGGGCGCGAGCCCATGCACCTCGTTTTCCCCCATCTCGGCAGCTCAGGGGCTGATAGGATCAGCCCGGGCAGAGTTCTTCCCGGATCCCGAAAGCGAGGCCACGATGTCCCTCAACAGTGTGCTGGCGACCATCCTGCCGGGTGCCGGTCTGACGTCCGGATCAGTTGACCTGGCGGGGCAGGGTTCGTCACAGCTGCCGCCTCCGCCCGCCTGCAGCCCGGTGAGCGGTGTGACGGGTTCCGGTCCGGTCGGCGTGTGGGGCTGTGATTCGGAGGCGCTGCCGAAGGTGGCGCTCAAGGCGGACCGGACCATGAACGGCTACGACGGCTGCAACTGGTTCTCGGGCACCTGGCGCGAGGAGGGCGCAAGGATCGTGTTCAATGACGACCGCGTCTCCACGAAGCGGGCCTGTGGGCACCCCACCTGGTTCACGCAAGCCAGGTCCGCCACGGTTCACGGGAACATCATGACCGTCCACAATGCCGCGGGCGACAGCGTCGGGGCGTTGCCCCGACGCTGACCGTCCTTACTCCACGGTCTCCTTGAGCTTCTCCTGCTTGACCGGGAGGAGAATGAACATGGCGAACAGGGTCAGCGGCACCATGAGCAGGAAGACCGGCGCGAGACCGTCGTTGTAGCTGCTCAGAATGACCTCCCGGATGGGGGCGGGCAGTTGAACCACGGCCTCCGGGGTGAGCGAGTTCGAGGCGCCGCCGCCGGCGGCGAACTGCTCCGCGTAGGACTGCCCCTCCTCACCCATCTGCGCGAAGGCGCCGGGCAGGCGGTCGGCCAGGTTGCCCTGCAGGTTGTGGATGAACATCGCGCCGACCAGGGAGGCGCCGAGGGCGGAGCCGATCTGCCGGAAGAAGTTGTTCGCGGCGGTGGCGGTGCCGACGATCTGGATCGGGAAGGAGTTCTGCACGATGAGCACCAGCACCTGCATGACCAGACCGAGACCGAAGCCGAAGAGGAAGAAGATGATGCCCAGCTGGATCAACGTGGTCCCCACCGTCAGCTGCGACATCAGCCACAGGGCGACGGACATGACGCCCAGGCCGACGACGGGGTAGATCTTGTAGTTCCCGGACCGGGCGATGAGGAAGCCCACGCTCGTTGAGGTGCCGATCATGCCGACCATCATCGGGATCATCATCAGGCCCGCGTCGGTCGGGGTCAGTGAATGGACCATCTGCAGGTACGTCGGCAGGTAGCCCAGAGCGCCCATCATGGCCAGGCCCATGACGGTGCCGGAGATGGTGGTCAAGGTCATGTTGCGGTTGCGGAACAGGTCCATCGGGATCAGCGGGTTCGTCGCCTTCAGCTCCACGAGGATGAACAGGGTCGCGCCGATGACGGTGGTGGCAATCAGGCCCAGGATGACCGGGTCACCCCACTCGTACTCCGTGCCGCCCCACGTGGCCAGCAGGATCAGCGAGGCGGTGGTGACGGTCATCAGTGCGGTGCCCAGCCAGTCGTAGCGGAGGTTCTCCCGGCTGCCCGTACGCAGGCGGAGGGCCAGCAGGGACACGGTGAAGGCGAGGAGGCCGAGGGGGACATTGATCCACAGTCCCCAGCGCCAGCCGGGGCCGTCGGTGAACCAGCCGCCGAGGACCGGGCCGAGCACGGAACTCACACCGAACATCGCGCCCATGATGCCCATGAACTTGCCTCGCTGGCGGGCAGGGACCACCTCGGCGACGATGGCCTGGGAGGTGACCATCATGCCGCCGGCGCCGAAGCCCTGGATGGCACGGGCGAGGACCAGCAGCTCCATCGACTGCGCGAAGCCGCCCATGGTGGAGCCGACGACGAAGGTGCTGATGCCGAACAGGTAGAGCCACTTGCGCCCCACCATGTCGCCCAGTTTTCCGAAGATCGGCATGGCGATGGTCATGGTGACCATGAAGCCGGAGATGACCCAGCTCATGTGGTTGACGCCGCCGAGCTCGCCGACGATGGTCGGCAGGGCGGTTGAGAAGATCATCTGGCCGAGCGAGCTCATGAGCATCGTGGTCAGGAGGGCGCCGAAAATGAGGCCGACGCGCTGGGCCGGCGCCTCGGGGCGTGTGGTGGTTACCAAGACAGTTCCTTCGAGAAATCGGAGATGATCCGACCGGTCTCGGGCAGCATGCGTGCCCGGGTGGCGGAGTCGGCGGGGGATTCGGAGTGGTGGGTCATGCGTGACATGTGGAGCCAGACGCTTTCGCGGATGAGGGCGGCGATGATGGAGGCCTCGATCTCAGGCGGCTGTTCGGCGAGCCTGCGGTCGGCGGGGTGCGCCTCCAGGTGGTCGACGATGAGCTGGTGGATCAGCTTCGCCTGCTCCCGGAAACGGTTGACGGACATCATCGCCACGGAAGGCTCGGCCGCGACGATGCGGTGGCGTCGTTCCCGCAGCACGTTCAGGAACTCCTGGTCGGCGCCGGCCTCAATGACCTCGCTCTCGGCGTCGTCCATGGTGGCCACGATCTGTTCCAGCGCGGATCTCACGAGGTTGTCGGAGGGCGTGTCCACCAGCAGGCGGCGGCGGTCCTCGGCGATCGACATGGGAGGCAGGCCGAGGACGGCCTCGTCCTTGGACTCCATGTAGTTGAAGAAGGTGCGCCGCGAAATGTCCGCGCCCCGGCAGATGTCCTCGACGGTGACGTTCTCGAACCCGTGCTTCTCGACGAGCGCCGTGGCAGCCTCCTCAATCCGCCTGCGGGTGGCCCGGCGTTTCCTCTCCCTGAGGGGGGTGTCATCAATCATGAGATGACACCTTACACTCGGTGCACCTTTGCACTCAAGTGCAAACTTTTTTCGGCGGTGCAGGCCGGATCGGGGGTATTCTCAGTGTCAATGATTCTCCGCCGACTCCACGCGTTCCGTAACCGGAAACGACCCGACCATCTCTTTCCCGGTCTGACACGGGGCAGGGCAGGTGAGCTCCGCTCCGAACTCAGGCATACCCTCGCCGAGAAGGGGGCGACAGTGCGTTTCGACGGTCGCCACGCCATCATCGAACACCCCCGGCGTGGCCGGGTCACCGTCAACCTGGAGAACCTCATCGGGGACGTCGCCGCCTCCCAGCACCCCAAGGCGGCGCACACTATGGCACGGGCCTTCGTCACCTCGATTCTCGACGGTGAGCACGCCGAGGACCTGGGCACAGCCGACCTCTACGCGGGCCTGCGCCTGCGCATCGTCTCCACGAAGAACCTCGTGCCGGAGGAGGCGGACATCGTCGCCGCCGCCACGCTCCACGAGTTCACCGTCGACACCGCGGTGACCCTCGTACTCGACACCGAACGCTCCATCCAGACCATGCCCCTGGAACGACTCCGGGAGGTCGACAGCCTGGACACTCTCGTCCGTGCCGCCCGTAACAACCTGCGCGAGGAACTCCTGGGGGCCAGGGTCCACGCGCAGACCCACCCCGGTTCCGAGGAACGCCCCGGGGCCTATTTCCGTTCCTTCGAATCCGGCAGCTACTACGTCGCCTCCGCGCCGCTCCTGCTCGAGGAGGTTCTCTACGCCTGGGCCCCTGACCTCGATCAGTCCCGCGGCGTCCTCTTCGCCATCCCCGCCCGCCATGTCCTGCTCGTCCGTGAGATCAGCACCGGCGAGGACCTGCTCGAGGGAATCGGCCGGCTTGCACCCGTTGCCGCTCAGCTCGCCGTCGACGGCACCCACACCGTCTCCCCGCTGCTGCACATGTGGCACGAAGGCGAGGTGACCACCCTGTCCTCCTTCGACCCGCAGGCCAAAGAGCTGAAGATCACCCCGACGCCCTACCTCCTGGATCTCATCGCGCGGGGCTGAGAATCACGAACGCCCCGCAGCGCCCGGACCACAGTGGCTGTGGCGGGCGGCGGGGCGTCGAGAAGCGGAGGCTAGTCGCGGTCCGTGTTGGCCATCGCGAGGACGTCGAGGCGCTTGTCCAGCTCCTCCTCGGTGAGCGTCTCACCGTCGACGAAGCCCATGTCGATGACGGTCTGGCGGATGGTCTTGCCCTCGGCCAGAGCGGTCTTGGCGACCTTGGCGGCGTTCTCGTAACCGATCGCGGAGTTCAGCGGGGTGACGATGGACGGGGAGGACTCGGCCAGGGTGCGCATGCGCTCCACGTTCGGCTCGATGCCGTCGACCAGGCGCTCCGCGAAGACGCGGGCGGTGTTGGCCAGCAGGCGGGAGGACTCCAGGACGTTGCGTGCCATGACCGGAATGAACACGTTGAGCTCGAACTGGCCCTGGGTGCCGGCGAAGGCGACGGCGGCGTCGTTGCCGATGACCTGGGCGGAGACCTGGGTGGCGGTCTCGCACAGGACCGGGTTGACCTTGCCCGGCATGATGGAGGAGCCCGGCTGCAGGTCCGGCAGGTGGATCTCAGCGAAACCGGTCAGCGGGCCGGAACCCATGAGGCGGATGTCGTTGGCGATCTTGTACAGGGAGACGGCCACGGTACGCATGGCGCCGGAGAACTCGACGAGCGCGTCGCGGTTGGCCTGCGCCTCGAAGTGGTTCTCGGCCTCGGAAAGCTCCTGGAGACCGGTGAGCTTCTTGAGCTCCTCGGTGACCTTCGCGCCGAAGTCGGCCGGGGTGTTCAGGCCGGTGCCCACGGCGGTGCCGCCGATCGGCAGCTCACCCAGGCGCTCAAGGGTGGACTCGATGCGCTCGATGCCCAGCTCGATCTGACGGGCGTAGCCGCCGAACTCCTGACCCAGGGTGACCGGAACAGCGTCCATGAGGTGGGTGCGGCCGGACTTGACCGTGTTCTTCCACTCCGCGGCCTTCTTCGCCAGGGACTCATGCAGAACCTTCAGGCCCGGGATGAGATCGTTGACGGCTGCCTCGGTGGCGGCGACGTGGGTGGCGGTGGGGAAGGTGTCGTTGGAGGACTGACCCATGTTGACATGGTCGTTGGGGTGGACCTCCGTGCCGTTGGCCTTCGCGATGGAGGCGATGACCTCGTTGGCGTTCATGTTGGAGGAGGTGCCGGAACCGGTCTGGAAGACATCGATCGGGAACTCGGCGTCGTGCCTGCCGTCGGCGATCTCCCGGGCTGCGGCGACGATGGCGTCAGCCTGCTCTGCCGCCAGGAGGCCACGCTCCTTGTTCACGATCGCGCAGGCGGCCTTGAGCAGGCCCATCGCGCGGATCTGAGCGGACTCGAGGCCGCGGCCGGAGATCGGGAAGTTCTCCACCGCACGCTGGGTCTGGGCCTGCCACAGTGCGTTCACCGGGACCTTGACCTCACCCATGGTGTCGTGTTCGATGCGGAATTCCTGCTCGGTCATGAAATCACTCATTTCTAACGTCGAGTTAAATACGGCTCGGGCTGATCTTACCCTCACGGGAGGTGATCCACACCGAGCTCCCTGACAAATTGGGGTGACTTCACAAATTTGCAGAGTTGACGGAGTCCGGCCGCGTCCGGAGCTGAGGGGGCGTCCGAGATCTGATTCTCTGCAGGGGTACACAGGCTGAGAGCCGTCGACGGATAGCATGGTCAGTGAGAACGTGGAAGCAGGATGGAGGATCAACGATGACGGGTGACCGTACTTCTTTCGACGTCGGCTATCAGCAGGACGCTGAAGGGCGCTCAGCGGGCGCCCGCCAGGAGGGGCAGTTCCGTGAGAGCCTGCGGAAGCTGCTTCTGCGCAACCTCGGTTTCAGCGACCGTGAGGAATCTCTTGTGGCCCAGATCGCCGGTGATGTGGGGCTGCGCATCATCGAGGGCGAACTCCTGCCGGGGGACGAGGTGAATTCGGTGGATCTGGCCAAGCAGTTCGGAACGAGTCGTACACCGGTCCGGGAAGCCCTGCTCATGCTGGAGAAGCACCGCATGGTGGAGGTTCCCGCACGGCGGCGCCCCCGGGTGTCGGATTTCCTCGAGGTTCCGGTCAAGGACCTGTATCACGCCCGTGCCCTGGTCACCGGCTTCATGGCTGAGGCGGTGTGCAGGAACTGGCAGGGTACGGACCTGGAACCCATGCGGGCGAAAGTGGCTCAGATGGCCGCCGCCTGCGACGCCGGAGATGTCAACGCCTTCTTCTGGGCCAACATCAGCTTCGGTGAATGCGCGACGTCCATCGCCGGTAACAGTCTCGTGGCAGGCTTCATTGACTCCATCGGCCTGTCCAGTCTGCGTCTCCGCCGTAAGTCCATGACACTCCCGGGGCGCATGGAGGAGTCGACGCGTGATCATCAGCGCCTGATGCTTGCCTTCGAGCGTCGCGATTCCCAGCTGGCCAAGGCCCTGTCCATGGGTATCATCCGGGACGCCTATCTTGCCCTGACCAACGACAACCCCGCCAACTGGCACTTCACCTAGAGAGCTTGTCGACATCCCCGTCGGTGCAGGAGGCCGGACCCGGCGAGAGGTGGGGCCGCCTCCGGCGGAGACCTAGTTCACGAGTTCCTCGGCCAGGGGAGTCTGAATGGCGCCTGCCTCGAGCAGCTGGTCAATTTCGCTGGAGGACTTGCCCAGGACATCGCGGAGGATGTCGCTGGTGTGCTCTCCGAGCGCCGGCGGGAAGGAGTCCCGGCTGCGGGGGTTGCGGCTCAGCTTGATGGGGTTGCCCAGGGTCTTCACGGAGGCCCCGTTCCCGTCGTCAAGCTCCACCACCATCTCGCGGTGCAGGATCTGGGGGCTGGTCAGGGCGAGGTCGAGCGTATTGACCATGCCCACCGGGATGCCGGCTTCATTGAAGAGGGCGACCCATTCGGCGGCGTCGCGCTCGAGGAATGCCGGCTCGAGGATGTCCCACAGCTCCTCCTTGTTTCTCAGGCGATCGCCGTTGAGGGTGAAACGGGGGTCGTCGAGAAGCTCCGGGTGGCCGAGGGCCTGGGCCATCGCCTGCCACATGCGCTCGGTGTTGGCGGTGGTGACGATGTCACGGCCGTCGCCGGCGGTGAACTGGCGATAGGTGGGAATGGCGTCGTGACCACTTCCCTGGGGGCCGGGGACATGCCCGGATTCCAGGTGGTAGGTGCCCTGGTAGGAGAGCATGGCCACCAGACAGTCGAGCATGGAGATGTCGATGTACTCGCCCTGGCCGGTTTCCTTGACGTTATGCAGGGCGGAAAGGATGCCGATGGCTGCGTGCAGGCCCGCTGCGATGTCGCCGACGGGGATTCCGGTGCGGACGGGGCGCCCGCCGCGTTCTCCGGTGAGGCTCATCGTCCCGGACAATGCCTGGACAATCATGTCGTAGGCGGGAAGGTCCCGGTCGGGGCCGCTCTGTCCGAAACCGGAAATGGAGGCCCAGATCAGCGCCGGATTGTTCTCCATCTCATCCTCCCGGTCGATGCCGAGGCGGGAGAGGACTCCTGGGCGGAAGTTCTCCACCACGACGTCGGCCGTCTTGATGAGCTCGCGCACCAGTTCAGTGCCTCCGGGCTTCTTCATGTTGATCACGACGGACTTCTTGTTGCGGTTGATGGTGTGGAAGTAAGCGCTGTCGTCGCGGATGAAGTGCGGGGGAACGGTCCGGCTGAGGTCGCCGGCGGGAGTTTCGATCTTGATGATCTGGGCTCCCATGTCACCGAGTATCTGGGTTCCGTGGGGGCCGGCGAGAAACTGCGTGAAGTCCAGAATCTTGATTCCGTTGAGGGGCCCCTTCGTGGGGGTGGCGGGGGTATTGGTTGAAGATTCCATGAATATCGCTTTCTTTTCCGACGGTGGCGGATAATGATGCAGGTCACAAGACAGGTGTCTAGTGACTTTCCTTTCGGTAACGACAGCTTAGGGCAAATATTCTTTTGTGTCGACACTTGACGAGATGTGGGTCACGTTTGTATGGTCATTGTCATGTTCATTACGCAGTGAGTGCGGGAACAAGTCGACACTAAGAGGTGTTGGCCAACGTTGAAAGGAACAGTTATGCGTCTGGAGAATGAAGTAGCAATCATCACCGGTGGTGGATCCGGAATGGGCCGTACCGGAGCCATCCGCTTTGCTGAAGAGGGGGCCGCAGTAGTGGTTGCGGATCTCAACCTCGAAGCCGCAGAGGAGACGGTGAGGCTCGTTGAGGAGAATGGCGGCCGTGCGGTCGCTGTCCAGGCTGATGTCTCCACCCTCGAGGGCAACCAGAAAGCTGTCGATGCTGCACTGGAGAATTACGGAAGTCTCTCCATTGCCTGGGCCAACGCCGGCGTAGCCACTGCAGTCAAGCCGCTTCTCGAGGCCACCGAGGCCGATGAGAAGCACTTTGATCTCATGCATGCGGTCAACGTCAAGGGCCCCTGGAACCTCGCCCGCGCCGCGATGCCGCACCTGAAGGAAACCAAGGGTTCCATGGTCATCACCGCCTCCCTCTCGGGTCTCACCGCCCGGCCAGGCAACTCCGCCTACTCCGCGACCAAGGGTGCGGCAGTCCAGATGACCCGTGCGCTGGCCATCGAGTTTGCTCCTCATGTCCGCGTCAACTCGATCTGTCCGGTCGCCACCGAGACCCCGATGCAGGATGTCTTCACCCCGGGCGACATGGCCAAGGTCATCCAGCCGAAGATCATCGCCGGCATCCCGATGGGCCGCCTGGCCAACACCACCGACATGGCTGACGCCGCGCTTTTCCTCGCATCACGCGAAGCCGGAATGATCTCCGGTCACAACCTTCCCGTCGACGGAGGCTCCCTGTGCTAAGCACCAAGACCCGAATTGCTGAATCTTTCTACGGCTCCTTCATTGACGGCCACATGGTCGATGAAGGCACCAACCGCACCTTCGACAGCATCAACCCCGCCAACGGTGAGGTCATCACCTCCATCCAGGCCGGCGGCAAGTCCGAGGTCGATGATGCGGTGGCCAGTGCCAAGGCGGCTTTCCCCGCCTGGCGTGATCTCCCCGGCGTGGAGAAGGGCCGTATCTTCCTGAAGATCGCCGAGAAGATCAAGGAGAACACCGAGCGACTGGTGTACCTGGAGTCGCTCGACAACGGCAAGACCCGCATGGACGCCCAATTCGACGTCATGACATCTGCGCGGTACTTCGAGTACTACGCGGGTCTGGCTGACAAACTGGCCGGTGAGACCATTCCGCTGGGGGATACCCACATCTCCTACACCCGCTCGGAGCCTTTCGGTGTCACCGCGCACATCGTGCCGTGGAACGCCGCCTTCCAGCAGGCCGCCCGTGGTGTCGCCCCGGCCCTGCTCGCGGGTAACACCGCTGTGGTCAAGCCCGCCGAGGACACCTCCATCACCACCATCGAACTCGCCCGCATCGCGGTTGAGGCAGGTCTTCCGGCAGGTGTATTCAACGTGGTCACCGGTCTGGGCAGGGATGCCGGTGCCGCACTGGTGTCCCACCCGGATGTCGGACGTGTCACCTTCACCGGTTCCGTCCCCACCGGCCAGGAGATCATGCGTGCCTCCGCCGAGAACCTCAACCCACTGACCCTGGAGCTCGGAGGCAAGTCCCCGAACATCATCTTCGAGGATGCCAAACTGGAGGATGCCATCCGTGGCGCCTTCTTCGCCATCAACATCAACGCCGGTCAGGTCTGCGCTGCAGGCTCTCGTCTCCTGGTGCACAGCTCCGTCCACGATCAGGTGGTGGACAAGCTGGTGGAGATGAACAGTCAGATCAAGCTCGGACCAGGCACTGACGCAGCCTCCCAGATGGGTGCGATCACCACCGCAGCCCAGTTCGAGAAGATCCAGGAGTACCTGGAGATCGGCCGCAACGAGGGCGCAGAGGTCGCCGTCGGTGGCTCCCGCGCCACAGGGGAGAACCTCGACGCAGGACGGTTCATCCAGCCGACCATCTTCGTCAACGTGCAGAACTCCATGCGTATCGCACAGGAGGAGATCTTCGGACCGGTGCTGTCCGTGATCAGGTTCGACACGGAGGAGGAGGCGGTGCAGATCGCCAACGACACCAGATACGGACTCACCGCAGGCGTGTGGACCCAGAACCTGGGCCGCGCACACCGCATGGCAGCCCGGATCCAGGCGGGACAGGTCAACGTCAACGACTACTTCGCCGGTGGTGTCCAGGCACCGTTCGGTGGTTTCAAGCAGTCCGGTTACGGCCGGGAGAAGGGCGTCCACGCGGTCTCCGAGTACCTGCAGACCAAGACCGTGAGCATGAAGCTCTGATGATCACAAGCGCTGAGCAGCAGCACCTCGACGCATCCCTCAGACTCCTCATTGAGCGGTGCAGGTCCCTGACCATTGACGATCTGAACAGCCGTGCGATCATAACCGCCAGGCACAGTCTTCTGGACTGGTTCGGATGCGCGGTGGCCGGAGCCAACGAGCCTGCTGCCCGGCGCTTCCGCGGCATCATGGATCCGGCGCCGGGCGATACCCCGCTGATCGGAACCCCCGACAGTCTCCACTGGCGGGATGCCCTGGTGATCAACGCCTTCAACGGCCACCTCCTGGATTTCGATGACATGCTGCCGTCGTTCTCCGGGCACCCCAGCGCGGTGGTTGTGCCCGCGCTGCTCACCGTCGGTGAGCAGACCGGGGCGGGCGTCGACAAGCTCCTCACCGCCCTGGTCGTAGGGACGGAAGTGGGGGATTGGGTGGCATCCCACGTCCTGCCCGGCCACTATGACGCCGGGTGGCATGCGACAGGCACCCTCGGCACCTTCGCCGCCGCCGCCGCTGTCTGTCACCTGCGCGGACTGAGCCACGATGAATGGATCAGCGCGCTCGATGCCGCAGCTACCCAGGCAGCCGGCCTGAAAGCCATGTTCGGCACACTCGCCAAACCGATGCACGCGGGTAACGCCAGCCAGGCCGGCGTGGTCGCAGCAAGCTTGTCGACGATCACCTCTTCATCGGGCAGGGCTCTTAACGGCGAGACCGGATTCATCTCCAACTACCGCGGTGCCGGTACTGTCCCGCCTGCACGGCGGGAAGGTTTCGCCATCGAGGGGATGCTCTACAAGACCTACGCCTCCTGTTTCATGACACAGGCGGCGGTGGATGCAGGTGCGCAGGCGGCAACCCTGCCCGGGCTGGACAGGGCGCTGATCACCCTCAGCGTGAGCCCGAAATTGGCCGATGTGTGCGCGATCGAGGATCCGCGGACATCGAACGACGCGAAGTTCAGCCTCCATGCCACCTTCGCCCTCTCCGCGCTGGGGTTCGACCTCAGCACGGAGGAGGCGTTTCACCCGGACAACCTGCAGGACCCGGCGTACCAGGACCTGCGGGAAAGAATCACCCTCCGGTTCGACCCCGAACTGGCGGGACAGGAACCGAGAATCGGCGTCCACATCCGGCGGGCGCGCGGGGAATCCTGGGACACCACAGTGGACCGCGGCCAACCTGCCACCGACCTCGCGGCGAGGGAAAAACAGCTGGTGCAGAAATTCACCCGGCTCGTCGAGCCTCACCTGGGCGCCACCCGGACCCGCCTGGCCAGCGACCTCATACTTCATTCCAGCCGCACCACCATCCCGGAACTGACCGCGGCCACCACCCAACCACTGATTCCCGAAACCACGATCTAGGAGCACGAAACCCCATGGAAAGACTCGCACTCGAGGACGTCCACGCCATCGACGTCCACGCGCACGCCCTCAACTCCAGCCGCGGTTGTGGGCATGAGGACAAGGTCGGCGACGCCACCAGGGCGGATCAGGCTGAGCGCTGGAAGACGGATCTGGTCAACATCGACCTGGACGGCACCGCCGAGTACTACCGTTCCCGCAAGATGATGGCTGTGGTGTTCGGCGTGGATTCCGAACGCCACATGGGCGATGTCCGTGTCCCCAACGACGAGGTGGCCGAGGCCGCCCAGCGTCACGATGACGTACTGATCCCGTTCGCCTCCATCGATCCTTACCGCGGCAAGCCGGGCCTGGACGAGGCCCGCGGACTGATCCGCGACTACGGCATCAAGGGCTTCAAGTTCCACCCCAGCGTGCAGGGCTTCGAACCGAATGATCCGATGGCCTACAAGTTCTATGAGCTCATCGAGGAGCACGAGCTGGTCGGCCTCTTCCACTCCGGTCAGACCGGTATCGGCCGCACCTCACCGGGCGGTGGCGGAGTGCGCCTGCGCTACTCCAACCCGATGTACTACGACGACATCGCCGTTGACTTCCCCGGCATGAAGATCATCATCGCCCACCCGTCCTTCCCCTGGCAGGATGAGGCACTCGCCGTGGCGCGACACAAGCAGAACGTCTACATCGACCTCTCCGGATGGTCACCGAAGTACTTCGACGACAAGCTGGTCCAGCACTCCAACTCCCTCATCAAGGACAAGGTGCTCTTCGGATCGGACTTCCCTCTCCTGACCCCGGACCGCTGGCTCGAGGACTTCGCCAAGCGGGAGTTCAAGGACGAGGTCCGTCCGCTGATCCTCCGTGAGAACGCCATCAGGCTCTTCGGTCTGAAATAACTCCATGACACCAGAAAACAGCCACTCCAACATCTGAGAGAGAGCAAGCAGTGAGCGTTATGTCTTCCACCAAGCCAGAAACCACCGGCAACGGCACCGGGAACAAGCCGTTCTCCGTCTACCTCGCACTGAGCGAGAAGGAGTACGAGGTGCCCGCCGACAAGTCCATCCTGAAGGTTCTTGAGGAGGCCGGTGAATCCGTCATCTCCTCCTGCCAGGAAGGCACCTGCGGTACCTGCGAAACTCCGGTGCTGTCCGGCACGGTCGACCACCGCTGCCGCGTTCTTGACGATGAAGAGCGCGAGGCCAATGACACCATGATGATCTGCGTGTCTCGCGCCTGCGGCAACCGACTCGAACTGGACATGTAACCATGGGCACCTTCACCAACCGCACCGCCGTGGTCACCGGCGGCGCCAGTGGCATCGGCTTCGGGTTGACCATCGCCTTCCTCGAGGCAGGGGCCAACGTGGCCATCGCCGACATAGAGGACGCAGCCCTGGACCGTGCCCTGATGGACCTGGAGGGCAGGGGCTTCGGCCCGAACCGCGTGATCGGTGTGCGTACCGACGTCCGCCATGTCGAGGACGTGCAGGCACTCGCCGACCGGACCGTCGAGGCCTTCGGCGCCGTCCACTACCTGTGCAACAACGCCGGCGTGGAGACCGGGGGCAGCTTCGGCAAGATCCCCGAGAGTGCCTGGCGCTGGGTGATGGACGTGAACTACTTCGGCGCCCTCAACGGTTGCCGGGTATTCCTCCCGCTCCTGGAACAGCACCCGGAAACCCACATCGTGAACACCGCATCCGTGGCCGCATTCGCCTCCGGCGCGCCGATGATGATCCCGTACTGTGCCTCCAAGATGGCGATCCTCGGGTTGACCGAGTCCCTCGAGGCGGAACTGCGCACCAACGACAGCAACGTCCACCTGTCGGTGCTGGCCCCGGGACCGGTGAGAACCAATATGACCAACGCAGAACGCAACCGTCCCGCAGACGTCCCCGAAGTGCATGAAGAGGCCCGGAAAGTGGCCATCGCCCAACTGGCGAAGGTCACCCAGGAAGTGGGCATGGAACCATCCCAGGTGGCGGAACAGGTGCTGCAGTCGATAGAGGACAAGCGCTTCTTCATCCTCACCCACCCGGAGATCGCCCTCAAGGGCATTCGTGACCGCCTGAACTGGATGGAAACCGGTGAGGCCCCACCACGCCGGGTCGCCGGGAAATAGAACACCACTAGCCGAGGAAAGAAACTATGACTGCTGCAACCACCCCTGACGTCATCGAGGCCCCCGTCTACGAGGGCGATCCCTTCGCCATGGAATCCCTGCTGGATCCTCACAAGGCGGACGGAGAGGTCCGTGAGATGGGCCCTGTCGTCTACATCGAGAAGTACGACTACTACGCCATCACCCAGTTCGCACCGATGCAGAAGGCCCTGCGCGATTTCCGCCGCCTCGGATCGGGTGATCGTCCCTTCTACGAGGACAATCCCTTCCGCCCGAAGGTTCTCGTTCTGGAGGACCCACCATCACACACCCTGTCCAAGAGCGTGGTGATGTCGGTGCTCTCGGGTGAGAACCTGGTGAAATTCGAGAAGTACTTCACCGCGGAGGCCGAGCGCCTGGTCGACGAGCTCCTGGCCGACGGCCCCGTTGAGATCGACGCGTACCACGACCTCGCCGTGAGGTACGTGCTCAAGGTGTTCCCGGACATGCTGGGTCTGCCGGAGGACGGCCGTGAGCTGCTGCTGAAGTTCGGCGAAGGCGTGTTCAACGTCTTCGGCCCCGCGTCCGATTTTCAGCGCGAGAAGCTGGCGCTGGCAGCCGAGGCACAACAGTGGGTGGAGGAGAACACCTACCGTGACAGGCAGGATCCGAATGGTATCGGTGCCCAGATCTACGCGATGGTCGACGAAGGCAAGCTCGAGGAGGAGCACGCCCGTCAGCTGCTGAAGTCCATCTTCGCCGCCGGTTTTGACACCACCACCGCCTCGATCGCCTCCATGTTCCGTGCCTTCGGTGACAACCCTGAACAGTGGCAGCTGCTCAAGGAGCGCCCGGAGCTCCTGAAGGACGCCTGGGAGGAGTCCATCCGTTACTACCCGGCGTCCCGCTACGGTGGCCGCGCCGCCTATGAGGAGGTGGTGGTCGGAGGAACCCGCATCCCGAAGGGCGCGAAGATCCTCACCATGTGGCTGGGCGCAGGCCGCGACCCGCGCCAATACGACAACCCGGACGAGTTCCGCATCGACCGTGACATGAAGAAGGGCCATCTCTCCTTCGGTTTCGGTATCCACACCTGCGCCGGCAACCTGATCGCCCGCCTTGAGGCCAAGTGCCTGCTCCGTGCGGTGCTGGAGCGTGTGGACAGCATCGAGCTGGCCGGCGAGCCGCGTCGTGCAGTGGCCTACCAGGCATTCGGACACGAGTATGTTCCCGTGCGGCTGAGCCCACGCAGGTAGACGGCATGGAGAGAGTGGTCTCCGGCAGCACTGAATAGAGGTGCATGGTCGGCAGGGTCCGGGTAGTGATACCCGGGCCCTTGTCGTTTGCGCTGTGCAATTCCGTTCACTGCTTCCGGGACTGGGGTTACCCACTTTCAGCCATGACCCGGGTGATCCCGGTACGGGGTCCATCCACAAGGCGCTGAGGTTTGCGCGGGTGGCGCACAGACGGAAGACACCATCGGCAGGGTTGAGCCGGGAGTTGCACTCGCGGGAAGGGCCGGGTCTGCGTCGCCGGGGAAGTGGCAGGTGTGTATTTTGACCTGGAACCATCAGGGAGTCCACGCGGGCCGGACGTCGCGTCACCTGAAACGGCCCCGACCATGAAAATATCCCCGGTTGCCGGAGGGATCCAGCTACCGGGGAGATTGTGCAGGGGGGGGATCAGTCCAGGGAGGTGGGACCGACGTGCTGGCCACCGCCGTCGATGTTGAGAACCGCCCCCGTCACATAGCTGGAGGACTTCGATGCGAGGAAAATCGCCAGGCCTTCCAGCTCCTGCATCCGGCCGGGGCGCTTGACAGCAGACATCTTGGCGAATGACCCGTCGAGTGCCTTGGCTGCGGGATTATTCTTGCGGATGTTGGTCTCGAAGAGTCCCGGTGCGATGGCGTTGACGGTGACGCCACGGGTGGCCAGTTCCAGGGCCGCATTGCGGACAATGCCGATCACGCCCGTTTTTGAGGCGGCGTAGGCGTAACCGACCAGGGGATCGGCACGCACGCCCGCCAACGACGCCGTGACGACGATACGTCCCCGACCTTCTGCGGTCATGTGGCGGCTGGTGATGGACATGGTGTTCATGGCGCCGGTGAGGTTGACGTCAATGACATCGCGCCAGCGGTCGCGGTCGTAGTTGTCCAGCGTCCCGGTCTCGTCGATCGGTCCGGGGCCCGCGGAGATGCCGGCGTTGGCGAATACCACCTGGAAAGGGTGCTGTGCTGCGTGGGTGGCGATTTTCGAGTCAAAATCCTCGTAGTCGGTGATGTCGAGGGCGAGGGCGTGCGTGATGATCCCGTCGTCGATAAGGGTCTTTCTGGCTGCCTCCAGCGGCTCAGGGGTGCGGTCGATGAGCGTCACCTCGGCGCCTACGGCGCCCAACGTGCGCGCGATGTGGAATCCGATGCCGCTGCCGCCTCCGGTGACCAGAGCGTGGGTGCCGGTGAGATCGAAGAGTTCCGTCAGTTTGTTGTTCATGATGCTCCTTTGTGAAATGGGTGTGCGCGGGGAAAGCGGCTGCCTTCCCCGCGCACGGGTGCCGGGGAACTTAGCGGATCGGGGTCAGGGGATCGCCGAACTCGGCCCAGTCACGGTAGTCGTGGATGATCCAGAGCCGGGCATCCTCCTCCTCGACGATCTGCAGGAGCTTCCGGATGCTCTTCACGGCCTGTTCCGGATCGGTGTCGGTGGGGGCGGGAGCGAGCATGTCGACGGCCTCCCGGAGGTGGACCACATCAGCGGAAAGCACGACGTTCTGCCCGGGGAGACGGACCAGGACCGCCATCTGACCGGGGGTGTGGCCCGGAAGGTGGAGCAGTTCGACGGCACCGTCGCCGAAGAGGTCGTGGCGTTCTTCGGTGACCTCGGTCCAGTCGTAGTTCTGGACGTCAGCACCGAGGAAATCGCGTTCCATGACGAGGTGGGCGGACTCGGGGGTCGGGTTCTTGCCGTAATCCAACTCACCGGGACCGATGATGAACCTGGCGTTCGGGAACTGAAAGAGGCCACCGGCGTGGTCGGTGTGGAGGTGGGAGACGATCACGTGGGTGACATCCTCCGGGGTGTAACCGAGCTTGCGCAGCTGAGGCTCGATCGCCTGCTCCGGCTTGGAGACAATCATGTCGGTCTCCGGGCGGTCGCCGAAAAGCAGCGCGGGATCCTCGCAGACACACGGGTGGAAACCGGTGTCCACCATGATCAGACCCTTGTCATGCTCGATGAGGAAGGCGGGCAGCGGAATCTCCACAGGTCCTTCCGCGCCGACAACCATGTGTTCGGCCTGCATGGTCATGTTGGGGGAGTCCAAGCCGTAGAGGACATTGGCCGTCTTCTTTGCGACGCCGGTGGAGGTCCGGGGGATTGCGGAAGTCATGGGGTGCTCCTTCTGTGGGGTAGGGGATTGAGCGGCTCAGGCCGCGGCGGAGATCGCTTTTTTGAGATGGTCACGGAGATCGAAGTCTTCTGCCTGCGCATGGTGCAGAGACAGGGGGATGTTCTCGGTGAACATCCGGCGGACGATGTTCTGGTCCGCGGGTTGGTTGACTGATTCAGCCCCCACCAGTTCACCCTCACGGAAGGCCAGGACGGAGAACTTCTTCTTGTCCGGATCGCCGATCACGGTGATGTCATCGTCCGGGTGGATGACTCCGGTCATCTGCAGGCGGTAACGCCCCTGCGTGGACCAGAACCAGGGGGTGACGGAGTACGGTTCCTGGACGCCCAGGATCTCCTGGGCGACATGTTTGCCCTGGTCTGTGGCATTCTGCACGGACTCCAGGCGCGTGCGGGTGTGTGCCGCGAGGAGCGGGAAGGACGCGCAGTCACCGATGGCGAAGATCCTGGGGTCGGAGGTACGCAGGTGCTGGTCGACGATGATGCCGTTGCCGATACGGAGTTCAGCCTCATCGGCGATCTCCACGTTGGGCTGCACACCGATGCCCACGACGAAAAGATCTGCCTCATACCGTCGCCCGGTGGTTGAGATGACGGTGGTTGCCTGTCCGGAGGCGTCCTTCTCCAGGGATTCCAGTCCTTCACCAAAGCGCATGGTGATGCCGTGCTCGGCGTACCAGTTCTTGAACCTCTGGCTGGTGTAGGGGGTGACTGCGCGGCTCATGGGACGGTCCGCGAACTCCAGCACCGTGACTTCGCAGCCGTGCTTGAGTGCTGCGACGGCGAACTCCATGCCGATGAAGCCTGCACCCACCACAACGACACGTGAGCCTTCGCTGATCCGGGACTTGAGGGTGACCGCATCCTGGAGGGTCTTCAAAGTGTGGACGTTGGTGGCGTCGGCGCCTTCGCAGTTCAAGGTTCTGGGACGGGCGCCAGTGGCGATGACGAGATTCTCATAAGAGAAGGAGTTGTCGCCGGCGTGGACTGTGCACGACTCACGGTCGATGGAGGTGACGGTGGTTCCCCGCAGCAGGGTGATGTCGTTGTCTGTGTAGAAGCCCTCCTCCCTGATGGGGAGGGGAGCGGCCTCGAAGTCGACCTTCATGTAGTCCTTGGACAGAGGCGGTCGTTGGTAGGGGAGCTCCGGGGAGGAGTCGAGGATGGTGATTGGCTGCTGAAGGCCGCCGGCACGGAGGCTTTCTGCAACCTGTACCCCGCCGTGTCCGGCGCCGATGATTACGGTGCTCACTGTCGGTCCCTTTCATTGTTGGCGCCAGTTCACTCAGATGGCATTCTGTCGACACTATGCGAATGTGATAATAGTGTGTCATCGCACACAGTTTGTCAAGTGTTGTGATCCAGGTTGCTGCATGTTCCTATTGCAGGTGGTCTTAAGGGGTGTGGCCGCCTCAATTTCGGCCTGGCGGCGCGGAGTTCTCGGGGCTCTGTAGCTGGCGAGACGCCTGGACAGGTGTCCAAGTGTGTTCAGTACGGGGTGGGGTGCAGGGCAGTGGATCCCCGCAGTGTGATCAAGCTGAAGGCGTCGGACCGGGTGATCTTCCTTCTGGCGGCCCGGGTGTGCGCCCCTGCACGACGGCCGTGACCGGCGGGCACGGTTCCGCCGGGGTGGAAGGGTGGGATATCGCCGGGCTGGTGATCCGTGACGCCGCACCGGGTAGTGCGCTGCACGGTCCAGTCTGCCGCGCCGAGGTAGGCCGAACTCGGGCGGGTTCGGCCGGCGCTGCCTGCAATTTTTGCTCATGCGCCAGTGACCAACGGTTTTCCGACGTGTCTGAATGTTGCTGCGGGTCAGTCCAACTGACTTCCGGCGGAACGAAAGAACTGATGTCAGGGTTTCCTGAACAACCCGATGATGCGGGGGATCGAGGATGCGGCAAAAAGGATGAGAATCATCCGAATGAGCTGGATGGTCACGACTGCCGGACTGGTTCCGGTTTCACTGGAGATGGCGAGCACGGTGTCCATCGCGCCGGGGCTGGTGGCGAGGTAGGCGTCAAAATAGGTGATACCGACCCACCGGGAGATGGGAAAGGCCAGTAACGCGCAGCTCACGATCAGCATGAAGATGAAGATGAGGATTGCCGGAAGCTGAACGGCGAAGTGCTTCAGGGAGTCTCTGGACATGGTTCCGCCACAGAGCCAGCCAATGGACAGGAACGCGATCACCCGGAGGGGTTCGGGCGGATTCATGTTGATCTCCACCGGCAGCACCGCCAACAACAGGATGGTGATGAGCAGGGGGCCGAGGACCGAGGGGACGGGCAGGCGGCCCCGTTTGGCCAGCAGGCCCCCGACCAGTGCCACCAGCACGATAAGAGCAATCATCCACCAGGTCTGATCCACAGTGGAATCCGTTACCCGGGTGGCCTGCTGCTGCTCTCGGGGCAGCAGGCCTGTGACCACGGGGAGGGAAACTGCGACGGCCAGCAGTCGCAGGTACTGGGTCAGGGACACGAATCGGATATCAGCACCGATCTCCTTCGCGATGGCGGGCATGAAGGCAGCGCCGCCGGCCAGCATCGAGATCATCCCGGTCTCTTTTGACACCCTCTTCTGGAACCGCGAGAGCAGATAACCTGTGACCAGGCCGATGATGATGGTGAACAGAGCCACCGCAAGGCTGGGCAGGATATACCCGAGGAGGTTCTCCAGTGTCTCATCGAACAACGGGACCGCAGCGAGAACCGCGACGATACCCGCGCCGAATGAGTAGAGCATCTTGTTCACCCGAAATTCGGAACTGCTGATCAGTGCGGAAGCACCCGCAGACAGGATGCCCGCGAGGATCCAGGACGCCGGAACATTCAGTTCGGTGAACCCCCACCCCATGACCAGGGAAAGGGGAATCACGATCATCCAACGCAGATCCAACCGGTTTCCGGATGTCATCTACGGCCTCCTCGATTATCAGTCACACCTGAACGAATTACCTCTGCTGCTGGCTCGATGTGAACCACACATACGAAAGCGAAGAATCCGACCATGGGGGTCGGACTCTTCGGGCATTCGTAGACGAGCTCCGTTAAGCAGCGGCGTTGCCGCTGGTGACAAGCCAGGTGGCCAACTCGGGGAAGAGCATCAGCAGGCCGATGACCAGCAGTGCGAGCGGGACGCCCAGCAACGCGGCGCTAAACACATTGCCCAGCGTGATCCGCTGGCCCAGATTGACATCCGGATTCTGGGAAATCTTGTGGACGAGGAAGACAAGCACACCCACCGGCGGGGTCAGCATTCCGATCTCTGCCGCCAACACGGTCAGGACACCGAACCAGACCAGATCCACGTCCAACGCATTCAGGGTGGGCAACATGACCGGAACACTGAGCAACATCAGGGAGATCGGATCCATGAACATGCCCAGGATGATCATGAGGACGAGTGCAGCGAGAACAAACTGCGTTGCAGACAGGCCCATCGAATCGATCCACCCGGTGAACAGGAACGGGACACCGCTCAGTGCGAGCATACGGGTGACAAATGCCGCGCCGATCAGGAGGAAGAACACGCCGCCGGTGGCGTACACGGTTCCGGCGAGTGCGCTTCCGATGGTGGAGAAGAATTCGCGGCCCTTGTAGAGGAGGGTGATGAGCATGGCGCCGATGCAGCCGATGGCAGCGGCCTCGGTGGCGGTGAAGAAGCCGCCGTACATGCCGCCGAGGATGACAGTGACCAGAACGGGCAGCGGCCAGACCTGACCGAGTGATGCCCAACGTGCCTTCCATCCCACCGCCGGCAGCTTCTCGCCGGCGATGGACGGGAAGATCATCGCGAGGGTGATGATAGCTATGTTGACCACCAGCGCAAGCAGGATTCCCGGGACGACACCGGCGAGCAGCTGCGGCCCGACCGGGAGGTTGGCGATACCGGCGTAGACCACCAGCAGCAGGCTCGGCGGAATCAACTGGCCCGGGAGACCGGCCATGATCACAGAACCCAGCGCGAGTCGCCTGTCATAGCCCGACTTGAGCATCTCCGGGATTCCGATGCGACTGATCGCGTAGGCGATGCCGATGGTCGAACCACTGGCAGCGGCGAGGCCGGCACCGGCCATGTTCGTGGTGACCGCCAGGCCACCCGGCAGCCAGTTCAACCATGCACGGGCGGCGTCGAAGATGCGGGTGGTGGCTCCGCTCTTCCACAGCAGAAGGCCCATGAAGATGAACATCGGGATCACGGACAGGGACCAGCTGGCGGCATTGGCAGCCGGCAGATCCACCAGGCTCCGCTCCACCACGGAGGTTCCGCTGATGCGCCAGATACCCATGAGCCCCGCGATACCCATGGCGACGGCAATGGGAACCCGCCAGGCCATCAGGGTGAGGAGCAGTACCAGACACACAAGTGCCACCTGGAGTTTGGTGGTCAGTGCACCGGAGAAGATCAGACCGATCTCACCGATCAGGATCGCCGCCATGACGGTGAGGGCGATGGCGGTGGGCTTGCCGGACTTCCGGGTCATGCCGGGCAGCGCCGGGGACGTGACAGTCCTGTTTTCCTGGCGTATTTCCGGGGAGTTTTTTTCCACGGCTTTCACTGCTGATGTCATTTGGCCACGGTCCTTTCAGGTGCACGTAAGTTGTCGGTGCCCTCTGACACCATGATGTTCTGGTTCTCCAGATCGGCGAGAACATCCGCTTCCTCGCCGACGGCTTCCTGCTCGGCGGAAAGGACTGCATCCCTGTTGATGAGGAGCTGGAGGATGTGGGCGACGATCACCAGGAGGAAGGCGAGGCAGGCGAGAGGAACGGCGAAACGGGGAGGCCAAACGGTGATGCCGGTCGAGGAGTCATATTCACCGACCGCCATCTGCTCCAGGGCATTGGTGAAACCCGACCAGCCGATCAGCGACACGAAGATCCCGGTGAAGCACAGGGCCACAATGGCCATGATCTGCCTGCCCCAGGGGTTCAGCCGCTCATAGACGATGGGGAGATCCGTGTGCTCGCCGTAATGCTGGGCCGCGGCCAGGCCGAAGAACACGAGGGGAAGCATCCACCAGAAGGATACGAACTGATTAGTGCCCTGGATCGGCGTGTTCATACCGAAACGCATGGCCACGTCCAGGAACACATTCACCACCATGCCCAGTGCGGCGGCCGCGCCCAGGAAGATGGAGAGCCGGATCAGGATCTTGACCGCAAGATCGAGGCCGCGGATGAGTGCGCTGGACTTCTCCGCCTGAATGTTGTGAGTGGTACTCATGTCAATCCTTCTCAGTGGTGGCCGGGTTAGGAGAGGTTGGTGAAGATCTCTTCATCGAGCTTGTCGGCCCACGGCTGGAGATCCACGGAGCCATCCCCCAGTTCGGTGGCCCACTCCTGGTGGTTGGCATGTCCACCGTCGTATCCCAGGTCCTCCACAATGCCCACCCACTTCTCACGGAGCTGCTCGTACTCGGTAACTGCAGCCTCGGAGTCGGAGACGACCGCCGGAGGGTTGTCAATCATGTCCTGGCGGACACCGTCGAAATGGGTATCCAGCGCCTGCTGGAGATCCTCCCCCGGTGCGTGGTAGTTGAGGGACATGGCATCCTGCTCCTGGTGGAAACGCTTCTGCTCATCGAAATAGCCGGTGTAGTAGATCTTGAGGAACTCCGCACGGTTGTCATCGAACGCCGCCTTCTGCTCCGGCGTGAGGGAATCCATGAAGTCGTTGGAGGATGCCAGGGAGATGGAGCTCCAACCGGGAAAGTCGACCTTGGTGAAGTTCTTTCCGATCTCCCAGAGTCCGAGGCCGGTCATGTCCGGTTCTGCTCCGACGAAGCAGTCGACCACGCCGCGCTCGAAGCCTTCGTAGATCTCAGCGCCGGACAGGGTTACCGGGGTCATGCCCAGTGCGGTCACGGCTTCGGAGTAGAGCTCGCCGCCCACACGGACACGCTTGCCCCGGGCGTCGGCGAGGGAAGTGACGGGATCCTTGCACAGGAGCTGATAGTTGTCATGGTTCTGGAAACGGGGGATCAGTGGGTAGATGCCCTGGCCCTCCAGTTCCTCCGACACTTCCGGGTGGCTGTAGGACCACTCGATGGCCGCGGCAGCGTTGGCGAGCAGGCCGACGACGGGACGCTCATCACCGCCATAACCGAGCTGCGAGGCCCAGGCATCAATCGGGAACGAGGCCGGGGTGTACGCCATGCCCAGGTAACCCAGATCGATGACCCCGCCGGTGAGGCTCGTGGCCACTTCCGGCTGCTTGACCAGTGCATCTGCGAAGTAGTGCTCGAAGGTCAGCTCACCATCAGAGGATTCGGTGACCACATCACCGAACTGGGTCATCGCCGTACTCATCATGTGATCGGGGCCGTAGGGCGGATTCGCTTTGACGATCACGTTATCCCCGGAGTTGGCAGTGTCGGCACTCGCCGATTCTCCTGTCGACATTCCCCCACCGCAAGCTGTGAGCGTCAACGCGGAAACGGTCAGGATGGCGGTAGTGGAGAGCAGTTTACGGGCGAAACTGCTGGAAGGGCGACTTTTGGAATCGACGCGCATGAGTTCTTCCTCTTGGGGTTGATGGGGTGAAGCTTGGTTGTGTCGACAGTTTACGATTGTGACCCCGTTCACGCAAGTGCTTAAGGTCACTTGTCGAGGACTTTTGTTAGCAACATCTCTTGCGCTCTTCTCCCTGTGGGGCAATGCACCTCTCCCTTGGATGGGTGTGCCCGGGGCGTGGTTGATGGCCGACGAAGAGGGCTATGTGTGAAGGTGCAGCTTGTCCGGCTTTTCTGCATAGTTGGCGTGGCCGGAAAGTCCACGGGGACGAGGGCGGGTGGGATTTGCGGAGGCAACTTCAATCTCCGTTGAACGGCGACTGAAGCGCCGCCGGAGTGGGCGCGGTTGGGCTGCGCCCCGAGTTCGGGGGTGGGGCGGGGGAGGGCAACTGTCCACACTCGTCATGCGGTGAAAGCAGGTGGCCTACGCCTGCCAGTATCGGGTGTCCCTGGTGAAGACACGAAAAAACCGCCCGGTCTCCAGATGGAGGCGGGGCGGCTGCGGATGGCCCAAGTGGGCTCCGGAGGTTTCCTAGGCGGAAGGATCCTTGGAGTAGTCGATGACGGAGTACTCCTGCAGCTTGGCCAGCTGATGGCGGGACTCCACGAACCGGACGGTGCCGGACTTGGAGCGCATGACCAGCGAACGGGTGGTGGCGCCGTTGGCGCGGTAGGACACGCCGCGGAGCATGTCGCCGTTGGTCACGCCGGTGGCGGCGAAGTAGCAGTTGTCGGAGGAGACCAGGTCGTTGATGCCCAGGACGGAACCGAGGTCGAGGCCCGCATCGCGGGCGCGGCCGGCCTCGGCGTCGTCGATCGGCCACAGCTTGCCCTGGATTTCGCCGCCCATGCACTTGAGCGCGCAGGCGGTGATGATGCCCTCCGGGGTGCCGCCGATGCCCATGGCCATGTCGATGGAGTTGGAGTCCTGGGCGGCGGCGATGGCACCGGCGACGTCACCGTCGGAGATCAGGCGGACCTTCGCGCCGGCGCGGCGGATGTCGGTGATCAGGTCGAGGTGGCGGGGACGGTCCAGGACGACGATGGTGACGTCGGCGGGCTTGATGCCCTTGGCCTTGGCTACGGCGTTGATGTTGTGGGCGACGGGCGCCTCGATGTCGATGGTGCCGGCGGCCTCCGGGCCCACCGCAATCTTGTCCATGTAGAACACGGCGGACGGGTCGTACATTGAGCCGCGCTCGGCGGCGGCGATGATGGAGATGGCGTTGGGGCGTCCCTCGGCCATCAGGGTGGTGCCGTCGACGGGGTCGACCGCGATGTCGACCTCAGCACCCTGACCGTTGCCCACGCGCTCGCCGTTGTAGAGCATCGGGGCTTCATCCTTCTCGCCCTCGCCGATGACCACGACGCCGTTCATGTTCACGGAGTTGATGAGCTGGCGCATGGCGTCCACTGCCGCGCCGTCACCCTCCTCCTTCATGCCACGGCCGACCCAGCGACCCGATGCCAGTGCGGCCGCCTCAGTGACGCGGACGAGCTCCATGGCAAGGTTACGATCGGGTGCTTCCGGGTGGGGTGCATTCATGTTTAACGGCCTCCTGCGGGCAAGGTATGTGCATGTGACTGGCAGCGGTGGAGGGTGATCCACCCGCCTCCCGGACATTGTTCCACCTCTTGGGCCGGTCGGTGAGGGTTTCCCCACCCGAAAGAGGGGGGTGTGTCACATCTGGTGGGTGAATTCCTGAACGGGCGCTGTTCTGACATACTTGGGGCCGTGTCTGCAGCGGAAAAGCCCAGGATTTTTCAGAGCGGCGGGGATATGGTCCTGTCGCTGCTCATCATCGTCGTTCTCATGGTGGTGAGCGTCGGTGCCACCGGTCTGTGCAGCTACGAACCAGGCACCCCCGAGAACGGTCCTGTCCGTGAGGTCGATGCGCGTACCTTCATGGGGATGGAGGCCAGGGCCTCCGCCTTCCCGGTCCGGATGCCGGAGAGCCCGGAGGGCTGGATCACCAACTCCGCGCGCCGCGGAATGATCGAGCAGACCCCGGCACCGATCGTCGGTTGGGTGACCGCGGAGCGTGGTTACATCCAGCTCACCCAGACCTCGCTCCCGCTTGCCGACGCCGTCCGCGCCATCGACGCCCACCCCCGCGATCTGGACCGGACCATCGACGTCGCCGGCCAGCCGGTGGAGGTCTACCACTCCGAGGAGTCGGATGTCCGTGACCTGTGGGCCGTGGACATGGGTGACACCCGCCTGCTGTTCAGCGGCGCCGGCCGGGAAGAGGACTTCCTGACCATCATCGAGGCGACTGTCACTTCCGAGCCGCTGCCGGGCGTCTAGATCAGTCTTCCGTCTCCGGGGGACGGGTGCTGACCAGCGCCTCCTCCACCCGACGAGCCGCGCCGTCGAGGTGCTCCTCACAGCGCCGGGCAAGCGCCTCGCCACGCTCCCAGTACCGGAGCGATTCATCGAGCCCCATCTGGCCGAGTTCGAGGATCTTGACGGTTTCGATGAGCTCGTCGCGCGCCTGCTCGTAGCTCAGTTCAGACACATCGGGAAATGCGTTCTGACCGGCCTGGCCGCTTCCCACCACGTTGTCGTTCACTGCTTGTCTCCTTGGAAGTTCTAGTCTGCCGGGACCGCGGACATGCCTGCGGCCGTGATGGATCCGTCCGCCACGCGAATGCGCAGCTGGCTGCCCGGAGGAGCCTGACGGATGCTCATGACCACCTCAGGTGGCGTGCCGTCCCGGGGGACGACCTGCACCACTGAGTAGCCGCGAGCGAGCGTGGCGCCCGGACCGAGTGCCGAGACCTGCGCGCGCAACGCCCTGACATGAGCGATCTCGCTCTGCAGAAGATACTGCACGTCCCGTCGGATGAGTGTGACGGCGCCGTCGATTTCTTCTCGACGCCGTCGGATCGGCGTCATCGGGTCCGCGAGCACCGGGCGCGAGCGCATCCCCGCCAGTCCGTGCCGCTCCCGCTGCACCCACCCGCGCAGGGCGGCCGCCATCCTGGAGCGGGCCTCCGCGAGGAACGCGCGCTCTTCGGTGACGTCCGGCACGACCCGTTTCGCCGCATCGGTCGGGGTGGCTGCGCGCAGGTCAGCCACATTGTCCAGCACCGGGTTGTCCGGCTCATGGCCGATGGCTGAGACCACGGGCGTAGCTGCCGCCGCAACCGCCCGCTGGAGGGCCTCCTCAGAGAAGGGCAGCAGGTCCTCCACGCTGCCGCCACCGCGGGCGATGATGATGACGTCGACCAGGGGATCGCGGTCGAGCTCCTCCAGTGCGCGGATGATCTCCGGTACGGCGGTGGCACCTTGTACGGCGGTGTTGATCACCCGGATGTCCACCTCGGGCCAGCGGTCGCGGGCGACCGAGAGGACGTCGCGCTCAGCCGCGGAGCCCCGGCCCGTGATCAGGCCGACGCGCACCGGCAGGTAGGGCAGGCGCTTCTTGCGTGCCGGATCGAACAGTCCCTCCTGCGCCAGTTGGGCACGTAGGCGTTCGATACGGGCCAGCAGTTCGCCGATGCCCACGGGCCGGATCTCCGTCACCCACAGGGAGAAGCTGCCCCGTCCCTCGTAGAAGGCGGGACGGCCGTGGACGACCACGCGGTCGCCGTCGCGAAGCGGGGAGGACATGGACTGGATCAGGTTCGTCGGTGCGGTCAGCTGCACCGACGTCTCGGACTCGGTGTCCCGCAGCGTCAGGTAGGAGAGCTTCCACGTCGGCTTCACATTCACCTGGGTGAGCTGGCCTTCCACCCACGCGGAACCCAGGCGCTGGATCCAGCCCTTGACCTCCGCGTTGAGACGCCGCACCGGCCACGGAGTCTCCGGCGTGGAATGTGGACCGGTCATGTGATGCTCCTGACAATCGGTGTGGGATCAGTGACGCGTCCCAAGTCTAGGCTTAACGGGCCAGGTTGGTTAGGGTGGGGGGCATGAGTGAAGCAGTGAAGAAGGTCCTCCTCGCGGCCCCCCGCGGCTACTGCGCCGGTGTCGACCGCGCAGTGGAAACCGTCGAGAAGGCGCTGGAGAAGTACGGTGCCCCGGTGTACGTGCGCAAGGAGATCGTCCACAACCGCTATGTGGTGGATTCCCTGGCCGAGCGCGGCGCCGTCTTCGTCGAGGAGACCGACGAGGTCCCCGCAGGGGCGCATCTCGTCTTCTCCGCGCACGGCGTCTCTCCGGCAGTCCACGCCGAGGCCGAGCGCCTCAACCTCAACACCCTCGACGCCACCTGCCCGCTGGTGACCAAGGTCCACAACGAGGTCAAGCGTTTCGTGCGCGACGGTTACCAGATTCTCTTCGTCGGTCATGAGGGCCACGAGGAGGTCGAGGGCACCATGGGAGAAGCCCCCGATCACACCCATCTGGTGGATGGTCTGGAGGGCGTCGACAAGCTCCCGGATTTCCCCGCCGACCAGCCGCTGGTCTGGCTCTCACAGACCACCCTCTCGGTGGATGAGACCATGCAGATCGTCGACGCCCTCAAGGAGCGCTACCCGGGTCTGCAGGATCCGCCGAGCGACGACATCTGCTACGCCACCCAGAACCGCCAGGTCGCGGTCAAGGCGATCGCACCGAGAGTCGAACTGATGATCATCGTCGGCTCGCAGAACTCATCCAACTCCAAGCGCATGGTCGAGGTCGCCCTCGACGCCGGGGCGGACACCAGCTACCTCGTCGACTATGCGCATCAGATCGATGAGGCCTGGCTCGAGGGGGTCGAGAGCGTCGGCGTCTCCTCCGGGGCCTCCGTGCCGGAGATCCTGGTGCAGGACGTGCTGGCGTTCCTCGCCGAGCGTGGCTTCGGGGATGTGGAGGAAGTGACCACGGCTTCCGAGAAGATCGTCTTCTCGCTGCCGCGCGTGTTGCGTTCGGCTCGGATTCAGGGCTGAGAAACGTCGGAGGGGCCGGGGAGTGAACCCCCGGCCCCTCGGCATATCTTCGTCAGCTGTAGAGGTCGTCGTCGAGACGACGTCGACGCGGTGGCTTCGGTTCCCGCGGGAGTGGTTCCCGCGGGTCCCGCTGCTGACGTGGCGGCTCATGCGGTGGCTCGGGCCGCGGTGGGGTGCGGAGCGGGGCAGGGCCGCCGGGTGGGGCGTCGCCCCCTCGGTTCCCGCTCCGTGAGCGGTTGCGCGCGAGCAGCTCTTCGACGGTGACCTGGTTGGTGCGCCGGCGGGCGCGGGAGGCGGTGTCGCGGTTGACGCGATCGGCCTCGGAGGCACGGCGGCGGTGCTCGATGGCGGCAGCGTCACGGGCGCGGCCAGAGCGTCGGAGCAGCCAGATGCGGAGGACGGCGATGATCGCCGCAGCGGCCGAGACGCCGAACATCACCGGGAAGAACTGCGCCAGGGGGAACAGCGCCGTGAGAATCGTGGTGGTGGAGAAGGCGGCGGAGCCTTCGGCCGCCAGCGATCGGGTCACCGTCCAGGAGGAGACCACCGTCATGATGCCGAACAGCAGAGGCAACGAGGCGACGACGATGAACAGCCCCCGGGCCTCGGTGAACAGTGCAACCACGATGGCTGCCACACCGAAACAGACCAGGTACGGCGTGCCGATTGTCTGGGCGTTGACGCTCAGCAGCAGCCCCGTGATGAGGGCTGCGATGACGATGGCGACGCCGGACCAGGTCGGCAGTCCGGCGTTCCGGACGTCCTGCCTGGTTCTGCTTCGGTGGGTGGGGGTGGACACGGATGATTAGTCTAGCCCGGAGTCTTCTCCAATAGGCGACGACCTGTCTCTAGGCCGGGTACATCCAGGTCGGCTGGGCGCCGGATGTCGCGGGTCTTGCCGAGGATGGCGCCCCCGGCACGGAAGATCAGCGACGCCGGAAAAGTTCGAACAGAGTCGCGGCGCGCGGCGGTCGGAGGCGAATCCGTCGGATACCGGAGGCGGCGGGGGAGTGGTCCTCGGTGGGTGCCTCCTGCTTCGTCGGATGGGCCTCGGAACGACGTGGTTCCTCGACGTAGATGATCGACTCGCGCCACTTCTTGCGCAGAGCGCGGCCCTCCTCCTCCGACAGACGTCCGTTGAGCGCTCCCTCCGGGGTTGCCCAGCTGATGTCGGCCGCGAGTTTCTCGCCCGCCTGCAGGGCGATCATGTCCTGCAGGTAGCGGAACCCGACGGCGAACATCGCGACGAAGGGGACAGCCAGGAATGAGCCGATGAGACCGAAGAGGCCGCCACCGACAGTGACGGAGACCAGCACGATGACGGGGTGCAGATCCATCGCCTTGGACTGCAGCCAGGGGGACAGGATGTTGCCCTCCAGCTGCTGGACGGCCAGGACGATACCCAGGACGATGAGGGCCTCGGTGAAGCCCAGGGAAACCAGGGCGACCAGCACCGAGAGCGTGCCGGCGGCAATCGCGCCGACGAAGGGGATGAAGCCCGCGATGAAGGTGATCACGGCCAGGGCCAGCGCCATGGGAACCCCGACCAGTACGAGGCCGACGCCGATGAAGACCGCGTCGATGAACGAGACGATCGCCTGCGCACGGATGAATCCGCCGAGGGTGGTCCAGCCGCGGGTCAGGGACTCGGTGAGGTGCCAGCCTGCACGCCGACCGGCCACGGCACGGGCCCACGGCAGGAAGCGGTGGCCGTCCTTGAGGAAGAACAAGGTGAGCACCAGCACGATGAACAGGGTGATCACCACCGAGGTGGCGGTTCCCACGCCGGTCATGATGCCGCCGGCGATCGTGCCGGCCTGGCCCTGGATCCAGGAGGCGGCGTCATTGATGAGCTGGGAGAGGTCCTCGCCGTCCACGTTCAGCGGCGGGCCCTGGGCCCACAACTGGAGTCTCTGGACCCCTTCCAGTGACTGCAGGTAGAGAATCTGTGACTGCCGGATGATGTCCGGCGCGATGAACCACAGGAGTGTGCCGAAGAATCCGAAGAATCCCAGCATGGAGATGATTGCCGCGAGTGCGGACGGTACCCCGCGGCGTCGCAGCCAGGTGGTGGGTGGGGCGAGGACCGTGCACACGATGATGGCGAAGACCACCGGCAGCACGCCGCGCCCGACCACCTTGAGCAGGAGCCATGCGCCGTAGGCGAACGCCACGATGATGATCATCCGCAGCGCCCACATGCTGAAGGACTTCAGCCATTCCCCGATGACCACGGAACGGTCCATCTGGTCGGCGTAGCGGCCGACCTCGTCCTGCGCCGCAGGGTCCAGCGAGGTGAACCGGGTGGAGCCGGCGGATCCGGTGGTCGTGTCGTCCGCGTCTGCCTGGGGGGTGGGCTGGTCTGTCACAGACTCCATCTTGCCTCACATCTCCGACCTCGGAGTCAGTGGTGTTCCAGCCCGGCCAGGCGTGCGTTGGTGGAGTGCTCGGAATGGCCGAGGTCGCCCGAATGGTCATCAGGGTTCTTGATCAGGTGGAGTGCGCTGATGATGAGCCCTCCCCAGATGACGATGATGAACAGGACCATCATCATGATTGCGATACCACTCACAGCGCCGCTCCCTTCTCGTTGTTCTGCTTGTCAGGGGCATCCTGGTATTTCCGCGGTTCGCGCAGGACGCGGCGGATGTCGGAGTCAACGCCGAAATCTGACCCCGGCGGACCGTTGAGCGGCTGATCGCCCCGCCAGGGGACCAGCGAGAAGACGAAGGCACCCACCACAATGGCTGCCAGGACGAGCCAACCGTAGAGCGCCACCTGTCCGGTCGTGTACCCGCCGTAGGGCTCCTTGATCAGGTTGATCAGTTCCTGGACGAGGGTGAAGCCGAGCACCAGGGTGGTGACGTTGACGACGCTGATGCGCCAGATGGACCCGACCTTGAAGGAGGACACGGCGTTGAGGTGCGAGGAGAACTCGTCGATGCGGCGCAGCACCCAGTCGAGGACGATCACCGCGATCAACGCGATGGCGACGATGCCGATGTTGTTGGTGAACTTGTCCATGATGTCCAGCGACATCAGGCCCGACGTAGTGGAGAACAGTGCCAGGGAGATCAGTGCCATGACCGTGCCGATGCCCAGGGCGGTGGCCTTTCGGGGCAGATCCAGCTTGTCCTTCACCGCGGAGACAACGACCTCCAGGATGGAGAACAGGGAGGTGAAGCCGGCGATGGTCAGCGAAGCGAAGAAGAGGAAGCCGAACACCGGGCCGAAGGCCATCTCGTTGATGATCGCCGGGAATGCGACGAACGCCAGACCGATGCCCGAGGTTGCGACCTCGTCAACCGGCACCGACTGCTGCACCGCCATGAAACCCAGGGCGGCGAAGACACCGACGCCGGCCAGAACCTCAAATGATGAGTTGGCGAAGGCCGTGGTCAGGCCGGTGCTGGTGAGGTTGGTGCGCGGGCGCAGGTACGAGGAGTAGGTGAGCATGATGCCGAAGCTCACGGACAGGGAGAAGAAGATCTGACCGTAGGCGGCGATCCACACCGTTCCGTCCGCCAGGGCGCTCCAGTCCGGGGTGAACAGGGCGTCCAGGCCGGTGGCGGCACCCGGCAGCAGCAGCGCCTGAATGACCACGATGAGGAACAACACCATGAGCAGCGGGATGAACAGCTTGGAAATCTTGCCGATGCCCTTGTCCACGCCGATCGCCAGGACCACGATCGCGGCGATCCACACCACGGCCAGGGCCAGGGCGATCTGCGGCACGAAGGTCGTGGAGAAGGTTGCGGAATCATCGAACCGGAGGAATTCGCTGAAGAAGTAGGTGTCCGGATCCTCGCCCCACGCCTTGGTGAAGGATTTCACGGTGTAGAGCCCTGCCCAGCCGATGATCGCCGCGTAGTAGAGGGCGATGAAGAAGGCGATGCCGACCTGGATCCAGCCGACGGGCTCGGCCCAGCTCCTGATGCGGCGGAACACCAGCGGAGAGGAACCGCGGTAGCGGTGCCCCAGGGCGTAGTCGAGGAAGAGCAGTGGAATGCCTGCGGACAGCAGTGCGACCAGATAAGGGATGAGGAACGCGCCACCGCCGTTGTCGTATGCGACATAGGGGAAACGCCAGATGTTGCCCAGGCCGACGGCGGAGCCGATGGCAGCGAACAGGAATGCCCAGCGTGAGGAGAACATCTCCCGTTGCTGGCGCTGCTTGGGGGTTGCAGACATATGTGAACCTGTCAGTGGTTGAGGTGAACGGGTGTCCGCCCGGGTGCAGGCATGGGAGCGTCCAGGGTGTGACGCGCGTAACTCAAGACCGGCTGATTCTATAACGGCGATCCGATGTAGTACCAACCGTAGCGCCGATGGTCACTGCCAGCGGGAATCCGCAGGCTGCTAGGATCAACGCCCGTGAGCCTTACTCTTGGAATCGTCGGTCTGCCCAACGTGGGCAAGTCCACTCTGTTCAATGCCCTGACCCGCAACGATGTGCTCGCCGCGAACTACCCGTTCGCCACCATCGAGCCCAACGTCGGCCTCGTCGAGCTTCCCGACGCCCGCCTGTCCCGCCTCGCCGAGATCTTCGGTTCCGAGCGGATCCTGCCTGCCACGGTCTCCTTCGTGGACATCGCCGGCATTGTCAAGGGCGCTTCCGAGGGGGAAGGCATGGGCAACGCGTTCCTCGCCAACATCCGGGAGGCCGACGCCATCTGTCAGGTCGTGCGCGCCTTCAAGGATGAGAACGTCATCCACGTCGACGGCGTCGTCGACCCCGCCGATGACATCTCCGTGATCAACACGGAGCTGATCCTCGCTGATCTGCAGACCATCGAGAAGGCCCTGCCTCGTCTGGAGAAGGACGCGCGCAAGGACAAGTCGCTTGCCGACACCGTCGCCGAGGTCAAGAAGGCCCAGGCCATCCTCGAGGACGACCGCACCCTCTTCTCCGCCGCCAAGAACGGCGAGATCGACCTCGCGCTCATCCGTGACCTGCACCTGATGACCGCCAAGCCCTTCCTCTACGTGTTCAACTCCGACGAGGAGGTGCTCACCGACGAGGCGAAGAAGGAGGAGCTCCGCGCCCTGGTCGCCCCGGCTGACTGCGTCTTCCTCGACGCCCAGACCGAGACCGAACTGCTCGAGCTCGACGATGACGAGGCAGCCGAGCTGCTCGAGTCCGTCGGCCAGACCGAGCCCGGCCTGCACTCCCTGGCCCGCGCCGGTTTTGAGACCCTGGGCCTGCAGACCTACCTCACCGCCGGTCCCAAGGAGTCCCGCGCCTGGACGATCCGTAAGGGCGACACCGCCCCGCAGGCCGCCGGCGTCATCCACACCGACTTCGAGCGCGGCTTCATCAAGGCCGAGATCGTCTCCTTCGCGGATCTCGACGCCGCCGGTTCCATGGCCGAGGCCAAGGCCCAGGGCAAGGTCCGCCAGGAGGGTAAGGAATACATCATGGCTGACGGCGACGTGGTGGACTTCAAGTTCAACGTTTAGCTCCAGGGCAGTCCGGCGCGTCACTCTCCCGGGTGACTCGCCGGTTTTTCTCCCCGAGGCCAGCTGCAGCGGCTTCTGGACATCCCCGTCTCCGGAATCGCAGATTCACTAGGGTGGGGCACACGTGAGAGCAGAGCAGCTCTGTCCAGATCCCGAACAGGAGCTTCCAATTATGAGTTTCAATGTCTATCTTTCCGGCGAAATCCACACCGATTGGCGGGACGAGATCCAGCGCGGCGCTGAGGCTGCCGGTCTGGACGTGGTGTTCACCGCGCCGGTGACAGACCACCCTGCCAGCGACGCCGCCGGCGACCATCTGGGCGAGACCGGCAGCCAGTTTTGGCGTGATCACCAGTCCGCGAAGGTCAATGCCATTCGCACGCGCACCCTGATCGAGCAGAGCGACCTGGTGGTGGTGCGGTTCGGAGACAAGTACAAGCAGTGGAACGCCGCCTTCGATGCCGGCTACTGCGCCGCGCTGGGCAAGCCCTATGTGACCCTTCACGAGGCAGAAATAGTCCATCCGCTCAAGGAAGTTGACGCCGCGGCTCAGGCCTGGTGCACGACAACCGATCAGGTGGTGGAGATCCTGCGGTACGTGCTCAAAGCGTAGCCTGTGGGCCCCGGTCATCGCAGGCGCCCGAGCTGGACGGTGACAGCTTTCTCCGGACGAAGTTGCCCTAGTGGTCGGAAGACGCGGCGTCCGATGTACATGTGCACCGGTCTCCGCATCAGACTCAGAGCGAGGATTCGCGAATGACGTCACCCGACAACATTCTGTTGTACCTCACCGAGGATGAGGAACAGCAGGTGCGCGAGGTTTTTGCACGCCTTGAGCAGCAGGGTTTCCCTGCGCAGAGGCAGACGCCGCACATCACCATCACGTTTTCCTCGGCCATGCCGGGCGATGTCGTTCGGCGCGCCGCTGATCTTCTCCCGCCGCTGATTCCTGCCCGATTTGAGCGGGTGGGCACCGTCGTCTTCGGGACGCAACGCAAACAGACCGTCGCATGGTTACTCGAAACCTCCGATGAACTCGAGATCGCCGCCCGTGAGATCAGTGAACTCAACCCTCATGGGCGTGGCCCCCGTTGGATTCCGCATCTGACGATGGGGCTGCGGCTGCCGCGGGAGATCGTCCCCGACTACATACGTGCGCTGAACGAGGTGGCTTCTTCTCATCTCAAGGAGCTCACGGCGGTTCGGGCGGCGCTCTGGCGGCCGGGCCGCCGGGAACTCACGGTTCTCGCCGGGGTGGGCTTCGCCGAGGGGACAGACTTGAAGGTGGAGAGTGGCCCCGGCGGTCGGCCCTGAACATCAAGGACCTCAGCACCGTTGAGGAGACGTCGCTCCGAGAACCACGGTGACCCCGCCGTCGTGCGCGGCCGCTCAGGTGACCGGGGCGAAGATGAGCAGTTCCCCGCCGTCTCCGTCACCCAGGCGAAGCTTCATGTCCACCAACTCGTAGCTGCGGACGTCCTCGATCGCGTCGAGGAATCTCCGCTCGAAGATCATCGCGGCGGGCGGGCCTCCTCTCTCGGTCACCGCGAGCTCATCGAACTCGAAGAACCCGTTCGCCTTCCACGTGTAGGTGCCCTGATAGCTGTTGACTCCCGTGCTGCCGGACACATCGCCGGCGTCGAGGGTCATCGTGACTATCAGACCGGGGTCGCCCGAAGAGGGGCCGGCGGATGCTCCGAAATCCTGGAACTGCCATTTCCCGTCGAGGGCCTCCTTGCACCGGCCGGAAATGATCCCGTACCCCTGCAGGAGGAGCAACAGACACAGCATTAGCGCGCCCAGTCGGACGCTGCGTACCGCGTGAACCGGGTGATCAGCCGCCCGTCCCCGGGCCACCCCGGCCAGGCACTCAGCCAAGGTAGGCCTCGTACCCGAGTCCTGCCAGCACGTTCAGCCCGATGAAAGCCAGCGAAACGATGCCCAACAGGACCGCCGGCAGCCACCCGCGGCGGTCACCCCGGGAGGCGGCGCGCCGTGCGAACCACGCAGAGACAACGGCTGGGACATAGAACACCAGCAGCGCCGGGATCGTGGCGACGAGAATCGCCCACAACGGGGCGTTACTGTCCGCGCCGCCGACGGGATACCCCAGGAGCCCGATGAGACCTTCCCCCACGAGGAAAGCCAGACCGAAGGCAAACGGGAGCAGAAGAACGCTCAGCCAGGCGTAGCGTACGTCCCGGCCCGCGCTTTCACCCCGGTGACGGATGGATGTGGTCGACATTCCTCACCTCCGTGTGCGGAAGAACCCCGGACCGGGGATCCTGCTTCCATTGTCGTTCGTGGGCAGGGTATCCACAACGACACCGGGTGATGAGATGCGGCATATCCGCCACATGACGGGTGTTGATCCGCACCTGGAGTTTGGGCCCGACCCCTGGATCATTGGACCTACAGGGGAAATAAGCCATACCCGGCCCAGCGACCATCCCCGTGATGGGGACTCCATCAAAGTAACGGGACGCATGATCCCGTAGCACTTGCCCTCTACGGGGACCGCCGGAACACGAGCAGCGCGTCCCGGGTCAGGTCCTGTGGCAGTCTGTCCCATTCGATCTCCACGAGGGCCGCGCGGTGGAGATGTGCATCGAGAACCCTGGCACAGTCGTCGATGAGATGCGTATGGTCGCCCTCGTGGAAGATGTCCGCCACGTTCCACACCAGGTACCCGCTCAGGTCGAGAAGTCGCGCGCACTGCTCCGCCACTGCGCCGAGTTCCCGCAGGTAACGGGGGTAGTTGCCGCCGTCCTCCTCGTAGGCGGCGAGGGGATCGGCGTCGTGGTGCGTGACCGTCATGTAGGGCGGCGAACTGAGCACCAGGTCGACACCGCCGCCGAGGTCGGTCAGCCGTGGCAGCAGGTCACGGGCGTCCCCTTCGATGACCACGGCGCCGGGCGTGTGTCGGCGGATGTGCTCGACACGTTCGGGGAGCAGTTCCACACCGACACCCCGTCTCCCCAGACGCACCGCGCGGTCAAGGGTGGTGCCGAAACCCGCGAAAGGATCCAACACCAGGTCACCGGGGTTGGTCCAGCGCTCGATGACGTGGTCCACGATCGCGGGGATCATGTGGACGTCCTCCTCCGCGCCGGGCGGCCGCTCGGACAAGAAGGTCTCGTGGGAAGCGATAAGCCGGGCATCCACAGGGCTGTTCGGCGGAGTGTCCATGGAGGGAAGCTTAGTTGGGGCGGTTCCTGGCACGGACACGACCGGCGTCTGTGGAGCGTCGATAAGCGATCGCGTCGGCGGCGTTCTAGCGAGGTTGAGCCGATGAACGCACCGGAACCGAAACCACCGCGCTGGTCTCCCGAACGGTTGCCAACATGCAGGAGAACCGCTCTTCTGTACCGGCAGATCACGGCCACCCACTCAATCAGTTCCGGCGCGGGTGATGCCCGAGTACCGTGATGGTTATGACCAGCGACAGCCCGCTGTGGGAGCGCTATCTCCCCGGAATTGGCGTGCTACGGCGATATGAGCGCTCCTGGCTGCGCGGTGACGTCGTCGCGGGTGTGACTGTCGCCGCCTACCTGGTTCCCCAGGTGATGGCCTACGCGGTGATCGCCGGCCTGCCCGCCGTGGTCGGGCTCTGGGCGATCCTCGCGCCGATGCTCATCTATTTCATCCTGGGCACCTCGCGCAAGCTGTCGATCGGCCCGGAGTCGACGACGGCGCTGATGACGGCGGCCGGCGTCGGGGCACTGGTGGGGGCCGCGGGTGGACCCGAACGATACGCAGAGGTTGCCGCCGTCATGGCGATCGCGGTGGGACTCGTCTGCGTGGTCGGATTCGTTGCGCGGCTGGGCTTCCTCACATCGCTCCTGTCCCGCCCCGTCCTGATCGGCTATCTCATCGGTATTGCGCTGCTCATGATCGTCAGCCAGCTGGGAAAGATCACCAAGCTCGAAGTCGACGGGGAGAACACCGGAGAGGAGGTGGCCTCGTTTCTCGGCCAGCTGGCCCAGGCGCACCTGCCGACGGTGGCACTCGGGTTGACGGTTCTGGTGCTGCTCTACCTGGCGAACTGGCTGGCACCCACTCTGCCGGGTCCGTTGCTGGTGCTGCTGCTCGGGGCCGCGGTCGTTGCCGTCTTCGGGCTGGAGCGTCAAGGTCTGGAGGTCATCGGGGAAGTGCCACGGGGGCTGCCCGAGCCCCGGGCCCCTGAACTGGGGGATCTTGAGGTCTGGTCACTGCTCCCTTATGCCGTGGGCATCGCTGTGGTGGGTTTCTCGGACAACATCCTCACCGGCCGGGCGTTCGCGTCGGGGCGGGACGAGGTCATCGACTCCAACCAGGAGCTGCTCGCATTGGGCACGGCCAACCTGGCCAACGGCTTCCTCCAGGGTTTCCCCGTCTCATCCAGCGGATCCCGGACCGTGCTCGGGGACGCCGCAGGGGCCAGGACGCAGGTGCACTCCCTGGTGGCGCTCATCGCGGTGGTGATGGTGCTCGTCTTCGCCGGACCCGTGCTGGAGTCCTTCCCGGACGCCGCCCTGGGCGCGCTGGTCATCTACGCCGCGACCCGGCTGATCGACGTCGGGGAGATCCGCCGCATCGGCCGATTCCGGCGCAGCGAGCTCGTGATCACGGCCGCCACCGCCGCCGCCGTCGTCTTCTCCGGTGTTCTGGCGGGCATCGGCTTCGCCATAGCGCTGTCGATCCTGGACCTGCTCCGGCGCATTACGAGGCCCCAGGCGGACGTCCTGGGCTACGCGCCAGGCGTGCCGGGCATGCACAGCCTGGACGACTACCCGGAGGCGGCCTCGGTCCGCGGGCTCGTCGTCTTCCGCTACGACTCGCCCCTCTTCTTCGCCAACGCGGACAACTTCCTGGAACAGGCGATGGAGGCGGTCGACAACGCCGAGCAGCCGGTGCGGTGGTTCCTCCTCAACGCCGAGGCGAACACGGAGATCGACCTGACGGCGGTCGACGCGCTGGATGAGCTGCGCACCCGCCTGGAGCAGCGCGGCATCCGCTTCGCCCTGGCGCGCGTCAAACAGGACCTGTACCGGCGACTCGAACCCACCGGCTTCACCGAGCACGTCGGCGCTGAGTACTTCTTCGCCACCCTCCCGACAGCCGTGCGGGCGTACGCGAAGCGCTACCGAGCCAGGCACGGCGAGTGGCCCGCCGGGGTGCCCCCGGAGGTCATCGAGCCCTGACCCGCGATTCCCCGCCCGCCCGGCCGATCTCCGGCTCCGGCACGGCACGGCAGGGTAGGGGAATAACCCGGCGACCCACCCGGTTGTATTTTTTGCTGATACTTCAACATTTTGGGAGTTCTACATGAAAATCGGAATCATCGGAGCAACCGGCAAGGCCGGCCGGGAAATCTACCTCGAAGCAGTTCGCCGCGGCGAGGACGCAGTCGCGCTCGTGCGCAGCGCTGCGAAAGCAAGGGAAATTCTCGGCGCTGATGTCGAAGTGGTGGAAAAGGACGCCTTCGACCTGAGCGCTGAGGACATTGCAGGCTTCGACGTCATCGTCAACGCCTTCGCCACGGCCCCTGACCAGGCTCACCGGCACATCGATCTGACGCGCCAGCTTGTGGAGGCCGCCAACGAGGACTCCCCGCGGCTCCTCTTCATCCTGGGCGCCGGTTCACTGACCAACCCGGCGACCGGGAGGCCCTTCGTGGAGGACCTCCGTAAGATCCCGGAGGCGGAGGCCTTCATCAACATCCCCGAGCAGCAGTTCAAGCAGCTCGAGTACCTGCGCACCGTGGACAACGTCAACTGGGTAGGTATCTCCCCGCAGGCCGACTTCCCGGCGCAGGGCCCCGCCACCACCCCGCAGCTCGGCACCGATTCTCTGCTCACTGCGGCGGACGGAAAGTCTCACACCACTGCAGGCACGATGGCTGTCGCCGTTCTTGATGAACTGCAGCGCCCGGCACACCACAACACCCGCTTCACCGTCTCCGACTCGTAGCTCAGACCCGCTCAGATGCATGCTGGCTCGGTGTCAGCGCCCGGGTTCGAGGGTGGCCAGCAGTTCCGCCACCCGCTCCGCCGTTTCCTTCGCGGACGCAGGGTTCTGGCCGGTGATCAGCGTCCCGTCCGCGACGGTGAAGGGCGCGAACGGGAGCTTCGCCTTCTGGTACGAGGCCCCGCGCTCCCTGCTCTGCTTCTCCACGTCGTAGGGCACGAGCTTGTCGACGAGTGCGAGCTTCTCCTCCAGCCAGGAAAAGCCGGTGATCTCGCGAGCGTCGAGAAGCAGAGAACCATCGGACAACCTGGTGTTGAGCAGGCCGCAGTAACCGTGGCAGACGGCGGAGACGACACCACCGGCCTCGAAGATCTCGCGGGTGAGGCGTTGGAGGTCGGTGTTGTCGGGGAAGTCGTACATGGCGCCGTGGCCGCCGGCGAAATAGACGGCGTCAAAGTCGGCTGCCTTGACCTCACTGGCGCGGGGAGTGTCCCCCAGCAGCGCCATCCTCGCCGGGTCGGCGAGCCATGCCTCCGCGGTCTTCTCCTTGGCAGGGAACTTCAACGATCGCGGATCCAGGGGTACGTAGCCGCCGGCCGGGCTGATGATGGTCTGTTCGAAACGGTGCTGCTCGAACACCTCCCAGGCGTGGGTGAGTTCAGACAGCCAGAGGCCGGTGGCGTGGGAAGGATCGTCGAAATGGGCGGTGTTGGTGACCACGTGCAGGATGCGGGGGCTCATGCCTCCATCCTCCACGGGGGAGGTGACCTGTGCCACTATTGGCGGTATGAGGACGATCTACTGCGCCGCTACCAGCCTGGACGGTTTCATCGCCGACGAGAACCACAGTCTCTCCTGGCTCTTCGCCACACCGGGGCATGCCGATGACCCGGGGGGTCGGTACGGCGACGCTGCGACGCTGGACTTTGAACGGATGATCGAGAACGTCGGTGCGATTGTCTGCGGCGCGAGCACCTACGCCTGGCTGGAACGGGAGCTGACCAAGGAGGGCCAGCCTTTCGTCTGGCCCTACGGGCAGCCGTCCTGGGTGGTGACCCACCGTGACATCACCCCGGTCGCCGGGGTCGAGCTTTTCGCCGGAGACGTGGCGGACCTGCATCCCCGTCTGGTTGAGGCCGCCGGGGGGAAAGATGTGTGGATCATCGGAGGGGGAGACCTGGCAGGCCAGTTCGCCGACCACGGCCTGCTGGATCTGGTGTGGGTCCACCTGTGCCCGGTGGTGCTGGGCCGGGGCAAACCACTCCTCCCGCGGCGCCTGCGGCTCCACCGCGAGCACGTGGAACGCGACGGCCAGTTCACCGCCCTGCTGTTTCGGGTCGTCGGCCCGGAGCCCTAACCCCGTTCGAGGTGGGGAATTTAGTTGCGGTGTAAAGTTTCTCGGGTTGGCGGCGGTGCCGCCCTGACCGCTTGAGCATGAGCCTGCGGACGTGAAATGAGGAGAAACAAATGAGAAAGCTGCTCGTTCCGGTGTCGCTGTTGGCTCTGGTGTCGCTCGTGGGGGTGCTCGCGTTCTTCGGGGGTGGCGCCTGGACTCTGAAGAAGATGCCTACTCTCGAGGCGCCGCTCGAGACGGTCACCGAATCGAGCAACGAGAAGATCGTCACCGCCGTCGATCGTCAGGAACAGCTGGTACTCCTCAGCGCGAACGTCCAGGGGCTGTCGGAAGAGCGGGCTAACAGGGGTAACCTGCCCGGCACTGAGCGTACGCAGTTCGTGAAGTACACCTACCGCGCCAAGCTCGGTATCGAGGGTGGCGATGTGAACATCAAGGAGACCGGGGACAACCGGTACCTCATCTCTGTCCCCGAGTTCATCTTCATCGGGCACGACAGAGCGAAGTTCGAGATCGCGGTCGAGAACAACGGCCCGCTCAGCTGGATCACCCCGGACATCGACACCGCGAAGACGATCACCAAGATCCTCAACGAGGATGCGAAGGCGGAGCAGGTCAAGGAGAACCGCGACCTCCTCGAGGACCAGACGGAAAACTTCTACACGGGAATCATCCACGGCATCGACGACCAGGTGGAGATCGAGTTCGAGTTCCGCTGAGTCAGGCCCCCGACCGGAGCGGCGGTGCCGAGGGCAGTGTCTCGTCGAGGCCTCGGCGGCGCAGTTCCTCCCGGGCGCGGGCGAGTCCGCCGTGCTCAAGGGCGGCGAGCGATGTGCGGCCCGTCCACACGTGCCGGCCGAAGCGGTGCACTCTCACCTCCAGGTCACCCACGAGGTGCTCCAGGTCGCCGGGCACGTTGCGGTGCTCGCTGGGCAGGGGGACGGGGAGAACGAAGGCCTGATCGAGTGGCGCGGTCGCGTCGACCTCGATGCGCCAGCCGTAGCCGCGCCCGGACAGGTGCCATTGATCGTCTCTGGTGCGGGCACGCACCGGGCTGATTACGGGGTCACCCAGGCGGATGACGCGGCCGTCGGGAAGCCGTACGGCCAGACCGGTGACCTCCACGCGTATCCGGCCGTCGGTGACCAGGCCGCCGGCGAAGGCGAGGCAGGCGCCGGGCTCCTCGAAACCCTGCGCCTGGCCCCACCACCAGGCCTCGGGGAAGCCCTCGCGGCCCCAGTTCTTCTCGGCGTACACCTGTGCGCCCTCGAAACGCCACGTCTCACCACCCAGAATCGCGGTTCCGGACGCCTTGCCACCGAGCAGCCAGGGATGCCAGTACTGGTTGAGGCGGGGCACGACCTGGAACACGCTTGATCCGCCCAGGGAACGGTGCGGCCAAGGGGCGAGGTCGTGGAACTCAAGGCCGAGTTGCGCATCGGCGCCAAGATCGACACGGAGCCGGTCCGCGTCCCCCTCGAAGGCCGGGGAGCCCATCCGGCCGACGGTCCCGCCCTTCACTCCGAGCCCGTCCGGGTCGGTCCACGAACCATCCAGGGCATCGGTGCGGAGGAATCCGTTGGGCCACGCGGCGAGACCCACCGTCGCCCACGAGCCCCGCGGACCCTGGTTCGCGCCGCACAGCGCGATGACGACCCGGCCGGTGCCGGGGTCGGTGATGCGCCAGAAGTAGCCCTCCATCGCCACGCCGTGATGAGCCCGGAGGAGATCGCCGAAGGGCAGGTCGGCTCCGGTGGAGCGGTAGCGCTGCAGGAAGCTCATGAGGCCAGTACAGCACAGGTCACGGGGGTCCGGGGAAGAAAACGGCCGCGGCCGTCGTTGCAGTGAGGTGGACCGAGAACATTCCCGAGAAGCATGAGAAGGACCACCAGAATTCATGAGTGATCACGACACCGCACATCCGCTGTTCTCCCCGGCCGAACTGGGCAAGCTTGAGCTGGACAACCGGGTCGTCATGGCACCGCTGACCAGGATCCGGGCGGAATCCGACGGCACCCCGACCGAGCTGATGAAGGAGTACTACGCCCAGCGCGCATCCTTCGGCATGATCATCACCGAAGGCACCTGGCCCGTCCAGGAGGGCCGCACGTGGGGCCGTCAGCCCGGTATCGAGACCGCGGCGCACGTCGCGGCCTGGCGGGAGATCACCGACGAGGTACACGCCCGGGGCGGGCGCATCGTCCTGCAGATGATGCACGGCGGCCGCATCTCCCACCCGGAGCTCACGGGCACCGGGCGGATCGTCGCCCCGAGCGAGATCGCCAGCCCGAACCCGATCCGCATTTCCTCCGGCAAGGTTGACGGCCCGGTGCCCCACGCCCTGACCCAGGAGGAGATCCCCGAGATCATCGGGCAGTTCGTGGCCGGTGCACGCAACGCCATGTCGGCAGGTATGGACGGTGTGCAGGTGCACGGCGCCAACGGCTACCTGATCCACGAGTTCCTCGCCCCGAGCTCGAACACACGCACCGACGCCTACGGTGGCAGCCCGGAGAACCGTGCCCGCTTCGCCATCGAGGTCGTCACCGCGGTGGCGGAGGCCATCGGCGCGGAGAACACGGGGCTGCGTCTGTCTCCGGAACACAACATCCAGGGCGCGCTGGAAGAGGACCGGGAGGACGTTCTGACCACCTACCTGGCGCTGGCGGAGGGGCTGGCGGACCTGGGCCTGGCCCATGTCGAGATCGTCCATCACGAGCCGGAGGGTGAGCTTGTCCAGGCCCTGCGCGAGGGATTCGGCGCCCCGCTCATCCTCAACACCGGTTTCAGCCGCTTCAGCACCCGCGACACAGCCTTCGGGCTGATCGACCGGGCCGGCGCGGCCGCGGTCTCGGTCGGCCGGTCGGCGCTGGCCAACCCGGACCTGGTCCAGCGCTGGCGCGAGGACGGGCCCCTCAACGACCCCGACCCGGAGACCTACTACGGCGGCGGTGCGAAGGGCTACACCGACTACCCCGTCCTCCAGCGCACCTAGCCGTGGCCTCAGTGAGGGTGCAGGTGCACGGCCCCGCGTCACCCGACGTGGCGTGGGAACGCTACCTCCACCCGGAGCGGTGGATCACCTGGGCCCCGCACCTGAACAGCGTGGCGGCGTCGACGCCTGTTCTGCAGCGCGGCACCACCGGCACCGTAACCGCGCTGGGGGTCGTGACTGCCCGTTTCCAGGTCCTGTCGGTGGATCCGGAATCGCGTTCGTGGTCCTGGGTGGTGCGCGTCGGGCCGGTGGAACTGGTCCTGCACCACAGCCTCAGGGCGCGGGCAGCCGGCCGCGCTGCGCCGGGCACGACCGCCGGCATCACGATGACGGGGCCGTGGCCGGTCCTGATGGCGTACCGGCCACTGATGCGTCGGGCGCTGCGGCGGCTGGTCCACTGAGGGGGTACTGCACCCTCAGGCCTGGTTCGGTCCCCGCAGAAGGCCGGCGACGGCCCGGGCTGCCCGGTCGCCCGAGGTGAGGGCGCCGTTGATGGAGGCGGTGTCGCGGTGGTCTCCGGCGACGAAGACATGGTCGCCGACGCGTTGTGTGCGGCGGTCGATCAGCGGCGGCGGCTGGGCCGGCAGCGTGCGGGGGATCTCGTGGCGGGCGATGAGCTCCCACACGGTCACGGAGGTGCCGTACATCCGCTCCAGATCACGGCGGACCGCCGCCTCGTCCGCGCCGCCGCCTTTCGAGTCCAGCAACGTCGTCGCCTCCACCAGGTGCCTGCCGGCGGGGGCGTAGGAGGGGGCGGCCTCGGAGACCACGGCGGCGTGCACGACCGGCCCCGCCGGGCCGCCGGCGGGGCCGGAGGCGTCCAGCAGGAGGAACTTCTGCCCCAGCGGCGATTCCGGTGCGGAGAACCACCACGTGGTCAGCCCGTTCATGGCCGGCGCCGTCATACCGGTCAGCTCGGCGGCCTCCACCGGGCCCGCCGCCACGACAGCCATGCGCCCGCCCATGACTCCGGCGTCGGTCTCCACTTCCACACCGCCTCCGGTGTCGCGCACGGTGGTGACCCTCAGCTCCGTGAGGGGCGCCCGGTTGAGCTGCGCGGCCATCTGCTCCGGCAGGGCCTGCATGCCCTGTGCCGGAAGCCCGGGTGCCCCGAAGGCAAAGGCACGTAGAAGCAGCCGCACGAAGTTGGCGGAGGTGGTGCCGCTGGCGTCGGCGAGCACGCCGCTGAGGAAGGTGTCGAGGACGTTCCGGCGCAACGGACCCGTCACGCCGGCGGCATCCAGCGCGGCTGCGAGGGTCATGTCGTCCGTGGCGCGGGATGAGGCCGTTTCACGGATCAGGGTGGGCGCCAACCACCGGGCCAACGCGAAGACCTCGCCGGGGGTGACGTAACCACTGCGCAGTGTCTCCGGCAGCAGGCGCGGGTGCCGGAGCGGATGGGCGAGCGTCGTCAGGCCACGTCCGTTGCGGACGACGACGCCGACGCCGAAGCGTTGCAGCCGCAGCGCAGGCACGTCGATGAAATCCCGCACGGCAGGGTAGGCGGGGTTGAGGATCTGGAAGCCGCGGTCGACGAGGAAACCGTCGACCCGGTCCGTCCGCACCCGGCCGCCGACCTCCCCGGCCCCCTCCAGCACGGTGACCGTCAGTCCCTCTTCCTGCAGCGTGCGCGCGGCCTGCAGCCCAGCCAGGCCGGCTCCGATGACGATGACGTCTGCGTCCATGACTTCTCCTTGTTCCGGGCTCCCGAGTTTAATACGACCACGCCAGGCAGGTTCAGAGGTTGATGAGCCGGTCGATGACGTTGGGGATGATGAAGAACGCGAGCAACAGACCGTGGATAGCGATACCCGACCACGCGAGTTTGCCGGCGCCCCTCATCGCGGCGAGTACCGCCAGCACCAGTCCCACGATCAGGGGGATGACCCACACGAGGGTGGTGGCGATCCACGGGCCCCACGCCTCAATGTAGAACGTGTCGCCGGGATGGCTGGGCGTGAAGCCGAAGAGGATCCGCTGCATCGGCTCCGTGGCCAGAATGAAGATGATCGTCCACACCACGAAGACGAGCAGCATCCACAGCGACAGACGTGCCAGTCTGCGTGCCGCCTCGGACGGGTTCCGCGACATCGGGATCACCACCTTTCCCTGAATAATAACTCGCGTGACCGGGCGTCACACCCGCTATCCCCAGTCGACCTCACCGAAACCGGATTCCCGGAACCGCAGGTACTCACCGACGACGGCCGCTCCCAGGTCGTCGAGTTCCGGTGCCGTGACACGCCCGCCAACCCGGTCGGCGAGCTGATTGAGGAACCTCTCCAGGCCGGGGTCGTCGCCGAGGCGGAAGAACGTCGTGCGGGCACCGCGCCGGGTGACGCGGTCCAGCTGGGTCACGGTCTGGCGCAGCGTCTCCGGATGCGTCGGCCAGTCGAACCAGGTCGTGCCGTCTGCCTCCAGGTGCGCTGTGGGCTCACCGTCGGTGACGATCAGCAGCGTCGGATTCATGCTCGGGTGCCGGGCGAAGAACTGCTCAGCCAGCAACAGGGCGTGGTGGAGGTTGGTGCCCTGCTCGTGTACCGGCGGCAACGCCGTGAGTTCATCGATGTCCACGTTCATGGCGCGGCGTCCGAAGCCGATCAAGGCCAGCTGATCGCCCCGGAACCTCGTGGACACGAGATGGTGGAGCGCGAGCGCGGTGCGTTTCATCGGTACCCAGCGCCCCTGGGTGGCCATCGAATAGGACGTGTCCACCAGCAGGGCCACCGCCGACTGCGTGCGCGCCTCGGTCTCCACCACCTCCACGTCACCCACCTCGATCCGCACCCGGGCGGAGGGGGCTGATTCTTCCGCCGCGGTCCGCTGCAGCGCATTCGTCACCGTCCTTGTCACGTCCCAGGGCTGGGTGTCACCGAACTCCCACGGCCGCGATGCGCCGGTCTGCTCGCCGGAGGCTCCTGCCAACCTGGCGTCGCGGGCGCCGCTGCGGGCGCTGAGGTTCTTCGCGGCGTCGGCAAGCAGAGTCTTGCCCAGCCGCCGCATCGCCTGCGGTGAGAGCCGCAACGATCCGTCCGCGCTGTTGCGCAGCAGTCCGCTCTCACGCATGGCGCGTTCAAGCTCCGCGAGGGTCTCTGCGGACACCGACGCCTCCTCGCCGAGCTGACGCTTGACGGCATCCAGGTCGATGTCGGAGGAGTGCGCGCCGGCGTAGCCCTGACCGAGCTGCTCGGCGAGTTCGTCGAGTTCGGCGAGATCCTGCACCGCACCGGTGGCGTCCCCGAGTCCCAGACCCTGCTCGCCGGAGAAGTCCTCCGAACCGGACCAGTCGAGATCCGGGCGTATCGAGCGCAGGTTGTCGTCGAGCGCGCCCAGCTGCGTCATGAGATCGGGAGAGCCGAAGGCCTGCGCCGACAGTTCCATCAGCTCACGGCGCTGTTCCTCGCTCATCGAATTCAGCATCCGCTGCGCGGCGGCGGAACGGCGTGCCATCTCGTCGATGAGCTCATCGACATTCCGGGGGTTCTCCGGAAAATGCTCCCCGTACCTGCGCATGAAGTCGGCGAAGTCCTGCTGCGTGTCCTCACCGCGGCGGTGCTTGTCCAGCAGCGCGTTGAGGTCCTGGAGCATCTCCCTGATCGCCGCGCGGTCCTCGTCGGTGGCTCCTTCGAGGGCCTGCTTCATGCCGGCGAAACGTTGATCGAGCACCTCGCGACCGAGCAGGTCCTTGATCTGCTCGAACTTCTCCCGAGCGTCGGTGGACTGCCAGTCATAGCCGGACAGTTCGTTGACGGCGGCGGCGGGGGAGGCCGGGAGGTTGGCCATCTGCATCTCACGGAAGGCGCGGTCGTCGTCGTTCATGGTGACGTCGCGGGCGAGCTGGCTGCGCTCGGCGAGCACGGCTTCGTCAAGAAGCTTCCGGATGTCCTGCAGGGTGCCGCCCAGGTTGTGCCGTTGCAGGAGTTCCCGCCGTCGCTCCGCCACCCGCCGGGCGAGATCGTCATAACCTTCCCGCCCCGCACCGCCGCGACGCAGGTACTCGCGCAGGGCCCGTTCGGGGGAGTAGCCCGCCATGACCTCCTCCGCGATGGCATCCAGCGCCTCAGCCAGGTCTACCGGAGGCGCCAGCGGATCGGGTCCACCGGTATAACGGCCGTAGCGGGAGCGACGGCGGTCGCCTCCCGGGGCGACGGAACTGTTCGGCATGTCGGCCTCCTCAGCCGTAGATGGTCTCGCCCTCGCCGGAATCCTTCGCGATCTTCCGGGCGAGGTAGAGAGCCTCGAACGCGAGCTCGATCGCGCTTGCGCGCGTCCCCTCGTCGGTGGCGCCGAGTCTGTCGGCAACCTGGTCATACAGGTCGGACCCGCCGAGATCAGGCAGGCCCGCGAGAAACTCGATCGCCGTCACCTGCTCGCCGGTGGAGACCGTGGTGGTGCCGTCCAGGGCCTCAACCAACGGAGCGAAGTCGATGCCGCGCAGGTGCTCGCGCACCGCCTCCGCAGTGGCGGTACGCAGCAGGTATCCCAGCACCTCCCACTCGCGGCCCTCCTCGCCGGACTCGAACTCGATCTTGCCGCCGAGCACGTCGACGGCCGCCTCGAGGTCGACGAGCCTTGCGACGGCGTGCTGCTCACCCCGGATGGCGGCGCGGTGCCGAGCCGCGGCCGCGACGGTCTCCGCGCCCGCGATGGCGAATCGCGCCGAGACACCGGAGCGCTGGTTGACCGCTGATGATTCGCGCAGGGCCCGGGTGTAACGGGCCAGGATCTCCAGGAGCACCGGCGGCACATGGGCGACCAGGGTGGCCTCCTGCTCGATGACCGCGATCTCGTCCTCCAGCGCGATGGGGTAGTGGGTACGGATCTCCGCGCCGAAACGGTCCTTGAGAGGGGTGATGATGCGACCGCGGTTGGTGTAGTCCTCAGGGTTCGCCGAGGCGACGACGAGCACATCGAGCGGCAGGCGCAGCATATAGCCGCGGATCTGCACGTCGCGCTCCTCCATGACGTTGAGCATGGAGACCTGGATGCGCTCGGCGAGGTCGGGCAGCTCGTTGATGGCCACGATGCCGCGGTTGGAGCGCGGGATGAGGCCGTAGTGGATGGTCTCGGGATCCCCCAGTCGACGCCCCTCGGCCACCCGCATCGGATCGACGTCGCCGATCAGGTCCGCCACCGACGTGTCCGGCGTGGCAAGCTTCTCCGAGTAGCGGTCATCCCGGTGCACCCAGACGATCGGGAGGTTCTCGCCCTGCTCCTCGATGCGTCGACGTGTCGCCTCGGTGATGGGGGCGAAGGGGTCCTCGCGCAGATCGGAATCCGCGACAGCCGGCGTCCACTCGTCGAGCAGGCCGGTCAGCGACCGCAGCAGGCGTGTCTTTCCCTGGCCACGTTCACCCAGCAGGACGATGTCATGCCCGGCGATCAATGCTCGCTCGACCCGGGGGATCACGGTGTGCTGGAGGCCGTGGAGACCCGGCCACGGGTCCTCTCCCGCGGCCAGCATCGCGAGGAGGTTCCCGCGGATCTCGGCCCGCAGGGGACGGTGGGTGTAACCGGTGGCCCTGAGCTCACCGATCGTGGACGCATTGGGCGGAAGACTCACCACCTCAGGCTAACCTCCGTCGGCACATCCGTCGAGGGGCCTGTGGCGGACTGCGGAACCTCTGCCGAGAAATCGGCGGGAAGAGTACCGGAACCGGCGGAGTTGGTTGAGCAGTTGTTCGAGCTCCGGCCGGGACGTCAATGAACCGGAGGCGGTGGCAGTGAAGATGGTGCTGTTGCAAAGTAGGGGTGGGGTGGCGGTCGCCGTGGAATGATCACGACTATGGGTATCTTCTCGGGTCGTCATTTCCCTCGCGAGGTCATCCTGTGGGCGGTGCGGTGGTACTGCCGCTACGGGGTCAGCTACCGGGACTTGGAGGAAATGCTGACCGAGCGTGGCGTGCCGGTCGATCACACCACGATCTACCGGTGGGTCCAGAAATACGCCCCCGAACTGGACAAGCAGACCCGGTGGTACCGGCAGGTGCCCGACTGGCAGGCCCGGTCCTGGCGGGTGGATGAAACCTATATCCGGGTCGGCGGGAAGTGGTGCTATCTCTACCGTGCGATCACCGCTGGTGGCCAGACCCTGGACTTTTACCTCTCCCCGAAGCGGAACGTGGCCGCAGCCAAACGCTTCTTGGCCAAGACACTGCGGTCTACCGCGTCATCCGGGTATCCCCGGGTGATCAGCACCGACAAGGCACCTTCCCTGGCCAAGGCGATTGCCGAGTTGAAGGCGGAGGGCATCTGTCCTCCCACGGTGGAACACCGGCGGGTGAAGTACCTCAATAACGTGCTCGAGGGCGACCACGGGCGGTTGAAACGGATCCTGGGCCCCAAAGGCGCGTTCAAGAATAGGACTTCCGCGTACCGGACGTTGAAGGGGATGGAGGCGATGCACTCATTACGGAAGGGGCAGGGGACGATGTTCGCCTTCGGGCAGCCGAACCCGGATGCGGTGATCGTCAGCCGGGTGTTCGAGAGGGCCTAAGAACGCCAGCTGCAGCGAGCATCAGTGGATGAAAAACCGAATCTTCGCAGCTCCCCCGCCTACTTTGCAACAGCACCAGCCGTCTCGAGTTCGTCCGCTGCCACACTGAGCGCAAATGTACATATCAGAAAAGCGATTTAAGCGTCAGTAACCTGCATCCGGTCATGACCTCCGAGGCCACGACGTAGCGGGAGACGTCGCACAACCTGGGACGCACCGCTGCCCGGATAGTGGGCACGAGGGGGTGCTGCTGCAAATAGGGATTTCGGATTGCTCTCTATTCGTTAGCATGCAGCGCACGATGGGTGGCGGTTCCACCAATTTGGCCCAAAACGCGAGTTTGCAACAGCACCGGATTAGTTACTGTCCCAGGGTGATATCGAAGTCGGTGAGCAGTGACCTCATCCCTGGCCTGGGCGCCGTATCCCCCTCAGGCCCGCCTGTCCCGCGGGTGCCGGCGGATCTGCCAGTCCCGCACACCTGCGACACACCACGTGACCATCCCGAGGCCGATGGTTAGCCCCATCATCGATAGTCCCACGCCGATTCCTTCCTGGCTGGTGACCTCCGTGGCGACGCCTACGGCAAAAGCGGTGGAAAACCCCGTCGCCACCCCTAAAGCCGCGGCCAGTGCGCCCGGGACCAGACGACGAGAACACACCGAGACCAGCACGGCCCCGGCCACCACCGTGATCCCGCAGGCGACCACCTGCCAGGTCGGGAAACTAGTTGGCGCCGGCAAACCGGGGCCGGTAAACCCTCCGTCTTTATCGGATGCGGTCCAGCTCAGCCAGCCCGCGCACGCGAGAAACCCCCACACCACACCCGCAAGTCCCGTCGTCCATAGGCCCAGGCGCCCACCGGTTAACCATCCCACCCACGGTCGGACCCCGTGGGGAGCCGGACGGGGATCCGACGTCGCAGAGCGGGTCGTCAGCCAGATTATCCCCACCCCGATCGCCGCGGGGATGACTACGAGCGGAATGACCAGGGAGAGGAACGAGGCGAAGGAAAACTGGTAGGAGTCCATGAGGGGAAGTGTGGCACGGATTGTTGACCCTGAACGTTTTTCTCGACCTTGCGCAAGGGCAGGGTATGGCGCATTTCCTACCCGGTGCGTGGCCGTGTCGAAAACGTTCGTTTCCGACACAAAAAACCCGAATCCCGGAACACGCCCATATATCAAGGTGGGGCCAGCGTAATCTTGTAGCGAAACCCAGTGCCGGAATCTATGTGCCGATTCCTGGCTCCATGAATGGGTTCTGATACATTTTCTGAGTATGGGACATGATTTGGTGCTGTTGCAAACTCCGGGCGGAGAGCTGTGACGACCCAGTCTTTCATCGTCTGATGCTCGCTGCGTGTCGGCGTTGTCAGGCAGCCTCGAATGCCCGGCTGACGATCACCGCGTCCGGGTTCGGTTGCCCGTAGGCGAACATCGTGCCCTGCCCCTTCCGCAGTGAGTGCATCGCCTCCATCCCTTTCAACGTCCGGTAGGCGGACGTCCGATTTTTGAACGCCCCCTTCGGCCCGAGGATCCGTTTCAACCGGCCATGGTCACCTTCCAGCACGTTGTTGAGGTATTTCACCTGCCGGTGTTCCACTGTTGGCGGGCAGATTCCCTCCGCCTTCAGTTCGGCAATCGCCTTGGCTAAGGCTGGGGCTTTGTCGGTGCTGATCACTCGCGGGAACCCGGCCGACACGATTGACCTCAGCGTCTTGGCCAGAAAACGCTTGGCCGCCGCGACATTGCGCTTCGTTGAAAGGTAGAAGTCCAGGGTGTGCCCACCAGCGGTGATCGCCCTGTAGAGATAACACCACTTCCCGCCGACCCGGATATAGGTTTCATCCACCCGCCAGGAACTGGCTTGCCAGTCGGGTACCTGCCGGTACCAGCGAGTCTGCTTGTCCAGCTCAGGACCGTATTTCTGCACCCACCGGTAGATCGTGGTGTGATCGACCGGCACACCACGCTCGGTCATCATTTCCTCGAGATCCCGGTAGCTGACCCCGTAGCGGCAATACCACCGCACCGCCCACAAAATGACCTCGCGAGGAAAATGACGACCCGAGAAGATGCCCACGGGCCTGATTATTTCACTCCGATCTTCCTACTGCCCCAACTTTGCAACAGCACCACCAGGCACAACAGTGCCATTGGTTGCATCCGTCAGCTGGGAAAATCGGACCGCACGGGCCCGGCGCCGTCCGTGGCCGCCCGTCCCCACCGCCCGCTAGGTTGTCGACATTCCTGGGGTGCTGTTGCACATGGAATATTCCACTTTCTGACTATTTGATGGCACGCGGCGCAATGCAGGTGGGAAATTCATCGTTTTCGTTAAAAACGCGAGTGTGCAGCAGCACCCAGGAATCTAGGCAGGAGGTCGCTGCAGTGACTATGATCCGGGCGATGGGCACAGAGATCGTTTCCGGAGACCGGCCAGCACCCTCGACCCTGATCATCCTGGTGCGCCACGGCGTCACCCCGACCACCGGTCAGGTGTTGCCGGGCCGCGCGCCGGGGCTTCACCTCAGCGAGGCCGGGGAGGAACAGGCCCGCGGTGTGGCGGAGCGTCTGGCCGGGCTGCCGCTGGCCGCGATCTACACGTCGCCGATGGAGCGCGCCCGGGAGACGGCGGCGCCCACCGCCGAGCGGCTCGGGCTGACCCCGATCATCTGGGAGGGCATCGTGGAGTGCGACTTCGGTGAGTGGACGGGTGGACAACTGGGCGAGCTCTCCCGGCTGCCCGAGTGGAAGACCGTCCAGAAGAAGCCGTCGGAATTCCGTTTCCCCGGTGGTGAGAGCTTCGTCGAGATGCAGGCCCGGATGGCCGCGTCACTCGAGGAGATCGCCGCCCGGCACAAGGGGGAGGTGGTCGTCTGCTTCAGTCACGCGGACCCGATCAAGGCCGCGGTCGCACATCTCGGCGGCACTCCGCTCGACTCATTCCAGGGCATCACCATCGAGCCTGCCTCCGTGTCGGTCGCGCAGTTCACCTCCGATGGTGGGACCGCGATGCTGGAGACCAACTCGACCACCGGGTCAGTGAAGGACCTGGTGGCACACCCCCGGGGAGAGAAGCGGTCGTGAGCGCCCCGACGCCGCCTTTTGCCCGGGAGCTTGAGCTGCTCCAGAACGGCGAACTGAACGTTGTCGCGCAACTTGCCGGGTCGAGCAACCTCACCTTTGTACTGGAGGCCACCCGCAGCGAGGAATACGGCTGGGCGATCTACAAGCCGGAGCTGGGGGAACGGCCGCTGCGCGATTTCGCGCCGGGGCTCCACGCCCGTGAGGTGGCCGCGTTCCGCCTGAGCGAACACCTCGGGTGGCACATCGTCCCGCCGACGGTGACGCGCGAGGACGGGCCCTTCGGGATCGGCTCAGTGCAGTGGTACATCGAGAACGACGGACTGCACTATTTCCCGCTACTGGAGACCCGCCCCGATCTGCATGCGCAACTGCGCCGCATTGCGGTGTTCGACATACTCACCAACAACACAGACCGTAAGTCGGGCCACGTGCTTCTCGACGCCGACGATCATGTCTGGGGCATCGACCACGGACTGTGTTTCAGCGCTGCGCCGAAGTTGCGCACGGTCATCTGGGACTTCGCGGGAGAGCAGATCGATGAGTCGCTGCTCTCGGCGGTCGAGCCGCTGATGCAGGAGCTGCCTGACGACGTCGCCGTCCTCCTCGACCCCGAGGAGGTGGAGGCACTCCAGCGCCGCGCCTCACGGCTGTTGCGCATGCCCCACCTGCCGCACCCCCGATCGCACCACAACTTTCCGTGGCCGCTGGTGTGAGGGGCCGGAGCTCAGATGAACCACCGCGCCGGCGGTGCGGGCGGGGGTGCCGGCGGTGTGGTGCCGTGCCCGCGCAGGGACGCCGCGCAGGCGTATCCGGCGATCGTTCCTGAACTGATCGCGACCGGGACAAGTTTGAGGTTGGTGGTGATGTCGCCGGCCGCATAGACGCCACTGATGCTGGTCAGCTGGTATTTGTTGACCACGATGGACCCGTCACGGTTCAGCTCGCAACCCAGATCGGCTGCGAGGTCGTTGGTGGGGAGGTAGCGGTAGGAGAAGAACACCCTGGAGCCCGGCACCAGCGAGCTGTCGGCAAGCGAGATGCCCCGCAGCTGACCAGGATCGCCGACCAACGCCTCGGCGATTCCCTCGACCACCTTGATCCCGTGATCCCGGAGAGCCGCCCGCTGCCTCTCATCGAAGTGGGGGTCAAGGGAGTTGGTGACGATCTTCACGCTTCGGGCCCATTCGAGGAAACCGGCCGCGAAACCCGGGATACGGCTGCTGGAACCGAGCACGAGCACGTCCTCCCCGAGAGCGTTGAATCCGTCGCAGGCCGGGCAGTGGTGTACGTCGATGCCGTAGTGCTCGTCGAATCCGCCGATGTGCGGAAACTGATCGCGTATCCCGGTCGCCAGCACGATACGCGTGGCGGAGACCTGGTGGCTGCCGTCGACGGTGGCATGGAACAGGCCGTCCTCGTCGCGGCTCACGGAGTTCACTATCCCGTGATGCAGCCTGACCAGGGGATACTGTTCCAGCCCGGCCAGGGAGTCGGCGCGCAGCTCCTGTGGTGCCACGGGGTCGCGGCTGAGCAGTCCGTGCACATGGTCGGCTGCGCTGTTGCGGTACTCACCGGCGTCGACGACGAGAGTGAACCGCTGGTATCGCCCCAGCCAGGTCGCGGCTGCCAGGCCGGAGGGCCCGCCGCCGACGACGAGGACGTCCACCGCGTCAGGAAGCTGTGTGCTCATGTCTGCCAGCCTACGTTTCCCGGATTTCCGGATACCGGACTTTCGCGTCTTCGCCGATGACCGCACCCTCGTTGAACGTGGCCGGCGTGATCTGGCCGGGGCCCATGATGTGGCGGACGTCCTCACCGGCGGCGAGAAGATGATCGGCGATGATACGGCGGTGGCAGCGCCACCAGACCGCTTCGGAACACATGATCGTGGTGGGGGTGGGCAGTGCTGCGTCGCGAAGCTGGTGGAGGGCGGCGGAGAACTCTTCGGAGAGGGCGTGGTCGGCATAGTTGTGGAAGCTGCGGTTGCGCCAGTTCCCGTTGACCTCGAAGGGGACCGTTCCGGATACTTTCCGACGCCCCGTCAAGGCCTCCACCCGGCGGTAGGAGATGCCGTGCCCGGGTAGTTCGGCGGCCAGCACATCGTCATTGAAGTGCGGATACTTCCGCGAACCTGGTAGTTTGCGCACGTCGACCACGGCCTTGACATCGGCGTCGAGAAGCAGGCCGAGGAACTTCTCGAAGCTGTGGTTGGAGTGACCGACGGTGAAGATCGGCATGACAAGCCTCCATGTGGCCCGGGACAACAAGTCTAGCGCGCAGGATCAGACAGAAAAAGGGGTCACGTCTGAACCACCCGGGAATGCCGTCATTGTTCAGGTCAGTGACAGAATAGGGCGATGACTGCAACACTCGTGGCGCATGACCTGGCCGGCGGCCACGGCCATCGCACCCTCTTCCACTCGCTTGACCTGACCGTTGCTCCCGGTGACGTGGTCGGCGTCGTCGGTGCGAACGGCGCCGGAAAGTCCACGCTGCTCAGGCTGCTGGCGGGCATCGACACCCCCCAGGCAGGGACCATCACGCTGGCACCTGCCGACGCCTTCGTCGGTTGGCTGCCCCAGGAGCACGAACGTGTCGCGGGTGAGACCATCACCGACTACATCGCCCGCCGGACGGGATGCGCCGAGGCCACCAGAGACATGGAGGCCACGGCGGCAGCCCTCGGCGACCCGGCCCCGTCCGGGGCCGACGGCGTGGACCCGGCCGACGCCTACGCGGTGGCCTTCGATCGCTGGCTGGCCAGCGGTGCCGCCGACCTCACGGAGCGCATTCCGGCCGTGCTCGCCGATCTGGGCTTCGAACTCGACGGCAACCGGGCGGAGGAGGAACTGATGACCTCGCTGTCCGGTGGGCAGGCCGCCCGCGTGGGGTTGGCGGCGCTGCTCCTCTCGCGCTTCGACATCGTCCTGTTGGACGAACCCACCAATGACCTCGACCTCGACGGGCTCGAGCGGCTGGAGTCATTCGTACGGGGACTCCGCGGGGGAGTGGTGCTGGTCAGCCATGACCGCGAGTTCCTCGCCCGCTGCGTGACCCAGGTCCTTGAACTGGATCTGGTGCAGGGCACCAACCGTGTGTTCGGCGGAGGCTATGACGCCTATCTGGAGGAACGCGCGACGGTTCGCCGTCAGCAGCGGGAGAAATACGAGGAGTTCGCCGACAAGAAGGCGGACCTCGTCTCCCGGGCCAGGACCCAGCGGGAATGGTCGAGCCAGGGCGTGCGCAACGCGATCAAGAAGGCGCCGGACAACGACAAGATCAGGCGCAAGGCCGCCACGGAGTCCAGCGAGAAGCAGGCCCAGAAGGTGCGTCAGATGGAGAGCCGGATCGCCCGGCTTGATGAGGTCGAGGAACCACGCAAGGAGTGGAAGCTCGAGTTCAGCATCGGTTCCGCACCCAGGTCCAGTTCAGTGGTCTCGACGCTCAACGACGCGGTCTACCGGCAGGGGTCGTTCACGCTCGGTCCACTGTCGCTCCAGGTGAACGCCGGGGAGCGGATCAGCATCACCGGACCGAATGGCGCCGGAAAATCGACGCTGCTCCGTGCGCTGCTCGGGCAACAGCTCCCCGATGAGGGAACCGCCGGCCTGGGCGCCAGCGTGCAGATCGGCGAGATCGACCAGGCGCGTTCCGTGCTGGCAGGATCCCAGCCCCTGGCGGAGGCCTTCGGGGATGCGGTTCCCGACTTCACCGGCGAGGAGGTACGGACCCTGTTGGCCAAGTTCGGGTTGCGGGCAGATCACGTGAACCGACCGGTCGACGAACTCTCGCCCGGCGAACGCACCCGCGCCGGACTGGCTGTCCTGCAGGCCCGGGGAGTCAACCTGCTGGTGCTCGATGAGCCGACCAACCACCTCGACCTGGAGGCCATCGAACAGCTGGAACAGTCGCTCGAGTCCTACAGCGGGACACTGCTGCTGGTGACGCACGACCGGCGGATGCTCGACACTGTCCGCACCGACCGGCACTGGCAGGTCGAGGCCGGGAAGGTCAGCGAGGTCTGAGGCGTCAGGGGTTGACCGGCCCGCGCGACCGGGACGATAGTGAAGCCATGAGAGCCTGGAAGACCACGGACGTGCCCGGCCACCTTGAACTGACCGAGGTGCCCGTTCCGGAACCGGGTGCCGGCGAGGTTCTGGTCAAGGTCGAAGCGTGCGGAGTGTGTCGCACCGATCTGCACGTCATCGACCGGGAGCTGCCTGTCCACCGGCCCGGGGTGGTCCCCGGCCACCAGGTCGTGGGCATCGTCGAGGCCGTCGGGTCCGCGGTGGTCGAGTTGCGTCCCGGGGACCGGGTGGGGGTGGCCTGGTTGCGGCACACCTGCGGCGTCTGCCGGTGGTGCCGGACGGGCCGGGAGAACCTGTGCCCCAACTCCACCTACACCGGATGGGACGCAGACGGCGGCTACGCCGAGTACACCACAGTTCCCGAGGCCTTCGCCTACCGTCTGTCCCCGCTTGTCGACGCCGTGCGCACCGCACCCATGCTCTGCGCCGGGATCATCGGCTACCGGGCCCTCAAACGCGCGGCACTGCCGCCGGGCGGCCGCCTGGGCATCTACGGCTTCGGTTCCAGCGGACACATCACCGCGCAGCTGGCGGCGGCCGCCGGCGCCGAGATCTACGTGCTGACCAGGGGAGAGGGGAACCGCCAGTTGGCTCGTGACCTCGGTGCGGTCTTCGTCGGAGACACTTTCGACGTCCCTCCGGAGCCGCTGGACTCAGCGATCGTCTTCGCTCCCGCCGGCGAGATCGTGCCCGCAGCGCTGCGGGCGACCACGCCTGGCGGCACCGTCTCGCTGGCGGGCATCCACATGAGCGACGTGCCGGCCATGAGCTACGGGGAGCACCTGTTCCACGAACGGGACCTGCGCACCGTCACGGCGAACACCCGGGCCGACGGCATGGAATTCCTCCGGCTGGCCGACCGCCTCCGGCTGAGCGCCCAGATCACCACCTACGGTTTCGAGGAGGCTGCCACGGCCGTGGCTGATCTGCGCAGCGGTCGCGCCTCCGGATCCTTGGTGCTCACCCTCAGAGGTAGGAGACGATGATCACCACGAGAGGGGGAATGCTGGATCCGATGGTCCCCCGGATGCTTCCACCCCGTGGCTTCCAGAAACCGAGGATGTCTGCGACACCCATGGCGAGACTGGCCAGCAGCATGTACCAGGCGACGGTCAGGACGATGATCGTGCCAGTCGACTGATTGCCGGTCCAGAATGTCACCAGACCGAAGAGCATGCCGGTGCCCGCTATCAGATTCCGGGCGCCGACCACGAACGCCCACATCCGCACGTCGTCGATATTGTTGGTGTGGACGTTGAGGAACTTGCGTGCGGCGGGTTTCCCGTAGAGGAACATCTCCAGGGGTGACACGGCGATGGAGCCCACAGCGCCCACCAGTGCTGCGATCTGAGCGACGAGGTTCAGCGTGTGTGTCATGGCGGCCTCCTCGACCTGCCGTGCGGAGGGACTACTTCCTGGCTCTCAAGGTCAGGTGTTCTGCTGCTCAATCTTATTGGTTGAACTGGCTGGATACCTGAGCGCAGTGGAAGAGACGGGGAGATTTTCCCTGGATGACCCCAATTCACTCGGCCATGCGACGCCCCCGGTCGGGCTCCTGAGCTGTGACAAGCGGACGGTGAACCAGCACAGCGAGCACGATGGCCAGCAGCGCGAAGACGCTGAAGGCAACAGTGATGATTCCTGAGGCTGCGGGATCACCGGTGGTCTGCATGACGACGGCCATGCCTGCGACCGAGGACGCGAGCAGAGCGGCCCACCCGGTCATTCCGTAGCGGAGCAGCCCCGCCCGCCGAGGGGTCCGGAGCAGTGAGATACCCACGAGGATCGAGATCGGCACGATGACGCCCAGATCCATCATCTTCACCAACCAGAACAGGCCGGGGTCGGCGAGATACTCCACCGTCGGCTGGCCACGCCAGACCGCGAGCAGCCCGGGAAGATGCAGCCCGAACACCAGGAACGCACTGACCAGCAGGAGGTAGACGCCGATGGTCCGGTCCAGGCGATGCGAGGGGCTACCGAGGTCAGGGGCAGGCACCCGTGCGGCCATGAGCATGATCAGTCCGCACAGGACGAACAGGCCCAGCAGGAGCGGGAAGAAGTACTCGCTGTTGCCGGGGTAACGGGCGGAGTCACCGCTGACCCCCAGCTGGAAGTACATGTACATCCCGTAGGCCGCCGGGCTGAGAGCGAGGACCGGGCCGAGGCGATGATGACGGAGCACCAGGATTCCCGCGGCGAAGGCCACCGGCGCCACCAGCATCAGCCCGGCAACATCGCCGCCCCGGGCCTGACCGGCCGCGCCGGGCGAGACGTGGTACTCGAGCCAGCCTGCCCCGAGGGGACCGACGAGGGCGACCGTGGCGGCGCCGAAGCCCAGGACGATGAGGGCCATGCCGAGCAGACGGTGTGGTCGAGGATCGTTGTCAGTCACGGGAATCCACCTCCTACGGATCATCCTAGGGTGGGCGGATGCCCTGGCGCCGGGTAGACGGACCGGGACCTTGCGTTGAGCGAGGGCTGGAGTCATGTACCGCTCGCGGGGGTGCGTCACTGACTAGGGTTGGCGGCATGAGCAACCATGACGCCAGCCACCCCTACGATGCGCAGACGTTCGACCCGGAAACCATGCTCGGCACTGTCGTCGCCGAAGGAGACCCCGACCGGGACCTGATCGAACCGTGGGCGGCCTCAGTCAACGGCAGAATCCTCGACGTCGGATCAGGCACCGGGCGGTGGGCCGGCCGTCTGATGGCGCTGGGATACGACGTCGAGGGCCTGGAGCCGGCGGAGCGGATGCTTGACCTGGCCCGGGAAACACACCCCTCGGTGACCTTCCGTCGTGGTTCCGTCGAGGACCTCGCAGATTCGGGGGAGAAGTGGGCGGGCATCCTGGCCTGGTACGCGCTCATCCACATGGGCCCCGAGGAACTGCCGGATGCGCTGGCAACGCTCCGGACGATCACCGCGAACAACGGGTCGTTGCTCATGTCCTTCTTCTCCGGTCCTCACCTGGAGCCGATGGAGCACCCGGTGGAGGTCGCCTACCGGTGGCCGTTGCCGGACATGACGCTGGCGGTGGAGCGCGCCGGTTTCGATGTCGAGGGCACGTCCTGGGACCCGGGTTCCCCGCATGCCTACCTGGTTGCCCGTGCGACGGTCGAGCCGATCTCACGCTGAGGTGACCGGAGCCCTCGGTCATTCGGGCTCATTGCCGGAATCCCGACCCAGCAGGAACGGTGTGGTGACCCCCTCGTAGGAGATGTGCGTCATCAGACCCTCGACGGCATGCGGCAGGTTGTGGCAGTGGTCCATCCAGATGCCCGGGTTGTCGGCGAGGAAGATGACGTCGAAGGATTCGCCGGCGTCGACATCCAGCGAGTCCACCCACCACGGGCTGCCGCTCGCGGGTCGGCCGTCACGGGCGGTGACCAGCACGTGATGGCCGTGCAGGTGCATCGGGTGTACTTCTGAGGAGCGGTTGGTGATGCGCATCGACACCACCTCCCCCTCGCGCACCATGTACATGGGCACGTGGCGACCCATCCGACCGTTGATGGTCCACCAGAATCCGGGGCGTCCGTCGAGGAATCCGATCCGTCGACCGATGTCGTAGTCGTAGGCGCGGTCGGGTGCGGCGACGTCGAAGGGAACGGCCGTCGGGGTGCCGTAACTCAGCAGGTCGAGTTCATGCGCGGGCGTCGGCGCCTCGGGTGCCCCGGTGCCCGGGGGGCCGAGCACCAGGGAAACTCCGGGGGACTGGACTCGGACGGCCCCGTCCCTGGGGACGGTCACCTCCAGATCCGCACGTGCCCCCGCTGCGAGCCGTATCCGTTGATTCTTCACGACGCCCGGTTCGTGCAGGTTCCTTCCGTCGACGGCCAGTAGCCGGGGGTCCGCGCCTGCGACCCAGACCGAGGTGGTGACATTGTCCGTGTTGATGGCGCGTACGCGAACGGTCGTGCCCGGGGCCGTGTCCTTCCGGGTTTCCCCGGGTGTTCCCGCGATCGTGCGGGAACCGCCGGGGTAGGTGTGCATGAGCATGGTGACGTCCGACGTCGGCCGCTCATCCGACCCGGGTTCGATCACCAGCGCACCGAAATGACCGCCGATCACCTGCTCGTGGGAGACCTGGTGCGCGTGGTACCAGTAGGTTCCCGGATCCTCGGCCACGAAACGGTAGGTGAAAGACCCGCCGGGTTTCACGGCGTCCTGGGTCACCCCGGCGACGCCGTCCATGGCGGCGGTGACGTCGACGCCGTGCCAGTGCACGGTGGTACCGTCCGCGATGTCGATGTTGTGCAGGACGACCTCCACCATGTCCCCCTGACGGGCACGGATCTCGGGCCCGGGCGTGGAGCCGTTGAGCGTGTAGCCCTGGAATGAGCCTCCGTTGGAGTTCCTGAGGGTGGCGGACCGGGCCTTGAGTTCCATCCGGACATCGGCGGGCCGATCGGGGTCCGCCTGAAGGCCGGTGACGTCGACCTGGTCCGTGTGAGACGTCTGTGCCGGATGCGCCATACCCGTGGCGGCTGCCGGGGCGAGGGAGTATGTGGCGGGTACGCGGCTGTCCCACCAGAGCCACCCGAGCCCGAGGAGTACGACGCTGAGGATGATGACGACCGCCCGGCGGGCGGTCGTCGAAAAGCGGAGGTCTGCTCCCGAGCTTTCGGTGGGACGGTCCGGGTCAGACACCACTGCCCACGATGGGACGGGACGGTGCGGCTGCCGGGGCGGCGGCCCGGGTGACGTGCCTGGTCTCAAGTGCGCGGGCGGCTGTGAGCGCGGTGCCGAAGATCAGCAGAGCGTTGAAGCCGTGGAGGAAGGCCAGGAAGGGGATCGACGGGGCCGTCAGGCCGAGTGTCACCTGAATACCGACGAGGATGGCGACCAGGGCGGCGAGTCCCAGTGCTCGACGGTCGTGAACCAGATAGCCCACGATCAGGAGGATGGCGGCCACGACCGGGATCACGTACGTACCGGAAATCGAGTGGATGACCACACCCCACACTTCCGGGAAGGGAGGAGGGCTGGACGTGTCGGACATGTCAATCGTCCCTCCCTCGGCCAGGTGTTTTCCGGCGCCGGCGGCGAACCAGGCCTCGGAGGCGGCCTGCAGCATGACAAGTCCACACATGACGAAGGCGATCGAGCGGTAGGCAGTTCTCATGATGACTCCTCTGGAGATAGGGCCCACCTCCGGTGGGCGCTGCTGTTGGCGGCAAGGAGTACATCAAGGGGGGAACGCGTCAACTCATTGACTTCAGTTAACGCCGCCGGGAAGCGCCGAGTCAAGGAGCCTGAGGTTAAGTTTTGGCCAAGGTCTCCACTATGGAATGTGCATGTTGACCAGGCGTGATAAGGGGAAAAACAGTCAGTGCCCGGGGAGGACAGGCTGTTAGAATCCGGCCATGCGACGACTCCTTGCCATTGCGGCTGTCACCTCCCTGTCCCTGACGTTCACCGCGTGCGCCGGGGCGAACCCACTGTCCTCCGGTTCCTCCGACGGTTCCTCGCAGGTGACCCCGCAGCTTCCCTTCAGTGGACTGGAGGCGTTCGCGGTCGCGGAGCACGGCTCCTTCGACGAGGGCTGGGCCATGAGCTTCCTTCCCGGCACCGATCATCTGCTCGTCTCCGAGCGGGGCGGTTCGCTGCAGTTGCGGGACCAGCGGACCGGTGAGGTCACCCAGGTCAGCGGCATGCCGGACGTGCACCATGCCGGGCAGGCGGGCATGCACGACATCATCCTCGGCCCCGATTTCGAGACTGACGGCACCGTCTACCTCAGCTGGGTCCGCGACCATGATCTCGGCGCCCAGGGGGTGGTGGGGCGGGGGACGCTGGACCCCGACACGGCGGCACTGACTGATCTCGACGTCATCTGGGAGCAGACGCCCACCTCAGGCGACGGACACTTCTCGTTGCGCATGCTCATCCGGGACGCGCACCTGTTCGTCACCTCGGGCGACCGCCAGAAGTTCGGTCCCGCCCAGGAGAAGGAGACGAACCTGGGTGCGGTCGTACGCCTCACCCTCGACGGGGAGCCTGCACCGGCCAACCCCTGGGCGGAGGAGGGGGGCGTGGCGGCCGAGCTGTGGACGATCGGGCACCGCAATCCGCTGGGCATCGCGGAGGACGAAGAAGGCAACCTCTGGGTATCCGAAATGGGCCCCCGGGGCGGCGACGAACTCAACCTGCTGGTCGAGGGGCAGAACTACGGCTGGCCGGAGGCCTCGATGGGGGTGCATTACGACGGTTCCCCCATTCCGGATCACGCCTCCGGCGATGGTTTCCAGGCCCCGGCAGAATACTGGGTGCCGTCCATCTCGCCGGGGAGTTTGATGATCTACCGCGGCGAGCTTTTCGAAGGCTGGCAGGGCAACGCTTTTATCGGTGGCCTGTCCGGTGAACGTCTGGTCCGGGTACAGATCGACGGCACCCGCGCGGACGCCGTCGAACAGTGGGACATGGGCGAGCGTATCCGGGCAGTTGCCGAGGCCCCCGACGGTGCCCTCTGGGTCCTGGAGGACGGCAACCGCGGGCGCCTGCTGGAACTGCGCCCTGCCTGACCAGACCTACCCGCTCGGCGGCGTCTGACCGTCCCTCAGGTCGGTGGCGCCGTCGAACAAGGCAGCTTTCTCCGGAGTGGTGTCGTCCGCCCACTGGCCGCTCTCGTAGTCGTAGTCGATCTCGTTGCCCTCGTCGTCGGTCCGCTGGTACCAGTCGGTCACCCGCTCGGAGGTGGAATCAAAGTGTGCGCCCGCGCCGCGGCCCTTCGGAGCAGAGGAAACCGTGAGCTCGAAGTCGTCTCCGTGTTCCTCGAGACCGCGGACCACCGCATTCTGGACGGCAGCACTGGCGTAGGTCCGTCGAATGGCGGCCGGATCCGTGGTCAGGTCCCGCAGGAAAGCGACGGTGAGCAGAATCAGCACCACCGAGAAAGGCAGGGCGATCAGGATGGTGAGGTTCTGCAGCGAGGTCAGGGCGGTCTCGCCACCGGCCAACAGCATCACCGCGGCGATTCCCATCATGCACAGGCCCCAGAACACCACGACGAACTTGTTGGGCGCGGGGTTACCCTTCGAGGACATGGTGCCCATGACCACGGACGCGGAGTCGGCGGAGGTGACGAAGAAGATCGCCAGCACCAGGATGAGCAGGAACGGGGTGATCGCGTTGAGCGGCAGCTGGTCGAACAGGGCGAAGAGCACCTGCTCATTGCCGGCAGTGCCGTCGAAGGCCTCGACGCCCTCGCGGTTGAAGTTGATGGCCGCGCCACCGAAGATGGTGAACGCCAGGATGAGGATGAAGCTGGGCACCGCGATGGTCACCAGCGCGAATTCACGAATCGTGCGTCCACGCGAAATGCGGGCGATGAACATGCCCACGAACGGGGTCCAGGCGATCCACCAGGCCCAGTAGAAGGACGTCCACCAGCCCTGGAACTCCACGGTTTCCTCGCCCCAGGTCAAGGACTTGCCCATCATCGGAAGCATCTGGTCGAGATAGGTGGCCACGCCGGAGGGGATGAGGTTGAGCAGGAAGAGTGTCGGTCCGAAGAGGAACACGAAGGCGATCAGCGACAAGGTCAGGCTGATGTTGATGTTGGACAGATAGCGGATGCCGCGGGACACACCGGAGACGGCGCTGATGATGAATCCCGCGCCCAGTACGCCGATGATCAGCAGGATCCCGTTGTTGGTCAGCGGACCTGCCCCGGAGATGATCTCCACGCCTTTACCGATCTGCAGGGCAGAGAGACCGAGGGTGGCTGCGGTTCCGAAGAGAGTGGCGATGATGGCCAGGATGTCGATGATCCGGCCGGCCAACCCCTCGGTGTTCTTGGCGCCGAGAAGGGAAAGGAAAACAGAGCTGATCAGTGACGCCCGGCCGCGACGGTAGGTCGAGTAGGCCAGAGCGCCTCCCACCAGGGCGTACAGACCCCAGATAGCCAGGCCCCAGTGGAAGTGGGACTGTGCCAGCGCCTGGTGGAGCGCCTCCCGGGTACCCGCCTCGACGGTGTGCGGAGGCGGCGACAGGAAGTGGGAGAGGGGTTCGGAGGGGCCGAAGAAGAAGATGCCCACGCCGATGCCGGCGCCGAACATCATGGCCACCCAGGAGAAGCGGGAGAACTCGGGCGTATCGGTGTCCTTGCCCAGCGGAATATGGCCGAAGCGGGAAAACGCCAGGAACAGCATGACCAGCAGGCCCATGGCCATGACGAGGCTGAGGAGCCAGGAGGCGTTGATCATCGCCCATGAGAAGGCGACGGAGGATACTTCGCCGACAGACGAGGGATTGATGATGCCCCATGCGATGAAGGCGATGATGAGCACGGCCGTGGAGAAGAACACCACACGATCCAGGCCGAACTGCCTGCGTTGATCCTCCACGCTGATACCGGGAACGAGCCCCGGGTGGAGATTATGCGGATAGAGTGCTTCGGAGGCACCCTTCAACGGGTCCAGAATTCGTTGAGCCACATGACTCGGTCTGTGTTCCTGCTGTTCAGGGCGCTTCCTCGGAGACGGGGGCATGGTTTTCCTCACTGTGATGGCGTTGCTTGATCGGTGACCGGTCGGCCGACTGCTGTTTTCGGTATTTCCACGGGGATCTGTGGAGACCTTGGAGTGGACTGGTTCCGGCTGCGACTGTTGGTGGGCGGCTCGGCTACGAGGCTGCTATCGCCCCTGCGGGAGAGACCCGTCTTTCGGCACAGGGATCCCGTACGTCTATGTGATGGACGGTGGCGTCACCGTCCAGCCCTTCGATGCCACCTCGGTGGCCAGGGCCGGACAGCTGCCATTTACGGTCAGGGTCCCTGGTGGACTCTCAGGACTTTAGTCCGAACCGGGTGGGGTTGGCCAACCTGAGAGGCGCCTCCTCGATGGACATTGGTCGGTGAGCGCGACGTAGAGTGTGCTCAGGAGTGTGTTCGGCGAATCGTCCACACCGAACACTCAATCGCCCCGGAACGCCTTCAGAGATGGAGCGAAACACGCATGAGCGAAAAGAAGTCCGACCCGGATCTGGAGAATGCGCACGTCTGGCTGGAGTCCGTCTCCGCCGGGCTGGGCCAGGATCCGGCGGTGATCCAGGCGCTGGTCAATGAGCTGCTCGACCTCACCCGGGACGTGGCACACGGCCCCTCCCGACCGGCGGCGCCGCTCACCGCCTTCCTGGTGGGTCTGGCCAGTGGCCGGGCGGTGGGAACTGACGCGGGGCCGGAAGCGGTCGTCGATAAGGCGCGGGAGAACATCGGACAGGTCCTTCACCTGCTCCGGAAGGCCTAACAGGGCCATTCGGGGCGGCTAGAGTGTGATCATGGCTACTCCTCGTCCCCAGGGTCCCCAGGTTTCCGCTGTCAATGCCGTCGCCAACGAATTCGACCACCCGAAGATCACCCGGCGGCCCAGGGCCGCGGCCGGTCTACCCGGGATAGTCCACGCCATGCAGCACGCGGTACCCGCCCGTGGCATCCTGCCGCTGCTGACCATGAACAAACACGGCGGCGTGGACTGTCCGGGCTGCGCCTGGCCGGAACCCGCCCAGGGCGACATCGGCTTCGTGGAGTTCTGCGAGAACGGCGCGAAGGCCATCGCGGAGGAGACCACGCCGGACCGTGCGGGGGTCGATTTCTGGGCGCGGCATTCTGTCCAGAGCCTCCGGGAGAAGACCGACCACTGGCTGGGCAAGCAGGGCAGGATCACCACTCCACTGCTCTATGACCGTTCCACCGGCGACGAGCACTACCGCCCCGTCAGCTGGGATGAGGCCTACCGGATCATCGCCGATCAGCTGAAGCGGACCAGTCCGGAGGAGGCCATCTGGTACACCTCCGGCCGCGCCTCCAACGAGGCGGCCTACATGTTCGGGCTGCTGGCCCGCCGCCACGGCAGCAATAACCTGCCGGACTGCGGCAACATGTGCCACGAGTCCACGGGCACCGCCTTAACGGAGACCCTCGGCCTGGGCAAGGGGTCGGTGACCATGAATGACTTCCACATCACCGACCTGCTGATCTCTGTGGGACAGAACCCGGGCACCAACCACCCGCGTGCGCTGACCGCCTTCGAGAAGTGCAAGGCCAACGGCGGCAGGATCCTGGCCATCAATCCGATCCCGGAGACCGGCCTGATCGCGTTTTCCGGACCGCAGTCCATCAAGGGGGTGCTGGGGATCTCCGAGAAGCTGGCGGATGAGTACCTGCAGGTCCGTCTCGACGGGGACCGTGCCTTCTTCCAGGCCCTGAACCGCGAGCTGATCCGCCGCGACGCCATCGACCACGAATTCCTGGACAAGTTCTGTTCCGGGGTCGAGGAGACCATCGCACACCTGGGCAGCCTCGATGACGAGGAACTGTTGCGCGGCTGCGGTCTGACGATGGAGGAGGTCCAGAAGGCCGCGGACATGGTCGAGGAGTCGCGCAGCATCATCGTCACCTGGACCCTGGGCGTGACCCAGCACAAGAACGCCGTCTACACCATCCGCGAGATGGTCAACTTCCTGCTGCTGACCGGCAACATCGGCCGGCCCGGGGCCGGTACCGCCCCGCTCCGGGGCCACTCCAACGTCCAGGGCAACCGCACCGTGGGCATCTGGGAGAAGATGCCGGAGAGATTCCTGCAGGCGCTGGAGGACCGCTTCGGTTTCGACGTCCCCCGCGAACCCGGCCTGGACACCGTCGACGCGCTGCGTGCGATGTGGCAGGGAAAAACCAGGTTCTTCATGTCGCTCGGCGGCAACCTGGTGCGCGTGGGATCGGACACCACCCGCCTGGAGAAGGCCATGAGCAACCAGGAACTCACCGTCCACCTGTCCACCAAGCCCAACGGCTCCCACGCCTGGCCGGGGGAGAAGTCCCTCATCCTGCCGGTCAGGGCGCGTACCGACGAGGACGTCCAGGCCTCCGGCCGGCAGCGGCTGACGGTGGAGAACTCGGTCGGCGTGGTCTCCGCCTCCCTGGGCAGGCGCAGGGCGAACAAGGATCTCAACCTCCAGTCCGAGCCCGGGATCATCGGCCACATCGGCCACCACACCTTCGGGGATGACTTCTGGCTGCCCATGGTCGATGACTACGGCGTCGTGCGTGACCACATCGAGGCCACCATCAGGGGCTTCGACGACTACAACGGGCGGATCCAGAATCCGGGTGGTTTCGCGCTGCCGAACGGTCCCCGCGAACGCGTCTTCCACACGCTGACCGGCAGGGCCCAGCTCACGGTGAACCAGACCGACGTCATCGACCTGCCCGAGGGATACCTTCTGCTGCAGACCGTGCGTTCCCACGACCAGTTCAACTCCACCATCTACGGTCTGGACGACCGCTACCGCGGGGTGAAGAACGGCCGCCGGGTGGTCTTCGTCAACCCGGAGGACGCCCGGGAGCGCGGCCTGCGTGACGGTGACCTGGTGGACATCGTCTCCGTCTTCCAGGGTGAGGAGCGTCGGGCGCCCAGCTTCCGGGTCGTGGAGTACCCCTCCGCCCGGGACTGCGTGACCACCTACTTCCCCGAGGCCAATGTCCTGGTGCCGATGGACATGGTCGCCGAGAAGTCGAACACCCCGGTCTCCAAGTCGGTGGTCGTGCGTCTTGAGCCGCTGGGAACACGCGCGGAAAATATCGCGGAGGCGAAGTAGATGGGCCGGATCACCAGGAATTTCGCGGTCACCCGCGTCTCCGTCGAACCGGACGGCAGCCACGTCACCGATACCCGTGCGGACTCGGTGGCGGGGGAGGAGCCGCTGGAGATCAAGGTCAACGGCACCACCCTGAGCACCACCATGCGCACCCCCGGTCACGACATCGAGCTGATCCACGGATTCCTCCACGGCGAGGGCCTGATCACCTCGCGCGTGGATGTGGCGGAGGCCCGTTACTGCGCCGGTACGGACGCCGAGGGGCACAACACCTACAACCTGCTCGAGGTGGACCTGGCCCGGGGGGTCAGGTCACCGGGGCGGGAGTTCATCCGCAACGTCACCACCACCTCCGCCTGCGGGGTGTGCGGATCGACCTCCATCGAGCAGATCATGGGGAAACGGACCCATCCGATCGAGCCCGTGGAGCTGGACCCGCAGGTGGTCATCGGGCTGCCGGAGAAGCTTCGTGAGGGGCAGAAAGCTTTTCGACGCACCGGTGGCATCCACGCCGCAGGTGCCTTCACCCTCGACGGTGAGCCGGTGCTCATCCGCGAGGACATCGGTCGACACAACGCCGCAGACAAGGTCATCGGTGCACTGCTGCTGGCGGACCGGTTGCCCGCGCGGGACCTCATCCTGGTGATGAGCAGCCGTGCCTCCTTCGAGCTGGTGCAGAAGGCCGTGATGGCAGGCTTCCCCGCTTTGGTTGCGGTCTCCGCGGCAAGTTCGCTGGCCGTCGAGCTGGCCCGCGAGGCCGGGATGGCGCTGACCGGATTCACCCGCGGCGAACGTTTCAACCTCTACTCCGGTGCGCTCAAACCTGCGCCGCAGCCGGACCGGAGCGTCTGAACAGGGACTACCATGGGCGCATGTCCACCGTGACGAGGCACGATGCGCTCGACCCGGCCACCCCGCCGATGTTGCCGCGCTGTGGGAACGCATCGATCGCGACCTGATGGGCCACGCTGATTTCATCACGAACGCCGAGGAGCTGATCGTCCGCACCGGTACCCGTGGTGCCGAGCAGCAGCTTCTGGTCACCTACGCGGACCCTGAGCTCCTCGGTTTCGCCTGGTCGACACTGCCGCTGGCGGACAACGTTGACACTCTCGAGGCGGCGATCCGTTTCACCCCGGGCGTGGATCCTGGTCCGCTGCTCGACGCCCTCCGAGCCCTCCGCCCGGTCGTCGCCGTTCGGCATCCGGCGGGCCTCGACCTGTCCGCGCACGGTTTCACCCTGGCCCAGGCGGAGGTCGCCGGTGCACTGCGCCTCCCCGTGACTGTCCCGGCGCCGGGGAATCACCCCGATTATGTCTTCCACTCCTGGCGGGGACCGGTGCCGGAAGCACATCAATCCGGTCTGGCGGGGTTGAAGGAGACGATGAGCACCGACATGCCGTGGGGCGGGCAGGCACACGAGCGGGAGGCGTGGGACGCGCAGCGTATCCGAGAGGCGGGGGACGCTGCCCGACGGGCAGGCAGGGAAACCCTGTGGACCGTCGCGGTCCATGAGGCCAGCGGCGACTACGCCGGGTACACGCAGTTGTCGTGTCCCACTTCTCGCCCCGACCTTGCCTTCCAGGAGGACACGCTGGTCGTCGGGGCGCACCGCGGGCACGGCCTGGGGATGGCCTTGAAGAGCGCCAATCTGTTGCAGCTCGGGCGCGAGATGCCACAGGTGCGCACCGTGTACACCTGGAACGCGGAGGACAACCGGCACATGCTCGACATCAACCGGCGCCTGGGTGTCACGCCCTCAGGAATTTTCGAGTGCTGGCAGGCGGGTTGAGGGTTCAGGTTCCCCAGGTCAGCGGGCGTGGCTCAGCGCCGGGGCCTCCTCGCCCTCGGCGAGCTTGGAGGGCCACCAGATCTTCGGCCCGATGTCGTAGGCGAGGGCCGGGACCAGCAGGGTGCGCACCACGAAGGTGTCCAGGAGGACGCCGAAGGCGACGATGAAGGCGAGCTGCACGAGGAACAGGATCGGGATGACCGCCAGCGCCGCGAAGGTTGCCGCCAGGACGATGCCGGCAGAGGTGATGACCCCGCCGGTGATCGTCAGTCCGCGGAGCACCCCCTGGTACGTGCCATGGGTCAGGGACTCCTCGCGGATCCGGGTCATCAGGAAGATGTTGTAGTCGATTCCGAGTGCCACCAGGAACACGAAGCCGTACAGCGGTACCGCCGGGTCCGCTCCCGGGAATCCCAGGATTTCGTTGAACACCAGCGCCGCGACGCCCATGGCGGTGCCGAAGGACAGGACGGTCGTGAGAACCAGGAGCACCGGGGCGATGACTGAACGAAGCAGGAGCATGAGGATGAACAGGATGACGACCAGGACAACCGGGATGATCAGGTTCCGGTCATCGATTGCGGTGTCATTGGTGTCGATCGCCGTGGCGGTCACTCCACCGACCAGGACCTCGCCCGGGACGCTTTCCAGCCCGGCGCGCAGCTCCCGGACCGTTTCCTGGGCTGCGGCGGAGTCAGCCGCGGAAGCCAGCGTGCCCTGCAGCAGCACCCGACCGTCGACGACCGTGGGCTCCGGCGGGGGACCGGCGCCGAAGAGCGGCTGCACACTTCCGCTCTCATCGACCGGGGAACTGCCGGTAGGCGAGTCCTGCGCGGTGACGCTCACGCCTCCGATGCCGTCCTGGCCCCACATCACGCGGGCGGCCTCGGAAGCCTGCGTCTGATCGGCCAGGACGTAGACCGGCGACCCGGAGCCGCCGGGGAAGTGTTCTCCGAGCGCCTGCTGGCCTGCGCGTGCCTGCGATTCCCCGAGTATCAGCTCCGATTGTGCGACGCCGCCGGCCTGCAGCTGGGTTGCGCCGAGGGCGCCGAACGCCAGGACGATCGTCGTGCCGATCCACAGGACCCGAGGGTTGCGCTTCACGTTGCGGGCCACCCGGGCCCACAGACCCTGGGTGGAGGCGGCCCCGTCGCCGGCCTCGGGATCGTAGACGGGGCGGCGCGGCCAGAAGGCGGTACGGCCGAGGGCGTAGAGCAGAGCGGGCAGGAAGGTCAGTGCAGAGGCCATGGCGAAGATGATGCCGACGGAGGCCACCGGGCCCAGCGTGCTGTTCGATTTGAGGTCGCTGAGCAGCAGGCAGAGGAGGCCTGCGATCACGGTGCCGCCGGAGGCGAGGATCGGTTCGAGGGAACCGCGGAGCGCGCGGAAGGTGGCCTCCCACGTGCCCGGGGTGTGCCTGAGCTCCTCGCGGTAGCGGGCGACGTAGAGCAGTGAGTAGTCGGTTGCGGCGCCGATGACCAGGATGAAGAGGATCCCCTGGGTCTGGCCGCTCAGCAGCAGAACGTCCGCCTTGGCCAACCACCACACACTCAGCAGCGCCACGCACAGTGCGAACATGCTGGTGGCGAGCACAGCGATCGGCAGCAGCAGGGAACGGTAGACGATGATCAGGATGGTGAAGACCGCGACCAGTGCCACCGCGAGCAGAAGCCCGTCGATGCCCGCGAAAGCCGCGCCCAGGTCGGCGGCGAAGCCGGCCGGGCCGGTGACGTAGACGGACACGCCGTCGGGCTGCCCGTCGCGAAGCGTCCCGCTCAGGGACTCGACGGCTTCACCGGTATCGGCAGTGGCATCCAGGAGGATGAATGCCTGGGCGGCGAGCCCGTCCTCGGAGGGAATGGGCGGGGACACGTCGCCGGCGACCACGGGAAGTTCGGCCACCTCTTCGAGCTGGGTCCCGATCGCCCCCAACTGAGCGTCGCTCAGTACCTGCTCGCCGACGAACACGACGACCGCCGGTATGGCCTCACTGTCGGTGAATTCGCCGAGCTTCTGCTGGACGACAGAGGCGTCGGCGGATTCCGGGAGGTAGAGCGTCTGATCGTTCGTCGACACTTCGTTGACCCTGCCGAAGTAGGGTCCGCCGACGGCCGCACCCGCCAACCACACGAGTATGAGGACTGCGGGCAGGAGGACACGAAGCCAACGGGGCACGCGAGGGTACATGGTGATCCTTCCGGGGGACGTATGTCTGAACGGTCTTTATAAGCCTAGGAAGAAACTAGCCTAGCTTAATATATGGCGTGCTAGTATACTTTCATGAAATCGGAGCATCCGGAGCCCGTTAAGGGGATCGACGCCGCCTCGCTGGCGCCCGACGGTCCTTCTTCCGGCGATGCCCCCGGCAGGCCAGCCGCCATGTACGGGGTAGAGGCGAACGACCCCCAGGGCAGACTCGTCGACCGCAGCGGCACCTCTGTTGCGGACATGCGTCAGATCACCGCCCTCATGCAGGCGATGGGAAACCTCCGCGACGTCGAGGAGCGACTGTCCCAGGCGTCGCTGGAGTACATGAAGCTGGGCAAGACCGACATGAGAGCACTGCACTTCCTCATCGTCTCCTCGAACACCGGCGGGGTGGTGACCGCCTCAGTTCTGGCCAACCACCTTCGTATCACCAGCGCCTCGACGACCAAGCTTCTCGACAGGTTGGAACGCGACGGGCACATCACCCGCAGTCCGCACCCCAGTGACCGTCGTTCGCACAGCATCCATATCACCGAGGAAACCCGAACTGTGGCGATGGAGACGGTCGGGGCCCAGCAGGCCCGGCGCTTCCATGCCGCCGCCCGGTTGAGTCCGGCGGAGCGGGACGTGGTCATCCGCTTCCTCCGTGACACCGCCGTCGAACTGGAGACGGGGATGGAATGGGTCAGGCAGACAGCGGGGGAGTAGCAGTTCGCGCCTCTGATCTGCGGGCGGAACGGTACCTCCTGCCGGTACTGTGATGCCATGACAACGTCTCCTGAAACCGCCGTCCTGCCGAACTACGACTGGTCCCGGTTCAAGCGGGTTCTCGTCGTGGCGGCCCACCCCGACGACGCCGAGTACGGCCTGTCCTGTGCCGTGGCGATGTGGACCCGCGCCGGGGTGGAGGTCAGCTACCTGCTTCTCACCCACGGTGAGGCCGGTATCCGCCACCTGGATCCGGCGGAGGTCGGCCCGCTGCGTGCGCAGGAGCAGCACCGGGCCTGCGAGGCCGTCGGTGTGACTGATCTGACCCTGCTGCATCACCCGGACGGCCAGCTCATGGAGTCGATGGAGCTGCGCAGGGACATCGCGGAGCGCATCCGTGAGTTCCGGCCGGATACGGTCATCACCGCGAACTTCGAGCTCGAGGCCTACGGCACCTTCAACCAGGCGGACCACCGGGTGGCCGGGCTCATGACTGTCGACGCCGTCCGCGACGCCGACAACCCGTGGGTCCATCGTGACCTGGACCTGCCGGCGCACAAGACGAGCCGCCTGCTGGTGGTCAACCCGGGCGAGCCGACCCACCGCGTCGTGGTCGATGAGGAATCACACCAGGCAGGTGTGAGATCCCTGAGCTGCCACGAGGTCTATCTTGCGGCGCTGCCGGATCATCCGAAGCCCGAGGAGTTCATACCGGAGATGCTCTCCCAGCCGGACGGCGAGCACGCCGTCTCCTTCCGGGTGTTCGAGCAGATCTAGTCCCGTGACCGCCGCAGCGGCACGAAACGGAACGCGCCGTGCCGGGACACCGCCGACTCGTCCTCGGACAGCCGCTCAACCAGCAGCATGGTGCCGGAAACGGGGATGACCATCAGGCCGCCGATTCTCAGCTGATCGATGAGATCCTGCGGGATCTCATCGGCTTCGGCGGAGACGAGGATCCGGTCGAAGGGTGCCAGGTCCGGCAGCCCGAAGACCCCGTCGGTGGCCTGGTGGACCGTGATGTCATCGAAGCCGGCAGCCCGCAGATTGTTCTGTCCGAACTCAACCAGCTCGGGGACGAGTTCGACGGCGCTGACGGTGCCGCCGAGCTCCGCCAGCAGCGCAGAGGTCCACCCTGAACCGGAACCCACGTCGAGGACGCGGTGGCCGGGGTGGACGTCGAGAAGCGTGAGCATGAAGGCCACGGTGAAGGGCTGGGAATTGGTCTGGCCGTGCCCGATCGCGATGGGGGCGTCCACATAGGCCTCCCCCCGCGCATGGGCGGGAAGGAAGCCCGCGCGGTTGACACGCGCCATCGCACTACTGACCCGGTTGTTCATGAGGGCACCTCCGTGCGCTGACGCGGCATTTTCCGGAATCATAGCAGCTCAGCGCATGAAAAGGAACCCTCCGATCACACTTCGACGGACTCCCCGGGTCGCAGCGGCAGATACTCCAGTCCGTGTTCCTCGGCGAGCCTGCCCAGCAGGCCCCTGCGTAGCTTCAAGCCGAATTCGTTGTCGATGCCGTCGTGGACGCCGATGAATCTGATCGGTCTGCTGGCCCGGAGGAAATCCTCCACGTCCAGCATCTTCAGCCAGGGCGCGCTGACCGGAATGAGAGCGACCTCGACGCCTGCGAGCACGGGGAAGGAGTCGCCGGTGTGGAGGACGCGACCGTCGACAAGGAAACCGAGGTTTGTGGGGAGCGGCGTGGAGCGGGTGACTGTGCCGTGCGGCGCCTCATGTACCGCGATTTCGATGGCTCCGACGGTGAAGATGTCACCGTCGGCGACGGTGATGACATCGAGGTCGGTGTGGTCGGCCAGTTCGGCCGGCCCGTAGATCGCGATCTGCGGGTTATGCCGCCGGGCGGCGGCCAGGGCCTGCACATCGACGTGGTCGGGGTGGATGTGGGTGACCAGGACAGCGTCGACCTCGGCCAGGTTGTCCGGGACCTGAAAGGAACCCGGGTCGATGATGAGCCTGGACCGGCCCTTCGACAGTTCCACGCAGGAATGGTATCGGCGGGTGATCTTCATGGCCTCAATTGTGCCTGCCCGACCCGGGCCCGGCCACCGCTAGTTGGCGGGCAGCTCCAGCTCGACCAGATCCTTGCGGTCGGCGTCGTCCAGTTCGATCTTCCAGCGGAGGACGCCGTCGTCCTCGTCCAGCTCGGCCTGGTCGAGGATTCCGTCCGGGTGCTGGTTCAAGGCGTCGCGGATCGCCTCTGCAGCGGTGACGGTGGCGGCCTGTGCCTTGACGACGTCCTCATCCTCGCCCTCCCGCTCGTCCTCGCGGACGGTGCCGTCCGAGTCGACCTCGAGCTCGATGACCTCGTTGCCCACCACGACGTCGATGTCGTAGGTCTCGCGGTCGTCTTCACGGTCAATGTCGACGATGATTCCGTCGCCGTGCTGAGCGAGTACGGCGTCGATGGCGCCGAAGACCGGGTCGTCGCCGGTCTGTCGATCGGCGACGGTTGTTTCCGTGGCGGTGGACGTCTCGTCGGTGGCGGTGGCGGTGTCCGGTGTCGAGGCATCGTCGGATCCGGTGCATGCGCCCAGGAAAAGGGCGGCGCTGACGGTGATTCCTGCGGCGAGGATGTGGCGGGAGGTCATGGTTTTCTCACTCCTTGTTGAAGATTCGGCTTATGTGTCGATCTCTTTTCACCGTAGAGGATGAACATGGAGCGAGGAGGAGAGTTCTCAGGAGTTGGCGTCGATCCACTCTTCGACCACGGATGCGGGGACCGGGTAGAAGTCATGGGCGTCCACGCCGACGTGGAACTGCCGGCCGTCAACCACCTCCGGCTCATGGGTGTGGCCGTGAACCAGGAGCGTGCGGCCGTCGTCGACCGGCATCAGCGCGAGCATTTCCTCCGAGGCGTGGGGGTCCACGAAAGGGAAGGGATAGTGGGAGACGATGGCCTCGTTGCCGGCGCTGGTGACCAGCCGGTCGCCGGTCTCGGGGAGGATCAGGGCGAAAGTGGCTTCGTAGAGTGGTCGCTTGCGCTCCGCGTACCCGGGATCCTGGAGCAGGGAGATCGAGTCGTGGTTGCCGGGCATGAGCAGGATCGTGCCGTTGAGCTGCTGCGCGAGGGGTAGTGTCTCGGCCCGGACGCCCATCGCGAAGTCCCCGATGTGGAGCACCGTGTCCCCGGGATCCACCACGGCGTTCCACCGCTCGATCATCATCGCGTTCATCTCACCCACCCGCCCCTCATAGTCGCGGCCGAACACACCCGACATGTGCTCGTGCCCGAAGTGATGGTCGGAGGTGAGGAAGTCGACCGGGCGGTTGATGCCAGCGATGGTGAGCATGACGGCCTTTCCGCAGGAGTTACTCGTATCTCCAGGATAGGTTCAGACCGCTGCGTTCCGTACGGAAACGCCCGCCACGACACCGGGCGGGGCGGGCGTCGGGAAGCAGGGGGCTACTTCACGTAGGGCAGCACCAGGCGCGACTCGTGGAGGGCGTCGCGGTAGACGGTCGTGGTGGTGGGGCGGCCGATCGGCAGGTGGAAGGCGTCGGGCGGGAGCAGGGAGTTGTGCTCGTCGGACATCGGTTCGTTGTTGGACAGCTCGGCGAGGAGTGTGTGGCCGGGCATGAACGTGGCCGCGAAGGGGTAGATGCGGATGACGTACTCGTTGATCTCACCCGGGGTGACCGGGTTCTTCGAGGTGTGCGGGTGGATCGGGTTGCCCTCGGTGGAGCGGTCTTCATCGAGCTCGTTCTGGCTGGCCTTGAGATAACCGGTGGTCACCAGCTGGCGCCTGCCGTTGGGCGCGATGTCCCACAGGCGCAGGATGAAGTTGGTGTCGTCCTGGTCAAGGGCGGCGAAGATGTGGGCGGCGCCGGTGCCCATCATCTGGGTCGGCTCGGTGAACGTGGCGGTGGACCAGGAGATCATGGCGGTGTCATTGGTCAGCGTCATCGGCAGCTGGGTGAAGGACTCCGGTGCGGCGTACTCCGGCCCCAGCGGTTCCGGGGTCTGTGAGAGGACGTGGCGCGGGCGCAGGTAGAGGTTGCGGTACTCGATCTCCCTGGTCGGGAACTGCGTGCCGGTCTCCGTGTGGTTGGAACCCTCGACGTGGATGCTCACGGTCGGCCCGTCCATGACGCCGTTGTCGATGCCCTTGATCCAGTAGTCGTACCAGGCGAACATCTCGTCGTGGGCGTCGACGAAGGGGCGGGAGTTCATCGGCGGGTAGGGGAGGACGTCCAGCTTCTTCGGACCCTGGACGGTGTCGAAGAGTTCGATGGTGCCGTCCATGGTCCAGCCGCGGCCCTGGGCGATCTGCAGGTAGGTGGGGATCGTGATGTTCTTCGCCAGGGTGATCGGGTTGCGCTCCTCGTACCACTGCCCGTCCAGGTCGTTGAGGACGATGTCGAACCACGCCTCGTGGTTCTTGGGGTAGTGCAGGAGGTGGAACATGTTCGGCCAACCGGCGACGTCGGCGTCGGTGAGGCGTTCGGCCACGCGGGCCCGGACCTCCTCGGGGCTGAACTCCTCCAGCATGCGGGACTTCACGCCGTCGGTGAATGCCCAGCCGGAGTCGCCGCCACGGCCTTCCCGGGCGGCCCGCGGCATGAGCCACATGACGCCGCCGTGGTAGGTGGTCTCGTAGAAGTCGTAGTGGCCTCCGTTGACGAAGATGGCCTTCAGCGCCGGCGGGTTCTCTGCGGCCGCGAGGACGGACATGGAACCGAAGTAGGAGGTGCCGATCATGCCGACGTTGCCGTCGCACCAGGGCTGCTCGGCGACCCACTGGATGAGGTCGTAGGCGTCCTCGCCCAGGGAGGTGCCGCCGGCGTTGTAGTTGCCGATGTGCTCACCCTCGGAATAGCCGGTGCCGCGGACGTCGCCGATGACGTGGACGTAGTCCTCTGACACGACGCGCGCGATGTCGCCGGCCTCGATGCAGCCGTCCCAAAGGACTGAGGGGCGGTACTGGGCGGGCATGGTCAAGGACAGTGCCTGGAGTTCCTTGCCATAAGGGGAGAGGGCGATCAGCGCAGGGCGGGGGGTGTCGTCGGGCTTGTGGTAGACGTCGGCGGCCATGAGGGCGCCGTCCCGCATGGGAATACGCACGTCCTTGCGCACTGCGATCTGCTGGTTTCCGGCGGTGATCGTGGTGTAATCGGCCATGTGTGGGCTGCTCCTTCGCGTCCTGCACGGGGTCGCCAGGTGGGTTTTCCCAGAGGCGTGACATAGGACATATTATTATACTAAAGTGGTGTTAGCAAGGCCCGCCCTCAACTCCCTCCAGGAGAAACCCCCATGACCACTCCCGTTCACCCGCTCATTTCCCCGTGGGGCCGATTCGGTCTGTACACCTTCCTCATCGACGCCCCCTCCCTCGCCATCGTCGACACCGGCATCGCCTCCTCGCCGGCCGAAGGCATGGCCCCGGAACTGGCGAAGATCGGGCGTCGTATCGAAGACGTCGAGTGGATCCTGCTCACCCACGGACATATCGACCACATGGGCGGCGCCCACGCCCTCTGGGAGATGACCGGCCGTAAGGCCAAGGTCGTCCTCCATGAAGCCGATATTCCCCTTCTTGCTTCCCGACGCGCCCACGTGGACAACTACCTGGGCCTGCGCGCGCAGTACCTGGACAACCCGGACGCAGAGGCCCAGCAGACCGCCATGGCCCAGAAGGTCATCTCCGGCGAGATGCAGCCGACCGTGGTTGTCCGCGGCGGCGAAACCATCGACCTCGGCGGGGGAGTGACCGTCACGGTCCACCACACCCCGGGCCACACGGAAGGCTCCGTCGCCTACGTCATCGACGGCCAGAACGACGTCTTCGTCGGCGACGCCGTGCAGATCCACGGCGCCGCCAACGGTTTCCCCGGCTACGAGGATCCCGAAGCCTACCGCTCCTCCCTCAAGTATCTCCGTGACGTGCTCAAGCCCGACCGCATGTATCAGGGCCACCCCTACGGCAACGCTGTGGGCGAGCCCTACGGCGTCGAGCTGGACCGGGCCACGGCACACAGGGCCCTCCAGGACAGCCTGGACATCGAGGCCCGCATCCGTGCGGCCGTCCAGCGCCACGGCGCCCAGGAGACGGATTCCCCGTACTCGCCCTACGAGGCCATCGCCACCGAACTCGGCTACGAGAAGGACCCCACCCTGGAGCCGTCACCGTTCTTCACCACCGTGCACGGCTACCTCCACCGCTGACCACGCGTCGGCTGCGGTTGAGTCCGCGCCGGCCCCGGCCACCATTCTTTCGGGGTTGATCCTGATCTAGGCTGGCTGCATGCCCCCGGATCCCCGCTCCACCCGTCTGCGGCGCCGTGCCACCTTCTTCACGGTCGGCGTCATTACGATGACCGCCACCGCCGGTGCGGTGGCCGCGGCCACCCTGCACTCCGCAGATGACGCGGACCACCAGGGACGGTCGGAAGAGGCCTCACGGCCCTCGGCGCAGCCCCCGGTGGCGCCGGCGGTGGCGCCGGCGGTGGCGCCGGCGGAACCCGGGCCCGAACGGGCTGAGCCCCCGTTCGACTACGGCACCTGCCCGCCGGTCGCCCGCGCCTGCGTCGACCTCGACGGTCAGCGGGCCTGGCTGCAGGAGAACGGCGAGATCACCCACGGAGCGTTCCCGATCGGTCAGGGCGGCCCGGGCTACGAAACTCCGCGGGCCAGCTTCCACGTCTCCCGCAAGGTGGAGCATGACGTCTCCTACGTCTTCGACATGGCGCCGATGCCTTACGCCGTGTATTTCACCGATGTCGGCCACGCCTTCCATGAGGGAGATCCGGAGGGGGACTCCCACGGGTGCGTGCGGCTCGCCCCCGGGGTGGCGGAGATCTATTTCCATGAGCTGCAGGCCGGCGACATGGTCCACATCTACTGAGGTGATCCCGTTACCGCGGTTCAGGCCGGAGGGTTCAGAAGCGCAGCACCAGGGTGCCCGGATCGCGTCCACCACCGGCCGGGAGGAAACCGTGCCGCTCGTAGAGGTGACGGGCAGGATTGCCCTTCTCCACGCTCAGGCTGATGCCCGGCATGTTCTTCTCCCGCGCGAGCTCGATGATCTCCGTCAGCAGCTGACCGCCCAGGCCCATTCCCCGGTGTCCTTCGGCCACCCAGATGCTCAACTCGGGAATTGATTCATCGACGAAGCCGTAGCCGGGAGCGTCGGCGGGGAAGAAACGCAGCCACACCACGCCCACCGGCCCGCCGTCCTCCGCCACCAGCCCCTCGTCGGAGGCCACGTAGTGGGACAGCTCGGGTGTGGTCCTGATGTCGTCGAGGGCGATGCGGGGCCCGGCCCAGTTCACGTTGCCCAGGGTGGCCTGGGCGAGGAGAGCCTGCTCGTCGGCACGCAGAGGTCGGATGGTTGTCATGGTGGCCTGCCTACGGTCGATTCTCGCCGGGGGATGTGTTCCTGGCGCCATGATACGGCCGTGCCGAGCCGAAGACGGATGATTTCGGCACCTGTCCCTGCTCGGGGAGGTGGTGCCGCAGAGTTGCCGGCCGTATGAAGACGAAGGTGAAATGCCCCGTGTGGCCAGGTCCTGCGGGGCGCTGTTTTCCAGGACGTCTGCACGGTTTTGGCCCATCCCTTGTATACCGGAACGGCAAAGCCTTCCGAGGGCGCAGAAAGCACCTGACGAGCCCCGGCGGGCGGGTGGATTGATGCCGGTGGGGAAGTGGAAATGGGCAGGGGCATCCCGGCCTGGCGGAAGGGTTTCAGTGGACCGCGAAAAGCACGTCTTCCCCGGCCAGTACGCCCATCGCACTACGCGGACGAAGACTGACTTCGCCCTGCCCGATGCTTTCCCGTGAGAGCGCCACCTCGCCGAAATCAGCCACCTCGAGGGTGTAGGCAAGGCGATTGGCCGGAACATCCTGGAAGCTTGCCTCCCAGGAACACACCACGGTGGTCCCACCAGGTCCCTGGGAGCTGTCGCGGAAGGGCTCATGAGCCCTGAGATCAGACACCCCCAGTATCTCCCCTTCGGAATCCCGCAGGAGAACCCGGTCACCGGAGCTGAGCCAGCCGTCAAAATATGAGCACCGCTCCTGGCCTCCCCGCTCCCTGCTGACCTGGTCCGAGTGGCCGCTGACCGTCACCGTCAAGGCGGTGCTCGGTTCCAGTGATCCGCATCCTGTCAGACTCACGGAGGCGACGGCAGGAATGAGCACCCAGCTTTTCTTCATGGCGGCCCCGCATCCGGGACAGGGCCCTCCGCCGGCACCAGGAGGTTTACCCGACGTTGGCAGGGTGTTTCAGCAGGTCGCGTGACAGCCATGTCAGACCCCCCTCTGCCACGGCGAGGGGTTTTTCAGCGATCTGGCGCAGCTGAAAGCCTTCCGGGAGATCTTTGATCCCGGCCGCGGCTGCGGCGAGAAGGGGGAGAGCCTCGGCGTCGGCCCAGACGTGCACCTCGGGGAGGGCGATGAGTTCAGCCACCGTGATCACCCTGTCAATCAACTGGCGGGCAGTGACCTTGTCTGTCACTCCATCCACATACACGGCCCTGTCTGAGTATTCGGCCAGCGCATCGAGGGGGGAGCTTCTCCGGAGTCCAGGCATAAGAAAAGTCTAACGCATTCTGTGTCAAGTAACAGCTTATATTCATTCTCCGGTTATGAAAGCGTTACTCACCTGAAACCGTGGACGTGTTTGCCCGCTCGTGGAAGCCGAGGACGTTGTCATGGAGCGGTGTCCCGATGCAGCGGTTGCCGCAGTTGAAACGGCGATGGCAGGCAAGCTTGCCGGAGAGGCCTGACCATCTCCAGCCCGCCAGCAGCTTCCTCTCGTCCTTCCACCACTTCCCCGTAGGGGATACCTGTCGGCACTGCGACCCCCTCGCCAGGCGCACCTTGGCCGGGGTCCTCCTGCGGGCGGTGCGCAGGCCACCGCAGCTATGGTGTCAGCCGGCCTGGGAGCTCGAGGAAAAGATGACGTGAACGGGGCGCGCCGGTTTATCGCACCTTGATCTAGCGGCGGGTCCGGTTGGTGGAGGGTGGACGCGACCCGCATCAGGGGTGGGCCCGCACCTTTGAGCAGAAGGTTTCCGGAACCGGCCGAAAGATGTTGCCCGCAGAACTAAAATCATGGGCGTGACCATCCCCGCCAAGGGGACAGGTCGCTGCGTGATTTCAGACTTCCGAGCTTTTTCGCCATCGCTTCCCTCTGAATGCTGCATCCCTGAACAAGGAGAAACCAATGAAGGCTCTCGTTTATCACGGCCCCGGCCAGAAGTCCTGGGAGGACGTGCCGGACCCGGTCATCCAGAAGCCCACCGACATCATCGTGAAGATCGACGCGACCACGATCTGTGGCACGGACCTGCACATCCTCAAGGGCGACGTCCCGGCGGTCACCGAGGGCCGCATCCTCGGACACGAGGGCGTGGGCACGATCACCGAGGTCGGCGACGCGGTGACCACGCTCAAGGTGGGGGACCGGGTCATCCTCTCCTGCGTGAGTGCCTGCGGACGCTGTGACTACTGCAAGAAGGGGGTCTACTCCCACTGTCGTGCAGACGAGGGCGCACCCGGCATCGGCTGGATTTTCGGCCACCTCATCGACGGCACCCAGGCGGAGTACGTCCGGGTTCCTTTCGCGGAGACCTCGGTGCACAAGCTGCCGGAGGGGGTCAGCGATGCGGAGGGCGTGCTGCTCTCGGACATCCTGCCCACCGGCCATGAGATCGGCGTTCAGTACGGCAACGTCAAGCCCGGTGATGTGGTGGCCGTGATCGGCGCGGGCCCGGTGGGGCTGGCGGCGATGCTGACTGCTGGACTCTACGGGCCCTCCCGTGTCATTGCCATTGACCTGGATGCCAACCGGGTCGAGGAGGCGAAGAAGTTCGGTGCCACCGACGGGGTCCTCTCCTCCGATCCGGACTGGAAGGAGCAGGTGATGGCGCTGACCGACGGTCTGGGCGTGGACGTGGCCATCGAGGCGGTCGGCATTCCGCAGACCTTCACCATGTGCCTGGACATCGTCCGCCCGGCGGGCACCGTGGCCAACGTCGGTGTGCACGGCACCGGGGTCGACCTGCCGCTGGACACCCTGTGGATCTCGAACATCGTGATGACGATGGGCCTGGTCAACACGAACACCACCGATATCCTGCTGAAGATGGTCGCCTCGAAGAAGCTGGACGCCACCCCGTTCGTCTCCCACACCTTCAAACTGGCGGACATCCTCGAGGCCTACGATGTCTTCGGCCGGGCTGCGGAGACCAAGGCGCTGAAGGTGCTGCTGACCGCCTGAACATCCGGCCGCAGAGCCTGAAGAAACCCGGCCCCGGGAAAATCCCGGGGCCGGGTTTTCTGGCTGCCTGAGCTACGGCACGACAACCGTGTGGGTGTTGCCGACCCTGCTCGGCGCGGACTCCTTGAGGAACAGCGCGAAGAAGGTGGCCACCAGCGCGCCGCCGGAGGAGATGAACAGCGCGGAGGCCAGTCCGTACTGGTCGGCGACGGCACCGGTGATCACCGGGTTGAGGAAGCCGCCGACGAACTCACCGATGCCCACCGGCAGGCCGACTGCCAGTCCGGCGACGGCCGGGCGGACGGACTCGGCGGGGATGACGGACATCGCCAGACCGCCGACGCCCATGCCGGCGGCGAAGACGAACACCGCGAGACTGAGCAGGCCCGGGTTGGCGATGTAGACGAAGGAAATGGGCGCGAGTGAGGAGAGCAGGCCGAAGACGACCGCGGTGGGCTTGCGGCCGATCCTGTCGGAGATCAGCGGGACGACGAAGCCCCAGATGGCGGTGCCGACGCCGAAGGCGGCGAGGATGAGGCTCATGGAGCCGGCGGTCCAGCCGCGGATGTTGGTGAGGAACAGCGGGCCGAAGACCTGCAGGGAGATGAGGTAGACCATGAAGCCGGAGAACATGACGATGGACAGCAGCACGTTGCGGTTGCGCAGGACCTCGCCCAGGCCGGCCTTGTGGTCGGGGTGGGCGTAGTCGCTGGCCTCGGGGGTGACGGCCTGCGGCTCGCGCATGACCTTCCAGATGACGAACGCCATGATCAGGCCCGGGACGATGGTGAAGAAGAAGGCGGTGCGCCAGTCGAAGATGGTGGCCAGAGCGACGATGATGACGGGGGCGAGCACGCCGCCGAAGAGCCCGTTGGCGGTGTTCATGGTGAAGCCGAGGTTGAAGCCGCGGCGGTGCGGGGAGGACTCCATCGCCAGCACCGACTGGGTGACCGGGATGGTCGGGCCCTCGAACATGCCCATGAGCAGGCGCAGGAGGATCAGGTGCACGAAGGTGCCCACGAAGCCCTGCAGGAACGACGCCGCGGAGAAGGCGACCATGAGGACGACCAGGTAGAGGCGCTTGCTCTTGACGCGGTCGGAGATGCGGCCACCCACGATGGAGGCGATCGACCAGGTCAGGGCTGCGGCGCCGGCGAGCTGACCCACCTGCGCATTGCTCAGGCCCAGGTCCGCCTGGATGAAGGGCATGAGGAAGTTGATGATCAGGCGGTCGAAGAACACGAGGCCGACGGCGAAGAAGAACACCGTGACGAGCTTGTTCTCGTAGGACCAGAAGGACTGCCTGGGGGCTGTGGTGGATACGGTGGCGGTGGTCATGGTGGCCTCTTTCCGGGTCACATGAAGGGTCTGGGTAGGCGAAACGGCGCGCACCAGCAGTTGATGCGCGCCGTGTGCGGGTGGATCAGTTCAGGAAACGGGCGGTGTCGTGGAAGACCTCGTAGAACTCGGGGATCCACGAGAAGTTGACGACGAAGCCGTGGTTGGCGGCGTCGTAACGCTTCAGCTGCGTCTCGACGCCCGCCTCCCGCAGCTTCTCCGCGTAGGCCTCGCCCTCGTCGCGCAGCGGGTCGTAGCCTGCCGTGATGACCAGGGCCTTCGGCAGGCCGGAGAGGTCTGCACGCTTGATCGGTGAAACGAGCGGGTCGGCCGGGTCCGCACCGCCCTCCAGGTAGAAGGAGTTGAAGGGGGCGAGGCCGTTGTACTCCAGGCCGTAACCCTCCGCGTTCTCACTCAGCGAGGGCCAGCGGTCCTGGTCGAAGTCGAGGTCGACGGAGGGGTAGTAGAGGATCTGATGGGTGATCCGGTCGAAGCCGTCGTCGTGGGCCATGGCGGTGACTGCGGCGACGAAGTTGCCGCCGGAGGAGTCGCCGGCGAGGGCGAGCGGGGCGGCGTCGGAAAGCGAGCCGGCGACCTCGCGGACCACGGCGTAGCACTCGTTGAGGGCCACCGGGTAGGCGACCTCGGGGGACAGCGAGTAGCCGACGGAGATCACCCGCCAGCCGGTCTCCCTGGCCAGGGCGCGGGCGACGTGGTCGTGGGTGTCCAGGCTGCCGGAGAAGAACGCTCCGCCATGGAAGTAGACGATCGTCCCCTTCGGCTCATCGGTGTCGGCGTAGATCCGCACCGGGACATCCGCGAGGGTGGCGTCCCCGACGGAGGCGATCGGCGTGCGCTCCTCGAGCGGGGCGACGTGACCGGCCTCGAAAGCGCGCATGTCGGCGGGGTTCGGCGGGGTGGTGGAGGCCGGCGGGATCTGGTCGACGATCTTCTGGATCTCGGGGTGCAGGGTCATCTCTTCGCGTCCTTGAGTTGCAGGGTGTGGCGATGGCGCCCCCGCGCTGACCAGGCTCCAGGGGGTCAGCGGCGACGACGCCATCAGAATGTGGGGTGGTGGGACCGACTAGTAGTCGATCTTCTCCTTCTCGGGGAAGGCGGTCTTGCCGGCGGACTCCGCGTTCCAGGACTCGCGGGAGATACGCTGCAGCTCCTGAACCGGCTCCTTGCGCTTCGAGGTGTACAGCGCCAGCGCCTCGGCCACGGTGTCGGCCTCGACGAGGCAGTCGGCGAGGACACCGGAGTCGATGACCGCGGAGTTCGCGCCCTGACCCTGGTGGTGCAGCATGGCGTGGGCGGCGTCGCCGACGAGGACGATCGAGTCGGAGTTCCACTTGTCCTGCGGATCCAGATCGGCGGCGGAGCGCTGGTTGACCTGCTCCCAGTCGAGCTTCTCCACGATCCGGATCAGGCGCTCGTCGAAGTTCTTCAGCATCTCGAGCACCTCCGCCTTGGACACGTTCGGGTTCCAGGTGGTGTCCTCGTGCGGGACGGTGATGTCGAAGGAGATCTGGCCGTTCTCGCCGCGGTGGCGCAGCGGCAGGAAGTAGATCATCCGGCCGGTCTCGGCCTCCAGGTAGAGACGCAGGTTGTCGTCGACGAGCAGGCCTTCGCCCATGGAACCGTCGATGACCGCGCGGTAGGCGTGTGCGTGCTGCATGACCGGCTGGGAGTCGGACCACAGTGCGCGCACGCGGGACTTGATGCCGTCGGCGCCGACGACGATGTCGAAGGTCTCCTCCTCACCGTTGGCGAACTTCACGGTGGCGGAGTCGCCGTTGTCGGTGATCTCCTCGGCGCGGTAACCATACTGGAGGACACCCTCGGGAAGCTGGCTGGTCAGGGCGTCGATGAAGTCACGGCGGTGGATCATCCGGGTGTGGTGCTTCTCCTCGCCCTCCTCCAGGTGCGGCCAGACCTCGCGGTTGATCAGGTTGCCCTTGGCGTCGAGGATCTCGAAGTAGTCCGAGGGGGAGGTGACCTTCTCGATGGCCTCGAAGATGCCCAGCTTCTTGAACAGCTTGACCGACGCCGGGCGCAGGCCGATGCCGGCACCGACCTCACCGGATGCGGGGGCCTGTTCGTAGACCTTGACGTCGGCGCCGATCTGGGACAGAGCCAGACCAGCGGTGGCGCCGGCGTAACCGCCGCCGATGACGGCGATCTTGAGGTTCTTGATGTCTTCGGTCTTCATGGTTCTTCTCTTCTCCGTGAGGACGGCGCTAGGCCTGGGTGGTCTGCTGGGCGAGGTAGGAGTAGGCGTTGTCGTGGAAGATCTGGTGGATCGTGGCGTCGTCGATGCCGTTGCGCTTCAGGTCCGGGATGAGGACCTCGAAGATGTAGTTGATGGTGTGGCCCTTCACGCCGGGCCAGCCCAGCGGGGAGCAGTTGGCGTCCGCGGAGGCCAGGACCTTGTCCACGTGGCCGCCGGCCAGTGTGCGCAGGAAGTGGTCCATGCGGTCCTTGCGGGGGCGTGCCCAGAACGGCGGGTCCGGCAGCTCGGTCTCGTAGCCGAAGGTGTCGAAGCCCAGACGGCCGCCCACGTCGAGGATCCGCTCGGTCGGGGTCTGTGCGTGGTTGACCCCGTCATCCACGTGGCCGAACAGGACACGGTCGAGGTCGAGGCCCTCCTCCTGGAAGATGGTGATGGCGGGTTCGGCGTCGATGGCCAGGTGCGTCATAATGGGCACGCCGGTCTGGACTGCGGCCCGGGCTGCGGCCCGGTAGATGCGCTTGTCCAGCTCGGTCATGCGGCCACCGCGGGAGACGCCGACCTTGATCACGCCGGCCTTCGCGTTGGTGCCCTGGATGCCCACCGTGATCTCGTGGATGAACACCTCGGTGAGGTACTCGACGGACGCGCGCTCGAAGTGGGGCAGGGCGGTGTCGCCGCCGACGAAGCCGGTGCAGGCCACGATGTGGACGCCGGTCTTCTCGGAGAGGGACTGGTAGTAGGGGATGTCCCGGCCGTTGCAGATGCCGGTCGCGTCGACGAAGGTGGCGGCGCCGCCTGCGTTCTCGTGGAACCTGCGCAGCTTCGGGACGGTCTCCTCGTAGCGCACTTCCGGAGACTTCCACCATGTGGTGTCGAGCTCGGAGCCGGGCATGCCGTAGCCGATGTGCTCATGGATGGCGACGAACCCGAGTTCCTCCACCGGGATCGCGCCGAGGACGGTGTTGACGAAAGACAACGTGTGCTCCTTAGTTGGTCTCGTGGAGGGTGATGAACTTGCGCGGGTTGTCACGGAGGATGCGGTCGGCGTCCTGCTCGGACAGACCGAGTCCCGGGACGAATTCTGCGGCGACGGTGCTGTAGGGGACCTCGCGGGGCTCGAGGCCCTTGGCGACGCCGATGGCGTTCGAGGAGCAGATGATCCGCCCGCCCAGGCCCTCGGCGATGAGGGTGCGGATGAGCTCGCCCCGTGCGGTGTCGTCCAGCAGACCCTCGGCGGAGGTGCCGACGTTGTCGATGCCGACATAGCAGCCCTTGCGGGCGATCTCGACGACCGGTGCGTCGACGCGGTCGCAGCCGCCCACGAGAGCTCGGGAGGGGTCGAGGCCCTCGGAGAGGACGATCTCGAGGTCGCCGAGGGCGTCATCCCCGTACTGGAAGGACATCGGGGCACCGGTTTCCCGGGCTGCGCGGGCGGCACCGCGCAGGAGGGACTCGTCGGTGGCGGTGCGGCCCTCCCGGGTGACGGCGGTGACGATGAGGCCGGCGCCCGCGCGACGCTCGACGCGCGGAACCACCATGCCCTCGGTCACCTCCCTGGCGAAGAGGTCCGCGAACTTCTCGGCCGGCCACGGGGTCGGCGGGTTGGTCTGCGGGGTGAGGAAGTAGCCGCCGAGCATGGCCTCGGGGCCCTGGCCGGTGGAGGCGATGATGTGGACGCCGGTGGACCTGGACAGCGCCTCCAGGAGGGGGAGGTCACGTCCGTGGAACATGCCGGTGGCGTCGACGATGGTGCCGCCGCCGTGGGAGCGGAAGTCCTCGAGCCTGGCCTTGAGGGTGGCGAAGATCTGCGGGCGGTCAAAGGTGATGTCGGGGGCGTACTGGGCGCCGGGGAACACGGAGAGCAGAGCCTCGTGGACCGCGATGGTGCCCAACTCCGCGGAAGAAACGGGGCCGAGGACGGTGTTGACTGTCGTCATGGGCGCGACCTTTCAGCGTTGGTGGCGTGGGGGGTCACGAAAGATGGCCGAAGGTCGGGCGGAGGTGCCCGTGGAGCCTTGGGTTTTCGTGGTGGGGGTGCGGCGGGTGACGAGGGTACTGGTGTGCCGGAGAGCTTTGCCGTCCGCTGGCGAGCCGTAGCACACTACCCTGGGAATGTGACCTTCCTAACGTCGTTGCGTTAAGATTGGCATAATGTCATGCCAAAGTCAAGAGGTTCGCGACCCTCGGGTGGGCATGTCCGGAATCACCCTGTCAACTGCCTGAATGCGGCGATCAATGGTGCTACGTGACGAAGTGGTACTTGAATTCCTCGGCCTGATGCATCGCCAGACGCCAGCCGGCGGGAACTCCACCGGTGGAGAAGAAGATCGTCTCGATCGCCAGCAGGGGACTGCCCTCCGCCACACCCAGCGAGCTGGCCTGCTCGGCGGTGGCCGCCGTGGCCCACGCCTCGTGCTCGGCGCGGTCCAGTGTGATGCCGTACTCACGCTCCAGGAGATCCATCGCCGAACCCTGCTCCTGGAGGTACTCCACGGTGGGAAGGAAGCCCTCGGGGGAGCGGATGTAGACGTCGGCGTCGACCAGCGGCTCACCATCGACCGACATCAGCCGGGTGAAGTGGAGCAGCCGCTCATCCTCCGGCAGACCCAGCCGGCTCCGGAGCCGGGCCGGAGGAATGACCCGCTCAGGGGTGGAGACCACGGACGTGGGTTTCAGGCCCTTGGCCGAAAGGAACTGGAACAGGCCGCCGGGCCGGATGTCCGCCGGGCGGTCCACCCGCGCACCCACCACCGGGAAGGTGCCCTTGCCCTGCTTGCGGTAGACGAACCCCTCTGTCGTCAGATCGCTCAGGGCCTGTCGGATCGGGGCACGGCTCACGCCGAAACGCTCCAGCAGTTGCGCTTCCGTCATGGGGGTCTTCGGGTCGGCGGTCCCGCTGGTGATCTCCCTCCGGAGGATCTCCTTGATCTGCTTGTACATGGGGACCCCGGATACGGGGTCGAGCTCACCGGTCGACATGGTCTGAGTCAACCACAGGGAAGGAGATGGTTCGGGGACCGGTGGGAATCGGGTCGACCAGGTCGGCGGCCTCCATGGTCACCGCCCACGGCCCCTCCAGGGGGAATTCGGGTTCCGGCTCCGGGGCAGGCTCGGGTTCCGGCAGCGGGTGCACCGCGACCGGTTCCCCGGCGTCGACGTCGAGGAACGCCTCCCCGTTGACCATGAAGACGCGTACACCCAGCGGGGTGTCACCGGCCAGATGGGACCGCATTCGGTGGGCGAGCACCGGGTCGAGGGTGGCCACGACCTCGCCCCCTAGGGTCACCTCCTCCCCCCTGAGCAGGCCCAGCAGCTGGCGGTCCGGCCCCGCCGGCAGGTCCGCCGGCCAGCGCCGCCCCTGCGGCAGTACCAGGGCGCCCTCCGGCAGCGAATTCCACGGGACGGTGAGCTCGGGGGCGGGCAGCTCCACGGCGACGTCGAGAAGCCCGCGTTCCCTGTTGATGAACACCCGCGCGAACGTCAGCGGCTCCCACCGGGCGGCGTGGACGCGGTCGATGTCGGGGAAGACCTCCCGCATGCCGGGGGGCAGCGATCCGATCGTGCCGTAACCCCAGAGCACCCGCCAGCCGCCGCGGACCAGGTCCGGGATCAGGCGCACGGGGATGAGCGTGCCCGTTGTCTCGATGAGTTCCGCCGTGCGCAGATGCGAGAAGAGTATCGCCTGGCTGACGCTCTCCATCGGCAGCGAGTGGACGTCCGTGCCCGCCGGCGGGCGGGCGAGCGGGTAGGTGGGAACGGCCATACAGACAGCCTAGTCAGGTGTCGGCCGTAGGATTGCCGCCCAATCGAGACCTGTGATCCGGTCGGGGCATCCCGCCCTCGCAGTAACATGACGGGCACTGTGTCACCCGAGGACAGGAGCATCACCGTGCTGTTCAGAAAGAAACCGGCGGCGGTGGGGGCCGACATGGGCCGCCGCAGCCTCTGAGTGCCATGAGGATTCCTCCCGCCGTACTGTTCGCCACGGCCGCCGCCGCCCAGCGCCTGCTCACAGGTCGCTTATCGACGCCCCCCGCCATCCTCCCCGCCCTCCCCGTCGCGGCCGCCGCGGGCACGGTCGGCGCAGGGGCGGTGCGCGAGTTCCTCCACGTCCGGACCACCATCGACCCCGTGGACGTGGAGGCGGCCTCGACCCTGGTCACCCGCGGCGTGCTGGGATTGACCCGCAACCCCATGTACCTGGCGCTGGCCGGGCTTCTGGTCGCCCACGCTGTGGCCCGGCGTTCCGTCTTCGCCCTGGTGCCGGTCGCCGGGTTCGTCTGGGCCATCGGCAGGTGGCAGATCCCCGCCGAAGAAGCTGCCCTGACCTCACGTTTCGGCGAGGACTACCGGGAGTACTCACGACGGGTTCCGCGCTGGATTTTCCGGGTCTAGGGTGGGGCCATGAAGCCCATGAAGATCAGTGTCGAACCAGGCGACATCACCACCATCCGTGTCGACGCCGTGGTCAACGCGGCCAACTCGGAACTACGTGTCGGCGGGGGAGTCGACGCCGCCATCCACTGCGTCGGCGGTCCGACGATCCTCGCCGAGACCCGACGCATCCGCATCGACCAGTACCCGGACGGGCTGCCGGCCGGGCGGGCCGTCGCCACCACGGCCGGGAATCTGCCGGCCCGGTGGGTGATCCACACCGTGGGACCCGTCTATTCCACGAGGGAGGACCGCAGCCACGTCCTCGAGTCCTGTTACCGCGAGTCCCTCCTGCTGGCCGCCTCGCTGGGCGCCAGGTCCGTCGCCTTTCCGGCGATCTCCGCCGGTGTCTACGGCTGGCCGATCAACGACGCCGCCCGCATCGCCGTGAGCACCGCGGACGGATTGGCGGAGGAAGTGGGTCGCGTCGTGAGGGAGGTCATCTTCGTCCCCTTCGGGGAGGCCGCGAGCGCCGCCTTCGCCTGGGCGCTGGCCGACCTCGACCGCCTCCGGAAGGGCTAGCGGCAGTGCCCGGTCACCGGCACACCCGCCCGGGGGACGGCGAGTCCGCGCCCTTCCACTTCGAGACGACCTGGAAGGCGGGCGCGGACCTCGGGCGTGTCTGGGAGGCGCTCTCCGACATCTCCTCCTGGCCGGGCTGGTGGCCGGGGATGCACCGCGTCGAGATGGCCGAGGACGGGCTGCACGGCGACCTGGTGGTGCAGAGTCCGCTGGGCTACCGGCTGCATTTCACCCTGTGTCTGGTGGAGAAGCACACCCCCCGCGGTGCCGCCTTCTCCGTCGCCGGGGACCTGCGCGGTGTCGGTACGGTGCATCTGCGGCCCGCGGGGGAGACCACCGTCGTGACCATCATGTGGTGTGTGGTCACCCGCCGTCGGCTGCTCGGCCGGCTGCGCCCGGCGGCGGTCGCGGCCCACAACATGGTGATGGCCGCCGGGCAGCGGGGACTGCGCCGCACCTGCGGGGCACACGGCAACGGCGTCACCGGGCGAGTCCGGCGGCTCGCGGGCTGACTGCGCAACTTCTGCTCTTTTGCTGCCCGCGGCGGGACGTGGTCCCGCTCCGGATCCCCGGCGTCAGGGCGTGCCGGACATGCTGGACACGGTGCTGGCCGGGGTGCTCCCGTCGTCCCAGCGCAGGAGGGCGGCGACGCCGTCGGGCAGAGAGAAGGTCTCCTCATCGAGGGCGTAGACCCCGGCGTCCGTGATGATCGCCTGGTGCAGCAGCTCCTCGATGTCCTCCGGCTCTCGGCCCGGGTTGAAGAGGAGCTCGTCCACCTGTCCGCGGCGCAGGCTCTCCGCCACGTGGAACGCCCCGGCGACAGATCCGGCGTCCCGGCCCTGGGTCTCCCGGAACTTCTCGGCGTACTCCTGCTGGGTGGCGTCGATATGGTCGCGGACGGCCCGGGCGAGCTCCTCCCGGAACGGTGCCCTCTCCAGGCTCAGGCCACGGGTGCCGCCGGAGAGTTCCTTCAGGCGGCCCAGAACCTCCTTGTGCAGCTCGGCCTTGAGCAGCGACTCCGCGCGGACGTCGCCGGTGAGGAAGACCACGTGGGGCTTGCGCTTCATCACCAGTTTGTTCACCTGCTCGGCAACGGCCTCGGCGTTGCGTTCCCAGGAGTCCTCGACGCGTGCCTCGAAGTTGTCCGTGCGCCAGCCCCTGCCCGAGTCGGCGCCTGTGGCGCGGGACTTGTGGAGCTCGTCGTGGCCGCCGTTGATCGACCGGTCCTCGCCGTGACCGCCGGCGTTCTTCGTCAGGTCGGGGTCCTCGGGTGCCCGCAGGTGCAGGTCAGCCCCTGCCCGGTCAACCTCGATGAGCAGCTGGCTGACCGCGTGCGGCGTCAGCTGCAGGAGGGGGAGGATGACGGGGCGCTCACCCCAGTCGATGAGTTCCTGCTTCGGCGGGACGGGAAGAACCCGGTCCAGGAGGATCCGCTCGCCGTTGGCCAGGATGGCGCGACCGTGGCTTCCCCCGATGCTCGGTTGACGCAGCAGGGACTCCTCGACCTCGGCGAGGATCGCGTCGGGTGCGCCGGCTTTCGCGGCCTGCGCGCGGAACTGCGTCCACCGGGCCTCCACTTCGGAGGCTGCAGCGGGGTCAGTTCGGGTGGTGTCCAGGTAGACGGTCAGGAACGGGCCGTCGTTGTTCTCGAGCGCAGACTTGAGCCATGGGAGTTTCACGGGTGCCTCCTGGAAGATGGGTACGTGTTCCAGTCAGGGTGACACGGGTCACGCCCACTTTCAAGGGGGTGGCCTGTTGTGCCGGTGGGAACTGTCGGAAACAGGCTGAAGTTTCCGCCGTATGTCCAGGAACATGTACATACAAGGTGGGGGCCGGAGTATCTCCGACAGACTCCGCAGCTCCCACCCGTCGGCCCCCGGCCGGGCAGATCATGAAGACGGCGCCTATGAGACGTATTCGGCGAGGTATTTCCCGGTCAGGGTCTTCCCTTCGGCGATCATCTCGGCGGGTGTGCCGGTGAAGGTGACCTCGCCGCCGTCGGAACCCGCGCCGGGGCCGATGTCGATGATGTGATCGGCGTGGGCCACCACCGCCAGGTGATGCTCGATGCAGACCACCGTCCTGCCGGCGTCCACGAGGCGGTCGAGCAGGCCCAGGAGCATCTCTACGTCCGCCAGGTGCAGACCCGTCGTCGGTTCGTCGAGGATGAACACCTCCGTGTTCTCCGCCAGGTGGGAGGCCAGCTTGAGACGCTGACGCTCACCGCCGGACAGGGTGGTCAGGGGTTGCCCGAGGGTGATGTAGCCCAGTCCGACGTCGACGAGCCGACCACAGATCCTGGCTGCCGCCGGCACCTTGGACTCGGGCGCGCGGAAGAAATCGGCGGCCTCGGCAGCCGGCAGGGCCAGCACCTGGGCGATATCCCTGCCCCCGAAGTGGTAGTCGAGCACGGCCTCATCGAAACGGCGTCCCTCACACACCTCACAGGGGACGTCCACGCCCGACATGATGCCCAGGTCGACGTAGACCACGCCGGCACCCTTGCAGTTGGGGCACGCGCCCTCTGAGTTGGGGGAGAATAGCGCCGGTTTCACGTCGTTGGCCTTGGCGAAGGCCTTCCGGATCGGTTCCAGGGCACCGGTGTAGGTGGCTGGGTTGGAGCGCCGCGAGCCACGGATGGCGGACTGGTTGACCAGCACCGTGTCATCACGGTGGGGCAGGGAGGCGATGAGGGAGGACTTGCCGGAGCCGGCCACGCCGGTGATGGCGGTGAGCACGCCCAACGGGATGTCCACGTCGACGTCGCGGAGGTTGTTGCGGTTCGCACCCCGGATCCCGATGGCGCCCTTCGCTGTGCGGGTGGTGGGCTTGAGCCGGGTCCGGTCGTGGAAGTGCCGGCCGGTGACGGTGTCGGACTCCGCGAGTTCCTCGACGGACCCCTCGAACTCGATGAGACCGCCGGCGCGGCCGGCACCCGGCCCGATGTCGATGACGTGGTCGGCGATGGCGATGGTCTCGGGCTTGTGCTCGACGACGAGGACGGTGTTGCCCTTGTCCCGGAGTTCGAGCAGCAGGGCGTTCATCCGCTGGATGTCATGCGGGTGCAGCCCGGCGGTGGGCTCGTCGAAGACATAGGTGATGTCGGTGAGCGCGGAGCCCAGGTGCCGGATCATCTTCGTGCGCTGGGCCTCACCACCGGAGAGCGTGCCGGCCGGACGGTCGAGGGTGAGGTAGCCCAGGCCGATGGCGACGAAGTTGTCCAGCGTCTCCCGGATCGCGTTGACCAGGGGAGCGACGGAGGGGGCGTCGACGTCCTTCATCCACGAGGCGAGGTCGCGGATCTCCATGGCGCACAGCTCGGCGATGTTCCTGCCCCGGATCCTCGATTCGAGGGCGTGGCGGGCGAGGCGGGTCCCGCCGCACTCGGGGCAGGGGATGAAGGTGACGGCCCGGTCGACGAACTCACCGATGTGCTTCTGCATCGCGTCGCGGTCCTTACTCAGCATGGACCTGGAGATCTTCGGCACCAGGCCCTCGTAGGTGACGTTGATGCCGCTGAACTTGACCTTCATCGGCTCCTGGTAATACAGGGCGTGGCGCTGCTTTTCGGTGAACTCCCGCACCGGGACATCCGCCGGGTACAGCCCGGATTCGGCGTAACCGCGCATGCTCCAGGACCCGACCGGGTAACCCGGGATGAGCAGGGCGCCGTCGTTGAGGGAGCGGGATTCGTCGACAAGCTCGGTGAGGTCGATGTCGGAGATCCGTCCCATGCCCTCGCACCTGGGGCACATGCCGCCGGTGCGCTTGAATTCCACGTGTTCCCGCCGGCCGCCGCCGACGCTGATGCCACCGGAGGCGGACACCGAGGGCACGTTGAAGGAGTACGCACCGGGGCCCCCGGCGTTGGGTTCGGCGATGCGTGAGTAGAGGATGCGCAGCATCGCGGTGGCGTCGGTGGCGGTGCCGACGGTGGAACGGGAGTTCGCGCCCATCGACTCCTGGTCGACGATGATGGCCGTGGTGATCCCGTCCAGACGGTCCACGTCCGGGCGGGCGAGGGAGGGCATGAAGCCCTGGACGAAGGTGGAGTAGGTCTCGTTGATCAGGCGTTGGGATTCGGCGGCGATGGTGCCGAAGACCAGAGAGGACTTGCCCGAGCCGGATACGCCGGTGAACACCGTCAGCCGGCGCTTCGGTATCTCCACGCTGACACCGCGCAGGTTGTTCACGTGGGCGCCCAGGACCCGGATGACATCGTGTGAATCGGCGGGCGTGGCGGTCATGGGTTCCTCCGGGGCGGTGTCGGGGGTGGCGGGGAAGCCGAGTCTAACCGGGGCGGTGGACAGACCTGCGGAACAGGCGCGCACGGGGGATGATGATGAAGGTCAGGGAAGGGCGCCGCCCTCCCGATCCGCCAGACCCAGGGAGCCCCGTCGTGTCCTCATTGACAGCTCTTCGACGAGTGTCATTGCGTAGCCTGTCCGCCCACCGCCTCCGACTTGTACTCACCGCCCTGGCCGTCGTGTTGGGTACCAGCTTCGTGGCCGGCGCCTTCATGCTGACCGCCACGCTGGGCAAGGCCTTCGACGACATCACCGAGGCGAACTACGACGGGGTTGACGTCATCCTGGCCACCGCCCCTGAGCATCCGCTCACCCTCGGGATGGCCGGGGACATCGGGGCGCGGAATGACGTGGCCAGGGTCGAGGCCATCGACCAGCGCCCCGTGATCATCCTCGACGCCGAGGGCGCTCCCGTGCAGACGGGTGGCGCCGGCTCCTGGCTGCTGGCCTACCTGCCGCCCGAGGACGCGGTCTCCCCGCCCTTGGCCGTCGTGCAGGGAAGCCCGCCTGCAGCTCCGGGAAGGGCGGTGCTCAACGAGGACGCCGCCGAATCAGCGGGCCTGGAGGTCGGGGACACCGTCACCGTCATCGATGCGGCGGGTCGCCACGAGTTCATCCTCGACGGGCTGACCCGCTTCGAGGCGGCCACCGGCGGATGGGCGGGCCTGCAGATCCCCGCGGAGCAGTTCCGGGCAGGGTTCACCGACGGAGTCCACACCGAACGCATCGCCGTGCGCGCCGCGGGCGGGGACCCCGAAAGTCTCCGGCAGTCGCTGGCCGCCGCCTACCCGGGTGTGACGGTGATGACCGGTGAGGACGCCGCGGCGGCCGATTCGGAGGAGATCAGCTCCCAGCTGGCGTTCTTCACCTACATTCTCTTCGCCTTCGGGCTGATCGCACTGCTGGTGGGCACGTTCATCATCTCCAACACCTTCTCCATGATCGTCGCCCAGCGCACCCGCGAGTTCGCTCTCCTCCGCGCCCTGGGTATGTCCCGGTTCCAGCTCAGCGGCTCGGTCCTCGTCGAGGCCGCCCTCGTCGCGGTGCTCGGGTCGGCCCTCGGCATCCTCGTGGGCGTCGGACTGGTGGAGCTGATCACGTGGGCGATGACCGCCGCCGGTTTCGGTTTCCCCGACGCAGGCCTGGGGCTCGACGCCGCGAGCATCCTCGTCCCGCTGGGCATCGGTGTGCTGGTCACGGTCCTCAGCGCCTGGATACCCGCCCGTCGCGCCGGCCGGGTCCACCCCGTGCAGGCGATGCGCTCCGGTGATCAGTCCGTCGCGGTGCCGTTGGGGACGCGGACGGTCATCGGCGTCGTACTGCTGGCTGCCGGTCTGGCCGCCACGTTGGTCGCGGCCCTGGCCACCGGGTGGGACACCACCTCCCGCGGCATCCTGACCGGGGCAGGCACCGTCGGCATCGTCCTGGGGGTGCTGCTGGTCATGGCGGTGGTGGCCCGTTCGATGTTCCGCGCACGCTTCCGTCTCGGCGGGGTGATCACCCTCCTGGCCCGGACGAACCTGTCGCGTAACCCGAGACGGACGGCGGCCACCGCCTTCGCCCTCACCCTCGGGGTGGCGCTCGTCGCGGCCGTGGGCATCCTCGGAGCGTCCATGAAGGAATCCGTCTTCGGCCACATCGACGAATCCATGCGCGCCCACGCCGTCGTCTCCACCGGCATGGTCACCCTGCAGGGGGTGCCGGACCAGGCGCTCGAGGATCTCCGGGAGATCGACGGGGTCGCAGGTGTGGTGCCGGTGACGTGGCTGCCGGTGGCGGTCAACGGCGTCACGGTGGGCAATGTGGGGGCCGCCGGGGCCAGCCCGCTGCTGGCCACCGACCCACGCCCGGCCATCGCCCTCGAGATCACCGGGGGGACGTTCGAGGAGGTCGACACGGCCGCGGGTGTGGGCCTGTCCCGCAGCAGCTCGGAGCAGTTCGGGCTCGGGGTGGGGGACGCCGTGACCGTCGAGACTCCCGGTCGGGCGCCACTGGAGGTGCCCGTGCTGGTGGTCTGGGAGGACAACGTGGCCTACACGCCGGTGGCGGTGACGGGGGCCGTCGCGGAGCAGCTGGTACCGGACCGTTCCACCTGGTTCACCCAGAATGTCTTCGTCACCTTCGGGGAGGGTGCGGACGAGGAACAGGTCTTCGCAGCGGTCACCGAGGAGATGAACTCCTACGGCATCCTCCAGGTGATGGACCGCTACCAGTACCGCGACGCCGGCGCGGACCAGGTCAACCAGCTGATGAGCGTGGTGTACGCGCTGCTGGCGCTGTCGGTGGTCATCGCGGTGCTGGGAATCGTCAACACCCTGGCGTTGTCCACGACCGAACGTCACCATGAGTTCGGGATGCTCCGGGCGGTGGGCACGCAGCGTTCCCAGATCCGGCGGATGATCGTGCTCGAATCAGTGGTGATAGCCCTGTTCGGGGCGATCGTGGGCATCGTCGTGGGCGTGTGGCTGGGCTGGTGTCTCGTGCGGATCCTGGCCTCCCAGGGCATCGACCGCTGGCTGATCCCCTGGGATCAGGTCCTCCTGCTGCTGCTCGGGGCGGTGGTCGTCGGAGCGGTCGCGGCTGTGTGGCCGGCCCGTCGGGCCGCGCGGACGACTCCGCTGTCGGCCGTCGGCTGAGATCGCGTCTCTCCGCGAGTGCCCTGCGACCGGCCGCCGGCCGTCCACTTCGGACCCCTTCACCGCGGCGCAGTCGCCTGCCCGGGCGGCTCAGGGAGGTCCGAAGTGGAAGAACCTGAGGGGAACAAGTGAGTGGGGAGTCAGCGGCCGGGTCGGCATCCCGGGCACAGCTCCCCGGTGAATTGACGTCGATGCCGGGCGTAGCGGAGTGATCGCCGGGCGGCACACCGCGAGGGACGGCGGAAGGAATCCGGGAAACCGGCTGGGCTAGGGCACGTGATGGGTCCAGCCCGGGGTCCCGAACTTCTCCTCCACCAGCTTCTCCGCAGCGGCCAGGTCCTCGTCCCGCAGCCCTGCCATGGTGGCGCCGTAGCGGTTGCTGAACTCGGAGATCATGGTCTGGATGATCTCCTCCCGTGGGGCGCCGGTCTGGCGACGCAGCGGGTCAACGCGCTTCTTCGCCGAGCGCAGTCCCTTGCTGGCGAGCTTGACCTTGCCCACCCGCAGGACCTCCATCATCTTGTCGGCGTCGATGTCGTAGCTCATCGTGGCGTGGTGCAGCACCGCACCTTTGCGCCGCTTCTGCGCGGCCCCGCCGATCTTGCCGCCGTCGGAGGTGATGTCGTTGATCGGCTCGTACCAGGCATTGACCCCGTGACGCGCCAGGGCCGCCAGCACCCACTGATCGAGGTAGGCGTATGAGTCCTCGTAGCTCAGCCCCGCAACCATGGAACCGGGCACGTAGAGGGAGTAGGTGATGCAGTTGCCTCCCTCCATGAACATCGCGCCGCCGCCGGAGATGCGGCGCACCACCTGGATGCCGTGCTTCTCCACGCCTTCGGGCTCGACCTCGTTGACGTAGGACTGGTAGGAGCCGATGACGGTCGCCTTGTCCTCCCACTCCCAGAAACGCAGGGTCGGGCCGCGGGTACCGGCCGCGACCTGGTCGAGCATGAGCTCGTCGAGCGCCACGTTCATCCGGGTGGGCAGGGGGCCGGGGTGGATGATCTCCCATTCATGATCGGTGAAGTCCGTGCCCCCGGACACCGCGCGGCGCACCGTCCCGGCGACGTCGTTGGTGGTGAAGCCGTGCAGGGCGACCCCCTCGATCCCCGCCAGGGCGCTGTCGATCCTCGCCTGCAGCTCCGCAGTCGTGGCGCTTATCGACGCCCCCTCGAGCGCCGGCCCCAGCGCCTCGTACGCTTCATCCGGCTCGAGGAAGAAGTCGCCGGAGATCTGCGCGCCTGTGATGTACCCGTCCTCGGTGCTGACATCCGCCACGACGAGCTTGCCGTGGGGGACCTTGACCTCAAAGTGTTGCTTCATGCCCGCCCAGGGTACGGGAGAGGGAAAGTGATGGTAGGACTGGATACATGGATCTCACCTTCAGTGACCTGGTCAGCCTCACCCCGGTGGAAGGGGACGGGGCTGCGCTGGTCTGTGGTCCGGACGGGTGCGCTCCGGCAGTGGAACCTGGCCCGGAACCCCGGTCAGTGGACGATGCTTGACGCCCTGCTGGTCCTTCTCTTCATCGTCATCGGCGGCGTCTTCGCGGCCACCGAGATGGCGCTGGTGAGCCTGCGGGAATCGCAGATCCGCAGGATGGAACGCGGATCGTCCGCGGAGCGGAGTGTCGCCGCGCTGGCCCGTGACTCGGGCTTTTTTCTGTCGGCGGTCCAGATCGGCGTGACCTTCGCCGGCTTCTTCTCCTCCGCCTTCGGTGCCTCGACCATCGCCCCGCAGATCGCCCCCCACCTGGAGGGTTGGGGGATGAACGCCCGCGCGGCGTCGATAAGCGCGCTGGTGTTGATGACGCTGATCATCTCCTATCTCTCGCTCGTGCTCGGCGAGCTGGTGCCCAAGCGTATCGCCATGCAGAAGGCGGAGCGGGTCAGCCGTATCGCGGCGCCACCCCTGAAGGTCTTCGCCGGGCTGATGACCCCGGTGGTCTGGACGGTGGACAAGTCCTCCGGACTCCTGCTGCGCATGATCGGCTTCGATCCCTCCGAGCGCACCTCGCAGATGAGCGTCGAGGAGGTCCGGGACATCGCCAGATCCCACCACGGCCTTGACGAGCGTCATCGCGAGCTCGTCGACGACGTCTTCGGCGCGGGGGAGCGCATCGTCAGCGAGGTCATGCAGCACCGCTCCGACACGGTCGCCTACCAGGGGGATCTCACGGTGTCGGAGGCATCGGGCGACATCACCGGCCGACCGTACTCACGCTATCCGGTCTACGAGGATTCGATCGACGACATCATCGGCTTCGTGCACGTGCGCGACCTGCTGGAGCAGAGCGCCTCCGGACAAGGTGACGTGCCCATCCGGCGCATCGTCCGGCCCATCGCGCAGTTCCCCGGCTCCATCTCCCTGCCGGAGGCGATGGCGCAGATGCGTGCCTCCGGTCAGCACATCGCCGTGGTGGTCGACGAATACGGCGGCACCGACGGCATGGTCACCCTCGAGGACCTGCTGGAGGAGTTGGTGGGGGAGATCTGGGACGAATACGACATCATGCAACGGCGCGAGTTCCTCCGACTCCACGAATCCCGGCTGGTGGCGGGCACGACGAATCTGGAGGACTTCGCCGAGGCCACCGGCGTCTCCCTGCCCGACGGCCCGTATGAGACGGTCGCCGGGTGGCTGCTCACCGAGCTGGGCAGGCTGGGGCGCGCCGGGGACGTGGTGATCATCCCGCCGGAATACACCGCCGACCCGATGGACGATGACGTGGACCCGGAGCCCCCGGCCCGCTATGAACTGGAGATCACCGAGGTCGCCGGCAACCGCATCGTCACCGTCGAGCTGAAGAAGTCCAGCCGAGGTGACGCGGAGAACCGGGCCACGTAGGATCTCCGGACATGTACGATCTCCCGACGATCCTCACAGCCTTCGGCCTGACGCTGTTCGCGGGTCTGGCGACGGGAGTCGGCGGCCTCATCGCCGTGATGAAGAACGATCCGGGAAAACGGTTCATGGCCGGCGCGCTGGGGCTGTCCACCGGCGTCATGCTCTATGTCTCCTTCATGGAGATCCTGCCGAAGTCATTCGCCCAGCTGACCGGGGCATGGGGTGAACGCGGTGGAAGTTGGGCGACGGTGACGGCGTTCTTCGCCGGAATCGCCCTCATCGCCCTCATCGACCGCCTGGTCCCCGAGCCCATCAACCCGCACGAACGCGGCATCGGGGATGACCCGAAGAAGTCCGCCCAGCGGCGCAGCATGATGAAGATGGGCATGTTCACCGCCGGCGCCATCGCGATCCACAACTTCCCCGAGGGCTTCGCCACGTTCATCGCCGGTCTGGAGGACCTCACCATCGCCGTCCCGGTGGCGGTGGCCATCGCGATCCACAACATTCCCGAGGGCGTGGCCGTCGCCGTGCCGATCCGACAGGCGACCGGTTCCCGGTGGAAGGCGCTGGGGTGGTCGACCGCCTCCGGCCTGGCGGAGCCCGCCGGGGCGCTCATCGGTTTCCTGCTGCTCATGCCGTTCCTGGGGCCGGTCACGCTCGGCCTCTCCTTTGCGGTGGTCGCAGGCATCATGGTCTTCATCTGCCTCGACGAGCTGCTGCCCACCGCAGTCGCCACCGGCCGGCACCACACCGCGATCTACGGGCTCATCCTGGGTATGGCGATCATGGCGGTCTCGCTGTTGCTGTTCCTCTGACCCCGGACCTCCGTTTCCCGTCGGTTCCGCGGGCAGCCCGGGTGCGTCGACAGAATGTTCCGGCGCGAAAAAAAGGGCTGAGAGAGCACCGTCCCCGGGTTAAGATGATCGCAACCTACTTCTGGGGGAGCAGCATGAGGGTTCTGATCGCCTATTCCAGCTGGAACGGATCCACCGCCGAGATCGCCCGACGCATTGGCGCGGTGTTGACCCGCGACGGCATCACCGTGGATGTCACGCCGGTCCGGGAAGCACGGGACCCGGCGCACTATGACGCTGTGGTGATGGGCAGCGCAGTCCACAACCAGGCGTGGTCGCCCGAAGCCGCGGAGTTTGTCCACCGCCACGCCACCGCGCTGTCGCAGCACCCGGTTTGGCTGTTCAGCGTGGGGATGACCGGTGGCCTGCCCCGGTTTCTCCGGCGGGCGGCGCGTAGCGCACAGGGTCGGCGCATCGTGGACGCCCTGAGTTCTGACATCACCCCCCGGGAGCACCGGGTCTTCTCCGGGGTGTGCAGGCCCGAACACCTGCCACGTATGTCCCGGGTCTTCCTCCGTCTGGTGGGTGGTCATTTCGGTGACTACCGCGACTGGTCGGCCATCGAGGACTGGGCCAGGCACATCGCCCTGGAGCTCGGGTCCCCGCGGGGCAACCAGGCGCCTTAACCGCCGGACGGGGCCGACGGGCACTCCACAACTCACGGAACCGTGTGACCACCCGCGGCATCAGACGTCCCCTGGTCCCTGGCCTGGCCCAGGAAGTATGCCCCTGTGGCCACCACGAACAGCAGCGGCAGGGTCCACAGTGGGGCCCACGTCAACTCCCAGGCGATCACGGCGGCGAACACCGGCGTCTGTTGCATGACCGCCAGGACACCGGCCGCGCCGATGAGCGCGAAGACGGCGACCAGCCCGGGGTCGACCCCCACCACCAGCCCGAGCAGTCCACCCATGGCAGCCCCCACCGCCAGCGACGGGGTGAGGGTGCCCCCCACTGCGCCGGACCCCAGTGACACGGCCGTGAGCAGGGGCTTGGCCACCACCAGCACGGCAAGCAACGCCAACGGCGAAGCGGGATCCAGGGCGGTGCGGACGATCTGTTCGCCGTTACCCGTCACCCCCGGCACGAGGAAGGACACCGCGACCACTCCTGCGGTGGTCACCCCGACGCTCACGGGCAGCCAGCGGGGATCGATGACCTTCCACCCCTCGGTTGACGTCAGCAGGGCCCGGAAGAGTCGACCGATGAGTGCGGCCCCCAGGAGGAGCAGCGGAAGCATGTACAGGACGGGGGCGCTGAAGGCTGCGTCCGGGAACTCGTAGACGGGATCTCGGCCCACGATCGGCCAGGCGGTCACCGTCGCCACGGCAGACATCACGCCGGCGATGAGCAGTGCGCGCCAGTCGCGGCGCACGGGCAGGGCCTCCAGTGTGAACAGGATTCCGGCCACAGGCACGTTGTACACCGCCGCCAGGCCCGCGCCGGCTGCCGCAGCCACAAGGATCCGACGGTGTTCCTCCCTCACCCGGACCAGGCGGGTGAGCTGGTCCAGCACTGCGGCCGATGCCTGACGCGGGGCCTGCTCCCGGCCGAGCGAAAGGCCGGATCCCACGACCAGCAGCTGCAGGAGCGCGTCGGCGGAGGTTCGGCCGAGGGGAAGGGGGGCGTCGTCGGTGAGTATCGAATCCTCGATGCTGCGCACCGGGCACTGCCGACGCAGCCACCACCAGCCGAGCCCGGCGAGGAGCCCGCCGATCGCCGCGGCCGCCACCGGGTGGACCACGCCCACGCCGCCGGCCGACAGCTGTATCCGGTGGATCAGCCACGCCATCGCCCCGCCGATGACACCTGCGGCGACGCCACCGGCGAGCACCAGCGGGATGAGGACGAGCTGGCCGCGGAACATAAATTCAGCGTAACCCGGACGCTGCGGGGCGGGACGCGCGGTCTCGGGGTAGGCGGGCAGGCGTCAGTGCGCCGCGGCCGGCTTCCCGGACACACGGCGGGTCAGCCGGGTCACGCCCTCCACGAGGAAGGCCACGATGGCGCCCCACACCAGGCCGAAGAGCAGCGCGAAGAACGTGTTCACCAGCCAACCGAGGATCCCGCCGCCGACGGCGACCTCCATGCCGTGGATGGTGTCGTAGAACCAGGTCAGGCCGAACTCGGCCAGACCGGCGATGATGATGTGTCCACCGACCCACAGCATGGCGAAGGTGCCGATCACCGAGATCGCGGTGAGGATCTTCGGCATGGCGGATACCAGCCCCCGGCCGAAGCCGGCGCCTGGACCACCCCGGGACACCATGTGCAGACCGACGTCATCCATCTTCACCAGCAGGGCGACCGCACCGTAGACGAGCGCGGTGATGCCGATGGCCACGACCACCAGGACCGCGGCGCGGAAGACCAGTGGCTGATCGGCGACCTCATTGAGCGAGATGACCATGATCTCCGCGGAGAGGATCAGGTCGGTCATGATCGCGCCCTTGACCAGCTGATCCTCCGCCAGGGGAGACTCATCCTTGGCGGGCTTGTCGTGGCCGCCGTGGCCCAGCACCTTGGCGAGCACCTTCTCCGCGCCCTCGTAGCACAGGTAGGTGCCACCGATCATGAGTATCGGCGTGAGGGCCCAGGGGGCGATCCACGACAGGAACAGCGCGATAGGCAGGATGATGACGAGCTTGTTGATCAACGAGCCCTTGGTGATCCGCCAGATCATCGGCAGCTCCCGCGCGGGGGAAATGCCGGTGACGAAACGGGGGGTCACCGCTGCGTCATCGACCACCACGCCGGCGGCCTTGACGGAGGTCTTGCCGGCGGCGGCGGCGACGTCGTCGACACTGGCGGCGGCCGCTCTGGCGATGAGGGCCACGTCGTCGAGCAGGGCGATCAGGCCACCGGCCATGATTCCCACCTTTCTGTCTGCGGGTGTGAACTAGATGCAGTGTAGTCCGGCTGCACCGGGTGTGCGCGTAGTCTGGTCCCATGAAGATTGCGGTCATCGGGGTCGGGGCGGTCGGAGGCTGGTTCGGCGGGAATCTGGTCCGTGCGGGCCATGACGTCGTGTTCGTCGCACGTGGCGGCACCCTCCGGGTCCTGCGTTCGGAAGGGCTGCGCCTCAACGGGGAGGCTCCGGTGGCGGTGCGCGCCGTCGGAAAGCTCAGTGAGGCCGATGAGCCGGACGTGGTGCTGCTGGCGGTGAAGGCGACCACCGGGACGGACGTCGCGGCACTGCTCGAGGGGCTTCCGGACGCCGCCCTGGTCGCCGTCACCCAGAACTCCGTCGAGGTTCCCTCGCGGGTAGCCGACGTAGTGGGCACTGATCGCACCCTGCCCGGCGTGGTACGCGGTTATTTCCACCACACCGGCCCGGGCGAAGTCGAGTTTCACGGCGGACCCATCTCCTATGACTTCGGAACGTGGGACGGCAGCCCGAACCACACGGTCGATGAGTTCGCCGCGGCGTTGAGGGGGGCGGGTATTGAGGCGACCGTCCGCGAAGACATCTTCGTCGACGTCTGGGAGAAGGCGATGTACGTGACCACGACCGGGGCACTCGGGGCCCTGTCCGGAAGCACGCTCGGTGAGCTGCGCACCCGCCTCCGCCCGACGCTCCGGGCGCTCATGCGTGAGGTGCACGCCACCGCCCTGGCCACCGGGGTGCCCCTGTCCGCGGATGCGGTGGAGCGCACCCTGGATTTCGCCGACCGCATGCCGGCCGGCGCGACCAGCTCCATGCACCGTGACCTGGCGGCGGGCAGGCCGGACACGCGGCACGAGCTGGACGCCCAGGTGGGGGCCATCTGCCGGCTCGCCGCCCGGCATGACGTCGACGTTCGACTGCATGACCTGGTATTTGGCGTGCTGGGGTAGCGTGAGGGCATGACTGCTTCATCCACAGCCCGGGTCAGGTGCGACCGCCCGGGGCGTTACGCACGCTTGCTGGTCAACCGGTTCGCGCAGACCGCACACACGGACTGGGACAGCGAGCAGGGGCGCGCTCACCTGGCGTTCACCCGGGAGCGGGAGGGCGAAGTGGACCTGATAGCCGGGGACGGCGTCCTGCTGATGCAGCTGGAGTGTCCGGCCGAGGAACTCGATCAGTTCGAGGCCATGATCGGCGGCGGGCTGGTGGAGATCGCCGCGGGGACCGGACTGCAGGTTCTGTGGAAGCGGAGCGGGGGACAGGAAGGTACCCGCTGGGTGGCTGATCTGGACGAGAAACCCGAAGGGTTAGAATAAGTCCGCAAACATCCAGTCACGGGTACCCGGTGCGATTCCGGGCTGAGACGCCTCCAACACAGATTGGGCGAACCGTCGAACCTGATCCGGTTAGTACCGGCGCTAGGGAGATTATTGTGAATACTTCACGGGCGCGCTCGTCATGGCGCGTCATCGACATCATCATCGCCTCTGTCCTGGGAGTGGCCTGCGGCCTGATCTTCTGGGTGTGGAACTCCATCGGCTACGCCTGGTTCACCGCCATGGACGCCCTGACCCCGGGCTTCGGTGGTCTGGCCGTCGGCATCTGGCTGATCGGCGGCGTCATCGGTGGACTGGTGATCCGTAAGCCGGGTGCCGCACTGTTCGTGGAACTGCTCGCGGCGATCGTCTCCGCGCTGCTGGGCAACCAGTGGGGCATTGAGACGCTGTACTCAGGGATCGCCCAGGGGCTGGGGGCTGAGCTGGTTTTCGCGGCCTTCGCCTACCGACGCTTCACTCTCCCCGTGGCCATGCTGGCGGGCGCCGGAGCCGCTGTGTCAGCTTTCGTTCTCGAGCTTTTCACCAGCGCGAACCTGGCCAAGTCGCTGGCCTTCAACTCGATCTACCTGACCTGCCTGATCATCTCCGGCGCCATTCTCGCAGGATTCCTCGGCCACTGGCTGGTCAAGGCCCTGGCCGCGACAGGTGCACTGGACCGCTTCGCGGTAGGCCGAAAGCGCGTGTGATGACAGCACTCGTCGAGGCCCGCGGCCTCGGCTGGCGGCACGCCTCCAGAATCGACCCCGCGATCGAGAACATCTCCCTGCGCCTGGAGCGTGGCGAGAAGGTCCTGCTCACCGGTGACTCCGGCGCAGGGAAGTCCACCCTCCTGGCGGCTCTGGCCGGGTTGCTGGGGGATGAGGAGGACGGCGAGCGGACAGGCACGCTTGAGGTCGGCGGCACCGTGGGCATGGTCCTGCAGGACCCGGACTCCCAGGTCATCGCCTCGCGTGTGGGCGACGACGTCGCCTTCGGCTGCGAGAACCTGAGGGTCCCCCGGGAGGAGATCTGGCCGCGGGTGCGCCGCGCCCTGGCCCTGGTCGGACTGGATCTCCCGCTCGATCACCCCACGCGGCATCTGTCCGGCGGGCAGAAGCAGCGACTTGCCCTGGCGGGCGTCATCGCCATGGGGGCCGAGCTCATCCTGCTCGACGAGCCGACCGCCAACCTCGACCCGGCGGGGCAACGCGAGGTCGTTGACGCGGTGACCACGGTCGCCGCGGAAACCGGTGCAACCCTGCTCGTGGTCGAACACCGCCCGCGGCTCTGGGCGCCCATGATGGACCGCTTCCTCCACCTGGGGGCGGACGGGCTGCAGGAGATCACCGTCGCGGACCTGCCCCGTCCGCCGGTGCTGCCCGCCGCGCGGGGAGTGAGCCCCGGGACTCCGACCATGGTCCGGGCCCGGGACCTGCAGACCATCTGGGGCCCGCCTCGCACTCTGGACCTGCCGGCGGGTGCCTCGAGCGTGATCACGGGACCGAACGGATCCGGCAAATCCACGTTGACGCTGACGCTGGCCGGACTGTTGGAGCCGACCGGCGGGACGCTGGAGTACTCCGGGGATCTGCGCCGGGGACTGAAGGCACCGCCCCACAAGTGGACCTCGCGGCAGCTCGCGCAACGCGTCGGCTACGTGTTCCAGGATCCGGAGCACCAGTTCGTCGCCCGCACCGTGGCCGAGGAGATGGCCGTGTCCGGCGGGCCCCGGGAGCGTATCGACGACCTCCTGGTACGCCTGCGGCTGACCCATCTGTCGCAGGCCAACCCCTTCACGCTCTCCGGCGGGGAGAAACGGCGACTGTCCGTTGCCACCGCACTGGTCAATACCCCGGCCTTTCTCATCCTCGACGAGCCGACCTTCGGTCAGGACCCCACCACCTTCAAGGAACTCGTCAGCCTGGTCCGTCAGCTCACCGACCAGGGAGTGACCGTCGCCTCGATCACCCATGACGAGCTCTACATCCACGCCCTCGGCGACCACGTTGTGGAGGTCCGATGAATCTGCTCGCCGACATCAACCCCGTCACCCGCGTCCTCGGACTCATCCTGCTGACCACCCCGCTACTGCTCTCCGTGGACGTGGTCTCCGCGGGCGTGTCCCTCGCATTCACCATCATCGTCGCGCCCCTGTGCGGCGTGGGGTGGGGGCGGCTGCTCCGGCGCGGTTGGCCGATCCTGCTGGCCGCACCGCTGGCGGCCGTCCCCATGGCGCTCTACGGCCGACCAGAAGGGGACACCTACCTCCAGTTCCTCCTCGCGCACGTCACCGACAATTCCCTCCAGCTGGCGGCGGCGATCTTCGTCCGTGTGCTGGCCGTCGGTCTCCCGGTCATCGTCCTGTCGACCGACGTTGATCCGACCGATCTCGGCGACGGCCTGGCGCAGGTCCTCCGGCTGCCGGAGCGCTTCGTCCTCGGAGCCGTTGCCGCCGCCAGACTGGTCTCGCTGTTCCGGGACGACCTCGACTCAATGCGCCGGGCACGCCGGGCGCGCGGCATCGCCGACGAGGGCCGCATCCGTTACTTCCTCACCCTTTCCTTCGGGCTGCTGGTGTTGTCACTGCGGAGGGGGTCGAAGCTGGCGACCGCCATGGAGGCACGCGGGTTCAACCGCGTTGCCGAACACGGCCGGACCTGGGCCCGCGAATCCACCTTGTCCCGGCAGGACTGGATTGTCATGGCTGTGTGTCTGCTCGTCTCGGTCGGTGCCATCGGCATCGCGGTGGCCGTCGGGACCTTCCGTTTCCTGGGGGTGGCGTGAGCAGACTGACAGTCCTGGTCGACGGTCCCTCAGGGGCGGGGAAGACGACGTTCGCCGAGGCCGTCTCCCGGCGTACCGGCCTGCGGGTGGTGCACCTGGATGATTTCTACCCGGGGTGGTCCGGCCTGGCCTCGGCTTCCCGCATGGTCGTCCACGACGTGCTCGATCCCAGGGACCCCGGCTACCGCCGCTGGGACTGGGTGGCCGGAGTGCCGGGCGACTGGGTGTCGCTCGATCCGGAGGAGTCGGTGATCATCGAGGGGGTCGGCGCGGTGACGGAGGCGTCGATCGCCGCAGCCGGGGCTCTCGGCGATGTGCTGACCGTGCGCCTCAACGCACCGGCGCGGGTGCGCCGCGCCCGGGCGCTCACACGGGACACCGGCTATGAACCCTTCTGGGACATGTGGGCCGGTCAGGAGGAGCTGCACTTCCGCGAACACGGCCGGGTTCCGGTGGACTTCGAACTGGAGTGGTGAGCAATCTGCGGAGGGGCGCAGAGATCAGAGTTGTTTCAGACCCCTGACGGCGGGACCTTCGATGAGTGTCCCGTCGGCCGCGAACCTGGAGCCGTGCAGCGGACAGTCCCAGGATTTCTCGGTCTCGTTCCAGGCCGGTGTTCCACCCATGTGGGGACAGACCAGCGACACCCGGCAGGCCCGGCCGTCAACAGAGGATTCGCCGACCAGGTGAACCCCTTCCCGGAAGACCACGGCACCGTTGTCATCGGTGGTGGAACCGTCGGGTGCGTCACCCGCCCGAGTGCCCGAACCGGTGATCACGTGTGCCAGGTTGCTGAACTCCGTGACGGGTGCCCACACCTGCTTGGTCACGGTGGTCTTCGCGGTCCCGAGCACGGACGGGCTGCCGAACGTGAGCTCTGCGGGCCGACCCTGCAGAAGATCGAGGAGCTGCAGTGCCGCGGCGGGGGCGGCGGCCAGACCCCACTTGCTGTATCCGCCGGCGAACAGAATCCGTCCATCGCCCCAGTGGAGAGGCCCCACATGAGGGACCATGCGGACAGGGTGGTAGTCCTGCGCCGACCAGGCGTGGGTGCGGCGCGCGCCGGGGAAATGCTTCATCGTCCACTCGGTCAGTGTCTCAATGTGCACACCGGTGTCGTGGGATTTTCCGGTCCGGTGCCCTTGCCCTCCCACCAGTAGCTTCGTCCTGCCTTCGTGTACGTGGGTGCGGAAGGAGAAGGTGGGTGATTCCGCCGAGATGTACATGCCCGCCGGAATTTCCGTGGTGGGGGCCGGGTCGAATGCGCACAGGTAGGAGCGTTGGGGGATCAGCTCCATGGTGGTGACCCGTCTGTCCAGGATCGGGGAGGCCGTGGCGAGCACGACCTGCCCGGCCGTCAGCGAACCGACGCCGGTGGTCAACTGCACACGGCCCTCACCCGCCTGCACGCCGGTGACCCGGGCGCGCTCCGTGACCGTACCTCCGGCTGCGTGGACTGCGCGGACCAGGGCAGCAAGCAGTTCAACTGGGTTGAGCTGGAGCTGATCCGGCAGCTCGACGGCTGCATGGACCGGGAAGGGGGTCGGGAGGGTGTCCCGGAAGACAGTGGGCAGCCCCAGCGCCTGCGCCACCCGATGCTCAGCCTCCACCTGGGCGACGGCTTTTTCCGTTGCGGCGAAGGTGAAGGCACTGGCGGACCGGGTGTACACCCCGTGTGCACCACAGAAGTCGCGCAGCCAGCTGAGCCCCGCCCTGTTCGCTGCCAGGTAATCCGCTGCAAGCTCCTGATTATGGGTCTGCGTCAGATTCGACAACCTCGTGCCCTGGAGCAGGGTCGCCTTGGCGGTGGTTGCCCCGCTCGCCCCCGCGCCGACGATGAGGGCTTCGATGACAGCCACTTTGAGACCGGCCTCGGCGGCCAGGAGCGCGGTGATCAGCCCGGTGAAGCCTGCCCCCACGACCGCGACATCAACATGGCTTCCGGTCGGGAGTGGAGAGGTGGGGTAGGGGGGAGCGTTATCGCGCCACAGTGGCCTGCTCATTGTTCCTCCCCGGTCCGGTTGATGCATGTCCCGGTACATTCCCGATCCGTGTTTCTGATGATGTCCATGATGGTGTCCTCGGTCTCGTGTCCGACTCTGAAGCGTTCCGACCAGGGCCAGGGGGAGTGACTCCGGTCACAGAGTTCTTGGGTGTGAGGATACTCGCCGACGGTCGTCCGGGAGGGGCTTCGGCCGTCGGCGGGCCGTGGCATCGGCGGGGCGGCGGGGGTGGCGTGCGGGAAATCGGGTTCAGGAAAATGGTCGCCTGAGCAGCGTGAAAGGTAATCCCTATAATGTTTTGAGGTGAAAACGATGTGCGTTCCGTCATCTGGGCGAGTTTCTGTGCAGTGTGTCACGTAGTAGGCTGAGGGAATCCTGAATCGTATGACCCTTTGACTGGAGGTCCCACCTATGGCGCTCGCCAAGAAGACGATCAGCCTGCTCGCCGCCACCACCCTGGCGTTCGGACTGGTTGCGTGCACCGATTCCGACGACAGTGCCTCCGGTGGTGACGGCAGCTCGGGCGGCGGCAACTACGTCCTCGCCAACGGCAGTGAGCCGCAGAACCCGCTCCTTCCGGCCAACACCAACGAGGTCGGCGGCGGTCGCATCGTCGACCTCCTGTACTCCGGCCTCGTCTACTACGATGCCGAGGGCGAGATTCACAATGAGGTCGCCGAATCCATCGAGCACGAGGGCGAGAAGACCTACCGGGTCACGCTCAAGGACGGCTGGACCTTCGCCGACGGCAGCCCGGTCAAGGCAGAGAACTTCGTCAATGCCTGGAACAAGGCCGTCCAGGAGTCGCAGCTCTCCGCCTACTTCTTCGAGCCGATCCTCGGCTACGCGGAGGGAGTGGAGTCGATGGAGGGTCTCCAGGTCGTTGACGATCTCACCTTCACCATCGAGCTCAACCAGCCCGAGGCCGATTTCCCGCTGCGTCTGGGCTATTCCGCCTTCTACCCGTTGCCGAATGAGGCGTTTGATGACCTCGCTGCCTTCGGTGAGAACCCCAACGGCAACGGCCCCTACAAACTGGACTCCTGGAACCACAACCAGGATGCGACCCTGGTGCCCAACGAAAACTACAACGGGGACCGCGCCCCGCAGAACGACGGCGTGAAGTTCGTCTTCTACGCCCAGCAGGATGCCGCCTACAACGATCTTCTGGCCGGTAACCTTGATGTCCTGGACGCCGTCCCGGACAGCGCCTTCGCCACCTTCGAGGACGAGATCGGTGAGCGGGCCGTCAACCAGCCCGCCGCAATCTTCCAGTCCTTCACCATTCCGGAGGCCGCCGAGCACTTCTCCGGCGAAGAGGGCGTCCTGCGCCGCCAGGCACTGTCCCACGCGATCAACCGCGAGGAGATCACCGATGCGATCTTCCAGGGCACCCGCACCCCGGCCACCGACTTCACCTCCCCGGTCCTGCCGGGCTACGACGGTGAGATCGCGGGCAACGAGGTCCTCGACTACGACGCCGAGCGGGCCCGGGAGCTGTGGGCACAGGCGGACGAGATCGCACCGTTCACCGGCGAGTTCACCCTGTCCTACAACGCCGACGGCGGCCACCAGGCCTGGGTCGACGCAGTGGTCAACTCCATCCGCAACACCCTGGAGATCGAGGCCGCAGGCAACCCCTACCCGGACTTCAAGTCCCTGCGTGACGACGTCACCGGCCGCACCATCAGCGGCGCCTTCCGAACCGGTTGGCAGGCGGACTACCCCTCACAGGGCAACTTCCTCGGCCCGCTCTACGGCACCGGCGCAGGCTCCAACGACGGTGACTACTCCAACCCGGAATTCGACGCCAAGTTGACCGAGGCAGCCGGCGCAGAGACCCCCGAGGACGCGTCACGCATCTACAACGAGGCGCAGGAGATCCTGTTCAACGATCTGCCGGCCATTCCGCTGTGGTACGCGAACACCACGGGTGGTTCCAGCGAGAACGTCGACAACGTCGTGTTCTCCTGGAAGCAGCAGCCGCTCTACTACAACATCACCAAGCAGTAGCCACCCTGGAGACCAGATGATCGTCGATCCCTGTGTGACGCACGTTGCGTGACGCGGGGATCGGTGTGTCTGACTGCAACCACACACAAGGAATCAGTTATGTTGCGCTACATCGGGCGACGGCTTCTCCAGATGATCCCCGTCTTCTTCGGAGCCACGCTGCTCATCTACGCACTCGTTTTCCTCATGCCGGGGGATCCGGTTCAGGCCCTCGGCGGTGACCGTGGTCTTTCCGAGGCCGCCCGCGCCCGCATCGAGGCGGAATACAACCTGGACAAGCCGTTCATCATCCAGTACCTGCTCTACCTCAAGGGCATCTTCACCCTCGACTTCGGAACGACGTTCTCCGGCCAGCCCGTGGCGGACGTGATGGCACGCGCCTTCCCCGTCACCATCAAGCTCGCGGTCATGGCTCTTGCCTTCGAGGCCTTCTTCGGCATCCTCTTCGGCGTCATCGCCGGGGTCCGCCGCGGTGGCGTCTTCGACTCCACCGTCCTGGTGATGTCCCTGATGGTCATCGCCGTGCCCAGCTTCGTCATCGGCTTCGTGCTCCAGTTCGTCGTCGGAGTGAAGTGGGGGATACTCCCCGTCACGGTCGGATCGAACGAGACCTTCACGGCGCTGCTCATGCCCGCCATCGTGCTGGGTTCAGTGTCCTTCGCCTACGTCCTGCGACTGACCCGCCAGTCTGTCAGCGAGAACCTGCGCGCCGACTACGTCCGTACCGCCCGCGCCAAGGGCCTGGGCAACGGTCAGGTGATGACCAGGCACGTCCTGCGTAACTCGCTCATTCCTGTCGCCACCTTCCTCGGGGCGGACCTGGGCGCGCTCATGGGCGGCGCCATCGTCACCGAGGGAATCTTCGCCATCAACGGTGTCGGTGGCACCATCTACCAGGCGATCATCAAGGGCGAGCCGACGACCGTGGTCTCCTTCACCACTGTGCTCGTGATCGTCTACATCATCGCAAACCTCATCGTTGACCTGATCTACGCCGTGCTCGACCCGAGGATCCGCTATGCCTGACATGAACAGAAACGTCGCCAACCCGGCCGGCGAGGAAGACCTGCTGGCCACCCGTCACCCCACCCCGCGCCCGGGGCAGGGGCACTACATCGCCGAGACCGACGAAACGGGACTCGGGGCCGTCGACGCTGTCGCCGACGAGTCCGCGCCGTCGTCCATGTGGGGTGAGGCCTGGCGCCACCTGCGCCGCCGCCCGCTGTTCTGGGCGTCCGCGTTGCTCATCCTCGTGGCGGTGCTCATGGCCCTGCTCCCGCAGTTGTTCACCTCCGTCGACCCGCGTGCCTGCACGCTGTCGAACTCCCTGGGTGATTCGCAGGCGGGGCACCCCTTCGGTTTCGACCGCCAGGGCTGTGACATCTACTCCCGCACCATCTACGGTGCCCGCGCCTCCGTGGCCGTGGGGCTCCTCACCACTGCTCTGGTGGTGGTCATCGGCACCTTCATCGGAGCGCTCGCCGGATTCTTCGGCGGGATCATGGACACCCTCCTCTCGCGTCTCACGGACATCTTCTTCGCGATCCCGCTGGTGCTGGCCGCCATCGTGGTCATGCAGGTGTTCAAGGACCACCGCACCATCATCACCGTCGTGCTGGTCCTGGGACTCTTCGGCTGGACAAACATCGCGCGCATCACCCGTGGTGCCGTGATGGGCGTGAAGAACGAGGAGTACGTCACCGCGGCCCGTGCGCTCGGTGCCTCGCGGTTCAAGATCCTCTCCAGCCACATAATGCCCAATGCGGCCGCCCCGATCATCGTCTACGCCACGGTGGCACTGGGCACCTTCATCGTCGCGGAGGCCACTCTGTCGTTCCTGGGCATCGGTCTGCCACCGACGATCGTCAGCTGGGGCGGAGACATCTCCGCCGCGCAGGCCTCCCTGCGCACTGCACCGATGGTCCTGTTCTACCCGGCGATGGCGCTGGCGCTCACCGTCCTGAGCTTCATCATGCTCGGTGACGTCGTCCGTGACGCCCTCGACCCGAAGGCGAGGAAGCGATGAGCGAGAACGTCACACCCCTGCTCGAGATGAAGGACGTGAAGATTTCCTTCACCTCCTCCACCGGAGTCGTCGAGGCCGTGCGCGGTATCAACATGTCGATCTACCCGGGCCAGTCCGTCGCCATCGTCGGCGAGTCGGGCTCCGGCAAGTCCACCGCAGCGATGTCGATCCTGGGTCTGCTGCCGGGTACCGGCAAGGTCACCGGTGGGCAGATCCTGTTCAACGGAGAGGACATCACCGGTCTGAACGACAAGGAGATGCAGCGCTACCGTGGCTCCGAGATCGGCCTGGTTCCCCAGGACCCGATGTCCAACCTCAACCCGGTGTGGCGCGTGGGTACCCAGGTCGCGGAGAGCCTGCGGGCGAACAACGTGGTCAAGGGTTCCGACGTGGGCGCGCGGGTCACCGAGCTCCTCGAGGAGGCAGGGCTTCCCGACGCCGCGCGGCGCGGGAGGCAGTACCCGCACGAGTTCTCCGGCGGTATGCGCCAACGTGCGCTCATCGCGATCGGCCTGGCGGCCCGCCCGAAGTTGCTCATCGCCGACGAGCCGACTTCCGCGCTCGACGTCACCGTGCAGAAACGTATTCTGGACCACCTCCAGTCGCTGACCGAGGAACTGGGCACCGCCGTGCTGTTCATCACCCACGACCTGGGCCTGGCGGCCGAGCGTGCCGAGCATCTCGTGGTCATGCACCGGGGTCGCATCGTCGAATCCGGTCCCAGCCTGCAGATTCTCCGGGACCCGCAGCACCCCTACACCCGCAGGTTGGTCAAGGCGGCACCCTCGCTGGCGTCGGCACGCATCCAGTCGGCGCTGGCTGCCGGTGTGGAGTCCGCCGAGCTGGTGGCTCATGGGCGCGAGAGGAAGACTGAGGAGGTCATCCGCGCAGAGAACCTCACCAAGGCCTTCGGAGAGAACACCGCCGTCGACGATGTCAGTTTCACCCTGCGTAAGGGCACCACCCTGGCGCTCGTAGGTGAATCCGGTTCCGGCAAGTCGACCGTGGCGAACATGGTGCTCAACCTCCTCGAACCGACGAGTGGCCGGGTGCTCTACCAGGGCACCGACCTGTCGACGCTGGGCAGCAGGGAACTTTTCGGGATGCGCAGGAAGATGCAGGTGGTCTTCCAGAATCCCTATGGTTCGCTGGACCCCATGTACTCCATTTACCGGTGCATCGAGGAACCCCTGGCGCTGCACGGGGTCGGAGGGCGGAAGGACCGGGAGAAGCGCGTCGCGGAGCTGCTCGACATGGTGGCCATGCCCCGTTCCGCCATGCGTCGATTCCCCAATGAACTGTCCGGCGGGCAGCGGCAGCGGATCGCCATCGCGCGGGCGCTGGCGCTCAACCCGGAGGTCCTCGTCCTCGACGAGGCAGTCTCCGCGCTCGACGTGCTCGTGCAGAACCAGATCATCCGCCTGCTCGCGGAGCTCCAGGACGAGCTCGACCTGTCCTACCTGTTCATCACGCACGACCTTGCCGTTGTCCGACAGATGGCGGACGACGTGGTCGTCATGAAGCAGGGGGCGATCGTCGAACAGGGCACGGCCGACCAGATCTTCGCCGACCCTCGCGAGGAGTACACCCGTGACCTCATCACCTCCGTGCCGGGCCTCAACATTGATCTCGGCACCGGATCGAATCTCGGTCTGACCGGGGACGAGGGGCGGGGCTCCGGCGCCGTCTGATCCGCTCGTGCGCATTGACCCCGCCACCGGAACGTTTCAGTGGCGGGGTCAGTGCATGCCGGGGTCGTCTACGCCTGCGGGTCCAGGACCACCTTGATACATCCGTCGGTCTTCTCCTGGAACATCTTGTAGGCCTCGGGTGCTGTGTCGATGGGGAGGCGGTGGGTCACCAGATCATCCACCCCGAGCGGGTCGGACGGGTCCTCCACCAGCGGGAGCAGGTCGTCGATCCACGCCTTGACGTTCGCCTGACCCATGCGCAGCTGCACCTGCTTGTCAAAGAGCGTGAGCATCGGCAGGGGGCTGGCCTGTCCGCCGTAGACGCCGCTGAGTGAGATGGTGCCGCCGCGGCGGACCAGGTCGATGGAGGAGTGCAGGGCGGCCAGTCGGTCGATGCCGGCGTGTTCCATCAACGTCCTGCCCAGCGGATCCGGGAGCATTCCGACCGCGGTGTGTGCCGCCTTGGCGATGGGCGAGCCGTGGGCCTCCATACCCACCGCGTCCACGACGCCATCGGGGCCGCGGCCCTCCGTGACGTCCCGGATCTCGTCGTTGGTGTCCTTGTGGTGGTCGAAGACCTCGACACCGTGGCGGGAGGCCATCTCCCGGCGTTCGGGAATCGGATCGATCCCGAAGACCCGGGCACCCAGGTGGAGGCCGATGCGGGCGGCCATCTGGCCGATCGGCCCGAGCCCGAAGACCGCGAGCGTTTCACCCGGTTGGACGTCCGCGTACCGGACGGCCTGCCAGGCGGTGGGGAGGACGTCGCTGAGGAAGAGATAACGGTGGTCGGGGAGCTCTTCACCCACCTTCACGGGGCCGAAGTCGGCGTGCGGGACCCGCAGATACTGTGCCTGCGCACCGGGCACCGAACCATAGAGGCGGGAGTACCCGAACAACCGCGCGCCGCTGCCCTGCTCCCTCACCTGCGTGATCTCGCACTGGGAGTACAGCCGCCGGTCGCACATCCAACAGGAGCCGCAGGCGATGGTGAAGGGGACGACCACCCGGTCGCCCACAGCGAGACCGGACGTGGGGCCGGCCTCGACCACCCGGCCCATCGGCTCGTGGCCGATGATGTCGCCGGCGTCCATGTAGGGGCCGAGGACTTCGTAGAGGTGCAGGTCAGAGCCGCATATTGCGGTGGAGGTGACCTCGATGATCGCGTCGTTGTCCTCCTGGAGGATGGGGTCCGGGACGTTGTCCACGCTGACGTTCCTCCTGCCTTGCCAGGTGACTGCCTTCATGGTCGTTCCTTCGCTGTCGGAGTGGTGTGGTCAGGGGAAGCGGTGGCCTGCATGAGTGCCTGGAGCAGTTCCAGAGACCGCTGCCGGGTCTGTGCGAGGATCTCCTCGGGCCCGCCGGGGAAGTGGTGCAGCTCGGTCCGGATGGTGCCGCGCACGCGGGCGGCGATCCAGGTGGTGCCGGGTGGTTGACCCTCCTGCTCGCCGGGGCCACCGCAGCCGGAGACCGCGAGGGTGGCGTCAGCGGACATGAGCTTCGCCACGCCCTCCGCCATCGTGCTCACCGCGGATTCAGTGATCACCGGCTGCCCTTCGGGCACGCCCAGGACGTCGTACTTGATGCGGGTCTGATAACTGACCACACTGCCGGCGAACCATTCCGAGGAGTCCTCTGCGGCGGCCAGCGTGGTCGCGATCTGACCACCGGTGAGCGACTCTGCGGTGGCCACGGTGAATCCGTGTTCCAGCGCCAGAGCCGAGATGGCGGCCGCCGTCTCCTTCGCGGCCAGGTCCTCAGGTACGGAATTGGGCATGTCGTTTCCTGCCTTCCGTTAATCCCAGAAGGTGTCGCGGTCATCACGGAGAGCCCGCTGTCGGGCGTATTCGTGGACTCCGTCGAGGGTGCTCAACTGCCGGTGGGTGGCTTCGATGAGACGGTCGAAGACCTCCCGATCCAGACCCAGCTCCGGTGCGTGTTCGCGCAGGGTCTGCCAGCCGCCGAGTTTGCCCGCCACTGCGGATCGCATGAGCTCGGCCTCCAGCAGCAGCGTCATGGGTGAGCGTTCGATGATCCGGCCGTTGAGCTTGAGCCGCCCGACACGTTCCGCCGCCCAGGCCGCGGCCTGGCGGTAGGGCTTCCGTGGAAAGCCGAGATCCTCGACGATGTTGCGCAGCAGCTCCCGGTCGGCGCGGATCTCATCGGCCAGGGAGGCCAGGTCCGCGTAGACGGGGGTGTCGATGAAGTCGGCGGCCATCCGCTCGATCCGGTTCACGCCGGCGGTGGCACCCGTCAGGTGGTCGGAGAGGTACAGGCCCATCAGGTCCTTGGTCAGGTTCTCCGGCAGATCCTCCGTGCCCCCCTCCGTCGCTGAGCCCGCGCCCGCATGGGCGCCCGACTTGGCCGGTTCGTGGATCGCGGAGACGACGCGCTCATCCTTGTCGCGGGGATGAAGCGGGGGAGAGGGGTGGCCGTGTCCCTCGATCATGGCGTCGAGAAGCTCCCGCAGGGCATCCGCGGAGGAGACCTGCGGACGCCACCCCAGCTCCTCGATGGCCCGGGTGTTGTCCATGAGCGGGACCTGCATGGCCATGTCCAGCCAGCCGGCGTCAGCGGGGAGCAGCCCCGACTTGTGGGCGGCGACGAGGGCGGCGCGGACCATGGCCGGCGGGACCTCCAGCACCCGGCCGTGATCGACGATGTCGGCCAGCTCCTGCGGGCCGAGGACGTCATCGGTGCAGATGTTGAAGGCTCCGGGGAGTCTCCTGAGGACGGCTGCCACATAGGCACGTCCGACGTCGTCGGCGTGGACGGCCTGCAGGAGCATGCCCTTGGGCACCGTCAGCGCGGGTAACCTGCCGGACTTGAGCAGCTGGACGGGTAGCGCCTTCCCGAGGAAATAGCGCTGCAGCTCGGAAGCGGCATCCGCCTGGAACGTCAGACCCGGGCGCAGGCGGGTGACGGTGATGTCCGGGTGCCCGGCGGCGAAGGTGTCCAGCACCTTCTCCTGTGCGGCCTTGTCCACGCTGTAGTGCGAGGAGTCGATGCCGCCGACGGGATAACTCTCGTCGCGGAGCGGCGGGTCCGAGTCGGTGGACCGTGCCTCGTCGGGGGAGTAGGCGCCGACCGAGGAGGCGGCGACCAGGTGGGGAACTCCGGCCCGGGAGACTGCCTCAGCGACGCGCCTGGTTCCCTCGACGTTCACGCGGCGCAGGAGTTCGCGCTGGTCGTTGGGCTGGATGAGCCAGGCGAGATGGATGACCGCCTCTGCGCCGCGGAAGACCTCCGTCAGCTGGCTGACGGCGTCCTCGCTGGTACTGGCCGCAGCGATGTCGAGGGAGTGCCACTCGCAGCCCTCGTAGGGTTCGACGTTCTGGTCCGGGAGACGCCGGGCCACACCGACGATGTGGGTGACCTCAGGGGTCTGGTGAAGCGCCCGCAGAACCGCGGTGCCTGCGTTTCCGGTGGCTCCGACAATGACAACCTTCATGATTCTCGCTCCAGGGTGGTGGGGTGCTCTTAGTCCCGAGGAAACTGGAGAATCCCGCCGATTTCAAGGAGTTCCGGTGTTCTCCCTGCTTGACGCAGTAGTGCGAGTTTATGATTTACGTGAGCGGCGTCACGTGCGGTCGTTTGTCTGCGGTCCCCGTCACCGCGAGCCCGTCACTGCGGGCCCGGGATTGCCGGGCGGATCAGAGGATCTCGTCGATGGCCTCGGTCGGGCGGGCGATCCGCACACCTTTGGCGGTCACCACGAACGGGCGCTCAATCAGTCGCGGGTGGGCGACCATCGCGGCGAGCAGCTCTTCGTCCGGGGTGTCGGGGGAAAGGCCGAGTTGCTTGTACTCGGCTTCCTTCGTGCGGATGGCGTCGTGGACGGTGATCCCCGCGGCGTCGACGAGCTCGCGGAGCTTTTCGACGCTCGGCGGGGCGTCCAGATAGCGGATGATGTCCGGTTCGATCCCTTTGTCCCGCAGGCGCTCGAGGGCCTGGCGGGACTTGGAGCAGCGGGGGTTGTGGTAGATCGTCGTCATGCCACAACCCTAGCGACGGCTCAGTAGTTGGCGGGCGGGTCGCTGGCGGGGAAGGATTCCTGGCCCCACTCCTCGGCGAGCTCCTGCTTCTGCTCGGGGGTTTCCTTGCCCGGGTTCTCCGGATGATTGTGCTTGAAGGGTTTGTCCTCCGGGAACTTCCAGAGGGTGTCCTTATTGGTGGGGTCGTTGCTGTCCATGGCGTGTCCTTCCAATCGGTGTCAAACAGTGAATCGGTGACGGGAGCGACGGACGGTCCGGGATGGGGTCGGGGACTGTTCGAGGTACCCGACACCGAGCCTACTCTTCATTTGTGTGCGGGGACACAGTTATTCGGCGGGAACCATTTCCACCGTGTCCGCCCATGTCAGCTCTATGCCGAGGGTGCGCAGCCACTCCATCGCGTTGTCGTGGTGCCGGGTGATGCCCTCCACCGCGTTGAGGGTGGTGTCGATGGCTCGCTCGGCCTCTTCCGCGGTGATCAGGCCGGCGGACGTGGCTGCGGCGAGTTCGTCGATGTCCTGGACGTCGATGGGCTCACCGGTGACGGAGACGAGGTCCACGTAGAGGTCGCGGGTGGACCACACGTCATCCTCGATGTGGATGTCGGCGACGTCGAAGTAGAAGTCCTGACGCTCGTGGACGCCGTCCCGGAAATGGAAGATGTTGGCGCGCAGCCCCAGCTTCGGCAGGAGCCAGGACTCGAGATAGCCGAAGCGCGGGTGGTTCGCCCCGCGTGCCATGTAGAGGCCGAAGTCGGTGACCCGGTAGGTGTCGACCTCCCGGAGGTGCCCCTTCGGGTCGATGTTGATCCGGTTGGCGGTGTTGAAGGTTTCCTTCTTGACCGGATGAAGATCAGCAGCCATGAGTGTTACCTCGCATCAATGATCGCAGCGGTGGGGAGGAAGTTGCAGGTGGCGTCCTCGGTGCGGACGTCGCCGGAGACGAGTGCCACGACAGTGCCGTGACCGGTGTCGGCGGTGCCGGACAGTGTGGCCGGCCCATCCGGGTTGATGCCGTAATTCCCCAGCGGGGTGACCCCGTTCTGGAGGGTGTTCAGGTTGAACCACGTGACGTTCATGCCGCCCTGCTCGGGCAGGGCGGGCGCGGTGCCCAGGGCCGTGAAGACGAAGGCGGTCTGGCCTGCGCGCGCTCCCGGGGCCGGAATGGCCGCGGGGCCGGGAACGGCGATGGCGGTTCCCACCGCGTCGAGTTCGCCGCCGATGCAGGAGCCTGCGACCGTCGGCCAGTAGAACTGGGTGAAGGTCGGCGCGTTCTCCGGCAGGGCGGGGCCGCCGTCGCCGTTGTCGCCGGCGCTGAACGCGAGGGCGGAGAGGATTGCGTTGCGCATCTCCACGGGCACCCACGGCTGGTTGGCGAAGTCCCTCACCTGCACCTGGGTCTGGGGGGTGGGGCGGCCGAGCTGGTCGAGCGGGCCCGGGGAGGAGGTCTGGGCGTGTGCCGCGCCGGCGCCGACGCTGAGGCCGAGCGCACTGACGGCGGTCAGTGTGACGGCGACGGCGACCGTCCGGACGGTGGTCCTCAGTGCGATGGATCCCACTGGCAGGCCCTCTTTCGTGTACTCAAGGCGGTGCGGCGGTTGTACAGGTGCGCAGAAGCGCGATAGTCACAACCGCAACATTGGTAACAGTAGTTTTGTTAACCAACAATATTCACTTGCGTGACGTAGTCAACCGGAATGGCGGAAAGGGCGTAAATAACTGCCCGCAACCCGGTTACTTCATGTTTCGTCGAGGGACACCATTCCGTTACACATGGCAGAACTCCGTTGGTGGGCGGTGAATCTGGACGGGATGCAGGGGAGGGAAAATGCCGCTCCGGTGTGGCGCTGACCCCTCAATAGTGCGATAGCCGAATAATGCGGGTATCGTCAACGGCTGTTCACCATCGCGTGCCCGGTGACCGTCGGCCGCGATCCCTTTTTATAGGAGCAGCCCACTCGTGTCCCATCCTGAGTTCCGCAACGTCGCCATCGTCGCACACGTCGACCACGGCAAAACCACCCTCGTCAACTCCATGCTGGAGCAGTCCGGAGTGTTCGACGACCACGGTGGTGTCACTGACCGCGTGATGGACTCCGGTGATCTCGAACGCGAGAAGGGCATCACCATCCTGGCCAAGAACACCGCCGTGCGCCGCAAGGGTGCCGGCAAGGACGGCCGGGACCTCATCATCAACGTCATCGACACCCCGGGCCACGCCGACTTCGGTGGCGAGGTCGAGCGCGCCCTGTCCATGGTCGACGGTGTCGTCCTACTCGTCGACGCGTCCGAGGGCCCCCTCCCGCAGACCCGCTTCGTGCTGGGTAAGGCCCTGGCCGCGAAGATGCCGGTCATCATCCTGGTCAACAAGACCGACCGTGCGGACGCCCGCATCGACGAGGTCGTCGAGGACGCCCAGGATCTGCTCCTGGAACTCGCCTCCACCCTCGAGGACCCCGAGGCCGCCGAAGCCGCCGAGAGCCTGCTCGACCTGCCGGTGCTCTACGCCTCCGGCCGTGAAGGCAAGGCCTCCACCAAAAACCCGGGCAACGGCAACGCCCCGGACGCAGAGGACCTGCAGGCCCTCTTCGACGTCATCTACCAGGTCCTCCCGGAGCCTTCCGCTGACCTTGAGGCGCCGCTGCAGGCCCACGTCACCAACCTGGACTCCTCGTCCTTCCTCGGCCGCATCGGCCTGGTCCGCATCTTCGCCGGCTCCCTGAAGAAGGGCCAGCAGGTTGCCTGGATCCACTATGACGACGAGGGCAACCAGCACACCAAGACCGTCAAGATCGCTGAGCTGCTGCGCACCGTCGGTGTGACCCGCCAGCCCACCGACGAGGTCGTCGCCGGTGACATCGCGGCGATCTCCGGCATCGACGAGATCATGATCGGCGACACCCTCGCCGCTCTGGAGAACCCGGTGGCACTGCCCCGGATCACCGTCGACGAGCCGGCCATCTCCATGACCATCGGCGTCAACACCTCCCCGCTGGCAGGCCGCGGCGGCGGCGACAAGGTCACCGCCCGCCTGGTCAAGGCCCGCCTGGACAACGAGCTCATCGGTAACGTGTCCCTGCGCGTCCTCCCGACCGAGCGTCCCGACACCTGGGAGGTGCAGGGCCGAGGCGAGATGGCGCTGTCGATCCTGGTGGAGACGATGCGTCGCGAAGGCTTCGAGCTCACCGTCGGCAAGCCGCAGGTGGTCACCCAGACCATCGACGGCAAGCTCCATGAGCCCTACGAGCACCTGATCATCGACGTCCCCGGTGAGTACCAGGGTCCCGTCACCCAGCTCATGGCCGCCCGCAAGGGCCAGATGACCAGCATGGACACCGGCTCCGGCGAATGGGTCCGCATGGAGTTCGACGTGCCCTCCCGTGGCCTCATCGGCTTCCGTACCACCTTCATGACCGAAACCCGTGGCACCGGCATCGCCAACAGCTACGCCATCGAGCTGCGTCCGTGGGCCGGCGAGATCAAGGGCCGCGCCTCGGGTTCCCTGGTCGCCGACCGTTCCGGCAAGATCACCGCCTTCGCCCTTCAGGGCCTGGCGGACCGTGGCTCCTTCTTCGTCGAGCCGGGCACCGAGGCTTATGAGGGCATGGTCGTCGGCGCGAACAACCGCGACGAGGACATGGACGTCAACATCACCAAGGAAAAGAAGCTGACCAACATGCGTGCGGCCAGCGCCGACACCACGGTCACCCTCGCCAAGGCCCACGCCCTGTCCCTGGACGAGGCCATGGAGTTCTGTGGTCAGGACGAGTGCGTCGAGGTCACCCCCGACATCCTCCGCGTCCGCAAGCTCTACCTCAGCGCCAACGAGCGCGCCCGCTCCCGCTCCCGCGAGAAGAACCTCAACAAGTAGGCGCAGCCTGAGGCGGCGGCACGGGTCGTGGCTTAGGCTGCGTGCATGACCACCGCCCGTCCTGTCCACAGCCCCGTTGGCGTCGCGATCATGTTCGCGACCAACGGGGCTGTGTTCTCTTCCGTCCTGCCCTGGTACCCCCTGCTCAAGCAGCAGTGGGGGCTGACGGACCTGGCTTTCGGGTTCATCGTGGCGGCTTTTGCGGCCGGTTCCCTGGTCTCCTCCGTGCTGCCCTCGTTGGCCGTCAACCGCTTCGGACCCCGTCCGGTCGTCTTCTGGGGCACCGTGGCGCTCGCACTGCTCGTCGCCGGGATCGGCTGGGCGTCGTCGGGCCTGGTGCTGGCGATCCTGTTGATCGGCATCGGGCTTTTCGACGCCGTCGTCGACGTCTCCCAGAATGTCGCGGGCGTGCGTGTGGAGAGTCGGGTCCGCCGCTCGATCCTCTCCGCCATGCATGCCTTCTGGTCCCTGGGTGCGGTGCTCGGCGGCATCGGGGGCACTGCGGCCGCCAGTTCGGGGTGGGACATCCGTCTGCATCTGGCGATCGTCGCGGTGGCGGTGGTCGTGCTGGTCGCCCTCGCGGTGTGGCTGACGGGGCCCGTGCCCTCCGCAGCGGGGGAAGCGGAGGCGGACGGCGGCGTCGAGAGGCACGGCGGCGGGTTCGGAAAGATCATGCTGGTCGCCCTGCCGGTGGCGCTGCTGGCGACGTCCGGGACGATGGTGGAGGACATCGCCAACAACTGGGCGGGGCTGTCCTCGGTGGAACTGGCCGACGTCGATGTCGCTGACGCGGGGGTGGCGTACACGGTGGTGCTCACCGCACAGATGGTGGGGCGCTTCACCGGTGACCGGCTCATCGATAAATTCGGCCGGGTCGCCGTCGCCCGGGCCGGTGGCGTGCTGATCGCCGTCGGCGGGCTGGGGGTTGTCGCGGCCTCCGGTCCCGGTCTGCTGTACGCCGGATATGTTCTGGTCGGTTTCGGCTGCGCCACGCTCGTACCCAGCGCCTTTGCTGCGGCTGCCCGCCTGCCCGGGGTGACCGAGGGCGCCGGGGTCACGGCCGTCAGCTGGCTGATGCGGGTCGGTTTCCTGGCCACCAGCCCGGTGCTGGGGTCGCTCTCGGCGGCTACGGGCCTGCGCCGGGCACTGCTGCTTCTCGTCCTCGCCGGGGTGGTCGTGGCGGTGCTCGCACCGGCGCTGCGGAGCCGACCGGCGCGCACCCCTGGTACATAATGACTCTGTGAAAGCCCGCTTCCTCTCCGCTGTCCTCCTTGCCGCGACGCTGACCGCCTGCGCCGCGAACCCAGGCCCACCACCGGTGGAGGAACCCGCCCCCAGCCCGGAAACCGCCACCTCGAGCGTGACGCCGACGACCACGCCTTCGCGGGCGGAGGCCGTCATCAACGTGGGCGTCGATCCGCTGCCTGGCGGTTTCAACCCGCACATGCAGTCCGACGATTCCACTCTCACGCGCTCCCTGGCCTCCCTGGTGCTGCCGAGTGCGTTCCGCAATGATGCGATGGATGAGGATCTGCTGGTCTCGGCAGGTCCGGTCGAACCCACACCCATGGCGGGGGAGACGCTCCCCCAGACCATCCGCTACGTCATCTCCCCGGAGGCGCAGTGGTCGGACGGCACGCCCATCACGGGTGCCGATTTCCACTACCTGTGGCAGGGCATGACCGGCACGCCCGGAGTCATCGGCTCGGCCCCCTACCGGGAGATCGCCGCGATCCGCACCAGCCCCGACGGTCGCACCGTGGACGTCGACTTCGTCACCGTCGTCGCCGACTGGCAGCAGCTGTTCCGGCACCTCCTGCCCAGCCACCTCCTGCAGTCCGACGCCGGCGATTTCTCCTCCGCGCTCATCGATGATCTGCCCGCCTCCGGTGGCCGTTACATGATCAGCAACATCGACCGCTCCCGTGGGGTCGTCGCCGTCAACCGCAACGACCGCTTCTGGGGAAAGGCCCCCGCGCAGACCGACCGCGTGACCTTCCGGGAGATCCGCTCCGTCACCCAGGGCGTCGAACAGCTGCACACCGGCCAGATCAGTTTCCTGGACGTCACTCCGGCGGAGACCTCCTTCGAGGCGTATTCGCTCATGCTCGACACCCAGGTGCGCCTCCTGGATCAGCCCCGCGAACTCACGCTGACGATGTCCACCTCCTCGTCGCTGCTGGAGGAACACGCGGTGCGAGCCGAACTGCATTCGCTTCTCGACGTCCCCCTCATCGCCCGCCTCGCCGCGGGCAGGTCCGCTGACCTCAACGTTCCCCCGCACACCAGGGCACGCAGCGTCGAGCAGGGCCCACCGGAGCTGCTGCCCGGCCTCACCGGGGAGGAGGGACGCCCCCTGCGGCTGGGCGTCGACTCCGCCGACGACACCGCGATCGCCGCCGCCCGCACCATCGTGGACCTGCTCTCCCGCTTCGGCGTGGCCGCGGAGGTGACCACCACCGACCTGGCCGACCTCACCGGCAATCTCCTGCCCGCAGGCGAGGTGGACGTCGTCATAGCCTGGGAGCGGAGCGCCGGTGATCCGGTGGAGCTGGCCGACCAGTGGTTGTGCCCGCCCACTCCGGAGTCCCCGCGGGCCGGCAACCTGTCCGGATACTGCACCGGGGAGACCGACGTCATGGCCCGTTCCCTGCTCAACGGTGACGTGGAGGCGTCGGAGGGCCGGGCCTTCTTCGCCGGGGAGAACGCCCGTGAGCATGTCCTGGTCCCCTTGCTGGGGGAGCGGCGTGTGCTGGTTCTGGGCGAAGGTATCGTAGGTCCGGACCCGGATCTTGACAACTGGACCGCCGGTATTTCGACGGTCGCGAGCTGGAGGAAGCAATGACCCCCCGTGATCTTGTCGGCTACCGCGTGGTTGCCGTCCACGCACACCCCGACGATGAGGCCATCACCACCGGAGGCTCCCTCTTCGACCTCGCCCGCCGCGGCGCCGACGTACTGGTGGTGACCTGCACGCTGGGGGAGGAGGGCGAGGTGATCGGCGAACCCTTCGCCCACCTGACCAACGACCACGCGGATCAGCTCGGTGGTTTCCGTATCGCCGAGCTCACCCGCGCCCTGGGGATTCTCGGGGTACGGGGCCACTTCCTCGGTGGAGCGGGCCGGTTCCGGGATTCCGGCATGGTGGGCAGCCCGGCGTACGGGAACCCGCGGGCTTTCGTCAACTCCGGCGCAGAGGCCGTCGAACTGCTCACCCGTGTCCTCGCGGCCGAACGACCGCACCTGCTGATCACCTACGGCCCCGACGGCGGCTACGGACATCCCGACCACATCCGCGCCCACGAGATCGCACACGCCGCGGCCCAGCTTGTCCACGTCCCCCGCATCCTGTGGACCGTCAGCGACCTGGCCGAGACCACCGAAGGCGTCGAGAGCATCACGCAGGTGCCCACGGGCTGGGGCCTGCCGGATGAGGCGTACCTGGCCAACGCGGGCGTCGAGGAGCATGATCTGGCGATCGACCTGGACGACGCCGCCCTGGCAGCCAAGCGCGAGGCCATGCGGGCGCACGCCACTCAGATCTGGTTCGCCGACGGCTCGGTGTCCGCCACCAACCCGCAGGCCGCGTGGGGGCAGGGGCGCCACCCGGTGTGGGCGCTGTCGAACCTGCTGGCTCAGCCGCTGCTCTCCCGGGAGCACTACCAGCTGGGCGCCGGTGACCTTCCCGGGGCTGATCTGCTCGGCGGGCCGGGCCTGCTGGACGGCATCGACCGCGACCGGCTCGAGGTTAAGCCATGAACGGGGAGCGGATCGTGCGCACCGACTTCAGCCGCGGCGAGGCCGTCGGCGGGCTGGTGTGGCTGTCCATCGCGGCGCTGATCTCGGTGCTGCTCCAGGTGGTCTACCTGGGAACCTGGGTGACCCTGCCCGGCGGGGGGCGGCTGGCCGTGCCCTACACCATCATCATCGCGTTCCTGTTCAACATGGTGCTCACGCGCACCGCCCGGCTGTGGAGCCCCAACCCGGCCGTCGCCGCGATCCCGCTGTATGTGTGGATCGGCGGCTTCCTGGCGTTCATGTTCGGTGTCGAGTTAACCGGTGATCAGCTGGTCGGCGATAATATTCGTAGCGTTCTGCTGCTTTTCGCAGGTCTGGCCGGAGGCGTCTGGCCTCTGGTGAGAGGAAAGTGACATACTGGACTGCGATATTCCATCATCCCAGGAGTTGCCGACACCATGACATACATCATTGCCCAGCCTTGCGTCGATGTCCTCGACCGTTCGTGTGTTGAGGAATGCCCGGTCGACTGCATCTACGAGGGCAAGCGGATGCTCTACATCCACCCCGATGAGTGCGTCGACTGCGGTGCCTGTGAACCGGCCTGCCCGGTCGAGGCGATCTTCTACGAGGACGACGTACCCGAGGAATGGGACAAGTACTACGACGCCAACGTCGGTTTCTTCGACGATCTCGGCTCCCCGGGCGGTGCCGCCAAGGCCGGCGTCCAGGCCTTCGATCACCCCTTCGTCGCCGCGCTGCCCCCGCAGAACCAGGAATAGCTGATGACACGCACGCCCCTGGGCACACGTCTGCCCGATTTCCCCTGGGACTCCCTGGCGGCGGCGAAGGAACGGGCGGAGGCGCACCCCGACGGGATCGTGAACCTGTCGATCGGTACACCGGTCGACCCCGTCGCGCCGGGCATCCAGCTGGCGTTGGCGGAGGCCGCCGCAGAACCCGGCTACCCGCAGACGGCGGGCACACCGGAGCTCCGGGCGGCGATCGCGTCGGCGCTTGAGCGGCGCTACGGCATGACGGGCCTGTCCCCGGATGCGGTCCTGCCGGTCATCGGCACCAAGGAGGCCATCGCCTGGCTGCCGACTCTCCTGGGTATCCGGGGCGGATTCGTGGTCATCCCCGAGGTCGCCTACCCCACCTACGAGGTGGCGGCGCTGCTGGGCGACAACAGGGTCCTGCGCGCGGATTCCCTGCTGCAGATCGGCCCCGAGAGCCCCGACCTGCTCTTCCTGAACTCCCCGTCGAACCCCACCGGCAAGGTGCTGGGCGTCGATCACCTGCGCAAGGTCGTCGGGTGGGCCCGTGAGCGCGGCGTCATCGTCGCCTCCGACGAGTGCTACCTGGGCCTGGGGTGGGACGACTCCCATGAGCCGGTGTCGATCCTCGACCCACGGGTGTGCGACGGTGACCACACCGGCCTCCTCGCCATCCATTCGCTGTCGAAGTCCTCGAACCTGGCCAGCTACCGCGGCGGGTACCTCGCCGGTGATCCCGCGCTCATCTCCGAACTGCTCGAGGCACGCCGGCATGCCGGCCTCATGGTGCCCGGACCCGTCCAGGCCGCCATGGTCGCGGCCCTGGAGGATGACGGCCAGGAGCAGGCGCAGAAGCTCCGTTACGCCCACCGTCGTCTGGCGCTGCTGCGTGCCCTGATCGGCGCGGGCTTCACCGTCGACAACTCCGAGGCTGGCCTCTACCTGTGGGCCACCCGCGGCGAAAACTGCCGCGCGACCGTCGACGCCCTCGCCGAACTGGGCATTCTCGTGGCTCCCGGGGACTTCTACGGCCCCCACGGCGAGCAGCACATCCGCATGGCGCTCACCGGCACCGACGAGCGTATCGACGCCGCCGTCAACCGCCTCGCCGCCCTTGCCTGAGGCCCCGATCCCTGCCCGGGACGGCATCTCCCCGCAGCGTCTGATCCTGCGCGGAGTCGTCCCCGACGACCGTTCCTACTGGGCGGGGGAGGCAGGCGACTCGCCCTTCCCGTTCGGCCGGTTGCTGGTTCCCGGCACCGTGCTGGATCGGCCGGTGCCCGCGTGGTTCCATCCTCCGGTCCCGGAAGAGCCCGCGATTCCTTTCGCCCATTCCGTGGTGTTCGAGGACCTCGACCTGATCGTGGTGGATAAACCGGGGTTCGTCCCGTCGACGAGCAACGGCCGCATCGTGCGGGAGACGATTCAGACGCGCCTGCGTCTCTCTTACGGTGAAGACGAGATCGTCCCCGTGCACCGCCTGGACCGGTTGACCTCCGGGATCCTCGTGTGCTCCCGACGTCGCGAGACCCGGGGCGCCTACCAGCGGCTCTTCCAGGACCGCCGGGTGGACAAGACCTACGTGGCCCGTGTCGTCGGGGACGTGAGGGTGGGGGAGGAGTGGGAGCTGGTGGAGCTCCCGCTGCACAAGGAGCGGGGCGAGCGGCAGGTGAGGGTGCTCGACGGCGGCGTCGATACGCGGACCTGGCTGCGCCGGATCGGGGAGGACGAGGTGGAGGTGCGGCCGGTGACCGGTCACACGCACCAGATTCGGGTGGTGCTCAGCCATCTGGGTATGCCGGTACTCGGCGACGACACCTATCCCGCGGACCGCGGACTGGCCCTCTACGACTTCTCCTCACCCCTGCATCTGCGGGCCGTGTCAGTCGGTTTCCGTGATCCCTTCAGCGGTCAGCGACGGGTCTTCCACGTCCATGCCGGTTGAGGGGGCTAAGCTGGCATGTCTACCATCAGCCGACGCGAAAGAGGTTCCGTGAGTTCCGAAGAGACACGGGGCAGAAGCCGGTCCTATGCCCGGCTCCGGAGCACCGCCCGCCAGTTCCTCATGTTCGGCCTCGTGGGTGGCTCAGGAACACTGGTCAACCTGGCGGTGAGCGTCCTGTCGAAGAAGACGGCCGGCTGGGCCGCCGACATCTCCGAATACGACGTCTTCATGAACCTGCTCGGCACGGACTACAACATCCGCTGGTTCAACGTCTTCATGGCCATCGCCTTCCTCGTGGCGAACACCTGGAACTACCAGCTCAACCGGAGCTGGACGTTCCGCGGCTACTCCCAGCGCAGCTGGTGGCGCGGTTTCTTCCCGTTCCTGTTGACCGGTATCGGCGCCTTCCTGGTCAGCCAGATCGTGGCGACGCTGCTGATGAACCCCAGCTCCCCCATCGCGCTGTCCCCGGAGCTTTTCGACGACTCCACCGGCCTGCGCACCAAGTTCTACTGGGCGACGGCCATCTCGATCATCGTCGCGATGCCGGTGAACTTCATCGTGAACAAGTTGTGGGCTTTCCGGAAACCGAAGGTCAGAATCGTGAAGACGGAGGTTCCGGGGTAGGGGAACCGTTCTGTTGCGGTGGCCGGCTGGTCCGCTGCGGTTCAACGCCGCGCAAAAACCAGGGACAGAGGGAAAGCGCCTTCCGACCTGCCCTAGTTGTCGTGCAACTCGGAGTTCAGCTCCACCAGGCGGGAATCAACCGGGGTGGCCTCCACCGCTCCGTTGAGGGAGTTGCGTCGGTACAGAATGTCATCGGCTCCGGACAGCTCGGCTGCCTTGATGCGGGTGCCGTTGGGGACGTCCGCGTGTCGGGCCACATCACCGAACACCGACACCTTGGTGCCGGCCGTGACGTAGAGGCCGGCCTCGACGATGCAGTTGTCGCCCAGCGAGACCCCGATACCCGAGTTCGCGCCGAGGAGGCAACGCTCACCGATGGAGATGACCTCCTTGCCACCGCCGGAGAGGGTGCCCATCACGGAGGCGCCGCCGCCGATGTCGGTGCCGTCACCGATGACCACGCCGGCGGAGAGGCGACCCTCCACCATGGAGACGCCCAGCGTGCCCGCGTTGTAGTTGACGAAACCCTCGTGCATCACGGTGGTGCCCTCCGCGAGGTGGGCGCCCAGGCGGACCCGGTCAGCGTCGGCGATGCGAATGCCGGAGGGGACCACGTAGTCGACCATGCGGGGGAACTTGTCCACCGAGTAGACGGTGACCGGACCACGCTCGGTGAGCCTGCCGCGGACCATCTGGAAGTCAGCGACCGCGCAGGGGCCGTAGTTGGTCCAGACCACGTTGGCCAGCAGCTCGTACACGCCATCGAGATTGACGCCGTGGGGGCGGACGAGGCGGTGGGAGAGAAGGTGCAGGCGGAGGTAGGCGTCGTAGGTGTCGACGGGTGCGTCCGAGAGCGAGGCGATGGAGGTGGTCACCGCGACACGGGCGACGCCACGGTCCTCGTCGGGGCCGACGAGGGCGGCGAACTGCTGCGGGGCCTGGTCCAGACGCTCCGTGCCCGGGGGCAACGGGTCGTCGGACAGCTTGGGCGCGGGGAACCAGACGTCGAGGACGGTTCCCGCGTGCGTGATGGTGGCCAGTCCGCGCGCGGTAGCTGAAGTCATGGTCGAGAGGATACCCGACGACCGGCCCATTGGTTGACATTGGCAAGCAGGACCAGCAGTCCGGTCACCACCGCAACGGCGATGACCTGGGAGCGGGCGGCGTCGTCGAAAAGCATCAGGATCACGAGCGCCCACAGGGCTGCCATGGTCACCCAACCGAGCCACGGCCAGCCCCACATCCGGACCGTGGAGATCTCGCCGAGCCGTTCCAGTTCGGGATGGAGACGCAGGTAGGAGGCGGTGATCATGATCCAGATGACGATGAGGCAACCGCCGACGGCGTTGAGCAGGAACGCCAGCAGACCCTCCGGATTCCAGAACTGCAGACCGACGGAGGCGAAGGCGAAGATCATGGACAGCACGACGGAGTTGATGGGCACGGATTCCCGGTTCGTCACCGCGAAGATACGGGGTGCGTCATCGTCGAGGGCGAGGGAGTGGACCAGTCGGGAGGTGCCGTAGATCTGGGCGTTGAACGCGGAGAGCAGCGCCAGGACGATCACGGCCTCCATGAAGCCGACCACGCCGGGGAGGTTGGCCATAGCCAGGACCGCGGTGAACGGAGAATCCGCTGCAGTCTCTGCGCCGCCGAGCTGGTTGTAGGGGAGAAGGAGGGTGATCACCAGGACCGAACCGATGTAGAAGACCGAAATACGCCAGATGACCGAGCGCACCGCGACGGAGATCGCCGACTTGGGGTGCTCGGACTCGGCCGCGGCGATGGTGACCAGCTCGATGCCGCCGAACGCGAACGCCACCGCCAGCATGCCCGCAGCCATGCCCGGCCACCCGTTGGGCATGAAGCCGTCCTCGCCGATGAAATTGTCCAGGCCGATGAACGTGGAGCCGGGCAGCAGGCCGAAGAAGAGCGCGAAACCGACGGCCAGAAATCCGATGATCACCGCCACCTTGATGAAGGCGAACCAGAACTCGAACTCACCGAAACCGCGGACCTTGGCGAAGTTGACCACCGCGAAGAACACCACCGACACCAGTGCCGGTATCCACGGGTCGACCCCGAACCAGTTGCCCATGATGGCGGCGGCGCCGGTCATCTCCGCGCCCATGACCATGACCAGCATGAACCAGTACAGCCAACCCAGGGAGAAGCCCGCCCACCGGCCGAAGGCCTGCCTGCTGTAGGTGGAGAAGGAACCGGAGGACGGGCGTGCGGCGGCCATCTCGCCGAGCATCTGCATCACCATGACAACGATCGCGCCCGCCGCCATGTAGGCGAGCAGGATGGCGGGGCCGGCGGTCCGGATGCCCACGCCGGTGCCAAGGAAGAGCCCGGCGCCGATGGCTGAGCCGAGGCCCATCATGGTCAGGTGGCGGGTTTTGAGGCCCGATCCGAGGTGCGTCTGTTGTTCTGGTCGGCTGGTCATACCTGTAGACGTTAACCCCGAGGACAGGGGTGCCGGAAACCGGGCTACTGCCAGACGTGCCGCAGCACCGGCTCCGGGTGACCGACCTCACGGCTTACGGTCCAGTTGGACTGCCCGTTGAGGGCGGCGGCCGCTATGTGGTGGCCGGCGTCGGCGTCCCAGATCTGGGTGTCCTTCTCCAGGATGATGTTCGAGCCGACGGTGCAGTTGTCTCCGATGCTGAGTCCGAGGGCACCGGAGGACACCCCGAAAATACAGTTCTCCCCGATGGTGATGGGTTCGCGCTGCCCGTCGGCGCGCCGGCGGGCCATGACGGTGGAGGACAGGCCGATGTCGCAGCCCTCACCGACGACCATCGCCGAGGACAGTCGTCCCTCGATGCGGGCCGCACCGAGGGTGCCGCAATTGAAGGAGACGTAACCTTCCCGCAGAACGCGCGTGCCCGGGGCGAGGTAGGCGCCGAGGCGGACGCGCTCGGCCTCGGCGATGTTGACGCCGGAGGGTACGACGTAGTCGACCATGCGGGGCAGTTTCTCGATGCCGTACACGTGGATCAGGCCGCGGGAACGCAGCGCGGTGCGGACGAATTCGAAGTTGTCGGGGGTGCACGGTCCCTTGTTTGTCCACACCACCGTGGTCAGGCGCCGGAGCGCACCGTCCATGTTGAGCTCAAGTGGGCGGACCAGACGGTGGGAGAGCAGATGGAGCCGCAGGTAGACATCATGCGCATCGATGGGCGAGGCCTGCAGGTCGGCGATCGTGGTGCGGACCGCGACCTGTTCCACCATCCGGTCCTCGTCGAGGAGGACCAGCTTGAGCATGCTGGCGGGGATGTCGCGGGCGCCGAGACGCTCCGAGCCGGACACGAGCCCGGCGCCGTCGATGAGCTCCGGCTCGGGGTACCAGGTGTCCAGAACCGTGCCATCCATGGCGATGTTGGCGATGCCGACCGCGGTTGCTCCCTGAGTTGTCATATCTACAGAGTCTACGGTGCACCGATAAGCCGCACACCTCGAGGCCCGACCGCTATCCTGGGGCAGATGAACCCGATTGATCTGACCTCCGACCCGGTGTCCCTGACCGCTGCTCTGGTGGACGTCCCCAGCCCCTCACACCATGAGAAACAACTGGCGGACGCGGTTGAGACGGCCCTGCGGACCATCCCGGGGATTCCTGATTCCCAGGTCATCCGGCGGGGCGACACCGTCGCCGCCGCCACCCGCCGGGGCCTGGGTCAGCGGGTGATCCTGGCGGGCCATCTGGATACCGTGCCCATCGCCGGCAATGTGCCGCACCGGATGGTCGACGGCAACATGCACGGCTGCGGCACCGTGGACATGAAATCGGGCCTGGCGGTGTACCTCCACCTGTTCGCCACCCTGGCGGGGGACCCCGATCTGGCCTTCGATCTCACCGTCATCGCGTACGCGTGCGAGGAGGTGGAGAGCCGGTTCAACGGCCTCGGCCATCTGGCGGTCAGCGATCCGGAGTGGCTGCAGGGAGACCTGGCGCTGCTGGGGGAACCGTCGAACGGAATCATCGAGGCCGGTTGCCAGGGCACGCTCCGGGTGAAGATCACCGCCCACGGGGCACGGGCCCATTCGGCCCGCAGCTGGCTGGGAGACAACGCCGCCCACAAACTCGCGGCCGTGGTCGCCCGCGTCGCCGCGTACGAGGCCCGCAGCGTGGATATCGACGGCTGCGTCTACCGGGAGGGGCTCAACGTGGTGCGGCTCGAGTCTTTCGTCGCCAACAACACCATCCCGGATGAGGCGTACGCCATGGTGAACTTCCGTTTCGCCCCCGACCGGTCGCCGGAGGAGGCGTACGGGCATGTGGTGACATATCTGGCGTTGGGGGAGGGCTTCACGCTGACCCTGGAGGATTCGGCACCCGGCGCCCTGCCTGGTCTGACACAGCCGGCGGCGGCCGCGCTCATCGGGACGGTCGGCGAGGTCCGTGGGAAGCTGGGCTGGACCGATGTCGCGCGTTTCTCCCCGCTGGGGGTGCCTGCGGTGAATTTCGGCCCCGGCGATCCGGCCTTCGCCCACCGTAAGGATGAGCAGGTGCCGGTGGCTCAGATCAGCCAGGTCGCTGCACATCTGCGTAAATTCCTGACCACACGCCCCGCCTGACTCGGCGGGTGCCCTCCCGAACAGATAAGTTCTTTTACTATGGCACCGAACATCACTCCCGATCCCGATAAGGCGCGCATGCTGCGTGGCCCCATTCTGATGCGCACCGAGGGCGATAAAGAGAGCACCTACGATCAGCGACTGCTGGAGCTGGGTGCCGACCATGACTGGATGCACGCCGACCCGTGGCGCATCCTGCGTATCCAGGGCGAGTTCGTCTCCGGTTTCGACGCCCTGGCGTCCATGCCGAAGGCGGTCACCGTCTTCGGATCGGCGCGCATCCCGGAGGGTCAGCCCTTGTACGAGCTGGGTTGTGACCTGGGCAAGGCGCTGGCGGACGCCAACTACGCCGTGATCACCGGCGGCGGCCCCGGCCTGATGGAGGCCCCGAACCGTGGCGCGCACGGGGCGGACGGGTTGTCGGTCGGTCTGGGCATCGAGCTCCCGCATGAGCAGGCGCTCAACGCCTGGGTCGATCTCGGACTGAACTTCCGTTATTTCTTCGTGCGTAAGACGATGTTCCTCAAGTATTCGCAGGCGTTCGTGTGTCTGCCGGGTGGTTTCGGCACCCTCGACGAACTCTTCGAGGTCCTCTGCATGGTGCAGACCAAGAAGGTCACCAACTATCCGATCGTGCTCATCGGCACCGAGTTCTGGGGAGGTCTGATCGACTGGATCAAGGCGCGTCTGGTGACCGACGGCATGATCTCCGAAGATGACCTCGACCTGTTCCTGGTCACCGATTCCGTCGAGGAGGCCGTGGCGCACATCGTCGAGGCCCACCGCGTGCTCACGGACGGCCGTCTCATCGCCACCCCCGACGATGAGTTCACCCCGGTCCACGAGGTCCTCGAAACGGTCCACCACCATCAGATCTAATTCATTGGACAGTCATGCCCTGCCGGTGGTGATGGCGATCGTCAACCGCACCCCCGACTCCTTCTATGACCGGGGCGCCACCTTCACCGACGAGGCGGCCCTGCGCCGCTGCGACCGGGTCATCGCCGAGGGGGCGGGCATCGTCGACATCGGCGGCGTGAAGGCCGGCCCCGGTTCGCTTGTCGACGCCGCCGAGGAGATCGGCCGCGTCGTCCCCGTCATCGAGGCCGTCGCCGCCCGCCATCCCGGCGTGCTCATCTCGGTGGACACCTGGCGCGCCGAGGTCGCAGAGGAGGCCATCCGGGCCGGCGCGGGCCTGGTCAACGACACGTGGGCGGGCCACGACCCGGAGCTCGTAGAGGTCGCCGGCCACCACCGCGTCGGCTACGTGTGCTCGCACACGGGGGGAGTGGAGCCCCGGACCCGGCCGCACCGGGTGCATTTCGACGACGTCGTCGCCGATGTCATCGCCGAGACCACGCGTCTGGCGGAACGCGCCGTCGCGGTCGGGGTGCCGGAGGAGAAGATCTTCATCGACCCCACCCATGATTTCGGCAAGAACACCTTCCACGGCCTCGAGCTTCTCCGCCGTGTCGATGAGCTGGTGGCCACCGGATGGCCGGTCCTCATGGCGCTGTCCAACAAGGACTTCGTCGGCGAGACGGTGAACCGCGAAGTCGGCGACCGGGTGGCGGGAACCCTTACCGCGACTGCCTGGGCCGCCGCCCGCGGGGTCGCCGCCTTCCGCGCCCATGAGGTCGCGGAGACCATCGACGTCATCCGCATGACCGCGGCGATCGCCGGTACGGCCGCGCCGCTCAACACCATCCGGGGGCTGGTGTGAAGGCGTCGGTGGTTATCCCGGCGCTCAACGAGGAGGCCACCGTGGCCGAGGTCGTGCGCGCCGTCCTGGCGGATGAACCCCACGAGGTTCTGGTCATCGACGCCGACTCCACCGACCGCACCGCAGCGGAGGCCGCGGCAGCCGGGGCCAGGGTGCTCAACTGGCGGGAGATCCTGCCGGAGATCCCCACGCGCCCGGGCAAAGGTGAGTCCCTGTGGCGGGGAGTGGCCGCCGCCACCGGCGACGTCGTGGTGTTCATCGACGCAGACCTCCATCGGCCCGCCGTCGGCATGGTCAGGGCGCTGACCGCCCCGTTCACGGACCCGGCGGTCCATCTCGTCAAAGCTGATTATCAACGCACCATCAACGGTCAGCCCACCGGCGGCGGGAGGGTCACCGAGCTGACGGCCAAACCCCTGCTGCGCGCCCTGTTCCCGGACCTGGCGCACATCAACCAGCCCCTGGCCGGTGAGTACGCCATCCGTCGCACGACGGCCCTTCAGCTTCCCTTCGCCGCCGGTTACGGGGTGGAGGCCGGCCTGCTCGTCGACGTCGCTGACCTCCACGGCGCCACCTCCATCAGGCAGGTCGACCTCGGGGTCCGTCGCCACCGCAACCGACCTCTGGAGGAGCTGGGCCCCATGGCCGACATTGTGGCTGCCACGCTGCTGGAGAAGGCGGGCGTGGGCGAGGGCGGCGTGGGGAAGCGACCGGCCCTGTCCGGTATCCTCTAGCCATGTTCTCCTGGCTGCTGCTCGTCATCCTGTTGATCGCGTTCGTCGCGATCGGCATCGTGTTCTGGGGCAGTGTCTTCGGGCGCGGAGAGGTGCTGCCGCCTCTCGATCCGGATGAGACCCTCCGGGCCAACCGGGTGGCCGTCGGGACCGGAAACCTCGACGCGGTGCAGTTTGAACTCGTCTACCGCGGCTACCGTCCGGAGCAGGTCGATGACGTCATTGCGCACCTGTCGGCGGAGCTGAAGGAGGCCCAGGAAACCATCGCCCGGCTCTCTTATCTGAAAAAGGACTAAACTGGTCAGGGTAAACGATCCGAGAAGAAGGAGCCAACTCAATATGGCAGCTATGAAGCCGCGTACCGGTAACGGTCCCATGGAAGCGGTCGAGGAAAGCCGGAAGATCGTGATGCGCATCCCGTCTGACGGCGGCGGTCGTCTGGTTGTTGAGATGAGTAAGGAAGAAGCGGCCGAGCTCGGCGCACTGCTCACCGCTGCGGCCGAATAGGCCCACCAATCTGTGAGGGTATGCTCGACTGCATGCTCTCCGACATCATCGACGTGCTCGCTGATCCCGCCGACGGCACCCCGCTGTCCGGCGTGGAAGACTTCACCCGACTGGTCTCCGAGTCGGGCCATTCTTATGACGTGGCCCGACAGGGGTATGTGACCCTCGCCTCCGGCGCCGGGCTGCGCCACCAGGGTGACAGCATGGAGATGGTGCTCGCCCGCGAGACATTCCTGTCCCGCGGGCATTTTGCTCCCTTCGTGGAGGCCGTGACAGCCGGTGTGCACGACGCGCTCGATGATGCCGCAGTGCCGGACACCGCACTCCCCGTCATCGCCGAAATCGGCGCCGGCACGGGTTACTACCTCTCCCACACCCTCGATGACGTCGAAGGGTCACGCGGCGTCGGTCTGGACGTGTCGGTCCACGCCGCACGACAGCTGGCCCGCTGCCATCCTCGTGTGGGCGCCGTGGTGGCCGACGTGTGGGAGGGGCTCCCGATGCGGGACCGTTCCATCGACGTGATCACCGTCGTCTTCGCCCCGCGCAACGCCGCCGAATTCGCGCGCGTGCTGACGGAGGGCGGGCAGGCGGTGTTCCTCACCGCCGACCGCGGTCACCTGGCTGAGCTTCGTGGACCGCTGGGGATCCTCGATGTGGAGGAGGGCAAGATCGACCGCCTCGTCGAGCAGGCGAAGGGTCATCTCACCCCCGTCACCGAGCCCACACCCATCGAGTTCCCCATCGTCCTGGACAGGGAGTCCATCGCCGCGCAGATCGGTATGAGCCCCTCGGCACGCCACATCGGAGCCGGGGAACTGGACAGGCGGATCCAGGCGCTCCCCGAGACGATGGCCGTCACTGCCCGGGCCCACCTCCTGCGGATGGGCCGGGCTTAGCGCCTACTGTTCGTAGTCCGGCAGGTTCCCGGAAGTGACGGGACCGCGCTCCCAGTGGCGCTCCAGCACTGCCCCGCCGGAGACCTCCACACGGATGGCGGAGCAGCCGCCGTCGATGTAGACGCGGCTGGCCATGGTGACGGCACCGCCGTTGGCGAAGACCTCGACGGTGGAGCCGTCGACGAAGATCGACAGCGAGTCGGTGTCGCCCTCCGCCAGCCTCGTCCGCGCCACCGCATCCCCCACATGATGGGGGTTGGCCGACCTGTCGAGGGTGAGCTGGTCACCGGAGTGGACGATGGTGGCGGCGGGTGCGCCGGCGGCGTCGAGAAGCGTCGCGGTGAGGCTGCTGCCCGCAGGTATCTGGCACAGGCCGGTCCACGATCGGGCGCGGTCGGTGCGGCTGATCGCGTCAGGCAGTCCGGCGGGCGGGGTCTGGAAGAGCAGCCCTCCCTGGAGCGTGACCACCCGTGGCAGGGACAGGGCGTTGGCCCAGTTCTCGGTGGCCAGGGTGGGGTGTCGCCTCGGATCGTCCTGACGTCCGACGCCGTTGAGCAGGCCGAAGATGACTGACCGCTGGTACCGCTCCTCCTCGGGGACGGTGCCCGTGGTGACGTTGGTGTTGCGGGGGCGGGTGAAGTCGTGGCCGTGGTCGATCCGGGTGAAGGGGGTCTTCACATCGAAGGTCGTCCCACGCAGCGTGCCCACCAGGAAGCCGGAGATGTCGATGCCGTCGCTCTCGAGGGTGATCAGCAGGACGTCGTAGATGTTTCCGTCGACCTCGTCGCGGAGCCGGAAGATACGCGGGCCGACGACGATGGAGGCGGCGTCGAAACCCGGGTCACCCTCGAAGCCCAGGTGACCGGAGAAGTCCCAGGAACGACCGTCGGGGCTGGTCAGCACAACCGGGACGGGCGCCTCGCCGCTGCCGGTGACGGCGAGCATGAGCCAGCCGTCGTGCCCCGCGTGACGGTCGTCGTTGGATTCCCAGGCGGGGACGACGCAGGGGGAGCGGAACCGGGTGTGACCGTCGCGGTCGCTGACCACGTCGCCGATCCGCAGGACGCGGCTGTCCACGGTGAACTCATCGTCGGAGACCGGGCATTTCTCGTCCAGGTCCGCCAGTTGTGCGACCTGGATGGAGGTGCCGACGGCGGTGACGGAGGTGAAGTAGAGATCAAGCCCCGACCCGTTGGCCACCACCGCGCCGGCACGAAGGCCGATCTCCCCGCCGACGGGGGCGAGGGCGTCGTCGCAGATCTCCCAGTCGAAGGGGCCGTCCTCGGAGACGACATGCGCCCAACGGGCGGGGGAGTCGGGGGTGGGGCGGTACTGGTGGAAGAGGTGCCAGGTGTCACCGTCGAGAAGCACCCCCGCCGGGGCGTCCAGGACCCCCGACTCGGGGGTCACGTGCAGTTCGGGACGGTAGGAGATCCTGCGTGCAGAAATGATGTCCTCCTAGCGCAGCGACTGGTAGATGTCGAGCGTCTGCTGGGCGATGGCGGCCCAGGAGAAGTCGTTGACGGTACGTGCACGACCCGCCGCGCCGAAGGCCTTCGCCCGTGCGGAGTCGGCGACCATGGCGTTGACCTGGGCGGCGATGTCGCGTTCGAAGGACTCGACGTCGTTCTCGTCGTAGTGGACCAGGGTGCCGGTCTCGCCGTCGACGACGACCTCGGGGATGCCGCCGACGTCGGAGGCGACGACCGCGGTACCGCAGGCCATGGCCTCGAGGTTGACGATGCCCAGCGGCTCGTAGATCGACGGGCAGACGAACGTGTCGGCGGCCGTGAGGATCTCCTGGATCTTGTCGCGGTCCAGCATGTCCTGGACCCAGAAGATGCCGTCGCGCTTCGCCTGCAGCTCCTCCACGAGGGCGGTGGTGCGGGCGGCGATCTCCGGGGTGTCCGGGGCTCCGGCACAGAGGACCAGCTGCACGCCCTCGTCGAAGTGGGCGGCCGCCTTGATCAGGTGCTCGACGCCCTTCTGACGGGTGATGCGGCCGACGAAGGCGACGATCGGACGGGAGGGATCCACGCCCAGTTCAGTGAGGACCGAATCCTCGGCCTCGTCGAAGGTCGGGCGGGGCTGCCACAGCTGGGTGTCGATGCCGTTGAGGACGACGTGGACCCGGCCGGCGTCGATACGCGGGTAGGCCTCGAGGATGGAGTCCTTCATGCGGGCGGAAACCGCGATGACGGCGTCCGCGTACTCCATGGCGTTCTTCTCCGACCAGGAGGAGACCTCGTAGCCCCCTGCGAGCTGCTCGCGCTTCCACGGACGGTGCGGCTCGAGCGAGTGGGCGGTGGCGACGTGCGGGATGCCGTGCAGGCGGGCGGCGAGGTGCCCGCCCAGGCCGGCGTACCAGGTGTGGGAGTGGGCGACGTCGACGTTGCCGGCCGCCTCTGCCATCCGCAGTCCGGTGGACAGCGTGCGGATGGCCGGGTTCGCGTCGGCGAGCGCCGGGTCGACGCCGTGGACGTACACGCCTTCCATGTCACGGGGCGCACCCATGCAGTGGACGTCCACTTCCGCGATCTCCCGCATGAAGCGGGTCAGCTCCGTGACATGGACTCCGGCGCCGCCGTAGACCTCGGGCGGATATTCTCTGGTCAACATTCCGACTCTCATGACACCCAAGGTTAGCCACGCGGAGGGACGCCTGCAGGGGGTGTCGGGGGTAGTGGGTGGCGCGTGGTCACACCATCGGGGGATTGAATGTCATCTTCCCCGGCGAAAACGGTCCGGAAGCCCTAGATTGGGTCACGTGAAGACTCAGCCGAATGTTCTTGCCATTGTTCTCGCCGGCGGCGAGGGAAAACGTCTGTTCCCCTTGACGGAGGACCGGGCCAAACCCGCGGTTCCGTTCGGTGGCAGCTACCGCCTCATCGACTTCGTTCTGTCGAACCTGGTCAACGCGGGCTACCTCAAGATTGCGGTGCTGACGCAGTACAAGTCGCACTCGCTTGACCGCCACATCTCCCAGGCCTGGTCGCTGCACGGGCCGGTCAGCCAGTACATCGCCTCGGTGCCTGCCCAGCAGCGTCGCGGCAAGCGCTGGTTCACCGGCTCCGCAGACGCCATCGTCCAGTCCCTCAACCTGATCTACGACGAAGAGCCGGACTACGTCATCGTGTTCGGTGCGGACCACGTCTACCGCATGGACCCCTCCCAGATGGTCGAGGAGCACATCGCGTCCGGCAAGGCCTGCTCGGTCGCCGGTATCCGCGTCCCCCGCTCCGAGGCCAGCGCCTTCGGCGTCATCGAGGCCGACGACGAAGGCAACATCACCGAGTTCCTGGAGAAGCCCGCCGACCCGCCGGGCACCCCGGACGACCCGAACGTCACCTTCGCGTCCATGGGCAACTACGTGTTCACCACCAGCGCGCTGATCCAGGCACTGCTGGATGACGAGAAGAACGAGGACTCCGACCACGACATGGGCGGTGACATCATCCCGTATTTCGTCGACCGCGGCGAAGCCCACGTCTACGACTTCTCCACCAACGAGGTCCCGGGCGCCACCGAGCGTGACAAGGGCTACTGGCGCGACGTCGGCACCATCGACGCCTTCTACGAGGCGCACATGGACCTCATCTCTGTCCACCCGGTGTTCAACCTGTACAACCACATGTGGCCGATCCACTCCACCGAAGACCAGAACTTCCCGCCCGCGAAGTTCACCCAGGGCGGCATCGCCCAGTCGTCGATGGTGGCCCCCGGTTCGATCGTCTCCGGCGGCACCGTCCGCAACTCGGTCCTGGCGGGTGACGTCCACATCGCTGAGGGCGCGACGGTCGAGGGTTCCGTGCTCATGCCGGGTGTCCGCGTCGGCCGGGGTGCCGTGGTCCGTCACGCGATCCTGGACAAGAACGTCTATGTCCGCGAGGGCGAGATCGTCGGCGTCGACCGTACCCGCGATGAGGCCCGCTTCAAGATCTCACCCGGTGGCGTCGTCGCCGTGGGCAAGAACGAAGTGGTCTAGGACGGTAGTCCGCAGCCAGACTCTTCACGCGGTGGAGGCCGGTACCCGAACAGGGGTACCGGCCTCTCTGCGATTTCCCCCGGCGTTCAGCGACGGGTGATCAACGTCATGCCGGCACCCAGCGGCAGGCGGGTCACCAGGGCGCCCTCGAGGCTGCGGGCGATCTCGTCCGCTTCCCGGGCGGCGGCGGTGGCGCGGTCGCGGCGGGAGTCGTCGGCCAGGGTGGCGTCGAGAAGCGAATCCGCCAGGACCAGCGTGCCGCCGGGGGTGAGCAGCGGCCAGGCGGCGTTGACGATCGCCGGCAGTTCGACGGGCGGCACCTCGGCGTAGACGAGCTGATAGGAACCGGCGGCGAGACGGCTCATCACGTCGAGGGGGCGGGACGGCAGGAAGCGCACCCGGGAGGGGGCGAAGCCGGCCTGGCGGAAGACGGAGCGTGCCTGGGTCTGATGTTCGACCTCCGGATCGATGCAGGTCAGTGTCCCACGCTTGCCGAGTCCGCGGAGGATGTACATCCCGATGACGCCGGCGGCGGGGGTTACGGCGACCGCGCCCGTGGATTTCCCGGACGCGGTGGATGCGGCGAGAGTGGCCAGGAGCTGGCCGGTCATCTCGTCGGGGACGGAGAGTCCGAACTCCTCGGCGTCGCGGCGGGCGGCGGTGAGGGCGTCCGGGATGTCCGAGGTCGATTCGATGTAGGAGCGTAATGCGTCATAGGCCGTGTCAGTCACAATTATCCAGTCTAGGTGGATGCACAGGTGTTTTTCCCGCACACCCGGCAAAGTGGCTGATGTGGCCAGTGGGGCGGAGGACGGCGCTTCACAGAAGTTTGCCAGTTCATTGTGTAGTGTTCTGCAGTCCGATGTAGCACGATAGAGCGCATGACGCGCACCACAGGACACGACGACCACGCCCCGGCCGACGACCTCGCCGGGACTGCCGCGTTCGATGCCGGTCAGGGGGACATGCCGACCTGGGGTGAGCTGGTCGCCGAACACGCGGACAGCGTGTACCGCCTGGCGTTCCGCCTCTCCGGCAACCCCTACGATGCTGATGATCTCACCCAGGAGACCTTCATGCGCGTGTTCCGTTCCCTCAAGCACTACCAACCGGGCACCTTCGAAGGGTGGCTGCACCGCATCACCACCAACCTGTTCCTGGACATGGTGCGCCACCGCAACAAGATCCGCATGGAGGCGCTGCCGGAGGACTACGAGCGTCTCCCCGGCACCGACATGACGCCGGAGCAGGCCTACAACGTCGCCAACCTGGACCCTGCGTTGCAGGACGCGCTCGATCAGCTCGGCCCCGACTTCCGTGTGGCCGTTGTACTCTGTGACGTCGTCGGCATGTCCTACGACGAGATCGCCGACACCCTGGGCGTGAAGATGGGCACCGTGCGTTCCCGCATTCACCGGGGCCGGACCCAGCTGCGCGCCAGCCTGGAGGCCGCAGCCCAGAAAGACGAGGGCGCGAAACTTCTCCTGCGGACCCGTTGAGCCGATCCCAAGTATTCTGGAGAGGAGAACGTGAGGAGGTCAGCCGTGGCGATGATTCGTCCCAATCTGTCAAGCTTTCCGCGCCGGACCCGCGGGCGCCGGGAGTTCGCGTCTGTCGAGCACCTGAGCCTCGAGGCCGTCGCAGCCTTCGTGGACGGGGAGCTTTCCGACGCCGCGACGCACCGCGCCCGCGTCCACCTCGTGCACTGCCCTGAATGCCGGCAGGAGATCGAGCGGCAGCGAGGTGCCTCCGAATGGCTGCGCGGGTGCAACGTCACCGAGGACGTCCGTGTCCCCCATGACCTGCTCGCCCGGCTGACGGGGATCCCCACCCGCCCGGTCAAGGCCGGCCCGGACGCGGCGTCGATGCCCATGCCGGAACCGGAGTGCCTGCTGGACAAGGTGGAGATGATTCTCCGGGCGGTCAAACGTAACCAGGGCCACTAGTCGTGTGAGTTCGGCAAGGTACGACTAAGGTGAATGTGTGTTTCAGAGTATCGGTTGGCTGGAGATTTTCACGCTGGTGATCGTGGCCCTCATCGTCGTCGGACCGGAGCGGCTGCCCGGTCTGATCGAGGATGTGCGTGCCGCGATCTTCGCGGCCCGTCGCGCGATCAACAACGCGAAGAAGGAACTCAACGGCGAGTTGGGCGAGGAATTCGAGCAGTTCCGCAAGCCGATGGAGCAGGTCGCGGAGTACACGCGCCTGGGACCGCGCGGGGCGATCACCAAGGCGCTCTTCGACGGCGACGATTCCGCCCTCGATGCTTTCGACCCGAAGAAGATGATGGAGGAGGACCCCCGCGCCCCCCGGCAACCCCAGCCGCAGCCATCCCAGCAGCAGGTACGTCAGCCGCAGCCGACCCAGGAGTCCCCGAAGGGCGACTACGGCGCCGGCGGCGGATTCTCCTGGGCGGATATCACCTAGGAGCCGGTGACCCCGAGGCCCAGTGACCTGCCGGCGAGCGACTCGCGGCGGGTCATGATCTTTTCCGCGATCCGGCTGATGGCGGCACCGGCGGGGGAGTCCGGCTCGGATACGGCGATCGGCGTGCCCTCGTCGCCGTGGACGCGCAGCTGCGGGTCGAGGGGGATCTGGCCGAGCAGCGGGACCTCGCCGCCGGTGAGGACGGAAAGACGGTCCGCCACCTGCTGGCCGCCACCCGAACCGAAGACGTCGAGCGTCGAGCCGTCGGGAAGCACCATGGCGGACATGTTCTCGATGACCCCGGCGACGCGCTGGCGGGTCTGTTGCGTGATGGAGCCGGCACGCTCAGCGACCTCTGCGGCAGCCGTCTGCGGGGTGGTGACGATGAGCAGCTCCGCGTTCGGCACCAGCTGGGCCACCGAGATGGCCACGTCGCCGGTTCCCGGCGGGAGATCCAGGAACAGGAAGTCCAGATCGCCCCAGAAGACGTCGGCGAGGAACTGCTGGATCGCGCGGTGCAGCATGGGGCCGCGCCATACGACGGGTGCGTTCCCGTCGACGAAGTGGCCGATGGAGATCAGCTTCACGCCGTGGGCGATCGGCGGCATGATCATGTCGTCGACGGCGGTGGGGCGCTGATCGGAGCCGAGGAGACCGGGGACGGAGTGGCCGTAGATGTCGGCGTCCAGGACACCGACCTTGAAGCCACGGGCGGCGAGCGCCACGGCGAGGTTGACGGTCATGGAGGACTTTCCCACGCCGCCCTTGCCCGAGGCCACGGCGTAGACGCGGGTGGTGGAATCGGGATCGGCGAAGGGGATCGTCGGCTCCTCGACGCCGCCGCGCAGCGACATGCGCAGTTCGCGGCGCTGTTCGTCGCTCATGACGTCGGTGGTGACGGTGACCGCACCCACGCCATCGAGTTCCTCCACGGCGGCCTGCGCGTTGCCGGTGATGGTGGACTTCATGGGGCAACCGGCGATGGTGAGGTAGAGCTCAACCGCGACGTCGGGGCCATTGACAGTGATCGACTTGACCATCCCCAGCTCGGTGAGGGGCTTGCCGATTTCAGGATCCTCTACGCGGGACAGCGCGCTGCGGACAGCGGATTCGGTGATAGCAGACATGACGTCGTCCATCGTAGTAGGCGTGTCAACGATCAGGATCTTCGGCCAGGTCACCCTGGATCGGTTCGTAGAGGTCCGCGGCGGAGTCGTTGACGTCGGCCGAGACGTCATCGAGCTTGGCCTCGAGTCTTTCGAGCAGGCCCCGCAGATCCTCCAGCTCGTGGCGCAGGTAGTCACGGGAGACCATCTCGCCGACGGCCAGGCGGACGGCGGCGAGCTCGCGGGCGAGGAACTCGGTGTCCGCCTTGGTCTCTTCAGCGCGCCTGCGGTCGGCGCTCAAGGTGACCTTGTCACGGTCCTCCTGACGGTTCTGCGCCAGCAGAATCAGCGGTGCCGCGTAGGCGGCCTGCGTGGAGAACGCCAGGTTGAGCAGGATGAAGGGGTAGGGGTCCCACTTCCAGATGAACCAGCCGCCGGCGTTGAGCGCGATCCACACGATCACCATGACGGTCTGCCACATCAGGTACTGGCCGGTGCCGAAGAACCGGGCGACCTTCTCCGCACCCGCACCGACGGTGTCGTCGTCGAAACGGAGGAACTTGCGACGTCGGCTGTAGACGGGTGTACCCAGATCGGAGCGGATGTACTCAGCCATTGTTCACCTGCTTATCGACGTCGTGTCGACCCTTCGGCCGCACGCCCTCCAGGCGCCAGTCCTCCGGCAGGAGATGGTCCAGGAGATCGTCGACGGCGACGGCCCCGAGGAGGTGGTGGTTCTCGTCCAGGACAGGCCCGCACACGAGGTTGTAGGTGGCGAAGTAACGCGCGGCGGTCTCCTGGTCATCATCGGCGTACAACGGCGGCAGGTCGGGGTCGAGGATGCCGCCGATCAACGTCGAGGGAGGCTCGCGCAGGAGTTTCTGCATGTGGACGCAGCCCAGGTACTTCCCGGTCGGGGTCGCCGTGGGCGGACGGACGACGAAGACCATGGAGGCCAGCGAGGTCGGCAGTTCAGGGTCGCGGGCGAGCGCGAGCGCCTCAGCGACGGTGGTCTGCGGGGTCAGGATGAGCGGCTCCGGGGTCATCAGGGCGCCGACGGTGTCGGGGGAGAAGCTCATGAGCCGACGCACCGGCGCGGACTCCTCCGGGTCCATCAGCTCGAGCAGCACCTCGGCCTTGTTGTCCGGCAGTTCCTGCAGGATGTCCGCGGCGTCGTCCGGATCCATCTCCTCCAGCACGTCCGCGGCACGCTCGATGTCCAGGGTCTCCAGGAGCTCCGCCTGGTGGTCCTCCGGGAGTTCCTGGAGGATGTCGGCGAGGCGCTCGTCATTGAGTTCGCTGGCCAGCTGGTGGCGCTGACCGGGGGTCATGGCGTGGAGGTAGTTGGCAACGTCGGCCGGGCGCATCCGGTCGAAGGTGGCGATCAACTCAGCGATGTTGTCGGACTGGCCGACCCCGGCTGCGCTGACGCCGTGGATATGGGGCCACGGGATGGTGTACATCTGCGGTGAACGCCCGAACTTCGGACGGGGGCCGAAGACCGCTGCGCGGGTGATCACCCAGTCGCGGGTCCGGGTGCGTTCGAGTTCGATGTCGGCGATCTCGATGGCGCGGCCGTGCAGCTCCTCAAGTTCCGGGGTATCGGTGTGCACCTTGGATCCCACCAGGTCGCCCATGACGGTGAGCTCGCCGGACCGGACCTGGAAGGCCCGCATGGACACCGAACCGGTGGCCAGGGTGACGTCGCGGGGTTCGATCGCCGCGATGCGCAGCATGGGTACGAAGATGCGGCGATTGTTGACCAGCTCAACGACCACGCCCAGGGCGCGCGACTGTTGGCCGTGAGGTCGGATGTTGACCACGACATCACGGACGCGGCCGATCGGATCAAGCTCCGGATCTCGGACCTGCAGTCCGACCATACGGCCTGCGTACACGCGGGTGACAGCACTCATGGCTTCAAGTCTAGACCGGAACCAAAAGGCACCCCGGAACGTTGTAGGGACATGAGCACCCCGTTACGTCCCCGTCCGACCGGCTGGCCGATAGGTAGTTTCGCCTCCTACGAGGACGCCCAGGCGGCCGTCGACAAGCTCTCGGACATGCAGTTTCCCGTGAAAGATCTCACGATCGTCGGTGTCGACCTCATGGAGGTGGAAAAGGTCACCGGTCGTCTGACGTGGGGCCGGGTCATCGGCGGCGGTGCCCTGTCGGGCGCGTGGATCGGCGTATTCTTCGGGCTGCTCTTCGGGTTGCTCGGCGGGGGTTTCCTCACGCCGCTGCTGACGGGCGTGGCCATCGGCGTCGTGTTCGGCGTAGTCACTGCGGCGGTGCCCTACGCCATGTCGGCGGGCAGGCGCGACTTCACCTCCCGGACCCAGATCGTCGCCGGCCGTTATGACGTGCTGTCTGACCCCGCCCGCGCCGCTGAGGCGCGCGACATCATCGCCCGTTCCGGACTGGCGCGTAAGGCGAACCCCGAGGGGTAGAGTTCTGAGGCATGAATCGCCTCGCCGCCCGTGCCGTCCTGCCTGCTCTCGGACTCGTGGGGATCATGTCCCTGGCGGCGTGTTCCACCGCCGAACCCGGACGGGAAGACAATCCGGATCACACCCGGCCGGTCAGGATCACCGTCTCCCCGAACTCCACGGAGCAGCTGATCCTCGGTGAGGTGTACTCCCAGGTGCTTGAGGAGACCGGCAGGTCCACGAGCCTGAGCATCGGGGACTCCCCGGGAGAGGTCGGCCCCCTGGAGCGGCTACGCGCAGGGGAGACGGACCTGGTCATCGGCTGCACCGGCTTCTTCCTGCACACACTCGACCCGAACCGGGCGGAGGAGTTGTCCACGGCGATCGAGACGGGTGAGGTCGAGGATCCGTCGGACGAGACCTACCGGGCGTTCATGGGTGCGCTGCCCAGCCAGATGACGTCCCCGGATCCGTCCTCGGCCCAGGGGTGTGCCGCGGAGATCCGTGATGGGCAGGCACCCGAGCTGCCGCAGTCCGTCATCCCGGTGTACGACCGGGGCATCTTCGACCGCGAGGAGCTCGAGGAGGTCACCGCCGTGACGCGCTTCCTCACCACGGACGAGATCGCCGGACTCGTCGAGGCCACGGGGGAGGGATCCTCGGTGTCGGGGGCTGTCGCGGAGTGGCTGGGGTACTGATCCTCCCGCGGTGGCGGAGAGGCGTCAGAGATAAGGAAACCGCCCCCGCTCCGGTGGAACCGGGGCGGGGGCGGCGTGGAGAAGCAGTCTAGGCGAATGCTTCGTCGAGCAGCTGAGCCTGCTCAAGCTGGTGGACCTTGGCCACACCGGTCGCGGTCGAGGACTGCGCGCGGCGGGAGATGCGGCGCATCTCCGGCATACCCGGAATCAGGTTGCGCAGGTGCTCGTTGTAGAACGGCCACGGGCCCTGGTTGGCCGGCTCGTCCTGCACGAAGCGGATCTCGGTGACGTTCGGGAAGTGATCGAACGCCTCACGCAGACGGTTGAACGGGATCGGGTGCAGCATCTCGATGCGCACGATCGCGACGTCGTCGCGCTTGTCCTTCACGCGGCGCTTCTCCAGCTCGTAGTAGACCTTGCCGGAGCACAGGAGGATGGTGGTCACCTTGTCGGTGTCACCGACCTTGTTGCCCTCCAGGTCAACCAGATTCGGGTCGTTGTAGACCGACTGGAAGCTCTTGACCTCGGTGAAGTCCTCGACGGAGGAAGCTGCGTCCTTGAGGCGCAGCATCGACTTCGGGGTGAAGACGACCAGCGGGCGCTTCATCGTGCCCAGCGCGTGACGGCGCAGCAGGTGGAAGTGGTTCGCCGGGGTGGTCGGCTGCGCCACGGTCATGGAACCCTCGGCGCACAGCTGCAGGAAGCGCTCGATGCGGGCGGAGGAGTGGTCCGGGCCCTGGCCCTCGTAGCCGTGCGGCAGGAGGAGGATCAGGCCGGAGGTCTCGCCCCACTTGGCTTCACCGGAGGAGACGTACTCGTCGATGATGGTCTGCGCACCGTTGGCGAAGTCACCGAACTGCGCCTCCCAGGCGACGACCGCGTCCTGGTTGCCCACGGTGTAGCCGTACTCGAAGCCCATGCCGGCGTACTCGGTCAGAGCGGAGTTGTAGACCATGAACTTGCCTTCGCCCTTGGACTGGGCCAGTTCGTGCAGCGGGTTGTACTCCTGACCGGTGCGCGGGTCGACAGGAACGGCATGGCGCTGGGTGAAGGTACCACGACGGGAATCCTCACCGGCCAGACGGACGAGCCGGCCGGAGTTCGCCAGGGAACCGAAGGCGATGAGCTCGCCCCAGCCCCAGTCGATGCCACCCTCCTTGACGGCGGCGGCGCGCTTCTTGGCCACCGGCGCGACACGCGGGTGGAACTCGAAGCCCTCCGGTGCGGTCGAGTAGGCGTGGCCGATCTCGAGGAGTTCCGCGCGGGAGATGGATGTGTCCAGGCCGCGGGTCAGCTCCTGTGAGGAGGTGATGCCGGTCTGCTCCTGCGGGCCGGCCTTCTCCGATTCCTTCACCTCGTTGAAGACGGACTCCATCTGGTCGTGGAAGTCCCGTGCGGCCTTCTCGGCGTCCTCGGCGGAGAGGTCGCCACGGCCGACGAGGTCGTCGGTGTAGCGGGCTCGGACGGACTTGCGGTCGCTGATGATCTCGTACATCTGCGGCTGGGTCATCGACGGGTCGTCGGCCTCGTTGTGACCGCGGCGGCGGTAGCAGATGAGGTCGATGAAGACGTCCTTGCCGAAGCGGCGGCGGTACTCGGTGGCCAGCTGGCCGACCCACACGACCGCCTCCGGGTCGTCACCGTTGACGTGGAAGACCGGGGTGTCGAAGCCCTTGGCCAGGTCGGTGGCGTAGTGGGTGGAGCGGGAGGAGTCCGGGGTGGTGGTGAAGCCGATCTGGTTGTTCACCACGATGTGGATGGTGCCGCCGACGGTGTAGCCGCGCAGGCCGGCGATGTTGATGGTCTCCTGGACGATGCCCAGGCCGGCGAAGGATGCGTCACCGTGGAGCATGATCGGCATGACGGTGAAGCCGTCATCGCCCTTGTCCAGCAGGTCCTGCTTGGCGCGGGCGATACCCACCATGACCGGATCGACGGCCTCGAGGTGGGACGGGTTGGCGGTCAGTGAGACCGTGATCTCGCCGTCGCCGAACATCTGGAGGTGGCGACCCTGGGAGCCGAGGTGGTACTTCACGTCACCGGAGCCACCGATCTGGCCCTGGGTCATGTTGCCCTCGAACTCGTTGAAGATGGTGGCCAGCGGCTTACCCACGATGTTGAACAGGACGTTGAGACGACCACGGTGGGGCATGCCGATGACGACCTCGTCGAGGCCCTGGCCTGCGGCGGTGTCGATGGCGGCGTCCATCAGCGGGATGAGTGCCTCGGCGCCCTCGAGGGAGAAGCGCTTCTGGCCGACGTACTTGGTCTGCAGGAAGTTCTCGAAGGCCTCTGCGGCGTTGAGCTTCTGCAGGATGTACTTCTGCTCGGCGTTGGTCGGCTTGGGCATGCCGGCCTCGAGGCGGTCCCGGAGCCATTCGCGCTCGTCGCGGTCGAGGATGTGGGTGTACTCGGTGCCGACCTTGAGGGTGTAGGCGGCGCGCAGGCGGGCGAGCACCTCGCGCAGGGTCATGACCTCCTTGTCGCCGAAGCCACCGACGTGGAAGAGGCGGTCGAGGTCCCAGATGGTCAGACCGTGGGTGGCGATGTCCAGATCGCGGTGATCCGGGATCGGCATGCCCGGCTGGTGCCATTGCAGCGGGTTGGTGTCGGCGATGAGGTGACCGCGGGAACGGTAGGCCTCGATGAGCTGCATGACACGGGTGTTCTTGTCGATGCCGCGGTTCGGCAGGTCCTGGGCCCAACGCATCGGAACGTAGGGGACGTTCATGCGGTCGAAGATGTGGTCCCAGAACTTGTCGTCGATGAGCAGCTGCGACATGGTGCGCAGGAACTCGCCGGACTCTGCACCCTGGATGACGCGGTGGTCGTAGGTGGAGGTGATGGTGACGAGCTTGCCCACACCCAGCTCTCCCAGGCGGTCCTCGGAGGCGCCGGCGAACTCGGCCGGGTAATCCATGGATCCGACACCGATGATGGTGCCCTGACCCTTGGTCAGACGCGGGACGGAGTGGCGGGTACCGATGCCGCCCGGGTTGGTCAGCGAGACGGTGACGCCCTGGTAATCGTCGAGGGTCAGCTTGCCGACCCGGGAGCGGGAGACGATGTCCTCGTAGGCCTCGACGAATTCGTCGAAGGACATGTCCTCGGTCTCCTTGATGGCGGCGACCACGAGAGCGCGGGAGCCGTCCTTCTGCGGGAGATCGATGGCCAGACCGATGTTGATGTGGTCCGGGGTGACCACGGAGGGCTTGCCGTCGACGACGTCATAGGAGACGTTCATGTCCGGGTGGGCCTGGATCGCCTTCGCCATGGCGAAGCCGATGATGTGGGTGAAGGAGATCTTGCCGCCACGGGTCCGGGCCAGGTGGTCGTTGACCATGGCGCGGTTCTCGAACATCAGCTTCACCGGCATGTCGCGGACCGAGGTCGCGGTGGGGACCTCGAGCGACTCGTCCATGTTCTTGGCGATGGCCTTGAACATGCCGCGCAGTGCCTTGGCGCCGGGCTCCGGCTTCGGCGTCGCTGCGGCGCGGTCGATGGGGGACACCGTCTTCTTCTGCGCCCGGGGTGCCGGGGAAGCCTTCTCGGCGGTGGCCTTAGCGGCCTTGGTCTGCTCCGTCACAGCGGTCTCACGCTTCTTCGGCTTGTCGGATCCGATGGGGCCTGCAGACGGGACCGAGACGGGCTCGGGCTGCGTCTCGGCCTTCGGCTTGGCCTGCTCTGCCTTGGGTGCAGTTCCAGTGGACACCGGGGCGCCGTCCTTCTCGAACAGCTCCCGCCATTCCTTGTCCACGGACTGGGGGTCCTTCTGGAACTGCTGGAACATCTCGTCTACCAGCCACTCGTTCGGGCCGAAAGTACTTGCGCTGCTCACGGCAGATGCTCGCCTCTTTTCATTGCTACTTGTTGCAGTCGTCTAGCTAACAGTAATCGTCCATTACAGGGTAGCGTGTCGTCACCCTGCACCATCCACTGCTGGGGGCGTTTCTCCACCCCCGTTAAAGGTGGGCACGCCACAGTCCGGCGTACACGCCCTTCCGGTTCAGCAGCTCGTGGTGGGAGCCGTCCTCGATGATACGTCCCCCGTCGATGACGAGGATCCGGTCGGCCCTCGCTGCGGTGGCCAGACGGTGAGCCACGACCACGGAGGTTCGGCCCCGGGTGATCCGGTCGGAGGCGTCCAGCACAGCAGCCTCGGTGGCCGGGTCGAGGGTGGCGGTCGCTTCGTCGAGAAGCATCACGTCGGGGCGCAGGAGCTCCGCCCGGGCGAGCGCGATGAGCTGACGTTGACCGGAGGACAGCCCCCGGCCCCGCTCGCCCACACTGTGACGGAAGCCCCCCGGAATGCCCGCAATGATATCGAGCGCACCGATGCGTCGGACGGCCTCCTCGACGTCCTTCTCTGCCGCATCGGGCAGCCCGTAGGAGATGTTCTCCGCGACGGTGCCGATGAACAGGTGCGCCTCCTGCGGTACCTGCGCGATCGCACGGCGCCAGGGTCTGAGGGGAAACTCGCGCAGATCGGTGCCGCTGGCGGTGACGCGCCCCTCGACGGGGTCGTAGAACCGGGCCAGCAGCTTCACCACGGTCGACTTGCCGGCACCCGTCGGGCCGACCAGTGCGACGGTGCTGCCCGGGGCGATCACCACGTCCAGGCCGGAGGCCACGAGCTGCCCCTCCGGGCTGTAGGCGAAGGAGACGTTCTCCAGTGCGAGGGGGCCGCGGGCGGCTGCCGCCGTGTCGGTGTCCGAGCGCTCACCCGTGTCTGTCACGGCGGGGCGTTCGGCGAGCAGGTCGGTGATGCGGCGGAAGCCGACGGCGGCCTGCTGCCAGGAATCGAAGATCTGGCCGAGCTGCTGGATGGGACCGTAGAGCTGGGCCAGGTACATGACGAACGCGACGAGCACGCCGGCGGTGAGCTCCCCGTCGGCGACGCGTGTCGCGCCGACGCCGAGGACCAGCGCCGTGGTGATCTGGGAGATCGCGTTGACGCCGGGGAAGTAGACGGCGACGGCGAGCTGCGCGCGGACACGGAGGCGTCGGTACTGCTCGGACCGGGACTCGAACTCCGCGAGGGCGCCGGGGGTGCGGCCGTGCATCTGGGCGGTACGCAGGCCGTTGATGTTCTCCTGGAACGAGGCGTTGACCGAGCTGACCTGCTCGCGGGCCAGGGTGTACAGGCGGGAGGAGATCCGGCGGAAGATCAGGGTGGCCAGCACGATCACCGGGATCGCGGCCACCGCCACCACCGAGAGTCCGGCGTCGGTCCAGGCGAGCATCGCGATGATGCCCACCAGCGTGCCCACCGAGACGATCGACTGCGCCAGGCCGGTCTGCAGGAAGGAGCTGAGGGTGTCGATGTCGGTGGTCATGCGCGTCATGATCCGACCGGAGAGGTTCGTCTCGTAGTAGCTCATCGACAGTCGCTGCAGGTGCGCGTAGCTGCGCAGCCGCAGACCGTAGAGCAGCCTCTCGCCGGTCCGTGAGGTGAGGACGATCAGCGCGGTGGCGGCCGCCCAGCTCACCGCGACCATGACCAGTCCGCCGCCGGCGATCCACCACAGCGTGCTCAGCGAACCGGCGCCCACGCCGTCATCCACCGCCCAGCGCATGAGGGTGGGGAAGGTCAGGTCGGTGAACACGCCCACCAGCAGCAGTCCGATCACCGCGAGGATCAGCCAACGCACGGCGAGGAAGAGGTCGCGCACCCTGAACCCGGCGCGGTCGGAGCGCAGCCGCGCGGTGTCCAGGCGGGGTTGTTCTTCGGCGGGCGGGAGTTTCTCCACGCGCGCCAGCAGCTCCGGTGTGGCCGTGATCGCGCCCATCCCACGCCCCCCGCCCATGCCGCCGCCGGGGCGGCCACCGATGGCGCCGGAGGTGTCGGTGATGTGCTCGGTGTGCTCGGCCCGGATGTTCTCCGGCCACAGCTGCCCGCGGGTGGGCTCCGGGATGGCGGAGCGGTCCGGCAGCGGAGTGGGGGAGGGATCCATGATGGCGGTGAACCGGGGGTCGTCGGCGAGTGCCAGGTGATCGCCGGTGACGGTGATGCGGCCGGCGTCGATGATGGCGACGCGCTCGGCCAGATCCAGGGTGGACTGGCGGTGGGCGACGGCGAGCACGGTGACGTCGGCAAGCTCCTCGCGCAGACCTGTGAGGATGCGGGCCTCGGTGGCGGCGTCGATGGCGGAGGTGGCGTCGTCGAGGATGAGCACGCGCGGGCGGGCCAGCAGTGCCCGGGCGAGGGCGATGCGCTGGCGCTGGCCGCCGGACAGGGTGAGTCCGCGTTCGCCCACGACGGTATCGAAGCCCTCGGGGAGACGGTCGATGAATTCGGTGGCCTGGGCCAGGTCGGCGGCGTGGCGGATCTCCTCCTCGGTGGCTGCCGAACCCATGGCGATGTTGTCGCGGATGGAGGAGGAATAGAGGAAAGCCTCGTCGAAGACGCACGTGACGGCGGCACGCAGGTCCCCGCGCGTGAGGTCGCGGTAGTGGAACTCGCGGCCCTCGGGAGTGGTCAGTGCCAGGGAACCGGAGTCAGGCCGGTAGAAACCGCCGACCAGCTGTACCGCCATCGACTTGCCGGAACCGGCCGGGCCGATGAGTGCGAGGGTCTCGCCGGGCGCGATGTCCAGGGTGGTGCCGTCGAGGACCTTGTGCCCCTGGGTGGAGAACTCCACGCCCGTCAGCCGCAGCCCGAGCGGACCCTCGGGCAGGGGCACCGGGTCGGCGGGGTCCGGATCCTGCGGCGCCAGGTCCAGGATCTCGGCGATCCGGTCGAGGGAGGCCAGTCCCATCTGGAAGGTGACGATCATCCCGGAGAGCATCCCCACGATCTGGGTCAGCGACGTCAGATAGACGGAGAAGGCGAAGAAGGTGCCCACGGTGATGTCACCCCGCAGCACCAGCCAGCCGCCCAGCACGATGTTGAGCACCAGCGCCAGCTGCGGCAGGTTACGCAGCAGGGGCTGGAATCGGGCCTGCAGTTTCGCGGCCCGCATCTTCGCGGCGTAGAGCGTGCGGCCCAGGGCGTCCAGGCGGTCGACCTCGCGGTCCTCCTGGGCGAAGGCCTTGACCACGCGCACGCCGGTGACGGTCTGCTCGACATGGGTGGCCAGGTCGGCGGTGGCCTGCTGGGACACCCAGGTCGCGGCGTACACGGAGCGCCGGGAGATCACCGCGAGGCCCACGACGAGTGGGAGGAAGGCCAGGGCGAAGACCGTGAGCAGGGGGGAGACCCACAGCATGACGCCCACGGTGATCAGCAGCTGCACCACCATGCCCAGGGCCCATGGCCCCATGGCGACGAGCCCCTGGGTGGCGTTGAGGTCGGAGATCGAGCGGGACACCACCTGGCCGGTGACGATCTGGTCCTGGCCGGGGCCGTCGAGACGCTGCAGCCGGTCGAGGAGCTTCACCCGCAGTGTGTGCTGGGTGTCGATGGACAAGCGGCCCGCGGTGTATCTGCGCAGGAACTGGCTCAGATACCGGGCCAGGGCCACCACGATGAGCACCGCGATGATGGCCTGCAGCGGTTCCAGCTGCGGGAGTGCCCGGGTCGCGGGCGATTCGGTGGCGGCGCCCGTGGCCACGTCCACCGCCGAGCCGGTCAGCAGCGGGATGAGGACCTCGAACACCGTGGCCGCGATGGTGGACACCAGGGTGACGGCGGTGATTCCGCGGCGTTCCCGCAGCGCGGCGGCCAGTTCCCGGGTGCCGGAGTGTCGCGCCACCTACTTCACCGGTGTGGCGAAGCTCGCCGGGACCATCCCGAGGGATTCGCGGGCGTTGGCGATGACGGCCTTGCTCAGCTTGCGGTTCGCGATGGTGCCCACCACCGCGCCGATGCCCAGCGGCATGATCTTGCCCAGCCAGGCCTTGCGGAAACGTCTGGTCAGCTGCTTCACCGCGGTGCGGACGAGGCTGTTGTTCATCTCCGTGAGCTTCGGGGCGGAGAAGCGCGCCACCGCGGAGATCGTCGGCGCGCCCTTCGTCTTGCCGATGTCTCCCACGAACGTATCGACGATCGCCGTTCCCTTGGCCCCCAGCAGCGCCACCAGGATGAGCGCCTTGCGGCGCTCCTTCCCGGAGATGTCGATGCCCCGCAGGTGGGCGCTGGCCATGGTGTACCAGGCGGCGGCATCGAGGAAGACGAGGGATTCCGCGCTGATGGCGGCGGCACCCATGAAGAATCCGATGCCGGGGATTGCGGCGGCGGCGCCTGCACCCGCACCTGAACCGGTGGCGATGCGCAGGAAGTGCTTGTCGATGAGCTCCTGAATCTCCGCCGGCGGGGCCTCCGGGTTCCTCTTCCGCAGGAAGTCCACGTAGCCGGTGATGGCCGAGGACTGGATCGACACCGCCTTGTCCAGGGCGGAGATGAGCATCCGGCCGGCTGGGCCGGCGTTCTGCTCCAGCGCAGCGGGATCGGAACCCAGGCCGTCGATGAGGACCTGCTGCGGCGTCTCCGCCGGAGTTCTCCTGGACTTCATGAGGGCCATGGTTGCTCCTTGAGGGTTGGCTATTGTCTGATTCTAATCAATTTCACAGAGACAAACTCCGGGGGACGGCGGATTGTTCCCCGGTCGGGTCACGGCTGGTTCGCGTAGACCTCGGCCGCCTCGACCTGCTCCGAGGTGGGACGCACGCCCGTGTACAGGGCGAACTGCTCGGCTGCCTGGAGTGCCACGACCTCGCCGCCGTTGATGGTGGGGGTGCCCAGACGCTCGGCGGCCCGGATCAGCGGGGTGCGGACCGGGTAGGCCACGACGTCGAACACCATCGCCGCCGAGGCGATCGAATCGTCGGTGAAGGCCTGGGCATGTTCCTTGTCGCCGTACATGCCCAGCGGGGTCACGTTGACCAGCAGACCGGCCTCCGCCGGCACCTCGGCGGAGTAGTCCCAGCCGACACGGGACGCCAGGGACGGGCCCGTCTCATGGTTGCGGGCGACCACGGTGCCCTGCATGCCGTGATCGGCCAGGGCCGCGACGACGGCGTTGGCCATGCCGCCGGAACCGCGCACCGCGACGGGCAGGGAAGGATCCACCGCGTGGGACTTCAGCAGCGAGGCCACCGCGACGTAGTCGGTGTTGTAGCCGACCAGTTCGCCGTCGGTGTTGACGATCGTGTTGACGGCGCCGATGCGGGAGGCGGAGGGATCGAGGACGTCGATCAGCGGGATGACGGCCTGCTTGTAGGGCATGGACACGCCCGCCCCGCGGATGTCCAGGCCGCGGATGCCGGCGACGGCCGCGGTGATGTCGGTCGGGGCGACCGCCTTGTAGAGGTAGTTGAGGCCCAGTGTGTCGTAGAGCCAGTTGTGGAACCGGACCCCGTGATTGCTGGGCCGGGCGGCCAGAGAGATACACAGTATCGTTTCGCGGTCGACGTAGTTCACCATGCTCACTACCGTAGTAGGTATGACCTCGCTCGACATCCCTGGACCACAGGTCCGCACCACCGCCGGAATGGTGAAGGGGCTGGTGGATGAGCAGCTGGGTATCCGGACCTGGCGTGGCGTGCCCTTCGGGGCCAGCACCGGTGGCGACAACCGCTTCCGCGCGCCGCGACGCCCCCGGCACTGGCGCGGCGTGCGCGACGCCACCACTTTCGGCCCCCCGGCACCGCAGCCGACGTACTCGTGGACCGACCGGGTCATCGGCTCGGAGAACTGCCTGCACCTGGACATCGTGCGCCCCGACACCGATGACGAGCTGCCGGTGGTCGTCTACCTGCACGGCGGTTCCTTCATCATGGGTTCCTCCCACGAACCGTTGCTGCGCGGCTACGAGTTCGCGAAGTCGGTCGACTGTGTCTACGTGTCGGTGAACTTCCGCCTCGGAGCGCTGGGATACCTGGATCTGCGCAGCCTCGACGAGGACTGCGTGGCCAATCCGGCGCTCCGCGACCAGCTGCTGGCGCTCAAGTGGGTGCAGGCGAACATCGCCCAGTTCGGTGGCGACCCTGACCGGGTGACGCTGATGGGGGAGTCCGCGGGCGGAGCTGCGGCGGCCACGCTCATGGCCGTTCCCTCCGCTGCGGGCCTCTTCCACCGGGCGATCGTCCAGTCCCCGCCGATGACCATGATCCATTCCCGCGCGCAGGCGACCCTCTGGGCGCGTGAGCTGGTCTACCAGATGGCGCTGCCCAGGCTGACCACGCTGGCGGACCTGCGTGCCGAGCACCCGTACGATCTGGTGCGCGCCGGGCAGTCGATGATGTGGCGGGGCCGGGAGCTCCAGCACCTGAACACCACCTACGCACCCACGGTGGACGGCACCCTCCTCCTGGACCATCCGCTCTCGGTCTTCGACAGCGGCGATCAGGTCAAGGTGCCCCTGCTGGTGGGGACGAACTCGGATGAGACGAGCTTCTCCAAGTTCTTCTACATGCGCACCTCCGCGCGCTCCCGCGCCGCGCTCCGGCTGCTCAGCGCGTTCGACCCCGAGGAGGCGTCCTATGTGTTGTCCGCCTACGACGGTGCCCGGGACCGCGCGCAGTTCGCCGACCTGCTTGCCGACGCCCTCTTCTGGGCCCCGTCCGTCCGCCTCGCCACCGACCACAACCCCCTGGCGCCGACCTGGATGTACCGCTTCGACTACGCCCCCGCCGCCCTGCGCTGGCTCGGACTGGGCGCGATGCACTCCCTGGAGCTGACGGCCATTTTCGGGGACCCGGGGGCGTCGAGAACCTCCGGGCTGGCGCGCTTCGGCGGCATGGAGGGGATGGCGGAGCTGACCGACGTCATGCAGTACCACTGGGGCCATTTCATCCATCACGGCCGACCTGGTGATGACTGGCCCGCCTACCAGCCGCCCACCGACACCGCGCCGGCCCGGGCGACGATGGTCTTCGACGCGCCCGCGCGGGTGGAGCACGACCCGAAGGCGGGGAAGCGTCGGGCCTGGGCCGACTATGACATGACCGAATGGGGCCACGGCAGGCCCGAGCTGCTGGAGGAGCTGGGTCTGCTCATCAGTACCGAGCTGGGCCGTTAGCGATTCTCCCGTGCGAGTCGGTGGGCAGGACTTCTGCCACGAGGCTAGGCTGGTTCCGGATTGCCGTAGGCGGTCGTCGAGTTAGAGAACCGGGTTCACATGGAAGGACACCTAACACTCATGAGCTTCTTCGAGGACATTGCCACCGCACTGGACACCGAGGGCATCGAGTCGCGCGTGCATGATGAAACCATGTTCGTGCCCATCACCTCTGATCTGGAGATCCAGTTCCAGGAGATCGACCCCCACATGCCGGCAGCCAATGTCTACATCGCCGCAGCCGACGTCGATGAGGACGACGAGAACTTCGAGGCCGTGCTGGTCTCCGTCGTCTTCTCCGTCGAGGACGCCGTGGCCACCGTCGGCCGCCACGTGGCCACCGATCAGGTGGTCACCGTCCTGCGCGACCTGCTTGAAGGCACCGACGAGCGCATCGGTGACCTGGAGTTCTACCAGGATGCACTCAATGCGAACCTGGTGCGGGCCGAGGTCGGACAGAACTCCGAGCTGCAGGTGCTCGTCGAGGTCATGGAGGGTGTGCCCACCGCCGTCGTCCAGTTCGTCGCCGTCGGCGAGTCCTTCGAGGACCTCATCGACCAGGCCATCGACGAACTCTGGGAGTCCGACGGTGAAGCCCAGCTCACCGAGGAGGACCGCCAGCGGATGTTCACCGACCTTTCCGCGGAGGTGGAGATCGCCACGGAGGAGGTGCTCGACCTCGGTGTCTTCACCGACTTCGACCGGCTTTTCGACGTCATCTCCCTCGCCGCCGATCAGGCCGATGACTGGGAGGAGCAGCTCGTTCCCTTCGACGTGGACGAGTTCGAGGAGCCGGACGTCTACGACATCTTCGGCGCCGACGAGGAGGACGATGACGACCTCGATGAGGACGATGACGAGGACGACGCCGACTTCGAGGACCTGGACGGCGAGGACGATCTCGATCCGGATGATGACACCGACGAGGACGACGAAGACGACGCGGATTTCGGCGACGTCCGCGTCCAGTAGCTGAGTCCGGGGCTCATCGCCCGGTGGAATACATAGTGGTGGGTTGACAGGGAGTGGTTCTTGGTGGCTTTGTCGCGGGTCCGTGGCAGTATCGTCCGCGCGCGTCAACGCCCTCCGCTGGAGGAGCGGCTGGCCGCGGTGGACAGGAAGGTCGACGGACTGCCCAAGCTGGGTGACGTCGCCGTGGTTCTGGAGCGTGCCGACGGCTCCCTCCGTCACACCCACACCACCGGCCACCTTGATCCGGAGTCCCGCTTCGCCGCGGGTTCCGTGAGCAAGCTGTTCACCCACGCCATCATCTTCCGCCTCATCGACGCGGGGCGTCTCAGCTACGACACCCTCGTCGCCTCGCGCGTGGCGGCACACTCGCTCGACGGGCTGCACGTCATCCGGGGGGAGGACTACGGTGCGGAGCTGACCGTCCGGCACCTCATCGACCACACCTCCGGTCTGGCGAGCTGGGAGGACACCCGGGATCCGGGAGGGCGCAGCGTCATCGAGCAGATAGTTGACTGGGACCGGGTGGTCAGCGTCGACGAGCAGATGGAGATCGCCGCCCGGGTGGGTGCGAAATTCCCGCCGGGCCACGGAAACCGGGCGCACTACTCGGACCTCAACGCCGAGCTTCTGTCGCAGGTGGCGCAGCACACCACGGGCCGGACGTTCCAGGAGCTGGCCAACCGGTACATCATCACCCCGCTGGGTCTGGAGCATACGACGTTCGTGGTGCCCGGGCGGCATGACTACGCGGAGGTCCGCACCCCGAAACACCCGGTCTGGTCATCGCGTTACCTGTCCAGCTCGCCGGCGTCCGGCGGCGTGGTTTCCACCGCCAACGACCTGATGACCTTCATCCGCGCCTTCCACACCGGCCAGATCTTCGACCATGCCCACATCCAGGACCCGCAGCTGCGCCGCATCCAGCACCGGCCTCTGCGCTACGGCTCCGGCATGATGGCGATGAGCCTGCCCAAGGCGCTGAGCCCGCTGGTCCCTGCCCCGCTGATCCTGGGGCACACGGGCGTACACGGGGCCTTCGCCTTCTACTGCCCCTCGCGCTCGGCCTTCATCGCGGGGTCGATCACCTCCATCGTGACCTCGCCTTTCGACCTGATCTACCGCTACCTCGACGCGTTGTAACCCGGCAGGTGAGGTGCTCCCACCCCCTGAAAGCTCTGCGGCTCAGGCCGCCTGCGAGAAGCCGAAGAACAGGGAGGCGGGGGAGTGGACGGGCACGAAGTGGGCGTCGACAAGCCAGACGAAGGTGGCGGCATGTCCGCTGGAGACCTCATGGACGGCGTCGATGAGGGCGTCATCGATGAGCGCGCGGACCCAGCCTTCCGCGGTCACCGGGTCGACCGCGCCGTGTTGGTCGGTGATGCGGACGGTGATCAGATAGGCGGGCGCGCGGTCCTCGCCCGAGCCTGAAGCGAAACCGAGGACGCGGGCCTTGACCCGTTCGCCGACGCGGTGACGGGTGAGCGTCATGGTGAGGGAGCCGCCGGGCAGCGCCTTGCTCGGTGGCCGCCAGTTGGCTTGGGGGCGGGCGAGGGAGCGTGGGTGGTGGATCATGGAGTGCAGGTCCCGGAGCGTGGTGGCCTCGTGGGCGCGAAGGGTCAGGGCGATGGAGGGCGGGGTGCTGAGGTGATTGATGTTCATGACCCGCAGACTAAAACCGCCGACCAACACACCTGTTTTACATATAGAACATATATGCGAACAAGGCTCGATTCCATGGAACGGGTAGGGTCTAACGGGATATGACAGATCAACAAAAAGTGCAGCCGAAGATCCCGACGGAGATCTGGGTCCTCGTCTCCGCGGCATTCATCATCGCGCTGGGCTACGGGCTCGTCGCGCCGATCATTCCGCAGTTCGCCGCCAGTTTCGACGTCTCCATGGCCGCCGCCAGCGCGGTCATCTCCATTTTCGCCGCCTCCCGGCTGTTCTTCGCTCCGGTGTCGGGCAGGCTCATCGACAAACTCGGTTCCCGCAAGGTCTACCTCACGGGCCTGATCACCGTCGCGGTGACCACCGCGCTTGTCGCGGGTGCGCAGGAGTACTGGCACATCCTGCTGCTGCGCGGCATCGCGGGCATCGGTTCGACGATGTTCACGGTTTCCGCCATGGGCCTGATCGTCCGGATGGCCCCACCCGAGATCCGTGGCCGCGCCTCCGCCGTCTACGGCACCGCGTTCCTGGTGGGCAACGTCATCGGCCCCCTCGTGGGCGCGGCACTGTCCATGATCGGCATGCGCGCCCCCTTCGTCATCTACGGTGTCTCGGTGGCGTTGGCGGCGTTCGTGGTGTGGTGGAAGATGCCCCGCATCGACGATTCCGCGCGCAGCAGGAACGATGAGCCGCCGATGGGCTTCGCCGAGGCGATCCGCGACAGTGCGTACCGCTCGGCGCTCGTGTCCGGCTTCGCCTTCGGGTGGATCAACTTCGGCGTCCGCGTAGCCACCCTGCCGTTGTTCGCGGCCGTCGTCTTCGAGCACGGCGGCGCGATCGCCGGCCTGGCCATGGCCACATTCGCCGCCGGCAACGCCGTGGTGCTGCAGTTCTCCGGCAGGCTCGCCGACACCCTCGGACGAAAGCCCATGGTCATCAGTGGGCTGGTGGTCAACGCGATCTTCACCGGCTCCATGGGATTCGCCGACAGCTTCTGGCCGCTGCTCATCGTCTCCGCGCTGGCCGGCGCGGGGGCAGGCATGGTCAACCCGGCGCAGCAGGCGGTGCTGGCGGACGTCATCGGCAACCATCGCTCCGGCGGCAAGGTGCTGGCGAACTTCCAGATGGCCCAGGATTTCGGCGCGATCACCGGCCCGATCCTCATCGGTGTGGTCGCGGAAACCTACGGCTTCACCATCGGCTTCCTCATCTGCGGCTTCATCGGCTTGGCGGCGGCTGTCGTCTGGGCCTTCGGCCGGGAGACGCTTCACGACGCCCGCGGTGTGTCTGTGGAGGCTGTGGCCAGGTAGGGCGGGGGCAGGGGGACCGTGACGTCCCCTTGAGCCAACGGTGACCCAACTGAAGCCCCAAAGCATCCATCCGGTGGAGGCTCCGGGCGTACCCTCAAGGCCAAGTCAACCCGTGGCCAGTGGAGGCTCAGATGGAACAGTCATACGTTCTGTGGTTCGAGGACATCGGTCTTGCTGATCTGCCGAGTGTGGGTGGCAAGAACGCCTCGCTGGGAGAGATGATCGGGGCCCTGTCGGAGAAGGGCGTCCGGGTGCCCGGGGGGTTCGCGCTCACGGCCGAGGCTTACCGGGTGTTTGTGCGGGACAACGGGCTGGAGGAGGACATCCGTGAACTCCTCGGCCTCGTCCACGCCGGGAGCCTGCCGTTGAGCGAGGCCGGCGCCACCCTCCGACGGAAGTTCCTCGACGCTCCCATCCCGGATCCTGTGGCCCAGGCCATCACGGAGGCGTACCGCGAGATGACCGGGCGCGGTGGCGGGGAAGCACCGGCCGTGGCCGTGCGCAGTAGCGCCACCGCCGAGGATCTGCCGGAGGCGAGTTTCGCGGGCCAGCAGGAGACCTTCCTCAACGTGGTGGGGGAGGAGGCGCTGCTGGAGGCCTGTCGGCGGTGCTTCGCGTCCTTGTTCACCGACCGGGCGATCAACTACCGCTCGCTCAAGGGTTTCGATGATCTCCAGGTGGCGCTGTCCGTCGGCGTGCAGCTGATGGTCAGGGCGGATGTGGGGGCCTCCGGCGTGATGTTCACCCTGGACACGGAGAGTGGTTTTCCGGATGCCGTGGTCATCAGCGCCACGTGGGGGCTGGGGGAGACGGTGGTCCAGGGCACGGTGGACCCGGACAAGTACCTCGTGTACAAGCCTTTCCTGGACGATGATCAGCTGGTGCCGATCATCGAGCGCAGCGCCGGGGCGAAGGAGATCAAGCTCGTCTACAGCTCCGGGGATTCGGCCGGCACGGAGCTGGTGGACACTTCCGAGGAGGAACGCGGGGCGCTCGTGCTCACCGATGGCGAGGTGCTCGAGCTCGCCCGCTGGGCCGTCATCCTGGAGAAGCACTACCAGCGGCCGCTGGACATCGAATGGGCCAAGGACGGTGTCAGCAGTGAGCTCTTCATCGTGCAGGCCCGACCGGAGACGGTGCAGTCGCAGCGCAGCGCCACTGAGTTCACCATGTTCCACCTCGAGGAGAAGGGTCGTCGTCTGATCTCGGGGGCAGCCATCGGGGACACCATCGCGGCCGGTGAGGTGTGTGTCATCCGTAGTGCGGCGGACATCGGGAACTTCCGCGACGGGGCGATCCTGGTGGCGGAGATGACGGATCCGGACTGGGGGCCGGTGATGAAGCGGGCCGCGGGCATCATCACGGATCACGGTGGGCCGACCAGTCATGCGGCGATCATCAGCCGGGAGCTCGGTGTGCCCGCCATCGTGGGTACGGGCACCGCGACCCGCGATCTCGTCGACGGCCAGCTGATCACGCTGTCCTGTGCGGAGGGGGAGAAGGGGCACGTCTACGAGGGGCGCCTGCGGTGGAGCACGGAACAGGTGGATCTGCAGGCGCTGCCGGAGACGCGCACGAAGGTCATGGTCAACGTGGCCAGCCCGGCGGCGGCGTTCCGCTGGTGGCGTCTGCCCGTGGCCGGGGTGGGTCTGGCGCGGTTGGAGTTCCTCATCGCCGAGGCGATCAGGGTCCATCCGATGGCGCTGGCGCATCCCGACCGAATCGACGACGCTGGGGAGGCCGGACAGATCCGTGAGCTCACCTCCGCCTACGAGGACCCGCGGGAGTACTTCATCGACCGTCTCGCCACCGGCCTGGGCAAGCTCTGCGCCCCGTACTATCCACGGCCGGTGATTGTCCGCCTCAGCGACTTCAAGACCAACGAGTACGCGCACCTGCTGGGCGGGCACGCCTTCGAACCGGAGGAGGAGAATCCCATGCTCGGCTTCCGCGGCGCCTCGCGGTATGACGACGATCGCTACCGCGACGGTTTCCAGCTCGAGTGCCTGGCGCTCAAGCGGGTACGGGAGACACTCGGCTTCACCAACCTCGCGGTGATGGTGCCCTTCGTGCGTACCGTCCCCGAGGCCGACCGCGTCATCGCGGCGATGGCAGCGAACGGCCTGGTCCGGGGCGAGAACGGTCTGGAGTTCTACATGATGTGCGAGGTCCCCTCCAACGTGGTCCTCGCCGAGGATTTCGCGCAGCGTTTCGACGGCTTCTCCATCGGCTCCAATGACCTGACCCAGCTGACCCTCGGCGCGGACCGGGACTCGGAGATCATGGCGCGCAGTTTCGACGAGCGTGACCCGGCGGTGAAGAAGATGGTCGCGGACGTGATCGCCCGCGCCCACGCCTGCGGCATCACCGTGGGAATCTGCGGCCAGGGCCCGAGCAACTACCCGGAGTACGCGCAGTTCCTCGTCGAGCAGGGCATCGACTCCGTGTCGCTCAACCCGGATTCGGTGCTGCGGACCGTCCCCGTCATCGCGGAGGCTGAGCGCTGAGACTCGGCTAACCTCGGGAGCCATGATCCCCGTCCTCATCGACTGCGACCCCGGCATCGACGACACCCTCGCGCTCATCTACCTCGCCGCCCTGCACCACCTCGGCGAGATCGAGCTCGTCGGCGTGACCACCACCGCCGGCAACACCACCGCCACCCAGGCCGCCGGCAACGCGCGGTGGGTGCTCGCCCAGCTGCTTATAGACGCCCCCGTTCTCCCCGGCCGGCCCCGCCCCCGCCACGTGGAGCTGACCACCACGCCAGAGACCCACGGGCCGACCGGCCTGGGGTACCTCGAGGTGCCGGAGGCGCCGGAAACGCCGGGCGGGGACTGGGCGGAGGTGTGGCGCGGGGCTGTCGACAAGCACGCGGACCTGAGGCTGATCGTCACGGGCCCGCTGAGCAACCTCGCGGCCTTCCAGCAGACGCACCCGGAGCACTATGCCAGGCTGGGAAACATCACGGTGATGGGCGGGGCGGTGAACTACCGCGGGAACACCACACCGACGGCGGAGTGGAACTTCTGGGTGGACCCCCACGCGGCTGCGGAGGTGTTCGAGGACCCGCCCGCGGCCAGCATCCGGTTGTGTTCGCTGGAGGTGACCGAGCAGTTCCTCATTGACCCGGCGCGGCTGGGCGCGTTGGTGGACTCGCTGGGCGCCACGCCCGTGGCCGGCTACCTGGCGGACATCCTGCGCTTCTACTTCGAGTTCCACCGGGCGCAGGGGGAGGGCTACCAGGCTCAGATCCATGACCTGCTGACCTGCATGATCGCGCTGGGCACGATCCCGTACGAGGACGTGTCCACGACCATCGCGGTCGAGGCCGACAGCCCCCTGCTGCGTGGGACCTCGGTGGCGGATCTGCGCGGGCACTGGGACCGCCCGCACAACGCGCGGCTGGTGACGTCGGCGGACGTCGAGGCCGCGCACTCCGAACTCGCCCGGGCCGCCGGCGCGTTGGCCGTGCTCTGGGCGATCCGTTAGACTCAGCGACGTTTGATGACCGCCCGAGGTGACATAGGGCGGTGCCACCCCATTCGAGCCCCTATTCGAGCTCTGACCCGAGGATGCCCGTCATGTCACAGATTCACCTCACTCCCGCACGCCGCGGCCTGGCCGTCGCCGGTGCGGCGGTGGTCGCCGCCACCTGGCTCTACCTGGTGCTCGTGCGCCCGACCGACTGGGATTCGGTCGGCGGCTCCACGCAGGCCCTGATCACGCTCGCCGGCTATGTCGGCGGCGCCGTGCTGTTGCTCGCGGCCACGTTGCCGGCACTGCCCGCGCGCACCATCGCGGTGATCCCGGTGGCACTGGTGCTCAACATCGTCATCGGCCAGGTCGTCGGTTCGGTGGGGCTCCCGCTGTACCTGGATTCGGTGGGCACGGTGCTCATCGCGGCGCTGGCCGGCCCGATCGCGGGCCTGGCCACCGGCACGCTGAGCTCCGTGGTGTGGGGCCTGCTCAACCCGGCGGCGCTGCCCTTCGCGGCGGTGGCCGGTGCGACCGGCTGGCTGGCGGGCTGGTTCATCCGGGCAGGCGCGTTCGACCGGATCTGGAAGCTCGTCGTGTCCGGCCTCCTGCTGGGTCTGATCTGCGGCGCGCTGGCCGCCCCGGTGGCGGCGTTCGTCTACGGCGGTACCGCGGGCGTGGGCACGGGTGCGATCGTGTCGTTGTTCCGCGAGTTGGGCAACTCCCTGATCGGTTCGGTGACCCTGCAGTCCTTCATCTCCGATCCGTTGGACAAGCTGGCGGTCATGGCGATCGTGTTCGCCGCGGTCAGGGCGCTGCCGAAGCGGACATTGCGGTCCTTCCAGTCAGCTGAGGAGCAGCCGGCCGGTGAACCGGGGGAGCGTGCGGTCGGGGTGCGGGCCTGATGCCCCGCACCCGGACCCTGATCAACCCGCTGACCGCACTGGTCACGGGGTTGAGTTCGTGGATCCTCGTGCTGGGTGTGAACTCCTGGCGGTTCTCGGTCGCGGTCACTCTCGTGGCGTGGGCGGTGGGCGCGTGGCGCACACGCAACTGCTCGGTGATCGCCACGACAGCGCTGCTGGCCGTGCCCACCGCCCTGTCGATGCTGCTGGTCCACGCACCCTACGGGGCGGAACGTCTGGCGCCGCTGCTGACCAGGGACGGCGTGGTCACAGCGGCGGAGCTGACCGCACGTTTCACTGCGTTGATGGCCGCGCTGCTGGCGGCGGCCGCCTTCATCCGGGTGGCGGACCTGGCGAAGGCCCTGCAGGTCAGCCCGTTGGGTCCGCGGGTGGCGTACATCGTCGCCGCGGCCCTGCAGCTCCTGCCGCAGGGCAGGCGCACCGTGGGGGTGGTGCGCGACGCGAACCGCCTGGCCGGCCGCCGGATCCACGCGGGCAACGTCATCCCGCGGGTGGCGGTGCCGGTGATGACGCAGCTGCTCACCGCCAACGTGCAGAAGTCCCGTGCCCTGGAGACCGCCGGGCTTGATCTGCCCGGTAGGCGCACCGTCCTGCGTCCGGTGCCGGACAGCCCCGCGCAGCAGGTGGCGCGGGTGCTCATCCCCGTGGCGGCCGTCGTGGGGGCGCTGCTGTGAAACTGGAACTTTCCGCCGGCTCGATCGTGCAGGTGATCGGCGGGTCCGGCCAGGGCCTGTCGCGCCTGGCGGAGGAGCTGCACAGGGAACGCGAGGGGGTCGGTGTCGTCGGCCAGGACGCGATCGCCCACGTGACTTTCCTGCGCGAGACGGTCGCGGAGGAGGTGGCCTTCGGGCTGGAGCAGCGGGGTGTCCGCAGAGAGGAGATGGAAGGCCGCGTCGACCGGATGCTGCGGCTGGTGGGGCTGAGCGAGCTCGCCGAAGCCGACCCCGCGGCGCTGTCCGGCGGACAGACACGACGCCTGGCGGTGGCGGCCGTCGCGGTGCTCGAGCCTGAGACCCTCGTCCTCGATGACCCCTTCGCGGGCCTTGATCATGCGTCCGCGGACCGCCTGGTCACGCTGTGTCACTCGCTTCCCCGCACCGCCGTGGTCGTCCTGGGCAACCGCCCTCATCCGTCGTTGTCCGGCGAGGTCCTCCCGCTTTCCCCCGCCCCCCTGGCACACCCGGGCCTGCAGCTCCCGGAACCCGTGGGACGGGGCGGAACAGTACTCGATCTGGGTCCGGTGACCGGCCGGCGGGGAGCGGGCCGACGCCGCTGGTGGCAGAGCCATCGCCCGGATTCGCGCGAGTTCACCGTCGGGCCGGTTCATGTCCAGGTGGTGCCCGGTGAGGTGCTGTGGCTGCGCGGGGACAACGGCTCCGGTAAGACGACACTGCTGCGCGCCCTCGCCGGCCTGGACGGCGCGCCGGGTACGCGGGTCCCGGTGTCCCTCATGCTGCAGCGGGCCGGCGACCAGGTGGTGGACACGACGGTGCGCGGCTTCGTGGGCCCGGCTGCTGAGCCGCTGGGCCTGGATCCGGACGCCCACCCCCTGGACCTGGGTGCCACCGACCTGCGGCTGGCGCAGTTCCTCGCCGTGGCCGGGCCCGGTCGGCCGGTCATGCTCGCCGACGAGCCCGACGTCGGCCTCGACCACCGCGGACGCGGGGTCATGCACGGACTCATCGCCGAGCGGCTGCGCGCCGGGACCGCGCTGGTGATCACGTGCCATGACGAGGCGTTCATGGCGGAGATCGCCCGGTATTCGCGGGTGAGTTGTCTTAACCTGGACCAATGACCCGCATCCACGGCCTGGACCTGGCCCGCGCCCTGGCGATCATCGGCATGATGGCCGCCCACATCGGCCCCGGGCATCCCGTGACGGAGGGCTACCCATCGGTGCTCTTCGCGGTGCTGGCTGGCGTGTCGATGGGGATCATCTCCCGCGGCTCTCTGGCCGGAGAAGGCGACCTCCCGCGCACCCGCTTCAGGCTCATCCTCCGGGGCGTGATCCTCGTGGGGCTCGGGGCGGTGCTGTCGATGCTGCAGTCCTCGATTCTGGTCGTGCTCACTGCGATCGGCGTCAGCTACATACTGCTCACTCCGGTGATCACGTGGTCGACCCGGCGGCTGGGGGTGCTGCTGGCTGTGCTGGTGGTGACGGGCCCGGTGCTCGTAGCGGCGGAGCACGTTCTCTCGTTCAGCTGGGGTGATCACGCGGTGGCCGATCTGTTCCTGGGCGTCTATCCGCTGCTGGCCTGGTTGGCGTACACGCTGGTGGGGCTGCTCATCCATCGTCTGGTGGTGAGCCCGGCCCATCAGAACCAGACGCGCCGACAGATATGGCTCGCGGCCATCGGTCTGGCGCTGCTCGCGGGCACCCAGCTGCTTATCGAGCTCACCGGGTTTCGCGTCGGCCCCAACGACATCCTCAACGAGTTCGGCGCCTACCTGCAGGGCGAGCCTCATTCGGGCGGGCTTCTCGACGTCCTCGGTTCCTCCGGTGCCGCCATGGCCGTCATCGGGCTCTGCGTGCCGGCCTGTCGCGCAGCGTCGGTGGTGTGGGCGAGCTACCCGCTGCGGGCGATGGGGTCGATGTCCTTGACCATGTACGTGGTGCACGTCGTGGTCACCACCATCGCCAACGGGACCTTCCTCACCGTGTACAGCATCTACGGCTGCGGACCCCAGCCGTACCTGCCCGAGGGGGAGTTCGGCGGGAGGATGTACACGCCGCTGTCGGATCCGCTCGATTTCCCCGGCGCGGGGAACCCCGACGCCCTCGTCTTCAGTGCCCCCGATGCCGGCGAACCCGACTGGTTGTGGCTGCTGGCCGCGCAGGTCATCGGCCTGCTCATCTTCGCCTCGTTGTGGCGCCGGCGCTTCCGCCGCGGCCCGCTGGAGTGGGGGATGCACCGGGTGATTGAGGGGGCGGTCGGCGGGACGTCCAACAGTCCGACCGCGGCCTCCCCGCGCGGTTAAAGTCCGGAAGAATATGCATTAAGCCTAAGAAAGTGTTAGGATCATCGCCTGGGTGTGGCCCGGTTCAGAGCTTTCAGCTATGAATGGCGGCCGCCTTGAACCTGGATCTTCCGGATTACGGCGGCCCCTCTGTTCCTTGTCCCGGTAGGGCGCGCAAGGTTGGTGCGCCCCGAAGGCCACGGTATGTCCATGGACGAAAACACAATTGAAGAAGGTCGCGTACAGCGCGGCTCGGCGCCCCCGGCATGCCTGCCGGCGGGCCCCTGCCCCGGAACGTGGCCTTCGTTGGCCCAGGTAGCTGGGCCGGAAAGGCATGCTTGACTAAGCGTATTGCAATTATCGGGGCAGGTCCGAGCGGGATGGCGCAGCTGCGGGCATTCGAGTCCGCACAGAAGAAGGGACACGAGATCCCCGAGATCGTCTGCTACGAGAAGCAGGACGACTGGGGCGGTCAGTGGAACTTCACGTGGCGCAACGGAACCGACAAGTACGGCGAACCCGTGCACTCCTCGATGTACCGCAATCTCTGGTCGAACGGCCCGAAGGAGGGCCTCGAGTTCGCGGAGTACTCCTTTGACGAGCACTTCGGTCGCCCGATCTCGTCCTACCCGCCGCGCGAGGCGCTGTGGGACTACATCGACGGCCGTGTACGGAAGTCGGACGTGAAGAAGTACGTCAAGTTCGCCCACGCCGTGCGCTGGGTCGACTTCGACGAGACCACCAGCACCTTCACTGTCCACGTGCAGAACCTGCGCAGCGGCGAGACCGAGTCGGAGGAGTTCGACCACGTCATCGTCGCGTCCGGTCACTTCACCTTCCCGAACGTCCCCGATTTCCAGGGCATGGACACCTTCCCCGGCCAGATCATCCACGCCCACGAGTTCCGCGGCGCGGAGTCCCTGGCGGACAAGGACGTCCTGCTCATCGGTGCGAGCTACTCCGCGGAGGACATCGGCACCCAGGCCTACAAGATGGGTGCCCGGACCGTCACCTTCTCCTACCGCAGCGCTCCCATGGGTTATGACTGGCCCGAGGGCATGGAGGAGCAGCCGCTCGTGGAGAAGTTCGACGGCGCCACCGCACACTTCTCCAACGGCCTGAAGCGCAAGTTCGACGCCGTGGTCCTGTGCACCGGCTACATCCACCACTACCCGTTCCTGCCCAGCGACCTGGCGCTGAACTCCCCGAACAACCTCTACCCGGACAACCTCTACCGTGGCGTCGTCTGGGAGAAGAACAACCAGATGTTCTACCTGGGAGCCCAGGACCAGTGGTTCACCTTCAACATGTTCGACGCCCAGGCCTGGTACGTGCGCGACCTTATCCTCGGTGAGCGTGAGCTGCCTGCCAAGGAGGAGCAGCGCAAGAACATCGACGCCTGGCTCGAGCGCTTCGACACCCTGCGGAACGTCGACGAGCAGGTCGATTTCCAGGCCGACTACGTCCGCGACCTCATCCAGGAGACCGACTACCCGATGTTCGATCTGGACACCGTGGCGGAGATCTTCAAACGCTGGGTCGGGACGAAGCGCGAGGACATCCTCAACTACCGCGACGTCACCTACACCTCCGTGATCACCGGCACGAAAGCCGCTCAGCACCACACCCCGTGGATGCTCGAGCTCGACGACTCCCTCGAGCGCTACCTGTCCACCCCGGAGCCGGACGAGGTCCGCGACATCTTCGAGGGCCGCGAGCCGGTCAAACGCCGCTAGTTCGCTGCGCCTGCTTATCGACGCCCCGTTCTCCCTCACCGCAGCCCATGGCAGCGGTGGGGGAGAAGGTTCTTCTAGGCCATCAAACGTTTGTGAACCGTCTCAGCAACACTTTTGATTTTGTCGACGTACCCATCTCGCTGGTTTAGCTGGGTACCACGGACTCCATCTTTGCTAACTAGTCCGGCAATTGGGGAATGGACATCCTGCGCCGTCGCCGGCATTGAGTGCATGTGAGGGATATGGCCGAGGAGGAACTCATCCTCTTTCTGACCCAAGCTACTGGCGATACGTTGAGCCTCTTCCGGGAAACGATCTCGGAATCGCTCGAAAGCGCCCACGAGCTGTTCGCCGCCGCCGGCCTTCTTCTTCATGTATTCGAGGGTGGTGTATCCGAGGTAATTGAGCTGACGGCCTTCGTGACCGTGAAGGCGAAGAGTGCGGGATTTCTCATCGAAGCTATTTGAATACTGGCTCCAAGCCGCGATATTAGCTTCCTGCATTTCGCTGTATTCGGCGACCCAATTCTCGAACCAACGGGAGAGGTTGTCGAAAGCGTGAAAGCTGAAGAGATCGGTGGCAGTTGGGGTAACGAAGGCATCGCAACCCAACAAGACGGTTCGGTTGAAGGGACCCAGGCTCGGGCCGACATCAAACAGGATAATGTCGTAGCGATTTTGGTCCTCCATCGCGGTGGCGAGCTGGCCTGCCCAGTGCACGCGTCGAAACGCAGCTGTCTCCCGGCCGTGGGCAGCTTGCCATGCATTGCTCATGACGTCCTCGATTTTGGACAAGGTAGGGTGCCCAGCCAGGACATCCACCTTGAAACGCTCGGATCGAACAGTGTGAATGTTCTTCTCGATCTCCGGCTCGCCCTCCAGAAGGGGGATAAAAAGCCCGTACACGGTGTTTGCCAGCGAACGCCGCCGAGCACTATCTGGGTCGCTGTCGGGAGCGTAGATCTCGGCGGTCTGGTCTTCGGTGAGCATCAGCTGTGTCGCGTTGCACTGGGGGTCGCAATCGACGTAGAGGACGCGGTGGCCGCGCTCCGCGAAGTCATGGGCGACATTCGTTGACAACGTTGTTTTGCCGACGCCGCCCTTGTTGTTGAAGAAGCTTAGAGTGCGAATTTTAGAGGACATGACCTACCCTGGGGCGCAGTTATTTTACGTGTTTGAGAAAGCAACCGACGCTCCAACTGTAACTGACGGCCTAGTAAGTCTGGTCGCCGACGCTGGTAACTCAGAACTAAGCGTCCTCAACTCAACCCATTTCACGGCCCAAAGTCTATTCACGAGATAGTGGAGCGGACATTGGTGGTCAGATAATCGTAAAGGCTCTGTTCGACGGGAGTGAACAGATCAAGATTCATCGTTACAACATTCAACGGCTTACCGTCAGGGCCAGGCATCTTTTCGTTCTGCTGGTTGTGGGACTCGACTTTTCCCAAGTAGTAGAAATCGTTCCCTTCAGCGTCATCCTTCTTAACTAAGAGATGGAGGTCATCTTCATTGTTAATGATCGGCCGCAGTTCTGGGCTGAGAAGGGTGCGTCTCGACCTGCTATACCAATGCATGGTTTGAGGACTAATGAACTCGTCGCCGTATTTAGTGCTTTCCGCTACATCTGCATTCTTATGGTAAGTGACGAAGATTGGGCAGGTCGAAGTAGCATCGTCTCGTTTGTACCCGTACAGGGTGCTTTCTTGATTTCTCGGCCAGTTGAGAAGTCGACAAACTTCACGCCGAGAGTACATTGACCCTTTTTTGAGATTGCCGGACCAGTAACCTCGCTCGCGCGAGAGGAAAAGGCCAGTTTCGAGGATGTCATCAACGTGGCTCTTGAATATCTCTGTGGACATGCGGTCGTCGGCTGATTCACTCTCGTAGAGACGGCGGAAATCATCGCTGAGGCGATATCCACTCGCATCGGAGATTATGAGCGGGGAGCCCCCAAACTTCTTGACCTGGGCCTCGGTGTAAAACGCTAGTGAAAGAACACGCTCGACAGAGTTCAGGGTCAAGTTATCAGAGTTCATGCTTTTCATCTCGAGAAGGCGAACAAACTCATCCCGGGTAACGAACTCTTTGTCGATCAGCTCGCGGAGCAAGAAAAGCTCGTGTGGCCGCTTTCCGCTAAGAATCTCACCCGATAGGAATGCCAAGATGGGTGCTTCTTCTGAATCGGGCGCATGGTCCACGAACTTGAGATCTTTGAGCAGTTGCCAATAGCTCTTTAGATTGGAAACGCTGTCATAAGCCGATGCAAGAAGCACAGGGTCGACCGTGTCGAAACGGGCGAAGTCGAAGAGCGTCGGTATTCGACCTAGGCGGTTGATCAGCTGCTGGATATCTTTTTTGAAGATCTGCTTTCCCACGAGACGTGCCTTGCTCAACGACTCTAGGATTCGATGTTGGGCAATCGCATCGAAGTTCACGCTGGAGACACCGGCGATGGTGTTCGTGGAGTTGTTATCCAGCAGGTTCTTTCGAATCGAGTCTTTATTCCGCGAGTTGTCACCGAAAAGTGCCACCGGAATGAGGTAGTTGTTTGCATAGTTACCGATGAAGTCGATGACTCGAAGATGGTCCTTGCCCGGGGCCTTGCGGAGGCCGCGCCCAAGCTGCTGGGTGAAAATGATGCTGGATTGAGTGCCACGAAGCATTACCACTTGGTTCACGAGCGGAATATCGATTCCTTCGTTGAAGATGTCAACGGTCAGGATGTAGTCGATCTCGCCGTTCTCAAGTTTCTCGATGACCAGCTCGCGTTGGGCGGCTGAGTCCTCGCCGGTGAGGACCGTAGTTCTCAGTCTTTGCCCGTTGAGGGAGGACTGGTTGAACAACTTGGAGAGTTCCTGAGCCTCGTCCTTCCGACTACAGAACATCAGCCCCTTCACGTCGGTGGGGTGGCCGTACTGACGAAGCATCTTGAGAACGTGCTTCACTCGCTCTTCGGCAATGAGGTTTCTCAGCTGTGCGACGTCGTCGATGGTCTCGTTTTCATCGTCTACGAAGTCGGTGACTCCGTAATAATGGAAGGGGACGAGCATCTGCTCTTCGAGAGCTTCATGGAGGCGGATCTCGAAGGGGACGTTGTAGTCGAAAAGTTCGAAGACGTTGAACCCATCAGTTCGCTCTGGCGTTGCAGTCAGCCCAAGGAGGAACGACGGGGTGAGGTGGTCAATGATTCTGCGATAGGTGTCAGCACCTGCGCGATGGACCTCATCGATGATGATGTAGTCGAAGGTCTCAGGGGAGAATGCCTCGAGAGTCTCCCCGCGAGACAGGGACTGCACTGTAGAAAAGAGGTACTTCCGATCAGTCTGGCGAATATTGCCGACCAGTTTTCCGAACTGGTTGGTATCTTCTTCCAGGACACGCTGGAATTCGTTCATCGCCTTGTTGAGGATCTGTTCGCGGTGAGCGAGGAAGAGGATTCGCTTTGGCTTTGCGGCCCGAACGGCGAGAGCTGCAAGGATCGTCTTTCCGGTACCCGTAGCGGAAATGATGACTGCCTTGTCTTCCCCTAGCTCTCGGAGATCCCGAAGCGATTCCAGTGCTCGCACTTGCATGTCGTTCGGATAGATCCGCCCATCTGGGGATGTTTTGACGGGGGAGTCGCCATCTGGAACGAGGACGGGGCGGAAGGTGCGGTTCTTCTCGTAATGGGAGATCCACTCTTGTGTGAGTTCAACGGATCGTCTCTTCTGCCGTTCAACTGCGTCTTCGAGTTGAAGAGCGATATCGCCATCTGGGAAAGCGGAAAATCGGAGGTTCCATTCTTGGTTCACTAGAAGAGCATTATCGGTGAGGTTCGAGCTTCCGACGATGGCAGTGATGCCGTCTTCACGGTGGAATATGTAGCCCTTCGCGTGGAAACCGCGGTCGACATCTTCGTGGATGACGGTTCGGACGTTTTCAAGCAGCAGGAGCTCGCGGAATACAGCAGGGTCGTTGAAGTCTAAGTAGTTGGAGGTGATGATTTCGCCAGTTCCGCTGAACTGGAGAAGGGCCTCCTTCAGTAGAGCAAGGCCGCGGCTGCTGATGAACGCGACGGAGAATACGAAGTGCCTGGCCCGAGACAGTTCCTGCCGAATCGCGTGCAGCATCTTCTCTTCATCATTGTTTGCGATGAGGAGCGGGTTGAGGAGCTGCTCAGACTGGGTAGCTGCGTCAAGGAATCCGAAAGCGGTGTCGCGACTGAGTGTGGTGTTCGAGCGTTTCATTAGCCGAGCTGTTCGGCAATGATCTTGACCGCAGGGATGTCGGCTGGGGCCCAATTTAGTGTGTGCAGCTCAGAGGCCGGTACCCATCGGATCTCCTCGTGCTCTGTGAGCTGCGGATCTCCCTCGATGAGCTTGCAGAAGTATGTCGAGAGAATGACGGTGCCGAAGTCATACTCGTATTCCGTAGTGGTGATGTGAGCACCGACGGCCGCCTGACAGAGAAGCTCCTCCTCCAGTTCTCGGGCGAGTGACTCTTCGGGGGTTTCTCCGGCTTCAATCTTCCCTCCCGGGAACTCCCAGAAGCCGGGAAGCGCTTTACCTGGGCCGCGCCGAGCTGCGAGAACTTTGTCTCCATCAGTCAGAACTGCCCCTGTTACGTTGATGCGCTTCTTCACCATTGCTCCTCGGTTCACACTGTTGGATCGGCCCATACTAGCACGGTGAGCAGGGGTTTCTTCCTGCATCGCTTGCAGCCCTATGCGTTTGGGCGGGTGATGACTCTGCAGAGACGTGAACCCCGCCCTTTTTCGTACAAAGCACGGATGGGCGGGGCGTCGAGAAGCGGGCAGTGCTCAGAATCCCTTAGGAAGACATCCCGAATGCCGGCTGCTGACCAGTCCTGCGGTCGTTGGCGCAACCGCCGTCGATAAGCTCGGCGCCGCGCTGGCCGTTGAGGGTGCCACGCTCGCCGGCGATGTAGCCGCCGGTGGAGCAGGTCAGGCCGTAGTCGCGGTTGGGGGTGTTGGTGGTGTTGCCCTTGACCTGGGAGGGGGCCTCGTTGTTGATGGGTTCGAAGCTCACGTCCGAGCCGTTGGTCGCCCGGATGCCGTCACCGGCGTTGTTGTTGATGGCGTTGTCGTAGACCTCGGCGTGAGAGCCGCGATCGACCTCGACGCCGTGGCCGGCGTTGTCGGAGATGTCGTTGCCGGAGATCCATGCGCCGGACCACTGTTTGACGATGATTCCCGGGCCGTCATTGTCCTTGATCGTGTTCGGCAGGTGTCCGCGGGTGGGCGCGGTGAAGCCGATGCGGGCGTAGGAATTCTCCTGGATGTTGATGCCGTAGCCGAGGTTGCCGGTGATGGTGTTGCCGCCGATCTGACCGGTGGAGTCCTTGTCCAGGTGGATCGCGCCGGCGCTGTCGGTGATGGTGTTGTCCACGATCGTCGCCGAGGCCGGTCCGGAGAGGTGCACGGCGTGCGCGCCGCCGGTGATCGTCAATCCTTTGAGGGTGAGTCCTGTGCCCTCGACGAAGAAGGTGAAGGACGCGGGACCGGTCGGGGGAGCGGAGGCGTCGGGGCCGGCGACGGTGGCGGTGCCCCGGCCGTCGATGGTCAGGTTCGTGGAGGTGCGCGGCACGAACACGGCTTCGTCACAGGTGCCGGACACCTGGAGGGTGGTGCCGTTGGCGGCCGCGAGGACGGCATCCGCCAGAGATTCGCTCGAGCAGTCGACGTTCACGGGGGTGGCGGTGGCAGAGGGGGAGAGGGCGACGAGCACGCTCAGTGCGATGGCGGGCACGGTGAGCAGGGAAGACAGCTTGCGGAGGGTGATGGCCACGGAGGTTTCTCCTTGAGGATTTTCAGGGAAGGCAGTGGAAGGATTTCTCATCACAGAAGGCATCTGGCTGTGACCTATTGCACGCTACATTTGGTATGTCATTATGACAATCATTCTTGGGGTACGGGGGTGGTTCCTAGGTGAGGAAAGGAGAAGGGCGCGATCTCCACACCGCAATCACCGACAGAAAGCTCCGTATGTTCGAGAGCATGTACTTGTCTGAGTGATCGCGCCGTTGAGATCGCGCCCTTTGGCTGCAGGTCCCGCAGCTCCCGGAGTTTAGACAGCCACCCCCTGCACCTTCGGCCTGCCCGTCACGTAGTAGAGCGCCGTCATCAGCACGAGGAAGCCGACGCCGACGCCGAGGGCGAGGTGGTACTGGTCGAGCCAGAGCATGATGCCGAAGGTGAAGATGATGAAGGCGATGGCGAAGTACTGGCCGTAGGGCCAGAAGGGGACCGGGAACTTCAGCTCGGTCACTTCCACCGGACTCATGTGGCGTCGGGAAGCGACCTGCGCCAGCAGGATCATCAGCCACACGTAGATGGTGGCGAAGGTGGCCAGCGAGGCCACGATCTCGAAGACCCGGTCAGGCAGCATCGCGTTGAGGATCGTGCCCAGAACGAGGGTGAGCAGCAGGATGGCGGTGGTCATCACGGGAACGCCGCGGAGGGTGCGGGCCATGGCGCGCGGCGCGAGGTTCTGCTTGGCCAGGCCGGTGAGCACGCGGCCGGCGCCGAAGAGGTCGGCGTTGATGGCGGACAGCGCCGCGGTGATGACCACGGCGTTGAGCAGCGCGGCCGCCCAGTTGACGCCGAGGGTGTCGAAGATCTGGACGAAGGGGGACTCCTCGCCGGTGATGGTGCGCCACGGGTTCAGTGCCAGGATGACCAGGATCGCGCCGACGTAGAAGAGCAGGATGCGGGCGGGGACGGTGTTCACGGCACGCGGGATGGCGCGCTCCGGGTCCTCGGCCTCGACGCCGGCCACGCCGATGATCTCGGTGCCGCCGAAGGCGAAGAGCACCAGGATGAAGGCGGCGATCATGCCCTCGACGCCGTTGGGGAGGAAGCCGCCGTCGTTCCAGAGGTTGTCCAGGCCGACGTTCTGGGCGGAGTCACCGAGCCCGAAGGTGAGGATGGCCGCACCGCCGATGATCATGGCCACGACCGCCCCGACCTTGATGATGGTGAACACGAACTCCAGCTCACCGAAGCTGCGCACGCTGGCCAGGTTCGCGGCGCCGACGATGAGCAGCGTCCCCGCCACCCACACCCACTGCTGGGTGTCCGGGAACCAGAAGCGCATGTAGATGGCGATGGCGGTGAGGTCGGCGAGGCAGACGATCATCATCTCGAAGGCGAACATCCAGCCCGTGATGTAGCCGGCCCAGCCGCCGAGATGCGCCCGGGTGTACTCGGCGAAGGAACCTGTCACCGGCATGCGCACGGCCATTTCGCCGAGCGCGCGGAGCATGAAGTACACCACCGCGCCGCCGAGCAGGTACACCAGAAGCACGGAGGGGCCGGCCGCCTGGATCGCGCCGGCCGAGCCGTAGAACAGGCCCGTGCCGATCGCGGATCCCAGCGCGATGAAGTGGATGTGCCGGGCCTTCAGGCCGCGTCGTGTGACGACGGTCGTGGACTGCGCCGCAGCAGGTCCAGAGACCGGGGCAGCAGAGGTTTCGTTCACGGGTGATCCTTTGCCGGGGGAGCTGTCGGGAAACTGGAAGAATTGCAGGTAATACCTTACGCCGGGGTGTGCGCGGGATGGAAGCCGCGGGACGGACGGGGAGGGTGAGGGGGCGTCGAGAAGCGGGGTGCGACGCAGAACACCCACCATGAAATGGTCTTTTGGCTCGAAGTCGCGTACTCTGATCAGGCAATGAGCAACAGTGATATCGCTACCGGCGGCGCAAACGAGCCGGATGACATGAATCTGTCGGAATCACAGAACAACCCGCAGGGTGAAGCAGCGCAGGCTGCATCCGCCTCCACCGGGCCGCTGACAGTCGAGGATCTGATTGATCCCGACGTCCCGGCTCAGGCGGATCAGGACACCAGGGACGCGGATACTTCTGAGGCTGCCGACTCCAGGACCGACAACCAGGTCCAGGACAGCGCTGAAAATGACAACACTGCAGAAGCAGACAAGAACGAAGCCTCAGAGGAGAAGGGTGAGGGCAACGGGTTCGACAACCTGGGCCTCCCCGACGCAGTCCTCCGTGCGGTGAAGAAGGTGGGTTACGAAACCCCCTCCGCAATTCAGGCTCAGACCATTCCCGTCCTCATGGAGGGCAACGATGTGGTCGGTCTCGCACAGACCGGCACCGGCAAGACGGCTGCGTTCGCGCTGCCGGTCCTGGCCCGCATCGACATCGAGGACCGTTCGCCGCAGGCGCTGGTCCTCGCACCGACCCGAGAGCTCGCGCTCCAGGTCGCCGATTCCTTCCAGTCCTTCGCGGATCACCTGGGCAAGATCAGCGTCCTGCCGATCTACGGTGGCCAGGCCTACGGCATTCAGCTGTCCGGTCTGCGTCGCGGCGCCCAGATCATCGTGGGTACCCCGGGTCGTGTCATCGACCACCTGGAGAAGGGCACCCTCGACATCTCCCGTCTGCGTTTCCTCGTCCTCGACGAGGCCGACGAGATGCTCAACATGGGCTTCCAGGAGGATGTCGAGCGCATCCTGCGGGACACCCCGAGCGAGAAGCAGGTCGCACTGTTCTCGGCGACGATGCCCAACGGCATCCGTCGCATCTCCAAGCAGTACCTGAATGACCCGCACGAGATCACGGTCAAGACCGAGACCCGGACCAGCACCAACATCACGCAGCGCTTCCTCAACGTCGCGCACCGCAACAAGCTGGACGCGATCACCCGCATCCTCGAGGTCACCGAGTTCGACGCCATGATCGTGTTCGTGCGTACGCGCCACGAGACCGAGGAGATCGCCGAGAAGCTGCGCGCCCGTGGATTCTCCGCGGCCGCCATCAACGGTGACATCGCCCAGGCACAGCGTGAGCGCACGATCGATCAGCTCAAGGACGGTCGCCTGGACATCCTGGTCGCCACCGACGTCGCCGCCCGCGGCCTTGACGTCGATCGCATCAGCCACGTGTTCAACTTCGACATCCCGAATGACACCGAGTCCTACGTCCACCGCATCGGCCGCACCGGCCGTGCAGGCCGTTCCGGCGAGGCGATCCTCTTCGTCACCCCGCGTGAGCGCCGCATGGTGCGTGCCATCGAGCGCGCCACCAACGCACCGCTCACCGAGATGGAGCTGCCTTCCGTGGACGACGTCAACGAGGCCCGCAAGGCCAAGTTCGCCGACACCATCACCGAGGCTCTTGAGTCCCAGCAGCTGGACGTGTTCCGCAAGCTGATCAAGCGTTACGCCGAGGAGAAGGATGTCCCGCTGGAGGACGTCGCCGCAGCCCTGGCTGCACAGGCCCAGGCCGGCTCCGACTTCCTGATGAAGGACCTGCCGCCGGAGCGTCGCCGCGAGCGTACCGACCGCGACGACCGTGGCAGCCGTGACCGCGATCGCGGTGAGCGCCGTGAAGGTGGTCGCTTCGAGGACCGGGGCGAGCGCCGTGAGCGTGCCCCCCGTTCCGACCGTGACGGTGACTTCACCACCTACCGCCTTGCGGTGGGCAAGCGTCAGAACGTCCGCCCGGGTGCCATCGTCGGCGCCCTGGCCAACGAGGGTGGCCTGTCCAGCAAGGACTTCGGCCGCATCACCATCGCCACCGACCACACCCTGGTCGAGCTGCCCAAGGACATGGATCCCTCCGTCCTCGGCCGTCTGTCCGCAACCCGGATCTCCGGTCAGCTCATCAACATCGAGGCCGACTCCGGTGCCGTCCATCCCCCTCGTGGTGGTGGCGACCGTGGCGGTGACCGTGGCGGTTTCCGCGGCGGCGATCGTGGTGGATACCGCGGCGGCCGTGATGACCGCGGTGGCGACCGTGGCGGTGACCGTGGTGGTTTCCGCGGCGCCCGTGATGATCGTGGTGGTTTCCGCGGCGGCCGTGATGACCGCGGTGGCGACCGTGGCGGCCGCTCCGGCGGCTGGCGCGACTAGCACCGACTGACTCGACCCCCGTCTTCTCCGATCCGGAGGAGACGGGGGTTTCGTCGTCCCCCTGTTCGAGGCGGTGTGGGGAGGCTGCCCGGCCCATGTCGGGTCCGTGTGCTGGAATGGCACACATGGATCGAGTGAGGTACCTCGTCGAGACGGCCCGGGAGGTCGCCCACATTCCGGAGGCGGGGCGGCGTGCCGCCGTCGAGCGGTGGTTGCTCGAGTATGCGGCGCTCAATGTCCACCTGGACGTGATCCAGGCGGTGGTGGTGGCCGAACAGCTGGCACGCCGTTACGGCTACTGGGCCATCACTGATGAACGGTCCTGGGACCGGCTGTGCCGGGTTCCGCTGCGCACGGAACTCGAATGGTCCCTCGACGGGGTCTATCCGGCGGATTTCGCCCGCCCGATCTCCACCCCCGGCCCCCGGGACGGGGAAGTGGAACTCTTCCTGCCGGAGGACGTTCCGGGCGCGCCGCTGGATGAGCGGAGTGAGCTGGTGGGGCACCGCGATGTCGCCGCGCCCGAGGTCCCCGTGCCGGACTTCATGGACTTCGCCGACTGCGTGGGGGAGCGGGAACGGGCGATGCTGGGCAAGATCGTGGAAGTTCATGGCCTGGTGCGCTGGGAGGTCGACCTTCCGGGGGGCCTGCCCTGCCAGCTGGATTTCGAGGACCCGGAGGAGACCGAGATCTACGGGGGTGAGATATATTTCCACCTCAACATCAGCCCTTTCGCGGCGAACCGTGGCGTCATGGGCATGGTCCTGCAGTTGACCGCCGAGTTGATGGTCCTCTACCTGCTCGGGGTGCTCGAGGACCCCGGGGACGTGGAACCCGACGCCAGGGAATGGGCGAGTCCGCTGGAGCTGGAACTCGCCGCCTGGCTGGCGGGCCGGCGCCTGCGGCTGGATGCACGCACCGGCCCGGTGGCCGCCGGGTGGTTGATGGACCCGCATCTTCCGGCCCCGGAGGAGCTGCGCTGGGCCCTGGTCTTCGATGTGGCGGAGGCCGTCGAGGGGACGTTGCTGGGGCACCGGTATCAGGTCAACGATTGACCCCGGGGGTGGGGTAGTCCTCTTATTCGAGGTTCAGATGAAACATGTCGTGGGCACATGTTGAAGTATGAAGTATAAGAACACAAACATGAGGAGTCCCGGTGGACCCGTACGACGCTATCAATGTGCAGCTCACCCATTTCGTCCCCTCCGGTCATCGGGGGCTGGTGCGACGGTGGATGCTGGCTTTCCTGGTATCCAACCCCCGGCTCCCGATCTTCGTCGCGGCCCAGGCAGGATGTCAGTTGCTCAGCCGGTGGGGAACGGACGTCCTCCAGGAGAACCGCGACGAAAGCTGGACCACCACTCCGCTCCCCGCCACCCGGACCGAATGGGAGTCCGACGGCTACCGTGTGCCGGACCATGCCCAGCCCTTGGTGCTCACCCACCTCGACGGCTCACAGGTGGAACTGTTCCTGCTTTTTGACGTCGAACTGGTCAACGAGGAACGTGTAGGCACCGTCGATCACACGGCGGTGCGTGAACCGGCCGAACCACACGAACTGGCCCCCACCCTGTCTGAATTCTCCCTTCACCTGGGAGAACGGGAACGTGCCGCCCTGTCGTACCTGTGGCGGCTCGGCGCGACCCTCAACTGGGCCACGGGTGGAGACTCCGGAACCCCGGGCTGGATAGAAGAAGCCCACCATGGTCGCCCGTGCCGGCCTTGTCCGGAGGTCCGTGGCGAGGACGCCTGCTACCGCATCGTCATCCACCCGGACGTTGAGAGGACCGGGGTGATGCCTCTGGTTCTCGAGCTGGTGGCGCAGCTGCTGGGCAACTGGGTGCAGGGGCGTCGGGAAGGCACCCCGCGGCGCAGCATTCCCCTCGAGCAGATCTCGGACGCGGAGGTGGCCGTGGTCAGCCATCTCGTCGCCCTGCGTCTGGGCTTCGGCAGCCGTCATCTCGTCGGTGATCTGGATGTGCCCGACGGGATCGACTGGGGCCGGGTGGTGGAGACCGCCCAGGTCATGGAGGACCTGCTCCAGGGCCTGCCCAACCCGTTGCTGCCCCTCGCCGGCACGACCGAGGGCACACCGACGGAACCCCGGCTGCTGTTGCAGGACCCGTTCCGGGAGGTCGGTCGCGAGCTGAACTCGCGGGAGAACAGGCGGGAGAGGGAGATCGCCGAACGCTGGATCCTGGATTTCGTGGCCGGGAACGGCCGCTTCCCCTTGCCGACCGCACTTGCCCTGGGCTGGCAGCTCTACCACCGCTGGGGTACCGGGGTGGTGGGCGATCCCTCGCGGCAGGACTGGGTGGGCACCATCGAGCTGCGTTCAGCGGCGGAGTGGAAGGTCCGCGGCTGGGTGCCCCGCCCGGATGCCGTGGAGCTGGTGGTTCCGAGCGGACACGGCCGTGAGGTCCACTATCTTCTGCGTGATGATGTCCTCATCGCCGACCGCCTTGCCGCCCTGGAGTCCAAGGCGGAAGCCGAGCCGCACAACTCGGCGTTGTTCCGTCCCGGCCCCGACGACGCGCCCGCCCTCAGGGAGTTCGCGGAGCTGGTTCCGTGGCGTGAACTGCAGATGCTGCGCAACCTGTGGCGCAACCGGATCCTCCCGTGCCTGCCCACCTCGCAGGCCGCTCCAGACGGGGCCGGCCCGACGCATCTGCGTCTTGAGGTTCCCCACCGCGAGGACCAGAGTGTGACCCTCAGCGTGATCGGGCTGCTGGCCACGAAGTTCCTGACCCATGAGATGGACGCCTCCCCCGTCTGCGGGTTGGAGGGTGCCCTGGTGGCCGACATCGTGGCCCGCCGTCTCGGGGTGGACTACACACCCTCCCCACTCGTGGAGGAGGCACTCAGCCGGGGCGCCTCGATACAGTTCCGCTGGGACGTCGTCTATCAGGCGGCCGCGACGGTGGAGAACATCCTCTCCGGCTTCCCCGACTGAGACGGGAGCACTGCGTCCTAGACGTACATGAGGACGAACATGATCAGCCAGAGCAGGGAGAAGATGCCGCCGAACATGGACAGCTGCTTGCGGGCCTTGTCCCAGTCGGCGACGGTGTCGGCCTCGGGGTCGTGATCGGCGGCGTCGAGAAGCCCGAGCGCACCCATCATCTTCTTCTGGCGCGGGATGATCAGCACCAGGAGGATGATCCACGCGACGACCGCGAGGGGCAGGGCGATGTGGAACTGTCCCTGGCTCCAGTAGGCCGAGTTGGTGAACATGATGGTCACGCCCAGCAGCGGGACGACCGCAGCAAGCACACCGTAGGTGCTCGACAGCTTGTGCAGGATCTTCGCGGCGCCGGCGGCACGGGCGTCACCTCCACGGGCCTTCATCGCCTGGACATGGAAGGTGGAGACGGCGAAGGTCACGGGGCCGATGAAGAGTACGGCCGCCAGGACGTGCAGGGCGATCAGGATCGTGGTCATGCGGGGTGTCAGAGCCTTCCGGGGCTTGTGATCAGGGTCGAAGTACCATCGACCACCCTAACCAGTCCCTGGGGAAGATGCTCATTCTGCAGGCCTTCCGCATCGCCCGGATGTCCCCGGCCGGCAGCGGCAGCTCGTGGGTCGCGGCGACGAGCGCCAATCGACGCGCGTACCAGCAGCGTGAGCCCCGCTCCGTAGGCTGCCAGCCGGTGGGCAGATGGTCGGATTTCTCCCGGTTGGCGGTGCGCGAGGTGGCCGCGAGGTTGAGCGGGTCGTTGGCGAATGCTTCCCGGCGTTCCCGCTCCCACCCGTACGCCCCCAGGTCCCACGCCGCGGAGAGCGGGAAGATGTGGTCGATCTCGACCTCCCCCCTCAGATCCAGCACGTCGCCGGTGTAGGGGTCGGTGCCGGTGCCGGCGGTGACGCGGCAGTCGTGGAGGACGCCGCCGGCGTCGGCAAGCGTGGCCTCGCGGACGGTGCACCCGGCGCTCGGCGCCCACCCGGGGCCGAACATGTCCCGGTCATAGCCCAGCACGCGTGGGCGCTGCGGCACCTCCTCGACGTGGGGGAGCAGGGCGTCGAGCGTCGGCAGCGCCGGATCCTCGCGTTGCGGGGAGGGGAGGACCAGAATCACGGTGACGCAGATGAGCAGCAGCAGGTAGATACGGAAAGGCCTCACACCAGTATTGGACTGGCGTGAGGCGGCGGAGGTTCCGTGCTGCAGGCGGGTATCAGGCCCCGCTGCCCTTGACCTGCGCGGCGGCGGTCTCGATGTCCACGTCCTTCTCCTCCTCGAAGACCCGGGACAGGTGGGTGGCCTGATCGAACTCGGCGCTGACCTCCTCCTTCGGCGGGGTGGTCAGCAGGGTCACCACGATCATGACCACGGTCGCGGAGATGAAGCCCGGGACCATCTCGTAGATGATGTCGGAGCCGCCGAGGTTGCCCCAGGCGAACACGACGACGGCACCGGTGATCATGCCGGCGATGGCGCCGGGGGCGTTGAGGCGCTTCCAGTACAGCGAGGCCAGGACGAGCGGGCCGAAGGCGGAGCCGAAACCGGCCCAGGCGAAGCCGACCAGTCCCAGGATGCTGTCGGAGGGGTTGACCGCGAGGACACCGCCGATGACGGCGACCGCGATGACGGCGGTGCGCGACAGGTTGATCAGCACGTTCTCACTGGGCAGACGCTTGGCCACGATCCTGTACAGGTCCTCGACGAGGGAGGAGGACACGACCAGCAGCTGGGAGGACATCGTGGACATGATCGCCGCGAGCACCGCGGTGAGCACCAGGCCGGCGATCAGCGGGTGGAAGAGGATGCGGCCCATGTCGAGGAAGATCGTCTCGAAGGCGAACCGGTCGGTGACGGAGATGTCCGGGTTCTGGGAGAAGAAGACGGTGCCGATCAGGGCGGTGAAAGTCGCGCCGGCGATGCACAGGAACATCCAGCTGACGCCGATCCAGCGGCCCTGTTTCGCTTCGGCGGGGCTGCGCAGCGCCATGAAGCGCACCAGGATGTGCGGCTGGCCGAAGTAACCCAGGCCCCAGGCCAGGTTGCCGATGATCGCGGCCACGGAGACGCCCGCGATCATGTCGAAGTAGGTCGGGTTACCCACGCCGTCGGTGTACGGGCCGTAGTCGTTGCTGGCGGCCCAGGTCCAGATGTCGGAGGGGTTGTCCAGGGCGATCAGCGCCATCGTGGGCACGATGATCAAGGAGGCGAACATGATCATGCCCTGCACCGCGTCGGTGTAGGACACGGCCAGGAACCCGCCGATGAAGGTGTAGGCGACGGTGACGGCCGCGACGATGAGCAGGCCGTTGAGGTACTCGCCGCCGAAGGTGGCCTCGAAGTAGCGGCCGCCGGCGACCATGCCGGAGGAGACGTAGAAGGTGAAGAAGAAGATGATGATCAGCGCGGAGATGATCCGCAGCGCGCGCGAGCGGTCGCGCAGCCGGTTCTCGAAGAAGCTGGGCAGCGTGATCGAGTTGTTGGCCACCTCGGTGTAGGAGCGCAACCTCGGCGCCACCCACTTCCAGTTGGCCCACGCGCCGAGCAGCAGGCCCACGGCGATCCAGAGCTCGGAGAGGCCGGTGACGAACAGCGCGCCCGGCAGGCCCATGAGCAGCCACCCGGACATGTCCGAGGCGCCGGCGGACATCGCCGCCACGAAGGGGCTGAGCCCGCGGTCGGCGAGGACGTAGTCGTCGTACTTGTCGGTCTTGGTGTAGCTCCAGTAGCCGATGGCCAGCATCAAGGCCATGTACAGCACGATGGCGATGATGAACCAGGTTGTCTCTGACACTGATCAGGTCCTTTCAATTCTGGGGTGTTGAACCGAAACGTATGTGAGGTGCCGGTGCGGCCCAAATCATAGATGCCCCAATTTTACTGTGAGCTGGATCATGTTGTCGGAGTTTGTGCAGACCAGGCTGGCCATATCCAGTCTCTAACGAAAGGGTAACGATCAGCCCCGGATGGTAGAACTGTCCTTATGCCTTCGTTCCTCCTGCACGGTCTCTGGATGCCCTCCGGGTTGCATCTCTGGGTCGAGCAGGTCTCGGGACGCCGGGTGATCCTGCCTTCCTCTGCCCCGGAGGAGGCGTTTCCGCCGGCCGCCCGCTCGCTTCTCGACGACCGCTCCTACCGCCACCGCCTCGAGGTCGAGCTGCGTACCCCGCGGGGCCGTGCCGTGAAACTGCGGATCCCCACCGCCGCGTACGCCCCCGAACAGGCCGTGTCGGTGCTCAACCAGCTGTCCTTCCTCCTGTACCCCGGTGCTGCGGCGACGAAGGAGCAACGTGCGGCCATCGCCCCCGACCTCATGTGGCTGATCCAGATGAACGCCGGGCTGACCCGTTTCGTCCGCGCCGGCCGGGTGGTGCCCAAGCTCGTCTTCGAGGACGGTCAGTGGTGGCCGCACTGGCAGCTGGCCTCCGGGCTGGGGGAGAGGGGCTGGCTCGCCGAGATGATCGCGGCCGCCCCCGGCATCCTCACCGCCAACAACAGGGCGCTGGAGGAGATCGCCGATCACCTCGTGCACTGGATCGCCGCCGACCTGCTCTCCGATCTGGCCCAGTCCACCCGGCCCTACCCGTGGCACGACTTCGCCTCCTCCCTGATGAATTCCGCCCCCTTACGCCGCGGCGGGCCGGGCCTGCTGCGGGCGATCAACGACTGGAAGGACTCGATCACCGCCGTCGATCTCCAACTGGTGTTCATCGTGGAGGAACCCCCGCGCGATGACCCCGCGTCAGAGGAGTCCGGCGACCCGGACGACGCCACCTGGCCTGTGCGGGTGCATGTCCGCTCGGGAACCGACGCCCCCGTGCCGATCAGGGCCGAGGACCTGGATCGATCGAGCGTGGAGAAGCTCCGGATGGCGCAGCGCCGGGCGGTCGGCGTCACCGACCTGCTCAACCCGGACCTGCGCACCCGCAGCGCCGCGCGGCAGGAGGAACGCAACGGCGACTGGGACGTGCACCTGTCGACCAGCGAGATCGTCGATTTCATCGCCACGGCGGTGCCGAAGCTGCAATCCCAGGGCTTCACCGTCATGCTGCCCAAGGCCTGGTCCACCTTCGAGACGAAGGCCCGGCTGGAGACCTCCGAGATCAAGGACCCGGCCGTCGGCGCGACCCAGTCCCATTTCGGGCTGGAGAAGCTCGTCGAATACAACTGGCGGATGTCGGTCGGCGACATCGAGCTCACCGACGAGGAGATGGACCAGCTGGTCAAGTCGAAGTCCGGCCTGATCAAGCTGCGCGGCGAATGGGTCATGGCGGACACCTCCGCGCTGACCAGGATCAACTCCTACATGGAGCAGCTGGCGGAGACGTCGAGGAAGCGGCGTCGGAAAGAACTGGAGAAGGCCGCCGCGATCGCGGAACGGGCCCGCGCCCTGGACCAGCCCGGTTGGGAGGCGCTCCTCGCCGACGTGGAGCGCCGGCGCGAGGAGTTCAACCGCGAGGTGGCCGGCCCGCAGGGCCTGGGTGAGGTGACCCTGGCGGAACTGCGCCAGCTGGCGCTGGAGTCGATGGCGGAGGAACCCGTCGAGTTCACCGGTTCGACCTGGCACACGGCGCTGCTCGGCGGTTCGGAGACACTGGCCACGAAGGCCCCGCAGCGGGTGGACATCCCCGACACCGTCCACGCCGAGCTCCGCGAATACCAGCATCGCGGCGTGGACTGGCTGTACTGGATGTCGCAGAACAATCTCGGGGCGGTGCTCGCCGACGACATGGGCCTGGGCAAGACCCTCCAGCTGCTCACCCTGCTCGCGGTCGAACACGACCGGGGAGAGTCGGCAGGACCCACCCTCGTGGTGGCCCCGACCTCGGTGGTGGGCAACTGGGCCCGCGAGGCCGAGAAGTTCGTGCCCTCGCTGCGCGTGCTCGTCCACCACGGCTCGGACCGGCTCCGCGGGAAGGCGCTGGCCGCCCGGATCGCGGAATCGGATCTGGTGGTCACCAGCTACGGCATCGTCGGCCGTGACTTCGGCGAGCTGGGGGAGATCCCCTGGGACCGGGTGGTCCTCGATGAGGCGCAGGCCATCAAGAACTCCGCCACCCGCGCCTCCCGCGCCGCGCGGTCCCTGCCCAGCCGGCACCGCATCGCGCTGACGGGCACCCCGGTGGAGAACCGCCTGTCGGAGATGCGCTCCATCCTCGACTTCTGCAACCCCGGTGTGCTCGGCTCGACGAGCTTCTTCCGCAACCACTTCGCCAAGGCCATCGAGCGCGAGCATGACGAGGTGATGACCGAGCGGCTGCGCCTGCTCACCGCGCCCTTCATCCTGCGGCGCCTGAAGACGGATCCCACGATCATCGACGATCTTCCGGAGAAGAGCGAGGTGATCGTCACCGTCGAGATGTCCACGGAGCAGGCCGCCCTGTACAAGGCGCTGGTGGAGGACGTGCAGAAACAACTCGAGCATCGCGAGGGCATCGCGCGCCGCGGTCTGGTCCTGGCGACCATCACCCGCATCAAGCAGATCTGCAACCATCCGGCCCAGTACCTCGGCGACGGCTCACCCGTCACAGTCAAGGGCAGGCACCGTTCCGGCAAGGTGGAGGAGCTCATGCGGCTCCTCCGCGAGGCGGTGGAAACCGACCAGCGCATGCTCATCTTCACCCAGTACAAGGCCTTCGGCGACATCCTCGTGCCCTACCTCTCCGAACGCCTCGGCGAGCAGGTGCCTTTCCTCCACGGCGGGGTGACCAAAACCGGCCGCGACCAGATGGTCGCCCGTTTCCAGTCCGGCGACGGCCCGCGCGCCATGATCCTCTCCCTCAAGGCCGGCGGCACGGGCCTGAACCTGACCGCCGCCAGCATCGTCGTCCACATGGACCGTTGGTGGAACCCGGCCGTGGAGAACCAGGCCACCGACCGGGCGTTCCGCATCGGCCAGCTGAAGGACGTGGCGGTGTACAAGATGATCACCGCCGGTACGCTGGAGGAATCCATCCAGGACATCCTCGACGGCAAAACCGAACTGGCCGGCGCCGTCATCGGCGAGGGCGAGGGCTGGATCACCGAACTGGGTCCCGAGCAGCTGGCCCAGCTGATGAGCTACCGCGGAAGGGAGAAGTAGATGCCCCGACGCCCCAGCGACGACAACGTCATCTACGCCAACTTCGGCGCGAAGACCCGCGTCAGCGGCCCGGAGGAGATCGCTGCGTCGACCACGCGGCGCCGCTCGTCGATGTCCCGCGCCGCGGAGATGCTCATCGACGTCGCCACCTCCCGCGCCGACCGCGGCCGCCTCACCCGGGGGCGCCAGTACGCGGAGGCCGGCCACGTCATCTCCCTGGAGATCCGCAACGGCCGGGCGCACGCCCAGGTCGCCGGCTCCCAGAACGAGCCCTTCTCCGTCACCGTCCAACTGCCCTACCGTTCCACCGACGATCTCGCGGTGGTCTCCGCGGAACTGGCACGCACCCCCAACGGCATGCGGCAGGCGCGCCGCGGCGAGATGTCCGAGAAACTGCTGCACGTCCTGCTCACCGACGACGTCCATGACGTCCGGCTCATCTGCGACTGCCCCGATCCCGCACCCGTGTGCAAGCACGAGGTCGCGGTGCTGGAGAAGCTCGCCGCGAAGATCGACGCCGACCCGATGGCCCTGTTCAGCTTCCGCGGGCTGGACCTTTCCGCCCTGGAACATGCCGTCATGGCGCAGGCCAGGGACGCCTCCCGGGAGGCCGAGATCGATCCCGAACTGTTCTGGACGGGACGCACGCTTCCTGACCTCCCCTCACCGCGGGTGTCCCCGGCCCTGGATGACTCCGACCTGGATCTCCTGCACAAGGCCATGCGCGCGATCTCGTACACGAACGTCGACCAGCTGCGGGCGGTCTCTGACATCGAAGACCTGTACGACCACCTGTGTCGGGACACCGTGCTAGACAATGAGTCATGACCTCCACCACCTTCGTCCACACCTCTGACCTGCAACTCGGCATGACCCGCTGGTTCCTCGACGCGGATGCCCAGGGGCGTTTCGATGACGCCCGGTTGCGTGCCATCGACCGCCTGGGGGAGGTCGCCGTGGAACACGGCGCGGCGTTCATCGTGGTGGCCGGCGACGTGTTCGAACACAACTCGCTTTCTGAGCGGGTGACCGGGCGCGCCCTGGAACGCCTGAGATCCCTACCGGTACCCGTCCACCTCCTGCCCGGCAACCATGACCCCCTGGTGGCGGACTCGATCTTCTACCGGACCGACGGGGAGGAGGGGGTCACGGTGCTGGCAGATTCCGAGCCCGTGACCGTGGCGCCGGGCGTGGAGATAGTCGCCGCCCCGCTGCTGTCCAAGCGGGCCACCACCGACCTGGTGCACCAGGCACTCGAGCCGTTGGCGCCGACCGACGGCATCCGGATCCTCGTCGGCCACGGTCAGGCGGAGTCCCGCTCCAACGAGATCACCCCGGACCTCATCGACCTGGCGGCCCTGGAAGCCCGGCTCGCCGACGGCACGGTGGACTACGCCGCGCTGGGCGACACCCACTCCGCCCAGCCGGTCGGCGACACCGGCCGCGTGTGGTACTCCGGCACCCCGGAAACCACCGACTTCCACGAGCCACGCCTGGGGCTGCAGGCCGGCGAGCACAACTCCGGCAACGCGCTGGTGGTCACGGTCTCCAAGTCCTCGGCCACCGACGCCACGGTCGAGGTGGCGGAGGTGCACGTGGGGGAGTGGACCTTCGAGGCCCTCGACCGGGAGCTGGCCTCGAAGGAGGACGTCGAGGAGTTCCTCTCCGCCCTGGACGCCTTCCCGAACAAGGACCGCACCGTGATCAAGTACGGACTTCGCGGCACCCTCACCATGTCGGCCACGCGTCGCCTCGAGACGGGTCTCGCGGAACGTCGCCCCGTCTTCGCGGCCCTCTACGAACGTGAGAGACTCACCGACCTGCACCTCGAACCGGGGGCCGAGGAGCTCGCCGCCCTGGGCGTCAGCGGTTTCGCCGCCGCGGCGCTCGCGGAGCTGGTGGACTCCGCCGAGGCCGACCCCACCGCGCGCGACGCCGTCAACCTGTTCTTCCGCCTGTCGAAGGAGTCCTAGAGTTCATGCGTATCCACTCCCTGACCATCGACAACGTCCGCGGAATCGAGCACCTCGAACTCCACGGGCTCCCCGAAACCGGCGTCATCGTCATCCACGGCGACAACGAACAGGGCAAGTCCACCATCATGGACGCCCTCAACGTGGTGCTCCACCAGAAGCACGGCGCGCAGAACAAGGTCACCAAGCCGTTGCGGCCGGTCCACCGGGACGTCTCCCCGTCGGTCTCCCTCACCGCGACCATGGGTCCGGTGACCTTCACCATTGAAAAGACGTGGTTCCGTGGCAAGAGCGCCCGGCTGACCATCACCTCCCCGCAGCGCGACACTTTCACCGGCGATCAGGCGGAGGCCAGGCTCGACGAGATCAAGAACGACCACCTCGACGCCGATCTGCTGCACACCCTCTTCCTGCGCCAGGACGACCCGGGCGGCAGCGTCGACACCGTCGGCATCTCCTCCCTGACCAGGGCATTGGACAGCGCCTCCGGAACGGAAGGCGCCCCAGGCACCGAGGACACCGGCCTGATCGCAGCCGTGGAGAAGGAATACACCCGCTACTTCACCGCGGGCACCGGCAAGGAGACCGACGAGCTCAAGACCGCCCGTGCGGACGTCGAGGCCGCCGAGACCGAACGCGCCGAGGCCCACGCACGTGCAGTGGAACTCGAGAGTTTCGTCCAGTCCCACGACCGGGCCGTCAGCGAGCGCGACCGGGCCCGGACAGAGCTGCCCGCCGCCGTCTCCGAGGAAGCCGAGCTGGCGGAGAAGGCCCGTCTCGCCGCCGAGGCCGACGCGAGGGCCGGGCGTCTGCGCGAGGAGCTGGAGCGCGCGGAGGGGAACCTGGAGCGTGCCAACGGCGCCGTCGAGCAACGGCAGTCGCTTGTTGACGCCGTGACGGCCGCCGCCGCCGACCTCGATCGACGCCGCGAGGGCATCGAGGAGACCACCGCCGCCGCGGCACACGAGGAGGCGCAGCTGACGGAGCTGGGGGCGCAGGTGAAGGCTGCCCAGATCCGGCAGCGTGAGGCGGGCGAACGCCTGCGCGCCGCGCGGGCCACCCGGCGACTGGTGGAGGCCGCCGCGCGCCGGGACGAGTTGGCGGCCCAGCTGGAGAAGGTCAGCGACCTCAACGAGCGGATCCGGGAGCTGCGCGAAAGGGCCGCCTCCCGGCAGGTCACCGACCAGGACGTCCGGGCGGTCGAGGAGGCGGCAGGGGAGGTCACCATCCAGCGGCGCCTCCGGGAACAGGCCGCCGCCAAGCTGCAGCTGACCTCCGCTTCCGCCACCACAGTGAGCGTCGATGGTCAGCCCCTGGATGTGGCTTCCGAGGGCGTGGCCGTGGAGCTGCGCGACGGCACCGAGGTCACCATCGGTGAGATCACCGCCCGGTACGTCGCAGGCTTCTCCGATTCAGTGACCGGGGAAGACCAGGTGGCTGCAGCGGAGATGAAGCTGGGCGATCTGTTGGCTGAACTGGACTGCGAAGATCCGGACGCCGTGCGCGCAGCCCGAGACGCCGCCCGGGAGATCAGCGATGAACTCTCCTCACTCACCCGCGACCGCACAACACTGCTCTCCGGCGAAGACCCCGAGTCCCTGGCTGCCGAACACGCCCGCCTGGCCGGGGAGTTGGCGGATGCTGACCTTCCGTCCGACCTGGACACCGCTGCCGCCGCGGCCCAGGTCCGCGAGGCGGAGGAGGCACAGGACTCCGCGGGTGAGGAGGTGACCACACTCGACGCCACCCTCACCCCGTGGCGCGACCGGAAGGCCAGGCTCGCCCTGACCGAACTGACCACCCGCATCGAGGCCGCCGAGGTCGCCCTGAACCTGGCGGAGGAGAATCTGGCGGCGGCGGAGAAGAAGGGGAGCGTCGCGGACCTGGCCGCCGACGTCGAGAAGGCGAGGGATGCCCGCCTCGCGGCCGCCGAAAGGCTCCGGTTGGCCGAGGCTGAGGTCGCCGCCGCAGACCCGAAGCTGGCTAAGAGCCTGCACGAGGGGGCCGTCGCACGGGTCGAGAGCCTGCGGGGGGCGACCAGTCGCGCGGACACCCAGCTCGCCGAGCTCAAGGGCCGCATCGAGATGGCCACCGGTGCCGCCGAAAGACTGGAGAAGGCCGAGGCCGCCCTGGAGGCGGCCCGGCGCCGACTGGATTCCGTGGACCGTCGTGCGCAGGCGGTGCGTCTGCTGCGGGAGACCCTCCACCGTCACCGCGACGTCGTGCGCGCACGCTATGCGCAGCCCTTCGCGGATCAGCTCGGCCGCCTGGCGCGTACCGTCTTCGGCCACGACGTCGAGTTCACCCTCTCCGAGGGGCTCGAGGTGACCAAGCGCAGCATCGGCGACAACACGGTGCCGCTGGAGGATCTCTCGGGCGGGGCGAAGGAGCAGCTGGCGATTCTCACCCGTTTCGCCATCGCCGGTCTGGTCTCCCAGGATTCGGGTGACGGGCAGGTGCCGGTACCCGTGGTCGTCGATGATTCGCTCGGTTCCACGGACCCGTCCCGGCTCCAGCTGATGTCGACGCTGTTCACGGAAATGGGCAAGAACTCCCAGGTCATCGTCCTGACGTGCGTGCCGCAGCGCTACGAGCGGGTCGTCGGGCGCACCGAGTACCCGATCGCGGAACTGAAGTCGACGGGCATGCTGCTGTAGGAACCACTCAGACAGGGCGTGGATCCCGGAGGTAGAGGTCGGCGGCGTTGTCCCACAGCACGGCCCCCAGCTGGGTGGGATCCACCGCGTGCCCGATGATCTCCAGGTCGGCGTCCTCGAAAGGCCGGCGGGCCCGGGTGGAGGGCAGGTCGGTGCCGGCCATGAGTGCGGTGGGGTCCACCGCCATGATCGCCCGGATGGCTTCGGCGGGGTCCATCCGGATGCGCCCGAACCCGGTGGCCTTCACCTTCGCCCCGCGTTCGACCAGGCGGAGGAGCTGTGGAAGTCCGTCCCCGTGCATGCCGAGGTGGTCGATGCTCACTGCCGGGAGTGCCGCGATCCGCTCCGACAGGCCGTCCAGGTGGCGGGCGTCGATGTAGAGCTCGGCGTGCCAGCCGGCGAGGTCATGGACCCGTCGGGCGAGGTGGTCGAGATCGTCGAGGGAGGCTGATCCGCCGCGCGCCACATTGAAACGGACCGCCCGCACTCCGGCCGCGTGCAGCGACAGGATCTCCTCGTCGCCGATGTCGGCCGGGATCTGGGTCACGCCCACGAAGGTGGGGCCGAGGGCCGTGAGGGCATCAACGAGATAGCCCTGGTCGAAGCCCTGGAAGGAGCCGGAGACCACCGCGCCGCCCGCCACGCCCAGCCCGCCGACGCGGGCCCGGTAGTCGTCGACGGTGAAGGGCGCCGGCAGGTAGCCGTTGTTCTCCACCATCGGATGCGCCGGGTCGATGACGTGCAGGTGCGCGTCGAAGATCCTCATGGCGTCATGCTAACGGGGTCGAGAACGCCTAAACCCCCGTTCCGGCAGCGATGGCTGGAACGGGGGTTCGGGAGAAGAAAGCTTAGGCCTGCTTGATGCCGGAGCCGTCGATCTCGATGACGATCTGCTCGGAAACCAGGACGCCACCGGAGCCCAGCGGAGCCTGGAAGTCGACGCCGAAGTCCTTGCGGTTGATCTTGGTGGTGGCCTCGAAACCGATGCGGACGTTGCCGAACGGATCCTCTTCGACGCCGAAGATCTCCACGTCCAGGGTGACCGGCTTGGTCACGCCCTTCAGGGTCAGGTCGCCGGTGACGGTGCCGGAGTTGCCGGAGATGTCGAAGGAGGTGGACTCGAAGGTCATCTCCGGGAACTGCTCGACGGCGAAGAAGTCGTCGCCGCGGACGTGGCCGTCGCGGTCGGCGTTGCCGGTGTTCACGGAAGCGGTCTTGATGACTGCCTTCACGACGGAAGCGGCCGGGTTGGCCTGGTCGACGACTGCCGAGCCCTCGAACTCCTCGAAGTTGCCGCGGACCTTGGTAACCATTGCGTGGCGGGCGATGAAGCCGATCTTGGTGTGGGCGGAATCCAGAACCCAGGTGCCGGTGTAGTTGGTCATGCTTTTCTCCTCAGGTTGTCTCTACATTTTCTGCCGCACCCCGTTCCCGGTGTGCGGTTCCGAGCCTACTCTAGCAAAAGTTGATGACTTGTCAACATATAGGATAATATTCATCTACATGAAGAGAGAAGAAGCAGGTGACAGTATGGAAGAAGGGGAGTACCGCGGGATGGAAAGCGGAACGGACAGGCCGTCGGGAATTAGTGACACGACATATGGCGGGGCTATAGTCGATGACATGGCAACCGAGGCTCGTTGGCTCAACGACGAAGAGCAGGCGTTGTGGCGACTCATCCTCGCCGGAATGCGCAAGATCGATCGCGTCATGGATGAGACCCTGCTGGCAGGCAGCGACCTCTCCAATTCGGAGTTCTCCGTACTCGTCTCCCTGTCCGAGGCCGCTGAAGGGTGCCTGCGTCTGCGTGACCTCTGCGCCGGACTCGACTGGGACCGGTCCCGCACGTCCCACCAGATCACCCGCATGGAGCGTCGTGGACTGGTGACCAAGCGCAAGAGCGAGGGGGATGCCCGCGGCGTCATTGTCTCGTTGACGGACGAAGGCATGCGTCGACTGCGTTCGGCCGCGCCGGAGCACGTGGAGAGCGTTCGGCGGGTGGTCTTCGACCACATGACCCCCGAGCAGTACACCCACCTCAAGTCGTTCATGGAGGGCGTCGTCGCCGTGGCCAACGTGCCGGGGCATCCGGACTTCAACGGCACGCTGACAGGTCCCGGTCCGGCCCACTGAGATCAGGGTTTTCTCGGGGTTCTTCCCTATGTCAATCCGTACCGTGAACTGCCATCATGGGGGATAGCAGATCACGACACGACAAGGAGCCCCACATGACCGACTTCAACACCCCGATGCACCAGCGCCGCCTGCACCGTTCACTGACGGACCGTTATGTCGCCGGCGTCCTCGGCGGCATCGCTGAGACCTACGGCTGGAATTCCACCCTGGTGCGAGTCCTCTTCGTAGCATCCTTCCTGCTGCCTGGCCCGCAGGTCCTGGCGTACTTCATCGCCTGGATCATCATGCCGAACGGCTAGGAGACGAAGACACCGCCCGTCCGCCACGTGAGAACGTGGGGGACGGGCGGTGTGCGTCGATAAGCGGTCTAGAAGAAGTCGCTGCGGGTGGCGTTCGGGTGCTGCGCCAGCGGGGTGGCCTTGATGGTCATGTACTTGTACATGGGGAAACCGGAGAGCACCTCATGCAGGTGATCGTTGTCGCGTACGTCGTAGATGGAGTAGTTGGAGTACTCGCCGACCACGCGCCAGATGCCCTTCATCGTGCCCTCCTTCTGGAGGTTGCCGGAGTACTCCTTCTCGCGGACCTGGAAGTCTGCGACCTGCTCGGGGGTGAGGGACTCGGGGAACGTGACATCCATGCGTGCCAGGAACAACATTGCGCGGCCTTTCATGATGGGGATCAGGGTGACACCTCACCCTACCTGCGGGTCTTCCGGCGGGCTCCGGCGCCACCGGGAGGATGGGCGACGGAGCCGATGCCGCCCGGATCAGAGCAGCTGGCGCAGCACGTAGGGCAGGATGCCGCCGTGCTGGTAGTAGGCCTCCTCCGCCGGGGTGTCCACCCGTACCACCGCCTCGAATTCGATCGTGCGGCCATCCGCCTCGGCGCGGACGGAGACAGTGTCGGGGATGCCCGCACGGCCCTCGAGACCGGTGATGGAGAAGACCTCCTCACCGGTGATCCCCAGGCTCACGGCCGACTCCCCCTCCGGGAACTGGAGGGGGAGCACACCCATGCCGACCAGGTTCGAGCGGTGGATGCGTTCGAAGGACTCCGCGATCACGGCACGCACACCCAGCAGCGTGGTGCCCTTGGCGGCCCAGTCGCGGGAGGAACCCGAACCGTAGTCGGCGCCGGCGATGACCACCAGAGGCACGCCCTCGTCCGCGTAGCGCATGGCGGCGTCGTAGATGGCGGTCTGCTCGCCGTCGGGGAAGTGCCGGGTGACCCCGCCCTCGGTGCCCGGGGCCAGCAGATTGCGCAGACGCACGTTGGCGAAGGTGCCCCGGACCATGACGTCGTGGTTGCCGCGGCGGGAGCCGTAGGAGTTGAAGTCCTTCGGCTGCACACCCTGTTCCTGCAGATACCGTCCCGCCGGCGAGGCCGGGTTGATGTTTCCGGCGGGGGAGATATGGTCGGTGGTGACGGAATCCCCCAGCAGGGCCAGCACACGGGCGTCCGCGATATCGGACACCGGCTCCGGTTCCGCCTTCATCCCCTCGAAATAGGGGGGCTTACGGATGTAGGTGGACTCCCCGCTCCAGGCGTACTTGTCGCCCTCCGGAATACTCATCCCACGCCAGTTCTCGTCACCGGCGTAGACGTCGGCGTAGCCATCGGTGAACATCTCGGCCCGGACGTTCTCGGCGACGACCGCCCTGATCTCCTCCTCGCTGGGCCAGATGTCACGCAGGAAGACGTCCTGCCCGTCGGCACCCTTGCCCAGCGGATCCGTGAGCAGATCAGTGTGCATGCTCCCGGCCAGGGCATAGGCGATGACCAGGGGCGGGGAGGCCAGGAAGTTCATCTTCACCTCTGGGTGGATCCGCCCCTCGAAGTTGCGGTTGCCCGACAGCACGGACGCGACGTTGAGGTTGGTGTCGGTGACGGCCCTGCTCACCTCGGGGATCAACGGGCCGGAGTTGCCGATGCAGGTGGTGCAGCCGTAGCCGATGTTGTGGAAACCGAGCGCATCCAGGTACTGCGTCAGGCCCGCCCGCTCGTAGTAGTCGGTGACCACACGCGAGCCCGGGGCCAGCGTCGTCTTCACCCAGGGGCGGGTCTTCATGCCCTTCTCCACGGCCTTCTTGGCCAGCAGGCCGGCGCCGAGCATCACGGAGGGGTTGGAGGTGTTGGTGCACGAGGTGATCGCGGCGATGACCACATCACCGTGGTCGATGATCGCGGGCGTGTCCCCGATGACCACGTCCACCGGGTCACTGGGCCAGCCGAGCTTTGCGTTGGCCGTCAGCTGCTCACGGGTCAGCGTCCGCGGCGGGGCGTCCTTGCGGGGGCCCGGGGTCAGGGACACCGGGTCACTGGCCGGGAAGGAATCCTCGGAGGCGTCGTCCACACTGCCGGCGGCCGGTTCGTACACGGAGTGTTCGCCGGCGAGCAGACCGAGGATGCTGGCGGGGGCGTCGCCGAGCGGGATGCGGTCCTGGGGGCGCTTCGGTCCGGCGATGGACGGCACGACCGACGAGAGATCCAGTTCGACGACCCTGGTGTAGTCGGCGGGGGTCTGCGGATCGTGCCACAGGCCCTGCTGCCTGGCGTAGGCCTCGACGAGCGCGATCTGCTGCTCATCGCGTCCGGTCAGGCGCAGGTAGTCCAGGGTCTCGTCATCGATGGGGAAGATGGCGACGGTCGCACCGTATTCCGGGCTCATGTTGCCCAGGGTCGCGCGGTTGGCCAGCGGGATGTTCGCCACGCCGGGGCCGAAGAACTCGACGAACTTACCCACGACACGGGTCTCGCGCAGCAGCTCCACCACGGTGAGCACGAGGTCGGTGGCGGTGGTGCCCGCAGGCAGCTGACCGGTCAGCTTCAGCCCGATGACCTCCGGGATGAGCAGGCTGGCGGGCTGGCCGAGCATCGCGGCCTCCGCCTCGATGCCGCCCACGCCCCAGCCCAGCACGCCCAGGCCGTTGACCATCGGGGTGTGGGAGTCGGTGCCCACCAGCGTGTCCGGATAGGCCTGGGTCACTCCGTCACGTTCGCGGGTGAACACCACCCGCGAGAGGTACTCCAGGTTGACCTGGTGGCAGATGCCGGTGTCCGGCGGGACCACCACGAAATCGCTGAAGGACTCCTGGGCCCAGCGCAGCAGCTGGTAGCGCTCCTCGTTGCGGGAGAACTCCAGCTGCGCGTTGATGTTGAGGGCGTCCGGGCTGCCGAAGGCATCGGCGATGAGCGAATGGTCGATGACCAGCTCACCGGGGATCAGCGGATTGATCTTCGCCGGGTCACCGCCGAGATCTGTCATCGCATCCCGCATGGCCACGAGGTCCACGACGCACGGCACGCCGGTGAAGTCCTGCATGAGGACGCGGGCGGGGGAGTACTGGATCTCGCGTTCGGAGGTGTCCCCCGGCGTCCAGTGGAGCAACGCGTCGATCTGCTCGGGAGTGACCAGCCGACCGTCCTCGTTGCGCAGCAGGTTCTCCAGGAGAACCTTGAGGCTGTAGGGCAGGCGCGAGGCGGTCTCCAGCTTGTCCAGGCGGAAGATCTCGTAGTCGGTGTCACCCACCCTCAACTGATCGCGGGTATCAAAGCTATTGCTACTCATGATGGGCATACCTCTCATGTACTGAGTGGTCGCCTCTACGTGAATACCGCATCCGGCACGGAGGGGAGCCTGCAACCACTCTCGAATGGTCGGGGTCTGTGGTTGTTGCTTCGGGAAGGGTGCCCATCGTCCTTCCCGGGCACCTCAACCCCCAACGTACGTGATCTGGCTCACTTCCGCCCCGGTTTCCCGGGCCCTGCTTATCGACGCCCCCCGCCCAGCAACCCGCCGAGCAGGTCACCGAAGATGCCGCCGCCCATGCCCTCGAGCGGAGAGCCCGAGGCCTGCGTGGAGGTGGGCCCGGAGCTGGGGCCGCCGCCGAGCACCTGGCCGAGGATCTGCTCGAGCAGACCACCCTGCGGGGACGTCTCCGTGGAGCCGCGTTGCTGGAGTCGGCCGGCCAACCAGGACATGGCCAGCGGGGCGAGGATGGGCAGCAGCTTCTTCACCAGATCGCTGCCGCCGGCCACACCTCCGAGCTGGTGGACCACCTGCTCCTCCTTCGAACCGAAGACGTGGTGGGCGATCTTCGCGCCGTCGGCGGTGTCGATGGCCTCGACGTCGACGTCGCCCTCCGCCAGGGAGGGGTCATGCTTGCCCAGGGCGCTGGCGAGCGAGTCCCGGCCCTCCGGGGCCTGGGCATTGGCGCCCATGCCCATGAGCAGCGCGGGGAGTACGGTCTCTGCGGCCTGGCGGACCTTGTTCGGGTCCTCGCCGAGCTGGCCGGCGATACGGTCGATGGGCAGGGAGGACAGGAACTGGTTGATGTTGTCGGTCATACCCTTCAACGGTAGTCGCGGGGGAGGGTGATGCGCCGTGGTTTCCACTTCGGCCCCCTCTAAGGCCCGTGGGAGCCTGTCCGGGACGCCTTGAGGGGGTCCTAAGCGGACAGGTCTGACGCGGGAACCGGGTTCCGTCACCCGGCAGGGAGGTCCCCCCGGGAAAAATATCAGGGCCCCCCACCTGAACGGTGGGAGGCCCTGACGGGAACGATGTCCCGAGACTTCACAGAGTGTCCCCGACAGGATTCGAACCTGCGACCTTTGGTACCGGAAACCAGTGCTCTATCCACTGAGCTACGGAGACATCGCGGCCATCCACAACGGGGATGACAACGGTGAAAGTCTAGCACCCCCCTGGGTGGGAGGCCCAAATCACCCCGGTGTTCTAGCGGTTCACGCCGGGGACGTCGGTGGTGTCGGTGCGGCCGGTGCGCAGATACTCCACGACAACCTCATCCACCGCGGCGTTGCCCAGGCCCACGTGGCCGTGGCCGTTGCCGTGGACGGTGACGACGTGGGCGTTCATGGCGCCGGCAAGGCGGGTGTGGTGGGCGTAGGGGGTCTGCGGGTCGCCGGTGGCCTGGACGAGCAGGGGGCGGGTGTCCAGCCGGGAGCCGTCGACGGCGGGCAGGCCGGCGACGGGGTCCGCGCCCGAGCAGGCGGCGCCGGAGGTGAAGAAGGCGTTGGGGGCGGTGAAGATGTCGCCGGTGACGAAGTTGGTCCAGGCGTAGTCGGGGATGTCGGCGGGGTCGGCCGGGTACTGGTTCTCGTTGCACATGATCAGGCGCTGCATGAGCTGGGCGGTGGCGAAGGCGTCGGCCTCCTCCTCGGACATCTGCTCGGCTATGGCGTTGAAGTCCGGCAGCGGCTCCGTGCCGTTGATCATGCGGGCGAGGGCATCCCACCGGGTGGGGGCGGGCAGGAGGCTGCGGGTGATGCCCAGGGTGGGGGAGGTGGCCTGGTTGCCGCCGGTCGTGGCCTGGGAGCTCAGGCCCTGGGAGGAGACGGCGAAGGGGTTGGTGGCGTTCATGACGTCCACGCCCACGCCCTGGGAGGACTCCAGTCCGGGTGGGAGGTCGCCGACGCGGGCGGGCGGCGGGACGACGGTGGGGTTGGTGCCGGATTCGGCGACGACCTTGCGTGACCAGGCCTGGTAGACGGCGAGCGGGGTGTCGCCCAGTCCGTAGGTGTCGTTGCGCTCGGCGGTCCAGGCCATGAAGTCGTGGAGGGAGTTCTCGTAACCTGCCTGCTGGGCGCCCAGGATGCCGTTCCAGGCCAGACCCGGGTCCATGGCGGAATCCAGGACGACACGGTCGGTGTGCTGGGGGTAGCGGGTGGCGTAGGCGGAGCCGAGGAAGGTGCCGTAGGACAGGCCCATGATGGAGATCTGGTCCCGTCCGAGGGCGTTGCGGACCCATTCCCAGTCATCGACGGTGTTGTCGGTGGTCAGGGACGCGGTGTAGCCCGGGGTGGTGGACTCGCAGGCCTCGCGGATGAGCCCGCCCTGACGGACGTAGAGATCCACGGGGTTGACGGATGCCCGGGCGTTGACCTCGTCGTTGCAGGCGACAGGCGTGGAGCCGGGCAGGCCGCGGGGCTGGACCGCGACGCGTTCCCACTCGTTGACGATGCCCGCCGGCCAGGAGAGGCCCTCGCCGCCGAAGTAGGAGTACGCGTCGCCGCCGGGGCCGCCCGGGTTGCCGAAGAGGGTGCCGCGTGCGGTGCCGGAGGCGGCCGGGACGCGGACGAAGCCGACGGAGATCTTCGGGCCGGCCGGGTCGGAGTGGTACATGGGGACGTCGATACGCCCGCACTGGGCGGCCTGGTCGGTGACCTGGGCGGGGCAGGCCTCCCAGGTGACGGGCTGGGCCGGGGACGCGAACGTGGCCGGGGCCAGTCCGAGCATCGCGACGGCGGCGAGGGTGGCGGCGAGCGGGCGGGTCAGGGTGCGCATGCGGGAATCATCTCTTCGACGGCATAAATGTGCGTGAGTATTTGGCTCGGGGACATGCTAACCCGGATCAGTGCCCGCCACGTGGGTATCGGCCGGACGTCAGTAGGAGAGCCTCGCGTCGGTGCACTACACTTTCTGCCCATGACACCTGCTGATCTTGCGTCCCTCATCCGGGAGACGGCCACCGGAGTGCTGGCATCCCGTGACCTCGACACCTCTGTTCTTCCTGATCAGGTCGTCGTTGAGCGTCCCCGTAATCCGGAGCACGGTGACTACGCCACCAACCTGGCACTGCAGGTGGCCAAGAAGGTGGGCGTCAACCCCCGCGATCTGGCGACCTGGCTTGCCGACGCCCTCGCGGCCGACCCCGCCATCGACTCCGCCGAGATCGCCGGCCCGGGCTTCCTGAACATCCGTCTCGCCGCTGCCGCGCAGGGTGAGATCGTGGCGAAGATCCTCGAGGCGGGCGATTCCTTCGGCCACCAGGACAGGTACAAGGGCGAGAAGATCAACCTGGAGTTCGTCTCCGCGAACCCGACCGGCCCGATCCACCTGGGCGGCACCCGCTGGGCGGCCGTCGGCGATTCCCTCGGCCGGGTGCTCGCCGCCGCCGGCGCCGATGTCACCCGCGAGTACTACTTCAACGACCACGGTGGTCAGATCGACCGTTTCGCCCGTTCCCTGCTCGCCGCGGCCAAGGGGGAGCCGACGCCGGAGGACGGCTACGGCGGTGACTACATCGGCGAGATCGCGAAGGCGGTCGTCGAGAAGCAGCCGGACGCCCTGGCGGGGGAGGATCCGCAGGAGACCTTCCGCTCGCTCGGCGTGGAGATGATGTTCGAGCACATCAGGGAGTCCCTCCACGAGTTCGGCACCGACTTCGACGTGTACTTCCACGAGAACTCCCTGTTCGAGTCCGGCGCGGTGGACAAGGCCGTGCAGAAGCTCAAGGACAACGGCAACCTCTACGAGTCCGAGGGCGCGTGGTGGCTGCGCTCGACGAACTTCGGTGACGACAAGGACCGCGTTGTCATCAAATCCGACGGCGAGGCCGCCTACATCGCCGGCGACATCGCCTACGTGGCCGACAAGTTCGAACGCGGCCACACCCGGGCCATCTACATGCTGGGTGCTGACCACCACGGTTACGTCGCCCGCCTCAAGGCCGCCGCCGCCGCGCTCGGCTACGACCCCGACCAGGTCGAGGTGATGATCGGCCAGATGGTCAACCTGGTCCGTGACGGCCAGGCGATGCGCATGTCCAAGCGTGCCGGCACCGTGATCACCCTCGACGACCTCGTCGAGGCCATCGGAATCGATGCCGCCCGCTACTCCCTGATCCGCTCCTCCGTCGACTCCTCCCTGGACATCGACCTGGCACTGTGGGCCTCCCAGTCCTCTGACAACCCCGTCTACTACGTCCAGTACGGCCACGCCCGTCTCTGCTCGATCGCCCGCAAGGCCGCCGAGCTGGGCGTGACCTATGATGGCGCCGACTACTCCCTGCTCACCCACGAGCGGGAAGGGGATCTCATCCGTACCCTGGGCGAATTCCCGGCCGTCATGCTGGGCGCCGCCGAACTGCGCGAACCGCACCGCGTCGCCCGCTACGCTGAAGAACTGGCGGGTGTGTTCCACCGCTTCTACGACAACTGCCAGATCCTGCCCAAGGCCGACGAAGAGGCCGCACCGATCCACACCGCCCGCCTCGCCCTCGCCGCAGCCACCCGCCAGGTGCTGGCCAACGCGCTCGGCATGGTCGGTGTCACCGCCCCGGAGAGGATGTAAGTCGATGACCGACTTCAACGACCTGCCCGCCCATGTCTGGCCGCGTAACGCCTTCCGGCAGGAGGACGGCGTGGTCACCATCGCCGGCGTACCCCTCCCGGAGATCGCCGAGGAGTACGGCACCCCCGTGTACGTCGTCGACGAGGACGACTTCCGCTCCCGCTGCCAGGACATGGCACGCGCCTTCGGAGGCCCGGAGAACGTCCACTACGCCTCCAAGGCGTTCTTGACCCGCACCGTCGCCCGCTGGGTGGACGAGGAGGGGCTCTCGCTGGACGTCGCCTCCCTCAACGAACTGAAGATCGCCCTGGCCGCAGATTTCCCGGCTGAGCGCATCACCGCCCACGGCAACAACAAGGGCACCGCTTTCCTGCGTGCCTGCGTCACGGAAGGCGTCGGCCACGTCGTCCTCGACTCCGAGCAGGAGCTCGTCGTCCTCGACCTCATCGCCGCCGGTGAAAGGCGCGTGCAGAAGGTGATGATCCGGGTGAAGCCGGGCATCGAGGCACACACCCACGAGGCCATCGCCACCAGCCACGAGGACCAGAAGTTCGGCTTCTCGCTGGCCTCCGGATCCGCGTTCCGCGCCGCCGAGGCAGCCATCCGCGCCGAGAACCTCGACCTCGTCGGCCTGCACTGCCACGTGGGCTCCCAGGTCTTCGACGCGGAGGGCTTCACCATGGCCGCCGACCGTGTCCTCGGCCTGTACTCCAAGATCCACCGCGAACTCGGCGTCCAGCTGCCCGAACTCGATCTCGGCGGCGGCTACGGCATCGCCTACACCGAGGACGAGCAGCCCCTCGACGTCGACGCGGTCGCCCACGACCTGCTCACCGCCGTGGCCAAGACCGCCGCCGAGCTGGGCATCGACGCCCCCGTGGTCCTCGTCGAGCCCGGCCGCGCCATCGCCGGCCCCGGCACCGTCACCGTCTACGAGGTCGGCACCGTCAAGGACGTCACCGTCGACGAAGGCGTCACCCGCCGCTACCTCTCCGTCGACGGCGGCATGTCGGACAACATCCGCCCGGCCCTCTACGGTTCGCTTTATGACGCCCGCGTGGTCAGCCGCTTCACCGAGGCCGCCCCCATCTCCTCCCGCCTGGTCGGCGCGCACTGCGAGTCGGGCGACATCCTCGTCCGTGACGCGTCCTACCCGGCGGACATCGAGACCGGCGACCTCGTGGCGCTCGCCGCCACCGGCGCCTACGCCTACGCCATGTCCAGCCGCTACAACGCCTTCGGCCGCCCGCCGGTGGTCACCGTGCGTGCGGGCAAGACGAAGCTCATGCTGCGCCGCGAGACGGTCGAGGACATTCTGTCGCTGGAGGCCTGAGTCCGTCGGGTCCGCCCCGGTATGCGAAAAAGCCGCACCAGAAGTGATCCCTTCTGGTGCGGCTTTCGTTCATGGGGCGCGGGCGCAGGACATTACCGCCCGATGCGGGAGGAGAGGCCTTTGTCCTCACGCTTCGGCTGCTCTTCGTCCCGGATATCCTCATCCCCGGAGTTCACGGGGAAAGAACCGTCGGTTCCGTCGATGCAGGCTTCGGCGGCGGGAATCATCGCCTCCATCCTGAAGACGTGGGGGTCGTAAAGAACTGTGTAAACCGGCTCCGCCTGCGCCGAGTATTCGTGGCTCTCAGCTTCTTCAGAGGCGAGCTCGGTGAGTGCCTGGAGGCCGTCGACTCGCCATGCTTCGACGAATTTCTTCCATTCCGGAAGGTTCTGTTGCAGTGCCGCGCGGCTGAACTCTTCCGTTCCGGTTTCGGCGCCTTCGGGGTTCTGGAGTTCCCATTCCGCGGCGAGGGACTCGAAGTCCAGAAGGGAGATTCGTGCCAGCAGAAGCAGCATCCGAAATTCTCCGGGCGAGTAACCGGCTGCGACTGAAGCGTCTTCGAGTCCTTCCCATTCCGCCACCACGCCGCTGAGGTCAGGAAGGATTCCGGGGGCGTCGACGACGGCGTCGATGTCTGCCGATCGGTCCGGAAGATCTTCCTTGAGCAGAGCAATCGCTTCCTCGCCAGCCTGGCGGAAATGGGCCCGCAATGATGCGGTGTCGTCGTCGGTCTGCGTGATGTAACACATATCGCCTTCGACCCTCACGTCGAAAGCAGAGGCGGCGGGGGCGAGGACTGTGCCAGAGGCGAGGACGGCGGTCGCGGAGACGACGGCCGCGAACCGGGAGAACTTCTTCACGGGTGGGACCCTTTCATGGGGACGGCGGTGGAGGGCGATTGCCCGTCGGTGATGCTAGGGCGGTTGGGGGAGGGGCGAACAGCCGCTATTTCCCGTGCCACCGGAACCAATGGCACCGTCATCCCTTTTCCGCTCGGCGTGGCAAGCGGGGGCCCCCTAAGTCGGGGGCACCGCCACCCGCGCTCCTTCCTTATGTTCGGCTAAGCGGTCATAACGTGGACTGGTAGTCCCAAATAGGCCTCTGAGCTGCGACAAGGCGAGAAAGTTTCTGCAGCAAATGTTAGGTTCAGGGTATGAAGGTTAACGTGGTGGCGGTCGATGACCATGAAGTCGCCCTCATCGGGCTCGCGAACATGCTCGACGGGTCGGCAGGGTGCGCTCTGGTGGGGGCCTACCACGGGGTCGCCGAAGGGCTCGACCACATCCGCGACCCGCAGCGGCCGAATGTGGACGTGGTGCTGCTGGACCTGCGGTTGGCGGACGGCAGCGACCCGTACATCAACGCCATGGCGCTGCAGGAGGCTGGCGCGACTGTGCTGGTGTACAGCTCGCTGGAGAGCCCCTTCCTGGTGCGCCGGGCGTTGCAGGCGGGAGTGGCGGGAGTGATCGAGAAGTCGGCGATGCCGCAGGACCTCGCCGCAGCGATCTGCCAGACGGCGCGGGGCGGGACGTACGCCACCCCGGACTGGGCGGGCATCATCGATTCCGATCCGCTGATCAACTGCGTCAACCTCTCGGAGCGCCAGCGGGAGGTGCTTGAGCTGTACGCGATGGGGGAGTCCGCGAAGCGGGTGGCCAGGCTCACCGGGCTGTCGCCGGAGACGGTGCAGGACTACCTGGGCCGGATCCGCACCAAGTACGCCCTGGCTGGTCGGCCCGCGAACACCAAGGTGGAGCTCCTGTTCCGGGCGCAGGAGGACGGTTTCCTGCCGGGGCCGCTGGAGCGGCTGTGATTCCGGCCGGACTGGCCACCACGAGCGACAGTCTCCCGGCTGATTTCCACGCCCCCGCGCCGTTGCGGAGGTCAGGGCAGCTGGCGGAAGAGGTTGAGAGCGACTACCTCCGCTCACAGACCGCGCTGCTGGCGCTGTACCGGGTGGTGGCCTTCGGCTGCGGAGTGTCCTGGCTGGTGTTCATGGGGTTGGGCTCCAACGCGGCGCAGCTCTACCGAGCATCGTTGACCGGCCCGCCGGACAGCCCGGCCTCGGCCGTCTTCTGGCTGTTCACGGTCGCCTCACTGGTCGTTGTGGCGGCGGGATTCGTCCACCGGCACGCCGTCTACCGGTGGACGCTGGGGTTGGCGGGCGGTTCCTACGTGGCCGTGCTCGCCCTCCACCTGGTCAGCCTTGTTCTCACGGATGAATCCCCGCTGACGCAGAATTACCTCGGGGACACCACCGGCCTGCCCATGGCCATGCTCATGGCTGTCCTCCCGGGCCGGGCAGGCCTGGTTCTGGCGGTGGTGACCCTGGCGGTGGCCGCGAGAGTGAATCTGGGCACGCCCCTGGGCTGGAACACCGTCCTCGAAGTGGCACACGCGCTGATTCTCATGCTGCCCTTCCTCATGCTCCTGCAGGCGGGTCGGCGGGCCTCGGAGGCACTCGACCGGATGGTGGCCGCCGACCACCGGGAAATTGTGCGTCTGGCCCGGATGAAGGCCCTGGACGAAATGGAGACACGTTTCCTCGGCCACCTGCACGACAGGGTGCTGTCCTACCTCGACGGCGTGTGGCGCGGAGTGGTGGCACTCGACCGCAGTCCCGTCGACCCCGGGAAGCTGCTGACCATGCCCCCGACCCGTTCGACGCACCTGTCCCTGAGAGCCATCGTCGCGGGCATGGTGTCGGATGCGAAGCGGTTGGACCCGGAGCTGGCGGTCAGCGCTCCGGGCCCTGTGCCGGAGTCGGCGACGATGCCGGCGGATGTGGCGGCGTCGATAAGCGATGCCCTGCTCGAGGCGGTGTCCAACGGCGTGCGGCACGCACCGGGCAGCAACCGCGCACTGGAAATTTACCCGCAGGTGGAGGAAGGGCGGTGCAGAGGAATGTCGGTGCGGGTCACCGACGACGGGAGGGGATTCGACGTCGACGATGTTCCGCGCGACCGGGCGGGGTTGCGGGTGGCCATCGCCGGCCGGATGGCGGCCACCCCCGGCTGCCGGGCGGAGATCGCCTCCTCGCCGGGGCGGGGCACCCGGGTGGAACTGACCTGGGACCCGGGACTCCGGGATCAGAGGGAGGGGCAGGCGGACAACGCGGCACCGGTCCCCGTGCCCACTCCCTACGACCTGGTCGGGGTGGGCCGGATCTTCCGCCCGCGCAACGCGGCGGTCGTCATGGCGCTGGTTCTCGGGCTGAGCCTGAACAACACCCATCCGCATGCCGTGGCGCACCTGCTGGCGCTGGCGGCCGCAGGGACAGCCGCCTGGGCCCTGGTCCAGGGCGACGCACTGCGACTTCCTGCTCGCAGCACGGCGGTGACAGCGGTGACGGCGACGCTGTTTCTCGTCGCGGCGCTGGTCGACGACCCGCCTCCCGCCGCCCACTGGCCGGCCCTCTGGTACCCGTGGGTATTCGTGCTCCTGTGCACCTACCTGGCCATCCGCGACCGGGCGCTGGTCGCCTGGTCGGTGTGGGCCATGGGCCTGGTGGCGGTGGAGCTCGTCGGCACCCCACACTTCGACGTTCCCGGACTTGTGGGGATGAGCATACTGCTGCTGCCGGCCACCCTCATCCCGAGGATGGTGGACATGAGCACCCGGGGCCTTGGCCTGGCGATGGCCAGCGCCCGCCACCGGGCCACGGAGGTGGAACTGGTCGCGGCGCGGCGGGCCTTCCTCGCCGATTCCGCCGGATGGGTGGCACGCCAGGCGGCCGCGGCCCTCGCCCCCGGGCTTTCCGGCGACGCCCGCCGCCACAACGCGCACCTGCTCGAGCTGAAGCTGCGGGACTCGATCCGCTCGCCGCTGTTCGACACCCCGCAGATCAATCGCGCGGTGTGGGACGCCCGTGCCGCCGGCGCCCGCGTCCGGCTTCTCGACGACCGCTCGACCGACGCCGCCGACGCCATCGACGCCGCCGGAACGGGGGACCGTCTGGCCCGGACGCGGGCGGCCCTGGCGGAGGTCCTCGCCGGCGACGCGGAGTCGGTGACGGCGCGGATCTACCCGGCGGGCCGGGCCGTGTACGCGACGATCGTCGTCACCGACCCTGCGGGTGAGAACCATCGCATCGAGATCAACGACTGAAGGCGGAGATCTCCTCCAGCAGTCTCAGCACCGTCGTCGTGTGGATGTGACCCAGCGGGACTCCGAGGACGAGCAGGGACACGACCGGGGCGTCGTGGGTTTCGGCGTTCGCGGTGGCGCGGTCCACCGTGCCGGCGGTCCGGCCCGCGCACAGGCGGAGCTCGGCGCTGGAGGCGGCGGCCTCGGCACGTGCGCCGGGGGTGCGTTCCCAGGCGCGCTGCCATGACTCGTCGGCGGGGATCGACAGGTTCTCATGTGTGCCGCTGAGCGCGGTCGGGGCACCCGTCCGGCGGGTGGTCTCCAGATGTTTGCGGGCCTCGTCGGTGCTGAAGGTCTGCCAGGTGCGGCCGGTCCGGCGATGGTCGTTGCGGTCCACCAGCACGCGCAGCGGAGCGGTCGCTTCCTCGTCCCGGTACCCGACGCGGTGTCCGGCCGTGTTGACCCGGTCGACGGCGGCGCGGACATGCTCGGGGATCTCGGCGAGTGCGTCGGAGGTCTTGTCCGCGTGCCAACTGCGTGCCACGGCCATGTCCTCGGCCGCCGACGGGATGTCACGCAGAATCTCGGCGGACCAGTTCGCGGCGAAGACGCCGGACAGTGCGAGCACGTCCTCGTGTTCTGCGGGGGTGTGGATCACGGTGCACGAGGCCCCGCTGACGACGACTTCGGAGGCGGAGGCCGGGGGGACGCCGATAAGCGGGGCGGCGAGGATCAGTGCCGCGGCAATGGCTGAGCGGGCAGACACGGACCTTTCCTTCTGATGTGGAGGCACATGCGGTGCCTTCCAGGTTAAGTGAGTCCACACCTCAAGTCGAGAGGTGTGACCTGTCTGCAGTGGCATCGTGACCGTACGGCCATCGGACTAAGCTGGTTCGATGTGCCCGGACACAGGTACCCGGGCACTGAGGAACTGTCCCGGCCCCGGTAGGCTGGTCCAGGAACGTTTCCCGCGGACCTGCAACACATCAGGAGAACAATGACCGAGAACAAGCAGCCCACGTACAACCCCGGCAAGGGAGCCGGCGAACCGGTTGGCGTCGCCATTCTCGGACTCGGCACCGTCGGTTCTGAGGTGCTGCGTTTGATGGGCGAGCACTCGGACGCCTTCGCGCACCGCATCGGCGGCCCCCTGGAGCTCAAGGGCGTGGCGGTCTCTGATCTGGAGAAACCGCGCCCAGGCGTGGACCGGGGGCTGCTCACCGATGACGCGATGTCCCTGATCAACCGCGACGACGTCGACATCGTCGTCGAGGTCATCGGCGGCATCGACTACCCGCGCCGACTCGTCCTCGCTGCGCTCAACGCCGGTAAATCCGTCGTCACCGCCAACAAGGCCCTCGTCGCGGCCCACGCCGACGAGCTGGCAGAGGCCGCCGACGCCGCCAACGTCGACCTCTACTTCGAGGCCGCCGTCGCCGCCGCCATCCCGGTCGTCGGCATGCTCCGTCGTTCCCTCGCCGGCGACCAGATCCAGCGCATCTCGGGCATCGTCAACGGCACCACCAACTTCATCCTCGACGCCATGGAGTCCACCGGCGCGACCTACGAGGACGCCCTGGCGGAGGCCACCCGTCTGGGCTACGCAGAAGCGGACCCGACCGCCGACGTCGAGGGCCACGACGCCGCCTCCAAGGCCGCCATCCTCGCCTCCCTCGGCTTCCACACCCGCGTCAAGTTCGACGACGTCCACTGCGAGGGCATCACCAAGGTCACCGCCGAGGACATCGAGGCCGCCCGCAACGCCGGCTACGTGCTCAAGCTGCTGGCCATCTGCGAGCGCCTCACCGACGAAGCCGGTGTCGAGTCCGTCGCCGCCCGCGTCCACCCGACCCTCGTCCCGGTGGACCACCCCCTGGCCTCCGTCAACGAGTCCTACAACGCCATCTTCGTCGAGGCGGAGGCCGCCGGACGCCTCATGTTCTACGGCAACGGTGCCGGCGGCGCCCCGACCGCCTCCGCCGTGCTCGGTGACATCGTCGGCGCGGCCCGCAACAAGGTCCACGGTGGCCGTGCCCCGGGTGAGAACACCTACGCCAACCTGCCGATCGCGGACTTCGGCGACGTGACCACCCGCTACCACATCGACATGGAGGTCGAGGACCGTACCGGCGTGCTCGCCGAACTGTCCGCCATCTTCGCGGCCCACAACATCTCCCTCAAGACCGTGCGACAGGAGGAGTCCGGCGAGGACGCCCGCCTCATCGTGGTCACCCACTCGGCACGCGAAGCCGACCTCGCCGCGACCGTGGAGGACCTGAAGAAGACTTCCGCCGTCAAGGCCGTCGACAGCGTCATCCGCCTGATCTAGCACAAAGGACACGAGTCACTCATGAGCATCGAGCTCGAGGTGGGCACCAAGGCCACCGTCACCGTCCCCGGTTCCTCCGCCAACCTGGGGCCAGGTTTTGACACCCTCGGACTGGCACTGGGCCTCTACGACACCGTGGAGGTCGAGGTCACCGAAGCAGGCCTCGAGGTCGAGGTCTACGGGGAGGGCGAGGACGACCTGCCGCGCGACGGTTCCCACCTGGTGGTCAAGGCCATCCGCTCCGGCCTGCATGCGGCTGGCGCGGAGGCCCCCGGACTGCGCGTCGTCTGTACCAACGCCATCCCGCAGTCCCGCGGCCTGGGCTCCTCCGCCGCAGCCGCGGTGGCAGGGGTCGTCGCCGCCAACGCCCTGGCGGGTAACCCGTTGACGTCCGAGCAGATCGTCCAGCTGTCCTCCGCCTTCGAGGGGCATCCGGACAACGCGGCAGCTTCCGTCCTCGGATCTGCGGTCGTCTCCTGGACCACGACCCCGGTCGACGGATCCCAGCCCGGATACAAGGCGGTCTCCATCAACGTCGACCCCCGGATCCGCGCGACCGCCCTGGTGCCGGACTTCCACGCCTCCACCCAGGCCGTCCGCCGGGTCCTGCCCAGCCACGTCACCCACACGGACGCGCGGTTCAACGTCTCCCGCGTCGCGGTGATGACCGTGGCACTGCAGAACCACCCGGAGCTGCTGTGGGAGGGCACCCGCGACCGACTCCACCAGCCTTACCGCGCCGACGTTCTGCCCGTCACCGCCGAATGGGTCAACCGCCTGCGCAACCGCGGTTACGCCGCCTACCTCTCCGGCGCCGGCCCGACCGTCATGGTGCTGTCCGTCGATCCGGTGGAGGAGAAGATCCTCGACCAGGCCCGGGAAGCCGGGCTCAAGGTCCACGAGCTTGAGGTCGCCGGACCGGTCCGGGTGGAGATGTCCCGCGCCTGAGAACCGATCCCTCTAGAAACCGGGAACCTTCCGGGATTCCGGCAGAGGGGTCGACAGTCTGTCGAGGCTGAAAGGCCTCACCCAGTCGTCCGGCGCCCCCGCCACGTCATTGACCACGGCCTCAGCCGCGGACATCGCCCACGCGAGCCCCCACGCTCGGAATCCGGTGATCACGTGAATGGACGGGTGCTCCGGGAACGCGCCGATGTAGGGCATCCGGTCGTACGGCATGTAGTCGCCGGCCAGCCAGCGGTAGAGCACCTTGTCGACGTCGAATTTCTGGCGCACGTCCTCGATGAGCGCCCGGTGGCGTGTGTCGGCGTCGAAGGTGGCGTCGTCGTATTCATGGCTCTCACCGCCGAAGATGAGGACGGGTTTCCCCTCCGACGTCGCTGAGCGCATCGTGCGCATCGGATCGTCGGTGGTGACGTACATGCTCTCCGGATAGGAGGAACCCTCTGTCAGCTGCACCGCGAGCGCGTAAGACATCTTCAGCCACATGAACCCGTCGAAGACGTCTCTCCGCCAGAACGGTTCGCCGCTCGCCTGGAGCACATGCCTCGCCCTGATGTCACCTGCTTCAGTGGTGACGACGTTCGGCTCGCCGGGCGTGATGCTGGTCGCTCTGGTCCGTTCGTAGATGACGCCGCCGTGGTCGACGACGTGTTGCGCGAGGGGAAGCAGGAACTTTCTCGGGTGGAACTGCGCCTGCCCGGAGAACTTCACCGCCCCGGCGATGTCGAAAGGCAGATCGGTCTCCGTCTCGAAGCTGGCGGGAAGGCCGAGGGATACCGCGGACTCGACCTCCGCCCTCATCTCGTCGAGCCTGTCCCGGCTGCGGCTGTACACGTAGGCGTCACGGCGGGAGAATTCGCAGTCGACGCCGAGCTCGGCGCTGATGGATTCGACCCGGTCGATGCCCCTCTGGTTCGCGTCGGCGAACGCCTGGGCGGTGGCCTTTCCCTGGTGCCTGATGAGGTGGTCGTAGATGAGATAGTGCTGTGAGGCCAGCTTCGCGGTGGTCCCGCCCGTCGTCCACTCGGCGAGTCTGGCCTTGTCGAGGAGCACCGTCTTCAGGCCGCGCTGCTGCGCGTGGTGGGCGGCGGCGATGCCGGTGATGCCGCCGCCGACTATGGCCAGGTCATAGACGGTGGCATCGTCCTCGAGTGCCGGGTAGTCGGTGCGGGGTGTACTTGCCACCCACAGCGATTCATCCTTGCCTTCGATCTTGTCCGACATCGATTCTCCTCGGCTGGGGGAATGAACAGATGAGATGAGATCGAGCCTAGCAAGTGTGACCATCCGGGGGACGGCTACAGGGTGTCCTCTTCCTCCCGGTTCTTGTCCACCCGCACCACGCAGGCGCCGCCGTCGGCGTAGGGGAGCAACGTCAGGGACACAGCTCCCGGCCGACCATCCGGACGGGAGCCGGTGGCCTCCCGGAGGAATCCCTCGTGGATGGCGCAGATGAAGGGACTGGGGCGCTGGTCGCCGGTGACGAAGGGGCAGGAGTGGAGGGAGAGCTGACCGGCCTCGTTCTTCGGGGCGGAGACGACGGGATCGAAGCCCATGTCCCGGAGTTTGACGTAGAGAAGGTCCAGGACATCGGGGAGTTCCTCCGGCGTCTCGCCCGATTCCTCCATCTTGTGTGCCCAGATGCGGCCGATCTCCCTGGCCTTGCTCAGGGTCTCCGGCGTGAGGTTCCCGGTTTCGGCAACGACGCTGGCCAGAACCTCGACGAGAGTCACGTACTCCCGGGCGACGGCCCGGTTGTCGGGCACCCGGACCCGGAAGATGTGGGAGGGACGACCCCGGCCTTCAGCCGGGGTGGAGGTGACTCGGACGGCGCCGCGATCGACCAGCTCATCAAGGTGGCCGCGGACGGTGTTGACGTGCATGCCGAGCTTCCCTGCAAGTTCGGCGGAGCGGGCCCCCCGCGGGAAGGTCTGAAGCATGCCCAGGACCTCTCGCTGCTTGAGGCTCAAGGGGAGGGCCTCGGGGAACAGTTCGACGGTCGGGCGCGGTGCAGGTGCGTCCGTCATGATGGTTCTCCTCTTTCTTTCTTTCTCCGGCGCGCCGGGTGGACACGGATTGCCAGGGCTTTGGTCACGCAGTCGACGGTCACGCCTGGTTCCAGCCTGAGTTCGAGCACTGATCTGCGGGTGACCGGGACGCTGAGTCGGGTGGCGCCAATCGCCACTGTGACTATTGTCCCAGACCGGGTCGTTGAAGCTGTCACGGATTCGACAACCCCCCGCCATACGTTACGTGCTGATTCCTTCGGTTCCTGCGCCCCGGCCGGCAGGCGGAGGGTGGTGGCCTCGGGTGGGAATATCGCGACCGCGGAGTCCCCCGGTCGGATGGTGCCCTCCATGGACGCAGAAAAGATGCCTGTCAGAGCCAGATCTTGCCCCTGGATAGTGACCGTGTCAACTTCCTCTGCCATGACCGTACCGACGATGCGGGACAGTCCGGCGAGTTCGGCGACGAAGTCGTCCGGGGGAAGGTCCAGCAGGGACGAGGTCGGACCCGCGGCGCTGACCGCACCCCGGTGGAGGACCACCAGATGCTCGGACAGAGTGGCCACGTCGACGGCGTCGTGGGTGACCAGGAGGGTCGTGCGATCCTGCGCGGCGGCACGCAGCAGACCACGCCAGCGGGCGGCCGAGGCGACGTCGACCCCGGCGAGCGGTTCGTCGAGAATGAGGACCGCCGGCCTCGTCCCGAGCGCGCGTAACAGCGCAACCTGCGCCGCCTGGCCGCCGGAGAGGGCGGGGACGGGGACATCCGCGAGGGCGGAGAGACCGGCGGCGTCGAGAAGCTCCGCGGTGAGCGACCTGTCGCGGGTGGCGGTGGTGATGGCCCCGGCGACGGTGGTGGTGCGGGGCAGTCCGGGGCGCTGGGTGAGCAGGACCACGCCGCGCTCAGCCGCCGGTACGAAGCGCGGCCCGTCGACGACGCGCTCGCCGATGGCGACGTCCGCACCTGTCAGACGCCCGGCGATGAGCCCCATGAGCGTCGACTTGCCGGAACCGTTGGGGCCGACGACGGCGGTGATGCGCTCGGCGGGGAAGACGGTGCCGTCGGCCGTCACCCTCACCCCGCCGGATGCCGGCGAGGTCAGCGCGCGCAGCTTCTCCGTGTGCAGCTCGCCGATCGCACGGGAACGGGGTTCGGGCGTACGGCGTAGCGCGGAGGGCAGCGCCGCCAGCGCGAGCACCACGATGGCGAAGAAGATGAGGATCACCCCGAGGGCGTTGGCGCCGCCCGGATCGGTTTCACGTTCCAGGTAGATGCCCAGCGGCATGGTGCGGGTGACTCCGGGCAGGGAGCCCGCGAAGGTCAGGGTCGTGCCGAATTCGCCGAGGGAGCGGGCGAAGGCCAGGCCGGCACCGGTGGCCACGGCCGGTCCGATCGCCGGGAGGGTGATCTTCCGCAGGATCTCCCGGGGGCGCATGCCCAGGCCGGCGGCGCTGGCGGGGATCTCCGGATCGAGCTGGCGCAGCGCAGCGTCGACGGTGACCACCACGAAAGGCAGGGCGATGAAGATGTGGGCGAGCACGACGCCGGGGAAGGCGAAGGCGAACTGGAGCCCGAGGGCGTCGAGAAGCGGGGCGGTGACGCCACGCCTACCCAGGGCCGCTGTCAACGCCAGACCCGCGACCACCGGCGGCATCGCCAGCGGAAGCATCACCAGCAGTCGGACAAGGCGTCCGCCGCGTGGCCGGCCCTGGATGGCCACCGCCAGCGGAACACCGAACAGGGTGGTCAACGCGGTGGCCCATGCGGCCGAGGAGAAGGTGACCCGCAGGAGCTCGGCGGTGGCGGGGCTGGTGAACACGTCGCCGAAGCGCTCCCAGGGAACCCGGATTCCCAGGGCGAGGAGGGGCCCGAGGATGATCACGAGGGCGATGCCGCCGAGCAGCGTCACCACCAGGGGAGTGCGGGAGGGTGCGGTTCTCACGGTCAGCTCGCCGGGGTCCAGCCGAAACGGGTCCAGCTCCCCGCCATCTCCTCCGACGCCAGGGCGTCGACGAATTCAGCTGCGGCCTGCTTGTCGACGGCCGAGGTGCTCACCGCCGCCATGACCTCAGTGATGTGCTGATCGCTGTCCGGGATCTCGATGACCTCCACGGCCTCGCCGGCCGAGAGGGCATCCGTGCGGTAGACCCAGCCTGCGTCGGCCTCCCCGGAGACGACCTTGCCCAGGACGTCGGCGACCTGATGTTCGAGGGATGAGGGTTCGACCCGGAGGCCGGTATCCTCGATGATCTCCTGCGACGCCGCGCCGCAGGGGACCCGGGGATCGCACAGGATGAAGGTGCGGCCCGCCAGGTCATCCACCGAGGTGATCTCGCCCGGGTTGCCCGCGGGGACGACCATGACGAGTGAATTGACCGCCACGGCCCGGGGATCCTCGACCAGGCCCTCTGCCACCGCCCGGTCCATGTTCGCGCGGTCCGCGGTGATGAGGACGTCCCCGGGGGAGCCGTCCGCCAGTTGCTGCACCAGGGTGGATGATCCGGCGTCGATGAAGACGAACCCGCCGTCGCCCAGTTCCCCGAAATCCTCGCGGAGCAGGCGGGTGGAGGAGGCGCCGAGGACGGTGAGGGAGTCCGCGCCGGGCCCCGCGGTGCATCCGGCGAACAACATGCCTGCTCCCGCGAGGGCGGCGATACGGGGCAGACGCAACGGGGCGGACACCTTTCAGGAAGTGGGGCGGGAAGGGATCAGGCTCCGCGGGACGGGGTCTGGTTACGCTCGTCGAGCTGCTCGGTGTGGGAACGGATCGGCTCCCACGCGACGTGCTCCTTGACGGGCCCTGTGCGGGTGTCCCGGGAACGGTAGACCACGTACGGGCGGGTGGTGTAGCCGAGGGGTGCGGAGAAGGCGTGCACCAGGCGGGTGAAAGGCCAGACCGCGATCAGGGTGAAGCCCGCGAGGACGTGCACCTTGAACTCCCACGGTACATCCGTCATCAGCTCAGGCCGGGCCTGGAAGATGAACAGCTGGCGCAGCCAGGGGGAGATGGTCGCGCGGTAGTCGTAGCCGTGCGGCCCACCCAGCAGCTGCAGGGACACCGTGGCGAAGAAACCCGAGGCCAGCGCCCCGCCGAGCAGCACGTACATGACCTTATCCGACTTCGAGGTGGCCAGGAACACCGAACGGTTGACCACCCGCCGGTAGATCAGACCGATGAGGCCGAGCACCGCGGCGACACCCGCGACGGTGCCGGGGTAGGTGGCTACCACGTGATAGATCTCGTCGCTGACGCCCACTGCCTGCGTCCAGGACTTCGGGATGGCCAGCCCCATGACGTGGCCGATGAACACGAAGAGGATTCCCCAGTGGAACAGGGGGGAAGACAGACGGAGGAGTTTTGACTCGTAGATCTGGGAGGAGTGGGTCGTCCAGCCGAACTGGTCGGTCCGCCAACGCCAGATGATGCCGATGACGAATGCGGCGATCGCCAGCCACGGGAACGCCACCCAGAGGAATACGTTGAAGTTGTCCATGGTGTGTCCTAAGTGATGTCCGGTTGAGCAGTGGGGAAGGGCAGCGGGGTGCCGATACCGACGAGCTCCGCCGGCGGCCCCGAACGAATGAGATCGAGGTAGTTGTGGGTGGTCTCGGCGTCAATCTGCGGCAGCGACATGGCCACGGCGACGACGAGGTGCCTGAACGGGGACCCGATCACGGTCAGCGCCGAGCGCAGCACCTCCAGACCGTCACGGTGTGCCGCGAGCAGCTCGACGGTCTGCACATGCTGATCACCCTCAGACAGGGCCACCGCCTCGAGGACGACGCACAGGTGGTCGGGCAGTTCATCGCGGCGCTCCTCGAAGCCCAGCTGTGCGAGCGCCTGACGGAAGGCCAGGATGGCGGTGCCGCGCTGCCGGGTGTCGCCCACCGAGTAGTAGGAGAGGAACAGGGAGCAGCGGCGGCGCTGGTCGAAGGTGTCCACGTAGTGTTCCTCCATCCCCCGCAGGCCCAGGCCGCGGGCTGCGTCGGTGAACGCCGCGAACTCCGCCGCGATGGCCGGCGGCAGCTGGTCAATGTGCTTGTCGACGGCCGCGAGCTTCTCGCCGAGGTCCCCGCCCGGGTAGTCCAGCAGCAGGGAGGCGGCCATGGCGGTGACGCGCCGCTGTTCGTCTGTCACCTTCACCGGCCGGGTGACGTCCTCAGGAATGGGCCCGACATGGGTGCGTGCCATGTCTACTCCTGGTCCTTGCGCGGCGGGAACATACCCTCGGGCCGCTCGCCGCTCCAGCTGAGCAGGGAGACCCTGCCCGCCGGCTCGGCCGCGTGGGTGGTGCAGGCTTCCGGGGCTCCCTCACCGAGGTCCGGGAAATCGAGGAATGCGTCGGCCGGGTCGATGTCCCCGAAGGGATCGAGCGAGGTTATCCCGCGGGGCGACTCCGGGGACGCCGTCGGGATGACATAGCGGTCGTCGTACTTGGCGATGCCGAGCAGACGGTACATCTTCTCGATCTCAGTGCCCCTCATGCCGACCGCCTCGGCGATATGCTCCTGCGGTTCATTGCCCAGGTTGATGTCACGCATGTAGGAACGCATGGCGACCAGGCGGCGCAGCGACCGTTCGACGGGAGCGGTGTCACCCGCGGTGAAAAGCCCCGCGAGGTACTCCAGCGGGATGCGCATCGTCGACAGCGCGGTGAACAGCACCTTGTCGCTCTCGCCGTCGTTACCGGATGCGGTGACGGCGTCCACCACCGGCGACAGCGGCGGAATGTACCAGACCATCGGCAGGGTGCGGTACTCCGGGTGCAGCGGCAGCGCCACCTCATACCGGAAGATGAGATCCCAGATCGGGGACTGCTGGGCGGCGTCGATCCAGGAGTGCGGGATACCGGCCTGCCGGGCGGCGTCGACCACGCGGGGATCGTGCGGATCCAGGAGGATGTCCTTCTGCGCCTGGTAGAGGTCCTGCGGGTTCTCGGTGGCTGCGGCCTCGGCGACGCGGTCGGCGTCGTAGAGCAGGACGCCGAGGTAGCGCAGACGGCCGACGCAGGTCTCGGAACAGACGGTGGGCTGGCCGACCTCGATGCGTGGGTAACACAGCGTGCACTTCTCGGCCTTGCCGGACTTGTGGTTGAAGTAGACCTTCTTGTAAGGGCAACCCGAGACACACATGCGCCAGCCGCGGCACTGGTCCTGGTCCACCAGGACGATGCCGTCCTCCGAGCGCTTGTACATCGCGCCGGAGGGGCAGGAGGAGACACAGGTCGGGTTGAGGCAGTGCTCGCAGATGCGTGGGAGGTAGAACATGAAGGAGTCCTCGATCTCCTTCTTCACCGACAGGTTCATCTGGTGCAGGATCGGATCCTCGTCCATGGTGGCCGGGGAGCCGCCGAGGTTGTCGTCCCAGTTGGAGGACCAGGGGATCGTGTCCATCGGGCGGCCGTCGAGCTGGGAGACGGGGCGTGCCGTGGGCTGGGTTTTCTGGTTGCCCGGGGTGGACAGCAGCTTGTCGTACTCGTAGGTCCACGGCTCGTAGTAGTCATGGATGGTCGGCAGTTTGGGGTTGTGGAAGATGTTGAACAGCTTGGACAGGCGGCCACCTGAACGGGGCTTGAGCTTGCCCGACGACGTGAGTGTCCAGCCGCCCTCCCACTTGTCCTGGTTCTCCCAGCCGCGGGGATAACCCACGCCGGGACGGGTCTCGACGTTGTTGAACCAGACGTACTCGGTGCCTTCGCGGTTGGTCCACGCCTGCTTGCAGGTGACTGAGCAGGTGTGACAACCGATGCACTTGTCCAGGTTCATGACCATGGCGATCTGAGCCATAACCTTCATCAGAACTGCACCTCCTGGGAGCGGCGACGGATGCGGGTGACCTCGTCGCGGTTGTTGCCGGTGGGGCCGATGTAGTTGAAGCCGTAGGTCAGGTGACCGTAGCCTCCGGCGACGTGCACCGGTTTGATCATGATTCGGGTCAGGGAATTGTGGGTGCCGCCGCGGCGGCCCGTGTTCTCGTTCAGGGGCGTACCGACGGTGCGTTCCTGGGCGTGGTTCATGATCACGGTGCCCTCCGGGATGCGGTGGGAGACGATCGCCCGGGCGGAGACGATGCCGTTGCGGTTGTACACCTCGATCCATTCGTTGTCCTTCACCCCGACCTTCTCGGCGTCCCTGTTGGACATCCACACGACCTGGCCGCCACGGGAGATCGACAGCACGTGCAGGTTGTCGAAGTACTGCGAGTGGATCGACCACTTGTTGTGCGGGGTGAGGTAGCGGACCGTGATCTCCGGGTTGCCGTCCTCCCCCTTGACCAGCTGGCCCGGGTTCGTCTCGCCGTTGAGGTGGAGACGATCCAGCGGCGGCCGGAAGACCGGCAGGGCCTCGCCGTAGTCCAGGTACCAGTCGTGGTCGAGGTAGTAGTGCATGCGGCCGGACAGGGTGTGGAAGGGCTTGTCGAACTCGATGTTGATGGAGAAGGCGGTGTAGCGGCGGCCGCCCCGCTTGTCGCCGGTCCACTCGGGTGAGGTGATGACCTCCACCGGGCGTTCCTTGACGCGGTCCCAGTCGATGCGGGTGCCCACGTTGTCCACGTACAGTTCCGACATGTCGGTGCCGACCCGGGCCCCCTGGTTGCGGAAGCCCTCCGCGGCGACCTCTCCGTTGGAGACGCCGGACAGGTGCAGGATCATCTCGATGACCTTGATGTCGGTGTCCAGGTCGGGGCGCTCGCCGGCCATCGAGGTCGCCGAGGTGCCGTTCTTCACGGCGAGCTCCGCAACCTGCTTGGCCACGTTGTAGGCGGTGCCGTGCACGCCCGTGCCCTTGTCGGCGGTGAGGGGGCCCAGGTGGGTCCACTTCTCGTGGATCTTGGTGTAGTCGCGCTCCACGGGGATGAGCTTCGCCATCGTCTCACCCGGGATGAGGCCGGTCTCCCCGAGGTCGGGGACAACGCCGTTCGGCATGCTCAGCTCATCGGGGGAGTCGTGGCCCAGGGGGGCGGTGATCACGTCGGTCTGGGTGCCCAGCCAGCGCACCGCCAGCTCGGACACGAACTTCGACAGATCGCGGAAGACCTCGAAGTCGGTGCGTGCCTCCCACGGCGGGTTGATCGCCGCGTTGAAGGAGTGGATGAACGGGTGCATGTCCGTGGTGGACAGGTCGTGCTTCTCGTACCAGGTGGCGGCCGGCAGGACGATGTCCGAGACCAGCGTCGTGGACGTGTTCCGGAAGTCCGTCGTCAGCATCAGGTCGAGCTTGCCGGTGGGGGCCTCGTCGCGCCATCTGAGGGACTGGGGGCGCTCGTGCGGCTCGAGTTCCTTCGCGGTGGCGTCCGAATCCACCCCCAGCATGTGGCGCAGGAAGAATTCTGTGCCCTTGGCCGAGGAACCCATTAGGTTGGTGCGCCAGTTGAGCAGGATGCGTGGCCAGTTCTCCGGGGCATCCGGATCCTCGGCGGCGAACTGCATGTTCCCGCTCTCGAGCTCCGAGACGATGTAGTCCTTGACGTCCATGCCCCGGGCTTGGGCCTCATCGGCCAGCAGCAGCGGATTGCGGTTGAACTGCGGGTAGGCCGGCATCCAGCCGCGCTTCATCGACTCGATGAGCGTGTCCGACAGGGACTTGTTGCCCACCGTGCCGCGGTTGGCCAGCGGGGACGCCAGTCGGGAGGCCTTGGAGTTGTCGTAGCGCCACTGGTCGGTGGTCAGGTAGTAGAAGCCGGTGGTGATCATCTGGCGCGCCGGGCGCTGCCAGTCCAGGGCGAAGGCGTACTGCGACCAGCCGTTCATCGGACGCAGTTTCTCCTGGCCGACGTAGTGGGCCCAGCCGCCGCCGTTGACGCCCTGCGTGCCGCACATCGAGGTCAGCGCCAGGAAGGTGCGGTAGATGTTGTCGGCGTGGAAGTAGTGGTTGACACCGGCACCCATGATGATCTGGCTGCGGCCCTGCGAGTCATCCGCGTTCTGGGCGAACTCCCGTCCGATGCGGATCGCCGCGTTGGCCGGGACACCGGTCAGCTCCTCCTGCCAGGCGGGGGTGCCCGGTGAGGTGGCGTCGTGGAAGTCGGTCGGCCAGTGGCCCGGGAGGTTCAGCTCCGTGCGGGCGACGCCGTAGTGCGCGAGCATGACGTCGAAGACGGTGGTGACCTTGTGGCCGTCGACCTCGCGGTAGGGGACGCCGCGGTGGACCACGCCCGCCCCGATCGGTCCGGTGCCGTCGATGTCCGTCGGGTCGGCGTCGAGGTCGAAGCGGGGGAAGAGCACCTCCGCGGTGCCGTACTCGCCGGTGTCGGCGATGGACATGACGGACTCGACGCCGTCCTGACGCAGATTCCACTTGCCTACGCCGTCCTCGCCGAAGCGGTCGGCCACGGTTCCCCCGGGGTCGACCACGGTGCCGTCCGGCTGCATGGTGAGCAGGCGGTGGGTGGCGTTGGCGGAGTCACGCAGTTCGGTGTGGCGGGCGTCGAGAAGCGAGGCGGTGAGGAACTTGCCGGGGGTCAGGGTGCCGTCCTCGCGCTCATCCAGGGCGATGAGGAACGGGGCGTCGGTGTACTTGCGCATGTACTCGAGGAAGTACGGCGTCTGCCTGCCCACGTGGAACTCGGAGAGGATGACGTGGCCCATGGCGAAGGCCAGGGCGGCGTCGGTGCCCGGGTTGATGCGCAGCCACTCGTCGGCGAACTTGGTGTTGTCGGCGAAGTCGGGGGAGACGACGACGACCTTGGTGCCGTTGTAGCGGGTCTCCACCATGAAGTGGGAGTCCGGGGTGCGGGTGACCGGGATGTTCGACCCCCACATCATGAGGTACGAGGAGTTGTACCAGTCGCCGGACTCCGGCACGTCGGTCTGGTCGCCGAAGGTCTGCGGGGAGGCCGGCGGGAGGTCGGCGTACCAGTCGTAGAAGGACAGTGCGACGCCCCCGATCATCTGCAGGAAACGGGTGCCCGCCCCGTAGGAGACCTGCGACATGGCCGGGATGACGGTGAAGCCGGCGATCCGGTCCGGACCGTACTGGCGGATGGTGTACGTGTGGGCGGCCGCCGCGATCTCGATGGCCTCCTCGTAGTTGATCCGGATCAGACCACCTTTGCCACGCTGGGAGACGTAGGCGTGGCGCTTCCCGGGGGTCTCGACGATCTCGCGCCAGGCCAGCACCGGGTCCCCCAGGCGTGCCTTGGCCTCGCGGTACATGTCCACGAGCACGCCACGCGCGTAGGGGTAGCGGACGCGGGTGGGGGAGTAGGTGTACCAGGAGAACGATGCCCCGCGGGGGCAGCCGCGGGGCTCATAGTCGGGCATGTCCGGGCCGGTCGAGGGGTAGTCCACGGCCTGGGACTCCCAGGTGATGACGCCGTCCTTGACGTACACCTTCCAGGAACAGGAACCGGTGCAGTTCACGCCGTGTGTGGAACGGACCATCTTGTCGAAGGACCAGCGGTTGCGGTAGAAGACGTCCGCCTGGCGGCCGCCCTTCAGGAACAGCTGCTGGCCGCTGTCGGTCATCTGGCCTTTACGGAGGAAGCTCCCGAACTTGAACAACGGGTTGGCGGCAGTGGTGGTCATGGAGGGATCCTTTGCGCTTCGTGTCGTAGGTTCAGCCGGGGAACGGGGCGTTGGGGCGGGCGTAGTAGATCCAGACAAGTGTGGTGGCGAAAGCGAAGAACACGACGCAACCCCAGAAGAAGATCACCGGGGCGATCATGGACAGCAGGACACCGACGATGAACGGGCCGAAGGCGCCGACGGCGCCGGTCCAGCCGATCACACCTCCCGCCTGACGCTTGGGCAGGATCATCGGCATCTGCTTGAAGGTGCCGGCGTTGCCCAGTCCGGTGAAGAAGAACATGATGAGCATCGAACCGAGGAACCACACGTACTGGTCCGGGGAGTCCGGGGTGAGGAAGAGTGCGGCGACCGCGGTGAAGATGGTCATCCCGACTCCGCCGATGAAGGTCCAGACGGCTCCGCCGTACCGGTCGCACAGCGGGCCCCACATGGCGCGGACGAGGGCGCCGATGAAGGGGCCGATGAAGGCGTAGGCGGCACCCCGGGGCAGGTCCTCGATGGCGTAGGTGGCGGCGAACTCGGAGCCGCTGCCGAAGACGTTGTTGATGATCAGCGCCAACTGGGCGGCGAAGCCGGAGAAGGCGCCGAAGGTCATCAGGTAGACGATGGTGAGGATCCAGGTGTTCCTGTTGCCGAAGATGTCGATCTGCTGGCGGAAGTTGGCCTTGACGGGCACATCCTTGAGGAAGATCCAGGCGACGACCGCCATGACGATCGCCCACGGGACCATGACGATGGCGGGGTTGTGCACGAACAGTGACTCACCGTCGCCTCCGCGCTGGGGGGCGACGAAACCGATGCCCAGCAGCGTGACACCCATGAGCCAGGGGGCGACCAGCATGATGAAGGACATACCGAAGTTGCCCAGGCCGGCCTGCAGACCCAGGGTGGTGCCGGCGAGACGCTTGGGGAAGAAGTAGCCGGTCGAGGGCATGAAACCGGAGAACACGCCCCCTCCGATGCCGGTGATGAACGCCAGGATGAGCAGCCACCAGTAGGGGGTCCCGGTGTTCTGGACCGCGAAGTACCACCCGAACATCGGGATGATGAACAGCAGTGATGACATGGAGACCAGGCGTCGGGTACCCATGATCGAGGGAAGGAACATGAACACCAGCCGGAACAGGCCGCAGGCGAGGCCCGGAACCGAGGTCAGCCAGTAGAGCTGGGTGGTGGAGAGATCAAAACCGATCGAGTTGAGGACCGGCGCGATGGCGGAGACGAGGTACCAGGTGGCGAACCCCATGAACAGGATGATCGTGGAGATCCACAGTGTCCGCCACGCGATGGAGGAGTCCCAGGACTCCTCGTGTTCGGGGTCCCAACCCTGCAGAACCCGGCCTTCGGTGTTGAGTGTCGTACTCATTTAATCCTCACTAAACAGTGGATGTTTATTCAACGAGAATCGGTGTTAAAAAATAGGATATAACCATTGGCCCGGGTTGTCGGGGTTTGCGGGAAGTTCCTGCCCCTGCTGTTTCCTCATGTCGCCGACGTTCCGACCGTGGGGAAGGTCGCCCGCCCTCCCTTGAACTACTATGGCACGGATCACATGGGCTCGCCGCGGAAAGGGCTGGATATGACAAAGAATTTCACTGGTTGCGTGATAGTGGTCTCGGACCGCATCGTCAGCGGCGAACGCGGGGACACGGCGGGGCAGGTGGCCCGTTCACTGCTGGCCGATGCCGGAGTCGGGGCGGAGATCGTCGTGGTGGGGGAAGGTTTCGACGACGTCTCCCGCGCGCTTTCCGACGCCCGCGCCGCCGGCCACCGCGTCATCGTCACTGTCGGCGGTACCGGCCTGGGCCCCCGCAACCGGACCCCGGAAGCCACGGCTCTGCTCCTCGAGGTGCGTCTCGACGGACTGGTCACCCAGGTGCTCATCCAGGGGCTGGCCGCCACCAGTCAGGCGGGTCTGTCCCGGGCGCTCATCGGCCTGACGGGGCGGGGGCCGGGGGACGCGCTCATCGTCAATTCCCCGGGCTCGGCCGGCGCGGTCCGCGACACCCTCGGCGTGGTCTGTCCACTGCTGCAGAGCATCTTCGAGCGGATCAGCTGAGGGGGTCCGCCTGAGCCTCCCCCGGCCTGAACTCTCCGTAGACCACGCTGCCGCCCCCTGCCCAGGCGACGGCCTCGGAGATGCCCGACTGCTCGCCGGCGATCACGTGTCGCATCCTCTCCAGGGCGACGGTCTCCGCCCATTCGCGCTGCTCGATGCCGATGTGCCGGCGCCCGAGCTTGTGGGCCACCGCCGAGGTCGTGCCGGATCCCAGATGGTAGTCGAGGACCGTGTCGCCCTCGTCGGTGAACATCCCGATGAGCAGCTGCAGCAGGGACTCGGGTTTCTTGCCGTTGCGGAAGCTCACCCCGCCCTCCGCGGCGACCCGGTTGTAGGCCTCGTGGGCGTCGAGGAAGTTCGGGTGGGGGAGTCGCGTGTGCGTCGACGACTGCGGGATTCCCTGGAAGTAGGAGCCGTTCCGGTTGCCGGCCTTCGGGGTGTGGAAGTAGCGGCGGCCCTGGCCGTCGTCACCGATGCCGGGGACCTCGATGAGCGTCATCGGCGCCAGGTCCAGCGACTCCAGGTGGGTGACCCAGAATCGCCCGGAGGAGTTCTTCTCCCGCAGCGATCCCCGGATGGAGTGCGTGCGGAACGTACCTTCGCCGGAACCGGCGTCGACCTTGCGCCACGCGTCGGGGGAATAGAGGGTGCACGTCCGCCCGCCGAGGATGAGCGACACGCCCGGCCCGGTGATCTCCACCTGCCAGCGGTAGTCGTCCAGGCTCCGTTCCTTCTCCTTGCCGGGCATGCGGAAGTGCCTGTCGCGGGAGTAGATGAGGATCTGCTCGACCACGTCGTTGAACTGCTTGTCTGCGGTCAGGGCCCGGCCGGGGTGGCGCACGAGGGTATGGATGACCGTGACCTTGTGCAGCCCCTCGAGCTGGTCGAGCATCACCTCGAGGTAGGCGGACTGGTGGAAGCTGCAGTGGATGACGAAGACGGCGTCGTCGCGCAGCAGCGGCAGCGCGGCGTCGATACGCTCGTGCATGAAGCTGAGCCAGTCGGCGCGGCTGCGACGGTCGGCGTAGAGGTAGTCCGAGCTGCCCGTGTTGTAGGGCGGGTCGATGTAGACCATCCGCACGGCCGGACCGATCAGGGGGACCAGTGTGTGCAGTGTCGGCAGGTTGTCCCCGCGCAGGATGAGGTTGTCACGGTCCGTCACGGCGCCGACCGGCTCCGAGCCGTCCCGGGAGTGGCGGCGCAGGCCCGTGATCCGCCCCGGTTGTGGTGGGGTGATGGTTTCCATGCCCTGCCAGACGAGGCGGACGTCCTCGCGCGGGGGAAGGCTGGACATGGATCGAGTCTAACCAGCGCGCCGGGTGTGTCAGGCGGTTCTGGTGAACTTCAGGTGCCAGTCGCGCGGACCCTCCCGGAGGTAGCTGACCTCGAAGTCCCCGGCGCGGGCCTCGACCTCCTCGAGTAGCGGCAGCGGGTTGTGTGGGGCGATGAGGATCATTGATTCGCCGATGTTGCGGGAGCCGAGCGCCCCGTGGATCGCGCCGTGGCGCACGGCATGGGGGATGATGGCGGCGTTGAGGGTCGGGATCCCGCCGACCTCGTGTGCGTGGGAGATGGGCAGTTGGATGACCATGTGGTTCGGCCTTTCGGGGTTGGGGAAAGCTGATCGCTTCTCAGCCTGGGACTTAAATAGTACGATAAAACCCGTGATAAATAAGAAGGCCGTTGTGTGCCCGCGTGGCCTGCTGCTGACATTCGCCGGCGCCTCCCTGGTCACCGGCCTCTTCGCCGGCCTCACCCTGCTCGGAATCTGGGCGGACACTCCGGCGGCCTCCCTCGGCGCCGACCACGGCGCGCTCATGGTCTTCGGCTTCGTCGGCGGGGCGATCGGACTGGAGCGCACCGTCGCCGCCAGGACCCGCTGGGCGTGGGCGGGCCCGGTGGCCAGCGCCATCGGCGTGGTCACGCTGCTCGCCGGAGCGCCCCGCCTCGTCCCCGCGGCCGCATTCACCCTGGCCTTCCTGGTCCTGGGGGCCGTCTACCTCAGGATCCACCGACGACAGGCCACCCACGCGGTGCTGGTGCAGTCGACGGGCGTGATCGGCGCGGTCTTCGCCACGGTCTGGTGGGGCGGGGGAGCGGACTTCGCGGACATCGTCCCCTTTGCGGTCGTCTTCGCCGTGGCCACGATCATCGGCGAACGCATGGAACTGGCCCGCGTCTCCTTCGCCGGCACCGCCGCGGAAACGACCATCACGGCCCTCTCGCTGGCGCTGGTCGCCGCGTCCCTGATGTTCGCCCTGCACCCGCAGGTCGGATTCGCGGTCATGGGCATCCTCATCGTCGCCCTCGCCCTGGTGACCGTGCGTATCGACGTCGCCCGCCGCCTCGTCCACGCCGGCAAACTGCCGAAATACACCGCCATCTGCATGCTCGCCGGGTATGCGTGGCTGCTCGTCGCGGGACTGCTGTGGCTCGGCTTCGGGCACACCCGCGCCGGGTATCTTCATGACGCCGCCGTGCACTCCGTCTTCCTCGGCTTCGTCATCTCCATGATCTTCGCCCACGCCCCCTTCATCCTCGGCGGCGTCATCCGGAGGACCATTCCCTATCATCCGACGTTGTACGTCCCTGTCGCCCTGCTCCACGGCGGGCTGTCCCTGCGCGTGGTCGCCGACCTGCGGGCGGCGGACGTGGCCTGGATGATGGGTGGCGTCCTCAACGTCGTCGCCGTCCTGCTGTTCATGGCGACCGGTGCCGGCCTGATGGTCACCGACAAGCGCCGCCGGCGCCTCGCGCGCGAAAAGAGGGCGGCACGTGTCTGATCTCTCGCTTTCCGACGTCTCCCTGCGCAAACGCGGCCGCCACCACACCCTGGCCGCGGCGACGGTGGGCGTCTGGATGCTCATCGGCCCGGGCATCATCCTCGCCCGCGCCCTCGGCGCCCCGATCAGCTGGTGGACGACGGTCCACTCCTTCACCCTCGGCGTGCTCACCACCGCGATCCTGGTCTACTCGACGCACTTCACTGAGGCGTTGACCAGGACCGCAGGCGGTGACTACCGGGGTGTGGTCACCCGGGTGGGGCTGGTCCAGGTCGGACTGGTCCTGCTCATCGTGGGTAAGGCCGGTGATGACTGGGGAGCGCTCGCCGACTTCGCCGCCACCCTGGTCATCGGGGCGGTGCTGTGGCACATGGCCGTCATCCGGTCGCACCTGCGCCGCAGCCTGGCAGGGCAGTTCGCCGTCACCGTGCCGTTCTATCTCACCGCCGGCGCCTTCCTCGTCGTCGCGGGGCTCCTGGGCAACTTCGCCGGCCGCGGGGTGGGCGACTACGCGGGCATGATCGCCGGACACTCCCGGGCCGCCATCTGGGGCTTCGCGTTCCTCACGGTCCTGGGTACCGTGATCACCCTGCTGCCGACGCTGTCCGGCACCCGCATCAGCGACCTCGCCCGCCGCCGGTGCACCCGCGCGCTCATTCTCCACGGCCTCGGCCTCAGCGCGGTGATCGTCGCGCACATCCTGGTCGAACCGATCTGGGCGGGCATCCTCCAGCTTCTGGTTGTCGTGGCCGCGCTGCTCATTCTCCAGCCGGTCCTGGCCGGCGTCTTCAGCGCCGGACCCACCTGGTCCACCTCGGCCGTCAGCGTCACGGCCGGTCTCCTCTGGTTGATCGCCGTGTGTGCCGCCGACGCCGTCAGCACCCTGGCGGGCGCCGACCCCCGCCACGTCACCGCCCTGCTCATCCCCGCCTTCCTGGCCGCTGGCCTTCTCCAGCTCGTCCTCGGCGTCCTGCTGCACCTCCTGCCCGTTCTCGTCGGGGGCGGCCGTGCCAGGGTGCTGCGGGCCCGGGCCGCGGCCGACCGGGCAGGAATGGCCCGCGTGCTCCTGATCAACCTCGGCGCCGTGTTCATCCTGCTCGCCGAGTCCGGGCCCGCCCGGGTGGTGGGCCTCATCATGCTGGGCCTCGGGCTGTTCGCGCACGTGGCATTCCTCGTCCCGGCAGTCGTCCGCCAACACCGAACGGAGTCTTCATGACCCTCCCCGTGGGCCCACCCACCTCCGGCCACCGGCCGCCACCCGAAACCGCGAAGGATTCCGACTGGGTCTCCTGGCTGGTCATCGGCCTGGCGATCGCGGCGGTGGTCGTTCTCGGCGTCACGCTGACGACGAATACGGGCGCCGAACGCGCATCCGCGCCAGCCGCCGTCGCCCAGTCCGGGGACACGGTCACCGAGACCATCCGCATCGAGGGCATGTCCTACCACCCGAACCGGGTGGAGATCCCGGCCGGCAGCCGTCTCGTCCTGGAGCTGAGCAACGAGGACAACCAGCCCCACGACCTCACCCTCAACGGTTTCACCACGGAGCTCATCGGCCCCGGCGAGACGGCGACCTTCGACGCCGGCGTGTTCACCGCCGACACCGAGGGCTGGTGCACCGTCGCCGGGCACCGGGCGCAGGGGATGATCTTCAACGTCGTGGTCACCGGTGCCGCAGCGGGCCCGGCAGCCACGGCCGGCCCGGGGCACGACATGCCCGCCGGAACCGGGCAGGTGAGCGGCGGGAATCCCTTCGCCGAGGTGCCCGGCCCGGCGACGCGCCTGTCGGCGGACCTGGGCGACGAGGCCTGGTTTGACCCGGTCCTCGGCCCGGCACCCACCGGCACCGTGCACGAGCTGGAGTTCAACGTCACCGAAAAGATCCGGGAGGTCGCCCCGGGGCACCGTCAGGTGCAGTGGCTGTTCAACGGGCAGGCGCCGGGCCCGACGTTGCGCGGTAGGGTCGGCGACACGTTCCGCATCACGCTGCGCAACGACGGCACCATGGGGCATTCCGTGGACTTCCACGCCGGCGAGGTCAGCCCCGACGCGCCGATGGCCACCATCGCCCCCGGTGAAAGCCTGGTCTATGAATTCGTCGCCCGACGCTGGGGTATCTGGATGTATCACTGCGCCACGGCACCCATGAGTCTGCACATCGCCAACGGCATGGCCGGGGCCGTCATCATCGACCCACCCGCCGGCCTCGACGACGTCGACCACGAGTACGCACTCGTGGGCCACGAGATCTTCCTCGGCCCGGAGGACACGGGCGCCGACGCCGACCGGGTCAGCGCTGGCCGGTATGACCTCGCCGGCTTCAACGGCTTCCCCAACCAGTACGACCTCCGCCCCATCGAGATCAACGCCGGTGAGCGGGCCCGCTTCTGGGTGCTCAACGTCGGCCCGGACAACCCGCTGAGCTTCCACATCGTCGGAGCCGTCTTCGACACCGTCTTCAGCGAGGGGGAGTACTCGGTCCGCAACGGCCTGGCCGATTCCACCGGCGCGCAGGCACTGCCGCTGCTACCGGCGCAGGGCGGCTTCGTCGAGGTGACCTTCGAGGAGCCCGGCACCTACACCTTCGTCAACCACATCATGACGGACGCGGAGAAGGGCCAGCACGGCAGCATCATCGTCCGCTGACCCGCGGCAGGCCGGCGCTGCCGCGTCGTTGCAGCTCCGCCAGGGTGTCGTAGTCGCGTTCCGCCCCGTCACCGGGCACCTCGATGACCCGGTCGGCGGCGCGCAGCAGCTTCTTCGCCGCCTGGTCACGCACCGTGTCCAGGCGGGCCAGCGACCTCCGGAGTCCCCCCACCCGCCATACCGCGCAGAGCGGCTGCACCTGGCCGTCCGTGGAGCGCACGACGGCGACGTCGGCTTCCGGGTCGGCGCGCAGGGCGTGGACAAGCAACGGGAGGAGGGCAGGGGAGTCGGGTGCGTCGACGGAGAGCACGCCCACGAATTCGGGGGATTCGAGTGCCGCGGCACCGGCGGCGATACCGGCCACCGGGCCACCGAAGGGCGGGTCCTCGCTGACGACGGGCACGTCCAACGAGAGGTGGGGGGAGACGACGACCACGGGGAGGCCGGCGAGTGCGCCGATGAGGTGATCGACCAGGCGGACACCGTCGAGGGTGACCTGGGCCTTGTCCACGCCACCCATGCGCGCGCCGCGGCCCCCGGCCAGGACGATGACCTGGAGCATCAGCGCGGCAGCTCGCGTGACCAGTCGCCGGAGCGCCCGCCGGATTTCGCCGTGATACCGCAGGTGCGGATGTAGGCGGAGCGGTCCACGCCCTTGACCATGTCGATGACGGCCAGGGCCGCGACGGTGACGGCCGTCAGGGCCTCCATCTCCACGCCGGTGCGGTCGGCGGTGCGGACCGTGGCCTCGATGGCGACGTGGTCATCGAGGATCTCCAGGTCAACCGCGCAGCCGTGCACGCCGATGGTGTGGGCCAACGGCAGCAGATCCGGTACCTTCTTGGCCGCCGAGATGCCCGCGATCCGGGCGACGGCAAGGACATCGCCCTTGGGTACGGTGCCGTCCCGGAGCGCCTCAAGCACATCGGGCGAGCAGGCGACTTCACCGCGGGCGGTGGCGGCGCGGACGGTGGGCTTCTTCTCGGTCACGTCGACCATGTGGGCGGTGCCGGCCTCGTTGAGGTGGGTGAACTTCATGTCTTCCTTATCTTTCTGGGACTGCTACACACGGCGCAGCAGGACTCCGACGGTATCGCCGGCGCACCGTTTTCCGGAACCCGGCTCGATGACGGCGACGCCGTCCGTACCCGCCAGGGAGGCGACCAGATGTGAGCCGGTGCTGCGACGGTTGAAGGGTGCTGCGACAGGCTGCCCGCCGGACCAGTCCAGGTGGACGGGGGCGAGGAAAGCGCGGTCGGGCGAGGCGGGCAGGGTGATCCCCTCGGCGACGAGGGCGCGGACGTGCGGACGCTCCCACAGCCCACGGCCAGGCGAGCCGCCGGCCAGGGCAGCCAGGAGCGGCGGCACGTACAGCGACCACGACACGAACGCAGCGACCGGGTTGCCCGGCAGACACATCAGCACCGCGCGCCCGCGGGTACCCAGCCCCTGGGGCGCGCCCGGACGCTGGGCCACGGAACCGAACCACATGCCGTCGCCGGCGGTGACTTCGCGGACCACGTCGAAGGCACCCACGGACACGCCCCCGGTCGTGATCACCAGCTCGTGGGTGGCGCAGAGCCTGTCCAGCATGACCTGGAAGTTGAGCGGCCGGTCGCCGGAGTGGACCTCGGTGACCGCCAACCCCTGCTCGGCACAGAGCGCCGCGATCATGGGGCGGTTGGAATCGGGCAGCTGGCCGGGGCCGGGTGTCATCCCGGGTTCCACCAGTTCGTCTCCCGAGGAGATGACGGCGACGCGGGGACGCGGATGAACGCTCACCTGCCTGACCCCGGCGGAGATGAGGGCGGCGATGGCGCCGGCGTCAATACGCGTGCCGGCGGGGACCACCACTTCACCGGGGGAGATGTTCTCGCCGACGGCCCGGATGTGGGCCCGCTCGGCGCGGACGGAGCGGATGGTCACCGACGGGGGCAGCGGTGCCGGGCCGGGCGGGACGTCGGTGTCCTCGACGGGAATGACCCGCAGGTGGTCATGGGGTTCACCGACGGGCGCGCCGGTCATGATCCGCAGGGCCCGGCCGACGGGAACGTCCAGGGCGGGCGCACCGGCGGGCAGGTCTCCGGCCACCGGCAGTGTCCACGGGCCGGTGCCTGTGAGGTCGGCCGACCGGACGATGAATCCGTCCATCGCGGAGTTGGAGAACGGCGGCACCGGGAGGATCGCGATGGCGTCGCCCGCCAGCACGAGCCCGAGGGCGTCGCGGGCGTCCACGCCCACCGCTTCGCCGGGGGCGGCGAGAGCCAGGACCGCCGCCAGGTGTTCAGTGATGGACCGCATGGGACCGAGACTAGCCACCGATGGCGGACATGGGACGGTCAGGCTGGAGGAAACCCGGGTCGTCGATGCCGTGGCCAGGCAGTTTGCCCCACATGGCACCGGCCCAGACCGCCGCGAGATCGTCGTCGCCGGCACCGCCGCGGATCATCTCGCGCAGCGAGGTTTCGGTCCGGGAGAACAGGCAGGTGCGGATCGCTCCGTCGGTGGTCAGCCGGGTGCGGTCGCAGTCGCCGCAGAACGGCCTGGTCACCGAAGCGATCACCCCGATGCTGCCTGTCAGTTCCCGCTTATCGACACCCCGCGCGTTCCACAGCGCCGCCGGCGCCGTGCCCTGCGGTTCCTCCGCCGGGGTCAACTCGAAACCGGTACGCAGGCTGTCGAGTATCTGCCCGGCCGTCACCATGTCCTCGCGTTTCCACTTGTCCCGTGGGCCCAGCGGCATCTGCTCGATGAAACGCAGCTGCGCACCCCGGGCCAGGCAGTATTCGGCAAGGGGGACGATGTCATCCTCGTTGACTCCCGGCATGATCACGGAGTTGACCTTGACCGGGTGCATACCGGCTGCGAGGGCGGCGTCGACGGCCTCGAGGACGTCCGCGAGACGATCCCGACGGGTCAGGCGGGTGAAGCGTTCGCGGTCGAGCGTGTCCAGAGAGATGTTCACCCGGTCGAGCCCGGCCTTCTTCAGCCCGGGGAGTCGACGGGGCAGACCCAGGCCGTTGGTGGTCAGCGCCGTGGCGACGGGGCGGCCTTCGTCGGTGCGCAGCGCGGACGTGGCGGCGATGATCTCCTCAAGCGACCTGCGCAGCAGGGGCTCACCACCGGTGAAACGCACCTGGCGGATACCCAGGCGGGTGACGGCGATGGTGATGAGCCGGATGACCTCGTCGTCGGAGAGCGAGAGCTCGGTGGGCAACCACTCGAGCCCCTCGGCGGGCATGCAGTAGGTGCACCGCAGATTGCAGCGGTCGGTGAGGCTGACACGCAGATCCCTCGCCACCCGGCCGTGGGTGTCGATGAGCTGCTCGGCGCCGTCAACCCGCGGCGGGGGCAGGGTGGGGGTCGGCAGCGGAAGTCTCGTCGTCATGTCACTCCCAGGGTAGGAACGTGCGGTCAGATTGCCGGAATCAGGTCACTGGTCCTCGGCCTTCGGCTGGCCGGGACCCTTGAGCGCGATCACCTTGAATTCGCCCTCGGCGAGATGCTTGCGCAGGTCCTTCTTGTCGAACTTACCCACTGACGTCTTGTCGATGTCCCGGACGAACGTCCAGTACTCGGGGAGCATCCAGCCCGGGAGGGTGGTGCGCAGGCGGCCGCGAAGCTCTTCTGCGATCTGTTCCGTCTGCGCGATGTCCTCGTGCAGCACGGTGACGGCGAGCGGGCGCTCGCCCCACTTCTCATCCGGATAGCCGATGACGGCACATTCGACGACCTCGGGGGCGTCCATGATGAGGTTCTCCAGCATCGCGGAGTAGATCCACTCACCGCCGGAACGGATGACGTCACGGGAACGGTCCGACACGGTGAGGAAGCCGTCCGCGGTCACGGAACCCACATCACCCGTGCGCAGCCAGCCGTCCGCGGTGAACGACCCGTCACCGTCGTTGGCATCGCGGCCGCGGAACTGGCTGGCGGAGCCGTCGCCTTCCGCCGTGGGCGAGTGGTAGTAGGACCCGGTGACGATGTTGCCGCGGACCTGGATCTCACCCTGGTTGCGGTCGGTGGAGGAGACGACCTCGCCGTCGTTGACCACCCGGTAGTCCAGCAGATTGGAGAACCTGCCCTGGCTCACGCGGTACGCCCAGCGGGCCTCACCGGAGGAACCGGACGGAGGTCGGGCGACGGTGCCGACGGAGGAGGTCTCCGTCATGCCCCACACATGGATGATGTCGACGCCATAACGCTCCTCCCACAGCTTGATGAGGATCGGCGGGGCGGGCGAGCCGCCGACGTAGATCTCGGTGAGCGACATGCGCTCCGGCGGATTGTGCAGGTAATGCACGATGAGCTGGATCCACAGGGTGGGCACACCATGGGCCACGCGGGGGTGGGTCGCTGCGATCAACCGTGCGAGGGTGGGGGCGGAGACATCCGAATCGGGGAAAACCAGGGGAGTGCCCGACATGAACGCCGCGTAGGGCACGCCCCAGGACAGGACGTGGTAGATGGGAACGCAGCACAGGAAGGACTCGCCGTGGGACACCGCGAGGGAGTCCGTGGTGCGCAACGCCATCGCCTGCAGATAGATGGAACGGTGCGAGTATGCGACGCCCTTCGGCGAACCCGATGTGCCGGTGGAGTAGCAGATCGCGGCGGTGGTGTTCTCGTCGAGGTCCGGCCAGTCATAGACGGTGGAGCGGCCGTCGAGAAGCGACTCATAGGAATGGACGACAATACCCTCCGGGATCTGCTCAGCCAGGGGACCCAGCGGCTCCAGACCGGTGAACACCACCGCCCGGACCGTCGGGCAGTCGTCGAGCGCCTTGCCGAGCAGCCCCGCCAGGCGGTGATCGGACACGATGACCTCGATCTCCGCATGGTTGATGATGTGCCGCACCTGATCCGTCATGAGCTGCTTGTTCAGCGGGGTGAAGACAGCGCCCATGCTGGACGCCGCGAACTGCACCTCCAGATGCTCGGCACAGTTGTGCATGAACGACCCCACCCGCTGATCGCCGTTAATGCCCAGATCGTCGTGCAGTGCGTGCGCGAACGCCGCCGCCCGGGCATGGACCTCCGCGAACGTGGTCTCCTCGGCCCGGTCAGTCCGCCACGTGGTCACTTTCGTCGACGCATGCTTGGTGGAGCCGTGCTCCAGGATGCGTGAGATCGACAGCGGAACGTTCTGCATGGTGGAGAGCATGCCCATCACTCTAGTCGGGAGGGTCGATGCGGATGCGTGTGCGGCATGCGCTACACTGTGCGGAGATCGACGGAGGTCTGCGATTTTCTGCACAGGCCTCCAGTCCGTCCGAACCGAGCGTCCACCCACCCTCTGTCGTTGAGCCGCCCAGGCGGCTTGTACCCGGAAGGTTGCGGTCCTTCAAGGTCCGGCCCGGTCTGATCTCCACCGACGTACGGCTCCGTCCCCGTTCATACCGCCCAAGGCACACATGTCCCGAGGCGGTGGGCGACGTTGAGTTCCTCAACTCCACAGAAGGCTTCCAGCCTGGCGTGCCCAGATGCATGACGCATCAATTCATGAGGCACCAGGGGCTGGTCAAGCAACGAAAGGACATCCGTGACCGATACGGACACCGCCACTGCTGCCGCTTCGGCTGACCTCGGGTCACTGAAGCTCACTGAGCTGCGCAAGATCGCCTCCGAGAAGGGCCTCAAAGGAGTCTCCGGTCTGCGGAAGGGCGATCTGATCACCGCGATCCGGACCGGTGCCGTTCCGGCCCGCTCCAGCGCAACCGATAAGGGCGAGACGGCTCAGCCGGCCGTCCCGACTGAGCAGGCGGAACGCGCGCAGGCTCCGGCTGAGAAGCCGGCGCAGGCGTCGACCAGGGTGCCGGAGGAGAAGAGCACCCGGGATGAGGCTCCGGCACGCGCCGAGGCTCCCGTGGCTCCCGTGGCGACGCCCACGGAGGCCCCCGCCAAGGCTGAGGCTCGGGTTGCGGCCCCTGCTCAGGCTGATGAGTCCGAAGGGTCCGGCCAGGGGGCAGACTCCGAGGAACCCCGCTACGAGTCCAGGTCCGCCGCCCGTCGTGCCCGCCGTAACCGTGCACGTCACGGCCAGCGCGAGCAGCAGGACCCCGGCCAGGAGCAGCCGCAGCAGGAACAGTCCCGCCAGCCCCGCCAGGAGCGCGAGCAGCAGGACTCCGGCCAGGAGCAGCCGCAGCAGGAATCGTCCCGCCAGGAGCAGCCCCGCCAGGAGCGCGAGCAGCAGGACTCCGGCCAGGAGCAGCCGCAGCAGGAATCGTCCCGCCAGGAGCAGCCCCGCCAGGAGCAACCTCGCCAGCCTCGTCAGGAGCGCCAGGAGCGCCAGGAGCGCGACCAGCAGGACTCCGACCAGGGGCAGCGCGGCCAGCGTGGCCAGCGCGGCGACCAGCGCGAACAGCGCGGTGACGGTGGTGACGCCGAGGGACGTCGTGGACGTCGCAGCCGTCGCAACCGCCGCGGCCGGGCAGGGGACCAGTACGACGGTGGCCAGCAGCACCAGGATCACCAGGAACAGCAGGAGCGACAGCCGCAGCCGCAGCAGGAGTCTTCCGAGCTGCAGGACGTCGCCGGCATCCTTGATGTCGTCGACAGCAACGTCGCGTTTGTGCGCACCACCGGCTACCACGCGTCGCCGGCCGACGTCTTCGTCCCGAACCAGCTGATCCGTCGCTCGGGCCTGCGCTCCGGCGACGCCGTGACCGGCAAGGTCCGCATGGGCGGTAGCCAGACCCACGGTCAGGGCCGCAATCGTCAGAAGTACAACCAGCTGGTCAGCGTCGACACCGTCAGTGGGCTGAGCGTCGAGGAGGCGCGTAACCGCCCGGACTTCGCCAAGCTGACCCCGCTGTACCCCAACCAGCGTCTGCGTCTGGAGACCGACCCCAGGATCCTGACCACGCGTGTCATCGACCTGATCATGCCGATCGGCAAGGGCCAGCGTGCTCTGATCGTCTCCCCGCCGAAGGCAGGCAAGACGACGATTCTGCAGAACATCGCCAACGCGATCTCCACGAACAACCCCGAGTGCCACCTCATGGTGGTGCTGGTGGATGAGCGCCCGGAGGAGGTCACCGACATGCAGCGTTCGGTCAAGGGTGAGGTCATCGCCTCCACCTTCGACCGTCCGCCGGGGGAGCACACCGCAGTTGCGGAGCTCGCCATCGAGCGTGCGAAGCGCCTGGTGGAGCAGGGCAAGGACGTCGTCGTCCTGCTGGACTCCATCACCCGCCTGGGCCGCGCCTACAACAACTCCTCGCCGGCGTCGGGCCGTATCCTGTCCGGTGGTGTGGACTCCAACGCGCTGTACCCGCCGAAGCGTTTCCTGGGTGCCGCCCGCAACATCGAGAACGGCGGCTCGCTGACCATCGTCGCCACCGCCATGGTGGAGACCGGTTCCGCCGGCGACACCGTCATCTTCGAGGAGTTCAAGGGCACCGGCAACGCGGAGCTCAAACTGGACCGTAAGATCTCCGAGCGTCGTGTGTTCCCGGCCGTGGACGTCAACCCTTCGGGCACCCGCAAGGACGAGCTGCTGCTCAACCCGGATGAGGCGCGCGTGATGCACAAGCTTCGCCGTATCCTGTCCGCGCTGGATCCGCAGCAGGCCATCGATCTGCTGATCAAGCAGCTCAAGAAGACCAAATCGAACGGCGAGTTCCTGATGCAGGTCGCTTCGAGCGCCCCGATGGCCGCCGACAAGGATGAGGAGGAGTACTCCTAAATGGCAGGACATGTTTCCGCGGTAGACGACATCGTCTCCGAGTTCCAGGGCATTGAAGCCCAGATGGCTGATCCGGACACTGCCGGTGATCAGGCGAGCTTCCGTAAGCTGTCGAAGCGGTACTCGGAACTCCAGCCCATCATCAAGGTCAACAATGAGCTGGTGAGCACCCGCGAGGACCTCGCGGACGCCCGCGAAATGGCCAAGGAGGACAAGGACTTCGCCACCGAGGCCGAGCGCCTCGCTGCCCGTGAGGTCGAGCTGGAGGAGCAGCTGGCGGATCTTCTCGCGCCGCGCGACCCGCATGACGCCGACGACGTGATCATGGAGATCAAGGCGGGCGCCGGCGGCGAGGAGGCTGCTCTCTTCGCGGCCGACCTGGCGCGCATGTACGAGCGCTACGCCGACAAGCACGGCCTCTCCTGGGAGGTCCTGGGTCTCTCCGAGTCCGATCTTGGTGGAGTCAAGGACATAACCTTGTCTTTCCGTGCGAAGAACCCCTCCCGCGATGGCGCGTGGAGCGTGCTGAAGTTCGAGGGCGGCGTCCACCGTGTGCAGCGTGTCCCCGTGACCGAGTCCCAGGGCCGCATCCAGACCTCCGCCGCGGGCGTCATGGTCTTCCCGGAGACCGATGATCCGGGCGCGGTCATCATCGACGACAAGGACCTGCGCGTCGACGTCTACCGCTCCTCCGGCAAGGGCGGTCAGGGCGTCAACACCACCGACTCCGCCGTCCGCCTGACCCACCTGCCCACCGGCATCGTGGTCACGTGTCAGAAGGAGCGCTCGCAGATCCAGAACAAGGCGCGCGCCATGCAGGTCCTGCAGGCCCGCCTCGAGCTGATGGAGCGCGAGAAGGCCGATGCCGAGGCGGCGGAGGGGCGTGCCGCGCAGGTGCGCACCATGGACCGTTCCGAGCGCATCCGCACCTACAACTGGCCGGAGAACCGCATCAGCGATCACCGCATCGGTTTCAAGGCCAACAACCTGGACACCGTCCTCGACGGCAATCTCGACGACCTGTTCACCGCTCTGCAGGCAGCCGAGCGAGCTGAGCGTCTCGAGGCCGAGTAGGGTGACCGCCCACCGCACGCTCCGCGACGCGCTTGTCGACGCCGCGGAGCGTTTCGCGTCCGCTGGCGTCCCCTCTCCCGAGGTCGACGCCCGGCTCATCGCCGCGCACCTGCTGCAGGTCGGCCCGATGGAGGTCGCCCTGCGCTCCCGCGGGGAGGTACCGGTCGGCTTCGATGAGATGGTCGCGCGTCGCGAAGGCCGCGAACCGCTCCAGCACATCCTGGGAGTCGCCCCCTTCGGCCCGCTCGACCTGGCGGTCGGCCCCGGCGTGTTCATCCCGCGCCCGGAGACCGAGGTCCTCGCCGACTGGGGAGTCCGTCAGCTCAAGCTTTCCCACGCCCGCCCTGCCCGCGTCGTCGACCTGTGCACCGGTTCCGGGGCATTGGCCCTCTACGTCGCTGAGGTGTTCGGCGCTGACGCGGAGGTGATCGGCGTCGAGAAGCACGATGAGGCGCTGGCGTACGCCCGCCGCAACGCCGAAGGCACAACGGTGAGGATGGTGTCGGGCGACGTCACTGCTCCGGGGCTGCTCGCTGAGTGGCACGGCACGGTCGATCTCGTCCTGACGAACCCGCCGTACGTGCCGTACACCCCGGACCTGGACACCGAGGTCTACGCCGATCCACCTCAGGCGGTGTTCGCCGGCGAGAGCGGCATGGACGTCATCGAAGAGATGCTACCGACCGTGTTCGCCCTGCTCAAGAGGGGTGGGCTGGTGGGTATCGAGCACGACGACACCACCTCGCAGGCCGTGCGGGACGTCCTGGCGGCGCACGGCGGTTTCGGCGGGATCGAGGTTCTCCGGGACCTGACCGGTCGGGCGCGCTTCGTCACGGCGAGTAAGCTGTCAGACTGACCGTCACAGACCCATCAACCAGGAAGGCCCCATGAGCCGCATCTACTCCTGTGCCGACGACGCTGAACGCGCCGAAGGCATCCGCGCCGCCGTCGACGCTGCCCGTGGGGGCCGCCTGGTCGTCATGCCCACCGACACGCTCTACGGACTGGGTTGCGACGCCTTCGACAACCAGGCGGTGGCCACCCTGCTGGCCACGAAGCGCCGCGGCCCCGACATGCCGGTGCCGGTTCTCGTCGGCTCCTGGGACACGATCCGCGGCCTGGTCCGCGAGTTCACCCCGCAGGCGGAGGCCCTGGTGGAGGCGTTCTGGCCGGGTGGTCTCTCGCTCGTCGTCCCCCAGGCCCCGTCTCTGCCGTGGAACCTCGGCGACACCCGCGGCACCGTCATGCTCCGCATGCCGCTGCACCCGGTGGCGATCGAGCTGTTGCGCGAGGTCGGCCCCATGGCGGTGTCCAGCGCGAACATCTCCGGCCACGAGCCGCCCACCACGGCCATCGCCGCCAAGCAGCAGCTGGGCAGCGCCGTCGCCGTCTATCTCGACGGCGGCGAAACCCCGGTGGGCAGACCCTCCACCATCATCGACCTCTCGGGACCGGCCCCGCGCATCCTCCGGGAGGGTGCGATCTCCGCGGAGGCCATCGGCGAGGTCATCGGTGTGGATCCGGAACTGCTGCGGAGCCGGACCTAGAAGCGGAGAGGGCCACAATGGGTGCCGGCGTCCCGCTGCGCGAACTCGGCCTGGTGATCCTCGTCGCGGCGACGGTCACCTACCTGGCCACGGGAATCATCCGCTCCATGATGGTGCGCGCGGGCAAGATCGCGGAGATCCGCCAACGTGACGTGCACACTCAGCCCACCCCGCGTCTGGGTGGCGTGGCAATGTTCTCCGGCTTCCTGGCCGCCGTCTTCCTGGCCAACCAGCTACCGGCGTTGACCCGGGGATTCATGCCGATCACCCCGGAGATGAATGCCGTGGTGTTCGCGGCCTTCGCCATCGTGCTGGTCGGAATACTCGATGATCTCTACGAGTTGGACGCCATCACAAAACTCATCGGACAGGTTCTCACCGCGGTCATCCTCAGCGTCCTCGGCCTGTCCTGGACGCTGCTCTACCTGCCTTTCGGGGACGGTACGACGGTGGTGCTGGACCAGCTCCAGGCGACGATCCTCACCTCTATCTTCACTGTGGCGCTGATCAACGCCATCAACTTCGTCGACGGCCTGGACGGGCTGGCCGCGGGGCTGGGCATGATCGCCGGCGCGGCGATCCTGGTGTTTTCCCTGACCGTCCTCCACGATCAGGGCGGGGCGGTGTCGGCCTATCCGCCGGCCATCATCGCCGCGGGGCTGGTGGGCATCTGTCTGGGCTTCCTGCCCCACAACTTCGAGCCCTCCCGCATCTTCATGGGGGACTCCGGCTCAATGCTCATCGGCCTTCTCCTGGCTGCGGCGTCGACATCCGCGTCAGGCAAGATCAACATGTCCCTCTACGGCACCGCCGACATGGTCGCGCTGATGAGCCCCGTCATCGTGGTGGCAGCGGCGGTCTTTATTCCGGTCCTGGACCTTGTCCTGGCGGTCGTCCGACGCCTCTCCAGGGGGACCTCGCCCTTCGCGGCGGACAAACTACACCTCCATCACCGGCTGCTCTCGTTGGGCCACACCCACCGGCGTACCGTGCTCGTGCTCTACCTGTGGGTCAGTGTGGTCGCATTCGGGGCGGTCAGTTTCTCCGTCGTGCCGGCCCGGGTGGCCCTGGCGCTGTCCCTGGTTGCCCTGGTCATCGCCTTTCTGGTCACTCTGATCCCGCTCCGCGCCGGAAAGCTGGGGCGGCAGACGCCGCCCACCCACGTGGTGGCCCAGGCCGATCCCACGGGCTGAGTCACAGGGGTGCCGGGTAGGATCCGGTGGCGTGAGTACTCCTGACAATGCACCGGACAGCGCCCCGCGCTCTGAATTCGACGATCCCCGCCGCCCGCTCCTTCGGGCGGTCCGCTTCGGCACCATCGCGCTCGTCATCATCACGATCGTCTCGCTCGCCATCTGGGGCGGCATGCGCGATCTACCCGGTATCTGGGGTGTCCTCCTCGGCGCCGCCATAGGTGGTGGATTTGTTCTCCTCACCGCCGCGAGCGTCCTGTTCACGTCTTCAACGAACCCGGCCACCACCGGGGCCGTGGTCCTGGGCAGCTGGCTGCTCAAGATCGTGGTCCTGATCATCGTTCTGGTGATCATCCGTGACCTGACCTTCTATGACCGCACCGCGCTGGCGGTGACCACCGTGCTGGCGCTCATCGTGGTGCTGGCCACCGAAGTGTGGGGCGTGATCACCGCGCGGGTCACCTACGTGAACTAGCCGCGCACCTGCTGCGATGCAGGGAAAGCAGGGGCGCAACCTTGTCTCACGGGGGGTGGGCAGGGGTATGCACTGGTCATTCCGGGGGAAGGGGACACGGGGGTAGTCACCCCCGACGGGGGAGCCGGCCCCGGAACTTGTGACCGAGCTTACAACCATGTCCAAAACTGCCGATACAGGCCCTTTTTGGGTGATCGTACGAGGTGTATCGCGCCACGTCAGGAAACGTATCGGTACGCCGTGGGAGAATTCAGGACCATCCTGATAAGCTTCCCTGCGGGTTGCCCCGGCAAGTCGAAAGCGCCACAAGTGGAAACACACAATGGCGCCGAACAGGCCTGCGGTTCATCCCCTGTCACCGCCTTCGCTGATGTGCGACGGAGTCCGAGGTGGTGGCGGCAAAAAGTTTGTAAGACGTCCATCGCACCGTATGTGAAGTGACACTCCACATGCGGCCCGAACACGGGAGAGAACGCTGAGCGTTACAACACTGGCCATGAGGGGCGAGTTTCACGCACCCGAACTGGATCCTGAATTTTTCCCGGGGCAATACTACGGCCACATCCTGTTTGAGGATTTCGCAAACGGATGGTTCGCACTGGACCGACTGATGCTCGTCCGCATTCTGATGACGATCATTCTGGCGGTCCTTTTCCTTGTCGCCTTCCGGAGCCCGAAGCTGGTTCCGTCAGGTCTGCAGAACTTCGCAGAACTCGCACTGGATTTCGTCCGGGTACACATCGCCGAGGACATTCTGGGCAAGAAGGAGGGGCGCCGGTTCCTTCCGGTCATCGCCACCATCTTCTTCGCCGTCCTGGCGTTCAACATCCCGACGATCATTCCGGGTCTGAACATTTCGCCCAACGCACGTATCGGCATGCCGATTGCGTTGGCGATCCTGGGTTACATCACCATGATCTACGCCGGTGCCAAGCGTTACGGCTTCGGTAAGTTCGTCAAGTCCTCGGTGGTTATCCCGAATCTTCCGCCGGCACTGCACATCCTTGTCGTGCCGATTGAGTTCTTCTCGACGTTCATCATGCGGCCGGTCACTCTCGCACTTCGTCTTATGGCGAACTTCCTTGCGGGACACCTCATTCTGGTCCTCCTCTACTCCGCCACGAACTTCTTCTTCTGGCAGATGAACGGTTGGACTGCACTGTCTGGTGTGACCATCGTTGCCGCTATCGCGTTCACGCTCTACGAGATCATCATCATCTTCCTGCAGGCGTACATCTTCGCTCTGCTGGTTGCGGTGTACATCGAACTCTCGTTGCACGCGGACTCTCACTGACAAGTCGCGAACCACGCGGCCAACTGAATAACCCCACTTCAATCACCATCTGAAGTCCCGGTCGAACCTTAGACCGGGCACCAAGAAAGGGAACGACTTTCATGAACGAGATCATCCTGGCTCAGGCAACCGAGACCACCGTCACCGGCCTCGGCACCATCGGCTACGGCATCGCCACCATCGGCCCGGGCCTGGGCATCGGCATCCTCGTCGGCAAGGCACTTGAGGGCATGGCACGCCAGCCCGAGATGGCCGGCCAGCTGCGTACCACCATGTTCCTGGGTATCGCCTTCGTTGAGGCCCTCGCCCTCATCGGCCTGGTCGCCGGCTTCCTGTTCTAATTTCTGAGCGGAAACATACCCCTTTAAGACTGGAGACTCATGACGAACGTCATTTACTACCTTGCACAGGAGGCTGAGACCCTTCCCCTCGAGGGTGGGAACTCAATCCTTCTGCCCAAGGCATACGACATCGTCTGGTCCATCATTCCGCTCATCGTTATTCTGCTGATCTTCTGGAAGTTCGTTCTTCCGAAGTTCCAGGAGGTCCTGACTGAGCGTGAGGACCGGATCAAGGGTGGCATTCAGCGTGCCGAGGCCGCACAGGCCGAGGCAAAGGCTGCTCTTGAGAAGTACAACGCGCAGCTCGCCGAGGCCCGTGCCGAAGCAGCCGAGATCCGAGAGCAGGCCCGCGAAAAGGGCAAGCTGATCGAGGCTGAGATGAAGGCCCAGGCCACCGAGGAGAGCAACCGCATCGTCGCGTCCGGTGAGAAGCAACTGCTGGCCCAGCGTGAGCAGGTCGTCGTAGAGCTTCGACAGGAGATGGGACAGACCTCGATCAACCTGGCCGAGCGACTGCTGGGTGGCGAGCTTTCTGACTCCACCAAGCGTGCCGGCACGATTGACTCGTTCCTGTCCGAACTCGACACCGTCGCACCGGCAGGAAAGTGAGCGCAATGCACGCAGCGAGCCGCGAAGCACTAGCAACGGTTGAGTCCCACCTGGACGGTCTCGTCCATGGTTCGGGCAATGCCGTCGCCGTCGCCGCCCAGACGGGCACCGAGCTGTTCGACGTCGTCGAGGTTCTCGACGGTGACCGCGCCCTGCGTGTCGCCGTCGCCGATGCCTCATCTTCGCCGGCACAGCGCACGGGCCTGATCCGGGCAGTGTTCGGCGGCAAGGTTTCTGACAGCACCCTTTCGGTGCTTGACGAGGCTGCCGCCCGCACCTGGTCCACCCCGCGTGAGTTCCGCGCTGGCCTTGTCACCCTCGGTCGTCGCGCGTTCCTGCGCGGCGCAGAGAAGCAGGGACAGCTCGGACAGGTCGAGGACGAACTGTTCCGACTCTCCCGCGTTCTGGACCGTGAGGGCGAGCTGACCCAGCTCCTCTCCGACAAGGCGGCGGACCCTGCGCGCAAGCGTGGCCTGCTGGCGGACGTTCTCTACGGGAAGGTCAACATGTTCACTGAGGCGCTTGCGCTTCATGTGATCGGCCGCCCGGAGAAGAACCCCATCGACGACATCACGAACCTGGTCGAAGCAGTTGCACAACTGCAGGGCCGTTCCGTGGCGCATGTCGTTTCGGCTCAAGAGCTGAACGTGGGCCAGCAGGCGGCGCTCGCCGAGAAGCTGGGACGAATTTACGGTCGTGCGATGTCCATCCACTCTGAGGTTGACCCCAGCCTCCTCGGTGGCATGACCATCCGCGTCGACGACGAGATCATCGACGGCAGCATGGCAGGCAAGATCGCCAAGCTCCGCGCGAGTCTCGTCTGAGACACGACTACAGACTAAAAACCAATATGCTGGAAGATACAACCGAGAGCAGGAAGAACATGGCGGAGCTGACGATCTCCTCCGATGAGATCCGTAGCGCGATAGCGAACTACACCTCGAGCTACTCCGCGGAGGCCTCCCGTGAGGAGGTCGGCGTGGTCATTTCGGCAGCTGACGGAATTGCCCAGGTTTCGGGCCTCCCGTCGGTTATGGCGAATGAGCTGCTTGAGTTCCCCGGCGGCGTCATCGGCGTCGCACAGAACCTTGACACCGACACCGTGGGTGTCGTCGTGCTTGGTAACTTCGAGACCCTGAAGGAGGGCGCCGAGGTCAAGCGGACCGGTGAGGTCCTCTCGATCCCGGTCGGCGAGAAGTTCCTGGGCCGAGTAATCAACCCCCTGGCACTGCCGATCGACGGCCTTGGCGCCATCGAGGACGAAGAAACGCGTGTCCTCGAGCTGCAGGCCCCGGGCGTGCTGGACCGTCAGCCCGTCGAGGAGCCCCTGGCCACCGGTATCAAGGCCATCGACGCGATGACCCCGATCGGCCGTGGTCAGCGACAGCTGATCATCGGCGACCGTAAGACCGGTAAGACCGCGGTCTGCATCGACACCATCCTCAACCAGAAGGCGAACTGGGAGTCCGGCGACAAGACCAAGCAGGTTCGCTGCATCTACGTCGCCATCGGTCAGAAGGGCTCCACCATCGCGGCGGTCCGAAAGACCCTCGAGGAGCAGGGCGCCCTGGAGTACACCACCATCGTGGCTGCTCCGGCATCCGACTCCGCCGGCTTCAAGTGGCTCGCCCCGTTCACCGGTGCAGCCCTGGCTCAGCACTGGATGCACCAGGGCAACCACGTCCTGGTCATCTACGATGATCTGACCAAGCAGGCTGAGGCCTACCGCGCGATCTCCCTGCTGCTGCGCCGCCCGCCGGGCCGCGAGGCATACCCGGGTGACGTGTTCTACCTGCACTCCCGTCTTCTGGAGCGCGCCGCCAAGCTGTCTGATGAGTTGGGTGCCGGTTCCATCACGGCCCTGCCGATCATCGAGACCAAGGCGAACGACGTGTCGGCCTTCATCCCGACCAACGTCATCTCCATCACCGACGGCCAGGTCTTCCTTGAGTCTGACCTGTTCAACCAGGGTGTCCGCCCGGCGATCAACGTCGGCGTCTCCGTCTCCCGTGTCGGTGGCGCAGCGCAGACCAAGGGCATGAAGAAGGTCGCAGGTTCCCTGCGTCTGGACCTCGCCGCCTACCGTGATCTCGAGGCCTTCGCCACCTTCGCCTCTGACCTGGATGCCGCATCCAAGGCTCAGCTGGAGCGTGGACAGCGTCTCGTCGAGCTGCTCAAGCAGGCCGAGAACTCCCCGCAGGCCGTCGAATACCAGATCATCTCGATCTGGCTCGCAGGTGAGGGCGGCTTCGACGTCGTTCCCGTCGCTGACGTCCGACGCTACGAGACCGAGCTGCACGAGTACCTCCGCGCCAACAACGCGGACGTCTACGAGCAGATCGCCGGCGGCAAGGCCCTGTCCGACGAGTCCCAGGCAGCACTGCACGCCGCCAACAACGAGTTCGCCAAGACCTTCCAGACCACTGACGGTCATCCGGTCATCAACGAGCCCGAGGTTGACGCGCTGTCCAGCGATCAGCACAAGAAGACCCAGCTCACCGTCCCGCGCAAGACGGCCAAGAAGTAAGGGCCTCCATGCCCAACTTTGAATCCGTCAACAACAACGAAGGGAGGAGAGTGAACCATGGCTAATCTTCGCGAATTGCGTGACCGTATCCGGTCCGTCAACTCGACCAAGAAGATCACCAAGGCTCAGGAGCTGATCGCAACCTCGCGTATCACCAAGGCTCAGGCCAAGGTCGAGGCTTCCCTGCCGTACGCCCAGGAACTGTCCAACGTGATGGAGCGACTGGCGTCGGCGAGTTCTCTCGACCACCCGATGCTGCATGAGCGTGAGGGCGGTAAGGTTGCCGCCGTTCTCGTGGTCACTTCTGACCGTGGTATGGCTGGTGGTTACAACCACAACGTCTTCAAGAAGGCTGCAGAGCTGGTGAAGATGCTTGAGGAAGCCGGCTACGAGGTCGTCTATTACGTCACGGGCGGTAAGGCCGTAGGCTTCTACAAGTTCCGTGGCGAGGAGATTGCGGGCCAGTGGACCGGTTTCTCACAGGCTCCGACCTGGGAGGCGACCCACCACGTCCGTCACCACCTCATCGATGGCTTCAACGCGAGCTCCGAAGGTGAGGCCAAGTACCGCGAGGGCCTCAACACCGATGGCGCCGCCATCCGTGGCTTCGACCAGGTGCACGTCGTTTACACCGAGTTCATCTCGATGCTGTCCCAGGTTCCGGTGGCACATCAGCTGCTGCCGATCGAGCCTGTCATCCGTGAGGATGAGCTCGGCACCGGTGAGTCCATTCTGGACTCCGGCGGCGAGATCACCCCGGACGTCGAGTTCGAGCCGGACGCGGATGCGCTGATGGATGCGTTGCTTCCGAAGTACGTGTCGCGTCGTCTGTACGCGATGTTCCTCGAGGCATCAGCAGCCGAGTCGGCATCGCGCCGTAACGCGATGAAGTCTGCGACTGACAACGCGACCGAGCTGGTCAAGGACCTCTCCCGCGTGGCCAACCAGGCACGTCAGGCACAGATCACCCAGGAAATCACAGAGATCGTCGGTGGCGCTGGCGCGCTCGCCGAAAGCGGAGAAAGTGACTAGAAAATGACTACAGCTCTTACAGAGCAGAACGCACAGCAGGCGTCCAGCGCCGGCCGTGTCGTGCGTGTCATTGGTCCGGTTGTCGACGTGGAGTTTCCGCGCGGCACACTGCCGGCCCTGTACAACGCACTGACTGTCGAGGTCGCCCTCGAAGCAGTCGCCAAGACCATCACACTCGAGGTTGCCCAGCACCTCGGTGACAACCTCGTCCGTACCGTTTCCATGGCTCCGACCGACGGCCTCGTCCGCGGCGCCCAGGTTGTGGACAGCGGCAAGCCGATCACCGTTCCGGTCGGCGACGTCGTCAAGGGCCACGTCTTCAACGCCCTCGGTGACTGCCTCGACGAGCCGGGCCTCGGCCGCGACGGAGAGCAGTGGGGCATCCACCGCGATCCGCCGTCCTTCGACCAGCTCGAAGGCAAGACCGAGATCCTGGAAACCGGCATCAAGGTCATCGACCTGCTGACCCCGTACGTCAAGGGCGGCAAGATCGGCCTGTTCGGTGGTGCCGGTGTCGGCAAGACCGTTCTCATCCAGGAGATGATCACCCGTATCGCGCGTGAGTTCTCCGGTACCTCCGTGTTCGCCGGCGTCGGCGAGCGCACCCGTGAGGGCACCGACCTCTTCCTCGAGATGGCTGAGATGGGTGTTCTTCCTGACACCGCACTCGTGTTCGGCCAGATGGATGAGCCGCCGGGAGTCCGTATGCGTGTCGCACTGTCCGGCCTGACCATGGCCGAGTACTTCCGCGACGTGCAGAACCAGGACGTTCTGCTGTTCATCGACAACATCTTCCGCTTCACCCAGGCCGGTTCCGAGGTCTCGACCCTGCTGGGTCGTATGCCTTCCGCCGTGGGTTACCAGCCGACCCTGGCTGACGAGATGGGTGTGCTCCAGGAGCGGATCACCTCCACCAAGGGCAAGTCGATCACGTCTCTGCAGGCCGTTTACGTCCCTGCCGACGACTACACCGACCCCGCCCCGGCTGCGGTCTTCGCCCACCTGGATGCGACCACCGAGCTTGACCGCTCGATCGCCTCCAAGGGCATCTACCCGGCCGTGAACCCGCTGACCTCGACTTCTCGTATCCTCGAGCCGTCGATCGTCGGCGAGCGTCACTACAACGTCGCGCAGCGCGTGATCGGTATCCTGCAGAAGAACAAGGAACTGCAGGACATCATCGCGATCCTCGGCATGGACGAGCTCGGTGAAGAGGACAAGATCACCGTTCAGCGTGCACGTCGTCTCGAGCGCTTCCTGGGCCAGAACTTCTTCGTTGCGGAGAAGTTCACCGGCCTGCCGGGCTCCTACGTCCCGATGGAGCACACCATCGAGGCATTCGAGCGCATCTGCGACGGCGAGTTTGATCACTACCCGGAGCAGGCCTTCAACGGCCTCGGTGGCCTGGACGATGTCGAGGCCGCCTACAAGAAGCTCACCGGCAAGTAAGAGGAGACGCACATGGCTGACATCACCGTTGAACTGGTCTCCGTGGAGCGCATGCTCTGGTCGGGTTCGGCCAGCATAGTCACCGCGCAGACCACTGAGGGTGAGATCGGCGTGCTGTCCGGTCACGAGCCGATGCTCGGGCAGTTGCGCGAGAACGGCGTCGTGACCATCCGTCCGGTTGACGGCGACAAGCTCGTCGCCGCCGTTCATGGTGGCTTCCTCTCCATTTCGCCGGAGAAGGTCACCATCCTTGCGGATTACGCGATCTGGGCTGATGAGGTCGACACCGCACTGGCCGAGTCTCTGCTGCAGGACGCGGACGAGTTCACCCGCACCCGCGCGGAGGCAGAACTGAGCGCCGTGCGCCGTAAGGCCGAGGCTTAAACCGGGAACCTCCTGAGGTCCCCGGGGCACCGCCTCTTCCTCTCTCACACCGACACCCGCCACCCGCAAGGGCGGCGGGTGTCGGTGTTTTCCCCCGCCCAGCGGCCGGCGCTGTCCAGATCACTTCGGCATGAAAAGCCCTGCCACCGGACGTGGGGCACGTATCGCTGTCCGCACCGGAACCACCGCGTTGGGTAATCGTCTGCCCGAAGACTAGAATTACCCGACAAGCGTCCGGAAAGGGGCATCTCAGTGGAGATCGTGACCTGGGTACTGATTGTGTTTGCCGTGCTGGCGGTGTTGCTCGCCATCTGGCGGTTCCTCACGTTGCGATCGCGGGGTACGGCGATACTCCTGCGCCGCCTACCCGCCTCCGGCCTCCACGGTTGGCGCCACGGAACGATCCGCTACAACGGCGATGACCTGGAGTACTTCAAGCTGCGTTCCCTGTCTCCCATGGCGGACCAGGTGTTCACCCGGCAGCGACTGGACCTCCATGCGCCCCGGCAGGTGAGCCCGGCTGAGTCGGGGTTCATGGCTGAGGGACTGTCGATCGCCACTCTGTGTGACGCGGGCACCCACTATGAAATCGCCCTTGACCAGCACACTCTCATGGCGCTGACCGCCTGGATCGAATCTGCCCCACATGAGCGGCAGGAGCGCTTCGATCACCACCGTATTCGCAGCAGGATCACCCGGGGTCAGAACGACAAGTGACGGCGGGCTAGTCTGGAACGCATGCGTTTAGTCATCGCCCGTTGCTCCGTCGACTATGTCGGCCGCCTGGAGGCCCATCTGCCCATGGCCGACCGTCTCCTCATGATCAAAGCCGACGGCTCGGTGTCGGTGCACGCCGACGACCGGGCGTACAAGCCCCTCAACTGGATGACACCGCCGTGCTCACTCATCGAGACGACCATCAGCGACATCGACGGTGAGGATACCGGCGAGCAGTTGTGGATCGTCGAGAATTCGAAGGGGGAGCAGCTGCGGATCACCATCGAGAACGTCCACCACGAGACCAGCCATGAACTGGGGCAGGATCCCGGTCTGGTCAAGGACGGCGTTGAGGCTCACCTCCAGGAGCTGCTGGCGGAGCACATCGATACCCTCGGCGCGGGCTACAGCCTGGTGCGCCGCGAATTTCCCACGGCCATCGGCCCCGTGGACCTGCTCGCCCGTGACAGTGACGGGGGGACCGTCGCCGTGGAGGTCAAGCGGCGCGGCGGCATCGACGGGGTCGAACAGCTCACCCGCTACCTCGAGCTGCTCAACCGTGACGAGCTCCTGCGGCCCGTCCGGGGCGTCTTCGCCGCCCAGGAGATCAAGCCGCAGGCCCGCACCCTGGCGGAGGACCGGGGAATCCGCTGTCTGACCCTGGACTATCAGGAGCTGCGTGGAATCGAGACCGACGAACTTCGGCTGTTCTAGCCGTGCCACGACGAAACACGCCGCGGCAGCGGGGGACCAGTGGGCGTCGGCAGGCGATGACGCCGAGGGCGCTGCCCCGCGACGGTGCCGCCTTCTACGGGACCCAGGCCGTCGAGGGTCCCTCGTGGACGCACGGTGAGATGTTTCTGTTCCGGCACATGGGAGCGTCGGCGTCGACGAAATTCTACGTCTGCCCCGGCTGCAACCAGAACATCCCGCCGGGGGTGGCGCATATCGTCGCCTGGCCGCGCGACACCGGTCGCGGCGCCGACGACCGACGCCACTGGCACCGCCACTGCTGGGACCGCAGGTAACCTGGACCGCATGATCATCGCCTTCTCGGTGGCGCCTGCCCTCACCACCACCCCTGACGCAGAAATGTCCGACGCCGTCGCACAGGCAGTGCGGATCGTCCGTGAATCCGGCCTGCCCAATGAGACCAATGCCATGTTCACCCTCGTTGAGGGAGAGTGGGACGAGGTCATGGACGTGGTCAAACGCGCGACCGCGGCCGTCTGTGCCGTCTCGCCGCGTGTGTCACTGGTGCTCAAGGCGGACATCCGGCCCGGATATGAGGATCAGCTCCACCAGAAGGTTGAATCGCTCGAAAAGCACCTGCAGTAAGGAGAGGACACACAGTGAACACCCCCCACCGTTATGTTTCCGGAGCTCTCGATCTCGGCGAGGTGAAGGCACGCGTTGAGGCGCGCGAGAATGCCGCCCAGCAGGCCGCGACCGGCGTCGGACCTGCACCGTACATCACCGTCACCCCGCAGAACTTCGAGGCTGACGTCGTCCGACGTTCGCTCGAGGTGCCTGTCGTGGTGCTCGTGGGCACCCCGCGCAGTCCGGAGTCCGAGCAGCTGCGGACGGATCTTCAGCAGCTCGTGGAGGCGGCCGGCCTGAGCTACATCGTCGGCTATGTCGACGCCGACGCCACTCCGGAGGTCGCCCAGGCCTTCGGCGTGCAGGCCCTGCCCACCGTCATCGCGCTCGGCGGCGGACGTCCGGTCACCCAGTTCGAAGGTGGCCAGCCCGTCGATGCGCTGCGCACCTGGATCGACGCCCTGGTCACCCAGGTCGGGCCGCAGCTGTCGGGACTGCAGGCCGCTGCGGAGGAGGCGCCGGAGGATCCGCGCCTCGAGCAGGCCCTCGCGGCGCTGAACACGGGTGACTTCGACGCGGCCATCGCCGTCTACGACGAGATCCTGGCGGAGTCCCCCCGCGACCGGGACATGATCCAGGCCCGCGACACGGCCAGGCTGCTCAAGCGGCTCGATCCGGCCGGACGCACCGAGGACCCGGTCGTGGCTGCCGACGCCGCCCCCGATGACGTGGACAAGCAGTTCACCGCAGCGGACGCGGAGTTCGTCGCCGGCGCCCCCGAGCGGGCCTTTGATCGCCTCATCGCGCTGATGACCACGCTCGCAGGCGATGAGAAGACACGCGTGCGTGACCGGCTCGTCGAGCTCCTCTCGCTTTTCGACGCCGCCGATCCCCGCGTCACCGCCGCCCGCACGAAGATGGCCTCCGCGCTCTTCTAGCCCCGGCACGAAGATGGCCTCCGCGCTCTTCTAGCCCCGGCACGACACGGCGCCCGCCCCCTCATAAAGGAGGGGACGGGCGCCGTTGACGTTCAGCTGCTACTGGTTGCCGCGGTGGCGGTACCACTGGACGGAGTTGGCGGGGACGTGCAGCGTCAGAGCGTGCTCGAAGCCGTCCCATCCGCTGTCGGTGGTGCTGACGACCCGGGGCAGCTCGTTGCCGGCACCCTCGTACCTGGCGTCGTCGGTGTTGAGCACCAGCTCCCAGTCACCGTCTCTCGGGGTGCCCAGGTTATAGGCCTCCTGCGAGGTGCCCGACAGGTTGACCACTGAGAGGAGGGCGGAGCCGTCGGCACCCCAGCGCATGTAGGCGAGGATGTTGCGGGCGGCGTCGTCGCCCTTGATCCACTGGAAGCCCTCGTATGTGTGGTCCTGGGAGTAGAGGGCGGGGGAGGAGCGGTACACCTCGTTGATGTCCTGGACCAGCTTCTGGATGCCCTGGTGGTACTCCTGGCCCCAGCCTTCGAGGTTGGACCAGTCGACCGAGTGCGCCTCGTCCCACTCGCCGGTCTGGCCGAACTCCTGGCCCATGAACAGCAGGTTCTTGCCCGGGTGGGAGAACATGTAGCCGTAGAGGGCACGCAGGCCGGCGGCCTTGTTCCAGTCGTCGCCCGGCATGCGGCCCCACAGGGAGCCCTTGCCGTGGACGACCTCATCATGCGAGAAGGGCAGGACGTACTTCTCGGAGTAGGCGTAGATCATGGAGAAGGTGATCTCGTTGTGGTGGTACTCGCGGTGGATCGGGTCGAGCTTGAAGTACTCGAGAGTGTCGTTCATCCAGCCCATGTTCCACTTGAGCGAGAAGCCCAGGCCGCCCTGCTCGGTGGGGGCGGTGACGCCCTGCCAGGAGGTGGACTCCTCGGCGATGGTCAGCACACCCGGGTGGGTGCGGTGGACGGTGGCGTTCAACTCCTGGAGGAACTGCACGGCATCGAGGTTCTCGCGGCCGCCGTACTGGTTGGGCGCCCATTCGCCCTCTTCGCGGGAGTAGTCGAGGTAGAGCATGGAGGCGACGGCGTCGACACGCAGACCGTCGACGTGGAACTCCTCGATCCAGTACAGGGCGTTGGCGACGAGGAAGTTGCGGACCTCGTTACGTCCGAAGTCGAAGACGTAGGTTCCCCATTCCTTCTGCTCCCCGCGACGCCAGTCGGCGTGCTCGTAGAGGGCGGGGCCGTCGAAACGGGCGAGCGCCCAGTCGTCCTTGGGGAAGTGTGCCGGGACCCAGTCGACGAGGACGCCGATGCCGCGGTCGTGGAAGGCCTCGATCAGAGCGCGCAGCTCGTCGGGGGAGCCCCACCGCGCGGTGGGGGCGTAGTAACCGGACACCTGGTAGCCCCAGGAGCCGCCGAAGGGGTGCTCGGAGACGGGCATGAGCTCCACGTGGGTGAAGCCCTGCTCCGCGACGTAGTCGACCAGCTCGGTGGTCAGATCCTTGTAGCCCTTGCCGATTTTCCAGGAACCGAGGTGGACCTCATAGATGGACATCGGCTCGTTGAGCAGGTCGGCGGAGGCGCGGTTGCGCAGCCACTCACCGTCGTTCCACTCGTAACGGGAGTCCACCACGATGGAGGCGGTGGCCGGCGGGCACTGGGCGGCCTTGGCCATCGGGTCGGCCTTGTCGCGGCGGTGGCCCTCTTTGGTCTGGATGGCGAATTTATAGGCCTCGCCCGCGCCGACGTCCGGGATGAACAGCTCCCACACGCCGCTGGAACCCAGCGAACGCATCGGGTAGTGGGCGGCATTCCAACCGCAGAAGTCGCCGACGACCGACACCCCGATGGCGTTGGGTGCCCACACGGCGAAGGAGGTGCCGGTGACGGTGCCCAGGGCGGTTTCGTAGGAGCGGACGTTGGCGCCCAGGACATCCCAGAGGCGCTCATGGCGACCCTCGGAGATGAGGTGGATGTCCAGGTTTCCCAGGGTGGGGAGGAAAGCGTACGGATCAGCGGAGACGATCGTGCCTGCCTCCGGCCAGGTGATCTGCAGGCGGTAATCCGGGGTGTAGATGTCCGGCAGTCCCAGCACCCAGACGTCGTCGCCGATGGGGGTGGCTTCGCGCGACTCGTTGTGGATGAGGATCTCCACAGTCTCGGCACCCGGCTGGCGGGTGCGGATGACGGAACCGCCGGCCACGGCGTGCCAGCCGTAGAAGTCATGGGGCGAATGGTGGCTGCAGCGATGCAGTCGCTCCATGTCGGGGGCAGGGATGAGCAGGTTCTGGTCGATGCCGAAGGCGTCTTGCATGGGGGGACCTCACAGGTGGAAGGTGAATGCTTTTATTGGCGGGGAATTGTTCCGCCGGGTCATGTTCCTGACGCTACAGGAACGGGTCGGGCGGAAGTTGCTGGTTAAGCCCGGTAGTCGGTGACCTTGCGCCACGCGATCGGCTCACGCCGATCGGCCGGAGCGTTCGGCAGGACGAGCACGTGGGCCACGTCAACCTCGGGCACCAGGCGCACGAAGTTGTGCTTGCCCCAGGTCCAGGTGGCGCCCGTGATGGCGTCATGGACGGGGAAGCTGGCGCCCGGGTGCTGGCCGATGGCCTCGAGGTCGAGGGTCACGGTCGCGGACTGGGTGTGGTGGGAATCAAGGTTGACCACCATCAGCATGGTGTTGCCGGTGACCGGGTCCACCTTGGAGTAGGCGAGGATCTGGTCGTTGTCCGTGTCGTGGAAGTGCAGGTTGCGCAGCTGCTGCAGCGCCGGGTTCTCGCGGCGGACATGGTTGAGCAGCGCGAGGTACGGCTCGAGGGAATCGCCCGAGGCCACCGCCGCCTCGAAGTCGCGGGGGCGCAGTTCGTACTTCTCGGAGTCGAGGTACTCCTCGGAGCCCTCGGCGACTGCTTCGTGCTCGAAGAGCTCGTAACCGGAGTAGACGCCCCACAGCGGGGACATGGTGGCGGCGAGTGTGGCGCGGATGGCGAACATCGCGCGGCCACCGATCTGCAGCGACTCGTGGAGGATGTCGGGGGTGTTGACGAAGAGGTTCGGGCGCGAGTAGTCCGCGGCGTCGCGGATCTGGGTCGCGAATTCGGTCAGCTCCTCCTTGGTGGTCTTCCAGGTGAAGTAGGTGTACGACTGCGTGAAACCGAGCTTGGCCAGACCGTAGAGGCGCGGTGCGCGGGTGAAGGCCTCGGCCAGGAAGATGACGTCCGGGTCGGTCTCGTGGATCCGGGTGATCAGCCACTGCCAGAAGTTCGCCGGCTTGGTGTGCGGGTTGTCCACGCGGAAGGTGCGCACGCCCAGGTCGGCCCAGTACTTGACCACGCGGTAGACCTCGTCATAGATGGCCGGCGGGTTGTTGTCGAAGTTCAGGGGGTAGATGTCCTGGTACTTCTTGGGGGGGTTCTCGGCGTAGGCGATGGTGCCGTCGGCGAGTTCGGTGAAGAAGTCCCGGTGCTCGGTGGCCCAGGGGTGATCCGGGGCGGCCTGGAGGGCGAGGTCGAGGGCGATCTCCAGCCCCAGTTCTCCGGCCCGTTCGAGCAGCGCCACGAAATCCTCGACGGTGCCCAGCTCCGGATGTATGGCGTCGTGGCCACCGTCCTTCGAGCCGATCGCCCACGGGGATCCCACGTCATGCGGCTCAGGCACGAGGGTGTTGTTGCGGCCCTTGCGGTTGATCTCACCGATGGGGTGGATCGGGGGGAAGTAGACGGTGTCGAAGCCCATGGCGGCGACCCGCTCGAGGGCCACCGCAGTGGTGGCGAACGTGCCGTGCACCGGGTTGCCCGCCTCGTCCCGGCCGCCGGTGGAGCGGGGGAAGAGCTCGTACCAGGAGTTGAACAGGGCGCCGCGGCGCTCGACCTTGACCTCGCAGATCGGGCCGTGGGTGAGCAGTTCGCGCAGCGGGTGGTCGTACAGGACGGCGGTGACGACGTCGGACATGGCGATGCGGACGCGCCCGGTGACGTCGCCGTCGGTGCGGCGCAGGGCAGTGGCGGCGTCGACAAGCACACCGGACACCGACGCCGGGGCTGCGGCTGCGGCGCGGTCGAACAGCTCCGCACCGTGGGCGAGGTCGTTGGCCAGCTCCTCGGCCGACTGGCCGACGGCCATCTTCTTGGTCACGGCGTTGCGCCAGGTGGAGAAGGGATCCGACCAGGCGTCGACGCGGAAGGTCCAGGTGCCCGGGGCGTCGGGGACGAATACTCCGTGGACGCGGTCCTGGTTGTCGGGGTCGGTCGTCATGTGGATGGCGACGGTCTCACCCGCAGGTGGGGTGACATTCAGGGTCGCGGCAATGGCGTCATGGCCCTCGCGCCAGGCCAGCGCGGTGATCGGGACAACCTCGCCCACCACTGCCTTAGCAGGGAACAGTCGCCCGGAGATCTGGGGGCGGACGTCATCGATACCGAGTCGACCTGTCATGTATTCGACCTTCCACATAGAGGGGTTGGAATTACCCCAACGAGCCTAGTGCAGCTGTGTCAGTTCCACAGGGGACGCGGGAAATCAGCCACAATGGGGGATGTGACTGATTTCAATGACGAGACCAGCGGGGACCTTCTGGTCGATTTCCGCGACGTGACCTTCAAGCGTGGGGGGCGAAACCTCGTTGGCCCCGTGACCTGGCAGGTAGAGCTCGATGAGAGGTGGGTGATCATCGGGCCCAACGGCGCCGGCAAGACCACCCTCATCCGGATGGCGGCCGCCGAGGAGTTTCCCACCTCCGGCCGGGCCTTCGTCATGGGGGAGCAGCTGGGGCGCACCGACATGCGTGATCTGCGATCCATGATCGGCGTCTCCTCCGCGTCCCTGGGTAACCGCATCCCGCCCGACGAAACCGTCGGCGACCTCGTCGTCTCGGCCGGCTACGCCGTGCTCGGCCGCTGGCGGGAGGAGTACGAGGAGATCGATTTCGAGCAGGCGCACGAGATCCTCGACCTGGTCGGCGCGTACCACCTCATCGACCGCACCTGGGGGACGCTCTCCGAGGGAGAGCGCAAGCGCGTCCTCGTCGCCCGCGCCCTGATGACCAACCCGGAGCTGCTCATCCTGGATGAGCCGGGCGCGGGCATGGACCTCGGTGGCCGTGAGGACCTCGTCGGTTACCTGGGTGACCTGGCGCTGGATCCGGATGCCCCCGCCATCGTGATGATCACCCACCACGTCGAGGAGATCCCCTTCGGATTCACCCATGCGATGCTTCTCGACGACGGCGAGGTGGTCGCCCAGGGGCTCATCGACAGCGTGCTCACGAGCGAGAATCTGTCGAAGACCTTCCACCAGCCGATCGACGTTTCCCGGATCGGTGAGCGCTACTTCGCCCGCCGCACCAGGCGCCCGGGCACCCATCGCCGCTGACCTTGCCTAGACTGACGGTAGAAGAAGTCCGTCCACCATGATCTGCGGAGGTGAATCAGCCATGCCCCATCGTCAGGCTCCCACCGGGTACGACCAGGCACGCCTGTCCACCACGGTCATCCTGGTGCGGGATTCCGATCAGGGGCTGCAGGTGTGGGCCCAGGAACGCGTCTCCACGATGCGCAACTACCCGGGCATGACCGTCTTCCCCGGCGGGGGGGTGGACCGCCGGGACCTGCCGTCCGGTCCGGGGGACGCCTCCGCGATGTGGACGGGGCAGCCCGTCGAGGAATTCGCCGTGCGCCTGGGGCTGACACCCGATCAGACCCACGCGGTCGTCTTCGCCGCGGTGCGGGAACTCTTCGAGGAGACCGGCACGCTGCTCGCCGTCCACGAGGACGGCAGCGCCATCGCCGACGTCACCCCGTACCACCAGGACCGGGTGGACCTCATCTCCCACCGCATCTCGCTGACGGACATGCTCACGGAGCATGACCTCCGGGTCTGCACCGACGGCCTGCGCCCGTGGGCCCGCTGGGTCGGGGGGTGGAAGAACCTGCACTGGTTCGACACCATCTCCTTCGTCGCCGTGGCACCGGAAGGACAGTCGCCGGACGGCGAGACCTCCGAGGCCGACGACGCCGGCTGGTTCTCGCCGCAGCTGCTTCTCGACGGCTGGCGTCACGGCCTCGTCCGCCTGGCCATCCCCACGTGGGCCCAGCTCTCGTTTCTGGCCGGGTTCCCCACGAGCACCGAGGCGCTCAGCGCCGCCGACGCCGCGGACCTGAGCCCGGTCGTCGGGGATCCCGTCGATGATCCGCGCTACGCCGAGTACTTCACCACCTCCTGGGTGGACCGGATCCGGCCGACGTACTGATGGCCTTCACGCTCGAGGAGATCGCCTTCCTGGCGACCCACACAGACGACATCCGCGAGGCCACCGACGGCCTGGCGCTGACCCGCAGCAGCATGCTCTCCGATGCCGCGTCGCTGCGCCAACGCTTCGGCGAGCGCGGCCGCGCCGTGACGGAGCTGACACAGGCCCGCCGCTCGGCCACCACCAACGGCAAGTTTCCCGCCCACTGGCTCACGGACCTCGACGCCGCCCAGCAGGCCACCCCGCAGGTGGTCGCCGCCGAACGCGCCCGACGCCTGCGCCGCGTCCTCGGCGGCGACGGCCTGATCCATGACGTGACCTGCTCGGTGGGGACGGAGGGGGCGTCCATAACTGAGGAGGGTCTGGGCTACCTGGGTAGCGACCTTGACGCGGCCCGCCTGCGGATGGCACGGCACAACCTCGGCGACGGCGCGTGGCTGGTCCGCGCTGACGCCCTCGTGCCGGTGAGCAGGGGAGCGGACGTCATCGTGGCCGATCCCGCGCGCCGGGCGGGTGGTCGACGCATCACCCACCCGGATCAGCTGCTTCCGCCGCTGCCGGACCTGCTGGACGCCTGGCCCGGGCAGGAACTGGCGGTGAAGTGCGCGCCGGGTCTGGACTTCTCCGACTGGGATGGGCTGGTGAGCCTGGTCAGCGTGGACGGCGGCGTCAAGGAGGCCTGCCTGTACACACCGGGGCTCTCGGAGGGACTGCGGCGTGAGGCCGTGGTGATCACCCGCGGGGAGACCGATCGGATCACCGATTCTGAACCGGACGGTATCGGGGCGGGTGCGCCGGGGCGTTTCCTCATTGACCCGGACGGGGCGATCGTGCGCGCCGGGCTGGTGCGGCACTACGCCTTCCGGGAGGGGCTGTGGATGCTCGACGAGCGCATCGCGTACCTCACCGGCGATGAGATCCCGGCCGGTCGCAGCGGTTTCGAGATCCTCGAGATCGTCCCGCTGAAGAAGCTCAAGGCCGCCCTGAACAGCCATGATGCGGGCAGCCTGGAGATCCTCGTGCGGGGAGTGGACGTCGACCCGGACGTCCTGCGCAAGAAGCTGAAGCTGAAGGGGAAGGCGCCGATGTCGGTGGTCTGCACCCGGATCGGCACGCAGGGTGTGGCACTGGTCTGCGGCCCGCGGCAGTCAGGAAACTAAGGGTTGCCTGACCTGGCTGTCCCGGTCCTAGAGTAGACTTTTCGCTGATGAACTTCAGGTCCAACCAAAGGACCATCTCACTCCCCGTCGAAAGGTGAATGCCGATGCCCGCCATCGTGGTACTCGTCAAGCATGTTCCGGACACCTGGTCCCAGAAGGCCCTCGAGGCAGACAACACCCTGGACCGCGTCAACGTCGACTCAGTCATCGACGAGATCAACGAGTTCGCCATGGAGCAGGCACTGCAACTGCGTGACGACAACCCCGACGCCGCTTACCGCGTCATCGCCCTGACGACGGGGCCGGCGGGTGCCGATGAAACCCTGCGCAAGGCCCTGGCCATGGGCGCCGACGATGCGCTCCATGTCCTCGACGAGGCCATCGCCGGCTCCGACCTGCTGGGCACCGCCTGGGTGCTCACCAACGCGATCAACACCGTCGGAGACGTCGCGCTCATCGTCGCCGGCAACGCCTCCTCCGACGGCGCCATGGGCGCACTGCCGGGCATCCTCGCCGAGTACCGGCAGGTCCCGGCGCTGACCAACGTCCGTTCCGTGGCGGTGGACGGCCAGACCATCACCGGTGTGCGGGAAACCGCCGAGGGACGTTTCGAACTCTCCGCCCAGCTGCCGGCGATCGTGTCCGTCACCGACAAGGCACCGAAGCCGCGCTTCCCCAACTTCAAGGGCCTCATGGCCGCGAAGAAGCACGACGTCACCGTCCTCGACATCGCCGCCATCGGCGTCGCCGCCGGGCAGGTCGGCCTGGCGCACGCCGCCACCGCAGTCACGGCAGCCGCCACCCGCCCGGTGCGGGAATCCGGCGACGTCATCAGCGGCGCCGACGGGGATGCCGCCGCCGGCCGCATCGCCGAGTTCCTCGCCGCCGAGAAGTTCCTCTGATCCACCTCGACCCATCTCTAGGGAGTACATCCATGTCCACTGTCTATGTCCTGGTCGAGCACACCGGTTCCGGGCTCGCCGCCACCACCGCAGAACTGATCACCGCCGCCCGCCCGCTGGGTGAGGTCGCCGCCGTCGTCGTCGGCGCCCCCGGAGTCACGCAGGCCCTCGCTCCGGCCCTGGCCGAGGCCGGCGCCGCCACGGTGATCGCCGCCGAGTCCGCCGACGTCCCCGAGCGCCTCATCCTGCCGCAGGTCGACGCCCTGGCCACCCTCGCCGCCACCAACCCCGGCCCGATCGTCATCTCCGCCGGTGTGCCCGGCAACGAGATCGCCGGCCGCCTGGCCGCCCGTCTGGCCTCGGGTGTCCTGTGCGACGTCGTGGGCATCAACGCCGACCGCACCGCCGCCCAGTCCATCTTCGGTGACCAGGTGCAGGTCTCCGCGGCCGTCGGCGGAGCCAACCCGATCTTCACCCTGCGCGCCGGCGCCGTCGAGGCCGCCCCGGTCGCCGCCGCCGGGGCCGTCGCCACCCTGGCTCTGCCCGCCGCCACCGCCAAAGACGTCACCGTCACCGGTTTCACCCCGGCCGAGCGCGGTTCCCGGCCCGACCTCACCCAGGCGAAGGTGGTCATCGCCGCCGGCCGCGGCGTGGGTTCCAGGGAGGGGATGGAGCTGGTGGAGCAGCTCGCCGACTCCCTCGGCGGCGCCGTCGGCGTCACGCGTGACGCGGTGGACCTCGAGTACTACGACGGCACGTACCAGATCGGCCAGACCGGTGTGACCGTGTCCCCGGATCTCTACATCGGTCTGGGCGTCTCGGGTGCCATCCAGCACACCTCCGGCATGCAGACCGCGAAGAAGATCATCGTGGTCAACAACGACGAGGACGCGCCGATCTTCCAGATCGCCGACCTCGGTGTCGTCGGGGACCTCTTCGAGGTGGTCCCTGCGCTGATCAACGAGATCGACCAGCGCAGGTAATGCCGACCCCGCGCCACTACCTCGACCACGCCGCGACCACGCCCATGCGGCAGAGCGCCGTCGACGCGTGGGTCGAGCACGCCGGCGCGATGAACCCGGGCGGGCAGTACACCTCCGGCCGTGCCGCCCGCCGCGTGCTCGATGACGCCCGCGATCTCATCGCCGGGCTCCTCGGCGCCGATCCCGCGGAGGTCATCTTCACGGCCTCCGGCACCGAGGCCGACAACCTGGCGGTGACGGGACTCTACCGCGCCTCCGATCGTGCCCGGGTGGTGTCCACGCCGATCGAACACCCCGCAGTGCTGGGGCCTGTCAAGGCTCTGGGCTTGTCCGGGGCGGAAGTGGAGCTCCTGCCCGTCGGTTCCGACGGCCGGGTCGCGGACCTCGGCGCACTGGACATCCCGGCGGCCGTGGCCTGCTGCATGTGGGCCAACAACGAGACCGGCGCGCTCCAGCCCATCGATCGGGTCATCGAGCGGGCTTCCGGCGCGGGCACCCCCGTGCATGTCGACGCCGTCCAGGTCGTCGGCCACCTGCCGGTGGACTTCCACGCGCTCGGCGCCACGACGTTGGCCGCCAGCGCGCACAAGTTCGGCGGACCCCGCAGCGCCGGGCTGCTCCTGGCGAAGCGTTCCCCGGCGCCGCTTCCGGTCCTGCACGGCGGAGGCCAGGAGCGTGGTATCCGGCCGGGCACCCTCGACGTCGCCTCCGCCGCAGCCATGGCGGCGGCGCTCGAGGAGGCCGTCGGCGAGATCCCTTCCGAGGCCGTCCGGCTGGCCGCACTGCGTGAACGGCTGCGCGAAGGCATCCTCGGCCGGGTCGGTGACGTCCTGGTCCACACCACCGAACCCGCCCTGCCCGGGCACCTGCACCTCTCCTTCCCCGGCGCGGAGGGCGACAGCCTGATCATGCTTCTCGACGCCGCCGGCATCGAGGCCTCCACCGGTTCCGCCTGCGCCAGCGGGGTCAACCGCGCCAGCCATGTGCTGCTGGCGCAGGGGGTCAGTGAGCATGACACCCGCGGGGCGGTGCGTTTCACGCTGGGACGCACCACCACCGTGGGCGACGTTGAGGCGGTGTTGGGCGTCATCGCGGAGGTGGTGGAGCGGGCGCGTCTGGCGGGCATGGCCGGCTGAGTCCGACGCTGTTGAGGATGTTTCTGGAGTGAAACATGTGACGGATGTGATCTCATGCGTTAGCTTTGATACTCATGAAGGTTCTCCGTCGAATGACCGCTGTCCTCACATCCGCCACCCTCGCGCTGACCCTGTCCGGCATCCCGGCCACCGCCTTCTCCTCGGTGGCACCCTCGGGCATCGACGTCTCCGGTCACCAGCGCGGCGACGGCGCCCCCATCCAGTGGCGGGAGGTCGCCGCTGACGGTCAGCGTTTCGCCTTCATCAAGGCGAGCGAAGGGGAGGGCTGGGTCAACCCCCACTACCTCGAGGACGTCCACGCCGCCCATCAGGCCGGACTGCTCGTGGGTACCTACCACTACGCCCGCCCGGCCGGCGATGCCCGCGCCCAGGCCGCCCATTACGCGGCCACCCTCGCCGCCGCCCCGAGCCACTCCCTGCCCCCGGTCCTGGACATCGAGGTGGATGAAGGCCTCGACCCCGGGCAGCTGCAGAACTGGGTCCGTGACTTCCTCGGCGAGACCGAGCGACTCACCGGACGCAGCCCGATGATCTACACCTACCGCTACTTCTGGCGCGAGCACCTCAACGACACCGACCAGTTCACCCGCCACCCGCTGTGGCTGGCGGCCTACCAGAACCATGTCCCGGAGACCGTCGGCGGCTGGAACCAGCTCACCTTCTGGCAGCGTTCCGACGTCGGCCGCGTCCCCGGCGTCAACGGGCCCGTGGACCTCAACCTCTTCAACGGCACCGAGGCACAGCTCAACGACTTCGTCGGCGGCAACCACGTCAACCTGGGCGGCGTGCTGGAATCCGGCACCGGCCCCGCCGTCCTGGACACCCTCGGTGGCGAGAACACCGCGCTGACGGCCCTCATCCTCGCGGTCGAGTCGGGTCTCCTGCCCCCCGACGCACTGACGGGTGCGGCCGAACAGGCGGGCATCGACCCGGTGGTGGCCGGCGACATCGCCAACCGCGTCCGTGGACTTCTGGAATCCGGTGAACTGCCCCTCGACGACCTGCTGGTCATGGCGGAGAACCCCGACTACTCCATCGGCGACCTGCTCATTCTCCTGACGAACGCGAGCTGAGCCGATCAGTTCCAGCCGGAGGCATCTCCGACCCCTTATCCTTGGGCACGATCGTGCCGATCAGCGTGGATCCGTGCTCTGTCAGGAAGGAATGTCGGGGCCGTCGGCACGCGGAGCGGTCCCGCGGAACAGCGCCCTCGTCCACGCCTCATCCTTGTAGTGGGCGGGCACCGCGCCGCCGAGCAGCACCCTCGCCAGCGACGCCGCCCCGGTGGACCCCTCTGCCGGAAGCTCACGGTCACTGCCGATGAGGATGATGTTGCCGTAGCGGCGGCCCTTGAGCATCGGCGGGTCGGCGATCACCGCGACGTGGTCGAACACCTCCGCCATGCCGGCCAGCTCCGCCCGGGTGGCCATCAGGCTGGAGTAGTCACCGCAGTTGGCCACGTACAAACCACCCGGGATCAGGGCGGCGTGGGCGGCGCGGAAGAAGGACGGCGTCGTCAAGCTGGCGGGGGTCTTAGCGCCGGCGAACACATCCCGGATGATGACCTCGCGGCTGGCGGGGTAGAAATCCCCGGTGATCTCGCCGGCCTCGCCGACCCGGATCTTCACCGTGGGTGCGCGCGGAATGTCGAACCATTCCCGCACGTAGGCGGCGAGTCTGGCGTCGAGCTCCACGACGGTGTGGCGGGACTTCGGCCAGAGATCGGCGAAATAACGGGCCATGGAACACGCCGCACCGCCCAGGTGGGTGACCCGCAGCGAATCCGGGTCAAGATGGGACGCCACCTGCTGCTCCACGATGGCGGCGATCCAGCGCATGTACTCGAACTCCAGGACCTCGGGGCGGCCGATCTGCACGTGGGAGGAGGGCACCCCGTTGATCATCAGAGTCCAGGCGTCCGGGAAGAAGTCGTCGGGGACGAGCTCGGCGGTGCCGGTGGAGATCTCATAGGTGCCGGCGACGGCACCCGTGGTGGGAGTGGTGGGGGAGGAACGGCGATTCTTAGGTGTCATGGTCTTCTATGGTCTCAGGTGCGGGTGGGCGGCGATGCCACCGGTTCGGGCGGGTCCGTTGTCCGGGGACAGCTCAGCCAGAGCGTAGAGCATGCGCATCTGCTGGTCGGTGACCCCCCGGAACGAGGGGGCGTGGATCTGAATGCCCACTAACCTTGAGGACGTGCCCGGCGGGGAGGGCCGGGAGGCAGGGACATCTGTGGATGCTCGAGAACATCAGTGGCCCTCTGGAAGTACTGGAAGTTTGCCTCCAGTGCAGAACCAGCAGATCCTCCGGGAGTTTCGGATCGGAGGTCCGGGGGATTACTCTGCAGGATTGACAGTTATAAGAGTGTGAGAGGAACAGGAGGAGGCACATGCGCGTACTGGCTGCCATGAGCGGCGGCGTCGATTCGGCGGTGGCCGCATCGAGGATGGTGGAGGCGGGCCACGACGTCGTCGGCGTCCACCTCGCGCTCTCACGCGATCCGCAGGCCGTGCGCGAGTCCTCCCGCGGCTGCTGCTCCCTGGAGGACTCCGCGGACGCGCGCCGGGTGTGCGACAAGCTGGGCATCCCCTTCTACGTGTGGGACTTCTCCGACCGCTTCAAGGCCGACGTCATCGACGACTTCGTCGAGTCCTACGCCCGCGGCGAAACCCCCAATCCCTGCCTGCGCTGCAACGAGAAGATCAAGTTCGCGGCGTTGCTCGACCGCGCGGTGGCCCTCGGCTTCGATGCGGTGGCCACCGGCCACTACGCCGTCATCGACGCCGACGGCCACCTCCGCCGCTCCTCCGACGAGCACAAGGACCAGTCCTATGTGCTGGGTGTGCTCACCCGCGACGAGCTCGACCGCTGCCTCTTCCCCGTCGGCGACACCCCCAAGCCGCAGATCCGCGAGGAGGCCGCCGCCCGCGGCTTCTCGGTGGCCCGCAAGCCGGACTCCTATGACATCTGCTTCATCCCCGACGGCAACACCCAGGCCTTCCTCGGCGCACGCATCGGCCTGCGCCCCGGCCTGGTCGTGGACCAGGAGGGCCACGAGCTCCGCGAGCACGACGGCGCCTGGAATTTCACCATCGGTCAGCGCAAGGGCCTGGACCTGCGGGACCCCGCCGCCGACGGCCGCCCGCGCTACGTCACCGACATCGACGCCGCCACCGGCACCGTCACCGTCGGCCCGCGAGCCGCACTCTCGGTGGGAGTCATCCACGCCGACCGGCTCAAGGTGCTCCACCCGGAGATGGTCGGCTCCCTCGAGGCCATCGTCCAGGTCCGCGCCCACGGCGGCATCAGCCCCTGCCGCGCGTCGATCCAGGGAGACCAGATGACGCTGCTTCTCGACGAACCCCTCCAGGGCGTCGCCCGCGGCCAGGCCGCCGTCCTCTACCTCCCGGATCCGGACGGCCAGGGGGACGTGGTCCTCGGCTCCGGCACCATCTGCGGGACGGAAACCCTGTGACCGCCTACGGACTGGGCCCGCTGCCCGGCACCTCGATCCCCGGGGCCGCCGACGTCATCCTCTCCGAGACCGGCGACCTCCCGCACCTGCCCGAGCTGCCCGACCGGGGATTGGGTTCAGACCCGGTGGGACGCACCGCCGGACTGTTGGAGGCCGTCATCGTCGACCGGGGGCCCCGCTCCTGGATCATGACCGATCGCCCGCAGCTGCTCACCCGCCGCACCTGGGACCTGCTCAACCGGGACCTCGACGAGCTCGAGGAGGCCTGGGGCACCACGATCCCGAACCTCAAGGTCCAGATCACCGGACCGTGGACCCTCGCCGCCGGGATCGAACTGGCCAACGGGCACCGGGTGATCACCGACCGGGGAGCATTACGCGATCTCACCGACGCACTCATCGAGGGCGTCAACCAACACGTCCGTGACGTGGCCACCCGATTCCATGCGGACGTCACCGTGCAGATCGACGAACCCGACCTGCCGGACATCTCCGGCGGACTGCGGGGTGCCACGGCCTTCAACCCCGTCCGGCCCGTCAACCCGAAGGACCTGGCGGAACGCCTGGCTCACGTGGTCGAGGGACTCGACTCCGAGCACGTCATGCTCAACCAGACCGGTTACGCACCCCTGTGGGACGTGGCCCGTGACAGTGGGGCGCAGACGGTCCTGATCACCCTCGACCAGGTGACGGGTACGGAACAACTCGACGGCCTCGGCCAGACAGTGAGCGCCGGCACCCGCATCGGCCTGGGGGTGACAGGTCCGGAGGACCGCGTCGACGAACTGCTCGCCCGCCCCCGGGAGCGGGCCGTCGCCGTCGCCCGGTTCTGGGAGCAGCTCGGCCTGGACCCGCGGTGGTTGACCGATCGTGTCGACGTCCACCCGCGCGCCGGAATCACCCACGGCACCGTCACACAGGCGGCCCAGGCCTACCGGATGGCCGCAGCCGTGGAGAAGATGCTGCGCACGGACGCCGGGGACCTCTGACCCCGGGTCACCGGGTGCGCCGCGGCATCGTCACCGCCGCCAGGGCCAGGAAGACGAGCGCGAAACCGATGCATATCGCGGTGTTCTGTGCGACGTCGCGGCTGAAGCCGGAGCGCGCTGCCTCGGTGGCGGCCTCTACGGCATAGGACAACGGCATGGCGTCGGAAAGCCAGCGCAGCAGTTCGGGGAGCTGCGCGCGGGGAACAAGGAGTCCGCACAGCAGGATCTGCGGGATGATCAGCACCGGCATGAGCTGAACCGCCTGGAACTCGGAACGCGCGAACGCGGAGCCGAGCAACCCCAGGGACAGGCCTGTCACCCCCGTCGCCCCGGCGATGAGCGCCAGAATCCACCACTCGGCATGGGAGGTGACGTTCATGAACAGGTCCATCACCGCGACCAGGATCAGCGATTGGAGGACGGCGAGGAGACCGAACGCGAGCGCATAACCGCCGATGAAATCACCCCGGTGCAGGCGGGTGGTCCACAGTCGCTCGAGAGTGCCGTTCGCGCGTTCGCGCTGCATGGTCACCGACGACACGATGAACATCAGCGACATGGGGAGGACGACCGTCATGACGACGCCGACGACGTTGAACAGCTGCGGGTTGTCCTGATAGATGAAGTAGAACAGTGTGAGCAGCAGCACCGGGACGACCAGGAGCAGAGCCATCGACCGGGGGTCGGCACGTAGTTGCCGCAGGACCCGGCCGGCGGTGGCGGTGAGCAGGGTGGGGTTCATCGTGCGGGCCTCTCGACGGTGGCGAGGAAAGCGTCCTCGAAGCTCTGTGTGCCGGTGCTCTCGAGCAGCTCGGCGGGCACACCCCGCCAGATGATCTCGCCCGCGCGCATGAGCAGCAGGAGATCGCACCGGCCCGCCTCCTCCATGACGTGGCTGGACACGATGAGTGTGCGGCCCTCATCGGCCAGCGAGTGGAAATTGCGCCACAGCTGGGCCCGGATCACGGGGTCCAGACCGACGGTCGGCTCGTCCATGATCAGCAGCTCCGGTTCGCCCACGAGCGCGGCGCCCAAGGACGCCCGTCCGCGTTGGCCACCTGAGAGGTCACTGACCCGGTCGCCGCGGACATCCTCCAGGCCGAGCTTCTCCACCACCCCGCCCGCGGCCCCGCCCGCCAGCCGGGCGAAGTAGGCGAGGTTCTCGTCCACCGTGAGTTCGGGGTAGAGGCTGGGGGACTGGGTGACGTACCCGATCCGACTCCGCAGGGAAGAATCACCGGCGGGGCAGCCCAGCACCTGCAGCTCACCGGTGAAGCGCTGCAGCCCGGACATGGTGCGCATCAGGGTGGTTTTGCCGCAGCCCGAGGGGCCGAACAGGCCTGTGATGGAGCCGGCGGGGATCCGGAAGTCCAGGCTGTGCAGGACAGGGGTGGGCCGACGGCGTGATCCCCGGGTCACGTTCAGACCCCGGGCCTCGACCGCGGTGGACATCGTCATGCAGCAAGCGTCCCTCACGCGTTGCCGATGGTCAACAGCTCAGCTACCGTCGCTGCAAGTAAATGAGGGGCTGATTGATTAGTCCGCGAACATAGCCCCTAAGGTCGAGGATCATGCCCCGTTACCCGCTCCCGCCGCTCGGCCCCGCCTGGGCAGGCAGCGTCATGGGTACCTCACTGGCGGCCACCATGACGCACATCCACGGGGCCACCTTTCTCAGCCCGTTGCTGCTGGGCGTCGCCAGCCTTATCTTCCTGTCCGTGAGTGTCGGCTGGCTGCAGCACGCCAACCCCCATTTCACCCAGCCCTACATGGGACCCTGGGGCATGTATTTCATGGGCGTGCTGGCACTGGGTGCCGCCTGGACCCGGGTCACCGGCAGCTGGGGATGGCAGCTGGTCACCTGGTTGGTCGCCACCCCCTTTGCCCTGGTGATCTGTCTCTGGCAGCTCAGGCAGTTCCACGGCGCCCCGACCTTCTTCTGGGGCCTGTCGCTGGTTCCGCCGATGGTTTCCGCCAACTCCGGTGCGCAGCTCGTCGAATCCGGTGTGCTGGAAGGCCACTGGGCCGGCGCCGTGTGGCTGGTGGCCTTCGCCGGTTTCCTCCTCAGCATGGTCACGGCACTGCCCGTCTTCGCGCGTGTGTATCTCGAACTCCTCCGGGGCAGGCTCTACCTCCCGCCCGGGCTGACCGGTACCGCATGGATCCCGTTGGGCATCGTCGGCCAGTCCACCGCTGTCGCCATCCTGCTCAGTCACAACCCCCTGGGCAACGGCGGTGGCGGCAGCCGGGAGTTCATCGGCATCGCCGTCGGCTACGTCATGTTCGCCCTCGGGGTGCCCATGGCACTGTACGCGGCCTGGCGCTTCTGGCGGGACATTCTCACCTGGCCCGGTTATTACCCCGGCTGGTGGGGTTCGGTGTTCCCCGCCGGCACCTGCACCCTGGGCAGCTACCAGCTGGCGCAGGTCACGGGGCTCGGCTGGTGGAACTGGGTGAGCCTGGTGTGGCTGACCGTCCTGCTCTTCCACTGGTCGGTCTGCGCGTTGCGGGCCCTGGCACACGTCCACGAGGTGAACAGGGCCGGATAGGGGAGGCCTAGCCCTGCATCGGCCAGCTGGTGTTCACGGTGGAGGGGTCCTTGCCCTGGCCCTCGAGGTAGCGGGCGAAGTCACTCTGCCGGTCGTGGTAGCCGACTGCCTGGAACTCCATGAGCTCGCCCCCGTTCATACGGCTGATCTCCGGCCATTTGCGCGTCTGCTTCCACGCGATGCGGGCGGCCGCCAGGGCGTCGGCGGTCGCCTCGTGGGCGTTACCCAGCTCCACGCCGTAGTGCTCGCACATCGCCGTGAGAGTGCGGCTGCCCTTCCGGTACGGGTCCTTGATCCTGTCCACCGTGTACGGGTCGAAGACAGGTCCGGTGACGGTGAAATCGCCGGTGAGCTGGCGCAGCACCGTCAGATCGTAGCTGGCGTTGAACACGATCAGGGTCAGGCCATCCGCCCACGCCTGTTTGATCTGCTGCACCGTCTCCGCGAGCACCTCATCATGCGGACGACCCTCCGCGCGGGCCTTCTCCGTGGTGATGCCGTGGATCTTCGCCGCACCCTCGGGGATCTCGATCCCGGGGTCTGCGAGGTGTTCGACGGCGTCGACCGAGCGGCCGTCGATGCGCACCAGCGCCGAGGTCACGATCCTGGCCTCCAGGGGGTTGGCGGAAGTGGTCTCGAGATCGAAGGAGAACATGCGGGTCGCGTCGAAGCCGGTTGAGGTGTTCGTCATGGAATCCACCCTAGACCCTGGCCCCGACACAACATCTCCGGGCAACATCCCGCCAGTAGACTCGGGTGCTGTGACTGAGTCTGTGAGTAACCTCGACCCCGAGCTGCGCCGCCAGTGGAATGAACTGGCCGAGGAGGTCCGCCGCCACCGGGACCTCTACTACAACGCGAAGCCCGAGATCCCGGACGCCGACTTCGACGAGATCTTCCGGCGCCTGCAGAGGCTGGAGGAGGAGCACCCCGAGCTCGCGGTCCCGGAGAGCCCCACCATGGAGGTCGGCGCCCCCACGGCCGTGACCTCCACCTTCGCCAACGTCGAGCACCTCGAACGGATGATGAGCCTGGACAACGTCTTCGACGAGGACGAGCTCAGGGAGTGGCTCACCCGCACCCCGAGCGAGACCTATCTCGCCGAGCTGAAGATCGACGGGCTGTCCCTTGCGCTGGTCTACCGCGACGGTCGTCTCGAACGTGCCGCCACCCGCGGCGACGGCCGGGTGGGCGAGGACGTCACCGCCAACGCCCGGGTCATCGACGACATCCCGCACGAGCTCACCGCCACCGGGGAGTTCCCCGTGCCTGCGTTGCTGGAGGTGCGCGGCGAGGTGTTCATCGCCATCGAGGACTTCGCCGAGGTCAACGAGCTGCGGCAGGTCGAGGGCGGGAAACCCTTCGCCAACCCCCGCAACGCGGCTGCGGGATCCCTGCGCCAGAAGAACCCGGAGGACGTGCGCAAGCGTCGCCTGAGGATGATCTCCCACGGCCTCGGCGCCCGCGAAGGCTTCAGCCCCGTCTCCCAGCACGACGCCTACCGGGCGCTCGCCGCCTGGGGCCTGCCCGTCAGCCCCTACACGGAGCAGATCCATTCGGTCGAGGAGGTGGTGTCGAAGGTCCGCTACTGGGCAGAGCACCGCCACGACGCCGACCACGAGATGGACGGGCTGGTGGTCAAGGTGGATTCCTACGCCGAGCAGCGCGCCCTCGGAGCCACCTCACGCGCGCCCCGCTGGGCGATCGCCTACAAGTACCCGCCGGAGGAGGTGACCACGAAGCTGCTGGACATCCAGGTCGGCGTCGGCCGCACCGGACGTGTCACCCCCTTCGCGGTGATGAGGCCCGTGTTCGTCGCAGGTTCAACCGTCTCCATGGCCACCCTGCACAACCAGACCGAGGTGCAGCGCAAGGGCGTGCTCATCGGAGACACCGTGGTCATCCGCAAGGCGGGCGAGATCATCCCCGAGGTCCTCGGCCCGGTGGTGGAGAAACGCGACGGCTCCGAGCGCGGGTTCATCTTCCCCACCCTGTGCCCCTCCTGCGGCACCCGCCTGGCCCCGCAGAAGGAGGGTGACGCCGACTGGCGCTGCCCCAACACCCGCTCCTGCCCGGCGCAGCTGTCCTCGCGTCTGACCTACCTCGCGGGCCGGGGCGCCTTCGACATCGAGGCGCTGGGGGAGAAGGGTGCCCAGGATCTCATCCGTACCGGCATCCTCAGCGACGAATCCGAGCTCTTCGACCTGACGGCGGAGAAACTGCTGGCCTCGAAGGTCTACACCACCAAGACCGGCAAGGTGAACGCCTCCGGTGAGAAGCTGCTGGCCAACCTCGCGGAGGCCAGGAACACGGAGCTGTGGCGGGTGATCGTGGCGCTGTCGATCCGCCACGTCGGCCCGACCGCCGCCCGGGCGCTGGCCACCCGATACCGTTCCCTGCCTGTGCTTATCGACGCCCCCGCGGAAGACATCGCCGACACCGACGGCGTCGGCGCCATCATCGCCGCATCCTTCAAGTCCTGGTTCGAGGTCGACTGGCACCGCGAACTCGTCGATCGCTGGGCCGCCGCCGGCGTGACCATGGCGGAGACCGGCGGCGACGTCGCAGACCGGACGCTGGAGGGGTTGACCATCGTGGTCACCGGCTCGTTGGAGGGCTTCTCCCGCGACGGGGCCAAGGAGGCGATCATCTCCCGGGGCGGCAGGGCGTCGGGCTCGGTGTCGAAGAAGACCGACTTCGTCGTCGTGGGCGAGAACGCCGGCTCCAAGGAGACGAAGGCCCGCGACCTGGGCCTGACCATCCTCGACGAGGCCGGCTTCGTCAGGCTTCTGGAGACCGGTTCGGCGGAGTAGCTGCGCAGCTTCAGGCCAGGATCGCGCCGACGATGCGGCCGATGTGGCCGAGGTGCTCGACCTCGGTGGCCAGGAAATCCGGTCCACCGGCACGTCCGACGACCAGGACCATGCCGGTGGCGCCGATGGGGGTGGCCGCGAGAGCGGAATCCAGCAGCCCCCAGGACTCGGGCACCCATTCCTCGGCCTCGGGGTTGAGGGTGCGGGCGCGGGGGACGTCGACGTCGACGGGGGAGGAGCCGTCATCCTCGGGAGCCGCCTGGGAAGCGGCGATCCGGGTGATGGGTGTGCCGGGGGCGGTGTGGTCGAGCACGACCGCCCAGGAGGCGGTCATGGACCGCGGGATGACGGTCACCAGCTCCTGCATCGCACGCGGAAGGTTGCGGGCGTGGGAGGCCACCTCGGCGAGCATCTGAATCTGACCGCGGCGGTCGACACGACCGGAGAACGGCCTGATGGAGTCGACCAGGACGCCGTCGACCGTGTTGGCGGCGGTGATCAGGGTGTCGGCCATTGCCCCGTTGGGGAGGGTCACCACGATGTCGTCCATCACCGTGCCGTCCGGGAAGGTCTCGACGACGTCGACGGACTGGATGCTGCCGTCCGCCAGTCCTATCGCTTCCGCGAGCTGCCCGAGGCTTCCCGGGACATCCGGGAGCAGAACACGGATCAGAAAAGACATGGTGGTGGAGACTCCCTTTCCGGGGCAAATTAATTCGGGGTAACTCCATCATAGATAACGTTCGACATATGCCGTCCGGGTACCTCGGATAAGTTCCGGCCACGGGCCTGCAGTAGCATGGGGAAGGTTCATTTAACGATGCGTAAAGGATGTAGTCCCCGTGTCCGAAATTTCACGTGATGAGGTCGCCCACCTCGCCATGTTGTCCCGACTCGCTCTGAGCGAGGAGGAGCTCAAGCTGTTCGCTGAGCAGATCGACGAGATCGTCGATGCCGTCTCCGCCGTACAGAAGGTCGACACCGAGGGGGTTGAGCCCATGAGCCACCCGCACTCGATCGCGACCGCCATGCGTGCCGACGTCGTGGTGCCCACCCTCACCGCCGCACAGGCCCTTGACCAGGCCCCTGCGGTCGAGGACGGCCGTTTCATGGTTCCGCAGATCCTGGGTGAGGAGTAACCCCGACATGACCACCTACACTTTGCCCGAATCCGGGCTGACCTCCCTCAGCGCCGCTGAACTTGCGGAGAAGATCCATTCCCGTGAGGTCTCCTCCCGCGAGGTGACCCAGGCCCACCTGGACCGCATCGCCGAGACCGACGGGGAGATCAACGCCTTCCTGCATGTCGGCGCCGAGGCCGCCCTGCAGGCGGCCGACGACGTGGACAAGCGTCTCGACGCAGGCGAGGCCCCCGCCTCGCCTCTCACGGGCGTGCCGCTGGCACTCAAGGACGTCATCGTGACCACGGATGCGCCGACGACCGGTGCATCGAAGATCCTCGAGGGCTGGATGAGCCCCTACGACGCGACGGTGACCCGCAAGCTCCGCGAGGCGGGTATCCCCATCCTGGGTAAGACCAACCTGGATGAGCTGGCCATGGGTTCCTCCACGGAGAACTCCGCGTTCGGCCCCACCCGCAATCCCTACGACCTGGAACGCACCCCCGGTGGCTCCGGTGGCGGTTCCGCCGCGGCGCTCGCGGCCGGGCAGGCCCCGCTGGCGATCGGCACCGACACCGGCGGCTCCATCCGCCAGCCGGCCGCCCTGACCAACACCGTCGGTGTGAAGCCGACCTACGGCACCGTCTCCCGCTACGGGCTCATCGCCGCTGCCTCCTCCCTCGAGCAGGCCGGCCCCACCGCCCGCACGGTTCTCGACGCCGCCCTCCTCCACGAGGTCATCGCCGGGCACGACCTGTTCGACGCCACCACCGTCGACCGTCCGATCGCCGGTGTCGTCGCCGCGGCCCGCGAGGGTGCATCCGGCGACCTCAGGGGCCTCAAGGTCGGTGTGGTCAAGCAGTTCGACCGCGACGGCTGGCAGCCCGGCGTGATGAGCAGCTACCATGCCTCCCTCGACCAGCTCACCGGGCAGGGCGCAGAGGTCATCGAGGTCGACTGCCCTCACTTCGATGACGCCCTGGCCGCGTACTACCTGATCATGCCGTGTGAGGTCTCCTCCAACCTGGCCCGCCTGGACGGCATGCGTTACGGCCTGCGCGTCGGCGATGACGGCACCCACTCCGCCGACGAGGTCATGGCGCTGACCCGCGCCGCCGGCTTCGGCGACGAGGTCAAGCGCCGCATCATCCTGGGCACCTACGCGCTGTCCGTCGGGTACTTCGACGCCTACTACCTGCAGGCACAGCGCGTGCGTACCCTCATCGCGCAGGACTTCGCCAGGGCCTTCGAGAAGGTCGATGTCCTGGTCACGCCCACGACCCCGTCCACCGCGTTCAAACTGGGGGAGAAGGTCGCCGACCCGGTCGAGATGTACAACTTCGACCTGTGCACCCTGCCGCTGAACCTGGCGGGCCTGTGCGGCATGTCCGTGCCCGCCGGTTTCGCGGAGGACTCCGGCATGCCGGTGGGCCTGCAGATCATGGCCCCGGCCTTCGCCGATGACCGTCTCTACCGCGTCGGTGCGGCATTCGAGGCCGGTCGCAGCTGACCGGACAGTTCAGGGCGATCACCGCAGTCCCCGCAGGGGCGTCGGTGGTCGCCCCTTCTGCTTTTGTGGGCAGAGGCCGATACACTGCTCCGACATGGTCAACTTCCTCTCCCGTCCACAGGCGGGCCGGGTCACCACCGTGAGTCCCCGGTGATCCTGCGTCAGTTGCGCCGGGTGCTGGTGTTCACGTTAGGCATCTTCATCATGTCCCTGGGCGTGGCGGCTTCCGTGCGCGCGGCCCTGGGCACCGCGCCGATCACTTCGTTTCCGACGGTCCTGTCGCTGGCCACCCCGCTCAGCGTGGGCACCTACAGCGTGCTGTTCAACGTGCTGATGCTGGTGATCGTGATCATCCTGCAGCGCCGGAAATTTCCGCCCGTCCAGTTGCTGCAGCTGCCGGTGGCCTTCCTGTTCGGCTGGTTCATTGACCTGGCCATGTCGCTGACCTGGTGGCTCGAGCCCTCGAACTATGCCGTGCAGTGGGTGTGGACCATCATCGGCGTGGTCCTCATCGCCGTCGGCGTCTACATCGAGGTGCAGCCCAGGCTGACCTACATCCCCGCGGACGGACTGATCACGGTGATCACGACGATGTCCAGGGCGCCGTTCGGCAAGGTGAAGATGATCTTCGACTGGACCCTGGTGAGCATCTCGGCGCTGCTCTCCCTGGTGCTGATGGGCAGCCTCCAGGGTGTGCGCGAGGGCACCGTGTTCGCTGCTTTCGCGGTCGGCGCCCTGGTGCGGGTGATCGGGAACCTGCATGATCGCTGGCGTCTGGAACGCCGGCAGGAATAGCCGGGTGCGTCGGGGACCCCGCAGCGGCACTTACCTCCGGGACGGTCTCCTGGTAGGTTAGGGTCACCTAATTACAGTCAGGAGATTGTCCATGACCACCCCCACCCGCCCGAACCGCCCGCGACGCACCGCCACGGTGACCCATGTCCGGCGACTCACCGACGAGCTGGTCCGCATCAGCTTCCATTGCCCGGACCTGATCGGCGCGGATCTGCCCCACACCGACCACTACGTCAAGTTCATTTTCGGCGGCGAAGATCAGCCACGGCCGGTCACCCGCACCTACACGTTCCGCCGCATCAACACCCGGACCGGGCTTTTCGACGTCGACTTCGTCACCCACGGATCCGCAGGCCTGGCCGGCCCGTGGGCGCAGCGGGCGAAGACGGGGGACATCCTCACCTTCCAGGGCCCCGGCGGAGCATGGCGTCCCGCAGAGGATTACGGGCACTTCGTCTTCGTCGGCGATGAGTCGGCGGCGCCGGCGATAGCGGCGGGCGTGGAAAAGCTCCCCGCAGGAGCGACGGCGGACGTCTACGTGGAGATCGCCGACGCCGGCTCAACCTTCGAGATGCCGGAACCCGAGGGCGTGAGACTGCACTGGGTGCCGCGCAACGGGGCGACCCACGGCACGAAACTCTCGGCGGCCGTGCGCTCGGCCGGGATCCCGCATCAGCGCACCAGCTGGTTCGTGCACGGAGTGGCGGAGATGCTCAAGGAGCTGCGCCGTTTCCTGTTCCTCGACAGCGGCGTGCCGCGGGAGGACGTCTCCATCTCCGGCTACTGGCGGATCGGCATGACCGAGGACCAGTGGCAGGAGTCGAAGAGGGAGTTCAACGCGGAGCTGGAGGCAGCTGAGGCCGGCTAGATTATTTCGCGTCGGAGAGCGCGTAGGCGGCGCCCGCGGCGACGACCGTGACCGCCCCGACCGCCGGCCAGGAGCCGATCTTCTTCGCCAGGGGGTGGGAGGCTCCGAAGGAGACTACGTACAGGGAGGTCAGCGCCGCGGTGGTCGCCGGGTTGGTCTTGGCCAGCCAGGAGCGGGCGGCCCAGCCGCCGGCGGCTGCGAGTACCGCACCACCCAGGGGGCGGATGCCCGTCTCGCGGGCGGTGAGCCAGCCACCGAGCAGACCAAGCGATACGACGGCTGCGGTGGAGACGTTCTCGGGGGATTTGATGTCGATCATTGCCATGGGGGACAGCCTACGGGAGGGGTCGGGGGAGGGGCAGGACTAGAGTTCTCGCCATGAGCACCACCCCCGCCCCGTCGACGGTACTGCCCCCACCCCAGGCCTGGCGGGCACTTGCCGCGCTGTGTCTGGGCTTCTTCATGATCCTCCTGGACCAGACCATCGTCGCTGTGGCGACCCCGGGCATCATGGCGGACTTCGGCGCGCGCCTCGACCAGGTCGTGTGGGTGACGTCGATCTACCTGCTGTGTCTGGTGGTCCCGCTGCTGTTCACCGGCCGCCTGGGCGACAGGTTCGGTCAGCGCACGCTCTTCCGGTTCGGCGTGGTCGTGTTCACGGTCGCGGCGCTGGGTTCGATGCTGGCACCCACCCTGGAACTGCTCATCCTGGCGCGCGGGGCGCAGGGCGTGGGCGCGGCGATCCTCACCCCGCAGACGATGAGCGTGATCAACCGTGTCTTCCCCCGCGAGCGGCGGGGCGCGGCACTGGGTGCCTGGGGTGCGGTCGGCTCGGTCGCCAGCCTCGTCGGCCCCGTGCTCGGCGGCTTCGTCGTGGGCGAGTTCGGCTGGCGGGGCGTGTTCCTCGTCCACCTGCCGGTCGGTGTCCTCGCGTTCATCCTCGCCGGACTGTGGGTGCCCCGGCTGCCCACCTTCGCCCGGCAGATCGACCCGGTGTCGGTGGTCGTCTCCCTGCTGGGCATGGTTTCCCTGGTCGTGGCGATCCAACAGGGGCCGGGCCTCGACTGGCCGGCCTGGTCGTTGGCGCTGCTTTCTGCCGGTGTGGCGCTGACCGGTCTGTTCATCCGTCTCCAGTCGACGGCGTTCCGGCGGGGGACCGAACCTCTCGTCCCGCTGGAGATCTTCCGCAACCGGAACTACTCACTCGGTGTGTTCTCGATCGCGACCATGGGTTTCGCGGTCTCCTCCATCATGTTGCCCATCATGCTCTGGCTCCAGGACGGCCGGAGCCTGAGCTCGCAGCAGGCCGGCCTCATGCTCATCCCCATGGCCGTGGTCGCCGGTGTCTTCTCCCCGTTGATCGGCCGGGCCGCCGACCGTATCCATCCCCGTGCCCTGTCCGTCACCGGCTTCGGCTCGATGATCGTCGCGCTGGTGCTCACCTCCCTGGTGATGCTTTCCGACGCCCCCGTCATCCTCTTCCTCCTCTCCGCCGTCCTGCTGGGTGTGGGCAACGCCCTGGTGTGGGCGCCGAACTCCGCAACGGCCATGCGCTCGGTCGAGATCGCCCACATGGGTGCCGCCTCCGGTGTGTACAACACCTCCCGCCAGACAGGGGCCGTCCTCGGTGCCGCTTCAGTGGGTGCCGCGATGCAGGTCGGGGCGGAGTTGAACGGATTCATCCCGGGACTGGCCGGCGCGCTTCTCCTTCCGGCGGCGGTCCTGGTGCTCGGTCTGGTGGCGGTCGCGTTCTTCCGTGCTGATCCCACATCCGCGGGCTAGAGTAGTGCGCATGCGACTTGCCACCCTCACGTCCGGCGGCGACTGCCCCGGCCTCAACGCCGTCATCCGCAGTATTGTCCGTACCGCCAGCGCCGAGTTCGGCTCCACTGTCGTCGGCTACGAGGATGGCTGGGTGGGCCTCCTGGAGGACCGCCGGATCGACCTCTACGACGATGAACACATCGACCGCATCCTCCTGCGGGGCGGCACGATCCTGGGCACCGGTCGTCTGCACCCGGACAAGTTCAAGGCCGGAATCGACCGGATCAAGGGGAACCTGGCCGACGCAGGCATCGACGCCCTCATCCCGATCGGCGGCGAAGGCACCCTGAAGGGCGCAAAGTGGCTGGCGGACAACGGGATCCCTGTCGTCGGTGTGCCCAAGACCATCGACAATGACGTCAACGGCACCGACTACACCTTCGGTTTCGACACCGCCGTGGCCGTCGCCACCGACGCCGTCGATCGCCTGCACACCACCGCCGAGTCCCACAACCGCATCCTCATCGTGGAGGTCATGGGCCGCCACGTCGGCTGGATCGCCCTCCACGCGGGCATGGCGGGCGGCGCCCACTACACCGTGATCCCCGAGGTCCCCTTCGACATCGCGGAGATCTGCAAGAAGATGGAACGCCGCTTCCAGATGGGGGAGAAGTACGGGATCATCGTCGTCGCCGAGGGTGCCGCCCCCATGGAGGGCACCATGGAGATGAAGTCCGGCGGCGTCGACCAGTTCGGGCACGAGACGTTCACCGGCATCGGCCAGCAGATCGCCGACGAGATCCATGACCGCCTGGGCCACGACGTCCGCACCACCGTCCTCGGACACATCCAGCGCGGTGGCACCCCGACCGCCTTCGACCGTGTGCTGGCCACCCGCTACGGCGTGCGCGCCACCCGCTCCGCCCACCGTGGAGAGTTCGGTACGAGTGTCGCGCTGCACGGCGAGCGGATCGTCAACATCCCGCTCCAGGAGGCCGTCGGCGTGCTCAAGACCGTGCCGATGGACCGCTGGGTCACCGCCCAGGCCATGTTCGGCTAGGTGCACGACCTCAACCTCGGTTCCTGTCGGCTGCTCATCGTGGGCATCAACCCCGGGCTCTGGACGGAGCGTGTCGACGCCCCCTTCGCCCGGCCGGGCAACCGCTTCTGGCCGGCGCTGCACGCCGCAGGAATCACGCAGTGGCTTGTCGACGCCCGCGAGGGGCTCAGCCACGAGGATGCCGCCATGCTCGCCCGCCGCGGACTGGGCTTCACCAACGTCGTCGCCCGCGCCACGGCAGTCGCCTCGGAGCTGAGCCGGGAGGAGATCCGCGCGGGCGGGGCCGCGTTGGATTCACTGGTCGCGGAGCAGCGCGCGGCCCGGGGTGGCCCGCAGCTGGTCATGGTGGCGGGCATCGGCGTCTACCGCACGGCGTTCTCCCGACCGAAGGCCCGCGTGGGCCTGCAGGATCACAGCATCGGTGGCGCCGAGACCTGGGTCGTGCCCAACCCCAGCGGACTCAACGCCCATGAGACCGTCGATTCCCTGGCGCGCGCGTACGCGCAGGTCTATGCCCGTCTCACCTGACCTGGCGGCATGGAGAGCATTCACGTCAGCCTTGTCATCCACGCCGACGTGGCCGCTGTAGGACGTGACCTCAGCAGGCTGAAGGAAATCCTGGAGGGGGTGTAGCCTCGCCCCTCATGATGATCCGCGCGGTGCGGGCCAGCGCCACCCACTCCAGGCTGTCGCCGTTGACGCGCGTTGAGACCGTCACTGTTCCTTTCGGGTGGATCAGTTCCACCTCCGGGGCCGGGGGGAGGTCGATGACCGTGCCGCCCAGAGCGACGGCCGCCCCCAGTGCGAGGATGCCCGTCGCGGGCAGGGCGTGGTGGAATCTTCCCAGGGAGGTCATCCGGACCCGGAGTCGGCCGCCTGCAGGTTCGACCAGCGCGACCCGGGGAATGGCGGGGGAGTCCGGGATGCCCATCACCCGTCCCGCGGCAGTCCGGAGCGTTTCGAGCCTTTCCAGGGACACATCGGGCAGGTCTGCGGCACGCGCGATGACGACGGGGTTCGCCACGTCGATGAGGGTGACCTCCACACCGTCGATCACGCTCATCCGGCCACAGGGGAAGATCTCGCCGGTCTTCTCGCCTCCGGGGTGGAGGAATCGGACGTCGATACGCGCGGATGCATCGGCGAGTCGGCCGTCGACAAGCGGATGGGAGAGCTCGAGCAGGGAATCGGTGTTGAGGTTGCGGACCCGGACAACGGCGTGGTCGCCGGATCGGTGGAGCATGCCCTCGTCGAGCGCGTAGGCGGAAACCGCCGCGGAGATGTTGCCGCAGTTGCCCGCCCAGTCGACGACCGGCCCGGTGGGGGAGACCTGGGCGAAGAGGCTCTCCAGGTCGGCGTCGGGGCGTGTCGAGGGGCCGACGAACATGACCTTGCTGTTCGAGGACACACCGCCGCCGAGACCGTCGACGGCCACGGGGTCCGGCGAACCGATGAGCCGCAGACACAGTTCGTCGCGTGCCGCCGTGTCCGCGGGCAGCTCCGACATCGGGAGGAACACGGCGCGGCTGGTGCCACCACGGACGATGGAGACGGGGACGGTGCTCATGACCCGGAAGCCTAGCGCTAGACTGTCTGCCATGACTGCCGCGATTCATGAGTTGATGGACTTTGACGAGGTCCTGGAGAAGTTCGACCCCGTCATGGGCCTTGAGGTCCATGTCGAACTTGCCACGGAGACCAAGATGTTCTCCACCAGCTCCGCGCACTTCGGTGCCGAGCCCAACTCCAACGTCGACCCCGTCTCCCTCGGCCTGCCCGGCGCCCTGCCGGTGGTCAACGCCAAGGGCGTCGAATGGGCCATCAAGATCGGCCTGGCGCTGAACTGCACCATCGCCGAGTCCTCCCGCTTCGCCCGGAAGAACTACTTCTACCCGGACCAGCCGAAGGGCTACCAGATCTCCCAGTATGACGAGCCGATCGCCTACAACGGCTACCTCGACATCGTGCTGGACGACGGTACGGAGTGGCGCGTCGAGATCGAGCGTTCCCACATGGAGGAGGACACCGGCAAGCTCACCCACGTCGGCGGCCAGTCCGGCCGCATCCACGGTGCGACCACCTCCCTCGTCGACTGCAACCGCGCCGGCGTTCCCCTGATCGAGATCGTGACCAAGCCGATCGAGGGGGCCGGCGCCCGCGCCCCCGAGATCGCCCGCGCCTACGTCACTGCGTTGCGTGAGCTCGTCGCCGCCCTCGGGGTCTCCGACGCCCGCATGGACCAGGGTTCCATGCGCGTGGACTCCAACCTCTCCCTGCGTCCGATCGGTCAGGAGGAGTTCGGTACCCGTACCGAGACCAAGAACATCAACTCGCTCAAGTCCGTCGAGCAGGCCGTGCGCTACGAGATGATGCGCCAGGCCGCGGCCATCGTCAACGGCGAGGAGATCGTCCAGGAGACCCGCCACTACCAGGAGCTCGACGGCTCCACCCGTAAGGGCCGTCCGAAGGAGTCCGCCGAGGACTACCGCTACTTCAACGACCCGGACCTCCCGCCGGTCATCGCGCCGAAGGAGTGGGTCGAGGAGATCCGGGCCACCCTGCCGGAGCTCCCGTGGATCCGCCGCGCCCGCATCCAGGCAGAGTGGGGGCTCGGTGACGCCGAGATGCGTGACCTCGTCAACGTCGGCGCGCTCAACGCCATCATCGACACCGTGGAAGAAGGCGCCACCCCGGATGAGGCCCGCGCCTGGTGGGGCAACTACATCGCCGCCAAGGCACGTGAGACCGACACCGAGCTCAGTGCCATGCCGATCACCCCCGCCCACGTCGCCCGCGTCATCGCCCTGGTCAAGGAGGGCAAGCTGACCACCAAGCTCGGCCGTCAGGCCGTCGACGGCGTCCTCGCGGGTGAGGGGGATGTCGACGAGGTCATCGCCGCCCGTGGGCTCGAGGTCGTGCGTGACGACGGCGCCATCGAGGCCGCCGTCGATGAGGCCCTCGCCGCGAACCCGGGCATCGTGGAGAAGTACCGCGCGGGCAACACCAAGGTCACCGGCGCGATCGTCGGCGCAGTGATGAAGGCGACCCGCGGCAAGGCCGATCCGGCCCAGGTGAACAAGCTCATCGCGGAGAAGCTGGCCTGACCGGAGAAAGTCTCCTGAGCAGGCGTTCCCGCCTGTCTCAGGTTTCTTTTTTCCGAAAGGGTTGAAATTTCAACCATTGGGGTCTAGGGTGGGAATCGTGATCAGAGACCTCATCAACAAACTCTTCGGTAAGAACGTCCAGCCCGCCATGACCGCCCAGCAGCGAGACACCCACAAGGAGAACAACACCATGACCAACTACACCATCTTCGGTACCGGCAACATGGCCACCGCGATCGCGGGCGTGCTCACCAACGGTGGCGCCACCGTCACCCTGATTTCCCGCGAGGACTCCGCCACCGCCCCTCTCGACGGCGACGTCGTCGTCTTCGCCGTGCCTTACCCGGCCGTCGAGGAGATCCTCGCCAACCGCAGTGCGGAGCTGTCCGGCAAGACGGTCATCGACATCACCAACCCGCTCAACTTCGACACCTTCGATGAGCTGGTCGTGCCGGTCGGTTCCTCCGCTGCCGCCGAGATCCAGGCCAAGCTGCCCGACTCGTCGGTCCTCAAGGCCTTCAACACCACCTTCGCCGCCACCCTGAGCACCGGTAAGGTCGGCGACCTGACCACCACCGTCCTGGTGGCCGGTGACGACGAGGCGGCCAAGGCCGCTCTCGTCGAGGACGTCACCGCCGGTGGCCTCGACGCGCTGGACGCCGGCAGCCTCAAGCGCGCACATGAGCTCGAGGCCGTCGGATTCCTGCAGCTGACCCTGGCCGGTGCGGAGAAGATCGGCTGGACCGGCGGTTTCGGCCTCGTCAAGTAAGCACCCGTCTCGACACCCGTCCGACGCGCGGGGCACAATGGGGGTCATGAGTTTCCAACGACGCACGACCCCCGGATACCAGCCGGCCTCTGACCGCTATGAGACCATGCCCTACCGGAAGGTGGGGCATTCCGGTCTCAAGTTGCCGGCGATCTCCCTGGGGCTGTGGCACAACTTCGGTGACGACAAGCCCCTCCAGACCCAGCGCGACATCGTCCGCCGGGCCTTTGACCGGGGGGTCACGCACTTCGACCTGGCCAACAACTACGGCCCGCCCTACGGCAGCGCCGAGTCCAACTTCGGCCGGATCCTGCGTCAGGACCTCGCCCCCCACCGCGACGAGCTGGTCATCTCCTCCAAGGCGGGGTGGGACATGTGGCCGGGCCCGTACGGATTCGGCGGGTCACGCAAGTACCTCACCGCATCGCTGGACCAGTCCCTCGAACGGATGGGCCTGGACTACGTGGACATCTTCTACCACCACCGCCCCGACCCGGAGACCCCGCTGGAGGAGACCCTCTATGCGCTGCGCGACATCGTCGCCGCCGGCAAGGCCCTCTACGTGGGCGTCTCCTCCTACGGCCCGGAACTCACCGCCGAGGCCGCCCAGTTCATGGCGGAGGAGGGCTGTCCGCTGCTCATCCATCAGCCGAGCTACTCCATCGTCAACCGCTGGGTTGAGGATCCGGGCGAAGACGGCGAATCGCTCCTGACCTCCGCGGCGGACAACGGTCTGGGCGTCATCGCGTTCTCGCCGCTGGCCCAGGGCCTGCTCACCAACCGGTACCTTGACGGGGTGCCGGAGGATTCCCGCGTGGCTGCCCGGAAGTCCTTCTCGGACGACATGCTCACCCCCGAGAACCTGGAGATGGTGGCACGCCTCAACGACATCGCCCAGGAGCGCGAGCAGAGCCTGGCGCAGATGGCGCTGGCCTGGGTCCTGCGCGAGCAGGGCGATTACGGCGTGGAGACGGTCGCCTCCGCGCTCGTCGGCGCGTCCTCGGTCGCGCAGCTCGACGAGAACCTGGACACCCTCGACAACCTCGAGTTCACTGCCGCGGAACTCACCGCGATCGACGACATCGCCCGGGACGCCGGCATCAACATCTGGGCCGACGCCACCGCATCCCGCGTGCACGGCGACTAGCGGGGGAGCGGTGGCAGGCCTCAGCCCCGGGCCGCCGCCGAGGGGCTGACGCCGCCGAGCACCTTGTTGAGCAGCCTCCCCAGGACCTCCGTCTCTTCGGCGTCGAGGGAGTCGAACACGAGGCGGCGCACCTCGGAGACGTGCCCGGGGGCGGCGCCGCGGATGAACTCGAGGCCTTCGTCGGTGAGGGTGGCGATATTCGTCCGTCGGTCATGGGGATCGGAGTGGCGGCGTACCCAGTCGTGCTTCTCCAGCCGGGTGACCACGTGCGAGAGGTGGGAGGCGGAGATGTTCGAGAGTCGGGCCAGCTCTGACATGCTGATCTGTTTCCCGGGGGCCATGGAGATCTGCGCCAGGGTGAAGTAGTCGCGGTGGCTGAGGCCGGAATCGCGTTTCAGCTGTTCGTCGAGGCGCGTGGGCAACCACTCACTGACCGACCACAGGGCCAGCCAGGTGCGGGTTTCCGAGTCGGTCAACCACTGGACGGATTCTTCAGGCATGGGCCCAGTCTATGTGCGGAATGGTTGAAAACCGAAAAAGTTGAATCCTGTAGCAAAGCCGCCACCCTCCGGCCCGGGAACACATGGTCACATCGCGGCAAGCTTGAGGGCCAGCCCGGCCAGCACGAGGGCGATGAGGACGTTGAGCACGCGCCACACCTTCGGGCTGGACAGGGGGCCGGAGAGCAGGCCCGCCCCGTAGCCCACGACGGGGAACCAGATGAGGCTCGCCAGGAGTGCGCCGCCGGTGAACAGCCAGCGGTCGGGGTCGCCGTACTGGTTGGCCAGGCCGCCGATCATGACCAGCGAATCCAGGTAGGCGGAAGGGTTCAACCAGGTCAAGGCCACCGCGGTCCACATGGGCCTGACCCAGGTGCGCTGTGGCCGTACGCGCGTGGCCAGGGCGGTGCCGCCACCGCCGGCCTCCTCGCCGTGGGGTTCCCCCTCGTCGACGACGACGGCGCCTGTGCGGTGTCCGGCACGTGTGGCGTCGCGGAGCGCCGCGAAGGCGAACCAGGCCAGGTAGGCCACGCCCGCCCATTTCAGGGCCGCGAGGACCAGGGGAGCGCGATCGACGAGGACGCCGACGCCGAAGGTGCCCAGGGTGAGCAGGGCGACGTCGGAAAGCAGGCAGACGAGGACGACCGCCGTGACGCCTTCACGGCGCGCCCCCTGGCGGATGAGCAGCAGGTTCTGTGGGCCGACGGCGATGATGAGGGAGAATCCGAGCAGCAGCCCGGCGAGCACGATCGACATGCTCTCCAGTCTCGCGCGAAGGGCAGATGAAGGCCAGTTACATTCCCTCACCCTGGTTTAGAATTGCTTCATGAATCCCGTCCATCTGGAGACCCTCCTCGCCATCGTCGACGAAGGCAGCTTCGAGGTCGCCGCCGCAGTGCTGGGAGTCTCGCCTTCGGCGGTCAGCCAGCGCATCAAGTCGTTGGAGAAGGCCACCGGGCGCGTCCTCGTCCGGCGGAGCAGCCCGGCGACCGCGACCGAGGCCGGCGAGGTCCTCGTCCAGGCGGCGCGCCGCATGGCGCTGCTGCAGGCGGAGACGGATTCCCGTCTCCGGGGGCAGCTGGAGCGGGTGCCACTGTCGGTGGCGGTCAACGCGGATTCCCTCGCGACCTGGTTCCGCCCCGTGCTCGCCGACGTGGCCGCCTTCCGGTCCGCCACCCTCCGCCTGCGCATCGAGGATGAGGCGCACACCCTCGCCCTGCTGCGCCGCGGCGACGTCCTCGGCGCCATCACCCGGGAGGCCACGCCCGTCTCGGGCTGCGACTCGATGCCGCTGGGGGTCATGAGGTACCGCGCGGTCGCGACCCCGCGCCTACGTGACGCCTACACCCGCGGCGGCGAGGTCGACTGGGCGAACATGCCCGCCCTGCGCTTCGGGCCCAACGACGCGCTGCAGGATTCGGACCTCGACGGTCGACTCGACGACGCCGTGCGACGCCACCGGGCCGTCTCCCAGATCCCCTCCTCGGAGGGCTTCCTGGAGGCGACGCGCGTGGGGCTCGGCTGGTCGCTGGTGCCGGAACTGCAGGCGGGCCCTCTCCTGGCCTCCGGCGAGCTGGTGCTTCTCGACGCCACCGTCATCGAGGTCCCCCTCTACTGGCAACGCTGGCGGCTCGAATCCGATCTCCTCGGAAGGCTCACCGCCAGCGTGGCTGCGGCAGCGATCGAGCTGCCGCCGGAACCCTGGATGATTGATTCCTGGGGTTCAGGGGCCGGCCCATCGGCATCAGCACACCGACCTTAAGGGGGGGCCTCGTTGAGCTGATTAGCGGCGTGCCGGCTCCACCACCACACGCCGGCGGTGTTCAGGGAGCGGCATCCTGCTATGATGACGCAACCGAACCTATCTTCGGCACATTCATGCTGCCCCTCGTCGCGGATACGACCAGCGGGTGGATGTGCCTGCGGGTGCCAGCAGCTGCAGGCTTCTGAAGCACCGTTATTGAACGAGGTTGATTCCCATTACTCCGGACCAGTTCGCCGCGCAAGACTTGCTGACCTGGGAACACGACGGGGTGGCAGGTTCAGCCATGTGGTGGTCGGCAAATGACCGGGTAGCGCCCAAGAAGCTTGTCGCGGTCGATGACCGGCTCAGCACAGCTCAGGCAATGAGGTATGCAGCTCAGGGCACGGCAATGCTATGGCTGGGCGACTTCCATAACGCAAAACAAATTTTGAGTGCAATGGATCGACGCCTGGCAAAGGGCGGGGGACGGTCGGCGGCTCAGCCTGTCGTGACCGATGCAGAGGAGTTCTACCGTATCCGTCAGGCCAGAGCCCAACGTTCGCGGATGATGTCGTTGGTTCTGGTGCCGCTCACCTTTGACGCACAGAGCGGGAGCGCAATAGTGCCTTTGTCCCGGGCCCCGCAAGTTGGTCCGGCGGTTGAGTTCGGATACGAGCAGCGCCTCAGCTCCGGCGAAGAGGGGGCCGTGGTGAGTCTGCAAGAGCTGATCGGGGTGCAAGGTGCCTATCAATGGTTCTTGAAAGGCGTGGACGTTCCCGCTTTGAACGCGAAGATTCACCCTCACTACGGTACGTTCTTGCCCACCCGTCACGAGTATGTCGATCTTGTTGCCCGTGCACCGCTGAACAATCGGAATTTGGCGTTCGATATTGGCACCGGCACTGGCGTACTGGCCGCAGTACTCGTGAACCGTGGCGTGAAAAAGGTGCTGGGAACAGACCTCAGCCGGCGTGCGGTTGACTGCGCGAACGACAACTTCGCTCGACTGGGCATGCAAGGCATGGCAGAGGCCCAGTTGACCAGCATGTTCCCTGCAGGACGGGCGCCGCTCATCGTCTGCAACCCACCGTGGTTGCCGGGCAGCGCCACAACCACACTCGATGCGGCAGTGTATGACCCCGGTAGCAAAATGCTGCTGCAATTTCTGGCCGGGTTGCCGCGTCACCTCACGGATGACGGAGAGGGTTGGTTGATCCTCTCTGATCTCGCCGAGCTGCTTGGCTTGCGCAGTCGACAGATACTTCTGGACGCAATTGACGAGGCGGGGCTTCACGTGATCGATCGGCTCGACACGACGCCCACCCACAGGCGAGCGAAAGACAGCTCAGACCTTCTACACGCCGCACGTTCGAAGGAAGTCACCTCGCTATGGAGACTGCAGGCCAAAGGGCCTGTACCGCGGCGGTGAACGTCACCCTCATGGTGGACCGTCCTGAGCGATTCTCAAGACTGCTCCCGGGTCCGACCCCCGTGTCTACTTTCCGGGGGTCGGGCCCGTGTTCAGGTTGTTGTCCACAACATCAATCCTGAACACCCTCGCTTTATTTTCGGGTAGCGACTCCCCTGGAATCAATCCTCTAGCTCTGGAAGGGCTCCGGGTTCTTCAGGCCCTCGCCGGCGGGCACCGCGCCGGGCAGGGTGGTGCCCTCGGCGAAGGGCTGCCCGCCGAGGTTCTCGCGGCCGTGCGGGGTGGCGAAGCCGCTCAGATCAGGGCCCTTCGGCACGATCTGGGTGGGGTTGACCTCGGTGTGCACGATGTAATAGTGCTCCTTGATCTCGGTGAAGTCGGTGGTGTCGCCGAAGCCCGGGATCTGGAAGAGCTCACGCAGGTAGCCCCACAGGTTGGGCATCTCGGTGATCTTGTTGCGGGAGGCCTTGAAGTGGCCGTGGTAGACGGGGTCGAAACGGACCAGTGTGGTGAACAGGCGGATGTCCGTCTCGGTGACGTGGTCGCCGACGAGGTAGCGGCGGGTGGACAGGCGCTCCTCGAGGGTGTCCAGCGCCGCCCAGAGTCGGTCGTAGGCTGCTTCGTAGGCCTCCTGGGAACCGGCGAAGCCGCAGCGGTAGACGCCGTTGTTGACCTCGGTGAAGAGCCACTTGTTGAGTTCCTCCATCTCCTCGGTGTGCTCCGTGGGCCACAGGTCCGGCGCGCCTGCGCGGTGGAACTTCCCCCACTGGGTGATCATGTCGCGCACGAGGGTGGGGTAGTCGTTGGTGACCACCTTCCTGCTCGACTCCTCGACGATCGCCGGGACGGTGATGCCGCGCGGGTAGTCGGGGAAGCGGTTGAAGTAGGCGTCCTGCAGGCGGGGCAGGCCCAGGACCGGGTCGAGTCCGCCGGGGTCGAGGTCGAAGGTCCAGGATCGCTTGTCGTGGGTGGGGCCGGTGAGTCCCAGGGAGATGGAGCCCTCCAGGCCCATCAGGCGGCGGACGATGACGGCGCGGTGCGCCCACGGACACGCGCGTGCCGCGACGAGCCGGTAGCGGCCGGCCTCGACGGGCCAGTGGAAGGTGCCGTCGGCCTGCTCGGTGGGTTCGCCGGCCGGAGCGTCGGCGGTGATGCGGTCGTTGATGTAGTTGGTGTCGCGCACGAATTCGCCGTCGGGGGAGGCGTTCTGGGCGTCGCCCGCCCAGGAATCGTTGAGGTGAGCATCTGTTGTCATATCAACAACCGTAGTCGGTGGAACGCGGACCGTCAACGGCCGTGACACCCCCGACGCGCCCGGCCGCCCGAAAGGCACATGATGCGCGGACAAGGGAACCCACACGCTGTCCGTGACCGATTCGTTCGTTCTTCGCAACACGGCGCGCCCCTTCAAGTCGGACCCGTAGGCCCGCATTGTCCTAACCTGGCGGTATGAGCAACAAGAACCCGACCCCCGATCGCGCAGGCTCGTACGACGCAGACGGCCTCGACGTGCCCACCTACCACCAGGACGACAAAGCCGCCGACCAGGGCCCCGCTTTCACGGGTGCCGGTTCGACTGCCGCCAGCTCACTCCCCGCCGGTGGCGCCGACAACGCCACGACGCAGTTCCCCGAAACCTCGGGTGCCGGCGTCTTCGGCCGCACCAATCGCGCGGCACCGCAGGAGATCCCGGCATCCCAGCAGTCCCCCCAGCCGACCTATGCCGACCAGGATTTCGCCGCGCCGGGCGGCAGCACCGCGTACCAGACCTTCGCCTACGACCGCCAGCAGGACCAGCCGACCACGATGGCCCCGGCCGCCGCTCCGGTGGCGGCACCCCCGGTGGCACCCGCAGCGGCCAACTACGACCAGACCACCGCGGTGACGGAGTCGGAGACCCCGGACCACCGTCGCGGCACCATCGACTTCGGCCTGTTCATCGTCCGTCTGATGCTGGGCCTCTGGCTCATCCTCGAGGCTGTGGGCACCTTCTTCCGCCTCGGCGGAAACCCGGGTCTGTCCGGTCTGCAGTCCGACTATGCGGGGTACCTCGCTCCGGAGGGCCTGGCGATCGTCATCCCGTCGCTGCAGCTGGCGGCGGGCGTGTTCCTGGTCCTCGGCCTGATCACGCCGCTGTTCGCCATGCTGGCGACCATCGCGACCTCATTCACCGCACTGCACGAGCTGAGCACCTCAGGCGCCGGACTCAACGTCTTCGCCTGGCCGGAATCGGTGTGGCTGTCGCTGGTGCTCCTGGGCAGCTCCCTGGCGCTCCAGTTCACCGGTCCGGGCTTCGTCTCCCTCGACTACGGCCGCAGCTGGGCCCGCCGCCCGCTGCTCAGCTCCTGGCTCTTCCTCCTGCTGGCCATCGCCGGAGGCATCGCCTTGTGGTGGTTCGGCGCCGGCATCAACCCGCTCGCTTAACCCGCCGCAGGGCGAAGGCCCAGGCAACCGGTACGGCGATGCCCAGCCACACGAAATCGGAGACGAGGAACTTCTCCACTCCGGTGAGGTAGTGGATGTCGATGGCATCGCCGTACCACCATTTCGGGGGTTGGGTGAGTACGAGTGCCGCCCACAGGAACACCAGCGCGCCCAGAACCACAGGGGCGCGCAGTACCGTCAGGCACCGCCAGGCGAGCACCGGCAGCAGCAGGGTCAGCCAGATCCAGTGGTGCGACCAGGACACCGGGGAGATCAGCAGCATGATGAGGGCGTTGACCAGGGCGGCGTCGACAAGCATGTCGCGCCGGAAGAGCGCAATCATCAGCCAGCCGCCGAATCCGATCGTCAGCAGCGCGAGCACCAGCCAGATGAGGTTGGTCAGGGTGCTGTTTGCATCGAGTGCCGCGTCGCTGGTCCACCAGCGCATGAGCATGCCCTTCAGCGAGCTGTTCGACTGGTAGACGGTGCTCACGCCGAACTCGCTGTCGGTGCCCATTCCGAGCAGGACGGTGGAGAAATAGTCCACGGTGGCGTCCCAGCGGAGCAGTGCCGCGATACCCGTGGCGACGAGACCGGAGACGCCCGCGACGATGATCGCCCGGAAATCCTTACGCAGCAGGAAGAACAGCAGCATCGCCAGGGGAGTGATCTTGATGGCCGCCGCGATCCCGATGAGGCTGCCCTGCGGCAGGAAGCGTTTGCGAGGCACGAGGTCGAGGACCACCAGCGCCATGATCACCACGTTGATCTGCGCGAACCCGGCGTTGAGCCATACCGGCTCGATGAGCAACGCCACCGGCCAGGTCGCCGCCGTCAGGGCCGCCAGACCCAGCTTGTCGACGCTCCCGCGCGTCACCGCCTGCAGCACGAACCACAGGCAGACGAGGATCAGCGCCGAAGAAACCAGGACCATGATGTCACCGGCGAGGTCACTGTGGATGCGGTCGAAGACGCTCAGCGGCACCAGGATGAGGGCGCCGAACGGGGGATAGATGAACGGCAGTGCAAGATCGCCGGCGTACATGGGCACGGAGTACATCTCGCGGCCTTCCAGGAAGGCGCGGACTCCCGAGCGGTAGATGATCATGTCGACGGGGAAGTCGGTGATCATCAACTGACGTCCGGTCACGCCGAAGCCCGCGATCAGTCCCAGGGCCGTCACCATCCGGAGAACGGTGTCGAGGGGCAGATTCGCGGGCTTCGGAGAGGTATCGGGGGAACTCACCCGGCCGATGTTAGTCGACCTGTCGGACGGCACCCTTATCGGCCGAAGTGGCCATGGAGGCGTACGCACGCAGTGCCTTGGAGACCACGCGCTCGCGGTTCGGGGTCCACGGCTTCTCGCTGGCCTCCATTTCGGCGCGGCGGGCCTCGATCTCCTCGTCCGGCAGATCCAGCGAGAGACGACGCGTGTGGACGTCGATGGTGATCGGGTCACCGTTGCGGACCAGTCCGATCAGGCCACCGTGGGCGGCCTCCGGGGAGATGTGGCCGATGGACAGGCCCGAGGTGCCACCGGAGAAGCGGCCGTCCGTGATCAGCGCGCAGGCCTCGCCGAGGCCGGCGCCCTTGAGGAAGGACGTCGGGTGCAGCATCTCCTGCATGCCCGGGCCACCGGCCGGACCCTCGTAACGGATGACCACGACCTCGCCGGGCTGGACCTCACGCTTGAGGATGGTGGAGACGGCCGCCTCCTGGGAGTCGACGACGCGCGCCGGACCGGTGAAGGTCCAGAGCTCCTCCTTGACTCCGGCGGTCTTGAGCACGGAACCGTTCGGTGCGAGGTTGCCGCGCAGGACCACCAGGCCGCCGTCGGCGGAGTGGGCGTGTTCGGCGTCGTGGATGCAGCCGTTCTCCGCGTCTGTGTCCAGCGAAGTCCACCTGTTGTCCGTGGAGAAGGGCTCGGTGGTGCGCACGCCACCCGGGGCGGCGTGGAAGAGCTCGATCGCCTTGTCGGTGGCCTTGCCCCCGCGGACGTCCCAGTCGTCGAGCCATTCGCCGAGGGAGTTGTAGGTGACGGTGTGGACGTCCTCGTTGAGGAGGTTCGCGCGACGCAGCTCGCCCAGGATCGCGGGGATACCACCGGCGCGATGGACGTCCTCGACGTGGTAGATGCCGTTCGGGGCGACCTTGGACAGGCACGGGACCTGGTGGGAGATCTCGTCGATGTCGTTGAGGTCGAAGTCGATCTCGCCTTCCTGCGCGGCGGCCAGGGTGTGCAGGATCGTGTTGGTCGAACCACCCATGGCCATGTCCAGTGCCATGGCGTTGCGGAAGGCGTTCTTGGTGGCGACGTTCCGGGGCAGGACAGACTCGTCCTCCTCGCCGTAGTAGCGGCGGCACAGCTCGACGATGGTGTCACCTGCCTCCTCGAAAAGGCGGCGGCGTGCGGAGTGCGTGGCCAGGGTGGTGCCGTTGCCCGGCAGCGACAGACCCAGTGCCTCGGTGAGGCAGTTCATCGAGTTGGCGGTGAACATGCCGGAGCAGGAGCCGCAGGTGGGGCAGGCGGATTCCTCGATGGTGTTCAGGTCCGCATCGGAGATGGCCTCGTTCGCGGAGGCGGCGATCGCGGTGATCAGGTCCGTCGGGGCCTGGGCGACGCCGTCGACGACGACGGCCTTGCCGGCCTCCATCGGGCCACCGGAGACGAAGACCGCGGGGATGTTCAGGCGCAGCGCGGCGTTGAGCATGCCCGGGGTGATCTTGTCGCAGTTGGAGATGCACACCATGGCGTCGGCGGTATGGGCGTTGACCATGTACTCGACCGAATCGGCGATGATCTCACGGCTGGGCAGCGAGTAGAGCATGCCGCCGTGACCCATGGCGATGCCGTCGTCGACGGCGATGGTGTGGAACTCCTTCGGCACGCCGCCGGCGGCGCGGACGGCGTCAGCGACGATGTCGCCGACGTTCTTCAGGTGCACGTGACCCGGGACGAACTGGGTGTAGGAGTTGACGATTGCGACGATCGGCCTGCCGAATTCGTTTTCCTTGGTGCCGGTGGCGCGCCACAGGGCTCGGGCGCCTGCGGCGTTACGTCCGACGGTGGTGACTCTGGAACGAAGCGGGATCACTGACTGCTCCTTGAAGTATCTGTGTTATCGGGGTTGTTCTTCGCGGGACGATTCTCGGACTCACCGTTGTGGGAACCCGCGGTGGCCTCCCTCTCGGCCTGACGAGCAGCGTACTCCTCCTTGGTTATGAGGATCTGCTCCCCGTCACGTCGGATGATGGTCACCTTGTCGTCGGCCGCCTCCCGGGCGGAGGTGAGTACGTCCGGGATCCGACCCCGGGAGGCCTCTGACAGCTCCGGCAGGGAGTTGAAGGTGATGCCGGGCATCGGGTACTTCCTGCCGTCCTTTGTGGTCAGCAGTGCCCGCGAGCCCTTGAAACCGATTCCGGCCAGCCTGTCCCAGCCGACGGACCGGGATCCGCGGAAGGCGTACTGGATGTCGACGCCGCGTTCACCCACGGTCGTCCGTGCCCGCAGGACCCAGAAGAGGAAGGCCGCCGGGATGAGCAGGACCCAGAACAGGTACAGCGGGGCAGCACCGACGGCCAGCAGGGCAATGGCGATCATCAGTACGGCGGCGAGGATGTTTGTGCGTTCCGGCCTGAACTGCACGGAATCTGCGTTCGCAGCGTCTGAACTCATGCGGCCAATGCTAGTTGAGGATGCTCGGCGCGCCAGTGTCCGGGGTGAGCTGCGGCTGTGTCCCCGTCCCCGTCCCGGTCTCCGGGGTCGGTTCCGGAGTTGATTCCGGCTGGGGGGTTGGCGTCGACGCCTGTCCCGGGACCTCTCTCGGCGCCTGTCCCGGCACCTGCCGCGGCGACGGAGTCGGGGTCGCGGTGCCCTCCGGGGTGGCGGTCGGCTGCGTGGTCGTCGGGGTGACAGGTTCGGTGGGCAGGGTGGTCTCGGGGAGGGGGGTCGGCGTGGGCGCGGCGGGCGGGGTGGCGGGGGCGGTATTCACCGACGGCGGGGCGAGAATCCCGGTGGGTCCCTCACCGCCTTCACCCGCGTCGACGGTCAGGCCCTTGAGCAGGAGCAGAACGAAGAGCGTGACGAAGAGGTACATCGTGGAGGCACGCACCCGGCCGCCGACGGAGGCCAGACGCTGCCAGCCGGAGGTGGGGGAGTCGTGGCGGAAGACGCCGCCGGCGGGGGTTTCATCCTCCACGGTGTCCTCGGGCTCGTCGCCCTGGGGGCCGCGCTCGACGACGGCCGGATCGCGGCCCTCTTCGTCGGCGAAGCCCGGCGGGACGGTCGACTCCTCGTCGCCGGCGGAGTCATGGGTGCCGGGCATGGGGGCGTCGATGAGCGGGGCGCCGGACATGGCGTTGCGGGTGACTGATTCGACGCGGTCCTTCACCTCGCCGGTGATGGTGGGGGCGGAGCCGTACTCATTCCAGAACTCGTCGAGGATCTCTGCACGGATGGCGCGTTCGACCAGCCACTGGGAACCGGCCTGGACCTGGATCATGAAGCGCATGTCCATGGTCCACGGCATGCCCACGGTTGCGGGTGGGGTGACGTTGACGGCCGGGTGGACGTCGAGTTCGCCGATGAGCTCCTTAGCCACGTCGGGACGGCGCAGGGCGCGGCGCGTGGCGGCCTCGGAGCGGTCGATGGCCTCCTGTGTGTCGGTGGAGCCGAGTAGCGGGACGGGCATGACCACGACGGCGCGGGACCAGTAGTTGGAGGAGTTGATGGCCACGCGCGCCGTGGAGTTGGAGACGATCACCGTCTCCTGTGCGAGCGTGCGGATCCGGGTGGCGCGCATCGTGACCTGGATGACGGTGCCTTCGACGACGATGCCGTTGCCTTCGAAACGGACCCAGTCGCCGACGCCGAACTGCTTCTCCGTGAGGATGAACAGGCCGGCGAGGAAGTCGGCGATGATCGACTGCGCGCCGAAACCGACGGCCGCGGAGACCACGGTGGCGGGGATGGCGGCGCCGGCGAGGGAGAATCCGAGGGTCTGCAGGAGGAAAACCAGCAGCACAAAAAAGGCGACGATCTGGGCGATGTAGACGCCCACTCCGGTCAGCGCCAGACGGGCCTTCGACTCGTCGGCGTCGGTGTTCTCCTCGATTCCGCGGGCCAGCCATCGTTGCACGAAGCGGGCGACACGGGGGATCAGGAGTGCGATGACGAGCAGGATCGCGAGGGTGAGACCCTCATCGGCGACCCACCGCCAGGCGCTGGTGAGCAGATAGGTGGTGACGAGCATGCCGACCACGATACGACTATCCGCAAACCGGTGTGTATGATCGTGATCATGATCAATATTCGACTCGTGGTAGTAGCTGCGCGGCGCCTGCCGTAACGACTCCCTACCCGGTCGTACCGACAAGCGCCCTCGACAGCACCCATCATCAGTGCCTGTTCGGGGGCTTTGTCATTAGTGGTCATCAGTGGTCACAGACAACTTTTGTCACCGCCTGCAATCCGGTGGTTGCCTTCCCACACCTACGGGGATGGTTGCCGGGTCGCGTTCCCAACTGCATTGTCCTTGTGAATTAGGAGCTAAATAACGTGGCAGCTTCGCAATCGCCCACCCCGGCCACGGTCGCCAAGAAGGCCCCGGGTGTCGCAGACGCCCCGGAGCGGATGACCGGTGCCCAGGCGATCGTCCGGTCCCTTGAGGAGCTCGGCACCGACATCGTCTTCGGTCTGCCCGGTGGAGCCATCCTCCCCTTGTACGACCCCCTGTTCTCGTCCACCAAACTGCGCCACGTGCTGGTGCGCCACGAACAGGGTTCGGGTCACGCCGCCACCGGTTACGCACAGGTCACCGGCAAGGTCGGTGTGTGCATCGCCACTTCCGGCCCGGGTGCCACCAACCTGGTCACCCCTCTGGCTGACGCCAACCTGGACTCCGTCCCGATGGTCGCCATCACGGGCCAGGTCGGCCGGAGCCTGCTGGGCACGGACGCCTTCCAGGAGGCGGACATCCGTGGCATCACCATGCCGATCACGAAGCACAACTTCATGGTCACCGACCCCAACGACATCGCCCGCACCCTGGCCGAGGCATTCCACCTCGCACTGACGGGTCGCCCGGGCCCCGTCCTGGTGGACGTCCCGAAGGACATCCAGAACGCCGAGTTCGACTTCGTCTGGCCGCCGAAGATGAACCTGCCGGGCTACAAGCCGGTCACCACGCCGCACTCCCGTCAGATCACCCAGGCCGTCCAGCTCATCTCCGAGGCCGAGCGCCCCTGCCTCTACATCGGCGGCGGCGTCATCAAGGCCGACGCGAACCGGGAGCTGCTGGAATTCGCCGAGTACACCGGCATTCCGGTCGTGACCACCCTCATGGCACTGGGCGCTTTCCCGGAGTCCCACCCGCTGCACATGGGCATGCCCGGCATGCACGGCAACGTCCCGGCCGTCGGGGCGATACAGCGTTCCGACCTGCTCATCACCATCGGCGCGCGTTTCGACGACCGCGTCACCGGCAACCTCGAGTACTTCGCCCCGGACGCCAAGGTCATCCACGCGGACATCGATCCGGCCGAGATCGGCAAGATCCGCGAGGTTGCCGTACCGATCGTCGGCGACGCCCGCGAGGTCCTCTCCGCGCTGCTGCGCACCTACCGCTCCCAGAAGAATCTCAACCTTCCGGCCATCGGTCCGTGGGTCGAGTACCTCACCGATCTCAAGGAGCGCTTCCCGCGGGGCTACGAGGAGCAGGCCGATGGCATGCTCGCCCCGCAGTTCGTCATCGAGACCCTGTCGAAGGAGGTCGGGCCGGACGCCATCTACGTCGCCGGCGTCGGCCAGCACCAGATGTGGGCCGCGCAGTTCATCGACTTCGAGCAGCCGCGCACCTGGCTCAACTCCGGCGGCCTGGGCACCATGGGCTACGCCGTGCCTGCCGCCATGGGCGCGAAGGCCGGCCTGCCGGACAAGGAGGTCTGGGCCATTGACGGAGACGGTTGCTTCCAGATGACCAACCAGGAGCTGACCACCGCCGCCGTCGAGGGCTTCCCGATCAAGGTCGCCCTGATCAACAACGGCAACCTGGGCATGGTCCGCCAGTGGCAGACCCTGTTCTATGAGGGCCGCTACTCCAACACCAAGCTGGGGTCCGGCGACACCTACATCCCGGACTTCGTCCAGCTCTCCGAGGCACTCGGCTGCGCGGCGATCCGGGTGACCAAGGCCGAGGAGGTCATCCCGGCCATCCAGAAGGCGCGTGAGATCAACGACCGCCCCGTCGTCGTGGAGTTCATCGTCGGCGAGGACGCGCAGGTCTGGCCCATGGTCGCCGCAGGCGCCTCCAACTCGGACATCGAGTACGCGCGCGGCCTGCGCCCGTTCTTCGACGAGGAGGAGTCCGCCGGCGAGTCCCCGGCCGCCATCGATGAGGTCATCGACGAGTCGTTCGAGCAGAAGGAGAACTAGGAACATGGCTCCCACCGATATCGTCCGTAACACGCTCAGCGTCCTCGTCCAGGACGTCGACGGCATCATCTCGCGCGTGGCCGGCATGTTCACCCGTCGTGGCTACAACCTGGTTTCGCTGGTCTCGGCGAACACCGAGACCGCGGGAATCAACCGCATCACGATTGTGGTCGACGCCAACGAACTGGTCATCGAGCAGGTGACCAAGCAGCTGAACAAGATCATCCCGGTGCTCAAGGTCGTCCGCCTGGAGGAGGACACCACCATCGCCCGCGGCATCATGCTGGTGAAGGTCAACGCAGACAACACCAATCGCCCGCAGGTGGTGGACGCCGCGAACATCTTCCGCGCCCGTGTCGTCGACGTCGCCCAGGAGTCCGTGGTCATCGAAGCCACCGGCACCCCGGGCAAGCTCCGTGCGCTGCTGGCGGTCCTCGAGCCCTTCGGCATCCGCGAGCTCGTCCAGTCCGGTCAGATTGCGCTCAACCGCGGACCGAAGACGCTGGCACCCTCCAAGTAGCAACCCCCAATCTCACCGGGTGAGACGTTCTGTATATTACGTCCACCATGTGAGGTACCCCTGTCTCATGATGTGGTACAAACGACATCAGTATCTGTATAAGACGAAAGGCGAGAATTTCTCCCATGGCTATTGAACTGCTTTACGATGCCGACGCTGACCTCTCCCTGATCCAGGGTCGCAAGGTCGCCATCATCGGCTACGGCTCCCAGGGCCACGCCCACGCGCAGAACCTGCGTGACTCCGGCGTCGAGGTCATCATCGGCCTGCGCGAGGGCTCCAAGTCCGCGGAGAAGGCCAAGGAGGCCGGCTTCGAGGTCAAGACCAACGCCGACGCCGCCGCCTGGGCTGACGTCATCATGCTGCTCGCCCCGGACACCTCCCAGGCCAGCATCTTCACCAACGACATCGAGCCGAACCTCAACGACGGCGACGCGCTGCTCTTCGGCCACGGCCTGAACATCCACTTCGACCTGATCAAGCCCGCCGACAACGTCGTCGTCGGCATGGTCGCCCCGAAGGGCCCGGGCCACCTCGTCCGCCGCCAGTTCGTCGACGGCAAGGGCGTCCCCTGCCTGATCGCCATCGACCAGGACCCGAAGGGCGACGGCCAGGCTCTCGCACTGTCCTACGCCGCCGCCATCGGTGGTGCCCGCGCAGGCGTCATCCCCACCACCTTCGAGGCCGAGACGGTCACCGACCTCTTCGGCGAGCAGGCTGTGCTCTGCGGTGGCACCGAGGAGCTCGTCAAGACCGGCTTCGAGGTCCTCACCGAGGCCGGCTACGAGCCGGAGATGGCCTACTTCGAGGTTCTGCACGAGCTCAAGCTCATCGTTGACCTGATGTTCGAGGGCGGCATCGCCAACATGAACTACTCGGTCTCCGACACCGCTGAGTTCGGCGGCTACCTCTCCGGCCCGCGCGTCATCGACGCCGACACCAAGCTCCGCATGAAGGACATCCTCACCGACATCCAGGACGGCACCTTCACCAAGCGCCTGATCGCCAACGTCGAGAACGGCAACACGGAGCTCGAGGGCCTGCGCAAGCAGTACGCCGAGCACCCGATCGAGGAGACCGGCGCCAAGCTGCGCGACCTCATGAGCTGGGTCAAGAACCCGCTCACCGCAACCGCCTAAACACCGGTAGCGCTGACTAGTCACAGGGGCCCGGCCTCCTACACATCGTAGGTGGCCGGGCCCCTGGCTTTCCTTCATGCGACGGTGTATCCCGGTCGGCGACACGGGGCTCCCAGGGGATCAGCTCAACCCGTAGCCAACTGCCTCCCGCAGGTGCACACTTATGCCATGGACAATTCTCGGCCCCGCACCTCGGCCGGTTCCCCCCAGCAGTCCCCGGAGAATGCAGTACCCACCTCCGCCACGTCGGCAGGCAAAGTCGGCGGGTCAGAGGGAAGGGCCCAGCCGGCGTCCTGGCCGCTCGCGCTCGGTGCGCTCGGGGTGGTCTTCGGTGACATCGGCACCAGCCCGCTGTACGCCCTGCACACCGCCTTCAGCATGAAACACAACGCGATCACCCCCGATCCACAGAATGTCTACGGGATCATCTCCATGGTCCTGTGGACTATCACCATCATCGTCACCGTCAAATATGTGCTGCTGGTGACCCGTGCGGACAACGACGGTCAAGGTGGCATCCTTGCCCTGGTCGCGCTGCTGCGACGTCATCTCACCGGACGCAGGAACCTGGGCACGGCGGTCACCCTCCTCGGCATGCTCGGCGCCGCCCTGTTCTACGGGGATGCGGTCATCACTCCCGCGATCTCCGTGCTCAGCGCCGTCGAAGGACTGTCCGTGGTCTCACCCGACCTGGGACGACTGGTCGTGCCCGTCTCCGTGGTGGTGCTCGCCCTCCTGTTCGCCGTCCAACCCTTCGGCACCGGCAAGGTGGCCCGCGCCTTCGGCCCCATCATGCTCGCCTGGTTCGCCACCATGGCGTTGCTGGGCATCCCGCAGATCATCGCCCACCCCCAGATCCTGGTGAGTCTCTCCCCACATTGGGCGATCGAGCTGGTGCTGCGTCATCCATTCCAGGCATTCGTCCTGCTGGGCGCGGTGGTGCTGACGGTCACCGGCGCTGAGGCGCTCTACGCCGACCTGGGGCATTTCGGTGCCAGGGCCATGCGCCTGGCCTGGCTCACGGCCGCGATGCCGGCCCTCGTGCTCGTCTATCTGGGGCAGGGCGCACTGGTCATCTCCACACCTGAAGCCGTGGCCAACCCCATGTTCTACCTCGCTCCGCCGGCCCTGCAGATTCCCCTGGTCATTTTCGCCACCATCGCGACCATCATCGCCTCCCAGGCGGTGATCTCGGGGACCTTCTCCGTGACCCGCCAAGCCATCCGTCTGGGCCTGCTGCCCCGACTGGCGGTGAAACACACCTCCCGGCGAGAAGAGGGACAGATCTATCTTTCGATGGTCAACTGGGGCCTGTTCGTCGCCGTCATGGCCCTGGTGCTGCTCTTCGCCTCCTCCGCCGAGCTGGCCAACGCCTACGGTCTGGCGGTCACCGGGACCCTGGTCCTGGAGTCTCTCCTGTTCCTGCTCTTCGCCTCCGCCGTCTGGCGCTGGGGCTGGTGGAAGATCGCTGCCTTTGCGACGCTGATCGGACTACTGGAGATCGCGCTGTTCGCCGCCAACGTCACCAAACTCTTCGCCGGCGGCTGGTTGCCGCTGCTGATAGCCGCGGCGGTGGTGCTGGTCATGACAACCTGGCTGGGTGGCAGTGACCGGGTCTCGACGATTCGCCGCGAGCTGGAAGGCCCCCTCCTGCCGTTCGTGGATGCCCTGCGGTCGACGCGGGTTCGGCGGGTTCCCGGTGTAGTGGTGTTCCCGCACGCCAGCCCCGACACCACCCCACTCGCCCTGGTCAGACTCGTCCGAGACTTCCACGTGCTCCATGAGCACGTGGTCATCGTGCGACTCGTCCATGCCAACGTCCCGCACGTACGCCCTGCAGAGCGGATCCGGGTCGACGACATCGGCTCGACGGCGGATGGCATCGTGCACGTGACCATCCGGGTCGGATTCATCGATGACCAGGATATCCCCCGCAATCTTGCCCTGGCCCTCGACCAGAGCCCTGAGCTGCACATCGACCTGGACCAGGCGCTGTACTTCCTCTCGGTGCTCACCCTCCGGCCGCCGCGCACGCCCCGGTTGCGTGACTGGCGGCAGAAACTGTTCCTCGCTCTGGAGAAGAATCAGGCCAACCGCACCGAAATCTTCCACCTTCCACCCACGCGAACCATCCTGCTGGGATCCGAACTGCACCTGTAGTTCGGCGAAGCCCACGGACCATCGCCTCGACGATTCCACTGGATCCACCCTCTTCAGGAGGTACCTGGGATGACCACCCCGAACAATCCCCGCCACATGCAGCCTCCGCCCCCGTCAGGGCCTGTTCCCGGGCAACCCGCTCCCGCCGGGGTGGTCGCCCTCTGGTCCGACACCGTGGGAAGGGCCGCCACCCGCTGCGGCCAGGTCCTGCTCATCGCGGCCGTCTCCGCCGGCGTGGTGTGGCTCCTGCTGCGGGTCTACCTCGTGATGATCGCGGCATTCGTGGCGCTGGTCTTCGCCTCCGCCGTCTACCCGCTGGTCAGATGGCTGGTGGGCAAGGGCTGGTCCCGGTTGTCGGCCACCGGAGTCGTGTTCGTGGGCATCTTCACCCTGTTGAGTGGAGTGGTCACGGAAATCGTCTTCGCGGTCCGCACTGAGTGGGACTCGTTGTCCACCTCCGCGGTGGAGGGGTGGCACCGGCTCCAGCAGTTCATCATGTCCGGGCCACTACCCGTTGACACCGGCGCCGTCGACAATGCCCTGCAGCGGGCCACCGGGCTGATCGCCAGCGGCACATTCCTCGGAAGTGCCGTGACCGGGATCACCATCGCCACGGAAGCGGTCACCGGGCTGATCCTCATGATCGTCATCCTGTTCTTCTTCCTCAAGGACGGGCCGAAGATATGGAACTTCACCCTGCGGTGGTTCCACGGGGACACCCGGGCGAAGCTCGCCGAGTCCGGGGACCGCACCATCCAGATCCTCGGCGGCTACGTGCGTGGCACGGTGATCATCAACGTCATTGAGGCTGTGGTGATCGGAGTGCCGTTGGCACTGCTCGGAGTCCCTCTGGCGTTGCCCCTGGCAGTCATCGTGTTCGTCCTGGGTTTCCTGCCCATCATCGGCGCCACCTTCGCCACCACTCTGGCCGCACTGGTGGCGTTGGTGACCAATGGCCTGGTCACCGCACTGATTATCGTTGCCCTGGCCATCGCCATCAATCAACTGGAGAGTCATCTCCTTCAACCCGTCATCATGGGGCGGACCCTGAGCCTGCACGCGATCGTTGTGCTGCTGGCACTGGCTGTGGGCACCCTGGTCGGCGGATTCTTCGGGGCCGTCCTCGCCGTCCCCCTGGCCGCCGTGGCCTGGGCGGTGATCCAGGTGTGGACCGACACCTACCAGGCTGGCGAGGACCCCGTTCTCGGGGAGGACCCGGTCAACCCTGAAAGCCGGGTGGGGTCGAAGTCGACCATGGCGCAACGCTGGAAGTACCAGCAGATGCGCTACCAGGAATTGTTTGACCTGAGCCCCGTGCAGGGAAAGCGGCGACAATCGCGGGGGAAGAACCCGTCCGACAACCTCACCGACCCTTCACGGCCCACGAGACCTGGAGGCAGACGCTGACCAGCTCCCCAAGGGCGGGCGGTGATATTTCCGGATCGGGATCCAGGAACTGTCATCCGGCAGTGGCTGTCACCCCTCTCAGCAGGTGAAAAGAGCATGTGACCGGACCGTGGGTGTATTCCGACCCCGTGGAGGATGCGATCATCGTGGAAAGGACAGGCAGATGCCAGACTGGCTGGCTGCAGGCGGAGCGGGCCTTAGCGCGGGGGCTGCGCTGCTGCTGGGCAGCGCGATCGCCTGGTTCATCTCCGTACCGACCCGTGTGGTCGCGGTGGTCATGGCCTTCGGCGCCGGGGTCCTGATCTCTGCCCTGTCTTTCGAGCTTGTGCAGGAAGCGGTGGAGCAGGGCGGACTGGTGGCCACCGCCTCCGGGTTTCTGGGCGGAGCGCTGGTCTATGTCGGCCTGAATATCCTTCTCGCCCGTCGCGGGGCCCGCCACCGCAAACGATCCGGAAACCAGCAGCCCTCAGCCGGGGAGAGCGGCGGAGCTGCGATCGCCCTGGGCGCCCTGATTGACGGCATCCCGGAATCCATGGTGCTGGGGCTGAGCTTTCTCACGGGCGGGGGCCTGAGCATCCCGATGCTCGCTGCGGTGTTCATCTCCAATGTCCCCGAAGGGCTCTCCAGCACCGCCGGTATGAAAAACGCCGGTCGCGGACCCGCCTACATCTTCGGCATCTGGGGTGGGATCTCCGTCCTCTCAGGTGTTGCTGCTTCAGCCGGCTACCTCCTGCTTGACAATGCTGCCCCGACCTCCCTTGCGTTCGTCAATGCCCTGGCTGCCGGAGCGATCCTGGCGATGATCACCGACACCATGGTCCCCGAGGCCTTCGAAGAGGCTTCCCTCTACTCGGGATTGATCGCCTCTCTGGGGTTCCTGGCTGCGTTCAGCCTCCATTCCCTCGGCTGATCATCGATATGACACAGGGCCTGAACATCATGGGGGACCCTTCTGACCAGGTCACCTTCCCTTTGCCGGCACTCGACTGGATCCCCTGAAACGACGTGATTCACCCGGTCAATTCACATCAACCCTTCAGACCTCGGGCGTACTGTCTGAGTTCAGGGAGATCCCCGAAGCCAGTCGTGTTCTCCCTGGCACGTGACGGCAACAGACCTGAAAGGCCTACCCATGCTGGAGATTCTTGGTCTTCCCACTCACATCCTCCTGCTCCATGCGGCGGTCGTCATCGTTCCGATGGCTGCCGTCAGCGGTATTGTCTACGCCCTGCGCCCGCCGTGGAGACGCCTCCTGGAGTGGCCGGTCATGGTCCTGGCGGTACTCGCGGCGGGACTGACGGTGTTCACCGCCAGCGCAGGAGAAGCCCTGGAACGCGCCCTGCCGCCCGGCCCACTGATCCAGGCTCACGCTGAGCAGGGGGAGCGACTCGAGATCGCCGTCGCCATGTACACCATCGCGGTGGTGCTGTCGGTCGCCGTCACTGGCCCATGGGTGGGCTCAAAAGTGCGGTTGCTGACCACATTGCGGGACACCCGCTGGCTGGTCCTGGCGATGCAGGTGCTCACTGTGCTGACCGGGCTGGTTGCGATCTACCAGGTGGTGGTCACCGGCCATACGGGTGCGCAGGCGGTGTGGACGGATTGGCGTACCGGTTAGCGGGTAGGCTTCGCCCCCTCAGTCCCTGAAGACCGCGTGGCCCACTGTTCCGGGTGGCCGTGGGAACGGGGGCTGACACACGGCCGCCCGGATCAGGGGTGCAGCAGGCCCAGGAGCTCACGGCGAAGCTCGGCGGGCGGCTCGACGTCGTGGCGGGGGCGGGGGAGGTCCACGGCGATGTCGGCGATGACGGTGGCGTCGGGGGAGGGGGACATCACGAGGATGCGGTCGGAGAGCAGGATCGCCTCATCCACGTCGTGGGTGACCATGACGACGGTACGGCGGTCCGCCTCCCAGAGCCCCAGCAGCTGCAGCTGAAGCTCCCGACGGGTGAGGGCGTCGAGGGCGCCGAAGGGTTCGTCGAGAAGCAGGATCTCGGGTTCGACGGCGAAGGCGCGGGCGATGCCGACACGCTGCTGCATGCCGCCGGACAGGCGGGCGGGGCGGCGGTCGGCGGCGTGGGCGAGGCCGACCATGTCGAGGTGGCGGTCGGCGATCTGGCGACGTTCAGACGCGGAGAGTTCCGGGCGGACGGAGCGCAGGCCGAACTCGATGTTGCCGCGGGCGGTGAGCCAGGGCAGGAGGGCGTGGTCCTGGAAGACGACGGCGCTGCGGCCGTCGACGGTGATCTCCCCGGTGGAGGGATGATCGAGCCCGGCGATCATGGACAGGATCGTGGATTTTCCGCACCCGGAGGGGCCGAGGAGGGAGACGAACTGGCCGGGGGAGACGTCGATGGAGGTGGGCGCGATGATGCGGGTCGGGCCGTAGGATCGGGTGATTTTCTCGAGGGTGATCGTGTTAGTCATAACGGACCGTCTTCTGTAGTGCTCCGATGAGGTGGTCGAGGATGAGGCCGGTCAGACCGATGAGGACGATGGCGACGACGATGGCGTCGATGTCCAGACGGTTCCACATGTTCCACACGAAGAAGCCGATGCCCTGACCTCCCACCAGCATCTCCGCCGCGATGATGACCAGCCAGGAGGTGGACAGCGAGAGCCGCAGGCCCGTGATGATGCCGGGCAGGGTGGCCGGCAGCCACACCCGGGTGACGGCCAGCCACAGCGGGGTGCCCAGGGTGGAGGTGAGTTTGAGGTAGGTCGGGTGGATGTGGAGGACGGCGTCGATGGTGTTGATGAGGATCGGCCACAACGCGGACAGGACGATGACGAAGACGGCGGTGCGCTCGGCGTCGAGAAGCAGGGCGAGGCCGATGGGCAGCCAGGCCAGGGGGGAGACCGGGCGCAGGATCTGGATGAGCGGATCCACGGCCCAGCGCAGGATCTGCAGGCGGCCGAGCAGGAAGCCCAGGGGGATGGCGATCAGCGCGGCGATGAGGAAGCCGATGAGGACGCGCCGCAGGCTGGTGAGCAGGTGCCAGAAGATTCCGACGCTGCCCGGGCCTTCCCGGTAGAAGGGGTCGGAGAGGATCTCCACGCCGCGCGTCCACACACCACCAGGGGTGGGGGCGAGGTCGGCGAGCAGGCCTGCGGAGACCGCGCCCTGCCAGCCGAGGATGAAGAGGGCGAACATCGCCAGGCCGAGGAGGCCGGCCTTCACGCGGTCATTCATGCGAGCTCCCAACGGGTGAGCTGCCGGCGCATCCAGGCGGTGGCTGCGGGGTCGGTGGCGTCGCCGAAGTGGATGCGTTCGGGGTCGATGACGTCCTCACCCGCCCAGTTCCTGTAGGCACCCTGCAGCACCGGGGAGATGAGCGCCGCGGGCTGGTTGAGGTAGATCTCGCGCGAGAGCATGTCGGCGGCCTCGGTGTGGTTGCCCGGGGCGTTGAGGAATGACGAGGCCTCGGCGAGTGCGTCGGTGACCGCGAGGGCTTCTCCCGGGTGGGCCTGCCGCCAGTCGTCGCCCATGGCGATTGCGCAGCAGGGGTGGCGGTCCCAGAACTCCTTCGTCATGTGCAGGACGCGGCCCGAACCGGTGGCCAGGGCCCGCTGGTTGAAGGGCTCCGGGCCGATGAACCCGTCGATCCCGCCGACCTCGAGCTGGGCGACCATGTCGGCCGGGCGCAGGAGCCGCAGCTCCAGGTCGGCGACGGGGTCGACGCCGTGGGCGGCGAGCTGGTCGCGGAGCAGCAGCGAGTGGATGGAGTACTCGAAGGGGATGCCGATGACGCGTCCCTTCAGATCCGCGAGTCCGTTGACCTCGGAGTGGAGACGGGAGGCCACGGTGATGGCCTGACCGTTGGTGTTGAGTGTGTACGCCAGCGTGGTGGGCCGGGAGGTGGGTGTCACGGCCATGGGGGAGAGCATGTGGGTGACGTGCAGCTGTCCGGTGAGGTAGGCGGACCACAGGTCTGCCCACCCTGCGAAGCGGCGGAGCCGGACGTTGAGGCCGCGGCGCTGGAAGGCGCCGAGGGCGTCGGCGGCGAGCAGCGGGGAGGAGCACGCGATGGGGACGTAGCCGATGGTCAGCGCATCCCCGGCGTCCGGGCCGGCGGGCATGGCGCCGACGGCCCTGCCGCCGAGCACCCCGAGTGTGCCGAGGGCGGCGGCGCCGAGGAAAGTGCGCCGGGTGAATATGGCCACGTGGAACCTCCGGTTCGGAAGAGGTAGACAGAACGGTCTTTATCGGGACTTGACCACTGTACAGCTCGGTATGCCGCCATGTCGAACTTTCATTCACCGTGCCCTGCAGCGCGGCCCCACCGCCGGGGATAGACTCATCGCCATGGGTTTCACCACGCCGAGCTACGACCTGCCAGATCTTTTCGCCCGCATCGACCGCGGGGATCTCCAGCTCCCTGATTTTCAGCGGTCCTACTCCTGGGACGTCGACCGCATCAGGGCGCTCGTCGTGACGGTCCTGCGTGGTTATCCCGTCGGCTCGCTGCTGTCGCTGGACACCCGGAACGCCCCCCTGCGTTTCCGTCCCCGGCCGATCGCCGGCGCGCCCGCCCCGACGTCATCGCCGGGGCTGCTGCTTCTCGACGGCCAGCAGCGCCTGACCACCCTCTACCACTGCCTGCGCGGGGACGGCGCGGTGGACACCGTCGATTTCCGTTCCAAGCGGATCCGCCGCACCTTCTACGTCGACGTCTCCCGCGCGGTGGAATCCGAGGTGATGCCCGATGAGGCGGTGTTCTCCGTCGACGAGGAAGGCAGCGTGAGGTCCCACTTCGGGCCGGAGATCCCCGGCGGCATCACGGACCGGGAGGCGGCGATCGCCCACGGGTGCATCCCCGTGTCGGCCCTGCTCTGGGAGGCCGGCACGGACCTCCTCTTCGACGTCGCCGCCCACGATCCCGGCGCCCGGGAGGACGTGAAGCGTTTCTACGACCGCACCGTCAAACCCCTGGCCGCCTACGACATCCCGATGATCCGGCTGGCGCGGGAAACCGCCCAGACCGGTATCGGCTCCATCTTCGCCCAGGCGAACTCCGCCGGCCTGCAGATGGACGTGTTTGAACTGCTCACCGCTGTCTTCGGCACCGAGGACCCGGACTTCTCCATGGTGCAGGACTGGGAGCAGACGGAACGGGAGCTGCGCCGGTACCCGGCCCTCGACGGGGTCGAGCGGACCGACTTCCTCACCGCCGTCTCCCTGCTGGTCACCTCCCGCAAGGGGCAGGCGAAGGGACAGCGTGAGGACATCCTCAACCTCACGTTGGCGGACTATCTGCAGGCGCGGGCCGAGCTGCGGATCACCTTCCGCGAGACCGCGGAGTTCCTCTCCCAGCGCTGCATGCTCACCATCGAGCAGGTGCCGTACACCGCGCAGCTGATACCGCTGGCCGTCATCTTCGCCCGGTTGGCGGAAACCCCGAGGGCACTGGCGTCCGCCCGGGCGTGGGACAGGCTCAACCAGTGGTTCTGGTGCGGCATCCTCGGCGAGCTCTACGGCTCAGCCGCCGTGACCAACCGTGCTGCCCGGGACGTCGACCAGGTCACCTCCTGGATCTGCGACGCTTCCGCGGAAACGCCCAGGACGATCGGCGACGCCACCTTCTCCGAGTCCAGGTTGTTCTCGGTGCGGGAGAATTCCGGGGTGTACCAGGGGATCTATGCCCTGCTGATGGGGCGCGGCGCCCGCGACTGGCGTACCTCACAGCCCTTCGACCGCTGGACCTTCCCCGACCTTCAGCCTGGTTTCCACCGGGTGTTCCCCGCAGAATGGTGCCGGGACAACCACATTGAGCCGGTCGTGGCGGACAGCGTGCTCAACCGCACTCCCATGGGCAAACGCACCGAGGTGGTCATCGAGGGCTACTCGCCCACGCAGTACCTCTCGCGGGTGCAGACGAAATCGCTTCTCGACGACGCCGACTTCGACACCGTCCTGGCCACCCATGAACTCGACCCGGAACTGCTGCACCGCTCCGACTTCCACGCCTTCCTCCGCGACCGCCGGGTCCGGTTCCTCGGGATGGTGGAACACGCGATGGGCAAGCCGGTCGTCAGGGACGTCGACGACCTCGATTACAGCGGGGGTGACGAAGGTCCCAACGCGTTCCGCGAGTGAACGGGGGTGGTCCCCGACGTGGCCTGGCTCATAAATGAGCAGGTCGTGGCACGACCCCAACATGCACCGACTAAAGTGTCATACGTTCCACGCCCTCATTTACGAAGCAGGAGTACACACCCGTGAGCAAGCCCGTCGTCCTTATTGCCGACAAACTGGCACCGTCCACCGTAGACGCGCTCGGAGACGCCGTGGAGGTGCGCTGGGTCGACGGCCCGAACACCCCGGAGCTGCTCGCCGCCGTCCCGGAGGCTGACGCTCTGCTGGTCCGTTCCGCGACCACCGTCACCCGCGAGGTCCTCGAGGCCGCCCCGAAGCTGAAGATCGTCGGCCGTGCCGGCGTCGGGCTGGACAACGTCGACATCGACGCAGCCACCGAGCGTGGCGTCATGGTCGTCAACGCTCCGACCTCGAACATCCACTCCGCCTGCGAGCACGCCATCGCCCTGCTCATGGCCACCGTGCGCCAGATCCCGGCCGCAGACGCGACCCTGCGTCAGGGCGAGTGGAAGCGCTCCGCTTTCAAGGGTGTGGAGATCTTCGGCAAGACCGTCGGCGTCGTCGGTTTCGGTCACATCGGTCAGCTGTTCGCCCAGCGCCTGTCGGCCTTCGAGACGGACATCATCGCCTACGACCCGTACGCGAACCCGACCCGCGCCGCACAGCTCGGCGTCGAGCTCGTCGAGCTGGATGAGCTCGTCTCCCGCGCCGACATCATCACCATCCACCTTCCCAAGACCAAGGAGACGGCCGGCATGTTCAATGCCGAGCTGCTCGCCAAGTCCAAGAAGGGCCAGATCATCATCAACGCCGCCCGCGGCGGCCTGGTTGATGAGCAGGCACTGGCGGACGCCATCAGGTCCGGTCACATCTGGGGCGCCGGCTTCGACGTGTTCTCCACCGAGCCGTGCACCGACTCCCCGCTGTTCGAGCTGCCGCAGGTCGTTGTCACCCCGCACCTGGGCGCATCCACGGAGGAGGCCCAGGACCGCGCCGGTACCGACGTCGCCGCATCCGTGCTCAAGGCACTGGCCGGCGAGTTCGTCCCGGACGCCGTCAACGTCTCCGGCGGTCGTGTCGGCGAAGAGGTCGCCCTGTGGCTGGAGCTCACCCGCAAGCTCGGCCTGCTGGCCGGTCAGCTTCTCGACGCCGCCCCGGTCGACCTTGAGGTCGTGGCCCGCGGCGAGCTGTCCACCGAGGATGACCTGTCCGTGCTCGGCCTCTCCGCCGTGCGTGGCCTGTTCTCCGCCACCACCGACGAGCCGGTCACCTTCGTCAACGCCCCGAACATCGCCGAGACCCGCGGTCTCGATTACAAGGTGGACACCGCCACCGAGTCCACCACCCACCGTTCCTCGGTCGAGGTCAAGGCCATCGGTTCGGACGGCTCCTCCCGTACCGTGGTCGGCACCCTCACCGGCCTGGACCGCGTGGAGAAGATCGTGCGTATCGACGACCGCGGTCTGGACATGCGTGCCGAGGGCCGCAACCTCTTCCTGGAGTACACCGACGCCCCGGGTGCCCTGGGCAAGGTCGGCTCCCAGCTGGGCGAGGCCGGCATCAACATCGAGGCCGCCGCTCTGACCCAGGCAGCCAAGGGTGACGGCGCCATCCTCATCCTGCGTGTCGACGGAGAGGTCCCGGCCTCCCTGGAGAAGCAGATCGCCGAGTCGCTGGGCGCCACCGCAGCCGTCCAGCTCGACCTGAACTAGACTGACTGGTCTCCGGACCGGGAGAGGGCCCTCATCGCATGTGTGCGGTGGGGGCCTTTTATTCATTCGGATCGACGGGGAAAGCCCTGCACAATGGGCGTTCCGGACGGGGTGGACTGCAATTGCAGACTGAGCGGTATGGCATTTATATACAAGCTAGGTTAGTCTCTCTGAAAGTAAAGCCAGCTTTCGCATAAAGGAGACATCCATGTCCGACCTCACCCCGAACCACCAGCAGGGTCAGCCGCTCGAGCCCATCGATGCGGAGAAGCTCGCCCAGCTCGCGGAGAAGAACATCAACAACCCCGAGGGTGGACGCAAGGTCATTCGTACCCACACGCAGGCTGACGGCAAGTTCCGCAACTACACCCGGGTCCGCGGTCTGGATCCGGTGCTCGTCTCCGAGCCGCCGGCACTGCTGGGCGATGACACCGCCCCGAACCCCACCGAGATCGCCCAGGCCGGCCTGGCGGCCTGCATCTCCGTGGGCATCCAGGCCATCGCCACCCACCGTGGCGTCACCCTGACCAAGATCGCCATCGACATCGAGTCCGACATCGATGTGTCCCCGACCTGGGGCGTGGGCGACCTCGCCGAGGACAAGCGTCCCGGCGTGTCCGACGTTCGCGTCAAGATCGACCTCGAGGGCGACGCCGACCGCGAGACCCTCGACCAGATCCAGAAGGACGCCATCAAGTGGTCGCCCGTGGTCAACACCTACACCCGTCCGGCCAACCTGACCTCCGAGCTGGTCTGAGCATGACCACAGCCATCCTGGAGAGGATCGCGGAGAACGCGAAGGCCGTTGACAAGAACGAGATCCCGGCCCGCTACGGCCTGGAGCTGCTCGGCGAGCAGAAGCTGTTCATCCGCGACAGCCTGCGCGACACCGCCCGTCAGCTTCGCCAGATCTCCGGTGAGGACCTGTCCGTCGCCTTCGGCATCTGGGCGCACACCATGGTCATCACCTACCTGCGGACCGCGGACACCGACTACGCCCACCGCATTCTCCCGTCCCTGGAGGCCGGCGAGCGTCCGGGCGTCACCGGGATGGCACCCGCCTTCAAGGAGGCCGCCGGTGCAGGCACCATTGATCTGACCGCGACCCCCGTGGACGGCGGCATCCGTCTCAACGGCCGCCTGGCCTGGGCGTCCAACCTGGCTGATGACGCCGTGATCGTCACCGCCGGCCGCACCCCGGCGGGGGAGCGCCTGCTCCTGGCCTTCGACGGCGACGCCGAAGGTGTGACGCTGGGAACCCCGTTCGCGCTGCTGGGACTCAACGCCACCGCCTCGGCGTGGGTCACCCTCGAGGACGTCTTCGTGCCGGAGGAGCAGATCCTCTCCCGCGATTTCGAGGCTTTCATCTCCGCGGTGCGCCCGACCTTCATGATCCTGCAGACCTCCGAGTGCCTCGGTGTGGCCGACGCCGCCATCAGCGCCGCCGCCACCCGCCTGAGCGGCATCAACGAGGTCCTCAAGGAGGATGTGGAGCAGGTCCGTGACCGGGTCACCCATCTCATCCAGGCGCAGGAACTCACCGCCTCCACCATCGATGAGGGTTCCGTGGTGGACCGGGTCGCGCTGCTCGAGCTGCGCCTCGCCGCGGCGGAGGTCGCGGGTGCGGCCACCGGCCTGGAGGTCCGCGTGGCCGGCGGCGCCGGTTATGCCCAGAGCTCCCCGGCGTCCCGTCGTTTCCGTGAGGCCGCCTTCATCCCGGTACAGTCCCCGTCCGAGACCCAGCTCAAGTGGGAGCTGGGCCGCGCGAAGGCCCAGAAGGAGAACTAGAAGATGACGTGCGCCGATCTCACCGTGACCGGGGACCAGCTGCGGGCGGCCGTGGGGACCTTCCCCTCCGGCGTCACCATCGTGACCACGCGTTCCGGGGGTGAGGACGTCGGCCTGACCGTCAGCGCCTTCTCATCGCTGTCGCTGGAACCGGCGATGGTCGTGCTCAGCGTGGACAACGGCTCAACGTCCCTGCCGCATCTCACGGTCGGCGCACCCGTCGGCGTCTCCGTCCTGGCGGAGGGGCAGGGCGGGTTGGCCAGGCAGTTCGCCATCCGCGGCATCGACCGTTTCGCCGGGGTGGACGTCCTCCGCCGCGGCCGGGGCGTCGCGCTGATCGACGGCGCCGCCGCCTGGTTCGCCGGGGAGATCGTCAACGCGTTCCCGGGCGGGGACCACACCATCCTCACCGTCTCGGTCGCCGAGTGCGGCACCCGGGACGACGCCCGCCCGCTGCTGTATCAGCGCGGCCGCACCTATGACTGGGTGGCGGACGCCTCTTAGCGGTGCTTCCCCGGATGGGGGCACGGCGGGAGTGTTGTCGGCCCTCCGGGGCCAGCGTGGTCAACGTTGAGTGCCCCGTAGGTGTGCCGGGCCTGGCGTCCCCTTGGAAAAGACATCGCCTGTACTGCTGAAACGATGGCGATGAGAACAATGTCACAAATGTTGCGGCCATAAGGTAATACGATTTAGCTTTTAACGTATGACCATAATAGAGACCACTGCGCCCGCTTCCCGCCCGTCCGTCTCCGGCACTGTTTCGGGCCCGCCTTCCGACTCGGTCGCCGGCACCGTCTACCGCACCCTCGCCCTCATCTTCGGCGGCATCCTCCTCGTCGTGGGTATCGCTGCGCTGTCGGGCGGCCGCTTCGCCGACAGCTTCATCGCTGAGGAGATGGACCGTCAGAACATCACCATGCCCACCGCGGAAGCCATTGACGGCCAGCTCGAGAAGGGCCGCATCGACCAGCAGACCGCCGAAGAACTGCGCCCCTTCGACGGTGAACTGATGTCCAACGGCAACCATGCCAAGGCCTATGCCGGCTATATCCAGGACCACATGACTGCTGCCGGCGCCGCCTCCGGTCTGCCGGCGGAGCAGGCCACCTACTCCGGCATCGGCTCCGCCTACTCCGAGGTCCAGGCTGAGCTGAGCAGCGAGATCGCCGCCCAGAACCCGAAGGCGTCCGAAGAGGAAATTTCCGCCCTGGTGGCCAAGGAGATCGCAGATCCCACGTCTCGTTACGAGGCTGCCCGTGAAGCTGCTTCTCTGGCGTCTCTGCGCTTCGACACCATGTTCAACGGCAACATGCTCGTGGGCACGCTTCTCAACGTCTACGGCTGGGGCCTGATCGGCACCATCGCCACCTGGGCGGGCATCGCCCTGACGGGTGTCGGCGCGCTGCTGATCCTGGGCAGCTTCCTCCTTCGCCCCCGCACCAACCGCCGGTAGCGCTCCGCCGGTCCCCGGCCGGCTGGTAGGATTCGGATGAAGTCCATCAGGTGAGAAAGGGATCCCACATAATGAAACTTGCAGTCATCGGCGGAGACGGTATCGGCCCGGAGGTCACCGACGAAGCCCTCAAGGTCCTCCGCGCCGTCCGCGACGACATCGAGACCACCGACTACGACCTCGGCGCCCGCCGTTACCTGCGTAACGGCGAGCTTCTCACCGACGAGGACCTGGCCTCCCTGCGCGAGCACGACGCCATCCTGCTCGGCGCGATCGGCGCCCCGGGCGAGGTCCCGCCGGGAATCCTCGAGCGTGGCCTGCTGCTGAAGATGCGCTTCGCACTCGACCACCACGTCAACCTGCGCCCGTCCAAGCTCTACGAGGGCGTCGAGTCCCCGCTGAAGAACCCCGGAGAGATCGACTTCGTCGTCGTCCGCGAGGGCACCGAGGGCGCCTACACCGGCAACGGTGGCGCCATCCGCGTGGGCACCCCGCATGAGGTGGCCAACGAAACCTCGGTCAACACCCGCTACGGCGCCGAGCGCGTCGTCCGCTACGCCTTCGAGCTGGCCATGACCCGCCGCCAGCACCTCACCCTGGTCCACAAGACCAATGTGCTGGTCCACGGCGGCGGAATGTGGCAGCGCACCGTCGACGAGGTCGCCACCGAGTACCCCGAGGTCACCGTCGACTACAGTCACATCGACGCCGCCACCATCTACATGGTGACCAACCCCTCGCGTTTCGACGTCATCGTCACCGACAACCTCTTCGGCGACATCATCACCGATGAAGCGGGTGCAGTCTCCGGCGGCATCGGCCTGGCCGCCTCCGGCAACATCGACGCGACCGGCACCAACCCCTCCATGTTCGAGCCGGTCCACGGCTCCGCACCGGACATCGCCGGCCAGGGCATCGCCGATCCGACCGCGGCGATCCTCTCCGCCGCGATGCTGCTGCGCCACCTCGGGGACGAGGACAACGCCGCGCGGATTGAGGCGGCGGTGGCCGCGGACGTGGCCGAGCGGGAGGGTCAGATCCGTACCACGGATGTTGGTGACCGCATCGCCGCAGCACTCCAGTAGGGTGAACGCGACCGCATAAGTTCACCACCTGAAGGGGCGCACATGAGGCGACTGGTTGCCGCGCTGGCCATGACCACCACACTGACACTGGTGGCGGGGTGCACCACCTCGGAAGGCGACGACGCCGCCGAGGGCCGGGAAACCCTGCCGATGGAGTCCTCTGAGGTCGTCGTGGACACCGACACCGTCAGCCGTCTCTTCACCTCCTCCGACGTCGTGGTCGTCGCGGGCTCCACGCCCGCGGACCAGCGCCGGGCGGTGGAGATCGCCGTGGCCACCGGAGCTCCCCTGCTTTCCGACGTCGCGCTTCTCCCCGCCGAGGTCGACCGCCTCGGCGCCTCCCGCATCATCGCGGTGGGGGAGACGGGCCCCCTGCCGGAGGGCCCGGAGGTCATCGCCGCCACCGCGGGCGAGAACGCCGAGCCGATCACGGTCGCGGAGATCGCGGCGCTGGCTCCTCAAGAGCTGGAGGGCGTCGACGGCGTTGAGCCCGCCACCCCCGAATTCGCCATGCCACCCGTGCTGGTGACGCCGGAAACCTCGGTGCAGGCCGCCGCCACGGCGCGCGCCGCAGGCGCCGAGTTGACCGTCCTCGACCACCCCGACCCGCGTCTGACCAGCGAGTCCATGGCACTGGTCACCGGGCAGGACGTCCTGGCCCTCGGGGAGCAGTTCGGCAGCCAGGAGCGCTTCGACCGCGCGGTGGAGCTCGCCGCCAACGGTGAACTGCCCGGCGGCGGAGGCCTGCTCTTCCCCGGCCGACGCATGATCGCCTTCTACGGCCACCCCTGGGGTGGAGACCTCGGTGTGATGGGCGAGCAGCCGCCGGCGGAGGCCGTCGCCCGGGTCGAGGAGCACATCAAAAACTACCAGGCCCTCGAGGAGCAGCCGGTCGTCCCGGCCTTCGAGATCATCGTCACCGTCGCCTCCGAGTTCCCGGGCGATGACGGCAAGTACAGCAACGTCGGCGACCCCGCCGAGTTCATCGGCTACATCGACGCCATCACCGAGGCAGGCGGCTACGCCTTCCTGGATCTCCAGCCCGGCCAGGCCAGCTTCCTGGAGCAGGCCAAGGTCTACGAGGACCTGCTCGCACGTCCCAACGTCGGACTGGCGCTCGACCCCGAATGGAACCTCCAGCCAGGCGAGCAGCCGCTTCAGCGCGTGGGCCATGCCGAGGCCGCCGAGATCAACGAGGTCGCCGACTGGCTGGCCCAACTCGTGCGCGACAACGACCTGCCCCAGAAGGGGCTGATCGTCCACCAGTTCCAGATGCAGATGCTGCGGGACCGCGAGCAGATCAACACCGACCACCCGGAGCTGGCCTTCATCCTCCACGCGGACGGTCACGGCGTGGCCGGGGAGAAGTTCGCCACCTGGGACGCCGTCCGCCAGGGGCTGGACGACAACTGGTTCATGGCCTGGAAGAACTTCATCGACGAGGACAGCCCCACCTTCACCCCGCAGCAGACCTACGACATCGAACCCCGCCCCTGGTTCGTGTCCTACCAGTAGGGGTGACCAGTTCGGTGAAACCCCCCGCCCGTTGACGGGAAGCAACCTAGGGTGAGACCTATGACGGTCGAACTCGACGAGGTCCGCGATTTCATCGCCGACATTGAGCCCTTCACCCGCCTTCCCGAGGCGGAGCTGGATCAGCTGCCCGCACGCATGACCATGGAGTATGTGCGTCGCGGGCAGCCGATCATCCTGCACGGGGCGGCCAACGACAATCTCCACATCATCCGTTCCGGCGCCGTTGACGTGCTCGACGAGGAGGGGATACTCCTCGACCGGCGCGACGCGGGCCGCAGCTTCGGCTACTCCACGCTGGTCGGGGACAACGCCTCCCGCTACACGATGATCGCGGTGGAGGACAGCCTCCTGCTGCTGCTGCCCAGGGCGGACTTCCTGGCACTGGCCGAGCGGAACCCCGACATCCTCCGCTTCTTCTCATCCCAGTCCCTCCGGATCCGGGCGGCCGCGGCGGAGATGCGCGGCGACCAGTCCTCGGACGTCCTGCGCACCCGGCTGGGTGACTTCAAGATCGACGACCCGGTCTCGATGGTCCCGGACGCCACCATCCAGCGGGCGGCCCTGCTGATGGAACACCACCGGGTTTCTTCGGTGCTGATCACCGACAACGGTGCACTGGTGGGCATTCTCACCGATCGTGACCTGCGGGGACGTGTGGTGGCCAAGGGGCTGGACATAGATCTCCCGGTCTCGGAGATCATGACCCCGAACCCGCGCACCGTCAGCTCAGACACCCTGGCCTTCGAGGCGATGATCATCATGGCGGAGATGCGCATCCACCACATCCCGATCGTGGATGAGGGGCAGCTCACCGGCATCGTCACCACGGCCGACGTGATGCGCCTGCTGCGCCATGACCCCATCTACCTCACCGCGGACCTGTCCCGCCGGAACTCGCCTGAGGAGCTGCGCAACGCCTACTCGCAGGCCTCCGAGGTGGCCGTCCGGTTCATCGAGCGCGGTGCCTCCGCCGAGGAGACCTCGGGCATCATGACCATCGCCGCCGACGCCCTGGCCCGCCGTCTGCTCAAGCTGGGGGAGGACAGGCTCGGCCCACCGCCGGTGCCCTACACCTTCGTGGTGCTGGGCTCCCAGGGCCGCCGCGAGATGGGCCTGGCCTCTGACCAGGACAATGCGATGGTGTTCTCCGACGACTACGTTGAGGCGGAGCACGGCGGGTACTTCGCCGAACTCAGCTCCTTCGTGTGCACGGGCCTGGACACCGCCGGCCAGGTCCTGTGCCCGGGTGACATGATGGCCTCCAACCCGCAGTGGCGGATGACCGTGTCCCAGTGGATCGACACCTTCCACGTGTGGGTCACCGCCCCGGAACCGGACGCACTCCTGCACGCCCAGACGTTCTTCGACTTCCGGGGAATCTGGGGTGACGTCGGACTGGGGGACACCGTCCACAACAACGCCGTGGGCATGGCCCGGGGGGCCCGCCGCATGCACGCGCACCTGGCGGCACTCGCCGCCCGCCGCGAACCACCGCTCGGATTCTTCCGCGGTCTGGTCGTGGAGCGCTCCGGCGAGTACGCCAACACCCTCAACGTGAAGAAGGGCGGCACGGCCGGCATCGTCCAGATGGCACGGCTGTTCGCCCTGTCCAGCGGGGTGACGGCCCTGGGCACCCGCCGCCGGCTTCTCGAGTCCGCCGCCGCCGGCGGTGTGTCCGATAAGGGCGCGCAGGATCTTGTCGACGCCTTCGATTACCTCACGTCGATCACCCTGCGGCACCAGTCCCTCCAGCTGCGGGAGAATGTGACCCCGGATTACCACATCGACCCGAACAGGTTGGGCAAGATGGACCGTGAGCACCTGCGGGACAGCTTCCAGATCATCAAGGATATGCAGAACGCACTGGCCACGAAATACCTGGTCAGGAACATCTGATGTGGCCGTTCCGCGCTGATCCCGCGCACAGGGCCACCGGTCCGCTCAAAGAGTTCTACGCCACCCCGCCGCCCGCGGACGCCACCCCGCTCGCGGAGCTTCCGCTCCTGGCCGTCGACGTGGAGACCACCGGCATGGACCCGAAAAAACACCAGCTGGTCTCGATCGGCTGGGTGCCGGTCAACGGCGCCAGTATCGATCTTGCGGGGGCAGGCTACGTCATCCTCCGGGGGACCGAGGGATTCTCCGTCGGCCCCTCGGCGACGATCCACCAGCTGACCGACGACGAGATCGCGGCCGGAATCGACCACGCCGACGCGGTGGAACAGCTGCTCCGGGCACTGGCCGGGCGGGTGATGCTCGGGCACTTCGTCGCGATGGAGGAGGGGTTCCTCTCCCTGGCCTGTCAGGAGATCTTCAACGCTCCGCTGAAGGTGCCCACAGTGGACACCTTCGCCATCGAACGCCGCCACATGGAGAGGATGGGGACGTACCCGCGGGGCGAGGACCTGCGGCTCGCCCGCGTCCGTCAGCGCTACGGGTTGCCCGACTACCACAACCACAATGCGCTCACGGACGCCCTGGCGTGCGCCGAGCAGTACCTCGCGCACCGGGCCACGCTGCCGATGAGCACATTGAAGGATGTCATGGGGTGACCGGGCGGCACTCATTGTAGAGTTGTCACCATGCGCTTTGGAAGAATTGCCCACCCTGAAGGTTTCAGTTTCGTCGTCGTCGACGGCAAGGACGACGAGAATCTCGTCGCAAAGGAAATTAAGGACACCCCCTACACCGAGCCGGAGTTCACCGGCCGCGAATGGCCGCTGGCCGACGTGAAGCTGCTGGCACCCACCCTGCCGAGCAAGGTCGTGGCCATCGGCCGGAACTACGCCGATCACGTCGCCGAGGTTTTCCAGGCGTCCGCGGAGCACCTGCCGCCGACCCTGTTCCTCAAGCCGCCGACCTCCGTCGTCGGCCCCGATGCCGCCATCCGGATCCCCGAGTTCGCCACCAAGGTCGAGTTCGAGGGTGAGCTCGCGGTGGTCGTGGGCAAGGTCGCCAAGAACGTCAAGGCCGCCGACTGGAAGTCCGTCATCCGTGGCTTCACCATCGTGAACGACGTCTCCTCCCGTGACCTGCAGTTCGCCGACGGCCAGTGGGCACGTGCCAAGGGTATCGACACCTTCTGCCCGGTCGGCCCCTGGATCGAGACCGACATCGACGCCTTCGACCTGGACAACCTGTCGATCAAGGCCCACCTGACCCAGGAGGGTGTCACGGAGACCAAGCAGGACTCCAACTCCAACCAGATGATCATGAAGATGGGTGAGATCATCGAGTTCGTCACCGCCTCCATGACCCTGCTGCCGGGCGACGTCATCTGCACCGGTTCCCCGGCCGGCACCGAGGCCATGAACCCGGGCGACGTCATCGAGATCGAGATCGCCGGCCTGGGCACCCTCCGCAACCCGGTCGCGCGTGCCTGATCATGCATGATGACCACGGTGGCCGGCACGGAAATTTCGACGATTTTTATGCGGGCGGCCACCAGTGGTCGGGTAACCCGAACGAGGCACTGATCCGTGAGGCGTCTGAACTGACGCCGGGTCGGGTCCTCGACATCGGTGCCGGCGAGGGGGCTGACGCCGTCTGGCTGGCCGAACGCGGCTGGCGGGTCACCGCCGTCGAGCCCGCGACCGCGGCCGTGGAACGGGCGCGGGAGCTGGCGGGGCAGCGCGGCGTCGACAAGCAGATCACCTTCGAGGTGGCCCTGCTGTCCGATTACCTGGCGGCGTCGGGGGAAGAAACCTTCGACCTGATCTGCGCCTTCTTCTTCCCCGCGCCCGTGTCGGCGGAAGAGACGGATGCGTTGCTCAGGCTGCTCAAGCCGGGCGGCACGCTGTTGTGGGTGGACCATGACTGGGAGGATCGACGTCCCGAAAGGATGAACCCCGCCACCATGGAATCACTGATCGCCGGCCGGATGAGCTCGATGGACCTGCGGCACAGCACGCGCGACGTCACCCACGGCGCGGGTGCGCACCATCACGAGGACATCATCCTGCGCGCGGTGCGTTAGAGACCCAGCGAACGCAGGATGGTGCGCAGCTTCGCGGTGGTCTCCTCGAGCTCCTCCGCGGGGTCCGAGTCCGCGACGATGCCGCCGCCGGCCCAGGCCCGGGCAGTGCGTCCGTCGCCGGAGACCTCGGCGCAGCGGATGGCCACCATGTATTCCCCGTCGCCGGAGTCGTCGCACCAACCCACGGCGCCGGAGTAGAAGCCACGGTCGGTCTCGGCAGTCTCGATGAGCGCCTCCGCCGCGTCTGTGGGGGTTCCGCAGATCGCCGGGGTGGGGTGCACGTGCACGGCCAGCTCCAGGGCGTTGACCGCCGGGTCCTTCAGGGTGCCCACGATCGGGGTCGCCAGGTGCCACATCTCGTTGGTGCGGGTCACCTCGGGATACTCGGGGATGGCCAGGTGCGCGCAGAAGGGAGTCAGCTTCTCCCGCAGATGCTCGACGACGTATCGGTGCTCGTCGAGGTCCTTGGCGGATTTGGCGAGTCTCTTTCCGACCATCAGGTCGGCATCCTCATCCGCCTGCCGCGGCGCCGAACCCGCCAGCGGGTAGGCGGTGACGGTCGAGCCCTGGCGTTTGACCAGGACCTCGGGGGAGGATCCGACGATCATGTCGCCCGGGCGGCCGGCGGCGGTGAGGTCCGCGATGAAGCCGTCGCGGTTGTAGGAGTTGTCGATGAGCCGGGCCGCCACGAGCAGCGGATCCACCGGCGGATCGAAGGCGATGTCCACGGCCCGGGCCAGGACGACCTTCTCCAGCTTGGAGGCCCGGATCGTGCTCACCGCCGCCTCCACCCTGCGCAGGTGCTCCTCGGGTTCCGGATCCACGCCGACGATGCTCGCGTGAAGCACCGAGCCCGGGCCCTGCCGGTAGTAGGCGTGGGGTTCGAGGGGGCCGTCCTCCCGGATGATCCGATCCGGGACGGTCAGCGCCGCCGGTGCGGAGCGGTCGAAGGGCAGGGCGCCGACGACCATGGGTACGCGTCCGGAACGCAGTGCCTCAATCGCGGCCCAGGGATCGGTGAAGGTCTCCAGCGATCCCTGGGTGCGTACCGAGCCGTGCGCCCTGGACAGGAGAAAGTCCGGCGCGGTGAGAGGTCGGTGGGCACACATGTCGAAAGAGTCTAGTGCGTGGCTCAGGCACGGTCGTGCACTGCCCTGGATTGTGTCCGGGTTGGACAAAAGCCGTTCTGGAGGAGGTCGGCGTTGTTAATGTTTCCTCTTGTGAGCCAAACGAAGTATCTCTGCCCTGTGCTCGTGGCGGTGTTCACCCTGATCTTCTCCCTGGGGATGATCTCGCCCGCTCCGGCCTCCGCCCGGTCCTCCCTGCCCGGGAGCTCCAGGGTCGTGCCTGACGCCACGTACTCACTGGCCGTGGGGCAGCGGGACGTGCTGGTCTCCCTGCCCGCCGACTATGACCCGGCGAAGGCCCACCCGGTGCTGCTCACCTTCGGGGGGTGGGGCGTCGGCCCCGAGGAGGTGGCGAGGACCACGGGCCTGCGGGCCGGCTCGGACGCGATCATCGCCTATGCGCGCGGCGTCGACAATGCCTGGGCCGGCGCGCCCTATGCGCGGACGGGCCTGGGGGAGGACACCGCCTACGCGCGCGCGATCGTCGAGACGATCGCCGCGCGGCACCCCGTCGACCGCGCACGGGTCTACGCCATCGGCCACTCCAACGGCGGAGCCTTCGCGATGGCCCTGGCCTGCCGTGCCCCGGATCTCGTGGCGGGTGTGGTGAGCGTCTCCGGAATGTTCTACCACCCGATCGACGAGGACTGCTCCGGCAACGGGGTTCCCGTGATGCTCATCCACGCCGGCAACGATGACGTCGCCCAGATCCGCGGCGGAGTGCGCCACGGCGCACCCTTCCGGTCCACCTACGAGATCTTCGACCGCTGGGGAACGCGCAACGGCTGCCTGTCGGCGACCACCGACCGGCCGCGGCCGGCCGTCGACGCCACCCATCGCGTCTGGTTGGGTTGCCACACAGAGACGGAGCTGGTGGTCTCGGAGTCCGCCGGACACCAGTGGCCACGTCATGCCCCCGCCCTGGCCCGGGACTTCCTCTCACGCCAGTTCGGCTGACCAGTAACATGACGGGCATGACTGACGTTCGTGTTCGTTTCTGCCCATCGCCCACCGGAACCCCGCACGTGGGCCTGGTGCGCACCGCACTGTTCAACTGGGCCTACGCCCGCCACACCCGGGGCACGATGGTGTTCCGCATCGAGGACACCGACGCCGCCCGCGATTCCGAGGAGTCCTATCAGGCGCTTCTCGACGCCATGAACTGGCTCGGCCTGGACTGGGACGAGGGCGTGGAGAAGGGCGGCCCCCACGAGCCGTACCGCCAGTCCCAGCGCATGGACATCTACGCGGACGTCCTGCAGAAGCTCATCGAGGCCGGCGAGGTCTACCCGGCCTACTCCACCGCCGAGGAGGTCGAGGAGCGTCACAAGGCTGCCGGACGTGACCCGAAGCTCGGCTACGACAACCATGACCGCACCCTGAGCGATGAGCAGATCGCCGCCTTCGAGGCCGAGGGACGTCAGCCGGTCTGGCGCCTGCGCATGCCCGACCAGGACTGGAAGTGGAACGACCTGGTCCGCGGCGAGGTCGAGTTCAAGTCCGCCACCCAGCCCGACTTCGTGGTCGCCCGCTCCAACGGCGCCCCGCTGTACACCCTGGTCAACCCGGTCGATGACGCCCTGATGCGCATCACCCACGTCCTGCGCGGCGAGGACCTGCTGTCCTCCACCCCGCGCCAGCTGGCCCTCTACGAGGCACTCAAGCGCATCGGCGTCACCGACTTCACCCCGGAGTTCGGCCACCTGCCGTTCGTCATGGGCGAGGGCAACAAGAAGCTGTCCAAGCGTGATCCGCAGTCCAACCTCTTCCACCACCGCGAGAACGGCATCATCCCGGAGGGCATGCTCAACTACCTCGCGCTGCTGGGCTGGTCCCTGTCCGGCGACCGGGACATCTTCAGCGTCGAGGAGCTGGTGGCCAACTTCGACGTCGCCGACGTGCTGGGCAACCCTGCCCGCTTCGACCAGAAGAAGCTCGAGGCGATCAACGCCGATCAGATCCGCCTGCTGCCGGCGGCAGAGTTCGAGGAGCGTCTCCGTGCGCACCTGACCGAGTTCACGGACTTCCCGGAGGATTACCCGGCCGACAAGTTCAAGGTCGCCGCAGAGCTGACGCAGACGCGCATCAAGACGCTGTCCGAGGCCTACGGCCTGCTCAAGTTCCTCGTCACCGCCGATGAGGACCTGACGCTCGACGAGAAGGCCGCCCGCAAGAACCTCAAGGAGGCCGCCATCCAGCCGCTGGACGCCGGCATCGCCGCACTCGAAGCCGTGGGGGAGTGGAAAACCCCGGACATCGAGGCCGCCCTGACGAAGGCCCTCATCGAGGATCTGGAGCTCAAGCCGCGTACCGCCTACGGCGCCCTGCGCGTGGCCATCTCCGGCGAGCAGGTCTCCCCGCCGCTGTTCGAGTCCATGGAGCTGCTGGGCCGCGAATCGACACTCGCCCGTCTCCGCGCCGCACGCGCAGTCACGCCTTTCCCGGCCGCGTAGTCGGGGGATCGGGGGAGTAGCGCAGCAGGTCCCCGGGCTGGCAGTCGAGGACCTCGCACAGCGCGGCGAGGGTGGTGAACCGGACCGCCTTGGCCCGCCCGTTCTTGAGCACGGAGAGGTTGGCCGGGGTGATGCCGACCTGCTCCGCCAGCTCGCCGACGCCCATCTTCCGCCGGGCGAGCATGACGTCGATATCCACGATGATGGCCATCAGATGACCGCCTCGAGCTCGGCGGAGAAGCCCGTCGCCTGTACGAGCAGCATCCGCTGGACGTAGACGATCAGCGCGACGCCCGCGATGAGCAGGGACAGCACCGCCGTCACGAGGATGAGTCCGGGGGCATCATCGACCTCCGCCACGACATAGCCCGCGAGCAGCACGAAGAACGCTGCGCCGACGATCGCGCCGATGATGGCGTCGACCCAACGGAAGGCGGCGGGGGAGAAGACCGTGTTCTGCCTGACGAGTGAGACGAGGCGCCACACCGAGACGATGGCGACCTCGACGCAGGCGAGGCCGAGGACCGCGGCGACAGCCAGAACCACCTTCGCGGTCAGTGGGGCGGTTCCGTCGCCGAACAGCAGTCCGCCGGCGGCCAGGACCTGCACCGTGAGGCAGACGAGCAGCCCGATGACGAGGATTCCTCGCAGGAGGACGGTGACCTGTAGTGACATTCCGGGACCTTTCTTATTGAAATGCGATAGAAAACTATCGTATATCGATATGCCGTTTCGGGCGACCCCGAATTCCGGGGGCGGGGGTCCAGGCATCTGCCCGGCGCAGGGAAATCTGGCCTGACCTGGTGATTTGTCAGTGTTGCACCGTTGTGGTTATAGTTATCCACGTTGCACAGAGCGACGGCGGGAAGAAATCTGAACGCAGTCAGAAAGTGCACGGGGAGATAACTCCACAATGGCCTATGGTGTAATTGGCAACACAGCGGTTTCTGGTACCGTCGTTCTAGGTTCGAGTCCTGGTAGGCCAGCTGCAGAGCAATCTGCCAGCGAAGAAAGTCGCTAAGCCCCGTTCGTCTAGCGGCCTAGGACGCCGCCCTCTCACGGCGGTAGCACGGGTTCAAATCCCGTACGGGGTACAAAAACAACTCCCGGACTCTTTTGAGTCCGGGAGTTCTTTTCGATTCTGCCGTTACCCCCGCGCTTACTTCTGGTGCGTGGATCACACCTCGCAAAATATTGCGACGGGGGTAACAGAAAGTAACAGAAAAGTAAAACCTCTTTTAACTCGAGAACTCGCTGACATATGCTTCACGTAAGCGGAGAGGATCACACCTCAGGCCCCGGTACCAGGCAGAAGGTAGCGAGAATCTCCGGACCGAACTACCGGAAGGAGAGCATATGACAGCAAGTCGAACAGATCATATCTCCGGACGCGACGCAGGCGTCCTCTCATAAGCGGCACCGCCATAATCCAGAACTTCCAGAGCGCAAGAGATGCGCGAAGTACCGGAGCTAACGGGAGCGATATGAAGCGTCAGCAGTCAACCGGACCCCACGGCATGGACAGGCCAACCCCCGACAACTAGTTCCTCAGAACTGCAGCGGACGCGACCATGATGGGATCATTACCCCGGGTCGACGAAACCTCCGCACCGAAGTCGGAAGTGGTGGAAGTACCCACCGTCCACGGTTCGGAAACAACGAGAAACCCACCACCGAGAGTGGTGGGTTTCTTTCTGTCCTGGTGCGCCAGGTTTTTCCTTCTGACCTGGCGATTTGTGCTGTAATGCAGTCAACGTTTAGAGTGATGGAGTCCGCAACGGACACCGCAGTAACAGCGAGCAAGCCCCGTTCGTCTAGCGGCCTAGGACGCCGCCCTCTCACGGCGGTAGCACGGGTTCAAATCCCGTACGGGGTACCAAGATATAAAGGAAAGCCAGGTCTTCGGACCTGGCTTTTCTGCTTTGTATGGGTCGGACAGTGGGCGCGGGGCATAATCACCTGTATGACTTCGGATTTCATGGCGCGCAATCCGGATGTCCCGTCGGGCAGTGCAGCCGGCGACGGGTAGGTCATCCACCGCCGTCGGCTTCGCCTACCGGCCGAACAGGGCTGATCGGGTCCGGTACCAGAGACAGGAGTGCACCATGCCGACACTGACTCCCCGCCTGATGCGGGCGATGAACACCGCGGCCGTCAATCATCGGGAGCATGTGCGCAAGGGGTCCGGTATCCCGTATATCGCACACCTCTACGCGGTGATGCACATGGTCTCGCAGGTGACCGGGGATGAAGATGTCCTCATCGCCGCGCTCTTCCACGACACGCTCGAGGATGTCCCGGAGGTCTACCCGGAGTCCCGGATGCGTTCGGAGTTCGGTGACCGGGTCGCCGACATCGTGCTCGGGATGACCAAGGACGACTCTTTGCCGGACTGGCAGGCCCGGGCGGATGCCTATCTCGAGCACCTGGAGCACCATGCCCCCGAGGAATCGGTGCTCATCGCGTGTGCGGACAAGCTGCACAATCTCATGTCGATCTTCGAGGATCACGCCGCCCTGGGGGATCGGCTGTGGGAGCGCTTCAACTCCGGAAAAGAACAGCAGCAGTGGTGGTACCGGGAGATTTCCCGGGTGGTGGAGAAGAGGATACCCGGCCTGCCCCTGAACAGGGAGCTGGCCGGGCTGGTGGAGCGGTTTAAAGGGCGAGCTGACGGTTGAAGGCGCTGAGGTGGTTGCGGGAGGCCTTGAGCAGGTTCTCCATGACGGTCCTCACATCGGCGTCCTCGGGGCCGATGCCGGCGAGCACCTGCTCCAGATCGGCGATGTCCATCTCCTCGATGGTCCTTCCGACCTCCAGGGCGTCGCGCGGGCTCTGCACGCCCTTGGCCACCAGCTCGTCGTAGAGTTTCTGCAGGCCGGGGTCGCTGAACTTTCCGGCGCCGAGCCGCGGATCGGTGAGCCCGCGCTTCTGCAGGAGCGGCAGAGCTGCATTCTGGTGGGTGGCCTCGCTGGCGCTGATGTTCTCGAAGATGCGGGTGCCGTGTGCATTGAGCATCGCCCGGTAGACATCGTAGGCGAGCTTCTCCTCCTCGATGAGGTAGAGGAGTTCGGAGTTGATGTCCACGGTGGTGGAGGTGGCGGTCGGCGCCGCGGCGACCTGCTGCTGGCCGGACTGTCCTCGGCGGGGCCCTGCGGCATCCGCCACCTGGGTGGCGGTGAGCGTCAGGGTGGCGGCGAGGACAGCTGCTCCGAATTTACGGGCGAGTGCCATTGTCAACATCTCCTTGAGAAGGTCTGTGGCTGATATTTCAAAGGTATCGCCGCCGGACTGGAAAATATACCCCACTGGGTATGGGGAATCTCATGTCCTGCACCGGGAACTTTTTCCCGGCCCTCCGCCCCCGTTTCCGCGTAAGCTTTCCCGCATGAATGGTCCCACGATCGCCGACACCATCGGGAACACGCCCCTCGTCCGCCTGAACCGGATCGCCCCAGGCCGGGACGTCACCGTGTGGGCGAAACTCGAGTTCTTCAATCCCGGTGGCAGCGCCAAGGACCGCACCGCCCAGGCCATGGTCGCCTCCGGTGGCCTGAAGCCCGGTGACACCGTGGTGGAGTCCAGCTCCGGCAACCTCGGCATTGCACTCGCCCGGGAGGCGGTCCTCGGTGGCTGGAACTTCCACTGCGTCGTCGATCCGCGCACCAACCGTTCCACCATCGCCCACATGCAGGCGCTGGGTGCGGTCGTCCATGAGGTGACCGAACCTGATCAGGCCACCGGTGACTGGCTCACCGCCCGGCGCGCCCGGGTCGCGGAGCTGCTCACGGAGATCGACGGCGCCATCTGCCTGGACCAGTACTCCAACCCGGAGGCCTTCCGGGCGCACGATGAGGGCACCATGGCGGAGATTCTCCGCCAGCTCGGCCATGCCCCGGACCACCTCGTCGTCGCGGTGAGCACCACCGGCACGATCGGCGGTTGCCTGCGCCACATCGCCGCCCGAGGCCTCCACACTCAGGTCACCGCTGTGGACGCGCAAGGTTCGGTGCTTTTCGACGGCCACCCGGGCGAGCGCCACCTCCCGGGCTTCGGCGCGGGCATGGTGCCCGAGCTCGCGACATCGGTGAGCCCGCACCGTGTGCTCCGCATCAACGACCGCGAATCGGTGGCGGGCGCACGTAAGCTGGTCCGGCTGGAGGCGATCCTGCCGGGGGCTTCGGGCGGGGCGGTGATCGCGGCCGTCGAGAAGCTCCTTCCGGAGCTGGCGCCGGGCAGCGAGGTCGTGCTCATCCTGCACGACAGCGGCACCAGGTACCTGGACACGATCTACAACGACGAATGGGTGGAGAAGAACCTGTGATCACGGTTGCCATCATCGGCGGGGGGCCGCGGGGCCTGTGGGCGGCCGAGGAGCTGCTGGGCGTGGCCCGCGAACGGGGTGCGGCGGTGGCGCTGCACGTCTTCGACGACGGCGGTCCCGCCGCCTATGATCCGCAGCAGCCGGAGGAGTGGCTGATCAACGTGCGTTCCTCGGTCATCCGGACGCAGCTGGGCAGCTTCGACGACTGGCGCGGGGTCCACGACGATCCCTTCCCGCCGCGGCGTCTGGTGGGGGAGTTCCTCGCCGCATCCTGGGTGGCACTCGCCGACCACGTGCCGCCGCGCTGCACCTTCACCCGGCACACGGTGCACGTGGCGGAGCTTGAACCCGGGGGCGGGCAGTGGTGCGTCGAAGGAGAACTCTTCGACGAGGTCCTCCTCGCCACCGGTCATGCCACCGACTGGCCGGGTTCCCTCGCCCATGCGCAGCTGCCCGAGGACGTGCGCGTCATCGCCTCGCCCTACCCGGCCGGCAACCTCGCGGGCATCGGGCCCGAGGACCGGGTGCTGGTGCGCGGTGCGGCCCTGACCTTCCACGACGTCACCCGGGCCTGTTCCCCGGCGGTGTTCATTCCCGTCACACGAACAGGAAAATTCATGGTGGTCAAGCCTGAGATCGGGACTGTGGACGTGCGGGAGATCATCGACGCCGGCCGGGAACGCATCCGTGGAGTCGAGGATCTGCCGGAACTCGTCGACGTCCTCGACGACGTCGCGGGGCAGCTGCTGGAACGCGCCGGTACCACGGACACGGACTGGGCCGCCGGAATTGCGTGGCGCGACCTCTACCCCGCGATCGTCGAGCGGGCCTCCTACGCCGGACGCGACAGCCTCGCGGGCTTCGGCGAACTCGCACGCCGCCTCGAGCGGGTCGCCTTCGGACCGCCGCCGGAGACCGCCGCGCACCTGCAGTCGCTCATCGACTCCGGGCGCGTCGACCCCACACACCTGCACCGCGGCGGTGAACCCCTCAACGACCTCGTCCGGGAGCTCGACATCACGGTGGTCGTCGACGCCGTCATCCCGCCACCCGGCGTGGTCCCCGGCACCCTGTGCCGGTCGCTTGTCGACGCCGGACACGCCCGTGTCCGCCCGGGCACCCGCGGCCTGGACGTGGAACCGGACGGCACCGTCGTGGGGCAGAAGAACCTCGCGGCCGTCGGCCGCATGACCGAGGACGTGGTCCTGGGCAACGACACCCTCTCGCGCACCCTCCACGACGTCATCCCGCGCTGGGCGCGCCGGGTGGTCCCCGGGCCGGGACAGGCCCACGGCATCCCGCCGCTGACCGCCCGTCTGGAACCCTGGGCCCGTGAGCTCACCTCCGACCCCGGGGCCTGCCGGGACCTGATCTCGGAGTTCGGCAGTCCGGTCAATGTCCTGCACCCGGAGACGATGCCGCCGCACCTGGCGGAGCTCGTCGACGCGGGCGCGGACATGGGCGTGGAAACCCGCATCTTCTTCGCCCGCAAAGCCAACAAGGGGCTCGCGTTCGTCGACGCGGTCCGCGACGCCGGGCACGGCGTGGATGTGGCCGGCGAGCGGGAACTCTCGCAGGTCCTCGCCCGTGGCGTGCCCGGGGAACGGATCATCCTCTCCGCCGCCATCAAACCGGACCGGCTCCTGGAGCTGGCCATCGCCAACGGGGTGACCATCTCCGCGGATTCCCGTGCCGAGCTCGACCGCATCTCCGCTCTCGCCGGGGACCGCCGTGCCCGGGTGGCACCCCGGGTGGCCCCTGACCCTGAGCTGCTCCCGCCGACCCGTTTCGGCGAACGCTCGGGGGACTGGGCCCGACATCTCGCGGGTCCGGTCGCGGGCGTGGACGTCGTCGGCCTGCACGTTCACCTCCACGGCTACTCCGCAGCCGCCCGGGCCACCGCGTTACGCGAGTGCTGCTCGCTTGTCGACGCCCTCGTCGCCGCCGGCCACGCCCCCTCCTTCATCGACCTCGGCGGCGGGGTCCCCATGAACTACCTCGACGATGCGCAGCAGTGGGCCGGCTACCAGGCGGCCCGCGCCGCGATGATCGACGGCTACGCCGACCCCTTCACCTGGAAGTCCGACCCGCTGAACAACACCTACCCCTACCACCAGTCGCCGGTGCGTGGCGGGTGGCTGAAGCAGGTGCTCGGGGACGGGGTCGCCGCCGAGCTGAGGCGCCGGCACCTGCGCCTGCACCTGGAGCCGGGGCGCAGCGTGCTCGACGGGTGCGGGCTGATCCTGGCGGAGGTGGCCTTCGTGAAGACCCGCAGCGACGGCGTACCACTGGTCGGCCTGGCGATGAACCGCACCCAGTGCCGCACCACCTCCGACGACTACCTGGTCGACCCGATCCACGTCACCGATTCGGCGGACGGGAAGGAGCTGGAGGCGTACCTGGTGGGCGCCTACTGCATCGAGGACGAGCTCATCCTGCGCCGGCGCATCCGTTTCCCGAAGGGCGTGAAGGCCGGCGACGTCATCGCCATCCCGAACACCGCCGGCTACTTCATGCATATCCTCGAGAGCGCCTCGCACCAGATCCCGCTGGCGAAGAACGTGGTCTGGCCGGCGGGTGTGCTCGACGACATCGACGTCTAAAGGGAGGCCGACAGGTGTTCCGCCGCCTTCGCCAGGTCAGCGCCCCATTTTCGTCCGGGGTGCGGGCGCAGGCGCTCGGCAGGCCCGGAGACGGAGAGGACGGCGACGAACTGGCCCGCGGGCGTGAACACCGGGGCGGACAGGGAGGCCAGGCCGACCTCGCGCTCGGCGACGGACTCGCTCCACCCGCGGTCCCGCACCCCGTCGAGGTCGGCGGGGGAGAAGCGGGCGTCGGCAAGCAGGGATTCGCGCAGCTCCTTCGGGCCGAAGGCGAGGAAGACCTTGGCGGCCGAGCCGGAGGTGAGCGGCAGCTGGGAGCCGACGGGGACGGTGTTCTGCAGGCCGACGGGCGGTTCCTGGGCGGCGACGCAGGTGCGTGAGCTGCCGGTGAGCTGGTAGAGCTGCACGGATTCGCCGGTGGTGTCGACCAGGCGGGCCATGACGGGGGTGGCCGCGGCGATGAGGTGGTCCTTGCCGCCGGTGCCCAGGGAGCTGAGGGCGGGGCCGGTCATCCACCGACCGTCCCCGCCGCGCGCCAGGATGCGGTGGGTCTCCAGGGCGGTGGCGAGCCGGTGGGCGGTCGCGCGCGGCAGGCCGGTGGTCTCACACAGCTCCGTGAGGGAGAGGGGATGGGGTGCCACGGCCGTCATGATGGCCACTGCCCGGTCGAGCACCTTGATGCCGGAAACTGCGCTATACTGTCCCATACCGCGATACTAACATCTCACAACGTGAGATTTCACAGATGGAAAGGTGGACATCCATGGCCGAGAAGCTCACGCTGGCAGAGAAGGTGTGGAACGACCACATCGTCGCCAAGGGCGAAAACGGGGAGCCCGACCTGCTCTACATCGACCTGCAGCTCCTCCACGAGGTGACCTCCCCGCAGGCCTTCGACGGGCTGCGCCTGGCCGGCCGGAAGCTCCGCCGCCCCGACCTGCACCTGGCGACCGAGGACCACAACGTGCCCACCGAGGGCATCGTCTCCGGCTCCCTCCTGGAGATCAAGGAGGCGACCTCCCGTGTCCAGGTGGAGACCCTCCGCAGGAACTGCGCGGAGTTCGGCATCCGCCTGCACTCGATGGGCGACGTGAAGCAGGGCATCGTCCACACCGTCGGCCCGCAGCTGGGCGCGACCCAGCCGGGCATGACCATCGTCTGCGGCGACTCCCACACCTCCACCCACGGCGCTTTCGGCTCCATCGCCATGGGCATCGGCACCTCCGAGGTGGAGCACGTCATGGCCACCCAGACGCTGCCGCTCAAGCCCTTCAGGACCATGGCCATCGAGGTCTCGGGTCAGCTGCAGCCGGGCGTGACCGCAAAGGACCTGATCCTGGCCATCATCGCCAAGATCGGCACCGGCGGCGGCCAGGGCTACATCATCGAGTACCGCGGCGAGGCCATCCGGGCGCTGTCCATGGAAGCCCGCATGACCATCTGCAACATGTCCATCGAGGCCGGCGCCCGTGCCGGCATGGTCGCCCCGGACGAGAAGACCTTCGAGTACGTCCAGGGCCGTGAGTTCGCACCCCAGGGCGCGGACTGGGACGCGGCCGTCGAATACTGGAAGACGCTGCCGACGGACGAGGGCGCGGAATTCGACACCGTCGTCGAGATCGACGGCTCCGCACTGACCCCGTTCGTCACCTGGGGCACCAACCCCGGCCAGGGCCTGCCGCTGAGCGCCAACGTGCCGGACCCGGAGGACTTCACCAACGAGGGCGACAAGGCCGCCGCGGAGAAGGCCCTGACCTACATGGACCTCAAGCCCGGCACGCCGCTGCGTGAGATCGCCATCGACACCGTCTTCCTCGGCTCCTGCACCAACGCCCGCATCGAGGATCTGCGCGCCGCCGCTGAGGTGCTCGAGGGCCGCACCATCGCCGAGGGCACCCGGATGCTCGTCGTGCCGTCCTCCACGATGGTCAAGGAGCAGGCCGAGGAAGAGGGTCTGGACAAGATCTTCACCGAGTTCGGCGCCGAGTGGCGCACCGCCGGCTGCTCCATGTGCCTGGGGATGAACCCCGACCAGCTGAAGCCGGGTGAGCGTTCCGCCTCCACCTCGAACCGCAACTTCGAGGGCCGCCAGGGCCCGGGCGGACGCACCCACCTCGTGTCCCCGCCGGTGGCCGCCGCCACCGCCATCCTCGGCCACCTCGCCAGCCCCGCCGACCTGTAAGGAGAACACCATGGAGAAGTTCACCACCCACACCGGTGTCGGCGTCCCGCTGACCCGCTCCAACGTCGACACCGACCAGATCATCCCCGCCGTCTACCTCAAGCGCGTCACCCGCACGGGCTTCGAGGACGGCCTGTTCGCCAGCTGGCGCAAGGACGAGAACTTCGTCCTCAACCAGGAGCCCTACCGCAAGGGCTCGGTGCTGGTCACCGGCCCCGACTTCGGTACCGGCTCCTCCCGTGAGCACGCCGTCTGGGCGCTCATGGACTACGGCTTCCGCGTCGTGCTGTCCCCGCGCTTCGCCGACATCTTCCGGGGCAACTCCGGCAAGGCCGGTCTGCTCGCCGCGCAGCTGGAGGAGGCCGACATCGAGCTGCTCTGGAAGCAGCTCGAAGCCGAGCCGGGCCTGGAGATCACCGTTGATCTGGAGTCCCGCACCGTCACGGCGGGGGAGAACACCTACCAGTTCTCCGTCGACGACTACACCCGCTGGCGCCTCCTGGAGGGCCTGGACGACATCGGCCTGACCCTGCGCGACGAGCAGGCCATCACCGACTTCGAGGCGAAGCGCCCGGCCTTCAAGCCGACGATCGCCGCCGAGGCCTAGGTACCCCGACAGGAGAGGCCACCGACGGATCCGTCGGTGGCCTCTCCTTCGTTCCGGGTAGATTCGGCACTACCCTGACCCCTCGCCCTGAAAGGACGATCCATGGCAGACGACAGATTTGAGGCGGGACTGCAGATCCGCCGCGAGGTGATGGGCGACGACTTCGTCGACGCCGCACTGTCCCGCAATGCGGGCACCGACGGGGAGGAACTGCAGCGGCACATCACCGACACGGTCTGGGGCTCGGTGTGGACCCGCGAGGGGCTCGGTAAACGCGACCGCAGCCTGCTCAACATCGGCATGCTCGTGGCACTGCGTGCCACCGAGGAGCTGCGTGGCCACGTCCGCGGCGGACTGCGCAACGGCCTGCGCCGTGAGGAGATCACCGAGGCCGTCATCCACGCCTCCGGCTACTGTGGCGCGCCCGCCGCGCTGTCGGCCATGAAAGTGGTGCAGGAGGTTCTGGAGGCCGAACTCGGCCCTAGGACCCCGAGCGGGGAGTGACCAGCCCGACGTCGGCACGCTCGATCGTGAGCGCCGCCGGCGTCACCTTGGCGTAGCGGCGGCCGACAGACGCACATTCCTCGCAGATGTCCTCCGGGATGACGCCCCACCGCATGAGCACGCTGAAGATCCGGCAACCCAGGCAGAAGCCGAACGCCGACTCCAGGGTCGCGGCCACCACCAGGGCGACCAGCGTGACGGTGGCGGCGGTGGTCCACCCGGCGAACGTGAAGGCCAGCGCGGTTCCGCTCACCACCAGGCCGATCGCCTGGGCGAAACGCTTCGGCGGTCCGGCGGTCAGTCGCGGGGCGCGCCGCAGCAGCGGCACCAGGACGTGCACGGAGAGGCGTCCGAAGGGGGAGTACCGGGGACCACCCGCGACGCGGAGCGCGAAACCGAGCGTCAGCGCCACGAGCAGCGCCAGCCGCACGCCGTCCCCGGAGAGGATCGTCGCCGCGGTGAGCGCCACCACCAGGCCGGCGGTGCACCGGGCGGCGTACTCGTTGACCGGATTGGGGAAGACGAACAGGGATCGGTTCAAGGCAGACTCCTCACAGACGGACGGATCAGCAGATTGTACCGACCAGTCTGCAGTTTGTATACAGTCCGGTTCCGTCCCGGCCCGCTACTTCGCCGGCAGGGGGCTGACCAGGTAGTCCGCCCCCGTCAACTGCCCGCCATTGAAGGAGAGCACCCAGACGGACGCCTTCTTCGCCTCGATCTCGTCGAGCGGGAGACGTCCGTTCGCGCTGAGCCAGGCGATCATCTCGGGGACGGAGATGCCCTGGGAGACGACGACGGAGGTACCGCCGGCGTCGATGAGCTCGGTGAAGCGCCGCTTGCACTCGACCTCGTTGCGCAGCCACGCCTCGTCGCCGAACAGCGGGTCGACCACGACGTCGACGTTGAGTTCGTCGGCCAACGGCGCAGCCGTCGCCTGGCAACGCTCCGGCTCCGCGGAGTAGACGGCCACGGGCTTGTACGGCAGGAGCATGGGGACGAGCATCTCCGCCTGCCTGCGCCCCTTCTTGTCCAGTGGCCGCAGGTTGTCGTCGCCCTCCCAGTTACGGCGCTGGTGCGCACGACCGTGACGGATGTAGAGCACCCGCGAGGTGGCGGGCAGACGGAAACGCTTCTCGGCCTTGTCCAGCACGTGCCGGTCGACCTCATAGCTCAACAGCGCCCTGGCCTCCGCCAACGGGAGCCAGCGGAGCTCGTCCACCTCCGCGTTGGGGGTGAACTCGCCACTGAGGACCTCACCGGTCCAGTAGTAGACGACCTTGGTGCGGTCGAGCACCGGGTAGGTCACCTTGCCCAGGAGTTTGCCCAGGCGGATCTCGTAGCCGGTCTCCTCGAGGATCTCGCGGGCTGCGGTCGTCGGCAGTGACTCGCCCGGGTCGACCTTGCCCTTCGCCAGCGACCAGTCGTCATAGGCGGGACGGTGGATGACCGCCACCTCGACGGTGTCCAGGTCATGAATGTCACCGCGCCACAGCACCGCGCCAGCGGCCAGCATCGAACGCTTGAACTCCTTCACCGGGTCGGCCGGGATCACCTGATGACGGCCGTTGACCAGCAGTTCCGGTCCCTGATCCTTGTCCACCTCGTGAGGCAGCGGATTCTTCGCCATATTTCTCCTTCGGCGGTGTCGGATACGATTCCCACCATTTTCACTCACCTCCGCGCGGTTCGCACGACCAACCCGCCCTCCGCGTCCTTTAAGCTGGCTCCGAACAGTGGTCGAATGAGTGAGGGAGCAACGCGTGGTCAAGGTCGCGATCATGGGTGCGGGGTCCTGGGGCACCACCCTGGGCAAGGTCTTCGCCGACGGCGGCAACACCGTCACCCTGTGGGCACGCCGCCCCGAACTGGCACGGCAGATCCAGGAGACCCGCGCCAACCCGGACTACCTCCCGGACATCACCCTCCCGGAGTCGGTGACCGCCACCGACGACGCCACCCTGGCGCTGGACGGCGCGAACATCGTCATCTTCGCCGTCCCCAGCCAGACGATGCGTGACAACCTCCAGGTGTGGGCCCCGCTCCTGCCCCCCGACTCCACGCTGGTGAGCATCTCCAAGGGCGTGGAGACCGGCACCCACCTGCGCATGAGCGAGGTCATCGCCGAAATCACCGGCGCGGACACCAACCGCATCGCGGTACTCTCCGGCCCCAACCTGGCCCGGGAGATCGCCCAGGAGCAGCCCGCGGCCACCGTCATCGCCTGCGCCGACGAGAACCGGGCCAAGCTGGTCCAGGCCGCCGTGGCCACCCCCTATCTGCGCCCGTACACCAACACCGACGTCATCGGCGTCGAACTCGGCGGTGCCTGCAAGAACGTCATCGCCCTGGCCTGCGGCGTCTCCGCGGGCCTGGGCTTCGGCGAGAACACCCTGGCCACGATCGTCACCCGCGGCCTGGCGGAGATCTCCCGCCTGGGCGACGCACTGGGGGCGGACCCGCGCACCTTCGCCGGCCTGGCCGGGCTGGGCGACCTGGTGGCCACCTGCACCTCGCCGCTCTCGCGTAACCGCTCCTTCGGCGTCCGCCTGGGCGAGGGCGGCACGCTGGAGGAGGCGAAGAAGGCCACCCACGGGCAGGTGGCGGAGGGCGTCATCTCCTCCAACTCGATCTTCCAGCTGGCGGAGGCCCACAAGGTGGAGATGCCCATCACCCAGGCCGTGTACGCCGTGTGCCACCGCGGGCTGGATGTGCGGGACATGATCGCCGCACTGATGGGTCGTTCCAAGAAGGCGGAGTACAACCCGGTAGGCTGACCCCTCATGGAACAGCCACAACGCATCACGGTCGGTGTCATTTACGGCGGCCGCAGCAGCGAACATTCAGTGTCGTGCGTGTCCGCAGGTGCGGTGATGTCGCACCTCGACCCGAGCAGGTACGTGGTGGTGCCCATCGGCATCACCCACGAGGGAATGTGGACGGTGGGGGAATCTGACCCCACCAGACTGATGATCCGGGACGGCCAGCTGCCGTCCGTGAAACCGGGCGCGGAGCTCTCCCTCTCGCTGAACCCGGCCGAACGTGGTCTCGTGCGCAACCTCAGCACCGGCACGGACCATGCCCGCATCGACGTCGTCTTCCCCGCACTGCACGGCCCCTTCGGCGAGGACGGCACCATCCAGGGCCTGCTCGAACTCGTGGGCATCCCGTACGTGGGCACCGGTGTGCTGTCCTCGGCGTGCGGCATGGACAAGGAGTTCACCAAGAAGCTCGCCGCCGCTGAGGGCCTGCCCATCACCGCCGAGGTGATCCTGCGTCACGGCGAAACCGACCTGAACGAGAGGCAGCGCGACCTGCTGGGCCTGCCTGTCTTCGTCAAACCCGCCCGCGGCGGCTCCTCGATCGGTGTGTCCAAGGTCTCGGACTGGGCGGAGCTGCCGGCGGCGGTCGAGCTGGCCCGGGAGTCGGACGCCAAGGTCATCATCGAGGCCGAGATCATCGGCGCAGAGGTCGAGGTCGGTGTGCTGGAGTACCCCGACGGCCGTCTCGTGGCCTCCGTTCCGGCGAAGCTCAACAACACCGGCGACTCGGATGAGGGCTTCTACGGTTTCGAGACGAAGTACCTCGACAACGTGGTCACCCCCACCATCCCGGCGCCCTTCGGCCAGGAGACCAACGACCGGATCCGCGAGATGGCGATCGAGACCTTCCGCGCACTGAACTGCCAGGGCCTGGCCCGCGTGGACTTCTTCCTCACCGATGAGGGCCCCGTGCTCAACGAGATCAACACCATGCCGGGCTTCACCCCCATCTCGATGTACCCCCAGATGTTCGCCGCCTCGGGGGTGCCCTACGAGGAGCTTCTCGACGTCCTCATCGCTACTGCTCTCCAGTCCCAGCGGAGATAGCCTCACCCAGCTCGACGACGGCCGCGTTGCCGGTCGCCTGCGGGACGCTGACGGCGACGTCCACGTCCCTGCCCAGGGCGAACCAGGTCGAGGACGTGGTTCCGTTGGCCAGGGTGGTGTCCTCGAACCAGACGATGTCGTTGACCTGGTTGAGCTGGATGCCCGGCTGGTAGTTCTCCGGCGGGGCGACGCCGCAGCGCAGGACGACCGGCTCGAGGCCGTTGGCGGTCCAGGCCGCGGTGAGGGGCTCGGCGACGTCGATACGCGAGTACTCCTCGGCGAGGGTGTCCGGCAGGTTGGCCATCAGCTCCCCGCACCGGGCAGTGTCACCGCCCGCGAGCAGGGACAACGGGGCGGGGAAGGTGTCATGGACCGTGGCCGCCAGCGCGGAGGCTCCGAGGCCCTCGACCGGGTTGTCCGCGCGACCCAGGGACTCCTCGTCCGCGGTGACGGCGATGACCGGGGTGCGGTCGACGGTGAACCAGGAGGCCAGGGTGGAACCGGGCGTGGCGTCGGTGATCAGCAGCCACTCGACGCCGTCGATCGTCTCGGTCGGGGCGTAGTCGGTGTACTGCAGCGGCAGCTCGACGCCGCAGCGCAGTGTCACGCGTTCCACGGAGCTGGAGGCCCAGGCGGCGACGCCATCGGGGGCGGGCTCGGCGATCTCGGCGCGGTCGTGGCCGATGAGCTCATCAGGCAGGCCGGCGATGAAGTCGCTGCACTCCCGGGAGTCCGCCAGGGGGGCGGGCAGGTCGCTCATGGACACCGGCTGTTTGGCGGCACGATCGAACACCAGCTTCGCACCGATGACGACCCCGAGGACCAGGGCGACTGCGAGGACCAGGGCGAGGTAGATGGCGGTTCGGCTGGAGCGACTAGGTTGATAAGTGGAGCTCATGAACTGGAAGTCTATCGAAAGGGATGGCGTGACCATCTTCCCCGCCCATTATTCCGGCCCGACGCTCGGGGAGGTCGGCGAACACGGGACGATTGAGGCGATCGTCGCTGCGGCACCCTCGTCCCGCAACGGCGATGACGCCGCGGTGCTCAACCACGCCTCACCGAACTCCCGGGCGGTGGCCACGACGGACATGCTCATCGAGGGCCGCCACTTCCGGGCGGACTGGTCGACGCCGGAGGAGATCGGCCAGAAGTCCATCGTGCAGAACTTCGCCGACGTGGAGGCCATGGGCGCCCGACCGGTCGCCGCACTCCTGGCGGTGTCCGCCCCGCTGTACACGCCGGTGTCCTACATCCGGGGGATCGCCGCCGGCATCGCCGAGCGGGTGGGGGAGTACTCCGCGGAACTCGTCGGGGGTGATCTGACGGCGGGGGATCAGCTGGTGCTCTCGGTCACCGCGATCGGTTCCCTGGGCGGCTCGCGCCCCGAGCTCACTCTCAACCGCGCCCGACCAGGGCAGCGTGTGGTGGCCCACGGCAGGATCGGCTGGTCCGCCGCCGGACTGGCCCTCCTGAGGCATTTCGGCCGGGAGGGGGTGCCCGGGCAATTCGCCCCGCTTGTCGACGCCCACTGCGCCCCCCGCCTCAACCCCGGCCGCGGCGTGATCGCGCGCGCCACCGGGGCGACCGCCATGACGGACAACTCGGACGGTCTCGTCGTGGACCTGAACACCATCGCACGCCGCTCCGGGGTGGGCATCGACCTGCACTCCGCCGACATCGCGCCTGAGCCCCTGCTCGTCGAGGCCGCCGAGCTGCTGGGGGCGGACCCGTGGGAGTGGGTCCTGTCCGGTGGGGAGGACCACACCCTGCTGGCCACCACTGCGGGAGACCCGCCCTCGGGTTTCCGCGCCATCGGCCGGGTGGTGCGCGGTGACGGGGTCAGCGTCGACGGCGCCGCGCCGAAGTACGACTACGGGTGGGTGAGTTTCTGATCATGCTTCCCGTGCACCCCACCTGGCAGCCGGTGCTGGCCCCGGTCGAGGACCAGATCCACGCGCTCGGTGATTTCCTGCGCACCGAACCGGCGTTCCTCCCCGAGGGCGATGACATCCTGCGCGCCTTCCAGGACCCCTTCGACGAGGTCAAGGTCCTGATCCTCGGCCAGGACCCGTACCCCACCCCGGGCCACCCCATGGGCCTGAGTTTCTCCACCCGCCCCGGGGTGCGGCCCCTGCCGCGCAGCCTGGCCAACATCTACCGCGAACTCAACGCCGACCTCGGCCTGCCGATCCCGGAGGACGGCGACCTGTCCGCCTGGTCCCGTCAGGGAGTACTGCTGCTCAACCGGGTGCTCACCGTGCGGCCCGGTGAAGCCGCGTCGCACCGGGGCAGGGGCTGGGAGGCGGTGACGGAGACGGCGATCCGGGCGCTCGTCGAGCGGCGGCAGCCCCTGGTGGCGATCCTCTGGGGACGCGATGCCCAGACGGCCGCGCGTGTCCTGGGGGACACCCCCCGCATCGAGTCCCCCCATCCCTCCCCGTTGTCGGCTTCCCGGGGTTTCTTCGGCTCCCGGCCCTTTTCCCGGGCGAATGAGCTTCTCGTGTCTGTTGGAGCGGAAGAGGTAGACTGGCGGCTGTAGACTACGGCGTTATGTCCCATCCGCGAGAGCTAGACGGCAGCCGACTCCACGACTGGGCGGTCCGGGCCGTCGCCGAGCTGTCCGCCCGCCGCGCGGAGATCAACGCCCTCAACGTCTTCCCGGTGCCGGACGCGGACACCGGTTCCAACATGGCCCACACCATGGAAGCCGCCCTCGCGGAGGCCGGACGACTGACCGGGGAGCCGGGCGTCGCTGAGGTCGCCCGCGCCCTGGCCATCGGCAGCGTGCGGGGCGCGCGCGGCAACTCCGGACTCGTCCTCAGCCAGGTCCTGCGCGCCATCGCGGATTCCACCAACCACGGGAACGTCGACGGCACCTGCATCGCCCAGGCGCTCACCCTGGCGGTGAAACTCGTGGACCGCGCCATCGCGGAACCGGTCGAGGGCACCGTGATCACCGTGCTCCGGGCCGCCGCCGTCGCCGCGGAAGCCGCCGGCCGGGAACTCGAAGCGGTGGTTCTCGCGGCCGTCGCCGCCGCCCGCACCGCCCTGGCCAACACCCCCTCGCAGCTCGACGTGCTGCGTGAGGCCGGGGTGGTCGACGCCGGGGGAGCCGGGTTCGTCGTCCTGCTGGAGGCCCTGCTCGCGGAAATCGAGGGCACGACAGTCACCGCCCCCACCGCGGAGACCCCCGTCCAGTCCGGCCCCGAGCTGGAGGTCATGTTCTTCTTCCACGGCGACCTGGGTGCCCTGGAACCGGCGTTGTCCGGCCTGGGCAACAGCCTGGTCATCGCGCGCGCCGATGAAACCAGCGGCCGGGTGCACATCCATTCGCACGTCGCCGGCCGGATCATCGAGACGGCTTTCGCGGCGGGTGCGGTCTCTGACCTGCGGCTCGAGGTGCTTCCCGACGCCCCGCAGGTCGCCACCCCACGCCGCGTCGTCGTCGCCGTCACCCCGGCGGGATCCGTCGCTGATCTGTACCGCGAGGCGGGCGCGGTCGTCGTCACACCCGGTGAGAACGTCGTCTCCGACATCCTCTCCGAGGTCCGCCACTCCAGCGCACAGGAACTGATCCTGCTGCCCAACGGGCTCCTCGACCACCGTCAGCTCATCTCCGTCGAACGCGCCACCCACGCCTTCGAACAGTCCATCACCATCGTGCCCACCGGGCGGCTGGTCTCCGGTATCGCGGCCCTGAGCGTCCACGACGCCCAGGCACCCATCGGGGTGGCGGCATACACCATGTCCGAGGCAGCGGCGTCGATGCGCACGACGATTGTCACCCCAGACGACGTCACCACCACCGTCGAGGCCGCCGTGGAAGCCGCCTGCCGGGCCCTGCTCGCCGAAGGGGGCGAGCACGTGATCCTGCTGACGGGGACGCAGATGGACGTCGAGAAGCTCGCTGAGGTGCTGAAGGTGGACGTCATGGCGTTCCCGGCCGACGGGCTGTGCCATCTGGTGGAGATCGGGGTCGAGTAGCGGTGCTCGGCTGGACCGACGACCGGCTGCTCGCCGACGTCCTCCCCGGGAAGGAGGCGACGGCCATGACCAGGGCCCTCGGGTACGTCACCTGCCAGGACCTGCTCGAACACACCCCGCGCGCCTGGTCACGCCACGGTTCGGGCGTGCTCGCCGAGGACGCCCTCGAGGGCGACATGATCACGTGCGTCGGCGAGGTCATCGCGGTACGGGAATTCCACACCCGCGAGGGCAGGACGATCACCCGGTTGACCGTCAACGACGGACGCACCGTCTTCAGCGCCTCCTTCTTCAACTCCGCCTACGTCACCCGGGTCCTGCGCCAGGGCTCGAAGGCGATGTTCTCCGGGAAGCTGAAGTTCTACCGGGGCGAGCCGCAGCTGCAGCACCCTGATTTCCTCATCCTGCCCGGCCCGGGCGAGAAGGCCGCAGGCAGTGGCTCGCTGAAGACCTTCGCGTTGTACGGCGACCCCGACGAGCAGCTCCGCGACCTCGACTACGTGCCCATCTACCCCGCGACGGCGAAAATGGCGTCCTGGCGCATCATGGCCGCCGTCCGGCACATCCTGCGCACCCTCGACCCGGTGCCGGAGCCCCTCGGCGAGGTCCCGGCCGGTCACGTCAGCTTCGACGAGGCGATCCGTGGCGTTCATTTCCCCGGCCCAGAAGGCCCCGAGCCGCACCTGGAGCGGCTCAAGTACAACGAGGCGCTCACACTCGGACTGGTCATGGCGCTGCGTCGCCTGGAGACCATGCGCCGCAACGCCCCCGCCCTGCCCCCGGTCGAGGACGGCCACCGCACCCGACTGCTCTCGCATCTCCCTTACGAGCTGACCGAGGGCCAGCGCACCGTCATCGGGGAGATCGGGCAGGACCTGAGCAGGGGCGAACCCATGAGCCGGCTCCTGCAGGGCGAGGTCGGCTCGGGCAAGACGGTCGTCTCCCTGGTGGCCATGCTCCAGGCCGTCGACGCCGGCCACCAGTGCGCCCTGCTCGCGCCCACCGAGGTCCTCGCCGCCCAGCACGCACGCACCCTCACCGCCCTGCTTGCCGACGCCGCCGTCCCCGCCACCGTCGTCCCCCTCACCGGCTCCATGCCCGTGGCGGTGAAACGCCAGGCCCTGCTGGACATCATCTCCGGGCAGGCCGACATCGTGGTGGGCACCCACGCACTCATCCAGGACACGGTCGAGTTCTTCGACCTCGGGCTGGTGGTCGTCGATGAGCAGCACCGCTTCGGCGTCGAACAGCGGGCCCGGCTGCGCGCCAAGGGCCGCGACGGACAGACGCCGCACCTGCTGGTCATGACGGCCACCCCCATCCCGCGCACCATCGCCATGACGGTGTTCGGCGACCTCGAGGTCTCCACGCTGCGCGAGCTGCCCGGCGGCCGACGCCCCATCGAATCGGTCGTGGTGCCCGAGTACCGGCCCACCTGGGTGCGACGCGCCATCACCCGCATCGGGGAGGAGGTCGAGGCCGGCCGGCAGGCCTACGTCGTGTGCCCGCGGATCGAGGGCGAGGGCGGCGTCCTCCAGGTGTTCGAGATCCTCGGCCACGGCCCCTTCCGTGATTTCGTCGTCGGCTACCTCCACGGCCGGATGTCGGGCGAGGAGAAGGACTCCGTCATGAGCCGTTTCGCGGCCGGGGAGATCCAGATCCTCGTGGCCACCACCGTCATCGAGGTCGGCGTCGACGTGCCCAACGCCACCGTCATGCTCATCCGCGAGGCCGAGAACTTCGGGGTCTCCCAGCTCCACCAGTTGCGCGGCCGCGTCGGCCGTGGCGACCACGCCTCCCTCTGCATCTTCCACACCCTCGCCGAGGAGGACTCCGAGGCCGACCGACGCATCCGCGACGTCGCCGCGACCTCCGACGGCTTCCTGCTCGCCGAACTCGACCTCATCCACCGTCAGGAGGGTGACGTCCTGGGCACCAGCCAGTCCGGCACCGCCCGCACCGTCCGGCTGCTCAACCTGCTGGAGGACTACGCCATCATCGAACGCGCCACCAGCGACGCCGCCGTGCTCGTCGACAGGCATCCGCTGCTCGCCCAGCGACTGGTCCTGGAGATCGACCGCACTGACCGGGAGTTCCTGGAGAAGAGTTAGAGTGTGGGGCATGGATATCTGTGCCCCCTTCGCCGGCATCGTGCGTTATCACGTCGCTGCCGGAGATACCGTTGACACCGGTGACACGCTGGCCACCGTCGAGGCCGTCAAACTTGAGGCGCCGGTCCTCGCGCCGGGTCCCGGCACCGTCGGCACGCTCGCCAGAGACGATTTCTCTGACGTCGTCGGCGGCGAGCTGCTCCTGGAGGTCACCGAATGACCCGCATCATCTCCGGTGAGGCCCGTGGCCGCAGGATCAAGGTCCCGCCCGAGGGCACCCGCCCCACCTCCGACCGTGCCAGGGAGGGACTGTTCTCCTCCCTGCAGGTGCGCTTCGGCTTCAACGACGCCCGGGTCCTGGACCTCTTCGCCGGATCCGGCGCCCTCGGCCTCGAGGCGGCCTCGCGTGGCGCGGCCGAGGTCGTGCTCGTGGAGAACGACCACGCTGCGGTTGAGGTCATCCGGCACAACGCGGGCGTCGTGAAGCATCCGGCGGTGCGGATCGAGGAGATGAAGGCGTCGACCTACCTGGCGAATGCGCCGCGCGACTACTTCGACATGGTGCTCGCTGACCCGCCCTACGAACTCGCCGACGAGTCCGTCCGCGAGATGCTCGAGGCACTGGAACCCGCGCTCATCGACGGCGCCGCAGTTGTCGTCGAACGCCACGTCTCCTCGCCCGAGACCGACTGGCCCGCAGGCTACGAACCCACCACCCAGAAGCTGAAGAAACGCACCTACGGCATCGCACGCATGGACATGGCCGTCTACCGCCGAAAGGATCCCCAGTGAAAGCCGTCTGCCCAGGTTCCTTCGACCCGGTGACCATGGGCCACCTGGACATCTACCGCCGCGCCGCCGCCCACTACGACGAGCTGGTCGTGCTGGTGACCGGCAACCCCAGCAAGAAGTCGGGCCTTTTCACCATCGAGGAGCGGATGGAACTCATCCGCGAGGTGACCAGCGACGTCCCCAACATCCGCGTCGACTGGTGGGGTGGCCTGCTCGTCGACTACACCACCAGGAACGACATCTCCGCCCTGGTCAAAGGCCTGCGCACCGCGCTCGACTACGAGTACGAGCTGCCGATGGCACAGATGAATCGGCGCCTCACCGGCATCGACACCTTCTTCCTGCTCACCGACGAGAAGTACGGTTACATCTCGTCGTCGCTGCTCAAGGAGGTGGCAAAGTACGGCGGGGACGTGCACGGTCTGCTTCCCGACGTCGTCGTCGATGCGGTCAAGGAAAAGTACCGTACCCTCAACGGGTAGTCTGTTCGGGTGCTTGCCGAACTTCTCCTTATTTTTTTCATCGTCGCCATAGGCTCCGCCATGCAGCGGATCTCCGGTATGGGCCTCGGGCTGATCGCCGGCCCCGTGCTCGTGGTGACGATGGGCCCCGTTGAGGGCATCCTCGTGGTCAACGTGCTCGCCTTCCTGAATGCCGCCGCCACGACCGTCACCGTCCGCGAATACGTCGACTGGCGGAAATTCGCCCTCATCGGCTCCGTCCTGGTCGTCGGCTCCGTTCCGGCCGCCCTGCTGGTGCGCGAGGTCTCCGGTTCCCTGCTCCAGGCGCTCGTCGGTGGCCTGCTCCTCATCGCTCTGGCGGTGACCACCTTCGGCCAGAAGTACATCCCCCACGCGGAGGGCCCCGCCCCCGCACTCGTCGCCGGCATCGCCGGTGGCTTCATGAACACCCTCGCCGGCATCGCCGGGCCAGCGATCACCGTGTATGCGCAGGCGTCCCGCTGGGGGCAGCAGTCCTTCGCGGCCACTCTGCAGCCGATCTTCATGGTGGCTGGTGCGCTCTCCTTCCTCACCAAGATCCTCTCGGGTGCCGGGTCACTGACGGAGACCAACTGGCTCATCTGGCCCGTCGGGATCCTGGGTATGGCCCTCGGTCTGTGGATCGGCGTCAGGCTCAGTGAGAAGGTCAGCCGACCACGGGCACGCAACATCGCCCTCGTCCTCGCCTCCGCCGGTGGCGTCGTCGCCCTCGTCCGGGGTGTCTCGGGCCTTCTCTAGCAGCTCATCCCTGAGGCGTTTCCTGGCCTGAGCCTCCAGGCGGGCGCGCTCGTTGCGGGCATCACGTCGCTGGACGAAGGTCTGCACCCACCTCCTCGAATCAGTGGTGAGCGGGCCCTCCGGGATGTCCTCGACCCATTCGCCGTTGGGCAGCAGCCAGATGACGTGCCCGGTCACCGCGTCGAGGACATAGCGGATATGGCCCGCCGTCTTGAGGTTGTGGTGGTGCCGACACAGGTTGACCAGGTTGTCGGCCGAGGTCGTCCCGCCGTCGGCGTGGTTGAGCATGTGGTCGTTGTCGCAGAACTGGGCGGGCACCGGGCAACCCGGGTAGCGGCAGACGTCGTCCCGGCCTTCGAGGAGGGCCTCCAGGATGGCCGGGGTCCGGTAGGCGTCGGTGCTGAACGTCGCAGCCTCGTCCATGTCCCGGACCGTCGAGGCCCTGGCCAGCCACTCCGCGGACCGTCGGGGATTGAGCCAGCCGGCACGCGGGAGGTACACGGGGGCCTCCTCCACGTCGTGCGCGCGGTAGAGGTTCATGTGCACCTTCACGCCTGCGTCCTCCCCGGTGAGCAGAAGCGCATGGGCGGCCGCGTGACCGATCCTGCGCTCCTCCGCCAGCGCCCTGACGCGGGCGTCGATGGCGGCGGCGGTGGGTGCGTCGAAACGTGCGAAGAGGTCGGCGGTGCCGTCGTCGTGGATCTTCATGGAGTAGGTCGTGCCGGGCAGCTCGGGGTCCTCCTCATCGGTGGCGAGCGAGGCGTCGAGTTCGTCGAGCATGGCCTTGATTCTTTTCCGGATCGACTTCGGCGATGGCAGGGGCTGGTGGGGACGGGTGGCGGTGAGGTAGCGGGTGATCCGCTCGTCGAGCTCCGGGAAGTACGCCCGGTCGGCCATGGCCAGCGCGGATTCGACTGCCCGGAGCCGGGCCAGGTCCAGGTGGTGGAGCTGCTCATGGTGGGCCCGCAGGGCGGGGAGCTCATCCAGCGTGGCCATGGCCATGAGGTTGCGCTCCACCGTGCGGCTGCCCAGGCCGGTGCTACGGACGATGGCGGCGTAGTTGACGTCGCAGTCGACGGTCTCGTCTACGGCGTCGGCAAGCATCCGCCAGAGGAAGTAGTCGGCGCGGGAGACGGCGTTGCAGGCAACGGCGTGGGGGTCATCGGGATTGTTGACGGAGTAGAAGTTCAGGATCGGAGCTCACGTCCTCACGTGGCGTCGGGGGTTCGATCTGGCGTTCGATGAGCACGCTAAACCACCACCCCGACACGGCACCCCCGTCCGGGGGCGTCAGCCCCGGCCCAGGTAGGGCATCCCCGCAGCCGTGACAGTCACCTGATCGACGCTGACGTCGGTAGGCATCGACGCCACCGCCACGAGCAGGCGGGCCGCCTCGGCGGCGTCGAACATCGGCTCGGAGCCGGTGAAGGAACCCAGCAGGGCGGTGCGGGCGTTGCCGATGTCCAGTTCCGTCGCCGTAATGCCGTAGGGGCGACCGTCCAGCGACGTGGAGACCGTCAGGCTGGCCACCGCCGCCTTGGACGCCGCATAGGCGGCCACCCCGGCGCGCGGAGAGTGGCCCGCGATGGAGCCGTTGTTGATGATCCGCCCGCCGCCGTTGGCCGCCATCCACGCGAAGGCCTGCTGCGTGCACAGGAAGGTACCCGTGATGTTGGTGTCGAAGGTGGCCCTCCACCCGGCGGGGGAGATGGTGTGCAGCTCGCCGGTGGGGCCCGGCACGCCGGCGTTGTTGACCAGCAGATCCAGGCGACTGTAATGGTCCGTGACCTCGTGGAAGGCGGCGGCGACGCTGGCCTCGTCGGAGATGTCGCAAGGCACGACCAGGCCGCACCCCGTCTCCTCCAGCGTCGAGCGCGTGCGCCCCAGCAGGGCGACGGACCAGCCGTCGGCCGCCAGCGCCCGGGCGAACATGCGGCCGAGGCCTGCGCCGGCCCCGGTGACTACTGCAACTCTGTTGTCCATGGGCCCATCGTAGAGTGGTCAGTGTGATCACCGCGATGAACTGTTCCATCGGCCGAAACAGCCTCACCGAGGGCCTCGACGCCGCCACCACCCCCAACGTCGAACTCTGGTGGCCCTTCGCCGTCCCGGACCCCACCGACGCCGACATCGACGCCGTGGTCGCCGAGCTGAAGAGCCGGAACCTCACGCTGGTGGCGCTCAACATGTTCGGCGGTGACCTCGCCGCCGGGGACCGGGGCATCCTCCACGAACGCGACATGCCGGCCGCCCACCTGGACGCCATCGAACGCTTCCACAATCTCACCGGTGTCCCGCGCTTCAACCTGCTCGTCGGCCGTGGCGGAGCGCAGCTCACCGACCAGCAGGTGGAGAGGTTCGGGGCGGTGGCCCGGGACGTGGAGAAGCGGTTCGGGGGAGTGGTCATGATCGAGCCGCTCTCCGGCGCCGAAGACTACCCCGTGAAGACGCTTGCCGACGCCGCCCTGCTCCCCGGCGGCCTGCTGCTCGATCTGTACCACCTCGCCGTCAACGGCCCGGTCGACCTGAACGGTGTCATGCCCGAACACGTGCAGATCGCGGACAGCCCGGGGCGTGGCGCGCCGGGTACCGGGAGCCTGCCGCTGGCGGAATGGGTGCAGCAGCTGCGCGACGCCGGCTACGGGGGCCACGTCGCAGGGGAGTGGCTGCCCTGATGGAACTGTGGGATCTCTACGACGTGGATCGACTCCCGACCGGCGCCACCGTGGAGCGGCGGTCCGGCCTGCCGGAGGGGCAGCTGCACGTCGTGGTGCACGTGTGCGTGTTCGACGGGGCGGGTCAGCTGCTCATTCAGCGGAGGACCGACACCAGGCCGAACTGGCCCGGGCTGTGGGACTTCAGCGTCGGCGGCAGCGTCCATGCGGGGGAGAGCAGCCGCGAGGGGGCCGTGCGCGAGGTGCGGGAGGAGCTCGGTCTGAACGTCGATCTCGCCCGCCCCAGCTTCACCTTCAACTTCCAGTACGGCTTCGACGACTTCTACCTGCTGCGTATCGACGCCGACCTGCCCCGGCTCGCCGTCCCCAATGAGGAGGTCGCGGAGGTCAGGTGGGCGTATCTCGATGAGGTGCTGGAGCTGGTGCGTTCCGGCCGGTTCATCAACTACCGGGAGTCGGTGGTGCGCTTCGTCTTCGATTTCCTGGACCAGCGCAACATTTTCGACCACCGGCGCGACATCTAGAACAACGACGACAGGAAGGCCCGGGTGCGCCCCTCCTTCGGGTTGTCCAGGACCTCGGCGGGCGGACCCGACTCGACGACCCTGCCGCCGTCCATGAAGACGACGGTGTCGGCGACTTCGCGGGCGAAGCCCATCTCGTGGGTGACCACGAGCATGGTCATGCCGTCGTCGGCCAGCTTTCGCATGACCCGCAGCACCTCGCCGACGAGCTCGGGGTCGAGGGCGGAGGTGGGCTCGTCGAAGAGCATGAGTTTGGGGTCCATCGCGACGGCGCGGGCGATGGCCACGCGCTGCTGCTGGCCGCCCGAGAGCTGCACGGGGTAGGCGTTGGCCTTGTGGGCGAGTCCGACCTCGTCGAGAAGCTCCATGGCCCGCTGGCGGGCGGCCGCGGCGGGAACGCCCTTGACGTGCACCGGCGCCTCCATGATGTTCTCCAGGGCGGTGCGGTGGGGGAAGAGGTTGAACTGCTGGAAGACCATGCCGATGTCGGCACGCTGCTTGGCGGCGTCCCTCTCGGAGATCTCGTGGAGCACACCGTCGTGCTCCCGGTAGCCGATGAGGTCGCCGTCGACGTAGAGGCGGCCGGCGGTGACCTTCTCCAGGTGGTTGACGCAGCGCAGGAACGTGGATTTTCCGGAACCGGAGGGTCCGATGAGGCAGGTGACCTGGCCCTTGCGCACCTTCAGGTCAATGCCCTTGAGAACCTCGAGCTGGCCGAAGGACTTGCACACCTGCTGGGCGTCGATCATGAGGTCGGTCATGGGGTCTCCTTCACGGTGACGTTGCCGGGGATCGTACCCTCGGCGTCGGCGAGTGCGGCGAGCTGGCGGCCGGTGAGTTCGCGGCGCGCCCCCTTCTCGAAGTGCTTCTCCAGGTAGTACTGGCCCACCATCAGCAGCGAGGTGACGGCCAGGTACCAGGTGGCGGCGACCAGCAGCATCGGCACCGGCTCGAAGAGCGCGGCGGCGATGTCCATGGAGCGACCGTAGAGTTCCAGCGTGTACGGAATGGCGACCACCAGCGAGGTCGTCTTGAGCATGGAGATCAACTCGTTGCCGGTCGGGGGGATGATGATGCGCATCGCCTGGGGCAGGACGGTACGGCGCATGGTCAGCGTCCAGCTCATGCCCAGCGCCTTCGAGGCCTCCATCTGGCCCTCCGGCACCGACGAGATGCCCGAGCGGACGATCTCGGCCATGTAGGCGGCCTCGTTGAGTCCCAGGCCCAGGACGGCGAGGAGGAAGGCGTTCTGCAGCAGCGGTTCCAGCTCGACCTCGGCGAAGCCGACGTTGATGGACTGGTACAGCGAACCGAGCAGGCCCCAGAACACCAGCTGCACGTACACCGGGGTGCCGCGGAAGATCCACAGGTACACCCAGGCCACGCCACGCAGCACCGGGTTGGGGGACATGCGCATGACCGCGAGGGTCGCGCCGAGGACGACGCCGATGAGCATCGCCAGGACCGTCAGCGCCAGGGTGTGCAGGGCGGCGGTGGCGACCCGGGTGTCGAAGAGATAGGCGCGGTAGGTCGCCCAGCCGTAGGCCTCATTGGTCAGGGCGCCGATGATGAACCAGGTGGACAGACCCAGCACGATCGCCGCGAGGATCCAGCGACCCGGGTGGCGAAGCGGCTTCGCCTGGATGGGGGCGGGTGTGGTCATGCGTCAGGCTCCTTTTCGTTGATCATGGCCTTGTCGACGAGTCCGGTCTCCACGCCCCACTGGGCGAGGATGCGCTGGTAGTCGCCGGTGTCGATGAGGTGCTGCAGCGCGGCGGCCATCGCCGGGCCCAGCGGGGAATCCTTCGGCACGGCCCAGCCGTAGGGGGCGGCGGCGAACATGTCGCCGGTCAGTTCGAGTTCCCCCTCGGAACGGGCGACGGCCCAGGCGGTGACGGGGGAGTCGGCGGACAGGGCGTCGGCACGCCCGATGAGCGCGGAGAGTGCCGCGTTGTCCGATGTGTCATAGGAGAGGATGGTGATGGGCTCCTCGCCGGCGTCCTCGCAGGCCTGCGACTTCGGCCGCACGTCGTCGGTTTCGGAGACGGTGGTGCGCTGCACGGCCACGGTCAGCCCGCAGGGGTTCTCCGGGTCGACGTTCGTGCCCGTCGGCTGTGCCCACTGGATGCCGGCGTAGAGGAAGTTGACGAAATCGACGTTCTTCCGTCGTTCCTCATTGTCCGTGAAACCCGAGGTACCCACGTCCAGGGTGCCCGCCTGCACGGCGGGCAGGATCATGGCGAAGTCCTGCTCCACGGGTTCGAACTCGAGGCCCATCACGGCGGCGACGGCGCGGGCGAGGTCGATCTCCAGGCCGACGATGGTGCCGTCGGAATCCTTCACCTCGAAGGGGGCGAAAGGCGGGTTCGTGCCACCGGAGAGCACCCCGTCGACGGCCACGGACTCCGGCACCATCGCCGCGATCTCCGGCACGGCGTCCGGTGTGACGGGGGTCCATCCCTCCGGATGGACCTCCTCGACGTTGGTCACGCACGCGCTCATGCTCATCGACGCCGCCGACAGCACCGCCAGCGCACTCATGCGGCGGCGCATCATACCGGCAGCTTCTCTTCGATGATCTCGGACTCGCGGCGGGTCGTCGCGACGCGGTCGGCGATGATGAACACGGCGACGATCACGCCACCGAGGACGACGAGGCCGACTATGGCGAGGACGTTGCCGCCCGGGGACAGCAGGTCGGCGGTGTCGGACTGCCACGGCCACAGGGAACGCAGCGACCCGAGCATGAGGCCCGCCATCAGTGTCAACGAGATGGTGCGGTGCTTCTCCAGCGCCCAGGTGAGGACACGGATGAACAGGGCGATACCGACCAGTGCGCCGGCCATGAAGGTGAAGATCACCGGCCATTCACGGGCGGAGAGAGCCCCCATGATTGGACCGTAGAGGCCGACGGCCAGCAGGAAGAAGGACCCCGAGACACCCGGCAGCACCAGCGCACATATCGCGATGGCGGCGGCGAGGAAGATGACGATGAGGGAGGGGTTGTCCTGCGGCGCCGACGTGAATCCCGTGCCGAAGAAGCTCACCACCGCCGCGATCAGGAACAGCGGGACGACCACCTTCCACTTCCGGTTGACGTCCTTCGGGTCCATCATCGCCACCGGCACCCAGATGGACACCGCCACCATGCCCAGGAACAGCGCGCGGGCGTATTCGGGGGAGTTCTCCACGAAATCGTGCAGCACCGTCGACATGGTGAAGACTGCTGCCACCATGCCCAGGCCCACGGCGATGAGGAAAGGCCAGTCCACTGCCTTGAACTGACGGCGGAACAGCTGATTGCCGGTGTTGAGCGCACGCTCGTAGATGCCCACGACCAGCGCGACGGTGCCGCCGGAGATGCCCGGCACCAGCTCGGCCATGCCGATGAGGGCGCCGCGGATGAGGTTTGCCACGACATTCAGCGGGGTACGCGGAGTCTTGGCGGGATAATGATGAGGGGTGGTCATGGCTTCTCGGCGCACGCCTTCCATGGTCAGGGGGGCGGAAAATCTCAGCCCCTAACCTTACGGCACTAACGCAGTGTCGCTGAGACCGCCTGGATGACGGTGCCCAGCACCGCGACCGCCACGAAACCGATCAACCAGTCGCGTCCGAGCAGCGCGGCACCCTCCTTCATCTGCTCCTCCGAAGGGTTGGAGGAGAGCAGCCGGGCACCGGAGGAACCCAGGCGCATGTCGGTCGGCAGCTCGTTGACCTGCTCGTTGACCTGCGAGTCCAGCTGTGAGGAGGGGGCGGCCTGCGCGGCAGGAACGACACCCAGCGTGAGGGTGGCTGCAGTGCCCAGGGCAATGAAAGTACGGCGCATGTGGTGGGATCCTTGGTAGGTGGGAAACGGGACCCGTTCACTTTAACCGTGGATGCGCGGAAACTTCCGGCAACATCGGCGTTGCCACGCGGGCGTCGATACGGTGGGTACATGACTGCCACCACGCCGCCCCAGCCGAGCCTGGGCACCCGAACCGGCCGCCTGATCACACAGGACGACCTCCAGTTCCGTGACCTCAACGGCGACGGAGAACTCAACCCCTACGAGGACTGGCGCCTGGACCCCGAGACGCGGGCCGTCGACCTGGTCCACCGGATGACCCCGGAGGAGAAGGCGGGTCTGATGGTCATCGGCTCCCACCACCCCGGGTACTCCTCATTCCTGCCGCACGCGGAGGAAGGCCTGGTCCTCAACCCCGAGGACGTGTGGCGCGACGCCAACCCCATCACCTCCCAGCCCTACCCGGAGCCGGTCCTGGTGACCTCCTCGACGGACAACGCCATCAACGCCCGCCACCAGCGCTTCCTCATCTGCCGCGACAACCTCGGGCCCGGGGACCTGGCCACGTGGACCAACGCCGTCCAGGAGATGGCCGAGAACTCCCGCCTGGGCATCCCGGTGGTGTTCGCCTCCAACCCGCGCAACCACGTCGCCCTGGTCCCGCAGTTCGGCGTCAACGAATCCGCGGGCGTGTTCTCCGAGTGGCCCAACGAGCTCGGCCTCGCGGCACTCGATGACCCGGCTCTCATGGAGACCTTCGGTTCGGAGATCGCCCGGGAGTGGCGCGCCGGTGGCCTGCACAAGCTCTACGGCTACATGGCCGACGTCGCCTCCGAGCCGCGCTGGTCCCGCTTCAACGGCACCTTCGGTGAGGACGTGGAGCTGGTCACCTCGTACATCGGTTCCGTCGTCCGGGGGATGCAGGGCAGGAAGCTCTCCCACACCTCCGTGGCCTGCACCATCAAGCACTTCCCCGGTGGCGGCGTGCGCCTGGACGGCCACGACCCGCATTTCGAGTGGGGCCAGACCAACGAGTACCCGACCCAGGGGGCCCTGGAGCGTTACCACCTCCCGCCGTTCCAGGCCGCGTGTGTGGCCGGGGCCAGCTCGATCATGCCGTACTACGCCAAGCCGGTGAACACCTCGGCGGCGCAGCTCGACGAGCAGTTCTGGCACGGCCCGACCACCCAGTTCGCCGAGGTCGCCTTCGCCTACAACAAGGTGTTCCTGGAGGACCTCCTGCGCCGCCGTCTGGGCCACGGCGGCTACGTCAACTCAGATTCCGGCGTCATCGACGCCATGGTCTGGGGCGTGGAGGGCCTGACCAAGCCGGAGCGCTTCGCAGCCGCCATCCAGGCCGGCACGGACATCTTCTCCGACATGTCCGACCCCACCGAGCTCATCAGGGCCATCGAGCAGGGCCTGCTTTCCGACGCCGAGCTCAACCAGGCCTGCACCCGCCTCCTCACCGAGATCTTCCAGCTGGGACTCTTCGAGAACCCCTACGTCGATGTGGATGCCGCCGCGGCGGTGATCGGCGCGAAGGAGGTCGCCGCCCTGGGCGAGCAGGCACAACGCCGGTCCGTCACCCTGTTGCGTTCCTCCGGGCTGCTGCCGCTGAACCCGGCGCGCGAGGTGAAGGTCTATGCCTTCGTCACCGGCCGCACCCGCATCGGGGACGTGCAGGTCAAGCTGGAGGAGGCGATCACACGGACATGGGCGGGGGCTCATCTGGTGGGTAGCCCGGAGGAGGCTGAGCTGGCCCTCGTGTGGGCACGGCCCGAGATCGCCCTGTTCGAGGACGACCGTGAGGGCGTGGCGCTGTCGGTGGACCCCCGCGACAACGGGGTGGACGTGGACCGGGTGCGGGAGATCGAGAAGACCGTACCCACCCTGCTGGTGGTCAACTTCACCAACCCGTGGCTGCTCGGCGAGATAGAACCGGAGGCCGCAGCCGTGGTCGGCTCCTTCGAGATCCACCCCGACAATCTGCTGCGCTCACTGGCAGGGGAGGACGGTGGCCCCGCCGGCCGCCTGCCGATGAGCCTGCCCGCCTCCGTGGAGAAGATCGGGCAGTCACCGCGTGACGTGCCCGGCAAGTACTGCGGCGACGACTACCCCTACCGCGACCGCGACGGCAACGTCTACGCCCAGGGCTACGGCCTGCGGCTCTGACGTCATGGTGCCCCCGGTCGGACTCGAACCGACACTGAACGGGTTTTGAATCCGTTGCCTCTGCCAATTGGGCTACGGGGGCGGCAAGGGGACAGTTTAGTGCACGGCCCTCCCTCGGTGGGAATCGGCCTGGCTACACTTGGCTCTTGTGACTGAGACGACCGAGAACAACCGCCTTCTGCTCATCGACGGGCATTCGATGGCCTTCCGCGCCTTCTATGCCCTGCCTGCCGAGAACTTCTCCACCACGGGTGGTCAGCACACCAATGCGGTGTACGGATTCCTCTCGATGCTGGCGAACATCCTGGCGGAGGAGAAGCCGGCGCACGTGGCGGTCGCCTTCGACGTGGGGCGCAAGACGTTCCGTACGGAGATGTTCCCCGAATACAAGGCGCAGCGGGAGGCCTCGCCGCCGGAGTTCAAGGGCCAGGTGGACATCCTGGAGGAGGTCCTGGGCACGCTCGGGATCACCACGCTGAGCAAGGAGAACTACGAGGCCGACGACATCCTCGCCACCCTGGCCACCGCTGCGACGCCGCTGGGGTATGAGACGCTCATCATCACCGGCGACCGCGACTACCTGCAGCTGGTCGACGAACACACCACTGTGCTCTACCCGATGCGCGGCGTGTCCAACCTGCACCGTTTCACTCCCGAAGCCGTGGAGGAGAAGTACGGACTGACCCCGGAGCAGTACCCGGATTTCGCGGCCCTGCGCGGCGACCCGTCCGACAACCTCCCTAACATCCCCGGCGTCGGCGAGAAGACCGCCACCAAGTGGATCCAGCAGTACGGCACGCTGGACAACCTCCTGGACCATGCGGATGAGATCAAGGGCAAGGCGGGGGAGAACTTCCGCGAGCGCATCGACCAGGTCCGCCTCAACCGTCGCCTCACCCACATGCTCACGGACATGGAGCTGCCCGTGGGGCCGGACCAGCTCACGCTCAGGCCGGCGGACGTGGGGGCAGTAGCCAAGCGTTTCGACGATCTCCAGTTCGGCGCCAACCTCCGCGAACGCGTCCTCGCCGCCGTGCCCACCGAGGGTGCCGTCGAGACCACCGTGCAGCTTGCCGACGTCGTCGTCGACCACACCCCGCTCGCCGCCTGGCTCGCAGCCCGTCAAGGCCAGGGGCTTGCCCTCTTCGTCACGGGTACGCCGGCGCCGAACCAGGGGGACGCGACGGCGATCGCGGTCGTCGACAAGCAACGGCGTGCGGTGAGTGCTGAGCTCGCCGACCTGGACCCCGCGGACGAGAAGGCGCTGGCGGGGTGGCTGGCCTCGGAGGACCCGAAGTACCTGCACGAGTCGAAGGCCGCGTTCCACATGTTCGCCGGACGCGGGATGGAGCTCAACGGTGTGGTCCACGACACCGCCATCGCCGCCTACCTGCTGCGGCCGGGGCAACGCACCTACGAGCTCAAGGACGTCTACCAGCGGCACCTGCAGCGCCAGCTCGCCGAACCGGAAGGCCAGCTCTCCCTGCTCGGGGACTCCACGCTGATCGACTCGGCGGCCGCCATCCTCGAACTCACCGAAGAGCTGACCAGGCAGCTCCAGGAGATCGACTCCTTCGAGCTCTACCACGACCTGGAGATCCCACTGGCCGGGATCCTCGCGCGGATGGAGGCGACGGGCATTGCGGTGGACGTCGAAACGCTCGAGGAGCAGCTGGCCAACTTCGTCGAACAGGTCGCCCAGGAGGAGGTCGCCGCCCGCGAGCTGGCGGGGGATGACACGCTCAACCTGTCGAGCCCCAAACAGCTGCAGGTCGTGCTCTTCGAGACCTTCGGCATGCCCAAGACCAAGAAAACCAAGACCGGCTGGTCCACCGCGGCCAAGGAGATCGAACTGCTGGCGGTCAAGCACCCGCACCCGTTCCTCGACCACCTGCTGGCACACCGCGAGTACCAGAAGATGAAATCCACGCTGGAGGGCCTGATCAAGACCGTCCAGTCCGACGGGCGCATCCACACCACCTTCAACCAGACCGTCGCCTCCACCGGGCGTTTGTCCTCCACCGAACCCAACCTGCAGAACATCCCCGTGCGCACCCCCGCCGGCCGGAAGATCCGCTCCGCCTTCGTGGTGGGCGCAGGCTACGAAACCCTGCTCACCGCCGACTACTCGCAGATCGAGATGCGCGTCATGGCGCACCTCTCCCAGGATCCCGGGCTCACCGAGGCGTACAAGGAGGGCGAGGACCTGCACAACTACGTCGGCTCCAAGGTCTTCGAGGTGCCCATCGACAAGGTCACCCCCGAGCTGCGCCGTCGCGTCAAGGCCATGTCCTACGGCCTGGTCTACGGACTCTCCGCCTTCGGCCTGTCCCAGCAGCTGAACATCCCCGCCGGCGAGGCCAAGACCATCATGGACAACTACTTCGAGCGCTTCGGCGGCGTCAAGCGCTACCTGGCCGAGGTCGTGGAGCAGGCACGCAAGGACGGCTACACCTCCACCCTCTTCGGCCGCCGCCGCTACCTGCCCGAACTCAACTCAGACAACCGTGTCGCCCGTGACAACGCCGAACGTGCGGCCCTGAACGCTCCGATCCAGGGCACGGCGGCGGACATCATCAAGGTGGCCATGATCCGCGTCGACCGTGAGTTCCGGGCCGCGGGCGTGAAGTCCCGGGTGCTGCTGCAGGTCCACGATGAGCTCGTCGTCGAGATCGCCCCGGGTGAGCTGGAGCAGGTCCAGGAGATCCTTGAGCGCGAGATGGGCTCGGCCATCACCCTGCGGGTGCCGCTGGAGGTGTCCGCCGGTTCCGGGGCGAACTGGGACGAGGCTGCGCACTAGGGGTGTGGAAAGCCCCGTGGCAAAGGGCGCGATCTCGACTACGCGGCCGCGCCCTTTGCCCCGCCCCTGCGTAGTTTGGTGAGCCCCTTGCGTCGTTGAGATCGCGTCTTTCAGTCCCGGATCTTCCTGCCCAGCTCCTCCCGACCGCGCAGCGCGTCGAGGACGATGCCGAACATCGGGCACCACCCGTCCGCGTCAAGCTCCAGGTCCCTCGCCCGGACCCGGCGCACCTGCAGGCCGAGGTTGAGAAGGAGGACCTCCCGTTCACGTTCCTTCAGCACCGTCTCCCGGGTCGTCCGGCCGAAGGCACCCTCCTCGTACTTGATGTCGCCGTCGAACTCCAGCACCAGCCATTCATTGATGAGCAGATCGACGGGGTAGCTCCGCCCATCGGCCTCGAAACGGACCTGTGTCCTTATTTCCTCCACCCCGGGCAGATCCGCGATGATCAGCCGTATCCGCGCAAGTGACTCCTGCGGGCTGTCGGAGTCGGGCACGGAGAGGTCGAGCACCCTCCGCACGGTGCCCACGCCCTTGAAACGCGGTCCCCGGAGGAGGCCGGAGCGCCAGGTCTGCATGCTCACCTCGGGCCACCGTCGGCGGGCGGAGTCGAGGGCGACCACTCCGTCGGCCAGGCCGTGCAGGACGGCGATGTCGCGCAGGGTGCGGTAGATAGCTGTCAGGCGGATCCCCTCGCGCTCCACCACCTCGTCCTCCCCCAGATTCCGGTAGCGGAAGCGGACGCCCTCCGGCCAGTAGCGTTGTCCGCCCGGTTTCCGCTTTCCCGGGTAAGTGACCTCCACGGTGTCCTCCCAGCCGGGCAACTCGATCCCGATCAACCGGGCGGCGGATTTCCCGCACACCACCGCGGTGTCCATGGTCAGCCCGACCGCGAACGCCCGCGCCGCGGATTTCTCCCACGGTGCGAGCGGGGTCCACAGCTCATCGGTCACGGCGATCTCCGCGGTGAGCAGCGTGTGGCCCGCCCGGTCACTCAGTCCGCGGACGTCGACGAAGCCGAGTTCCTTCCCCCAGTTCCTCATACCCGCATGGTCGCCTGCCGGCGCCCCCGCGTCCACCCGCCGTCCCCGCGGGCCGGGAATCTGTGGATGGTTCAGTCGGCCGCCTGTGCAATGAAGATTGCGGTACCCGGGAAGATCCTGCCCCGATCGGGCGACCACTGGCCCCAGGTCTCGGTGAGCGAGTCCGGCCATTCCGGTTCGATGATGTCCTGCAGGACGAAGCCGGCGGCGACCAGCGCGCGGACCCAGTCACCGATGGTGCGGTGGAATTCGGCGTAGGTGACCAGGCCGTTGTCGTCGGTCTCCACGTATTCACGCTCAAAGTAGCTGATCTGGGCCTCGAACTGTTCCGGGTCGTCGGGGAAGATCCACCGCATGGGGTGGGTGACGGAGAAGACGAGGCGGCCGCCGGGGCGCAGTACCCGGGCGACGTCGACAAGCACGGACGTGACGTCGGGTACGAAGGGCAGGGCCCCGAAGGCGGAGAAGGCGACGTCGAAGGAGTGGTCCAGGTAGGGAAGCGCCTGCGCGTCGGCCTGGACGAGAGGGACGGCGCCGTCGGAGTGGCGGAGCATGCCGAGGGAGAGGTCGAAGGCGGTGATGAAGCCGGCGCCGTCGCGGGCCAGCCAGGAGGAGCACGGTGCGGAGCCGCAGCCGATCTCGAGGACGGCCAGATCGCGGACGTCGCCCAGCAGCCGCGCGTCAGCCTCGGTGATCATCTCCGGGCACCAGTGGAATCCGTCCAGATAGCTGCGATGACGTGCGTGGTAGTCGGCGGCGTCGTGGTCCCACCAGGATCGGTTTGCCGAGGAAGCTGAGTCGGGTGAGGTCGATGAGGTCAATGGCATAGATTCCTTCTCCGTGGTGTTTGCCCCTGTGCGTGTGAGGCGGTAGGGTTTTAGGCGCGTGTCTGTGCTTTGCGGTGCTGCGGGCTGTAATAGGAGGGTCTGGGCAGTTGCAGGGTGAGATCGACCCCGTCGGAAGGCCGACGGGCACCGAGAGACACGTTCCTGTCCACTTACTATCTCCTATCCAACTCGGAGCAACTCAACACATGTCCAACACCACTACCCCTCAGGTTGCCATCAACGACATCGGCACCGCTGAGGACTTCCTCGCAGCAGTCGACGCGACCATCAAGTACTTCAACGATGGCGACATCGTTGAGGGCACCGTCGTCAAGGTCGATCGTGACGAGGTCCTGCTCGACATCGGCTACAAGACCGAGGGCGTCATCCCGTCCCGCGAGCTGTCGATCAAGCACGATGTCAACCCGGACGAGGTCGTCCAGGTCGGCGATCAGATCGACGCACTGGTCCTCACCAAGGAGGACAAGGAGGGTCGCCTGATCCTCTCCAAGAAGCGTGCACAGTACGAGCGCGCATGGGGTGCGATCGAGGAGCTGCAGGCGAAGGACGAGCCGGTCACCGGTACCGTCATCGAGGTCGTCAAGGGCGGCCTGATCCTGGACATCGGTCTGCGCGGCTTCCTGCCGGCCTCCCTCGTCGAGATGCGTCGCGTCCGCGACCTGGACCCGTACATCGGCCAGGAGCTCGAGGCGAAGATCATCGAGCTGGACAAGCACCGCAACAACGTGGTCCTGTCCCGCCGGGCATGGCTCGAGCAGACCCAGTCCGAGGTCCGCTCCGAGTTCCTGCACCAGCTGCAGAAGGGCCAGGTCCGCAAGGGCGTCGTCTCCTCCATCGTCAACTTCGGCGCATTCGTCGATCTCGGCGGTGTCGACGGACTGGTTCACGTCTCCGAGCTGTCCTGGAAGCACATCGATCACCCGTCTGAGGTCGTCACCGTCGGCGACGAGGTCACCGTTGAGGTTCTCGACGTCGATCTCGACCGCGAGCGTGTCTCCCTGTCGCTGAAGGCGACCCAGGAGGATCCGTGGCGCGTGTTCGCCCGCACCCACGCTGTGGGCCAGATCGTCCCGGGCAAGGTCACCAAGCTCGTTCCGTTCGGCTCCTTCGTCCGCGTCGAAGAGGGGATCGAGGGCCTGGTCCACATCTCCGAGCTGGCTCAGCGCCACGTCGAGGTTCCGGACCAGGTTGTCACCGTCGGCCAGGAGGCAATGGTCAAGGTCATCGACATCGACCTCGAGCGTCGTCGTATCTCCCTGTCCCTCAAGCAGGCTGACGAGGATTACACCGAGGAGTTCGACCCGTCCAAGTACGGCATGGCCGACTCCTACGACGAGCAGGGCAACTACATCTTCCCTGAGGGCTTCGATTCGGAGACCAACGAGTGGCTCGAAGGCTTCGACGAGCAGCGCGAGGCCTGGGAAGGTCGCTACGCTGAGGCCGATCGTCGCCACCAGCTGCACACCGCTCAGATCGAGCGTCACCGTGTCGCTGCGGCAGAGGCTGCCGAGCAGGCTGCCACCAACTACTCCTCCGAGTCTGAGGATGCTGCTCCGGCATCCGAGGACGCTCCGGAGAGCACCGGTGGTTCCCTGGCTTCCGACGAGCAGCTCGCTGCTCTGCGCGAGAAGCTGGCCGGCAACTAACTGCTGACCTGAAGACCGCGGTGTGAGGATTATCCTCACACCGCGGTTTTTCTGTTCCCCGGGTAGCCCGGCGTTGTCCCGGGTGGTTATGTCATCTTCCGTTCGCGCAGTCAACCAACATAAACAGAAATAATCCGGGGGAAATCTCTTCCATATGTGCGGGTTTCCGCCTAAAGTCGAGGGCAGCCGAGCTTGTTCGGCGTCGGTGCCCTGAGCGAGGTCTCGCCCACTTCCATGCACGAGGAGACTGGATTCGTGGCCGCCGGTTATAACCGGGTCCGGATCTTTCGGGCCCGTACGACACAGTTCCGCGGTGTGCCGGACCCGACAACGTTGCCGCCACGCCGGACCCCCACGAAAGGTCTGCACAGATGGCCTCGAAGACAACGACGACCTCCCAACACATCCTCCGCGAGATCGGCGGGCCGGAGAACGTCTCCAACCTCACCTACTGCGCCACCCGCCTGCGTTTCCAGCTCAATGACTCGAGCAAGGTCGACATCGACAAGCTGGAATCGGATCCAGCCGTGCTCGGTGTGGTCAAGCAGGGAGACACAGGCCTGCAGGTGGTCATGGGCGGCGGCGTGGCGGACTACTACAACGCCCTGGTCAAGGAGCCCGGCATGGGCGAGGGAGATGAGAAATCCGCCTCGTCCAAGAAGGAGTACGAGGGGGTCCGCGGCAAGTACTCCTACGTGGACTTCGCCTTCGAGTTCCTCTCCGACACCTTCCGCCCGATTCTGTGGGCGCTGCTCGGCGCCTCCCTGATCATCACCCTGCTCGTGCTGGCGGACACCTTCGGGTGGCAGGAGTTCCGCGCCCCGATGGATGAACAGCCGGACACCTACGTGTTCATGCACGCGATGTGGCGCTCGGTGTTCTACTTCCTGCCCATCATGGTCGGCGCCACCGCCGCCCGGAAGCTGGGTGCGAACGAATGGGTCGGTGCGGCCATCCCGGCGGCACTGCTCACGCCTGAGTTCCTCGCGCTGGGCGCGGCCGGCGACTCCGTCACCGTGTTCGGTCTGCCGATGGTCCTCAACGACTACTCCGGGCAGGTCTTCCCGCCGCTGATCGCAGCCGTCGGGCTGTTCTGGGTGGAGAAGCTGCTGAAGAAGATCATCCCCGCGGCGGTGCAGATGGTGTTCGTGCCGTTCTTCTCGCTGCTCATCATGATCCCGGCGACGGCGTTCCTGCTCGGCCCGTTCGGCATCGGCGTCGGTAACGGAATCGCCAGCATGCTCGAGGCGGTCAACGGGTTCTCGCCGTTCATCCTGGCGATCATCATCCCCATGCTCTACCCGTTCCTCGTGCCGCTGGGTCTGCACTGGCCGTTGAACGCCATCATGATCCAGAACATCGCCACCCTGGGTTATGACTTCATCCAGGGCCCCATGGGCGCGTGGAACTTCGCCTGCTTCGGAGTGGTCACGGGCGTAATGGTCATCTCCATCCGGGAGAAGAACGTACCGATGCGTCAGGTCTCCCTCGGCGGCATGCTCGCCGGCCTGCTGGGCGGTATCTCCGAACCCTCCCTCTACGGTGTGCTGCTGCGCTTCAAGAAGACCTACGCCCGTCTGCTGCCGGGTTGTTTCATCGGCGGTGTGGTCATGGGCATCTTCGACGTCAAGGCCTATGCCTTCGTGTTCACCTCGCTGCTGACCATCCCGGCGATGGACCCGATCCCGGGTTACGCCCTCGGCCTGGCCGCCGCGTTCTTCACCTCCCTGCTGCTGGTGGTCTTCCTCGACTACCGCGGCAAGGATGAGAAGGCCGAGGCCCTGGCCCGGATCGCTGCCGAGCGGGAGGAAGCCAATGAGGCCGAGGACGAGCGTATCGACGCCGCCTACATCCCCGCCGCCGACACCATCCAGATCTCCACTCCGCTGGCCGGCCGTGTCATCCCGCTGGCGGAGGTGCCCGACGAGGCCTTCGCCGCCGGGGCGGTGGGCAAGGGCGTGGCCATCGACCCCACCGGCGACACCGTTTTCGCCCCGGCGGACGGCTCGGTGATGGTGGCCTTCCCGACGGGCCACGCCATCGGCCTGAAGCTGGACAGCGGGGTGCAGCTGCTGGTGCACATCGGCATCGACACAGTGAAGATGGAAGGCAAGGGCTTCGAGCTGCTCGTGGCCAAGGGTGAGCGCGTCACCGCCGGCCAGCCCCTGGTCCGCTTCGACCGCGCCGCCATCGAGGCCGCCGGCTACAGCGCCATCACCCCCGTGGTGGTAACCAATCACCGCAAGCTTGCCGACGTCGTCCCCCTCGACTGCCCCGAAGAGGTCGCCCTAGGTGACCAGATCCTGGACATCACCCCGAAGGTGACCGAAAAGGTCTAGGCGGCGCTACCATGGGTCCCATGATCAAGGTGGGACTCACAGGTGGTATCGGAAGCGGAAAATCTACAGTGACAGGCCTGCTCATCGAGCGGGGCATCCCGGTGGTGGACGCGGATCAGATCGCCCGCGACATCGTCGAACCCGGCCAGCCCGCACTCGCGGAGCTGGCCGAAGCCTTCGGAGAGGACATCCTGCGGCCGGACGGCTCGCTCGACCGGGCGGGGCTTGCCGCCCGTGCGTTTGTCGACGCCGAGCACACCGCCCTGCTCAACTCCATCACCCATCCGCGGATCGCGGCGGAGACCGCCCGACGTTTCACCGCAGCCGAGGCCGCCGGCGAGCCGGCCGTCGTCTACGACATGCCGCTCCTGGTGGACAAGGGACTCGATCGCGGGATGGACCTGGTCGTGGTGGTGGACGTGGACGTGGAGGAAAGGGTACGCAGGCTCGTTGCGGGACGAGGGCTGGCGGAGGATGACGTGCGGCGCAGGATCGCGGCGCAGGTGTCCGACGACGTGCGGCGGGCCGCAGCGGACGTGCTCATCGACAACAACGGATCGCTCGAGGACCTGCCTGCGCAGGTGGACGCGCTGGTGGAGCGCATCCGCCAGGCGTAGGGCAGGGCACGATCAGGCTGCTTCTTCCGAGTCGTCCGGTGGCTGCTGGCGTCGGCGGATGCGTGCCCCGGCGGACTCCTCCGCGGCCTGGGTGGTGTTGAACTCCAGCGGCTGCCCGGGGCCCGCGCGCCTGCCGACTCTCCCGGTGATGGGGCACCGGTCCAGGTAGCCTCTGTTCTGGGACCCGGTGCGGGAGTCATCGTTGTCGCCGTGATGTGGTGGGCACACGAGGGTGAGGTTGCTCAGATCGGTAGGTCCGCCCTTGTCCCAGGGCTGGATGTGGTGTGCGTCGTTGTTGACTGCGGCACTCGTGCAGTCGGGGCAGCCGCACACCCCCTGCGCCGCGTACAGCGCGATCTTCTGGAAGAAGCTGGCCAGCCTCTTGCCCCGCCCGAGGGCCAGGGGTTGCCCTTTCTGGTCGTGCAGCGTCATCACGTCGAACTGTGCCGCCCCTAGACGCAGCAGGTCGACGAGGTTGAGCCGGTCCCCGGTGTTGGTGGAGAACTCGGAGGAGGCGGACAGGTCCGCGATGTCCTCGGCGGTGACGGACAGCAGGATGGACCCCACCCCGTGGCGGGTGGTGGTCTGCAGGGTGGCCAGATGCTTCTTCAGGATGGCCGAGAGCTGATCGGCGCGGCGCTGTGCCCGGGTGCGGGTGTCCTCGACCCCGTCGTCGAGGTTGGCTCCGGGGCGCTGCCCGGGCGTGATGGCCGACTTGAGCATCGCCGCGTCGGCCGCCGGAAGCCTGCCGCGGATGGTGCAGCTGCCGTCGGCGTCGGGCTCACCGATGAAGAGGCCGCGGCGCCGGTACCCGGCGAGCAGATCCGGGGCACCCTTCTGATTGGCGCGGCTGACCTGGCGGCGCAACCAGTCCCGCAGGTCCTCGGGTGTGCGGTGTTTCGATTCCGTCAATGCCAGGTGGTGGAGGGTCGCCCGGCCGGGATCGGCGACATCGGACAGTTCCTTCAGCTCCTGGTCGATGATACGCAGGATTTCGGCGGAGGCTTCGGCGGCTTTGCGGCGGGATTCCTCCTGCTCCGCCCGGTCGCGCGCAGCGCGCTCGGCTTCCGCCTCCTCTCTCGCGCGGCGTTGTTCTTCCGGCTCCGGGTCCTCCGGAGGCGGCGGTGGCGGCGGTGGCGGCGGTGGCGGGCTGAACAGGTTCGTGCCCGTCCGCAGGCGAGCGAGCGCCTCCCGCCGGGACACCCCGAGCGTCCTGGTCAGGTACTCCACGACATTCGCGGAACCCACCAGCCGGCCGGCGTCATGGCGATCGGCCAGCCAGGCGAAAGCGGCGTCGAGGTGCGCCTTGGTGGCCAGGACCTTCTCCAGGCGTTCGAATCCGGCGGCGACGTCATCAAAGGGCACCCCGGAGGGGTCGGCCATGATCTCGGACAGCACGGCAATGCTCGACTGGATCTGGTCGACCGCTTGATCTGCCCGTTGTTTCACCGCCATGACGCCCCCTCGTTCATGTGTTCGACAGTACCGCCGCCCTAAGGCACGGTCAACCCCTCAATCGAACAAAGTTCCTAACTCAGGAGAGGAACCAGTTGATCACGTCGCGGTAGGTCCAGATAAGGCTGGGCATCTCCGTCGGCGGATCATTCGGGGCGCCCACGCCGGCGACCTCCGTGCCGAAGGCGAGGGTGAAGTCGACCACCGCGCGGTGGACGTGGTTCTGGGAGGTGACCACCACGACGGCGCCGGCCCGGGGGAGAAGCTCCCGGCTGTAGCGGGCGTTGGTGACGGTGGAGTTGGCGCGGCCCTCCACGATGATCCGCCCCGCGGGCAGGCCTTGACCCACCAACCAGTCGCGCATGACCTCGGCCTCGACGAAGCCGTCCGGGGTGGCGCCGCCGGAGACGACGACGGGGGCGTTGGGGCGGGCGTCGGCAAGCACCTTCGCGGCGACGAGGCGGTTACGCAGGTTCGGGTGGACGGTGCCGTCGGTGTTCAGCCCGTTGCCCAGCACCACGATGGGGGCGTCGGCGGGGACAGCGGAGGGCTGGCGGACGGGGGAGTGCAGCGCGTTCAGCGCGGCGCTGACCTGCGCCTGACGTCCCGGACTGAGGGCGCGCAGCGCGGCGTCGCGGGCCGCGGTGTTGTTCTCGAAGTCGGCGGAGAAGACCGCCGCGCTGAGCAGGTCCTCCTGGGTTGCCGCCCCCGGGTTGAGCCCGGCCCCCTGGACCTCCTGCGAGATGACGTAGGGGCCGTAACCCGGGATGCCCACGAGGATGACCTTCTCCAGGCCGGGGATCGGCAGAGATTGCGAGGAACCGGGCAGAAGCGCAGAGGTCTGGGCGTGAGCGGGCGCCAGCGGGAAGAGCGACACGGCGGCCACAGCAACCAGCATGGGGCGGATGAGTCGGTTGTGCATGGTGTGATCCTATCGCGTGGGTCACACCGGCGGGCCGGAGTAAGGTGTCGGTCATGGAAATCTGGAACACCGGGCCCTTCGACAACCATGAGGCAGCCGAGCTGCTCAACGACGTCCGCGCCGGCGACCTCTACCTCGAGGAGCTGCTGCCGGACTCCGGCACCCGCTACATCGAGGCCGATCAGGGCGCGCTGATCGTCGCCCTTGCGCACCTGGCCGCCGGAGACCTGCCCGAGGGCATCACACCCGAGCAGGTCATGCCGTTGCAGACCCCGGAGATGAGGGAGCGGCTGCGCCAGAGCCTCGGCGCCGTGCTTTCCGACGGCACCGTCTCCGAGCTCGCCGGCCACTGGGCCGAGCAGGGCACGGACCAGCTCTATGAATGGAAGGCGAAGGCGCACGTCAGCCTGGGCTAGGAATTCTCGCCTACGATCTTCAGGTATGGAACTTCACCCGAACCTGCAGCCCTACGCGTTCCTCCTCGGCACCTGGAAAGGGGAGGGGCGTGGCTACTATCCCACGATCGACGACTTCTCCTACTCCGAGACCCTGACCTTCGCCGCCACCCCCGGAAAGCCCTTCTTCCGCTACGAGCAGAAGACCATGGGCGCAGGCGGCCCGATGCACACCGAGGCCGGATTCTTCCGTCCGGTCGGGGAGGGGCGTCTGGAATTCGTCATCGCCCAGCCGATGGGCCAGACCGAGCTGCTGGCGGGCCAGGCGCGCGAGGAGGGCGACACCCTGATCTTCGAGTTCGACCCCTCCACGGTGGCCAACTCTCCGACAGCCAAGCAGGTCGACGCGACGAGCCGCAGCTACACCTTCAACGCTGACCGCACCTCCGTGAAGCACCGTTTCCACATGGGTGCTGTCGGCCAGCCCATGCAGCAGCACCTGGAGAGTGAGCTGGTCAAGACCGATTAGTTCAGCTCCACGCCTTCGCGGCTGACCGTGAAGCTGTAGAAGCCGATGGCACACATCACCCGCACGTCTGCCTCCGGGACCGCGCAGCTGACGGGCCCTTCGACCAGCCAGAAGCCGGGCTCAAGGACTCGGGTCCGCTCGCCAGCGACGAAGATCCGGTTGACGTTGTGGGTGAACATGGCGGTCGGATCGCTCTCGCTGTACATCTCGCAGTAGGTGCCGTCCGGCCCAGTGAACTGCAGGCCCGGTCTCGGTGACGTTCGCAATCTCGCCTGCGAAACGACTGCCTGGGATGCCGATGTAGTTGCTGGATGGTGTGGTTGTGCTTGCTGACGTGGTCGTCTTTTCGGCGGGTCCCTCGCTAGTGCATCCAGCCAGGGGTGCTGCCACTCCATCACCGACTGACCACAGTGTGGTCACATCTGGGCAACGTGCGTGCTCCTGTGCTTATACATCCCGACAGGGCCGCGATAGGTGAAGTAAGTTGCACTTCACCTCCAGTCCAGGGAGCTCCCGATGAGACTGCACAGAATCTTTTTGGCGGGCTTCGCAATGGCACTGGCTCTCACTGGCTGCGCCTCCAACGAAACCGACGCCCCCACCGAGGTCACAGTCGGCAGGGTCCCGTCGGCCACGCTGCCTCCCACCACCCGGCCGCCAGTCCAGTGCGAGAACCAGAACCTGGACCTGATGGAGACGGCCTTCGGCGCGTGGCTCGGCTCCCAGATCATTCCCACCGACCAGCCTGGGACGTCCTACTACTTCACGGTCGCGGACAACCAGTTCAACCCCTGCAGCGATCTGAGCTGGGTGATGTTGTCGGGGACGAACGGTAACGCCGGCCAGGACGACGGCAACGGCAACGGACTCGTCCACGCGCTCGTCTTCTTCACCGGCGAGGACCTCTTCACCGATCCCGCACCCCGCCAGTTCAAGGAAGCCGCCTCCGTGGAGCGTATCGACGACCGCTCCATCACCGTCACCTACCGCCGCACCGCCGAGAGCGTCACCGAGGAGCACCCGGTGGACTACCGCCTCGATGACGGCCGACTTCTGGGCGAGGAACGGCTCCCCGCGGAGCAGCGCGACAATGTGCGCCTGGATCTCACCCGGGTTGGCCCGCCGACGGAAGATCCCCCACGGCTCTTCGGTAACGCGAACTATCGTCCCTGGGACCAGGAATTTCCGATGGGACGCCAGTACTCCCTGATGATGGGGGAGAAGAAGATCGCCTGTGACTTCGCCACCTTCAACGGCATGCAGTTGGTCTGCTACTCCGAAACGGCGCTGCCCTGGCCGCTGAAGACCGGGGACCGGGAGGCGGACGCAGGGAGCATGGCCAACATCGCCTTGTTGAACTTCCAGGACCCCGGGGAGGTCCGGACCGATGTCGGCACCTTCCCGTCGCAGGAGTCGACCTTCGAGATGCTTCCCGACGCCTCCGTGACCCGTATCGGTGACATCATCATCGACACCCGCAGCGATGTGGTGAAGATCCACGATGCGAACCGGGCCTACCTCCTCGGCGAGGGGATCGCCGAGACCCTCGGGGTGCCGACCTTGCAGCTCGACACGTCCCGGTACCCGCAGGATCTGATTCCGTGGGAGGGGTAGGGGAGGGAGCCCGGTTCCGGCGGTGTGGATTCCGGTCATGGGCTGGGATACTATAGAGCCATCATGACCGGTACCGCTCGCTTTGTGCGAGCCCAGGGCCGGTCTTCATCTTTCTGCAGGGGTATGCGTGGAAGGTCAACCACTTGTGTCGCCAGGACATCAGCCAGGGGGCAAGATTTTCAGGACCTACGAGCAACAGATTGAGCTGCTCGCCAACCGCGGGATGATTGTGGGAGATCGGGAACACGCTGTCCGGCTGCTCCGTCGGATCAACTACTACCGACTCAGCGGTTACTGGTACCCGTTCCGGATCCTGGACAAAAATGGCGGCAAGCGTCGTCAGGACGACTTCTATCCGGGGACGACATTCGACGATGTGATTGACCTCTACAACTTCGATGCCAGACTGCGTACCACTGCGTTGGAAACGCTCGCGCCAATCGAATTGGCAGTCCGAGCGTTACTCGGACATGAACTCGGAGCGATCGACCGGTACGCGCATCTGCGACCGGATCTCCTCGGCAGTCGTGCTCGAAAACCCGCCTCGACAGATGAGTCGCCTCAGTACTCGAAATGGATCCAAAGGTATCAGCGCGAACTCAATCAGTCTCACGAGGACTTTGTCAAGCACCACAAGCTGGAGTACGGGGGAAGGCTCCCGGTGTGGGCTGCGGTGGAAATACTCGACTGGGGCGCGCTCACCTGGTTGTACGGCATGTCGCCCGACAAGGTCCGCAACAACGTGGCCGAACAATGCCAGCTGAGCGCTCCACAGTTGGAATCATGGCTCAAAGCACTCAACATCGTCCGCAATTACGCTGCTCACCACGGCCGTATGTTCAACCGCGTTTATGACCTCAAGCCGAAGCTCCCGAAAGAACCCGGCGACCTCGGCATCGCTTCTGGGCGAACGAATCGCCTCTTCGGGCAACTCACCACCATTCAGTACCTGCAACGCTCTCTCGGCCTTGGCCAGGATCAGTGGCTTCCCGAAATGATGGCGACTTACCCGGATGTCACGCTCGTGCCACTGTCGCACACCGGCGCTCCCGAGAATTGGCGATCCTCGACTCTGTGGAGTCCACCTCAACCACGCCCGTCGACCCCCACCCCCAACCGGCGTACCCTGTAGCTCATGGCTTTCGCTGCTGAACACCCTGTGCTGTCCCACTCCGAGCACCGCCCGGTGGGCGAGATCGAGCGCTCGGACGCCAAGTTCGAGGTCATCTCCGAGTTTGAGCCGGCCGGTGATCAGCCGGCGGCGATCAAGGAGCTCGACGAGCGGCTCAACCGTGGGGAACGTGACATCGTCCTGCTGGGTGCCACGGGTACGGGTAAGTCGGCGACGGCGGCGTGGTTGATCGAGAAGCAGCAGCGCCCGACCCTGGTGATGGCGCCGAACAAGACGCTGGCGGCGCAGCTGGCCAACGAGTTGCGGAGCCTCCTGCCCAACAACGCGGTGGAGTACTTCGTCAGCTACTACGACTACTACCAGCCGGAGGCGTACATCGCCCAGACGGACACGTACATCGAGAAGGACTCGTCGATCAACGAGGACGTGGAGCGTCTGCGTCACTCGGCGACGTCCTCGCTGCTCTCGCGTCGCGACGTCGTCGTGGTCTCCTCCGTCTCCTGCATCTACGGCCTGGGCACGCCGCAGTCTTACCTGGACCGCTCGGTGGTGCTCAAGGTCGGTGACGAGGTCGAGCGTGACCGTTTCCTGCGCCTGCTGGTGGACATCCAGTACGAGCGCAACGACATCGCCTTCCAGCGCGGCACCTTCCGGGCGAAGGGCGACACCGTGGACATCATCCCGGCCTATGAGGAGCTGGCGGTGCGGGTGGAGTTCTTCGGCGACGAGGTCGACGCGCTCTACTACATTCACCCGCTCACCGGCGACGCGGTCCGCCAGGTCGAGGAGATCCGCATCTTCCCGGCCACCCACTACGTCGCCGGTCCGGAGCGGATGGAGAAGGCGGTCGCGGCGATCAAGGCCGAGCTGGCCGAGCGGCTCGCGGATCTGGAGAACCGCGGCAAGCTGCTGGAGGCCCAGCGCCTGCGCATGCGTACCGAGTACGACCTGGAGATGATCGAGCAGGTCGGTTTCTGCTCGGGCATCGAGAACTACTCCCGGCACATCGACGGCCGCGGCGCAGGCACCTCCCCGGCCACGCTCATCGACTACTTCCCGGAGGACTTCCTCACCATCATCGACGAGTCGCACGTCACCGTGCCCCAGATCGGCGGCATGTTCGAGGGCGACATGTCGCGTAAGCGCAACCTGGTGGAGTTCGGCTTCCGCCTGCCTTCCGCGATGGATAACCGCCCGCTGACGTGGGAGGAGTTCGAGGACCGCGTCGGCCAGACGGTCTACCTCTCGGCGACGCCGGGCAAGTACGAGATGGCGGCCGCCGGGGGAGAGTTCGTCGAGCAGGTCATCCGCCCCACCGGCCTGGTGGACCCGAAGGTGACCGTCAAGCCCACCCAGGGCCAGATCGACGACCTCATCCACGAGATCCGCGGGCGCACCGAGAAGAATGAGCGCGTCCTGGTGACCACCCTGACCAAGAAGATGGCGGAGGACCTCACCGACTACCTCCTGGAGAACGGCATCCGGGTCCGCTACCTGCACTCGGACATCGACACCCTGCAGCGCGTGGAGCTGCTGCGCCAGCTGCGCCTGGGTGATTACGACGTCCTGGTGGGCATCAACCTCCTGCGTGAGGGCCTCGATCTCCCCGAGGTTTCCCTCGTCGCCATTCTCGACGCCGACAAGGAGGGCTTCCTGCGTTCCGCCACCTCACTGATCCAGACCATCGGGCGTGCCGCGCGAAACGTCTCCGGCGAGGTCATCATGTACGCCGATCGCATCACCGATTCCATGGCGCACGCCATCGAGGAGACCGACCGTAGGCGGGAGAAGCAGGTCGCCTACAACAAGGAACGCGGCATCGACCCGCAGCCGCTGCGCAAGAAGATCGCGGACATCCTCGACCAGGTCTACGAGTCCGGCGGGGAGGAACGGGGCGGGGGAGAGACGGCCGTGGTCAAGCGGCCCGACACCTCCCACATGCCCGCCGAGCAGTTGCAGAAGCTTATCGACGACCTCACGGCCCAGATGGGAGCCGCCGCCCGGGAGCTCAAGTTCGAGCTGGCAGGCCGACTTCGCGATGAGATCGCCGAGCTGAAGAAGGAGCTGCGCGGCGTAAAGGACGCGGGAATGTAAAATATCACCATGATCAATTATTCGAAGATTGCAGTCGGAACCGATGGTTCCGAGACATCTCTGGCGGCGGTCCGCGCCGCGGCCAGCCTGGCACGTCTCTATGAAGCGAAGCTGGTGATCATGTCCGCATGGCATGCGGCCTCCGGACCACTGCTGAACTCTTCCCACCCGGATCTCGCCTCCGTCGCCGTCAGTGAAGAGGAGGCCGCCGAGCAGCAGCTCCTCAAGGCGAAAGCTGTGGCGGAAGAGGAGGGTGTGTCCCAGATCGAACTGTGGAAGATCGCGGGTACCCCCGCAGAAGCCATGACCAAGGAAGTCCAGGAGAGGGGCATTGACCTGCTGGTTGTGGGGAACAAGGGCGTAAATACCCTGACAGGAAGGATTTTCGGAAACATTCCCACCGAAGTGGTCCGGAATTCTCCGGTGAACGTGTTGATCGTTAATACCGCGGAGCATGAGTCTTAGCCGCTAAACGTTGTTAAGCTAGGACACAACCATCATTCCTGAGGAAAGGTCCTGACAGATCCCATGAGCGACTACCAGAAGATCGTCGTCGGCACGGACGGCTCCAAGTCTTCCCTGCTGGCCGTTGAGCGTGCTGCCAAGATCGCCGCCGCCTTCGACGCCACCCTCATCATTGGCTGCGCCTACTATGAGAACAAGGATGAGGCGTCCAAGACCCTTCGCCAGGATTCCGTCACCATCCTCGGCGATGACACCGCCGCCAAGAACCTCGCCGCAGGTGAAGAGGCCGCCCGTAAGGCCGGCGCCACCAAGGTCGAGCAGGCCGTCCGCCCGGGTACCCCGGTCGAGGCCCTGATGGCCATCGTCAACGAGTCCAACGCCGACCTCCTGGTCGTGGGCAACCGTGGCATCAACTCCCTGACCGGCCGCCTGCTGGGCTCCGTCCCGGCCGACGTCGCCCGTCAGTCCGACTGCGACGTGATGATTGTGCACACGGTTTCTTAGCGGCCTGTGCCTCAGAAGCACTGACGCGGCCCCCGGTTATATCCCGGGGGACGTGTTTTATTGCTTTCAGGAAATGAGTTATCGTTGCGCCGTAGACCTAGTCATAAAAGAGCATTTTCGCCCAAGAATCTATCCTTCTAGTGTCCTGCGCCTTTAATTCGTTTCAAGTATCGGGCCAGGGAGGCGAGGATCTCTTCGGCCGTTTTAGTCCAGATGAACGGCTTGGGGTCCTCGTTCCACGCTTTCACCCAGTTACGGAGGTCTTTCTCCAGGGCCTGGACACTCCGGTGATCCGAGCGCTGAAGAAGCTCCCGGGTCACTTCAGCGAACAACCGCTCGACCTGGTTTATCCAGGATGAGTACGTCGGTGTGAAGTGCATGTGGAACCGGGGATGTTTCCCCAACCAGGTCTGGATAGAGGGATGCTTGTGCGTGGCGTAGTTGTCACAGATGACATGGACATCCAGGCCCTCGGGAACAGTCTTGTCGATCTTGACCAGAAACTTCTTAAACTCCACAGAGCGGTGCCGGCGATGGATCGAGGAAATCACCGTCCCATCAGCAACGTTGAGAGCCGCAAACAAGCTCGTGGTGCCGTGCCGAACATAATCGTGCGCGCGGCGCTCGGGGGTCCCGGGCAGTATCGGGAACGCCGGCTGGGACCGTTGCAAGGCTTGGACCTGGCTTTTCTCATCCACCGACAACACCACTGCCGACTCCGGCGGATTCAGATATAACCCGACGATGTCGTATACCTTCTCGGTGAACAGTGGATCAGTGGAGAGCTTGAACCCTTCCTCCAGGTGGGGTTTGAGACCGAATGCCTTCCAGATCCGGCCGACCGTGGATTTCGAGAGCCCGGATTTCTCCGCCATGCTCGCCCGCGACCAGTGGGTCGCATTCACCGGTGTGGATTCCAGGGTGTCGACGATGACCTGCTCGACCTGGTCCACACCGATCGTTGCCGGTCGCCCGGGCCGGGGCTCATCGACCAGCCCATCGAGGCGCTTGTCGATAAATCGGGAGCGCCACTTGCCCACGGTGGGTAACGAGATCCCCAATCGGCGGGAGACCTCCGAGTTAGATGCCCCGGTCGCGCATTCCAGCACGATTCTGGAGCGCAGCGCGAGGTCCTGGGCGGATTTTCGTCGAGGTACCCATCGCTCCAGCTGGTCGCGTTCGTCTTCTGACAGTGTCAATGCGGCCAATGCTGGCCCTCGTTGCGCCATACCTCATTTTACAATGATCCAGCAGCGAATTAACGGTGCAGGACACTAGGAGAAACCTAGATATGCATTCGTTTTCAGGTGCTCTATAACCCCCGACCCAACGCGGTCCCAGGTTCGGATCCCTCCACCACGCTTACAGCACCTAGAAACCAAGCGGCGGTGGCCACCGAGGCAGGTTATCCAGCAGTACTCGCCTTCATCGGTGTTCTCATATCGGATGGGATGGATCTATATCCTCAGCAAGCCGATCTCAACTTGATGTGCGGTGGATCAGTTTGAGGGCGGGGCCTGGTCGTAGCAGCGATGGACGGTGATCGGGGTACACGGGCACCCTCATCCTGCTATTGAAGCTTCTTTAGCCTGGTAGAGCTCCTGAACACTATCTCGTTACTGCCTTAGGTCGACAGATTGAGCGCTCAGGCCCCCAGGTAAACTATCCATTTCATGCAGTGCGACGACCGAAACGAGAACATGGCCACCACCCCAGAGCTCCAGAAGCGCAACGAGGCCGTAGTTGTCGGCGACCGCGTTGAAGTGATCGTCAAGTCACGCGCCCGGGTCAAGGCTTACGGTGAAGTCTTCACCCCGCTGCGCATGGTCAACCGAATGCTCGATCTGGTGAAGCCGGAGCTCGAAACCGGGCCCGGCTTTGTCGACAAGACGTTTTTTGAGCCCTCCGCAGGCGACGGCAACTTCCTCACTGCCATCCTCAAACGCAAGTTCGCCGCCATCGAGAAGCGCTACACTCCGGCCGTCAGGCCGAAGGAATCCCTCTTCGCTCTCGCCTCGATCTACGGCATCGAGCTCCTGGAGGACAATCATCAAGCAGCGCAGGCGGCCATGCTCGGTGAGTTCGTCAAGTTCCACAAGCGCAACGGCATCAAGTGCAGCCCCCGCACCAACCTCTTCCGCTCGGCCAACCACCTGGTCTCCACCAACATCCTGCAAGGCAACAGCCTCACAGGCATCGACCCAAAGGGCAACCCGATCAAGTTCTCCTGGTGGCACCGAGTGTCCAACGAGCCGGCCATCGTCCAGCGCGAGGTCTTCACACTCGCATCACTGCGCCACGAGAATGCCGGCACCTTGGACTTCGACGTCCATCCCACCTACGCCCCAAGTCGTATTGACCATGTCCACAAGGAAGTGAGAGCCGATGTCTAGGCCGAACATCGAGACGTACCGGGAGATCACGCCGCTGATCTACTCATGGACTACACCCGACATCCCTAAGTACGGCGGTTGGGAGAAGATCGGTTACACCGAACAGTCAAGCGCTGACAAACGAATCGCCGAGCAGGCTTCACAGTTATCCGTCACGCAGCATAAACAGTGGTCACGTCGTGCGTTCTTTACCTCCGAGGCCGGTGGACACTTCACCGACCACGACTTCCACCAGTACTTGCGCCAGCAGGGCGTCAAGCGTGAACTCACGCCCAAGCGCACCGAATGGCATCGCTTCACGGGCACGCCCCAGACCTCGCTGCAGTACTTCAATGACTTCGCCGGGCAGGACTTCACTAGGCTGAAGACCACGGGAGAGGATGACTACCAGCTTCGCCCGGAACAGGAAGCTGCCGTTAAGCAGGCTCTCGAAGCCTTCGAGGCAGGGGAGACCGAGGTGCTCTGGAACGCCAAGCCACGCTTCGGCAAAACACTCACCACCTACGACCTCATGCGTCGTCTGGACGTCCGCAGAGCACTGATTGTCACCAACCGGCCGGCCATCGCGAACTCCTGGTACGACGACTTCGCACGCTTCATCGGGCACCAGACGACCTTCAAGTTCGTCTCCGAGTCACCGTCGCTGGCCTCACGCGCCCCGATGTCGCGCCAGCATTGGCTCAACCTCGTCCTGCAGGACTCCGCCGACGACCCCCGTCTCATCGAGTTCGTCTCCCTTCAAGACCTGAAGGGTTCCCAGTATTTTGGCGGCGCCTACAACAAGCTGCACCACGTCTCCACTGAAGAGTGGGACATCCTCGTCATCGACGAGGCCCACGAGGGTGTGGACACCACCAAGACTGACATCGCCTTCGACCAGATCACACGCAGTCATACTCTGCACCTGTCCGGCACACCGTTCCGTGCGTTGGCATCGGGGAAGTTCACCCCGGACCAGATCTACAACTGGACCTACACCGATGAGCGCGAGGCCCTCGAGACGTGGGACAACGACTCCGAAGACAACCCCTATTACACGCTGCCGAAGCTGAACATGTTCACATATCAGGTTTCGCGGATGATCAGCGACAAGCTCGCCGTCGGCATGGCCCTCGACGAGGACGAGGAGAACATCGACTACGCCTTCGACCTCAACGCCTTCTTCGCCACCAAGAACAACGGCTTCTTCGAGCACGAAGCTGACATCCAGAAGTTTCTCGACTGTTTAGCCACTAACGAGAAGTACCCCTTCTCGACGCCGGAGCTTCGCGACGAGATACGCCACTCGTTCTGGTTGCTTGACCGCGTGACGTCCGTCAAGGCCCTTGAGCGCATGCTGAAGAAGCACGAGGTTTTCAAGGACTACACGATCGTGCTGGCCGCCGGCGACGGCCGCTCCGCCGACGCTGACATTGCCCTCGTCGGCAAATCCCTCGACCGGGTCCGCGACGCCATCGCCGAAGCCGAGAAGTCCGGGGGTAAGACCATCACCCTCTCGGTCGGCCAGCTCACCACCGGCGTGACCGTACCAGAGTGGACCGCGGTCATCATGTTGTCGAACCTCACCTCACCGGCGCAGTACATGCAGGCCGCCTTCCGGGCGCAAAACCCCTGTACCTTCGAGCGCGGCGGCCAGGTGATGCAGAAGCAGAACGCCTACATCTTCGACTTCGCCCCCGAGCGCACCCTCACGATCTACGACGCCTTCGCCAACAACCTCAACCCTAATCCCTCCGGAAGCACTGCCGTGCGTCAGGACAACATCCGCACGCTGCTGAACTTCTTCCCGGTCATCGGTGAAGACTCCGAGGGGCGCATGGTTGAGCTCGACGCCGCGCAGGTGCTCACCTTCCCACAGGTCTTCAAGGCGCGAGAAGTCGTCCGCCGTGGCTTTCTCTCCAACCTCCTCTTCGACAACGTAGCCGGCATCTTTCGCTACTCCGAGCACTACAGGGAAATCCTAGAAAAGCTTCCCAAAGCCAAGGCCGGCAAGCTCAAGTCAGGAGAGGCGATCGAGCTCCCTGAGCCAGTACCTACTGTGGACCGCGACGGCAACGCCCAGGTCGACCCCGAGACCGTCATCAATCCTAAGGTCGCTGGCCTCGGCAAGCCGTTCTGGGGCGTCGAGGAGATCGAACCCATTCACCAGGACACCCCTCGCAACAAGGTCGCATCTGAGGTTGCCAAGCTCGTCACCGACAAGCTGCGGCCGATCCGCGATAAGCTCAAGGCCGAGTATGGCCTGACCAACACGCAGATCACCCGCGACGAAAAGGCAACCGAGGACAAGGTGCGCGCCACCGTCGAACGGACCCTCACCGAGCGCGCCATTGCCCAAAAACACATCGAGAGCGAGCTCGCCGAAGCAGCCACACAAGCTGAAGCAAAGAAGATCGAGGAACGGCGTATCGAGCAGGAGCAGGACTTCCAGAAGGATCTCCTCGCAGTGGTCACCTCGCTCACAGATGAGGTGGCAACTGAGGTTGTTACCCGCGAAGAGACGAAGAAGGAGCAGTCGCGGGCCGACGAGACGATGGATGATGCTCGCGCTCACCTTCGCGGTTTCGCCCGAACCATCCCCATGTTCCTGATGGCCTACGGGGACCGAGACATGCGGCTGTCGAACTTCGACGACTACACCCCCGATGACGTGTTCGAGGAGATCGCCGGGATTTCTGAAGAGGAGTTTCGGATGCTTCGCGACGGTCAGAAGGTCACCGAGGAGGACGGCAGCGTCGCCACGATCCCGGGTCTGTTCGACGAAGCCGTCTTCGACCGGTCCGTCCAAGAGTTCCTCGACAAGAAGGAAGAGCTTGCCGATTACTTCGATGAATCGCTCACCGAGGATATTTTCGCCTACATCCCCCAGCAGAAGACCTCACTCGTGTTCACCCCGCAGAAGGTCGTGACCATGATGGTTGACGAACTCGAGGCCCAGAACCCCGGTATCTTCGCCGACCCCGACAAGACCTTCGCGGACCTGTTCTCCACCGCCGGTCTGTTCCTCATGGAGCTCGTCCGGCGCCTGGACACCGGTCTCGCTGGCGTCTTCCCCGAGCAGGACGAGCGCCTGCGTCACATACTCACCACCCAGATCTTCGAGATGAGCCACAACGAGATCCTGCACCAGATTACCATCGAAGCTGTCTCTGGTGGAGTCGAGAAGCGCAAGCGCTGGATCGAGGAATCCGGCCACTTCACGGTGTGCAACCTGGCCCACATGGAACCAGAAGAACGACAGAAGGCTGTCGACAACCTGCTGAGCGGGAGGAACTGAGATGAGCAAGAAGTTCGACGTCGTGATCGGTAACCCGCCGTACCAGGAGGAAGCCAAGGGAGGAGGAACCCGGGACACTCCCATCTACCACCGATTCATGGATGCTGCTTACGAGTTGGGAGAGAAGGTTGTGCTCATCACCCCGGCACGCTTCCTGTTCAATGCGGGTTTCACACCTCAGGCCTGGAATGAGAAGATGCTCGCGGACCCGCATCTGAGTGTGCCGGTCTACGTCCCGAGCAGCGCAGAGCTGTTCCCCGGGACCGACATCAAGGGCGGCATCGCCGTAACCTATCGCGACGCAGATCAGAAGGGTGAAGCGATCGGCACATTCACAAGTTCTCCTGAGCTCAACGAGATCGTGCAGAAAGTGGTTACTCAGCACCCTCCCTCGCTTGCTGATCAGGTGTCCAGCGGACGCGCCTATGCCTACACGCCGAAGATGCATGAGGAAAACCCCGTGGCATCCAGCCTCATGTCTAGCGACGCACAGTTTCGCGTCAGCACGAACACGTTCGAGCAGCTCCCCTTCCTCTTCCACGAGAGTGAGCCCGACGACGACCAGGACTATGTTCAGGTCCTCGGCCTAATTAAGAACGTGCGGTTCTCCCGTTGGATCCGCAGCGATTACGTGACTGGCCCAGCTAGCTTTACGACGTGCAAGACCGCGCTACCCGCTGCGAATGGTTCCGGCGTTTTCGGTGAAACGCTCTCTACCCCCACTGTGCTGGAGCCAAACACTGCTGTTACACAGACCTTCATCACCATCGGCACTTTCCACAATCGGGATGAAGCCGAATCCTGCCTGAAGTACGTCAAGACCAAGTTCGCTCGGACGATGCTAGGCGTTCTGAAGAGCACCCAGCACAACCCCGCCAAGGTGTGGAAGCATGTCCCTCTCCAGGACTTCACCACAGCGTCGGACATCGACTGGTCAAAGTCCATTCCAGAAATCGACCAGCAGCTCTACGCCAAGTACGGGCTTGGCGACCACGAGATCGCGTTCATTGAGTCGAACGTCAAACCGATGGACTGACCATGGCCCTACACTAAGTCGGTACTCGAACGGAGATCATCGCTAGACAGGTGCGCAGTGCTTCTGCTACACGGCGCCGGTCCCAGAGCGAGCTCGCTGCTCATGCTGGCCTCACTCGTCCCACCATCGCGCGGGTCGAACGAGGAGATGACGTATCGACGTCGACCCGGACGGAGGTGTAGTTGGGGTGTGGGCCAGCCTCAGCTAGTGGTACTTCGCTAGGCAGGGCCAGCGTGGTGGCGATAGCGGCACCCGCCTAGCAGAGGATAGCGTCGGTCCGGAGTACTCCTAGAATGACATAGAGACCCACACCGCCTGTGGGGTTTGTGGGCCGGGGCCCTGAATAGGCGTTGTCAAGGCCTATATAAGAAGATGACTTCATAAGGGCTTATGGCGTGTATGAACCTGTAAGACTGAGGGTATCGGCATCAGTATAAGAATCGATGGCCAATCAAGGAGAGGTAGCCATGACACGCGAAAAGAAGACGGAAGTGCGGATGACTCTCTATCGCCTTACCGGGCTCGATAGCGTTCCTGAGGCGGTTCGGGAGAAATATCTTGAGCTCGAAACTTTCCAGAAAAAGTGGGTCCTAGTCGATAATCGAAAGGCTTTCCTTGTCTATGGAAAAACTCCAGATAAAGAGGTGAGCTGGGGATCAGTGATAGCTGGCTTAACCGGGCAAAGCATACCCCTCAAGAACTCAGTCGCAGCAGCTGTTCTCGTTATCCCTGCCGCCGAGGGGATCTCCCCTTCGAATAGGGTCCTGAGAGGGGGTCAGCAGACTACAGAGAATAATGACGAAGGCATTGTTGCATGGGCTTTAAGTTACGGTATGGGTTTTCAGCTTCTCAACCAAAACGCGATAGACAATGGTTTTGGACAGAGAGCCGCGATCCGTTCTGCAAACCCTCTTGGGTTGCACTCCATCAGCAAAACAACACTTGATGAACGACCCCGTATCGAGCGCTCTACGATCGCTTCTGGTGCCCATCTACGCAACTTCGGCTTTGAAGATCTTGGCGATCTTGCAACCCGTTTGGTCACAGAAGGTCGGGTAGACGGGGTTGGGACTGGCGATAAATTGATTAAGCTGCGCGGAGCCGATGCCCTCAGCCTTCCCCTATCCAAAGACCCTAAAGAGCTAGTAGACGATCTCCTACACATCGAGAAAACACTTTCACAGAAGCCAGCCTCAGATGAACTGGCAGCCCTAGAGCAACTTGCCTTGATTAAAGACAAAGGCAAGATCACGGAGCTGGATGCGCGCCTTATTGAAGCAATCGGTGAAGAAGATAGTCCGCTCTTAACACTATCTTTCCCTCACGAGCTCATTGATGAATATGGCAAAGCGGAGGCATATAAACTCTTGGGGACCAGGGAGCGCGCACGACGAGATTATTTGCCTACCTTGGAAGACCTTCTCGAACCAATTAAATCCGTCCCCGAGGAACAACGACTAGACAAAATGGGACGGCTCTCGGTGCTTCTTTTTGAAAACTTGGACGATGAGGCGCCAAGCAGCCCGAAAATTCCCTTGAAGAAGTGGCTGGCTTTCCAAACCGAAGTAGGGGATAACAGATACTTCCTTCATCATGGCCGATGGTACCTAATGGATAGGAATTACGCCGACGTCGTAAAGCGCCGAGTGCGCGAGATTTTTGACCGGGGCCCCCTCCTTCAAGATCTTCCCGTCTGGGAACTAACTGATCAGGGTAATAAGGAAGATAAAAAAAGAAAGAATAGCGAGCTGTCTTACAACAAGAAGTTGGCAACTCATCTCGGGGGGCTTTGCCTAGACCAAGTCTTGGTTCATAGCGAGACTCACAGAAGAGGAATAGAAGCATGCGATGTCCTCTTGGAAGACGGGACCTTCATCCATGTTAAGAACGTAGGTTCGTCATCGCCTGCAAGCCACCTTCTCGCTCAGGCTCTCGTTTCAACCGAGGTGCTTACCTACGACAAGACGGCGCAAGGACATCTCGCAGAGAGAATTCGCAGCAAGGGAATCAATCCTGATGTTTTTATGCTCAAACCTAAACAAGTAGTGATCGTCATGGCCAAAGAAGGGAAAAAGCTTAACGCAGACTCACTCTTCACATTCACGCAAGTCAATCTGTCTCGTCAAGTAGCTCAACTCAATACTCAAGGGGTTCATGTCTACATTGCCCCTATCCTTAGAACCACCCTTTGAATTGGCTTCTTCTGCCGTAGATGTTGGGTTGACCACTACGTCGCTCACAATACGGAGCTGTCAGGAACGATAAGAAGACGCCAAAGTACTAGTGATCCGCTAGGTATGTCCCGGTGAAACGTTCTTCGGCCGTCGCCGCTTAGAGGAGCGTTTTCCTAATTACTATTGGTGAGCCTGCTGTGGACGATAGCCACCCCTCACCCCGGCAGATCACCCACCACCGTCAGCGTCTGCGTAGCACGGGTCACCGCCACGTAGAGGTCCTGCCAACCCTGCGGGGAGGCTTCGACGATCTCGCAGGGCTCGACGACCACCACGTGGTCGAACTCCAGGCCCTTGATCTGTGTCACGTTCTCCGCGGAGATCACCTGCGTCAGCCCCTCCGCCGGCGTCTCCCACGACTCACCCGTCCCCAGGTACTTTACCGGCACACCGGACTCGCGGATCGCCGTCGCGGGCGTCGCCTCCGGGTCGATCTGGGCCAGGACTGCGTTGGCCACCTCCATGATCTCCACGGGGGTGCGGTAGTTGACGGTCAGCTCGTGGTGGCGGAAACGGGTGCCCACGTATGGCTCCATCGTCGCGGCCCAGGTGTCCACGCCGGCGGGTGAGCCGGTCTGGGCGGTGTCGCCGACCAGGGTCATCCAGCGTGACGGGCTGCGGCGGAAGACCATGCGCCACTCCATGGGGGAGAGCTCCTGCGCCTCGTCGACGATCACGTGCCCGTAGGCCCACTGCAGGTCTTCGCGGGCGCGCTCGGCGGTGGAGCGGGAGTCCCGGACGATCTGCCGTTTCGCCAGTTCCTTGGCGGAGATGACGTCGGTGGCGGTCAGGTGCTCGGCGTCGAAGATGTCGCCGAGGTCGTCGTCATCCACGGAACCCGAGGACTCCAGGATGTCCAGCGCTTCCTGCGCATCCTCGATCTGCTCGAGCCAGCTCTCGCGGTCGGACTTCTCCTCGTCCGGCAGGCCGATGAGCACGGCCAGCTCGTCGAGCAGTGCCGCGTCGGAGGCGGCCCAGTCCGAACCCTCGGGCCGCCAGAGGGCTTCGCGGGTCTCATCGTCGTAGCCGGCGGCGGCCACGTCGATGGCCTCGGTGTTCTCCAGCAGTCCCCGTAACACGCCTTCGGGGCTCAGCTCGGGCCAGAATTCCTCGATGAGCTTCTCCACGCCGGCCTCCTCCGCCAGGTCATCGTGCAGCTGGTCGATGTCCGCGCGCGAGAGCAGGTTGGCCCCGCCCAGCGGGTCCTCGCCGATCTTCTTCGCCAGCTGCCCGGCGAGCTGGTCGATGAGGTGCTCGGCAAAGACGGCGCGGGCCTCGTTGTGCGGCCGCCGGGAGCGGCGGGCGCGGGTGCGGGCGGCCTTGACCATGGCGGCGTCGACAAGCAGACGCAGCGAACCGTGCGGCAACTCGATCGGGGCGTCGGGAAGCGTCTGGTGGGAGCGCACCGCCTCGCGCAGGATGGTCACCATCTCCTCCGAACCCTTGATCTCCCGGGTGAGCAGGGACTCAGGTGCGGCGCCGTGGACGCCGGGGTAGAGGTCGCCGACGGTGCTCAGCACCACGCCGGTCTCACCCAGCTCCGGCAGGACGCGGGAGATGTAGTCCAGGAAGGTCGGGTTGGGGCCGACGATGAGCACGCCGGACTTCGTCAGCTGCTCACGCGCGGTGTAGAGAAGGTAGGCCACGCGGTGCAGCGCCACGGCGGTCTTGCCCGTGCCGGGGCCACCCTCCACGACCATGACCCCACGGGTCTCATCCCGGATGATCAGGTCCTGCTCGCGCTGGATCGTCTCCACAATCGACTTCATGCGGCCGGTGCGCGCGGCCTTCATCGCCGCCACCAGGGCTGACTCACCGCCGACGCCGTCGAGACCTTCGCCGGCGTGCTCGCCGGAGAGCCACTCGTCATCGACGCCCGTGACCGTGCGGCCCTTCGTGCGGATGTGACGACGCAGCGTCACACCCTCCGACTGCGCCGTGGTGGCCAGGTAGAAGGGACGAGCCATGGGCACGCGCCAGTCGAGAAGAAGGGTCCGGTAGCCCTCCTCGCGCACGTCCAGACCCATACGGCCGATGTAGCGGCGATCCAGCTCCGGATGGCCCGGGACCGGGTTCTCGGGGTCATCCGAATCGATGTCGATGCGCCCGAACACCAGCCCCAGCTGAGCCAGGTTGAGGCGGTCGAGCTTCGAGTTCAGCGCGTGGTACTCGGTCTCACGCCGGATCAGCGCATCCGCGTCCGGGTTGGCGGGGTCCACCTCCAGCTGCACCTGACGCAGCTTTTCATTGGCGGTCGCCACTTCCTCGTCGAGTCGGGCGAAGAGGTCGTCAACGTAAGCCTGTTCCTTCGCGATCTCACTCACCTGTGCATTACCTCCCTGAGACAAACGGATGATCCAGGATACCCGGACGACCCGCGGAAAGGGAGAGGGCCCGGCCCCCCGTGTGGGGAGCGGGCCCGTTCAGCTTGCGGAAGGCTAGATCCTGCCGACCTTCTTCTGTGCCTTCGTGATCGCCTTGTCCGCGCGAACCTGCCACCTGTCGGCGTTCTTGCGGGCCTGCTTGGCGGCGCGGCCGGACTTCTTCTCGGCGGCGACCAGGGCCTCATCGGCGCGGTCCTGGGCGAGGGCCGCAGCCTTGACGATGCCCTTGCGGGCGGTCTGGGCGTTGTCACGCGCCGCGCCGAGCCAGTCGTCCTTGTTCTCCGCGAGGTAGCCCGAGACCTTGTGGGCCGCACCGGCTGCCGCGGTGGTGGCTGCCGCCGCGCTGGCGGTGGCGGTGTCGCGCCACTCGTCCTTGTGATCCACGTAGTAGTCCTGGGCCCGGTGGGCGTACTCGGTGACCCGCCCGGAGGCGTCGTCCAACCAGTCGCGGGCGGAATCAGCGGCCTTCTCCGACTCCGATTTGGTCGGCAGCGCTGCGTGGACCTTCTTGTTGGTCACCTCAGCGGCCTTGGTGGCACGCCACTTCAGACCCGGCTTTCCGGCGGTGTCGGTCGACGTGATCAGCAGACCGCCGAGCAGGGCCAGGTTGGTGAGGAAACCGGAGCGGCGGGCACTGCGCTCGGCCTTGTCCTGGGTCTCCCAGAAGGCGTGGCGGGCGAGCATCGTCGGAACGGCCGTGGTCGCCAGAATCGATGCGGACACACGCGGCAGGAAACCGACGGCCAGGGTGGTGCCGGCACCGACCTTGGCGGCGGCGACCGCGCGGACGACCAGCTCCGGGTCACGCGGAATACGGCGGGCGTATTCGCGGGGGAGGATGGCCCGGGCGCGCTTGATCAGGAGTTCTGCGCTCTCCACGTGCTCGGAGGTGTGGAGCAGACTGTCGGCACCGTCGGCGATGTAGACCGAGGCGATCATGGGGCGGGCGATCTTGCGGATCATCATGTTGCTCCTTGATTATGTTTCGTCTGTACTCAATCCAGTCTAGCGACGAATTCCTACCAACGGCGCTCCCACCACTCGTCGAGATTCGGGCGCTCGGCGCCGAGGGTGGTGTCGACTCCGTGGCCGGGGTGGACGATGGTCTCGTCGTCGTGGCGGTTGAAGAGCCGCTCGGTGACGTCCTTGAAAAGGCGCACGAAATCGCTTTCTGACGTCGTCTTTCCCAGCCCGCCGGGGAAGATGCTGTCGCCGACGAACAGGTGCGTCCGGCCGTCGATTTCCGCCGTGAGGGCGGCGCCGCCGGGGGTGTGGCCGCGCAGGATGGTCACCGGCAGTTCATGGCCGGCGAATTCAATGGTGTCGCCCTGGTTGAGTTCGACGTCGACGTCGGCCGGGAGTGCCGGGGCGTCGAGGAAAGAGGCGTAGTGGGTGGCGCCGGTCTCCTTCAGCACCTCGACCAGCGCACGATGGTGGTCGGGATGGCGGTGGGTGGTCAGCACGGCGGTGATCTTGGCGCCGGCCTGCTGCGCGAGGGCGAGGATGGCGGGGGCGTCGGCGGCGGCGTCGATAAGCAGGGCCTCATCGCCCGCGACGAGGAGGTAGCAGTTGTTGTCCATCTCTGAGACGGAGATCCGGTGGAGCTCAAGCATGTTTGTCATGTCACCCAGGGTAGCGGTGGAAGCGGGATCGTTGGTATGTTCGAGGATGTTTGGGAGTCGGAGTCACCGGCTCTGCCAAGGTGACGGAGGGCTAGGTAACTGTGGCTGATCGCCTCGTCGTGCGCGGTGCGCGCGAACACAACCTCAAGGGTGTGGACATCGACCTGCCCCGCGAGAAGATGGTCGTGTTCACGGGCCTGTCGGGCTCGGGTAAGTCCTCGCTGGCCTTCGACACGATCTTCGCGGAGGGTCAGCGTCGCTACGTCGAGTCCCTGAGTTCCTATGCGCGGATGTTCCTCGGTCAGATGGACAAGCCGGACGTCGACTTCATTGACGGCCTGTCGCCGGCGGTGTCGATCGACCAGAAGTCGACCAACCGCAACCCGCGTTCGACGGTGGGCACGATCACGGAGATCTACGACTATCTCCGCCTCCTCTTCTCCCGCGCCGGGACCGCCCACTGCCCGGTGTGCGACGAGAAGATCGCCCGGCAGACCCCGCAGCAGATCGTCGACCAGGTCATGGCGATGGAGCAGGGCCTGAAGTTCCAGGTGCTCGCCCCGGTGGTGCGCACCCGCAAGGGCGAGTTCGTCGACCTGTTCAAGGACCTCGCGGCCCAGGGCTACGCCCGCGTGCGCGTGGACGGTGAGGTGTATCCGCTCTCCGAGCCGCCGACGCTGAAGAAGCAGATCAAGCACGACATCGACGTCGTCGTCGACCGCCTCCAGGTCAAGGAGTCCCAGCAGCAGCGCCTCACCGACTCGGTGGAGACGGCGTTGGGGCTCGCCGACGGCCTCGTGGCGCTCGAGTTCGTCGACCGCCCGACGGAATCGACGGACCGGTTCATGATCTTCTCCGAGAAGCTCGCCTGCCCCAACGGTCACCCGCTGGACATCGACGAGCTGGAGCCGCGCGCCTTCTCCTTCAACTCGCCCTACGGCGCCTGCCCGGCCTGCGACGGCCTGGGAACACGCACCGAGGTCGACATCGACCTGATCATCCCGGACCCGGACGCACCCGTCATCCGTTCCGTCCAGCCGTGGACGTCGAGCCCGAACGCGGGATACTTCGAGAAACTCATCGAGGGTCTGGCCGCAGCGCTCGACTTCGACCCGGAGACCCCGTACTCGCAGCTCAGCGCCGCGCAGCGCAAGGCTCTCGTGCACGGTACGAAGTCGGAGGTGTCGGTCCGCTACAAGAACCGCTACGGCCGTGTCCGCAACTGGACCGCCCCCTTCGAAGGCGTCATGGGCTACCTGCACCGCAAGATCGACCAGGTGGAGTCCGAGTGGTCGAAGGAGCGTTTCCTCGCCTACACCCGCGAGATCGCCTGCCCGACCTGTCAGGGAGCACGCCTGAAGCCGGAGATCCTCGCCGTCCGCCTGGATTCCTCCAGTCACGGCGGGAAGTCCATCGCCGGCCTGACGGATCTGTCCATCAGTGACGCCAGCGAGTTCCTCGATTCGCTGGTCCTCGGACGCAAGGAGGAGATGATCGCGGGTGCGGTACTCAAGGAGATCCAGGCGCGCCTGCAGTTTCTTCTCGACGTCGGCCTGTCCTACCTCACCCTCAACCGTGCGGCAGCCACCCTGTCGGGTGGCGAGGCCCAGCGCATCCGCCTGGCCACCCAGATCGGTTCCGGCCTGGCCGGCGTGCTCTACGTCCTGGATGAGCCCTCCATCGGCCTGCACCAGCGGGACAACCAGCGTCTGATCGCCACCCTGAAGCGACTGCGCGACATCGGCAACACCCTCATCGTGGTCGAACACGACGAGGACACCATCCGCGCCGCCGACTGGCTCGTGGACATCGGCCCCAAGGCCGGCGAGTACGGCGGCGAGGTCGTCTACCAGGGTGAGCCCGGCGGTATCCTCACCGCCGAGGGTTCCATCACCGGCGACTACCTCTCCGGCAGGCGCACCCTGGGCGTGCCCGACCAACGCCGCGAGATCGACCCCGATCGCCAGCTCACCGTCATCGGCGCCCGCGAGAACAACCTCCAGGGCATCGACGTCTCGGTGCCCCTGGGCGTGCTGTGCTGCATCACCGGCGTCTCCGGCTCCGGCAAGTCCACCCTGGTCAACCAGATCCTGGCCAAGACCCTGGCCAACAAACTCAACCGCGCACGCCAGGTCCCTGGTCGGGCCAAGCGCGTCGAGGGCGTGGAGCACCTGGACAAGCTCGTCCAGGTGGACCAGTCACCGATCGGTCGCACCCCGCGCTCCAACGCGGCCACGTACACGGGTGTGTTCGACAAGATCCGCAAGCTCTTCGCCGAGACCACCGAGGCCAAGGTCCGCGGCTACAAGGCCGGACGCTTCTCCTTCAACATCAAGGGCGGCCGCTGCGAGGCCTGCCAGGGTGACGGCACCCTGAAAATCGAGATGAACTTCCTGCCCGACGTCTACGTGCCCTGCGAGGTGTGCGAAGGCGCGCGCTACAACCGCGAGACCCTCGAGGTCCACTACAAGGGCAAGAACGTCGCCGAGGTCCTGGACATGCCGATCAGCGAGGCCGCGGCCTTCTTCGAGCCCATCAGCTCGATCCACCGCTACCTGCAGACGCTTGTCGACGTCGGCCTGGGTTACGTCCGTCTCGGCCAGTCCGCCACGACCCTTTCGGGGGGTGAGGCTCAGCGCGTGAAGCTCGCCTCCGAACTGCAGAAGCGTTCCCAGGGAAGGACCGTCTACATCCTCGACGAGCCGACCACGGGCCTGCACTTCGAGGACGTGCGCAAGCTGATGCTGGTCATCCAGGGGCTGGTGGACAAGGGCAACTCGGTGCTCGTCATCGAGCACAATCTCGACGTGATCAAGTCTGCGGACTGGATCATCGACATGGGTCCGGAGGGTGGCTCCGGCGGCGGCAGCGTCGTCGCGGAGGGCAGACCGGAGGACGTCGCCGCTGTGGAGGGCTCCTACACCGGACGGTTCCTGGCCGAGGTGCTGTAGGGGATCCTCAGGGGTGGGCACCTGGTCAGGCGTTAACGTCACCTTCAACGTCGGCCGACCCGCGGGCAGGGTGCCGGCCATCCTGCTGCTCATCGGGGTGGGTATCACCGTCTCCTGCGCCTGAGGGGCGACGCCGCGTCCGCAGCGCGGCGATCGCCAGCAGCGCCACGCCGGAGACGAGGAACGCCATGGCCCGGGGCAGACCTTCGAGCGTGCCCAGGTCGAACACGACCAGCTTGACCACACCCGCGATCGCCAGCACCACGCCCGCGCCCAGGGAAGCCCGGTCGGACATACCCCGGGCCGCGAGCAGGATCCAGGCCGCCAGCACCATCCACAGGATGCTCACCAGCGCGTGGCCGGTGAGGTAACCCAGCCACATTCCGGTGTTACCGCCGATGATGTTGCCCAACCAGGTGGCCGCAGTGACGACGGTGACCATCGACAGGTGCAGCGCCGCCACGGCGAACACCACCTGCGCCCACACCGGGAATCCGGCGAGCGCCCGACGACGTGCCAGGGCCACACCGAGGAACACCGCGATGAGCAGTGCCTGCACCAGGGCGACGTGGTCGATCAGCCACACCGGCGACTTGCCCAGGACGTTGCGGGACAGGTGCATGGTGACCACCAGGGCCGCTGCGAGCCAGAAGGCCCACGGCCATACGCTGGTCTCCTTCCGGCGCTCCAGCCACAGGATGGTGAGCACGGCTGCCGCGAAGAAGACGGCGGTGACGATGGTGGCGTCGATGAGCGCGCCCGCGCCCAGGGGCGGGGTGAGCCACCAGACGAGGACGAAGGCGACTGCGGTGGCGCAGACGCCGACCATGCCCAGCAGGTCCTTGTGCAGGTAGCCGATCGCCGCCAGGCCGACCGCCGTGGGGACGAGCAGCCAGATCGCCCACGTGTCATTGGCCGCGGGGGCAGCCAGGCCCAGCAGCGCCAGTGGGGTGACGATGCCGCTGAGAAGATTGACGTTGCGGTCACCCTTCGGGAACCGCAGGGTCATCGCGGCGAAAGCCAGCGCGGAAACCATGCCGACCAGTGCGATGGTGAGGTTGACCGACCTCGGGGTGGAGAAGACCACGTGGACCACGTCGTTGAGCAGCCACGCCTGGAGGAGGACGGCCACCGCGGCGGTGACCAGACGGACCTCCGGGTGTTTCCGCCCCCGGGTGACCGCCAGCAACGTCAGCGGCAGGAGGGTCACCAGCCAGGTGACCGGCTCGCGGAAGTCATAGAAGACGGTGGCCACCGGCAGGATCGACAGTCCCATCGACACCGCGACGGGTGAGAGCCGGCGGATGACGGAGATCGCCAGGAACACCAGCCACACCGCCATGAGCACCAGCGCTCCGAGCCAGGCCGGCCACCACTCCAACTCCTGGACCAGGGCGTAGATGATCGTCGCCGACACCAGCCAGGAGGTGACGACCAGTGCGGTCACCCCGGCCACCATGCCGGCGGTGTCGCGGTCTGTTGCCTTGTGGCGGTAGCTGTCGAGCCACAGGCCGGCCCCCAGCAGCGCCACCGCCAGCAGGACCGAGAGCAGCACCCGTCCCAGGGGGCCGAGCAGCCCGGCCTGGATGGCCAGCGTCACCGCGAGGGCGACGCCCGCGACGGTGATCAGCGAACCCACCACCGCAATGGCCCGGATGACCTTCGTCTCCGTGGGCACCGGTGGTTTCGCGGGCTTGGGGGGCTTCGCGGGTGGGATCGGCGACCGATCGGCGCGGTGCCCGAACCTGAGGAAAGGATCACGGGTGAACGCCGGTGCCGGGGCGGGCGTGACGGTTGGGGCGGGCACGGGAGTGTCGGGGATGGACGTCCCCGCCTGCCGCGTGAGGACGGCGTCGAGGGAGCGGCGGGCGTCGGCAATCGCTGCTTCGGCGGCCTCGAGACGCCGCAGCGTGAGGCGCAGCTCCAGGGCATCACGGGGATCAGTGGTCATAACCACAGAGTAGGCCCGTCAGGTGTGCGGGAGAAGTGTTTAGGATGAGGAGGCCGAAGAGAGCACCCAGGAGGATTCATGACCCCGCAGAACCCGGAGACCTCGTCGTTCCCGGCGCAACCGGAGTACCACCCGGGGGCTCAGCCGCCGCAAAGTCAACGGTCGGGGTTGGCGCTGCTGTTGTTGGCGCTGCTCGTGCTGGGAGCGGTGGTGCTGGGGGTGTGGATGTACAACGCCCTCCTGCGGGGAGAACCGCAGCAGGAGGCGCAGGTGGAAAGGTCGACGGTGCCGGTCACCACGACATCCGCAGTACCGGTGACAACGGTGACTTCGACTGTGGCACCCACAACGACCTCGACCGTGTCGACGGCGCCGCCGGAGCCCGCATACAGGGCACCCGACTCTGCGGTGCAGTGCGCGGCGAACGTCAACTGGCGGATCTTCCGGGCCAACGACCAGACCAGCTGCGGTCTGGCGGAGGCCGTGGCGGTGGAGATGGCCGCCTACTCCGGCGAGCGGGGCAGCGCGCTGATCACGGCGCGCAGTCCGGTGACCGGGCAGAACTACGAGATGGCCTGTACCGGACAGGGCGGGAACTCCTTCGTGTGCGAGGGTGGCGACAAAGCCGTGGTCGTCCTGGAGGCTCGATCGGTGCGTGATTGAGGGTGCCGGAACCCGGCGGGGTATGGTTTCCGCTTGTGAATAGGTGGTCTCGGGGCCTGGCTACGGCCCTGGCAGGAGCGGTTCTGCTGGTGGGATGTGCGGCGGACGTTGATGAGCCCGCGGCACGGGTGGCCAACGTCGCGCCCGTGGCGGAAAACGGCTACCTCGGCCCGGAGGAGCTGCGCCAGGAACTGCGGGCGTTGATCCGCGACGTCAACGACGAACACGGCGGACGCATCGGTATCGCGGTGGCCACCGGTGAGGGGGTGGTCCATTCGGGTTTGTCGGGCAATTCCTGGGCGTGGTCGACGATCAAGGTGCCCGTGGCGATGGCGGCTGATGATCGGGGACTGGCCACCGAGGAGCTCATCGAGGCGTCCATCTCCTCCTCGGACAATGACGCCGCCTACCAGCTCTCGGTGCTGATCGACGGCGACTACGGCAATCTCCGCCACGCGCCCACGCTCGCCGACCCGCCCGGGGAGACGAAGTGGCGTCTCGCCGATCAGGCCCAGTTCGCGGTTCTGCTGCCCTGCACGGATACCGCGGGGACCACGTACGGGGCGATGGGGGAGATCGTCGAATGGCAGCAGTTCGGGCTCGCGAACATCCCTGGCGCGCACTTCAAGGGTGGTTGGGGCTATGACACCGACACCGTTTACACCCTGCGCCAGTTCGGCACTGCGGATGTGGACGACGGGGTGGTCGGACTGGCCATCATCTCCCATCCCGACGACGGCTCCCATGCCAGCGCCGAGGAGATCCTCGACGAGGTCGGCAGCAGGCTGAAAGAGCTTCTCGACGCCCATTCCATCGGCCCGGCCGCCACCTGCCCCGGGTGATTTGGTGTCCGCATGTGGCGTCTGTTAGGGTTATCGGCACTACCACCCGCGCGCCTTCTCCAGGGGCTCGGGCCACAAGCGGAGATCATCCCACCTCATGCCGCCGGTTCAGCCGGTTGGATACAGGTCAAGAGTAGGGCAGCAGGTCTTTCATGGCCCGCGTGTCCTATTTGTGCGAGATCTCCCGCCGTCGGTTCATCCGGCAGGCGGGATTTTGTCGTGGGGGAGAGGTCCTTGCAGGTGGCGCGGTATGTATCACGTATCCAGCTACTTTGAGGAGTCACACATCAGCGCTGAAGCTCGCATTAATGAGCGTATCCGAGTTCCCGAGGTCCGCCTTGTCGGCCCAGGCGGTGAGCAGGTGGGAATCGTCCGTACGGATGATGCCCGCAAGCTCGCATACGAGGCAGATCTCGACCTGGTTGAGGTCGCCCCGGAAGCTAAGCCGCCGGTCGCCAAGATCATGGACTACGGAAAGTTCAAGTACGAGCAGGCCCAGAAGGCCCGCGAGTCTCGCAAGAACCAGCAGCAGACTGTGGTCAAGGAGCAGAAGTTCCGCCCCAAGATCGACATTCATGACTACGAGACCAAAAAGGGCAACGTGATCCGCTTCCTGGAGAAGGGGTCCAAGGTCAAGGTGACCATCATGTTCCGCGGTCGCGAGCAGTCCCGACCGGAGCTGGGTTACCGGCTCCTGGAGCGACTGGCCTCCGAAGTCGCTGAGTACGGTGTCGTCGAGACCCGCGCGAAGCAGGACGGCCGCAACATGACCATGGTCCTGGGGCCTGTCCGCAAGGGCAAGAAGTAGAAACCGTCAACCGGGATTTAAGGACTTAATTCTCATGAAGCAGAAGACCCACAAGGGCACCGCCAAGCGCATTAAGATCACCGGGTCCGGCAAGTTGCGTCGCGAGCAGGCCGGCCGTCGCCACCTCCTCGAGGGCAAGGCCTCCACCCGCACCCGTCGCCTGAAGGGCACCGTCGACGTGGCCCCGGCCGACGTCAAGCGCATGAAGCGCCTCCTCGGCAAGGCCTGATTCAGGCCGCCTGAAACCCCCACACATCTCAAAGCAGTTAAGGAAGTAACAACGTGGCACGTGTCAAGCGGTCCGTCAATGCCAAGAAGAAGCGTCGCGCAATTCTGAAGTCCGCCAAGGGCTACCGCGGCCAGCGCTCCCGCCTTTACCGTAAGGCCAAGGAGCAGTGGCTGCACTCCATGACCTACGCCTACCGCGATCGTCGCGCGCGTAAGTCCGAGTTCCGCAAGCTGTGGATCCAGCGCATCAACGCTGGCGCCCGCATGAACGACATCACCTACAACCGTCTCATCCACGGCCTGCGCCTGGCTGAGATCGATGTCGACCGTAAGATCCTCGCCGAGCTCGCCGTCAGCGACTTCGCCGCTTTCTCCGTACTGTGCGAGGCCGCCAAGGCAGCCCTGCCGGAGGATGTCAACGCTCCGCGGGTCGCCGCTTAAGTTCCGGCCCTGTCAGTCACGGCCCCTGCCTGTGTCCCCCAACGGGGACATGGGCAGGGGCCTTCGTGATGCCGGAGCACAGTAGTTCGAAAACCGACACCGTGTGTCGTGCCCTGAGGTTAGAGTCAGGACATTCCGCGGGCGCCGCCCCAGCCAATCACCAGGAGATCCGCCATGTCCATGCCTTTCGACCAGAACCAGTACGGCCATCAGGGCCACTACGACAAGGACGGTCTGCCTGTCGCTCCTCCGACCTACCTGGGCGAGCAGCGTCCCGCCCCGCACACACCGATGTATGTCGCCCTTCCGCAGGTGGCCCAGCAGAAGTCCTGGGTGGTGGCGGTGCTGCTGGCCTTCTTCCTGGGCACCCTGGGCGTGCACAACTTCTACCTCGGCAACACCGGCCGGGGAGTGGCCCAGCTTTCCCTGACGGTACTGGGATGGGTGACCGCCATCATCATCATCGGCTTCTTCTTCCTGGCCATCGTCGGACTGTGGGCTCTCATCGACTTCGTCCTCATCCTCCTGCGTTCCGGTTCGATGAGCACGGACTCCCGCGGAGTGCCGCTGAACTGATCGCCGGGCCTCAACCGGAGCGACGCGATCGGGGTCGTGCAGCGATCCTTTCTCCCGACCCCCCGTCACCGTTGTGGTGGCGGGGGGTTTCGTCGTCGGCTCCGTCCTGTGGGGTCGAGCGGTCTCGGCAACACGCCGACTTCACCACCATGACTTCACTGCTCCACACCCCGAAATCACGGTGCTGTCCGGTGATGCGATGTCGGGGAGAAAGGGCACGCGCCGAGGCATACGCAGGTCACTGCTAGCGTTAGGCCCATGACTCTGGATTTCTCGGACCCTTTCACCGAACGCACACCCCGTATCGTCGAGGCCGCCAAACTGCACCGTCCGGCGGCGCGGAAGAAGGCCAACCGGTTCATCGTGGAGGGGGAGAACGCGGTGGAGGCCGCAGTGGCCACCGGCGCGGCACGCGACGTGTTCGTCACCGAGCAGGCCGCGGCGCGGTACGCGGAAATCCTCATCACCTGCGGCCACATGGGGGTCTACGTCCACCCCATCACCGACAAGGCGGCGAAGTCGCTCTCAGACACCGTGACCACCACGGGACTGTTCGCCGTGTGCGAGCCGGTGCTGTGGACGGCCGGCAAGGCGCTGCGGGGTCGACCGAAGCTGGTGTCGGTGCCGGTGGAGACATCGGAGCCGGGCAACGCCGGCATGCTCATCCGGGTGTCCGACGCGATGGGGGCGGACGCCGTGATCTTCGCCGGCGAGTCGGTGGACCCGCAGTCGAGCAAGGCCGCGCGTGCCTCCGCCGGGTCGCTCTTCCACCTGCCGGTCGCCAGGCACCCCAACGTCAAGGACGTCCTCGGCCAGCTGCGGGCAGCCGGCCTGCAGATCCTGGCCACCTCGGCCGACGGTGAGGTGGAGCTGGAAGAGGCAGGGGAACTGCTGGCGAAGCCCACCGCGTGGCTGTTCGGCAACGAGGCCCACGGGTTGGGGAAGGACCTGCTGGCGCAGGCGGATCACCGCGTGCGCATTCCCATCCGCGGTCAGGCGGAGTCCCTCAACCTGGCCACGGCGGCGTCGATCTGCCTGTATGAGTCGGCCCAGGCCCAGGCGCGTGCCCGCAGCTGACACGGGTATGCTGTACAGGTCTGAAATGTAGCGTCAACCAGAAGAAGGGTTCGGGTAAGGCCACGTGTCTGAGACTCCTGAAATTGAACTGACCGAGGCGGGGCTGAACGCCGCCGCCGAGACGGCGATCGCCGCCTTCGACGCCGCCCCGGATCTCGAGTCACTCGCCGTCGCCCGCCGCGACCACCTGGGCGATGATGCGCCGATCCCGCAGGCACGCCGTGCGCTGGGCACTCTGCCCAAGGACCAGCGCAAGGAGGCGGGCCGACTGGTGAACATGGCCCGCGGGCGCGTGGAGAAGCACTTCGCCGAGGTCCATGAGGCTCTGGAGATCCGGCAGCGCGCGGAGCAGCTGGTGGCCGAGAAGGTCGACGTCACCGTGCCGACGACCCGCGGGCAGATCGGTGCGCTGCACCCGATCACCTCGCTGATGGAGACCATCTCCGACATCTTCCTCGGGATGGGCTGGGAGATCGAGGAGGGCCCGGAGGTGGAGGCCGAGTACTTCAACTTCGACGCCCTGAACTTCCTGCCGGACCACCCGGCGCGCACCCTGCAGGACACCTTCCACGTCGGTGCGGAGGATTCCCTCCAGGTCCTGCGCACCCACACCTCGCCGGTGCAGATCCGTTCCATGTTCGACCGCGACGTGCCGCTCTACATCGCGTGCCCGGGCCGTGTGTTCCGCACCGATGAGCTCGACGCCACCCACACCCCGGTGTTCCATCAGGTCGAGGGGTTGGCGGTGGACAAGGGCCTGACCATGGCACATCTGCGCGGCACCCTGGATCACCTGGCCAAGACGCTGTTCGGCCCGGAGACGAAGACCCGCATGCGGGCGAACTTCTTCCCCTTCACCGAACCCTCGGCCGAGGTCGACGTGTGGTTCCCGAACAAGAAGGGCGGCGCCGGCTGGATCGAGTGGGGTGGATGCGGCATGGTTCACCCGAACGTGCTCAAGGCCGTGGGCGTTGACCCGGAGGTCTACACCGGTTTCGCGTTCGGCATGGGCCTGGAGCGCACACTGCAGTTCCGCAACGGCCTGTCCGACATGCGCGACATGGTGGAGGGCGACGTCCGCTTCACCCTGCCTTTCGGCATCCAGAAGTAACCCCCAGTTCCTGCAAATCAAGGAGAATTCAGCATGCTCATCGCACAGAACTGGGTGACCGGACTGCTGCGTCACGCAAACCCGGACTTCCGAGTCACGCCGGAGGAGCTCGACGCGGGCTACGTCCGCGTCGGTTTCGAGACGGAGGGTTACGAGTCCATCCCCGAGACCACCGGACCGCTGGTCATCGGTGTGGTCAAGGAGATCACGGAGCTCACGGAGTTCAAGAAGCCCATCCGCTACTGCCTGGTCGACGTAGGCGACGCCAACGGCACCGGCGAGCTGCAGGGCATCGTCTGCGGCGCCCGCAACTTCGTCGAGGGCGACACCGTCGTCGTGTCCCTGCCCGGCGCGGTCCTGCCGGGTGGTTTCGAGATCGCGGCACGTGAGACCTACGGCCACGTCTCCAACGGCATGATCTGTTCCGCCTCCGAACTGGGCTTCACGGATAAGCAGAACGCGGGCATCATCACCCTGGACCCGACCTCGGGCAGGCCCGGCGAGGACGCCCGTGAAATCCTCGGTCTGGGCGACACCGTCTTCGACGTCAACGTCACCCCGGACCGCGGTTACGCGTTGTCCGCCCGCGGCCTGGCCCGCGAGCTGGCCTCCGCCTTCGCCCTGGAGTACGCGGACGTCGCACAGGATCCGACCGTCGCCGGTCTCGACGTCTCCGCTGTCCCTGCCCCCGCCGCGGAGCTGCTGGACATCGATGTCCGCCCGGAGACGAAGACCGTCCGTTTCGGTCTGCGCAAGGTCACCGGCATCGATCCGGAGGTTGAGTCCCCGCTGTGGCTGCAGCGTGAGCTCATGCTCTCGGGCCAGCGTCCGGTCAACGCCGCCACGGACGTGACCAACTACCTCATGCTGCTGCTCGGCCAGCCGATGCACGCCTTCGACGCCGCCCGCATCACCGGTGGGCTGACCATCCGCAACGCCTCCGAGGGCGAGAAGTTCGAGACTCTCGACCACGTGGTGCGGGACCTGGACGCCGAGGACGTCGTCATCTGCGACGGCACCGGCATCCAGTCCTTGGCCGGTGTCATGGGCGGCACCCTCTCGGAGATCGCCGACGACACCACCGACGTCTACTTCGAGGCCGCCACCTGGGACCCGAAGACCGTGGCGCGCACCTCGCGCCGGCACAAGCTCAGCTCGGAGGCCTCCCGTCGTTTCGAACGCGGCGTCGACCCGGCGATCGTCGAGGTCGCCCTGGACATGGCGTGTGCCCTGCTCGTCGAGATCGCCGGCGGCGTCGTCAGCGCCGAGCGCACCATCGTCGGTGACGTCCCGGCCATGCCGACCATCACCATGAGCGTGAACCACCCCTCGGAGCTCGCCGGAGTCGAGTACACCCGCGAGACCGTGATCGCCCGTCTCGAGGAGGTCGGCTGCACGGTCGAGGTGTCCGAGTGCGGCGGCAAGCTCGAGGTCACCCCGCCGACCTGGCGTCCGGATCTGGGCATCCCCGCCGATCTGGTCGAGGAGGTCCTGCGTCTCGAGGGGCTGGAGGACATCCCGCTCGTCCTGCCGACCCCGGTGGGCGGCCGCGGCCTGTCCCCGGCGCAGCGCCGTCGCCGGGCCGTCGGTCACGCCCTCGCGTACAACGGCTACGCGGAGATTCTGCCCAGCCCCTTCATCAGCAACGACACCTTCGACGTCTGGGGTCTGGCCGCCGACGACGAGCGTCGCAACGCGGTGAAGGTGCAGAACCCGCTCGAGTTCGACCGTGCGATCCTGGGCACGACCCTGCTGCCGACCATGCTCGATGCCGTGGTGCGCAACGTCGCCCGCGGGCGCAGGGATGTCGCCCTCTTCGGCCTCCAGCAGGTCTCCTTCGCCCGTGCGGAACGTTCCCCGATGCCGTCCGTCGCGTCCCGCCCGTCCGACGGGACCCTCACCGAGCTGGTCGAGTCCCTCCCGTACCAGCCGCTGCACGTGGCCACCGTGGCCACCGGCAACCTCGAGTACGAGGGCCCCTGGGGTCAGGGCCGCGCCTACACCTGGGCTGACGCCATCGAATCCGCCCGGGTGGTGGCCCGTGCCGCCGACGTGGAGCTGGACGTCGAGTCCGCCGGGGAACTTCCGTGGCACCCGGGCCGCTGCGCCGCCCTGCTTATCGACGGCCGCGTCGTCGGCCACGCCGGCGAGCTCCATCCGCAGGTGCTCGAGGCACTCGGCCTGCCGGAGCGTACCTGCGCCATGGAGCTGGACCTGACGGCACTGCCGCTGAGGGAGAATTTCCCGGCACCGGTCCTGTCCAGCTACCCCGGACTGCACCAGGACATCGCGCTGGTCGTCGACGAGGACGTCCCGGCCGAGCAGGTCCGACGCATCGTCGAGGAAGGCGCCGGGCAGCTGCTGGAGGCGGTCGAGCTCTTCGACGTCTACCGCTCCGAACAGCTGGGTGAGGGCAGGAAGTCTCTCGCCTTCTCCCTGCTCTTCCGGGCGACCGACCGCACCCTGACCGACGAAGAGGCCAACGAGCACCGCCTCGCGGCGGCCGAACTGGCACGGGAGCGCGTCGGCGCCCAGATGCGCGCCTAGACTGCGTCACTGGTCTCAGCGGCCCCCGGTTCCCCCGACGGAACCGGGGGCTCTCCGTTATGATTCGGGTCATAGTCCGGAGGCAGACCTCTGCGTCGGAGGATGAGGATCACCGGCAGGACAGAACTGTTCTGCATACTTTGCATCCGACTGCATAAATGTTAGGGTGGTGGGCATGACGATCAAGGTTGCAGTCGCTGGTGCCTCCGGATATGCGGGCGGGGAGATCCTCCGTCTCATCCTCGGGCACCCCTCCTACCTCTCCGGTGATCTCGAGATCGGTGCGCTGACCGCGGGTTCCTCGGCCGGCACCCCGGTCGCCGACCTCATGCCGCACCTGCCGCAGCTGGCGGACCGGATCATCGAGGACACCACGGTCGAGGTTCTCTCCGGTCATGACGTCGTTTTCCTCGCCCTGCCGCACGGCCACTCCGCCGCGATCGGCAAGGCTCTCGAGGACACCGTCGTCATCGACTGCGCCGCTGATTTCCGCCTGCAGGAGGCGGAGGAGTGGGAGCACTACTACGGCTCCGCGCATCAGGGCACCTGGCCCTACGGCATCCCCGAGATGCCCGGCCACCGTGAGCAGCTGCAGGGCGCCAGACGCATCGCCGTGCCCGGCTGCTTCCCCACGGGTGCGACGCTGGCGGCGCTGCCCGCCGTGGCAGGGGGCCTCATTGTCCCGGACCTCGCCATCGTGTCCATCACCGGCGTCTCCGGCGCAGGCAAGAAGGCTTCCGTGGGACTGCTCGGCTCCGAGGTGATGGGCAACCTCAAGGCCTACAACACCGCCGGCAGGCACCGTCACACCCCTGAGGTCATCCAGAACCTCTCGGAGGTCACCGATGAAGAGGTGACGGTCAGCTTCACGCCGGTGCTGGCTCCGCTGCCGCGAGGCATCCTGACCACCATCACCGCCCCGCTCAAGGAGGGGGTCACGCAGGATGCCGCATACGAGACCTACCGTGCCTTCTACGCGGAAGAGACCTTCGTCCATCTCCTGCCTGCGGGGCAGCAGCCGCAGACCCAGAACGTCCTCGGCTCCAACATGTGCCACGTCCAGGTCGAGGTTGATGAGCGCGCTGGCGTCCTGCTGCTCACCTCCGCCATCGACAACCTCACCAAGGGCACCGGCGGCGCCGCCGTCCAGTGCATGAACCTCGCCCTCGGCATCGATGAGGCCGCCGGTCTCCCGCAGGCCGCCGTCGCCCCCTGACCCAAGAAAGACAACACACGCATGAGCACCACCGGCATCACCGCCCCGGCGGGCTTCACCGCCGCCGCCCTCACCGCAGGCATCAAGCCCTCCGGAAACCCCGACATGGCCGTCGTGGTCAACAACGGTCCCGAGTTCAACGCGGCAGCTGTCTTCACCCGAAACCGCGTCGTCGCCTCCCCGGTGAAGCTGTCGCGCAAGGCCATCGAAGACGGCCAGATCCATGCGGTTATCTTCAACGCGGGCAACGCGAACGCCTGCAACGGCAGCCAGGGCGACAAGGACGCCGCCGAGACGCAGCAGCGCATCGCCGACCTGCTCGGCGTGCAGCCCACCGACGTCGGTGTGTGTTCGACCGGTCTCATCGGTGAGCTGCTGCCGATGGATAAGATCCGCGCGGGCGTCGACAAGCTGGTGCCGGCTCTGGGCGACAACGGCTCGGCCGCCGCCGAGGCCATCATGACCACCGACCTGGTGAAGAAGGAGACCCTTGTCAAGGGTGCGGGCTGGACATTGGGCGGCATGGGTAAAGGCGTCGGCATGATGTCACCGTCCCTGGCCACCATGCTCGTGTGCCTGACCACCGACGCATCCGCCACCCCGGAGATGCTCGACACCGCACTGCGGGCAGCCTCGAAGGTCACCTTCGACACCCTCGACATCGACGGCTCCACCTCCACCAACGACACCGTCTTCCTGCTCGCCTCCGGGGCCTCCGGCGTGACGCCGAGCCAGGAGGAACTCAACGCCGCCGTGCTCGAGGCCAGCGAGGACATCGCCCGCCAGATGCAGGCAGACGCCGAGGGCGTGACCAAGCGCGTCGTCGTCACCGTGGAGGGCACCTCCACCGACGAGCAGGCACTCAACGCCGCCCGGACCCTCGCCCGCGACAACCTCTTCAAGTGCGCCATGTTCGGTTCCGACCCGAACTGGGGTCGCGTGCTCGCCGCCGTCGGCATGGCCGACGCGGACATGGATCCGGACCACATCTCCGTGTACTTCAATGACCAGCCGGTGTGCATCGACACCACCGGGGCCCCCGGCGCCCGCGAAGTGGACCTGTCCGGCCCGGACATCGACGTCCTGGTCAACCTCGGCGTCGAGGGACCGGGTCGCGCGACCGTCCGCACCACGGACCTGTCCCACGACTACGTCCACATCAACTCCGCCTACTCCAGCTAGGAAGCATCCCCCATGGATTCCCTGAAGAAGCTCAGCCCCGAGGCGCGTGCGCACGTACTCGCTGAAGCCCTGCCTTGGCTGCAGCACTTCCGCGACAAGATCGTCGTGGTCAAGTACGGCGGCAACGCCATGGTCGATGAGGACCTCAAGGCAGCCTTCGCCGCCGACATGGTCTTCCTGCGCACCGTCGGCGCCAAGCCGGTCGTCGTCCACGGCGGCGGACCGCAGATCTCCGAGATGCTCTCGCGCGTCGGCCTGGAGGGTGAGTTCAAGGGCGGATTCCGTGTGACCACGCCCGAGGTCATGGAGATCGTCCGCATGGTGCTCTTCGGCCGCGTGGGCCGCGACCTCGTCGGGCTGATCAACTCCCACGGCCCCTACGCGGTGGGCACCTCCGGAGAGGACGCCGGCCTGTTCACCGCCACCAAGCGACTGGTCGACGTCGGGGGAGTGCCGACCGACATCGGTCTGGTCGGCGACATCACCGACGTCAACCCGGACGCACTCATGGACATCATCGAGGCCGGCCGGATCCCGGTCGTCTCCACCATCGCCCCCGGTGAGGACGGCGAGGTCTACAACATCAACGCCGACACCGCCGCCGGCGCGCTGGCTGAGGCCATCGGCGCCGAGCGTCTGCTCATCCTCACCAACGTCGAGGGTCTGTACACCGACTGGCCGAACAGGGACTCACTGGTGTCCAAGATCGTCACCTCCGAGCTGGAGACGCTCCTGCCGGACCTGGACTCCGGCATGATCCCGAAGATGGAGTCCTGCCTGCGTGCCGTCCGAAGCGGCGTCTCCGCCGCGCACGTCATCGACGGCCGCATCGCGCACTCCGTCCTCCTGGAGCTGCTCACCATGGGTGGTATCGGCACCATGGTGCTGCCCGACGACTACGACCGCGCCGACTACCCCGCGGGAACCGTTCTGAGGAAGGACACCAATGAGTGACGCACTGAAGCAGTGGAACGAGGTGCTGATGAACAACTACGGCACCCCGTCGATCGAGCTGGTCTCCGGCAAGGGGGCCACGGTGACGGACTCCCAGGGCCGGGTCCACATCGACATGCTGGCGGGCATCGCCGTCAACGCCCTCGGACACGGGCATCCGGCGATCATCGAGGCCGTCACCCACCAGCTCAGCCAGCTCGGCCACGTGTCCAACCTCTTCGCCACCAAGCCGGTCATCCAGACCGCCACGACGTTGAAGGAACGCATCGGCGACGACTCTGCCCGGGTGTTCTTCTGCAACTCCGGTGGCGAGGCCAACGAGGCCGCCTTCAAGCTGGCGCGCCTGACCGGCCGCTCCCGTGTGCTCGCAGCCGTCAACGGCTTCCACGGCCGCACCATGGGTTCGCTGGCCCTGACCGGTCAGCCGGAAAAGCGCAAGCCCTTCGAGCCCCTACCCACCGGCGTGGAGTTCTACCCCTACGGCGACATCGACTACCTGACCACGCTGGTCGAGGTGAACCCGACGGACGTCGCGGCCATCTTCCTCGAACCCATCCAGGGTGAGACCGGTGTCATCCCGGCGCCGGAGGGCTTCCTCCGCTCCGTCCGCGAGCTCTGTGACACCCACGGCATCCTCTTCGTCGCCGATGAGGTGCAGACCGGAGTGGGCCGGACCGGCGATTTCTTCGCCTTCCAGCATGACAACGTCCTCCCCGACGTGGTCACCATGGCCAAGGGCCTCGGCGGCGGCATCCCGATCGGTGCGACGATCGCCCGCGGCCGGGCCGCCGAGCTCTTCGGCCCGGGCTCCCACGGCACCACCTTCGGCGGCAACCCGATCGCGTGTGCCGCCGCCAACGCGGTGCTCGGCATCGTCGACGACGCCTTCTGCCGGGACGTCGGCCGCAAGGGTGAGTTCTTCGCCGAGAAGCTGCGCGCCATCTACGGCGTGACCGAGGTCCGCGGACGTGGACTGATGCTGGGCGTGGTGCTGGAACACGACGTCGCGAAGCAGGCCGTGGCCAAGGGCTTCGACCACGGCCTGATCCTCAACGCACCGGCGGACAACGTCATCCGCCTCACGCCGCCGCTGGTGATCAGCGACGACGAAATGAACGCGTGCGTCGACAAGCTCTCCGAGCTGCTCACCGAACTCTCCAAGGAGGACTGACAATGACCACCCCCAACGTGCGGCACTTCCTCGCCGATGACGACCTCACCCCGGCCGAGCAGGCCGAGGTGCTCGAGCTTGCCGCCGAGCTGAAGAAGAATCCGCTGTCGGAGCGTCCCCTCGAGGGCCCGCTCAGCGTGGCGGTACTCTTCGACAAGTCCTCCACCCGCACCCGATTCTCCTTCGACGCCGGAATCGCCCACCTGGGTGGACATGCCATCGTCGTCGACTCGGGCAAGACCCAGATGGGCAAGGGCGAGTCCTATCAGGACACCGGGGCGGTGCTCTCCCGATTCACGGAGATGATCGTGTGGCGCACCTTCGCCCACGACAATCTCCTCGCGATGGCGGAGACCGCCACCGTGCCGATCATCAACTCCCTGTCTGATGATCTGCACCCCTGCCAGATCCTGGCAGATCTGCAGACCTGCGTGGAGAACCTCTGCCCCGGGCAGGGCCCCGCCGGGCTGAAGGGCAGGAAGGCGGTCTATCTGGGTGACGGCGACAACAACATGGCCAACTCCTACATGATCGGTTTCGCCACTGCCGGAATGGACATCGCCGTCATCGCGCCGGACGGGTTCCAGCCGAAGCCGGAGTTCGTCGAGCGTGCGCGCCGCCGCGCGGAGGAGACCGGCGCGACCGTGACCGTCACCGACGACGTCGGGGCAGTCGCCGGCGCGGACGTGGTCATCACCGACACCTGGGTGTCCATGGGCATGGAGGAGGACGGCAAGGACCGCCGCACCCCGTTCCTGCCTTACCAGGTGAACGCGGAGATCATGGCGAAGGCGGGGGAGCAGGCCATCTTCCTGCACTGCCTCCCCGCCTACCGCGGCAACGAGGTCACCGCCGAGGTCATCGACGGACCCGCCTCCCGCGTGTTCGACGAAGCGGAGAACCGTCTGCACGCGCAGAAGGCACTCATGGTGTGGCTGCTGGGCAACCAACCCGGCACCCGGCCGGAGTAGGCGCGATGACCACCCCGGCAACCCGCACCGCCCGGCAGGCCAAGATCCTGGAGATCTTGTCCAAGACACGGGTCTCCAGCCAGGTGCAGCTGTCGGAACTGCTTCTCGACGAAGGCTTCGACATCACCCAGGCCACCCTGTCCCGGGATCTCGATGAACTCGGCGCGAAGAAGATCCGACCCGACGAGGGCCGGGCCTACTACGTCGTCGGATACGTCGAGCAGGCGCTGGCGGAGCAGCTCACCGGCCCGAAGGAGAAGCTGCGGCGCATGCTCGACGAGCTGGTCGTCGGGGTCGACCACTCGGCCAACATCGCGGTGCTGCGGACCCCGCCCGGGGCGGCCCAGTACCTGGCCAGCTTCATCGACCGGGTCGGCCTCGACGAGGTCGTCGGATCAATCGCGGGTGATGACACCATCTTCGTCCTCGCCCGCGAACCCCTCACCGGCCGTGAGCTGGGGGACCTGCTCACCAGCCGGTGAGCCCCCGGTATCCTGGTCGGGACTGAGAAAATACCTTCCTTCCTTTCACTTTTCATCACTCAAGGAGAACCCATATGTCTGCACGCGTCGTCCTCGCCTACTCTGGCGGCCTCGACACCACCGTCGCCATCCCCTACCTGTCGAAGATGACCGGTGGAGAGGTTGTCGCCGTGTCCCTGGATCTCGGTCAGGGCGGCGAGGACATGGAGTCCGTGCGCCAGCGCGCCCTGGACTCCGGTGCCGTCGAGTCCATCGTCATCGACGCCCGCGACGAGTTCGCCGAGGAGTACTGCCTGCCGACCATCAAGGCCAACGGCATGTACATGAAGCAGTACCCGCTGGTGTCCGCGATCTCCCGCCCGCTGATCGTCAAGCACCTGGTCAAGGCCGCCGAGGAGTTCGGCGGCACCCATGTCTCCCACGGCTGCACCGGCAAGGGCAACGACCAGGTCCGTTTCGAGGTCGGCTTCCGCAACGCCAACCCGGAACTGGAGATCATCGCCCCGGCCCGTGACTACGCCTGGACCCGCGACAAGGCCATCGCCTTCGCCGAGGAGATCGACCTGCCGATCGAGCAGTCCGCATCCTCCCCGTTCTCCATCGACCAGAACGTGTGGGGCCGCGCCATCGAGACCGGCTACCTCGAGGACCTGTGGAACGCCCCGACCAAGGACATCTACGCCTACACCGAGGAGCCGACCCTGGGTAACGCCCCGGACGAGCTCATCATCTCCTTCAAGGCCGGTAAGCCGGTAGCCATCGACGGCAAGCCCGTCACCATGCTCGAAGCCATCGAGGAGCTCAACCGTCGCGGCGGCGCCCAGGGCGTCGGTCGCCTGGACATGGTCGAGGACCGTCTCGTGGGCATCAAGTCCCGTGAGATCTACGAGGCACCGGGCGCCATGATCCTGATCAAGGCCCACGAGGCCATCGAGGACGTCACCGTCGAGCGCGAGCTCGCCCGCTACAAGCGTCTCGTCGACGCCCGCTGGTCCGAGGAGGTCTACGACGGCCTCTGGTTCGGCCCGCTGAAGCGTTCCCTCGACGCTTTCATCGAGTCCACCCAGGAGCATGTCACCGGCGACATCCGTCTGGTCCTGCACGCGGGTTCCATCACCGTCAACGGTCGTCGCTCCGGCCACTCCCTGTACGACTTCAACCTGGCGACCTACGACTCCGGCGACACCTTCGACCAGACCATGGCCAAGGGATTCGTCAAGCTGCACGGCCTGTCTTCCGAGATCGCCAACAAGCGCGACCGCGAGGCGAAGTAACCCATGCAGCAGCACGGAACCAACGAGGGTGCGCTCTGGGGCGGCCGATTCTCCGGTGGCCCGTCGGAGGCCATGTTCGCGCTGAGCGTTTCCACCCACTTCGACTGGGTTCTGGCGCCCTACGACGTGCTCGCCTCCAAGGCGCACGCCCGGGTCCTGCACTCCGCCGGCCTGCTTTCCGACGCCGACCTGGCCACCATGCTCGACGGCCTCGATCAGCTCGGGCGTGACGTCTCCTCCGGCAAGTTCGGCCCCGAGCCCACCGACGAGGACGTTCACGGTGCCATGGAGCGCGGTCTCATCGACCGCGTCGGCCCGGAGGTCGGCGGTCGCCTGCGTGCGGGTCGTTCCCGCAACGATCAGGTGGCCACCCTGTTCCGCATGTGGGTGCGCGACGCGGTCCGTGACATCGCCATCGGCGTCACCGAGCTTGTCGACGCCCTCGTCGACCAGGCCGCCGCCCACCCGGACGCCATCATGCCCGGCAAGACCCACTTCCAGGCCGCGCAGCCCGTGCTGCTCGCCCATCAGCTGCTGGCGCACGCCCAGCCGCTGCTGCGCGACATCGAGCGCATCCGTGACCTGGACAAGCGTCTGGCTGTCAGCCCCTACGGCTCCGGCGCTCTGGCGGGTTCCTCCCTGAAGCTCAACCCGGAGGCGATCGCCGAGGAGCTCGGTTTCGACTCCGCGGCGGACAACTCCATCGACGCCACCTCTTCCCGTGACTTCGCCTCTGAGACGGCCTTCGTGCTGGCCCAGATCTCGGTTGACATGTCCCGTATGGCTGAGGAGATCATCGCGTGGTGTACCCCGGAGTTCGGCTACGTCACGCTCGCCGACGCCTGGTCCACCGGTTCGTCGATCATGCCGCAGAAGAAGAACCCGGATGTCGCGGAGCTGACCCGCGGCAAGTCCGGTCGACTGATCGGCAACCTCGCCGGCCTGTTGGCCACCCTGAAGGCGCAGCCCCTGGCCTACAACCGTGATCTGCAGGAGGACAAGGAGCCCATCGTCGACTCGGTGTCCCAGCTGAATCTGCTGCTGCCCGCGATGACCGGTCTCGTGTCGACGCTGACCTTCCACGAGGATCGTCTGCGCGAGCTCGCTCCGGCCGGGTTCACCCTGGCCACCGACCTCGCCGAGTGGATGGTCCGCGAGGGCGTGCCGTTCCGGGAGGCTCACGAGGCCTCCGGCGCGTGCGTCCGCCTCGCCGAGGAGCGTGGCGTCGGCCTGAACGAGCTGACGGACGAGGAACTGCAGGGCGTCGATAAGCGACTGACCCCCGCGGTGCGTGAGGTGCTCACCATCGACGGCGCGGTGGCGTCGCGTGTCACCCGCGGCGGCACCGCCGGTGTGCGTGTCGCAGAGCAGCGGGACCGGGTGGCAAACGCCTCCCGCGACCACCACACCTGGGCCACCACCCCGGTGCGGGCCTAGGCATCTGCCGCAGGGGCCCGGAGAAGCATCACTTCAGTGCTGCTTCTCCGGGCCCCTCTCTGTACACCGAGGATCCAGTCCGGCTGAGGGTCGGACGCCGGGTACGATACTGAACCATGAGTCTCGATCCGAAGTTGCTGGAGGTCCTGGCCTGTCCCAAGGACAAGGGCCCGCTGACCTATCTCGAGGACCGTCAGGTCCTGGTCAATGAACGCCTTGGCCTCGCCTATCGCATCGATGACGGCATCCCCGTGATGCTCATCGACGAAGCGATTCCCTGGCCGCCGGCCCCCGACGCAGACTAAGCCTCCACCTCCCACGACACACAAGGATCCCGAAGAACACCCATGAACATCATCGACGAGCTCGCCTGGCGCGGCCTGATCAACCAGTCCACCGACCTGGACGCCCTGCGCGAGGCCTGTGAAAAGCCGATCAGTCTCTACTGCGGTTTCGACCCGACCGGGGACTCCCTCCATGCCGGCCACCTGGTGCCGATGGTGATGCTGCGCCGTTTCCAGGATTTCGGCCACCGCCCCGTCACGCTGGCCGGCGGCGCCACGGGCATGATCGGTGACCCGCGTGACGTCGGGGAGCGCAGCATGCTCACCGACGAGGACGTCGCCGCGAACATGGAGGCGATCAAGTCCCAGCTGCGTCGCTTCGTCGAGTTCGATGCCGGCGCGGACAACGACGGCGTCATGGTGAACAACGCCGACTGGACGATGAGCATGAACGTCATCGACTTCCTGCGCGATGTGGGCAAGAACTTCTCCCTCAACACCATGCTCGACCGCGACACCGTCAAGCGTCGCCTGGAAACTGACGGCATCTCCTACACCGAGTTCTCCTACATGCTGCTGCAGGCCAACGACTTCGTGCAGCTGCGGCGCAACTTCGACGCCATCCTCCAGATCGGTGGCGGCGATCAGTGGGGCAACATCGTCTCCGGCATCGACCTCAACCGGAGGATGGACGGCGCCAAGGTGCACGGCCTCACCGTCCCGTTGGTCACCGACGCCGAGGGCAACAAGTTCGGCAAGTCCACCGGCGGTGGAAAACTGTGGCTGGACGCGGAGAAGACCAGCCCCTACTCCTGGTACCAGTACTTCATCAACGCCGGCGATGCTGTGGTCATCGACTACCTCAAATGGTTCACCTTCCTCACCCGGGCGGAGATCGCCGAACTGGAGACCGAGGTCGCCGAGCGCCCGTTCAAGCGCGAGGCGCAGAAACGACTCGCGCGCGAGATGACCAACCTCGTCCACGGTGAAGAGGCGACAAAGGCAGTCGAGCTCGCCTCGCAGGCGCTCTTCGGCCGCGCCGAGCTGAGCGACCTCGACGAGAAGACCCTCGCATCCGCGGTCTCGGAAACCGAGGTTTTCGAGATCAATGCCGGTGGGGACCGCAAGATCGTCGATCTGCTCGTGGGTACCGGACTCGTCGACTCCCGGGGCGCCGCACGTCGTGCCATCAAGGAAGGTGGCGCATACGTGAACAACGAGCGCATCGAATCCGAGGACTGGGAGCCGACTGACGCAGACCTCCTGCACGGCTCCTGGCTGGTCCTGCGCCGCGGCAAGAAGAACTTCGCCGGCGTGAAGATCAGTGCCTGACCGCTGAGGCCGCAGCGATACCCCGTCTGAACAGGCGATTTGGTGAAGGCGGGGGAGCTGAGTAACTTAATGGGAGTCGCACAGAGCGCCGCGGGAAACTGCGAGACGCACAGTGTGACCGGGAGATTAACTCGAAGTTGACACCAAGATAACGGTGAACTACAGTTAGAAATCCAGCCGCCAAAGACCAAGCCCGAAAGGGTGAGAGATCGGTGTGCGGATGTTGTGTGAGAACTCAATAGTGTGCCAATGTACTTTTGTTTGTGACTTTGGTTGTGTCGTTCATCGGCCCTGACTCCCCGTGTTGTGGGGGTGGGGTGGGTGTGTGCCGGGTGGTACCTGTTCATAACGGGGTGCCACTGTAAATAATGCGCGCGGTGGTTGTCATCGTGTGAGTTGTTGTGGCGCAGGCATGGTCATGGTCGCTGATAGGAAGTAGGTGGCCCCCGTTTCCTTCCCCGTCAGGGTGGGTGAGGGGTCACAGATTTTTTTAGGTGATCATGGTGTCCCGGACCCTTTTGTGGTTCGGGGTGGCTGTGGTTGTTTTTTGGCAATCAACTGAAACATCATCGCCTTTCGGGGTGGTGGTGTGCTGGTTGTTTGTTTTTGGTTGGGTTTGGGCTTTCTACGCCTGAGACTTTTTCTGAAGTTTTTGTGGAGAGTTTGATCCTGGCTCAGGACGAACGCTGGCGGCGTGCTTAACACATGCAAGTCGAACGGAAAGGCTCCTTCGGGAGTACTCGAGTGGCGAACGGGTGAGTAACACGTGGGTGATCTGCCCTGCACTTCGGGATAAGCCTGGGAAACTGGGTCTAATACCGGATAGGACCTCTCTTTAGTGTGGGGGGTGGAAAGGTTTTTCCGGTGCAGGATGAGCCCGCGGCCTATCAGCTTGTTGGTGGGGTAATGGCCTACCAAGGCGTCGACGGGTAGCCGGCCTGAGAGGGTGGACGGCCACATTGGGACTGAGATACGGCCCAGACTCCTACGGGAGGCAGCAGTGGGGAATATTGCACAATGGGCGGAAGCCTGATGCAGCGACGCCGCGTGGGGGATGACGGCCTTCGGGTTGTAAACCTCTTTCGACAGGGACGAAGTGAAAATGACGGTACCTGTATAAGAAGCACCGGCTAACTACGTGCCAGCAGCCGCGGTAATACGTAGGGTGCGAGCGTTGTCCGGAATTACTGGGCGTAAAGAGCTCGTAGGTGGTTTGTCACGTCGTCTGTGAAATTCCGGGGCTCAACCTCGGGCGTGCAGGCGATACGGGCAATACTTGAGTGCTGTAGGGGAGACTGGAATTCCTGGTGTAGCGGTGAAATGCGCAGATATCAGGAGGAACACCAATGGCGAAGGCAGGTCTCTGGGCAGTTACTGACGCTGAGGAGCGAAAGCATGGGTAGCGAACAGGATTAGATACCCTGGTAGTCCATGCCGTAAACGGTGGGCGCTAGGTGTAGGGGACTTCCACGTCTTCTGTGCCGTAGCTAACGCATTAAGCGCCCCGCCTGGGGAGTACGGCCGCAAGGCTAAAACTCAAAGGAATTGACGGGGGCCCGCACAAGCGGCGGAGCATGTGGATTAATTCGATGCAACGCGAAGAACCTTACCTGGGCTTGACATACACCGGACCGGCGTAGAGATACGTCTTCCCTTGTGGTCGGTGTACAGGTGGTGCATGGTTGTCGTCAGCTCGTGTCGTGAGATGTTGGGTTAAGTCCCGCAACGAGCGCAACCCTTGTCTTATGTTGCCAGCACGTCATGGTGGGGACTCATGAGAGACTGCCGGGGTCAACTCGGAGGAAGGTGGGGACGACGTCAAATCATCATGCCCCTTATGTCCAGGGCTTCACACATGCTACAATGGTCGGTACAGCAGGTCGCCAACTCGCGAGAGTGCGCTAATCCTTCAAAGCCGGCCTCAGTTCGGATTGGGGTCTGCAACTCGACCCCATGAAGTCGGAGTCGCTAGTAATCGCAGATCAGCAACGCTGCGGTGAATACGTTCCCGGGCCTTGTACACACCGCCCGTCACGTCATGAAAGTTGGTAACACCCGAAGCCAGTGGCCCAACCCCTTTGTGGGAGGGAGCTGTCGAAGGTGGGATCGGCGATTGGGACGAAGTCGTAACAAGGTAGCCGTACCGGAAGGTGCGGCTGGATCACCTCCTTTCTAAGGAGCTTGACAGTCGGCGTCGCGGTAGCGGCGTCGCATCCGCTGGTTGGGGTTGCGAATGTCAACCCGCCGGCGAACAGATAATCGGGTGGACGCACACCGTGAGGGTGGGCGAATTTCAGCCGGGGTCACAGACGTTGAAGAGGGTATGTTGGCACGCTGTTGGGTGTCTGGGACAACATTGTTGTTTCGGTGATCATCCATGTTTTCGTCGGTGCCGTGGGTACCGGGGTGCTGCCGGGTCCTCCTTGTGGGGGGTCGGTGGTGTCCCGGTGCGGGTGCCGGTGGGGGTGGGTGGTGTGTTGTGTGAGAACTGTATAGTGGACGCGAGCATCTTTATTTTGTGTGTGCCGTGTGCCTTTGTCCCTGCTTTCGGGTGGGGGAGGGTGTGCGGTGAATGTTTGTGTGAGTGTTAGTTCACCCGCCGGTCGGCCTGTCCCTGTTGTGGGGGTGGGTGGGTCGGTGGAATGTGTTTGTAGTAAGGGCGCATGGTGGATGCCTTGGCATACTGGGCCGATGAAGGACGTGAGAGGCTGCGTTATGCCTCGGGGAGCTGCCAACTGAGCGTTGATCCGAGGATGTCCGAATGGGGAAACCCGGCCACCGTTATGGGTGGTCACCTCACAGTGAATTCATAGCTGTGGTGGAGGTTGACGCGGGGAAGTGAAACATCTCAGTACCCGTAGGAAGAGAAAATAAGGTAATGATTCCGTCAGTAGCGGCGAGCGAACGCGGATGAGGCTAAACCGTGTGTGTGTGATACCCGGCAGGGGTTGCACATGCGGTGTTGTGGGATGCGATGGGGGTGGCCTGCCGGCTGCCCGCACGATGTGCATGTGGTCAGCGGAAGTGGTCTGGGAAGGCCCACCGGAGCGGGTGAGAGTCCCGTACGTGAAGACTGTGTGTGCCGTGTTGTCGTATTCCCGAGTAGCAGCGGGCACGTGAAATCTGCTGTGAATCTGCCGGGACCACCCGGTAAGCCTAAATACCCAGTATGACCGATAGCGGATTAGTACCGTGAGGGAATGGTGAAAAGTACCCCGGGAGGGGAGTGAAATAGTACCTGAAACCATGTGCCTACAATCCGTCAGAGCACCTCTTGTGTGTGATGGCGTGCCTTTGGAAGAATGAGCCTGCGAGTCAGCGGCATGTCGCGAGGTTAACCCGTTGTGGGGTAGCCGTAGCGAAAGCGAATACTAACTAGTGTGATCTAGTGGCATGTCCTGGACCCGAAGCGGGGTGATCTACCCATGGCCAGTGTGAAGCGACGGTAAGACGTCGTGGAGGCGCGAACCCACTTAGGTTGAAAACTGAGGGGATGAGCTGTGGGTAGGGGTGAAAGGCCAATCAAACTCCGTGATAGCTGGTTCTCCCCGAAATGCATTTAGGTGCAGCGTTGCGTGGTGCTTGCCGGAGGTAGAGCTACTGGTTGGTTGAGCGGGACTACAATCTTAGCAATGTCAGCCAAACTCCGAATGCCGGTTAAGTTAGCGCAGCAGTGAGACTGTGGGGGATAAGCTTCATAGTCGAGAGGGAAACAGCCCAGATCGCCGGCTAAGGCCCCTAAGGGTGTACTAAGTGGAAAAGGATGTGGGATCGCGAAGACAGCCAGGAGGTTGGCTTAGAAGCAGCCATCCTTGAAAGAGTGCGTAATAGCTCACTGGTCGAGTGGTCCTGCGCCGACAATGTAATGGGGCTCAAGTACACCGCCGAAGCCGCGGCAACAATCCACATTGGTGGATGTTGGGTAGGGGAGCGTCGTGCACGCGGTGAAGCAGTACCGTGAGGGGCTGTGGAGTGTGTGCGAGTGAGAATGCAGGCATGAGTAACGAATTGGCAAGTGAGAATCTTGCCCGCCGGATGACTAAGGGTTCCTGGGTCAAGTTCGTCTTCCCAGGGTGAGTCGGGACCTAAGGCGAGGCCGACAGGCGTAGTCGATGGACAACGGGTTGATATTCCCGTACCCGTGTATGTGCGCCCATGGTGAATCAGTGATACTAACCACCCATAATCCGTCACCTGTCAGGCTTTGCCTGACGGGGGCGGGGCGTGCGTGGAGCCTGATCTGGTAGTAGCCAAGCGATGGGGTGACGCAGTGGGGTAGCCGTGCCACTTATTGGATTGTGGTGTAAGCGTGTAGCACGAGGGGACAGGCAAATCCGCCCCTCATCAAGGTGTGAGACGTGATGCGTAGCCCTTCGGGGTGATGTCGGTGATCCCGTGCTGTCGAGAAAAGCCTCTAGCGATGGACATACATGGCCCGTACCCCAAACCGACACAGGTAGTCAGGTAGAGAATACTAAGGCGTTCGGGTGAACTGTGGTTAAGGAACTCGGCAAAATGCCCCCGTAACTTCGGGAGAAGGGGGGCCAGCACCGGTGACCGTTCTTGCAACGTGAGCTGGTGGTGGTCGCAGAGAATAGAGGGAAGCGACTGTTTATTAAAAACACAGGTCCGTGCGAAAACGTTTAAGTTGAGGTATACGGACTGACGCCTGCCCGGTGCTGGAAGGTTAAGAGGACCGGTTAGTGACCCTTGCGGTTGCGAAGCTGAGAATTTAAGCCCCAGTAAACGGCGGTGGTAACTATAACCATCCTAAGGTAGCGAAATTCCTTGTCGGGTAAGTTCCGACCTGCACGAATGGCGTAACGACTTCCCTGCTGTCTCAACCACAGGCCCGGTGAAATTGCAGTACGAGTAAAGATGCTCGTTACGCGCGGCAGGACGAAAAGACCCCGGGACCTTCACTATAGCTTGGTATTGGTGTTCGGTTCGGTTTGTGTAGGATAGGTGGGAGACGTTGATCACATGACGCCAGTTGTGTGGGAGTCGTTGTTGAAATACCACTCTGATCGGATTGGATACCTCAACCTTGGCCCATGATCTGGGTCGGGGACAGTGCCTGGTGGGTAGTTTAACTGGGGCGGTTGCCTCCTAAATAGTAACGGAGGCGCCCAAAGGTTCCCTCAGCCTGGTTGGCAATCAGGTGGTGAGTGTAAGTGCACAAGGGAGCTTGACTGTGAGAGTGACAACTCGAGCAGGGACGAAAGTCGGGACTAGTGATCCGGCACCAACTTGTGGATGTGGTGTCGCTCAACGGATAAAAGGTACCCCGGGGATAACAGGCTGATCTTCCCCAAGAGTCCATATCGACGGGATGGTTTGGCACCTCGATGTCGGCTCGTCGCATCCTGGGGCTGGAGTAGGTCCCAAGGGTTGGGCTGTTCGCCCATTAAAGCGGTACGCGAGCTGGGTTTAGAACGTCGTGAGACAGTTCGGTCTCTATCCGCCGCGCGCGTTGAAACTTAAGGAAGGCTGTCCCTAGTACGAGAGGACCGGGACGGACGTACCTCTGGTGTGCCAGTTGTTCCGCCAGGAGCAGGGCTGGTTGGCTACGTACGGAAGGGATAACCGCTGAAAGCATCTAAGCGGGAAGCCTGTTTCGAGATGAGGTTTCTTTTGAGGTTCCCCATAGATGATGGGGTTGATAGGCCGGATCTGGACGCACCGTAAGGTGTGGAGGTGACCGGTACTAATACACCGACAAAAACACATACCATCCCACCTCGTGGGGTGTGTGCAACGCACGTAACACATCAGCAGCACAATATGTAAGTGTTGCCCGCGTCCACTATGCAGTGTCTGACACAGCACACCCGTATCACCGGGACACCACCCCCTCTTGTGGGGGGGTTGTTCCGTGGGATGTGTCGGTGGTTGATAGCGGCAGGGAAACGCCCGGTCCCATTCCGAACCCGGAAGCTAAGCCTGCCCGCGCCGATGGTACTGCACCCGGGAGGGTGTGGGAGAGTAGGTTACCGCCGACACTAAAATTTAACAGAGGAATGAAAGACGCGGTCTGTCGAGTTGAGAGTCTTCTCCTCGATGGACCGCGTTTTTCGCATACCTGCCTGAGGGCAGAGAATATGGGAGAGAATAGTCGCATGTCCGATCGCCCGAGCCGTGACCGCCAGAACGATTCCCACGATGGACGTCCGCAGCGCCCCGGTGGCCCCCGCCGCCGAGAAGAGCGCAGCGACGACCGTGGAGGGCAGGGCGAACGACAGGGACGCGGTGACTACCGCGACCGTCGTGAAGGTCCGGGGGACCGGGACCGTCGTGCGGGTGGGGAACGCCGTCACGCCCAGCGTGCCGGCGAGGATCGTCCCTCCCACATTCGTTCCGGCCCTCAGCGCTCGGGTTTCCGCGAGGAACGACTGAACAAACGGATGACCGAGCCGGATCTTCCGGACGACATCGAGATCACCGACCTGGATCCGATGGTGCTCCAGGATCTGAAGGTGTTGTCCAAGGACAACGCCGAGGCTGTCGCCCGCCACATGATCATGGCGGCGACCCTCATGGAGGATGACCCGAAGCTGGCGCTGCGTCATGCGCGTGCCGCGAAGGACCGTGCCGGCCGGGTGGCTGTCGCACGTGAGACCAACGGTATCGCCGCCTACCGTGCCGGCGAGTGGAAAGAGGCGCTCTCCGAGTTGCGTGCTGCCCGTCGTATGCAGGGCGGACCGGGCATGATGGCTGTCATGGCCGACTGCGAGCGTGGTCTCGGCCGTCCGGAGAAGGCTGTTGAGCTGGGCCGATCGGATGAGGCCCGGATGCTGGACCGTGAAGGGGCGGTGGAACTGGGCATCGTCATCGCCGGTGCGCGACTCGACATGAGCCAGCCGGAGAGCGCGGTGGTGACCCTTCAGCGTCTGAACCCCGACAAGGCCTCGACCGGCCAGGTCGACGCACGCCTGTCCTACGCCTATGCGGATGCGCTGGCTGCAGCCGGCCGTACGGCTGAGGCTCTCGAATGGTTCGAGCACGCCGAGAAGATCGATGAGGACGGCATGCTGGATGCCGCCGACCGCATCGCCGAACTGTCCTGAGCCCCACACACCTGATTACACTGGGAAAACATGAGCCTTCTAGCCACCCATGATGCCCTGCTCCTCGATCTCGACGGAACCGTCTGGGAAGGGGGACGGGCCATCCCCGGGGCCGTGGAGGCCATCAATGCCTCGCCGGTGCCGGGCGTCTACATCACCAACAACGCCATGCGCGCCCCTTCCGATGTCGCAGAAAAGCTGCGGGGCATCGGCCTGAACGCGGTGGAAGAGGACGTGGTCACCTCCGCACAGGCCGCCATCGAGCTGGCTGCCCGGTCCCTGGAACCGGGTGACGCGATCTATGTCATCGGTACCTCCTCCTTCAAGGAGCTGGCGACCCGGGCGGGTTATGTCGTGGTCGACTCTGCAGACGATAAGCCTAAGGCCGTGCTGCAGGGGCTGGACCCGGAGGTGACCTGGGCGCAGCTCTCGGAGGCAGCGCTGGCCATTCGTGGCGGGGCCTCGTACTTCACCTCCAACCTGGACACCACGCTGCCCACGGAGCGGGGCCTGATGGTGGGCAACGGCTCGATGGTCGCGGCTGTCGTGTCCGCCACGGGCGTCACCCCTACCTCCGCGGGCAAGCCGCTGCCGGCGATGATGCACACCGCCGCACGACGTCTGGGGGCTCAACGGCCCCTGGTGGTGGGCGATCGTCTGGACACGGACATCGAAGGCGGCAACGCCGCGGGCATGCCGACGTTCCAGGTGCTCACGGGCGTTTCCGGACACATCGCACTGGTGGAGGCGGTCAAGGAGCAGCGCCCCACCTATGTGGCTGATTCTCTGCATGAGCTGAACCTGTCGGCGGCGGAACTCTCCCCGGGCGCCCAGGGCGGTTTCACCGCCCGCGTCGACGGCGATGACATTCTGCTCGAGCGCGGCACCGCAGGCTCGACCTCCATTCAGGCGCTGCGGACCGTGCTGGAGGTGGCCTGGGCGCTGCCGAAGCCGCCGGCGCTCATCCGCCCGATGAGCGATGACGCCTACCGCGCGGTGGCGGACTGGTGGTGAACCCCGGCGACCTGGCCCGGGTGCAGAAGCGGGCGGAGGAAGGGCTGAGCCCGGGGGACGTGGAGAAGCAGCTGGCGGACATCCTCGGAGAAGAGACCACCAGCCTGGCCGGGGAGGCCGATCAGCTCACCCGGGCGCACGCGGTGCTGCACCGTGCCCTGCAGGACAACGGATAGGAGCCGAGTCATGGCTGTCGCACGCAGGCGGCTGGACGCCGAACTGGTCCGCCGCAAGATCGCCCGTTCGCGGGAACAGGCCGTGGAGATGATCAGGGCCGGACGGGTGTTCGTCGGCGGCTTTCAGGCGATGAAGCCCGCGACCGTCGTCGAACCCGAGGTGTCCATCCGTGTGGAGGAGACCGAGGACGATGACTGGGCCTCGCGGGGCGCCCACAAGTTGCTCGGCGCTCTCGAGACCTTCGAGCCGCAGGGGCTGAAGGTCAGCGGACGGAAGGTCCTGGACGCGGGTGCGTCGACGGGAGGATTCACGGATGTGCTGCTTCGTCGCGACGCCGCCGAGGTCGTCGCCGTCGACGTCGGTTACGGCCAGCTCATCTGGCGGCTGCAGAATGATCCGCGCGTGAGGGTGCTCGACCGGACCAACATCCGCCATCTCACCCCCGAGATGTGCGGCGGACCGTGCGACATGATGGTCGGCGATCTGTCGTTCATTTCGCTGCGCCTGACGCTGCCCGCCATTGTGGCGTCCCTTACCGATGGGGCGGATCTGCTGCCCATGGTCAAGCCCCAGTTCGAGGTGGGCAAGGACCGCCTGGGCTCGGGTGGGGTGGTTCGCAGTCCGCAGCTGCGCGCCGAGGTCACCCGGGAGGTGGCGGAGTTCGCCGCTACCCTGGGGCTGAGTTGCAGGGGTGTGGTGGCGTCGCCGCTTCCCGGGCCCAGCGGAAACGTAGAATACTTTCTGTGGCTGATCAAGGACGGCGGCGCATCCGCGCCCGCGCCGGAGCAGCTGACCGTGATGATCGACCAGGCCGTGCAGGAGGGCCCCCAATGAGTGAGCACCTGAACGACGAGTTCCGCGAGATTCTGTTGGTCCCGCATACCGGGCGCAGCAAGAATCTCGTGGCGGCGGAACGCACCGCTGAGCTTCTCGACTCCGCCGGCATCACCGTCCGTGTCCTCGTCCATCAGGACGGGCGGCCCCTGGAGGGCAGCCCGGTGCTCTCCCGTCTGTCGCGTGTCACCCACACCGCGGATGCTGCCGAGGGCTGTGAACTGGTGCTCGTCCTCGGTGGCGACGGCACTTTCCTCCGTGCCGCGGACCTGGCGCATTCCGTGGACGTCCCGGTCCTGGGTATCAACCTCGGGCATGTCGGCTTCCTCGCCGAGTGGGAGGTGGAGTCCCTGGATGTGGCGATCCAACGGGTCATCGACCGCTCCTATCGCGTCGAGGACCGCATGACCGTGGACGTCACCGTCCTGGACAATGATCTCGAGGTCATCGGCCGCGGCTGGGCCCTCAACGAGGTCAGCGTGGAGAACCTCAACCGCCGCGGCGTGCTCGACGCCATCCTCGAGGTGGACGGACGGCCCGTCTCCTCCTTCGGCTGCGACGGCGTGCTCATCTCCACTCCGACGGGCTCGACCGCCTACGCGTTCTCCGCCGGCGGCCCGGTGCTGTGGCCGGAGCTCGACGCGATCCTGGTGGTCCCCAACAACGCGCACGCGCTGTTCACGAAGCCGCTGGTGGTCTCCCCGCGGTCGACGGTCGCGGTCGAGTCCAACCCGGAGTCCTCACCCGCGATGGCCGTCATGGACGGTTTCCGCCCCATCCCCATGCCCCCCGGCTCGCGCGTCGAGGTCGTCCGCGGCTCCCGTCCGGTGCGGTGGGTGCGTCTCGACGACTCCACCTTCACCGACCGGCTGGTGACCAAGCTGCGCCTGCCGATCTCCGGTTGGCGGGGCCCGAGGGCACAGAAGAACCCGTAGTGTCAATCGGGTATCTAGTACAGGTGTTCGGGTAGGGTTGGCGGCATGCTCGCTGACATCGCCATCGAGAACCTCGGCGTCATCCCCGCCGCCTCCGCGGATCTGGCCGAGGGTCTCACCGTCCTGACCGGTGAGACCGGCGCCGGTAAAACCATGGTGGTCACCGGTCTGCGACTGCTGGCCGGCGGCCGCGCCGACGCTTCCCGGGTGCGCAACGGCGCACTCCAGGCAGTCGTCGAGGGCCGGTTCATCACCTCCTCGCTGGCAGAGGACGTCGCAGGTCAGGTGGTTGAACTTGTGGATGCCGCCGGGGGCGCCCCCGACGAGAACGGCGAGTTCATCGCCTCCCGCACCGTCAACGCCAACGGACGTTCCCGCGCGCACCTGGGCGGGCGTTCCGTCCCGGCGGCGACGCTGGCGGAGTTCGCGGCCCCACTGCTGACCATCCACGGTCAGAACGATCAGCTGCGTCTGCTTGCCCCGGAGCAGCAGCTCGTCGCGCTCGACAGGTTCGACCCGGCGATCTCTCCGCTGCTGGCGAACTATCGCAGCGCCTGGCGGGAGTGGCGCGCTCTGGAGAAGGACCTGCGCCAGCGCACCGAGTCCCGTCGTGAGTTGGCGCAGGAGATCGACCGGCTGCAGTTCGCGCTCGATGAAATCGACGGCGTCGAGCCCGAGCCCGGTGAGGACGCCGAGGTCCTCACCCTGATCCGTCGGCTGCAGGACGTGGACACGCTGCGGGAGGACGCGTCCACCGCGCTTTCGGCGATCGACGGTCCGGAATCCCTCGGCGGCTACTCCGAGGAGGATCCCGCCTCCACGCTGCTGGGCCGGGCAGCGACGGCGCTGAGCGGGTCCGAGGACGCCGAACTGAAGGAGCTGGGGGAGCGCCTCACGGAGATCACCACGCAACTCTCCGAGATCTCCGTGGAGCTCGGCGGATTTCTGACCGACCTGCCGGCGGACCCGGAGCAGCTCGAGCAGCTCCTGCAGCGACAGCAGCAGCTGAAGATGCTCACCCGCAAATACGCGCCCGACATCGACGGGGTGCTCGCCTGGCGGGACAAGGCCCGGACGCGACTGGGCAGGATCGACATCTCCTCCGAGGCGCTGGATGAACTGAAGAAGCAGGTGGCTGCGGCGAAAAAGACGATGACCGCCGCCGCCAGGAAGCTCAGTGCTGCACGGAGGAAGGCCGCAGGCAGGCTTGCCGGGGAGGTCACCGCGGAGCTCCAGGGCCTCGCGATGGCCAAGGCCAGGTTGGTGGTTGACGTGCGTGACGTCGCCCCGGGACGCGACGGCGCCGACGAGGTGGAGCTCATGCTCGCCCCCAACGCGGGCACCGAGCCCCGGCCGTTGGCCTCCTCGGCCTCCGGCGGCGAGCTCTCCCGCGTCATGCTGGCGCTGGAGGTGATCCTCTCCGCCGGGACGCAGGGCGCGACCCTCGTTTTCGACGAGGTCGACGCCGGCGTGGGCGGACGCGCCGCCGTGGAGATCGGCAGGCGACTGGCGCGACTGGCCACGCGTAACCAGGTCATCGTGGTCACCCACCTCCCGCAGGTCGCGGCCTACGCGGACACCCATCTTCACGTGGCCAAGGATGTGGGGGACGAGGCCGTCACGTCGGGCGTGCTCACGCTCAGCCCGGAGCAGCGGGTGGAGGAACTGGCCCGCATGCTTGCCGGGCTGGACGACACCGACACCGGCCGGGCGCATGCCGCGGAGCTGCTGGAACGTGCCCGGACCGAACGCGAGGAGTTTCGTCGCGGCTGAGTCCCGCGCGCCTTCACCATTCCGGGCGGGAGGGCCGTCACAATGGCCTCATGAGTCTGTTCTCCCGCACCGCCGAACTGCCCGGGCTCCAGGGCACCCTGCGCGATTGCACTGCCGGAGGCAAAGGCCAGTCGCGCCTGCGTGCCGGTGACATCGCCGTCATCAACACCCCTGACATCTCCCGGCAGGAGGCCCAGCGGCTCATCGACGCCAAGCCGGCCGCCGTGGTCAACGTCTCCCAGTTCTCCACGGGCGCGGTCCCCAACTTCGGCCCCCACATGCTGCTGGAATCCGGGATGCTGCTCGTCGAGGGTGTCGGCGCCGAAATCGGTACCTCGCTCAAGGACGGCAAGAAGGGCCGCATCACCGAGGACGGCGAGGTCCACATCGGGGACCGTGCGATCGGTGGCGGCACCGTGGTCACCCCGCAGTCCGCGGAGACGACCTTCACCTCCGCCCAGCAGTCCCTGGTGGACCGCATGGAGGCGTTCTTCGGCAACACCATCCAGTTCATCCACTCCGAGGGGCCGTTGCTCCTCGACGGACTGGGCATCCCGGACACCGGCACGGAGATCCGCGGCAAGAAGGTTCTCGTGGTCAGCCCCGGCGCGGAACACCGCAACGAGGTGAAGCTGCTGCGCAACTTCATCCGCGAATACGAACCGGTGATCATCGGTGTGGACTCGGCCGCGGACACCCTGGTCGAGCTCGGCTACAAGCCCGACCTCATCGTGGGTAACCCGGCCGGCATCGGGGCGGATACGCTGCGCAGCGGCGCCCGCGTCGTCCTTCCGGCGGACCCGGACGGTCATGCCGCCGGGCTGGAGCGGATCCAGGATCTCGGCGTCGGCGCGATGACCTTCCCGGCGGCGACCGATTCCGCCACTGACCTGGCACTCCTGCTCGCCGACTACCACGGTGCGAAGCTGATCGTGCTCGCCGGCAGCCCATTTGATCTGGATGACGTCTTCGCCGACGAAGCGAGCGCGACCCCCGCGGCGATGCTCGTCCGCTCGAAGCTCGGGCCGAAGCTCGTCGATGCGAACGCCATCGTCGGGCTCTACAACATGGGCAGCGGCAAGGGTGTGGGCTGGTTGTGGGCGGTGCTGGGCATCCTCGTGGCGCTGGCCGTGATTGTCCTCGTCGTCGGTCTGGCCGGCCCGGGCTCATTCACCGACAACCTCATCGACACCTGGAACAGCATCGCGCTGACCTTCCAGGGCTGGTTCCGTTAAGGGAGCGAAGACATGGCACGAGGAAGTGGAAAGGCCGGATGGCTGGTCGGTGGACTGGGATTCGGTGTCGCTGCCGGCGTGCTGCTGGGCACGTTGGTGATCGCCCCCAACATGCCCGAGGGATCCGGACCTTCGGCCGGCGTCCCGCAGCAGGATCTCGAGGCCGCGAACGTCCGCGCCGACATCGCCGAGGCGCAGATGGCCTCCGCTGACAGTGTGGTCGGTGAGCTGGCCACCTCGGCGGTTGAGGGCACGCTCGCTGATCGTCCCATCCTGGTTATCCGGACCGTGGACGCGGTCGAGGAGGATGTGGCGGGCGTCGAGAAGCTGCTTTCCGACGCCGCCGCCATCGACGCGGGCACCATCACGCTGGGCGAGGAGTTCTTCACCAGCGCCGGGGCCGATCAGCTCAAGTCCATCGTGGCGAACACTCTTCCTGCCGGGGCGAGGCTCTCGGAGGACCGCCTCGACCCGGGTCTGCACGCAGGGGAGGCGCTGGGCTCCGCGCTCACGCTCGACCCGGGGACGGGGGAGCAGCGGGCCACCTCGGATGAACGGGCCCTGCTGCTGCGTGCGCTGCGGGACGCGGGATACCTGGACTACGAGGACGGTACGATCCTGCCCGCACAGGTCATCGTGGTGGTCACGGGTGATTCGGACGGTGGCGGCGAGGCCGGGCTGGCGGCCCGCAACCTGGCTGACTTCGTCTCGGCCCTGGACGGCAGCGGTAACGGTGCCGTCCTGGCCGGACGGATCCGTACCGCCGCGGACACCGGCGCGGTCGGTCTGGTCCGCGCGAACCCGGAGAACGGGGTCTCCACCATCGATTCCGTGGACCGGGCCGTGGGAAAGATGGCCACGGTGCTTTCGGTCCGTGAGCAGCTGGCGGGGGAGACCGGGGCCTACGGTTCGGCCGAGTCCGCGGAAGCGGCCAGCCCGGCGCCCTGAGCCGGGGGGTATTCCTATCTGTTGATAGATAGGTTATTCTGAGGTTCCGTAGTGCTCCATCATCCACGGACCCACGGGAGGCTCACATGCCTGAATCCACTCGCCACATCATCGTCACCGGAGGAGTCGTCTCCTCCCTGGGCAAGGGGCTCACGGCCGCCAGCCTCGGCCGCCTGCTCACAGCCCGCGGCCTGCGGGTGACAATGCAGAAACTCGACCCGTACCTCAACGTCGACCCCGGCACGATGAACCCCTTCGAACACGGAGAGGTCTTCGTCACCGACGACGGCGCCGAAACAGACCTCGACCTGGGCCACTACGAGCGATTCCTCGACCGGGATCTGACCCGGAACGCGAACGTGACCACGGGAGCGGTGTACTCCTCGGTCATCGCCAAGGAACGCCGCGGCGGATACCTGGGCAGGACGGTGCAGGTCATCCCGCACATCACAGATGAGATCCGCGACCGGATGGTGGCGGTCGGCGAAGGCGTCGACGTGGTGATCACCGAGATCGGCGGCACTGTCGGGGACATCGAGTCCCTGCCCTTCCTCGAGGCGGCACGGCAGTTGCGCCACACCGTCGGCCGGGAGAACATCGCCTTCATCCACGTCTCGCTCGTCCCCTACCTGGCGCCCTCCGGGGAACTGAAGACCAAGCCCACGCAACACTCGGTGGCCACGCTGCGCTCCATCGGCATCCAGCCCGACGCCATCGTCCTGCGCTGCGACCGGGAGGTGCCCGAGGGGCTCAAGCGCAAGATCGCGTTGATGTGCGACGTCGACGAGGCCGGCGTCATCTCCTGCGCCGACGCCCCCTCCATCTACGACATCCCCGAGGTCCTCCATACCCAGGGTCTGGACTCCTTCCTCCTCGACCGGCTGCGTCTACCGGACGGGGAGCCCGACTGGCGCAGCTGGCAGGACCTGCTTGACCGCGTCCGCCATCCGAAGGGGACGGTGACCGTGGGCATCGTGGGCAAGTACACCGAACTGCCCGACGCCTACCTCTCGGTCATCGAGGCCGTCCATGCCGCCGGCTTCCATCACCGGGTACGCGCCGAGGTGGTGTGGATCCCCGCCGACGAGTGCGCCGACGGGGCCGCCGCAGCCCTGGAGGGGGTGGACGCCGTGATCATCCCCGGCGGCTTCGGCCACCGCGGCATCGAGGGCAAGATCGGTGCGGTCAGCTACTGCCGCACGCACCGGCTGCCGATGCTCGGCATCTGCCTGGGTCTGCAGACCGTCGTCATCGAAGCCGCACGTGCCGCCGGGCTGGTGGGCGCCACCTCCACCGAGTTCGACCCGGAGACCGACACCCCGGTCATCGCGACGATGGCGGAGCAACGCGCGGCCGTGGCGGGCGAGGCCGACCTGGGCGGCACGATGCGCCTCGGGGCCTACCCGGCCACTCTCGTGGCGGGCTCCGTCGTCGCCGGGACCTACGGCGAACTCCAGGTCAGCGAACGCCACCGCCACCGCTACGAGGTCAACAACGCCTACCGCGAGGAGATCACCGCCGGCTCAGGCCTGCAGTTCTCTGGCACGTCACCGGACGGCCGACTGGTGGAGTTCGTGGAATACCCCCGCGAACAGCACCCCTACCTGGTGGCCACACAGGCGCACCCGGAGTTCCGCTCCCGGCCGACTCGGGCACACCCGCTGTTCGTGGGGCTGCTGGGCGCGGCACTGTCGGTAGATTAGTCAGCATGACAAGCCCCGGCACCCATGATTTCCGCGTCCTGGACAGCGAGCTGCTGCTCGAGTCCCCGATCCTCGCGGTCCGTCGCGACACCCTCGCGATGCCCGGCGGAGACACCGGACGCCGCGAGATCGTGGAGCACTTCGGGGCGGTCGCGGTCGTCGCGGTCCGCGACAACGGGGAGATCGCCCTGGTACGGCAGTACCGCCACAGCGTGCGGGCCCGCCTGTGGGAGCTGCCCGCCGGGCTTCTCGACGTCGACGGCGAGGACGAGATCTCCACGGCACAACGCGAACTCGCCGAGGAGGCGGCCCTCGCCGCCGACCGTTGGGACGTGCTCTGTGACCTGGTGACCTCGCCCGGATTCTGCGATGAGACCGTCCGCGTGTTCCTCGCCCGCGATCTGCACGACACGCAGCGCGGAGAGGTGGAGCACGAGGAGGCCGACCTGGTCCTCGAGTGGACCCCGCTCGCCACGGCACGCGACATGATCCTGCGTGGTGAGATCATGAACGCCATCGCCATCTCCGGAATCATGACCGCCTCCGAGGTGCTCGCAGGACGGGCCACCCCGCGGCCGGTCGACGTGCCCAACCCGTGGCGGCCGACGGCACTGCCGCGGCGGCGTCGGGAAGCAGGGCTCGGCCCGGACCTGAAGACACTGCCCCTGTGACCACCGCGCGCGAATGCGCGGCGACGTGGCTGGACCATCTCGCCGTGGAGCGTGGGCTGTCGGCCAACACGCTGAGCAACTACCGACGCGACGTCGAGCGTTATCTCACCTGGCTGGAGGCGGCCGGGCGCTCCGGACTCTCCGACGTCTCCACCCCTGACGTCGAGGCCTACGTCGCCGACCTGCGTCGCTCCGGGCTGGCGGCCACGTCGACCGGACGGGCGCTCGTCGTCGCCCGCGGCCTGCACAAGTTCGCCGTGCGGGAGGGCATCGTCGGCGTCGATGTCGCCGCAGAGGTCTCCCCGCCGCAGGCCGGGCGTCATCTGCCGGACACATTGAGCGTCACGGAGGTGGCGCAGCTTCTCGACGCCGTCCCCACCGACGACCTCGCCACTCCCGTCGACCTGCGGGACAAGGCGCTGCTGGAACTGCTCTACGGCACCGGCGCGCGCATCTCGGAGGTCACGGGCCTGCTTGTCGACGACCTCACCGACTGCGACGGCATCCTGCGCATCACCGGCAAGGGCGGCAAACAGCGGCTCGTCCCCGTCGGATCCAAAGCACTCGAGGCCGCCGACGCCTACCTGGTGCGGGCCCGCCCGGCCTTCGCCAGGGGGAAAAGTCACGCCCTGCTGCTCAACACCCGGGGTGGGGCGCTGTCCCGGCAGAGCGCGTGGGCGGTGCTCAAGACCGCGGCACAGCGCGCCGGGCTGGACAAGGAGATCTCACCGCACACGCTGCGCCATTCCTATGCCACCCACCTGCTCGAGGGCGGCGCCGACGTCCGTGTAGTCCAGGAACTCCTCGGCCATTCCTCGGTGACCACCACACAGATCTACACCCACGTCACCGCAGAGAACCTCCGGCAGGTGTGGCGGGAGGCGCACCCCAGGGCCTGAATTCGGTCGGATCCGCCCGATCAGAGTCTCAAGAAGGGTGGTCTCGTCGCGGCCATTCTCACCGACGACGAAGATGCGTGTGCCCGGGGACAACGAGAGCGATAGATGAGCGATGATCGTTCGGTGCCGAGATTCACGGAGACGTCATCGGCCATCAACCGGGCACGATAGCGTGCCGGAAGAGGAAATCCATGGATAGGCCTTCTGTACTGAGCTGTGCGGAACAGATAGATGTGCTGCAGGGTGCGTGCGTGGGCCTGACTACTTCCGCTGACGATGCTCCCAAATCTCCAGCAAAGCTTCGCGTGTGAGTTCCTTGGAATGCCAGCGACGGAATAGTCCGGCCGTGCCGGTCCGCATCAGCGCAACAGCCAGAGCGCGGGCATCTGCCAGAACGTCGGGGTTGCTCTCTAGGAGGCCACGGAGAGACCCAGTCTCGAATTCAGCTGCGGTTACAGTCGCCTTAGGATATGTGAGGTTATAGGCGAGAACTTCTATCCCCTCCGGCTCTTCAAATGTAAACAGCATGGATGAGTCCGGATCTTCGTCCCGGAGTTCTGGCCAGACGATCGTATTCAGACAGCTTCGTTCTCCAAAAGCTCTGATGCAGCGGAGCATTTCCAGAACGCCCACGTTGACCGTGTAGAAGCGACCTCCATTTGTGGACGGACAGTCGGAGACAGTCCAGTATTTCTCCATCGTTGCGAGTGGGTCGGGGAGCACGAGATCAATGAACGCGGCAACATCGGCCAGACATTCCCCGTACATAGGGAGCCTCGACATCTTTGAAGCTCCCGGCGGAAGGTCCGCAATCGCGCGGGCCATTTTCCGCTCCGGTACCTGGCTGGCTGTCCGGTGGAGATATTCGGAATCCGCCCAGTGGTACTGGTCGACCGGCGAAATGACCTTGTCCAAGGGGGACACTTGTTCGTGGAAAAGATTCATCGCTTTATTGCGGAGGGGACACCCCTCACGCTTTAGGGCCTGAATCACTGTTGTTTCGCGGACATTCAATTCGGCGGCGGGGTACGGCGTAAAAGAAATGTGGGTGATGTCATGCCACGCAGGGTGATGCGCGGAATTCCTGCAATGGGACACAAACCGTTTGCGTACGTCGACAGCTTGTCCGACATAGGACTCACCATTTTCGAATTCGAGGACATAGATTCCGCAGGGATCTTCATTACCGATAAGGGCAGAGATGGTGTTGAGACCCGTGACCGCCCATCGACGGGGCGTGCTCGAAGGCATGACGACACCTCTCTGCTGGTCTATTACTTTTGACTCTCATTTTACGGAAGTTGATGTCCAGGTTCCGGGAGTTTGCATGCAGCACTCGTGAACGGGGGGCGGTAGGGTGAGCAGTCGATTCCGGACACCCCACGAAAGGACACCGTGCGCCGCGTTATCACGATCGCCACCTTCATCGCTCTCCTGGGAACGGCACCTGCCGCCGCAGCGCTCCCGGCACTTCCCCCGGGGGTCAACGTCCAGGAGGTCGTCGGCGCGCCGATCTCGGTTCCGGCCGGGCAGACCACCACCGTCGATCTCGGGGTGCCGGTGAGCGTCAGCTACAACTCCGGCGGTTGGTCGGTCACCTCTGCGGGCACGGCCGTCTCGGTCACGGCGCCGGCGGAGGGAGGAACCAGCATCGTGGTCCCGGTTTCTGCGGCGGGATACAGCGCGAACCTGACCCTGGTGGCGGAGGAGGGTGCCTCCGTCCCCGCGTCCCCCGCGTCCCCGGGTCCCACCGGGGGCGGAGAAGCTCCCGGGAGTGGTCCGGATGAGTCCTCCGCAGGATTGTCGGAAGGTACGGCAGGAAGGGTGCCGGGGGAGACGTCCCCGGACGACGGTTCCGCGGCCTCCGCGGCGGACCGCAGCGGCGCCGAGCTCATCGAATTGGAGTCGACGGTCGAAGGTAACCGGATCGTCGCCTCCCTGGGGATGATGCAGGCGCTGAAGCTGCTGAACCAGTTCAAGGACGTTTCCCGCGACGGCCTGACGCTGCGCTACCTGGACGCGGAAGGACGGCTGATCAAGGGCGTGGCCCGCGACATCGACGAAGGCTCGCGGACACTCACGCTGACCTACCCCGAGGGCGAGACCCCCGACAACCCCTTCATCATGGAACTGGTGCGTGATGGCGCCGCCGTGGCCGTGGTCACCCTCACTGATCCGAACGTCCCGATCGACGGGGGCGCGGATGACGGCGATCCCGCGTCGACGGCGCGCGCAGAAGCGGCAGGTGTGGCCGGCGGGGACGTGACGGGCGTCGCCCAGCTTGCCGGGGCGGGAGTTCTCGGCCTCCTGGTCATCGTCGGAGTGGTGTTCTTCCTCGCCCGCCGCAGACGCGGACGTGACTGAGGAGGGCCAGTAGAACGCCCTTAAATCAAGTTTCAGGGCTTGATCATTTTCGGTTTCGACGTGTCTCGCGGGTCGACAGTGCGCACGATGTAACCTATTGAACAGCAGAGGTGCTCAGCGCCGGAGTGGATTTGGTCAAGGAAGAGGGGATGACTGTGAGCCGAGAGGGACAGTCCGATGATCACGATGTTGAGCTCGGCCTCACCGGTCGGCCGATGCGTGAACTTCCAGAGCTGGAGCCGCTGGAGAAGCACGGGCCCGCGAAGATCCTGGCGATGTGCAACCAGAAGGGCGGCGTCGGAAAGACGACGTCCACCATCAACATGGGCGCCTGCCTCGCCGAACTCGGCCGCAAGGTTCTGCTCGTCGACCTCGACCCCCAGGGCGCGCTCTCCGCGGGCCTCGGCGTGATGCACGACGAACTCGACATCACCGTCTACGATCTGCTCCTGGACAACCAGACCTCCATCCACTCGGCCATCCATCAGACGGGTATCCCGAACATGGACCTGGTGCCCGCCAACATCGACCTGTCGGCGGCTGAGATTCAGCTGGTGAACGAGGTCGGGCGGGAACAGACCCTCGCCCGTGCGCTGCGCCCGGTGTTGAAGGAATATGACTTCATCATCCTCGACTGCCAGCCCTCCCTCGGGCTGCTCACCGTCAACGCGCTCGCCTGCGCCCACGGCGTGATCATCCCCATGGAGTGCGAGTACTTCTCGCTCCGTGGCCTGGCGCTGCTCACCGACACCGTGGAGAAGGTCGCCGACCGGCTCAACTTCGATCTGGAGATCGTGGGCATCCTGGTCACCATGTTCGACCGCCGTACCGGCCACGCCCGGGAGGTCATGTCGCGCGTGGTCGAGGTGTTCGGGGACAAGGTCTTTGATGCGGTGATCACCCGCACCGTCCGCTTCCCGGAAACATCGGTGGCCGGTGAGCCGATCATCACCTGGGCGCCCAACTCCCAGGGGGCGCAGCAGTACCGCCACCTGGCGCGAGAGGTGCTGGAGCGGACCGCCAAGCGGTGACCTCGATCCCCGGGCCAGGGTTTCGGGTCGCCCTGAACAATTTCGAGGGCCCGTTCGACCTGCTTCTCCACCTCATCGGCTCCCGGAAGCTCGACGTCACCGAGATCGCACTCGCTGAGGTCACCGACGACTTCATCGCCTACACCCGTGCCCTCGGCGCGACTGCGGACCTGGATGAGACCACGGAATTCCTCGTTGTCGCGGCAACGCTGCTCGACCTGAAGGCGGCCCGGCTCCTGCCGCGGGGCGATGTCGATGACGTCGATGATCTGGCTCTCCTGGAGACCAGGGACCTGCTCTTCGCGCGACTGCTCCAGTACCGTGCCTACAAGCAGGTGGCGGACTTGTTCGACCGATGGCAGAAGAAGGCTCTGCGCCGCTACCCGCGTGCCGTCGGCCCGGAGAAACAGTTCGCGGACCTGCTGCCCCCCGTCACCCTCGGCCACACTCCGGCCACCTTCGCCGAGCTGGCGGTGGGCGTCTTCCGCCCCCGGCCCCCGGAACAGGTGGGGACCTCACACCTGCACCAGGTGGAGGTGTCCGTCCCCGAACAGGCCGGGCGCATCCTGGACACTCTCCGCCTCATGGGGGCAGACCACTGGGTCACCTTCCCCGCGCTCGTCCGCGACTGCACCGTCTCCATGGAGATCGTCGGGCGATTCCTCGCACTCCTTGAGCTCTACAAGGCGCAGGCCGTGGAAACCCGGCAGGAGGAGCCGCTGGGGGAGCTGTCGGTCTCCTGGACCGGGCTCGAGGTGGATCCCACCGTCGTCGCGGCCACGAACTGGGACTGAGGGGCGGGAGGATGGTCCCGCCCGGTGTCCGCAGACCTCAGGGTCGTGCCTTGAGGAACTCGAGGATCTCCGGAGGGAGGTCCCGGTCCGCGTAGATACGCACGTCCGGCTCGGTCGGATCCTCCTCGGTGCCGACGCGACGACCCTCCCAGACCGGCGTGAAGCCGAGCTTCTCCAGGATGCGCGCGGAGGCCGGGTGGTTGGTGGTGATGCGCGCGGTGACGGGGGTGTCAGGGTCCATGCGGCGCACGGCCTTGAGGGCGGCCTCGGCGACCTCGGTGGCGTAGCCGTTGCCCCACTTGTCGGGACGGAAGCGGTACTTGAGGTCCCAGACGCGGCCGTCGACAAGCTCGATGCCGCCGACGCCGATGAACTCGGAAGGCTGGTCCCGCAGGTAAACGCCCCAGGGGCCGAGATCCTTCGCCGCCCAGGAGGCCTGGGTGCGGCCGATGAGCTGGTGGGTTTCGCGGACGTCCTCGTGACGTGCATGCGGACGGTGGGTCCAGAGTCGCTTGTCGCTGTAGACCTTGTAGGCCTCTTCGTCGTGCTTGGCGCTCAGGGGCATGAGGATGAGTCGCTCGGTTCGGGTGATGGTAGCCATACGCGCATGTTACACACATCACATAGTCCTACAAAAGTGATTAGCAACAAAAACTTCGCCGAATGTCACACGGCCTAGACTGACTGGCATGAATCCGTTGATCACGGCAGAGGAACTCGCGACGCTGCTGCGCGACAACCCGCCCGTCATCCTGTGCGCCTCCATGGGGCCGCATCCACCGAAATTCGGCATCCCGGGATCGCACCTGGCTGATCTGGAGGGGGATTTCTCCGACCGGGACAGCCCGCTGCCGCACACCGCGCCCATGGACCTCACCGGACTCTTCGGGTCCTACGGGGTATCGGACGGCACAACGGTGGTGATCTACGACGATCAGGCCGGTGCGACAGCCCCGCGTGTGTGGTGGCTGGCGGAGGTTGCGGGCATCCACGCCCGCGTCCTCGACGGCGGCCTGCCCGCCTGGCGTCTCGCCGGCGGGGCGGTCGAAGAACTGGTCCGGCCGACCGGGCGGGGAACGCTCACCGCCGGAGGCCGGCCCCATCTGCTGCACAACGCCGCCCGCGTGGCCGAAGGCGACCGCCTCATCGTTGACGCACGCTCGGCGGGTCGTTTCGCGGGCACCGAGCCGGAACCCCGCGCAGGCCTGCGGGCCGGGCACATCCCCGGATCGGTCAACCTGCCCTACGTCCGGGTCTATGACGGTGCCGGGCGGATGCTTCCGGAAGGGGAGTTGCGGGAGCTGTTCCATGAGGTCGTCGACAAGGAGGAGGCATTGACCTTCTCCTGTGGTTCCGGGGTCACCGCATGCGTCACGGCGCTGGCGGCCACCGTCGCCGGTTACCGGGACCTGGCGGTCTACGAGGGCTCATGGGCGGAATGGGGTCGACTGTGAGCGAGCTTCCCCTGATCAGTCAGCTGCGCGCCCGACTCGAATCGGTCCTGCTGGTCGTTGACTCGCCGGTGACCGTCGGCACTCTGGCACGCGTGCTGGATGCGGAGGAGGCCACCGTCCTCAGCGTGCTCAGGGCCACGTCGGCGGAATTCGATGAGCGTGGTTCCGGCTTTGACCTCCGGGAGAACACAGAAGGGTGGCGCCTGTACACCCGCCCCGTGAACGCACCCGTGGTCGAGCATTTCCTGCTGGACGGCACCCAGACAAAACTCTCCCGCGCCGCGTTGGAGACCCTGGCGGTGGTGGCCTACCGTCAGCCGGCGACCCGGTCGCAGATCTCCGCGGTCCGCGGCGTCAACGTCGACGGCGTCATGCGCACCCTTCAGCTTCGGGGGCTGATCAGGGAGGTCGACGTGGAGGAGTCGACCGGAGCCCACCGCTACACCACGACCGAACTCTTCCTGGAACTTCTGGGGATCGACTCGCTGGACAGGCTGCCGGACCTGGCTCCGCTGCTACCCGACGTGGACTCCATCGACGAGGAGTTTTAGGCCTCCGTCCGGTAGGGTGTATCAGAACCAACTTCATAGTCGATTGAGAAGGACACGATTCCCGTGACTCCACCCGCTCGCCGTGACGGCACACCGGAAAACCAGGGCAAAAAGCCCCGTGCATCCGAGATTCCGCTGTCCAACGCCCGCCCCGCCCGCCGTCAGAATGTCACCGCCGATGAGCGCCGCCAGAAGGCCGTCTCCGCCCGCTCCGTCGCCGAGAGTCTCGGCGCGGACTGGCTCTTCGAGGGCGAGAACGCCCCGGGGGCCGAGGGGATGCGCCTGCAGAAGGTGCTCGCCCAGGCGGGTGTCGCTTCCCGCCGCCACGCGGAGGTCCTCATCGAGAAGGGCCGCGTCGAGGTCAATGGCGAGGTCGTGAAGGTCCAGGGCACGCGCGTCAACCCGAACGTCGACGTCATCCGCGTCGACGGTGTGCGCATCAACGTCAACGAGGACCTGGAGTACTTCATCCTCAACAAGCCCCGTGGCGTCCTGTCCACCATGTCCGACGACGCGGGCCGTTACTGCGTGGGCGATATCGTGGCCGAGAAGATCGCCTCCGGCCAGCGCCTCTTCCATGTCGGTCGTCTCGACGCCGACACCGAGGGCCTGCTGCTGCTGACCAACGACGGCGAGCTGGCCAACCGCCTCATGCACCCGAAGTACGAGGTTGTCAAGACCTACCTGGCCACCGTGCTGGGCGAGGCCGACCGCAAGCTCATCCGCACCCTCAAGGACGGCGTCGAGCTCGAGGACGGCCCGGCCAAGGCCGACTACGTCCAGATCGTGGACACCCACGAGGGGCACTCCCTCCTGCGCATCGAGCTCCATGAGGGCCGCAAGCACATCGTGCGTCGCATGCTCAAGGCGGCCGGTTACCCGGTCGAGCGCCTGGTGCGCACCAAGATCCACACCGTCCAGCTCGGCGAGCAGAAGCCGGGGAGCCTGCGTGCCCTCAACGATTCCGAGCTGACCTCCCTGTACAAGGTGGTGGGAATGTGACCTTGGCGAACATGCCCGACGGTGGCCTGATCCTCGCCGTCGACGGCCCCTCCGGCACCGGCAAGTCCACCACCTGCCGGGCACTGGCCAAGCGTCTCGACGCCTGCTACATCGACACCGGCGCCATGTACCGCGTGGCCACCCTCGCTGTGCTTCGCGCGGGAGTGGATCCGGCAGACGTGGCGAAGGTCATCGACGTCACCCGCGACCTGCCCCTGTCCGTGAACAACGACCCCGATTCCACCGAGGTCCTGCTCGGCGGGGAGAACGTCGCCGACGAGATCCGCGGAGCGGAGGTCACCCGGAACGTCTCCGCCGTCTCCGCCGTGCCGGAGGTCCGCGAGAACCTCGTCGCCCTCCAGCGCCGGCTGGCCGTCGACGCGCAGCGTGCGATCGTCGAAGGCCGTGACATCGGCACCGTCGTGCTTTCCGACGCCCCCGCGAAGGCGTACCTCACCGCCTCGGCCGAGGTGCGTGCCCGTCGTCGCTACCAGCAGGACCGCTCCGCCGGCCGGGAGGCCGACTTCGGCACCGTGCTGGCGGACGTGATCCGTCGTGACGAGATGGACTCGTCCCGTGCCACCTCACCCCTGCGTCCCGCTGAGGACGCCACCATCATCGACACCTCCGAGATGACCCTCGACCAGGTGCTCGAGACCCTCATCGAACTCGTGAAGGAGTCCTCCCGATGACTGAACAGAACAACCACGAGGACGAGACCCAGTTCGTCTTCCACACTGCCGACGGCGGAGAAATGGACGCCGAGGGCGTCTTCGTCGATGAAGAAGAGCTCGCGCCCGGCGAAGGGTGGGCCTCGAAGGACTTCGACGCCGAGGACTTCGAATTCGAGGAAATGACCGAGGAGCAGTGGGCCGCCCTCGAGGACCGCCTGGGCATCGAGAACGAGAAGCACCTCGAGGAGGAACTGTGCACCGTGGCCGTCGTCGGCCGCCCCAACGTGGGTAAGTCGACCCTGGTCAACCGCTTCATCGGCCGTAGGGAGGCCGTCGTCGAGGATTTCCCGGGTGTGACCCGCGACCGTATCTCCTACCTCGCGGAGTGGAACGGCCGCCGCTACCTGGTGCAGGACACCGGCGGCTGGGATCCCAACGTCAAGGGCATCCACGGGGCCATCGCCCGTCAGGCGGAGGTGGCCATGGAGACGGCTGACGTCATCGTGATGGTCGTGGACACCAAGGTGGGTATCACCGAAACCGACGCCGTGATGGCCAAGATGCTGCAGAAGGCCGATGTCCCGGTCCTGCTGGTGGCCAACAAGTTCGACTCCGACAACCTCTACGCCGACATGGCCGAGTTCTATGCCCTGGGTCTCGGCGACCCGTGGCCGGTCTCAGCGCTCCACGGCCGAGGTGGAGCCGACGTGCTCGATGAGGTGCTGGCACGGTTCCCTGAGACGCCGCGCCGCGCATCCATCGTCGAGGGCCCGCGCCGCGTGGCCCTGGTGGGCAAGCCGAACGTGGGCAAGTCCTCGCTCCTGAACAAGGTGGCCAAGGAGGAGCGCTCGGTCGTCGACAACGTCCCCGGCACCACCGTCGACCCGGTCGACACCCTCGTCCAGCTGGACAAGAAGCTGTGGAAGTTCGTCGACACCGCGGGTCTCCGCAAGAAGGTCCATACCGCGCAGGGACACGAGTACTACGCATCCCTGCGTACCCGCTCGGCCATCGACGCCGCCGAGGTGTGTGTCATGCTGATCGACGCCTCCGAGCCCATCTCCGAGCAGGACCAGCGCGTCCTGACCATGGTGCTGGACGCCGGTAAGGCGCTGGTCATCGCCTTCAACAAATGGGACCTCATGGACGAGGACCGTCGTGACGACCTCGACCGCGAGATCGACCAGCAGCTGCTCCACCTGCCGTGGGTGACCCGGATCAACGTCTCCGCGCAGACCGGTCGCTCCCTGCAACGACTCGAGCCCGCCATGATCGAGGCCCTCGAGAGCTGGGACAAGCGCATCTCCACCGGGCAGCTCAACAACTGGCTGCGCGAGGCCATCGCGGCCAACCCGCCGCCGATGAAGGCAGGTCGACTGCCGCGCGTCATGTTCGCCACCCAGGCGTCGACCCGCCCGCCGGTGATCGTGCTGTTCACCACCGGCTTCCTTGACGCCGGTTACCGCCGCTACCTGGAGCGCAAGTTCCGCGAGCGTTTCGGTTTCCATGGTTCGCCTGTCCGCATCGCCGTGCGTGTGCGCGAACGCCGTCAGCGTAAGTAAGTCGTTCCACAACGATGCCCCCGACCGGATTTCACGGTCGGGGGCATCGTTGTGGGGTGTCAGTGATCAGAGGGTGGGGAGAAGCACCGCGTCGAGGACGTGGATCACGCCGTTGCTCGCGTCGACGTCAGTGTCGACGACATTGACACGGTTGCCCGAGTTGTCGACCAGGGTGACCTGATCGCCCTCGACCTCGATGGTGAGCTCCGCGCCCTGGACGGTCTGGACCGACTCGCCGTCCATCTCGAGGACGTCGGCGGCCATGACCTCACCCTCGATGACGTGGTACTTCAGGATCTCAGCCAGGTCGCCGGTGGGATCCGCCAGGAGCTCGTCGAGCGTGCCTTCCGGCAGTGCGGCGAAGGCCTCATCGGTGGGGGCGAAGACCGTGAACGGTCCCGGACCCTTGAGGGTCTCCACCAGGCCTGCGGCCCCCAGGGCCGTGGCCAGGGTGGTGAAGTCCCCAGCTGCGACCGCGGTGTCCACGACGTCGGTGGTGGCGGCGTCCGCCTCGGTGGTGGTGGTCTCCGTTACTTCGGTGGTCTCGGTTGCCTCAGTCGTCGTGGTCTCCTCCATCGTTGCCGTGGTGGTGGCCGCAGACTCGTCAGAGTCGGTCGACTCTGCACAAGCTCCGAGGGCAAGGGCAAGGCTGACTGCGCCGGCTGCTGCGATGATGCGCTTCATGAGGAACCTTTCATTGTGGTTAAGGTCACTTTTTGCGACACAAACTATCTTGCCAGGCTTAGTATTGCCATGTCCACAAGTCCGGGAAAATTCAGCAAACTGACAGGTGGAAGATGCCGTCCGCCAACCTCCTGAATCCGGCCTGTCTTCACGCTCTGGACAGCACGAAGGCATCCGTCCGGTAGGGGATCGGCAGCAGCTGTCCCTCCTGGAATCCGAGACGGTCGAACAGGTACCAGTCGAGGTTGCGGGTCATCCGCTCACGGATATTCTCCGGGGAACGCAGCCAGTAGGAGCGGGTCTGCATGAGCCGGTGCACGTCGCCGGTACGCAGATGCTGGACCCAACCCGTGCGCAGTTCGGAGGAGATCCGCCAGGGGGGGTGCACCTCGGGCAGGAAACCGGGGCGCTGGATGTCGCCCGAATGCATGATGCGGGCCAGGCGCAGAATCCACGGGTGGGAGACGTCCAGGTTGTTCCACACCAGCACCACCCGCCCCTCGGGACGCACCACGCGGTCCAGCTCGGCGCAGGCGGTCCGGGCATCCACCCAGTGCCACGTCTGGGCGCAGGTGACGGCGTCGACGGCGGCGTCGGCAAGCGAGGTGGCCTCGGCGGTGGCCCGCCAGACCGGGATGCCCAGACGCGAGAGGACCCGGACCATGTCGGCGCTCGGGTCGGATGCGAGGACGTCGTGACCGGCGCCGATGAGTTGGGCGGTCAGCTTGCCGGTGCCGGCGCCGACGTCCAGAACCGTGTGGTGACCGGCCACGAGGTCGACGACGTCCGCCGGATAGCCGGGTCGGACATTGTCGTAGGTGTCCGCGCCGGTCCGGAAGGCGGAGGCGGAGCGGTACCGGTGGGCGTCGTCGAGAAATTCCGGTGCATCCTTGGCGGAGGCGGGCCGGGAGAGGGAATCGCGTGGCACGGGGACAAAGTTACCTGTCGTATGCTTGATCATCATGAATCGACTTCCCGCAGCTGACGATCCACGTTGGTTGCCCAGGACGGTGATGTCCCGGTGGCGGTGGACCGTTCCCTCCGGGCTCCTCATGGCGGTGAGTTTCCTGAGCAACGGGTTATCGCCGGTGATCATCGGGCAGGCCATCGATGACGCCGTCGCGACGCTCGACCCGCGGCGGTTGTGGATGTGGATCGGGGTGCTCGCGGGGACCTTCCTGGTCGGCATCGTGGCCAGCTGGTTCGGCCGTCGGCTGCTCAACCGCTCGATGCTGGTGATCGGCCATGACCTGCGCATGGAGGTCACCGACCGGATTCAGCACCCGCGCGGTGTGGGCGGGCGGCGTCGCACCGCAGGAGAACTGCTGTCGATCGCCTCCTCGGACACCCAGCGGGTGGCTGACGCGGTGTTCATGACGGTGTTCCCCGTGGCGGAGGTGGCCTCCATCCTCTACGTGGGTGCGGTCATGCTCACGATCAACGTGCCGCTGGGCATCGCCGTCATCGTCGGGGGGCCGGTCATCGTGTGGGTCGCGCTCAAGGCCGCAGGACCGCTGCGCCGCAGGTCGACGAAACGGCAGCGCGCGCTGGCCCGGGCGGCCGCCACGGCGACCGACGTCGTGCAGGGCCTGCGGATCCTCAAGGGGCTCGGCGCCGTGGACATCGTCCGCGGGCGTTACCGCTCCGTGTCCGACGAGGCCTATGAACGCACCGTCGACGCCAATGCAGCCCAGGCCCGACTCAACGTCACCACCGACACCACCGGCTCCCTCTACGTGATCGTCATCGCGGTGACGGCGGCATGGCTGGCGCTCGAGGGACGCCTGAGCATCGGCGAACTGATCACCATCATCGGGCTCACGCAGTTCATCATCATGCCGATGACGATGCTGGGCAAGAACATCGCCTCGCGGTGGGCCGCGGCGCAGGCATCGGCGACCCGTATCAGGGAGGTCCTGGATGCCCCCTACGAGCTGGGCCCGGAACGTACCCACGTGCCGCCCCTGCCCCTCGGCCTGTCCGTGGTGACGGCTCCAGCTCCGGAACAGATCATCCTGGCCCCGCGCGACCGGGTGATCGTCGCGCCCCATTCCGCGGACCTGTTCGAGGGCTCCGTCCTGGACAACGTGCATCCGGACGCTGACCGGGCACGGGCCGCGCTGCACACCGCGGCGGTGGAGGATCTCCCCGGCGGCCCGGAACGTGAGGTGGGGGAGAACGGCCGGAACCTCTCCGGCGGTCAGCGACAGCGCGTGGCGCTGGCCCGTGCCGTCGCCGCCGATTCAGACGTACTCGTTCTGCAGGATCCCACCACAGCGGTCGACTCGGTGACGGAAACCCGGATCAGCGGGCGGGTGGCCGGTATCCGGGAGGGCAGGACAACCGTGGTGTTCACCGACGCCCCGGCATGGAAGGCGGTGGCCGACCGGGTGGTCGCCAGCGCGGAAGAGCTGATCGCATGAGCGACCTGAGATTCCCGCTGGCAGACTTCGCCCAGGTCCGCCGGGAGGTGGGCCGACAGATCAGCGCAGTGCCCGGCGCGCGGGCACAGGCACTGGTGTCGGTCCTGCTGCTCAGCCTGGGTGCGGGGGCGAACGTGGCCATCCCCTGGCAACTGGGCAGGATCGTCGACCTGGTCATCCAGGAAGGCACCGGTCTCCTCACGGCCGGCGTGTGGCTGGTACTGGCGGCCGTCGCCGGCGCCGTGTTGAGTGCCCTCGGGTTCTTCCTGGTTTCCCGGCTCAGTGAGCGGATCATCGCGAGTCTGCGCGAGGAGATGGTGGGTACCGCCCTGGGGCTGCCGGTCCACCGGGTGGAGGACGCAGGCAGCGGTGACCTGGTGTCCCGCTCCACCGACGACGTCTCCCAGCTGTCCTCGGCGGTGACGGAGACCGTCCCCATCCTCAGCAGTTCACTGTTCACCATCCTGGCCACGGCCGTGGCACTGGTGTCGCTGAACCTGCAGTTCCTGCTGATCCTGGTGGTGGTCGCGCCGATCTACTTCTTCGCCGCCCGCCGTTACCTGCGGATCGCGCCGGGGCGGTATGCCGCGGAGCGGGCGTCCATGGCGGACCGGGCCCGCAGGCTGCTCGAAGCCATCCACGGCCGCCACACCGTCCGCGCCTACCGGATGGAGGCGAGGATGCACGAGAACATCCGCCAGGCTTCGCAGGCGGTGGTGGACAACGGGTTCTCCGCCCGCCTCTCGATGATCACCCTCCAGGTGTGGATGTCCGTCGCGGAGTTCCTCATCCTCGCCGGTGGACTCATCGTCGGATTCCTGACCGTCCGCGACGGAGCTCTCACAGTCGGCGCCGTGACCGCCGCGATGCTCATGCTCATCCGCCTGCGCGGTCCGCTGATGATGTTCATGCGGGTACTGGACACGGTGCAGTCCGGGTACGCGTCGCTGACCCGCATCGTCGGCGTGGTCATCGACCCACCCGCCGCTGTCCCGGATTCCGGGGCCCCGGCGAAGGTGGGAGAGGTGGTCATGGACCAGGTCAGTTTCAGCTACGGCTCCGGCTGGGCCGTGCGTGACGTCTCACTGCGCATCCGCCCCGGCGAGACGGTTGCGCTGGTCGGCGCATCGGGCGCCGGCAAGACCACCGTCGCCGCGCTCCTGGCCGGGCTGCGCATTCCGGACGCGGGGACTGTCACCATCGACGGGGTCGAGGTGTCCTCGCTTTCCGACGCCGAGCGCGTCGCCCGCCTCGCCATGATCTCCCAGGACGTCCACGTGTTCTCCGGCACCCTGCGCGAGGATCTCACCCTGGCCAGGCCGGAGGCCACCGACGAAGAGCTCATCGACGCACTGCGACGGGTCCGCGCGGACTGGTTCCCGGAGCTCGCCGAGGGGCTGGACACCGAGGTCGGTGCCCGCGGCCACCAGCTCGACCCCGTGGCAGCCCAGCAGCTGGCGCTGGCGCGTATCCTGCTGCTGGATCCGAAGGTGGTCGTCATGGATGAGGCCACCGCCGAATCGGGCTCCGCCGGCGCCGGTGACCTGGAGGCGGCGGCCGAGGAGGCCACACGCGACCGCGCCGCCCTGGTGGTGGCGCACCGGCTGGATCAGGCTGCGCGTGCAGACCAGGTTCTCGTGATGGAGGAGGGACTGATCGTGGAAAGCGGCACGCACGCCGAGCTGGTCGCCCGGGGTGGCCGGTACACCGACCTGTGGACGGCCTGGGCGAGGGGCCGCGCATGAGGTTCGCGCCTGCCCTTGTTGTCCTCACCTCGCTGCTGCTCGCGGGGTGCAGCAGCCCGCAGGGGGAGCAGAGGGAGACCACGGCGTCAAGAAGCGTCGGCTCCCCGCAGAAGACCCGCCAGGCCACGCTCACCGTCGACGGCCGGGATCGTCACTACCGCCTGTCCACCCCGGAGGGTTTCTACCGCGGAAAGCAGTGGCCGGTGATCTTCGCCTTCCATGGCTGGGACGGGACTGCCGCAGCGCTGGAGGAGACCACGGGACTGAGCGGGGCCCGGGCGGTGGTCATCTACCCGGACGGCGTCGACCGTGCCTGGGCCCCGGCGCCCTACGCGAAGACGAGCGGGAAGGAGGACCTCGCCTTCGTGCGCGCGCTGCTCGACGACGTGGTGTCCACCTACCCGGTCGACCGGAGGCGGATCTTCGCCACGGGCTTCTCCAACGGCGGGGGATTCGCCGCCTACCTCAGCTGCCGCATGCCCGACACCTTCCGCGCGGTCGCCCCGGTGGGCGCGGCCTACTACGAGTCGATCCACGCGGACTGCGCGGAGCAGCCGGTCGCCCAACTGGACATCCACGGCACCCACGACGACGTCATCGCCTACCACGGCGGCAGACGCCACGGCATGGGCTACGAGTCCGTTCCGGAGGTCCTCGACGGCGTGGCCCGGCGCAACGGCTGCGAGGGGACTGTGATCACCCGCAGGAGCCAGGAGGTCCTCGAACAGCACTGGCTGGGCTGCCGACTTCCCCTGGTCCACCTGCGTGTGGGCGGCGGCGCACACGTGTGGCCGGACATCGCCACAACAGAGGTACGGGCCTTCTTCGGTGTGTAGCGTGGGGGCTTATGAGTCCCAACGATTCCGCACGTCGCGTGGCCGTGGTGTTCAACCCCGTCAAGGGCGACACCGAGGAACTGAAACGCCTGGTGGTCGCGGCCGCCGCTGAACACGGCTGGCAGGAACCGGTCTTCCTGGAGACCTCCGTGGAGGACCCCGGTTTCGGCCCCGCACAACGGGCGGCCGACGACGGCCACCACATGGTGCTGGCGGCCGGGGGAGACGGCACGGTCCGGGCCGTGGCCGCCGCGCTGCGCGGCACAGACGTCTCGCTAGCCGTCATCCCCGCAGGCACCGGCAACCTGCTGGCCCGCAACCTGAAACTGCCCCTCGACATCCCCGAGGCGGTGGAGACCGCCTTCGCCGGGCAGGACACGCGCATCGACGTCTGCACGGCCCTGCTCACCCGACCCGACGGCGAATCCGAGGAGCTGGACTTCATGGTCATGGCCGGCATCGGCGTGGACGCGGGGATGATCGTCAACACCGACGAGGACCTGAAGAAGCGGGTGAAGTTCCTGGCCTACGGCGTGGGCATCGCCAAGTCCCTCACCGGCGGTCGCCGCATCCGTCTGACCTGGCAGCTGAACCACGGCCCGGCGCGGCAGACCCGCGTGCATTCACTCATCGTGGGCAACTGCGGCGACCTGGTGGGCAGCATCCCGCTGCTTCCCGACGCCGTGGCCAACGACGGCCACTTCGACGTCGTCTCACTGCGCCCCACAGGACTGCCCGGCTGGCTGCAGATCGTCGGACAGCTGGCACTCCACATGGGCAGGAAGACGCGCAACCGGCTGGCGCGCCGGGATGAGCAGGTCACCGGCGGTGACAATGACATCGAATCCCTGCGCTACGCCACCGGTACCCGCCTCGAGGTGACCCTCGCGGAACCGGAGGTCTTCGAGGTCGACGGTGACGAGGTCGGCGAGGTCTCCGCATTCACCGTGACCATCGAGCCCGGGTGCCTGGTCGTCCGGGAGCCCGTTCCCCCGCCGACGGCGGAGCCGGGGGAGCCGCGTCCCGGCACCAGGGCGTTCGGCTCATGATTCTTTAAGGCGGGTCGTAGCGGGTGTGACATGGTAGTTAAGTAGATTGAACTACGTAGCAGATCACACCTGGCCCCGGAAGGAACCACTCATGTTCTCATCTCGCACCAAGGTGGCGGCCGGCCTCAGCGCCGCCGCCCTCTTTCTGACCGCCTGCTCCTCTGATTCCGACACCTCCACGGACGCCTCGGGCGACGGTTCCTACACCATCGGCATCAACCAGCTCGTCCAGCACCCGGCCCTCGACGCCGCCACCGCCGGCTTCAAGGCGGCCTTCGACGACGCAGGGGTGGACGTCACCTTCGACGAGCAGAACGCCAACGGCGAGCAGGCCACCGCGCTGACCATCGCCCAGCAGTTCGCCGGCAAGGACCTCGACATGGTGCTCGCCGTGGCCACCCCGGCCGCGCAGGCCACCGCCCAGAACATCACCGACATCCCGGTCCTGTTCACCGCCGTCACCGACCCCGTCTCCGCCGAGCTGGTCGATTCTGAGGAGGCCCCGGGCGCCAACGTCACCGGCACCTCCGACGTCGCGCCCATCGAGGATCAGCTGGACCTGCTCAAGGAGCTCGTCCCGGACGCCCGGACCGTCGGCATCGTCTACGCCTCCGGCGAGGTCAACTCCCAGGTTCAGGTCGAGGCTGCCCGGGAGGCCGCCGGCCCGCGCGACCTGGAGATCACCACGCAGACCGTCACCACCGCCAACGACATCCAGCAGGCCGTCGAGGCCCTCGGCGACGTCGACGCCATCTACGTCCCCACCGACAACATGGTCGTCGCCGGCATCGCCTCCCTGGTCCAGGTCGCCGAGCAGAAGCAGATCCCGGTTATCGCGGCCGAGGCAGGCACCGTCGAGGGCGGCGCAGTGGCCACCCTGGGCATCGACTACACCGAGCTGGGCCGCCAGACCGGCGAGATGGCTCTGCGGGTGCTCCGCGACGGCGAGGACACCGCCACCATGCCGGTGGAGAAGGCCACCGAGTTCACCTACGTCATCAACGAGGACGCCGCGCAGCGTCAGGGCGTGACCATTCCGCAGGCGATCCTCGACGAGGCCGAGACCGTATGATCGGCGCCGTCGAAGTCGGCCTCATCTACGGGGTGATGGCACTGGGCGTCTACCTGACATTCCGGGTCCTCAACTTCCCCGATCTGACGGTCGACGGCAGTTTCACCACGGGGGCGGCCACCGCTGCCGTGGGCATCCTCAACGGCTGGCACCCGGTGCTGGCCACCCTGGCGGGTTTTGTCACCGGTTTTCTCGCCGGTACGGTCACCGGGCTGCTGCACACCAAGGGCGGCATCGACGGCCTGCTCGCGGGAATTCTCACCATGATCGCCCTGTGGTCGATCAACCTGCGGATCATGGGCGGGGCGAACATCCCGATGCTCCGCCAGGAGACGCTGTTCACCCCGCTCCGCGACGCCGGCATTCTGGGCACCTGGGCCGGCGCGGCCATCATCGCCGTCCTCGTCTCCCTGCTCGGCCTGATCGTGGTGTGGTTCCTCACGACCGACCTGGGCCTGTCCCTGCGCGCCACCGGCGACAACGGCCAGATGATCACGTCTTTCGGCGTGTCGACGGACTTCACCAAGACCCTCACACTGGCACTGTCCAACGGCTTCGTCGGCATGTGCGGCGCGCTCGTCGGGCAGTACCAGGGCTTCGCCGACATCTCGATGGGCATCGGCCTCATCCTCGTCGGACTGGCCTCGGTTATCCTGGGCCAGGCCATCCTCGGCCAGCGGATGCTGTGGATCGGGGTGTTCGCCGTCATCGTCGGTGCCGTGATCTACCGCATCATCATCTTCCTGGCGCTGCAGGTCGGCCTCGACCCCAACGACATGAAGCTGATCACCGCCCTGCTGGTCATCATCGCCCTTTTGGTACCGCGTTGGAAGGGCCTGACCAGTCGTTTCGGACGCAGACCCGCCACCGCGGTCGGCGCCAGAGTCCCGGCCGGAAAGGCGGTCTAGGAATGCTCACCGTAGACAACATCTCCAAGACCTTCTTCCCGGGCACCGTCAATGAACGCGTGGCACTCGACGGCCTGAACCTGACGCTCGAGGAAGGCGATTTCGTCACCGTCATCGGCTCGAACGGTGCGGGCAAATCGACGCTGCTCAACGCCGTCGCCGGACGTCTGTTCGTCGACTCGGGCACCGTGCAGATCGACGGCAAGAAGGTCAACAGGCTTCCCGAGTACAAGCGTGCCCGCTACGTCGGCCGCGTCTTCCAGGACCCCCTGGCGGGCACCGCCCCGAACCTCACCATCGAGGAGAACCTCTCGTTGGCGCTCCTGCGCGGCAGGCGCAGGGGGCTCGGACGGGGCCTGAACCGGAAGCGGCGTGAAGAGTTCGTGGACAAGCTCGCCGCCCTCGAGCTCGGCCTCGAGGACCGCCTGCCCGCGAAGGTCGGCCTGCTCTCCGGCGGCCAGCGCCAGGCACTGTCGCTGCTCATGGCGGGGTTCACCAACCCCCGGATCATGCTTCTCGACGAGCACACCGCCGCCCTCGACCCCCAGCGCGCCGAGCTGGTCACCGGCCTGACCGAAAGGATCGTCTCCGAAGGAGGGCTGACCACCCTCATGGTCACCCACAACATGGAACAGGCCATCCGGCTGGGCAACCGCCTGATCATGATGCACGAGGGGCGCATCGTCTACGAGGCCGACTCCGACGTGAAGTCGAGGCTCACCGTGAAGGATCTGCTCCAGGAGTTCACCAAGATCAAGGGAGCGACGCTCTCCGACAAGGCGTTCCTGGGCTGAGCCGACCCGCTACCAGAGGTCCCCGGCGAACGGGCGTGTCCACAACACCAGTGTGACCGTCACCGCCTTGAACCACGCCTGGTGCATGGCCTCCACCTCGGCCTCGTCCGTGCCGTCCTCGGCCAGGAACTGCCGCACCGACAGCGTGACCGGCACGACGAGGGCGAAGATATGGCTCATCGGTACATGGGGGACCGGTGAGTCCACGTTGTCCGTCCGGTTCTTCTTGCTCGTGTGGTGCCGGAGCGCGATCTCCTCCTGGTACGCAAGCCACCGGGCATCGAAGTCGCGTGTGCACAGGTCAACCACCCAACGTTCGAAGCGTTCCCGCACCGCAGCGAGATAATCGCCGTCCGGTTGGCCGTCCGCCCCCTGGAAGACGGACACCAGGTGCGGAGTGGAACCGATGAAGCCGTACCAGACGTCCATCAGCTCCGCCACGCGAGGCTTGAGGATCTCACCTGCACGCCTGATCGCCGCGACATCGGCCTCCGACCACATGACGTCCGTGAGTAGTTTATTGAGCTGGTCTTCAGTAACGGGGGAGGCCGGCAGCTCTTCGTCATAGCTGTAGCCCGCAGGGGTGTCGCTCATGAGTGTCTCCCACATGGTTTTGACCGGAAAAGTTTCTGTGTGATCTCGACCATAGAGGGCGGGTGCGTGCTTGGCAATGGGGTGGCGGCGGACCGGTGCGGGGACAGTTGGCCTGGCGTGCAGAACCCCGCGGGGTCAAGACCCGACGGTCACAGACTCCGCACGAAAGCGGTGAACTCCTTCTCGCGGTACATGAGGTCGAGGAACCGCGGGGCGTCCGGAATCGTGCTGAAGGTGCCGGACTCCGGGCGGGGAGTGGGGTCCCGGTAGATCAACTCACCGTCCCGGTAGATGAGCAGAACGGGGATGGTGGAGCTCTCCAGGTCCTTGACCAGCAGCTGCTGGATCTCCACCTCGGCGTCCCCGAAGGACACCGTGGGAACCGCCTCCGCGGCAGCCTTGAAGATCCGGTGAAAGCGCAGGCACGGCCCGCACGAGGTGGACCAGAAATTGACCAGGACCAGCCCGTCCCGGTGGATGAACTCGTCGAAGGTGTCGTAGGTCAGGGGGGTGATCATGGTGGCCCCGGCTCTCGGAAATGCGAAACAGGTCAGAAGGTAATTCTATACCCTCTGACCTGCTATTTGTCGGACTGACAGGATTTGAACCTGCGACCCCTACACCCCCAGTGTAGTGCGCTACCAAACTGCGCCACAGTCCGCCGTCGCACCTGAAGTGCAACGTTGTTCAGGTTACAACAATGTGATCCCTTTAGGCGAATCCGCTGGTCAGGATACATCTCCGGCGGTGTAGAACCAGGCCCCGTCGATGCGGCGGAAGGTGGAACGCTCGCGCTGCGAACCAGCCGGCGATCCCTTGTAGAAGGCCTCGAACTCGACGACGCCCTCCTGGTCGAGCGGGCCGCCGCCAACGACCTCCAGTACGTCCAGGCGGTAGAACTGCACGGGCAGATCCACCAGGGTCAGGTCGTAGGGTCGGGTGTCGGGATCCCAGGTGCGCAGGAGGTACCCGGCGTCCCGGGTGACGAAGGCGGTGAATCGGGAGCGCATGAGTGTCTCGGCGGTCGGGGCGACGGCGCCGGCGTGGTAGCGGCCGCAGCATTCGTCGTAGCTCAGGCCTGTGTTGCAGGGGCACCTCATGCGGGAATGTCCATGATCTTGGCGCCGGCGAGCATGGCCTCGACGGGGGAGGTGCGGGCGGCGTTGATGAGCCTGCGGCGCTGGGCGTCGCTGAGGTCGCCGTAGAGGGCGATCTTGCGTTCGAAGACATTGCGGGAGGCGTTGATGATGGTGACCTCGACGTCGTCGAGTTTCATGCCGGTGGCGGCCTCCCGGATGGCGTGGGTGGAGGCTGCGGCGAGCGCGGACATGAGCAGGTCGACGGGGGAGTGTCCCAGGCCCTTGCCGCCGCTGGTCTTGGGCAGGTCGGCCTTGAGCTCGCCTGCGCGGGAGTTGAGGACCACACCGTATTTGGTGCCGGCCGCGACGTGCGACCTCACTTCGTCGGTTCCCACCGTCGGGGCCTCGTGGGAGGGGCGGAGATAGGGCCGTGCCCACCTGGCGATGGTGTGGCCGGCCTGTTGGGCGGAGTCGCCGCGTGTGAACAGGTGGTCGACCTTGTCCATGGTGACCAGGGACTTGGGGAAGCGGGTCACCCGGAAGATCTTCTGCGCGTTGTCCACGCCGACGGTCTGGTCGACGGGCGAATGGATGAGCATGAGCGGCTTGCGCAGGGTGGGCAGGTAGGCCTCGGGGTTGTTGTCCGCGAGGTCCTCGAGGAATTCGCGGGAGATGTTGATGTCCCGGCCCGCGAGGGTGACGGTGACGGAGCCCTCCTTCTCGGCTTCGTGGACGCGGTCGGCGAAGTGGAGGACGGAGTGCGCCGGGTCGAAGGGGGCGCCGAGGGTGGCGACGGCCGCGATGGAGGCCATCTCCGGGAGGGTCGCGGCCTTGAGGGCGGCGGCTCCGCCGAGGGAGTGTCCGAGGAGGAGCTGCGGGGCCTCGTGGTTGTCGGCGAGCCACCTGCTCGCTGCGACGATGTCGTCGACGTTGGTGGTGAACGTGGTGTCGCCGAAGTCACCTTCTGACTGGCCGAGGCCGGGGAAATCGAAACGCAGCGCGGCGATCCCGTGCTCGGCGAGCGTCTTGCACACCCGCGAGGCCGCGGGCACGTGCCGCGAACAGGTGAAACAGTGCGCGAACACCGCGTAGGCGATGGGCGGGGAGTCCGGGTAATCGATCGTGCCGGCCATCATCGTCCCCCGTGCGGAGGGAATTTTCACGCTCACAGAATGCATGTCCCCAAGAATAGCCACCCGTCTCAACTAGGGTGGTGACCAGTACTTGCAGGCCCACAGGAAGGTTCAACGTGGCATTCGACTGGTTCTGGCGGGCGATGGGGGCCCAATCGACCCGTAATCAGAAGCGCAGCCGCGCGATCGTCGAGGACGTCGGCGCGCAGACCGCTGAGCTGACCCGGCTTGACGACGCCGCCCTCGCCCAACGCGCCCGGGAACTCGCCGCAGGCGGTGAGATCTCCGATCCGGCGGCGTTTCTGGCGCTGCTGGGCGTCGCCTCGGAACGGACCCTGGGCCTGGCGCCCTTCCCGGTCCAGTCTCAGGCGGTGCTCCGTCTGGTGGAGGGCGACGTCATCCAGATGGCCACCGGCGAGGGCAAGACCCTGGTCGGCGCGATGGCGGCGACGGGTTTCGCGCTGACGGGTAAGCGCGTCCACGTGATCACGGTGAACGACTACCTCGCGGAGCGTGACGCCGAGTGGATGCGCCCCCTGGTCGAGTTCTTCGGCCTGCGCGTGGCCTCGGTGACGGAGAAATCGGATCCGGAGGAGCGTCGACAAGCGTACGCATCCGACATCGTCTACGGTCCGGTCAACGAGATCGGATTCGACGTCCTGCGTGATCACCAGATCACCCGCCGCGAGGACGCCGTGCAGGCCCCCGCGGATGTGGCGCTGGTCGATGAGGCCGACAGCGTGCTTGTCGACGAAGCCCTCGTCCCCCTGGTCCTGGCAGGAAGCCGCCCCGGACTGGAGACGGCGGGCCAGATCACCGACGTGGTGCGGCACCTGCGGGAGCGGGAGCACTACACCATCGACGACGACCGTCGGAACGTCTTCCTCACCGACGCCGGCGCCGACCGCATCGAGGGTGCCCTGGGCATCGACTCGCTCTACGACGACGAGCACATCGGCACCACCCTGGTGAAGGTGAACCTCGCACTGCACGCCAAGGCGCTGCTCATCCGCGACATCCACTACATCGTCGCCGACGCCAAAGTGCAGCTCGTCGACGCCTCCCGCGGCCGCGTCGCGGACCTGCAGCGCTGGCCCGACGGCCTGCAGGCCGCCGTGGAGGCGAAGGAAGGTCTCGACGTCACCGAGGGGGGCCGTATCCTGGACACCATCACCCTGCAGGCCCTCATGCGCAGGTACCCCATGGTGTGCGGCATGACCGGCACCGCCGTGGAGGCCACTGACCAGCTGCGGCAGTTCTACGACCTGCACGTCTCCGTCATCGACCGGAACAAGGAACTGACGCGTTTCGACGAGGCCGACCGCATCTACGCCACCATCGCAGACAAGAACCGGGCGATCGTCGAGGAGATCGCCCACCTGAACTCCACCGGCCAGCCGGTTCTCGTGGGCACCCACGACGTCGCGGAGTCTGAGGCGCTCGCGGAGGCCCTGACCGATCTGGGCATCGAGGTCAACGTCCTCAACGCCAAGAACCACGCGGAGGAGGCGCGCATCATCGCCGAGGCCGGCGACCTGGGGCGCGTCACCGTGTCCACCCAGATGGCCGGACGCGGCACGGACATCCGCCTGGGCGGGGCCGACCAGGCGGATCACGAGGCCGTCGCGGAGCTGGGTGGTCTGGCGGTGATCGGCACCTCCCGCCACCGCACCGCGCGCCTGGACAACCAGCTGCGCGGACGCGCAGGGCGCCAGGGGGATCCGGGGCTGTCGGTGTTCTTCGTGTCGCTGCAGGACGACGTGGTCGTCTCTGGCGGTGCGGGTGACTCCGTGACCGCCCAGCCCGACCCGAGCGGCCTCATAGATTCAGCGCGGATCCGTGACTGGGTCGGGCACTGCCAGCGCGTCACCGAGGGGCAGCTCCTGGAGATCCACTCCCAGACGTGGAAGTACAACCAGCTGCTCGCTGATCAGCGCGTCACCATCGACGAACGACGCGCCCGGCTGCTCGACAGCGATCAGGCGTGGCGTGAACTCGCGGAACGCCACCCGGAGCGTGCGGCGGAGCTGGCGCACCTGGCTGAGGCCACCCGGGTGCAGGCGGCCCGCGACATCATGCTCTTCCACCTCGATGACGAGTGGGCGGAGCACCTCGCCGTCATGGATGACGTGCGCGAATCCATCCACCTGCGTGCCATCGCCCGCGAAACTCCCATCGATGAGTACCACCGCATCGCGGTGCGCGAGTTCAAGGACCTGGCGCAACGGGCCGTCGACAAGGCGGCGGAGACATTCGCCACCGTCCACATCGACGAGGATGGCGCGCACCTGGTCGACGGGGGCCTCGCGCGACCCTCGGCAACCTGGACCTACATGGTCTCCGACAACCCGCTGGCGGGGTCCGGCAACTCGGTGATGTCCGGGATCGGCAACCTTTTCCGCTGATCAACGCACCCCTGGGATCCCCCGGGGTGCGACATCCGACCACTGACGCACTCATGTGGTCGTTGCAGTCGCTATGATGGCAACAAGTCACAGTCACGACGAAAGCGGAGGATTTATAAAATGAGCGAGAACACCGGTACTCCTGAGTCACAGGTCGAGACCACTTCGGTCTTCCGCGCCGATCTTCTCAAGGAAATGGAGTCCGGCGCAGGCTCTGCTCCCGCCGCAACCGGCGCCGATAATCTCCCTGAGGGCGCAGGTCTCCTCGTGGTCAAGCGAGGCCCCAACGCGGGTGCCCGCTTCCTGCTGGATCAGCCGATCACCACCGCCGGCCGCCACCCGGAATCGGACATCTTCCTCGACGATGTGACCGTGTCCCGCCGTCATGCCGAGTTCCGCATCAACGACGGTGAATTCGAGGTCTTCGACGTCGGTTCCCTCAACGGCACCTACGTCAACCGTGAGCCGCGTAACTCCCAGGTGCTCACCACCGGCGACGAGATTCAGATCGGCAAGTTCCGTCTTGTCTTTCTCGCCGGCTCGAAGAACGACTAGGAACGGTTGAAGTAGTTCACAGTGAGTGCTGTTCGAAAGTCGGCGGACGTCCGTTCGACCTCGACACACGGCTCCACCGGGGGTGCACCCCGGACAGTGAGGACCCTGTCCATCGGTAAGGTCCTCGAGGCGCTGCGTGGCGAGTTCCCGGACGTGACCGTCTCCAAGATCCGGTTCCTCGAGTCCGAGGGCCTCATCACGCCGCAGCGTACCGCGTCCGGTTATCGTCGTTTCACCGGCGACGATGTCCAGCGCCTTCGCTACATCCTGCTCACCCAACGCGATAATTATCTGCCGCTGAAGGTGATCCGGGAGCAGCTCGACGGCATGGATTCCGGCACTGTCACCGCAGTCCTCACTGCGGCCGAGACAGAGCCGATCGTCTCGGCCGACAACTTCCGCGCGCCGGCCGCCACGCGCCTGACCGACACGGATGTCGCCGAGCAGGCTGGCGCCTCGATGGAGAATGTCGTCGCGCTTCTCGAGGTCGGGCTGATCAAACCCGACGCCGCCGGTTTCTTCACCGCGGATGACGTGCGGGTGGTCACCACCGCCCAGGCGCTCAAGGGTTTCGGCTTCGATGAGCGGCACCTGAGGTCACTCCGCAACACCGCCAACCGACAGGCCGATCTCATCGGCCAGGTCGCCGGCCCGGTCGCCCGTTCCAAAGGCGACTCCGCCCGCCAGCGCGCCGAGGAGATGGGCCAGCAGATGACCGCACTGGTCGTCTCCCTCCACGCCAGCCTGGTCAAGAATGCCCTGCGGGAGGAGCTCTCATGACATTGATTCCTGTCGAATTTCACGGTGTCCACACCGTCGGCCCGGAGCAGTTCACCTGTGTGCTCCTGCGCTGGGCGGAGCAGAACCGCATTCTGCCGATCTGGCTTTCTCCCCTGGCTGCCGCAGAACTTGATGCGCGTGAAGGCGGCTACTCCCCGCGTCGCCCCGGCACGGTTGACCTGCTTCTCGATCTGATCAACCGGACCACGGGCAGCGTCACGGCGGTCAACATCATCAGCCACTTCGAAGGTGTTTTCATCGCCTCCATCGTGCTGGCCGACGGAGAGCAGCTCGATGCCCGCCCCTCCGATGCCCTGCTCGTCGCCCGTGCCCTTGAGCTGGAGATTCACGTGGAGGAGGACGTGCTCTCGCAGGTGGCCTTCTTCGTCTCGGACGAGGTCATGGCGGAATACTTCGACCTTCATTTCGATTCCGACCGGCCGAACGGGGGAGAGGATCTCTCCGCTTCCGGCGATGCTGAGGCGGACGCCGATTTTGAGGAGATGATGCGCTCCCTGGGCATGTCCGAATCTGACTTCTTCCGGGGCCCCGGCCCGCGGGGTGCCTCCGAGGATGACGGTGGAAATGACACCGGTGCGACCCGAGGTGATGACGAGGAGAAGTGAGTCCAGTCTCCCGGTGAAGGCGTGTCTTTAGGGCGTGTCTTCGGGTTACCCCTTGACGTTCGTCTAGTCTTGGACTTTAATGACGCAAAGGGCGCTTTTCCAAACCCCATGGGAGTAATTACGTGAGCACAATCGAATATCCAGTCCAGGAATCCCTGTTCGACCTCGGTCCGGGTGAGGAAGTGGGCTACCGCGTGCCTATCGCATGCCAGGTCGCCGGCATCACCTACCGCCAGCTCGACTACTGGGCGCGCACCAAGCTTGTCGTGCCCTCCATCCGCGGTGCCCGCGGCTCCGGCTCCCAGCGTCTGTACTCCTTCCGCGACATCCTCGTGCTGAAGATCGTCAAGCGTCTGCTGGACACCGGAATTTCCCTGCAGAACATTCGCCTCGCCGTGGAGAAGCTCCGCGACCGCGGTGCCAGCGACATCGCCGAGATCACCCTGGTGTCCGATGGCACCACCGTCTACGAGTGCCGTTCCGCCGATGAGGTCATCGATTTACTCGGCGGTGGTCAGGGGGTGTTCGGCATCGCAGTCCCGGGCATCATGAAGGAACTCACCGGGACCATCGCTTCTTTCCCTTCCGAGCGGGTCGAGGCCGACAACGAGCCCACCGTCATCGGCATGGACGAACTCGCCTCCCGTCGTCAGCGTAAGACCAGCTAGACCCCATTTTTCCCCAGCCGCCTTCCTCCCCGCCCAGCTCACGTGCGGTCGGAGGGGGGCGGCTTCGGCGATTCTCAGAGGCCGGCGGCTGCCCGCAGCCCGGCTTCGAGCTGGGCCGGGTCGGCGATCTGCGTGTGGTCGGTGAGTTCCGCGAGCAGGCCGTCCACCTGGCCACCACCGACGTGGACGGTCTCGACGCTGACGTCGGCGTCACCGACCGCCTCCGCGTAGGCCCGGCGGAAGGACTCGTCGTCCATGTCCTGGGCGGTGCCGCTGGTGATCAGGAGCACCCGGGCGGGTTCGCCGGTGGCCCGTGCCTGGTCCGCGGCGTTGGCTGCGGCGGCCACGAGAGCGGAGCGGGTCTGCGGGACACCCCCGGTGCCGAAGCGCACGATTGCGTCGGCGGCCTGGGCGCCGTCCGAGAAGTTGACGTTCCGGCGCCAACCCTGTGTCACTCCCGGGTTGAGCGGGGAGGAGTAGTTCCAGAGGGCGACCTGCTGGCCCCCCGCCCCCAGGTCGCGGGAGATCGGTGCAAGCGCGGCGGCGGAGGCCGCGTAGATGGAACGGTCCCCGAAGGCGGCGGTCGTACCTGCGGAGGTGTCGAGCAGGATGAGCGTGTCCACCGGCGTATTCGCCTCCGGTTCAGGTGCGGGGGTCTCGGCCTCGGTGGTTTCCTCGACCGCCACGTCCTGCGTCACGGCGGCCCAGGCAGCGGAGCGGTCCGGCAGGTCGGCGGGGACGTCCCCGGTGGCGTCGTGGAAATCGGCGAACGCGGCCGCCGCGCGGGTCTGTTCCTCCGTGATCCCGGTGACCTGGTTGAGGATGTGCGCGATGGTGACCACCTCGGCCCCCCGGACGTCGCGGGTGCTGCCGGCCCCCTTGTGGACGCCTGCGTCTGCGCCGACGGCGAGGATCTCGGCGTCGGAGTCGATGGTCATGTCACGGTCGCGCTGGATGAGTGCCGGGGCTCCGTCGCCGGCCAAGGCGACGGCGACGGCGACGGCGCTGTCCGGGTCCGTGGCCACGGGGTACGTGACGTCTGCCGGATCGACGTCGTCCAGTCGGGCGTCACCGCCGGTCCACAGCTGGGCGGTGTAGACGTCCACGGGAACGGTAGAGGAGACGGTACGCTCACCGAGTATCCCCTCTACTTCCGGGTTGTCCCGGGCGATCAGCAGCGCGGCGCCGTCAACGGAGTCGACCACCTCGGCGGTCACGCAGTGGTCGCGGACGACGGGGCCGGTCTCATTCCACTGGTTGATCAGGCCTTCAGCGAGACCCGGCGATGATTCGGCGACGGGAAGGACGAGGTCCCCCTGGATGCACTCCTGTGCCTGCGACTCGGGATCGGATTCGTCACGGAGGCTGAACCACCACACGAGTGCGGCGATGAGGGCGAGGATCACCACGCCGGCGACGATGACGTAGCCGGAGACGGCGAAATTGTTCTTGCCACTACTATGACGAGCCACGGGCTTGCCTTCCTGACGCGACGGACCTTAGCCCTGAAGTGTAGTGGCTTCCGCATGGTCGATGAGGGAGACAAGCCGGTCACGCAGCGGCTTTCCGCGTTCCGCCAGGCTGCGCTGTCGCTCGACGTACTCGGCCTTGCCCTCCGGAGTTTCGATGGCGACGACGCCGAATCCGTAGGCGCGGCAGTCGTAGGGGGAGGCCTCCATATCCAGCACGCGCGCGTCGACGGCCAGTTCGAAACAGTCGAGGAAGAGCTCGCCGGGCACCAGCGGTCCGAGTTTCGACGCCCATTTGTACAGGTCCATCGTCGCGTGGACGCACCCCGCCTGGTCGTGGGCGGGCTGGTCCTCCCGCTCCAGCACGGTGAGGTTCAGCGGCCGCGCGGCCGGGGTGAAGAACCGGAAGGCATCGAAGTGGGTGCACCGGATGCGGTGCTTCTCGACAACCGCGTCGCTGCCCGCCGCGCCCAGGCGCAGCGGCAGATCGTGGCGTGGGGAATCGGTGCGGTAGACCATGGCCCATTCGTGGAGACCGAAGCAGTCGAAGTGGGCGGGGTTGAGGTTGGTGCGGTGCAGGAGCTCGCGGATGAACATCAGCGCCTCGCCTCTTCGGGCCCAGAAGCCCTCGAGGTCGAGGGTGGTGCGGCCGTCCACGACCCGGTAGTCGCGCCACTGGGCGTGGGGTGGGTCGCCGGCGAGGTCAAGGCCCGGGCCGGGATGCCAACGGCGCAGGTGGGAGGGGCGGACGGGATAGTACTCGAAGAGGAAGTCGTAGACCGGGTGCTTCTCCTGGCGTTGACGCCGGGCGAGGTGGTCACGGGTGAGCCTGTCGGCGCGCTCCTCGTGGGCCTGCATGCGGTCGTGCCAGGAGGGGGCGTCGAGAAGCTCAGGCATCCTCGTGGGTCCAGTCGTTGACGGTGCCGACGTACTCCTCGATGAGATCCTCGAGGGTGATCACGCCGATGAGCTCGCCGCGATCACGGACCTGCGCCATGTGGGCGGAGCGCAGGTGGAGTTTACGCAGCGCCTCGTCCATGGTGCCGGAGCCGTCGACGATGGTCAACGGGCGGAGGTCGGTGCGCGGGATGTACTGCTCGGGGCCGGCGGTGGCGAGGCGGTCGAGGACGTCCTTGACGTGGATGTAGCCGAGGAAGGAACCGTCGGCGCCGGTGACGGGGAAGCGGGAGAATCCGGTCTCCACGACAGCCTCCTCCAGGTCGCCCAGGGTCGGGCCCTGGCGGCCGAAGGCCAGGGTGCGGACCTTGTCGAGCGGGATCACGACCTCCTTGAGGGAGCGCTTCTCCGAACGCAGGGCCTTGGAGAGGCGGAGGGTCTCCTCGGCGTCGAGAAGCCCCTCCTCGCGGGACTCCTTGATCATGAACGCCAGCTGAGCCTCGTCGACGGTGGTGTTGAGCTCATCCTTCTGCTCGATGCCGAAGGCCCGCAGCGTGATGCGGGCCATCCAGTTCATGAACTCGATCAGCGGGCGGGTGATCTTCACCCACCAGATCATGGCGGGGGTCAACCACAGCGCCAGGGTCTCCGGGCCGGCGATGGCGATGTTCTTGGGGACCATCTCGCCGAAGAGGATGTGCATGAACGTGATGAACCCCAGTGCGATGACAAAGGAGATCGGGTGAATCAGGTTGTCCGGGAGGCCCATCGCCAGGAAGGGCTCCTCGAGGAAGTGCGCCACCGCGGGTTCGGCGACCTTACCCAGGATGAGCGAGGCGATGGTGATGCCGAACTGCGCGCCGGCCAGCATGATCGACAGATGCTCGGTGGCGTAGAGGACCTTCCGGGCGCCCTTCTTGCCCTGCGCGATCAGCGACTCGATGCGGTCCTTGCGCGAGGAGATCAGCGCGAACTCGGCGGCCACGAAGAAGGCGTTGGCCGCGAGCAGTGCGACGACCATAAGGATGGTGGTGAAGACGTTCACTTACAGATACCCTTTCGCTTCCTCGTCAGTGATCGGGGTGAGGATCACCTTGTCCACCCGGCGGTCCTCCATGAGGGTGACCCGGGCGATCCACCTGCCGGTGATGCCGGACTCGAACTCGGCGTGTCCCGGGCGGTCAGCCTCCGGGAGCAGGAGCACGTCCTTGACGTTGGGGATCCTGCCCAGGGTGGCCATCACGAGGCCACCGAGGGTCTCATAGGGGCCGGACGGGGCGGTGTACCCGACGCGCTCGGACAGGTCATCGATGCGGACCAGGCCGGACACCTCCCAGGAGGAGCCGAATTTCTGGAAGTCCTGCTCGGCGTCGGCGTCATCGTGCTCGTCGTAGACCTCGCCGAGGATCTCCTCCACGACGTCCTCGATGGTGACCAGACCGGCGGTGCCGCCGTACTCGTCGGCGATGAGCACGACCTGGGAACCGGCGGCACGCACGGCATTGAGCACGGCGTCACCGTCGAGAGTGTCCGGCAGGACGGGGACCTTCCTCGCCAGCGACCCGAGGGTGGTGGTGGACCGGGCCTCCCGCGGAACGGAGAAGGCGTCCTTGATGTGGACCACACCGACCGTCTCATCGAGGTCACCCCGGGCGACAGGGAAACGGGAGTGACCGGTCTCCAGCGCCAGGGCGATGAGGTCATCCACGGTGTCCTCCGCCCCCAGGTAGGAGATCGTGGCACGCGGGGTCATGAACTCGTTGGCGGTGGCGTTGCCGAACTGCAGCGAGCGGCCGATCACCATCGCGGTGTTGACGTCCAGTCCGCCCTGTTCCGCCGAGCTGCGCACCAGGCTGCCCAGCTCCTGACTCGAACGCGCCGAGGCCAGCTCATCCGCCGGCTCGATGCCCAGTTTGCGGACGATGAAGTTCGCCGAGCGGTTCATCAGGTGGATGAAACCCTTGAACACGACGTTGAACACGTGGACCGGGTGGACCACGACCCGGGCGGTCTCCAACGGCATCGTGATGGCCACGTTCTTGGGCACCAGTTCACCGAAGACCATGGACAGGAACGTCGCGACGATCAGCGCCAGCACCAGCGCCACAGCCGAGGACGCCTGCGCCGTCAGGCCGACCAGTTCCAGCAGGGGAGTGAAGTACTTCGCCAGGATCGGCTCCGCCAGGAAGCCGGTCGCCAGGGTGGTCACGGTGATGCCCAGCTGGGCACCCGAAAGCACCAACGAGAGGTTCTGGTAGTCACGCTGCACCGCGAGGGCGCTGCGGTCGCCCTTCTCGCGCACATGGTTGTCAACCGTGGATCGCTCCAGGCCGGTCAGTGCGAATTCAATCGCGACGAAGAGACCGGTGGACGCCGTCAGTGCGACGAAGCCGAGAAGGGAGAGGATGCTTAAGAGTATGTCCATCAGTTATCGGTTAGGAGGAACGGCGGCTACTGCGTTGCCCCGGCGAGCCGGAACCGCCCGGGCGACCTGCTGATCGTCCGGTGCGGCCACGCTGGCGGGCGTTGCCCTGCTGCGCGGCTGCCCCCTGCCGTGGGGTTCGGGAGGACGGCTTCTTGCCCGGGGTCTGCTGCTGGCCGGGAGGCGTCAGCGGAGTGCCCGAGGGCACCCGTGCACCAGTGATCTTAGCCAACACATCGGAATCTGCGGTGACGCGTACCTCCGGGGCTTCGACGCCCGCCTTGCGCATCATGCCCTCGACCTCCTTGCGCTGCTCGTCCATGACGAGGGTGACCACGGTGCCGGAGTTGCCCGCGCGGGCCGTCCGGCCCGCCCGGTGCAGGTAGGCCTTGTGCTCGGCGGGCGGGTCGACGTGGACGACCAGGGAGACGTCGTGGATGTCGATGCCTCGCGCGGCGATGTCCGTGGCCACCAGCACAGGCACAGAACCGTCGGAGAAACCGGCGAGTGCGTTGGTCCGGGTGCTCTGCCCCTTGTCGCCGTGCAGTCCGGCGGCCTCGACGCCGACGCGACGCAGCTTCTTCACCTGCCGGTCCACACCGTGTTTGGTACGCATGAACATGATGGTCTTGCCTTCACGGGCACCGATCCGCAGGATGATGTCGTTGCGCTCGTCGCGGTCACCCACGAGAAGGCGGTGGTGCTCCATGGTGTCCACGGACGCCTCCACCGGTGCCGTCGAGTGCGTCACCGGGTCGGTGAGGTACCGGTCGATGAGCTTCTGCACATCGCCGTCGAGGGTGGCGGAGAACAGCAGCCGCTGCCCCGTCTTCGGGGTGCGGTCCATGAGGCGGCGGACCTGCGGCAGGAAACCCATGTCGGCCATCTGGTCGGCCTCGTCGAGTGCGGTGACCGAGACCTCGTCGAAGTGCAGGATGCCCTGGTCCAACAGGTCCTGGGCGCGGCCCGGGGTTGCCACGAGCAGGTCCACCGGGGCCGCCAGGGAGCGGATGTGGCGGTTGATGTTCACGCCGCCGACCACGTCGAGCGTGCGCAGACCGAGGGCGTTGGCGGGGGCGTCGAGACGCTCGCGCACCTGGACGGCAAGCTCACGCGTGGGGGTGAGCACCAGAGCACGCGGGTGCCCCGGGCGGGTGACGCCGGACTCGGCCAGACGCGTCAGCATGGGCAGGCCGAAGGTGAAGGTCTTGCCGGAACCGGTCGGACCACGGCCCAGCACATCCCGGCCCGCAAGCGCATCCGGGATCGCGGCCTCCTGGATGGGGAAAGGTTCGGTGATTCCCTGCCGCTGAAGTTCTCTCACGATGGGCAGGGGCAGACCGAGGTCCTTGAAAGTTGTCATTGCTGAGATTGTACGCTGTACAGCGCGGTTTTCCCGCACTGCCATAAGGAGGCGGGCATGGCACGCCCACTGCCGTTGCCATGGCAGGACGGAGCATCATCGACGTTCGTCCCGCCCCCGGCCGCAGTCACCTACGGCCGGGGGCGATCTCCTCCGTGATCGGACTAGTCGGTCTGCACCTCGGAGCGGTCACCGGACCACAGCGTGTGGAAGGTGCCCTCCTTGTCGATGCGCTTGTAGGTGTGGGCGCCGAAGAAGTCACGCTGACCCTGGATGATGGCGGCCGGCAGGCGCTCGGCACGCAGGGAGTCGTAGTAGGACAGCGAGGAGGAGAAGACCGGCACCGGCAGGCCCAGCTGGGTGGCCGCGATGACGACCTTGCGCCAGGAGTCGATCAGGCCCTCGAGCTCGCCCTTGAAGTACGGGTCCAGGAGCAGGGATGACAGTTCTGCGTTGGTGTCGTAGGCCTCGACGATGCGGTTGAGGAACTTGGCGCGAATGATGCAGCCGCCGCGCCAGATGGTGGCCAGGTCCCGGGGGTCGACATCCCAGTTGTGCTCGTCGGATCCCGCCTTGATCTCGTCGAATCCCTGGGAGTAGGCGACCAGCTTGGAGGCGTAGAGGGCGCGGCGGACGTCCTCGACGAACTCATCCTTGTTGAGGCCGAGCTGTACGAAGTCCTGCAGGGCGCCGGTGGGCAGGTTGCCCTGGGCGGCCTTGCGCTGATCGAGGGAGGATGAGAGGGCGCGGGCGAAGACCGCCTCGCCGATGCCGGTGGTCGCCACACCGAGGTCGAGGGCCTCCTTGACGGTCCATCGACCGGTGCCCTTCTGGCCGGCGGCGTCGAGGATGACGTCGACGAGCGGGCTGCCTGTCTCGGCGTCGACCTGTCGCAGCACCTCTGCGGTGATCTCGATGAGGTAGGAATCCAGGTCGCCCTTGTTCCACTCGGAGAAGACGTCGGCGATCTCCGCCGGCTCCATGCCCGCACCGAAGCGGAGCAGCTGGTAGGCCTCGCCGATGACCTGCATGTCGGCGTATTCGATGCCGTTGTGCACCATCTTGACGAAGTGGCCGGCGCCGTCCGGGCCGATGTGCGTCACGCACGGGGTGCCGTCGACGTTGGCGGCGATGGACTCGAGCAGCGGGCCGAGGGTGTCCCAGGATTCCTTCGGGCCGCCCGGCATGATCGACGGGCCGTTGAGGGCGCCCTCCTCGCCGCCCGAGATTCCGGCGCCGACGAAGTGACGGTTGCGGTCCGACATCTCCTTCTCGCGGCGGATGGTGTCGGTGAACAGCGCGTTGCCGCCGTCGATGATGATGTCGCCGTCCTCCATCGCGTCGGCGAGCTGGTTGATCACGGCATCCGTGGCCCTGCCCGCCTGGACCATGATGATGGCCTTGCGGGGACGCTCGAGGGAGGCGACGAAGTCCTCGATGGTCTCCGAGGCGATGAAGTTGCCGTCGGAGCCGTGCTCGTCGATGAGCGAGCGGGTCTTCTCGGGGGAACGGTTGTAGACGGCGACGGTGTGGCCGTTGCGGGCGAAGTTGCGGGCGAGGTTGGATCCCATGACTGCGAGTCCGACGACGCCGATCTGGGCGAGATTCTCAGGGGTGCTCATGCCTCCGGATTCTACGCACTGCGTGACTTTTCTTCAGACACCTGGTGCCAAAGATCATATCTTTCCACTAGTTGCAGCTGGGTGGGCGGTCGGATCGGTAGGATCTCCGACCATGACCGGGAAGACCATCAGAGATCTCATTTCCGCGGCCGCAGACGCCCCCGAGGGCATCGGTGCGGAGGCGCTGGAACTCGTCAACGCCGGGATCGGCGGGCTCGACCGGACGCTCGGCATCCGGTACACCTTCATCGGCAACGGCAGGGTGGGGGCCGAGATCGACGTCGACGAACGGCACCTCCAACCCGTCGGGCTGGTCAACGGCGGAGTGTTCTCCGCGCTCGCGGAATCCGCCGGATCGCTGGCCGGCATGGTGGCGGCGGAGGGCAGGATCGTCGTCGGCGTCAACAACAACACCGATTTCATCGCCTCCGTCCGGGACGGGGCCATCCAGGCCGAGGCGACCCCCATTCAGGTGGGCGGACGCACTCAGGTGTGGCAGGTCCTCATGACCAACGGTGGTCGCCTGGTCGCCCGTACGACGCTGCGCACCATGGTGCTCTGAGTCTGGGCCCGTTCACACGTCGGAACCGCCCCGCGCAGTGCGGGGCGGTTCCGGAGGAGCTGGGGGCCGGGCGTTCCCCTACCAGGAGGAGAGGAAGACGTTCCGGCGGGAATCGTTCTTGCCGTGATCCCGGTTGTCCCACTTGCCCTTGTTGCGCTCGTCGCGCTTCTTGTCCCAGGGGTTTTTGTGGTGGTTCTCCTTCTTGCAGTGGCCCTTGACCCATTCGTAGCCACGATCGCACTTGTACTGCGGGGTGGCGGAGGCCTGCGGGGCGATGATTGCGGAGGTGGTGAGGGCCGCGCCGATGGCGAGGGCGGCGATGCGCTTCCTGATCATGGTGATTCCCTTTCGGAGGAGGGTGAAACTGGCTGGGGTTCTCGGATGCCACCGGTTCCGGGTCTTCCAGCGCCCTACCGGCGGTACACCCATGATAGGTGACCTGCGCCACAATTATCAACCATCAGAAAAATTGCATACAGTCCCCGTCCGGCGCGGTCGGGGAGTCCCGTAGGTCTACAGCCAGTTGTTTCGGCGGAACCACCAGAACATGACTCCCACGATCAGCGCGATGAGCCCCAGAGCGATGTAGTAGCCGTACCGGTGCTCCAGCTCCGGCATGTGCTCGAAGTTCATGCCGTAGATGCCCGCGATGAGGGTCGGTGCGGCCGCCATGCCGACCACCGCGGAGATCGTGCGCATGTCGGTGTTCTGCTGCATGGTGATCTTCGCGACCGACGCGTCGATGAGCGCCGTGAGCCGCTCGTCATAGCCCGCGATCTGGTCCTTCACCGTCATCTCATGGTCGAGGACGTCACGGAAGTAGCTGCGCAGCTGCTTGCCCAGGATGTCTCGGTTCTCGGCGATCAGCGAACGCAGCGCGGGCGCCAGCGGGTCGGTCGAGTGCCGCATCTCCAGGATCTCGCGTTTGTACATGTAGATCTGCTCGATGTTGAAACGCGACCCCGGGGTGAAGACCTCTTCTTCAAGATCATCGACGGCCCGCTCCAACTGCTCGGCGATCCGGCTGTATTCGTCGACCAGGTGGTCGGCCACCCGCCAGGCCAGTGCCGCCGGACCGAGGGACACCAGCTCCGGTGGGTGAGTCAACTCGTCCGACAACTCGGGCATCTCCGCGCCGTGACGCACCGTGATGATGAAGTTCGGGCCGATGAGTATCTGCACCTCACCTGTCGTGATGAGCTCACGCGTATTCCCCTCGGTGGCGTCCGCCCAGAAGTTGACGGAACGGACTACCAGGAACAGCTGGTCGTCATAACGCTCGACCTTGGGGCGCTGATGGGCGGTGACCGCGTCCTCCACGATCAGCGGATGGATGCCGAACTCCTCCGCGACCCGCTCCATCTGGTGTGCATCGGGTTCCTGCAGCCCCAGCCACACGAAACCGTTGCCGTGCTCACGGACCTCCTGCAACGCGGAGCTCACGTGATACTCGCCCGGCCGTCTCATCCCGTCGGTGAAGACACGGCAGTGATCGACGGCCCGCTCCAGCGGCACCCGGAACGGTGGGCGCTCCTGCGCAGGTTGAGAATTCCCGTTCTTCCGCACGAGGGGAGGCAGGGCACGTTCAAACGGACTGGGCACTGTGGCAGTCTCTCTCCTGGGCCGGGCTCATGGACGACCACCAGCTTATCCGGTCGACGTTCCTATACTGGATCGCATGCCTACCTGGACTGACGTGACCTCGCAGAATCCCGACCACTCGGAGAACTATGCTCGCCGCTGGCAGATGATGATCGACCAAGGCCAGGACATCGACGGCGAAGCCCGGCTTATCGACGCCCTCGTACCCCGCGCCGCCCGCATCCTCGACGCCGGCTGCGGCCAGGGTCGGGTCGGCGGCTACCTCGCGGCCCGTGGCCATGAGGTGGTGGGCACCGACATCGATCCGGTGCTCATCGGGTACGCCCGGGACCGCTACCCGGACGCGACGTGGGTGGTCGGTGACCTGAGCGCCGACGAGATCCCCGAGGGTGATTTCGACCTGGCCGTCTCCACCGGCAACGTGATGGGGTTCCTCGCCGCGGACGGCAGGCTGCCCGCGCTGTCGAACATCGCCCGGTCACTGCATTCCGGCGGCCGTTTCGTCGTCGGCTTCGGGGCCGGCCGCGGCTGGGGCTTCGATGACTTCCTGGCCACCGCCCGTGAGGCCGGGCTTGAGCCGGAGAACGTCTTCGAGTCCTGGGATCTGAAGCCTTTCACGGAGGACTCGGACTTCCTCGTGGCGATCTTCACCCGGCCCTGAATCCCCGACCGGCAGACTCGAACCCCTACCCGTAGCCCACAGAAAGCACCCACATGGCCCCCACCAGAATCATCATCTCCGGCGCGTCCGGACTGATCGGATCCGCCCTCACCACGTCGCTGGAAGCCGACGGCGTTGAGGTTGTCCGGCTCGTACGACGTCAGCCCCGCAACACCGGTGAAGCGTTCTGGGATCCCGGCCGCGGCGACCTCGATCCCGCCCTGCTCGCGGGTGCGGACGCGGTGGTCAACCTCAACGGCGCCAGCATCGGGAAACTCCCGTGGACGCGGAACTACCGCGAGGTTCTCCGGGCGTCACGCCTGGCACCCACCCGCACGCTCGCCGACGCCGTCCGCCAGCTGGGCGAGGACGCTCCGATGCTGGTGTCCGCCTCCGCCGTCGGCATCTACGGCGACCGCCCCGGGGCCACCCTCACAGAAGCCAGCGGCGCAGGTGAAGGCTTCCTCGCCCAGCTCTGTGTCGACTGGGAGGAGGAGGCCCTCAAAGCCGGCCCCCGGGCGAAGGTGGCGCTGCTGCGCACGGCGTCCCTGCTGCACCCGGAGGCGGTGCTCAAGCCACTGATTCCCCTCACCCGATTCGGTCTCAGCGGCCCCCTGGGCACCAGCCGCCAGATCTGGCCGTGGATCTCCCTGGAGGATGAGGTCAGGGCGATCCGCCACATCATCGACCACCGCATCACCGGGCCGGTCAACCTCAGCGGACCGACCCCGGCCAGCGCCCGCGACATCGGCCGGCACCTCGCGCAGCGCCTGCGCCGCCCCTACCTGCTCCCCGCACCGAAGTGGGCGCTGCGCCTGGTCCTCGGCCGTGACGCCGCTGAGTCCCTGCTGCTGGCCGACGCGACGGTGGAGCCGAAGGTGCTCACGGACTCCGGTTTCCAGTTCACAGCCCCGACCGCGGGCTCAGCCATCGATGACGCGCTCGGGCACTGACGCCGCGCCGACCCGTGCCTGCTACCAGGCGCGGTCGGCCTGGGCGAAGAACTCCCGCTCGTAGACGCAGGCGTTGAGGTAGGTCGCCATCGCCTGCTCACGCTCGGCGGGGGAGGCTGACGCAAGGGCACGCTCGGTGCGGGCGATGGCGCCACGCGCTCCCGTGATGAACTCCTCGCCGGCATAGGTCTTGAGCCACGCGTGGTACGGGTGCTCCGGGTGGTTGTCCTTCATCAGCTCGAAACCGATCTCCGCGTAGAGCCAGTAGCAGGGCAGCACCGCGGCGGCCCCCACGGCGTAGGGCTCCACGGCACAGGAGGCGACGAGGAAATTGGTGTAGGCCAGCGTGACGGGGGAGGGGGCGGTGACCGTGACGCCGTTGGCGCCCAGCCAGTCGCGGTGAAGCTGCGCTTCCCCGGCGAGCACCCCCATCGCGCCCTCTGACCAGCCGATCTGCCCCTCCTGGTCGGTGGCGTTCGCCGAGAGCAGTGCCAGCGCGCGGGAGTACCGGTTGAGGTACTGGGCGTCCTGGTCGAGGTAGAAGGCGAAGTCGCGGGGGCGCAGCGTGCCGCTGCGGAGCTCACGGATGAACGTCAGGTCCATGATCTCGCCCCAGACCTCACCGGTGGCCTCCCACATCGCCTGCGTGTGGGGTCCGGCCGGGACAAGGTGCGGGGAGGGTGCGGGGAGGGTCGGCAGGGGGCCGGTCAGGTGCGGCCACGGGGTGGTGTCTGCGGCAGCTTCGAGACGGCGCGTCCGATGGAAGTGGTCGACCGGACCGTGACCGCTGCCCACGTCGAGGGCGTCGGCGTTGCTGATCGAATCATGAAGCCAGCGGGTCGACCACTCCAGCGCCTCATTGACCGGCTCACCAGAGGCGATGCGGGTGGCCAGGGCGGCGGACAGCGAACAGCCGGTGCCGTGGGTGTTCTTTGTGTCCACCCGCCGAGTGGGCACGTGGTGGACGGTACCGTCCGGGTGGACGACGGCATTGTCGGCCGCGGAACCGGTCAGATGCCCACCCTTGACGATGACCACCGTGTCCGTGTCCCCGGCCAGCCCGGCAGCCTGGGCGATGGCCTCGTCCAGATCGGCGGCCATCGTGGTGTCGCAGAGCACGGCCAGCTCGCGCAGATTGGGGGTGATCACGTCGACGTGGCGGATGAGGTCGCGGACACCGGCTTCCGCGTCCTCGTCGAGCAGGCGGTCACCGGAGCTGGCCACCATGACCGGATCCAGGATGACGTGGGGGACCGGGTGAGCGGCCAGCGTCTCGGCGACGACGGCGACGGTCTCCACGTCCCCGAGCATGCCGATCTTCACCGCATCCACGGTGACGTCATCGAAGACGCAGGCGAGCTGCTCGCGGAGAAACTCGTGGGGCGGGGTGTGCACGGAGCGGACCCCGTGGGTGTTCTGTGCCACCAGTGCGGTGACGGCGGCCATGCCGAAACCCCCGGCGGCGGCGATGGACTTCAGGTCCGCCTGGATGCCGGCACCTCCGGTCGGGTCGGTGCCGGCAATGGACAGAACGCGTGGCTGAGTCACGACAATCCCTTCGCTAGTTCTAGCTAGAGCAGGTTCCATGGGTATGTTCTCAGCACAGCCCTGCAGCCGTGCACCCCAATGTCGTGGACGACCCTATCAGTAAGTGACGATCCCCCGATCGAGGAAAACCTGGCGGGTCGCCGCCAGCGACTCCGGCGTCGGGGGCTCCGCGTCCTCCAGGTGGTAGGGGATACCCAGCTCACGCCACTTGTCCGCACCCATGTTGTGGAAGGGGAGCACCTCGACCCGCTCGACGTTGGGCCAGCGGGCGACGATGTCGGCCACCTGAGCCACGTTCTCCGGATCATCGGTCAATCCCGGGACCAGCACGAAGCGCACCCACACCGCCTTGCCCAGGGCGGCCAGCCGGTCGCCGAAGTCGATCGTCGGCTGCAGGGACCGGCCGGTGACCGTGCGGTAGGTGGCCTCGTTGCCGGACTTGACGTCGAGAAGCACGAGGTCGATGTTCGCCAGGTCCTCCTCCGTCAGGCGGGCGCCGAGAAAGCCGGAGGTGTCGATCGCCGTGTGGATCCCCGCCTGGTGAACCGAGGCGAGCACCCGTCGGGTGAAGGCGAGCTGGAAGAGCGGCTCGCCGCCGGAGATCGTCAGGCCGCCACCCGTGGCCCGGAAGACGCGCTGGTAGCGCCTGACGCGCTTGACCACGTCCTCCACGCGCTCGAGGGTGCCGGAGCGCATCTCCATCGTGTCGGGGTTGTGGCAGTACCGGCAGCGCAGCGGGCAACCCGTGAGGAAGAGGGTCATCCGGGTGCCGGGTCCGTCGACCGCGGTGACCATCTCCCAGGAGTGCACGAGGGCGACGTCGCCGGTGACGCGGGCGTCGAGAAGCTCCGGCCGGGTGAGGTCCCCGGCGGTGCCGCCGAGGCCCGCGGCCACCCCACGGACCTTCTCACCCACCGACGGGGTGAGGCTAACCTCGCCGGTGACACCGTCCCGGGCCACTACGCTCCCTGGTGGAAGGTACGGGAGATGACGTCCCGCTGCTGCTCCCTGGTCAACTTGACGAAGTTCACCGCGTAGCCGGACACCCGGACAGTCAGGTTGGGGTAGTTCCCGGGATTGGCCATCGCGTCCTCGAGCGTGGACTTGTCCAGGACGTTGATGTTGGCGTGGTACAGGCCCGATTCCATGTTGTGGGCGGAGCGGGAGGCCTTCATGTCGGCCATGCGCTCGTCAAAGGTCTTGGTGGACATTGGGGGCTCCTAGTTGTCGTCCATGATGAAACCGGCGTCGAGGATGCCGACGAGGTTGGTCACCTGCTCGGCCTTGGTGCGGCCGAGACCGGAGGGGGTGATGGTGTTGGTCAGGGAGATGCCGTCGAGGGCGTCGTTGTAGTCGAGCTTGCCCACGGACAACATGGAGGCGACCATGCCGTGGGTGTCGGCGCCGTTGCTCGGGTTCGCGCCGGGCGAGAACGGGGTGCCCGCGCGGTGACCGTCCGGGAAGTTGCCGGTGGCCTTGCCGTACACGACGTTCGAGGTGATGGTGAGCACCGACTGGGTGGGGATCGCATCGCGGTAGAGCGGGATCTCCCTGATCTTGGCCATGACGGTGTGGACGATCGTCGCGGCGATGTCGTCGGCACGGTCGTCGTCGTTGCCGTACCGGGGGAACTCACCCTCGGTGAGATAGTCGACGACCAGGCCGGTTTCGTCGCGCACAGGGGTGACCCTGGCGTACCTGATGGCGGACAGGGAATCCGCCACGATCGAGAGGCCGGCGATGCCGCAGCCCATGGTGCGGATGATCTCCGAGTCATGCAGGGCCATCTCGATGGCCTCGTAGGCGTACCTGTCGTGGGACCAGTGGATGATGTTCAGTGCCTCCACGTAGGTGCCGATCACCCAGTCGAGCATCTCCTCGTACTTCGCCCACACCTCGTCGAAGTCGAGCGGTCCGTCGCCCTCGACGGGTGCGAACGCGCCGGGCAGGGTGATTTGCCTGCCGGTCACCTCGTCCCGGCCGCCGTTGATGGCGAAGAGCAACGACTTCGCGGCGTTGACGCGCGCGCCGAAGAACTGCATCTGCTTGCCCACCTTCATCGGCGAGACGCAGCAGGCGATGGCGGCGTCGTCGCCCCAGCGGTCACGGATCTGCTTGTCCGACTCGTACTGGATTGAGCTGGTCTCGATGGAGATGGCGGCGCAGAACTCCTTGTAGCCCGCCGGCAGCGCATCGTCCCAGAAGACGGTGATGTTCGGCTCCGGAGCCGGGCCGAGGTTGCGCAGGGTCTGCAGGAGACGGAAGGAGGTCTTCGTCACCTGCGGACGGCCGTCCTCCATGAACCCGGCGTCAGACCAGGTCGCCCAGTACGGGTCGCCCGAGAAGATCTGGTCATAGTCCTCGGTACGCAGGAAGCGGACGATGCGCAGCTTGATCACCAGGGCGTCGATGATCTCCTGGGCGTCCTCCTCCGACAGCGTGCCGTCGGCCAGGTCGCGCTCGAAGTAGATGTCGAGGAAGGAGGACAGCCGGCCGATGGACATCGCGGCCCCGTCCTGGGACTTGATCGCCCCCAGATATCCGAAGTAGGTCCACTGCACGGCCTCCCGCGCGGTGGTGGCCGGTCCGGAAATGTCGTGGCCGTAGGACTGCGCCATCACCTTGAGCTTCTTCAGCGCCTTGATCTGCTCGGAGTGCTCTTCACGGTGGCGGGCCCAGTGCTCCGAGAAACCCTGCGCGTGCACGGCATGCTTCGCCGCCTCCTTGTCCTGGATGAGCTTATCGACGCCGTAGAGCGCCACCCGACGGTAATCGCCGATGATGCGGCCCCGCCCATAAGAATCCGGCAGACCGGTGATGATGTGCGCGGAACGGGCGGCGCGGATGCGCGGGGTGTAGACGTCGAAGACGGCCTCGTTGTGGGTCTTGCGGTAGCGGGTGAAGATCTCCCGGATCTTCTCGTTCGGCTCCTTGCCCACCTCCCGGATGGCCGCCTCGACCATGCGCCAGCCGCCGTAGGGCATCATGGCGCGTTTGAGCGGGGTGTCCGTCTGCACACCGACGACGATGTCGTCGTCGTCGGAAATGTAACCGGGGCCAAAGGCGTCGATGTCCGCCGGGGTGTCCGTGTCGACGTCGTACACGCGTCGTTCGCGCTCGACGGACAGGTAGTGGTCCTCCAGGTGCCGCCAGGTGCGCAGCGTCTTCTCCGTGGGGCCGGCCAGGAAGTGTGCGTCGCCGGTGTAGGGGGTGAAATTGCGCTGGATGAAATCGCGGACGTCGATGTTGTCGACCCACGGACCTTCAGCGAAACCTTCCCGGGCCCGGGTCGCGGGTGGGGTGATGGTGGTCACGTGTCTACCTCTCAGGGTGGGATGAAAGACGGTGGAATGCTCGGTTACCTGTGGCGACACCGCTGCCCCTCACGTCCCTTTCAGTGCCGCGTCCACCGGCGGGAACCCACCGGCCGGGCGATGTCAAGCGATGCGTGCCGCAACCATTGCCCATTATATCCCCTTGTGCCGTCGCCACACGAGATGAGGTATTACCATTAAAACGGGACGGGCCCGGAGGGGACGTATCCCCTCCGGGCCCGTGCCCGGACCGCGGTGACCTGTCGGCTCTGTGCCTAGCGGATCTGCTTCTTGCCGGTGAACTTGGTGGTGTCACGCAGCTCGATCGGGGTGTCTCCCTCGATCTCGGAGGTGAACTCCTGGAGCTTCATCAGCGCGGTACGGGAGTGCAGCTGCTGCCGGGTGGTGGCCAGGTTGTATCGCTTCGGGACGACGCTGTTGAGGCCCCAGTTGAGCATGGAGACCAGGCGGTTGCGGAAACCCACGAGGAACAACACGTGCACGCCCAGCCACAGCAGCCAGCCGATGAAACCGGTGACCTCGACCTTGCCCATCTTCACCACGGCACTGAAGCGGGACACGATCGCCATGGAGCCCTTGTCGAAGTACTCGAAGGCGACGCGCTGATCGGGGGTGGAGCGGCCGGCGACCTCATCGGTGATCTGCTCGGCGGCGTACTGGCCGCCCTGGATCGCGACCTGGGCCACGCCCGGCAGGTTGTTGTAGTTCATCATGTCGCCGACGACGAAGACGTTCTTGTGGTCGCCCACGGTCAGGTCGTGGTTGACCATGACGCGGCCCGCACGGTCCATCTCGGCGCCGGACTGGTCGGCGATGAGCTTGCCCAGCGGGGAGGCGGACACACCGGCGGACCAGATCTTGGTGAAAGCCTCGATGGTGGTTTCGGTGCCGTCGACGGAGTTCTTGTACGTGACGTTCCTCTCGTCGACGTCGGTGACCATGGCGTTGAGCCTTACGTCGACGCCGAGCTTCTCCAGCTGACGCTGGGCGTAGCGTCCCAGTCGCTTGCCGAAGGGCGGCAGCACCTGCGGGGCGCCGTCCAGCAGGATGATCTTCGCGGAAGCGGGGGAGAAATTGGAGTACTCGCCCGTGAGGGTGCGGTGGGAGAGCTCAGCCAGCTGGCCGGCCAGCTCCACACCGGTGGGGCCGGCGCCGACGATGACGAAGGTGAGGAGGCGCTCACGCTGCGCCGGGTCCTTGGCCAGCTCGGCGCGCTCGAAGGCGCCGACGACACGGGCCCGGATCTCCAGTGCATCGTCGATCGTCTTCATGCCCGGCGCGAACTCGGCGAAGTGGTCGTTGCCGAAGTAGGACTGTGAGGCGCCGGCGGCGATGATGAGGGAGTCGTACTCGAAGGTGCGGGTGTACGCGCCCAGCGAGGTGGTCACGACCTGGTCCTCGAGGTTGATGTCGGTGACCTCACCCTTGACCACGTTCGCGTTGTCCTGGCCCTTGAGGACCTGGCGGATCGACGGTGCGATCTCACCGGAGGACAGGATGCCCGTGGCCACCTGGTACAACAGGGGCTGGAAGAGGTGGTGGTTGGTCCGGTCAATGATCGTGATGTCGACGTCGGCGTTCTTCAGCTCCTGGGCGGCGAAGAGGCCACCGAAACCGGAGCCGATGATGACCACGTGGTGGCGGCCGCCCCCAGGGCGGGAAGGTGTGTGCTTCATTAAAATCAGTTCCTCATCTGCCTAGCGGGAATCAACGGCTCCATCGTATCGGGTTCCTGTCACCAACATGGTCGTGGGAGTGGCAATTCTTATGGTCAACCCCGGTTCCGGACATGGAAATGGGGAGGTTTTCGTGTTTCCCGACAGTGCGGGGGTTAGGATCGTCGGTTGTGAGGCATCCCCATCTGGCGGCGATCGACGCTGCGGCATGGCCCGGTCTGGCCGAAGTCCCGGCCGGAAGGCTCATTGACCTGCGCGCACGTCTGGCTGAGGCGTCATTCGCACGCGCCTGCGCGAACGCTGATCTGACCCTGGATCCGTCCGGGGAGCCGGATCTCGTGGTCGAACACGACGCCCTGTTCGCCCGACTGGCGGTATCCGGCTGGCTCGGGCTGGCGGAAGGCTACATGGCGGGGGAGTGGCGCTCGGATCATCTCACGGATGTCCTCGCGGCGTTGATCCGCACCGGCTACCGGCCCCGGGTGGGCATCCCCGGCAAGGTCGCCTCCCCGGGGCGCTACAGCGGCGGGGAACTGCCGACCGAACTCGTCAGGCTGAGTTCCGGTGAAGGTTTCAGCGCCTTCGGCGGGGTCTTCGCCTCCGGCGTTCCGACGACCGTCCGCACCGCCGTCCCCAGCCACGTCCCGGGCCATTCCCGCGGCCGCGGCCTGGCCACACACTTCGTCGATCTGACGACCTTCTCCGAGCCGGTGGACGTCGACCGGGAGGATCTCGGAGACGCCCAGACCCGGACGGTGACGATGCTTCTCGACGCCGCCCGCGTCACCGGCGGCACCCACCTGCTGGAGTACCCGGGCGCGGGCGGAGCGGTGGCGATCGCGGCGGCGCACAGACGGGCGACCGTCGATACGCTCACCGCCGACCCTGCGCAGGCACGCGCGGTGACCGAGCAGCTCATGCTCGCCGGCGTCGACGCCTCGGTACACACCGCGGTCATCGACCGCCCCGTACCCGGGCCACGGGACTGGCGGGGCAGCTACGACGCGATCGTGTCGGTGGAGAAACTGGAGGTCCTTGACGAGGACGACCGGGTCGCCTACATCCGGGCGCTGGACAGGTTGCTCACCATCGGCGGTTTCGTCTCCATGCAGTCGGTGATCGCCACGGACGCATTGAGCCCCGTCGCCCGTGGCGCGCTTGATGCGCTCCGCGCCTACGTGTGGCCGGGGCTCGATTACCCGACGGCCACGGACGTCCACCGACTCACGGACCGCGAATCGGGACTGCGGGTCGTGGCACAGACCCATACGGGCAGCCATCACCAGCGTTCCCTGGCGATGCAGCGCTCACTGTTCGAGGGGCAGTCCAGGGAGGCGGCGGCAGCGGGTTTCGACGCGGTATTCCGCCGCCTCTGGAGCTACCAGTTCGCCCTGCGCGAGGCGCTGTTCCGCCTGGGCATGCTGGACACGGTCCAGTTCACCCTGACCCACAGGAACAGGAGGGGACGCCGGTGAGTGCCGGGCCATCCGGCCATGCCGTGTGCGTGGGTGAGAACGTCGAACTACACGCCCGGGCAGTGACTGCCCACCAGCTGTGACCCGAAGCCGCCTTCACTCCTGCGTGCGGCCTTCCGCCCGCAGCTGACGGATGAGCTCCAGCTGCTCCCGATTGATCTGCAGCAGCAGCTCAATCTCCTCCTTCGCCGCCGTGTCAGTCTCGAAATCGTGGCGGGCCATGGCCGCCGAGATCGCATCCTGTCTTTTCGCTGCGATGAGCAGAATCGCGCCCTGAAGTCCCGCCAGCATGGACAGGAACAGGTTCAGGAGAATGAACGGATACGGATCCCAGGGCCTGCCTGTCACTACATTCGCTACCGTCCACGCCGCCATGGCCAGGAGGAAGGCGGCCACGAATCGCCAGCTTCCCATGGCGTTGCGGAGAACGTCAGCGGCACGCTCACCCCGGGTGAGGGACCTCTTGTGGTCCGTATGCCAGTCATTCCTTTCCTGGGACATGGCTCCTCGCTACCCTTCAGGCTTCAGCGGAGGGGGATCTGCCGGACGCTGACTGCCAGCACGAGACCTGTTGTCCCGCCGTCGATGCCGGAGAAACTTGTGCAGACCATCCACCGACAGCAGGGTCGGAACGACCAGGAGAGAGAACAGCGCACCCTCCAGCGGCGGGGGCGCGTGACCGAGCACCCCGGCCAACGGGGCGAAGAAGAGGAAGAAGAGCAGGAGCGCCACTTCGACGAGGACCGCCACCAGCAGCATTCTGTTGCTGAACCAGTTGATCCTCCAGGCCGGGCGGGTGGCGCTGCGGCAGGCCACGGCATTGGCCATCTGGCCCACGACCACCGTGCAGAACGCCGCACCGGAGGCCGTGGCCAGCAAGCCCGGCGCAGGTTGCGCACCCCAGGTCCATCCTGAGCCCCACAGCACCAGGGTGAAGATCCCCAGGGCGAACGCTGCCTGCACCGGTCCGAGCACCACAAACACCCGCGTCAGCAGTGCTCCGTCCATGAGGTGACGCTTTTCGGGTGGCTTCCGCAGAACATCCGGACTCGGTTTCTCTCCGCCGAGGGCGAGCGCGGGAAGCAGGTCGGTGCCGATGTCCAACGCCAGGATCTGGAGCACCCCGAGCGCCAGGGGGAAGCTCCCGCCCGACAGAATCCACACCACGAACGGTAAGAGCTCCGACACGTTACTCGTCAGGTGGTAGGTGAGGAAACGGCGGATGTTGGTGTAGGTCGCGCGTCCCTGTTCCACGGCGATGATGATGGTGGCGAAGTTGTCGTCGAGAAGCACCAGGTCGGCGGCCTCCCGGGCGACGTCAGTGCCCGTCATGCCCATCGCCACACCGATGTCGGCCTCACTGAGCGCCGGGCCGTCATTGACCCCGTCACCGGTCATCGCGAGCACATGCCCCCTCCGCTGCAGGGCGCGGGCGATGGCGAGCTTCTGTTCGGGAGAGACGCGACTGACCACCACGCCATCATGATCGATCAGTTCGCCCAGGGATTCCTCATCCGGGGGAAGATCCCTGCCCTCGACGACCACAGGATCACCCAGTGCAAGCCCGGTCTGCCGCGCGATCGCCGCGGCCGTGACCGGATGGTCCCCCGTGATCATCGCAATCCTGATTCCTGCCTGACGGGCCTGCCGGATCGCCTCCGGAACGCCCGGACGCGGGGGATCGTGCAGACCGACCAACCCCTCCAGGACCAGGTCATGCTCAAGCTCCTCCGGTGCCGCCTCATCCACCCGCGTTCCCCGGGGGAGAGTTCGACTGGCCACCGCGAGAACCCGAAGGCCACGATTGGCCATGCCCGTGAGTTCCTCGGAGGCCCGGTCCGCCAGCCCGGTGTTACTGCACAAGGGCAGCATGCTCTCCGGAGCGCCCTTCACCAGCAGCTCCGCCCCCAGGATGACGGATTCCCGCCGCCTCACCGGATCGAAGGCGAAACGCCTGGTGGGTTCCGGATCCGACAGCCCCACCGGCCCCGCCAGGCGATGTGCCAGGGCATCGAGAGCCGCCTCCATCGGGTCTCCGTCAGCGATCCACTCTTCCCCGGCGCGCCGGATGCGGCCCCGTGACGCGGTTCTGGCAGCCCACGCGAGCCGCCGCGCCGGGTCTGTCGCGGACGATGGGCCGGTGATCCCGGCGACGGGGGAGTAGCCCTCGCCGTCGACGGCCACCATCCCTTCCGGAGTCCAGACCTCGACGACGTTCATGCGGTTCTGGGTGAGTGTTCCGGTCTTGTCCGTGCAGATGAAGGTCGCGGAACCCAGAGTCTCCACCGCCTGGAGATTCCTCACCAGCGCGTTGCGGTCGGCCATCCGCTGGGCACCCACGGCCAGGGACAGGGTGACCGTGGGGAGCAGGCCCTCGGGGATCATGGCCACGGCCACTCCGATGGCGAACAACAGTGCGTTGTGCAGAGGCGTGCCCACCAGAATCGAGATGATGCAGAAGGTGACGCCGAATCCCAGTGCCACCGAGGAAATCGTCCGGACGACCCGACGCAACTCCCGCTGCAGTGGCGTGGGAGGCGGGACCACGTGTGACGTCAGGGAGGCGATCTCTGCCAGTCGGGTGTTGTTTCCCGTGGCGGTGACACAGGCCTCGGCCGTACCGTTGGCAAGGAATGTCCCGCCGAATCCTGCATCGCCGGCTTCCTTGACCACCGCCAGGCTCTCGCCGGAGAGCATCGACTCGTCCGCGGTGCAGCTGTCTGTACTTAAAAAAGTGAGGTCGGCCGGCAGGCGGTCTCCGGCCGCGAGAATGACCACATCACCGGGAACCACCTCGGCGGCCGGCACCTTCGTCGGGGCACCATCCCGCACGACGGTGACCTGCGTCGGCAACAGCCCACGGAGTTTGGCGGCGGCCTGGGTCGCGCGTTCCTCCTGCGCGAAAGCGAACAATCCGTTGATGATCACCACCGCGCTGACCGCAATTGCCAGCTCAGGTATGCGTGCCACCAGGGCGAGGGCGGCCGCGCCCCAGAGAAGTAACGCGAAGAAGTTCGTGAACTGGCTGAGGAACCGCCGCAACACCGGGACCCGGCGCACCCCGGGAAGCTCATTCGTTCCGGTGTCCGCCAGGCGTTTTCTGGCCTCAGCCGAGGTCAGGCCCTGTTCCCTGGTCTCCATGGGGTCAACCCGGTTGCGGGGAAGAGGAGGACAGCGGGGCCGGGGTGGTGTGATGCGTGGCAGAGAAGGGAGATCTTCTCATCCTGCCTCCTTGCGCCGGAAAATCCGAGTGGTGCAGTAGAGCAAGGTTCGTCTCGCCGAGTGAAAAGGACCTCGTCCAGCGCCATTTTCCCACACCCTGTCCCTCCCGATCCTCCACTCCGGGCACCGTTATCCGATCGTTGGACTTCGCTGCTTGTCCACGCCTCAGTCGCTCTCAGATGACCTCAACCAGAGGCCCACGACTCGAGGGCCACCACACAAAGGAAAGGGTATTGTGGGCTACAACACACTACTATCCACTCTTCCCAGGACGGTGCAGGCAGCATGTCGAACCCGAATGAAGTGAAATCAACCCTGAAGCCCGCTTATGACCATGTCATCGTCGGGGGCGGGGTGGCCGCAGACAAGGCGGCTCGCGCAATCCGGGAGGAGGCGCCGGATGCTTCGGTACTGATCATCTCGGATGTCAGTGACGGCCCACTCTACCGGCCGGGGTTGTCGAAGGACCTGTGGCTCAAGGCTGACGCGACCCTGGAAGGAATTGACCTGGGCACCACTGAAACCGGAGCTGAACTGCTCCTGGGCACGACGGTGACCGCACTTGATCCGGAGGCACACGCCGTGACCACCTCGGACGGTCAACAGGTCGGCTACGGTCGTCTGTTGCTGGCCACCGGAGCTGCGGCCCGCCACATCGACACCCCGGACGATGACCGCATCGTCTACTACCGCAATGCCGACGACTACCGCCACCTGCGCTCCCTGGTCTCCGAGGGCATCCGGGTCGCCATCGTGGGCGGCGGTTACATCGCGTCCGAGATCGCCGCCGGACTGGCTGCCGCGGGGGCCGACGTCAGCGTCCATTTCCCGGACAGCCGCCTGCTGGAACAGATGTTCCCCGATTCGATCACCAGCCACCTCGCGGAGGTCTACGAATCAAAGGGCATCAGCCTGAACAGCGGTTTCTTCCTCTCCTCAATCCACGCGGGTCGCCGACTCACCCTGGAGTCCCGGTCCGGCGAGAAGGTGGAGGCCGACGTGGTCGTCCTCGGCCTGGGCGCGGTACCTAATGTCCAACTGGCTGAGGAGGCAGGCCTGGAGATGGAGCAAGGGGGAGTGAGCGTCGACGAGACCCTGGCCACCAGCGCCCCGGACGTCTACGCAGCAGGCGATATCGCCACCTTCTCTGATCCGATCCTCGGCCGCCGGCGTGTCGAGCACATGGCCAACGCGGAGCGTTCCGGCGATGCGGCCGGAAGAACCATGGCGGGCACGCGGACCGAGTACCGTTACACCCCGTTGTTCTGGTCGGACCTCTTCGACGACGGCTATGAGGCTCTCGGTGAAACACGCACCAACCACCGGATCGAGGAGGTGTGGAACGACGCCCATGACGCTGCGGTCCTGTACTACCTGGATGGGGACGTCGTCCGTGGCGTGCTGATGTGGAACACCTGGGGTGCCGTTCCCAAGGCCCGTGAGGTGATGCAGGCCTCGAAGGAAGGCCGACTGAAGGTCTCGGAACTGGCCGGCCAGATCACGCCCGGCGGCTAGCGACGGGATAGGCATCATGCCTGTTCACCGTACGTACGCCGCCTTGTGGTGGCTCCCTGTCGGCGCCGGCGGACACTTCGTCGTCCACACGAGCCACTGGTGGGAGGTGATGACGGCACGTCGCGAGCATCGACCCCCGCAACCTCTCTTTCATGCGGCGCTGGAGGTGTTCGATGGGGAGGCAGGCCACGTCATTGAGATGACCCCGGCATGGGGTCAGAAGGTGGAGGCCAGGGGAGTGGTGGCGACCGGGCCCGTGGGGGCGGGGTTTCTGGGCCGATCGCGGCTGTTCCGCTACGAAGTGCGCTGCTGGAGAGACGGCGTCATCCCTGATCGTGACTTTGCGGTTGGAGAAGCCTCCCTGATCCGGCTCACCGGCCGCGAGGTGTCGGACATGCTGGCGAGGACCGCTGAAGTCCCGCCACTGACGTGGGGAAGAGACGAAGTGGGAATCGGGGATATGTGGAACTCGAACTCGCTCATCGCCTGGCTGCTCCACACCGGGGGCATCGATGCCCGCAGTTTCGCTCCGCCGGATCCCGGGCGGGCACCTGGTTGGCTGGCGGGCATCGTCGTGGCTGAGCGCCGGTGAGTGAAGCATTATGTCAGATCAGGCGGAGGTGGTCGAGATGGGTGATTCTCCTGCCGGACGTTCCCGTCGCTGCGCCCGGCTCGTGGGAAATCGCCCTGAAGGTTCCGGGAGCCGACGCAACCGTCCGGGAAAGGGCTGGCGGGCGAACTCGAAGCCGGCAGCCGTGTTTCATGTCAACGGACAAAAGACACCCGGTGGGGAGCTGTGCCCGGATCTGAAATGACATAATGTACATTATCGGACAATCGGTATGACCTGCCCGGGTCGGCCGGACGGCGACTCGGTCCGCATGTCGTTCCGCGCCGACGTGCACCGCCGCCACCGCAACGCCCGCCCGTGGCGTCGGCTCGGACTCGCCGCACTCCGGCGCTGTCCCGCACGGCCCGCCGCGAGCAGCCTCCTGCGTGACGGCGGACTGTGCGCCGTTGCGCACCCGCAGATCTTTCCGCCCCGACACCTGCCGAGCACTCCCTGGGTCCGGCCGCGTCGGCCGGACTACAGCTGACGTCCACCCCGGCCCGTAGCCATGCCCTGGCGCCCGACATGCTTCGTTCCCGCCGAAAGCGAAAAATGCCCGTCGGCCGCCTCTTTCTCACGACCTCCGGGCCGGTCTATTTACGTCACTGTGACGTAAATAGACCCCATCTCGCTACTGCCGTTCACGCTGCCGATATGCGTACCAGAGCTGCCAGACGGACACCAGGACCAGGATGCCGGCGATGATGCCGACGATCCAATGACCCTGCCAGGCGACGAAGACGCCGAACGCCAGGATGACAATCAGGCGCAGCCAGATCATCGGGATCATCCGGGAAGGAGTCATCAGTTCTTCTCCAGGGCGAGCCGGATGTTCAGCTCGCCCACGTCGTCGATCTTGGCGGCGACGAAGTCCGGCGATTCGACGCCGTACTCGTGGCGGTCGATCAGGACGTCGCCGGAGACGATGAGACGTTCGGCGTCGCGAAGCACATCAAACTCGTGGCTCAGGGGGCGGGTCTCCCCGCGGATCTCCAGCTCGCCGGTCAGCGTCAGCTTGGCCGGGGTTCCGTTGCCCGGGACCTGGGAGACGTCAGCCGGTTCGGTGATCCTGAAGGTGGCCGTCGGGAACTCGTTGGTGTTGAGGATCTTGTTGCGGACGTTGATGTCGCGCCGCTCATTGTCGGTGGACACCTCGGCCATGTCGACGGTGATTTCGCCGGCCCTGAGGGTGCCGGCCTCAATCGTCGCATAGCCCTCGACGGCCTGGGTGGAGCCGGAGGTCTGGCGGCGGTCAGACGGCAGGATCTCGAAGAAGGTGAAGCCGACCGACGTGGTGTTCTGGTCGCGGGTATGGGCGACCTGCCAGTCGCCGTTGATGTCCGTCGACGCCGGCTGGGCGTTCTGTGCGGACAGTCCTTCAGTACGGACGCCCGGACCCATCACTGCGGCTACCAGCACGGGCACCACGGCCACCAGGGCGAGCGCCACGATGAGTACGACGAAGATCGCGATGACGATCTTGTTGGCGGATTTCTGCTGGGACATCCTCTTGTTACCTCAACTTTTCAATCGTCCGTGCGAGCGCAACCAGTTCGGTGCAGAGGACGCGCATTTCTTCCGGTTCTGCGCCTTCCGCAGATGCGGTCGCCACGTCCTCGGCCGCGCACCGCAATTCGAAGAGCGAATCCCGCAGTGCCGCGACGCGGTCCGGATGAATGATAACTGCTTCCGCCGGGATACTGGTACCTGCAACATTGTGTCGCTGTTCATACGCCCGCTGCTTGCATGATCTGCTGCAGTACTTCCGCGGTCTGCCACGGCCGGTGCTCATGAGCTCCTTGCCGCACCACGCGCAGGAAGTGACGGGATGGGTCGGAGATATCGTCACGTGACACACCATAACCGATCCTTGCCATGTGCAGGGAACAAACCGGGTGGCGAGTCCGTTATAATGGTACGTCTACAAGTGAACCAGGCGAGATGGCCTGCTTAGGTTCCCCGGGAATGCAACGAAAAGGATGATGCCGCAATGGCAGATCGCGTACTCCGCGGCAGCCGCATGGGTGCCGTCAGCTATGAAACTGACCGCGACCACGACCTTGCCCCGCGCCAGATGGTGAAGTACCGCACAGACAGCGGCGAGATCTACGAGGTCCCGTTCGCCGAGGACGCGGAGATCCCCGAGGAGTGGATGTGCAAGAACGGCCAGCTGGGAACCCTCATGGAGGGCGAGGGCGTCGAGTCCAAGCCTGTCAAGCCCCCGCGTACTCACTGGGACATGCTGCTCGAACGTCGCTCCATCGAGGAACTGGATGTGCTCCTGGAGGAGCGCATCGAGCTGCTGCGTAAGCGTCGTCGTTCCGCGGCCCGTCTGCTCAAGGAGCAGCAGGCCAAGGAAGGCGAGTAACCCCCAGGTTCGCCTACGACCGATCCCCTCCCCGACCCTGTCCCAGGGCCTCGGGAGGGGATTTTTCTTCCCCCGCACAGTGCTGATCTATCAGCGCCTGCGGTTGCGATTCCAGCGGTTGTACTCGTAACCGATGACACTCCTGGTCACTCCGGCCATTTCTGCGAGCTGCCCCGCACGGTGCTTGACGCCCCAGCGTGTGACCTCGAAGAGGGAATCCTTGACGAAGCTGCCGTCGAGCTTCGATTCGCCGATCTCACGCTCGGTGAAGGTGATGGGAACCTCGCGGACGTCGAAACCAGCGACATTCGCACGCCACGCGAGGTCAACCTGGAAGATGTAGCCGGCGTTCGACAGCTCATCCAGATCCATCTCCTCGAGCACCGCGCGACGGTAGGCGCGGTAGCCGGCGGTCATGTCGGAGAGGCCACCTCCCAGCATCAGCGAGATGTAGGCGTTTCCACCCTTGGACAGGATCCAGCGCTTCTTCGGCCAGTTGACCACCTTGCCGCCCGGGACGTAACGGGAACCGATGACCAGATCCGCCCCGGCATCGATCTCGGCCAGCAGGAGGTGGAGCTGCTCGGGGGCATGGGAGCCGTCGGCGTCCATCTCGCACAGGACGGTGTATTCGCGCTCCAGACCCCACTGGAAACCCGCCACGTAGGCGCCGCACAGTCCGCCCTTGCCCTCGCGGTGGAGGACGTTGACGTGCTCGTCCTCGGCCGCGAGCTCATCGGCTTTGGCGCCGGTGCCGTCGGGGCTGTTGTCGTCGACGATGAGGATGTCGACCTCCGGGGTGGCGGCGCGGACGCGTCCGACGATGAGCGGGAGGTTCTCCAGCTCGTTGTAGGTGGGGATGATAACCAGGGTCGCGTCACTGGGGTTGGTCACGATGGTCTCCTTCTGGATGTTGTCGGTCGCCGCTTTCCTGTGGCAGGAAGCGGCTTCCGGCGGGCGGCCACCAGGGCGGCGGCCAAGAACATGCCTCCCAGGATTATAAGTCCCCACTGAACGACCTGGCCGTACCGGGCCGCGAACGTGATGGAATCACGCAGCGGGAGCGTCTCCACGAGGGTGCCGGGGTGGAAGATCCCGGTCTTCTGGCTGACGGAGCCGTCGGGGTGGATGATGGCGGAAACGCCGGAGGTGGCGGCAACGACCAGGGCCCGGTCGACCTCGATGGCACGCATCCGGCTCATGGCCAGCTGCTGGTAGGTCATGTCGGTGAAGCCGAAGGTGGCGTTGTTGGTGGGCGTGCTCAGCAGCTGGGCGCCGTCCAGGACCGCCTGGCGGTAGGCCGGGTCGAAGGCCACCTCGTAGCAGGTGGCCACGCCCACGATGACGTCCCGCATGCGGACCGTGAACTCGGGCGGGCCGGGCTTGAAGTCGCCGGCCTGGTCCACGTAGGGCGAGAACATTCGGAAGAAGTCCCGCAGGGGCATGTATTCGCCGAAGGGCTGGAGGAAGTGCTTGTGGTGGTGGTCGCCCCGGCCGGTCTCCGGGTCCATCACGACCATGGTGTTGCGGTCGCCGACCTCGTCGCGGGTGATGGTGCCCACCAGCACCGGCGCATCCACGGCCGCGACCCCCCGGTCGACCAGCTCGCCGGCACGCTCGTCGGCGAAGGGATTGACGTCGGAGGAGTTCTCGGGCCAGATGACCAGGTCGAGTTCCTGACCGCTCTCCCCCACCTGCGCGGCAAGCTGTTCGGTGACCTTGACGTGATTGCCCAGCACCGCCCGGCGCTGGGCGTTGAAGTCCAGGCCCATGCGCGGGACGTTGCCCTGGACTGCGGCGACGGTGACGTCGCCGACGGTTGCGTCTTCGTGGTTGACCACGGTCAGGCCGGTGAGCAGTCCGGCCAGCAGGGGCACGATCGCCATGACAACCGCCGTCACCCGGACCCGACGGTCCCGGACGAACAGGCCCGCGAGTCCGGCACCGACCATCACGGTGGCCAGGGTGACCAACGCGGGGCCACCCCAGACGACGAGGTTGGCCAGCGGCCCGTTGATCTGGCCCCAGGCCAGGCGCACCCAGGCGAAACCGCCGAAGGGGAAGGAGCTGCGTACCCATTCGACGAACAGGTAGACGAAGGGGAAGGCGAGGAATCCGTAGCGCCAGCGCGCGACAGCCACGCCGCCCAGGCCGGTGATCAGCGCGGAGAGGGCGCAGAAGAGGGCGAGCGCCACGTAGGGCAGGTTCCCCACGAACTCGCCGATCCACGGCAGCATGAACAGGTAGAGCACCAGGGCGTGGACGAATCCGAGCAGAGCGCCCGCGCGCAAGGACGGCCCGGGGCGCCCCTTCCAGGGCATCAGGCTGATGTAGAGCCCCGCCATGCCGAAGACGGCCATGAACCACCAGCCCAACGGTTCGTTGGAGGTGAAGGCGAGGAAGCCGGAGGCTGCGGCGAGGAACAGGCGCAGCAGGAGGGTCACTCCCTGTCCCCCGGCTTGCCGCCGGTGGAATCCCCGCCGAAGTCCTCGGGGCGGATGTTGCGGGTCCATTCCTCGATCTCGGATTCCTCGATGACCTCGCCTGCGGGCTCGTCGGAGCGCTGGCCTTCCGGATCGACGAAGCTGCCGTAGCTGGTGGTGGAACGGTTCGCGTTGGTGGCCTCGAAACTGCGCACACCGAGGTTCTCGATGGACTTGACCAGCTTCGCGGCGAGCATCCTGCGCGCCAGGGAGCGGGTCGGAGGGAAGATCAGGAACAGGCCCACCACAGATGACGCGATACCGGGGGTGCCCGCGAGAATGGCGCCGGCGGTGAGCAGGCCGTAATCACCCGCCAGACGGCCGGCGCTGATGCGCTGGGCGGCGGCCAGGCGGCCGACGCGCTGCATCTCCACGAACGCGCTGACCAGCCCCAGGGCCATCAGGGCGAACAGCAGGAGCAGGGCCCAGCCGACGCCGAGCCAGGAGGCGACCGCCCAGAAGGTCAGGGCCTCGATGAAAAGTAGGGGGAAGATTGCGAAGATCAACGGCACGTCTGCCACACTACCTGCACAGTTGATCGATCAACCAGCCGACGTTTCCGGGCAGATGCCGGTAATAGGGCCCGAAATGGTTCGCGCCGGTCCTGCCCGGAAGCCTCGGTGTGCGGTCCTCGAGCCAGGTGATCCGGGTGCCCTGCGCACGCCATGCGTCCCGCAGGTCGAGGACCTGCTGGACGGGGACGACGTCGTCATTACGCGAACCCCACAACAACACGGGAACGGACGGGCCCGCAGCACCGAGTTCACGACGGTCGAATTCGGCGTTGACGTGGGGGAGGTCGTCGAGAAGCTCGCCGAGGGGCACACCGGAGTGTGTCCAGCGGGCCGTGCTGCGCCACCCGGAGGTGAACACGGAGCTGACCGCACAGGTGGCGGTGTCCGCGAGGAAGTGGTCCATGCCCTCCCGGGTGAGGCTGCTGAGGATCTCGGCGCGGATCTCCGGGGAGACGACCAGCAGGCCCGCGACCGCGTAGGAGAGCACGCCGGTGACCAGGGAGCCGTCGAGATGGCGCAGGACCTCGTTCAGGCGGGAGGGCGGGGCACCCACCACAGCGGCACGGGCCGTCACGTCAGGCGCGTAGCCGGGGCGCTCCAGCGCCATGCCCACCGCTGCCCCACCCTGGGAGAAGCCCCACATTCCCACCGGTGCGTCCGCTGAGAGGCCGAGGGAACGGGCGGCACGGACGGCGTCGACGAGCGCACGGCCGCCGGAGGGGTGGTCGCAGTAGAGCTGCCAGTCGAAGTCCGGGTCCCGCGGGTAGTCGGTGAGCACGACGTGGGCGCCGGCGGCGAGCAGCATGGTGACGGCGGGCAACTCGTAGGAGGCCACGATGTCGACGGGTCCGTCGAGGGTGACGCTCATGCCCACGGAACAGCTGTATGAGGGGTCGCAGTGCTTCGCCACGCCCTGGGTCGAGGGCGCGAAGGCGACGACCGGGCGTGGGCCGCCGGACCAGGGGCGGTGCGAACGCAGGAAGGCGCCGGTCGCGGTGATGGTCCGGTCGCGGGCGTCGGTGGTGACGTACTCGATGCGCCAGGCCGTCGCGGGGTTCGACCTGCCTGAGGTGCCCAGCAGACGCATGGGTGCGGAGGCCAGCAGCGTCCCCGGCTTCTCGCCGATCACCCACGTGGCGTCGTCGAAGCTCGGCTCCGCCTCCCACTCGGTGAAGCCCGGTCGGCGCGGATGCCCCTCGCGGCCCATGAGTCGGCGGGCCACTCCCCTGCCCACCTCATGCGCCAGCGGGAACCAGGCCCGGGCCATGGTCGCGCCCACGCCCGCCCGGGGGACCCGGGGGTCGGCCGCACGATTGGTGAACACCACCCCCACTGTAACTAGACTCCTCAGGCGTGACAGATATTCTGCCTGCCTTCATTGACCTCGCCCCGCCCGCCGGGGTGGTCGCCCCCGGCGGTTGGGAGCCGCTGGCCTCCCTCGCGGACGAGTACGCCTCCTCCCGCCTGCACCTCACCGAAGCTGCCCGCCTGCGCCTCTACGCGCGTTCCGACGCCGCGCTTCTCGACGCCCTCCTCTCCGCCGGATTCCAGGTGGACCCGACCGGGGGTGTCGCGCCCGCAGGTGAGATCGGGTGGCTCGCGCAGGAGGACGGCCTGGTGCACCTCGGCGCAGCACTGCCACTCGGCGCCCTGAGCTCACGAATGGCGCGGATGCTCGACGTCATCGAGGCACCCGTGACGCTGTGCCGCGACCGGGTGCTGCGCATCGAGGGGCTCAGCGAATCCGTCGCCGAACAGGTCGTGCGTGTGCTGGCGCCCCAGGGTCTGATCTTCGACGTCAACTCGCCGCTGCGTACCGTGTCCGCGTGTGTGGGCACCGGCCAGTGCGGTCTGGCGCTCTCCGACGTGCGTGGTGACGCCCTGCAGGCAGCTTCCTCCGGCGCCCTCGGCACGGGACACACCCACTTCGTCGGCTGCAGCCACCGGTGCGGCGCCCCGGCGTACCCGCACACCGAGTACCTGGCCACCGGCGACGGGGAATATGAGGTCAGCGGCTAGGTTTTCGCCCTCAGCGGGGCATGCGGCGCCAGACGGGGCGGGGGACGATCCTCATCACCCAGGCCAGCAGGCGCAGCCGCCCGGGGATCCACAGGGTGGTGCTCCCCCTGCCCGTGCGGATCTCTCTGCTGACTGCGTCGGCGACCTGCGCCGGCGTGACGGACATGGGGGCGGGCTTCATCCCCGCGGTCATGGAACCGATGACGAAACCCGGGCGGGCGGTGATCAGGCGCAGCGGGGAGTGGTGCAGGCGGTCAGCCAGCCCCTGGCAGAAGGCGTCGAGGCCGGCCTTGGTGGAGCCGTAGACGTAGTTGGCACGACGGGCCCGCCAGCCGGCGATCGAGGAGAAGGCGACGATCTCCCCGTGCGGCATCGAGTCCGCCAGCACGGTGAGCATGCTCACCTGGGCGGTGTAGTCGATGGTGGCGATCTCCGCGGCGTGCGTCTCATCCGTCTCCGCGCGGGTCTGGTCGCCGAGGATGCCGAAGGCGAGGATCGCGGTGGACACTCCACCGGCGAGCTGCTGGGCCTGCCTCACCACCTCCCGGTGGCCGGCCAGGTCGGTCGCCTCGAAGTCGAGGGTGTGGACGTCCGATGCTCCGGCGGCGCGGAGGCGGGCGGCGACGCCATCAAGCGAGGAGGGCCGACGGGCCGCGAGCACGACCACGCGCCCGGGGCACAGTCGGGCGGCGAGTTCGCCGCCGATGTCCGAGTGGCCGCCGAGAAGCAGAATGCCGTTCATGCCCTCTAGGATGCCACCCGGTATCCCGTCATGGACAGTGAGCCCATGGTGCGCTGTTCGTTGAACACGTCGACCTCGCCGCCACCGATCGCGGCGCTGACGCCGGCGATGTAGGCCAGGGGCAGGAAGTGGTCCGGGGTCGGGACGGAGCGGGTGTAGCCCTCGTGGTCGCGGAGCGCCTCCAGACGGTCCGGGTCGGTGAGCATGATGTCGCGTGCCGCCTCATCGAAGGAGTCGGCCCAGCCGAAACCGGTGTCGCCGGCGTGCCACTGCACCAGGGAGAGGTTGTGGACCACGTTGCCGGAACCGACGATGAGCACGTTGTGGTCGGTGGCGAGCTTCGCCAGGCGGGAACCCAGGGCGACGTGCTCGTGCAGCGGTTTGGAGGCGTCGATGGACAGCTGCACGACCGGGATCTTCGCCTCCGGGAACATGTGCTTGAGCACCGACCAGGTGCCGTGGTCCAGGCCCCAGTCGAGGTCGTTCTGGACCAGGGTCGGCTTGGCGATCTCGCGTACCAGCTCCGCGACCTCCGGGTCGCCCGGGGCGTTGTACTGGACTGCCGAGAGCTCGGGCGGGAAGCCCCAGAAGTCATGGATGGTGCGCGGGTTGGTCATCGCGGTGACGCCGGTGCCCTTGGTGTACCAGTGGGCGGAGACCGAGAGGATCGCACGAGGGGCGGTCTGACCGACCTCCTGGCCGAGCCGCGACCAGGTGCGGGTGTAGTCGTTGTCCTCGATGGCGTTCATGGGGGTGCCATGACCGACGAACAGGGCGTGGGTGGTGCTGCTCATGGGGGTTACCTCAGATCTCGTTGGTGACGTGTCAGCAATTCTACACTGGTATCAGATACAACAGCAATATCCTCCAGTCTCATTCCCCACCGGCCGGGCAGGTAGATACCCGGCTCGATGGAGAAGCACATCCCCGGTTCCAGGATCAGATCGTTCCCGGCCATGATGTAGGGCTCCTCATGGGTGGACAGCCCGATGCCATGCCCAGTGCGGTGGATGAAGTACTCCCCGTACCCCGCCTGCGTGATCACCTCACGGGCGGCCTGATCCACCGACTCCGCAGTCACACCCGGGCGGGCCTGAGCCACCGCGGCCGCGTGGGCCCGCTGCAGCACCTCATAGGCGGCCACCGCCGCCGGATCCGCGTGCTCCACCCCGCCGACGACGTAGGTGCGTGTCGAGTCCGAGTGGTAGCCCGGTCCCCGGGTGCCGCCGAGATCGACCACGACGACGTCGCCGAGCCCGAGCACCCGGCCGGAGTGACTGTGATGCGGGTTCGCCCCGTTGGGCCCCGAGCCCACGATGACGAAGTCCACCTGGTCATGCTCCTTGAGGATCAACGCATGCAGGTCGGCGGCCACCTGCGCCTCCGTCCGACCCACGCGCAACAGCGCGGGCACCCGCTCATGCACCCGGTCGATGGCGGTGGCCGCCCGGTACAGCTGCTCGACCTCCGCGAGATCCTTGCGCATGAACAGCTCCTTGAGCGTGGTCGCCGCCGCCACCGTCTCCCGCCCCGCCAGCTTCCGCTGCAGGTCGAGCACATGCAGCGTGGTCAGCGAGGAACCCAGCGCCACCGGACCTGTCTCCCCCAGCGCAGCCACGGCCAGTGCGTGCGCGTCCTGGCCGTCTGTCCACCCGCGGACCTCGACGTCCAGCCGGGGTACCGCCGACCGCGCGACGTCACCGGCATCCGTCGCCGGCACCACGAACACCGGAGTGCCCTCGGCGGGTACGACCAGGGCGGTGAACCGTTCATGCGAGCTCACCCAGGAACCTGTCAGGTACGCCAGTTCCGGGCCCGTCCCGATGATCAGCCCCGCCAGCCCCCGGACCCGGCACAGGCGGGCCGCCTTGACGAGGCGATCTGCGTACACGGTGGAATCGAAGAGTTCAGCCATGCCACCCATCCTAAGCATCACTACCCTGGGGCGATGTGTCCTCCTCCATCACCATCCGCCTGAAGTCCGGCCGTTCCTACTGCTCCGGCGTACTGATCAGCCCGGACCTCGACGCCGCCGCCGACGCCCGCACCGACCTGGTGCTCAGCTGCGCCCACTTCCTGCGCGAACGCACCGGGCCGATCTCGGCCAGCGGCGCCTTCTTCCCCGCCCGGGTCCTCGGCGCGGTGCGCATCCCGCGCACCGACCTCGCGGTCCTGCGCCTGGACACCCCGTCACCGCCGAAGGATCTCCTCCGCGTATCGACGTCCCCCGCCCCCTGGCTCGCCCCCACCGTCACCGAGGGTTTCGGCGGCAACCTCCGCCGCCCTGCGCAGCGGTTGGGCCGGGTGGTCGCACGATCCCCGATCGCCATGGGACGCAACCTGCGCACCTTCGTCACCTCCGCAGCGATCCTCTACAACAACCCGAAGGCGATCAAGGGAGACTCCGGTGGCCCCGTGATCGTCAACGGGGAGATCGTCGCGGTCCAGTCCATGGTCACCGACCCCCTCGGCGTGAACACCGGCATCGCCACCGTGGCGCAGGTCGCCCCGCACCGCCGCGCCATCGCCGCAGCGGTGGCAGCGCTGCAGCAGGCGTACTGACTAGTAGCCGATCGCCACGACCCCCCGGCGGATCGCGTTGATCGCGCGCCGGGCGTTGGCCTGCACGTCGGCGGTGTAGGCGGTCTTGGCCACCTGGTCGAGAAGGTCGATCACCTGACGGCACCAACGGACGAAGTCGCCCGGGGTCATCTCGGCGCCTGAATCGGCCGCGGCGGCCAGACAATAACCGAGCGGGGCGCCGGCCGCCCACTGGTGCATGGCCAGAGCGAAACCGGCCTCCGGCTCCCGGGTCATGGGCAGATTGTGGCGTTTCTCGTCGGCCGCCAGCTCAGACCAGACACGCATGGTGGCGTCGATCGCCGCGGCCATCCGGTCGGTGGGGGCGTTGGGTTCCCCCCCGGTGTACTTGCGGTTCTCGAAGGTGCACAGCGACACCGTGCCAGCCAGCTCCGCCGGGTCCAGCTCATTCCAGATGCCGCGGCGCAGACACTGGGCCACCAGCAGATCGGAGCCGATGTGGATCTGGGACAGCAGCTCGCCCTCGGGAGTGAGAACCGGAACCCGGTCCGGTCCGGTGCCCTCGAACTCGACGTAGTACATCTCCGACAGCAGCGCGATGATGCGCTCGAAGTGCCTGCCGAGGGTGTCGGTGGCCTTCTCGATGCGGGAGTTCAGACGGTCCAGCTCACGCTCTCGACGCGCCAGCTTCTCCCCCACCCGGGCCAGCTGCTCCCGGTCGGTGGGCGGCCAGGTGTGCACCGGGTGTGCGCGCAGGGCGGAACGCAGTTCGATGACCTTGGCGGAGTCACGCACCCGGGCTGCTTCGCGTATCTTCTTCGGGCGGCCGAAGCTGTGGCGCCGGAACTGGTCGACGACGTACCTGGTGTTCCTGCGCGGTTCCTTGGTCACATTGCGGGGCAGGCGCATGTGGCCGAGGGTGATGGGCGGGTTGGCGAACGACGAGGCGTCGATACGCCCGGACCAGCCCTGTTCCGTGGTCACCCACGGACGAGGATCGGAGGTCTGGTTCGCCGGGGTGACCACCACCGCCAGCACCGGGTGCTTGCGCCCCGGAATGGCGATGACGTCGCCCACCTGCAGCCTGCCCAGGAGCGTCACGGTCTCCTGCTGCCGCTGCTCCAGGGAGTAGACACGGGCGGCCTTCTCCTCGTCGCTGAGTTCACGGCGCAGGCGCATGTAGTCCATGAGCAGGACGGTCGGATCCTCGCCGTCGCGGGCGGGTGGGGCGAAGGAGGCGATGGTGTCGGCGAGCTGGGAGCGCAGCTCACGGACCCGGTGTTCGGCGCGCTCGATCTCGCGGACGTCATCGACGACGGACCCGTCGGCCTGGTACTGGGCGAAGGACTTCTCCAGCAGGCGCAGCGAGGGCTCGAATCCGATCATGTTGAGCAGGTTGACGGCCATGTTGTAGCCGGGGGCGAACGTGGAGATCAACGGGTACGTGCGTGTCGACGCCAGCCCCGCCACCGCCTTCGGGTCCATGGCCGGTGACCACTGCACCACCGCGTGTCCGATGACGTCGATGCCGCGACGTCCTGCCCTGCCCGTGAGCTGGGTGTACTGGCCAGGGGTGAGGTCGACGTGACTCTCACCGTCGAACTTGACCAGTTTCTCCAGCACCACGCTGCGTGCAGGCATGTTGATGCCCAACGCGAGCGTCTCGGTGGCGAACACCGCACGCAGCAGTCCCTGGACGAAGAGCTTCTCCACGATGTGGCGGAACGCGGGCAGCATGCCCGCATGGTGGGCGGCGAAACCGCGCTTGAGGGCCGTCTTCCACTGGGAGAACTGCAGCACCTCGAGGTCCTCCAGGGGGATGCCCTCGACGCCTTCGTTGATGATCTGCTCGATGCGCTCCGACTCCTCCGGGCTGGTCAGGACCAGATTGGAGCGCACGCACTGGAAGAGCGCACCGTCACAGCCCGCCCGGGAGAAGATGAAGGTGATCGCAGGCAGCATCTTCATGCTCTGCAACACCCGGATGACATCGGGACGCCCCACCGGACGCTGACGATCCTCCGGGCGTTTGACGCCCGCCCGGCGGCCCTCCGCACGCGCGCGGAAACCGTGACCGGACTCCCAGTCGGAGCGACCCTCCTCCGCCTGGGCGGACTCCATCCGCTCGATGCGCTCCTCCAGCTCGCGGTTGACCTGGCCGCCGGTGCCGGGTTCAAACAGCGGGTAGATCTTCCGGCCGACCATCATCCACTGCTCCAGCGGAACCGGGCGAAGGTCGGTGACCACCACGGTGGTGTCGCCGCGGACGGTGGACAGCCAGTCACCGAACTCCTCCGAGTTGGAGACGGTCGCGGACAGGCCGATGATGTTCACCCGTTCGTCGAGGTTGAGGATGACCTCCTCCCACACGGCGCCGCGTTCCCGGTCCGCGAGGTAGTGGATCTCATCCATCACCACGTGGCTCAGACGGTCGAGCGTCGGGGAGGCGGCGTAGATCATGTTGCGCAGCACCTCGGTCGTCATGACGACGATCTCGGCGTTGCTGTTGATCGACACGTCTCCGGTGAGCAGACCGACCACGTCTTCACCGTGGGCCTTGACCAGGTCGTGGTACTTCTGGTTGCTCAGCGCCTTGATCGGTGTGGTGTAGAAGCACTTCGTCCCCCGCGACAGTGCCAGCGACACCGCGAACTCTCCGACGATGGTCTTGCCGGCACCCGTCGGGGCACACACCAGCACACCATGCCCCTCCTCCACCGCCTGACACCCCTGGAGCTGGAAGTCATCCAGCGGGAAGCTCAGGCGGGCGGTGAACTCCGCGAGGTGACTCACATGACTGTCGTTGACGTCCATGGCACCCAGGTTACTGAAAGAGAAGGTCTCCTGAGCGCGGGAATTCTCAGAGCACGTCGTCGAAGTCGCCGTACGATCCGCCACCGGCCGGACGGGAGGGCTCCACGGGGGCCGGGGCGCTCACCGGAGCCGGGGCGTCGACGCCACCGGGGCCGGTGCTCAGGGGGGAGGCGGCGTCGTCGTTGAGGTCCATCCACTCGGGACGCCTGCGCTGGCGACGCTTGTCGTTCCAGCGGACGAACTGCATCGCCATCTCCACCAGAATGGTCAGGGCGAGGGCGAGGATCACCATGGAGAAAGGATCCTGGCCCGGCGTCATGAACGCGGCGAAGAGGAACAGCGAGAGGATGATCACGCGCCGCTTGTCCTTGATCGTCTCGTACTCGAGGATGCCCACGATGTTGAGCATCACGATGATCAGGGGCACCTCGAAGCTCACGCCGAAGATGAGCAGGAGCGCGAGCAGGAAGTTGTAGTAACGCTCACCGGTGAGAGCCGCCACCTGGGTCTCGTCACCGACGGTGAGCAGGAAATCCAGGCCGTAGTGCACGACGAAGTAGGCCAGCACCGCGCCGGCGCTGAAGAGCAGCACAGCGAGGGTGACGAAGGTGAAGGTGCCGCGACGTTCCTTCTTGTGCAGGCCCGGGACGATGAAGGCCCAGATCTGGTACAGCCACACCGGGGATGAGAGCACCAGGCCGGCCAGGGCACCCACCTTGAGGCGGAGCATGAACATCTCGAAGGGGCCCGTCGCCAGCAGGCGGCACTCGCCGTCGGCCGTGAAATCGGCGCGGTTCTCCGGCGGGAGCGCACAGTAGGGGCCACGCAGAATCTCACCCAGCGGGCTGAGCCCGAGGGGACTGTACTGATACCACATGAAACCCAGCACTGTGCCCACGAGCAGGGCGGCCAGGGAGATGATCACGCGGCGGCGCAGTTCCTGGAGGTGTTCGACCAGCGACATTTCGCCGGTCGACGGGCTCTTCCTCTTCCTCAGGCGCGGGCGCTGCCGGGTGACGTCACCGGACTGGGACATTGTCGACGTGACCCCGGTCTACTGCTGGTTCGGCTGGTTCGGGTACTGCTGGCCCTGCTGCGGCTGACCCGCCTGCGGGTTCGGCTGGTTCTGGGGCTGATCCCAGTAGTCCTGCTGAGGAGCGGCGATCTGGCCCGGCTGGGGCTGCTGCCCCGGCTGCGGCTGATCGTCGTTGCTCATCTCCTTGACCTCTGACTTGAAGATGCGCATCGACCGTCCGAGGGAGCGCGCCGCATCGGGAAGCTTCTTCGCGCCGAACAGCAGAATCAGCACGACGACAAGGATGATGAGCTCGGTGGGACCGATGTTGGGCATGAGAGCCTTTCAGTGGAAATCAGGGCGGACAGGGCCACGGTAACACTTCGCATTACCGGTCTGGCGCATCATCATACGCGGTCAGGGCGGATGCCGCTGAGTGATCTATCTCCCCCACCAACTCCGGCGGGCCGACCACCCTGAGCCGGTCGGACTGGCCCAGGGCGAAGCGGATCAGCCACTCCTTCGATCCCACCGGCATCCTGGCACGGACCCAGCCCTCGTCCGTGACCTCGCCGAGGGTGACAGGGAAATAGTCCGCGAGCCACGTGTGGTCCGGATGCAGGAGAAGGTCGGCCTGTTCCGCGATCATCCGGTAACCGAAGGGATCGTCGGAGTCGAAGGGCAGCTTCTCCAGATGCGGCGTGGCGGGATCGTCGAGGATCATGACCCCCCGCATCCGGTCACCCCGGAAGTTCTTGTGCTGCCCGGATTCCTCCTCCCAGGCGGTCAGGTAGGTTTCGCCGCCGGTGACGAAGATCCGGGCGGGATGGACGACGCGGACGCTGGCGCTGTCCGAGGCGAAAGACCGGTAGGTGAAGCTCACCTTCCGTCCGGTCTCCATCGCCTCGCGGAGGATCTCCTGCGAGCTCCGCTCCGCTGGGTCGTCCGCGGCGATGGAGTCGAAGATGGCCACGGCCTCGGGCCCCAGGAGACCGCGGAGCTTGGCGGCCGCGGAGATCACCGCCTCCCGGTCGGTGAGCCCCGGGGTGGCCTCCAGGGACTCGAGCGTGAGAAGCAGCGCCCCGGCTTCCGTGGGCGTCAGCCGCAGCGGCATGTCCATGCCCTGCGAATTGGCGATCTGCACCCGCTGATAGGACGCGGTCAGGTCGACCAGCTCCTCCGGCCAGGTGCCGATACCGCAGCAGGCCAGTCGACCGAGTTCGTCGATGAGTTCGGCCGGGTCCCGGCCGAGGTCCTTGGCCGCCTCCAGCACGCTGCGTTCGGGGTGCGCCTGGAAGTACGGGATGAGGTTGAGCGCCCGGACGAGGGTGTCCAGCTTCCCGGGGGAATCGGTGGTCCGGGCCATCAGGGGGCCACATCCTTCAGCAGGGCGAGGATGTCGGCGCGGACGTCGGCAGGTTCGTGTACGACCACGGCCGGGGCAAAGCCGGCGGCGGTGCGGGCCAGCCAGTCCCGGTCTACGTCGAGAAGCTCCACGAGGCCGTCGTGGCGGCGGGTGCCCGCCTCCGCGAGCTCGAGGGCGGTTCCCGGGGGGATGCTCAGGACGGCGTCGATACGTCGACGGCCGACACGCAGCGACTTCTCGACGATGTCCTGCGGGTTCTCCGGCGGTTCGGTGTGTGTGGCCCTGGTGCGTAGTGCGCGGACGTTGCGGATGCGGCGGATGCGGAAGCACCGTGGCTCGTCGCGCTCGATGTCGTGGCCCACGAGGTAGAACCGGTCGTGGAGCGGCACGAGGCTCCACGCGTCCATCACACGCCGCACCGGCTCAGAGGTGGGGGTGGCCAGGTAGTCGAAGGTCATGCGCAGACCCTGGCGAATGATGGTGAGGGTGTCCTTGAGAAGTTCCGGGGGCAGCCGGTGCAGATCATTGACGTTGGTGAACACCGGAGCCTGGGAGAGGTCACGGCTCACACCCGACGCCGCGAGCTTGGTCCAGCCTGAGCGGGCGAAGGCGCCCAGCTCACTGCTCTGCCCCATCTCGCCGGCGAGGCCGAGCACGGCCGCCTCCTCCGGGGTGAAGGTGACCTCGGGGAGGTCGTACTGGTCCGACAGCAGACGGTAGGTGGTCACGCCGTCGCCCGAGGGCGACGAGGTCAGCGGCACTCCGGCCCGCCCGAGGGTCGCGATGTCGCGTCGCAGCTTGGTCAGGAACGCATCGTCCTGGAGCCCCTGATAGCCGTTGACGTGCTCGCGGATCCATGCGGGGGTGAGCATCCGCCCGCCGTTGCGATCTGCGTCGATCAGCGCGAACACCAGGTTGGTGAGTCTGCTGACCGCCAGCTGCGTTTTGACCATCTAGTCCCTCCCGTAGGAACCGGCGTTCTCATCAAGATAGGCCAGCAGGTGGTCCACGCGCTCGTCAACCGGCTGAAAAGGGTCGAGAAGATCCACCACGCGGGGTTCCGGCTCGTTGACCTTCAGGTGGACCCAGTCGGTGGTGATGGACGCGCCGAGTTCTGCGGCGGCGGCGATGAAACGCCCGCGCAGGTGCGCGCGGGTGGTCTCCGGCGGCGTATCGACGGCCCGCGCGATCGCCTCGTCATCCGTCCACCGGTCCACCAGACCCCTGGTCTCCAGCAGGGGAAACAGGCCCCTGCCAGGCCGGATATCATGGTAGGCCAGATCGACCTGGGCGAGCTTCGGGTGGGTCCACTCCTCCCCCACCCGCTCCCGGTAGCGGTTGAGCAGGTTGAGCTTGATCACCCAGTCGATCTCGCGGTCCACGCGCGAGAAGTCCTGCGTGCGGATCGCCTCGAGCTGGCGGGTCCACAGGTCGACCACCCGGCGCAGTTCCCCGGTGGGGGTGCCCTCGTCGGGGCGCTCGTCCAGCCAGTCCGTGGCGGCGGCCAGGGTGGCCTCCTGCACCTCGAGTGCGGTGACGGTGCCACCGTCCTTGAGCAGCAGCAGGGTCGAACCGGTCATGTCGCGGGCGATGTCCCGGATGTGGCCGATGGGGTTGTCCATCTCGAAGTCGGGCAGCTCGACCCCGGCCTCGATCATCTCCAGCACCAGCATCGTGGCACCGACCTTGAGCGCGAAGGTGGTCTCGGACATGTTGGAGTCACCCACGATGACGTGCATGCGGCGGAAACGCTCGGAGTCGCCGTGCGGCTCATCACGGGTGTTGATGATCGGCCGTGCCCTCGTCGTGGCCGAAGAGATGCCCTCCCACACCTGGTCGGCGCGCTGGGAGATGAGGAAACCGGCGTCGAAACCGCCGCCCGCCCGGCCGACCATGCCCGCGCCGCAGATGAGCTGACGGGTGATCATGAACGGCAGGAGCTGCTTGCCCAGGCTGCGCAGCGGAAGGTGACGGCCGACGAGGTAGTTCTCGTGGCAGCCGTAGGAGTTGCCCACCGAGTCGACGTTGTTCTTGAACAGGTAGACACGCCCGTCGATGCCGTCCGCGGCCAGCGCCGCCTCCGACTGCTGCGCCAGCTCATCGACTATCCGGTCTCCCGCCTGCTCGTGGTTGAGCAGCTGGGTGAGGCTGTCGCATTCGGCGGTGGCGATCTCCGGGTGGGAGCCCACGTCCAGGTACAGACGGGAGCCGTTGGGCGTGAAGATGTTCGAGCTGGCGTAGCGCGACACGATCGGCCGGAACAGATACCGGGCGATCTCGTCCGGGCTCAGGGTACGGCCACCGCCGCCGGTGACCGCGGTGATGCCGTACTCGGTTTCCACGCCGACGATGCGGCGGGCGAACAGACGTCCCTCAGTGGCACTGCTCATGAGCGACTACTGACCGCCCTTCTGCACGTACGAGCGGACGAACTCCTCGGCGTTAGTCTCGAGCAGCCCGTCGATCTCGTCGAGCAGATCGTCGGTGCCCGTGGTGTTCAGCTGGGCCTGCCCGGCACCGGTCTCGTGGGCGTCGTCGTTGTTCTCGCCGCCGCCGGCGGTCACCTGGGTCTGGGGTCCGGTCATGATGGGGTCTCCTTTGCTAGTGCTGGTGAGGCTTGTTGATGTCGGTCTTGTTGTGGTGGGTGATGTAGTGCTCGGCCTCGAGCCCGATCTGCGCCAGGCCGGCGAGCAGTTCGTCGGTGTTCCCGGCCGAGTTGATGATGTCCCCGACGTGCTCGCGGGTGAACTTGTCCACGTCGTTGGTCTGCAGGCGGGCGGTCCCGTCGCTGTACTTGATGATCATCGTCTGCCAGCTCGCGGCGATGACGTCCTCACCGAAACGGGCGGACACGGCGCCGCGGAACCAGGCGCGGGAATCGGCCGGCGGGGTCTGCGCGGCCTCCCGGATCTCCTCCTCGGTGGCCAGGGTGACCATGCGACCCTTGCGCACGAGTGCGTGGTACAGGGACTTCGCCGGGTCAATGTCGGCGTACTGCAGGTCGATGAGCTTGAGCTTGGGGTCGGCGATGTCGACGCCGCGGTCGAGGTAGCCCTTGATCAGGGCCCACTTGGCGGTCCAGTCGAGCAGGTGGGAGGTTCTGAGGGGGTCGTCGGAAAGCAGCTCCATGACCTCGCCCCACAGGGCGATGACGCGCTCGTCCACGTCGTCGCCCGCGGAGACGCGCGCGCGGTAGACGGCGAGGATCTCCAGGGCGGTGAGCTCGCGGCCGTCGCGGAGCATGAGACGGTGGGTGAGGGTGAGGTCGTGGGAGACGTTCTTGATCTCGGCGACCGGATCCTTCAGCCGCAGGTCGGAGAAGTCGACGCCGGCCTCGATGGCGTCGATGACCAGCTTGGTCATGCCGAGCTTGAGGAATGTCGAGGTCTGCGACATGTTGGCGTCGCCGACGATGGTGTGCAGGCGGCGGAACCGCACGGCGTTGGCGTGGGGCTCGTCGCGGGTGTTGACGATGCCGCGGTTGAGGGTGGTCTCCAGCGAGATCTCCTGGTGGAAGTAGTCCGCACGCTGGGAGATCTGGAAACCATCGCGCTCCCCTGCCTCGCCGATCCCGATGCGTCCGGCCCCGATGATGACGTTGCGGGTGACGAAGAACGGGATGAGCGCCTGGGTCAGCACCTCGAAGTCCGTCTCGCGCGAGTACTGGTAGTTCTCGTGCGCGCCGTAGGACGCTCCCTTGCCGTCGACGTTGTTCTTGTAGATCTTCAACGGCGGGCACGGGTCGTGGTGCAGGAGGACGGACATGCCCTGCCCGTACAGCTCGGCCACGTCCGCTGCGGCCTTGAGCAGGATGAGGTCCCCCGCGGCGTCGTAGACCATGGCGTCGTAGGCGTTGGACACCTCCGGGGAGGAGTACTCGGGGTGCGCGTGGTCGACGTAGAAGCGGGCGCCGTTGGTGGTGACCACGTTGGCGACACCCACCGCATCGGGCTCCACGACCGGCACCGTGCGGTAACGGCGCAGGTCGAAGCCGCGGGTGTCCCGGAGCGGGAACTCCTCCTCGTAGTCCCAGCGGGACCGGGCGCCGGTGTTCATCGCGGCGTACGCCACCACCGCGTGGGTGGAGGTGACGATGGGGCTCAGACCCGGGTTCCCGGGGGTGGAGATGCCGTATTCGGTCTCGGTACCCATGTATCTGCTCATGTTCAGTATTCCTAACCAATCACTCGTGCCTGGAGGACGCGCTTTCCGTGGCGCCCCGCGATCCGCGACCATTCATCCGGGTTCGCGGTGTTGGGCAGGTCCTCGCTCTCGTTCTGCTCGGTGGCGACCGCCTCCCGGATGTGCGCGACGGTCACACCCGCCTCGCTGACCCCCGCGAGATGGTCCTTGATGGCCAGCTTCTTCGCGCGGTCGACGATGTTGGCGATCATCGCGCCGGAGACGAAGTCCGAGTAGTCCAGGAGCTCGATCTCCCCGTCGACGAGGGTGAGCTCCACGTACGGTCGCGGCTCATAGAGCTTCTCGACGCCCGCCTCGATCAGCTCCGCCACCGGCACCGCATGCGGCACCCGGTCGGTGAGGTGGCGGGCGAAGATGTCCCGTGCGCCGTCCAGGGTGGGCCGCTGCACGCGGATCTTGACGTCCAGACGCCCCGGGCGCAACAGCGCGGGGTCGATGAGCTCCTCCCGGTTGGTGGCGCCGATGATGATGACGTTGGCGAGGTTCTCCACGCCGTCCATCTCGGTGAGCAGCTGCGGGACAATGGTGGTCTCCATGTCGGAGGAGACGCCGGAGCCGCGGGTGCGGAAGATCGACTCCATCTCGTCGAAGAAGATGATGACGGGGCGCCCCTCCTCCGAGAGCTCCCGGGCGCGCTCGAAGATCAGCCGGATGCGGCGCTCGGTTTCGCCGACGAACTTGTTCAGCAGCTCCGGACCCTTGACATTGAGGAAGTAGCTGGCTGAGCCGTCGCCGACCCGCGCGGACAGGGAGTTGGCCACCGCCTTCGCGATCAACGTCTTGCCGCAGCCGGGCGGGCCGTACAGGAGCACGCCCTTCGGCGGGCTGAGCTGGTAGTGGCGGTAGAGGTCCGGGTGGGAGAACGGCAGCTCGACGGCGTCCCGGATCTGGTCGATCTGCTCGTCCAGGCCACCGATGTCGGCGTAGGTGACGTCCGGGACCTCCTCCAGCGACAGCTGGGAGACCTCCGTCTTGGGGATGCGTTCCAGTGCCACCCCGGCCCGGGTGTCCACGAGCAGGGTGTCCCCGGCGCGCGCGGTCCCGCGCAGTGGCGTGGCCAGGCGCACCAGCTTCTCCTCGCCGGTGGAGTTGGCCACCAGGGCGCGGTTGTCGTCCATGCGCTCGGTGAGCATCCCGAGTTCGCCGGTGTCCGGGAAGCCGCAGGTTTCGACCACGATGGAGCCGTCGCCCAGGCGCACCAGCGTGCCGGGCACAAGCTGCGCCCGGTCGACGTGCGGGGACACCTTCAGGCGCATGCGGCGTCCGGAGGTGTAGACCTCGGCGTCGCGTCCGTTGTCGCTGTCCCCGAGGTGGACGCCGTAGGTGGAGGCGGGCTCCGCCAGGGCGTCGACCTGGGCGGAGAGGTCCTTGAGCCTGTCCCGGGATGCCTTGAGCAGCTGCGACAGTTTGGCGTTGCGGCTGCTCAGCGTCTGGATCTCACGCCTGAGGCCGGTGGGGTCCGTGGTCTGGGAGCTGTCCATGCCTCAACTGTAACCCCCGCCACCGTCCCTGCAGTCCATCCCCGGGCTATTGCCAGGGATACCTCTGGCGGTATGGGCTGCCGGACTTACTTGCGGGCGCGGCGCTGGGGGCGCGGCGGCATGACGCCGTCGGCGAGCCGGCGGGCCCAGACGAGGAACGCGGTGTGGGCGTTCATCCGGTGTTCCGGGCGGGTGGCCAGCCCCTCCACCTTCCACTCACGCACGAGTGACTCCCAGGCCTTCGGCTCCGTGAAGCACTGCTGCTCGCGGATGCCCTCCATGACCTTCATCAGCTGCGGGACGGTGGCCACGTAGGTCATGAACACGCCACCCGGGATGAGGGTGTTGCGTACCACGTCCAGGCACTCCCACGGCTCGACCATGTCCAGGATGACGCGGTCGACGGGGCCGCCGAGGTCATCGACCGTGACCTGGGTGAGGTCACCCAGGCGGGGGTCCCACGTCGCGGGGCGTCCGCCGAAGAATTCGTCGACGTTGGATTCGGCGAAGTCGAGGTGGTCCTCGCGGATCTCGTAGGAGATGAGCTTGCCGGTGGGGCCGATGGCGCGCAGCAGCGCCATCGACAGTGCGCCGGAACCGGCGCCGGCCTCCAGGACCCGCGCGCCGGGGAAGATGTCTCCCTCGATGAGGATCTGGGCGGAGTCCTTCGGGTAGATCACGGCCGCACCGCGGGGCATGGACAGGACGTGGTCGACCATGAGGTGCCGGAAGAGCAGGTAGTCCGAACCCAGGGAGGAGCGGACGACCGATCCTTCGTCCATTCCGATGATGTCGTCGTGGAGGATGAGACCCTTGTGGGTGTGGAACTTCTCCCCCGGGGTCAGGATGATGGTGAAGTGCCTGCGCTTGGCGTCGGTGAGCTGGACGCGGTCGCCGTACTGGAAGGGGCCGGAATTGGCCAAGGGGTGCTCCTTGCGGGGTGGATCAACGATTGATCAAGTATGCCTCAAGGGCGTCCACGAACCACACCTGGTCCGACACTCCCGCCAGCTCCCGGGCCGAGTGCATGGACAGCAGGGGCACGCCCACGTCCACCGTGGCGATGCCCAGACGGGTCGCGGTGATCGGGCCGATCGTTGAACCGCAGGGTACGGAGTTGTTGCCCACGAAGGTCTGGCTGGGCACCCCGGCCGCCCGGCAGGCGCGGCGCCACCGGGCGACGGTCTCGGCGTTGGAGGCGTAGCGCTGGTTGGCGTTGATCTTGAGCACCGGTCCGCCGTTGATCAGCGGGTGGTGGTCGGGGTCGTGCCTGGCGGCGTGGTTGGGGTGCACGGAGTGCGCGGCGTCCGCGGACACGCAGCTGGAGCGGGCGTACATGCGGCGCAGCCCGTCCCCGTCTGCTCCGAGGGCATGAGCGGTGCGGGTGAGCACGTCCTCGAGGATCGGCCCTGCGGCGCCGGTCGTGGTCGCGGAACCGACCTCCTCGTGGTCGAAGGCGGCGAGCACGAGGATGTCCGGTCCGGTGTCGCCGGACCCGATCGCGCGCAGCAGCGCCAGCAGCGAGGCGTGCACCGAGGTGAGGTTGTCCATCCTCCCCGCGGCGATGAGTTCGCCGTCCGCGCCGAAGATCTGCCCCGGCTGGGTGTCGCTGGTGATCAGCTCGAAGCCGTCGATGTCGTGCTTGTCGACGCCCGCCCGTGACGCCACCACGTCCAGCACCGACGGCGCCCCGTCCCCGGCCACCCCGATGATCGGCTGCATGTGCAGCTGCCGGTCCAGGGTCAGCTCCTTCGAACGGTCCAGGTGGACGGCGAGGTGCGGGATCCGGGCGATCGGGCCGGTGGAGACGAGGCGGACCGAGCCGTCGCCGAGCACGACCCGGCCGGCGAAGGTGAGCTCGCGGTCCAGCCAGGAGGCCAGGATCGGTCCGCCGTAGACCTCCACGCCGGCCTGTGCCCAACCGGAGTTGACCAGCTCCGGGGCGGGCTTGAGGGTGAAGCCGGGGGAATCGGTGTGTGAGCCGATGATCCGGAAGCCGGCGTCCGGGGTGGCGTCCTCCGGTACCCACCACGCCATCACCGCTCCCCCTCTCACCATGACGTGCCCGCCCGGGGTGGCGTCCCAGGGGGAGGTCTCGTCCTGCGGCGAGAATCCGGCGGCGATGAGCCTGTCGGCGACCACGCGTGCGGCGTGGAAGGAGCTGGGGCTGGCGGTGATGAATTTGATCAGGTCGAGCGTCTGGTTCATGCCTCCACCTAAGCAGAAACCCAGGTCGGGGTTCGATTCATTCAGGATGAAACATTCCGTTGAGCCGTCGGTGGGTCGCGGGCTTAACTGGTCACCAGATCGAAACAGACCGCTTGGTTCGCTTTGATCAGAAATTGCTGGACCGACCGGTTCATCGACATCTCCTGAAAGGCATACGGCCATGACCACCTCGCTCAGCACCATCACCACCACCCGCCTGGGGCACAACATCGGCGCCCTCATCGAGGGCATCCACCTCTCCGGCGACCTCTCCGACGCCGAGGTCGAGTACATCCGTACCGCCCTGGCCACCCACAAGGTCGTCGGCTTCCGTAATCAGCACCACGTCGACGACGACATCCAGTACGCCTTCGCCGAGCGTCTGGGCATCCCCACCCTCGCCCACCCGACGGTCACCTCCCGCGGGGTCGACCACCTCTCCATCGAAGGCGCCGCCAACTCCTGGCACACCGACGTCTCCTTCGTCGACCGCATCCCGAAGGCCTCCATCCTGCGCTCCCCCGTCATCCCCTCCTACGGCGGCGCCACCCAGTGGGCCAACACCGTCGCCGCCTACAACGGGCTGCCCGAGCCGCTGCGCATCCTCGCCGACAATCTCTGGGCACTGCACTCCAACGAATACGACTACGCCTCCGCGGGAATCGAGCCCGGCGTGCGTGGAGATGACTACCACAAGGAGTTCGTGAGCACCTACTACGAGACCGAGCACCCGGTCGTGCACGTCCACCCGGAGACCGGCGAGCGCGCACTGCTGCTCGGACACTTCGTCAGGGAGTTCCCCGGCCTGCGCCCCTACGAGTCCTCCGAACTGTTCCGCATCCTCCAGGAGCGCATCCTCAAGCCGGACAACACCTTCCGCTGGCAGTGGTCCGAGGGAGACCTCGTGATCTGGGACAACCACGCCACCCAGCACTACGGTTTCGCCGACTTCGGCGAACAGGCCCGTGTCGTCCGCCGCGTCACCCTCGCCGGAGCCGTCCCGACCTCCGTCCACGGCGAGAAGTCACGCTCCCTGCTCGGTGACGCCTCCCACTACTCACCGATCGAGGAGCCCCGTCCCATCCAGGACTTCCACGGCGATATCGCCGCCGTGCCCTCCCACGCCTGAGCCCCGCCTCCGACGCCCTCCGGCACCGCCCAGCCTGTGCACGCCTCATCACGGGGCGGGCGCGGGCTGACGCCCTGTGGATGCCCCACCCGACAAAGGAACTACCCATGACCACGAAGAACCGCGTACTGGCCGGCGTCACCGCCCTCCTGAGCACCCTTGTCCTCAGCTCCTGCACCTCAGCCGTGAGCCAGCAGGCCGCGGAAACTGCCGCCGACGGCGGCGGCACGATCCGCATCGGCGCCGCCCAGGACCTCAACCCCCAGGCCTTCTACTCCGGCCTGGTCACCCATACCGGCCTGGTCTACGACACGCTGACCAGCTACCGGCCGGACAACCTGGAACCCCAGCCCCGGCTGGCCACCTCGTGGACGGTGGCCGAGGACGGCCGTACGGTCACCCTCAACCTGCGCGAGGACGTCACCTTCCACGACGGCCGCCCCTTCACCTCGCAGGACGTGGAGTTCAGCCTGGTCAACTACTCCAACCCGGCCTACGCCGGCCAGTTGTTCCGGGTGGCCCAGGCGATCACCTCCTATGACAGCTCCGACCCCCACCGCATCACCCTGCAGTTGGCTCACCCGGTGAACAATCTCTTCGACCTGTTCGAGAACGTCCCCGTCATCGACCGGAACACCGTAGAACAGCTCCGGGCCGGCGAGCACTACAACGGCACCGGCCCCTTCCGTTTCGAGGAGTGGAAACCCGGCGCGCACACCTCCTACGAGGCGAACCCGGACTACTGGGACGGGGCCCCCAAGGTGGACGGCGTCGAGGTTGCGGTGGTTCCGGACCCCCAGACGCAGGTCTCGCAGCTGCGGGCCGGCCAGCTCGACCTCATCTCCGCGCAGCCACGCGACGTCGAGGCGCTCGGGGACGACCCGGCCTTCAACGTCGTCTCTCTGGAGGGGACGTCCAACGTCACCTACATCGGGGCCAATGTCACCGCCCCGGGGCTGGAGGACCCGCGCCTGCGTGAGGCGATCTCGCTCGCCGTCGACCGTGAGCGCATCCTCGAGGAGGTCTACCGCGGCCGTGCCCGCGCCTCCTCCCTGCCGTGGCCCGATTATTCCCCCGCCCACGACCCGGCCGCCGAGCTCCCCTCCCGTGACCTGGCGGCAGCGGAGGCACTCGTCGAGGACGTCGGGGAGATCCCGGAGATCCCGCTGACCATCCCCTCCGGGAGCCTCACGTACTCATCCGTCGCCGAAATAGTCGCGGACAACCTGGCGGAGATCGGGGTCAGGACCAGGATTGAACCCCTCGATCCCGCCGCCAACCTCAGCCACCTGATCAACGGCACCTACCCGGGTCTGTGGATTTACGGGCACACCTTCGCCCAGTACAACCCGTCGACGCTGGTGATCGCGGCCTTCCCCTTCAACTCCGAGAAGAACGCCTCCAACTTCCGCGACGAGGGCTACTCCCGCCATGCCACCGAGTCCTGGCGGACCTCCGACCCGGACAGCCCGGAGGCCCGCGATGCCTATGCCGCCCTCAACCGGGATCTGCTCGACCACAATTTCCTCATCGAACTCTCCGTCGTGGACACCGAGCTGCTCACCACGGGCAGCCTCCACGACGTCAAGTGGAACAAGCGCGGTCTCTACGACCTCTCAGACGCCTATTTCACTGGGTAGCAACCGGACGACCAAGGATCATCATGAATCATTTCCTGCTCCGCCGGGCCTCCTCGGCGCTCGGGGTCCTCCTCGTCGGGTCGATCCTCATCTTCTCCCTCATCCGCCTCATACCGGGGGATCCTGCCGAGTCACTCGCCGGTGTCGACGCCTCCCCCGAGGCCGTCGCCGCCATACGCGATGAACTGGGTCTCAACCGGCCGGCCATCAGCCAGTACTTCACCTGGATCGCCGGAATCCTCACCCTCGATCCGGGGCGATCACTGGTGATCGGAGGGGTCATCGCTGATCTGCTTGCCGACGCCGCCCTCAACACCGTCATCCTCACCGGTGCCGCCCTCCTGCTCGCCGTCGTGCTCGCGCTGGTGCTGAGCGTCGGCGCGGAACTCAGCGACAAACGGTGGGTGAAGAGCCTCTCCGACGCCCTCACCACCATCGCCGTCGCCGTGCCCAACTTCGTCACCGGCACAGTCCTGCTCCTCGTCTTCGGCGTGCTCCTGGCGCTACTGCCCGCAGGAGGGCTTCCGCGGGAGGGCCTGTTCTCCCGGCCGGACGTCACCCTGCAGTACCTCATCCTCCCGGCCGTGGTGCTGGCGCTGCCGGTCGCGGCCTCGCTCACCCGGTTCCTCAACGACGCCATCACCCGCGAACTCACCTCCTCCTACGTCACCACCGCCCGGGCGCTGGGCATCCCGCGCAGGCGCATCCTGCTCACTCAGGTGCTGCCGAACGCACTGCCCCCGGCCATCACCGTGCTCGGCCTGCAGATCGGTCACCTGCTGGGGGGTGCAGTCATCGTCGAGGCGCTCTTCGCCTGGCCGGGGTTGGGTCTGCTCACACAGCAGGCGATCACAGGACGTGACTACCCGCTGGTGCAGGTTCTGCTGCTGCTGTCCGTCGCGCTCTTCGTCACCATCCAGGTCATCACCGACCTCATCCACGCCCGCCTCGACCCCCGCCTCCGGATCGGAGCCCACACATGACCACCACGGCCTCCGGGAACACCGACTCCCGCAACGCATACCTGCATGCCCTCAGCCACGGGCGCGGCCTGGTGGGCGCCCTGCTCGTCTCCGCGGTGATCCTGCTGGGACTCCTCGGCCCCCTCCTCGCCCCCTACTCCCCGCTGGAGCAGATCCCCGGCGCGAACCTTCTCGGCCCCTCACCCGGGCACTGGCTGGGCACCGACGCCGTCAACCGGGACATCCTCTCCCGCACCCTCCACGGCATCCGCATCAACCTGGTCATCACGTTCGTGGCCGTGCCGGTCGGCGCCGTCGTCGGCAGTCTGCTCGGCCTGGCGTCCGCCACCTGGCGACACACCGACACCGTGGTACAACGCCTCTTCGATCTCATGCTCGCCTTCCCCACGATCATCCTGGGCATCGCCCTGACGGTCATCCTCGGGGCGGGCCCGGGAACCGTCTTCCTCGTCGTGGTGCTCGCGGAGATCCCCGTGTTCGGACGACTCATGCGTACCCAGGCACTCCGGGTCCGCGAACTGCCCTACGTCGACTCCGCCACCGTCGTCGGCGCCGGTCGGCTGTGGGTGCTGCGCCGGCACCTGCTGCCCAACAGCATCGACCCCCTCCTGGTCCAACTCACCATCGCCATGGCGGTCGGCGTCTTCATCGAAGGTGCCCTGAGCTTTCTCGGCCTCGGCATCGCCCCGCCGACGCCCTCCCTGGGTTCGCTGATCAACGAGGGCGCCAGGTACGCCTTCCACGCCCCGTTCTTCGCCGTCGGCCCGTTGGTGGTCGTCATCGCCCTCACCCTCGGTCTCATGCTCATCTCCCAGTCACTGTCCCGCCGCATCCGCTGACCCAGGTAAGGAATCCCCCTCATGGCCCCTCCGCTTCTGTCCATCCGTGACCTGCACATCACCTTCGCCCAGCCCCGACCCGCTGTCGAGAAGATCGACCTGGACGTCCACGCCGGTGAGATGCTCGCCCTCGTCGGCGAATCCGGTTCCGGGAAATCGATGACCGCCCGTGCGGCGATCGGTCTGCTGCCGCCGGGGGCCACCGCCACCGGCTCGGTGAAGTTCCACGGCCTCGAGCTGCTCGGTGCGCAGGAATCCGTCCTCGACGCCCACCGCGGGCGTTCCATCGCCCTGGTCTTCCAGGACCCCCAGTCGGCGCTCAACCCGGTGAAGCGGATCGGCTGGCAGATCGGCGAGGCCATCCGCGCGCACCGCTCGGCCCCCTCTCTCGAGGTCGAGGAGCACGCCATCGAGCTGCTGACACAGGTCGAGCTGCCCGACCCGGCATCGTTGGTGGGCAAGTATCCGCACCAGCTCTCCGGCGGTCAGAAACAACGCGTGGCCATCGCCCTGGCCCTGGCCAATGATCCGGAGCTTCTCATCGCCGATGAGCCCACCACCGCCCTCGACGTCACCGTGCAGGAGGAGATCCTCAGCCTGCTCAGGAGCATCAGCTCCCGTCGGGGCACCGGCGTCCTGCTCATCACCCACAACATGGGCGTCGTGGCGCAGTACGCCGACCGGGTCGCGGTCCTTCGCGAGGGCCGCGTCCTGGAGACCGACACCACCGCCGCCCTCTTCACCGACCCGCAGCACCCCTACACCCGGCAGCTTCTCGACGCCGTCCCCACCCTCGACCGCACGGCGCCTGCGGGGCCCGGCGCGGCGGCGTCGGAAAGCGACATCCACCTGACTGTCGAGAACGTCGCGGTGACCTACCCCGCGGCCGGCGGCACCCCACCGTTCCAGGCGCTCCGGGGCGTGACGCTGTCCGTCCGGCGGGGCGAGGTGCTCGGGGTGGTCGGTGAATCCGGCTCCGGCAAGACGACTCTCGGCCGGGTCGTCACCGGTCTCATCGCACCCGGCACCGGCATGGTGCGGCTCGACGGACGCGACCTGCACGGCCTGTCCCGGGGCGAACTCCGGCGCCTGCGGCGGGAGCTCGCGTTCATCCCGCAGGATCCGGCGGCCTCGCTCAACCCACGTCGCACCATCGCCGACTCCATCCGTGAGCCCCTCGACGTCCACCGCATCGGCGACCGGGCGGCCCGCGGTCGACGGGTCACCGAGCTTCTCCACGCCGTCTCGCTCCCCGTCTCCTTCGCCCGGCGGTACCCCGACGAACTGTCCGGTGGCCAACGCCAGCGCGTGGCCATCGCCAGGGCCCTGGCGCTCACGCCGAGGTTGATCGTCGCGGACGAACCCACCAGCGCCCTCGACGTCTCCGTGCAGGCCGAGGTCATCGACCTGTTCCGGCGGCTCCAGGCGGAACTCGGATTCGCCGCGATCTTCATCAGCCACGACCTGGCCGTCATCGGACAGGTCGCCGACAAGGTCGCCGTCCTGCGTCACGGGGAAATCCTCGAGTACGACGACACCTCCACCGTCTACGGCTCCCCCACCACCGACTACACACGCCGGCTGCTGGACGCCGTACCTGCCCCTCGCCTGCCTGCCCTCGCCCTCACCTGACACAGGAATCACCCATGACAGACTCCACCATCCCTCCCCACGCCCGCGGTTACGAGGACTTCGGCGGCACCATCGGCCGCACCTTCGCGGACTCGATCCCCGCCTGGCCCGCCGAACGCCGTGCCCCGGAAGGCTCCCCGAACATTGTCCTGGTGCTTCTCGACGACATGGGCTACAGCGACATCAGCCCCTTCGGCGCCGAGATCGACACCCCCCACCTCGCCCGCCTGGCGGAGACGGGTTTCCGCCTGACCAACTACCACACCACCCCGGTGTGCTCCCCCGCCCGGGCCGCAGCCCTGACCGGCCTCAACCCGCACCGGGCAGGCTTCGCCAGCGTGGCAAACTCCGATCCCGGATACCCCGGTTTCCGGCTCGAACTCGCGGAAGACGTGGCCACCCTCCCCGAAATCCTCCGCGGCCACGGATACGCCACCTACGGCATCGGCAAATGGCACCTGACCCGCGACTCGCTGCTCAACGCCGCCGCCGACAAGTCCACCTGGCCCATCCAACGCGGTTTCGACCAGTACTACGGCGCCCTGGAGGCCTTCAACTCCTTCTTCCACCCCAATCAGATTGTCCGCGACAACACGATCATCCAGCGCGAGGACACCCCCGAGGGCTATTACCTGACCGATGACTACACCGATCAGGCACTCCAGTACATCAAGGGGCTGCGCGCCTCGGACTCCCTCAAACCCTTCTTCCTCTACTTCGCGCACACCGCGATGCACGGCCCGCACGGGGCGAAACCCGAGGACATCGCCAAGTACCGGGGAACCTACGGCAAGGGTTGGGATGAGGTCCGACGCACCAGGTATGAACAGCAGCTGGCGGAGGGCATTCTTCCTGAGGGCACGCAGCTGCCGGAGGCCGTGGGGCGACTCGGCCGGAGGATCCCGGAATGGGAGAGCCTCGATGAGCTGACCCGCGACCGCTACGCCCGCTACATGGAGGTCTACGCCGCCATGGTCGACAACGTCGACCAGAATCTGGGGCGCATCACCGGTCTCCTCGAGGAGCTCGGTGAACTGGACAACACCATCATCATCTTCACCTCCGACAACGGCGGTACCGCGGAGGGTGGCGCCGAAGGGACCCGTTCCTACTACTCGCGATTCCTCCACCTCCCGGGTGTTCCCGCCGACTTCGACCGTGACGTGGACATCGACCCGAACCTGATCGGCGGACCCCGGACGATGACGCACTACCCGGAGGGTTGGGCCAATGCCTCAAACACACCCTTCCGCCACTACAAGGGGCAGACCTATGCGGGTGGTATCCGAGTCCCGCTGATCGTCTCCTGGCCGCAGGGGCTCGCGCGTGAGGCCGACGACGATGGCATCCGCACCCAGTACCAGTACGTCACCGACCTCACCCCCACGCTGCTGGAGCTGGCCGGACTCCCCCACCCCGGGACCCGTCGGAACCTGCCTGCCAAGGAGGTCGACGGAGCCAGCTTCGCCTCCATCCTCCCCGCTCGTGACGCCCCGAGCACACATCCGGAGCAGTACACGGAGTTCGGAGGCAACCGGGGCTTCTACCGCGAGGGCTGGAAGATCGTGGCCGACCACGAACCGGGCGTGCCTCTTGACGACGGCCACTGGGAGCTCTACCACGTGGCCGAGGACCCCAACGAGCTCCACGATGTCGCCGCGGAGCATCCCGGGAAACTCCGTGAACTCGCCGCCGGCTGGGAACACGCGGCATGGCACAACACCGTCTTCCCGGTGGACGACAGATCCTCACTCTCGAGTGCACTGCGCAGACCTGCAGAGGCGGAGTTCGAGAAACCCGTCACCTTGTTGCCGGGAACCCCGAAACTGGAACGTTACCGCTCCTCGAAACTGACCACGCTGCGCAACTTCGAGGTGGAGGTGCGGCTGCAATTCTCACCCGGCGACGAGGGGATCCTCGTCGCCCACGGTGACCAGGGCGGTGGTTACGCCCTCTACATCAGAAACGGCCACCTCTACTTCGTGCTCAACGAATACGGCCGGCTCCATGACGTCGACGCCGGCCCGCTGGAGCCCGGCGCGCGGCGGATCACCCTGCGCACGACACTGCACCCGGGGTTCCGGGCCGAACACCTGGTCGCCGTCGACGGTGACACTGCGACGAGATTGCGGGACGTCTGGGCGCTGATCGGGTTCGCGCCGTTCAGCGGCGTCGATGTCGGCCTCAACCGCGGTGGTCCCGTCCACTGGGGCCTGCACGAGGAACACGGACCCTTCGCCTACAGCGGACAACTGGAGTCCGTGCGCTACATCCCCGGTGACAAGGCCCCCTATGACCCGGAGGTGTTGGCCACCCTGGAACGGGACACCGAGTCAGCCGGGGACTGACGCTCGTGTGCCGGATCGGTGCGCAGAATCAGTTAAGGTCTCAGTCATCATGACCTCTTCCGTTCCCCGCCCGCTCGCCCTGTCCCCCTCCCGTGCCTCTGACTACCGGCAGTGCCCGCTGCTCTACCGGCTCCGGGCCATCGACCGGTTGCCGGAACCGAAGACGGTTCCCCAGGTGAAGGGCAATCTGGTCCACTCGGTACTCGAGCACATGCACGCCCAGCCGCGTGAGGAGCGTACCTATCAGGCCGCGGTGAAACAGCTCAAACCGCACTGGGCACGCATGGCCGGGGAGGACGCGGAGCTCGACGAGCTGGTGCCCTCGGACTCGCTCATGGACTTCCTCGTCGAGTGCCGCACCCTGCTGCGCGGCTATTTCGAGATGGAGAATCCCCAGGGTTTCGACGCCCACGCCGTGGAGATGTACGTCAACACCGTCCTGCCCAACGGCGTGCCGGTCCGCGGCTTCATCGACCGCGTCGACGTCGCACCCACCGGCGAGGTCCGCGTCGTCGACTACAAGACCGGCAAGAAGCCGTTGCCCCGTTACAGCCACGACGCCCAGTTCCAGATGCGTTTCTACGCTCTGGTGTACTGGCGTCTCCATGGCGTGATCCCCCACCAGCTGCGTCTGATGTACCTCAAGGTCCTCGACTCGATGTTCCTCACCCCCTCCAAGGAGGAACTCGAGTACTTCGAACGCGATCTGGGTGACCTGTGGGCGAAGATCGAGGGCGACGGCAAGGCCGGGCGCTTCCGCCCCACAAAGTCGAAGCTGTGCGGCTGGTGTTCCTTCCAGTCCGTCTGCCCCGAGTTCGGCGGAAACCCGCCGGAGTATCCGGGTTGGCCCGGCTCAACGGCGCACTAGAACAGGCCCGAGATCTTTCCGTTGACGTCGATGTCGATGCCGTCGGCGGCCGGCCTGTTCGGCAGGCCCGGCATGGTCATCACAGCACCGGTCAGTGCCACGATGAAACCCGCGCCGGTGCGCGGAATGAGCTCACGAACGTGCAGGGTGTGGCCGGTCGGGGTGCCCAGCCGGGTGGGGTCGTCGCTGAAGGAGTACTGCGTCTTGGAGATGCACACCGGCAGGCGGTCCCAGCCGTGTTCCTTGAGCACCGCCAGATCCTTCAGCGCCCGGGGCGAGTATTCGACGCGGTCGGCGCGGTAGATGCGCTTCGCGATGGTCTCGATGGATTTTTCCACGCCCTCCGAAGGGTCGTAGAGCTCCGTCGACTCCTTCGAGAGATTGTCCAGAACCAGGCGGGCCAGGTCCTCGGCGCCTTCGCCGCCCTTCGCCCAGACCTCGACCTCGGCGAGTGGGACGTGGAAGTCCTTCGCCCACGCCTTCATGAACTCGCGCTCCGACGGGGTGTCCGAGGTGAACAGGTTGACCGCCACCACCGGGGTCACGCCGAACTGCTGGATGTTGGAGACGTGGCGGGCGAGGTTCTTCACCCCGGCCTTCAGGTGGTGCAGGTCCTCGCGGGTCAGTTCCTCCCGGGGCATGCCGCCGTTGTACTTCAGCGACCGGATCGTCGCGACGATCACTGCGCCGTGAACGTCCAGGTCACCGTAGCGGGCCTTGATGTCGAAGAACTTCTCCGCACCCAGGTCGGAACCGAACCCGGCCTCCGTGAGCACCACATCCGCATGCTGGAGGGCCACCCGGGTGGCGATCAGCGAGTTGCAGCCGTGCGCGATGTTGGCGAAGGGGCCGCCGTGGACGTAGGCGGGGGTGCCGCCCAGGGTCTGCACGAGATTGGGGTTGATGGCCTCCTTCATCAGTGCAGCCAGAGCGCCGGTGGCGCCGAGTTCACCCGCGGTGACCGGCTCGTTGTCGAAGGTGAAGGCGACGGTCAGACGGCTCAGGCGCTCCTTGAGGTCCGCGAGGTCGGTGGCGAGGCACAGGACAGCCATGATTTCCGACGCCGCCGTGATGGTGAAGCCCGTCTCGCGGGGGGTGCCGTGCACCGGACCGCCCAGGCCGGTGACGATGTCGCGCAGGGAACGGTCGTTGACGTCGAGGCAGCGCTGCCACACGATCCGGCGGGAGTCGATGCCCAGGACGTTGCCCTGATGGACGTGGTTGTCCACGATCGCAGCCAGGGTGTTGGTGGCCGCGGAGATCGCGTGGAAGTCACCGGTGAAATGAAGGTTGATCTCCTCCATCGGCACGATCTGCGAGTAGCCACCACCCGCGGCGCCACCCTTCAGCCCCATCACCGGACCCTGCGAGGGCTCCCGGAGTGCTGCCGCGGCCTTCTTGCCCAGCCGCGTCATGGCGTCGGTCAGCCCGATGAGCACGGTGGACTTGCCCTCGCCGGCCGGCGTCGGGGAGATGCCGGTGACAAGGATGAGCTTTCCCCTGCGCTGCGCGGGGGCCAGGCGGGTGATGTCCACCTTGGCCTTGTTCCTGCCGTAGGGGATGACGGCCTCCGGAGGAATGCCCGCCCTGGCGGCGATGTCCTCGATCGGCTCGAGGGTGTGGGCCTGGGCAATTGCTACGTCGGTGAGAGGTTGGGCCATGTCAAACAGACTACTTTCCGGAGCAGGTTTGTGGATGGTCGGGACAATCGAGGGTGAACGCGGATGCACGGGGCTCGCCATCGATCAGATGAGCACCGCGCCGATGCCGTAGGCCAGCAGGACGGACAGGGTGATGTTGACCATGCCGGGGATGAGGAAGGGGTGGTCGAAGACGAACTTACCGATGCGGGTCGAGCCGGTGTCGTCCATCTCCACAGCCGCCAGCAGAGTCGGGTAGGTGGGGAGGACGAACAGTGCGGACACGGCGGGGAAGGCGGCGACCGCGGTGAGCGGGGCGACGCCGATGGCCAGGGCAGCCGGGATGAGTGCCTTGGCGGTCGCGGCCTGGGAGTACAGCAGCGAGGCGGCGAAGAAGAGGACCACGGCGAGCAGCCACGGGCTGGCGGAGAGGACGTCACCGGCCAGGACCTGGATCTCATCGATGTAGTGGTTGATGAAGGTGGTGCCCAGCCAGGCGACACCCAGCACACAGATCGAGGCGGACATGCCGGAACGGAACACCTGGGTCTTGAGGATCTCGTCCGCCGGGATGCGGAGGGTCAGGACCATGACGGCGGCGGCGGCGAGCATGATGGCCATGATGGCCTCGTTACGCGGCAGGGTCGGCTCGGAGATGAGCCCGACCTGCTCGGAGATGGCCGTGGCGTAGCCCATGACCGCCAGGATGGCGGCGAGGAAGATCCACACCGACGCCTTCGCGCCGGGCCGGGGCTGCCAGTTGCCCGGGCCCTTCGGCTCGCGGACCAGGCCCTTGGCCAGGCGGTCCCGGTAGACGGGGTCGTCGATGAGCTCCTTGCCCATGCGGTTGGTGAGCAGGGCCGTCGGGAAGATGGAGAGGAACGTCGCCGGGATCATGATCCCCAGCAGGGTGAGGTAGCTGACACCGAGGGGTTCGAGGACGGAGGCCATGAACACGACTGCGGCGGATATCGGCGAGGCGACGATCGCCATCTGGGAGGCGATGACCGCGATGGACAGGGGACGGGACGGACGGACGCCGCCCTCCTTGGCCACCTCGATGATGACCGGGAGTGTGGAGAACGCGGTGTGCCCGGTGCCCGCGAAGACGGTCATCAGCCAGGTGACCACCGGGGCCCACAGGGTGATCTGCCTCGGATTGCGGCGCAGGAAACGCTCGGCGACGTGGACGAGGTAGTCCATGCCGCCGGCACGCTGCATCGCGGAGATCGCGGCGATGACGCACATGATGATGCCGATGACGTCGAAGGGGATGTCTTCGGCGGTGACCGGCACACCGGTCACGCTGAGGAGAAGGACGCCCAGGCCACCGGCGAAACCGATGGCGATGGAGCCCAGTCGGGCGCCGAGAACGATGGCGCCCAGGACGATGATGATCTGGAGGGCTAGGAGCATATGCGCAGACTTTCTCGGGCGTGATAGTTAGGTACTATCAAATACATTAGGGTTTGATTCTTCCCGGCACCTAAATAATCCGCACAAAAAAGCCCGTCTGTGTGGAATCCCACACAGACGGGTACTGCTCCCCCTCCGGACTGGCCGGACTCAGCCGACTACTGGCCGTCCAGGTAGAGCTTGCCGCGAAACACCGGGTGCATGAGGTTCTCCTTGCTCAGCACCTTGTCCAGGGTGTCTGCGTCCATGAGGCCGCGCTCCAGGACGATCTCCTTGATGGAGCGGCCCGTCTCGGCGGCCTCGCGGGCCACCAGGTCACCGTTGTGGTGGCCGATGAACGGATTGAGGTAGGTGACGATGCCGATCGAGTTCTCCACGAACGCGCGGCACACCTCGGGGTTGGCGGTGATGCCTTCGACACACTTCTCACGCAGGGTGGTCGCGGCGTTGCCCAGGATCCTGATGGACTGGAACAGGGACTCGGCGATGACCGGCTCCATGACGTTCAGCTGCAGCTGACCGGCCTCGGCGGCCATGGTCACGGTGATGTCGTTGCCGAACACCTTGTAGCAGACCTGGTTGACCACCTCGGGGATGACCGGGTTGACCTTGCCCGGCATGATCGAGGAACCGGCCTGACGCGGCGGCAGGTTGATCTCATTGAGGCCGGTGCGCGGGCCGGAGGACAGCAGACGCAGGTCGTTGCAGATCTTCGACAGCTTCATCGCCGCCCGCTTGACCCCGGAGTGCGCGTGGACGTAGGCGCCCGTATCGCTGGTCGCCTCGATGAGGTCCAGCGCGGACTTGATCTCCAGGCCGGTGACCTCAGCGAGTGTCGCGGTGACCTGGTGGCGGTAACCCGGCGGGGTGTTCACCCCGGTGCCGACCGCGGTGGCGCCCAGGTTGATTTCCAGGAGACGGTCGGCGGCGTTGCGGAGAACGGCCTGTTCCTCGGCCAGGTTGTGGGCGAAGGCGTTGAACTCGTCGCCCAGAGTCATGGGTACGGCGTCCTGCAACTGGGTGCGCCCCATCTTGAGGATGTCCTGGAACTCGCGGCCTTTCGCCCGGAACGCCTTCTGCAGATCCTCACCCTGCTGAATCAGGGTGTTGAGGGCGGCATGGAGCCCCAGGCGGAAACCCGTCGGGTAGGCGTCGTTCGTGGACTGGGACATGTTGACGTCATCGTTGGGGTTGATGATGTCATAGCGGCCCTTCTCCTCCCCCAGGTACTCCAGCGCCAGGTTCGCGATGACCTCGTTGACGTTCATGTTCACGGAGGTGCCCGCACCACCCTGGAACACGTCCAGCGGGAACTGGTCCATGCACCGGCCCTCGAAGAGGATCTGGTCGCAGGCCCACACGATGGCCTCGTGCTTCTTCGCCGGCAGGGTGTGCAGCTGGCGGTTCGCCATGGCGGCCGCCTTCTTCACCTGCACGAGGCCATGGATGAACTCCGGCAGGTGGTTGATCGTGGTGCGTGAGATCTGGAAGTTGTCCAGCGCGCGCATGGTGTGGATGCCGTAATAGGCGTCGGCTGGAACCTCGAGCTGACCGAGGAGATCCTCCTCGGTCCGGGTCTTGCGGGCGACCGTCTTGGACCGGGTCTCGGTCGACGGGCTGGCAGAGACGTCTGTGGACTTCTCCGTGGGATTCGCCATAGTGGTGCGGGTTCCTCTCACTCATCAAGCTCGGGTAGTGAATCCGGATCGATTCATCCCCCCATGCTAACCCGGGACGCCGCACCTCATGCCCCGGGTCCGGGTGGTCAGATACGCGCGATGCGCAGCTCGGAGGCGAGGATGGCTTCAGCGCCCAGCTCGGAGAGCTCGTCCATGACGGCGTTGGCGCGCTTGATGGGCACCAGGGCACGCACAGCGACCATGTCGTCGCGAGCCAGCGGGGACACCGTCGGCCCGGAGAGCCCCGGGGTGATCTCGGAGGCCTCGGCCAGCTTTTCGCGGGAGACGTTGTAGTCGAGCATGAGGTAGTTCTGTGCGTGGAGGATGCCCTCGATGCGACGCAGCACGACCCTCTGCTCGGCGGTCGGCTCCACGCCCTTGCGGCCGACGATGATGGCCTCGGAGGAGACCAGCGGCTCACCGAACGGGGCCAGGCCCTGCTGACGCAGTGTGTTTCCCGTCGACACGACGTCGGCGATGGCGTCGGCGACGCCGAGCTTGATGGAGATCTCCACCGCACCGTCGAGACGGATCACCTCCGCCTCCAGACCGCGGGCGGCGAGGTCATCGCGCACGAGGTTCGGGTAGGAGGTGGCGATGCGCTTGCCCGCCAGGTCCTCGACGGTCCAGATCTCGTCGGCCGGTGCCGCGTAGCGGAACGTGGAACCACCGAAGCCGAGCGTGAGGACCTCGGAGACGTCGGCACGCGAGTCGCGGGCCAGATCGCGACCGGTGATGCCGAGGTCGAGCTTGCCGCTGGCCACGTAGATGGCGATGTCCTTCGGGCGGAGAAAGAAGAACTCGACGTCGTTGACCTTGTCGAAGACGTTGAGCGCCTTGGAGTCGCGTCGGCCCTTGTAGCCGGCCTCCCGGAGGATCTCCACGGCAGCTTCGGACAGTGACCCCTTGTTGGGGACGGCGATCTTGATCATGATGATCTCCTAGAGGTTCTTGTAGATGTCGTCGGGGGTCAGCCCGCGGGCAATCATCATGACCTGGGTCCAGTAGATGAGCTGGCTCATCTCTTCCGCCAGCTCCTCATCGGACTGGTACTCGGCCGCGATCCAGACCTCGCCGGCCTCCTCGATGATCTTCTTACCGATATGATGCACGCCCTTATCCAGGGCTTCCACGGTCCCGGAACCCTCAGGGCGGGACGTGGCGCGGTCGGTGAGTTCGGCAAACAAGGAGTCAAAGTTCTTCACGACGGGACATTATTCCATGTCCCCTCCCTCAGCGCTTCAGTTGGTGGAACCAGTCGAAGACCGTGGCGGCGTCGACGCCCTCGAAATCGTTCCGGTTGTGCAGCGATTCCAGCGTGACGACGCCGTCGGGCACCACCGTGTCGGGATACCAGGGCAGGCCGATCACCCGGCAACCCGCCGTCACGGCGGCGGTCATGCCGGTGTGGGAATCCTCGAACACCAGACAATCCGACGGGTGCGCGCCCACCTTCTCCGCCGCCCGGAGGTACATGTCCGGGGCGGGCTTGGGGCGGGGCACCTCGTCGCCGGCGACCGAACCCGTGAAAAACCGCTTGCCGACGGCCGCGATCGACAGGTCCGCCAGCACCCGTTCGGTGTTGGTGGTCACCAGCATGGGCAGATCACGGGAGCTGAGGTCACCGAGCAGCCGGGTCACCCCCGGATTCGGGGTGAGCTCCGCGTTCATCAGCTCAGCCATCCGCTCATACATGAAAGCCCGGTAGATCGGGTGATCGTCCCGGGTGACGGTGACACCGGCATGGTCGGCGCACACCTGTACGGTGTGGCCGAAACTGCCGCCGATGGTGGTCTCCCGTAGTCGGGGTGTCAGGCGGCGACCCATGCGCTCGCTGAGCTCATAGGTGAACCGCTCCCACAGGGGTTCGGTGTCGACGAGGGTGCCGTCCATGTCCCAGAAGATGGCGGCGGGGCGGGGGGTGGGTGAAGTGTTAATCGATCTCCGGCAGCTCGGCGAGTGCCTCATCGTCCGCGCCGGTGGCGGCGGAGGCGTCATGGATCAGTTCGTTGAGCTCGGCCATCTCCTCCGGCTCCAGCACCGCACCATCATTCTTCGTGTTGAAGTCGGAGAGATGGTCCACGGCGGCCTGGACGACCGTGACCAGCGTCTCCGCGGTCGGGTCATCGGGGAGGGCATCGAGGGCGTCGAGGAGCTTCTCCAGGATGGTCTGCAGCTCCGGGAGCACCTTCGGGTCGAAGGGCTCATCCCAGAACTCCTTCTCCTCGGGCTTGAGGTAGTCGCCGGTGGCGAAGGAATGGAGGTTGGAGATGAATTCGTCGACGGTCGGCTGGAATTCGGCGCGGATGGTCATGTTGGTCATTGTCCCCGAAATCTACCGGACCTGCACGCCTAACAGCGCGTCGAGGGCATCGCACACCAGATCGGCCGCGTTTTCCTCGGTCGCGCCACGGTCGGCGGCGGCCCAGGCGTCCACGGCGGCCAGTGCCCCGGGGGTGTCCAGGTCTGCGGCCAGGTGCCCGCGGAACTCCTGCACCAGCGACTGTGCCGCAGCCAGCGATCCCGCATTGTTCACTGCGCGACGCCAGGTCGCCAGACGCGCCTCCGCCTCCGCCAGGATCTGGTCGGACCAGTCGCGGTCGGAGCGGTAGTGGGAAGCGAAGACCCCGAGACGGATGGCCGAAGGCTCGTGGCCGGCCTCGGTCAGCCGGTGGACGAAGACGAGGTTGCCCAGGGACTTGCTCATCTTCACCCCGTCGAGCCCGATCATGCCTGCGTGCACGTAATGGCCGGCCATGCGGTCGACGCCGAGACCGGCCTCGGCGTGGGCCGCGGAGAACTCGTGGTGCGGGAAGATCAGGTCGCTGCCGCCCCCCTGGATGTCGAAGGATCCGCCCAGGCGGTTGGTGGCGATGGCGGAACACTCGATGTGCCAGCCCGGGCGGCCGGGGCCGAAGGGTGACTCCCAGGCGGGCTCGCCCTCCCGGTGGGCCCGCCACACCAGCGCGTCGAGCGGGTCATGCTTGCCCGGGCGTTCCGGATCGCCGCCACGCTCGGCGAAGAACTTCTCCATGGTGGCGCGGTCATAGTTCGACTCATAGCCGAAGTTCCCGGTGGCCTCGACGGAGGCGTAGACGTCCGGGTACTCGGGATCGTCGACGACGTAGGCGGCACCGGCGTCGAGAAGCTTCTCCACCAGTGCCACGACCTCGTCCACCGACTCGATCGCGCCGATGTAGTCGCGCGGCGGGATGATCCGCAGCTGCTCCATGTCGGAACGGAACAGCTCGATCTGATCGTCGCCCAGGTCGCGCCAGTCCACACCGTCGCGCTCGGCGCGCTCGAACAGGGGGTCGTCCACGTCGGTGATGTTCTGCACGTAATGGACCTTCAGACCCTGGTCGAGCAGGAGACGGTGGACCAGGTCGAAGGTCAGGTACGTCGCCGCATGGCCGAGGTGGGTGGAGTCGTACGGGGTGATCCCGCAGACGTACATTCCGGCGGTGCCCTCCGCCTCCACGGGGCGGCTGATCCCGTCCGCGGTGTCGAAGAGCGAAAGGGGGACGGGAGTGCCGCTGACCCGCGGCACCTCAGGTTGTGGCCATGAACGCATGCCCACACTCTAACGGACGACCATTCACCCACCCATCCGGGAGGGCTAGATCGGCTGCAGGACGCCGAAGGCCAGGAGCGCCATGACGAACAGGCCGGCCGGGATGCGGTAGGCGGCGAACCAGGAGAAGGAGTGGTGGGCGACGAACTTGAGCAGCCAGGCGATCGAGACGTAGCCGAGGACGAAAGTGATGCCGGTGCCGGCCAGCAGCTGCAGCCCGGTGGCGGACTGGCCGGCCTGCGGCGCGAAGGCGTCCGGCAGGGAGAAGAGGCCGGAGGCCAGGACAGCCGGGATCGCCAGCAGGAAGCTGAACCGGGTGGCCACCTCACGGTCGAGGTTGAGGAAGAGGCCGGCGGACACCGTGCCGCCCGAGCGGGACACTCCCGGGATCAGCGCCAGGCACTGGGCGAGGCCCATGACGATGGCGTCCTTCATGGTCAGGTCATCAAGCGTGCGATCCTTGCGGCCGAACTTCTCCGCCAGGATGAACACCAGCGAGAACAGCACCAGGACAGTGGCGGTGATCCACAGGTTACGCAGTCCCTCGCGGATCAGGTCGCGGCCGAAGTAGCCGAGGACAGCCACCGGGATGGTGCCGACGATGACCATCCAGCCCATCCGGTAGTGGAACCCGCGCTGTTCCTTGTTGAACAGACCCCGGAACCAGCCGGTGAGGATCTGCCAGATGTCCCTGGCGAAGAACACCAGCACCGCGAACTCGGTGCCCAGCTGGACCACTGCGGTGAAGGAGGCGCCGGCGTCCTGGCCCCAGAACAGTTCCGAGACGATCCGCAGGTGGCCGGAGGAGCTGACCGGCAGGAATTCGGTCAGGCCCTGCACGATGGAGAGCACGATGACCTGCATCCAGGACATCTGCTCGGAGGAGGTGGCTGCCACGTCGGTGGCCGCGGAGAGGATGGTCACGTCATTCACCCGGACCACCGTACTACTACTGTGGTGGGGGTGAAGCAGCGATTGGTGGGCCTCAGCGGACTCCGCGTCTCCGACATCGGTCTGGGGACAGCCACCTGGGGCGAGTCCACACCGGTGAAGGAAGCGCAGGTCATCCTGCAGGAATTTCTCGACGCCGGGGGCACCCTCGTCGATTCCTCCCCCAGCTACGCGCAGGGCCGGGCGCAGCAGATACTGGCGGAGGTCCTCACGGCCGCCGACGTACCCCGCGAGCGTCTCGTCCTGTCCTCCTCTGCCGGGATCGCTCCGCGCTCGCCGGTGGGCAGGCGGGTGGACTGCTCCCGCCGCGCACTCATGCACCAGCTGGACGCGACCCTGCAGACACTGGGCACCGATCATCTCGACCTGTGGTCAGTCGGCTACTGGGACGAGAAGACCCCGCCGGCCGAGGTCGCCGACACCATCGACTGGGCCATCCGGACCGGCCGGACCCGCTACGCCGGTGTGCGCGACTACGCGGGCTGGCAGCTGGCGGTCACCGCCGCGGGACACTCCGCCCCCCGGATCGTGGCCACCCAGCACGAGTACTCCCTGCTCACCCGCGAGATCGAGGAGGAGCTGATTCCCGCCGCCCGCCACCTGGGGGTGGGGGTCATCGCCGCCGCGCCGTTGGCACAGGGAGTGCTCACCGGCCGGTACCGCAGCACCCTCCCCCACGGCGTGCGCGCCGAGGTCCACGCCCGCCTGGGCGGCAAGGCCCACACCATCGTCGATGCGTTGACCACCGCCGCCGACGGCCTGGGTCTTCCCCCCGCGGTGGTCGCACTGGCCTGGGCACGGGATCGCGCCGGCGTGTCGTCCGCCGTGGTCGGTGCGGGAAGTCACAGCCAGCTCAAGCAGCTGCTGCAGGTCACGGACACCGTGCTGCCCAGGGCGATCGTCAAGGCATTGGACGACGTGTCGCGCTGATAGGCTCATGCAATGTGAAAGCCGGACGTTTGACAGTACTGGCGGCAGTGACCGCCTCAACCCTTCTCGCAGCAGCCTGTAATGCCGGGCCCGGCCAGGACGTGCCCGACATGGGTAACGCCGTCGCCGACGTCTCTCCCCCGGCGACGGACCCGACCGGCAGGGTCATCGAGCTTGTGGCCGGGTACTCCGAGGTCACCGACCTCGAGATCGCCGGCGACATCCTGGGGCTGCGCGCCGGGGGAACCCTCGCGCTGGGCACCCTCAGTCAGTTCGACGCCGGCGACGTCACCGAGGTGACCATCCCCGAGAACTGTGGCGACCTCACCGCATCCGCGGACACCTTCGTCCTCGCGTGCCGCGAGGAGGTGCTGCTTGTCGACGCCGCGACGGGCGACGTCGACAAGCGCGACATCGCCGGCACCGACGCCGCGCCGGCTGTCGCTGCGGCACTGACCTCAACGGGCGAACTGGTGGTGGGCAACGCCGAGTCCGACAAGGTCCTCGTCTTCGAGGAGGGCGCCGAAGAGCCGGTCCACACGATCACCGTCGCGGGAAACACCAGCCAGCTCATCGCCGTTCCCCGGGAGGGCGACGTCGACACGATCGTGCGCACCAACCACGCCAACACGACCATCCAGGACGTCCACTGGCGCGAGGGGGAACAGGGTGGCACCCTGCGCGTCGGCCTCGGCGTCGGACGGATCGCCGCCGGAGAGAACAGCCTGGTGGTGGTCTCCGACAACATCGGCGATCAGCTGGCGATCTACACCGCCACCGACGTCATCCGCCTCCACCAGACCACCCCCGTCGACGAGAGCCCGTGGGGCGTCGTGTGGGACGCCGAGCGGGATCTCGCCTGGATCGCCTCCACCGGCACCAACACCCTTGCCGGCTTCGACGTGTCCACCGGCGTGCCCGAGCGGAAGTCCTTGCTGGACACCGTCGCGGACGCCCAGAACATCGTCATCCTCGAGGACGGCACCCTCGTCCTCGCGTCGGCCACCGGGGGCGGCCTGCAGGTCATCGACAACCCCGAACTCACCTCCCAGTAAGGATCCCAGCCTTGTCACTGCGTCACTCCGCCTATCAGCTCGCCCTCAAAGCCATGTTCACCCTTCCGCCGGAGCGCATCCACGGAATCATCAGCGACGCTCTGGGCATCCTCCAGTCCGCCGGCCCGCTCAACAGGGTGATGGGCAAGGTCATCCAGGTCAACGACCCGGTGCTCGCCCAGGAGGTCTTCGGGCGCACTGTCCCGCGCCCGCTGGGCCTGGCGGCCGGCTTCGACAAGAACGCCACCACGGCCGACACCTGGACGGCCCTCGGCTTCGGCTATTCCGAACTCGGTACCGTCACCGCCTCCCCGCAGGACGGCAACCCCACTCCCCGACTGTTCCGCCTGCGGGCGGATCAGGCGATCCTCAACCGGATGGGCTTCAATAACGAGGGCGCCGCCGCAGTCGCCGAGAACCTGCGCCGCCGCAGGTCCGACGACGTCGTCGGCATCAACATCGGCAAGACCAAGGTCGTCCCGCCCGCGGAGGCCGTCGACGACTACAGGCGCTCCGCCTCCCTCCTCGGTGACCTCGCCGACTTCCTGGTGGTCAACGTCTCCTCCCCCAACACCCCGGGTCTGCGCGACCTGCAGGCCGTCGAGTCCCTGCGCCCCATCCTCGCGGCCGTCCAGGAGTCCACCTCCGCCCCCGTCCTGGTGAAGATCGCCCCGGATCTGTCCGACGAGGACGTGGACGCCGTCGCCGACCTCGCCCTCGAGCTGGGTCTGGCGGGCATCGTCGCCACGAACACCACCATCTCCCGCCAAGGTCTGACCACCCCGGCCGCCGAGGTGGAGGCCATGGGCGCAGGCGGCATCTCGGGTCCGCCTGTCGCCGAACGCGCCCTCGAGGTGCTCAGGCGCCTCCACGCCAGGGTCGGCGACCAGCTGGTGCTCATCTCCGTCGGCGGCATCTCCACCCCGCAGCAGGCCTGGGAGCGCATCACCGCCGGCGCCACCCTCCTCCAGGGCTACACCGGTTTCATCTACGGTGGCCCGGACTGGATCCGGGACATCCACCGGGGCATCGCCAGCCAGATCCACCGCCACGGACTGGGTAACATCTCCGAGGCCATCGGCTCCGAGCTGGAGTGGCTGGATAAACCGGCACGAGTCTAGAAACCCCGAAGGGCGGGCCGCAGCATACTGATGCTGCGGCCCGCCCTTCGGCAGTAATGCGGGAAACTCAGCCCTTGGGGATCAGCGAACGGCGGATGACCAGGCCCGCCACGAAAGCCGCCACCGCGTACATGGCCAGCCAGTACTGCTCCATCACGTAGATACCCTCGTTCGGGATGAGCCGGGTGAACATCACCAGCACCACCGCAGCTATCAGCGCGATGACCTGCGCCCTGCTCGCCGCCTGATCCCGGCGGACCGTGGCGAAAGCACCGAGGATGATCACGGCGACGAGGATGATCAGGAAACGTGGCGTCACCACGTACGGCGTCATCCACCCGTCCGTGATCAACGCGACCGCCGTGAAGACCAGCAGGGCAACGGCCAGCGCCATGAAGGCGCCGCCCACCCGCAGGGCCAACGGCACCTGGAAAGACCGCTCACTGCGGGAGTTCTTTTGGCTCATAACCTTCAGAGACTACTTGTTCTCGTACCAGCCCCACAGGATGGCGCGGCCGAGGGAATGGAAGTACAGGTTGAAACCGAGCACCGTCGCCGAGGAATCAGGGTCGATGTCCAGCTTCTCGACGTCCACCGCATGCACCGCGAACAGGTACCGGTGCGGGGTGTGGCCCGCCGGCGGATTCGCGCCATAGTAGTTCCTCGTTCCGGCGTCATTGACCAGGGAGACCACACCCTCAATGCCCAGATCCTCCCGGGCGCCTGCACCTGTGGGCAGCTCGGTCACGGACACCGGGATGTTGAACGCCGCCCAGTGCCAGTAGCCGGACCCCGTGGGGGCGTCCGGGTCGAGACAGGTCACCGCCAGGGACCTGGTTCCTTCCGGAAGATCCGACCACGCCAGCTGAGGCGACACATTCGCCGGGGCGCACTGCCCCTCGGAAAGCTCTTCGCAGTTCTGCAGGTCGGTCGAGGTCAACGGAAAGCTCGGGAGATCCTTCAGCGGTGCATAAGGATCCGGGCCGGGGAAACGGGAATCATCTGCGTAGTGGCTCATGCCTCCGTTGTACCCGAGGACGCTCGGCCATGTCCTCGGGTACGGATTTCCGTCCCCGGAAACAGTCCTCATTACACCCTTGTAACTAGCCCTGACCTGCCGATTTGTGCGTTTTGCAGGAGTAGGGCTACAGTAGTGCAAGTGCCAAGCCGAGCAGGTGGGGCGCAGAAGAATGAATAAACACCCAGCCCGGGTGGCGGAATGGCAGACGCGCTAGCTTGAGGTGCTAGTGTCCTACTAACGGACGTGGGGGTTCAAGTCCCCCTCCGGGCACATTGTGAAGTCTCGCGACATCGTTCCTACGGTGTCGCGAGATTTTTTATTTGCGGTGCAGCACCGGCGTCGGCGCCTGCTACGGCGCCCACGCCGGTGCCGGCCGAACCAGTGTCCGGCGCCGGACCTACTCGTTCGGATCGTTGTCCGCGTCCGCCTTGGTCTCGTGGTGGGTGCCCGGGACGTGATCAGGTGCCGCATAGATGGAGTAGAGCTTCACGGTCTCCTCGCCCTCGTTGACGAAGTTGTGCCACTTCCCCGCCGGCACGAAGATCGCGAAATCGTCCTCCACGACCTGATCGATGTCCAGGTTGTCTTCGCTGTCGCCGATCATGATGCGGCCCTTGCCGGCCTCAAGGCGCAGGAACTGGTCGTGGTCGCCGTGGACTTCAGCGCCGATCTCGCCGCCCGCGGGAATCGCCATGACCGTCATCTGGAGGAACCTGCCGGTCCACAGGGTGTCGCGGAATGCCTCGTTCTCCTTGGTCACATCCTCGATGTCTAGGACGTAGGGATGGGGGCCGTGGTCGGTGCGCAGATCTGCCATGATGTCTCCTGGGTCGTTGGGGTGCTTCAGCAACCGAGTCTAATGAAGCGCCGCTGCACAGGCCACGAAGTTGGGCCTGCCCCGCGGCGTAGACTGTCCCCTCGTGAAGAGTGTCGGGCAGTTTCTGGTGGGACTTACCCGCGACGGTGTGAACACCGTCGCGGGGTGGTCGTGGCTGCGTCGACTGGCGGTCACGGCGGCACTCGCCGGCTTCCTGGCGGTGACCGTCTTCACGGAGGTCCCCTCGATCGACACACTGCGGACGTGGGCGGAGGCCGCCGGAGATCCTTTCATCCTCCTGTTCTGGCTCGGCTACGTGGCGATCACGCAGTTTCCCGTCCCCCGGACCATCCTCACTGTGGCAAGCGGCGTGCTCTTCGGCCCCTGGCAGGGCGTACTCATCGCGTTGACCGCGACCACGGTGTCAGCTGCGCTGAGCCTGGTGGTGGTGCGGGGGCTTCTCGGTGACTGGATGGCGCCGCGGCTGGCGCATCCGGCGGTCGCGGGTGTCAATACGCGGCTGGAGGAGCGTGGCTGGCTGGCGGTGACCAGCCTGCGGATGATCGCGGGAGTGCCGTTCTCCGTGCTCAACTACGCTGCGGCGCTGACGAGCGTGCCATTGGGGATGTTCACGCTTGCCACGTTCGTGGGTTCCGCCCCGGGCACGGTGGTCACCGTCGCGCTCGGCGACGCCCTGGTGGGCGACCTCGACCCCCTCGTGCTGGGTTTCACCGTGCTGCTGGCCCTGGCAGGTCTTGTCGGACTCGCGCTGGACCAACGCTTGCCGGTCAAGTCTGTGACGTAGACTGGAGGCAACATCGTCGTGTGAAGGAGACTGTCAGGTGCTAGCCGTCCATGCCCGTTACCGGGGTAGAGAGCCGCGTCGTGCCCTGTTGGTCACGCGTTCGGCTGAGGCACTGTCCACCCTGGACGGCGTCGGCGAGTTCCGGGTGCTCGGCGTCGAGGACATCTGCGCGGTGGTCGACTCCCCCGAGGCCTTGTGCGACACGGTTATGGCTCTGCTTTCTGACGGCAGCTGGGCAGTCGGTGTGGGTGTCGTGCCAGGTACCACGGATGAGGAGCTCACCCGGGGTACCGCGACAAGCTCACTGCGGGGTGGGGTTCGCGCGGGGACGGTGAAGGTGGCGAGCCTGCCGAAGGGGAAGTCCACGCTGGCCGATGACATCGCCGCCGTTTTCGCGCTGATGGGCCACGTGCTGAGTAAACGCACGCTGGAGGGCCGGGAGGCCACCTCCCTGGTGCGCTCGGGTCTGAATCAGAACGAGGCCGCCGAAGAGCTGGACATCTCCAAGCAGGCGATGTCCCAGCGTCTCCAGGCGGCCGGGTGGCAGGCGGAGACCGCCGGTTGGCGGCTGGCGGTCAATCTGCTGACCCGCGCGGAGGCGGGCCGGTACGACTAACCGATCTCCGGCTCCCGCTGCCCGATCTCGAAGGTGGGGGCGGCCTTGATCTCGTGCGGTTCCGGATCGACGGGCTTGTTGGCCACGGCGGTGGCGGCCGCGACCGCTGCGGCGATCTCCGGGTTGGTGGCGGTGGAGAACCAGTCCTCGGTGTCTTCCTCACTGGCCATCTCGCGGGTCTCCTGGTCGACGTGGGCGGACTCGTAGCGGAAAGTGCCCTCGTCATCCTTCTTGGCGAAGGCCTTGGCGAACTGTTCCAGGGAGTCGCCGAACTGGGAGGGGATCATCCACATGGTGGAGGCCTTGCCCTCGGCGAGCTTCGGCAGCTTCTCCAGGTACTGGTAGGCCAGCACCTCAGGCGTCAGTTTGGAGGCCTTGATCGCGGCGTTGATCTTCTGGATGGCACGTGCCTCACCCTGTGCCTGGAGGTAGCGTGCCGCCCGTTCACCTTCAGCCCTGAGGATCATCCCCTGACGCTCACCCTCGGCCGCGAGGATGGCGGCGTGCTTCTCACCCTCGGCGGACAGGATCCGTGCCTGCTTCTCGCCCTCGGCGGTCTTGATGTCGGATTCGCGGCGGCCCTCGGCGGTGAGGATCGTGGCGCGCTTCTCCCGGTCCGCCTTCATCTGCATCTCCATGGACTGCTGGATGGACGCCGGCGGGTCGATGGCCTTGAGCTCCACGCGGCTGATGCGCAGGCCCCACTTCGAGGTGGCGGCATCGAGCTCCCCTCGCAGGCGGCGGTTGATGGTGTCCCGCGAGGTGAGGGTCTCCTCCAGGGTCATGCCACCGACGACGTCGCGGAGCGTGGCCACGGAGATCTGCTCGACACCGACGATGTAGTTGTCCACGCCGTAGATCGCCTTGGCGGGATCGTTGATCTGGTAAGTGACGACAATATCGATGGCGACGGTCAGGTTGTCCTGCGTGATCACGGCCTGCGGAGGGAAGGACACGACACGCTCACGGGTGTCCACACGGGCGCGGACCCGGTCGATGAACGGCACGAGCAGGGTCAGCGCACCGGAGACGGTCCGGGTGTAGCTGCCCAGACGCTCGATGACGGCCGCCTCACCCTGCGGGATCAGGGCGATGGATTTGATGACGACGAACGCCACAAAGACGAGCGCCACCACCAAGAGGATCAGTCCGATGGTTTCCATGGGCTAGGGCTCCTTCCATACGACGGCGGTCGCACCGTCGATGTCGATGACGGTGACACGCTCACCCTCGGCGAACGTCGTGCTGGCGTCCAGGGAACGGGCCGACCAGATGGAGCCGTCAAGACGCACCTGGCCGGCGGTGCCGTGGACCGGGGAGATCACTTCTGCGGTGGAACCGACGAGCGCCCGGACGGAGGTGTCCAGAGCCTTCGGTGCCTGGAGTCGGCGGCGCAGGAAGGGCCGCAGGAAGACGAGCAGGCCGAAGGATGCGATGGCGAAGGCCACGACGGAGGCCCACAACGGGGCTCCCGCCAGGGACACCCCCGCCGCCGCGAGTGCACCGCCGGCGAGCATGAGCAGAGTCATCTCGCCCACCGCCAGCTCGAGGCCGGCGAGGACGAGTGCTGCGATAAACCAGATGATTGCTCCCACGTCCCCCAACGTACCAACGGGGACTACATGAGGTCGGACTTGTTCAGTTCCGGGGTGGTGACGAAGTCGACGAGCCTTTCGACGGCGCCGATGAGGGTGGAGTCCAGGTCCCGGTAACTGGAGACGGAGGAGTAGACCCGATTCCAGCCCTCCCGGGGATCGGACCAGCCGAGCCGTTGGCACACCCCCGTCTTCCAGTCCTCGCCGTAGGGCACCTCCGGCCACGCATGGATCCCCACGGCCGTGGGCTTCACGGCCGCCCAGATGTCGATGTAGGGGTGTCCGGTGACCAGCACGTGCTCACCGACGGACCTGGTCATGCGGGTCTCCTTCGAGCCCTCGACGAGGTGATCCGCGAGCACGCCCACCCGACGGCCGGGACCCGGCCCGAACTCGGCCAGGCGGGCCTCCAGATTGTCCAGGCCCTCAAGGTACTCGACGACCACCCCCTCCACCCGCAGGTCGTGTCCCCACACCTTCTCCACGATCGCGGCGTCATGGACGCCCTCGACCCAGATGCGTGAGGGTGCAGCGACCTTCGCCTCGACGTTCTCCACCCGCCGCGAGCCGGAGTTCGACTTGCGCGGGGCCTGTGCCTTCTGCGGGACGTGCCGGATGAGCGTCACCGGTTGCCCCTCCAGCAGGAAGCCGCCGGCCACCAGCTGGAACAGACGCTTCACTCCGCGACGGTCCTCGAGGCGGACGAACTCACCGTCGTAGGTCCGCTCCCAGCTGACCACGGCCCCGACATAGTCCTCCCCCCGGACCTCCACCACCAGACCGGGTGTGGCCTCGACCTTCGGGTACTCGCGGGGGCGGGAACGGGCGTGTCCGGCGAAGATGTCGCCGCGATAGGGATCACGGAAGCTCATGGCCGGCAAGTGTATCGGCTACACTCCCCCGCCATGAACATCCGCGCCGAAGTCTGGTCCCCGCTGCAGAACACCGCCGTCTGGCTCGGCGCGTGGCTCCATGGTCTGGAGGCCACGGACAATCTCGTCGATGCACTCACCGACCTGGGTGGCGAGGGGCTCGTCGGGGTGCTCCGCGATATCCGCCAGGTGTCGGGCACCGCCCTGTCCGGTGAGGAGCCGGTGCTCCGGTTGGTGCTGTCAGGGCCGGGCGAGGCACCTGCCCTGCGGGCGGGCAGCGAGGCGGCGGAGGCGACGTCGGAAAGCGGGCTGGGCGCCCTCGTGCTTCGCGACGCCGACCCCCTCACCTCCCACGTCCTCGTCCCGGATCGCGGGGGTGACTGGCGGTGGTTCGTGGAGGAGCAGCCGCTGCCGGCGCCGGCGTGGCTGAGTCCCGGGGAGGCGGATCAGCTGCTCACGCAGGCCACCAACGAGGCCGCCCGTCTGGTGCAGGCCTCCGGCTACCGCACGGACGTGCTCAGCTCGCCCCGCCTGACGGTGGGCACCCTGGCGGACTTCTACGACACCCCGGGGTTGCCCGCCGCGGTGCCTGTCCGGGCGGCGAAACTGTTCGCGCGGGCGGACCGGGTTGCGGCGATCGTGGAGACGGTGACCGAGCGGATGAACGACCACCGCATCGACCCGCAGCTGCTGGCCCTGTGGCGGCACGTCCGTGCCGCCCGGATGGCCGGGGTCGCCTACGCGGTGGGCGAGTTCGGGCGGCTGACCTGACAGCAGCCCGGGCGGCAGGCCGCACCGTTGACGGTGCAGCCCTGGACGGTGACGTTGCCCAGACCTGCACGCCCGGAGTTGTCGACCAGCTCGTCGATGATGTCGACGACCATCCCCGCGAACTCCTGCTCGGGGCCTGCGGTGCGGGTGCGCTCGACGAGAACATTGAGGTCACGGGCGGCGTCGACAAGCTCGGTGTCCAGATCCCAGATCACCTCCATGTGATCGGAGATGAAGCCCACCGGGCACACCACCACGGCCGTGATTCCCTCAGCCGCGAGATCGGTGGTGTGGTCCACGATGTCGGGTTCCAGCCACGGGGTGCGCGGATTGCCGGAGCGTGACTGCCACACGACGTCGTAGGTCGGCACTCCCGCAGCCTCCGCGACCAGACGGGAGGCCTCCGCGACCTGGCGGGAGTAGAGGTGCGGGTCTGTCGGACCGCCGGCGGCCTCGTCAGCCGCGGTGGGCACGGAATGGGCAGTGAACAGCAGTCGGGTGGTGGCCAGCTGATCGGCGGGGATCTTCGCGTAGGCCTCCTGCACGGCCTCCGCCATGAGTCGGACGAAGGTGGGGTGATCGTAGAACTGGCGCAGCTTGGTGAACTCGATGGGCGCCAGACCCTTGTCCGCCAGGTGCGCGATGATGCGGCGGATGTCCTCGTGGTACTGCAGACAGGCGGAGTAGCCACCCCATGCGGACGTGGCGAAGACCAGTGCGCGGCGCACCCCGTCCGCCACCATCTGCTCGGCCACGTCCTCACCGAAGGGGTGCCAGTTGCGGTTGCCGAAGTAGACCGGCAGGTCCCGACCCCGGGTGGCCAGCTCCTTCTCCAGGTTGGCGATGATCTCCCGGTTGAGCCGGTTGATCGGGCTCACCCCGCCGAAGTGGAAGTAATGCTCGCCGACCTTCTCCAGGCGCTCGCGGGGGATGCCGCGGCCACGGGTGACGTTCTCCAGAAACGGAACGACCTCCTCGTTGCCTTCGGGACCACCGAAGGAGAGTACGAGGAGGGCGTCGAAATTAGGTCCATCAGTCATGACGTTCAGACTATCAACCTTCAGGTTGACGAGCCCGCTGAAAGCGGACAAGCGCCGCCATCTGCCGGGAACTAGACCAGACGGACCGCGTGCGGGGACATGCCCGACCAGCGGACCGGAGACTTCTTGACCACGGAGCCGGAGTTCGGGGCCTCCAGCATCATGCCGTCCCCGAGGTAGATCGCCACATGATGGCTGCCGCCGGGACCGTAGAAGATGAGGTCTCCGCGCTCCATCTGGCCGGGGTCGACCTTCGTGCCGTGGTTGTACTGGTAGCCGGTGTAGTGCGGCAGCGCGATACCGGCGCCGGCGAATGCGTAGAGCGTCAGTCCGGAGCAGTCGAAACCGATCTTGTTGAAGTCACCGTAGGAGTCAGCCACCCCACCGTCGCGGATGCCACGCGTCGGGCCGCTCGCGTTGCCGCCGCCCCACGCATAGGGCAGACCGAGCTGGGTTTCGGCGCGTGCGATGACGGCCTCGATCTGGGCGGAGCGGTCACCGATCGCGGCGACCTCACCTGCGGCCTGCTCGGTGACGTCTTCGATGGTGTCGATCACCGGTACCGTGATCACCTCCGCGGAAGCCGAGGCATCCGCCACGTCCTCTGCCAGGGTGGCCGGGCTCTGGACCGCGGCGATGTCTGCCGGGGCCGTCTCCTCGTCCGTGACGGACGGGTAGGGATTGTCCAGCGACGTGTGCTCGGGCTGCGACTGCGCGACGACCGCCGCGGCAGCAGCCACGGCTGCGGCGGTGGCCGCGTCCCGGAACGCCTGCGCCTCAGTCTCCTGGCGGGTGAGCTCTGCGGCCTCCCGCTCAGCCAGTTCCTGCGCCTCTGCGCGGGCGCGGGCCTCATCCTCAGCCTGACGGGCAGTCTCGGCCGCTGCCTGGGCCTCCGCTTCTCGACGCTCGCGGTCCTCCCGCCGCTGCTCGACCTCGAGGGCCGCCTGCTCCTCGGCCTCAGCTGCCGCCACCGCGGCCTTCTCTGCGGCAGCCTTTTCCTCCTGCTGCTGCTCGACCTCGAGGGCCGCCTGCACCGCCGCTTCTGCGACCTCCGCGGCTTCTGCTGCCGCCACCGCTGCCTTCTCTGCGGCAGCCTCCTCTTCCTGCTGCTGCTCGACCTCGAGGGCCGCCTGGACCGCCGCTTCTGCGGTGTCCGCAGCCTCGACTCGTGCTGCGTCTGCTGCGGCGGTCTCTTCCTCGGCGATTCTTCGTGCCCCGGCAGCCGCCTCCGCGTCTGCTGCGGCCAGGTCCTCGGCATCCTTCCGGGCGGCTTCAGCGGCGCGGTACTCCTCCGCGTCCTGCTGCGCGGCGTTGCCGGCGGCGATCTCGTTGCGAGCGGCGTTCAGCTGCTCCCGGGCTGCGTCGCGTTCGGCCGCCAGACGGTCACGCTCGGCGGCGAGAACGGTGATCTGCGCGTTGTTTCTCTCGATGGCTCCGCGAACGTCGGTCTCCCGGATCGCTGCCCGGGCTTCGCGTTGCTCCGCGAGGTCACGGGCCAGGCGTAGCTGGGACTCCCGGTTCGCCTGCTCCGTGCGCAGCTGATCGAGTTCCTCGAGCGCAGCGCGCTGCTTGTCGGAGTTGGTGCGGAGGTAGGTCTGACGGTCAAGCGAGTCGTTGGAGGCGTCCTCACCGGCGAGGGTGATCACCGCCGGCGGTGCCGCGGTCCGGCGGTAGGCGGCTCGGGAGATCTCGTCGAGTCTGACCTGCGCCTGATCGATCTTCGCCTGGGTCCCGTCCAGCTCCGCACGGGCGGTGAGGACGGCCTGGCGTGCCTGTTCTGCGGTGGCCTGCGCATCGTGGAGGTCGACCAGGGACTTGTTGACCTCCTCGTGCAGCCCCCCGATCTCGAGCGCCAGGCGGTCAATCTCGGACTCGGTCCGGGTGACGTCACCGACCAGGCCGGTGGCTGTCGTCGCGGCAGTGTCCGGTGTCGCGGAGGTGACCGCGGGTGAGAAAGCGGTCAGGCTCGCCGCGCAGAGCGCGGTGGCGATGACCGTACGCAGGCGCGCACGGCTGAAGTTGGTCGGAATCACGTGTCCTCCTCACGACCCCGCAACGTCAAGCTGGCAGTCTTGACTAGGCAGATGTCAGGTCGATTGTCCATCGGTGCAGGCACACGGGTATCCAGACCCCGTAACAACTCCAGGTGACTCTCCGCGCTTGGCGTGCTTCCCCACATGCCCGAGCGATGACGGTGACAGCAGACCCACATCCTTCGTGGTGTCAAGCTGTGACTCCTGATTTCGTTTGGGGCTTCCATCGACCCGTGAGCCGATAAAGGCACCATAGAACACGCCCGCAGCCCGTGACCCAATATTTACCAACGCTCAGATAACTAAAGTCTGACCACATGACTTACTAAAGGTCACTGACCTGCACTGTCACAAGCCTGCAACGATCATGTGATATTCATCACAATAATCTTCAGGTAGGGCAAATCTCCCCGTGGTAGTGGATAACAATACGGACAAGAATTGCGGAGGTCGGGTCAGGCCTGGAAACTTGACTTTCCGTCCCGTGCGCGGGAGCGACGTCGGGCTGCCACTGCGGCGAAAGTCGCGGTCGCCACCACTGAGATGGCGATCACAGCCACGGCCGAAGGCCAGCTGACGGCCGCCGCGTTGACGTCGTCGACGAACTGACGGGTCGCCCCGACCAGATCGGGGTTGCCCAGGAACGGATACTGGGCGGCCTCCAGGTCCGCCCGGGAATGCGTGCCGCTGACCACCGCGCCAGACAGCGGCGCCCGGACGATGACGGTGTCCAGGTCGGTGATCATCAACAGATCCTGGGCCACGTCGCGCATGTCCGGAGTGTGGGCAGGCGTCTGCTCGAGGATGACCACGCCCAACGACCCGAAGTCGGTCGCCTCGGCGTGGCTGACGGCGTCGACCAGCCCCGGCTCCAGCTCGGCGGCCTTCTCCGCCGGAACAAAGGCGCCGAAGGCGACGGAGTCCTCGTCGAGCTGATGGGCGAGATCGTCCAGGTCGACGTCGGCGGGAATCATCTTTTTGGGCCACTTCCTTACAGGATCCTGCAGTTCCAACGGTGCCGTCTACTGCCTGTCACAGTCGGTTATATCGGCCACGGGTGTGGCGGGGGTGATGGCGCGCCGCCAGGTCCGGACCGAATACCAAAAACAAAACGCCCGTACTGTTAGAATTGCGACAGTCGTTGGTATTAAACCCTAGTATTGGGTACGGACCATCGCGTTCTGCCGGCGTGCGACTGCCTTGACCGGGGTAGACCGTCCGCGGGTATCGAACATCTCAGTTCAATGAAGAGGAAATGGAGCTCCCTGTGACCGAAAGCAAGAACTCCTTCAACGCCAAGCGCACTCTCGAGGTCGGCGAAAAGTCTTATGACTACTACGCCCTCGACGCCGTGCCGGGCATGGAGAAGCTGCCGTACTCCCTGAAGGTTCTCGGCGAGAACCTGCTTCGCACCGAGGACGGCGCGAACATCACCACCGAGCACATCGAGGCAATCGCCAACTGGGATCCGAAGGCGGAGCCCTCCATCGAGATCCAGTTCACCCCGGCACGCGTCCTCATGCAGGACTTCACCGGTGTCCCCTGCGTCGTCGACCTCGCCACCATGCGTGAGGCCGTGAAGACCCTGGGCGGCAACCCGGACGAGGTCAACCCGCTGAACCCGGCCGAGATGGTCATCGACCACTCCGTCATCGTTGAGGCCTTCGGCACCTCCGACGCCCTCGAGAAGAACGTCGCCATCGAGTACCAGCGCAACGAGGAGCGTTACCAGTTCCTGCGTTGGGGCGCCGAGAACTTCTCCAACTTCCGCGTTGTTCCCCCGGGAACCGGCATCGTCCACCAGGTCAACATCGAGTACCTCTCCCGCGTTGTCTTCGACAACGAGGGCGTCGCGTACCCGGACACCTGCATCGGCACCGACTCCCACACCACCATGCAGAACGGCCTGGGCATCCTGGGCTGGGGCGTCGGTGGCATCGAGGCTGAGGCCGCCATGCTGGGCCAGCCGGTCTCCATGCTCATCCCGCGCGTGGTCGGCTTCAAGCTGACCGGCCAGATCCCGGCCGGCGTCACCGCCACCGACGTGGTTCTGACCATCACCGAGATGCTGCGTAACCACGGCGTCGTCCAGAAGTTCGTCGAGTTCTACGGCAACGGCGTCAAGTCCGTCCCGCTGGCGAACCGCGCGACCATCGGCAACATGTCCCCCGAGTTCGGCTCCACCTGTGCGATCTTCCCGATCGACGAGGAGACCATCAAGTACCTCGAGCTCACCGGCCGCAGCAAGGAAGACGTCGCCCGCGTCGAGGCCTACGCCAAGGCTCAGGGCATGTGGCTGCTCGAGGATGCTCCGGAGGCAGTCTACTCCGAGTACCTCGAGCTGGACCTGTCCACCGTCGTCCCGTCCATCGCCGGCCCGAAGCGCCCGCAGGACCGCATCCTGCTGACCGAGGCCAAGGAGCAGTTCCGCAAGGACCTGCCGACCTACGCACCCGACGAGACCGTTGAGCCCGTCCGCGCCACCAAGGTCGAGGGCGACGACTACAACCAGTCCTTCGCAGGCAACGGCGAGTCCGCTGCCGAGGGCGCCGAGGGCCGTGCCTCCAAGCCGGTCGTCGTGGAGTCCCCGCAGGGCGGCGAGTACACGCTCGATCACGGTATGGTCGCCATCGCGTCCATCACCTCCTGCACCAACACCTCCAACCCGTCCGTCCTGGTCGCCGCCGGCCTGCTGGCCCGCAAGGCCAGCGAGCTGGGTCTGAAGTCCAAGCCGTGGGTCAAGACCATCTGTGCACCGGGTTCCCAGGTCGTCGACGGCTACTTCAAGCGCGCCGACCTCTGGAAGGACCTGGAGGCCATGGGCTTCTACCTCTCCGGCTTCGGTTGCACCTCCTGCATCGGCAACTCCGGTCCGCTCCCGGCTGAGGTCTCCTCCGCCATCAACGAGCACGACCTGGCCGCCACCGCAGTCCTCTCCGGCAACCGTAACTTCGAGGGTCGCATCTCCCCCGACGTCAAGATGAACTACCTGGCCTCCCCGCCGCTGGTCATCGCCTACGCCATCGCCGGCACCATGGATTTCGACTTCGAGAACGAGGCCCTGGGCCAGGATCAGAACGGCAACGACGTCTTCCTGAAGGACATCTGGCCCTCCACCGAGGAGATCGAGTCCACCATCGAGGGCGCCATCTCCCGCGAGCTCTACGAGGCTGACTACGCTGACGTCTTCAAGGGCGACAAGCAGTGGCAGGAGCTGGAGATCCCGACGGGCAAGACCTTCGAGTGGGACGAGAACTCGACCTACATCCGCAAGGCACCGTACTTCGACGGCATGTCGCTCGAGGCATCCGACGTCACCGACATCAAGGGCGCCCGCGTCCTTGCCAAGCTCGGCGACTCGGTGACCACCGACCACATCTCCCCGGCCTCCTCCATCAAGCCGGGCACCCCGGCGGCCCAGTACCTGGACGCCCACGGTGTGGAGCGTCAGGACTACAACTCCCTGGGTTCCCGTCGTGGCAACCACGAGGTCATGGTCCGCGGCACCTTCGCCAACATCCGTCTGCAGAACCAGCTGGTCGACGTCACCGGTGGCTACACCCGTGACTTCAGCCAGGAGGGTGGCCCGCAGGCCTTCATCTACGACGCCGCCGAGAACTACAAGGCTGCCGGCACCCCGCTGGTCGTCCTGGGTGGCAAGGAGTACGGCACCGGATCTTCCCGCGACTGGGCTGCCAAGGGCACCAACCTGCTCGGCGTGAAGGCCGTCATCACCGAGTCCTTCGAGCGTATCCACCGCTCGAACCTCATCGGTATGGGCGTCATCCCGCTGCAGTTCCCGGCCGGCGAGTCCCACGGCTCCCTGGGCCTGGACGGCACCGAGGTCTTCGACATCGAGGGCATCACCGCTCTGAACAACGGTGAGACCCCGAAGACCGTCAAGGTCTCCGCCACCAAGGAAGACGGCTCCACCGTCGAGTTCGACGCGATTGTCCGCATCGACACCCCGGGCGAGGCTGACTACTTCCGCAACGGCGGTATCCTGCAGTACGTCCTGCGCCAGATGATCGCCGCGGCCAACGCCTAAGCGAATCACCTGCGCAGTGTGAACTGCCCTTGAGAGGGGGCTGCATCCCCGGACAGGCGCCATGCCGCCGGGGAGGGCAGCCCCCTCTCCCCTTTTTTCCTGCTTTTCCAGCTTTTCCTGCGAACAGGAGATCCCCCCATGCCCGTGGTCAGCGACACCGAGCTCTCGCGCAGGCGCGCCGACATTCTCGAGGGTGCCAGGCGTTGCTTCGCCGAGCACGGCTACGAAGGCGCGACCGTACGCCGTCTGGAGCAGGCCACGGGGAAATCCCGGGGGGCGATCTTCCACCACTTCAGTGACAAGGAGAACCTGTTTCTCACGCTGGCCCGGGAGGACGCTGCCCGGCAGGCCGAACTGGTCGCCGAGGAGGGCCTGGTCGAGGTGATGCGGGACATCCTCCATCATCCCGAACGCCACGACTGGTTGGCCACGCGGCTGGAGATCTCCAAGATGCTGCGTACCGACGCCGGATTCCGCTCACGGTGGCGCGAACACCAGGAGGTCCTGGACAAGGCCGTTCGCGAACGTCTCGCCCGCCTGGGGGCAGACGGGCGCATGCGCACGGACGTCACACCGGAGATCCTGCACACCTACCTGGAGACTTTCCTCGACGGTCTGATCACCCGTCTGGCCTCCGGCGGCTCCACCGAGGGTCTAGAGCAGGTGCTCGACCTGGTGGAGGGAACCGTGCGGCGTCGCTCATAGGTTCGCACGGTCGAGCGTATACACTCACTCCATATGTCGAACTTCCTTCTCGTCTCTCTGCGCTCCGGTGAACTGGCCGACCAGATTGCGGCCGCAGAGCTGCGTGATTTCCTCCGGGCCACCCGTCTTGATCCGGAGGAACTGACCCACGTCAACATCTCCGACGTCGACATCTCCGCCGGCGACCTCGGTGAGTATGACGGGGTGATGGTCGGCGGAAGTTCCCTCAACATCACCAACCGTCACTGGGACGAGTGGCAGCTCCACGTCCACGCGGAGCTGGCCCGCATCTGTGCCGTCGGCGTCCCCGTGTTCCTCGTCTGTTACGGAGCCAGCTGGCTGACCCACATCAATGGCGGCCAGATCGGGCCCACCTACGCGGAGGGTTCGGGCAGGACGGTCATCGAGCTCACGGAAGAAGGCCACCGGGATCCCCTGTGCGTCGACATGCCGGAGATGTTCACGTCGCTGACCGGACATACGGAGAGCGTCGAGAAGCCCGGCAAGGGGATCACTGTCCTGGCTACCGGACCATCCTGCCCGGTCCAGTTCTTCCGTTCCGGGGAGCAGGTGTGGGCGACCCAGTTCCACGCGGACATGGACGCGGAGGCCATGAAGGACCGCATGGACTTCTACTACGACTACGGGTATTTCTCTCCGGATGACTACCACGCGATCGTCGCGTCTCTTCCGTCGGTCGACACCGTGTGGAGCAACCGGCTGCTCAAGAACTTCGTGGACTACTGCGGGCAGCCGCTCCAGACCGTCTGAGGGGCTCAGAGCCGGCTGAGCGCGGCCTCTCCCGCCCCGGCGCCGCCCTCGGCGTCCACGAACGCGAGGACCTGGCGGTCCGGGAGCTGTTCGCGGGTGGCCATCTCCACCAGCACCTTCGCCACCAGTTCCCGTGAGGTTGTCACTGAGCTGTACTCCGGACGGACATTATCGACGACCGCCAGTCCCCCGGCCGGCTCCATCGTCAGACGCCCCGGTGCGAGGATGAGATACTCCAGGTCAGAGGCGAGCAGTCTGCGGTCGACGGCCTCCTTGGCGTCCGCGTAAGGATAGAAGGAGTCCTCCGGGTCCACGCCGTGATCCAGCGAGCCGAGGTAGGACACCATGAGCAGACGCGGGGCGTCTCCACGCTCGTCCCGCAGCTGACCCAGCGCCTCGATGCAGGCCAGCGCGCCGTCACGGTCGATGTTGTACGTGGCGGTTGCGCCGTCCTTGCCTGCGTTGCCGGCCGTCCAGATCGCGGTGTCATAATCCTGCAGCAGTGCCGCCCAGTCCCCGACGCTCAGTCCGGTCAGATCACGGATGAGCGGAGTGGAACCGAGCGCCTCGATATCCGGGGCATGTTCCGGGTTACGGATCAGCGAGGTCACGTCCAGGCCGGCGGAGATCAGGCGTGGGGTGACCAGCTGAGCGACCTTGCCGTGGCCGCCGATGATGAGAACTTTCCCTGGGTTACTGCTCTGTGCGTCACTCATGTCCCCACCCTACGGAAAGTTTCAGGGGCGCATGCCCGCGACATAGGCACGGCTGGCCCGACGCTGGACGGCGCGGGCGACGGGGCCACCGAGTTTGGCCAGCCACCACGAGTGCCGGGAAAAGGCGACGACCCGGCCGGTGACGGTCCCGTCCGTGGCGAGTTCGACGATGAACGCCTCCTCCCCCAGCTCCACGTGGGAGGGAAGCGTTCCGTAGACCAGGACCGTGCGGGTGGCGGTCTGCTCCTCCATCAACACGAAACACGAGGACATCAGAGGGCCGATGTGAAGCCGAACCAGCGGTCCGAAACGCTCCGCACGCACACGGGCCCGACGATGTGCCTGCCAGGTGAGAACCCGGCGACCGGCCTCCCGGAAGCACTCTTCACCGTGGCCGAGGATGTCCGCGTGATCGATGATGGTCCACCGGTTCAGCCCGAGTTCTGCAGGACTGCGTCCGGCCGCCAGTTTCAGGGTGGCCAACTGGAGGTGGGAGGGATAGGTGAGGTTTCCTCTGCCGGTCACTTCCGGCCGAAGCTCCAGTACGCGGCCGGGCCGAAGCCATTGATCAGCTGGGCTGCTGCCCAGGCCCACTTCGGCCCCCGGACCTTGTCGGCCGGACGGCGGTACAGGTCGACCCACGCGGCGATCTTTGATGTCACCTCCACTGCCGCTGCGACGATGATGCTGACTCTGGCGGTGGTGGGCAGATCTGCGAACTCTGTCCGCGCCTTGGCGACACTGGGGTTTCTGCTGTTCATGCCCGCAAGTCTACCGATCCGCCTTCTCACCTGCGGCAAATTTCGGCGAAACCGCCTCGGGAGGGAGCGGCCCCTATCATTGGTTGTATGTTTGCCATCATGACCGTCACCGGTGTCGATCACACCGGAATCATCGCATCCGTCACCACTGCCCTCGCCGAACTGGACATCAACATCCTCGATGTCTCCCAGACCATCATGGACAACTTCTTCACCATGATTCTCCGGGTGGAGTTCGATGAGTCGGTCAATGACATCACCCGTATCAAGAAGGCCATGGAACCTGTGGAGGAATCGCAGGGCCTGGTCATCCGAATCCAGTCCGAGGCTCTGTTCACCGCAGTCAACGAAATCTAGACGGGGAACACACCATGAGCTTCCATCTGAACTCCCGCGACATCCTCGACACGATCGAGATGATCGAGAAGTACCGCCTCGATATCCGCACCGTCACCATGGGCATCTCCCTGCTCGACTGCACCCGCACCACCATGGAGGAGACCTGCCGGGCTGTCTACGACCGTGTGGTCACCCAGGCGGCGCGGCTCGTCGAGGTGTGCGAGGGCATCGAGGCCGAGCTGGGCATCCCGATCGTGAACAAGCGGATCTCGGTGACCCCGATTGCGCTCATCACCGCCGGGCGGGAGGGGAACCCCGCTGACGTGGCCCGCGCCCTGGACAAGGCCGCGAAGGAGGTGGGCGTCAACTTCCTCGGCGGCTACTCCGCCCTCGTGGCCAAGGGCGCGACAACCTCGGAGAAGGCCCTGATCCGCTCGATCCCCGAAGCGCTGAGTGAGACCGATCTGGTCTGTGGATCTGTCAACATCGCCACCTCCCGGGCCGGCATCAACATGAACGCCGCAGCTGAGATGGGTCGGATCATCAAGGAGGCGGCCGAACTGACGAAGGACCGCTCCGCCATCGCGTGCGCGAAGCTGGTCGTGTTCGCCAACTCCGTCGGCGACAACCCCTTCATGGCGGGTGCCTACCACGGTGTCGAGGAACCGGACTGCGTCGTGTCCGTGGGCGTCTCGGGGCCGGGTGTGGTCAACCGCGCCCTGGAATCCCTCGAGAAGACGGCGACCCTGGACCAGGTGGCAGAGGAGATCAAGAAGGCCGCCTTCAAGATCACCCGCGCAGGCCAGCTCGTCGGCGACATGGCCGCGGAGCGTCTCGGCGTCCCCTTCGGCATCGTCGACCTCTCGCTCGCCCCCACTGCGGAGCAGGGTGATTCGGTCGCCCACATCCTCGAGAGCATGGGGCTGGATCAGGTGGGCACCCACGGGACCACCGCCGCCCTCGCACTGCTCAACGACGCCGTGAAGAAGGGCGGAATGATGGCCTGTTCCCGCGTGGGCGGACTGTCCGGTTCCTTCATCCCGGTCTCCGAGGACAAGGGCATGATCGACGCGGTCCGCGCCGGGTCCATCACCATGGACAAGCTGGAGGCCATGACCGCGATCTGTTCCGTCGGCTTCGACATGATCGCCATACCCGGGGACACCACCGCGGAGACCATCGCGGGCATGATCGCCGATGAAGCCGCCATCGGTGTGATGAACCACAAGACGACCGCCGTCCGCGTCATCCCGGTTCCGGGGACGAAACCCGGCGACGAGGTGAACTTCGGTGGGCTCCTCGGCTACGCCCCGGTGATCCCGGTCAACCAGGTCGGCAACGCCGGATTCATCGGCCGTGGGGGCTACATCCCGGCCCCGGTGCACGGACTTCGTAACTGATGCGTCGGGGCTCACACGGGTAGAATGCTCCTGTGTGAGCTCCCCAGCGCATTCCACCGACGTCAGCGAAGTCTTCCATGAACTCGACAGCCGTCCGGAGGGGCTGAGCCGGGAGGCCGCCTCCTCGGCGCTGGAGAGGTACGGACCCAACGCCCTGCCCCAGACCAGGGAGGAGACCTCCCTCCAGCGGCTGCTGCGTCAGTTCCGCGACCCGATGATCTACGTGCTCATCGGCGCGGCCGTGACCACGGCCCTCCTGGGCCATGTGGTGGACACCATCGTCATCGCCGCAGTGGTGATCATCAACGCGCTCGTCGGTTTTCTGCAGGAGGGTAAGGCCGCGAACGCCCTCGCCGCGATCCGTGACATGCTCTCCCCCTCCTCCGAGGTCCGTCGCGACGGCACATGGGTCACCCTCGAATCGGAGGAGCTGGTCCCGGGTGATGTGGTGAAGCTCCGGGCCGGCGACAAGGTCCCCGCCGACCTGCGTCTCTTCGAGACCACCAGCCTCCGCATCGAGGAGTCCGCGCTGACCGGCGAATCTGTGCCCGCGGACAAGGACACCGGACCCGCCGCCGAGGACGCTGACCTGGGGGACCGCTCCTCCATGGCATTTTCGGGCACGTCGGTGGCCGCGGGTTCCGGGCTCGGTGTGGTCACCGCCACCGGCTCGGACACCCAGATCGGTCACATCACCACGATGCTCGGGGAAGTGGAGAGAGTCGAAACCCCGTTGACCCGCTCGATGACGCGATTCTCCTCCATCCTGGCCGTCGGCGCGGTGCTGCTCGCTGTCCTCATGGTGATCGTGTCCGTGGTCATCTACGACACCGGCTGGGGTGATGTCCTCATGTCCGCCATCGGCTTCGCGGTCGCCGCGATCCCCGAGGGCCTGCCCGCCGTCATGGCGATCACCCTGGCACTCGGCGTGCAGAAGATGGCCGACCGCAACGCCATCACCCGGAGACTCGCTTCCGTGGAGACCCTGGGCTCGGTCACCACCATCTGCACCGACAAGACCGGCACCCTCACTCGTAATGAGATGACGGTCCGGGCGATCCACACCCGCGAACACACTTATGAGGTCACGGGCACCGGGTACTCCCCCGACGGCGAGATTCTGCTTGCTGACGCCCCCGTCAACCTCGCCGAGCACCCCGATCTGGCGAGGATCGCCGAGGTCGCGTTGTACGCGAATGACGCGAGCGTCGAGAAGCGGGACGGCGAGTGGCGGCTCACCGGTGAGCCGACCGACGGCGGCATCTGCACCTTCGCGCTGAAGGCGGGGTTGGCGAAGAGAGAGCGCCGGATCGCCGCCGTGCCCTTCGACTCCGAGCACAAGTACATGGCCACCCTCGACCAGATGCCCGAAGGCCCGACCGTCCACCTCAAGGGTGCACCGGACCGGCTGCTCGAGCGCTGCGATCGCCAGAGCGCGCCGGGGCAGGGCACCGAACCCCTCGACAAGGCGTACTGGGAGGAGTACATCGAGTCCCTCGGCGCCCGCGGCATGCGTGTGCTCGCCGCCGCATGGCGGGAGGGATCGGCGTCGACCGGGCTGGCGACCACGGACGTCGATGCCGGCGGCTTCGTCTTTCTCGGCCTCTACGGCATCATCGACCCGCCCCGGGACGAGGTCCCGGAGGCAGTGTCCACCGTCCAGGAGGCCGGCATTCGGGTCCGGATGATCACCGGGGATCATGCCTCGACCGCCTCGGCCATCGCGAAGGAGATCGGCCTGCGCGGTGCCCGCGCGATCACCGGTGCGGAGCTTCAGGCTGCCACGGACTCTGAGCTGCAGGCGATCGTCCGTGACCACGACGTTTACGCCCGCACCTCCCCCGAGCACAAACTCCGCCTCGTCCGGGCGCTGCAGGCCAACGGCGAGGTCGTCGCCATGACCGGCGACGGAGTGAACGACGCCCCCGCCCTCAAGCAGGCCGACGTCGGCGTGGCCATGGGAGACAAGGGAACCGAGGCCACCAAGGACGCCGCCGACGTGGTGCTGGCCGACGACAACTTCGCCACCATCGCCGCAGCGGTGAAGATGGGACGCACCATCTACGACAACCTGCGCAAGGCGATTGTGTTCATGCTGCCCACCAACGGCGCACAGGGCCTGGTGATCTTCGTGGCGATGCTCGTGGGCATGACCCTGCCGATCACCGCACTCCAGGTGTTGTGGGTCAACCTCATCACCGCCATCACCCTGTCCCTGGCGTTGTCCTTCGAGCCGGCCGAACCGGGCATCATGAAGCGTCGACCGCGCGACCCCTCCGATGCGATCCTGGACTCCGAGGCCGTCCTGCGCATCATCTTCGTCTCCGCCCTCATCGGCGGCGCCACCATCGCGGTGTTCCAGTACCTCCAGATGAACGGCTCATCCCTGGAGGTCTCCCGCACCATCGCGGTGAACACACTGGTTGTGGGCCAGATCTTCTACCTGTTCACGGCCCGGTTCGCCCGGGTCAGCGCCCTGCGGAAGGAGCTGTTCACCACCAACCCGGTGTCGTGGATGTGCGTGGGTATCATGCTGGTCCTGCAGATCGCCTTCTGCTATCTCCCGTTCATGCAGGCGGCCTTCGACACCACGGGCGTCGGCTGGTTCGGCTGGGCGGTGCCGGTGGTGGTGGGCCTCGTCGTGTTCGGCGCCGTGGAGGCGGACAAATTAGTCCGGCGGCAGCTGAACTAGGTTGCTGACCTGCCCCGGGACTAGAATTCCCGGTATGTCCGGTTCCCTGATCCACCCGCGCAAGCCCTTCCTCCTGCTGAGCACCCGCCCGGAGACTGAGGCTGCCTCAGCCGAGGTCGTCAGCTTCCGGACCAAGATGGGGCTCGGCCCCGACGGGCTCGTGCAGATCCGGCTCGAATCCCGCCCTCTGGGCGATCTCGACCTGCGGGAATACTCAGGCGTCCTGCTCGGAGGCAGCCCCTTCAACGCCTCCAGCCCGATCAAGTCGCCCATGCAGACCCGCGTCGAAGCGGACCTCGCGGCGCTCATGGAAGAGGTCCTGCAGCGTGACTTCCCGCTGTTCGGGGCCTGCTACGGAGTGGGCACGGTCGGCACCGCCATCGGTGCGGTCATTGACGGCACCTACGGCGAGACACCCCGCGTCATCGGCGTCTCCGTCACCGGTCGCGGTGCGCGGGACCCTCTCCTGGAGGGAGTTCCCGAGCGCTTCTCGACGATGGTCGGCCACAAAGAGGCCATCACCGTGCTTCCCGACGTCGCCGAGGTACTGGTCACCGGCGAGAACTGCCCCGTCCAGATGTTCCGGGTGCAGGAGAACGTCTACGCGACCCAGTTCCACCCGGAACTGGCTCCGGAAGCATTCGAGCACCGTCTGCGCATCTACGCCAACGCCGGCTACCACGATCCGGCGGAGCTCGACGCCATCCTCGCCACGACCCGGGGCGTGGATCTCACCGTGGATGACGCGATTCTGCGCAACTTCGCCACGCGCTATGCGCGCTGACGGTGCTGACGGTTACGCCAGTTCGACGATCTCCATGTAGGCGTCGGACCAGAGGTCCTCGTCGCCGTCGGGAAGCACGATGACGCGATCCGGCTCCAGGGCCTTGACGGCACCCGGGTCGTGGGTGACCAGGACGACGGCGCCGGTGTAGGTGCGCAGGGCGTCGAGGACCTGCTCGCGGGACTGGGGGTCGAGGTTGTTGGTGGGCTCGTCGAGAAGCAGCACGTTGGCGCGGGAGGACACCAGCGCGGCAAGCGCGAGACGGGTCTTCTCACCACCGGACAGGGTGCCCGCGGGCTGGTCGAGCTGGTCGCCGGAGAACATGAAGGAGCCGAGCAGACCCCTCAGGTCCTGCTCCCCCGCCTCCGGGCAGGCCTCGATGGTGTTCTGCCACACGGACTTGGCCGGGTCGATCGTGTCGTGTTCCTGCGCGAAGTAGCCGATCTTCAGTCCGTGGCCGCTGACGATTCCACCCTCGCCGTCGGTACGTTCCACACCGGCGAGCAGCTTGAGCAGCGTCGTCTTACCGGCGCCGTTGAAACCGAGGACCACGACGCGGCTGCCCTTGTCGATGGCCAGGTCGACGCCCGCGAAGACCTCGAGTGAGCCGTACATCTTGGTCAGACCCTTGGCGAACAGCGGGGTCTTGCCGCAGGGTGCAGGCTCCGGGAAGGAGATGGCCGCGACACGGTCGGAGACACGGATGTCATCGAGCTGACCGATCATGCGGTCAGCGCGGGCGAGCATCTGCTTGGCGGCGGCCGCCTTGGTGGCCTTGGCTCCGAGCTTCGCGGCCTGCTTGTGCAGGGCGGAGGCCTTCTTCTCGGCGTTGGCGCGCTCGCGGCGACGCCGGGCCTCGTCGAGGGCGCGGGCGTCCTTGTACTTGGCGAAGCCCATGTTGTAGACGTCGGCCTCCGCACGCACGGCATCGAGGAACCAGACCTTGTTGCAGACGGCGCCGAGCAGCTCGACGTCGTGCGAGATCATGACCAGCCCGCCCTCATGCTTGGCCAGGAAACCCCGGAGCCACTCGATGGAGTCGGCGTCGAGGTGGTTGGTCGGCTCGTCGAGAAGCAGCGTGGTCTTCGACTTGCCGGAGCCGTTGGTCGCGGCGAAGAGGATCTGGGCGAGTTCCACGCGGCGGCGCTGACCACCGGAGAGCGTGTGCAGCGGCTGGTCCAGGATGCGGGCGGGCAGGCCGAGGTTGTCGCAGATCTGGGCGGCCTCGGAATCGGCCTCGTAACCGCCGAGGGACGCATAGCGCTCCTCGAAACGGGAGTATTTGCCGATCGCCGCGTCCATCTTGGCGGCGTCCGTGGTCGTCTCCATGATCTCCTGCTGACGTTCCATGGAGCTGCGGATCTGGTCGAGCCCACGGGCCGAGAGCACGCGGTCCAGTGCCGTCTGGTCGATGTTGCCCTCGCGGGAGTCCTGCGGGAGATAACCGACGTCGCCGGAGTTGGTCACGGTGCCACCGTAGGGCTTGGTCTCCCCCGCCAGGATCCGCATGGTGGTGGTCTTGCCGGCACCGTTGCGGCCCACAAGTCCGATACGGTCGCCGGGTTGGACACGCAGCAGCGGCCCGGGCGCAGAGAGCAGGGTGCGGGCGCCTACGCGGACTTCGAGGTCATTGGTGACAATCACAACGGGTCAGTGTATCAACCACGGCCCATATACCTAAAGAGCGCCGTTTCCGGCACCCTCCCGGCTGAACACCCATACCCTGGGAACCATGAGCGCACAGCCCGACAGTTCCGGCGGCCTCAGCCGCGACTACATCGTCGAGTACCGCGCGGGCCAGTTCCAGAACGGCTCGCTGGTGCTGCGTTTCGACGCCCAGCCCACCGACAAGCAGCTCCGCGACGCCCTCATCGCCCACGGGCTACCCGCCCGCGCCCTGGAGGAGGTACGTGCACGCCCCCTGCACCCCTCCCGCCCGCGGACCATCTCCCACCCCGGCCCGCGGACCAGTGTGCCGTCCCCGACGCTGCCGGAGACGCCACCGGCACGCCGGAAGCAGGCCTCCGGTTGCAGCGGTGGACCGCTGCTTCTGGGCCTGGCTGTCGCGGCTTTCGCCCTCCTCGCCGGGTTCTCGGACCAGGCGATCCGGGCCGGCGAGTCCGCCGGGGCCACCCGCACGACGGAGACGATGGTCGTCGGCTGCTGGGATGAGCTCGGGGTCGCCCGCTCCCTCGGCGACCCGGACGCGGGCGTCGTCGGCGCGATGTTCACAAAAGAGCCGACCGCGTTCGCTGTGACTCCAGCGAACGCGGCCTTCTACTTCTCCTGCCTCAGGGCAGCCTCCACCGACTAGACGGCGAAGCCGAGTGCGCGGAGCTGCTCGCGACCGTCCTCGGTGATCATGTGGTGGCCCCACGGCGGGAGCCAGACCCACTCGAGGTCCATCTTGTCCACGATGCCGTTACCCACGAGGGCGGCCTGCGTCTGGTCCTCGATGACATCGGTGAGCGGGCATGCGGGCGAGGTCAGGGTCATGTTGATCACGGCCACGTCCTCGCCGTCACGATCCTCCACCCAGACGTCGTAGACGAGTCCCAGGTCGACGACGTTGATACCCAGCTCCGGGTCAATGACGTCGTGCATGTACTCCAGGACATCGAAGGCGAGTGCCTCCCTTTCGGGAGTCTGATTCTCGGGTCGCTGGCGCTGGACGTTGTCCGTCGGGTTGTTCTCGGTCATTTCTTCTCCCTTTCGTTGAGAGCGTCGGCGGCGGCGGCCTGGAAGGCCTTCCAACCCAGCAGCGCGCACTTTACGCGCGCAGGATACTTGGACACACCGGCGAAGGCGATGCCGTCACCGATGAGGTCCTCGTCGCCCTGCTCAGCGCCGCGCGAGGTGATCATCTTCTCGAACCCGGCGAGCTTTGCCATTGCGCCGTCCAGCGGCTGACCGATGATCTCCTCGGCCATGACCGACGTCGAGGCCTGCGAGATGGAGCAGCCCTCGGCGTGGTAGGACACGTCGTCGACATGCGTGCCGTCCTCGGACAGCCGCACACGGAGCGTGAGCTCGTCGCCGCAGGACGGGTTCACGTGGTGGACCTCAGCCTCGTACGGGTCGCGCAGACCCGCGTGCTGGGGATGTTTGTAGTGGTCCAGGATCACTTCCTGGTACATGGACTCCAGATTCATCAGTTCACCCCGAAGAATGCTCGGGCGTGGTTGATCGCGTCGACGAGGGCGTCGACCTCCGCACGCGTGTTGTACAGGTAGAAACTCGCCCGGGCCGTCGACTGGGCGTGCAGGCAACGGTGGGCGGGCCACGCACAGTGGTGGCCGACACGGATGCACACGCCCTGACTGTCCAGGACCTGTCCCAGGTCGTGCGGGTGCACACCCTCGATGTTGAAGGCGATGGCCGCACCGCGGTCCTCCGGGGTCTTGGGGCCGACGATCGTCAGCCCCTCGACGGTCTGCATGCGCTCCAGCGCATAGACGGTGAGGTCATGCTCGTGGGCGTGGATGTTGGCCATGCCGATCTCGGTGAGGAACTCCACTGCCGCACCGAGCGCCACGACCTGGCTGGTCATCTGGGTGCCGGCCTCGAAACGCTGCGGGGCGGGAGCATAGGTGGACTCCTCCATCCGCACGACCTCGATCATCGAACCACCGGTGAGGAAAGGCGGCAGTTGATCCAGGAGCGGCGCCTTGGCGTAGACCACGCCGACACCGGAGGGACCGCACATCTTGTGGCCGGAGAAGGCCGCGAAGTCGACGTCCAGCTCGTGGAAATCGACCGGCATGTGCGGCACGGACTGGCAGGCGTCAAGCACCGTGAGGGCGCCGACGGCCTTCGCCCGGCGGACGATTTCCGCCACGTCGCTGACCGCACCGGTCACGTTGGACTGGTGGGTGAAGGCCACGACCTTGACGGAATCGTCGAGTTCCAGGGAATCCAGGTCGATGCGACCGTCCGGGGTCACCGAGTACCACCTGAGGGTGGCGCCGGTGCGGCGGCACAGCTCCTGCCAGGGAACGAGGTTCGCGTGGTGCTCCAGCTCGGTGATGACGACGGTGTCGCCCTCCTTCACCTGCAGATCACCGGCTCGGTCATCGCCCAGCACGTAGGCGACCAGGTTGAGACCCTCGGTGGCGTTCTTCACGAACGCGATCTCGTGTCCCTGCGCCCCGACGAAAGCCGCGATCTTCTCGCGTGCGTTCTCGTAGGCGTCGGTCGCCTCCTCAGCCAGCTGGTAGGCACCCCGGTGGACGGGGGCGAAGGTGTTCAGCACGAACTCCTCCTCCGCCTTCCACACCCGCAGCGGTCGCTGCGAGGTGGCACCGGAATCCAGGTATACCAGCGGCTGGTCGTCGCGCACCGTGCGCGAGAGGATCGGGAACTCGGCCCGGATCTTCCCGACGTCCAGGCCGCCACCCTCCACGGTGTACCCGTTCATCACAGGAACTGGTCGTAGCCGTCGGCCTCGAGCTGGTCGGCGAGCTCGGCGCCACCGGTGGTGACGATGCGGCCGTCGGCGAACACGTGGACGAAGTCCGGCTGGACGTAGTTGAGGATGCGCTTGTAGTGGGTGATCAGCAGGACGCCACCCTCGGTCTCATCCTGGTAGCGGTTGATGCCCTCCGAGACGATGCGCAGCGCGTCGACGTCGAGGCCGGAATCGGTCTCGTCGAGCACGGCGAACTTCGGCTTGAGCAGGTCGAGCTGCAGGACCTCGTGGCGCTTCTTCTCGCCACCGGAGAAGCCCTCGTTGACGGAGCGCTCGCCGAAGGAGCGGTCGATCTGCAGGTTCTCGCGGGCGGCGTTGAGCTCCTTGACCCACTCGCGCAGCTTCGGCGCCTGGCCGCGGACGGCGGTGACGGCGGAGCGCATGAAGTTGGAGGAGGACACGCCGGGGATCTCGGTCGGGTACTGCATGGCCAGGAAGAGGCCGGCGCGGGCGCGCTCGTCGACCTCGAGGTCGAGGACGTTGACGCCGTCCAGCAGGACCTCGCCCTCGGTCACCTCGTACTTGGGGTGGCCGGCGATGGTGTAGGCCAGGGTGGACTTGCCGGAACCGTTGGGGCCCATGATGGCGTGGGTCTCACCGGACCTGATGGTCAGGTTGACGCCCTTGAGGATCTCCTTCGGCTCTCCGGTGCCGTCCGTCGGCAGCACCTGTGCGTGAAGGTTCTTGATTTCCAGGGTGGACATGTACACGTCTCTTTCGGGTCTAGAAGAAGTGGGTTCTTTAGGGGGTTCTAAGCGTGGACGGATTCGAGCTCGTCAGTGACGCGCTGCTCCAGTTCCTCACGGATCGACTCAACCGGGATGCGGTTGATGACCTCGGAGAAGAACCCACGGATGATCAGGCGACGCGCCTCGGCCTCGGGGATGCCGCGGGCCATCAGATAGAACACCTGATCATCGTCGAAGCGGCCGACGGTGGCGGCGTGGCCGGCACCGGCGATCTCGCCGGTCTGGATCTCCAGGTTCGGGATCGCGTCGGCGCGTGCCCCCTCGGTGAGCAGCAGGTTCCGGTTGACCTCGTAGGTGTCGGTTCCCTGCGCGTTGGCCCGGATGAGTACGTCGCCGACCCAGGTGGTGTGTGCCTCGGGCAGATCGGACCCGGGATCGGCCTGCAGAGCACCCTTGTACATGACGTTGGAACGGCAGTTCGGCATGGCGTGATCCACGAGAAGACGGTTCTCGAAGTACTGGCCGTCGTCGGCGAAGTACACGCCGAGTAGCTCGGCGTCGCCGCCGGGGGCGCTGAACTTCACTCGCGGAACCAGGCGGACGATGTCGCCGCCGAAGGTCGCGGCGTTGTAGCGCAGAGTGGCGTCGCGGCCCAGCAGTGCGTGCTGGCCCGAGAGGTGGACCGCACCCCGGTCCCAGGCGGCGTCAACGATGACGGTCAGGCGTGCGTTGTCTCCGACGACGAACTCCAGGTTGTCGGCGTGTGTGCCGGTCCCGGTGTAACGGACGTAGACGGTCGCCTCGGCACCGTCGGCGAGGTCGATGACGGTGGCGCCGAAGGAGGTGACGCCTTCGCCGCGGCCGGTGACGGTCACGGTGATCGGCTCGGCGAGCGCCGCGTTCTTCGCGACGCCGACGTAGGTCGCCTCGGTCATCGAGGTCCAGGCCTGTGCGGCGACGCGGTCGGTCGGCGCGCCGGCGCGGCCGAGTCGCTCGTCGCCCTTGGCGACCGTTTCGACGGTGACGGCAGCTGCGGCGGACGCGGGGACGTCAACACGCACATCCTGCTCGACGGCCGCATCGAACTTGCCGTTGTGCAGGCCACGGATGCGGCGCAGGGAGATGAAGCGCCATTCCTCGTCCCGCCCGGCCGGAACCGGGAAGTCCTCCACGTTGAAGGAGGAGAAGACGTCACCCTTGGTGTTGTGCGGGGTTGCGGCGTCTACGGAGGTCTGTCCAGTTGTAGCTGTGGTCATCGGTTAGCCCACCGACCCTTCCATCTGCAGTTCAATCAGTCGGTTCAGCTCGAGTGCGTATTCCATCGGCAGCTCCTTGGCGATCGGCTCGACGAAGCCACGGACGATCATCGCCATGGCCTCCTCTTCCTTCAGCCCACGGGACATCAGGTAGAAGAGCTGCTCCTCCGACACCTTGGAGACGGTCGCCTCGTGGCCGAGGGTGACGTGGTCGTTGCGGATGTCGTTGTACGGGTACGTGTCCGAGCGGGAGATGTTGTCCACCAGCAGTGCGTCGCACTCCACGTTGGAGTACGAGTGGTGCGCGTTGGCGTTGATCTGCACCAGGCCGCGGTAGGCGGCACGGCCGCCACCACGTGCGACGGACTTGGAGACGATGTTCGAGGAGGTGTACGGCGCCATGTGCGTCATCTTCGCGCCGGTGTCCTGGAACTGGCCCTCGCCGGCGAAAGCCACGGAGAGGACCTCACCCTTGGCGTACGGTCCGGTCATCCACACGGCCGGGTACTTCATGGTCACCTTGGAGCCGATGTTGCCGTCGACCCACTCCATGGTCGCGCCCTCTTCAGCCTTGGCGCGCTTGGTCACCAGGTTGTAGACGTTGTTCGACCAGTTCTGGATGGTGGTGTAGCGGCAGCGGCCGCCCTTCTTCACGATGATCTCGACCACTGCGGAGTGCAGGGAGTCGGACTTGTAGATCGGCGCGGTACAGCCCTCGACGTAGTGGACGTAGGCGCCCTCGTCGACGATGATCAGCGTGCGCTCGAACTGGCCCATGTTCTCCGTGTTGATGCGGAAGTAGGCCTGCAGCGGGATGTCCACGTGGACACCCGGCGGGACGTAGATGAAGGATCCACCGGACCACACAGCGGCGTTGAGAGCGGAGAACTTGTTGTCGCCGGCCGGGATGATCGTGCCGAAATACTCCCTGAACAGCTCCGGCTGCTCCTTGAGGGCGGTGTCGGTGTCGAGGAAGATGACGCCCTGCTGCTCCAGGTCCTCACGGATCTGGTGGTAGACGACCTCGGACTCGTACTGTGCGGCGACACCGGCGACCAGACGCTGCTTCTCGGCCTCCGGGATGCCCAGGCGGTCGTAGGTGTTCTTGATGTCCTCGGGGAGATCCTCCCAGGACTGTGCCTGGCCCTCGGTGGAGCGGACGAAGTACTTGATCGTGTCGAAGTTGATGCCCGACAGATCAGCGCCCCAGGTGGGCATGGGCTTCTTGCCGAAGATCCTCAGCGCCTTCAGGCGCTCCTCGAGCATCCACTCGGGCTCGTCCTTCTTTGCGGAGATGTCGCGGACGACCTCCTCGTTCAGACCACGTCGTGCGGACGAACCGGCTTCGTCGGAGTCGTGCCAGCCGTAGTTGTACGGACCGATCGAGTCGATGATCTGGTCATCGCTCATCGGGGACTCGGGCTTGGTTGAACCTGGGTTCTGCGTTGCCTGGGTCATGATCCGCTCCTTTCCTCTGGAAGATTCTCAATGGGTGTCAATGGGATGTTTGTCGTGCAGATGCCGTGGCCACCGGTGATGGTGGCCAACGGCTGGACGTGGAGGCCGACCAGACTGGAGATGATCTCATGCTCGGCCACACACAGTTCCGGGTGCTCGGCGGCCACGTGGGCCACCGGGCAGTGGTGCTGACAGATCTGGATTCCTGCGCCCGCCCGGGTCACCGTTGTGGCGTACCCGTGTCGGTCGAAGGCGTCCGCCAGCTCACCTGCTGTGCGCTGGATGGACTCCTCGTCCTCGCCCGCCGGGGTCACCCCGTCGACGATGCGCTTAATGCGCTTGTGTGCCAGCTTACGGACCGCCTCTTCACCCCCCAGCTCCCGGATGGCACCTAAAGCGTCCGCGGCCAGCTGATCGTAGGAATGCCCGAAGTGGGAACGCCCCCGGGCGGTCAGCCGGAAAGCCTTGGCCGGCCGACCGCGGGCAGCGGTGGCAGACCGGGGGCGACGGTCGACAGTCTCCCCCAGCCCCTCCGACACCAGGATGTCCAGATGCCGGCGGACGCCGGCGGCGGACATGTCGAGGTGTGCAGCGAGGTCGGAGGCGGTGGACGGCCCGTGTTTGAGAAGCATGAGCATGATGTGACGACGGGTGTCCCCATCCACCGAACGGGTTTCCGGAACGGACTTCTCGGACACTGTCTTCACCTCCCTGCCATGTCTTCTGTTCCTGTTGAAAGTCGTCGGTTCCGCCAGACGACTGTCAGGCGGCCTTATCATTCGACAACACTAGTGTTCCCTAATTCATTCCCCCTGTCCAACCTTTCGATCCCGTGGCGTGTCGGACCGCTCACGGACCCGCTGACTAGGATGACGCTGTGCCAAGAAGACGACCGGCGATCCTGCCCGCCCTGACCTCCAGCCTGCCGAGGTTGGGGTACCCGGGCTCCCGGTCCGCGCTGCTCCACGTCGATCCGGGCTCGGGCGAGCATCCGCGTTCCGGCCGACTGCCCATCCGGGAGCTCAACCGCTTCCAGCTGCTGCGGTGGATCGGCACCATCGGCTCCCTGCTCATCGGCCTCGGCGCCCTGGGCGCCGGCGCGCTGCCCGTGGTGGGTAACCCCTACTCCTCCTACCCCGGCGGGACCTTCATGTCCCGGATGCTGCAGACGTCCTCGATCATGGTGCTCGTCGGCGTCGGCCTGCTGGTGATGGCGTGGGTGCTCATGGCGCCGTTCGTCGGTGCGCCCTACCGCAGTCCGGGCGGTGACCGCGCCACCGTGACCTCCTCGGTGATCACCCGCACCTTCGCCGCCTGGGTCCTGCCCATCCTGTTCACCGCCCCGCTCTTCACCCAGGACATCTACTCCTACCTGGCCCAGGGTTCGATCGTGGCCCACGGAATGGACCCCTACGCGGCCGGGCCGGTGGATCTGCTGGGGCCGGAGGATCCACTGGCCCGGTCGGTGCCTTTCATCTGGTCCCACTCCCCCTCCCCCTACGGCCCGGTGGCGCTCAGCCTGGCGTCGATGGTCAGCCGCATCACCGCCGACTCGATCACACTCGGAGTCGTCGGACACCGGCTCATCTCCCTGCTCGGGCTCATGGCCGCAGGCTGGGCCATCAGTCGACTCGCCCGCCGGTGCCGGGTGAACCCCGTGACCGCCCTCTGGCTGGGCATGCTCAACCCGTTGACGATCCTCCACCTGGTCGGCGGCATCCACAACGAATCCGTCCTGCTCGGTCTGATGCTGGTGGGAATGGAGCTGGGCCTGCGTGGCGTCGACAAGCTCGGTGGGCGCAACGGCCAACCCGTGGACCTCCCGGCCGCGGCAGGGCTGATCGTCGCATCCGCGGCCCTCATCGGGTGTGCCGGGATGGTGAAGGTCACCGGCTTTCTCGCCCTGGGATTCGTCGGCATGAATCTCGCCCGCCATCTCGTGCGGGTCGGCCGCGGGCCGGTCGTCTCCATCGTCATTGCAGTGGCCGTGCAGGTGCTGCTGCTCCTCGCCACCATCGCGGCGGTCACCGCAGCCAGCGGCATCGGTCTCGGCTGGGTGACGGGGCAGGGTGGGGCGGCGTCGATACGCAGCTGGCTGTCGATGACCACCGACATCGGCGTCGTCGCCGGCTTCATCGGCATGCTGCTCGGCCTGGGCGACCACACCGACACCATGCTGATGATCACCCGCGCGGTCGGAGTGCTCATTGCCGCCGGTTTCCTGGTGCGCATGCTCTTCGCCACCTTCCGCGGCACAATCCACCCCATCGGCGGGCTCGGCGTGGCCACCTTCGTGCTGGTCATCCTCTTCCCGGTCGTCCACCCCTGGTACATGCTGTGGGCGATCCTCCCGCTGGCCGCGTGGGCGAACCGCTTCCTGTTCCGTGTCGCGGTGGTCGCCTACTCCACGTTCTTCTCCTTCACCGTCCTGCCCCGCGGCCTGGCACTCCCACCGTCCACGGTCGGGGCCATCTATCTCGGGGCGGCGCTCGCCTTCGCCGTCGTCGTGGGGCTCGGCTGGTGGCTGATGCAGCGTGGCACCATCCGTGGCCTACACTGATTAACCGTGTCTGCAACTTTCGATGGAGCGCCCGGCCGGGAGGTCGGACCGGCTCTGAAACTTGAGTCAGTGGTCAAGACCTTCGGTGCCACGACCGCCGTCAACGGGCTCTCGTTGACCGCACGGCGAGGGGAGGTGTTCGCTCTGCTCGGCCCGAACGGTGCAGGTAAGACCACCACCATCGAAATGTGCGAGGGTTTCCTCCGCCCCACCTCCGGGGAGATCCGGGTCCTGGGTCTCGACCCGGTCACCCGACCGGATGAGGTCCGGCGCCGCATCGGCATCATGCTGCAGGGCGGCGGCTCCTACTCCGGAATCCGCGTCGCCGAGATGCTCCGCCTCGCGGCCGCCTACAACGACAACCCCCACGATCCCGAGTGGCTCATCGACGTCCTCGGCCTCGACGGGGTCCGCAACACCACCTGGCGCCGGCTGTCCGGAGGGCAACAGCAGCGGCTCTCGCTCGCACTGGCCATCATCGGCCGCCCCGAGCTCATATTCCTGGACGAGCCGACCGCGGGCCTGGACGCCCAGTCCCGTCTCGCGGTGTGGGAGCTCATCGACGCCCTGCGCACCGACGGAGTCACCGTCATCCTCACCACCCATCTCATGGACGAGGCGGAGGCGCTGGCAGACCACATCGTCATCATGGACAAGGGCTCGGTCGTGGCTCAGGGCACCCCGGCAGAACTCACCGCCACCGGCGAGACCACCGCCCGGGTGACCTTCGAGACCGACAGTCCCCTCGACCTCGAGCTGGCCGGAAGCCGCCTGACCGACCTGTGCCCCGATGCCCCGGGCATTGAGGCGATCCGCCCCCTCCACTACTGCATCCCCACCCCCGCCACCCCGGTGCTCGTCGCCGCGCTCGCCGGTGCCGCGGCCGACCAGGACGTCCTCGTCCGTCGCCTCGACGTCGACCACCGCAACCTGGAAGAGGTCTTCCTGGACATCACCGGACGGAGCCTGAGGAGCTGACATGAACGACACCGTCACCACCACCCGTTTCACCCCCGGCACCTTCACCCCTGCCCCGAAGCGCGCATCGACCCTACGCATGGTCGCCGCCCAGGGCCGGATGGAGACGGTCCTGTTCCTCCGCCACGGCGAACAGCAGCTGCTCAGCGTGATCATCCCGCTGGCGATGCTCCTGATCACCGCCCGGCTGCCGCTGCTCGGCGAGGACACCACCATCCAGGAGACCCTCCCCATGGTCCTGGCGATCGCGACCACCAGTTCCGGTTTCACGGGTCAGGCCATCGCCCTGGCCTTCGACCGGAGGTACGGGGCACTCAAGCGTACCGGCGCCTCCGGAGTCCCCGCCTCCACGATCATCTCGGGCAAGGTCATCGCCGTCGCCGTCATGGCCGGCCTGCAGACGCTCCTCCTGGGCGTGTCCGCGCTCCTGCTCGGCTGGCGGGCGGAGCCCCTCGGCGTGCTCTTGGGCGTGGTGGTGCTCTTCGTCGGCGTCGCCGCCTTCACCGCGCTCGGTCTTCTCATGGGTGGCACGCTGAGTTCCGAGCTGGTGCTCGCCCTGGCCAACCTGATCTGGGTTGTTCTCGTGGGAGTCCTCGGCTGGGTGCTCTGGTCGCAGGGGCTGGGCGCCGCCGGCTGGTACACCGCGATCCCCTCGGTGGCGCTGGCCTCGGGTCTCACGCTCGCCTTCGACGGCGCCGTCCCCTGGCTGGAGGGCCTCGTGCTGCTCGCCTGGGCGACCGTCGCGTCGGCTGCGGCGGTCCGATGGTTCCGCTTCGAGGCGTAGACATTCCCCACACACCCGACACACCGGAATTCTCCGGACCTGCCGGAACACACAGATAGGATGGGCGCCGTGACTGACATCGTGACCGCCACTGACAACCAACGGACCTCCCGCGGACCTTCCCTGAAGGTCCAGCGCATCCTGGCCTTCATCCTGTTACTCGCACAAGGTGGCATCACCGTCACCGGTTCCATCGTGCGGGTGACCGGCTCCGGTCTGGGCTGCGACTCCTGGCCGAACTGCCACGAGGGCTCCCTGGTACCCGTCGCGGGTGCGGCCCCCGCGATCCACCAGGCCATCGAATTCGGCAACCGCCTGCTCACCTTCGTGCTCGCCGCGATCGCCATCGCGGTCTTCGTCGCGGTGCTGCGGGCGGGCCGTCGCCGGGAGATCATCGTCTACTCGGTGATCTCCGGCCTGGGAATCATCCTGCAGGCCGTCATCGGTGGCGTCTCCGTGCTCCTGAACCTCCAGTGGTGGGCGGTCGCCGTGCACTTCCTGCCGTCGATGGTCCTCGTCTGGATCGCAGCTCTGCTGTACATGCGCCTGGCCGAACCGGACGGGGGCCAGCCGGTGCGCATGTTCCCGCAGTCCATCCGCACGCTGTCGCTCATCGGTGCCGTCGCGCTCTCGCTGGTGCTCATCACCGGCACCATGGTGACGGGTGCCGGCGTCCACTCCGGTGACGCAGGCGTGGGCATGGACGGCCGCCTCGACGTGGACATCAGGCTCATGGCCTACGTCCATGCCGCGATGATGTACATCTACCTCGCCACGACCCTGCTGCTGACCTGGCTGCTGCGCCGCCGCAAGGCCCCCAGGGCCGCGCTGCAGACCGCTTATGTGCTGGTCGCGATGATCCTCGTCCAGTGGGCGATCGGCCTGATCCAGTTCTACCTGGGCATCCCGCGCTGGACCATCCCGGTCCACATCGCCATGTCCTCGGTCGTGGTCGCCTTCTCCGCGTTCCTCTACGCACACGGTCTGCGCCGGGTGGACTCCCGGCCGTCGTCCTCAAAGAGTGACGCGAACGCAGTGCGGTAGCTAGCCTGGATGCCATGAAGGCAATCCAGATCACCGAAACCGGAGGACCTGAGGTCCTCGTCCTGCGCGACATCGAGGCGCCGGTCCCGGACGACGACGAAGTGCTTGTCGACGTCCTCGTGGCCGGCGTCAATTTCATCGACACCTACTACCGCGAGGGCGTCTACCACGCCCCCCTCCCCTTCGTACCGGGCCTGGAGGGTACGGGCCGGGTGGCACACGACCCGCGGGGTGAGATCGCCGCGGGCACCGTCGTCGCCTGGAGCGACGCCTTCGGCTCCTACGCCGAGCAGGTCTGTGTCCCCCGCGATCGGCTGGTCGCCGTCCCGGAGGGCGTCGCACCGGAGGTCGCGGCCTCCATGCTGCTGCAGGGCATCACCGCCCACTACCTCACCAACGGGGTGTACGACCTCAAGGAGGGTGACTCCTGCCTCATCACCGCCGGTGCAGGCGGCGTCGGGCTGCTGGTCACCCAGATGGCCGCGGCGAAGGGCGCACGGGTGTTCTCCGTGGTCTCCTCCGACGAGAAGGCGGAGCTGGCCAGGGAGGCCGGCGCCACCGAGGTCTTCCGCTACTCCGACAACCTCGCCGAGGTCGTGCGCCGCCGCAACGGCGGGGTGGGCGTGGACGTGGTCTACGACGGCGTCGGCAGGGACACCTTCCACGAGTCCCTCGAGGCCGTCCGCCCCCGAGGCACAGTGGCACTGTTCGGTGCCGCCTCCGGCCCCGTGGAGCCCTTCGACCCGCAGCTGCTGAACACGCACGGCTCCATCTTCCTCACCCGTCCCTCCATCGGTGCATGGACCTCCGGCGAGGGCGAGTTCCGCATGCGGGCGCAGGCGGTGACGCAGGCGGTCGTCGACGGCACCCTCCGGTTCCGGATCTCCGGGTCCTATGACCTTTCCGACGCCGCCCAGGCTCACCGTGACCTCCAGGCACGCAGAACCACCGGCTCGATCGTCCTCCACGTGCAGGACTGACCCGGGAGGACGCGGGATACAGGCGGGAAACAGAATCAACCCCACCGGCGAGGACGCCGGTGGGGTTGATTCTGTGTGGAGCAGAGGACTAGAAGAACGTGGTGGTCCAGCCCAGCATGGAGCCGATGGTCTCCCAACCGAGGACGGCGTCCACCGACAGGGCGACGAACACCAGCGCCAGGTAGTTGTTCGAGAGGATGAACAACTTCAGCGGCTTGACCTGATGGCCCTTCTTGACGTCACTGTGCAGCTTGATCGCCATGATGAGGAAGTAGACGCCACCCAGCAGTGCGCCCGCCAGGTAGATCCACGAGGCGGCCGGGACGAGGAACAGGGTGGTGATGACGGTGGCCCACGTGTACCAGACGATCTGCCTGGTGACATGGACGGGCTCGCGCACGACCGGGAGCATCGGCACGCCGGCCTTCTCGTAGTCGTCGCGGTACTTCATGGCCAGGGCCCAGGTGTGCGGCGGGGTCCAGAAGAAGATGATCATGAACAGGACGATCGCCTGCCACCACTGGGCCGGCACGCCCTCCGGCAGGTTGTCGGTGATCACGGCCCAGCCGACCATCACCGGCATACAGCCTGCGGCACCGCCCCAGATCACGTTCTGCCAGGTCCGACGCTTCAACCACTTGGTGTAGACGTAGACGTAGAACCAGTTCGTCAACACGATGAAGAACGCGGCGAGCCAGGAGTCGGCCAGCAGACCCAGCCACAGCACCGAGAAGAGGAGCAGCGCCCACGCGAAGATGCTGGCGTTGCGGTTGGACACGGTGTGACGGACCAGCGGCCTGGCACGGGTGCGGCCCATCTTCTGGTCGATGTCCGAGTCGGCGACCATGTTGAAGGTGTTCGCGGCGGCCGCCCCCATCCAGCCGCCCACCAGGGTGAGCAGGATCAGGACGATGTTGTTCTCGCCGCGATCGGCCTGCAGCATCGCAGGAATCGTTGCTACGAGGAGCAGCTCAATGACCCTCGGCTTCGTCAGCGCAATATAGGCCTTGATTGTCTCCAAGGGAAAGTTCCTCCAACGGCAGGTGTGTGAAAAGACATGTGGCGCGCGATTGTTGTCGCGTCTACCAGGACTGGTCGGATTCGGTGACGGGAAAGTTCCCTGCCCCGAAAAATCCAGCCCTCCCATCCTACCGTCCGCCCGTGCCCGCCCGACAATCCACCACCCGGTGGCTGCAACTTCCTGGGCCGGGACCCAAGGAGTTCAAAGAAGTCACTAAGGTGGAGAGGGATCTGGTCCCCGGTGCGCGTGCACCGGGTCCTACGCCACCAGAACTCCTTGACGATCAACTTGAAGTGAGGATCCCCATCGTGACCCTGTCGCCCGACCTGCAGGCCCTGACGGAACGCCGCTACCCCTCCGACTGGACGGACACCGACACCCGTGCCGTAGACACCGTCCGTGTCCTGGCCGCTGATGCTGTCCAGAACGTCGGCTCGGGCCACCCGGGTACCGCGATGTCCCTGGCTCCCCTGGCCTACACCCTGTATCAGCGTGTCCTGGACCATGATCCCAACGACACCGGCTGGGTCGGCCGCGACCGCTTCATCCTGTCGTGCGGCCACACGTCACTCACCCAGTACATCCAGCTCTACCTCGGTGGCTTCGGCCTCGAGATGGATGATCTCAAGGCGCTGCGCTCCTGGGACTCCCTGACCCCGGGTCACCCGGAGGTCCACCACACCCGTGGCGTCGAGATGACCACCGGTCCGCTGGGCCAGGGTCTGGCCTCCGCAGTGGGCATGGCCATGGCGGCACGCCGCGAGCGCGGTCTCTTCGACCCGGAGACTCCCGCCGGCGAGTCCCCCTTCGACCACTTCATCTACGTGATCGCCTCCGACGGTGACCTGCAGGAGGGCGTGACCTCCGAGGCGTCGTCGCTGGCAGGGACCCAGCAGCTGGGCAACCTCATCGTCTTCTGGGATGACAACCGCATCTCCATCGAGGACGACACCCAGATCGCCTTCACCGAGGACGTCGTCGCCCGCTACGCCGCCTACGGCTGGCAGACCATCGAGGTCGAGGGCGGCGAGGACGTCGCGGCCATCGAAGCCGCCGTCGTCGCAGCCAAGGCCGAGACCGGGCGTCCGACCTTCATCCGCGTGCGTACCGTCATCGCCCACCCGGCGCCCAACGCCCAGAACACCGGCGCCTCCCACGGCGCCGCCCTGGGTGCCGAGGAGGTCGCCGCAACCAAGGAGATCCTCGGCTTCGACCCGGCCGTCAACTTCCACATCGACGACGAGGTGCTCGCCCACACCCGCAAACTGGGGGAACGTGGCGCTGAGAAGCACGCGGAGTGGCAGAAGAAGTTCGACGCCTGGGCCGCCGCGAACCCGGAGGCGAAGCAGCTCTTCGACCGCGCCACCGCCCGCGAGCTGCCGGAGGGTCTGGCCGCGGCCATGCCGACCTGGGACGCCGATGAGAAGGGCGTCGCCACGCGAAAGGCCTCGGAGGCTGCCCTGCAGGCTCTCGGCGGGCTCATGCCCGAGTTGTGGGGCGGCTCCGCCGACCTCGCCGGCTCCAACAACACCGTGATCAAGGGCTCCCCGTCCTTCGGTCCGAAGCAGATCTCCACCGACACCTGGTCCGCTGAGCCCCACGGCCGCAACCTGCACTTCGGTATCCGCGAGCACGCCATGGGATCCATCCTCAACGGCATGGCCCTGCACGGCCCCACCCGTCCCTACGGCGGCACCTTCCTCATCTTCTCCGACTACATGCGCCCGGCGGTCCGCCTCGGTGCGTTGATGAAGTCCGACGTCTACTACGTGTGGACCCACGACTCCATCGGCCTCGGCGAGGACGGTCCGACCCACCAGCCGGTGGAGACCCTCGCGGCTCTGCGCGCCATCCCGGGTCTGTCAATCATCCGCCCGGCCGACGCCAACGAGACCGCCCAGGCATGGGCCGCGGCGCTCGAGTACAAGGAGTCCCCGAAGGGCCTGGCCCTGACCCGCCAGAACGTGCCTGTTCTCGAGGGAACCAAGGAGAAGGCCGCCGAGGGCGTCCGCCGCGGTGGCTACGTCCTGGTCGAGGGCTCCAAGCAGACCCCGGACGTCATCCTCATGGGCACCGGTTCCGAGGTCCAGCTGGCCGTCGAGGCAGCGAAGACCCTCGAGGCCGAGGGCGTGGCCTCCCGCGTCGTCTCCATGCCGTGCGTGGAGTGGTTCCTGGAGCAGGACTCCGACTACCGCGAGTCCGTGCTGCCGTCCGCCGTCCAGGCCCGCGTCTCCGTCGAGGCCGGCATCGCCATGTCGTGGCACCAGTTCACCGGCACCGCCGGCCGCAACGTGTCCCTGGAGCACTTCGGCGCCTCCGCCGACTACCAGAAGCTCTTCGAGGAGTTCGGCATCACCGCCGCCGCAGTGGTCGAGGCCGCCCGCGACTCCATCAACGCCGCACAGTAATCGCACACCCATCCACAAGTAAAGGACACAAGCATGACCCACATTGACGAGCTCGCCTCGCTGGGCACCTCCACCTGGCTGGATGACCTCTCCCGCGAACGCATCACCTCCGGCAACCTCCAGCAGATCATCGACTCGAAGTCCGTCGTCGGCGTCACCACCAACCCCTCGATCTTCGCCGCCGCGATGTCCTCCGGCGACGCCTACGACGAGCAGATCGCCGCCCTCAAGGAGGCCGGTGCAGCCGTCGACGAGGCCGTCTACGCCATGACCATCGACGACGTCCGTGACGCCTGCGACATTCTCATGCCGATCTACGAGGCCACCGGTGGCCGGGACGGCCGCGTCTCCATCGAGGTTGACCCGCGGATCTCCGCCGACCACGACGCCACCATCTCCCAGGCACGCCAGCTGTGGAGCCGCGTCGACCGCCCCAACGTCATGATCAAGATCCCGGCCACCGCCGATTCCATCCCGGCGATCACCGACGCCCTGGCAGAGGGCATCTCCGTCAACGTCACACTGATCTTCTCGGTCGCCCGCTACCGCGAGGTCATCGCCGCGTACCGCACGGGCGTGCAGAAGGCCGCAGAGGCCGGCGTGGACGTCTCGAAGATCCGCTCCGTCGCCTCCTTCTTCGTCTCGCGTCTCGACGTCGAGGTGGATCGCCGCCTCGAGGAGATCGGCACCGAGGAGGCCCTCGCACTGCGCGGCAAGGCGGGCGTGGCCAACGCCCGACGTGCCTACGCCGTCTTCCAGGAGATCGGTGGCAGGGACCTGCCGGAGGGCAGCAACCTGCAGCGTCCCCTGTGGGCATCCACCGGCGTGAAGAACCCGAACTACCCGGCGACCCTCTACGTCACCGAGCTGGCGGGCCCGGACACAGTCAACACCATGCCCGAGCCGACCATCGACGCCGTCCTCGAACAGGGCGGCCTCCACGGCGACACCCTCACCGGCACCTCGGAAGAAGCCCAGAAGGTCTTCGAGCAGCTGGTCGCGGTGGGCATCGACATGGACGACGTGTTCGAGGTGCTGGAGCGGGAGGGCGTCGAGAAGTTCGTCGCCTCCTGGTCAGAGCTCCTGGACTCCATGGCCACCCAGCTGCAGTAACAACCGGTACTCCCCCCACCGAAAAGGACGAACGCGCATGCCCCTGCCCGTAACCGACACCGACGCCTGGGTCAATCCCCTCCGCGCCATCGAGGACAAACGGCTGCCCCGGATCGCCGGCCCCTCCGGCATGGTGATCTTCGGCGTCACCGGTGACCTGGCGCGCAAGAAGCTGCTGCCGGCCATCTACGATCTGGCCAACCGCGGTCTCCTGCCCGCCGGATTCACCCTCATCGGTTTCGGGCGGCGGGCCTGGCGCAAGTCCGAGTTCGAGGACTACGTGCGCCAGGCCGTCGAGGCCGGAGCCCGCACCAAGTTCCGCGAGCACGTGTGGGAGCGCCTCGCCGAGGGCATGCACTTCGTGGAGGGAAACTTCGACGACGACGGATTCGACCGGCTGGCGGAGATGCTCACGGAAATGGACGCCACCCGCGGCACAGCCGGCAACTGGGCGTTCTACCTGTCGGTCCCGCCGGACTACTTCACCGCCGTCTGCCACCAGCTCCAGCGTTCCGGACTCGCGGAGGCGGGCGAGAACTCATGGCGCAGGGTGATCATCGAAAAGCCCTTCGGCCACGACCAGGAGACCGCCCGCGAACTCAACCGCGTGGTCAACGCTGTTTTCCCCGAGGAGTCGGTGTTCCGCATCGACCACTACCTGGGCAAGGAGACGGTGCAGAACATCCTTGCCCTGCGCTTCGCCAACCAGCTGTTCGACCCCCTGTGGAACGCCCATTACGTCGACCACGTGCAGATCACCATGGCGGAGGACATCGGCCTGGGAGGACGAGCGGGCTACTACGACGGCATCGGCGCCGCCCGCGACGTCATGCAGAACCACCTCATCCAGCTCCTGGCCCTGGTGGCCATGGAGGAGCCGGTTGCCTTCGACCCGACCGAGCTGCAGGCGGAGAAGGTCAAGGTGCTGCGCGCCACCAACCCGGTGTACCCGCTGAACCGGACCACGGCCCGCGGTCAGTACGCCGCCGGCTGGCAGGGCTCCCACAAGGTCAGAAGCCTGCGGGAGGAGGAGGGTTTCGACCCCAACTCCACCACCGAGACCTACGCGGCGTGCACCCTGGAGATCAATTCCCGCCGCTGGGCAGGCGTGCCCTTCTACCTGCGCACCGGCAAACGCCTGGGTCGCCGGGTCACCGAGATCGCCCTGGTGTTCAAAGAAGCGCCGCACCAGCCCTTCCTCGCGGGGCAGACGTCCTCCCTGGGCAAGAACGCCATCGTCATCCGTGTGCAGCCGGACGAGGGCGTCCTCATGCGCTTCGGCTCCAAGGTGCCGGGATCCGCGATGGAGGTCCGTGACGTGAACATGGACTTCTCCTACTCGGAGGCCTTCACCGAGCAATCCCCCGAGGCTTATGAGCGCCTCATCCTTGATGCGCTCCTCGATGAATCCAGCCTCTTCCCCACCAACGAGGAAGTCGAGCTGTCCTGGGCCATCCTGGATCCGATCCTGGACTACTGGGCGGAGAACGGACAGCCCGAGGAGTACCCGGCAGGCACCTGGGGCCCCGCGAGTGCAGACAAGATGCTGGAACGCACCGGCCGTTCCTGGCGACGCCCCTAGACCAGCTCAGAAAGGCCCCCATGATCATCACCATGCCGGACACCGACACCCGCAGCATCGCCGCCAGCCTGCTCAAGGCCCGGGAGAGCAACTCCCAGACAACCGGGCGCGTACTCACCCTCATCGTCGTCGCAGCGCTGGACGACGACGTCGACCACATCATCTCCGTCACCCGTGACGCCTCACACGAACACCCCGCCCGTGTGCTGGTGCTGCTCACCGGCAGCGGGGACAGCGAACCGCATCTCGACGCAGAGGTGCGCGTCGGCGGGCACGCCGGCGCCTCGGAAATGGTCATCATGCGCATCACCGGCGAGATGGTCGATCACCTCGCCGCGCTGGTCACCCCGTTGTTGCTTCCCGACACCCCGGTCGTCGCCTGGTGGCCCACCACCGCACCGGAGAACCCCTCGGCCCACCCCCTCGGCAGGCTCGCCCAACGCCGCATCACCAACGCGGACCACTGCGCCACCGACGACATCCTGGCCCGTCTGCGCGACGCCTACGCCCCGGGCGACTCGGACATGGTGTGGTCGAAGATCACCGGCTGGCGCGGCATCGTCACCTCCTCGCTGGACAGGCATCCGCAGGAGCCGGTCGAGGCGGCCACCCTGACCGGTCCGGCGCATGAGCCTTCCATCGACATCGCGGCCGGCTGGTTGGCGGACCGCCTCGGGGTGCCCGTCACCCGGGTGGTGTGCGAGCCGGGCGACAATCCCCGCCTCTTCCCCATCCGCTCCCTGCGCTTCGACCGCGCCTCCGGCCCGCTCACCGTCGAGGTCATCGACCACCGCACCGTGCGCGTCGACCTGCCCGGCAGCCCAGACTCCCTCGTGGCGATGAACGCGCGTTCCGACGCCGACTGCATCGCCGAGGAGCTGCGTCACCTGGACCCCGATCTCGCCTACGCCAATGCACTGCGCGGCCTGACCCGCGTCCAGCGCTGACACCAGTGAAGGAACACATGGTCTCCATCCGTCGCCCTGACACCCTGTCCACCCTCGTCGAGCAGGCGGCGACCTCGCTCGTCGACGTCGTCTCCTCCCTCCAGACCACCGGCCTCGGCCGCCACCGTGACGGCGTGGCCCGGATCGTCCTGACCGGCGGGGGCGCAGGAATCGGCCTCCTCCAGCGGGTCCGTGAGCTGGAGGACGCAGATCCCCGCGTCGACTGGTCCCGCGTCCACGTCTTCTTCGGTGACGAACGTAACGTGCCCGTCACCCACGAGGACTCCAACGAGGGCCAGGCCCGCCGGGCGCTGCTCGACCATGTGGACATCCCCGAGGAGAACATTCACGGCTACGGCCTGGGCCAGGTGGCGATGTGGGAGGCCGCCGACTCCTACCAGGACACGATCAACCGGATCGCACCGGAGGGCTTCGACATCCATCTGCTGGGCATGGGCCATGAGGGCCACATCAACTCGCTCTTCCCCCACACCGATGCGGTTGCCGAGTCCGAGCGTCTGGTCATCGCCATCACCGACTCCCCCAAGCCGCCGGCCGAGCGCGTCACCCTGACGCTGCCGGCGGTGCACCGCGCAGAGCAGGTCTGGCTGCTGGTGTCCGGGGCGAACAAGGCGGAGGCCGCCGCCCATGTCGTGGCCGGTTCCAACCCTGCGGACTGGCCCGCCGCCGGCGCCAGGGGTATGGAGGAGACCGTCCTCTATCTCACCGACGACGCCGCAGGTCTCCTCTAGTTCGGCGCCCATCAAGACGGGAGATGTCCCGGACATGAGGACGACGCCGTCGCGGTGCCCCGGCCCCTCGCCTCCCTCCTCCGGGAGGACATCGCGGCCGTTTCGGCGGCCCCTGGGGCGGTGCGTCATGACGACCGGGTCTACCTCATCGCCGAGGAGCATGGGTGGGCTTCTGGCGGTGGAGGCTGCCGGGGTTCCCCTGGGTTTCCTCACGTCCCACAGGCGTTACCCGCACACCGTGCCTGAGCAGGTCACCACACCGCTGCTGCTGCCGGCGCATCCGGGAAAAGGACGCGTGGATGCCCGCGGAGATTAAGCCCCGGGTCCGGCCCCGGCCGAACCCGGTATCAGCGAATTCGTCGAGCGGGTCTACCTCGAACTCGGCTAGGCGCCGTAAGCCTGAATGAGGTTCAGCGCCACGATGCAGGTGATCCAGATGATCGCCATGAGGATGGTGTACCGGTCAAGGTTCTTCTCGACGATCGTGGAACCCGACAGGTTCGACTGCACGCCACCTCCGAAGAGGCTGGACAGTCCACCGCCCTTGCCCTTGTGCAGGAGCACGAACACCGTCATCAGGACGGAGGTGAGCACGAGGATGATCTGAAGAGCAAGGGTCATGGTGCCTGATGGTCCTTCGAATGGTCGGGTGCTGAAACTCCTGCATAGTCTACATCAGCCCTAACCGGAGTTCCGGAGGGCAGTGGCGAGTCCGTTCATGGTCAACTGGATGCCCCGGGAAACCACCTCGCGCTCGTCGCCGGCACGGTGACGACGCAGCATCTCGAGCTGGATGATATTCAGCGGGAGCAGGTACGGGAAGCGACGACGCACGGAGCGGGCCAGCGCCGGGTTGTCCGCAAGCAGGTCCTCGCTGCCGGTGACGCTCACGAACATCTCCCGGGTGAGCTGGAACTCGGAGGCGATGACGCCGTGGATGCGGTCGGCGATCTCGCGATCGTCGACAAGCCGGGCGTAGAGCTCGGCGAGGTCCATCCCAGCCTTGGACATGACCTGTGCCATGTTGGACATGATCGAGGTGAAGAACGGCCATGTCTCGTAGAGGGTGTGCAGCTCAGCGATACGTTCAGCCCGGTCGGGGCCCTGCCCGATCCACTCCTGGAGCGCGGTGCCCACGCCGAACCAGCCCGGCAACAGGACACGGGACTGGGACCAGGCGAGCACCCACGGAATGGCCCGCAGGTCCTCGACGGCGGTCGTCTGCTTGCGCGAGGTCGGGCGGGAACCGATGTTGAGGGAACCGATCTCATCAAGCGGGGTGGACTGCGTGTAGTACGGAATGAAACCAGGATCCTCATGCACCAGTTCGGAGTACTTCCGGCGACTGATCTCCGCGAGTTCGCTCATGATGCTGAGGGCCCGGTCCCGGTCGTCGAGTTCGTCGACGGGCAGGAGGCTGGCCTCCAGCGTCGCCGAGACGAGAGCCTCCAGGTTGCGTCGGGCGGTGCGCGGGGAACCGTACTTGGCGGAGATGATCTCCCCCTGCTCCGTGATACGCACCGATCCCTCGACCGCGCCCTGCGGCTGCGCCAGGATCGCCTCGTAGGAGGGCCCGCCGCCACGGCCGACGGTGCCGCCGCGGCCATGGAACAGCCGCAGCCGCACCCGGTGGTCCCGACCGGCCTGGACGATCTGGGTTTCGGCGTCGTAGAGCGCCCAGTTGGCGGCGAAGTAACCGCCGTCCTTGTTGGAGTCCGAGTAGCCGAGCATGACCTCCTGGATGTCTCCGCGCTGGGCGAGGTAGGAGCGGTAGAGCGGCAGGTCCCACAGTCGGCGCAGGATGCCGGCGCCGGCCTCCAGGTCATCGATGGTCTCGAAGAGCGGGATGATGTCGACGCTGCCGGTCGGGCCCTCGCCGTTGGCACGGATGAGTCCGACCTCCTTGAGCAGCACCATGGGCTCGAGGATGTCGCTGACGGATTGCGCCATGGAGATGATCTGGTGCGGGATCATCTGCTCCCCGAAATGGGCGACGCTGTCGGCGGCCTGGTTGATGAGGTCCAGTTCCCGCTGTGTCGGCTCGCTGAAACCACGGTAGCCACGGGGCACGAGCGGACGTGGGGTCTGCAGCTCCCGGGTGAGCAGCTCGATCTTCTCCTCCTCCCCCAGCGATCGGTAGTCGGGGTGGACGTGCGCGGTGGCGAAAACCTCGGTGAGGACGTTCTCGAAACTCTCCGAGTTCTGGCGCAGGTCAATCGAGTAGAGGTGGAAACCGAAGCTGGCGATCGCGGCCCGGATCGTGCTCAGGCAGTCGTCGGCGATGATGGCGTCATTGGAGGACCGCAGGGAGTCATCGATGATCCGGAGATCCGCGTCAAATTCCTCCGGCGAGGTGTAGGGCTCGTGCTCGCGGTGCCATATCCCTTCGACGGCGTCCTCACCGATCAGCGCTGCGGTGGTCGCGAGGATGCGGCCGTGGACGCCGTGTATGGCGCGTCGGTAGGGTTCATCGACCCGCGAGGGAACCTCGTTGTGGCCCTTGGCCGCCAACCCGATCAACTCGACGGTGACCGAGGTCATCCGGTCAGAGAGGCTGAGTTCGTGCTCGAGGGAGTGAAGCTCACCCGCGTAGTACTTGAGCACCGTCTGCGCGGCCCGCCGCGAGGCGTAGTCGAGGGTGTCCGCGTTGACGAAGGGGTTGCCGTCGTGATCACCGCCGATCCAGGATCCCGGGCGGACGATCGCCCGGCCCCCACTGCCCTCGAAGTGGGCGTTGAACCTGTTGCTGAGGGTGTCGTACACGTCGCGGTTGAGCGCGGGGATCTCCCTGAGCAGGGAGAGAAGGTAGTAACGCAGTCCGACCTCGATCTCGTCCTGGATGCGGGGACGTGCCAGGCGGATGAGCGCGGTCTGCCAGAGGATGGTCATGCGGCGACGGATGCTGCGTTCGATGTCGTTGAGGCGGATGTCGGTGCGTGCCGTCGTTTTCGCGTCCTGCAGCTGGTGCCGGGCGAGCATGAGTTCGGTGATCTTCTTCTGTGCGTCGAACACCGTGCGTCGGCGGGTCTCCGTGGGGTGTGCCGTGAGGACGGGCGCGACGAGCGCGTCCGACAGCACCTTCTCGATGTCCGCGGGGTTCACCCCCGCGGCCTCGAACTTCTCCCAGGTCGCCTCGAGGGTCGATTCGGGGATGCCGCCCTCGTCGAGAATGCGCTCCCGGTTGAAGTCGTCGTGGATGTCCTCCGCGAGGTTCGCCATCAGCGCGAAGTGGCTGAACGCCCGGATGACGGGTGTGGCCTGTGTGGGGTCGATGTTGCGGAACAACTCGACGAGCACCTCCAGGGAGGCGTTGCCCTTGGCCACCTCGAAGGCCTGTTGGCGGGCGTATTCAACGAGGTTGAACACATCCTCGCCCTCCTGCTCCGCGATCACGTTGCCCAGAATTCGGCCCAGGTAGCGGATGTCTTCCTGAAGATGATCGCGGTCGGTCATGAGGTGGTGTCCTTAATTCAGGAGGGTGGGTGTCTAGGCGACGGTGGAGGCGGCGTTGGCCGCCAGTTTCGCGAACTCCTCGCCGTCCAGCGAGGCACCGCCGACCAGTCCGCCGTCGACGTCGGGCTGGCCGACGATCTCGGCGATGGAGTCGACCTTGACGGAACCGCCGTAGAGGATACGGATGCCGTCAGCGACCGCGTCGCCCGCGAGATCACGGATGAGTCCGCGGATGGCGGCGCACACCTCCTGGGCGTCGGCCGCGGAAGCGACCTTGCCGGTGCCGATGGCCCAGACAGGCTCGTAGGCGATGACGGTCCTGGTCAGGTCATCGGCGGACAGGCCCGCCAGGGAGGCGCGGGTCTGGTTGACCACGTAGTCGACGTGGGTGCCGGCCTCGCGGATCTCCAGCGGCTCGCCGACGCACACGATCGGGCTCATGCCGTGCTTGAGCGCGGCGGCGGCCTTGGCTGCGACCAGTTCATCGGACTCGTTGTGGTACTCACGACGCTCGGAATGGCCGACAACGACCCAGGTGCAGCCGAGCTTGGCCAGCATCTGGGCGGAGACCTCGCCGGTGTAGGCGCCGGACTCGTGCGCGGAGACGTCCTGCGCACCGTAGGTGATCTGCAGACGGTCGCCGTCGACGAGGGTCTGCACCGAACGGATGTCGGTGAACGGGACGGTGACGGCGACGTCGACCTTCTCGTAGTAATCCTTCGGCAGGGCGAAGTCGAGCTTCTGGACGGTGCCGATGGCCTGGTGGTGGTCCAGGTTCATCTTCCAGTTACCGGCGATGAGTGGGGTGCGTGCCATGAGGGCACTCCTTTCAGGGGGGAAAACTGGTGTCTAGCGGTCGAGGACGGTGACGCCCGGCAGTTCCTTGCCTTCGAGGAACTCCAGGGAGGCGCCGCCACCGGTGGAAATGTGGGAGAAGCCGTCCTCATTCAGGCCGAGGACGCGGACGGAGGCAGCGGAGTCGCCGCCGCCGACGACGGAGAAGCAGCCGTTGTCGGCGGTCGCGTCGATGATGGCCTGCGCGACACCCTTGGTGCCCTGGGAGAAGGGGGCCATCTCGAACACGCCCATCGGGCCGTTCCAGAAGACGGTCCTGGAGGTGGCGAGCACCTCGGCGAACTTCTCCACGGATTCCGGGCCGATGTCCGGGGACAGCCAGCCCTCCGGGATTCCGTCGAGGGCGACGACCTTGTGCTCGGAGTCGGCGGAGAACTCTGCTGCGGCGACGAGGTCGACCGGCAGGACGATCTTGTCACCGAAGCGCTCGAGGAGGTCCTTGCAGGTGTCGATCATCTCCTCCTGCAACAGGGACTTCTGGGTGTTGTAGCCCTGGGCAGCGAGGAAGGTGTAGCACATGCCGCCACCGATGATGATCTTGTCGGCCTTGCCTGCCAGTGCCTCGATGACGCCCAGCTTGTCGGAGACCTTGGAGCCGCCGAGGATGACGATGTACGGGGACTCCGGGTTGGTGGCGGTCTTCTCCAGGACGGAGATCTCCTTCTCCACCAGCGTTCCGGCGTAGGCCGGAAGACGCTTCGCCACGTCGTACACGGAGGCCTGTGCGCGGTGGACGACACCGAAGCCGTCGGAGACGAAGGCGCCGTTGTCGGCGGCCAGCTCTGCGAGCTGGTCGGCGAACTCGCCGCGCTCGGCCTCGTCCTTGGAGGTTTCGCGGGCGTCGAAACGCACGTTCTCGAGGAGGAGGACGTCGCCCTCGGTGAGGCCGTTGGCACGCTCGTGTGCGTCCTCGCCGACGACGTCGCCTGCGAGTGCCACGTACTGGCCGAGGGCCTCGGACAGGGCCTCGGCGACCGGGGCGAGCGAGTACTTCGGGTTCACCTCGCCCTTCGGGCGGCCGAGGTGTGCCATGACGATGACCTTGGCGCCACCCTCGACGAGTGCCTGCAGCGTGGGCAGGGAGGCGGTGATGCGGCCCGGGTCGGTGATCTCGCCGGCGTCGTTGAGCGGGACGTTGAAGTCCGAGCGTACGAGGATGTGACGGCCTTCGACGCCCTCGTCGAGAAGGTCCTGCAGGGTCTTGACGGTCATGGCTGACTCCTTGACTTTCTGAGAATAATGGAAATGAGCGGCTGAATTCCGGTGCTCGGCTGGACAGCCGAACGACCCGACGTGTGCCGAGGCACACCCCGGGCCGCAGGGTTGCACTCACCCGGTCTCAACCGTGGGCCGGGAGGGTGCAGGGTGGGATCCTAGAGCTTGGCAGCGACGAGCTCGGTCAGGCGCAGCAGCTGGCAGGTGTAGCCCCACTCGTTGTCGTACCAGGAGACGACCTTGACCTGGTTGCCGATGACCTTGGTCAGGCCGGCGTCGAAGATGGAGCCGTGGGGATCGGTGATGATGTCGGTGGAGACGATCGGATCCTCGGTGTAGGCCAGGGTCTCGCCGAACTCGCCCTGTGCCGCCTCCTTGATGAAGGCGTTGACCTCCTCCACGGAGGTCTCGCGGGAAGCGGTGAAGGTGAGGTCGGTGGCGGAGCCGGTGATGACCGGGACGCGCAGGGCGTAACCGTCCAGCTTGCCCTTCAGCTGCGGGAGAACCAGGGAGACGGCCGCGGCGGCACCGGTGGAGGTGGGCACGATGTTGACGGCGGCGGCGCGTGCGCGGCGCAGATCCTTGTGCGGGGCGTCGTGCAGACGCTGGTCACCGGTGTAGGCGTGGATGGTGGTCATCAGACCACGCTCAATGCCGAGCTTCTCGTCCAGGACCTTGGCCATCGGGGCCAGGCAGTTGGTGGTGCAGGACGCGGCGGAGATGACGTTGTGGTTCTCCGGGTCGTACTCGTCGTGGTTGACGCCGTAGACGAAGGTGGCGTCCTCGTTCTTCGCCGGGGCGGAGATGATGACCTTCTTGGCGCCGGCCTCGATGTGGGCCTTGGCTGCCTCGGCGTCGGTGAAGAAGCCGGTGGACTCGATGACGATGTCCACGTTGTGGGCTGCCCAGTCGAGGTTCTTCGGGTCGCGCTCAGCGGAAACGGCGATGCGCTTACCGTCGTAGGTGATGGAGTCGTCGTCGAATTCGACCTTGCCCTGCAGCTTGCCCAGGATGGAGTCGTACTTCAGCAGAGTGGACAGGGTCTTGTTGTCCGTGAGGTCGTTGACGGCGACGATCTCGATGCTCTCGCTGCGCTCCAGAACGGCACGGTAGAAGTTACGGCCGATTCGGCCGAAGCCGTTGATGCCTACGCGGATGGTCACAATATTCTCCTCGGGTTGATGAAACGTCTCCGGATGTGACCGCGCTGTCCGTCGCGTTGACTGTGTGTCACGGCCCATCAGGTCACAGTTTAGCGTCAGATTGTCACGTGCGCAGGGCGCGAACAGGCATTTTCGGGCCGATGATCAGCTCCGTTGGCCGGGAAACCACACGGAACCGCCGAGGGCTTCCCGAAACTCGTTGTCAACGGGGGTCTTCCCCGCCCGTGCGACCCGCGAACACCACCCGGGGAAGAAAATAAATCCGCCCGAAATCACCGTTCCACCCCCGAATGGAACACCGGGAAATATCAGGCACCCTCGAGAAGATCGTCGGTGACGGCCTCATTGGTGTCGGCGATGCCCAGTTCCTCTGCCCGCTTGTCGGCCATGGACAGCAGTCGTCGGATGCGTCCGGCGACGGCGTCCTTGGTCATCTGCGGATCGGCGAGACGGCCGAGTTCCTCCAGCGACGCCTGCCGGTGGGCGACACGCAGCTGACCTGCCTCGGCGAGATGCTCGGGAACGTCGTCGCCGAGGATCTGCATGGCCCGTTCCACGCGTGCGGCCGCGGCGACGGCAGCCCGGGCGGAGCGCCGGAGGTTGGCGTCGTCGAAGTTGGCCAGCCGGTTGGCGGTGGAACGGCCCTCACGGCGCAGGCGCTTGTCCTCCCACTCCAGCCGGATCTGCTGGGCTCCCATCCGGGTGAGCAGGGCGCCGATGGCGTCCCCGTCGCGAATGACCACACGGTCGGTGCCGCGGGTCTCCTTCGTCTTGGCGGAGATGCCCAGCCGGCGGGCCGCCCCCACCAGCGCGAGCGCCGCCTCCTGGCAGGGACAGGCGACCTCGAGGGCGGAGGAACGCCCCGGCTCGGTCAGTGAACCCTGTGCCAGAAAGGCGCCACGCCAGGCGGCCTCGTTATCGGCGATGGTGCCGGCGATCACCTGCGGCGGCAGCCCGACGACCGGATGCCCGGACCGGGTCACCAGGCCCAGCCGGCGGGCGAGGTCCTGAGTTCCCTCCGTCACCCGGAGCAGGTGACGCGAGCTTTTCGACGCCCCGCCCGGGCTGATCGTGTGCTCGTGCACCTCCACCCCGTACATCTCGGAGAGGGCACCGGACAACCTGCGGGCGACGTCGGCGGAATCGAGCTCCGCCTCCAGCACAAGCCGCCCGGCGATGACCTGCAGCTGTCCGGAAAATCGGATCAGCGCCGCAGTCTCCGCCACCCGTGCGGACTGCCGGGCCACCATCACCCGTGCGAGTTCGTCCTTGACTCTTGCCGTCAACGCCACTGCTGTGACTGCCTTCCTTCAGGTGTCCTGGATCCGGACCAGTCTAGTCAGACGTCAACCCGGGCCGGGCGCTCCGGTACAGGGACATGAGCGCGGCGGACAGTTTGGAGGGGTCGTGTTTGTTCAGCCAGTGCCCGTTTCCGTCCTGCGTGCGCAGGTCCTCGAAGACGATGTCAGCGCCGAGCCCAGCGGCGGCGCGTTCCAGGTAGGAGCGCTCCGAAGAGGTCGGGATGGCGTCGGAGTCCACGAGGATGCGGTCGATGCGCAGGGACGGGGCATGCTGGCTCAGCATGTGGATGTGCCGCTCCGAGGAGAAACCCTGGGTCTCCCCTGGCTCGGCGGAGAGATTGAGCACCACGACCTTGAGCGCGTCGGTGTTGTTCAGGGCCTCGACGATGCCGGGGATCAGCAGGTGCGGGATGACGGAGGAGAACCAGGAACCCGGGCCGAGGGTCACCAGGTCGGCCGCGTTGATGGCGGAGACCGCGGAGCCGCAGGCCTCGGGGCGATCGGGTATGAGTCTCACCCGGCGGACGGTGCCCGGGGTCGTGGCGACGGCCACCTGTCCGCGGACGGAGCGGATGACCCGGGGGTCGTCGTCGAGCCCCGCGACCTCGGCCTCGATTTCGAGCGGCTGGTTGCACATGGGCACGACGCGCCCATGGGACCTGGTCAGTTCGGCGATCTTGTCCAGGGCCGCCTGTTCGTCGCCGAGGACGTCCGCCAGTCCGGCGATGAGGAGGTTTCCCACCGCATGGCCGGCGAGGGCACCGTTGCCGCCGAAGCGGTGCTGGAGGGTCTTCGCCCAGAGGCTGCCCTCCTCGTCATCGCTGGCCAGGGCCGCGAGCGCCATGCGGAGATCCCCGGGCGGGATGATGCCGAGTTCACGGCGCAGGCGGCCGGAGGAGCCTCCGTCATCGGCGACGGTGACCACTGCGGTGATCGATTCCGGAGCACTCAGCCGGGCGGCGACGAGCGTCTGATAGAGGCCGTGACCGCCTCCCATTGAGGTGATGTGCAAGAGTTCCTCCAGGGAAGTCAGTGACGATTGATGTCGCGGTGCATGACGTTGACGTCGATGTCACCTCGTTGCGCAAGACGACGGCCGAGTTCCTCGGACACGGCGACTGAGCGGTGGTGGCCGCCGGTGCAACCCACCGCGACGGTGATGAAGTTCTTGCCCTCATGGCGGTAACCACCGAGCATGGAGTCAAACATATCGACGAACTTGTCGAGGAAATCATTCGCCCCCTCCCTACTGAGCACATAGTCGCTCACCGGCTCATCCGTTCCCCGGAAACCACGCAGCTCCGGGATCCAGTAGGGGTTGGGCAGGAAGCGGACGTCGACCATGAGATCGGCGTCCTGGGGGGCGCCGTGCTTGAAGCCGAAGGACTCGAAGGTGACGTGCTGTCGGTTGTGCGCCATCGTGCCGAACGACGCCTCGATCGCCCGTCGCAGGTCGTGCACCGACAGGCTCGAGGTGTCGATGATGATGTCGGCGAGTTCCTTGATCCCGTTGGTGATCTCCCGCTCCCGTTCGAGGCCCAGCTGGAGGGTGTCATCGCCCTGCAGCGGGTGGGTGCGCCGCACGCTGTCGAAACGCCGGATGAGCACGTCATCGCGGGCATCCATGAACAGCACCGTGGGGCTGAGCCCCTTCCCGGCGAGATTCCGGAGCGTCGCGCGCAGATCCCCGCCGAACTGGCGGGTGCGCACGTCGAGGACGAAGGAGACCTTCTCCACGGGCGGTTCCTGCACGAGGCACAGCTCCAGGAAATCGACGATGAGCTGCGGCGGCAGGTTCTGGACCACGAAGAATCCCTTGTCCTCCAGCACCTTCGCCGCCGAGCTGAGTCCCCCGCCGGACATGCCGGTGATGAGCACGGGGGGCGTCGAGAAGCGGGACGGCACAACAGAGGTTGAGGTCATGTCGCCATACTATCGCGGGCCCCGGGATGGAGGTGATCGAACACCGCCGACGCCAGCCGGGGACCGAAACCCTTGACCTCGGTGATCTCGGACAGGCTCGCCTCCCGGAGCTTCTTCACCGATCCGAAATGCTTGACCAGCTCGGTCCGGCGGGTCGCGCCCAGTCCGGGAACGCCGTCCAGTTCGGACACCCGCATCCGCTTCGAGCGCTGCTGACGGTGGTAGGTGATGGCGAACCGGTGTGCCTCGTCACGGATCTGCTGCAGGAGGAACAGCCCCTGGGAGGCACGGGGCAGGATCACCGGATCAGACTCGCCGGGCACCCAGACCTCCTCGAGACGCTTGGCCAGACCGATGAGGGTGACGTCGACGATGCCGAGCTCGTCGAACACCTTCTGCGCCGCGTTGACCTGGGGCAGGCCACCGTCGACGATGAACAGGTTCGGCGGATAGGCGAAACGACGCTGGTCGGTGCTCATCTCCTCCACCTGCTCGTCCACGAAGGTCTGGGCCTCGGACTCCTCGTCCGGCACAGCGAGCTTGTCCCGGTGGTGGCGCAGGAAGCGACGGCGGGTCACCTCGGCGATGGAGGCCACGTCATCGGAGTGGCCACCGCCGGCGGCCTCCCTGATGCGGTAGCGGCGGTAGTCCGATTTACGGGGCAGCCCGTCCTCGAAGACCACCAGCGAGGCGACCACGTCCGTGCCCTGGATATGCGAGATGTCGGTGCACTCGATGCGCAACGGCGCCTCCTCCAGCCCCAGCGCCTCCTGGATGTCCTGCAGAGCCGCGGAACGCGCGGTGAGGTCGCCGACGCGTCTGATCTTGTGCTGGCGCAAAGATTCCTTCGCATTGCGTTCCACGGTCTCCATGAGCGCCCGCTTGTCGCCGCGCTGGGGCACACGAAGATCCACTGCGGCGCCCTTCAGCTCGGCGAGCAGTTCCGTGACCTCCTCCGCCTCCGCCGGCAGATGCTGGACGAGAATCTCCCGCGGCACCGTGGCCCCGGGTTTCAGGGGATTGTGCGAGAACTGATCGACGCCGCGCCGCTCCACCCGCTGCTTCTCGTCCTGCTCCTCCACGCGGGCCCGCTCCACCGCGTCGGAGTAGAACTGGATGAGGAAATTCTGGATGAGCACCTCGATCGGCTCCTCCGTGCGTTCGACGACCCAGCCCCGCTGACCACGGATACGCCCACCGCGGACGTGGAAGATCTGGACGGCCGCCTCCAGCTCGTCGGAGTCGACGGCGATGAAGTCGGCGTCGGTGCCGTCGCCGAGCACCACCGCCTGCTGCTCCATCACCTTGGTGATGGCCCCCAGGTCATCACGGAGCCGGGCCGCCCGCTCAAACTCGAGCTCCTCGGCGGCCTGCTCCATCTCCCGGGTCAGCTGACGCACCACCTGGTCGGTGTGGCCGGACATGAAGGCGACGAACCCGTCGACGATCTCCCGGTGCTCCTCCGGACTCACCCGGCCGACGCAGGGGGCGGCACACTTGTCGATGTACCCCAGCAGGCAGGGCCTGCCCAGGTTCTGGTGACGGTTGTAGACGCCCTTCGAGCATGTCCGCATCGGGAACACCCTGGTCAGCAGATCCAGGGTCTCGCGCACCGCCCACGCGTGGGAGTAGGGGCCGAAATAACGGACGCCGCGGCGGCGCGGGCCCCGGTAGAAGAACGCGCGCGGGATGGTCTCGCCGGTGGAGACCGCCAACAGCGGATAGGACTTGTCGTCGCGGTACTTGACGTTGAAGCGCGGATCATAACGCTTGATCCACGTGTACTCCAGCTGGAGGGCCTCGACCTCGCTGGCGACGACGGTCCATTCCACCGAGGCGGCGCTGAAGACCATCTGCCGCGTGCGCGGGTGGAGGGTGGACACGTCCTGGAAGTAGTTGGCCAGGCGCGCCCGGAGGCTGTTGGCCTTGCCCACGTAAATGACGCGGCGGTTCTCGTCCCGGAATCGGTAGACGCCCGGTTCAGCGGGAATGCTCCCCGGGGCCGGACGGTAGGTACTCGGATCAGCCATAGGACAATCCAGTGTAGCCGCCCCCTACCCGGGGCAGCGTCAGTCCTGCGGCATGTAGCGGCTCTCGAGTACACGGAACTCGGAGACGGCCTTGACCACGGCCGCGCCGTCGGAGGCCTGCATCGCCCACATCGGGACGTACTCGAACTCGGGGAGCTCCAGGCGGGCCATACGGGCGCCCTCCGGGAAGAAGAGCCCGTACACCACGGCCCAGGGGTAGAAACGGGTGCCGATGATGTTGCGGATCTCCACGCCGTCGGCGTTCGCCCGCACGCGCGGGCGGGTGAAGGCGAGGTAGCCGAGAATCGAGATGACCACGCCCACGAAGGGGAACGCCAGCTTGTCGATGAAGGTGACGGTGGCGCCGGTGAACTCCAGGTCCAGGAAATAGCCCATGAAGAAGTGCACCGCCATGACCACCACGACCACGATCCAGGCCAGTCGCTTCAGGGACGGGGACCGGACCTCGAGCTCCCAGGGCCTGACGGTCGTTCTCGCGTGCGGGTCCAGCGCGGCGTAGAGGGCGCGCTCCTCGTCTGTCAGCGGTCGGCGGCTGGTGTTCTCGGCTTCCACATTCTTCTCACTCACGTCAGTCAGTCTATCCCCGGAGTCCACGAAGTCGACTCAGGGTCAGCGCGGCGTCGAGGGCGGCAGCCATCGCCTCGCCCCCCTTGTCCTCGACCGAGTCGGGGAATCCGGCACGGTCGAGGGCCTGCTGCTGATCATTCGTGGTGAGCACGCCGTTGCCGATCGGGGTGGACTCGTCGAGGGCGATTCGGGTCAGCCCCTCGGTGACGGAGTCACAGACATAGTCGAAGTGGGGGGTCCCGCCCCGGATGACGCATCCCAGCGCCACCACGGCATCATGGGTCCGCGCGAGTTCCTGGACGACCACGGGAAGCTCGAGGGCGCCCATCACGTGTGCCTCGGTGAGCTTCTCGACGCCCGCCTCCCGCGCCGTCTCGACGGCACGTCGACGCATCTGTTCACAGATCTCGGTGTTCCAGCGGGCGGTGACGACCGCGACGCTCAGGCCCGCGGCGTCGATACGCCCGCCTGCGGGAAGTCCTTCTTTGCTCACTTGACCGTTCCTTCGTGCTCGGCTTCCCAACGTGCGACGGCAGGCAGGTCGTGGCCCATCCGGTCACGCTTGGTGCGCAGATAACGGATGTTGTCCTCGTTCGGCTCCACCGGGACGGAGGTGCGGCCGACGATCTCGACACCGTAGCCCTCCAACGCCGCGCACTTGGTGGGGTTGTTGGTCATCAGCGAGGCAGAGGGAACGCCCAGCTCCCGGAGGATCTGGCCGGCCGCCGAGTATTCGCGGGCGTCGGCGGGCAGGCCCTGCTCCAGGTTGGCGTCGACGGTGTCCAGGCCGAGGTCCTGCAGGCGGTAGGCCTCCAGCTTGGACATCAGGCCGATGCCGCGGCCCTCGTGGCCCCGCAGGTAGATGATGACTCCCCGGCCGGCCTCCTGCACCATGCGCATCGACTCGTGCAGCTGGGGGCCGCAGTCACAGCGTCGGGAGGCGAAGACGTCACCGGTCAGGCACTCGGAATGGACGCGGACCAGCACCGCCTCCTCGCCGGTGACGTCGCCTGCGACCAACGCGACGAACTCGGTGCCGTCGATCTGGTGGCGGTAACCGACCACACGGAACTCCCCGAATTCGGTCGGGAGGTTGGTCTCCACGAGACGCTCGACCTGGGTTTCGGTGCGACGGCGATGTTCGATGAGCTGCTCGATCGAGATGAGCGCGAGGTCGTGCTCGTCGGCGAAACGACGCAGCTCCGGGCCGCGTGCCATGTCCGTCGGGTCCTCCTCGGAGACGATCTCGCACAGCACGCCGGCGGGACGCAGACCGGCCAGCACGGCCAGGTCGATGGAGGCCTCGGTGTGGCCGTCCCGGGCGAGCACTCCACCCGCCACCGCGCGCAGCGGTACGACATGTCCCGGACGGGTGAGGTCCCGGCGGTTGGTGGTGGGGCTGGCCAGTCGCTGGATGGTTTCCGCGCGGGAGGCTGCGGAGATGCCCGTGCTGCCGGTCGCTGCGTCGACGGTGACGGTGTAGGCGGTGTGACGGGCGTCCTCGTTACGCGCCACCATGGGCGGCAGACCGAGGCGGTCGCAGTCCTCGTTGGTCAGCGCGGCGCAGATGTAGCCGGAGCTGTACCTGACCATGAAGGCCACCAGCTCCGGTGTCGCCAGCTCCGCCGCGAAGATGAGGTCACCTTCGTTCTCACGGTCCTCGTCGTCCACGACGACGACCGCCTTGCCCGCCGCGATGTCGGCGATGGCGCGTTCAACGGTGTCCAGGCGCAGGCGGCCGTTCAGGTCCACAGATTCGTCACTCACGAATGCCAACCTTAGCCCTCGTTACCGTCGGGCCGGCCTTCGACCCTGTCACCGAGCATCTTCTCCACGTACTTGGCCAGTACATCGACCTCGATGTTGACCACGTCGCCCTCCGACAGCTGGCCGTGAGTGGTTTCCGCCAGGGTGGTCGGGATGAGGGAGACCTCGAACCAGTCCTCCCCCACCGCAGAGACAGTCAAGGACGTGCCGTTGACTGCGATGGATCCCTTCTCCACGACGTAGCGCGCCAGGTCCTGGCCCAGCGAGAAACGCAGGACGTCCCAGTTTTCCGAGGATGTCCGGCCCAGCAGACGCGAGGTGCCGTCCACGTGGCCCTGCATGATGTGGCCACCCAGGCGGGCACCAGCGGCCAGAGCACGCTCAAGGTTGACCGGCGAGCCCACGACGAGCTGCCCCAGCCCGGTGCGGTCCAGGGATTCCTGCATGACGTCCGCCGTGAAACGGCGCCCGTCGAAGTCGGTGACCGTCAGGCACACGCCGTTGACGGCGATGGAGTCGCCGAACGCGGCGTCGGAAAGCACCTTGGGAGCCTCGATGGTGAGACGGAGGGCATCTCCCTGAGGTTCGAGGGCGGCGACGGTGCCGACCTCCTCGACGAGTCCGGTGAACATACGGTCAGTCCTTTCGGGTCAGTTCCAGCAGCACGTCGTTGCCCAGTCGGGTGATGTTCTGCAGGTCAAATGTCGCGGCGTCGGCCAGTGTCAGACCGATCGCCTCGGTGAGCACGGAGCGGCCCTGGCCGAGAAGCGTCGGGGCGATGTACGCCTGGATCGCGTCCACCGTGCCGGACTCCATGAACCCGGACGCCAGGTGGGCGCCGCCCTCCACGAGGACGTCGCGGGCACCTTCATCCCACAACCGCCAGAGGGCGTCGGGAATTCCCCGGTACTGCTCAAAACCCAGGTGGTGGAGGTTACGGGCGTGGCCCGTCAACGAGCGGCCGCCGATGACCACCCGACGCGGCTGGTTGGGCAGTTCGACGTCCCCGTCCCGCGCAGTGAGCGAGGGATTGTCCGCGATCGCCGTGCCGGTGCCGATGATGACGGCATCCCGCTTCGTCCGGTCCCGATGGACGTGGCGGCGGGCCTCATCGCCGGTGATCCACCGGCTCGTGCCGTCCAGCGCGGCAGTGAAACCGTCGAGTGTCTGGGCGAACTTCAGGGTCACGTGCGGGCGATTTCTCCGCACCGCCGTCAACCACGGCCGGAGCGTATCGACGTCCCGGTCGATCCTCTCGACCCCCACCCCCTGCTGCCGCAGGTAGTCCGCCCCGCCCTCCGCCTTCGGGTTCGGGTCCGCGTGACAGTAGTAGACGAACTCGATGCCGGCCGCGACCAGCGCCTGCGCGCAGGGACCCGTCAGGCCGGTGTGGTTGCAGGGCTCCAGCGTGACGACGGCCGTACCACCCTCCGCCAGATCACCCGCCTCGCGTAGCGCCACGATCTCGGCGTGTGCTTCGCCTGCGGGTTCCGTGGCGCCCGTGCCGACCAGGTTGCCCTGCCTGTCGAGGATCGCCGCACCTACCGGCGGATTCGGACTCGTCGTCCCGCGCACGGACTCACCCGCCGCGATGGCCGCCCCGAGGGCCGGCTCGATGCTGTATTCCATGTCTTCCTCAGACAGTCGCCAGCGCACGCAGCTCGTCGATGGCTGCCGCGCGATCCTCCCGGCGGTACACCGCCGAACCTGCGACGAAGGCGTCACAGCCCGCTTCCGCGGCCTGCGCGATCGTCTTCTCGGAGATGCCGCCGTCGATCTCGATGAGGGTGCCCAGCTTCTTCTCGTCGATGGTCGCACGCAGCGTACGGACCTTATCCAGCATCTCCGGCATGAAGGACTGGCCGCCGAAGCCAGGCTCGACGCTCATCACCAGCACGAGATCGAACTCCGCGAGATCCGCCAGGTAGGGCTCGATCGGGGTGCCCGGCTTCAACGAGAAGCCGGCACGCACACCCTCCTTGCGCAGTTTCCGGGCCAACGCCACGTGATCGTCGGTGGCTTCGACGTGGAAGATGATGCAGTCGGCGCCGGCGTTGATGTAGGTGTCGACCCACTTCTCCGGGTTCTCGATCATCAGGTGCACGTCCAGCTCCTGATCGGTGATCTGGTGCACGGTCGACGTGATCTCCGGGCCGAAGGAGAGGTTGGGGACGAAGTGGCCGTCCATGATGTCCACGTGGATCCAGTCCGCGTTGGCGACGGCGCGTACCTCCTCCCCCAGCTTTGAGAAGTCGGCGGCGAGGATGCTAGGTGCGATGATCGGGGTAGCCATGGCACCGAGTCTACGCTGACGGGACATGTCCCAGATGCCTGGCTCACCAGGATGTGAGCGTCAGAGATGCTGGGAGGAGGACCTTCACCGTGGCTCTCCGGTTGGTTGATTGTGACGCCCGTGGTGACCGCAGGGCGGAACCTTCTACGGCACCTCCGGCTCATCCTCCCGGCGCGACCGGGTCCGGCGCCGACGACGGCGCACCACCGGCAGCACCACGGCGGCGGATGCCGCGAGAATCAGCAGCCACGGCAACAGTCCCATGAACACGATGAGCACCGATTCCAGGGAGTGCACGAACGCAGCCCAGGCCCTCTCGAAGGCGTTGGGCGGGCGGTATCCGTCATCGTCGGCGGTGAAGGTCACCGTCAAGGTCGACAACGCCACCTGATCCGCCAGATAGTCCAGCTGGGCGGTGAGCGAATCAAGATCGGCCTGCCGTTGCGTCAGGGTGTTCTCGGCGGCCAGCAGATCCTCCACTGAGCCTGCGTTGGACATCAACTCGCGCAGACGGTCGATGGAGGTCTGCAGAGCCTGTCGTCGAGCCTCCAGATCAACGCGTTCCTGGCCGACATCCGTCGACTGAGTGGACTGCGCCACCACCTCCCCGTGGTCTGCCAGGGAACCGACCACCGTCTGATATTTTTCCGCAGGCACCCGTGCGGTGACCACGGCCTGCAGCTGATCGGAGCGGGTGATGGTCTCCGAGCTGGCGATCCGGCCGCCCTGGTCACGGACCATGGTGGCGAAGTTCGTGGCGGCCGCCGCGGGGTCCCCGGTCTGCACGGTGGCGGAGCCCGTGGTGATCACCTCGGCGCGGACGTCCTCAGCGGCGGAGTCAGCGGATGACCTCTCTGCCGGAGCGGGTGCAGGCTCAGCCGCTCCGTCACCGGTGAAGCCGTCCCGGATCTGCTGCTGTTCCCACGAATCTGCACCGCAGGCGGTCAGCGTCACCGGTGCCATAAACCCCAGCACCACCGCACATGCCAACGCGGCGCTGAACTTGCGGGAGGCCCTTGCCGTGTTCATATTGCCCACCTTAGTGAACTGGGCGTGACGAGGACGGCCTACCACAGGGACGCCGAGGGGCATCGGGAAGCGGGATGGTTGTCCACAGTCATCGGCACGATGAGGTGTTGTCCACAGTCGGGCCGGGGTGCCACTCGCGGGTGATGGCCGGCCGTGGTGGGCTGGGCAGGACACCAGAGATGACAGAGAGGGAACCACCATGACCACCATCAGTCAGATCAGACTGCGGACGATGACGATCACCCTGCGCGGCGCCTACCGGCCCTTCGAGCGCCACCTCGCTTTCGCCACCGACATGCGGGTGGACGAACTCATCGACCGAACCTGCATCGCGCTCGGCCGCTGCCCCACCCCGGACGCCGTCCTCAAGGTGGGCGACATCTACATAGGCCGCGGGGCGTACCATTTCAGCCACCCTGACCTGCGGACCGAGCTCATGCAGGAGTGCCTGCCGGAAGAAGTCACATCGATGGAGCTGATCCTGGGCCGGCTCGACGGGTGGGTCTTCGACGTCACGTTGGGGGACAGCCCCGCCTGGTCCCTCGATGAGGCCCGGATACAGCTGACCGACACCGTACCGCTGCTGCCCGGACCACAGATCCGGCTGCCGGAGTTCAACGCGGTCGCAATGGTCGACGCCGGACATCCCCTGCCCCCGGACCTGGAGCGCGCCATCATCGTCGACTCCCTGCTCGAGCACATGGCCCCGGAGATCCCCGACCCCACGACCGCCATGGAGCTGTACACCCTCCTGCTGGAGGCCGGGCAGCCTTTCGCGTTGCCGCAGATCGAACCCCTCATGCGCATTACCCCCGACATTGAGGTGCTCTTCGAACTGCTCAGGCTCGCGGCCGGCGAGAACGCGCCCCGGATGACCAAATCCGGTTTCCTGCCGGTGAAGTGCACCCGCCAGCTTGTGGAGAAGTTCCCGGTGCTGCACCCCGACCCGGAGCACCCCAAACCCCAGGGTGGTTACTTCCGTTACTCCTACTCATCGAAGGACGTCACGGTGCTCACGAGCATCCTCGAACTCGGACGCCGGGTGGGGGTTATCACTGCAGAACCGGGGGAATCGCTCACGGTCACTGACTTCGGCCGGGAGGTCCTGAGGGGCGAAGAGGGGGTGCTGGTCAGGCTGAAGGCAGAGATCCTCCGCACCCGGATCAGTGCGGTGCCCTACCCCACCCTCACGGCTCCGGAGAGTCCGGGGCTGACCTTCGACCAGTTCCTGAGCCAGCAGGAACCCCCGGTCAGGTACCGCCGACAGTACGGGGACGAGTACGAGTACCTGCCCTCCATCAACGAGGTCCCCCTGGAGCGCTGGCGCGACCCCGACCTGTTCTGACCTGTGTGCCGGTGGTGTGTGAGAATCAGGGCACTGCCCGCAGAAACCTCTCCCATCGGAAGGACTGTTCCACCGTGACCCCCCAACACACCGACACCCCGCTCGTTCTCAGCCGTGACCACGAGCCCGAGGTGGGCGGGCTCATCCGGGAGATCCGGCTCAACAACCATCCCAAGCGCAACTGCCTCAACATCCCCATGGTCGAGGCGATCGAGGCGGCCCTGCTCGAAGCCGTGGCGGACGGCGCGCGGGTGGTGCTCCTCCACGGCGAGGGCACGGTCTTCTCCTCCGGTGCTGACCTGTCCGGTGACGTCTACTCCGGCGGCTTCTACCCGCAGCTGCTGCACATGTTGGGAACGGTCCAGACCCTGCCCATCCCGGTGGTGGCCTGGGTCAACGGCCCGGCGATCGGCGCGGGCACCCAGCTGGCCATGGCCTGTGACCTGCGGGTCGTGTCCGACTCCGCACTGTTCCGGGTACCCATCGCCGACGTGGCGATCGCTCTGGACGAGGTGACCATCGCAACCCTGGAGAACCTCGTCGGCGGCTCACTGGCCCGCATGATGCTTTTCACCGGCGGGTCGCTGTCCCATGAGCAGGCGGTGGCCTCCGGCTTCGCCGTCTCCGGGGGCGGCTTCGATGAGGCCATGGCACTGGCCCAGTTGATAGCCGCCAAGGCTCCCCTGACGATGCGCCACCTCAAGTACGAGTTCTCCCGTACCTCGCACCGCCCCTACGACAAAACATCCCGCGACGAGGTCGCCGCGGCTGCCTGGCATTCGGCAGACGTCGAGGAGTCCAGGGCCGCGCGCGCCGAGAAGCGCGCCCCACGGTTCCAGGGCCGCTAGTTAGTTTCCCTCTCCTCGGCGCAGCACCGCGAAGAACATCGCGTCCGTGCCGTGGCGGTGGGGCCACATCTGGACGCTCTTCTCGTTGCCCACATCAGACATCGGTGCAACCAGGTCATGCGCGTCGACCTCGACGGCGCCGAGTTCCTTCACGGCCTTGTCCACGATCGCGCGGGTTTCGCGGAGATCCGGCGAACAGGTCGAGTACACGACGACGCCACCGGGGCGGACGAGCTTCAGCGCGGATGCCAGCAGGTCGTACTGGAGGGGGCTGAGTCCTGCGATGTCGCTCTCCGACTTACGCCAGCGCGCCTCGGGACGGCGCCGCAGGGCGCCGAGGCCGGAGCAGGGGGCGTCGACCAGCACCCGGTCATAGCCGGGCTCGAGGCCCGGGTCGCGCCCGTCGGCGACGTGAACCGTGACGGGCAGGCCGCGGGTGATCTTCTCCACCAGTTTTGCTCGGTGCGGGGAGACTTCGACGGCGTCGACATGGGCGGCGTCGATACGCGCGAGCGCACCCATGAGCGCTGCCTTGCCACCTGGGCCGGCGCACAGGTCGAGCCAGCGGCCGGTGTCCTCGCCCTCGAGGGACGCCTCGACGACGGCGCGGGCGACCAGCTGGGAGCCTTCGTCCTGCACGGCGGCCAGGCCCTCCCGGACAGGTTCGAGGTCGCCGGGATCACCGGAGCCGAGGTGGACGGCGTAGGGCGAGTACTCGCCCTCCTCACCCCCGGTGATCAATGCGAGCTCCTCGGCGCTGATCTCCCCGGGGCGTGCGACGAGATGGACGCCCGGTCGCTCGGAATCCGCGCTGAGAGCGTCCTCCAGGTCCCCCAGGCCCAGAACCCGAGAGAAGGACTCAGCGATCCAGGTCGGGTGCGCGTTGCGGAACGCCGCCGCAGCGATCTCGCCGGGCGGGGTGAGGATCTCGATCCACTTCTCCGGGGGCGTGCGTGAGATGGTACGCATGATGGCGTTCGCGAAGCCCTTGGCATGCTCGTTTCCGGTTGCCTCCACCAGGCGCACGGTCGTGTCGACGGCTGCATGGGGCTCCACCCGCGTGTAGAGCAGCTGGTAGGCGCCCAGCCGCAGGGCGTCCAGAACCTCCGGAGCGATCTGATCGAGCGAACGCGTGGAACTCTCAGCGATGACGGCGTCGAGCACACCCATGGTGCGCAGCGTGCCGTAGGTGATCTCCGTGGTGAACGCGGCGTCGCGGTCCACGATCTTCCGCTCTTTGAGCAGGCGCGGCAGGATCAGGTTGGCGTACGCCTCATCCTCCCGCACCCGGGTGAGCACCTCATGCGCCAGCTGGCGCGGGGCATCCAGGCCCGGGAACTTCCGCGGCGCGGGCTTCTCTGGCCCACCCTTTTTCCCGGTGGGTTTCCCGCCCTTCGGCCGCGACCGCTGAGGCCTCGCCTTCGACGGAGTCGCCTCCTGCTTGCCGGGCTCGGCGCCCTTGGACCTGGACCTGAATCCACCACTCATGAGAAGGTCACCTGCTTTCCGATCTGGAAGGTTGCATGGCCGCGGGCCCAGTCCGCGGCATTCATCATCTTCTTCCCCGGCGGCTGGGCCTGGCCGAGTGTCACAGCGGCGGTACCGGTGCCGACGGTGACGGTGTTCTTGTCCACGTGGATCTCACCCGGCGCCAGGTCGGTGGCCTCTGCGTTGAGGGTGACCGGGCCAACTTTGATGCGTTCCTCGCCGAGCATCGTCCACGCGCCGGGTCCTGGGGTGTGGGCGCGGATGTGGCGGTCGACCGCGAAGTCCGGCGCTGACCAGTCGATGCGCGCGTCCTCGGTGCTGATCTTCGGTGCGTAGGTTGCCTCTCCGCTCTGCGGCTGCGGGACGATCGCCCCTGCGGCGAGACCGTCCATGGTGGCCGCCAGCAGCTCGGCGCCCGAATACGCCAGGCGCGTGAGCAGGTCATCGGCGGTGTCGGTGGGGCGGATCGCCTCGGTGACGGTGCCCAGGACCGGACCGGTGTCCAGGCCCTCCTCGATGAGGAAGGTCGCTGCGCCGGTGATGTCGTCCCCGGCACGGATGGCTGCCTGCACCGGTGCTGCGCCACGCCAGGCGGGCAGCAGGGAGAAGTGCAGGTTCACCCAGCCGTGGGTGGGCAGGTCAAGCAGGTCTTTCGGGACGAGGTTGCCGTAGGCGACGACGGGGATGGCGTCGGGCGCCAGCTCGCGGAGCCTGGCGCGGATGGCGTCTCCGTCCTCGGTGCCCGCCTTGAGCGTGCCGGGGGTCAGGACCTCGATACCGTGTTTCTGCGCGAGTTCGGAGACGGGGGACGGGTGGAGGGTCCGGCCGCGCCCACGGCGGGCATCCGGTCGGGTGAGGACGGCGACGACCTCATGGTCTGACTGCAGCAGCCGCTGCAACGCGACGACCGCTGGTTGGGGGGTGCCGGCGAAGATGAGACGCATATGGTGCGGGTGCTCCTTTAAGAGTTGAACCAGTCGGAGGTACGGATGGCGGCCATGGCTTCCTTACGACGCTCCGGGCTCAGTCGCCTGAGGAAGAGCACGCCGTCCAGGTGATCGGTCTCATGCTGGATGCAGCGGGACATCAGGCCCGAGGCGACCATGGCGATGGGGTTGCCGTCGACGTCCTGCCCGGACACCTTGACCGTCTCAAAACGTTCGGTGTCCACGGAGATGTCCGGGATGGACAGGCAACCCTCCTGTCCGGTCTGGGTCTCTTCGCCGATGTGCTCCCACACGGGGTTGATGATGTGTCCCCGCAGGCCGTCCTCGACATGACTGGTGTCGAAGACGAAGATCCGCCGGGTGAGACCGATCTGGTTGGCTGCCAGGCCGACACCTCCGGCATCGTCCATCGTCTCGAGCATGTCGTCGACGAGCACGCGCAGGGCCTCGTCGAACTCGGTGATCTCGTCGGACCGGGTGGTCAGGACGGGGTCACCGAACAGGCGGATGTCACGGATAGTCATGGGTGGTGCGGGCTCCTTCATCGCTCACGTATCGTCCTCATAGTCTACGTCTCCCCTGCTGCAGTCAGAATTCCCGTCCCCGCCGGGCATCAGGCGTACTCCTCGACGAGAGGGGGATCGGACGATTGTCCCCGGCTGCGTATCTTGGCTCCGGCGGACTGTTGCTGAAATTCGGTTTCATTGAAGCGCATCGGTCCGCCGTGGGGTGGTGTCCACCCGGTCCTCCCCGTGGTGGGGTCCTTGTCCATGTGCCCGAGGCCCCCGGCCCCGTCCCGCTGATCACGGTTCGCGGAATGATGCGGGCGGCAGATGATGGTGAGGTTCTCGATGTCGGTGTTCCCCTTTTTCAGCCACGCCACCATGTGGTGGATATCCGCGTCACACAGCCCGGTCGTGCACTCCGGACGGGTACAGCACAGCTCCTGGGCGAACAGTGCCAGACGCTGGAACACGCTGGCGCTGCGACTGGTGCGCCCCAGGTCAAGTACCTGCCCCCGGTCATCGTGCAGCACCCCGATGTCGTAGCGGGCTGCCCCCAGCCGCAGGACATCGGCCGGCGTGAGCAGGTGGCCGGTGTTGGTGGGGAACCTGTCATCAGGCTGCAGGTCATCCAGCTCGGCAGCTGTCATCGACACCACCACCGAGCCCACACCGTGGCGGGCCTGAGCTGAATCATCATCCAGGTAGCGGCCCAGGATGACCATCAGCTGATCAACCAGGCGGGCGGCCATCGGCCGCTTATCCTGCTCCGCCGGCACCGAGGCGTTGACGCCGGGACGTTTGCCCGGTGCAAGGGCTGCCCTGAGGGTCGCCAGGCCGGCGCCATCCAGGTACATCGACACATTCGCCCCGCCATCGGCATCCTGCGCACCGATGATGATCTTTCGCTTCCGGAGGGCGGCGAAAGGGTCGGTCTTCCCGTCGGGTGTCCGCCCTTTCCGGTTGGCCTGCCGGATACGCTCCCGCAGCCAGGTCCGGAGATCCTCCAGGGGGCGCCGCCCGGCCTCCTGGAAGGCAAGGGCGAAGAGCTCCTGGTAAGTCGGATCGGCGTGGGCGTTGAGGTGCTCCAGCTCCCGGACGATCATCGCCTGTTTCTCCGCGGATTCGACCTTCCGGGCCCTGTCCCGCGCCCTGCGCTGAGCTTCCTCCTCCCTGCGCCGGCGTTCGGCCTGCTCCCGACGGATCCGCTCAGTCTCCTCTTCCCGTGTGCGGCGCTGGGCCTCTGTTTCGTCGGGCTCCGGCGCCGGCTCAGGTTGCGGTTGCACCGTCGGGCGTGCGAACAGCGCCTCTGCCCGCTTGAGCCGCGAACGGGCCTCGGACTTCGACAGTCCCAGCGCCCGGGTCAGGTACTCGGTGGTGTGCACCGCTCCGACATATTTTCCCGCACCCGCCCGGTCGGCGGCGTATGCGAAGGCCGCGTCAATGAAACCCTTGGCGCCGATGACCTTCTCCAGGCGTTCGAACTCCTCCCGGACATCCTCGACAATCACCGCGGTGGGATCCGCCATCAGTTCCGATAGTTCTGCCAGTGCGCCGTCGATCCGGTCGACGATCCCGGCCATCTTCCGCCCGTCCATGACTCACCCCCTGGTCGCTTACATGTTCGACTCTATCAAGCCGCCAGGGCGCCCACCACCAACTTTCGAATGTTTATTCGATCGCACCTCTGGTCCAGGTCAGCCTCCGCCTTATCCGACGTGGATCGGATCCACCTGGATCCGTAGCGGGAGATCGTCCTTACGACCGGCCTTCGCTGCAGCGGCCGCCTTCAGCGCCTTGCCCAGCACCGACCGCGGCCCCGGGGGAGTCCGCAGCAGGATCCGCTGGACGGGACCGAAGCGATTCTCGTCATACTCTCCGGGCAGCGTCACGCCGGGCGGGAGGTCGACCGGTCCGAGCACTTCGGTGTGTTCCGGAAGTTCCAGGATCTCGAGGAAGGTGTCCAGCGCCGCGTTGGCGCCGTCGATGGCGGCCATGTGGACGGCGGGAGGGAAGCGGACGTCGACACGCTGGGCGAGCTCGCGGGCTGCCGCGCCCACCATGTCCCATCTGATCAGTGACTGCACAACAGGCATTCCGGGATCCGCGACCACGACCACTTCCCCACCGCGCCAGGCCGGGGTGACCAGGGAGGCCACCGCTGCCCACTTGGCCAGGGTGTCCTCGGTGGCGCGCAGATCCTGCCGCCCGAGCAGCGCCCAGGTGTCCAGCAGCAGCGCAGCGCCGTAGGAGCCGTCGACGACGTCAGGTTCCGCGCCCGGGGTCGCCACGACCAGCGCAGGTGCATGGTCGACCGCGGACACCACCTTGTTACCGCCGGAGGTGATCACCCGGGTGGAGGGGAAGGCTCTGCCCAGCTCCTCGGCGGTACGGTCTGCACCGAGCACCACGGCACGCAGCCGGACGGAGCCGCACTCGCCGCAGCGGTGACGGGCGTCGGGGCGGCCGCACCACCGGCAGGTGGGCACCCCACCCCGGCTACCGCCGGCGGCGGGAAGTCCCAGCGGCCCGTTGCACTGGCGGCACCTGGCGGGCGCCCTGCAGGAGCCGCACGCCAGGGTGGGCACGTAGCCCTTGCGGGGGACCTGGATGAGTGCGGGCTCGCCACGTTCCAGGGAAGCGCGCAGGGCGTCGAACGCCTGTTTCGGCAGCCGGGCGGAAGCCGCCAGCGGATCGCGGACCAGTTCGAACTCCGTGTCGGCGGCCGCACGGATCAGCGGGGAACGCTGGCGAATCGTCTCCCGGGGCGCCACCAGGTCGTGGGCCCAGCCCGAGTCCGCGAGCAGCTGCACCTCGGCGGTCCGGGAATGCCCGCCGAGAATCAGCGAACATCCCTCGAGCGCGCTGCGGGTGGTCAGGACCTCGCGCGCATGGGCGTAGGGGGCGCGGGGATCGACGAGGTTGTCGTCTCCGTCGTGCAGGATCACCGCCAGACGCAGATCCTGTACCGGTGCGAACGCCGCCGATCGCGTCCCCACCACCAGCCTGGCCTGCCCGTCGAGCACCGCCAGGAAGCGCCGGTAGCGCGCCTGCGGACCCAGGGCCGCAGTCAGCGTGGTCACCTGCTTCGCGGAAACCAACTGGCGCAGCGCGTGTTCGAGCTTGTCCACGTCCCGCTGGTCCGGCACCACCAGCAGCGCTCCCCCGCCGTCCTTGACCACCTTCACGGCCAATGCCGCGAGGGCATCCGCCCAGGAGTCCCCCGGGGCGATCTGCCATGCGGCGCGCGCCGTCTGGCCGCCGAGAACCGCGTCGACGAAAGATTCGCCGAACTGGTAGGCCGACCACGAGGACAGGTCAGGTTCACCGACGTCCCCCAACTCCGACCAGGGCACCGATGTGTCGGTCTCCGCGGCCCGGGCGTGCCGGGACGGTACGGCCGAGCGTATGAGATCGGAACGGATGCCTGCGTAGCGGTCGCAGAGGGCGTCGATAAGCGCTGCGGTGCGCGGTGGATACACGATCTCCGGGGCGATGACCCTTTCGAGGTAGCGCAATGACCCTTCGTGCTCGGATTCGGTGACACGTTCCAGGAGGATCGCGTCCACCAGACGTCCGGCGAAGCGGATGCGCACCCGTACCCCGGGCTGCGCGGCCTCATCGTCTTCGGCGGAGACCCGGTAATCGAAGACCCTGTCCAGGTGTGCCAGGCCCAGGAGAGGAAGAACCCGCGCCACCGACCTGTGTGCTGCGGGGACGCGGGATGTGGCCATGGACAACCACTTTAGCGGCCGAGGGCGGCCTTCAGATCGGACACGCGGTTGGTGTGCTCCCACGGCAGATCAAGGTCGAGGCGACCGAAGTGGCCGTACGCGGAGGTCTGGCTGTAGATCGGGGCCAGCAGCTTCAGTTCACGGATGATGGCGGCCGGACGGAGGTCGAAGACCTTCTCCACCGCACCCTGGATGTCTTCATCGGTGAGTCCCTGGGCCGCGGTGCCGAAGGTCTCCACGTAGAGGCCCACGGGCGCTGCGCGACCAATGGCGTAGGCGACCTGGACCTCGACGCGCTCCGCCAGCCCGGCGGCGACGATGTTCTTGGCCACCCAACGCATGGCGTACGCGGCGGAACGGTCGACCTTGCTGGGGTCCTTGCCGGAGAAGGCGCCGCCACCGTGGCGGGCCATGCCGCCGTAGGTGTCGACGATGATCTTGCGTCCCGTCAACCCGGCATCGCCCATCGGGCCGCCGAGAATGAAGGAACCGGAGGGGTTGACCAGCAGCGCCGTCCTGTCGTCGACCATGTTCTCCAGGCCGGCGTCGGCGATAACCTGATCCAGCACATGCTCGCGGAGCTGCTCGGCGAGCCACGCCTGGGTGGCCTCCGGGTCGTGCTGGGTGGAGATGACCACCGTGTCCAGGCGGACCGGACGGTCGTTCCGGTCGTATTCGAAGGTGACCTGGGTCTTGCCGTCCGGACGCAGCATGGGCACGATGCCCTCCTTGCGCACCTGGGTCAGGCGGCGGGAGAGGCGGTGCGCCAGCGCGATGGGCAGCGGCATGAACTCCGGGGTCTCGTTCGAGGCGTAGCCGAACATGAGGCCCTGGTCGCCGGCGCCGGCCATGTCATCGTCCTCGATCACCGCGCCCGAACGGGCCTCCTGGGACCGCGTCACGCCGTCGCCGATCTCCTTCGACTGCTCACCGATGGCGACGTTGACGCCGCAGGTGCGGCCGTCGAAGCCGACCTCGGAGGAGGTGAAGCCGATGTCCACCAGCGTCTTGCGGACCAGGCCGGCGATGTCGACGTAGGACTCCGTGGTGACCTCACCCACGACGTGCACCTGACCTGTGGTCACAAGCGTCTCCACCGCGACGCGCGAATGGGGGTCCTGCGCGAGCATCGCATCGAGCACGGCGTCGGAGATGGCGTCGCAGATCTTGTCCGGGTGACCCTCGGTCACTGATTCGCTGGTGAACAGGCGGATCGGTGCGGGCTTGTCGAAGGCCACGGTGGTGGTGGCGGGATTCTCTGACACGTGGGTGGTCCTTTGCGAATGGCAGCTAGAAAACTATGACTAAGCGTCTCGCCCAATATAGACCAAGCTGTCTAAATCCGTCAATCGGGGAGCCCGTCCACCGCCTCGAGGATCAGCGCGGCGACCGTATGCTTCGAGCCGTCGGGAACCTCCCTCACCTCGCCGTCAGCGGTGAGCAGCCAGCCCCGGTTGCGGGATTCGCCGAACACCCGCCCCTCCCCCACCTCGTTGCACATCAGCAGGTCACAGCCCTTGCGTGCCAGCTTCGCCCGCGCGAAATCCAGGGCCGTAGCCGTGTCATCGCCGGTCTCCGCGGCAAAGCCCACGATTGTCGTCTCCGCGGGCACCCCGCCGTCGCGACGCCGCTGCACGGTGGTGGCCAGGATGTCCGGATTCTCCACGAGCCTGACCGTCGTCAACGATTCTTCGTCCGCGCCCTTCTTCATCTTCGACTCCGCCTCCGAAACCGGCCGGAAATCCGCCACCGCCGCCGCCATGATGATCACGTCGGCCTCCCCGGCATGCTTCTCGACGACCGCCGCCATCTCCCGTGCGCTGGTCACCTTCTCGATGGTGGCCCCCGACGGCGTCGGAAGGTCATCGGTGTCGCCTGCCACGATCGTCACCTGCGCACCCCGATGGGCGGCGATCTCCGCCAACGCGAATCCCTGACGACCCGAGGACCGGTTGCCCAGGAACCGCACGGGGTCCAGGTTCTCCTGGGTGCCCCCGGCAGTGATGAGCACTTTCCTCCCCTGCCAGTCGGGGGTGAGGTTCGCCCCGGAGAGTACCGCCCGCACCAGATCCGCGATCTGGTCCGGCTCCGGGAGCCTGCCGGGCCCCGTGTCCTTCCCGGTCAACCGCCCGTGTGCCGGTTCCAGGACGATCACGCCGCGCTCCCGTAGCGTCGCGACGTTCGCCCGGGTCGCCGCATTCCCCCACATTTCCGTGTGCATCGCCGGAACGACGATGACCGGACACGTCGCCACCAGCACGGTTGCGGTGAGCAGGTCGTCTGCCCGCCCCGCCACCAGGCGGGCCATGACGTCCGCGGTGGCCGGCGCGATGACCACCGCGTCGGCCTCCTGACCGATCCGCACGTGCTGCACCTCGTCGACGGCATCGAACACCGTCGTCGACACCGGATGACCGCTCAGCGCCTCGAAGGTGGCGGCGCCGACAAAATTGAGGGCACCCGGGGTGGGCACGACGCGGACGTCATCGCCCGCCTCCTTGAGGTTCCTCACCAGGTGGCATGCCTTGTAGGCGGCGATGCCCCCCGAAACTCCCACGACAATGCGTCGCGGCTGGTGTTGATCGGTCATGCAGATGCTCCCCACGGGTCCGGTACATGCTTGTTCTCCCCTGACTCTACCGACGCCGCTGAAGGCGACGGAGTTCAGTGCGGCCGCCACTCCGACAGGAGGCAGCTGGCCCGGAAAGCAGAAACGCCCCCTGACACGTGAGTGTCAGAGGGCGTTTCAGGAGGGGGAGGCTATGCGCCTTCCACATGGTCGAGCAGACCGGCGTCGATTTCGCGCAAGGCGATGGACAGCGGCTTCTCGCCGGGCTCCGGAGTCACCAGCGGGCCGACGAACTCGAAGACGCCCTCGTCGTGCTGCTGGTAATAACTGTTGATCTGACGAGCGCGCTTGGCCGCGAAGATCACCAGTGCGTACTTGGAGGAGACCTTGTCCAGCAGCCCGTCGATCGGCGGGGCGGTGATGCCCTCCGGCGGATCGTAGACGGCGGTGGAGTTGGACGTCTCGTTGTTAACGTTGGTCACGTACACCTTTTCCTGGGTTGAAATTATTCGTTGCCTGCGCTTTCCCGCGAACGGGAAGGTGTCAGTGGAAGTCTGCCCTGCAGGATACCACTAATGACCGAAACAGCGTCATCCACCTGTTCGTTGACCACCACGTGATCGAACTCGCCACTGGAGGCCAACTCCTCGCGGGCGGTCTCCAGACGACGGGCGATGACGTCCTCCGGCTCGGTACCGCGACCGGTGAGGCGCTCAACGAGCACGTCCCAGGACGGCGGGGCCAGGAAGACGGACTCAGCCTCAGGCATCATCGATTTGACGTTGCGGGCACCCTCGAGGTCAACCTCGACCAGTACCGGACGACCCTCTGCGAGGGCCTCCCGCACGGGAGCGGCCGGGGTTCCGGAACGCTGGATCCCACCGTGTATGTCCGCCCATTCGAGCATCAGACCGCGGTCGATGTTCTCCTGGAACTGGTCCGGGGTGACGAAGAAGTAGTCGATGCCGTCAACCTCACCGGGCCGCGGGGCCCGGGTGGTCATCGACACGCTGAAGTACAGACGGTCGACGGTGCTGCGCAGGCGATGAACCACGGTGGACTTACCCACCGCGGAGGGGCCGGCCAGGACCACAAGCCGACCCGCGGGGTTCTCGCCGGTCATCGCCTAGTCCTCGGAGAAACCGAAGCGCTCCAGCAGGGCGCGACGCTGGCGGTCACCGAGACCACGGAGGCGACGGGTCTGGGCGATCTCCAGCTGCTCCATGATCTCCTTGGCCTTCACCTTGCCCACCTTCGGGAGGGCCTCAAGCAGGGCGGACACCTTGGTCTTGCCGATGATCTCGTTGGTCTGGGCCTGCTCCAGGACCTCCTTGAGGTTGGTGTCACCCCGCTTCAGCTTCTCCTTGAGCTCTGCACGTGCCTTACGGGCCTCAGCGGCCTTTGCGAGAGCCTGCTTGCGCTGCTCATCAGTCAACTGGGGAAGGGCCACGGGATTCCTCCGATTCGAATGGGGATGTGTCGGTTAGTTCGGGTACATGGGTACCAGATCTCAGCGGCCTGACGCGCAAATTCCACGCGTGCAACTCACTGACTCCGGACCAGTTTAGCACCGGCCCGGCCACTCCCCTGCGGACGTTGCCGTTTCGGCACGTCACAGGGTCGCGTTTCCTAAAGTACCAGGTCGCCTGCCGCTAGTATCAATTCTCTTGACCTGGGAATTCACTGGCAGCCGCTACAGCCGCCGCCCGAAGGTCCGCAATTCGCGGACCCTGACCGAGCACGGCGCGGGAAATATTCGGGAACGCCAGGCGCTCCACACCTGCGGCGATCCGCGTGACATCCTCCGCAGAGCCACCCTGTGCACCGACTCCCGGCATGAGCACCGGGCCGTTGAGCTGCGACAAGTCCGGCGCATGCGACAACGTGGCGCCGACGACGACGCCGATGTTGCCGGCCTCCCCGTTTTCGGTGTGGGCCTCGTTGCGGCGGGCGCACGCGTCCACCACCTGCTGGGCGATCGTGCGTCCGTCGACGCCCCGGTGGTTCTGCAGCACGACCGCCTCGGGGTTGGAGGTGGCCGCCAGCACGAAGACTCCTCGCCCGGTGTCCTCCGCCAGCTCGAGGACCGGGGCGAGCGCCCCGACTCCCAGATAGGGGGAGACGGTGACGGCGTCGCTGCGCAGCGGCGACTTCTCCCCCAGCCAGGCGTCGGCGTAGCCGGCCATGGTGGAGCCGATGTCACCCCGCTTCGCGTCCGCGACGGTGAGGCAACCCGCCTCGCGCAGAGCGACCAGGGTGTGCTCCAGCACGCGGAAACCTGCGGACCCGTAGCGCTCGTAGAACGCCACCTGGGGCTTGACCAGCGCCACGGTGTCGGCGAAGGCCTCGACACAGCGGCGGCTGAACTCCGCCAGTCCGTCGACGTCGTCGCTCAGCCCCCAGGATTTCATCAGGGCGGGGTGCGGGTCGATCCCGACGCACAGGCGACCGCGGGCGGCGGCGGCGTCGAGAAGCCGGGAACCGAAGGTCACCGCTACCGCCCCGCCGTGTGGTCGAGCTCCTGCAGCGCGCGGACGCTGAGCTCGCCGTCGCGCAGTGCCTCAATGCCCTGGACGGCGGCGGTGATGCCCTGGACGGTGGTCACCAGCGGGACGCCGGCGCTGACGGCGGCCGCGCGGATGTCATATCCGTCGTGGCGCGATCCCGCGGAACCTGCCGGGGTGTTGAGGATCAGGTCGACCTCACCGTCGAGGATCAGGTCCACGATGGACTGGCCCTCCGCACCTTCGCGCACGTCGGAGGCCTTGAGCACGATCTCGCACTCGATGCCGTTCCGGCGCAGCATACCGGCGGTGCCGGCGGTCGCCATCAGGGTGAAACCGAGGGAGGACAGTCGCTGGATCGGGAGGATCAGGGTGCGCTTGTCCCGGTTGGCCACGGAGACGAAGATCCTGCCTTCGATCGGCAGCTTGCCGAACGCGGCCTCCTCCGCCTTGGCGTAGGCGGCGCCGAAGTTGTCCGCCAGGCCCATGACCTCACCGGTGGACTTCATCTCCGGGCTGAGCAGGGTGTCCAGCATGGTGCCGTCGGCGCGACGGAAACGGTTGAACGGCAGCACGGCCTCCTTGACGGCGATGGGGTGCTCCAGCGGGAGGGAACCACCGTCGTAGTCGGTCGGGATCATGCCCTCGGCCTTGAGTTCCGCCAGGGTGGCGCCCAGCATGATGCGGGAGGCCGCCTTGGCCAGGTGCACGCCGGTGGCCTTGGACACGAAAGGCACGGTACGCGACGCACGCGGGTTGGCCTCGATGACGTAGAGGATGTCGTCCTTGAGGGCGAACTGGACGTTCATCAGGCCCTTGACGCCGATGCCGTGGGCCAGTGCCTTCGTGGACTCCCGGACCTTCTCGATGTCCTCTGCGCCCAGGGTCATGGGCGGCAGCGCACAGGCGGAGTCACCGGAGTGGATGCCGGCCTCCTCGATGTGCTCCATGACGCCGGCGAGGTAGACCTCATCGCCGTCGCACAGCGCATCGACGTCGATCTCGATGGCCGAGTCCAGGAAGCGGTCCACCAGCACCGGGTGGTCCGGGGACAGCTCGGTGGCGCGCTCGATGTAGTCGGCCAGGGACTCCTCGTCGTAGACGATCTCCATGCCGCGGCCGCCCAGGACGTAGGAGGGACGGACCAGCACCGGGTAGCCGATGGTGTCGGCGACCGCACGGGCCTCGTCGAAGGTGGTGGCGGTGCCGAAGGCCGGGGCCGGCAGGTCGGCGATGCGCAGGACTTCGCCGAACTCGCCGCGGTCCTCCGCCAGGTCGATGGCCTCCGGGGTGGTGCCCACGATGGGGACGCCCGCGTCGGCGAGCTTCTGCGCCAGACCCAGCGGAGTCTGACCACCGAGCTGGACGATGACACCGGCGACAGTGCCGGACTGGGACTCCGCGTGGTAGATCTCCATGACGTCCTCGAACGTCAGGGGCTCGAAGTAGAGGCGGTCAGCGGTGTCGTAGTCGGTGGAGACGGTCTCCGGGTTGCAGTTGACCATGACGGTCTCATACCCGATCCGGGAGAGCTCCAGGGCGGCGTGGACACAGGAGTAGTCGAACTCGATGCCCTGGCCGATGCGGTTCGGGCCCGAGCCGAGGATGATGACCTTCTCCTTCTCCGTCTGCGGGGCGACCTCGGACTCGGCGTCCGGATCCAGCTCGTAGGCGGAGTAGTGGTACGGGGTCCGGGCCTCGAACTCGGCGGCGCAGGTGTCGACGGTCTTGAACACCGGACGGATACCCAGGGACCAGCGCAGACGACGGACGCCGACCTCGCCGGCGAACTCGGGGCGCAGGGCCGCGATCTGGGCGTCGGACAGGCCGAAGACCTTGGCCTCACGGAGGAGATCTGCGTCGAGCACGGGGGCGTCGACAAGCACCTGACGGAAATCAACCAGGGCCTTGAGCTCGGCGAGGAACCACGGGTCGACGGAGGACGCCTCGTGGAGCTGCTCGATGGTGGCGCCGAGGCGCAGGGCGAGCTCCATGTCGTAGAGGCGACCATCGGTGGGGCGCTTGAGGTCCTCGAGAATTGCGTCCAGATCGGTGGCACGCTCGCCGGCGAAGTACTCGTCGGAGGTCGTCCAGAAGCCGCTCGGCTTCTGCTCCAGGGAACGCATGACCTTGTTCAGGCCGCTGATGTAGTTGCGGCCGATCCCCATGGCCTCACCGACGGACTTCATGGTGGTGGTCAGGGTGTCCTCGGCGCCGGGGAACTTCTCGAAGGCGAAGCGCGGCGCCTTGACGATGACGTAGTCCAGGGTCGGCTCGAAGGCGGCCGGGGTGACGCCGGTGATGTCGTTGGTGACCTCGTCGAGGGTGTAACCGATGGCCAGCTTGGCGGCCAGCTTGGCGATGGGGAAGCCGGTGGCCTTCGACGCCAGGGCGGAGGAACGGGACACGCGCGGGTTCATCTCGATGACGATGATGCGGCCGTCGCTCGGGTCGATGGCGAACTGGATGTTGCAGCCGCCGGTGTCCACGCCGACGGCGCGGATGATGGCGATACCCAGGTCACGCAGCTCCTGGAACTCACGGTCGGTCAGCGTCAGGGCCGGTGCGACGGTGACGGAGTCGCCGGTGTGCACACCCATGGCGTCGACGTTCTCGATGGAGGCGATGACCACGACGTTGTCGTCGGAGTCACGCATGAGCTCCAGCTCGAACTCCTTCCAGCCGAGGATCGACTCCTCGATGAGGACGTTGGCTTCCGGGGAGGCTGCGAGGCCACCACCGGCGATGCGCTCGAGGTCCTCGTTGTTGTACGCCAGGCCGGAGCCCAGGCCACCCATGGTGAAGGAAGGGCGGACGACGACCGGCAGGCCGAGCTCGGCGACGGTCTCGTGGACCTCCGCCATGTTGTGGCACACGCGGGAGCGGGCGGATTCGCCGCCGATGGAGGCGACGATGTCCTTGAACTTCTGGCGGTCCTCGCCACGCTCGATGGCGTCGATGTCGGCGCCGATGAGCTCGACACCGTACTTCTCCAGGGTGCCGCGGCGGTCCAGCTGGATGGCCGCGTTCAGTGCGGTCTGGCCGCCGAGGGTGGCCAGCACCGCGTCGATCGGGTGGCCCTGCTCGATCTCCTTCTCGAAGATCTTCTCGATGTACTCGGGCTCGATCGGCTCGACGTAGGTGTGGTCGGCGAACTCCGGGTCGGTCATGATCGTGGCCGGGTTGGAGTTGATCAGGGTGACCCGCAGGCCCTCTTCCCTGAGGACGCGGCACGCCTGGGTGCCGGAGTAGTCGAACTCGCAGGCCTGTCCGATGACGATGGGGCCGGAGCCGATGACCAGGATGTGCTTGAGATCGGTGCGCTTGGGCATATGTGTTCCTTCTTTTTCTTCCTGGTGCTTAGTTCTCGACGCCTGCGGCGGCGGTGCTGTTCTCGTCCATCAGAGCGATGAACTGATCGAACAGGGGGTTCGCGTCACGCGGTCCGGCGGCGGACTCCGGGTGGTACTGCACGGAGAAGGCGCGGCCGTTGACCAGGGCGACGCCTTCGACGGTCTGGTCGTTGAGGCAGACGTGGGTTACTCGTGCGGGACCGAAGTCGGTGTCGAAGGTCTCCCCCGCCGGCGCTTCGAGGGAGAAGCCGTGGTTCTGGGAGGTGATGTCGATCTTGCCGGTGATGACGTTCTTCACCGGCACGTTGATGCCGCGGTGGCCGAACTTCAGCTTGTAGGTGCCCAGGCCGAAGGCGCGGCCGAGGATCTGGTTGCCGAAGCAGATGCCGAACAGCGGCAGGTCCGCCTCGATGATCCTGCGGGTGGTGGCGACCATGTCGTCCGCGGCGGCCGGGTCACCGGGACCGTTGGAGAGGAAGACGCCGTCCGGGTTGTACTGGGCCAGCTCCTCGAAGGGGGTGGAGGCAGGGACCACGACGGTGCGGATGCCACGGGCGGCGAACTGGCCCGGGGTGGCGGACTTGATGCCCAGGTCATAGGCGACGACGGTGTACTTCTGCTCACCCTCGGCCGGGACCTCGTAGACCTCGTTGGTGCTCACCTCAGAGGTGAGGTCCGCGCCAGCCATCGACGGCTGGGCCTTGACCTCGGCGACCAGCTCGTCGACCGGACGTGCGGCGTCCTCGCCGGTGAAGATGCCGGCGGCCTGGGCGCCGTTGTCGCGCAGGTGGCGGACCAGTGCGCGCGTATCGACGCCCCGGATGCCCACCAGGCCCTGCTTCTCCATCTCCTCCGGGAGGGTGCGCTGGGCGCGCCAGTTGGAGACACGGTGCGCCAGGTCCCGGATGACCAGGCCGGCGGCCCAGATGCGGCCGTCGCGGGACTCGTTGTCCTCATCGTTCCAGCCGGTGTTGCCGATCTGCGGGGCGGTGGCCACGACGATCTGGCGGCGGTAGGAGGGATCGGTGAGGGTCTCCTGGTAGCCGGTCATGGCGGTGGTGAACACGGCCTCGCCGAGGGTCTTGCCGGCTGTGCCGAAGCTGTAGCCGCGGAAGGTGCGGCCGTCGGCGAGCACGAGCACTGCCGGGATTCGGTTGTGGGTGGAGGACGTCAAGGCGTCACCTTTCACGGAGATGTCGGTGTTGTTCTGCATGTTATTCAATCAGACGTATTCTATTCGGTCAGTGGGAGGTGCCGCGCGGTTCGGCCGGGACGCCATCCACGCAGGTCAGGCGGCCACGGAGGACGGTGGTGGTCACCCTGGCGGAGAACTCCATCCCCTCATACGGGGTGTTCTCCGTCTTGGAGGCCATGTCCGCACCGCGGGCGGTCCAGGTGGACCCCGGGTCGACGACCGTGAGGTTGGCCGGCTCACCGACCGCGATGGGACGCCCGTGGCCGGGCAGCCGCACAATCTCGGCGGGCCGCTCGCTCATGACCCTGGCCACCCAGCGCCAGTCGGCCCGGCCGGTGGCGACGAAGAGTTCGGCGATCACCGCCAGGGAGGTCTCCAGGCCGAGCATGCCCGGCTTGGCGTGCTCGAACTCCACGCACTTGTCCTCGGAGCCGTGCGGGGCATGGTCCGTGGCGACGCAGTCGATGACGCCGTCGAGCAGCGCCTCGCGCAGGGCGAGGGTGTCGTGCTCCTCACGCAGCGGCGGGTTGACGCGGAAGTTGCCGTCGTAGGTGTTCAGCTTCTCGTCGGTGAGCAGCAGGTGGTGCGGGGTCACCTCGGCGGACATCGGGATGTCCTGGGACTTCGCCCACTTGAGCAGCTCCACCGTGCCGGTGGTGGAGGCGTGGCAGATGTGGATGCGGTTGCCGTAGTCACGGGCCAGCAGGGCGTCGCGGGCGACGATGGACTCCTCGGCCACGCGCGGCCAACCACGCAGACCCAGCCTCGCGGCGGTCTCGCCCTCGTGGGCGACGGCGCCCTCGGTGAGACGGGGCTCCTCGGCGTGCTGCGCCAGCAGGACGCCCTGGCCCTTGGCGTACTCGAGGGCGCGGCGCATGAGCTGCGGATCGGCGACGCACTTGCCGTCGTCGGAGAACATCCGCACCTTCGCCTGTGAGGCCGCCATCATGCCGAACTCGGTGAGTTCCCTGCCCTCCAGCCCCTTGGTGATGGAACCGACCGGGTGGACGTCGCAGATGGTGGCGTGCTGGCCCTTGAGCCACACGGACTCGGCGATGACCGGCTGGTCCATCACCGGGCTCGTGTTCGCCATCGTGAACACGGCGGTGAAACCGCCCTTCGCGGCGGCCCGGGAACCGGTGATGATGGTCTCGGTGTCCTCGCGGCCAGGCTCCCGCAGGTGGACGTGGACGTCCACCAGACCCGGCAGCAGGACGTTGCCCTGAGCGTCGACGGTGCGGTCGGTCTCGACGTCCCGGTCGGCGTCGAGGTCGACGATCACCCCGTCCTCGATGAGGACGGTGACGGGATCACCCTCGCCGTAGACGCGGACGTCGACAAGCTTGAGGGTGCCCCGCTCGGCAGGCGCCAGCGGGCCCGTGGCGGGGTAGTCGGTCACGGTCATGAAAACTCCTAGATTCCGGGTGCGCCGTCGGCGGCGAGCAGGGTGAACAGGACTGCCATGCGCAGGTGGACACCGTTGTTGACCTGCTGGAGCACGGCTGAGTTGTCGTAGTCGGCGACGGCGTAGTTGATCTCCATGCCCCGGAGCATCGGACCGGGGTGCATGATGATCGCCCCGTCCTTCATCTTCGCGGCACGGGCCTTGGACAGGCCGAAGAAGGTGGCGTACTCGCGGTGGGAGGGGAAGAAACCGCCCAGCATGCGCTCTGCCTGGACACGCAGCATCATGACCACGTCGGCGTCCGGGATCTCGGCGTCGAAGTCATCGGCCACGCGCACCGGCCAGTGCTCCACACCCGTCGGCAGGAGGGTCGGCGGGGCGACGACCACCACCTCCGCACCGAGGGTGGAGAGCAGGTCAACGTTGGAGCGCACCACGCGCGAGTGCAGGATGTCGCCGACGATGAGGACCTTGCGGCCCTCGACGTCACCGATGCGCTGGCGCATGGTGACCGCGTCGAGCAGCGCCTGGGTGGGGTGCTGGTGGAAACCGTCGCCGGCGTTGATGATGGAGGGGCCGACGCCGTCCGGGGCCACCCAGTCGGCGACGAGCTGCGCCGCACCCGAGGAGGGGTGGCGCATGACGATGGCGTCCGCGCCGATCGCGGCCAGCGTCAGAACGGTGTCCTTGAGGGACTCGCCCTTCTTCACCGAAGAGGTGGAGGCCGACAGGTTGATCACGTCGGCGCTCATCCACTTGCCGGCGGTCTCGAAGGAGGAACGGGTGCGGGTGGAGTTCTCGTAGAACAGTGAGTAGATGGTGCGGCCGCGCAGGGTCGGCAGCTTCTTGATCTCCCGACCCTCAAGTGCCTCACGGAAGCGGTCGGCCTCGTCCATGAGGCCCAGGATCTCGTCGCGGTCCAGATCAGGGATGGACAGCAGATGCTTCATCAGTTGTTCTCCCGGCTATCGGGTCGGGTGAGGACGACGGCGTCACGGCCGTCGATCGCCTCGAGCAGGACGGTGACGTCCTCGGCACGTGCGGAGGGCAGGTTCTTGCCCACGTAGTCGGCGCGGATCGGCAGCTGACGATGGCCGCGGTCCACCAGGACGGCGAGCTGGATGTTCTCCGGGCGACCGATGTCGCGCAACGCGTCCAGGGCGGAACGGATGGTGCGCCCCGAGAACAGCACGTCATCCACCAGCACCACCGTCGCGCCGTCGATACCGCCGGCCGGAATGGTGGTGGGCTTCAGTGCGCGGTGCGGCTTGTTGCGCAGGTCGTCGCGGTAGAGGGTGATGTCGAGAGCGCCGACGGGCACCGCCACGCCGGAGAATTCCTCGATCTTGGCTGCCAGCCTTTCGGCCAGGGGCACTCCCCCCGAAGGGATGCCCAGCAGCATGACGGTCCCGGCGTCCGGTGAATCCAACGCCGTTTTCTCGATGATCTGGTGCGCGATGCGTGCGACGGTACGCGCGACGTCGTCGGAGCCGAGCAGCTCGACAGACGTTTCCGCGTCAGTGCGTTCACTCATCGTGACCTCCTTCCCCGCCTCTCTGTGCGGTCTTTAAAGGATGTCGGACAAAGCCAGGCAGTGTCCTGAAGGTGTCTATGATTGGAGACTGGTGATGATCCTAGCACCCGCCACCCGTGGAGGGTGTGCGCACCGACGATGAGAGGGATACCGCCTGTGAGCCTGACTACTAGTCATGTCGTACCTGCGCCACGTGAGCAGGTATGGGACTGGCACACCCGGCGGGGTGCACTCACCCGACTGACCCCCCCGTTCCTTCCCTTCACCCCCCTCCGGCAGGCGGAGAGACTCTCGGACGGCACCACTGTCTTCGGCCTGCCCGCCGGCCTGAAGTGGGTGTCCCGCCACGACCTCTCGAACTACCGCCCCGGCCACCGCTTCACGGACGTGTGCACCAACGCCCCCATCAAGCTGCTGGCCAACTGGCGCCATGTCCACGAATTCGCCGACCATCCGGACGGCACCCTGATCACCGACACGGTGAACACCCGACTGCCCGCCGCCGCGATGGCCTCGTTCTTCGCCTACCGGCAGCAGCAGCTGATCAACGACATCTCCTTCCTAGGCCGGGTCTCCCACCTGCAGCCCGCGGAACCGCTCACCGTCGCAGTGACCGGCTCCCGCGGCCTGGTGGGGCGCGCCCTGACCGCCCAGTTGACCACCGCGGGTCACCGGGTGATCCAGCTCGTGCGGAAGAACCCGAAGGAGGACCAGCGACTCTGGGAGCCCTACTACCCCGCCGAGGACCTCCTCAAAGGGGTCGACGTCCTCGTGCACCTCGCCGGCGAACCCATCTTCGGGCGCTTCAACGACAGTCACAAGCGGGCCGTCCGGGACTCCCGCATCATCCCGACGCAGCGCCTCGCCCGGCTCGTGGCCGACACCGACAGCGTGACCACGATGATCGCCGCCTCCGCCGTCGGCATCTACGGCGCCGACCGGGGCGATGAGGCGCTCACCGAGTCCACGGAACGTGGAGAGGGTTTCCTCGCCGACGTGGTGAGCGAATGGGAGGCCACGACCGCCCCCGCCCGCGAGGCCGGAAAGCGCGTGCTCAACGTCCGCTTCGGTGCCGTCCTCTCCGGCCGCGGCGGGATGCTGCCCGTGCTCAAGGCCCTGTTCTCCACCGGGCTGGGAGGCAACTTCGGTGACGGCAACTTCTGGTTCCCCTGGATCGCGCTCGACGACGCCACCGACATCCTCATCCGCGGAGTGCTCGACCCCGACTGGTCCGGCCCCGTCAACGCGGTGTCCCCCACCGAGACCCTCAACCGGGACTTCACGGCCGCCCTGTCACGCCAGCTGCGCCGCCCCGCCATCATCCCCATCCCGACGATCGGACCGGCGCTCATCCTCGGCCGTGAGGGCGCCCAGGAGCTGGCCCTGGCCAACCAGCGCGTCGTCCCGCAGATGCTTGTCGACGCCGACCACACCTTCCGCTACCCCACCCTCGACCGCGCCCTCGCGCACGAGCTCGGCGGGGAGGAACTCTTCGACAAGACTCCCGCGCTCGAGGCTGCTGACACCGGGGAGCTGGAGGAGAAGTCCGGGGAGTAGTGCTGACAATGAATGGCAGACAAGTCCGCCTCTTCCTTGTCGACGGCACCGTCGGCGGCCTGATGACGGCTGAGATCCTCAACTGGACCGGTCATATGCTCCGGGCCCGCCGAAAAGACCTCGGCCGGATCAAGGGCCGCGAGGAAGCCCAGCGCACCGGGGTGTACGTCCTCTTCGGAACCGACGAGGAAGGAGAACCGGCCGCCTACATCGGCGAAGGCGACAACGTGGTCAGGCGGCTGGAGAACCACAACGCGAACAAGGACTTCTGGGAGGACGTGGTCATCATCACATCCAAGGACATGAACCTCACGAAGGCTCACGTCCGCTACCTGGAGTCGGAGCTGATCAGGCTCGCTAAATCCATCAGCCGCGTCTCCCTCCTCAACGGCAACGACCCCACCGGAGGAGCCGCCCTCCCGGAGGCCGACGAGTCCGACATGCAGTACTTCATCGGCCAGATCAGGATTCTCATGCCTGTCCTCGGATTCGACATCTTCCGAGGCCGTTCCACCCAGGGGAAAAAACCGTTCGCCGCGCCGGACGCCCCCGTCGAGGCCACGACTCCAGACAGTTCACCAGTCCCCGAGGAGGTCTCCGAATCCCCCGACAGTCCGATCTTCTACATGAGGACGCGGGAAGGCAGCAACGCCCAGGCCCAGATCGTTGACGGCGAGTTCACCCTGCTGGAGGGCTCGGTGATCCCCGGCGCGATGAAGGACAACCCGAACTTCTCTTCCTCCACGAGGAAACAGTTCATCGTCCGTGAAGCCCAGCACGCCAAGGTTCTGGAGGTCTGCGTACCCGGTCCCGCGCCGGGACTGGCCGCGCTGTCGAAGGACGTCGTCTTTTCTTCGCCGTCGGCAGCCGCCTCCATCGTCTACGGCCGGGCCAGTGCCAACGGCCGGATCACCTGGAGGACGGCTTCCGGTCACACCTTCGGGGAGTGGGAGCAGGGCCAGTCAGCTGTGGAGTGACCCACGGTGGTCCCCCGTCCGCAGGTCAATCGAGGGAACCGTGCTCGTGGTCAGGCACAATAGGCCTTATGTCCACCATCGTTGATGCTGTTGCCGCCCTCCGTGAACTTCCCACCCGTGCCCATCAGGGCCTGGCCTTTGAGAAGCTCATGGTCAACTTCATCACCCTGGACCCCACCCTGTCACAGCAGTACGACGAGGTCTACCGCTGGGGGGACTGGCGCTACAACGGCGGCAAGGCCGACACCGGCATTGACCTGGTCGCCCGCCGGCGGGAGGACGGCCGGTGGACCGCGATCCAGTGCAAGTTCTACCTCGAGTCGACGAGCCTGCAGAAGGGCCAGCTGGACTCCTTCTTCGAGGCCTCCGGCCGCAGCTTCATCACCGAGAACGGCACAGAGTCCTTCGCCAACCGTTTGATCATCTCCACCACCGACAAGTGGTCGTCCAACGCCGAGGCCATGCTGGACAACCAGGTCATCCCCACCAACCGCATCGGTCTGGGGGCCATCGGGGAGTCGCCGATCAACTGGGACATCGCCTACCCCGGCTCCGAGCTGACCATCAACCTGGAGCGCAAGGAGACCTTCGAGCCGCGCCCGCACCAGGAAACAGCCATTTCCAAGGCGATTGAGGGTTTCCAGACCCATGACCGGGGCAAGCTCATCATGGCGTGCGGCACCGGCAAAACCTTCACCTCCCTTCGTCTGGCCGAGCGCATCGCGGAGAACAACGGCGGGCGTGCCCGCGTCCTCTTCCTGGTCCCCTCCATCGCCCTGCTGTCCCAGACACTGAAGGAGTGGACCGCCCAGACCCGGATGGACCTGCGCCCCTACGCGGTGTGCTCCGACACCAAGGTCTCCCGGGGTGCGGAGGACATCGCCTCCTATGACCTGGAGGTACCCGTCTCCACCAACGGTCGCGACATCGCCGAGCGCCTGGCTCATCGCAAGCGTGCCTCCGGGCTGACGGTTGTCTTCTCTACCTACCAGTCACTGCCGGCCATCCACGAGGCCCAGGCCCACGGCCTCGACGACTTCGACGTGGTCATTTGCGACGAGGCTCACCGCACCACCGGTGTCACCCTGGCGGGTGATGACTCCAGCAACTTCGTGCGTATCCATGACGTCGACTACATCAAGGCCGCCAAGCGTCTGTACATGACCGCCACCCCCCGGCTGTTCGATGACTCCGTCAAGGGCAAGGCCGCCGAGCATTCGGCTGAGCTGGTGTCCATGGACGACGAGGCCATCTACGGCCCTGAGTTCCACCGCCTGGGTTTCGGTGAGGCCGTCGAGCGTGGCCTGCTCACCGACTACAAGGTGCTCGTCATGACGGTGGACGAACAGCTGGCCTCGGACACCATGGCCCGGTTCACCCCGCAGCCGGGCCAGGAACTGACCCTGGATCTGGCCTCGGCGATGATCGGCACCTGGAACGGCCTGACCAAAAGATCTGGCCGGGAGCAGGGCACGAAGTCAGGTTTCGAGGAAGACGCCGCCCCCATGCAGCGCACGGTGGCGTTTGCCCAGGACATCAAGACCTCGAAGCAGATTACCGATGCCTTCCCCACGCTCATTGCCAACCACGTCGACTCCCTCAAAGAAGCCGCGGCCCTCAACGACATCTCCCTGCACAACGTGGACGTCGGCATCGCCGCCAACCACGTCGACGGCACCATGAACGCCATGCAGCGCGAGTCCCTGCTCACCTGGCTGGAATCCCCCGTTCCGGCGACTGAGACCCGGATGCTCACCAACGCCCGGTGTCTGTCCGAGGGCGTGGACGTCCCGGCACTGGATGCCGTGGTCTTCTTCAACCCGCGGAACTCCATGGTCGACGTCGTCCAGTCCGTCGGCCGGGTCATGCGCAAGGCCGAGGGCAAAGACTACGGCTACATCATCCTGCCCGTGGCCGTCCCGCCCGGTGCGGAGCCGTCGACGGTGCTCAACGACAACAAGCGCTTCCGGGTCGTGTGGCAGATCCTCAACGCCCTGCGCGCCCACGACGACCGCTTCAACGCCAAGATCAACTCCATTGCGCTCAACGAAGGCAGCGTGAAGGATCTCCCGGTCGACCACGACCATGTCTCCGGTAAAACGGTCGGAGGTAAGTCCGAGCAGCCTTACGACGACGGGACCGAGGTCACCCAGATGGTGCTGTTCTCCCTGGAGCAGTGGCAGGAGGCCCTCTACACCAAACTCGTCGACAAGGTCGGCACACGGACCTACTGGGAGGACTGGGCTGATGACGTGGCCGACATCGCCCAGGCCCAGATCACCCGCATCACCTCGCTTCTCGCCGCCGCCGACCCCCATGTGGCCGCCGAGTTCGACCGCTTCGTCGAAGGGCTACGCGGTAACCTCAACGACTCGATCACCCGCGACGAGGCGGTGTCGATGCTGTCGCAGCACCTCATCACTGCCCCGGTGTTCGACGCACTGTTCTCCGAGCATGACTTCGCCTCCCACAACCCCGTGTCCCGGGTCATGCAGCGCATGGTCGATGTCCTCGACGACTCCCAGCTGGACGCGGAGACCGAGAAGTTGGAGTCCTTCTACGATTCGGTCCGCCGCAGGGCCTCCGACGTGACGTCGGCCTCCGGCAAGCAGACCGTGATCAAGGAACTCTACGAACGCTTCTTCAAGAAGGCTTTCCGCAAGCAGTCCGAGGCTCTCGGGATTGTCTACACCCCGGTGGAGATCGTCGACTTCATTCTTCGGGCCGCTGACGACGTCTCCCGCGAGCACTTCGGCCGCGGGCTCACCGACGAGGGTGTCCACGTTCTCGATCCCTTCACCGGCACCGGCACCTTCATGGCCCGCCTCCTCCAGTCCGGGTTGATTGAGCCAGAGGACCTGGCCCGTAAGTACGCCTCCGAGCTGCACGCCACTGAGATCATGCTGCTGGCCTACTACGTGGCCGCCGTGAACATCGAGAGCACCTACCACGCTCTGCTTGGTGAGAAGGCCCTACGGGAGGGGACGGAGGTAGTGGGCTACGAGCCTTTCGACGGCATCGTGCTGGCGGATACCTTCCAGGTCTACGAGGACGACGACACCCTCGACCTGGACGTGTTCGCGCAGAACAACGAGCGTCTCGAACGCCAGAAGAACACCCCGATCCACGTGATTGTCGGTAATCCGCCTTACTCGGTGGGTCAGTCCAGTGCGAACGACCTCAACGCCAACATCAAGTATTCGAGTCTGGATAGCCGGATCGAAGAGACATACGCAGCAAAATCGACAGCCACGTCTCAACGCACGCTCTACGATTCCTACCTGCGGGCTTTCCGCTGGGCAACCGACCGCATCACAGACCAAGGCGTTGTCGCCTTCGTTTCAAACGGCGGCTGGATTGACGATAACACCGCCGACGGCGTCCGCCTGAGCCTTGCGGAGGACTACTCCGACATCTATGTCTTCAACTTGCGAGGCAACATGCGGAAGTCCAACTGGAAGGAGGAGGGCGGACAAATCTTTGGCGCTGGCTCACAGGCAACCATCGCTATCTTCATCGGTATCAAGAAGAAAAATTCCACCGGGTGCCGGATTCACTACCGGGACATCGGCGATTATCGCACCACCGAGGAGAAACTAGACATCGTCGACCACTCTGCCATTGACACTATCGAATGGTCGGAAATCATCCAGAATCAGCACGGTGACTGGATCAACCAACGGTCCGATGATTTTGAGACCTGGCCAGTGCTGGGGGAGAAGAAGCAAGCTGCTGTCCCGAGGTTCTTTAAGAATTACTCCCTCGGTCTCGCTACTGGCCGCGACTCGTGGTGCTACGCCCCTACCACTGGTCAAGTGCTGGCAAAGATCAATCGCCTACTGAAATCTTACGAGGATGCTCGTGCAGAATTTACTCAGTGGGCAGCTACCAATGGCATCACCAAACACAAGGAAGCTGAAGTCAACGACTTCCTGCGAGAGAATCCAGAGTTCGCACACACAACTCGGATCTCGTGGAATAGCAACTTAAAGAGCGATCTCGCCTCAAACCGTGACTACAGCGACATCGAGATCCCTGTTATTCCCTCTCTTTACCGCCCATTTACTCGTCAAAAGGTCGCTTTTGATCGAACAGTTAATGCGCGGGTTTATCAGCTTCCGTCGATGTTCCCCACCCTTGCTCACGACAACATCGGTTTTTATGTGGTAAATCCAGGAAGCGCTAAACCCTTCTCAGCTCTAGCCACAGATCTTCTTCCCGACCTTGCGATGTGGGGGTCAAATGCAGGGCAGTTCTTCTCCCGATGGACCTGGGAACCCGTCATAGCTCCCGCAGGTGAGCTGGACTTCGGGGGGAACGAAGAGACGTCGATAAGCACCCCAGGTACCGAGGGTGAGATCCTTAACGGTTACCGCCGGGTCGACAACATCACCGACGAGATCCTGGCTCTGTATCGGGAAGCGCTGGGCAGCGATGTCACCAAGGATGAGATCTTTTACTTCGTCTACGGGCAGCTCCACGACCCCGGATACCGGGAGGCATACGCCGCGGATCTGAAGAAGATGCTGCCGCATATTGAGTCCCCCACTGACCGGGCACGTTTCGAGCAGTTGGCAACCGCTGGTCGGGAGTTGATGGACCTGCACATCGGTTACGAGGATGGTGAGCCCTGGCCGGTGGACGTCCAGGTCAAGGCGACTGCTGATCCGGAGGACCGGGAGACCTGGCGGGTGACGAAGCTGAAGTGGAAGAAGGTTCGTGACCCGGAGACGAAGAAACTGGTGGATGACCGGACAGCGATGATTTATAACGGGCATGTCACCATCGCTGGTATCCCGTTGGAGGCCGAGGAATACACGCTCGGCTCCAGGTCGGCGCTGGCGTGGATCATCGACCGATACCAGGTCAAGAAGGACAAGGCCTCCGGTATCGTCAATGATCCGAATGACTGGGCCGATGAGGTGGGCAATCCACGTTACATCGTGGACCTCATCGGGAAGGTCACCCGCGTGGCCGTCGAAACGGTGCATATCGTGGAGGGACTCAAACTCACGGCGACAGCGAAAGGCTGAGCCGAAGCAGCCTGGGCCTCGGCCGGTCAGTCAAATCACCCCTGAACCCTGGTGCCGTCCACCAACAGGCAGTAGCGCCCGCTAGGGTGGTCCAGGTGACAACAGCACCCAGATCCCCCATCCCCGACACCGAAGTGTCGCCCGCCACCCCGCAGCGCGTGGCAGAGCTTCTCGACGCCGAAGGTCTGCAGTACCGCCTGGAATCCGCTCCCACCAGCTCCAGCGAGCAGCCCGACACCATCGTGCGCACCGGTTTCATCAACGCAGCCATCGCCCTGAGCTTCGACCGCGACCACCTCATCTGCGACTCCATGTGGCGCGGCGAGGTACCCAAGTCCGAGGCCCCCAGGGTTCTCGGTGCGGTCAACGAGTGGAACCAGACGCAGTACATGCCCACCCTGCGCTTCTTCGAGAACTCCGCCGGCGAGGGCCACCTGACCATCAGCGCACACCGCCAGATCAACGTCGAACACGGCCTGAGCCGTAACCAGATCGGCGCATTCGTCATGTCCAGCCTGGACGGAATTCTCCGTTCCTACGAGTGGATTGAAGGCCAGTTCCCCGACCTGGTCACCTGGGAGGAGCACCACAATGAGTAACACCACACTTGCCCCCGTCACCATCGACCGGATCGTGGACGTCATGCAGGGCTTCGACGTGGAGCTCGAGCGCGTCGGCGAGGACGAGGTGGCCACCGCGAATCTCAACGGCCTCCCGGTGACCTTCGCGATGCTGGGCTCCGTGTTCATCGTCCGTGCTGACACCGTCACCGACCAGACGATCGCCGACGCTGACCCGACCCTCTACCTCGCGGCCAACCAGGTCAACTCGGTGAGCTTCGGTGCCCGGGCGACGATCGTCGACCGCGCCGAGAACCTCATCGTCCGCACCGAGCGTGACGTGGCCATTGCCGCGGGCATGAACGACGAGCAGCTGGCTGCCTCCCTGCGTTCCGCGGTTGACGCGGTTCTCGCGACCCAGGACGGCGTGAAGGCCGCCGCCGATGATCTCGCCGAGCTGCGGGCCCAGGTGGAGAAGGAGCTCGGGGAACAGTCCTGATCAGGCGTTCCGCGCGCGCTCCAGCTCCGCTTCCACGTCGAAGTCGGCCTTGGGCCATTCCAGGTTCATGGCGCGCAGCGCGTCGAGAACCAGGTACTTCACCGCCATGCGGGCATACTTCTTACGGTCGCCCGGGAGGCAGTACCAGGGGGCGAAATCTGTGGAGGTGCGCCGGAGGGCGATCTCGTAGGCCTCCATGTACCCGTCCCAGAGTTCACGCTCGTCGAGGTCGCCGGGGTTGTACTTCCAGTGCTTCTCCGGGTCCTCGAGACGCTCAAGGAGATTCGCCTTCTGGAAATCCTTCGAGATGTGCAGCATCACCTTGATGATCCTGATGTTGCGGCTGGCCATGTCGCGCTCGAAATCAACGATATGTTCGTAGCGGCGTTCGATCTCATCGGCCGGGGCCATCTTCCGTACCCGCTGGATCAGCACGTCCTCATAGTGTGAACGGTCAAAGACCGCGATGCGGCCGATGGCCGGCTCATGGGGTCGGACCCGCCAGAGGAAGTCATGGGAACGTTCCTCCCGGGTGGGTGGGCCGAAGCTGGTGATCTCCACCAGCTGCGGGTCGAAGGCCTCGAAGACGTTGCGGACGACGCCGCCCTTGCCGGAGGTGTCCATGCCCTGCAGGACCAGGAGGAGTCCGCCGGTGCCCGGGGTTTCCGCCCGGGAATTGGCGTACAGCTTGGCCTGGAGTTCCTGGAGTTCCTCGTCGTGCTCATGGAACTCGTGCTCCCAGTCCTCCTTGTTCCACTCGAACCCGGGGGTCGAGGTGGGGTCGACGTCGGCGATCCGGAAATCAGGGCCGACGCGGTGGCAGAGCGCCTCTTCCATCGTGAACTTGTCCATGTCCCCGATGGTAGTGAAAAGGAGGCGTCTACACGTCGGGGGAGTCTGGCTTCCGCACCGGTCCGGGGCCGGGGTCGGCCGCGTTAGCGTGGCGGGGCTCCGCGTCGACGGTGGGATCCGCCGGTGTGAACTGCGGATCCGCGTCCGCGTCCGAGATGGCCTCGACCACGGGCTCGCGGAACGGGTTGTCTGCGGCGCCGGCCTGGACGACGTCATCAAGCACGGCATGGATGTAGGGGGCCGCGACGTCATTGCCGTACTGGCTGGCCAGCTCCACGCCCTCGACGACGGCGGTGGCGCCGTCGACCTCGGGGTTGAACAGGATCTCCCACACACCGACGCGCAGGATGGCGCGGTCGACGGCGGGCAGGCGGTTCAGCTCCCAGGTCTCGGAGAGGTAGCGCTCGATGGACTCGTCGATCCGGTCGAGCTCCTCGGCGGCACCGACGATGATCTGGCGGGTGTAGTCGGCGACCGGGGCCACGGAGTTGTCGGGATCGCGGGAGAGGGTGATCCGGTCCTCGACGATAGCGACGGGATCGATGTCGCGTGCCTCTGCCTCGAACAGGATGTCAACGGCTCGTCGGCGGGCGCGGTATCGGGCACCGTGACGGCGCCAGTTGCGCTCGTCGTTGGTTGCCTCAGGTGTATCGGTCACGTGTGATGGGTCCTAGTTGTTGACGCGGGAGAGGTATTCGCCGGTGCGGGTGTCCACCTTGATGACGTTGCCGGTCTCCAGGAACAGCGGAACCTGGATCTCGGCGCCGGTTTCGACGGTGGCCGGCTTGCTGCCACCGGTGGAGCGGTCGCCCTGCAGACCCGGCTCGGTGTGGGTGATCTCCAGGTCGACGGAGACCGGCAGCTCGCCGAAGAGAGCCTCGCCCTCGTGGAAGGAGACCTGGACGCGCATGTTCTCCTTGAGGAAACGGCCGGCGTCGCCGAACTTGTCCTCCGGCAGCTCGTACTGCTCGTAGGTCTTCTCGTCCATGACGACGTAGGAGGTGCCGTCGTTGTACAGGTAGGTCATGTCACGGCGGTCGACGGTGGCGGTCTCGACCTTGACTCCGGCGTTGAACGTCTTGTCGATGGTCTTGCCGGAGAGGATCTCCTTCATCTTGGTACGCACGAAGGCGGGGCCCTTACCCGGCTTGACATGCTGGAACTCGATGATCTGAGACAGCTTGCCATCGACCTTGAGCACAAGGCCGTTCTTGAAATCGGCGGTAGAAGCCACGGAGTCTCTCCCTCGTAGTGGTGATCCTGGATATTAGACCTAACCAGACTACACCACGCGCAAATCCTTACTGGCAGGCGTGATGATGCGGGCCGGGCCCTGGGTGATCAGGATGGTGTCCTCGATGCGCACCCCACCTCGGCCGGGGACGTAGATCCCGGGTTCGATAGTCAGCGTCATGTGTTCGGCGAGCACGCCCTCCGCAGTCTGGGAGGCGGAGGGGCTCTCGTGGAGTTCCAGGCCGATGCCGTGGCCGGTGGAGTGGACGAAGAACTCGCCGTATCCGGCGTCCTCGATGACCGAACGGGCGGCGGCGTCGACGTCGACGAGCCGGGTGCCCGGCGTGGCGGCCTCCACGCCCGCCAGCTGGGCACGCAGGACGATGTCGTAGATCTCGCGGGTGAAGTCATCTGCCTCACCCATGGCGACCGTACGGGTCATGTCGGAGTTGAAGCCGCGGGCGTGGGCGCCGAAGTCCAGGATCACCAGGTCGCCGCGGTGGATGATGCGGTCACCTGCGGTGTGGTGGGGCTTGGCGGAGTTGGGGCCGGAGGCGACGATGGTGTCGAAGCTGGGACGCTCGGCGCCCATTCGGCGCATCCGGTACTCCAGGTCGGCGGCGACCTCCCGCTCGCTGCGCCCGACTGCGAGTTCACCGCCCGCGATGAGCTCAGCGAAGGCCGTGGAGGCCAGTTCGGCGAGCTCGGTGAGCCGGATGCGTTCGGTGTTGTCCTTGATCAGGCGGAGATCCTCGATGACCCCGGTGACGGGGACGAGGGTGACGTCCTCGTTGCAGACCTCCTTGAGCCGCTCAAGTTCGGCGACGGACACGTAGTCCGCCTCGAAACCGACGCGACGGGGCCCCTCGATCCGGCGCAGCAGCTCCCGGGCGGACTGGCGCTCGATGACCACCGGAATGTCCGGGACCTCTTCCGCGATCTGGGTGGTGTAGCGGCCGTCGGTGGCGATCTCGGCGGTCAGGTCCTTCGACAGGACCAGCGCCCCCTGGGACCCGGAGAATCCGGAGAGGTAGCGGACGTGGATGAGGTTGGTCACCAGCATCTCGTCGATGCGCATCCCCGCCAGTCGCGCGGAGAGTGCGCGTCGTCGGGTGAGGAATCTGGTGTCCGCGTATGCCATATGGCCCTCCAACTGAAATGGTGTGTGATTCCCCACAACCTTAGCGTCTCCGGGGTGTGGCCCGGCGACTATCCACGCCCGGTCAGCGCCGCGCCGCGAACCAGTCCAGCGCCAGCACGTATCCCCGGACGCCCAGTCCGGCGATCACTCCCCGGGCGATGGCGGACAGGTACGAGTGCGCCCGGAAGTCCTCGCGGGCGTGGACGTTGGAGATGTGCACCTCGACGAAGCCGGGACCGTCCGACACCTCAGCCAGCGCATCGCGCAGCGCCACGGAGGTGTGCGTGAAGCCGCCGGGGTTGATGATCACCGGCCAGCTCTCATCGGCGGCCTCGTGCACCCAGTCGATGAGGTCACCCTCATGGTTGGACTGGCGGCACTCCACCTCGACGCCGAGTTCTTCGGCGCGGTCGGCGATGAGCTTCTCGACGTCACGCAGCGTCGTCGTCCCGTACACCTCCGGCTGGCGCTTACCCAGTCGGTTGAGGTTGGGGCCGTTGAGGACGAGGACCTTCATCAGTTCCCCCGGGAGATCGCCGCGTAGGCGCCCCGGAGCTCATCGAGCGACGGCCCCTCGAGACGGGTAGTCTCCCCTGCCCCGGTGAGCGCCACGAAGCGGATGTTGCCGTCGCGGTTCTTCTTGTCGCGGGTCATCGCGGAGTACAGGTCATCGAAGTGACCGCCCGGGTAGCTGGTGGGCAGGCCGATGGACCCGAGGATCCTTTCGTGGCGGGCGACGAGGTCAGCGTCGATGAGCCCGCGGGAGGCCGCCAGGTGGGCGATGAACATCATGCCCACGGCAACGGCGTTGCCGTGGCGCCAGCGGTAGTTCTCACGCAGCTCGACGGCATGGCCGAAGGTGTGGCCGTAGTTGAGGATCTCGCGCAGGCCCGACTCCTTGAGGTCCTCGCCGACGACGCCGGCCTTGACGGTGACGGAGCGGGCGATGAGTTCGGGCAGGTGGCCGTCGGCACGCAGGCAGGCGGCGGGGTCCTCCTCGTAGCGCTCGAGGATGACCGGGTCAGCGATGAAACCGGTCTTGATGATCTCGGCCGAACCGGCGACGATCTCCTCCCGCGGCAGGGTGGCCAGGCGGTCGAGGTCGATGAACACGTCCGTGGGCTCGTGGAAGGCCCCGACGAGGTTCTTGCCGGCGGCTGTGTTGATGCCCGTCTTGCCGCCGACGGCCGCATCAACCATGGCCAGGAGCGTGGTGGGCGCCTGGATGACCTTGATGCCCCGCATCCAGGCCGCGGCGACGAACCCGGCGAGGTCGGTGACGGCACCTCCACCCAGACCGACGATGACGTCCCGACGCCCGAATGTCTCCTCGCCGAGACGATCCCACAGAGCGCCCGCCACGTCGAGGGTCTTACCTGCCTCCGCGTCGGGTACCGGCGCGAGGACGACCTCCAGCCCACGGGCCTCGAGCGCGGCGCCGAGCCTGCCGGCCGGCTCGACCAGGGTCGGCTGGTGGATGACCATGACCTTGGCCGCACCGGTGGCGGCGGCGCAGTCGGCGACGGCGTCATCGAGGTTGTGGTCGATGGTGACCTGGTACGGGGCTGGTCCGTTGACCGGAATCGTCGTCACGGGTGGGTTCCTTTTCGGGGGTGTCTAGAGGGTGTCCAGGAAGCCGAGGATGTCGGCGACGGACTGCTGTGGGGTGCGGCCGTCGGTACGCACCCGGAAGTCTGCCACCTCATGGTATAGCGGGGCGCGTTGTTCCAGGAGCCGACGGTAGTGTGCCACCGGGTCGTCGGCGGCGAGCACGGGGCGGGAGGACTCGCTGGCGGTACGGCGCACGCCCTCCTCGACGGAGACGTCGATCCATACGACGCAGTGCTGGTTGAGCAGCTGACGGGTCGAGTCGGTGAGTACCGCTCCCCCGCCGAGGCTGACGACCCCGCCGGTGCCCAGCGCCTTTTCGACGTGACGGGCCTCGAGCTGGCGGAAGGCGGGCTCACCGAGCTCACTGAAGACCTCACCGCAGGACGTCCCCGCCTCCTCCTCGATGAGCTGGTCGGAGTCGACGAGCGGGAGGGACAGGGCGTGCGCCAGTCGGCGACCGATGGTGGATTTTCCGGCGCCGGGTGGGCCGACGAAAACCACCTTCGGGCGGGTGTGGCACACGGTGGGATGCACCTCGGACTCCGGGCTGGTCATCTACGCCTCCCCGGCATCCTGGAACCGCAGTCGCTGCGCGACGTACTCGTTGTACGACCCGATGTTGCGGCGGGTCTCGGCGACGGAGTCGCCACCGAACTTCTCCAGCACCGCACGGGCGAGGACGAGCGCGACCATCGCCTCGGCGACGACGCCGGCGGCCGGGACGGCGCAGACGTCGGAACGCTGGTGGATGCCGGTCGCAGCGGAACCGTCGGCCATGTCGACGGTCTTCAGGGCACGCGGGACGGTCGAGATCGGCTTCATCGCGGCGCGGACGCGCAGGGTCTGGCCGTTGGTCATGCCCCCCTCGACGCCGCCGGCGCGGTTGCTGAGGCGGTCGACGCCGTCCTCGGTGCGCACCATCTCGTCGTGCGCCTCGCTGCCACGGCGACGGGCCTCCTCGAAGCCGTCGCCGACCTCGACGCCCTTGATCGCCTGGATGCCCATCAGGGCGGCCGCGAGCTGGGCGTCGAGACGATCATCGCCGGACACATGGGAGCCCAGGCCGATGGGCAGGCCTTCGACGACGACCTCGACGACGCCGCCGAGGGTGTCGCCGGCCTTCTTGGCGGCCTCGATCTCGGCGATCATGGAGGTTTCGGCCCCGGCATCGAAGGCACGCACCGGCGAACCGTCGATGGCGGCCAGGTCCGCGAAGGTCGGCTCCGGGCCGGTGTAGGGCTCGGAGCGGCCGATGGAGATGACGTGCGAGAGCACCTCGACGCCGAGGGTCTCCCGCAGGAAGCTACGTGCCACGGCGGCGGCGGCCACCCTGGCCGCGGTCTCGCGTGCCGAGGAACGCTCCAGGATCGGACGCGCCTCGTCCTGGTTGTACTTGACCATGCCGGCGAAGTCGGCGTGTCCCGGACGCGGGCGGGTGAGCATGGCGCCGCGGCCGGAGCTCATCGCGGCGGCGACCTCCTCATCCCCCATGTCGACCGGCTCGGCCGACATGATGGTGGTCCACTTCGGCCACTCCGTGTTCCCGATCATGATGGCGATCGGGCTACCCATGGTCTTCCCGTGCCGGATGCCGGTGAGCAGGGTGAGCTCATCGGCCTCAAACTTCATGCGGGCACCGCGTCCGTAGCCGAGTCGGCGACGTGCAAGCTGCTCGGCGATCTCTTCCCGGGTCACGGAGACACCGGCGGGCATGTGTTCAAGCAGGGCAATCAGGGCCTGACCGTGGGATTCCCCTGCTGTGGTCCATCGAAGCATGCGGCCATTGTCTCACGTGGGGCTGCCGGGTGATGTCAAGACTCCCTGACATGCCCCGAGAAAGACCACCAGACCCGTCCCCACCAGCATCGATGGCCCGTGGGGCACCACCGTCCCCCGCTGCGCGACACCTCGGACGACCGTCACGGCGCTCGCCGTGACCGCCGCCGCGAGGACACCTCCACCGCCGCCTGCGGCGGCCGCGAGCACCCCGAGGCTCAGTGCCAGCTTGATGTCGCCGCCCCCTGTCCCGCGGCTGACCACCCCACCGATGAGATACACCCCGGACCAGCCCAACCCGCCCAGGAGGAGCGCAGGCTCAGTCAGCAGTGCCCCCAGCGCGGCGCCGAGGGCCGCGGGCAGGGTGAGACGGTCCGGGAGGCGGCACCGTGTTTCGTCGTGAAGCACGAGCAGGACCACCCACCAGACGACGATGATGACCGCTCCCCCGAGCGGCAGAATCCCCCACACCCGTGGGACGCTACCCCAGGGACGCCTCGAGTGCGCGGCGCATGACCTCCCGGGGCGCGGGGCGACCGGTGAACTGCTCGAACTGGCCGTAGGCCTGGTGCGCGAGCATGACATGCCCGCCGACGGTGAGGTAACCGTTGGCGGCGGCCGCCACCGTCAGCGGGGTCGGCCACGGCTCGTAGATGACGTCGAGGATCGGGGCGTGCGCGAGCGACTGCTCATGGCCCTCGACGGCCGCGGAGGGCACGGTGGAGACGATGACGTCCGCCTTCTGCGCCGCAGCGGCCAGGTCGGAATCGAAACCGGTGAAGCGGAACGTCACGCCGAGGGGTTCGAGCAGCGGCGCCAGTTCCCGGCTGCGGTCGGAGCGGTTGACCACCGTGATGTCGGTGATCCCGGTATGCGCCAGTGCCCACAAGGCGGGGCGTGCCGTGCCACCGCCGCCGATGACCACGGCGCGGCGGGCCTCGGTGATCCGCTCACCGAGCAGCTCGCCCAGCGCGCCGGCGATCCCGTCGCAGTCGGTGTTGTCGGCCCGCCATCCGGCCTCGGTGCGCACGAGGGTGTTGGCCGAGCCGATCTGCCGCGCACGGTCGGTGACCTCGTCGGCGAACTCCAGGGCGGCGAACTTGGCGGGCATGGTCACCGAGAAACCGACGTACTCCTCCCCTGCCTCCCCGACGACGGTGGGCAGCTCCTCGGCGGTGCACTCGATGCGCGAGTACTCCCAGTCATTCATACCCAGCGCCTCATAACCCGCGTTGTGCAGGATGGGCGAGCGGGAATGCCCGATCGGGGAACCGAGCACCGCCGCGCGGTGGCGGATGTCGGGGATTTCCAGGGGGTGGCTCATCGGTTGGTGTCCAGGACCCCGGACTCGAGCGCCTGGTTCACGTCGGCCAGGTGCTCCTCGAAGGTGTCGTTGAAGACCGTGGTGCCGTCGCGGTCGACGGTGACGAAGAACAGCCAGTTACCCTCGGCAGGGTTCTCCATCGCCTCGATCGCCTCGATCGACGCCGCCGCGATCGGGGTCTCCGGCAGTCCGTCCATGGCGTAGGTGTTCCACGGGGTGACCTGGGCGCGGTCCTCGTCGGTGGTGGCGATCTCGACGTCGGTGAGTCCGTAGTTGACGGTGGAGTCGAACTCCAGACGCATCGGCTCATCCAGACGGTTGAGGATCACCCGGGCGACCTTGTCGAAGTCGCCCGCCGGCGCCTCACGCTCGACCAGGGACGCCGCGGTGAGCAGCTCGTAGGGGGTCAGCCCCAGGGCACGGGCCCGGTCGACGATGCCGGTGTCCTCGTACTGCTTCGCGGAACGGGTGACCAGGTCGGTGATGATCTCCTCGGCGTCCAGCTCCGGGTTGACCACATACCGGCCGGGGACGATGAGGCCCTCGAGTCGCTTGGGGTCTTCACCGCGCGCCGCGACGGCCTCGAGAGCCCACTCCGGCACACCGAGGGCGGCCGGATCTGCGGTGGCCCCGACTCGCTGCAGGTCCTGTGTGCTGATGCAGTTGGAGGATCCCTCGGTGCAGGTGACCTGCGAGATCTGGGTGTAGACGCCGGGGCGGTTGGCGCCGCCGACGACCTGGACGTCCAGAAGGGTGGAACCACCGTGAATGTCCAGCAGTTCGACCAGGTTGCCCGGATCCAGCAGTGCCTGGACCGCGGCCGCGGCGCTCATCTCACTCTGCAGACGGTAGAAGCCCGGCTGGATGTTGGCTGCGTTGGGGTTGTTCGCTGCGGCGGTCTGGAAGGCCGCGTCAGTCATCACCACGCCGCGCTCCTCCAGCTCCGGGCCGAGCTGCGACACCGAGGATCCCTCGGGCACCTCGACGAGCTGGTAGACGCCGTTGCCACTGCCCTGGTAATCACGCGCGTTGACCGTGGGGTCCTCCCCGGAGATCTGGACGCCAATGTAGATGACCGCACCGATGATGAGGATCAGCGAGGCGATGAGGACCGCGAGTCCGCGTTGGCGACGTTTCACGAACTGCGGCTCCATCCTGCGCGAGGACCTCTGGGACTGTGTTCTCATGGGTGCAGCTCCTGGTTGTTGGCGGCCCGGGCGTCGAGCCAGGACTGGAGGATCTCCACGGCGGCCGCCTGGTCGATGAACTTGCGACCGGCTTTCTCGGAGACCCCGGACGCGCGCAGCGCAGCGGTGGCAGCCACGGTGGTCAGCCGCTCGTCGGCCATCCGTACCGGGACGGACCTGCCGGCACCGACCAGCCGGCGGTTGATGCGGAAGGCTATCTCCTTCGCATGCTTCACGCTCGTCGAACCGTGCCCTTTGAGGTTCCGGGGCAGACCGACGACGATCTCGACTGCGTCGTACTCGTCGATGATCTCCAGCAGGCGGTCGATGTCCGCTTTGTCGCGGTCCTTGAAGCCGGTCTCCCTGGCGACGGTCTCCAGCGGAGTCGCGAGCTTCGCGTCCCTGTCGGAAACAGCCACCCCTATGCGCACGGTTCCTACGTCGAGGCCGACGCGACGCCCGTTGCCGGGGTCGTCGGCGCCGGGCTTATCCGGTGTTACCAGCATGGTGCGTCGGTGACCTTTCGTCGCGTCGGTGGGGATACACGGTTTTCAGCGGTGCTCTCAAGGTATCGGGGATCACATCCGGTTGATGACATGACCCCCGGCGTGTCCCGAATTGTCCTAGAGTCCCGCCAGTTCCTCGCGGACGGCGCGGAAACCGGCCTCGAGGCCGTCGGCATTCGTGCCGGAGCCCTGCGCCATGTCGGGCTTTCCGCCACCCCGGCCATCGACGTAACCGGACAGCAGCTTGACCAGGTCACCGGACTTCACACCCAGCTCCACGGCCTCCTTTGTGGCACCGACGATGAAAGGCAGCTTCCCGTCGTCGGCGGAGGCCAGCACCACCACACCCGGCTTACCTGACAGTCGGCCACGCAGATCGGTGGCCGCGGTGCGCAGATCGCCGCCGGACACACCGTCCGGCAGGCGGTGGGTGAGGACGGTGAACTTACCCACCTCGGTGGCCTGGCTGACCAGCTCGCCGGTCTGGGAAACCAGCTGCTGACGGTGCAGGTTCGCGATCTCCTTTTCGGCTGCCCTGAGCTTCTCCGTGAGCTGCGCGATACGGTCCGGCAGCTCGTCGGTCGGAGACTTCAGGGAAGCGGCCACACCGGAGGCCAGTGCGGCCTCCTTGGACAGGAACTTGAAGGAGTCCATGCCTGAGTAGGCCTCGATGCGACGTGCTCCGGATCCGACGGATGATTCACCCAGCACCGCGACGGGGCCGATCTGGGAGGAGTAGTCCACGTGGGTGCCACCACACAGCTCGATGGAGAACGGGCCGCCGATCTCGACGACACGGACGTCGGAACCGTAGTTCTCGCCGAACAGCGCCATCGCGCCCATCTTCTTGGCCTGATCGAGAGTGGTCTCGATGGTGTTGACCGGCAGGTTCGAGTCCACGGCCTGGTTGGTGATCAGCGCGATCTCCTCCAGCTGGGCCGGCGCGAGCTGTTCGGTGTAGTTGAAGTCGAAGCGCAGGTAGCCCGGGCGGTTGAGCGAACCGGCCTGCACGGCGGTCGGGCCGAGGACCTGGCGCAGCGCTGCGTGGATGAGGTGGGTGGCGGTGTGTGCCTGGGTGGCGCCGTGACGCCAGTCCGAATCAACCTCCACGCGGACCGCCTGTCCCAGGTCGAGTCCACCGGAGACGACCTTCGCCTTGTGCACCCACAGCCGCTTGGCGATCTTCTGCACGTCCGTGACGTCGAGCACCGTGCCGTCGGTGACGATGCGGCCGCGGTCACCCATCTGGCCACCGGCCTCGGCGTACATCGGGGACACGTCGAGGATGACCTCGACCTCGTCGCCCTCGCGCGCCTGGGTGACGGACATGCCGTCGGCGACCAGGCCGATGATCTTCGCGTCGGCGCTGAGCTCGGAGAAACCGATGAACTCGGTCGGGCTGTTGTCCACCCACTCGCGGTAGACGGACTCGTCGGCGTGGCCGTGCTTCTTGGCCACGTTGTCGGCCTTCGCGCGGGCGCGCTGCTCACTCATGGCGGCCTCGAAGCCCGCGACGTCAACCTCGAGACCGGCTTCGGCGGCCATCTCGAGGGTGAGATCGATGGGGAAGCCGTAGGTGTCGTGCAGGGTGAAGGCCTCCTCGCCGGAGAAGATCTCCGCCCCGCTCCCGCGGGTCTTGGCTGCTGCGTCATCGAAGCGGTGGGTGCCCGACTCCAGGGTCTTGAGGAAGGCACGCTCCTCGGTGACCGCCACGCGGCTGATGCGCTCGCGGTTCTCGGCGATCTCCGGGTAGGACGGGGTCATGGTGTCCATGATCACGGCCATGAACTGCTCGAGGGTTTCACCGGTGGCGCCGAGCAGGCGGGCCGACCGGACGATACGGCGGAGCAGGCGACGCAGGATGTAGCCGCGGCCCTCGTTGGCGGGGGTCACGCCGTCAAGAATCAGCATCATGCCGGTGCGCGAGTGGTCGGCGATGACGCGGAAGCGGACGTCGGCGGCGTGCTCGGCGCCGTACTTCGTGCCGGTGACCTTTTCCGCGGCGTCGATGACCGGACGCAGCAGGTCGGTCTCGTAGACGTTGTCCACGCCCTGGAGGATCGCTGCGACGCGCTCGACGCCCATGCCGGTGTCAATGTTCTTCTTCGGCAGGTCACCGAGGATCTCGAAGGAGTCCTTGCCGGTGCCCTCGCCGCGCTCCTTCTCCATGAAGACCAGGTTCCAGATCTCCAGGTAGCGGGTGTCGTCGACAGCCGGGCCGCCCTCCTGGCCATGCTCGGGGCCACGATCGTAGTAGATCTCCGAGCAGGGGCCGCAGGGGCCGGGCACGCCCATGGACCAGTAGTTGTCTGCCATGCCGAGGCGCTGGATACGCGACGCGGGGACGCCGATCTCCTTCTCCCAGATCTCGGCCGCCTCGTCGTCGTCGAGGTAGACGGTCACCCAGAGGCGCTCGGGATCGAGGCCGTAGCCGCCGTCCGCCACCGGGTTGGTCAGCAGGTCCCAGGCGTGGCGGATGGCGCCCTGCTTGAAGTAGGCGCCGAAGGAGAAGTTTCCGGCCATCTGGAAGAAGGTGTTGTGACGGGTGGTGACGCCGACCTCCTCGATGTCCAGGGTGCGCACGCACTTCTGGATGGAGGTGGCGGTGCCGTTGGGGTACGGCGGGTTCTGCTGGCCGAGGAAGTAGGGCTTGAACGGAACCATGCCCGCGTTGACGAACAGCAGGTCCGGGTCCTCGAGAATGAGGGACGCACTGGGCACGGCGGTATGGCCGGCCTTGACGAAGTGGTCGGTGAAACGCTCCCGGATCTCATGGGTCTGCACGGCAGTGGTCCTCGCTTCTGACAGATTGTTGTCTGGGTCGGGGTACCACTCTACTCGCCAACGTCAAGTACTACGTCTTCCCCCGGACGATCCTGCGCAGACGGCCGATGTAGTCGCGGATCCGCTTCTCCGCGCCGTGGTCGGTGGGCTCGTAGTACACGGCGTCGCCGAGCTGTTCCGGCAGGTACTGCTGCGTGACCACTCCGCGGGGGTCATCGTGCGGATACACGTAGCCCACGGCGTTACCGAGCTGCTTCGCCCCCTCATAGTGGCCGTCACGCAGGTGCGCGGGCACGTGCCCGATCTTTCCCTCGCGGACATCCTGCTGGGCGGCGTTGATCGCGTTGTAGACCGCGTTCGATTTCGGTGCGGTGGCGAGGTGGACGGTGGCCTGGGCGAGAGTGAGCCGGGCCTCGGGCATGCCGATCAGCGCCACCGCCTGGGCCGCGGCGACCGCGGTCTGCAGTGCGGAGGGGTCCGCCATCCCGATGTCCTCGCTGGCGTGGATGACCAGGCGTCGGGCGATGAAGCGGGGGTCCTCCCCTGCCTCGAGCATGCGGGCGAGATAATGGAGAGCGGCATCGACGTCCGAACCACGGATCGACTTGATGAAGGCGCTGACCACGTCGTAGTGCTGGTCGCCGTCGCGGTCATAGCGGACCACCGCCCGGTTGATGTTCCGGCGGATCACCTCGACGGTGATGGCCTCCCCTTCGGCGACGGCCTCAGCGGCGGCCTCCAGGTAGGTGAGGGCCCGGCGGGCGTCCCCGCCGGCGAGCAGCACGAGTTGGTCGAGCGCCTCATCCTCCGCGGTGACCCGCCCTGCCAGGCCGCGGTCGTCCACCAGGGCACGGCTGAGGACGTCGCGCACGGCGGCGGGGTCAAGCGGCATGAGCTGCAGCAGCAGCGAACGGGACAGCAGGGGCGCGACGACGGAGAAGGAGGGGTTCTCGGTGGTGGCGGCCACGAGGAGGACGGTGCGGTTCTCCACGGCCCCGAGCAACGCATCCTGCTGGGTCTTCGAGAAGCGGTGCACCTCATCGATGAACAGGACGGTGCGCTGCCCCTGGATGAGGTCACGGCGGGCGCGGTCGATGACCTCGCGGACCTGTTTGACCCCCGAGTTGAGCGCCGAGAGACCGACGAAGTTCTGATTCGTCGCCGTGGAGATCAACGACGCGATCGTCGTCTTACCCGTACCTGGCGGGCCGTACAGGATGACCGACGCCTCCCCGGATCCCTCCACGAGGCGTCGTAACGGACGGCCCGGGCCCAGCAGATGCTCCTGACCGGCGATCTCCTCCAGGGTCCGCGGCCGCATGCGGGCGGCCAGCGGGGCATGATCACCGACGCGGAAGAAATCGGACCCGTGGAGACGTTCCGGGCCGTCCTGCGGCTCCGGAGTCCCGAACAACGTGTCCTGGCTCAACGACTTCCCCTAACGGTTCGGCGGCGCAGGTTCCGCGACCCGGTCGGCGATCCCCTGGCTGAACGCCGCAATGACCCCGTAGGACGGATCGGTGCCGCGGGCGGCATAGCGGGCGAGGGCCTCGAAGGTCTCGAAGAGATCCCGGCGCACCATGATCTCCTCCACGGTGAACGGGCCGTGGGAGGCGGGGCGCAGCAGGTCGCTGACCCCCTCGATACGGCTCGGGTCGAGCTCGTCCTCCCCCTCATACAGCATCGACATCGCCGCGGACACCGAACCGAAGTGCAGCAGTGCCACGCTGGCCAGTGCCCATCCCAGCAGTGCGGCCATGATGCGGGAGTGCAGGTGGACCTCGTTGTTCACGTTCGGCCATATCCTGTTGACCTCATGTGTCCAGGCTTCGACGAACACGTCGGCCTCGTCATCGGAGATCGGGTGGCTGAACAGGAACTGCGGGAAGCCCGCGATGACGCATGCCAGGTCGAAGCTGACGTCACGGAAACCCGCCCACTCGTAGTCGAGGAAGTGGGTGCTCTCGGCGACGATGATGTTGTCCGGCGAAAGATCAAAGGGGGTGAATGCCCGGTGACGGGCGCTGAGCAGACGGTTCCGCCCCTCAGCCGCGAACTCGCTGACCAGATCCGGGATCTCGATATCGGCCTTGCGCAGCAGGTCCTCCCCCACGTGGATGGACTGGAGCAGCGCGCTGTCGCGGAGCTCCTGGAGTTCCAGAGACCCGGGGTGGTTGCGCAGCATGCGCTTGAACAGGGTATTGAAGTCCTGCTCCCGCTGTGCCGTGCCGGCGTGCATGCGCCCCAGGGCGCTGCCCAGGTTGCGGAGGATGGCCACCCGACGTTCCGGATCCTCCAGCTGCAGGAGATCGGCGAAGGTGTCACCGTCGCCGGAATCACTCAGCACCATGATCCGCTTCCCGACGTCATGCGCCAGCAGCACCGGTCCCGGGCGAACCTCCTCGCTGAGCGAGGTGGTGAACTGGTAGGAGACGATCTCACGGACGAGGGCGGCGTCATCGATCGGGTCGCCGGTCTCGGGGACGTACTTGAGGATGACGGAGCGCTGCTGCAGGAACGGCGACGGGGCAACACGTGCGCGGAGTACCACGGAGGTGCCGGAACCTCCGAGCTCCGCGACCTCGGTCAGCTCCTGCGTACCCCCGAACCGCTTCGAGAGCAGCTCCTCGGCGGTATCAACGATGTCGGCGTTCTTGAGCAGTGTCATAGTGTCCGTCAGGCCTTGACTAGTCGGCCTGTTCCCCCTTCTTCTCGGTCTTCTTCTCCGGCTTGGCGTCGATGCCGGCCTCCTTGCGCTGCTGCGCGGTGATCGGGGCCGGGGCCTCGGTCAACGGGTCGACTCCGCCACCCGACTTCGGGAAGGCGATGACGTCACGGATGGAGTCGAAACCACCGAGCAGGGACACGATGCGGTCCCAACCGAAGGCGATGCCACCGTGCGGCGGGGCGCCGTAGGCGAAGGCGTCGAGCAGGAAGCCGAACTTCTCCTGCGCCTCCTCCCCGGAGATGCCCATGACCTTGAACACGCGCTCCTGAACGTCGCGCTGGTGGATACGGATGGAACCGCCACCGATCTCGTTGCCGTTGCAGACGATGTCGTAGGCGTAGGCGTTGGCCTCAGCCGGGTTCTGGTCGAAAGTCTCGAGGAACTCCGGCTTCGGGGAGGTGAAGGCGTGGTGGACGGCGGTCCAGGCGGAGCTGCCCAGAGCCACGTCACCGGAGGCGGTGGCGTCGGCGGCGGGCTCGAACATCGGGGCATCGACGACCCAGGTGAAGGCCCAGTCGCCCTCCTTGATCAGACCGAGCTTGTCGGCGATCTCACCGCGCGCGGCACCCAGCAGGGCCCGCGAGGACCTGGTGTCACCGGCGGCGAAGAAGATGCAGTCGCCCGGCTCGGCGCCGACGTGCTCGGCGATGGTCGCGCGCTCGGCCTCGGTGATGTTCTTGGCCACCGGGCCACCCAGCTCGCTGTCCTCGCCGACGAGGATGTAGGCCAGGCCCCTGGCGCCACGCTGCTTGGCCCACTCCTGCCAGGCGTCGAGCTGACGACGCGGCTGCGAAGCGCCACCCGCCATCACGACTGCGCCGACGTATTCGTTCTGGAACACCCGGAAGCCGGTGTCCTTGAAGAACTCCGTGCATTCGGTGATCTCGATGTCGAAACGCAGGTCCGGCTTGTCGGAGCCGAAGCGGCGCATGGACTCCGCGTAGGTGATGCGCGGGATCGGGGTGGTGATCTCGTGGCCGATCAGCTTCCACAGCTCGACCAGGATCTCCTCGGCCAGGGCAATCACGTCGTCCTGGTCGACGAAGCTCATCTCCACGTCCAGCTGGGTGAACTCCGGCTGGCGGTCCGCACGGAAGTCCTCATCCCGGTAGCAGCGGGCGATCTGGTAGTAACGCTCCATGCCCGCCACCATGAGCAGCTGCTTGAACAGCTGCGGGGACTGCGGCAGGGCGTAGAAGGAACCCGGCTTCAGACGCGCAGGCACCAGGAAGTCGCGGGCGCCCTCCGGGGTGGAGCGGGTCAGGGTCGGGGTCTCGATCTCGGTGAAGTCCTGCTTGTCCAGCACGCGGCGGGCCGCCTGGTTCGCCCTGGAACGCAGACGCAGCGCCTCCGACTGGCGGTCTCGGCGAAGGTCCAGGTAGCGGTACTTCAGGCGAATCTCCTCGCCCACCTCGCCGCCGCCCTGGGCGGTGTCGCCGATCTGGAAGGGAAGCGCGGCGGAGGTGTTGAGGACCTTCAGCTCGCTGACGTTGACCTCGATGTCACCGGACGCCAGGTTCGGGTTCTCCGAGCCTTCCGGGCGAGCCTCCACCACACCGGTGATCTGGACGCAGTACTCCGAGCGCAGGTCATGTGCACGCTCGGCGACGTCGGATTCACGGAACACGACCTGGGCCAGGCCCGAACGGTCACGCAGATCGATGAAGATGACGCCGCCGTGATCACGACGACGGGCCACCCAGCCCGTCAGCGTCACAATTTGGCCAGCGGTTTCTTTGCGGAGGTCACCCGCGAGGTGAGTGCGCAGCACGTTCGTTCTACGTCCTTCCAGGGTCGGTCACAGGGTCAACTGAGGACAGTCTCGTTCTCCGGAGGGAGTCTACCCCCCTGGAAAACTGACCGTCCCACTCCCCCGTCCGCATGTGTGATCTATGGCATGATCAGACCATGACATTCCGTAAAGACGCTGATATCAGCGGCCGCCGGAAAGCCACCACCGGCGGACGTGGCGGCAGGATTGCGGCGGGCGGCGGCCTGGGCTCGTTGCTGCTGGTGGGGCTGTTTCTCCTCATGGGCGGCAACCCCGGAGACATCGGCCAGGTCCTCGGGGGCGGCGACCAGGGCCAGCTCCCCGGCGGGCAGACCAGCAGCCTCGAGCACTGCCAGACGGCGGAGGACGGCAACACCCACGCCGACTGCCGGGTCGATTACACCGCCGGTGCGGTCGACCGGATGTGGGAGACAATGCTGCCCGAACAGGCCGGAATCGACTACGTCGCCCCGGGCCGCGTCGTCTTCCAGGACGCCACCCAGTCCGGCTGCGGAGCCGCCACCGCGGCCACCGGCCCGTTCTACTGCCCCGCCGACCAGTCGGCGTACTTCGACGTCTCCTTCTTCGACCAGCTCGACCGCCTCGGCGGCACGAACTCCCCGCTGGCGCAGATGTACATCGTCGCCCACGAGTTCGGCCATCACGTCCAGCAGCTCGAGGGAACCCTGTCCCTGTCGAACTACAACGACCCGGGCGCGGAGTCCAACGCGGTGAAGATCGAGCTGCAGGCCGACTGTTACGCCGGTATCTGGGTCTCCCACGCCGACAAGGGTGAGGGCGCCTGGCTCGAGCCGGTCACCCGCGAGCAGGTCACCTCCGCCATCGACACCGCCCGCGCGGTCGGCGACGACAACATCCAGCAGCGCTCCGGTGGCGATGTCCGCCCCGACCTGTGGACCCACGGTTCCTCTGAGCAGCGCCAGAACGCCTTCATCACCGGCTACAACGAGGGCACCATGGCCGCCTGCGACACCCTCGAGCGCGGGGTGTACCGCAGCTAGTTGTACTCGGTCAGCAGGTGTCAACCACCTGCTGACCGGGGGCCGGCCTCCCGGCGAACTGTGGGGCCGGTGGTTGCTGCAGAAGTCCGACCACTGATCCAGCGCCTCGGTACGGTGTGATTTCTCTCCTACGGTCGACGGTGGGCCCATCCCTCCTGCAGGGTGCGGTTGAACCGCTCGACTGTGCCGTTCTGCCACGGACGCCTCGGGCTGATCAACCCCTGCCCGGCCCCAACCGGGCAAGCTGGGCCTGGAAATCCCCCACGGGTCAGCCCATTCCCATCAGGCGGTACCTCGGCGCAGGCCAGTCGGGAATGTGTCAGGACCCGGGTTGTGTGGAGGGTCATTTTCTGTTGATCAGACCGCTTCGGCCTGTAGCCCGCTGTGCAGCAGCACGCGCGGCACTCACTCCGCGCGTGGCACCCGGATCAGGTCACCGGGGTGGATCAGGTTGGGGTTGGTGATCGAGGGGTCCGCCGCTATCAGCCGGTGGTAGAGGCTGCCGTTACCGTAGTGCTGCTGCGCGATCTTCCACAAGGTCTCACCGCTTTTCACCACGTGTTCGAGGTAGGTGGTGTAGCCGGGCACGATCCGCGCCCCCAGGATGACCGGGACCACGACGCGGTCGCGGGGCGAGCCGTCCTTGGGTGAGGTGTGGAAGACCTCCACATAAGCCACGACATGGGTGAAGGCGGCGCCGGAGACATCCGCCGCTGTCTGGAACTGACCGTGACCGCCCGCGCCGTCGCCGGCCATGAAGTAACCGGTGACTTCGTCGTGTCCCTCCGTAATGACGTAGTTGTAGGCTGCCTCAAAAGCACCGCCCGCCACACCGGCGATCTGGATGGTATTGCCGACGATGTCGTAGGGCTGCGGCTGCTGGAGATGAATGCTCATGGTGGTTCCTCTCGAAGCACTGTGTGAAGCACTGTCTGGTCAAGGACGAGCCCGGTGCCGTGAAGCTCGTTGTCCGCGCCCCGCCTCCCTCAAGGCAACGGCGTGGGGCCATGAGCGGAAAGGCAAGTGAGACCACCATCACACAACGCCAGATACTGGTCAAGGCCCACGGGGTGGCGATCCCGGCCCCGTGACTGTGCCTGCGATGGCCGGTGTCCCGCACCCGGGACGGGGCCGGCACGCCTTCGATGGCGCAATGCACGACGGGCCCGCTCCCCGGGTAGGGAGCGGGCCCGATGTTTCAGGGAATCAGTTGTCAGAGGGTCTGGACGACCTCATCGAAGGCGAGGCGCGGCAGGCGGTCGAAGTGTGCGTTCTCGCCCGGCTTGCCCATGTTGATGGCGACCATCACGCGGTGACGGCCGTCCGGGAAGAACTCCTTGGACACTGCCTCGGCGTCGAAACCGGTCATGGGGCCGGCAGCGAGACCGGCGGCACGGATACCGATGATCGCGTAGCCGATCTGCAGGCCGGTGTTCAGCTCGGCCATGCCGGTACGTCCCTCTTCGTCGCCGGCGAACATGTCACGGGCGCCCTCGAAGTGCGGGAAGACCTTGGGGAGCTCATCGTGGAAGTCGACGTCGGCAGCGAGGAGGACGGTGGCCGGGGCACCCTCCGTCTTGGCGCGGTTGCCTTCGGCCATGTGCGGCAGAAGACGGGCCTTGGCCTCCGAGGAGCGGACGACGATGACGCGCAGCGGCTGGGTGTTCATCGCGGTCGGGGCCCACTTGACGAGGTCGAAGATTGCGTTGATCTGCTCGTCGGTCACCGGCTCATCAGTGAAGGTGTTGGCGGTGCGGGCCTCGCGGAACAGGATGTCCTGTGCTTCCGAGTCAATGACCAGCGGGTTTTTGCTATCAGTATCAGTCATATTAAGTAGAACTGTCGGACTGGTCACTTCATTCCCCTCTTTCCCGTGACCTCACTCACACCGCGTAGCCGAGCCGTTCCCGCTCCGCGGCGATGATCGCCTCCGCGATCTGCCCCTCGGTGACGTCGACCGCGTCGTGCACCCGGGCGGACTCACTGGGCCGGGCGTAGGCGTCGAAGAGCCGGGTCTTGCCCGCGAGCATGTCGAGCATGCGCTCATCGACGGTGTCGTCACCGATGAGCCGGTGGACCATGACGTTGGAGGTCTGCCCCATCCGGTGGGCGCGGGCGATGGCCTGGGCCTCGATGGACGGCTTCAGCTGGGGTTCCACCAGGATCACCACGGAAGCCGACTGGATGTTCAGGCCGGTCCCCCCGGCGGTGATCTGGGCGAGCAGGACGGATCCGGCGGGGGCGGAACCGAGGGTGTCGATAAGCGACTGGCGGACGGCCGGAGGTACGGCGCCGGACAGCCGTCCCACGACCCGGGCACCCAGGTCTGCCTCGAGCACGTCGAGGACGTCGAGAAAATAGGTGAAGATGAGCACGCGACGCCCGGCCTCCTCTGCGTCCCCGATGATCTCCCGGATGCGTTCGAGCTTGGCGGGAACTGCGTCCGGGGTGGTCATGGCGGCACGTCGCATGGCCATGAAGCTGCCCGCCCGGACGGTGGCGGCGTAGTGGGACTCGTCGGCCGGGGTGAGGTCGATCCAGTCGAGCTGTTCGAGCTTCTCGGGGAGTTCGTCCAGCACATCGGCCTGGTTGCGGCGCAGGTAGGCCGGGGCGATGCGCACCCGGAAGTCGGCGGCCGACATGCTCGACATGCCGTTGGTGATCAGCTGGGGAGCCACGAAGCCGACCAGTGTGGCGAACTCAGCCACGCGGTTCTCCAGCGGGGTGCCTGTGAGCAGGAGGACGTGGGAGGCGGCGTCGATGAGCGCCCGGACAGCGATGGTGCGCGCCGCGGAAGGGTTCTTGATCATGTGCGCCTCATCGACCACGAGGAGGTCGGGGGCGGGGACCCCGGTGGTGCGGGCCCCGTCGTAGGTGATGACGCAGATGCCGCCGGTGTCTGCCCAGGCCGCCACCGCCTCTTCCCGGTCGCCGCCGTGGGCGCGGTAGACGGGGAGGTCGGTGAAGCGGCGGGATTCGCGTTCCCAGTTGGTGACCACCGAGGCTGGACACACCACGAGGGTGCGGCGCTGCCCCTGCGCCGCCAGGTGTGCCGCCGCGGCCAGGGCCTGAACGGTTTTGCCCAGTCCCATGTCATCGCCCAGGACGACCTTCTCCTGCACCAGGGCGAAACGGGCGCCGAAGGACTGGTAGCCGCGCAGATGCAGGTCCGTGAGGTGGGTCTGGTCCAGGCGCAGGGAGCGGATGCGGTCGAGGACGTCGGCGGTGAGGTCGTCGCCGCCCTCCACCTCCAGGTCGAGCAGGGTGGCCAGCAGCGCCTGGTAGTGCGCGGGGCGGGAGAGGTAGTCGTCCCAGGTCTGCTCCCCCACGCTGATGGAGCCGGCCGGTTCCAGGATCTCCCGGTGGGCGTCGGCCCACGCGATGTCGTCGGTGAACTGCGCCCACCGTGCCGTCTCCCCGGTGAGCGCGACATCCCAGAGGCCGGGGGCGGCCGGCACCCACTCCGAGCAGGCCAGGATCCGACGGCGTCGGGCACGCTGAATCTCGTCGAGGTCGTTGATCCGGTCGAAATGCGCCAGCACCCGGACGAGTCCGGTGGCCGCGGCGGTGGGTGTGTCCCCGATGCCGGTGGTGTGGGTGGCCACGGCCTCCCGTCGCAGGGTCTCGGCGGCGGCCCTGAGCCGGCGGGCGGTCTGCGGGCCGATGCCGTGCACCTGGGTGAGCATGCCCGGGGGCGAGGCCAGCACGTCGGCCACGGTGTTCACCCCGATGGTGTCCAGGCCGGTGAAACGCAGTCTCTCACTGGTGGCGGTCCGTAGTGCATCGACGGGGAGCTGCCGCAGCAGGATCTGGGCGCGCTCGGCCGTCAACGCCGTGAGGAGCCGTTCTGCCCCGAGACGCAGGGCGGGTTCAGAGTTCGGGTCGTGCCGCAGCGCTCGGGCGCGGGCAAGGACCTCCGCCTGACGCGTCGCATCGTACTGCGTGAAGATCAGCCCCTGATGTTCGACTGCGTCCTCGAAGGCCCCACGGGCCGCCGCAATGAGGTGCTCAGGGGTGCCGTGGGAACCGGCCTGCAGGTGCACTCCCCTGGTCTGCAGCTGCGTGGCGGCACCGGCCACCGACAGGTGGCCGCGCACGTCCCGGTCGAGTGCCTGGAAGTCCGGTGCCTCGAGTCGGGAACGGAGGTCGGTGGCGGACTGCCGGGCCGCCGCCAGGCCCGGGCCGCCGAAGAGCCGGCCGAAGAAACCCGGCGCGGCGTGCTGCGCCTTGGCCCGGAGCGTGCCGACGACCGCCGCGGTCGCCAGATAGCTGCGGATCCTCTCCCGGGATTCCGGCAGGCGGTCGAGCTCCGCGTGGGCGTAGAGCCGCTCCGGCCAGTGGACCGCGCCGGGCGGGATGAGCCAGCCGGCGGCGTCCGGGAGCGGGGCTACGCCATGGAGCGCGGGAGCGGGGCGGGCGGCGTCGAGAAGCGGGGACAGGGAATGTGCACGGTCGAGCACGCCGTCTGCCTCCCGGAGCAGACCTGCCAGCTCGTCGCGGGTGAACTCGGCCATGGGGGACATTGTGTCACTACCCTGGAGGGGGTGAACGAGCAGACGCCCGCCAACCGAGCGATCCCTTTCCTGGCAGCCTTCAACGACATCGAGGCCTACCTCCGGGAGCTGTTGAACGCGAGGAAGTCCGATAATTTCCGCTGGATGGTCGATCTGGCGGTGCGCAAGCATCTGCTGTCGACCGAACATGCCGTGGAGCTCAAGGAGTTCGCCGATCTGCGTAACGCGATCACCCACGGGCTGTACACCGAGGACATGCGTCCGATCGCGGAGCCGCTCCCGGAGACCGTGACGGAGATCGAGCGCATCCGGGATCTGCTCCGCGATCCGCCGACCGCCCTCGGGGTGCTCGGGCATCACGAGGTATACGTCTTCGCCCCGGAAGACGACATCCGCGACGCGCTGCGCATCATCCGGAAGACGAAGATCTCCCAGTTCCCCATCTACGAGGGCGGCCGTTCCGTGGGGCTGCTCACCACCAACACCATCGCCCGGTGGGTGGCTGCCGATCTGGACGACAACGATCATCTTGACGCCCGCTCCATCGCCGAGGTCCTCGACTGGGCGGAGGAGAACGACCGTGCGGTGTTCCTCCCCCGGGATGTCCTGGCGCAGGAGGTCATCGACGCCCTGACCACACCGAGGAAGGACGGTTCCCTGCCGCGGGCGGGGATCCTCACGGAGCACGGTCACAAGGATCAGCGTCCGATCCGGGTGATCGGTGGCTCGGACATCGCGGCGCTTCTCGACGCCGTGGGAAACTGACACGCTTGACATGTTGTTGACATGTCACCTATGGTGATGGCATCAATTTAATGGACCAGGAGAAATCACCATGCAGTTCGGCATCTTCACCATCGGCGACGTCACCACCGACCCGACCAACGGCTCCACCCCCACCGAGGGTGAGCGCATCCACGCGATGACTCAGATGGCGCTGAAGGCCGAGGAGGTGGGCCTGGACGTCTTCGCCACCGGCGAGCACCACAACCCGCCGTTCGTCCCCTCCTCCCCGACCACGCACCTGGCCTACATCGCTGCGCAGACCACGACCCTCCAGCTCTCCACCGCCACCACGCTGATCACCACCAACGATCCGCTGAAGATCGCGGAGGACTATGCCTTCCTGCAGCACCTGTCCGGCGGCCGCGTCGACCTCATGATGGGTCGCGGCAACACCGGCCCGGTCTACCCGTGGTTCGGCAAAGACATCCGTCAGGGCATCCCGCTGGCCATCGAGAACTACCACCTCCTGCGCCGCCTGTGGCGCGAGCCGGTGGTCAACTGGCAGGGCCAGTTCCGCACCCCGCTGCAGGGGTACACCTCCACCCCGGCACCGCTTGACAACGTCCCGCCCTTCGTCTGGCACGGCTCCATCCGCTCCGTGCAGATCGCCGAGCAGGCCGCCTTCTACGGCGACGGCTTCTTCCACAACAACATCTTCTGGAACAAGGAGCACACGGCGAAGATGATCGACATCTACCGCCGCCGCTACGAGTCCTACGGACACGGCCGGGCGGACCAGGCCATCGTCGGCCTCGGCGGTCAGGTCTTCATCGGCGAGACCGAGCAGGCGGCCAAGGACACCTTCCGCCCCTACTTCGACAACGCGCCGGTCTACGGGCACGGACCCTCCCTGGAGGAGTTCACACACATGACGCCGCTGACCGTGGGCACGGTCGAGCAGGTCGTCGAGCGCACCATGGAGTTCGTCGACTGGGTCGGCGACTACCAGCGCCAGCTCTTCCTCATCGACCATGCCGGCCTGCCCCTGGAAATGGTCCTCGATCAGATCGAGATCCTGGGCACCCAGGTCGTGCCCGAGGTCCGCCGCCGCATGGAGGCACGCCGACCCGATCACGTGCCCTCCAACCCGCCGACCCACGCCTCGCTCAAGGCCGATCCGGACTCCCCGCACTTCAAGGTGCGTCCGGTCGAAGAGGAGGCCTAGGAACATGCGCACCCTCACCGTCGTCACCGCCGGCCTGTCGAATCCGTCGACCACCCGGCAGATCGCCGACCAGATCGCCGCAGCCACGTCCGCCGCCATCTCCGCGCGTGGTGAAAGCGCCCAGGTCCACGTCATCGAGCTGCGCGAACTGGTCAATGACCTCGGCTGCTCCCTGACCACCGGCATGTCCTCCACCGCCCTCGACGAGGTCAAGCAGCGGATCTCCGCCTCGGACGGACTCATCGTGGCCACCCCGGTGTTCAAGGCCAGCTACTCGGGACTGTTCAAGACCTTCTTCGACGTGCTCGACCAGGACGCCCTCAACGGGATGCCCACCATCATCGCCGCCACGGCGGGTACCGCCCGGCACTCCCTGGTGCTCGACCACGCCATCCGACCGCTGCTCACCTACATGCGCGCATTCGTCGTCCCCACCGGAGTCTTCGCCGCCACCGATGACTTCGGCTCCGATGAGGGCGCAGGACTCGACTCCCGCGTCAACCGCGCCGCCGGCGAACTGGCGGACCAGATGGTGGCGTCGGCGAGCGTCGGTGGCCTCGGTGGGGTCACTGCCGAAGGCCAGGGCCTGCGCCGTCGCACGGGCGTCGACCCGGTGGAGAACCTCACCCCGTTCTCCGCACTGCTCAAGGGGCATGACGGGGAGTAACTGACGGCGATACGCTGGTGCCATGACCATCAGCGTCGTCGACATGTTCAGCATCGGCATCGGGCCCTCGTCCTCCCACACGGTCGGCCCCATGCGGGCCGCAGCCACCTTCATCCGGGAGTTGGGCAGTTTTCCCGATCACGTGGACGTCACCCTGCGCGGCTCGCTGGCCTCCACCGGGCGAGGGCACGGCACCGACCGGGCTGTGCTCCTCGGCCTGGTCGGTTGGGACCCCACCACCGTGCCCACAGACGTCGACTCCGTACCCGAACTCGGGGTGCGTATCCCCGACGAGGGTTCCGTCACCGGCCCGTCCGGCACCGTCTCCTACCGGATCACCTGGGACCCCACCCCGGTCCCGGAACACCCGAACTGCGTCGTCTTCAGCGCGGACGGGACCACTGCGGAGTACTTCTCCGTCGGCGGCGGATTCATCCGCACCCGGGCGGAACTCAACACCCCGGCCGCCGGAAACGCGGGAGACGTGCCCCTGCCCTTCACCACCGCGGCCGAACTCCTGGCTCACTGCGCGCGGGAGAACCTCAGCTTCGCCGAGGTGACGGCCGCCAACGAAGCCGCCCTCCACGGCGACATCGGGCGGGTCGAGGCGCATCTCGACGCAGTGTGGGACGCGATGCGCGCCTGCGTCACCGCCGGCATCGCCACCCCCGGCCTGCTGCCCGGCGGGCTGGGAGTGATCCGTCGCGCGCCGGGCCTGTACGCGCAACTGACGGATCCTGACTCCGGCCCCAGGAAAGGCCGCGACGGACTGACCGCCATGGACTGGGTCAGCCTCTACGCCCTCGCGGTCAACGAGGAGAACGCCGCCGGCAGGAAGGTGGTCACCGCGCCGACGAACGGCGCCGCGGGAATCGTTCCGGCTGTCATGCACTACGCCCGCGACTACCTCGCCGACTTCACCCGTCAACGGGCCCGGGAGTTCCTCCTCACGGCCGGCGCGGTGGGCATCATCATCAAGGAGAACGCCTCGATCTCGGGCGCCGAGGTCGGTTGCCAGGGGGAGGTCGGCTCCGCTTCCGCGATGGCGGCCGCGGGTCTCTGCGCCCTCATCGGGGGCAGTCCCGCCCAGGTGGAGAACGCCGCGGAGATCGCCCTCGAGCACAACCTGGGGCTCACGTGCGACCCCGTCGGCGGACTGGTGCAGATCCCCTGCATCGAGCGCAACGCCATCGGCGCCGTCAAGGCGATCAATGCGGCCAGGCTCGCACGCCTGGGCACCGGCCTGCACCGGGTCACCCTGGACGAGGCCGTGCAGACCATGGCCGAGACCGGCCGCGACATGATGACCAAGTACAAGGAGACCTCCACCGGCGGGCTGGCGGTCAACCTCGGACTGCCTGTCAGCATCCCCGAGTGCTAGCTACCATGAGCCCATGCACCTCGACGCCGAGTTCCTCTCCCCCACGACGTTCATCGACGCCGACCACCCCGACATCATCGCCCTCGCCGCAGCGTTGGCGGGAGACACCCCGGCCGAGACCGTGCGCAACATCTTCGTCTTCGTCCGTGACCGCATCACCCACCCGGCGGATACCGGCGGCACCCACGTGGCGGTCTCCGCATCCGACGCCCTGAGGACCCGCGAGGGGTTGTCCTATGCTCAGGCACACCTGCTGGTCGCGCTTTACCGGGCCGCCGGCATCCCGGCCGCGCTACGCTATCAGCAGGTGCAGGCCGCGTCCGGGGCTCTCGTGCTCCGTGGCGTCGCCACGGTCTGGGCACCCGGACTCTCCGGGACCGGTGGGTTCCTGCTCGTCGATCCCCGTTACCCCGAGAACCATCCGCGCCACAGCGGGAACTTCTGGCAGACGCGTGCCCTGCAACCCCCCTTTGAGCGCAACCTGCCGATGATCCACACCGACGTCGCACCGGCGGTCGCCGGGATACTGACGCGGGCCACCGACGCCCAGTCGCTGCTGCGTGCCGGGGTGCCGGGCACCCTCTAGCTGAAGGCCTCGTCGATGACCCCGACGCGGGCGCTCTGCGCGCCCAGGTAGGCGTCGACCTCCGCCTGACGGCGGTCCGCCGACCAGCCCAGCAGCGGGGCGATGAGCCGGGCCACCCGGGAAGCGACGCGGGCGTCGACGAGCCCGAGGGTTCCCACGGTCAGCCGACGGTCGAGAACGTCCGCCAGCGTGCGGGCGGCCTCCGCGGTGACGGCGTACACCGCCTGGGCCGCGATGTCGGCGGACTCGCCCAGACGCGCCGCGAGGGTGCGGTCCGCGGCGACGAGTGCCAGCACCTTCTCATGATCAGTGCCGTAGAGGCGCGCGAGGTGGACGCGGGTGTCGCGGGGCAGACCTGCCTCGGGACGACGCGCCGCCGCCGCCTCGAAGGCGGCCCGGACGGTGTCGTAGTCCCCGAAGGAGGTGGACAGGCTGAGGCGACGCGAGTCGAAGGCGCGGGTGGGCGGAAGGTGCCGGTGGGAGGCCTCGATCACCGTGTCGATGACCTTCTCCCCCATCTTCCTGCCCGTCGTCCACTTGCCGCCGGAGACGGTAAAGAGGCCGGACAGGCCGTTGAGGGCGTGATCGCGGACGTCGAAACGCCGCGAGGAGGTGTAGGTGTCACTGCCGTCATCGATGAGCGGGCGCACCCCCACGATGGTGTCCAGGACGTCCTCGCGCACCAGCGGACGGGCCGAGACCGAGTCGAGGGTCTCCCGCAACAGAGTGATGTCCTCGACCGTGGTGTCCACCGAGTCCGCGTCTCCGTCGACGGGGGTGTCGGTCGGGCCGACCAGGGTGCGCCCCTGCCAGGGGTTGACCACGATGTGGCGGCCGTTACGTCCCCGGACGTACACGGCGTCCCGGTTACCAAGGTCGCGGGTGAACAGGTGGACGCCCTTCGCCTGTTTCACGCGTACGCCCGCATCCTCCGCGAGGTCCCCCAGCACGTCGGCGACCCAGGGGCCGGCGGCGTTGACGGTGACCGTCGCCTCCACGTTCTCCACGCTCCCGCTCAGGGTGTCGCGCACCTGCACGCCGCGGATCCGCTCGCCGGGACGCCCCAGCAGGCCGGTGACCTCTGCGTGGTTGACCGCCGTGCCGCCGTCGGCGACAAACGAGTTGAGGATCGCCAGCAGGAGGCGCTCCGGGTGGATGTTGAGGGTGTCGTCGTGGCGCCAGGCCCCGACCAGACCCTCCGGGTCAAGCCATGGCACCTGACCCAGCAGCTTCTTCCGGCCGATCCACCGGAAGCGCGGGGAACGGATGTCTCTGGGCACGCCGACGTTTCGCCGCAGTGCCATCGCCTCGTAGAGCGCCACGCCGGCACCGAGGACCGGGGCCGGCGGGGTGGACCAGTCATAGGCGGTGAGCAGGAAGCTGCGCGGCTGCACCAGGTGCGGGGCCGCCAGCCCGAGGTAGTGCCGTTCGGAGACGGACTCGGCGACCACCCCGAAGTCATACTGCTCCAGGTAGCGCAGGCCCCCGTGGATCGCCTTGGTGGTGGCGGCGGAGGTACCCGAGCCGTAGTCGTCCCGTTCGATGAGGATGGTACGCAGACCTCGTCCGGCGGCATGCCGGGCGACCTGGACGCCGGTGATGCCGCCGCCGATCACGGCGACGTCATAACGCTTCCTCAGGGGCGCCCCGAGGACACGTCCGTCGAAGACGCTCACCCCCAGACCACCTGGTCGAAGGAGGAGATCCGGGGGTGGTCGCCCACGCCGCGGTCATGGTACTGGTCGCCCTCGCGGCTCACGCCGACCGTTCCCCAGCCGTCCGTGCGGGCGCCGTCGAGCTCCTCGACGAGATCGGAGAAGAACAGCAGCCCGTCGGCGGGCACCCCGATGACGTCACGGATGGCGGCGTAGGAGGAGGACAGTTTCTTCGGGCCTGCGTTCTCGGTGTCGAAGTGCCCGCTGAACATCGGCAACAGGTCCCCCTCCGGGGAGTTCCCGAACCAGGAGGTCTGGGCGTTGACGGAACCGGAGGAGAAGATCTTCAGGTCGATGCCCTCCTCATGCCAGCGGCGGATCGCCGGGATGGAGTCCGGGAAGAAGTGCGAGGTCAGGTCGCCCCGGTGGAAACCGTCGGCCCAGATCAGACCCTGCAGGGTCTTGAGCGGGGTGCGCTTCTCGTCGTTGTCGAGCCACTCCTCCAGCTGTTCCACCAGCGTATCGACGTTCACGTGCGCCCCCAGCCCACCCTCCTCGATGATCTGGGTCCGCGCGCGGGCGACGTCCGGGTTGTCGCCGTGTTCCCGCAGCCAGGTGCCGAAACGCTCCCGGGAGTAGGGGTAGAGGGTGTCGTGGACGAACCAGGTCGAGGAGGTGGTGCCCTCGATGTCCAGGACGATCACGTCGGGGCGCGGCAGGGTCACGGTGGTGTCCGGGTTGCTCATCGGCGCGGCTACTTTCCGCCGCGGCTGGCGGCGAGCTCGTCGTGGGTGGGGAAGGTGGCGGAGATGGGGTCGCCGGTGAAGTCGCCGACCCAGCCCTGGCCGTCGTGAAAGAATCGGATGGCGCAGAACTGCGGGTCGGCGGTGCCCATGTCGAACCAGTGGGTCGCCCCCTCCGGCACGGAGACGAGGTCGCCGCGCTCACAGAAGATCGCCGAGACCGTGTCATCGATGTGCAGGTAGAAGGTTCCGGTGCCCTCGACGAAGAAGCGGACCTCATCGTCGTCGTGGGTGTGCTCATTGAGGAACTTCTCCCGGGCGGCCCGTGCGGTGGCGGCGAAATCGGGTTGGCCGGTGTTCTTCAGACGGGCGACGTCGACGGTGGTGAAGTTCTCCTCCCCGCTGATGCGGGCGACCTCGTCGGCGTAGGCGGCCAGGACGGCGTCCTGGTCGGCATCGTCGGCGAGTTCACGGGTCGGCCACTGGTCGTAGCGGACGCCGAGCCCTGCCAGTCGACTGCGGATGGCCGCCGGGTCCTCGCTGCGGAAGGTCTCGGTGGCGGGATCCGAGGTGTTCCAGGTGACGAGCAGGGTCATTGTCTTCTCCTAAAGGTTGGCGTTGAGTTGGCGGAGGCCACGCACGGCGGCGAAGGCCTCCTGCATCGGGCCGGCGAGCAGGTCACGGCGAATGGCCGCGGCACGCCGGTAGGTCTCGTGGGCGGCGGGATCCGGGAGGTGCGGGCGACCCCCCGCGTTCCACTCCCTCAGTTGGGCGCACAGCCCCGGGGAGGTGCCCAGCCCCTGGTTGACCAGGGCGGCGTTGGCCAGGACCGGCCCGTCAACCCGGTGCGGCCGGCGCCAGGGGATGCCGGTGACGTCCGCCTTGATCTGGTTCCAGACGTCGCTGGCCGCGCCGCCACCGGTCGCCAGCACCTCGGTCAGTTCCACACCGGCACGTTGGACGACCTCGAGGGTGGACGCGTACTCGTAGGCCACGGCCTCCAACGCGGAGCGCCACAGGCGGGCCGTGTCCGTGCCGGAGTCCATGCCCAGCCACGTGCCGGAGGCGTCGGGGCTGTCCGGGTTCCCGCCGGCGAGGTAGGGCAGGAATAGCACGCCGTCGGAGCCGGGGGCGATCCCCGCGGCGAGCGCGTCGAACTCGCGGTAGACGGAGTCATCGCCGTCGAGGCGTGCGATCTGGTCGCGGAACCAGCGCAGGGACAGCCCGCCGGCCCGGATGTAGCCCCAGTAGAAGGACTGCCCCGGGATGGTGCCCAGGCTGTAGAGCATGCCCGGCATGGCGGTGACCTCCGGGACGATTCCGTCCACGCCGACGGTGAGGATGCTGGTCGTGCCCGCCGAGTCGGTGGACTGACCGACCTCCACCATGCCGGAGGCGAGGTTGGACTGCATGACGTCACCGGCACCGGCGACCACCGGGGTGCCCTCCGGCAGACCGGTGCGTGCCGACGCCTCCCGGGTCACAGCCCCGACCACCTCGTCAGAGGCGATGATGCGCGGCAGGATCTCCAGGGGCAGGCCGAAGGTGGCGAACTGTCCCGGCGAGAACGCACGGGTGGCCTCGTCCCACCCGACCATCCACCCCGAGGCGTGGGTGGGGTCCGTGAACATATCCTCCTGACGCAGGCCGGTCAGGCGCGCGGAAACATAGGGGGCCACGGAGACCGAACGTGCCACGCGCGACCAGAGGTCGGGCTCGTTGTCCCGGATCCACTGCAGCTGGAAGGGAGCGGCGTAGGCGTCGAGGGTCGACGTGCCGGACTCGGTGAGCCAGAGCGGATCGAGTTCCTCCCCCGCCCGGATCGCGTGGCCCTGGGCACGGGTGTCCAGGCTGGTGAGGATGGGCCGCAGAATGGTGCCCTGCGAATCCAGGAGAACCTGGCCGACCAGGATGCCGGAGAGGGCGATCCCCGCGACGTCCGAACGGGCCACCCCGGCGGACACGGCGGCGTCGAGCGCGGTGGCGATGGCGGTGAAGGCTGCGGCGACGAGATGCTCCGGATCCATCTCCGCGCGGCCGGGGCCGCCGTAGTTGATGGTGTGTGGAACGTAGGCCCGCCCCACCTGGACCCCCTCGGCGGTGTACACCCCGGCCTTGGTGCCCTGTGTACCCACGTCCACTCCGACGGTGACGGCCATCCGCACTCCTCCCGTAGCCCGGTCTAGCAGAAATAGACCGGTTGGTTCGTTAATCTTGGAGGTACCTTAACAAAGCGTCCGGGCGAGGGGTCAATCTCCCCCGGGGCCGTCCGTCAGACCGACCTGGCGCCGAGATGCGCGACCACATCCGCCAGCGACACATCCTCCTGGGTGTGGGCGGCCAGATCCTTGACCGCGACTGTGCCGGCGGCCAGCTCGTTCTCACCGAGCACCAGCGCGAAACGGGCGTTGGCGCGGTCGGCGCCCTTCATCGCGCCCTTGAGACCACGGTCGCCGTAGGCCATGTCGGTGGAGATACCGGCGGAGCGCAGGTCATTGACCAGCAGCGCCATGGCCTTCTTGGCCTCTGCACCCAGGGCGACGCCGTACACGTCGACGCGGCGCTCCACGTCCTCGAGGGTCACGCCCTCCGCCTCCAGGGCGAGGATGGTGCGGTCGACGCCGAGGCCGTAGCCGATGCCGGAGAGGTCCTGGCCGCCGAGCTGGGCCATGAGGCCGTCATAACGCCCGCCGCCGCCGATGCCGGACTGGGCGCCCAGGCCGTCGTGGACGAACTCGAAGCAGGTCTTGGTGTAGTAGTCCAGGCCACGGACCATACGGGAGTTGATGACGTAGGGGACGGACATGTCGTCGAGCAGCCCGGTGACGGTGTCAAAGTGCTCACGGGCCTCGACGGAGAGGTGATCGAGCATGAGGGGTGCGTCAGCGGTCATCTCCCGGACCTCCGGGCGCTTGTCGTCGAGCACCCGCAGGGGGTTGATCTCCGCGCGGTGGCGGGTCTCCTCGTCCAACGGCAGCTTGAACAGGAAATCCTGCAGCTTCTCGCGGTAGGCGGGACGGCAGGAGTCGTCACCCAGGCTGGTCAGCTCGAGGCGGAAGCCCGACAGGCCGAGTGCGCGGAAGGACCGGTCAGCGAGGGCGATGATCTCGGCGTCGAGGGCCGGGTCGTCGATGCCGATGGCCTCCACGCCGACCTGCTGGAGCTGACGGTAGCGACCTGCCTGGGGGCGCTCGTAGCGGAAGAATGGGCCGGCGTAGTTGAGCTTGACCGGCAGCTGGCCGCGGTCCAGGTTGTGCTCGATGACCGCGCGCATGACGCCGGCGGTGCCCTCCGGCCGCAGGGTGACGGAGCGGTCACCGCGGTCGGCGAAGGTGTACATCTCCTTGCTCACCACGTCGGTGGACTCACCGACGCCGCGGGCGAAGAGCGTGGTGTCCTCGAAGATGGGCAGCTCGATGTGCTGGAAGCCGGCCAGATGGGCCTGATGGATGAAGGTCTCGCGGACCTTCAGGAACACCGGGGAGACCGGTGGGACGTAGTCCGGGACACCCTTGGGTGCGGACAGGGCGGCGAACTTGGCGGGCTTCTTCTCAGTCACGCCTATCTACAGTACTCACATGCCCAGCTGGAGCAGGAACGGGTTGGTCGCGCGTTCCGCACGCATGGAGGTGGAGGCGCCGTGGCCGGGGAACAACTGGAGGGAATCATCAAGATCCCACACTGGACCACGGAGGGTGGCGTCCATCAGGGCAGGATCGGAACCGGCGAAATCGGTGCGCCCGATCGAGCCCTGGAAGAGGACGTCGCCGCTGAAGCAGAACTGCTCGTGGACCAGCAGGCAGCTGCCCGGGGAATGCCCGGGGGCATGCCTGACCTGCATGGCCACGCCGGCGAGCAGCAGGTCCTGCCCGTCCTTCAGGTCCCGGAGATCACTGACGGGGGTCATGTTGGCGGCGTCGAAAAGCACCTGGGACTGCTGCGACACACCGTCCTTGCCGGCGAGCATGAAAGCGTCCTCCGGGTGGATGTACACGGGAACGTTGTACTGCCGGGCCAGAGTGCCGGCGTCGCGGGTGTGGTCGACGTGACCGTGGGTGAGCACGATGGCGACGAGGTCGGCCCCCGTCTCCTCCAGCGCCTTCTCTACCTGCTTGTGCGCGTGCATGCCGGGATCCACCACGAAGGCCTCGCCCTCATTGGCGAGGACGTAGGTGTTGGTGTTGTAGGGGCCGGCCGCGAATCCGTGGAGCTGCATGACGGGCAGTCTAGCGGCTCGCGCGATGATACTCGTGAACCGTGTAACTGACCTGGGTGGACACAGGCTCAGCCGGCAGTCCGGCCAATTGGACGTAGGGCAGGTGACAGTCGTCGGAGAGCACCCGGCCCGCGGCGCGGTCGCTCTCGCGGATGAGCCTGCCGACGCCGTCGCGAAGCTGCACCGACAGCGTCTCCCCCTCCCCGCTGCGGAAGGAGATCAGGTACACGCCGTCCCCGCACCCCGGCTGGCCCGCCGGAAACCAGTTGCCCCCGGGGCCGGGGATGATCTGCGGCTGTCCGGCCCGCCAGGCGCGCACCTCCCCGTCCCAGCTGCGGAAGTACTCGAACTGATCCGCGCCCCGGCGCCAGACGTCGGGGGCCTCAGGCCCGGAGGTGTCCTGGATACTGTTCATGGCCGCTGTCCCGAAGGTCGCCTCCACCGGCTCCGCCACGGGAGACGGTGTCTGCGAGACCACCTCGACCTCCCCGCCGGCGCGCGCCGCGAAAGCGTCGGGAGAGTCGGCGTCCCGGGCTCCGAGGGTCACCGCCGCACAGAGTCCGGCGACGGAGGCCACGACCACGGTGGCCAGAGTAAAAGGGGTGGTCCGCTGGGAGCGGGTCATGAACTCTCCTGGTGATACGTCGGAACGGCAGACCCGTTCATCATGGCAGACCGGCGGGAAGGCGGCGAAAAGCCCCGGCCGTCGGAACACAGGACGGTCGGGGCTCTGGGAGTGGGGTGTTACTGCAGGGCGTTGACTGCTTCGTCGTAGTCCGGCTCGGTGGTGATCTCATCGACGAGCTGGGTGTAGACGACCTTGCCGTTCTCGTCGGCGACGATGACGGCGCGGGCGAGCAGGCCCTTGAGGGGGGAGCCCTCGAGGGTCAGGCCGTAGTCCTCGCCGAAGGAGGAACGGAACGCGGAACCGGCGGTCAGGTTCTCGATGCCCTCAGCGGAGCAGAAGCGGCCGTGGGCGAAGGGGAGGTCCCGGGAGACGCCGAGCACGACGGTGTTGTCCAGGGAGGTGGCGCGCTTGTTGAACTCGCGGACGGAGGCCGCACATACTCCGGTGTCCAGGGACGGGAAGATGTTGATGACGACGCGCTTGCCGGCGAAGTCCGCCGGGGTGATCTCGGCGAGGTCCGTCCCGACGAGGGTGAAGTCCGGGAGCTGGTCGCCCACGGCCGGGAGCTCGCCGGACGTGGTGGTGGGTTCGTTCTTGAAGGTTACGTTTGCCATGCCCCCAGAGTAGAGATGATCACCACACCGTGCCAGGGACGAGGGGCGCACACTAGACTGACGGACCGACATGCCCGCCGACAACAGGAAGAGCACAGAGTGACCGACAACAGGAAACGCGGCGAGGACGCCCTCGCCCAGCTTGACCGCGAACTCAAGTCCCGCGACCGCGCCGAGAAGTTCCGCCCGGCCAAGGTCGGAGCGGCCGCCGCGGCCGCCATCCTGGTGATCGTCGGTGGTATCTGGTTCCTCTCCTCCCGCGACAGCGACGAGGAGATCACCGCCTCCGAGGAGACGACCACCAGCGTGGAGACCCCGACCGTCGAGCCGCTGGCACTGACCCGCGCAACCGCACTGCCGGAGACCGTCACCTGCGAGTACCCCGAGGCCGGCGACGCCTCCCGCGAGGTCTCCACCCCGGCCACCGATGACGTGCCCACCACGGGCACCGTCAACGTCACCCTGAACACGGGCCAGGGCCCCATCGGCATGGAGCTCGACCGCACCGTGGCCCCCTGCACCGTCAACGCCATCGAGCACTTCGCCGCCGAGAGCTACTACGACGACACCGTCTGCCACCGACTGACCACCTCCGGCATCTTCGTCCTGCAGTGCGGTGACCCGTCCGGCACCGGCGCGGGCGGCCCCGGGTTCCAGTTCGCCAACGAGTACCCCACCGATGAGCTCACCGAGCCCTCCGCCACCCCGGTCATCTACCCGCGTGGTTCGATCGCCATGGCCAACGCCGGTCCGGACACCAACGGATCACAGTTCTTCCTCAACTACCAGGACTCCCCGCTGGCACCGGACTACACCTACTTCGGGCAGATCTCCGAGGAGGGCCTGGCCACCCTCGACCAGATCGCCGCAACCGGCGTCGAGGGCGGCGCCGCCGACGGCGCTCCGGCTGAGGAAGTCCGCATCGAGACAGCGGCACTCGGCTGAGTGCTTCCCGACGCCCCTCCCGCCCCGGCCGGTTCTGGCCGGGGCGCTGGGTTTTCAGTCACGAATCGGTTGCACGGTTGACACGGACGTTATATGGTGGCTGCAGTTCCATGACCTACCCTCCGCTGAAGAACAGGTGTTCCCATGAAGCTCCTCTCCCGTAAGGCCCTGGCCGCTGTCGCCACCACCGTCGCTCTGACCACCGCCGGCATCTCCGCTCCCGCCTTCGCCGCCGAGCAGGTCACCATTAGTGCCCAGGCCGCCCAGGACTCCGAGGAAGACGGCAGCACCGAGAACGAGGGCTCATCCTTCCTCGGCTCCTCCGAGACCTCCGGCGACAACGACGAAGAGGGTTTGTCTTCTGACCCGAAGGAGATCCGCGACTGGGTTGCGGTCTTCACCGCCATCGTCGGCGCCCTCTCCACCGCCTTCGTCTTCATGCAGCGTCTCACCACCCCCTAAGCTTCACCGCTTCAAGCCAGTACCACAGGCCGTCTCCCCGTCCAGGGGAGGCGGCCTGTGCTGATTCAGGTGCCACTTCACCCCGCGTAACACTTCCGGGTCGAGGGGCTGTCCCGCCCGGATCACCGACATCATGCCCGTGGGTTCCACGGATCATGGCCTGCACCTGTCCGAGTGAGCCCAGACCGGCGCGGCGGAGGCGGTCAGCGACATGAGCACGCGGGTGCCGAAAATCTTCGGCGACACCAGGAAACCGAGGTAGATCCCCGCCGCGGAGGTGATGATCACCGGGATCCGCCATGGTTCGATGAGCAGTTCCTGAAGGATGAGGTCCACGCCCACAGAGCCTGGTCAGGAAAGACTGAAGGCCGGGTACCTTCCACCCGCGGACGGTGGGGGTACCCGGCCTTCAGGCGCGGTGGTGGCGCTCAGCCGCGGGAGCTGCCGGCGGAAGAGGCGACCTTGCGGGTGGAGCCGGTGTCGATCGGGGACTTTCCTCCCCCGGCCGGCGCGAGGTCGGTGGTGACGAGCAGATCAGCCACGGTCCACTCCCCTTCCGGGACGACGAGCTCCACGGTGGCAGTGCCGTGCTCGCCCATGCGGTTGAAATCCGCGACGAACTGGGTGGTGATGGCCGTGGACACGGTGGTGTCACCCAGGGTGACGAAGGCGGTTTCCGCCTGCGGCTCAGAGGGGTTGGAGTAGTTCAGGGAGGTCAGCTCGACGGTGACGGTCTGGCCTGCGATGAGATCGCCGACGACGGTGACGCCGATGTCGCCCTGCTGAAGGCGGGGGCTGACGTCCTCGTTTGCTTTGAGGTGGTCGATGAATGCCTGGACGTCCATGTAGCCGACATTGACCTGGTTCCTGACCTCGGCGGGATCGATGAAGCCGTCACCGCCCTCGAGGAGGAAGGTCGACGCGGCGACGCGGTAATCCAGGTTCGGATCCAGGTTCTCGCCGTTGAGGGTCACGTTCAACACGCGCTCTCCGGCGGGGCGGGTCGGATCATAGGTGTAGGAGAGTCCGTCGGACAGGCCCAGTGCCAGACGCGGGCGGGAACCCGCCGGATCCTTCCACTGGTTCTCGATGGCGTTGATGATCGCCCGGCCGGACAGATCGGCGTAGGAGACTTCGTTGCCGAAGGGCTGGATGTCGAAGATCTGCTTGTAGGTGACTGGACCGGCGGGCAGGTCCTGGCGGACGCCGCCGGCATTCATCAGCCCGATGTCGACCGGCTGCTCGGTGAAGGCAGCCATGGAGGCGCGCTGTGCCTCAGCGATGAGGTGGTTGAGCGTCGACTCTGCGCCACGGTTGTTGCCTTCGGTCTCGCCGGCGTTGTTTCCGCGGGAGAAGGAGTGCCCGATGGTGGCGACCACCTGCGCGCCGAGTGCGTCCGCCTGAGCCTGTGCCTCAGCGACGATGCCGGCGACCCGGGCGTTCGGGGTGGCGCCCAGGGCGATGGCGGCATCCCGGTCGTACTGGTTGATCTCCGTGACCTCAAGCTCGCCGGTGGCGGGGTTGTAGGTGAAGTTCACGTCGGTGAGCAGCTCGCCGTACTGGCCGGACTGGGCGTACGGGACGTTGGAGTTCTCGTCGGCGGAACGGACATGGGAGTCGCCGCCGAAGACGAAGTCCACGTCCCGGGAATCGAAGTCGCCGATGAAGGCTCCAGCGTCCTCGTGCATGAGGGCGATGACAACGTCGGCCGCGTCGGCTTCCCGGAGCTCCCGGGCCACCTTGTTGGTTTCCTCGACCGGGTCACGGAATTCCAGGCCCGCGATGCCCGCCGGGGACACCTTGTTCAGGGTCTGCTCGGTCACGGTTCCGACGAAGGCGATCCGGACCCCGTCGCGCTCGATGATCCGGTGGGAATCGAGCAGCCGTTCGCCGTCGGCCCGGTAGACGTTGGCACCGAGAATGGGGAAATCGGAGTCGCCGGCGATGCGGCCGAGCAGGTCGTCCTGACCCCGGTCGAACTCATGGTTTCCCGCTGCGGAGACGTCCACGCCTGCGGCGTTGAGGAAATCGATGGTGTATCTGTCGTCGGAGATGGCCGAGACGAAGGCTGAACCGCCGACATTGTCACCCGAGGTGGTGAAGATGTTCTCGTCACCGTTGATCTCGTCGTTGAGGCCGGCGAGGAGTGCCGCACCCATGTAGCCGTTGTAGCCGTCCTCGACTAGGTGGCCGTGGAAGTCGGTGATGTTGGAGACCGAGAATTCGACGACGTCCTGAGCGGCGGCGACGGGTGCGAGACCCAGTGCGAGGGCGGTGGTGGTCGTGGCCGCGATGAGGCGGCCCATGCGACGGAGGGGAGTCACGAAAAGAATCTCCTGAAATCTTCATTAAGGGAAAGCGGAACAGGAGTAGTTCTAGCCCGCATATCACCTGAATGCCAGCTGAATTTCGCCCACGACCTGCCCCTTCACCTGAATCTGTCCAAGAGTTAACCCCCAGGCCACCCTCACAGATAGCACTTTTAACCTTGACCTCCGGACGCCAGGGAAAAACCACCCCCGCAAGTGTGAGTACTCGTGGGGGTGGTGTGGCTGGAGTGAATCTGCGGCACGGTCAGGGGATCAGGAGGTCACCCGGTAGACGTCGAAGACGCCCTCCGTGTTGCGCAACGTGGTGATCAACTGCCCCAGCTGCTTGGTGTCGGACACCGAGAACGTCATCCGGATCATGGCGATGTGGTCGTCGGAGGACTGCGAGCTCATCGACATCACCGACAGCTTCTGTTCGCTGAACACGCGGGTGATCTCGAACAACAGACCCTGACGGTCAAGCGCCTCGACCTGGAGCGTCGCGGCGAATGCCCCACCCGGTACCCCGCCGTCCGCCCATGCCACATGGATCAGTCTTTCCGGCTCCTGGCGCAGCTTCTCGGAGTTGGTGCAGTCGGTGCGGTGAACGGAGACTCCCCCGCCGCGGGTGACGAAACCGAAGATCTCATCCCCCGGCACCGGCTGGCAGCACTTGGCCATCTTCGCCATGACGTCCGGGCTGCCCTCGACGAGCACACCGGTACCCGACTCTGAATCCGCGGCCCGCGCCCGGGAACTGATGATCTCCGAGAACGGAGTGCGTGCGGCCAGGGCGTCGACGGCGTCATCCTGATCGCCGAAGATCGCCATGAGCTGGTTGGCCACATGGTGCGCGGACACGCTGCCTGCACCGATGGCGGTGTAGAGGGCGTCGACGTCCGGGTAGTGCAGCTGGGTGGCCACCGTCTTCATCGACTGCGCGGTGAACAGCCGGTGCATCGGCAGGCCACCGCGCTGGACTTCAGCCGCGAGGGCGTCACGGCCGGCGTAGAGGTGCTCCTCGCGCCGCTCCTTGGCAAACCACTGACGGATCTTCGCCTTCGCCCGCGGGGAGACGACGAAATCCTGCCAGTCGCGGGAGGGCCCGGCGTTCTGGTCCTTCGAGGTGAATATCTCGACCCGGTCGCCGGACTTCAGGGTCGATTCGAGGGCGACGAGCTTGCCGTTGACCTTCGCGCCGATGCAGCGGTGACCGACCTCGGTGTGGACGGCATAGGCGAAGTCCACCGGGGTGGATTCCGCCGGCAGGTTGACCACGTCCCCCTTGGGGGTGAAAGCGAAGATCTGCTTGGCGGTGAGGTCGTAGCGCAGTGAGTCGAGGAATTCGTTGGGGTCCGCCGCCTCCTTCTGCCAGTCCAGCAGCTGACGCATCCACGCCATCTGGTCGACTTCGTCCCGGTCACCCTTGTGTGAGCCCTTGGTCTCCTTGTAGCGCCAGTGCGCGGCGACGCCGAACTCGGCGTTGTAGTGCATCTCGTGGGTACGGACCTGCACCTCGAGTGGCCTGCCGTGCAGCGCCATCACCGTGGTGTGCAGTGACTGGTAGACGCCGAAACGCGGGGAGGAGATGTAGTCCTTGAAGCGACCGGGCAGAGCCGAGTACAGGGAGTGCACGACACCGATGGCGGCGTAGCAGTTGTTGATGTTGTCGACCAGGATGCGGATGCCCACCAGGTCGAAGATCTCGTCGAAGTCACGACCCCGGACGATCATCTTCTGGTAGATCGACCAGTAGTGCTTCGGTCGGCCCATGACCTCGGCCTCGATGTTGTTCTCCCGCAGCGCCGAGGTGACCTGCTCGATGATCTCCTTCAACGCCCGGTCGCGGGAGGGTGCCCGGTCAGCGACGAGACGCACGATCTCGTCGTACTTCTTCGGGTAGAGGATCGCGAAGGAGAGATCCTCCAGCTCCCATTTCACGCTTGCCATGCCCAGACGGTGGGCCAGCGGGGCGATGACCTCGAGGGTCTGCCGGGCCTTCTTCGCCTGCTTCTCGGGCGGGAGGAAACGCATCGTGCGCATGTTGTGCAGGCGGTCGGCGACCTTGATCACCAGGACACGGGGGTCCTCCGCCATGGCCACGATCATCTTGCGGATGGTCTCCGCCTCGGCGGCCGCGCCGAGCGCCACCTTGTCCAGCTTGGTCACGCCGTCCACGAGTCGCGCCACCTCGGCCCCGAACTCCTCGGTCAACTGCTCGAGGGAGTAGTCGGTGTCCTCCACCGTGTCATGCAGCAGCGCCGCGACCAGGGTGGTGGTGTCCATGCCGATCTCCGCGGCGATGGTGGCCACCGCCAACGGGTGAGTGATGTAGGGGTCACCGGACTTACGGACCACACCCTCGTGCAGGCGTTCGGCGGTCTCATAGGCGCGGGAGAGCACTTCGGCGTCGGCACGTGGATGGACCTGGCGGTGGATCGACAGCAACGGGTCGAGCACCGGGTTGGTCTTCGCCCGTGTGCCGGTGAGACTCCGCGCCAGACGCGCCGACATGCTGCGGACGCCGACATTGGAACGCGGACGGGAGCGGTCGGTCATTTGTTGATCACCACCAGCGGAAGGTCACTGAGCCGCTCGCGGCCGCCGAGTTCGGGTACCTCGAGGACAACAACGTTGCCCAGGACCTCGCCGCCGGCGTGTTCGATGAGCTTGCGGGCGGCGATGAGGGTGCCGCCGGTGGCGAGCACGTCGTCGACGAGGACGACCTTGACCCCGTGCACGTCCTGCCCGTCGGCGGGGATCTCCAGCGCGGCGGTGCCGTACTCGAGGGCGTAGACCTCGGTGACCACCGGCGGCGGAAGCTTGCCCTGCTTACGTATCGCCAGGATCCCCAACCCGAGGTTGTAGGCCACGGCGGAACCGAGGAGGAAACCGCGGGCGTCGAGGCCACCGATCATCTCGGCGCCGAGGGCACGGCAGGCGTCGGAAAGCTCGTCGACGACGATCTGGAACGCCTCCGCATCGGCCAGCACCGGGGTGAGGTCCTCGAACAGGACCCCCTCCTCCGGCCAGTCCCGCACGTAGCGAATTTTATCTGCGAGCGCATCCCGGGCGCTGTCGTACGTGCTGGTTCGCTTCGGCGTTTCGTTAAGCACCGTTGTCCTCGCTTAGCCATCGGTCCATGTTCCAGCCGATTCCGGCCAGTCCCGTATACACAACCACGTTACCCACTGTGCGGTCGATCACGAACCAGCGGGGTTGCGCCGCGAGAGGAATGCTGGGGACCTCCTGCCAGAGCCGCTTCTCCGCCTCCCGGAGGTAGTTGACGTCGACGGCCCGCGACGACGCCGCCCCGAACTCCGCCATCGGATCCACGGCCATCAGAACGGCGTCGAGCGTCCCTTCGCGGATCACCGTCTCACCCCACTGACCGGTGGTCACCTTCGAGAGGTCCGCCAGACCAGTGGACTCGCCGGAGGCATCCTCCACCGTGATTCCCGCCTGTCCACAGGACTCGGCGATCGCCGCGACCATCGCCGCCTTCCGGTCATCCGGGCCGAGGTAGCCGATTCTTATGGTCGCACCCGTCAGTGCCTGAGCGCGGCCGATGTCCGTGGGAAGTTCGGGGTCGGTCACATCCACCAACTGACGCGCGGCCGGATCGTTGTGCGGCAGGGAGTGCAGCGCCACCGGCGGGACCTCCACGCCGCTGACGCGTGACGACGCCGCCGCCACCGCATTCTGGTCCACACATCCGGCAAACGCCCGGCGTGCCTCGGCGGTGGCGAACACGCCGGCATCGCCGAGCATGAGGGTATCGGTGAGGTCGCCCACCCGGCTGTCCACGGCGAGGGTGTTCTCCGGGTCATCCCGGTCCACCCAGTCGGGGCTGCTGCTGCGGATGTCGGCGACGCGGAGGGCGTCGGCCTCGAGCAGTCGCTCGGCCTCCGTTCCCCGGGGCCACACGACAATGGTGTCAAGGTCCGGGGCGTCACCGTAGTACTGGTCGTTTGGCCTGAGCACGACCTCCCCGTCCGGGCCGACCCGGTCGATGACGAAGGGGCCCGACGTGACCTGCAGCGCCGGATCGAAGTCCACCAGGTTGAAGCCGTCGCGCCAGACAGGCGCGACCTCGACGAGGGTGCTGAGGTCATCGTTCTGCAGCGCGGTGTGGAGCTCCTCCAGGCTCAGCCCGACCTTCGCCGCGATGGCATGCGCCGGCAGGGTGGAGCCCGGGCCGAAGAGGTGGCGCCAGCGCCCACCGCCCTCCTTGTCGAAGACGACCGTGAAGCGCTTCTGCCCCGGCTCGCAGTCCAGACGCAGAACTTCCCCGGTCTGCGGGAGGTGGGAGCCGAAGATCCCCTCGTGGACGCCGGCCTTGTAGGACAGGAGGAAATCGGTGCACGTGAGGGGCGCTCCGTCGGAGTACCGGGCGTGCTCGGCGATCGTGTAGATGACCTGCCGGTTCGCTCCCGGCAGCACCTGGGTGCTCACCAGGTCCGTGTTCGGGATCATCTGCCCGGAGGGACCGGGCACGAAGACCGCCGGGTAGAGACGGCCCGACAGCGCCTCCGTGTTCGAGGAGGCCCCCACCTCGCTGCCGGCGTTGGTGGTCACAAGAGAGGTGTCGACGAGATACCCGAAGTGTTCCGTGGACTGCGGCTCTTCCGTCCCGCCGCCCCCTCCCCCACCGGAACCCGGAGAACAGGCCGCCAGGGTGACGGCGGTGAGGACCGCCACCACCGCCGTGGCAGTGCGACGCCCACCCTCACGCCAACGTTTCGCCACGTCACACCTACTTTCCCGCCCCGGCTGCCCACAGGGTGCTGATTTGACCATTATATGCGGCGCAGCGGTCAGGGAAGAATCACCTGCGGTCGGGACGCCAACTGGCGCCGGCCCCCGGCGCCTCCGGGCGGGTGTCCGCCGGACCGGCGACGGTGCGCTTGGTGGAGGTGTCGGCGGCGGCGTCGACAAGCTCCTCGTCGTCGCGGCCGGCACGGTAGTCCTCGACCTTCTGGTTGTGGAGTCTGGTGTCCTTCCGGCGGTTGACAAGGCCGACCAGGATCGGGGTCGCCAGGAAGATCGAGGAGAAGATGCCCTCGATCACGCCGATGAGCTGGATGAGCGCCAGATCCTTGAGGGTGCCCACGCCCATCAGCCAGACAGCGACGACCATGAGCGCGATGATCGGCAGAGCGGCGATCACCGACGTGGAGATGGAACGCATGACCGTCTGGTTGACCGCCAGGTTCGCCTCCTCCGCGTAGGTGGCGCGTCTCGAACCGAGGTAGCCGGCGGTATTCTCCCGAACCTTGTCGAAGACGATGACGGTGTCGTAGATGGAGAACGAGAGCACCGTCAGCAGGCCGATCACGGAGGCCGGGGAGACCTCGAAACCGAACAGGGCGTAGATGCCGGCGATGAGGACGCCGTCAACCAGCAGCGCGAGCATCGCGGCCGCAGCCATCTCCTTCTCCAGTCGGAAGGCGATGTAGAGGAACGCCAGGGCAAGGAACGCCCCCATCGCGATGAGCATGCGCTGGGTGATCGTGGAGCCCCAGGACTCGGAGACCGTCGAGTCACCGACGGCGTCCGGCGAGGGGGTGCCGGCGGCATCCAGCGGCTGGTGCTCCTCGAAAATCGCGGCGCGGGCGGCGTCGATCTGCCCGGTGGTCAGTCGCTGGGAGTTGATCTCCAGGGTGCGGGATTCACCGGCGCCGATGATCTGGGTGACCTCCGGCGTGACGCCGGTCGCGTCGATGAACGTCTCCTCGACCTCCTCCACCACCAGCTCCCCGGCGGGCATGTTCATCTTGGTGCCGCCCTCGAAGTCGATGCTGAGGTCGAAACCACGGATGCCGATCGCGCCGATCGAGATGACCAGCAGCACGGCGGTGATCCAGTACCAGAGACGGGAACGGCCGATGAAGTCGACGCCGCCCTCACCGGTGTACAGGCGGTTGAACGTACTCATCGAGCTCATCTACTTCTCCTCCGTGCTTGCGGTGGTTGCTTCCCGACGCCCGGCCGGTTCGGCCTTCTCGGCGCGCTTCGACGCGGCCAGCTCGAACACCTTGCCCATGCCGTTGACGGAGGGCTTGGCGAAGAACGGCTTCCGTGCCGCCAGCAGCATGAGCGGTGCGGTGACCAGGAACGTGACCAGAAGGTCGAACACGGTGGTCAGTCCCAGGGTGAACGCGAAGCCCTTGACCTCACCGACGGCGAGGAAGTAGATGACCACGGCGCCGATCAGGGTGACCATGTTGCCGGTGACGATCGTGCGCTTCGCACGGTCCCAACCGTGCTGGGCGGCCGAACGGAACGTCCGGCCCTCGCGCACCTCATCCTTGACCCGCTCATAGAAGACGACGAAAGAGTCCGCGGTGGTGCCGATGCCGATGATCAGACCCGCGATGCCCGACAGATCCAGTGAGTAGCCGATCCACCGGCCGAGCAGGACCAGGGAGCCGTAGACCAGCAGGCCCGCAGTGAACAGGGTGAACAGGGAGATGAAGCCGAACACACGGTAGTAGGCGAACACGAAGATCGCGACGAGGACAATGCCCACCACGCCCGCGATGAGGCCTGCCTGCAGTGAGGCTACGCCGAGAGAGGCCGGGACGGACTGGGCGGTGCCGCCCGGCTCGCCGTCCTCACCCGCGAAGGAGAGCGGGAGCGCGCCGTAACGCAGGTTGTTGGCCAGCTCCTGGGCCTCCTCCTGGGTGAACTGGCCCGTGATGGAGGTGGCGGAGCCGAAGGGCGTGGCCGACTGGATCACGGGCGCGGAGATGACCTGGGAGTCCAGGGTGATCGCAATCTGCTGCTGCAGGTACTGGGAGGTCAGGTTCGCCCAGGTCTGGGAACCGGAGTTCGCCCCGTCCGTCTTGAAGGCGAAGTTGATCTCCATCTGACCCGTCTGCGCATTGAATCCACCGGTGATGGCGCGAGCGGTGTCGATCTCGTTACCGGTCAGGCGGGGACCGTTGTCGTCGGTCACACCCGCCAGGAGCGGCGCCGGGTCAAGCAGATAGACCTGACCGGTGCCCGGATCGCAGGTCACCAGGGGCAACGCAGGGTCGTCGGAACCGGAGAGCGGATCGGTCGGGGCATCGCAACGCAGCAGGGAGCTGGCCGCCGCCTGGACCGTCGGGTCCGTCGACTGCCGATCCTCCCGCAGGACCTCGGTGATCTGCTGCCGGCGCTCGGTCGACTCGATCGAGTTCGCCGGCTCGGGCAGCGGCTCGGCGGTGACCTCCGGGGCCGCAACCGGTTCGGCGCCCTCCGGCTGATTCTGGTTCACCGCGTCGATGACCGTGGTCACCGAGTTGTCTGCCTGCTCACGGGTGATCACACCCAGCTCGACCCAGCGGTTGGCCATGGAACCCAGGGCCTCCGGCAGTGCGGCGATGTCCGGGTTCGCGGGCACGGCCACGGGACGGAACAGTAGCTGGGAGGTCTGGCCGACGGCCCGGGCCTGCGAGGTGTCCTCGCCCGGCACGGTGATGACCAGCGTGTTGCCGTCCGTCACCACACTCGCGCCGCTGACACCCATGCCGTTGACGCGGTTCTCCAGGATGACGCGCGCCTGGGCGAGCTGATCCGCGGTGGGCTCCTCACCCTGCGGTACCAGCGTCACGCGCGTTCCGCCCTGGAGATCAATACCGAGCTTCGGGCTCGCCTGACGGTCCCCGGTGAAGAACACCAGGGCGAACACCACCGCGAGAATCAGGAAAAATAACGCCAGCGCGCGCTTCGGCCAGGTCCGCTGGGACCCTGACCGTTCGCGTCGGGATGTGACGGACAATGAGGTGACTCCTCCGGATACGAGAGCGCCACCGGAGACCCGGCGACGACTGCCGCACGTGCTCCGCTCGGGAGCTCCGCGACGGCCAACGGTCTGTTGACGCACCACCGCCCGATTGAGGCGGCCGGTGCACAACCGACCATGCTACGTCATCGTTTGCGGCGCTTCAGCACGGAACGGGGGAAGTCGCGCCAAAGAATGAAGCCACCGGCCGGGCAGTCGTAACTGCCTGGCAGGTGGCGGAGTGCGCGTCGGCCGGAGGACCTAGCGGTTCTCGGGGTGACCACCGTCGGTCGGACGGTTCTCCGGGTGCTCCGGGAAGTGGCCCTGCTCCGGCTGCGCCGGGTGCTCCGGGTGCTGGAAACCCTGTTCCTCGGTCGAGGCATCGTAGGTGGACTCGTAGCCGCCGGCACCGGCGATGCCCGCCTCAGCGGTCTCCGCCCGACGCAGCACGGCGATGCGGTCCATGACGACCACCAGGCCCGGCGCCAGCTCAACATCGAGCTGGGTGTCGCGCACGCCGACGATGGTGCCGTGGATGCCGGAAACGGTGACCACACGGTCGCCGCTCTGGATCGACGCCTGCATGTTCTGCAGTTCCGCCTGGCGCCTGCGCTGGGTGCGCATCATGAAGAAGGAGGGGAGGATGAATACCGCGACAATGAGAATAAGCAGAAGAATGTCCATGGTCGCCCAGTCTGCCAGAGAGTTTCCCGGATCCACCACCTGGAGCGGCTAATGCAGGCCGAGAGTGCCCTCCGGCGGTTCCAGACCCAGGTGGCGCCAGGCCGAGGCGGTGGCGACGCGCCCCCGGCCGGTGCGGGCGACCAGGCCAGCGCGGACGAGGTAGGGCTCACAGACCTCCTCGACGGTGCCGGGCTCCTCCCCCACTGCGATGGCCAGGGTGCTGACACCGACGGGGCCACCGCCGTGTCCACGGACCAGTGCGGAGAGAACCGCGCGGTCGAGTCGGTCGAGGCCGAGCTCATCGACGTCGAAGACCTGGAGCGCCCCCTGCGTGGCCGCAAGGTTGATGTGGCCGTCACCGTTGACCTCGGCGAAGTCACGCACACGGCGGAGGAGCCGGTTGGCGATACGCGGTGTTCCGCGGGAGCGGGATGCGATCTCGACGGCGGCGTCCGGATCCATGGTCACGTCCATGATCCGGGCGGCACGGGTGACCACACGCGTCAGATCGTCGACGTCGTAGAACTCCATCTGCGCGGTGAAGCCGAACCGGTCACGCAGCGGGCCGGTGAGCATGCCTGACCGGGTCGTCGCCCCCACCAGCGTGAAGGGCGGCAACTCCAGAGGAATCGACGTGGCGCCCGGCCCCTTGCCCACGATGACGTCGATGCGGAAATCCTCCATCGCCATGTAGAGCATCTCCTCGGCGGGGCGGGCGATGCGGTGGATCTCGTCGATGAACAGGACGTCACCCGCCATGAGGTTCGAGAGCATCGCCGCCAGATCACCCGCCCGCTCGAGTGCCGGACCGGAGGTCATGCGCAGGTTGGTGTTCAGCTCCTGCGCGATGATCATCGCCATCGTCGTCTTGCCCAGGCCGGGCGGGCCGCTGAGCAGGACGTGATCTGCCGTGACCCCGCGGTTCTTCGCGCCCGTGAGCACGAGCGAGAGCTGATTCCTCACCTTGCGCTGGCCGATGAACTCATCCAGGCTGCGCGGCCGCAGCGTCGTCTCAACGTCCTGCTCGCCGACCAGGAGCTGCGTATCTACGTCGCGGTCCTCCGGCAGCGCGAACTCCGTCCGCTCCATGTCACTCACGTCCCTGACCTACTTCCTGCCGAGCCCGGTCAGTGCCGCGCGCAGCGCAGCGGCGGTGTCCAGCCCGGGGTTCTCCGCCAGGACGCCCTCGACGACCGGTTGCGCGACCCTGTCGGGGAAGCCCAACCCGATGAGCGCATCGGTCACCTGCTCCGCGACGACCGCGGCGCCGGTGGGCAACGGCGGTGTCAGCACGCTCTCGGGCTGCGCCGGCACGAACGCGGCGACCTTGTCCTTGAGCTCCAGAATCAGACGCTCCGCCATCCGCTTGCCCACACCGGGGATGCGTTGGAGTGCCTTCGAGTCTTCGCCCGCGATGGCCCGGGAGAGATCACCGGCATCGAACACGGACAGGGAGGCCACGGCCAGGCGCGGGCCGAGGCCCGTGACCGACTGCAGCAGGTGGAACATCGCGCGGTCCTCGCCCGAGCTGAAGCCGTGGAGGATGTGGGCGTCCTCGCGCACGATGAGGCTGGTGAGGATCATCGACTCCTCGCCGCGACGCAGGGTGGCCAGCGTCGCGGGCGTGGCCTCGACGCGGTAGCCCACGCCGGCGCACTCGATGACGGCATGGTCCAATTCGATGCCGATGACGGTGCCACGCAGGGAGGCAATCATTACTTCGCTCCTTCGGAGTTGAGCAGTGCGGCGGTGCGGGCCAGCATGGGGGCACGCCAGCAATGACACACCGCCAACGCCAGGGCATCTGCGGCATCGGCCGGCTTGGGTGGTTCGGTGAGTCCCAGAATCCGGGTGATCATGGTGGTCATCTGGTTCTTGTCTGCCCGCCCGTTCCCGGAGATCGCCTTCTTGACCTCGGAGGGCGTGTACATGTGCACCGGGATCCCGCGCTGCGCGGCAGCCAGGACCAGCACCCCGGAGGCGTGGGCGGTGTGGATGACCGTGGAGACGTTACCGCGTTCAAACACCCGCTCGACGGCGACGACGTCCGGGCGGTAGTCATCCATCCACTGATTGACGCCGGTGGACAGACGCAGGAGCCGCTCAGCCAGGTCCGCGGTCGCCGGAGTACGGACGATGCCGACTGCGACCGGGACCACGGCCCGACCATGACCCGCCTGGACCACGGACAGGCCGCAGCGGGTCAGGCCTGGATCGATCCCCATGACCCGTAGTCCGTTGAGCTTCACTGCGTCGCCCGTCCCTTTCTGTGTGCCTTCACCCCCAACTTATAGCACACACGTCCGAAAGTGGAGTTCAGGCGTCCAACGCGGCGATGACCTCGTCGGACAGATCCATGTTGGTGTACACGTTCTGCACGTCGTCGGAGTCCTCCAGAGCCTCGATGAGCCTGATCATCTTCCTGGCGCCCTCGACATCCAACGGCACCTCCACGGAGGCGCGGAAGTCCTGATCCGAGTCGTCGACCTCGATTCCGGCCTCCTCCAGCGCCTCCTTGACCGCCTCAAGGTCGGTGGGTGCGCAGACGACCTCGAACTTCTCACCCAGGTCGTTGACCTCCTCCGCGCCGGCATCCAGAACCGCCATGAGCACGTCGTCCTCGGCGAGCTCGCCCTTGTTCACCAGGACGATGCCGGTACGGGTGAACATGTAGGCGACAGAGCCGGACTCACCCAGGTTGCCGCCGTTCTTGGACATGGCGGTGCGCACCTCGGTGGCTGCGCGGTTGCGGTTGTCGGTCAGGCACTCGATGAGGACGGCCACACCGTTGGGGCCGTAGCCCTCGTAGGTGATGTTCTCCCAGTTGGATCCGCCCTCCTCCTCACCGGCACCGCGCTTGCGGGCACGCTCGATGTTGTCGCTGGGGACGGAGGCCTTCTTGGCCTTCTTGATCATGTCGTCGAGCGTCGGGTTGCCGGCCGGATCGCCGCCGCCCATCCGGGCTGCGACCTCGATGTTCTTGATCGCCTTGGCCCATTCCTTGCTGCGCTTGGCGTCGTTCGCAGCCTTCTTGTGCTTCGTGGTCGCCCACTTTGAGTGCCCTGCCATCGGATCCCTTTCTTCCAGCCCCACCTGTCCTCCTGCGCGCTCAACCCCACCGTCGATAAGGGCGAGGGAGCGGGCAACGCAGAGTAGGCGGGGACATCGGCTGACTTGACTCGCCCGATTATACGCAGCGCATCACGTCATCCTGCTATTTCTCCTGAACGCGCTTCATCGGGACCGATTCCCCACCCTCGCGCAGGGTGCGCGTGAGTCCCTCCTGGGTGACGATGGCCACGAGATTCCCCGCCCGGTCGAAGATCCTGCCGTGTGTCAGTGCGCGGCCGGCGGAGGCGGACGGGGACACCTGGTCGTAGAGCAGCCACTCGTCGGCGCGGAAGGGACGCAGGAACCACATGGCGTGGTCGAGACTGGCCATCTGCACGGGATGGCCCGGATGCGGCACCAGCGAGGAATGTAGGAGGGTCATGTCCGACATGTAGGCCAGGGTGCAGATGTGGAAGGTCTCGTCGTCGGGAAGCGGACGTCGGGAACGGAACCAGACAACCTGCTGGCTGGGGCTGTACTTGTTGTGCTCGTAGGCCTCGGACGGGACGACGTGGATGTCCCAGTCGCCCCACTCCTCGAGCAGGTTACGGGAGGACCTGGGCAGGGTGGAGGGGTCGTCGGTGAGGGTTTCCGGCATCGGCACGTCCCGCATGCGGTCGGAGTGCTCCGGACCGACGTCGTCACGACGATGGAAGCTGGCCTGCATGGAGAAGATCGTCTCCCCGTCCTGGACGGCGCGCACCTGGCGGGAGGAGAAGCTGCGGCCGTCGCGGAGCCGGTCCACGAGGAAGACCGTCGGCTCCGCCGACTTGCCCGGCGCGACGAAGTAGCCGTGGAGGGAGTGCACGGTCTTGTCCCCGTCGACGGTTTCGGTCGCGGCGACGAGGGCCTGCGCCGCCACCTGTCCGCCGAACGTGCGGGTGAGTGCGGATTCCACCGCCGGACCGCGGTAGATGTCATTGTCTATGCGTTCCAGTCCGAGGATGTACTCGATCTGCCTCATGTGTCACCTTTCCCTGCGGGTTGTTAACGGAAACCTTACCCAGGCCCCGAAAATCAACCGCCCGGTTGACCCCAGTTCCCTGCGGACGGGCCCCCGTCGACTCTCGTCATCGTGTGTATCCCCGGTAGCATCAGGGCCCATGACCACGACCACCCAGCCCACCACCAGCCACAGGCTGACCCCCAAAAAATTCCACCGTTTCGCCGCGCTCACGGAGATGGTGACCTGGTCCCTGCTGATCATCGGCATGATCCTCAAGTACTCGGGTGTCACCGAGGCCTTCACCCCCATCGCCGGCGGAATCCACGGCTTCGGCTTCCTCATGTTCCTGGCCATCACGACGCTGCTGTGGATCAACAACCGCTGGTCCTTCGGCCAGGGCGTGGTCGGACTGGCGGTCTCCATCGTCCCCTTCGCTGCGTGGCCCTTCACCATGTGGGCAGACCGCAAGGGCCTGCTGGAGGGCGGCTGGCGCTTCGCCGGTGCAGACGAGCAGCCCCGCACCCTGCCGGAGAAGGTCCTGGCCCAGTTCGTGCGTCACCCGGCCCGCTCCATCGTGTTCCTGCTGATCGCGATCGCGCTCGTGTTCACGGCGCTGCTGCTGATCGGCCAGCCCTATGATCCGGACGCCATCGCGGACCGCGTGAACTAGGCGCTCTGAAACGAGGGAATCCACGCCCGGCATGTGCCGGGCGTGGATTTTTTCCGCTCCGGGGGCCGGGTGGGTGCAGTTCCCGCTGTTTAGAGTGGTGACGCCCCGAGATCATCGGGCGGGTGCTCGGGCACGGGTTGATTGCCCGGTTTTTTCATTCCGGGCGGGATAGGATCTCCCGGTGCGCAGATTATCCCCGGTACCTCTCTTATGGTTGGGATGGGTGGTGGCCCGCCTGTTTCTCGTCCGTCTCATCCTGTCGGACCCTGAGCCGATCGGCGACGTGCGCTACTACCGCCTCGGCCTGTTCGGCGATGATCCGACGGCCATGACCGAGTACCCGGACGCCGGCGTCTGGCCCGTGCGTCTGCTCGGTCAGATCACGGGGCCGGATGAGATGAGCTTTCTCATCGGTTTCGCCGTGATGATGGCGCTTCTCGACGCCGCCTTCCTCGGCCTCCTCCTGATCTTCGGCCGCGAACGCAGGTTGCACGCCGCGTGGTTCTGGGTGGTCTTCGGGGTGGCCGCGGGGCAGGTGTTCTGGCTGCGTCTGGATCTCTTCCCCGGCGTCCTGGTGGGCCTGTTCGCGGCGTTGTTGTTCCTGCGTCCGACCTGGGCGGCGGCGGTACTGGCGTTGGCGACGGCGGTGAAACTGTGGCCCGGGGTGCTCGCCGCGGGGCTGGTCGGCGGGATCCGTCGGACGGACACGTGGCTGCGCGTGACCGTCTTCTTCGGCACCCTCGCCGCCCTGGTGGGCGTCACATGGGCTACGTCGGGCCTCGACCGCCTGCTCAGCCCGCTCACCTACCAGGGTGACCGTGGCATCCAGATCGAGTCGCTGGCGGCCACTCCGTTCCTCATCAACGCGTACCGCCGGCCCGGTGAGTACTCGACGGGTTACGCGTCGTCGAAGAGCTTCGAGATCACCGGCCCCGGGACGGACGTGGCGGCCACGCTCGCCGACGCCGCCATGGTCGCCGTCCTGATCCTCGCCGTGGCGTGGGCCGGGCGGAACCTTGTGACCGGCCGCTGGCGTCCGGAGACCACGCTGGCGTTCTCGCTGCTGCTGGTTCTGCTGCTGATCATCACGAACAAGGTGTTCTCGCCGCAGTACATCGTCTGGGCGGGTCCTCTTCTCGCGGTGGCCCTCTACGCCACGCGCTCCCGGCTGGTTCCGGTGATGGCGGTGCTGACCGTGGTCACGGCGGCTCTGGGCACCTGGATCTACCCCTTCAACTACGACCCTCTGTGGGTTGACCCCGCCACCGCCGCCACCGAGATCACCGTCCTGGCTGTGCGCAACGGCCTCGTCGTCGTCCTCACGCTGCTGGCTACCGCATGGCTGGTTCAGGAGAGCCGTCGGACGTACGGGCCTCGGTGACCGTGCCCGGGCTGCACGAGCCGTCGACGCAGCCGTCGAGCTTCGAACGCCATCTGACGATGACCGACGCCAGCAGCAGCCCGAGGGACATCACGGCGACGTAGGGCTGAGCGGGGCCCACAGGCCCATCGCGCCGGACGTGCCGAGGGCCAGGAGCACGAGCTTGTTGCACACCGGGCAGGCCACCGCGAACCACGCGGCGAACACCCCCACGCTCATCATCGTTCCGCGTTCCGGTTTCTCCTCCCCGTCGCCGCGACCGATGCTGAACCAGGCGCCGGTGAGCAGTGCCGTAGCGCCGAGCACCGGGTACTCCCACCACCGCACCGGCACTTCGCGCCCGAAGACCGGATTCGGGATGATGTCGGTGGGCACCCCGATGAGCAGAACCGTCAGCGCGGCCGCGAGGAGCCCGTAGAGGGGGAGGATGGTCCGGCCGCGCCACGTGAACATGCACCCATGATGTCAATACCCTGGCAGGTATGCAAGGGGTCAGGAGTAGTAGGCGAAGAACTCCGGCAACGGCGCGGTGCCGCCCAGACGCAGGAGCCTGACGGAGGGGCGCAGCCGCAGATCACGGGTATCGGCCACTGCATCGTTGTAGAAGCGGTGGGCCAGTTGGACACGGACCTCCGCGTCGACGAGCTGAGCGGGCAGCTCAGTGCCCAACGGGACCAGCGCGTCGGAGAGATCACGCTCGCGGGCGGCCCGTTCCTGGAACGCGTTGTGCAGGAGCGATTCCGCCTCCGCAGCCGAAGCGAGGGGCTGTGTGCCGGGCAGGAGTGCCGCGATGACGGCCGCCCGACGGTCCAGAGCCGCCTGCAGTGCCGCCAGGGCGGCGTCGGTCCGGATGTGCAGCCGGTTGAGTCGCTGCGCAGTGTAGAACGCCCACAGTGCCACGGCGGTGATGACGATCGCCAGCAGGATCCACCAGATCATCACTCCACCCCCACCACGGTGCCGTCGGCGACGGTCTCGTAGACGGTGAGCACGTCCCGGGCGACGGTGTCCCAGTCGAAGCGCCGGGCACGCCGCTCACCAGCGGCGATGAGTTCGGCGCGCGTCGCGGGGGCGTCGATGAGCAGGCGGAGCTTGTCCGCGAGGTCCTCCGCATTGCCCATCTCGAAGAGGAGGCCGGCGCCGTCAATCACGGCGGCGAAGGCCTCGAGGTCACTGGCGACAACCGCGCAACCCGCGGCCATCGCCTCGACGAGCACGATGCCGAAGCTCTCGCCACCGGTGTTGGGGGCGACGTAGATGTCGGCCCGCCCCAGGATCTCGGTCTTCTCCTCGTCGCTGATCCGGCCGACGAAGTCCACACCCGGGACGTGTCGCTCACGACCACCCCCGATGACGGTCACACGGACCTCGCGGTCGAGCAGCTCAAGTGCGCGCAGGAGAATGTCCAGACCCTTGCGGGGCTCATCCAGTCGACCGAGGAAGACGAGCTCCACGGGGCCCTCCGCCGCATCCCGGGACCGACGGGCGGCCGCGAAACTGGCGGTGTCCACCCCGTTGGGGATGAGCACCGGATCCCCACCCAGCTGCTCCACCTGCCAGCGGCGCGCCATCTCCGACACGGCGATGCCGCCACGGATCTTCTCCAGCGCCGGACGCAGCAGGGGCCGCGCGAACTGCAGCATGAACGACCCGGCCGAGGAGGCGTGATAGGTGGCCACGATCGGCCCCGTGGCCATCCGCAGCGCCACCAGGGAGTAGCTGGGGGAATTGGGCTCGTGGATGTGGAGGACGTCGAAACGTCCACGGGTGATGAACTCCCGGGCCTTCGCGTGCACCGCCGGCCCCAGCGAGAGCCTGGCGACGGAGCCGTTGTAGCGGATCGGCACGCTGCGCCCGCCCCGCGTGACGTAATCGGGAACCTCGGTGTGCCTGGACGCGGGGCCGAGCACCTGCACGTGATGGCCCTTCCCGATGAGCACCTCCGCCAGGTCGAGGACATGCGCCTGCACTCCACCGGGCTGGTCGAAGGAGTACGGGCAGACGATGCCGATGCGCACTATCCCCCACCCCGGTTCGTGACGTCCGCGGGCCACAGCGGCTGCAGCATGTGCCAGTCGGTCGGGTGTGCAGCGATATTGGCGGCAAAGTGATCGGCGGTGCGCTGCACCGTGTCCTCGAGCGTATCCACGCAGATCTCCTCCGACACGGACAAACCCCAGCCGTCGTCGGTGAACCAGAGGTGCGCCACATGCAGTGCGGCCCCGGTGTCCATCGCCAGACGGGCGGGCCCGACCGGCATGGTGGTCTCCTCACCGAAGAAGTTGACCTTCACTCCCCTGCGTTTGAGGTCACGCTCCCCCACCAGGGCGACGATGCCGCCGGATTCCAGCACCTCGCGCAACCGTGGGTACGGGGATTTCCCACCGGCGTGTGCCAGCACCTCGATCCCCAGCGATTCCCGGTAGTCGACGAAGGCGTCGTAGAGCACCTCCGGCTTCAGCCGCTCCGCGACGGTGGTGACCCCGCCGTAGTGGCGCACGATGAACATGCCCGCCATGTCCCAGTTGCCCGAGTGCGGCAGGGCAAGAACCACCCCCCGGCCTGAGCGGTGGGAGGCGTCCAGGTGCTCGCGCCCGACGAAGCCCCGCATCAGGCGGGCATCGAGCTCCGGATCATCCATGATGGCCGGCAGGCGGAAGGCCTCCCGCCAGTAACGGGCGTAGGAACGCACCGAATTCCTCACCAGTTCCGCGGTGACGTTCTCGGCGCCCACCACCCGGGTGAGGTTCCGGCGCAGCATCTCCATGCCGTAACCGTGGTCAGAGGCGTGGTCCGCCCCGAGGGTGAAGAGCTTCTCCGCGACCTTGTCCGGCAGGTGGCGGACCAGCTTCCAGCCCGCCAGGTAGACCAGGGCCGCCGGATCCAGATCCCTCAACCTCATCGGGCGTTGGCCTCCTGGGGATCAGAATCCCGGGCGCCCGGCGGCGGGGCGATGTGGTCATCGGCCTGTGAGTCACGCGACGCCATGTACAGGCGCTGCACCACGGTGTACACCGAGCCCGCAGCCAGGACCCAGATCGCCACATCGACGGCATACGGCACACCCAGGCCCTGCAGTCCGATACCCGTCAGGCCGATGATCAGGCGTTCCGGACGCTCGATCAGACCTCCGACGATACTGAAACCGCTGGCCTCACCGCGCGCCTTGACATAGCTGATCACCTGGGAGCCCACCAGCACCACGAGGGAGGCGACGATCAGCGAAGGGTGCGGCTGATAGCTGAAGATCAGCCACCACGTGATCGCCGCGAACAGCGCACCGTCGGTGATGCGGTCACACGTGGCGTCGAGGGTCGCGCCGAACTTCGTCCCCCCGCCACGCAGACGCGCCATCGTGCCGTCGATCAGGTCGAAGGCGACGAAGACACCGGACGTCACCGCGGCCCACACCAGGTGACCGCTCGGGATGAGCGCCACGGCGATGCCCGCGGCGACCACGGCTCCGATGACCGTCACCATGTTGGGGGTCAGGCCCAACCGCAGCAGGCCACGCGCCACGGGCTCCACGATGACCGACGCCGAACGACGACCGTGGGTGCTAAGCACCGGCAACCTCCACCCAGGCGTCCGCGAGGAGGGTGCGGGTGTCGCGGAGCAGCTGCGGCAGCACCTTTGTCCCGTCGAGGATGGTGAGGAAGTTCGCGTCGCCCGGCCAGCGGGGCACGACGTGCATGTGCAGGTGGTCGCCCACCGAGCCGCCCGAGGCCTTGCCCAGGTTGAACCCGACGTTGATGCCCTCCGGTCGGGACACCTTCTTCAGCACCTTCACGGCGGTGGTGACGAAGCTCATGAGCTCCGACATCTCCTCCGCCGTGAGATCCTCCAGATCGGCGACCTTGCGGTACGGGATGACCATGAGGTGGCCTGCGTTGTAGGGGTACAGATTGAGAATCGCGTAGACCAGTTCGCCGCGGGCGATGATGAGTGCATCCTCGTCCGCCATCTTCGGCGCATCGACGAAGGGCTCGTGCGGCTGATCGGACCCGAGGGGCGGGCGCTTCTTGATGTAGCCCATCCGGTACGGCGCCCACAGCCGGGTCAGCCCGTCCTGCTCACCGACGCCGGTGTCGGTCCAGGTCTGCCCGGTGGTCTCCTCAGCGGCGGGCTGCAAGAGCATCCTCACTCGGCTGGAGGTTGATCCGGTCGCGCACCCAGGCGTCTATGAGCCCGATAGCCTCATCCACCGGCACGCCGTTGATCTGGGTGCCGTCGAGGAAGCGGAAGCTCACGGCCTCCGCCTCCACGTCGCGTGCGCCGGCCAGCAGCATGAACGGGATCTTGCCGGTGGTGTGGTTGCGGATCTTCTTCTGCATGCGGTCGTCGGAGGTGTCCACGTCCGCCCGGATGCCACGCTTGCGCAGCTGCGCGGCAACGGCCTCCAGGTGCGGGGCGAAGTTGTCTGCGACCGGGATGCCCATGACCTGGTGGGGCGCCAGCCAGGCGGGGAAGGCACCGGCATAGTGCTCGAGCAGTACGCCGAAGAAACGCTCAATGGAGCCGAACAGCGCGCGGTGAATCATGATCGGGCGCTGCTTCGAACCGTCCGGGGAGGTGTACTCCAGCTCAAAACGCTCCGGCAGGTTGAAGTCCAGCTGCACGGTGGACATCTGCCAGGTGCGGCCGATGGCGTCCTTGGCCTGCACGGAGATCTTCGGGCCGTAGAAGGCCGCGCCCTCCGGATCCGGCACCAGGTCCAGTCCTGAGTTGGTGGCCACGCGCTGCAGGATGTCGGTCGAGCGCTCCCAGATGTCGTCGTCGCCGACGTACTTCTTGGGGTCCTTGGTGGACAGCTCGAGGTAGAAGTCGTCCAGCCCGTAGTCCTTGAGCAGAGAGACGATGAACTCCAGCACGGTGGTCAGCTCGGCCTCGAGCTGGTCCTCGGTGCAGTAGATGTGGGCGTCGTCCTGGGTGAAGCCGCGGGCGCGGGTCAGGCCGTGGACCACACCGGACTTCTCGTAGCGGTAGACGGTGCCGAACTCGAACAGCCGCAACGGCAGCTCCCGGTAGGAACGGCCCCGGGAGTCGAAGATGAGGTTGTGCATGGGGCAGTTCATCGGCTTGAGGTAGTAGTCCTGGCCGGGCTTGGTCTCTCTGCCCTCGTCGTCGTACTCGGCGTCGAGCTGCAGCGGCGGGAACATGCCGTCCTTGTAGAAGCTCAGATGGCCGGACTTCTCGAAGAGGTCACCCTTGGTCACGTGCGGGGTGGTCACGAAGGAGTAGCCGGCCTCGATGTGTCGGCGTCGGGAATGCTCCTCCATCTCCATGCGCACGGTCGCGCCGTTGGGGTGGAATACCGGCAGACCGGAGCCGATCTCGTCCGGGAAGGAGAACAGGTCCAGCTCGGTGCCAAGGCGGCGGTGGTCGCGCTTCTCCGCCTCCGCCAGCATGGTCTGGTACTCGTCCAGCTTCTCCTTGGACTCCCACGCGGTGCCGTAGATGCGCTGCAGGCCTGCGTTGGCCTGGTCACCGCGCCAGTAGGCGGCGGAGGAACGGGTCAGGGTGAAGGCCGGGATGTAGCGGGTCGTCGGGATGTGCGGGCCACGGCACAGATCCGACCACTCGACCTCGTCGGTGCGCGGGTTGACGTTGTCGTAGGCCGTCAGATCGCCGGCACCGACCTCGGTCGCCTCATCCGAGTTGGGGTCGACGTTGCCCTTGTCCTGCACCAGCTCGAGCTTGAAGGGTTCGTCCTTGAGCTCTTCGGCGGCCGCCTCGACGGACTCGTAGAGGCGGCGCTCGAAGCGCTGGCCGGATTTGATGATCTTCTTCATACGCTTCTCCAGGGTCGACAGATCCTCCGGCGTGAAGGGTTCCGCGACCTGGAAGTCGTAGTAGAAGCCGTTCTCGATGGCCGGGCCGATGCCCAGCTTCGAGCCCGGGAACTCGGCCTGCACGGCCTGGGCGAGGACGTGCGCGCAGGAGTGGCGGATGACACCGCGGCCCGCCTCGGAGCTGGCCGGAACCGGGGTGAACTCGGAGTCCTCCTCCGGGGTGTGGGACAGGTCGCGCAGGTTACCCTCGGCGTCCTCGACCGCGACGACGGCGTCCGGGCCCTTGTTCGGCAGATCCAGCTCCCGCATCGCGGCACCGACGGCTGTGCCGGCCGGGACCTTGAACGGGGGGAAAGCGGGTGCGGTGGTGTTCACCATGGGCGTGCTGCGCTCCTTAACTTGCGCTCGCGCAGGCAGCGGCATACCTGGCCGCTGCCTGCTCTACATGACTGGCACGGCTGCGCACGGCGCAGTCGCTGCGCAACATACTACCCCGCGACCGCGCGCCTTCCGGGAGCGACGTCGGGGTCAGGCGTCGTCGAGAAGCGACTGAGCCCAGAAGGCGTCGCGGCCGCGTCCGTCGGCGCTGGTTCCCGGCGGGATCCAGTACACGGCGGAACCGATGTGGGTGATCCATTCGTTGAGGCGGTCCGCCTCGTCCAGGCGCTTCTGGACGGGGTCGTACTGCAGAACCGGGTCCTTCTGGAACGCCAGGAACACCAGGCCGGAGTTGGACAGCTGCTCCGAGCCGGGCTCCGGGGCGATGTCGTAGTTGAAGGGCCTGCGGAGGAACTTCTGTTCCGGATGGTCATCGGGCGCCTTCGCGCGGAACATGTGGCTCTGCCGGTCGATGACGGGCAGGCCGTACTTGTCGGTGGCGTCGTAGTCCGGCTTGTCGAACTCCTTCTCGCCGGTCAGGGGTGCACCGTTGTCCAGGCGGCGCCCCATGGACTCCTCGCGGGACGTGCGGTCGAGCCTCTCCCAGGTGTCCATGTTCATGGTGATTCGGCGCATCACCATCGACGTCGAGCCCTGCATCCACGCCGGCCCGTCGTCATGGATCCACACCTGTTCGTCGAAGGCCTCCTCCTCGCGCGGGTTGACGGTGCCGTCGACCTGCCCGAAGAGGTTACGGGGTGTCCGGTCCTTCGCGCGTGCGCCGTCCGCGTTGAGGAAACCCTGCTGCATCCAGCGGACCCGCGCGTAGTCCGTGCCCGAACGCACCAGGTGGCGGGTGGCGTGGGAGAGCATGAGTGGATCATCGCTGCACACCTGGATCACCAGGTCGGTCTGCCCCCATTTCGGGTCCAGTTGGTCGAGGCTGTACCCGGGCAGCGGCTTCAGCCACTCCGGACGCTGCTCCGGAAGGCCGATCACGTCGAAGACGCGCGGCCCGAAGCCGCAGGTGACGGTGAGGTTCGCCGGGGCGGTCACCAGCTCCGGTTCGAGGCTGCCCAACGGTGTCTCCCCCGTGCACAACCGCCGGGAGTCCTCGGTCCAGGAGCGCATCAGGCGGGTGAGCCCGGCGCGGTCCACACCCTCGACCAGGGCGAACCCGATCAGGTTGAGTTGCGCCTGCGCGGGCGTGGCGATGCCCGCCTGATGGACGCCATCGAAGGGGACGATCGCATCCTGCAGCCGCGTCTCCACGGCCACCTGATCGATCTGCCCCTCCTGCGGCGCTCCGCCGGCTGCGGGCTCGACGGCACGGGAGCAGCCGACGAGGGCGGCCCCGCCGGCGGTGACGGACAGACCGGTGAGGAAACCACGACGGGACAACGGGGACATGGCTGTCATCTACTTTCTTGACGGGTACTTCGCGGGTGACGGTACGGCCGGCGGCTAGTTCTGCTCCTCCATGCCCGACTGCTCCTGCTCCTGCTCCTGCACGCCGGACTCGTGGCCCATGAGGCCGCCGTCCTGGTTGTAGTTCTCGTCGCCCGGGTTCATGGTGCGGACCGGCAGGTCCTCGACGTCGATGGTGGATCCGTCGGAGAGTTCGACGGTGATGTCGACGACGTCGCCGGCGGGGATCTCGTCCACATAGTCCATGATCATCATGTGGTCGCCGCCCGGCGCGAGCTCGTAGGTCTCGCCGGCGGGGATGACGAAGCCGCCCGGCTTCATCTGCATGACGCCGTCCACGACCTCGTGGAGTTCAAAGGACGCGCCCTCGAAGTCCGCGTCGAAGCCGACGACGTTGATCTCCTCGTCGGTGTTGTTGGTGAAGGTGCCGAAGATGCCGGTCATCTCCTTGTCGGTGCCCTTGGCCCGGACGACGCCCTCGGTGAAGGTGACCCCCTCGGCGGCGTCAACGGCCTCCGCGGTGGTGGTCGTGGTGGTCTCGGCGGCGGTGGTGGCTGCGGTGGTTCCGGCGTCCTCGTCGCCGGAGGCGCAGCCGACCAGGGTGAGGGCGGAGACGGCGAGAACTGACAGTGCGATACGGCCTCGAGTGAACATTTCCTACTCCTGTGTGGTGTGTCGTCCCCGGGCGATCATCATCACGATGACACCGAGGACAGCCAGTATGCCCACTCCCGCGAGAACCCAGGTCAGGGGCCCTTCGGGCAGTCCCGTCCCGGCTGATTCGCCCCCGTTGTCCTCCGGCTGCCCGGCACCACGGTCGGTGGCGGCCGGAGCCGCGTCACCCTCACCCACGGTGAAGGTGGTCATGCCGCGGGTGGAGTGCCCGTCGGCCGAGGTGATCTGGAAGCCGATCTGGTAATCCCCGTCGCCCGGGTCAATACCCTCGGGCACCGTCAGGCTGGCCAGCCTTCCCTCGACGTTCGGCTCGCCGCTGAAGAGGATCTCTCCGGAGGCGACGTCAGAGACGGCGAAGGTGTTGAAGTCCTCCTTGATGTAACCGGAGAACTCCAGCTCGATGACCGTGGGGAACTCGGCGACCGTCTCCTCGTTGTCGGGGTTTCCCCCGATGACCAGGTCGTGGGCGAAGGATGCGGGGGCGGAGAAGGCGAGCAGAACGGTGGCCGCCGCGGCGGTGACGCCGCGGACGGCGCGGGTGCGGAGGACATGGAACACTGCTGCTCACCTTCTGGATGCGGGGCGGGATGATCTTCGGGCATACGATACCCGCGCGGTGCGGGCATCACGAGAGCTGTCGGACCCGGATGGCGGATAGTTCCCGGGCTGCCCGGCTGCTGAGGGCGGTTTTATTCATCCGGGGCGCGCGCCCGAACCACAATCCGGGCGTCCACCTGCGACTATTCCGACATCGGCGTCGGAATGTGAAATGTGCCACCGGGCCGACCTTCCGGCATCCGGCAGTGGGGCGGACCACACCCGGTCACCGCACGTTCTAAATTTTTGCAGTTCGGGTGCAATAATTGTCGACATGCCCGGTGGACCACCTCCGGGGTCTTCTTCCATCCGCACATCTATGCCGAGGAGCCACGCCTGATGGCGACATTCCTGTACCGGTTAGGCCGTTCCGCCTACCTCCACCGCTGGCGGTTCATCGCCGTCTGGATCCTGCTGATCCTCAGCGCCGGCACCGCGGCCGCCGTGCTGACGCAGCCCACCTCCAACAGCTTCACCATCCCGGGGCTGGAGTCGGTGGACACCCAGGAGAAGATCCAGGGCTACTTCCCCGGTGGACAGGACCAGCTCGAGGCTCCCGCCGGCACCGTCGTCCTGCAGGCCCCTGCGGGCGCCACGCTGGCAGACCCCCGGGTCGCCGGGGACGTCGACGCCTTCCTGGCGGACCTGCGCGAACTCGACGGACTGGCCGCGACCGACGCCCTCGTCTCCCCCGTCCTGGCCGCCGCCGGGCTCGAGCAGCAGATGACCGAGCAGGCTGGTGCCCAGGGCATGCCGCCGGAGCAGATCCAGGCCAACCTCGCGGCTGTCGGCCCCCTGTCCGCGGACGGCTCCACCGGCACCGTCCCGGTGGCCTTCGACGCGCCCTCCGCCATGGAGATCCCGGCCGAGGATCGGGCGGCCTTCGAGGCCATCGTCGCCGAGCACGACGATGACGGCCTGAAGATCGCCTATTCCGGCAATGCCTTCCAGATGCAGGAGATGTCCTTTACCTCCGAGCTGATCGGCATCGCCGTGGCGGCACTCGTGCTCGTCATCACCTTCGGTTCCTTCGTCGCCGCAGGCCTTCCCCTGTTGACCGGCGTCATCGGCGTCGGGATCGGCATCGCCGGCGTCTATGCCGCCACCGCATTCACCGACAGCATCTCCAGCATGACCCCCACTCTGGCGATGATGATCGGCCTGGCGGTCGGCATCGACTACGCGCTCTTCATCCTTTCCCGCTTCCGCAACGAACTCGTCCACCACATCGGCGGCAACGACCTGTCCCCCAAGGAGCTGGCGGACAAGCTGCGGTCGATCCCCTTCGTCGAGCGGGCGCACCTCGCCGGCCTGGCCGTGGGCAAGGCCGGCACCGCAGTGGTCTTCGCCGGCATGACGGTCATCATCGCCCTGGTGGCCCTGTGGATCATCAACATCCCCTTCCTCACCGCGATGGCACTGGCCGCCGCAGCTACCGTGGCCATCGCCGTGCTGGTCGCGATCACCCTCCTGCCCGCCATCCTCGGCGCAGTGGGCACGAAGGTCTTCGCCGGCCGCGCCCCGCTGGTCAAGGCTCCGGACCCCGAGGACGAGAAACCGACCATGGGTCTGCAGTGGGTGCGCCTGATCCGTGCCCGTCCCCTGCTCTTCCTGCTCGCCGGTGTCATCGTGCTCGGCCTGGCGGCCATCCCCGCGCTCAACATGCGCCTGGCCATGCCCTCCGACGGCACCGCCACCCCGGGATCACCCAACCGCACCGCCTACGAGATGATCGACGACGCCTTCGGCCCGGGCCGCAACGCCCCGATGCTCGCCCTCGTGGAGGCCGGTGAGCTGCCGGAACAGGAACGCCCGCTGGCCTACGGTGCCGCCGCGGCAGCGATCCAGGACACCGATGGCGTGGTCAATGCCCAGGTCATCGCCCTGAGCGAAGGTGGCGACGCCGCCCAGATCCTCATCACCCCCGAATATGGCGCCACAGACGAAAACGCCGCCGTCGTCCTCGACGACATCCGTGCCGGCGCGGAGCGCTTCAACGACGACACCGGGGCCACCTGGGCGGTCACCGGCGTCACCCCGGTCTACGAGGACATCTCGGAGCGCCTCTCGGAGGTCCTGGTGCCCTATGTGGCCATCATCATGGTGCTGGCCTTCCTCCTGCTCGTCGTGGTGTTCCGTTCGCTGTGGGTGCCGCTCATCGCCGCCCTGGGCTTCGGTCTGTCGGTCGCGGCGACCTTCGGCATCACCGTCGCGCTCTGGCAGGAGGGCTGGGGCGGGATCATCGCCGATCCGCAGCCGATCATCAGCTTTCTGCCCATCATCTGCATCGGCATCGTCTTCGGCCTGGCCATGGATTACCAGGTCTTCCTGGTCACCCGCATGCGGGAGGGCTGGGCGCACGGCAAGACCGCCGGCAACGCAACGTCGAACGGTTTCAAACACGGCGCACGCGTGGTCACCGCCGCTGCCCTGATCATGATCAGCGTCTTCGCCGCCTTCATGCTCATGGATGAGCCCTTCATCAAGGTCATCGGTTTCGCGCTGGCCGCCGCAGTGCTTCTCGACGCCTTCGTCGTCCGCATGACCATCATCCCCGCGACGATGTTCCTCCTGGGCGAGCGTGCGTGGGCCATCCCGGGCTGGCTCGACCGGATCCTGCCCCGCGTTGACATCGAGGGCGAATCCCTGACCGATGAGTCCCTCCGCGACACCGCCGCGGTCCCGTCCCGACAGTGAGAGGAGTTACGGCGATGACCGGCCGGCGCGCAGAGAAGAAGCATCAGACCAGGCGGGACCTCGCCACTGCGGCGGTGGCACTCCTGCTCGCCGATGGCGAGGAGGCGGCGACGGTCGCGGCGATCACCGCGCGGGCAGGGGTGTCCACCCGGACCTTCCACAACTACTTCGCCGCCCGCGAGGACGCCTACCTGTTCTTCCTGGAGGAGACGATCGACGACTGGGCCCGCCTGGTTGCCGACGCCCCGGACGGGGACTCGGCGTTCACCGTTCTCCGGCGGATCATCTCCGACGTCTACGCCCGACCCGCCGATGATCTGGCCACCCCCGTGAACCTGGTCACCCTCGGTGAACATGTGGTGGCCAATCTCGGTGCGGAGGGCAGGCAACGTGCAGGCAGGATCTTCGACGGCCTGCGCGACGCCCTCGTCGCCCGCTCCGGCGGCACCCTGACCCCCCTGCGCGCCCTGACCGTGATAAACGTGAGCCTGGCTGCCTCGGCCGCGGCGCTGGAGACCGCCCGACGCCAGCAGCTGCCGGTCGGCCGGCAGATGCAGGAGCTTCTCGACGACGCCTTCGACTTCCTCGCCCACGGTTGCCGCTGAGCGGAAACCCGCCCACCGGGGTCATTGATCCGCCGCAAACTCCTCGATCGCCGTGACCTGCCCCGCCACGATGACCACATCCCCGGCCCGCAGGATGTCCTCCGTCTCCGCCCGCCGGAACTGCCCGTCACGAGGACGCACGGCGAGAATCTCCACTGCGTTACCCCGGCGCCCGTTGATCTCCCCCACCGTGCGCTGGAGCGCCCCGACCGGCGGGGCGATCTTCGCCACCGCAAATCCACGCTCGAACTCCAGGTAGTCCTCCAGCCGGCCGCCCATCAGGTGCGCCACCCGACGCCCGGTGTCGGCCTCCGGCCGGATGACATGGTGCACGCCGATCTGGCCGAGAATCTTGGCGTGCGCGAGGTTGTCCGCCTTCGCCCACACCGAGGGCACGCCCATCTCCATCACTGCCGAGGCAGTCAACAGCGAGGCCTCGATGTGGCGGCCGATCGCGATGACCACCCGGGTGGCCTCAGCTACGCCGAGCTGACGCAGCACCTCCGGATTGGTGGTGTCGGCGGTGACGACGTGGTCAAATGTGCCCGCCAGCTCCTGGACGATCCGCGGGTCCGAATCAGCCCCGAGGACCTCCACTCCGCTGTCGATCAGCTCTTCGCCCAGCGCCCGGCCGAATCTTCCGAGGCCCAGGATGTAGACGGGCCCGCGCGGGGCGGTGGAATCGGCGGCGTTGCCGCGGGTGAACAGGTTAGCCAATGAAGGGCCTCTCCTCCGGGTAGTCGAAACAGCGGCCGCGGGTGCGTGCCGCGAGGGCGGTGGCCAGGGCCAGCGGCCCGACCCTGCCCGCGAACATCAGGACGGCGAGCAGGAGCTTGGCCGCCACGGGCAGGTCCGGGGTGATTCCGGTGGACAGTCCCACGGTGGCGAAGGCACTGATCACCTCGAAGGCAACCTGGTCGGTGGTGAAGGTCGGGGCGAGAAACAGTATCGCCATGGTCGAGCCGAAGACCAGGGTCACGGAGCCGGTGAGAATGACCAGGGCCTGGCGCACGACGTCGCCGCTGATGGCACGCCCGTGGACCGCCACGGAGTTGTCGCCGCGAGTCTCCGCCACCACCGCAGCCACCAGAACAGCCGCAGTGGTGATCTTCACCCCGCCCGCCGTGCCGCCGGAACCACCCCCGATGAACATCAGCAGGTCCGTGCCCAACAGCGTCGAGGGGTGGAAATCCGCGTAGTCCAGGGCGTTGAAGCCGGCGGTACGGGGACTGACCCCCGCGAAGAAGGCGTTGAGCAGGCGCACGCCCGCGCCGGGGCCGTCCCCGGACCCGGTGCCCCCTCCCGCCTGCGCCAGGGCACCGTCCCATTCCCCCAGTCCCACCAGCGCGGTACCCGCCAGCCCCAGAACCACCGTGCCCACGAAGGTGAAACGCGCGGTGAGACTCCACCTGCGGACCGCACCTCCTCCGATCACCGCCCTGGTCCGGCGGACCGCTTCGAGCAGCACCGGGAAGCCGATGCCGCCGATGATCAGCGCGAAGGCCAGGGGCAGCAGGATCCAGGCGTCGAGGGCGAAACCCATGACGTTGTCGGAGTAGAGGGCGAAGCCGGCGTTGTTGAAGCCCGACACGGAGTGGAAGGTGCCCTCCCATGCCGCCCGCCCCCAGGAGTATTCGTAGGCGGTGTGAAAACGCACTGCCAGGACACACGCGATCGTCGCCTCGACGATGAGACTGAAGGCGATGGTCGCGCGGATGACCCAGACCACGTCGCCGAGGTCGATGCCCCGGCCCTCCGCGGTCGCTCCGAGTCTCCTGCGTAGCCCGAGCCGTCCGGCGAGCAGCAGACCCAGCAGGGAGGCCAGGGTCATGAACCCCAGGCCGCCGATCTGGATGAGGAGCAGGATCGTCACCTGTCCCAGAGTTGACCAGTGCGAGGCGGTGTCCACCGTGACCAACCCGGTGAGGCTGACGGCGGAGGTGGCGGTGAAGAGGGCGTCGACAAGCGGCGTGGACCGCCCGGCTGCGGTGCCCCACGGGGACGCGAGGACGGTCGCCCCGGAGAGGATGACGGCCAGAAAGCCCAGCGCAACGGCTGCGGTGGGCCGGAGATGCGGCAGGTGCGACCGCCGGGTGTTGCTCACCCCGAGGATCCTATACCTCGACCGGAAACACGTACACCCCCTCACAGCCGGATATCCGGCCGTGAGGGGGTGTAACTGAAGTGGTCCTAGCTGGGTTCGAACCAGCGACCTTTCCGGTGTGAACGGAACGCTCTTCCACTGAGCCATAGGACCTTGTGTGCGCTTAAGAACTTTACACACAGGAAAGTGAAAGGGCCTAATCCGCAGGTCATCATGCACATCTTCCCCACCGCCCACGCCCCGGACCCCCCTGAATGACACCGGCGTAATTCACCGTCGACGCCCGGGGCCGCCCGGCGGCATCCGATCAACGCCCCCACCTGGCGATTTGTAATACAACAGCTGTTGGGGATAATGTTTTGAACCGCACCACAGCGACGGTCACAAGCCGGTAGCCGGGTGCATGCGGATGTAGCGCAGTTGGTAGCGCATCACCTTGCCAAGGTGAGGGTCGCGAGTTCGAGTCTCGTCATCCGCTCTCATTTCACCGGGCCAATCGGTAAGAAATGAACCCGCGCGTTTAGCTCAGCGGGAGAGCGCTTCCCTGACACGGAAGAGGTCACTGGTTCGATCCCAGTATCGCGCACTGAGGGACACGTCCCTCTTATTTTGCGGATGTAGCGCAGTTGGTAGCGCATCACCTTGCCAAGGTGAGGGTCGCGAGTTCGAGTCTCGTCATCCGCTCTGGTATGTTTAGACAAGTACCTGAGGCGGTAACGCCACGGTGGAATGGCCGAGTGGTGAGGCAACGGTCTGCAAAACCGTGCACACGGGTTCGATTCCCGTTTCCACCTCGCAGTACAAGCGCGTTTAGCTCAGCGGGAGAGCGCTTCCCTGACACGGAAGAGGTCACTGGTTCAATCCCAGTATCGCGCACTGAGGTTCCTGATGGAACGTCACGCGGATGTAGCGCAGTTGGTAGCGCATCACCTTGCCAAGGTGAGGGTCGCGAGTTCGAGTCTCGTCATCCGCTCAATGAAACGGAGCCGGTCCTGTACCGGCTCCGTTTTCGCTATTCTTGGGCCATGTTGTCTGACATCATCGGCCCCACTCTGCCGCCCGGCCGGCCGGAACTCCGGGCCGTCGCCATCTCCTCACTCACCGGCTCCCTCACCCTCGACGGCCGGTCTGGTGGCCTGGGCAACGAACTTGACCGGGAACTGCTCCTCGCCGTGCGTGACTGGGCGGATGTCGTCCTCGTCGGCGCACGCACGTTCATCGCGGAGAACTACGCAGGGACCCGCGCATCGCAGATGGCCATCATCTCCCGCACTCTGCAGCTCGGCGACCGCCCCCCGTCCGATGCACTCATCCTCACGCCCCGCAGTTCGTTGGCCCACGCCCCCTCGAACCTCTCCCCCGCCGAGCTCATCCCCGCGGACAGCCCGCAGGAGATGATCGAGGCACTCCACGCACGTGGGCTCAGGCGAATCGCGTGCGAGGGCGGACCCGGGGTCTTCAACATGATGTTCGCCGCCGATCTCGTCGATGTGCTGCATCTGACGGTGGCGCCGCTGATATCGGGGCCCGTCGACAAGCATCTGGTCCATGACGTGAACAGATGGTTGACTCTCGAACACCACTCCGCGACGGACGACGGAACCCTGTTCCTCCGCTACCGCAGGGGCCCGGAGGGGCTGCGGTAGGGTAATCCGCGTGACTTCGCCGACGACCCGACTCGAGAACCTGTGGGTTGCCCGCACCCCGCTGACCGATCCTCCCCCGTCGTCGGGGGAGCATCGCCGGACCCCGTTCGACAACATCGGGCGGGCGATCGCCTGGCCGTTGGCTGTGGTGCTCGTGCTCCACCGGGTGTTCGTGCTGGCGCTCAACGGATCAGTGACCGATGATTTCACCACCGTGTACTCCGCTGTGCGCCGGGCCATCGAGGGTGTGCCGGTGTACAACGAGATTTACCATCACGTGGATCCGCACTACCTGTACAACCCGGGCGCCACACTCCTGCTGACGCCGCTGGGCTGGCTGACGGATGTCGACGCCGCCCGCACGGCCTTCATCATCGCCAACGCCGCGGCCGTCATCGGCGCGCTCGCCCTGCTCACCCGCATGTTCGGCTACTCGCTGCGCAGCTTCGTGTGGCCCACGGCGATCACGGTGGCGTTCCTCACCGAATCCGTACGCAACACCCTGATCTTCTCCAACATCAACGGTATCCTGCTGCTGGCGCTCGTCGGTTTCCTGTCCCTCCTGCTCAGCGGCAGAGGTTGGTCGGCGGGGCTGCTCATCGGCCTGGCCATCCTGATCAAGCCGCAGTTCGCTCCCCTGCTGTTCCTGCCCGCGGTGAAACTCGACTGGCGCACGGTATTCGGCGGGATCATCGTCCCGGTGGGGTTCAACCTGGCCGCGTGGCCGCTGGTGCCGGGGGCCTCCGACTACCTCGGCCGTCTGGTTCCCTACCTCGGTGAGGTTCGCGACTACGCCAACTCCTCGCTCTCCGGCGCCGCCGTCTACTTCGGTATGCCTCCGGTTCTGGAGACCGCGATCTGGCTGCTGTTCGCCGCCATCGTCGCGGTGGGTGTCCTCGTGCTCCTGCGCTGGCGCTACACCGACCCTCTCCTGTGGGCCACCACGACGAGCGGGCTCCTGCTGGCCGGGGTGTTCTTCCTGTCCTCCCTGGGCCAGATGTACTACTCGATGATGCTGTTCCCGATGATGTTCACCGTCCTGCAGCGCACCAGCGTGTTCCACACCTGGCCCGCCTGGCTGGCGGCCTACCTCTTCCTCACCCCGGACTCCTTCAACTCCGCCAGGCAGGTCGACCTCTCCCGGTGGCTCGACTTCTTCCATCCGACGATCGGCTGGGCCATGATGCTGACCGTGGTCACCAGCTGTGCCCTGGTCTGGTGGCGGGAGGAATCGCTAGACTCGCAGCATGACCGATTTCAAACTGATCAGCGACACCGAGTGGCAGAAGCGTCTGACGCCTGAGGAGTTCCATGTCCTCCGTCGGGCCGGCACCGAGCCGCCTCACGTCGGCGAGTACACCGACACCACCACCGAGGGGGTCTATTCCTGCAGGGCGTGCGGCGCGGAACTGTTCCGCTCCACCGAGAAATTCGGCTCCGACTGCGGCTGGCCCTCCTTCTTCTCGCCCCTGGCCGGCGACCGCATCATCGAACGCCGTGACGTCTCCCACGGCATGGTCCGCATCGAGGTTGTGTGCGCCAACTGCGAATCGCACCTGGGGCACGTCTTCGAGGGCGAGGGCTATGACACCCCCACCGATCTGCGCTACTGCATCAACTCCCTCTCCCTCAAGCTGGAGCCGAAAGAGCAGTAGAAAAAACCCGCCCGGAGACCAGTTCAGGTTCCGGGCGGGCGTCGAGAAGCAGGCTACGGGAGAACCTTGATGATCTCCCCGATGTCCGCCACGCGGCGGCCGGAGAAGAACGGGGTCTCCTCGCGCACATGGAGGCGGGCGTCCGTGTAGCGCATCTTGTGCATGAGATCGACGATGCGGTGCAGCTCCGGTGCCTCGAACGCGAGCATCCACTCGTAGTCGCCCAGGGCGAAGGCAGGCACCGTGTTGGCGCGCACATCCGGGAAATCACGGGCCGCCTGGCCGTGCTCCGCGAGGATGCGGCGGCGCTCCTGCGGGTCGAGCAGGTACCACTCGAAGGAGCGGACGAACGGGTACACGGTGATCCAGGCCTCGGCCTCCTCGCCCATGATGAACGAGGGCAGGTGCGAGCGGTTGAACTCGGCCGGCCGGTGCAGGCCCGTACCGAACCACGTGGCCTCCAGCACCTGGCCGAACACCGTGGTGCGCCGGAAACCCTGATAGGCGGCCTGCAGGTCCTCGAACTGCTCGGCATGCCACCAGATCATCAGGTCGGCCTCGGCGTTGATGCCGGAGACGTCGTAGATGCCGCGCACCACCACGGTGCCCTCCTCCGCCAGGCCGGTGAAGAAGGCCTGCGCCTCAGAGATGACCTGCTCGCGCTCGTTGCCCAGCGCCCCTGGAATGGCCCGGAAGGTGACGAACTGGGTGTAGCGCTGCATGCTGTTGAGCTCGTCAAAGTTCAGTTTGCTCACAAAAACCTCTTTCCTGGTTTTGCCGTGGAGAACGGCGGTGCCATCCATCATAAGTTGGAACTCCCTGCTGGAGGCAACCCACGGCGCGCCTCCACCGACGAGGCGGTGGGCGTGGTTTATTTGAGGCGTGTTCACCCCAGACGCCTCCTCCTCCCCGACGCCTCTGAACCGCGCGAGTGACACCGGAAACGGTAACAGCACACCGCCCGCGTTCACGCAGGCCGTCGAGTCGATGCATGCGGCCCGGTTACGCCCCGAGATCACCCTCGGCACGATCCGTCCACCGCAGCGTCTGGCCCCTTTCAGTCACGCGATCGGCCTCGAGGTGGAACGCTCCATCGACGAGCAGGCCGCCGAGGGTGACGCCTTCGGCCGATTGATTCTGCTCCACGACCCCGGTGCCGAGGAAGCCTGGGAAGGGGCGATGCGTCTGGTCGCCTACATCCAGGCCGACATGGACCATGAGGTCGCCTCCGATCCCATGCTTCCGGACGTCGCCTGGCAGTGGCTCACCGAAGGCCTCTCCGGCACCGGCGCGGAGCACACCAACCTCGGCGGCACGGTGACAGCCACAGCTTCCGTCCGCTTCGGGGAGATCGGTGGCCCGCCGCGGGCCCATCAGCTGGAGATGCGGGCATCCTGGACCGCTTCCGCCCTCGACCTCGCCCCGCACGTACTCGCCTTCTCCCGCGTTCTGGCCAACGTGGCCGGCCTGCCACCCGAGGGCATCACCCGCCTGGGTTAGAGCCTGGTTTAGGCTGGACAATCATGGCGCACGATCTCACCACCCCCCGCGACGGTATTCCTCCCGTCCTCTCCACGCCCGCCTCCTTCCGGGAGGCCGCCGCCGCGCTGGCCTCCGGGCAGGGGCCCCTGGCGATAGACACCGAACGCGCCTCCGGCTTCCGTTACGACGACCGCGCTTTCCTCGTCCAGATCCGCCGCCGCGACGTCGGCACCTTCCTCCTCGACCCGGAGGGCCACCGCACGGAATTCACCGCGGCACTGGCACCCGTCCTCAACGGCCAGGACTGGATACTCCACGCCGCCCCCTCCGACCTCCCGTCGCTGGCGTGGCTGGGCCTCTACCCCGGCTCGCTCTTCGACACCGAACTCGGCGGCCGCCTCGCGGGCCTCGACCACGTCAACCTCGCCGCCATGACCGAGCTGCTACTCGACGTCCGCCTCGCCAAAGGCCACGGCGCCGAGGACTGGTCCCAGCGCCCCCTGCCCGCCAACTGGCTCGCCTACGCCGCACTCGACGTCGAACTCCTCCTGGAACTCGGCGACACCATGGCTGAAATCCTGGACAACCAGGGCAAACTCGACTGGGCCTCCGAGGAGTTCGAATACATCCGCAACACCCACTCCACCATCACCGGCCCCGCCGAAGCCACCTGGCGCTCGGTACGCGGGGTGGCCTCGCTGACCCGGCCCGAACAGCTCGCCGTCGCCCGTGAACTGTGGATGATCCGGGAGTCCATCGCCGTGGAGGAGGACCGCGCCGTCTCCCGCATCCTGCCCAACAAGGTGCTCATCGAGATCGCCCGCCTCCTGCCACGCACCGCCCGCGAACTCGTCCGCGTGAAGGGTTTCCGCCGTAGCGAAGTCCGCTTCTGGGGTGAGATCATCCAACGCGCGCTGGAGTCCGACCCCCGCACCTGGCCCACCCGCGACCGCCCACCCCGCGGCCTGCCCTCACGCCAGACCTGGGCCGCCGAGCACCCCGATTCCTGGGAACGCTTCTCCAACGCCCGCACGCTCCTCGACGATCTCTCCGCCGACCTGGCCATCCCCGTCGAGAACATCCTCAAACCTGCCGTCCTGCGCACCGTCGCCTGGGGCGCGACCGTCGGCCGCGAGATCCGCTCGCCCCTCGATCTTCCCGATGTCCTGCGCGACTACCAGGCCCGCAACTGGCAGGTTGAACTGACCGCCCCGATCCTGACGGAGACGCTCTTCCGCTAGTCGCGCCAGTAGTTGTTGGCTGCGGCGACAGTGGCGAACTCGATGGCCACGACATGTCCCGCCATGACCAGGGAATCCGCGTTGGTGGCGTAACCCGGCCTCAGGGTCTCCCGGACCCGGGCGTCGGGCTGGATCGCCCCGATCGTCTTCCTCGCCAGCATGATGGCCAGCTCGCGGCCCTGCTCGGGAGTGTCCGTGAGGAGGGAGTTGTTGGGCACAAGCGCCATGATGACCTCCGGGGGGTCAGTGGATGGGACGGCGGCCACCGGAACCCGGCGCCGCGGGACTGTAACCCAGATCATAGCGAAAGGGATCCCCGGACGTCGCCCTCCCTAGAGGAGGAGAAGAGCGGCGGGTCAGGCCCCGGCCTCGTCTGCATCGAACATCAGGCCATCCAGCCAGCCCGCGATCGAGTCGACGACGCCGTCTGCGTCGAGGCCGACCTCGGCGAGAAGTTCGGAGCGGGTGGAGTGGAGCGGAAACACGGAGGGGAAGCCCAGGCGGCGGACGGGAGTGTCCACTTCTGCGGCGGACAGTGCCTCGGAGATGAGGGAGCCCACACCTCCGCGGATGACGCCGTCCTCGAGGACGACGACGAGGTCGTGGTCGTCGGCGAGCCCGATGAGGGAGGCCTGGACCGGTGCGATCCAGCGGGGGTCGACGACGGTGAGGTTGAGGCCGAGCTCCTCCAGCCGGGGTGCGACGGACAGCGCCAGGGAGGCGAAGGAACCGACGGCGACGATGAGGACGTCGAGAAGCGAGGAATCGGTGTCGGAGTAGTGGAGGATATCCACGCCATCCTCCAGACGCATGAGTTCCTGGCGCTCCTGCGGCAGGGCGCCCTTGGGGTAACGGACGACGGTGGGTCCGGTGGAGACGTCGAGGGCCTCGCGGAAGAGTTCCCGCAGCTGCGCGCCGTCGCGGGGTGCGGCGATACGGATGCCGGGGACGATGGTGGTCAGCGCCATGTCCCAGACGCCGTTGTGGCTGGCGCCGTCCGAACCGGTCACACCGGAGCGGTCGAGGACGAAGGTGACGGGCAGGTCCAGCAGTGCCACATCCATGAGGAGCTGGTCGAAGGCACGGTTGAGGAACGTGGAGTAGATCGCCACGACGGGGTGCATGCCGGCGAGCGCCAGGCCTGCGGCCGAGGTGACGGCGTGCTGCTCGGCGATGCCCACGTCGAAGAAGCGGGAGGGGTACTGCTCGGCGAAGGCCGCCAGTCCGGTCGGGCCGGCCATGGCGGCGGTGATCGCCACGACGTCGTCGCGCGACTCGGCGGCGGCGAGCACCTCGGAGGTGAACACGCTGGTCCAGTCGGGTTTGGCCGTGGAGAGGGCGACGCCGGTGACCGGGTCCATGATGCCGGTGGCGTGCATCTGATCGGCGACGTCGTTGACCGCCGGGGCATAGCCGTGGCCCTTCTCGGTGACGGCGTGGACGATGATCGGACCCTCGTAGTTCCTGGCGTACGTGAGCGCATGAAGCAGAGATTTCAAGTCGTGGCCCTTGACCGGACCGACGTATTTCATGCCGAGCTCGGGGAACATCTCGGTGGGGATGATCTGGGACTTCACGCCCTCCTTGAAGGCCGCGAGGGCCTCGAAGGCGCGCTCCCCGACCCAGCCCATGGACTTGAGGGTCTTCCGGCCGTGCTCCATGATCTCGTCGTAGGAGCGTTCCATGCGCAGGTGGGCGAGGTTGTCCGCCAGGCCGCCGATGGTCGGCGAGTAGGAACGACCGTTGTCGTTGACCACGATGACCACGTTGCGGTCCTTGCCGGAGGCGATGTTGTTCAACGCCTCCCAGCACATGCCGCCGGTCAGCGCACCATCGCCGACGACGGCCACGACGTTGCGGTCCTTCCGGCCGGTGAGCTGGAACCCCTTGGCCAGTCCGTCAGCGTAGGACAGGGAGGCCGAGGCGTGGGAGGACTCGGTCCAGTCATGCTCGGATTCGCCGCGCGCCGTGTAGCCGGAGATGCCGCCCTTCTGGCGGAGGGTGTCGAACTTCCCGGCCCGCCCGGTGATGATCTTGTGGACGTAGCTCTGGTGGGAGGTGTCGAAGATGATCGGGTCGTCGGGCGAGTCGAATATCCGGTGCAGCGCAATTGTCAGCTCCACGACACCGAGGTTGGGCCCGAGGTGGCCACCGGTCGCGGAGACCTTCTGTACGAGGAGCTGCCGGATCTCATCCGCGAGTTCCTCGAGCTGCTCCACTGACAGCGCCTTCAGGTCGGCTGGCGACGACAGTCCACTGAGAGTACCCATCGTTGTCTGCGCGTCTCCTTCGACCTCGGTAACAGTTTCGATCATCTTACCTGCCTCCCGCCGGACCCCCCACACGACCGTGTTACGGGCGCGTGAGCTCAGCGATGACCTCGAAATGGTGGGTGCCGGGGAAAGCGTTGATGACGGCCAGGCGCGCGATGCGGTAGCCGTTCTCACCCCAGGCGGCGACGTCACGGGAGAAGGTCGCGGGGTCACAGCCGATGTGGATGATCCGCTCCGGCTGCTTCTTCGCGACGCCCGCGACCACCTCGTCGCCCGCACCCGTCCGGGGCGGATCCAGCACCACGACGCGGGGGGTGGGCAGCGTCTCGATTGACTTCTCCACCAGGGCGTCGTGCACCTTGAGTCCGTAGGGCTCCAGAGAATCCTGGGTGAGCTCGGCGGCCGCCGGGGAGTAGTCGACGGAGTGGATGGTGGCTCCCTCGCCGAGGGAGTCGGCCAGGGCGGGGACGAACAGGCCGACTCCGCCGTAGAGGTCCCAGCCGACCTTGTTCTCGGAGGCACCCAGGTCGCTGAACCACCGACGGATCACGCCGGTGTACGCGTCGGGGGCCTTCACGTGCGCCTGCCAGAAGGCGGTGGCGGGGAAGCGGAACGTGTGGTCATCGGCGCGCTCGGTGACGGTTCCGGTGCCCTCGAGGACGTCGGTGACCTTCTCCACGCGGCGGCCGCGGGGTGCCTTACGAGTCTCCACCACGTGGCGGACACCCTCGGAATCCAGCACGGCGACGACCTCGGCGCCCGGGGTGAACAGGCGTGCGTTCTCCCCCACGAGGCCGTCGAGGAGTCCCGGCACGACCTGGGTGCAGGGGATGTGGACGACGTCGTGCGAGGAGCGGGCCCGGAAGCCTGCGCGTCCCTGCTTATCCACGCCGAGCCGCACCCGCGTACGCCAACCGCGCGCGGGCTCCAGGTTGATCAGTTCCGGGGTGGGCACGTCCGCCACCCGGCCCAGACGGGTGAGCTGGCCGATCAGGATGTCCGCCTTGAGGCCGGTCTCCTGGGCGGGGTCGAGGTCGCCGAAGTCGCAGCAGCCGGCGCCGGCTGCCGCGGCCGGGCAGGACTGGTCGACGCGGAGCGGGCCCGGCGTGGACACGTGGTCGAGTTCGGCGCGGGCGAAGCGCTTCTTCACCTGTGTGATGGTGGCGTCGACGACGTCGCCCGGGTATGCGCCCCTGACGAAGACGACGCGGCCGTCGAGTTCTGCGATGCCCTCGCCACCGTGGGCCATCCGGGTGATGGTGAGTTCCCGGGTCTGATCCCGTTCGAGTTCGGTCACGGTGAAGGCTCCTTGAGTTCGGCTGACTTCATGACGCGCCTGGCGCGCTTGACCATGAAGAACGTGAAAAGAGTGACGATACCCGTCCATGGCCGTCTCACGGGAATCCCGGACACGGCCAGGGCGGCCCACTACTTCTGCGTGGTGTCTGTCCCCGAGCCGTCCGCGAGGTCGCGGAGGGCCCGGGCGGTGTCATCGATGGACTGTTCTTCCTCGGACCGGGCGGCCTGCTGCGCCTGGACCGGCTGCTGGACCGACTGCTGGGCTTCTGCCCGTCGGAGGTCCTGGGCGCGTTGCTGCACTGCCTGCTGAACCTGTGCGACAAGCTGCTGCGGTAGGACGACCGGCAGTGAGTTGCCGGCGAGAACCGGGTCCTCGCCGCGGTAGACGAAGGTGCGGGCGGTGATCTCGCGGGCGAGTTCACGCAGTCCCTCGGCCTTCTCGTGCGGGGCCGTGGTGGTCATGCGCAGCATCCAGCGGGGCCCCTCCGCACCGATGACGCGGATGACGCCGTGCTCGCCCAGGCCGACGACCTCGGCGCCCCACGGGCCCTGCTCGATGTCGACGGTCAGGCCGTCGCCGATCATGCCCTGGGAGATCTGCTCCGTCGACTCCGCCCACTGGCCGGCCGATCTCGGTGCGGCGAAGGCGACCGGGGTGATGCGGCCGAACTCGGTGACGATGTGGATCATCTTCGGGCCTTGCTCCCCCATCTCCACCTGCACCTGGGAGTTGCGCGGCAGCGCAATCTTCATGGAGCCGAGGTCGAGGACGCCCTGGGAGAAGTCCGAGAAATCGAAGTCTGCGATGTCCACGGCGTCACCGTCGAACGGGCCGGTGTCGCCGTGGATGGCGTCGTGCGCGGGCGTAGCGACGTCCGCGGGCACCTCCGGCGGTGCATCGCTGTAGGTCGACGTCGGCTCAGCGGCGGAATGCGGGCCGTCTGCCGGCTGGGCGTCCTTATTTTTGCCGAATGGCCACAGTGCCATGCCTGGATCGTCTCCTTCAGTCGAGTTGGGGACTACTGTACCGGTGCTCAGGAGACTCCGGTGGAGCCATGACCGCCGGCTCCCCGGACGGTCTCGTCGAGGTCCTCGACCTCCTCGAAGTCGACCAGCTCCACCTTCTGGATCACCAGCTGGGCGATGCGCATGCCCCGGCTGATCTCGATCGGCGTGGCGGGGTCGAGATTGATCAGGGAGACCTTGATCTCCCCCCGGTAGTCCGCGTCCACGGTGCCGGGCGCGTTGACGATGCTCAGGCCCTGCTTCGCAGCCAGGCCCGAACGCGGGTGGATGAGCCCGACCGTGCCCAGCGGCAGCGCCAGGGCCACGCCGGTGCCGACGAGCCGGCGTTCCCCCGGCGCCAGGGTCAGGTCCTCGGCGGAGTAGAGGTCGGCGCCCGCGTCACCGCGGTGGGCACGGGCGGGCAGGGGCAGGTCCTTGTCGAGTCGCTTGATGCGCACGGGACTGAATTCGCTCATGTAGGTCACGTCGTCCAAATCTACCCATACGATAGAGTGTTCAATCGTGAGTGACACAGGTTCCGCTGATTCTGCCTCTTCCCCCCGCACGCTCTACCGCGAGCGTCAGTGGGTGCCCCTCTACTGGTGGTTCATGGCGTTGTTCCTCGTGGCGTTGACGTCTCTGCAGTTCTACCTCAACCGCGACATCTGGTGGTTCATCATCCCGATGACCGTCCTCTCCGCGGTCGCCGCGTGGATACTGCTGAGCTGGTCCTCCACGGTGCTCACCGTCGAACAGGATCCGGACGGCACCCGCTGGCTGTCGGTGAAATCAGCCAACCTGCCGCACAAAGTGGTGTCGCGTTCCCTGGCGGTGCCCTCCACCGCGAAGCGCAACGCGATGGGCAGGCAGCTGGACCCCGCGGCCTTCGTCGTGTCGCACGGCTGGATCCCTGAAATGGTGATGCTGGTGCTCGATGACCCCGAGGACTCCACCCCTTATTGGCTCGTGAGCACGCGTAACCCTGAGGCCCTGCTCGAAGCGTTCCTGCCGGAGCAGACCGACTCCTCCCTGTCGAAGTACCGGCCCTAAGTCCCCGGAATCGAAGAAGCCCGGCCGGGACCCCGAGGGACCTCGACCGGGCGGACAACCCCGGGCGCCTAGGCGCAGTCCAGGCATACCTCCGAACCGTCGGGCTCGATATGGGAACGGCGGTTGAGTCGCTGAACCAGGAAGCAGACGGAGCAGGTGAACTCGTCGGCCTGCTTGGGAACGACGGTGACATTGAGTTCCTCGCCGGAGAGGTCCACTGCCGGCAGATCGAAGGGCTCGACGATGTCGCCGTCGTCATCGATGCCGGGGCTCTGGCTCTCGGCGGCCTTCAGGCCCTCGAGGGAATCAGTGTCCAGTTCGTCCTCTGCCCGGCGGCGCGGTGCGTCGTAATCGGTGGCCATTGCTCGTACATCCTTAACGTGTAGGTCGGCCCTGCAGAAAGGGACGATGTGCGTAGTCTCGAGCCGGATATTAAGCCACAATTGAGCCCCTGTCATACCCCCAGGTCAGATGGGGGTTTTCTAGCGTTTCAACGAATGCCACGCACCAACGGATTCCAGCAGTTCCGCCCATTGCGGGGCAAGTGGGCCTGCGGCGACAGAGACGGGCTCGCCGGCGGAACCGGGCGTCGATAAGCGGGGGGTGTGCACGACGGCGCCGGCCTCCCGCGCAATGAGCGACCCGGCCGCGAAGTCCCAGCAGTGCAGGCCGTGCTCGTAGAAGGCGTCGACGGTGCCTTCGGCGACGCGACAGAAGTCGAGGGCCGCGGCGCCCATGCGGCGGATGTCACGGACCCTGGGCAACAGCCGGGTGAGCAGTTCGGCCTGCTGCCCGCGCCAGTGGGCGGAGTAGGAGAAACCGGTCGCCACCAGCGCGAGCGCGGGATCGGCGGCAGCCGTGCAGTGCAGCGTGTGCACCTCGCCGTCCCGGGACACGGTCGCGCCGTGCCCGAGCGCCGCCGAATACACCGCACCACGCGGCACGTTGACCACCACACCCGCGATGACCTCGCCGTCGACGGCCGCGGCGACGGACACCGCATACTCGGGCAGCCCGTAGAGGAAGTTGACCGTCCCGTCGATGGGGTCGACCAACCAGGACACGCCGCTTTCCGACGCCCTCTCGCTCCCCTCCTCCCCGATGATCCCGTCCGCGGGCCGCAGCGTGGCGAGCCTGTCGGCGATGAAGTCCTCCGCGAGGGTGTCCACGATCGTCACCGGGTCCTCCGCCGAGGATTTGGTGGTGGCGAACTGGCGGATGTCCCCGTGCCCGGCCAGCTCGGCCCGCTTGGCCAGGATGCGCTCAGCCGCGGAGGTGGCGACGTCGATCGCGATGGAACGGAGCTCGACAGGATCATGTGAAGTCATGGCCCCATTGTGCCTGCAGTTTGTATGCTGGGCCCCATGACCAATATCGGCTTCGGTATCGACATCGGCGGCTCCGGCATCAAGGGCGCCCGCGTGAACATGGACGACGGCGAGTTCGTCGGCGACCGGATCAAGATCAAGACTCCGCAGCCCGCGACTCCGGAGGCCGTGGCTGCGACGGTCGCGGAGATCCTGCGCACCTCGGAATGGTCGGGCCCCGTGGGGATCACCCTGCCGTCGGTCATCCGTGGTCAGGTGGCGCAGACCGCCGCCAACATCGACCCCTCCTGGATCGGCACCGACGTCCATGAACTGTTCGACCGCCACCTCGGCGGGAGGGAGATCAGCGTGCTCAATGACGCGGACGCCGCCGGCATCGCCGAGGTGGCCTTCGGGGATCCGCGTGCCCGTGAGGGCTCCGCGCTCTTCCTCACCTTCGGCACAGGCATCGGTTCCGCCCTTCTCATCGACGGCAGACTGTTCCCCAACTCCGAGCTCGGGCACATGAAGATCGGCAGGTACGAGGCGGAGGCCCGTGCGTCCTCCGCTGCGAAGGACCGGGATGAGCTGAGCTTCAAGAAGTGGGCGAAGCGTGTCTCCCGGGTGCTCAAAGAATACGAGCGCCTGCTCAACCCGGGCGTGATCATCGTGGGCGGCGGAATTTCCCGGGACCACGAGCGATGGGTGCCACTCCTCAGCGTCGACACGCCGGTCTTCCCCGCCCGCCTCCGCAACCGTGCCGGCATCGTCGGAGCGGCCATGGCGGTGGCAGCACACCTGAGACCCTAGGAACCTTCCCGGGAGCTCATACCAGGGGCGGGTGTGAACCATCCCGGATCAATTGCTCTATACTGGGCGGTCGATCGTGATGACAGTAGATTCCACTGCGTCACTAATGTGGGTCCCGGGGCAGTGTCCCCGTCCCCACATGGACTAGTAGGCAAGTCGAAAGGGCGTACGTGGCAGCCACCGATTCTTCAGGCAATGCAGCGACTGACAACACGGAGACGACCGCTGCGTCGGCCGCCGACACTCCGGTGAAGAAGGCCGCCAAGAAGGTGGCCAAGAAGACGGCCCGCAAGGTCGTCAAGAAAACCGTGCGCAAGGCGGTGAAGGCAACCACCGGCACCGCAGTCAAGAAGACCGCGAAGAAGACCGTGCGCAAGGCGACGAAGGCGACCACCAAGGTCGCGACCGAGGTCGACGAGCTGAAGGTCGGCGAGGTCGAGACGGAGGAGGTCGAGCCGGAGGAGGTCGAGTTCGACGAGGTCACCCTCGAGGAGGAGGAACTCGGCGAGGTCGAGCTTGGTGCGGTCGCCGAGGTCGAGGAGGAGGACGAGGAGGAAGAGGACGAAGGCGCCTCCGTCTGGGATGAGGACGAGTCCGCCGCCCTGCGCCAGGCGCGCAAGGACGCTGAGCTCACCGCCTCCGCGGACTCCGTCCGCGCCTATCTCAAGCAGATCGGCAAGGTCGCCCTGCTCAATGCCGAGCAGGAGGTGTCCCTGGCCAAGCGCATCGAGGCAGGCCTCTACGCGCAGCACCGCATGGAGCAGATGGAGGACGCATTCGCCTCCGGCGACAAGGACGCGAAGCTGACCCCCGCCGTCAAGCGTGACCTGCGTGCCATCGCCCGCGACGGCCGGAAGGCCAAGAACCACCTGCTGGAGGCCAACCTCCGACTCGTGGTGTCCCTGGCCAAGCGCTACACGGGCCGCGGCATGGCTTTCCTGGACCTCATCCAGGAAGGAAACCTCGGTCTGATTCGCGCCGTAGAGAAGTTCGACTACTCCAAGGGCTACAAGTTCTCCACGTACGCCACCTGGTGGATCCGTCAGGCCATCACCCGGGCCATGGCCGATCAGGCCCGCACCATCCGCATCCCGGTGCACATGGTCGAGGTCATCAACAAGCTGGGCCGGATCCAGCGCGAGCTCCTCCAGGATCTCGGGCGCGAGCCCACCCCGCTGGAGCTGGCCAAGGAGATGGACATCACCGAGGAGAAGGTCCTCGAGATCCAGCAGTACGCCCGTGAGCCGATCTCCCTGGACCAGACCATCGGCGACGAGGGTGACTCCCAGCTCGGTGACTTCATCGAGGACTCCGAGGCTGTCGTGGCCGTCGACGCCGTCTCCTTCACCCTCCTGCAGGACCAGCTGCAGGATGTCCTGCAGACCCTGTCCGAGCGTGAGGCCGGCGTCGTTCGTCTGCGCTTCGGCCTGACCGACGGCATGCCGCGCACGCTCGACGAGATCGGCCAGGTCTACGGCGTCACTCGTGAGCGCATCCGTCAGATCGAGTCGAAGACGATGTCCAAGCTGCGTCACCCCTCGCGCTCGCAGGTCCTGCGCGACTACCTGGACTAGTCGCCCGCTTCTCGTACGACCGCATCGGCCCGGTTCCCTGTTCAGGGAGCCGGGCCGATTGGCGTTGCGGGGCGTCGACAAGCGCTGCGACAGCCTCTCGAAGGGACGGGTTCAGGCGGACAGCTGCTTCGGCCGGTAGGTGGCGGGCAGGCCCTCCCGCCCGTAGGCCAACCGGCGGTGGGCCCATTCGACGGGACCGGGCCAGTCCAGGAGATCCCACGCCAGGGCCCACATCAGCGTGATGAACCAGACGACCAGGGCGATGCCCATCTGCCCCAGAATTCCGGCGGTGGGCCCCCAGTTGAGGGTGAAGGGCTGGGTGATCAGGAGGAAAAGCACCGACTGCAGGATGTAACCGCTCATGGAGCGTCGGCCCAGCGCCACGAAGGCCCGGGTGGCCGGAGTGATCTGCTCCTCGGTACCACGGAAGATCAGTGCAATCAGTGCCAGGATGCCGGGGCCGGTGAGCATACCGACACCCGTGTTGAGCAGGCTCAGCGGCAGTTCCCACGCGGGCGGGAGCACTCCGATGGCGGCCAGACCCCACGGAAGGCCGACGAGCAGAACCACCACGCCGGCGACCGCGACCCAGGCGCGGAGGAGCGTGAGGTGGGAAGCGACGTCGGCAAGCACCCCCTGACGGGCCCACACGAAGCCGATGATCATGACGGACAGAAGCGCCACCGCCGTCATGGGCATACCTGCGAGGGTGACGCCCAGGAACATGCCGTTGGTGGCGACGTACTCCAGGTAGGACTCCGTGGCGCCGAGACCGATGATGCTGCCGTCCATCACCATGAATTCCGGGAAGTAGAGGGCGACCACGGACATCACCATGGAGTAGGCGATGGTGAGTCCGAGGAGGACGCACGCGATGATCATGAGGGTGCGGTCGCGGAACGAGATCATGGCGATGAGGATCAGCGCGGTGAGCGAGTACTGCACGATGATGTCCCCGAAGAAGAGCAGCACCAGGTGTGCGACACCGAAGGCGCCGAGTAGGAGATAACGGCGCCACAGCATGAAGCGCGCCTTCTTCACCGGAAAACCACGGCGCCACAGGCTCAGGGTGATCAGGCCGACGCCGAACCCGAGGAGAGTGGTGAACATCGGCAGACCCCGGACGTGGACAAACATGGTGTGAAAGACCACGGCCAGGTTCTCCAGCCAGGTACCTGTGCCGTAGACGCCACCGAAGTCACTGGCGTAGTCGGCGTTCTGGGCGAAAGCCCAGGCGGTGGGGATGTTCGCCAGGGCGATGCCCAGCAGCGCCAGGCCACGGGCGACGTCAGGTGCGATGTATCTGCTGGACTGGGCGCTGTGGGTACGCGACGCCAGCACTGACGTCATGGGTTGGTCCACTCGCTGAGGGCATCCTCGACACATATGCGCTGCGAGTCCGGATCGGTCAGGCCCGCGCACTCACTGATGCCTGACTGGGTGACCACCGCCGTGACCACGGCCCAGAACACGATGGACAGGATGATTCCCACCGCAGACAGGACCAGACCGGTGACGGACATGGCGGTACGGCGACCCGGGCCGTTGATCCTCCGGCCGCGCACAATGGCGATGATCGCCACGATGAGGCCGATGCCGCCGGCGATGAACGCCAGGCCCGTGAGAATCAGGCTGAGGCCCATGACGAGGGCCAGGATGCCCAGGCCCAGTGCCCAGGGGGCAACGCGGTTGCGTTCCTCCTCCATCGCCCAGGATGAGCCGACACCGGCGTAACCGGTCGCCCCGGTGGAACCAGAGGGGGTGACGCCATAGGAGGGGGTCTGACCGGCCAGAGGTTCCGGGGAGCCCGTGGGGTACTGGTAGGCACCATAGTCTGGCTGCTGAGGGTCGTTGGGGGTGGTCATGATGCTTCACCTTTTCCGTGCCGGAGAGATCGTCCCCCAACACTAACCGCAGTACCCCTGATTACCGGGCAGAAGCAGGGAAATCCGGTTGACATGGGGGAAACCCCGCCACCCTCGCCTACCAGCGACGCAGGTAGGCGATGCGGTCGCGGAGCTGCTCCGCGGAGCACAGGGCGGTGGGCGGCCCGCCACAGGCGTTGCGCGCCTCGGTGTGGATCGCACCGTGGGGCCGCTTGGTGCGCCCGGCGGTGATGGAGACGATGGCGTTGAGCTCCTTGCGCAGCTGGGGGATCTCATCGCTGGCGACACGGTCGGCGGCGGCCCGGTTGCCGGCGGACCTGCGTGCCTCGGCGTCGGCGCGGGCGATGTCCGCCCGGCGTTGCTCCGCCGCATCCCTCGCATCCAACTGCTCCTCCTGCCGCTGACGCAGCAGGGCCTTCATCTGGTCGGCGTCGAGAAGCCCGGGCAGGCCGAGGTAATCGGCCTCCTCGTCGGAGCCGGTGAAGGTGGCGGTGCCGTAGGTGGAGCCGTCATAGATCAGCGAGTCGAGCTCGGCGTCGGCGCCGAGCGACTCGTAGGCGGGATCCTCGTCCTTCTCGTTCTGCTCCCGGTTGGCCTCGGCGAGGGCCTCGTCGTCCCAGCCCTCCTTGGGGCGGTCGGGCTTGCCCAGGACGTGGTCACGCGAGGTCTCGAGCTTCTCGGCGAGTTCCAGGAGAACCGGCACGGAGGGCAGGAAGACCGACGCCGTTTCGCCGGGCATGCGCGAGCGCACGAATCGGCCGATGGCCTGGGCGAAGAACAGCGGCGTGGAGGCCGAGGTGGCGTAGACGCCGACGGCCAGACGGGGAACGTCGACGCCTTCGGAGACCATGCGGACCGCGACCATCCACTCATCCGTCGAGGCCGCGAACTCCTCGATGCGCTCGGAGGAGCCGGGCTCGTCGGAGAGGATGACGGCGACGGGTGTGGAGGAGAGCTTCTCCAGGATCCGTGCGTAGGCACGCGCAGTCTTCGTGTCCGTGGCGATGACCAGGCCGCCGGCGTCAGGCATGTTCTTGCGCAGCTGGAGCAAACGGGTGTGTGCGGCCTGCAGGACGGCTGGAATCCAGTCGCCACCGGGATCGAGCGCCGTCTTCCAGGCGCGGGCCGTCTGCTCGGCGTTGAGGGGTTCGCCGAGTCGGGCCGCGTACTCCTCGCCCGCGGAGGTACGCCAGCGGGCCTCGCCGGAGTAGGCGAGGAAGACGACGGGGCGGACGACGCCGTCGGCAAGCGCCTCGGAGTAGCCGTACGTGTGGTCGGCGCGGGACACCAGATGGCCCTCGCCGTCCTCCTCGTAGCGCACGAAGGGAATCTGGGAATCGTCCGAACGGAAGGGGGTACCGGTCAGCGACAGGCGGTGTTCGGCGTCGGAGTAGGCCTGGCGGATGCCGTCGCCCCAGCTCTTGGCGTCGCCGCCGTGGTGGATCTCGTCGAGGATCACCAGCGAGCGCTTCGACGTGGTCACGGCGTGATGCTTGTAGGGGTGCATCGACACCTGGGCGTAGGTGACCACCACGCCGTCGTAGGCGGGGTTGATCACCGAGGCGTTGCTGAAGTGCGGGTCCAGCGACAGTCCCACGCGCGCCGCGGCGTGGGACCACTGGATCTTCAGGTGCTCGGTGGGCACGACGACGATGATCCGGTCCACCACGCGCGATGATTTCAACTCGGTGGCCACGCGCAGCGCATAGGTGGTCTTACCGGCGCCCGGGGTCGCGACCGCCAGGAAATCCTTCGGCTTCTGGAGCAGGAACTTCGTCAGCGCCGCCCGCTGCCAGGCGCGGAGCTGCCCCTTCCCTTCTCCACTCACTTCCGGCGCAGGCCCTTGTAGATCCGCTCGCAGTCGGGGCACACCGGCGATCCCGGCTTGGCCTGCTTGGTCACCGGGAAGGTCTCGCCGCAGAGGGCGACAACCATGTTGCCGGTCACCGCGGACCCGACGATCTGGTCCTTCTTGACGTAGTGGAAGAACTTCGGGGTGCCGTCGTCGAGCTCCGTGTCTTCCCTGATGTCGGGGCGGTCAATGGTCTTCGTACTGGTTCTCACCTGATCCATCATGCCCCACCCCGACCATGAAAGGCACACAGGGCTATCTTGATCTGTATGGATCAGGACCCTTTCGACACGGTCGACGACGCCGGCACCGGTGACGGCGACGTGGCCGGTGATGGTGCCACGTCGCGGTCGGGGAAGAGGTCAGGGAAGAGGTTCCGGCTCTCCCGCCGTCGCGCGGAACTGATCACCGACGCCCGCCGCTCCCCCGCCGAGGATCTGCGCCGCCGCGAGCTCCTCTACTCTCTGCTGCAGGGGGCCCGTCTGCCCGCGTTACTGATCAGTGCGGGAAGCTACCTCTGGTTGGGCGACTGGATCATCTCCGGGCTGCTGTTCATCATCTCTGTGCCGCTGCCGTGGATCGCGGTGGTCATCGCCAACGGCAAGGGTGAGCGCCGCGACAAGCGGATGAGGAACGTGTACAAGCCGCAGGCCGCGCGGGAGTTCAACTCCCAGCTGGCCGCGGAGGCCGCCCGGCGCGCTCAGCTGGCGTCCGGCGACCAGCATGCTCTCCCCTCTGCCGGGGAAGAGCATGAGACCATCGACCACACCGACGATTCAGACGAGACCCTGAAGGACGACAAGTGACCCGTACTCCCCTGACTGTTCTCGCGCCCGAACTGACGGCGCTTTTCGACGCCGCCGGCCTGACCGCCGCCGGCGTCGCCGGCCACCTCGGCCCGGACTTCACCGAGGCGATGCACCGTGGTGAGCCCGCGGCGGTACGCTACGTGACCTCCGACGGTTCGACTCTCTCGCGGCTGATCCGGGTGTTCATTCTCCGCGACGCCGTACCCGCCACCGAGCTCGCCGATCTGGTCGGCGCTTCGCTGACGACGCGTCTGCTGGATTCCGGGGCGGCCGTGTCCGACCTCCACGGGACGGTACGCATGGCGCTGGACATCCGCCCGCACGTGATCGTGGGCGTGAACCGGTGGGTGTTCTCTGACGCCGACGCCTCAATGACCCCGCACGTACCCGGCCCCGACCACGTCCTGGGTGTGGGTGCGGCGAGTCTCTCGCTGCTGCAGTCCACTCCGGTGACCCCGGTGGGGTCCGCGCTGGATCTGGGGACCGGTTCCGGGGTGCAGGCGCTCGGACAGTTCGGCCTGGCCGAGTCCATCACCGCCACCGACGTCCATCCCCGGGCGCTGGATCTGGCGGAGGCCACCTTCGCGGGTGCGGATGCGCGGGTGGAGCTTCTCCAGGGTCCGTGGTTTGAGCCTGTCGCCGGCCGCACCTTCGACCGGATCGTGGCCAACCCGCCGTTCGTCGTCGGCCTGCCCGAGGTGGGGCACGTCTACCGCGATTCGGGTCTCAACCTCGACGGTGCCTCAGAGCTCGTGGTTTCCCAGGCTCCCGGGTACCTGGCGCCGGGTGGTACGGCACACCTGCTGGCCGCGTGGGTGCACACCCATGACCAGTCCTGGGCCCAGCGCGTGGCCTCCTGGCTGCCGGACCGGGGCGTGGCGGCGTGGGTCATCGAAAGGGACGTCGCCGATCCCGCCCATTACGTGGGTACCTGGCTCAGGGACGAGTCGATCGATCCCCGTTCACCGGAGGCCGCCGCCCGCACGGAGGCATGGCTGGCGCACTTCGCCGAGCACGGGGTCATCGGCATTGGTTTCGGTTTTGTGGCCATCCGCAACATCGGCGACGAGCCCTCCGACATCTTGGCCGAGTCCATGCCGCAGACCTTCAGCGATCCCCTGGGTCCGGAGGTCGAGGAGTACTTCGCCCGCACCGCCTGGCTGCGGGACCGCAGTGCCCAGGAGCTTGCCGACGCCACGTTCCTCACCCGCCCCGGCCTCGCCCGGGAGAACATCGCTGTGGCGGACAAGGACGCCGGCGTCGGTTTCGCGCCGGCGGCGCTGCGCCTGACGCGCACCGACGGTCCGCGCTGGTCCCATGACGTCGATGAGCATCTGGCCGCCGTCGTCTCGGGCCTGCACCCGCAGGGTCTCTCCCTCGCGGAGACGGTCGGGCTCTACGCCATGGCCAACGGGCTGGACGAGGATGAGCTGGTGCAGGCCGCGGTGCCGGCGGTCGTCGACCTCATCCGACACGGCCTGGTGCTGCCGGCCGAGCTGGCGGAGCTCGTGGAATGAAGGCAGTTCTGACCCGGGTGAGTTCGGCGTCGGTCACGGTGGGCGGCGACGTCGTCGGCGCCATCGACTGCCCTGACACGGGTGGGCTGCTGGCTTTGGTGGGCGTCGGCCGGGAGGACGCGCCTGAGGCGTGGGAGACGATGGTCCGCAAAATTGCGGAGCTCCGGATCCTTGACGGCGAGCTGGGCGTGGAGGAGGCCGGTGCGCCGGTGCTGCTGGTCAGCCAGTTCACCCTCCACGGGCGGACCGCCCGAGGTCGGCGTCCCAGCTGGTCCGATGCCGCGCCGGGTGAGGTTGCGGAGCCGGTGATCGCCAGGATTGCGGCCGGGCTGCGCGAACGGGGAATACGCGTCGAGGAAGGCGTGTTCGGGGCGATGATGCAGGTCGCGTCCGTGAATGAGGGGCCTTTCACGGTGCTGGTGGAGTGTTAGAGAGCCGTCGGGAACAAAACCGGTCACTGAGGCGTTGAACACATAAGACTGGCGACAATAGGAGGCCTCCTAATGACCACCCCTTCCCTGCAGGATTCTGACGTAGAGACCACCGACCGTGGAAGCCGTCGGGGGCAGACCAATGACAATCCGTCCGCAGACCTGGTCCGCGTATATCTGAACGGCATCGGCCGGACGGCACTGTTGAGCGCTGAGGAAGAGGTGGATCTCGCCCAGCGGATCGAGGTGGGGCTGTATGCCGCACACCTGCTGGAGCAGTCGGAGAAACCTCTTACCCGCGCCATGAAGCGCGATCTGAAGGTCCTGGCGAAGGACGGCAACAAGGCTCGCGCCCACCTGCTGGAGGCGAACCTGCGACTGGTCGTCTCCCTGGCCAAGCGTTACACCGGCCGCGGCATGCCCCTGCTTGACCTCATCCAGGAGGGCAACCTCGGTCTCATCCGCGCGATGGAGAAGTTCGATTACGCCAAGGGTTTCAAGTTCTCCACCTACGCGACCTGGTGGATCCGGCAGGCGATCACCCGCGGCATGGCGGATCAGTCCCGCACCATCCGTCTGCCCGTCCACCTCGTGGAGCAGGTGAACAAGCTCTCGCGCATCAAGCGTGAGCTGTACCAGCATCTGGGCCGCGAGGCGACGAACGATGAGCTGGCCGAGGAATCCGGTATCGAGGAGTCACGGATCGAGATGCTGCTGCGGCAGTCCCGCGACCCGGTGAGCCTGGACATGCCGGTGGGCGCGGATGAGGAGGCCCCGTTGGGCGACTTCATCGAGGACGCAGAGGCCACCGACGCCGAGTCCGCCGTCGTGGCCTCCATGCGCCACTCCGACATCCGTGCGGTGCTGGGCACCCTCGAGGACCGGGAGCAGGACGTCATCCGTCTTCGTTACGGCCTGGACGATGGTGTCCCGCGCACCCTGGACCAGATCGGCCGTCGTTTCGGTCTCTCCCGCGAGCGCGTCCGTCAGATCGAGCGCGAAGTGATGAGCAAGCTGCGCGACGGCCAGCGGGCCGAGCGTCTGCGCGAGTACGCCATCTAGTTTTTCCCCTTCGGACCAGTCCGAGGAATCAGCCGCCCCGCCCTCCCCGTTCGCCGGGGAGGGCAGGTTTTTTTAGGGTAGGCTACTACCCATTGCCTGGACATACTGCAGAAAGGTTCTCCTGACGTGAAGGACTTGGTCGACACCACAGAGATGTATCTGCGGACCATCTACGAGCTCGAGGAAGAGGGCATCGTCCCACTCCGGGCACGTATCGCCGAGCGGCTCGAGCAGTCTGGTCCGACCGTCAGCCAGACCGTCGCACGCATGGAGCGCGACAACCTTGTCGTGGTGCGTCCGGACCGCAGCCTGGAGATGACCGCGGAGGGCCGCGAACTGGCCACCGCCGTCATGCGTAAGCACCGCCTCGCCGAGCGTCTGCTCACCGACATCCTGGGGCTTGACATTCACCAGGTCCACGAGGAGGCATGCCGCTGGGAGCACGTGATGAGCGAGGCCGTGGAGCAGCGCGTCGTCGCTGTCCTCACGGATGCCTCCCGCTCCCCTTTCGGTAACCCGATCCCGGGCCTGACGGAACTCGGCGTCGCAGCTGACGCCACCGCCCACCACGGCATCCGTGCGGTCGATCTGCCGACGGGCTTTCCCGTGGACGCACGGATCGTGCAGATCAACGAGATCCTGCAGGTGGACGCTCCGCAGTTCGCGGCTCTCCATGACGCAGGCATCACCGTCGGCGCCACCGTCACCGTCACCAACGACAACGGCACCGTCACCCTCAGTACGGGCGCCGCTGAGGTGGAGCTCGACCCCGATCTGGCCCATGCGATCCGTGTGGAGAAGGTGTAACTGCAGATGAAGCTTCTGGTCACCGGCGGAGCCGGTTATGTGGGTAGCGTCTGTGCGCAGGTCCTCGTCGAGGCCGGCCATGACGTCGTGATCGTGGACAACTTCTCCACCGGCAACCGCGAGGCCGTGCCCACCGGGGCCCGCCTGGTTGAGGGGGATGTCCGCGACGTGGCCGATGAGGTGCTCGCAGAGGGTGGCTTTGACGGGGTCATCCACTTCGCCGCCCGCTCGCTCGTGGGCGAGTCCATGGTCAAGCCCGAGGAGTACTGGCAGCACAACGTGGTGACCACCCTGGTGCTTCTTGACGCCATGCGGGCCCACGCCGTCACCAACCTCGTGTTCTCCTCCACCGCCGCCACCTACGGCGAGCCGGATCAGGTCCCCATCACCGAGGACATGCCCACCTCGCCGACCAACCCCTACGGTGCGACGAAGCTGGCGATCGACCACGCGATCACCTCTTATGCCCAGGCCCACGGGCTGGGCGCCACGAGCCTGCGCTACTTCAACGTCGCGGGCGCGTACGGGGCGATCGGCGAGAACCGGGAGGTCGAGACCCACCTCATTCCCCTGGTCCTGCAGGTGGCGCTCGGCCACCGCGAGAAGATCTTCATGTTCGGCGACGACTGGCCCACCCCGGACGGCACCCCGGTGCGCGACTACATCCACATCCGGGACCTGGCCGACGCTCACGTCCTGGCACTGGAGTCCAACCGGCCGGGCACGCACCGGATCTACAACCTGGGCTCGGGCGACGGTTACTCCGTCAGGCAGGTGATCGAGATGTGCCGGAAGGTCACCGGTCACCCCATCCCGGCGGAGGTGGCGCCGCGGCGTGCCGGCGACCCGGCCGTGCTCATCGCCTCCTCGGAGAAGATCCAGGCGGAACTCGGGTGGAACCCCACCCGGACGGACCTGGAGACCATCGTCACCGACGCCTGGGCCTTCACCAGCCGCCTGGGCGACAGGGCCTGGTCCGCGAAGCGCTGAGTCAGGCGGCCTCCAGCCCGACGCCGTCCGTGATGTCGTGTGCGGTTCGCACCATGCGGGAGCCCTCACGTACGGCCTGCAGGAGGGTGTCGAAGGCGCCGGCCCGGCAGGCGTCGAGAAGCAGAACCGACAGTGTGTGCCCGGGGTCCTCGACGAGGACCGCGGCCAGGGCGGGCATGGCGCGCATCGGGAGCTTGAGTTCGAGGGCGCAGACGGCGTAGAGCGCGAGCGCGTTGAGGCGGACGATTCCGTCGAAGGTGCGTGCGGCAGCAAGCAGGATTCTGGCGGCGGGTGCTGCCTGGCGCAGTGTGTCCTCGATGATGATGTCGCGGAGCGTGGCGTTGCCCAGCACGACGCCGATGGTGAGCAGGGTCTCCTCGTCTGCCATGAGGTCGGCGACGGTGAGGTCCTGCTCCTCGATCTCGGTGAGCAGGAGACCGATGTCGGCGGCGAGGCCGGCGACACCGCCCCGGTCCGGCGCGTTGAGCAGACTGTGGGAGTGGCGATGGGCGAAGTCGCTGAGCTGGTCGCATTCCGTCGGGGTGAAGGAGGGGTTGAAGCGGGCGAACTGCTCGAAGGTCTCCTCCCGGTTCAGATCCGGGAGCATGCCGTTGGCCAGCAGCGACGCCATGGCCTGTGCCTGAACGACGGGCGCGATGACGTCGTCGAACCAGACCTCCGACCAGTTCTCCTCACCGGGTACGGGTGCCGGGCCGAAGGCGATCTGGACGGGTTCGCCGGTGAGGATCTCGGGGGTCACCCAACAGGCGTGGATGGGCATGATGCAGGTCCGCACCAGGGCGAGGAGGGTGTCGATGATCTCCTCGATCTCTTCCTCACTGCGGCGGGTGACCACGAAAGCGAAGATCAGGTCCTCCCCGGACTCGTCGAGGGTGCGGGCGACGTCGGGGAGATGGCGCAGGTCATCGATGTCCAGCCGGATGACGGGCCCGAGCCGGAAGCGGTTCTGGGCGCCGGTGGAGTCGAAGGCGGCGAAGATGACGGAGTCGTGCGGGTAGAAGCCGAGGATGCCCGGCAGGTTGGCGGCGAGTTGTCCTGGTGAACTGAGCGCTGTCATGGCTCCGACACTCCCCTCTGCCCGGCCACGGCGCGAGGCCTGGCCTGTGTCCCCGGACCCGTGCCTGTGGATGAAGGGTGGTTATCCACACCCGGAAAAGCCCGTTGTGGCGGTTCGATGGATAATCGGGCAGGATGGTGCGGTTACACTGGAGGAACGTTTTTCGCCTCTGCCGCTGATTCCCGGGATTAATGTCACCGGGGTCAGCGTTGCAATAGGTATTACCCCGGATCTGTGAAGGTCAGCGAAGGAGGATGGTGGGTATGCAGGACAATGAGCGCCGCATGTACGACTTGGAATACCCGGCCCCGGAGGTCGGCTCGGATACTACGGGTGGTCCCACTCTCATCGTCGCCCTGCAGGGCTACGCGGACGCCGGACACGCGGTCGAATCCAGCGCCGATCATCTTCTGGCGGCGTTGGACTCCCGGCCGGTGGCGTCCTTCAACAACGATGAGTTGATTGACTACCGTTCCCGCCGGCCCGCGGTAACCATGGACAACCACCGCATCACCGGCATGGAGAGCCTCAATCTGGGCATCCGGGTGCTGCGGGACACGGAAGGCCGTTCCTTCCTGCTCCTCTCCGGCCCCGAGCCGGATCTGCGGTGGGAGGCGTTCACCGAGGCCGTGGCGGATCTGGCGGAGAAGTTCGGTGTGGAGAACACCATCTGCCTCTACTCCGCCCCGATGGCGGTCCCGCACACCCGTCCGCTGGTGGTCTCCGCGCACAGCAACACGCCGGCGTTGGTGAACTCGATGTTCACCTATGACTCAAAGGTGGTGCTGCCCGGCTCTGCCTCGATGATGATCGAGCGTGTGCTGCACAAGCGCGGCCGCAACGTCGCCGGCTTCACCGCGCATGTCCCCCATTACCTCGCGGCATCCCCGTACCCGGCCGCCACCCACGAGCTTCTCGATGCCGTCGCACGCGCCTCCGGCCTCTCCTTCCCGCTCCGCGCGATCGAGCACGACATGACCCGGGTCGCCGGCCAGCTGGCGGAGCAGGTCAATGATTCCGCGGAGATCCAGCAGGTTGTCCACCACCTGGAGATCCAGTTCGACGAGGAACTGGAGCGCTACCGCGCCAAGCACCCGAAGGCGATGCTCTCCGGTGAGCACAACGTGCCCTCCGGCGATGAGATCGGCGAAGAGTTCGAGCGCTTCCTGGCCGCCCTGGATTCCACCGACCAGGACAACGCCTCAGAGGACGTCGGAGGCCCGCGCGAGCTGCCGGAGCAGACCGATCCGGAGGACATCTACCCCGAGGATCTCGAGGACGAGGATCCCGCCGACGAGGCTTCCGATCCGGAGGACATCTACCCCGAGGATCTCGAGGACGAGGATCCCGCCGACGACCGTTAACGGCAGGCTAGGGTTGGTTGGGTGAACCTCGCCCAGATGCTGCCCGACCTGTCCGACGTCCCAGAGTCCCTCCTGGACGAGTCGATCTTCGACTCCTTCCTCGCCTGGACCCGCACGCGCGGCATTGAGTTGTATCCGGCGCAGGAGGAGGCGGCACTGGGGATCCTGACCGGTGACAACGTCATCCTGGCCACCCCCACGGGTTCGGGCAAGTCGATGGTGGCCAACGCGGCGCACTTCATCGCCATGGCCCGTGGGCAGCGTTCCTTCTACACCGCACCCATCAAGGCGCTGGTGAGCGAAAAGTTCTTCGCCCTCTGCGAGATCTTCGGTCCCGAGAACGTCGGCATGATGACCGGTGACGCCACCGTCAACGCCAAGGCGCCCATCATCGCGGCCACCGCAGAGATCGTGGCCAACATCGCGCTTCGCGAAGGCTCGGCCGCAGCCATAGACCAGGTGGTCATGGATGAGTTCCACTACTACTCCGACCCGGAGCGCGGATGGGCCTGGCAGGTGCCGCTGCTGGAACTGCCCCGGGCGCAGTTCCTGCTCATGTCCGCCACCCTGGGTGACACGACCTTTCTGCAGGAGGACCTGACGCAGCGCACCGGGCGGACCACGACCCTGGTCGCAGGTTCGGAGCGACCGGTGCCGCTGGGCTTCTCCTACGTCTACACCCCGGTCCACGAGACGATCGAGGAGCTGCTCGAGGGGGGCAAGGCGCCGATCTACGTCGTGCACTTCTCCCAGCGGGAGGCCACCGAACGTGCGCAGGCGTTGACGAGTCTGAAGATCATCGACGACGAGACCAAGGAGAAGATCGTCGCCGAGATCGGCGGCTTCCGTTTCACCACCACCTACGGCAGGCAGCTGTCCAAGCTGCTGCGCCGGGGCATCGGCGTCCACCACGCCGGCATGCTGCCCAAGTACCGCCGCCTGGTGGAGCGTCTCTCCCAGACCGGCCTGCTCAAGGTCATCTGCGGCACCGACACCCTGGGCGTGGGCATCAACGTTCCCATCCGCACCGTGCTGCTGACGGGCCTGGCGAAGTACGACGGCACCCGCCAGCGCATCCTCAAGTCCCGTGAGTTCCACCAGATCGCCGGGCGTGCGGGGCGTGCGGGCTATGACACGGAGGGCACCGTCGTGGTCCAGGCACCCGAGCATGAGATCGAGAACTGGCGCCTGCGGGAGCGTGCGGGCACCGATCCGAAGAAGTTGAAGAAGTTGCGGATGAAATCCGCCCGTGAAGGCGAGGTCACCTGGTCGGAGCGGACCTACGAGCGCCTGACCACCGCTGATCCCGAGCCGATGAGTTCCCAGTTCCGCATGACCAACTCCATGCTGCTCAACGTCATCGCCCGCCCCGGCAACGGATATGAGCATCTCAAGCACCTGCTGCGCACCAACCATGACTCCCGCACCAAGCAGAACCGTGACATCCTGCACGCCCTGGAGCTGTTCAAGGGTCTGCTCAACGCGGGCATCGTGGTCAAGGCCGCCGACGGTACCGATGATCAGGGGCGCCCGTACCACCTGACCGAGGATCTGCAGCGGGACTTCGCCCTCAACCAGCCCCTGTCCCCCTTCGCCCTGGCCGCCCTGACGTTGCTGGACAAGGAGTCGGAGACCTACACCGTCGACGTCATCTCCACCTTCGAGGCGATCCTCGACGACCCCCGCCCCGTCCTCCAGGCCCAGCAGAAGCAGGCCCGTGGTGAGGAGATCGCGGCGCTGAAGGCCGAGGGCGTCGAGTACACCGAGCGGATGGCCATCATCGAGGACGTCACCTGGCCCAAGCCGCTGGAGGAGGAGCTCGAGGAGGCCTTCGGCACCTTCGCCGAGGGGCACCCCTGGGCCAAGGAATTCGAACTCTCGCCCAAGTCCGTCATCCGCGACATGATCGAACACGCGATGACCTTCTCCGACCTGGTGGCCACCTACGGTCTCGCCCGCTCGGAGGGCGTGGTGCTGCGCTACCTCACGGACGCCTGGCGCACCCTGCGCCAGTCCGTGCCCCTGGAGGCGCTCAACGATGAGCTCGAGGACGTCACCGAGTGGCTCGGCGAGCTCATCCGTCAGGTCGACAGCTCGCTCATCGACGAGTGGGCCCAGATGGGCGACGAGGACACCCCCATCTCCAAGGAGGCCCTGGAACGCGAACTCGCCTTCGGCCTGGAGGATCCCACCGCGCTGACCTCGAACCGGCGCGCCTTCACCATCATGGTCCGCAACCTCATGTTCCGTCTCGTGGAGCTCTTCGCGTGGGAGAAGGAGGACCGCCTGGCCGAACTCACCGAGTACCTCGACCGCGACGGGAAACCGGACTGGGGTGCCGAGCTCGACGCCTACTTCGACGAGTACGCCGACCTGGACACCGGATCCGACGCCCGCAGCGCGGAGTACTTCACCCTCACCCAGGACGGGCGTCTGTGGACTGCCCGGCAGATCATCAAGGACCCGGAGGGCGACAACGCCTTCCAGCTGGTCGCGGTGGTCGATCTGGACGCGTCTGACGAGGCCGGGGAGGTCAGGCTGAAGTCGTTGGAGATGGTGCGACGCTAGGCGAAGGGCTCAGTCACCGCCCGGCGCGACGCCGTCGGCCGGCGGTCCCGGGAGGTCCGTGAGCTTCTCCAGCATCTCCAGCCCCCGCTCCGCCCATTCAATCTCCGCCTCGGCCTGCAGGACCCGCCCCTCATAGGCGAATCTCTTGAAGGCGGTGACCTTCTCCCGCGCAGCTTCCGGTGTGTCCTCAAGGCGCCGCACCAGGGTGGGGTTCATGCCTGCTTCGATCCGTTTCATCTCGTCGAGAGCCTGCCGGCGTTGGGCCTTGAAGTGGGAGATGTGCTCGCGCAGGAAGCTCTCCGCCGACTCGGGTGTCCCCCACTCCAGGTAGGCGGCCTTGAGCCGTGCCGGATCCCGGTCGGCGACATAGGCCATCGGTTCCCGTTGCCATTCCCGCAGCGCCTGCAGTCCCCGGTCATTGATGGCGTACTCGGTCTTGGTCTCCCCCTTGGAACCCCAGGGCACGTCCCGGGTGTCCACCAGGCCTTCGCGTTCCATCTTCCGGAGCTCCGGATAGATCTGGGAGTTGGCGGCATGCCACACGTGACCGACGGAGGAGGCGAACTTCTTCGCGACGTCGTAGCCCGTCATGGGGGCGGAGGACAGGAGCGCGAGCAAGGCGTGTCGAAGGGTCACACCCCCTTCTTACCCCACCGCCTGCCCTGGTGTCGCCAGGATCTTCGCCGTGGTCAGCCCCGTTTCACTGTCTGGTCGCCGGGAAATATGCGCCCAGGTATTGCCCTGGCCCACAGATTGCCCTACTGTGTGATCCATCCCACCAACTATCTCACTCTTTAGATAGTTGCCTAGATAGCTCAGAGGAGAACCCAGTGACTGACCCGGCCGCCACCTCCACAACTACGGCAAAGATCCTCCCCCATCCGCTCAACGCCTGGTACGTCGTCGCCTGGGATCATGAGGTGACCAGTAAGGGCATCCTCTCCCGGAAGGTCGCCAACAAGCCGCTCGCGCTCTACCGCACCCAGGACGGCCGGGCCGTCGCACTGGCTGACGCCTGCTGGCACCGCCTGGCGCCCCTGTCCAAGGGCAAGCTGATCGGCCGGGACGGCATCCAGTGCCCCTACCACGGCCTGACGTACAACTCCGCCGGCCGGTGCACCAGCATGCCCGCCCAGGAAACCATCAACCCGTCGGCCGCGGTGTCGAGTTTCCCCATCGTCGAGCAGCACCGCTTCGTCTGGGTGTGGCTCGGCGATCCGACCCTCGCCGATCCCACGCTCGTGCCCGACATGCACCAGATGAACCACCCGGAGTGGGCCGGCGACGGCAAGACGATCCACGCCTCCTGCAACTACCAGCTGATCCTGGACAACCTCATGGACCTCACCCACGAGGAGTTCGTCCACTCCTCCACCATCGGCCAGGAGGAACTCAGCGAGGCGGAATTCGAGGTCACCCGCACGGAAGACTCCGTCACCGTCACCCGCTGGATGCATGACATCGACGCCCCGCCGTTCTGGCACAAGAACATGAACGACAAGTTCCCCGGCTTCGAGGGCAAGGTCGACCGCTGGCAGATCATCCACTACTACTTCCCCTCCACCATCTGCCTCGACGTCGGGGTGGCCAAGGCTGGTACCGGCGCACCCGAGGGCGACCGCAGTCAGGGCGTCAACGGCTACGTGATGAACACCATCACCCCCGAGACCGACCGTTCCTCCCACTACTTCTGGTCCTTCCAGCGCAACTACCGTCTGGACAGTCAGCTGATCACGACCCAGCTGCGCGAAGGAGTCAGCGGTGTCTTCGCGGAGGACGAGGACATGCTCACCGCCCAGCAGGAGGCGATCGACGCCAACCCGGACCACGAGTTCTACAGCCTCAACATCGATGCCGGCGGCATGTGGGTCCGCCGCATGCTGGAGCAGGCCCTGGCAGCGGAAGGCCGCTTGGACGCCGAGACCACCTACGCCGCCGTCGAGAAGAAGGCCTGACCATGAACGCCTCCGCACACGAATGGCAGGATGCCGAGGTCGTCGCGACGGCCGAGGTCGCCGACCGCATCCGCCGCATCACACTGCGCCCCTCCCGACCACCCCAGGGCAGAACCGTGCAACCCGGCGAACACCTGAAGGTGCTGGTGGGCATTGACGGGTCCGAGGTCAAGCGCTCCTACTCCATCGTCGATGCCGCACCCGACGGATCCGACGTGTCCCTGACGGTCTTCCACACCCCGAATTCCCGTGGCGGCTCCGCCTACATGCATTCCCTGCAGGTGGGTGACACTCTGCGCGTCACCCAGCCGCAGCAGAACTTCCCGCTCCGGATCGGAGCACCCAGGTATGTCCTGGTGGCAGGCGGAATCGGCATCACAGCGATCCGCGGCATGGCATCGCTGCTGCGCCGGCTGGGCGCGGACTACAGCATCCACTACGCCGCCCGCTCGCCGGAGGCCATGGCCTACCGCGAGGAGCTGATCGCCGAGCACGGCGACCGCCTGACCACCTACTTCGACTCCGAGTCCGTCTTCCTCGACGCACACGCGCTCATCTCCACGATGGAGGCCGGCGCCGAGCTGTACATGTGCGGACCGATCCGCCTCATGGACGCCATCCGGCGTGCCTGGCGCGAACTCGAACTGGATCCGACCAACCTGCGCTTCGAGACATTCGGCAACAGCGGCTGGTACGAGGCCCGGCGGTTCCGGGTCAACCTGCCCCGGCTCGGCGTCTCCACGGAGATCGGCGCCAACGAGACAATTCTGGAGGCGCTGCAGAAGATCGGCGTGGCGATGATGTACGACTGTCGACGAGGTGAATGCGGCCTGTGCCAGGTGAAGGTCACCGACGTCGACGGCCGTATCGACCACCGCGACGTGTTCTTCTCCGACCGCCAGAAGAACGCGTCCGAGAAGCTCTGTGCGTGCGTCTCCCGAGTTGTCCCCCATGACCCCATTTCCGCCACCTCAACCGCCCAGTTGACCATCGACGTCCCCTGAAAGGCCCCAGCATGGACATCAGAAAAGCCATCGACACAACACCGATGAGCAGCTACCAGTGGTACATCGTCGGACTCGCCACCTTCCTCAACGCCCTGGACGGTTATGACGTCCTGGCGATGGCCTTCACGGCCAACTCGGTCACCGCGGAATTCGGCCTGACGGGAAGTCAACTGGGCTCCCTTCTCAGTGCCGGCCTCATCGGCATGGCGGCGGGCGCACTGGTTCTCGGCCCGCTGGCCGATCGATTCGGACGACGCCGCATGCTCATCATTGCGCTCATCATCAACGCCCTGGGTCTGGCCATGTCCGCGAGCGCCGGCTCGGCGAACGAGTTGGGCCTGTGGCGCATCGTCACCGGCGTGGGCATCGGTGGCATTCTTGCCACCGTCACCGTCATCACCAGCGAGTACTCCAACAACCGCAACCGCGGCATGGCAGTGAGCATCTACACCGCCGGCTACGGCCTCGGCGCCACCCTCGGCGGCCTCCTGGCGGCCCAGATCATTCCGAGCTTCGGTTGGCGTTCCGTCTTCGCCGTGGGTGCCGCACTGACGACGATCGCCGTTGTGATCGTGGCCTTCAGCCTCCCGGAGTCGGTCGACTACCTCCGGGTCAAGCGCACCCCCGACGCCCGGACCCGTGTCCTGAAGATCGCCCACCGCATCGGCAAGACCGGCGTGACCGGTTTCGCCGAGCCCGCGCCGGGCACCGAGGCACCCCGGGCCAGGCTCTCCGACCTTGTCTCAGGACGTTTCCGTTCCACCACCCTCAAGCTCTGGGCGGCGTTCTTCTTCATCATGTTCGGCTTCTACTTCGCCAACTCCTGGACCCCGAAGCTGCTCGTCGAGTCCGGCATGACCGAGAACCAGGGCATCATCGGCGGCCTGGCACTCACCCTGGGCGGCACCTTCGGCTCGCTTCTCTACGGTCTGATCACCGTCAAGTTCAACGCGCGTCACACCCTCATGGTGTTCACGGTTCTCTCCGCGATCACTCTCGTCCTGTTCATCACCACCACCTCCATCCCGGCGCTGGCCTTCTTCAGTGGTGTCCTGGTCGGCATGCTCATCAACGGCTGCATCGCCGGCCTGTACACGGTCACCCCGCAGAGCTACCCCTCCGAGCTGCGCTCGAGCGGTGTCGGCTGGGGCATCGGCATCGGACGTTTCGGCGCCATCCTCGCACCCATCACCGTCGGTGCGCTTCTCGACGGCGGCTGGTCCCCCACCGCCCTCTACTCCGGCGTTGCGGTGGTCGTCGTCATCGGCGCCGTCGCGCTCATCGGCATCAAGCCCTACCTCGGGACCACCGGTTCCTCCGAACCGGCGGCCCCCGCGAAGCGACAGGAAGACTCCGCCCCTGTTCCCTCCGCCGCCAACTGAAACAACTGAGACAACATAACGCGCCACCACTCTTGCGAGGGGTGGCGCGTCAGTTGTCTACTGGAACCATGGACGAGAATTACGGGCGGGACATCCTCGACTATTTCGGCCCTCATGACACCGAACGCCGACTGTATGAGGTGTTCGCGGCCAAGGTCTTGGCAACGTTCCCGGACACCCGCGTGAAGGTGCACAAGACCCAGATCAGCTTCTACAACCGTCATCTGTTCGCTGCGGCCTGGCTTCCCTTCCGGCGGATGAAGGACCGGCCCCAGGAGTATCTCCTGGTGACCTTCGGCCTGGGGAGGCGGCTGGATTCACCCCGCATCGTCGAGACGGTCGAGCCATACCCCCGGCGTTGGACTCACCATGTGGTGGTGTCCACGTGCGAAGACATCGATCAGGAACTCATGGGGTGGATCGGGGAGGCGTGGGAGTTCTCGGCACACAAGTAGCCCCTGGCTCCGGGATGACGCCGCCCGCCTCGACCCCCACATTCCGTGCAATAGGTCACATCTAACCTCCTCCTATCGTTTAAATCGCGTTCGACTACTTATACTCCTTTTGATCATCCCAAAACTAACTAAAGGAGGAGAGAGACGCCATGACATCTACCGCCGGACTCGTTGCAGTTCTGTTGCTCGCCATCGTGCTCATTGTCTTTCTCATCGTGAAACTGAAGTTTCACGGTTCCATCGCCCTCACCGTCGCAGCCCTGGCGGTAGCCCTGGTCACGCAGGTGCCGTTGGGTGAGGTCGTCACCGTCATCGAGGACGGCGTCGGCGGCACCCTCGGCTTCCTCGTCCTGGTCATCGGCTTCGGCGCGGTGCTGGGCAAAATGCTCGAGACATCCGGCGGTGCCGAACGCCTGGCCACCTCCCTGCTGGATGTCTTCGGCGCCCGACGCGCGCCGGTGGCCATGTCCTTCCTGGGACTGATCGCCGGCATCCCGGTCTTCGTCGAGGTCGGCTTCGTGCTGCTCGTCCCGCTGGTGTTCGTCGTGGCCAAGGCAGCAGGGCTCTCCAGGGTCACCGTCGGCCTCCCGCTGGCGATCTCGCTGATGACGGTCCACTGCATCCTGCCTCCCCACCCCGCGGCCACCGCGATCGCCGGAACGCTGGGGGCGGACATCGGCATGGTGATCCTCATGGGGCTGATCGTCGGCATCCCGGCGGCTCTGGCCGGCGGCCCGCTCTACGGCCGCCTGGGCCGGCGCTTCTTCGCCGCCGTCGAGGACGTCGAGCCCGAGGACGCGACCGGCACCCCGGGCACCCCCACGGACAACGGTCCGACGGGATCCGGTGCCGTCGCCACGCGCACCGCGACCCGCGTCGTCGAGAAGCAGGCCCCGAAGGTGCTGCCTGGTTTCGGCATCACACTGCTGACCATTCTGCTTCCGCTGCTGATCATGGTGGCCAAGACCATCGCGCACCTGTTCATCGACCCGGATTCAACCGCAGGGCTGGTCATCGGTTTCATCGGTAACCCGATCGTCGCCCTGCTGATCTCCGTGCTCTTCGCCTACTGGTCCCTCGGCCTGGCGCAGGGCAGCAACCTCAAGCAGATCTCCGAGATCACCGACAACTCCTTCGGCCCGATCGGCGGCGTCCTGCTCATCATCGGCGCCGGCGGCGGCTTCAACGCCGTGCTCACCGCCTCCGGTGTGGCACCCGCGCTCGCCGACGCCCTGTCCGCCCTCCCCGTCAGCCCCATCATCCTGGCGTGGCTCATCGCCATCATCCTGCACTTCGCGGTCGGCTCCGCCACCGTCGCCATGATCTCGGCCGCGGGCATCGTCCTGCCGATGATGGCCGCCTCGGGCATCTCCCCGGAGATCATGACCCTGGCCATCGGCGCCGGAGCCATCGGCCTGACCCAGGTCACCGACTCCCTGTTCTGGATGTACCAGTCCTACATGAAGATCTCGGTCCAGCAGTCCATCAAGACGCTGACCGTCGGCACCACCATCGCTTCCCTGGTCGCCCTCGTCATGGTGCTGCTGCTCTCCCTGTTCTTCTAGACACCGTCCCCGAAAGGATCGCACTCATGACCACGCACCAACCCGTCGACACTGCCGCCATCATCGAGAAGTTCCCGCTGATCAAGGACCTGCAGGCCCTGCAGGAACTGTCCTGGTTCAACCCGGCCGCCACCGCCACCAGCGCCACCGACGGCCTGGCCAAGGTCGGCCTGACCGACGCCGCCATCCAGGACGCCGCCGACCGCCTCAAGCGCTTCGCCCCGTACCTCGCCGAGGTGTTCCCGGACGCCGCCAGGACCTACGGCATCCTCGAATCCCCGCTCGTCGGAGTACCCGTCCTCCAGACCACGCTGAACCAGCCGGGACAGCTCTGGGCCAAGCTCGATTCCCACCTGCCGATCTCCGGGTCCATCAAGGCCCGCGGCGGCATCTACGAGGTACTCGCGCACGCCGAGAAGATCGCGATCGAGGCCGGCCTGATCACCATCGACAGCGACTACCGCGAGCTCGACTCCGACCAGGCCCGCGAGCTGTTCTCGCAGTACAAGGTGGCCGTCGGCTCCACCGGCAACCTGGGCCTGTCCATCGGCATCATGAGTGCCACCCTCGGCTTCCAGGCCAGCGTCCACATGTCCGCCGATGCCCGCCAGTGGAAGAAGGACAAGCTGCGCGAGCACGGCGTCAACGTCGTGGAGTACGACTCCGACTACTCCGTCGCCGTGGCCGAGGGCCGCGCCGAGGCGGAGGGCGACCCCACGACCCACTTCGTCGACGACGAGAACTCCGTCACCCTCTTCCTCGGCTACGCCGTCGCCGGTGCCCGTTTCGCCGGACAACTCGCCACCTACGACATCCGCCCCACCCGCGAGCGCCCCATGTTCGTCTACCTGCCCTGCGGCGTGGGCGGCGGCCCAGGTGGCGTGGCCTTCGGCCTCAAGGCGGCGCTCGGCGACGCCGTGCGTTGCATCTTCGCCGAACCCACCCACTCACCCGCCATGCTCCTCGGCGTGCACACCGGCCTGCATGACCGGGTCAGCGTGCAGGACTTCGGCATCGACAACCTCACCGCCGCCGACGGCCTCGCCGTGGGTCGCCCCTCCGGGTTCGTGGGCTCGCGGATGGCGCTGCTTCTCGACGGCTTCTTCACCATCGACGACGACAACCTCTACCGCCTGATCAGCCTGCTCGACGAGACGGAAGGCCTACGCATCGAGCCTTCCGCCGCCGCCGGCCTGGTAGGGCCCGCGCGCGTGGCGCAGGACGCGGAGTACCTGAAGTCCCTGGGCCTGGATGCGGACTCGATCGCCGAGTGCACCCACGTCGCCTGGGTCACCGGCGGCTCCATGGTGCCGGAAGCCGAGATGGCCTCCTACCTGGAGAAGGGCCGGTCGCTGCGGTAGGCGATCTCTCCCCCTTCCCGGTCCTCCGCGTGACAGAATTTCCTCATGGAACAGATTCCTGCGGGAGGTCGTGGCGGCGAGGCCTTGAAGGGTCAGCGGCTGTCGGACGTCAACGGACGCTGGGGTTCAGACAGCGTTCAGGACGCCACTCTGAGTGTGGTGGGCGGACTTGTGGGCGGGGTGCTGGCGGCTGCATTTGTCGTCGCCTTCACCACGCTGATCAAGGAGAATCTCGCCTGGGTGCTGAGCCAGGACAACTGGATCATGTTGCTGGCCCCGTTCATCGGCATCGCCGTGGCGGTGCTCCTGCTCAACCTGGTCGCACGAGGTCAGGCGTTGCAGCAGGTGGATGGTTCGAAGACGCCACCCCGAAAATTCTCCTCCTGGCTGCAGTTTCCGGCCAACGCCGTGCGGGCTGACCTGACCTCAGATGTGGTCGACAACGCCGGAAGCGAGGAGAAGTTCCCCTGGCGTTTCGCCCCGATCCGCGCGGCGGCGATCTTCGCCACCGTCGGCATGGGCGCGCCGATGGGCACGGAGTCTCCCGCGGCGCACCTCGGCGTGGCAGCAGGCTCGGCGCTCGGTTCCCTCGGTCAAAGGTGGCGGAGTCTGGCGCGCAGTGCGGGTGTGGGCGGGGGCGCAGCCGGAGTGGCCGCCCTGATGGGTCTGCCCCTGGTGGGGCTCGCGTTCATGCTGGAACTCGGCCGACGCAACCACGCTCCGCTCAACCTGTCCAGGGTTCTGGCGGCAGCCAGCGGAGCGTTCATCGGCTGGGGTGTCAACGTGGGGCTGGATCTGGACCTGATCCGCCTGATCGTGCCGAACATTCCCCCCGGTGACCTGCTCCGTGCTCTTGCAACCGCAGCTTTGGTCGGGGCCCTTTCCGGCGTGTTGGGTTCGGTGACCGGATCCGCGATCTACCAGGCACGGGGCTGGTCTGCCAGCCCGACGGTGAAGTTCGCCACGGGCGGGGCTCTACTTCTGATCTGCCTGCTGGCGATCAGTTCGCTGGCCACGCCGGCGGCTGCGATCGGCCCTGGCGCAGGGGCGGTGACGTGGGCGGAATCATCCTCGGCCACCTTCTGGGTACTGCTGGCCGTCGTCGTATTGCGTGCCCTGGCCACCACGGCCGCGGTGATGGCGGGAGGCTGTGGCGGTTTGTTCGTCCCGCTGCTGGCAATCGGGGACCTGTCCGGTCGGGCACTCGCCCCCATACTGGGAGTGTCGGGTGAGCTGGCGGCAGCAGCCGGTGCCGCGGGCAGTATCGCCGGTGGCTACCGTCTTCCTCTCACCGCGATCGCCATGGTGCTCACGGTCGGCGGGCCGATATCCGCACGGCTGACCTGTGTGGCCGCGGTGGCCTTCGCCACTGCCGCGGGCATCGCCGTCTCCTATCTGCTGGACCGGTACGTCCTGCACCGGTAGACCCGGAAGCTTCCCCGCTACAACCCGGCCACGATCTCCCGCATGATGTTCGCCGTCTCCGTCGGGGTGGTGCCCACACGCACGCCGGCGGCCTCGAGGGCCTCCTTCTTGGCCTGGGCGGTGCCGACCGAGCCGGTGACGATGGCACCCGCGTGGCCCATGGTCTTGCCCTCGGGTGCGGTGAAGCCGGCGACGTAGCCGACGACGGGCTTGGTCACGTTGGCCCTGATGAACTCGGCGGCGCGCTCCTCGGCGTCGCCCCCGATCTCACCGATCATGACGATCGCCCTGGTGTCGGGGTCGGCCTCGAAGGCTGTCAGGGCGTCGATGAACGCGGTGCCGATGATGGGGTCGCCGCCGATGCCGATGGCGGTGGAGATGCCGACGTCGGAAAGCTCATACATCATCTGGTAGGTCAGCGTGCCGGATTTCGAGATCAGCCCGACCGGGCCGGTGCCGGTGATGTTGGCGGGGATGATGCCCGCCAGCGAGACTCCCGGGGTGATGATGCCGGGGCAGTTCGGACCGATGATCCGTGTCGCGCCGACCTTCCTGGCCTGCGCGAGGGCCTCGGCGGAGTCCCGGACCGGGGTGCCCTCCGTGATGACCACGGCCAGCGGGATCTGCGCGTCAATGGCCTCGACGATGGCGTCCTTCACGAAGGGCGCGGGGACGAAGATCACCGACACGTTCGCACCGGTTTCCGCCATGGCCTCGGCCACGGTACCGAAGACGGGCAGCTCGGTGTCATGCAGGGTGATCGTCTGCCCGGCCTTGCGTGGGTTCGTGCCGCCGACCACCTTCGACCCCGCGGCGAGCATGCGGGTGGTGTGCTCACGGCCCTCGTTGCCCGTGATGCCCTGAACGATGATCCTGGAGTTCTCGTCGAGAAAAATCGACATTGTCTCGTCCTGCGCTTTCTCTACTCGACGGCCGCGGCCAGTTCGGCGGCCTTATCGGCGGCCTCGTCCATGTTCCACACGCCCGTCACGAGCGGGTGGTTGTACTCGGCGAGGATGCGGCGACCCTCGTCGACGTTGTTGCCGTCGAGACGCACGACCAGTGGCTTGGTGGCGGCGTCGCCCAGCTCCTCGAGCGCCCCGACGATGCCCCGGGCGACGTCGTCACAGGCGGTGATCCCCCCGAAGACATTGACCAGGACGCTTCTGACCTGCTCGTCCGCGAGCACGATCTCGAGGCTGGCTGTCATGGTCTCCGCCGAGGCACCGCCGCCGATATCAAGGAAGTTCGCGGGCTTCTGGCCGCCGTGTCGTTCGCCGGCGGCCGCGACCACGTCGAGCGTCGACATGACCAGGCCCGCACCGTTGCCGATGATCCCGACCGAGCCTTCGAGGGTGACGTACTTGAGGTTCTTCTCCCTGGCCTTCCGCTCGAGCGGGTCGAGGTGGCCTGCGGCCTGGGACAGCGCCGCGCGGTTCTCGTGCCGGAAGGCGGCGTTGTCGTCAAGGGTGATCTTGGCGTCGAGCGCGATGATCTCGCCCTGCGTGGTGAGCACCAGCGGGTTGACCTCCACGAGCGTGGCGTCCTCGTCGCGGTAGACCTCGTAGAGTTTCTGCAGGACCGGAACGACCTTCTCCCCCACCTCCCCGGGGAAGTTCGCCGCCGCCACGATCTCGCGAGCCTTGGCTTCGTCGATGCCCGTGACAGGGTCGATCTCGACGCGGGCGAGCGCCTCGGGCTTCTCCTTCGCCAGCCCTTCGATGTCCATCCCTCCCTCGACCGAGGCCATCGCCAGGTAGGAGCGGTTCGCGCGGTCGAGCAGCACCGAGAAGTAGTACTCCTGCGCGATGTCGGCACCCTGGGAGATCATGACCTTCTCCACCGTGTGGCCCCTGATATTCATGCCGAGGATCTCGCGCGCGGCGTCGAAGGCCTCGTCCGGTGTGGTGACCACCCTGATGCCGCCTGCTTTGCCGCGGCCGCCGATCTTCACCTGGGCCTTGACCACGGTCACCCCGCCGATCCGGGCGGCGGCCTCGCGGGCCTCCTCAGGTGTGGAGGCCACCATGGCCGCCAGGACCGGGACCTGGTGGGCGGCGAAGAGCTCACGCGCCTGGTACTCAAAGAGATCCACGTTGCATCCCATCCCCGACCTGATCGGCCGTGTTCGGTTATTCGGGCATGTAGTGAATTCTATCCCTTAAAAAAGCAGAGCGCCGCCACCCATGAAGGGTGACGGCGCTGTGCGTCGCTGGGATCAGCGGACGTCGATAAGCAAAAGCTTAGCGGGCGGCCTCGATCTGCACGGACTGGGCCACTGCCTGGACGACCGCGGCGACCTTGACGGCTTCCCAGACCTGTTCCTTGGTCAGACCCTCCTCGCGGACGGTCTTGTCGTGGGCGACGACACAGTTCTCGCAGCCGTTGATGGTGGAGACGGCCAGGGACCACAGCTCGAAATCAGCCTTCTCAACGCCGGGCTTGGAGATGATGTTCATCCGCAGGCCGAACTTGACGTTGGTGTAGTCCTCACCGAGGAAGTGCTTCGCACGGTAGGCCACGTTGTTCATGGCCATGACGGTAGCGGAGCCGAGGGCCGCTTCGAAGGCCTCGTCGGAGAGGTGCTCCTTGGCCTCCTCGGAGATCTCGGCGAACACGGTGTCGTTCTTGGTGGCGGCGGCGGAGGCGAGAAGGGTGCCCCACAGCTGCTGCTCGTTGAGCTCGGTCGACCGGGTGAGGGAACCCAGGTTGAGCTTCTGGTCCTTCGCGTACTCCGGGAGGGAGCTCTTCAGGTTATCGATGGACATGCTTTACTTCAGGCCCTCCTGGACGACGGCCATCTTGTCGATGTTCTTGGTCGGGTCGTTGGCCTGCCAGTTGCAGGCGCAGACCTCCTCCGACTGCAGGGCGTCGAGGACACGCAGGACCTCGTCGACGTTACGGCCGACGGCGTCCGGGGTGACGGAGACGAACTGGATGATGCCGTCCGGGTCGATGATGAAGGTCGCGCGGTCAGCGACACCGTTGGCGTTCTCGACGCCGAGCTCACGGATGAGCTCGTGCTTGATGTCGGAGAACATCGGGAACGGGACGTCCTTCAGCTCCGGGTGGGTTGCACGCCAGTTGAAGTGGGCGAACTCATTGTCGATGGAGCCGCCGAGGATCTGGGTGTCGCGGTCCTGGAACTCCTCGTCGAGCTTGCCGAAGGCGGCGATCTCGGTCGGGCAGACGAAGGTGAAGTCCTTCGGGTAGAAGAAGACGACCTTCCACTTGCCCGCGTAGGTGTCCAGGGAAACGGTCTCGAAGTAGTCCTCCGGCTGCTGGGCGTTGACGCCGTGCAGGTCGCCACCCTTGAGGGCGGTCAGCTCGAACTCGGGGAACTTCTCTCCAACGGTCATGATTGCCATGCGAATGTCTCCTCAGAAAAAGATGGTGTGACGGCCGTCACGGAATGGTCCGACTAATCGAACTCTCCGAAGCCATGGACCATTATGCACGGCAATTTCGGTGCCGTCAATAAATAATCTTGAGCAGTTGTTGTAGAGTCATAGGTATGAACAATAAGGAGTACCGCCCCACCCTTTCCCAGCTGCGGACCTTCGTCACCATCGCCGAAAACAAGCATTTCGGCACCGCCGCGACAAAGTTGGGTATCTCGCAGCCGTCCCTCTCCCAGGCACTCGTCGCCCTGGAACAGGGACTGGCGATCCAGCTCATCGAACGCTCGACCCGTCGGGTCATCGTCACCCCCGCCGGTGAAGAACTGCTCCCCTACGCCAAGGCCACGCTCGACGCCGCCGACGCCTTCCTCGCCCACTCGCGCGGCACGCACGGCACTCTCATCGGCCCGCTGACCATCGGCATCATCCCCACCATCGCCCCCTACATCCTCCCGGCGCTGCTCACCTCCATCAATGAGCAGTACCCCCAGCTCGAGCCCCACATCGTCGAGGACCAGACCCGCCACCTCCTGCAGATGCTCCGCGACGGCCAGATCGACCTCGCCGTCATGGCACTGCCCTCCGAGGCCACCGGCGTCACCGAGGTGCGCCTCTACTCCGAGGACTTCGCGGTCGTCGTCCCCGAGAACCACCGTCTCGCCGGCCGCACGGACCTCGGCCTCGCAGACCTCGACCAGCTGGATCTCCTGCTTCTCGACGACGGCCACTGCCTCCACGACCAGATCATCGACCTGTGCCGGAAGGCCGACCTCAACCCCACGGAGGCCACCAACTCCGTGACCCGGGCGTCCTCGCTGACCACCATCATGCAACTGGTCGTCGGCGGCCTGGGTTCCACCCTCGTCCCCGTCTCCGCCGTGGGCACAGAATGCCGGCGCCCCGGACTGGCCATGGCCACCTTCCGGGACGACGTCACCGCCCAGCGCGACATCGGCCTCGTCTACCGCAGCTCCAGCTCACGCGCCGAGGAGTTCAGTATCCTCGGCCGGCTGACCACCGGCGCCTTCCGCAGCGCCGTCGGCGAGTCCGTCCCGGCGTAGCGGGGCCGCCGCCGTCGGCGGGCGGCTAGCGCACCGGCTCCGGCAGCGGACCTGCGGCGGCCTGGCGGTAGATCATCGCCTGTGCGAGCAGCAGAACCGGTCCGAGGACGACCATGGCCAGCCCCAGGGTGATGATCGCCGAGATACCCACGATGACGCCCGCGACCAGGTTGAAGGCGAGCAGCCGGCCGTAGTTGCGCAGACCGTGGCGGAACCCCTCGACGATCCCGCCACGGAAAGTGGCACGACGGTCGATGACGAACCACACCATGAACATCGTCAGCGGCGAGACCAGGACGGCCACCACCAGCACCACGGCGAGAGCGGCGAACAGGGTGCCCAGCACCGCCAGCATCTCTTCGTCTGAGGCCATCTGGGTGTCCGCGATCGGGTTGCCGGCCAGGAAGAGCGGGATGGCCAGGGCAGCGAAGAGCAGGCTGGAGAGGACCTGCAGGAGAATGGTCAGTGCGAACGCGGGTCCGAAGTTGACGTCGTGGGTGAAGTCTCCGGGCCCGATCTTCTTCTTGTCCACCTGCCTGAGCGCGCCGTGGTAGACGAAGACCATCAGAGCCGCCGTCAACAGGCCCATGGCGAACTGCGCGATCTGGTAGCCGAATCCGTTCTGGAGACCGACGTCGCCGTTGAGGCCCCCGAAGGCCATGTCCACGATGGCGGACACAGCCATCACCACGACGCCCAGCGCCAGGGCCCCCAGAATCCACAACTTCCAGTTGCGGAACACCACGGAGAAGGCCCAGCTCACCGCCTCCATCGGCTGAACCACGCCGGTTCCCTGCGACTGTCCGTAGGCGGGCTGCCCGCCGATGCCGTAACCGGCGTAGCCGCCGTAGCCGGCGCCGTAACCCGGGGTGTCCTCCGGGTGCGGAGTCGAGGGGTAGGACGGGTACTGCGGCAGACCGAAGTTCTCCGGGTGCTCCTGCCTTCCTTGCGGCCGGTCTTCGGAGGGGTCATTGGGGGTGGACATGTGTCTGCCTTCCTGAGCACTTGCGGTCTGGTACGCGACCAACGATAGGCCACCGGTGATGAGCCGGTAGGATTCAACGTCAGCCATGAGTAATACTTCTGACGCCCCGGTCAACCGCGACGCCCTCCTCGAGCGCCTCGCGGACGTCTCCCTGTCCGACGAACGCTCCATCCGTCGCCGCCTGCACAAGGCCCGCACCCCACAGGCCTTGGCGGCGATCGCCGCGGACATGGAACGGGCCGCCGAAAAAGTCGCGTCGATCGAGGCCGGCATCCCCCCGATCGAGTACCCGGAGTCGCTGCCGGTTTCCGCCAGACGCGAGGACATCGCGGAGGCGATCCGGGACAACCAGGTCGTCATCATCGCCGGTGAGACGGGTTCGGGTAAGACGACGCAGATCCCGAAGATCTGCCTGGACCTCGGCCGCGGTCGTCGCGGTCTGATCGGTCACACGCAGCCGCGCCGTCTGGCCGCGCGTACGGTCGCCGAGCGGATCGCCGAGGAGATCGGCCAGGAGATCGGCGGGACCGTCGGCTACGCGATCCGTTTCGACGACCGTGTCTCCCCCACCTCCGCCGTCAAACTCATGACCGACGGCATCCTGCTCGCGGAGATGCAGCGCGACCGCTTCCTCAACAAGTACGACACCCTCATCATCGACGAGGCCCACGAACGCTCCCTCAACATCGACTTCCTCCTGGGTTACCTGCGCCAACTGCTGCCCAGACGCCCCGATCTCAAGGTGATCATCACCTCCGCGACGATTGACCCGGAGCGTTTCGCCGAGCACTTCGCCGACGCCGACGGCAAGCCCGCGCCCATCATCGAGGTCTCCGGCCGCACCTTCCCGGTGGAGATCCGCTACCGGCCGATGGAGTTCGAACTCGACGGCAAGGTCATCGACCAGGACCCCCTCGACGCGCTCTGCGAGGCCTGCGAGGAGCTCATGCTCGAAGGCCCCGGCGACATCCTCTGCTTCTTCCCCGGCGAACGGGACATCCGCGACGCGATGGAGGCCATCGAGGGCCGCAAATGGAAGGGCGTGGAGGCCACTCCGTTGTTCGGTCGCCTGTCAAACCAGGAACAGCACCGGGTGTTCCAGCCGCACTCCGGCCGACGCATCGTGCTCTCGACCAACATCGCCGAGACCTCCCTGACGGTCCCGGGCATCCGCTACGTCGTGGATACGGGTACCGCGCGAATCTCGCGCTACTCCACACGCAACAAGGTCCAGCGGCTGCCCATCGAGCCGGTCTCGCAGGCCAGCGCCAACCAGCGCTCAGGCCGCTGCGGCCGTGTGGCCGACGGCATAGCCATCCGTCTCTACTCCGAGGACGACTTCAACTCCCGGCCCGAGTTCACCGACCCGGAGATCCTGCGCACCAACCTCGCCAGCGTCATCCTGCAGATGACGATGATGCGCCTCGGCGACATCGCCGAGTTCCCCTTCCTCCAGATGCCCGAGAACCGCGCCATCCACGACGGACTGCTGCTCCTGCACGAACTCGGCGCGCTCACCGACGAGGAGCGCGAGGGCCAGCCCGTGCTCACACAGACCGGTCGCGACATCGCCCGCATCCCCGTCGATCCCCGCATGGCCCGCATGCTCGTGGAGGCCAACCGCCTCGGCGAACTCGACGCCGCGATCGTCATCGTCGCCGCCATGACCATCCAGGACGTGCGCGAACGTCCCATGGAACAGCAGTCCCAGGCGGACCAGAAGCACGCCCGTTTCAAGGACGCCACCAGCGACTTCCTGAGTTTTCTCAAGCTGTGGGACTACATCAACCAGTCCCGCGACGATCTGACCGGCAACGCGTTCAGACGCCGCATGAAGGACGAGTACCTCCACTACATGCGCATCCGCGAGTGGTACGACCTGGTCCGTCAGCTGCGCGAGGTCACCCGTCAGCTCGGCTGGTCCTCGCGTGACGACGTCGCCGGCGACCGCAGCCCCGACGCCATCCACCAGGCCCTGCTCTCGGGACTCCTCTCCCACATCGGCGCCCGCGACGGCAACACCCGCGAATTCAAGGGCGCCCGCGGCACCCGTTTCATGATCTTTCCCGGCTCCTCCCTGGCCAAGAAGCCACCGGAGTTCCTCATGGCCGGCGAACTCGTGGAGACCTCCCGGCTGTGGGCACGCGACGTGGCGAAGATCGAACCCGCCTGGGTGGAGAAGCTAGCGGGCCCCCTGCTCAAGCACCAGCATTCCGAACCCAGCTGGTCCCGCAAGCGTGCCTCCGGCATCGCCCACCAGAAGTCCACCCTGTACGGCCTGACCATCATCGCCGACCGGGTGGTCGCCTACCACCATGTCGATCCCGAGGCCGCGCGGGACATGTTCATCCGGCATGCCCTCATCGAGGGCGACTGGACCACCCACCACACCTTCTTCCACTCCAACGTGGAGAAACTTGAGGCCGCCGCCGAAATCGAGGAGAAGGCCCGTCGTCGCGGTCTCATAGTCGACGAGGACACCCTCTTCGATTTCTACGACTCCCGCCTGCCCCAGACCATCACCACGGGCCGGCACTTCGACGCCTGGTGGAAGAAGGAACGCCAGACCAACCCGCACCTGCTCGACTTCGACCCTGACACGCTGCTGGGTGTCGACGCCGAGGAGATCACCGAGGCCGCCTTCCCCGACAAGTGGCGCAAGGGCAGCATCGACTACGACCTGGAGTACCGTTTCGAACCCGGTCACCCGCAGGACGGCGTGACCATCCTGGTCCCCATTCCTCTGCTGGCCGGCATGGACCGGGAAGGCTTCGACTGGCTCGTACCGGGGCTTCGCGAGGAACTGCTCACCGAGCTCATCCGAACCCTGCCGAAGGAGCTGCGCAAGACGGTCGTGCCCGCACCGGACTACGCCGCCCGGGCGCTGCCCCGACTGCGCCCCTACGCGGGGCCGCTGGTCGAGCAGTTCGCCGAGATCCTGCGTTCGCTCGGCGGGCGACAGATCACGGCCGAGGATTTCCGCCCCTCCGCCGTCCCCGCCCACCTGAAGATGACCTTCGGAGCCGTGGACAAACGGGGCAAGGTCATCGACGCCGACAAGGATCTCGGTGCACTCATCGAGCGCAACGCCGGCTCCATCAGAGCATCGGTGAGCAGGGTGTCGCGCACCAGTGAGTCCAAGGCGGTGTCGGAGTGGACGTCCGACACCCTGGGTACCGTCGCCGAAGAGGTGCAGACGGTCGTCGACGGCCACGAGATCACCGCCTACCCCGCGCTCGTGGCCACCCCGGGCGGCGTGGAGATCCGCGTGCACCCGACCAGGGCCGCAGCCGAGGCCTCCATGATGACCGCGACGCTGACGCTCCTGCTCCGCGAGATCTCCGTCAACGCCAACCAGATGACCAAGGGACTTCCCCTGCAGCAGCGGGTGGCGGTGGACAACTACCCGCACGGCGGCGCCGCAGGACTGATCGAGGATGCGCGGGTGGCCGCCATCCGGGACCTCATGATTGCGCACGGCGGTCCGGTACGTTCCCCGGAGGAGTTCGAGGAACTGAGGAAGAAGGTTTCCCCCGAGGTCTCAGGCACTGTCCGACGCACCGTGGTGGCGCTTGCTCCCGCGCTCATCGAATACCAGTCCGTCGCCGAAGAACTCGCGCGCTGGAGCGGCGAGGCCATCGACGACATGAAGGCACAGCTGGAGTTCCTGGTGCCCAGGAATGCCGTCACCCTGCACGGATCCGCCCAGCTTCGTCACCTCCCCCGCTACCTGCAGGCGATGCGAGTCCGTCTCGAGGAGATGGCACAGGACCCGGACAAAGACGTAGACCGTCAGGATGAGGTCGAGGAGGCCCAGTCCTACCTCAACCTCCGGCTCGCCAGGCTGCCGAAAGGTCGGGAGAAGACCCGCGAGGTCAAGGACATCCGCTGGATGATCGAGGAACTTCGGGTGAGCCTGTTCGCCCAGCGCCTGGGCACCGCGCGGCCGATCTCCCTGCGCCGTATCCAGAAGGCCGTGGACAAGCTCCGCTAGGCCCCGGGCCAGCCCTCGAGGGACTCGGCCGCCGCTTCTTCCTCCCGAGCCCGGCGGCGCATGAGCCGGATCTCCGACTCGAAGTCCTCGGCCGACTCGAAGGACTTGTACACGGACGCGAAGCGCAGGTAGGCGACCTCATCAAGAGCGCGTAGCGGTTCGAGGATGGCAAGTCCGATGTCGTTCGCATTCACCTGGGAGCCACCCTGAGAACGAACCCTCTCCTCCACTTCCTGCGCGAGACGCTTGAGCGCATCATCGGAGACATCGCGGCCCTGGCAGGCGCGGCGGACACCCAGGACAACCTTGTCGCGACTGAACGGCTCCGTGACGCCGTTGCGCTTGATCACCAGGAGAACGGCCTTCTCAATCGTGGTGAAACGTCCGTTGCATTTGGTGCACTCACGCCGGCGACGGATGGCGGCTCCGGCGTCGATAATGCGCGAGTCAATGACACGGGAGTGATCGTGATGGCAGAACGGGCAGTACACAGCGTGTCTCCAGTGCCTTTCTGGGAGGAAACCGGTGGACCGGATGGTGGCACCGATCCTACTCCCCGGGAAGATTTCCCCTAACGCGCCTCGTCGCTCGACTGCGTCTGGTTGCCCGCGGGATACACCGTAGATCCGGTTACGCCTTCATCCCCGGCACCCCGGAAGGAGGCACTGACCACCACCAGACCGAAAAGTGCGCCGAGCAGATACGTCAGGCCGGTCTCCCGCCAGCGGCTGGAATGTCCCTCACCTGCGTCCCGCGGCAGAGGATCGGCGCCAGGTAGGCCCTGTGTTCGATTTGCGGGCACCAGAGTTCGAACACCCCGGCCACAGGAAGGGGACCTGTGGAAGCTCGACGGCTCCCACACAGCGGCCGGGCGGACGGAGTCATGTACGGAAGTATGGACGCTGCCACCTGGGCATGGACGATGCAGGAAGGTGATCACGGCGAAGTCCTTTCGTTGTCTGCTGTGAGGATATCGAGACTGGTCAACACCCTCGAACAGTGCTACCGTTCAGGTGTTCTAACTAGCTGATGTGTTCGATTAAAGCACCCGTTCGAAATTTTGTCCACAGAACCCGCACATCAGTCGAACATCCGTACCAGATCGTGCTAAACATGTAACAGGTGAATGGCATGCGGACGACACGCCATTCGAACAACGACCACCGGAACGCCGCTGAGCCGCCCCGACGATTCGATACGGCACGCACCGCCACCACCCCAGGAACGAGAAGGACGATGACCCGCAAGAGCGCCCCCGCCAAACTGACCCCCTCCGGCAAGCCGGACCCCTCCACACTTTCCGATCGTCAGCGACGGATTCTTGAGGTCATCCGGGATGCCGTCGTGCTGCGGGGCTATCCGCCGAGCATCCGGGAGATCGGTGACGCAGCGGGACTGCAGTCCACCTCCTCGGTCGCGTACCAGCTGAATCAGCTGGAGAAGAAGGGTTTTCTCCGTCGCGACCCGAACAAGCCGCGTGCGGTGGACGTGCGTACCCTGACGTCGACCGACACCGCCAAGAAGCCTGGGCGGCGCGTCGTGGCCAAGACTTCGACGGCCCCGGAGGATGCCAGCGCCGCGAACTTCATTCCGGTGCTCGGCCGCATCGCCGCAGGTTCACCGATTCTCGCCGAGCAGGAGGTCGAGGACTACTATCCGCTGCCGGCCGACCTGGTGGGTGACGGTGAGCTGTTCATGCTGCAGATCGTGGGTGAGTCGATGAAGAACGCCGGCATTCTCGACGGCGACTGGGTCGTCATCCGTTCCCAGCCGGTCGCGGAGAAGGGCGAGTTCGTCGCCGCCCTGATCGACGGAGAGGCGACTGCGAAGGAGTTCCACAAGGATTCCACCGGGGTCTGGCTGCTGCCGCACAACGAGGATTTCTCCCCGATCCCCGGCGACAAGGCGGAAATCATGGGGAAGATCGTCTCCGTGTTCCGGAAGCTCTAGAGACGTTCGCCCCGCCCAGTCAGACAATTGACGGCACAGAATTCCACATCAACCCACGGGAACGGGCCCGGTTTGATGACAGGCCCGGCCGACCGCCTTTCGCTTGATGTCCTCCGGTTCGCACCTATTTGTACTGGCTAATCCCCATTCTCTTCCCTGCGGCCTTTTATTTTGGAACAATGGCGGAAACAGACATCCATTTTTGTCCGATTCCGTCCGTGAGGCGACAGAGGAGAACCCATGTACGCAGAGGAGCGTCGCAGACAGATCGCCTCCCTCACCGCTGTTGAGGGTCGGGTCAACGTCACCGAGCTGGCGAACCGGTTTGATGTCACAGCGGAGACCATTCGTCGGGATCTCGCCGTGCTCGACAGGGAGGGCGTGGTGCACCGGGTTCACGGTGGCGCCGTGGCCAGCCAGACTTTTCAGACGGCAGAGTTCTCCCTCGACGCGCGTTTCCGTTCCGCCCCCACCGCCAAATCAGCCATCGCGCGGGCGGCACTGCGCTATCTTCCGGAGCCCCGCGGCGGGCTCTTCCTGGACTCGGGTTCCACCATCGGCACGCTGGCGGAGCTCATCGCCGAGCAGCCGAACGCCGAACAGTGGTCCATCGTGACCAACAGCCTGCCGATCTCCCTGAACCTGGCCAACAAGGGGCTCCGGGAGGTTCAGCTTCTCGGAGGTTCGGTGCGCGCCATCACGCAGGCGGTCGTGGGTGACACCGCCCTTCGCACCCTGGCGCTCATGCGGGCGGACGTCGCGTTCATCGGCACCAACGCACTCACCCTCGATCACGGGCTTTCCACGGCGGACTCCCAGGAGGCTGCGATCAAATCCGCCATGGTGACCAACGCCCACAAGGTGGTTGTCCTCTGCGACTCCACCAAGCTGGGCACCGACTACCTGGTCAGTTTCGCCGGCATCGACGACATTGACGTGGTTATCACCGATTCCGCGGCCCCCGAGTCCTTCCTGTCGGCACTGCGGGAGCGCGAGATCGAGGTTGTGATCGCGGGCGACTGACCCCGCGTCTCTCCGGGAGCAGGTCAGCCCAGGAGCATCTGACGGGCGACTTCGCGTGCGGCGGCAGCCCCGGAGGTGTCGAGAACAGCCTCGGCGACTTCCCGGCAGGTGGCCAGATCCACGGAGGACAGCTGGGCACCGACCCCGGCCAGGGCGGTCGATGCCGCAGACAGCGAGGTCACGCCCAGACCTGTGAGCACGCACGCGAGCAGCGGATCAGCGGCGGCCTCGCCGCAGACACCGACGGGGGTTCCCGTATCCTCCCCGACCCGACAGGTTTCCTTCACCAGTCGCAACACCGCCGGTTGCCAAGGATCCGTCAGGTACGCCAGCTGGGGGGACAGACGATCGGCGGCCATCGTGTACTGGGTGAGGTCATTGGTACCGATGGAGACGAAGTCCAGGTGCGGCATGAGTTTGTCGGACATCAACGCGGCCGCAGGGACCTCGATCATCGCGCCCGGGGTCAGGCCCCGGTCGCGGCAGAGTCCGGCAAACCATCCGGCCTCCGATTCAGTGGCCACCATGGGGGCCATGACCCAGGTGGGGGCATTCTCCCCCCGCCCCTCGGCGGCCAGCGCGATGGCGTCGAGCTGGCGGGTGAGCAGCCCCTCGTTGCCCAGGGCGATGCGCAGGCCACGCACTCCGAGTGCGGGGTTCTCCTCCTGCGCCATGTTCGCGAAGGCGATGGGCTTGTCGGATCCTGCGTCGAGGGTGCGGATGACAACCTTGGACGCGGGAAAGGCGTCGAACACCTTGCGGTAGACCGCCGCCTGCTCCTCCACCGTGGGTTCCGTGGACGTGGAGAGGAAGCTCATCTCGGTCCGGTACAGGCCGATGCCCTCGGCCTGGGTACCGGCTGCGATGCGGGCGGCGTTGCCGTCTGCGACGTTGGCCAGCAACTGCACGCGGTGGCCGTCCGTGGTCCGGGCGGGGCCCCGCCACTGGGCGATGACCGCCGCTCGCTCGCGGAATTCGAGGACGGTGGCGCGGGCGGACGCCTCTTCGGCGTTGCGGGTGACGGTGCCCAGGGCGCCGTCGACAAGCACGAACTCACCTGCAGGTATCTGGCGCAGCCCTTCGCCCGTGGCCACGATGCAGGGCAGGTTGAGCTGACGGGCGATGATCGCGGTATGGCTCGTGGGTCCGCCGAGTTCGGTGACCAGCGCGATGATGTGGGCGGGGTCCAGGGTGGCCGTGTCCGCGGGTGAGAGATCGTCGGCGAAGAGAACGCCTTCACCCTCGACATCGGGCAGGCCGGGCTCCGGTTCCCCACGCAGCTCGGCGATGACGCGGTCGCGGATGTCCTTGAGGTCGGTGGTCCGCTCGGCCATGACACCCCCCGCGGCCTCGAACATGCCGACGAACTTCTGGGTGGCGGCAACGGTGGCGTACTCGGCCGGGTGCCCGGCGGAGATGTTCTTCTTCACCGTGCGGCGCCAGCCCCGGTCCCTGACCATGCCGACGGTGGCGGTGAGCACGTCGGCGGCGACGCCCTCGACGGTTGCGGCCCGGTCCGCCAGACGCTCCGCGACGGTGTCTGCCGCGGCACTGAAGCGTTCAAACTCAGGTTCCCGGGCGTCCTCGGTGAGTGTTGCGCCGGCCTCGGGCAGGGCCGGGCGCGGCCGGACCCACACCACCGGGGCGTAGGCGACACCGGCGACGACACCGGTACCTTTTATGGCTGTTGCACCTGAGGGGTTTCGGACATCATCCATGATATTTGTCTCCTGTCTCACAGGATGAGGGTGGCTGTGATCTCCAGAACATCATAGAATCCACCGTTTCGCAATCAATCGGACACCGCCACCCCTTGACAACCGGGCACAAACGGACAATACTTACGTCACAACCCCACATGAAATGTGACCTAGTTCATCATTTGCATAACGGACTGCCCGCCCTGCGGTGGAGTCGCCCGGAACCCAGACCTCACATCATACGATTGGGCCAGCTCAAGACAATATTCGGCCGTCAGGCCACACCACGTAGAGCGGCGACGGAAGTTTATTCCACCCCGTCCCCGTTTCCAGAATTTCCCGACCGGACAGGGAGCCGACAGTGATACTCACCTTGACACCGAACCCCAGCATCGATGCCACCATGCAGCTGGACTCGGAACTGCGTCGCGGACACGTCCAACGCCCCACCTCGATCACCCAGGTAGCCGGCGGCAAGGGCGTCAACGTCTCGCACGCGATGCTGCTCGCCGAGAAGCACACGCTGGCGGTCTTCCCCGCCGACACCAACGACCCCTTCGTGGCGCTGACACGGCAGACCGGCATCCCCTTCCATGCCATACCGGTGGACGAGGGTGTACGGATCAACGCCACGATCACCGAGCCCGACGGCACGACCACCAAGATCAACGGCCCCGGCGCGACCATCGACGCCACGGCCCGCCGCTCCATCGAGCAGGCGGTGACCCAACTCGCCGCGAACTCCTCGTGGCTGGTCATGGCCGGATCTCTGCCGCCGGGCGTGCCCCTCGACTGGTACACCTCGCTCATCGCCACGGTCCGGGCCACCCACCCGCAGCTGCCCGTCGCCGTCGACACCTCCGATGAGGCGATCCGCGCGCTCGGACGCGGCCTGGAGACGGCGGCCCCCACCCTCATCAAGCCGAACGGCCTGGAACTCGGGCAGCTGACGGACCGCGACGGCGAGGCGTTGGAAGCGGCCGCTGCGGTCGGCGATTTCGACGAGGTCGTCACCGCCGCCCGCCTGGTCATCGAGCGGGGCGTCAACGAGGTGCTGGTCACCCTGGGTGCGGCCGGGGCGGCGCTGGTCACCCGCAGGGGCGCCTGGTTTGCCACCCCGCCGCCGGTGGAGGTCATGTCCACGGTCGGCGCGGGTGACAGTTCGCTCGCCGGCTATCTCATCGCCCGGGCCGAGGGAGGCGGTCCCGCCGACTGCCTCGCCCGTGCCGTCGCCTACGGCACCGCCGCCACCGGCCTGCCCGGCACCACCATTCCGTCCCCTGCACAGCTGAATCTCACCGACACGCACGTGCGTGCCCTCTAAGACGCTGAGGTAATCCATGTCCATCATCACCACCGATCTGGTCCGTCTGGACACAGACTTCGGATCCACCACCACCGACGTCATCAACGCGCTCGCCGGTCTCGTCCACGCCGCCGGCCGCGCCGGCTCCGCGTCCCTGCTTGCGGGCGACGCCCTCACCCGCGAGGCACAGAACCCCACCGGCGTCCCGGGCAGGGTCGCCATCCCCCACTGTCGTTCCGAGACCGTCAGCGAACCAACCCTGGCGTTCGCGCGCCTGTCCCGGCCGGTGAACTTCGGTGGCCCGGACGGAGATTCCGATCTCGTGTTCCTCATCGCCGCTCCCGCGGGAGGCGGCAAGGCGCATCTGAAGATCCTGTCGAAGCTCGCCCGCGCGCTCGTGCGCGGCGACTTCATCGACCGGCTCCGTGCCGCCGGCACCGCCGAGGACATCGTCGCCGCGGTGACTGAGGTGGTGGGCGATGCGGGCGTCGAGAAGCAGGCCGAGCAGCCTGCGGCGACGCCGACGCCGACACCGGGCAAGAAGGTCACCCGGATCGTCGCGGTGACCGCCTGCCCGACCGGCATCGCGCACACCTACATGGCCGCGGATGCGCTGACGCTGAACGCGCAGTCGCGTGACGACGTCGACCTGGTCGTCGAAACCCAGGGCTCATCCTCCACCCAGGCGCTGGATCCGGCCCTGATCACGGCCGCCGACGCCGTCATCTTCGCCACCGACGTCGGGGTGCGGGACAAGGAACGCTTCGCCGGCAAACCCGTCATCGAATCCCCCGTCAAGCGTGCCATCAACGAGCCCGCCAAGATGATCGACGAGGCCGTCGCTGCGGCCGGCAACCCCGACGCACGACGCGTGACGGCAGGACCCGTCACTGCCGCGAGCACCGAGAACACCTCACAACTGAGCTGGGCGCGCCGCATCCAGCAGGCCGTGATGACCGGCGTCTCCTACATGATCCCGTTCGTCGCCGCCGGTGGCCTCCTCCTGGCACTCGGCTTCCTGGTCGGCGGCTACGACATGGCCAACGGCTGGCAGGCCATCACCCTCCAGCACTCACTGACGAACCTCCCCGGCAACGACGTGCTGGTCGACGGCGCCACCGTGACCTTCGACCGCTCCGGCCTCGCCCTTTACCTGGGCGCGGTGCTGTTCGCCACGGGTCAGATGGCGATGGGCTTCATCGTCGCCGCGCTGTCCGGCTACACCGCCTACGCCCTGGCAGGTCGACCGGGCATCGCCCCCGGCTTCGTGGGAGGTGCGATCTCGGTCCTCATCGGTGCGGGCTTCATCGGCGGTCTGGTCACCGGCATCCTCGCCGGACTGGTCGCCCTGTGGATCGGCAACTGGAAGGTCCCGCGGATCCTGGCCTCGCTCATGCCCGTGGTGATCATCCCGCTGCTGACCTCGCTGATCGTGGGCCTGACGATGTTCCTCCTGCTCGGCCGCCCCCTCGAGGGAATCATGACCGGGCTGACCGACTGGCTCTCGTCCCTGTCCGGCTCCTCGGCGGTCGTGCTCGGCATCATCCTCGGCCTGATGATGTGCTTCGACCTCGGTGGCCCGGTGAACAAGGCGGCGTACCTCTTCGCCACCGCGGGCCTGTCCACCGGCGATGAGGCCTCCATGCAGATCATGGCCGCCGTCATGGCCGCCGGCATGGTCCCGCCCATCGCGATGTCCCTGGCCACCCTCGCCCGGGAGAGCCTGTTCACTCCGGCGGAGCAGGAGAACGGCAAATCCGCCTGGCTGCTCGGCCTGTCCTTCATCTCCGAGGGTGCCATTCCCTTCGCCGCGGCCGATCCTTTCCGCGTCATCCCGTCCATGATGGCCGGCGGCGCCGTCACCGGCGCGATCTCCATGGGCCTGGGAGTCGGCTCCCGCGCTCCCCACGGCGGTGTGTTCGTGCTCTTCGCCATCGACCCGTGGTGGGGCTTCCTCCTGGCGATCATCGTCGGCACCATCATCTCCGCCGCCACCGTCGTGGCACTCAAGCAGTTCTGGCCGAACAAGGCCACCCAGGCCATGGCGGCCGCCACAGTCAATGCCTAAGCTGGCCTTGATCACCCCCTAACGAAAGGACCACACCCCATGGCCTCCACCACCGTCACCGTCGGCTCCGCAGTCGGTCTCCACGCCCGTCCCGCCGCCGTCGTCGCCGACGCAGCCGCAGAATACGACGACGAGATCATCCTCACCCTGGTCGGTGACGAGGACGGCGAGGAGGCTGACGCCGCATCCTCCCTCATGATCATGGCCCTCGGCGCCGAGAAGGGTGACCGGGTCACCATCACCTCGACCAACGCCGAGGCCGTGGAGAAGATCGCCGCGCTCATCGAGTCCGACCTCGACGCTTAGCCACACCCCGGAAAAACGCCGCCCACCGACACCGGTGGGCGGCGTGTCCTGTCGTCGGGCGGGTCAGACGAGAGTGGCGTAGAGATCGGTGATCATGTCGGCCGGGTCGGCGTCCGGGGTGGGCATGGTGATGTACTCCTCCCAGAACACCGGGCCCGTCTGCTGTCCGAGGTCCCGGATGTGCTCGATGAGTTCCTGCCAGGTGACACCCAACTGGTCGTAGGGGCCACGGTGGCGTCCGGTGATCACACGGAACTCCGGGATCCGATGGACCAGGTCGGGAAACGCCGCCTCCACGGCCTCGACGTACTCCTCCGCGAGGGGGAAACCGCCTGCGAGATCCACGACGTCGGTGAGCGGGGAAAAATAGTAGGCACGGGCCGGGCCGGCGGGGCTGGCGCCGACGGACTGGATCGCCTCGATCGAACGGGTGAAGGCGCGGTCGAAGTACCCCTGCATGTTGTCGGCGGGGATCGTCTCACGGCTGGCCACGAGTGTGTGGGCGGGGACTGTGATGATGCGTTCGCGGGTCATGCCCCCAGCCTAGAACGTCGCGGCTTTCCCTTCACCGACCGACGTGTAGAGCTTCTTCAGCACCGGGTAGGCGACGAGAATGCCGGCGGAGCCCCAGGCGATGCCCTCGAGCTCCACACCGAAGACCGTGAGGGTCAGGTTGCCCACGCCCGCGATGAGCGCCACCGCTGCCGCCGTGAGGTTGACGGGGTTGTTGAAGTTGACGTTGTTGTCCTGCCAGATGCGCACACCCAGCATTCCGATGAGCCCGTAGAGCACGATCGTCGCCCCGCCGAGCACACCGGAGGGGATGGTGAAGATGAGCGCCCCGAACTTCGGGACGAACGCCAGCGCGACCGCCGTCAGCGCCGCGACCCAGTACGCGGCCGTCGAGTACACGCGGGTGGCTGCCATGACGCCGATGTTCTCCGCGTAGGTGGTGGTACCCGAACCGCCGAAGGATCCGGCGAGGGTGGTGGCCAGGCCGTCAGCGACCAGAGCGTCACCGGCCAGGTCATCGAGATTGCGGCCCGTCATCTCACTGACCGCCTTGACGTGGCCCACGTTCTCCGCGATCAGGACGATGATCACCGGCAGGGTCACCAGGATGGCGGAGAGCTTGAACTCCGGCGCATGGAACCCCGGCACGCCGAACCAGGCGGCCTGCGCGATGGCGTCCCCCGAACCCTCCGCGAGGTTGCCAGTGACGGCTGCGAACACCCAGCCGATGACCACGCCGATGAGGATGCCCAGGCGGGCCACCATGCCACGGCCCGCGACGGTGGCCAGCACGATGGCGGCCAGCGTCACGGTGGCCACCAGGGGCTGGGCCTGGAAGTTGCCCGTGGCCACGGGCGCCAGGTTCAGGCCGATCAACGCGACGATCGCGCCGGTGACGGCGGGCGGCATGACGGCATCCAGCACGCGCCGACCGGCGGCCCGGACGATGAAGCCCACTGTGACGAGCACCAGACCTGCGACCAGCACGCCACCGAGCTGCGCCCCCATGCCGTGCTGCTGGCTGGCCATCAGGGGGGCGATGAAGGCGAAGGAGGAGCCCAGGTAGCTGGGCAGTCGGTTGCGGGTGATCAGCAGGAAGAGCATCGTGCCGATACCGGAGAACAGGAGGGTGGTGTTCACCGGGAAACCGGTGAGGGTGGGCACCAGCAGAGTGGCACCGAACATGGCCACCACGTGCTGCATACCGATGCCGATGGTGCGCGGCCAGCTCAACCGCTCGTCGGGCGCGACGACCGCGCCGGGTTGGATCTTCCTGCCGTCGCCATGAACAGTCCAGCCGAAACGGCCGCGGGACTCACTGGAGGTCTTGGTTATCACGGATCAACACTAACCCCCGGGAGGGACTGCAGCGCTCAGGAGGCTTCGGGAGCGCCGTCCGATTCCGGTTCCACCGCGAATTCCGCGAGCTCGGTCGCGAGGGACCTGGGCAGGCGGACGTCGATGAGCGTGCCGTGCTCCGTGTACTCCTCGGAACGGACGGTGCCGTACTCGTGGAGTCGGGAGATGACGTCACCGCGGGTGAAGGGCAACAGCAGGACGAGGTGGTCGTCGAGGGAGTTCAGGAACAGCTCGATGCGCGCCTCGAGTTCTGGGATGCCCTCGCCGGTGACCGCTGAGACGTACACGGCGTCGTCTACGGCGTGACGCAGCTCGGCCAGCACCAGTGGGTCGGCCCGGTCGATCTTGTTCACCACGATCAATTCCGGCGGGGCCTCTTCGCCGCTCTTCTTGACGATGTCATAGATGACCTTGTTCACGGCCTCGATCTGCTTGAGGGGGAACGGGTCGGAGCCGTCGACGACGTGCAGTACCAGGTCCGCCGCGAGCACTTCCTCGAGGGTCGATTTAAAGGCCTCGATGAGCTGGGTCGGCAGGTGACGGACGAATCCGACGGTGTCGGTGAAGACCACGGCGCGGCCGTCGGCGAGCTCCGCGCGACGGGTCGTGGGATCCAGGGTGGCGAACAGCGCGTCCTCCACCAGCACGCCCGCGCCCGTGAGCGCGTTGATCAGCGAGGACTTGCCGGCGTTGGTGTATCCGGCGATGGCGATCTGCGGGATCGTCGACGACTGGCGGCGATGCCGTTTGATCTCTCGCGCCATCTTCATGCCCGAGAGCTCGCGTCGGAGCTTGGCCATGTCGGTGCGCAGGCGGCGACGGTCAGCTTCGATACGGGTCTCACCCGGACCACGCAGGCCCACGCCACCGTTCGATCCGGCGCGACCGCCGGCCTGGCGCGAGAGGTTGCCGCCCCAACCACGCACGCGCGAGTAGAGGTACTCCATCTGCGCCAGCGACACCTGCGCCTTGCCCTCCTTCGACTTCGCGTGCTGGGCGAAGATGTCGAGGATGAGCATGGTGCGGTCGATGACCTTGGTGTTCAGTGCAGTCTCGAGTGCGACGAGCTGACCAGGTGAGAGCTCACCGTCGCAGATGACGGTGTCGGCGTCGGTGGCGGCGATGATGTCCTTGAGCTCCTGGACCTTGCCTGAGCCGATGTAGGTGCCCGGGTCCGGTTTGTCCCGACGCTGGAAGAGCGTCTCCAGGACCTCGGCGCCGGCGGTTTCCGCCAGTGCGGCGAGCTCGGCCATGTTGGCCTCGACCTCCGCCGCAGAACCCTCCGTCCAGACTCCCACCAGGATGACCTGCTCCAGACGGAGCTTGCGGTACTCGACCTCGGTGATGTCCTCGGTGTCGGAGGCCCTGATTTCGGTGCTGCTGCTGCCCCGGCGGGCACGGTTACGCTCCGCCAGATCCAGCTCACCGGTGGTCGGGGTGATCAGGCCGGACAGATCAGTGCCGGGGTCCTCCGGCGTGGGCGGCTGCGGCTCATTGTCGCGGAAGGCGCGGGCCAGCAGATCATCATGGTCGTGCTCAGAAACATCAGTCATTGACAACCATTGTCCCATGCCCTGTCAAGTGCCTGCGCCACCACCTCCCGGCTCCTTCCCGCCAGGCCCGATCAAGGAGAATTCTCCCCTCCCACGCGAGGGGCTAGACTGGTCAACCATGAGCACCGACCTGAAGAGCATCGGCCTGGGATTTGACCGTTGGCAGGACGCCGTGGAAGCGGCCATCGCCACCAACCAGCTGGTCGTCGCCGGCGAGATCCGGGGCGGACAACTGATCCAGTACACGGACGCCTCAGGCGCCCAGATCAACATCCTGGCCGTGGAGCCTTTCGCCACTTTCGCCGGTTTCGAGTCGATCACCCAGACTTTCGCCCACATCAGCATGGTCAATGACGTCCTCGCCTTCTGCGAGATCGTCGATCCCAACGGCACCGTACTGACCTCCATCACCTGCAACCTCGCACAGGGTCCGCTGCTCGTCGATCAGCCGACTCAGACGTGGCAGCAGGTGGGTGTCACGGCCCTCGCCCTCGACGCCCGGACCTACGAGTCCCCGGAGGCCTACGAGGCCGCCACAGGTGAGATCCTCGGCCTGCTGGTCTCCGAGGGCGCCCAGGTCGTTGCCGCCGGTTCCGGCGCGTCCGCGCCCGACGCCTCGGCCACCTTCTCCGCCCGCGTCCTGGAGGCCGAGTACCGCCACAACCAGCTCACCGGCCAGCGTTTCATCCACGCCACGGTAGACGGCGCCTTCCCCTTCGACGTCTGCCTTGTCGACGCCCCGGAGCTGCCCCAGAAGAACTCCGTCATCGCCGGCACCGCGATGCTCACCGCCTCAGTACTGTCCCCGATGTCGGACGGCGGTTGCGGCGGTTGCGGCGGCGGCTGCGCCTGCGGCGGCCACTGAGGACCCGACATGCCTGACCGGATGATGCCGTCGGAGCCGAACCGACGGATACTGATCCTGCTGATCATGGTGATCAGCAGCCTCATCATCCTGGCCAGCCTCCGACTGCAGGGACTCCTGCTCATCGTGCCGATCGCTGCCATCGCGATCCTGGTGGTGGGTAAACGCCCCGATGAATCGGAAACCACCGCGCTGCGCTCCTCGATCGCCCTGTCCGCGGAGGACATCCAGGACGTCATCGACGAGTTCGACGCCTTCTCCACATCCCCTGACGCCCAGCACATGGCGGACCGCACGCTCACCCGGCCGGCGCTGCTCGACTTCGACTGCGCCGATCCCGACATCTCGGGGTTCCATCACGAGTACGCCACCGCCAAACGCTTCCTCAACCGCATCGACGCCCGGCTGACCAAGGGTGATCTGGATATCCCGCAGCTGGAGACTCTCCTCAAGGTGACCGATGCCCGTGCCCTGGGAATTCGCGAGGCCTGGATTGCCGCCCGCCAATCCGCACAGCGGCTGGGACCGGACTACTAGGGCATGTCTCCTGAAACCCTGAGCCAGGAGATCACGGCACAGAGGACGACGGCCCCACGGTAGACCACGGCGAGTTTGTCGTAGCGGGTGGCCAAACCCCGCCACTGCTTGGCCAGAGCAAACGCCCGCTCCACAACGTTGCGGCTCTTGTAGGCCTGCGCGTCAAAGGCGGGCGGGCGACCACCCTTGCTGCCTTTACGTTGACTGGCCACGACGATCCCCTGCTCGCGCAGATGACGTCGGATCACCGTCGTCGCGTAGCGACGGTCGACCAGTGAATAATCGCTTCACTGGGGTCCACCGGTCGTATGCCCGGGGGCTAGCACACTGACGGTGCATTCGTAGGCTTCGGGGCTACTCGTGGTGCGCTCGGGGGCCAGCGATATTGCCTGCGGACGCCGGTGGCCCCGATCACACACAGATCACGACGGCTGCCGGCCCCCGCAGGCAATATCGCTGGCCCCCAACCACACCTTTGGGTGGCCTTCACACCTACGAATACTCGATCAGGACCGCATCTGGGCGCGACCTGGCACGACCCGGCCCACGGCAGGGAACATGAATGTCGTCGAGCACGGTCTGAAGCATCACCCCGTCATTGCGCCGCCCGCCGATGACCACCACAGACAACGGACGACCATGCCCGTCCACGCCGGCATGAATCTTGCTCGACAGTCCGCCACGCGACCGGCCGATGCCGTGACCTGCCGGTTCAGTCAGCGCCAGCGGGGGGGATTCTGGTGATTCGACCGTGCCCCCTGTGTCCTGTTCAGACCGGGTGATCGAGGCGTCGACGGAGACGTCCCAGTCGATTTTTCCCTCCGCGTCGGCCACAGTCAGCAGACAGTCAGCAGATAGGTCAGGACCGCATCCCAGGTGCCGTCGGCTGAGTACCTGCGGTGCCGCTTCCAGACCGTCTGCCAGGGCCCGAACTCGTCATGGAGCAGATCCCGCCACGGGATTCCGGTGCGGTAGCGGTAGATGATGCCCTCGACGACCAGCCCACTGTTGCGGAAGGGCCGACCCGGCCGGCCGTTGCTGCTGGGTAGAAGGCGCGCGACCGTCTCCCACTGCTGGTCGGTCAGAACGCGAAACCGACTCTTAGTCTCACTCACCGATCCAGCATCACCCCGCCGACCAACCTATTTAGGAGACACACCCTAGCCTTCCCGGCCGGACAGACCCTGCAGATCCACCTCGCCCGTGGCGATGATCCGCGAGGGACCGGTCAAGGTGGAGGCACCGTTGAGTATCTCCACCACGACCTCACCGCCGGGGATGTGGACCGTCACCGTTCCCTCCGCCAGACCGGCGTCTGCCAGGGCCGCCCGTGCCGCGGCGACGGTACCCGTGCCACACGAACGGGTCTCCCCCACCCCGCGTTCGTGGACACGCATGTGCACGTGGCCGTCAACGAGCGGGGTGATGATCTCCACATTCACCCCGTCGGGGAAGAAGTCACGGTCGAAGTCCGGCTCCCCCAGGTCCAGTGCTTGAAGCCTGGCGGCGTCCAGGCCGGGCAGAACGCACGCCAGGTGAGGGTTGCCCATGTTCACTCCCAGACCGGCGACCTGCAGGGAGGCCAGGTGGGCGGTGGACACGCCGGTCACCTCGGCCGGCCCCATGTCCACGGTGACGCTCGCCGCCGTGGCGGTCCACCCTTCCACGACCACCTGCCTGTCCCCTGCCCGGGTGCCCACGGTGAAGTGATCCTCGTCGACCAGGCCGCGGGAGCGCAGCCAGTGGGCGAAGACGCGCACACCGTTGCCGCACATCTCCGCGATCGAGCCGTCCGCGTTGCGGTAGTCCATGAACCATCGTCCGTCGCGCCGGTCGACGCGCAGCACCCCGTCCGCGCCCAGACCGGCACGCCGGTCGCACAGGGCGCGGACCTGGGCGGGGGTGGGATCAAAGCTGCCGGGCAGGATGAGAAAGTCATTCTCGGTGCCGTGACCTTTGGCGAAGGCGATGGAGTTCACCCGAGAAAGTCTAGCGCCCGATCAGCCGGATCCGCTGCCGCATCAAGCCAGGTGATGCGGGGATCCCGGTTGAACCAGGAACGCTGACGGCGCACGTAGCGGCGGGTGCCGGTGATGGTGCGCTCCACCGCCTCCGCCCAGGTCAGTTCCCCGGCCCGGGCGGCCAGGACCTGCGCGTAGCCGATGGCGCGGCCGGCAGTGGAATCGGCGCTCAGCCCGTGCCCGGTGACCAGGCGGTCGACCTCCTCGACGAACCCCCGCTCAAACATCTGGCGGGTACGCAGGTCGATGCGCGGGTTGAGCCAGTCAGCGTCGGTGCGTAACCCCAGGATCCGGGTGTCCCAGCGCGGGGAAGCGTTCTTCGGGGGCTGGGAGGCGGTGAAGGGTCTGCCCGTCAGCTCGATGACCTCGAGGGCGCGGACTGTGCGGCGCGGATCCTTGTCCTCGATGATCACGGCCGCGGCAGGGTCCACGGCGGCCAGTTCCGAGTGGAGGGCATCCACACCGATGTCCGCCAGCCGCGCCTCCCAATGCGCGCGGACGGCTGGATCGGTGGGTGGGAACTGCCAGTCGTCGACAAGCGACTGGACGTAGAGCATCGACCCGCCGACGAGGATGGGCACCCGGCCCCGGGACATGATGTCCTCGACGTCGGCGACGGCATCGGCCTGGTAGCGGGCCACCGACGCTGTCGCGGTGACGTCGAGGATGTCCAGCTGATGGTGGGGAATGCCCTCCCGCTCCTCCGGGGTCAGCTTCGCGGTGCCGATGTCCATGCCCCGGTACAGCTGCATGGAGTCGACGTTGACCACCTCACCGCCCAGCTCATGGGCCAGGCGCAGGCCGAGTGCGGATTTGCCGGAGGCGGTTGGTCCGACCACCGCGATCGGGCGGATCAGATCTCCCATGCCGCGACATACCTTCCGACTCCGTGGGAGGTGTCCGCCTCCACCAGCGCTGCCCGACGTGGTGTCAGGGCCGCGAGCTGGAGCCACAGTTCAGGTTCCAGTACCCCCGCCTCGCTCAGGAACCCAGGGTCGGCCACCTGCCCGCCGGACAACATGTCCCGGCACCACCGGTCCGCCTCCGCGCCGCGATCCAGCAGGGTCAGGGGTGCCCGGGCAGTCAGGCCCGCGCTGCCGTCGAGCGCCACCAGCGTCAACACCGACGGGTCGGGCACCCCCAGGGACCCCCGTACGTCCTCGATACGCGAGGATCTCTCCCCCAGGACGTGCCGCTGCACCAGCTCCGGCAGGAATCGTCCGGCACCGACCGTCACCTGGGGTGCACCCCAGGCACCGAAAGATCCCTCGAGATCCGTCTCCCAGCGGGCGGAACGTGAACCGACCAGGTGGATGGGGCGGGTTCCGGCGGCGTCGACGAGCGACAGGATGCTGGTGGCGATGCGCCGACCGGCTGCGTCGGCGGGGGCGAGCGCGCGGACCAGCGCCGGTCCGGCGGGCATCACGACAAGGTTGGTGCTCACCCGGGACATCCTACCGACTCCTGCTGACACTCCCGAACCGTGCGCTGTATGTTTGGTGGAGCACAAGTGGCAGCCGTGTCGCGCGGCATGACGACCAGTAGAGGACCCCGACATGACAAATTTCCCGACGCCTTCCCCGACGCCTTCCCCGACACCAGGCCCGCGTCCGGGACCGAAGCCGGGTCCCCTCCCGGGTGTCGGATCCCGACCCACTCCCTCCCCGCGACCGGCAATCCCCTCTGTCGCCCGGCCGATGAAGAACGATCCGGCCAAGTGGGGCCGCATCGACGCCGACGGAACGGTGTTCGTCAGGACCGCTGACGGGGAACGCGAGATCGGATCCTGGCAGGCAGGCACCCCGGAGGAGGGACTCGCCCACTACGGCACCCGCTTCGATGACCTGGCCACCGAGGTCGAGCTGCTGGAGACCCGTCTCGCCGCTCACCCGGACGACGCGAACTCCATCCAGGAGACCGCCTCCCAGTTGCGCGGGACCCTGCCGAAGGCCTCCGTCATCGGCGACCTCGAGGCGTTGGACAGGCGACTGGCCTCCATCATGGAACATTCCGAAGCCGCTGGCGAGCAGGCCAAGGCTGAGCGGGCGAAGCGTCGTGAGCAGGCCATCGCCCGCAAGGAGGCACTGGCGGGTGAGGCGGAGGAGCTCGCCGAGAACTCCACCGACTGGAAGGTCGTCGGCGACCGTATGCGCGACATCCTCGAGGAGTGGAAGACCATCCGCGGGATCGACCGCAAGACCGATGACACCCTGTGGAAGCGCTACTCCCGCGCGCGCGACGCCTTCAACCGTCGCCGTGGTTCCCACTTCGCGGATCTGGACCGGGACCGCGCCACCGCCCGTCGCGCCAAGGAGGCACTGGTCGAGCGCGCTGAGGCCCTCAAGGAATCCACCGACTGGAACGAGACGGCCAACGCCTTCCGCGACCTGATGAAGGAGTGGAAGGCCGCCGGCCGCGCCCCGCGTGAGGTCGACGACAAGCTGTGGGACGCCTTCCGTGGCGCGCAGGACCACTTCTTCAACGCCCGCAACGCCGTCAACAGCGAGCGCGACAAGGAGTTCGTCGCCAACGCCACGGCGAAGGACGAGCTCATCGCCGCCTACGACTCCCAGATTGACCCCGCCAAGGGTCTCGACACCGCCCGCGCCAAGCTGCGTGAGCTGCAGGAGAAGTGGGAGGAGATCGGCTACGTCCCGCGCGGCCAGGTGCGGGAGTACGAGGACAAGATCGCGGTGTTCGAGAAGCGTGTCTCGGATGCCGAGGAGTCCCAGTGGCGTCGCACCGACCCGGAGGCCCAGGCCCGCGCCAACCAGTTCCTGGCCAAGGTGGAGGAGTTCACCGCCCAGGCTGAGGCAGCCGAGGCCAAGGGCAACGCCAAGAAGGCCACGAAGCTGCGCGAGCAGGCCGCACAGTGGCAGGAGTGGGCAGACACCGCCGCCAAGGCAGTGGAGGACCTCTAGTTGCGGTTTGTGGCACTCGATCGGCCGGTTCCGGGGACGGAACCGGCCGATGACGTCCGTAACCTGGTCTTCCTGGCCAACCTCGCCGCCCAGGAGGTGACCGGTGACTCGGCCTCCTCCACCTCGGTCGAGCGCGTCCAGCACCGCCTGCGCGGCTCCGTCGAATACGACACCCTCGCCTACGCTCTGGAGCTGGATCCGGAGGAGGACTACGCGGGGTACCTCCTGGTGAGCACTCCCCTGCTCGAGGACACCCACGTCGTGGACGCGGAGATCATTCTCGACGCCGCCCATCTCCCCCTCCCCGGCGAGCCCCTGGAACCGGAGGGCCGCGAGGTGCTCGGACTGCTGTACGCGGAGGCCGAGGCCATCGCCGCGCGGTTGGGCCGGTCGGTCGTGCAGACCTGGCTGCTGCACTCCGCCGAGGAGGCGCCCGGAAGCGGCGACTGGGCAGCTCTTCTCCGGGGCCGCGGCTATGAGCTCGGCCTGAGCGAAATTCAGGGGTTCGTGTCAGTGGGGGTGCCGGAGCCGACGTGGCCGCCGTCCGTCCGCGTCGATGTGGTCCGCAACCTCGCCTTCCCTTCCCCGCTCGTCGACGGCGTCATAGCCCTCTACCGGCAGGCCTCCATCGACGTGCCCACCGGCGGACTGGACGCCGACCCCGTCGACTGGACCCCGGGGCGCCTGAGTGCCGCCGCCCAGCGGGTGGTCGACACCAACCGGGAGATGGTCAGCGTGGTGCTCTCGGACGGGGAGGGCGTGATCGGAATCAGCGAGATCACCCGCTTCCCGGGTTCGGAACCGGAGGTGGCCGAGCAGGGCATCACCATCGTTGCGCCGCAGGCCCGGGGCAGGGGCCACGGCCTCAACCTCAAGCGTGAGGTCCTGCGGCAGGCGGCCCGCGCGCTGCCCGGCGTGCGTCGTGTCTACACCTCGAACGCCACCGGGAACCCCTGGATGATCGAGATCAACCGGCAGCTGGGCTGGCGCGTGGTCAGCGGCGGATCAGGCTGGCAGCTGAGGCTCTAGTCCTGCTTCGGCCGGTGGCGTTCGGTGGCCCGGGCGCGGCGGTCGTCGATGAGCAGCGGATTGCTCTCCACCGCGACGTTGGCGTTCTGCTGCAGGCGCCCCACCTCATCGAGGTTGTCGGACTCCGCGCGGGCCTGGGCGATCTCTGCCTGCTCGGGGCTCCGGCGCATGACCACGAAGGCGAACCCGAAGAACGCCAACGTCACCGCGAGGACCGAGAGCCAGAAGCCGATGTTCATCTCGACCCCGTCGTCGGCACTGCTACGGGTCTGGCGCAGCCAGATGGCGAAGATGGAATAAGCCAGGCCGACGGTGGTGAGCATCCAGGCCATCGCCGCGACGGCGCTGCGTCGGGTGATCAGCAGCAGCGGGGTGAGCACACCGACACCGAGGAAGATCAGGAGGGCGTAAACGTACTCGGTGATCTTGATCCCCGCCTCCTGCGCCGGCTCGAGCTGGAGAAGGACCTCGAAGCCGCGGACCTCGCCGGCCTGGGGCAGGAAAAGCGAGACCACGTAGATGACGAGAGCTGCGACGAACAGCCAGAGCTGCCTGCCCAGGACCAGGTGGGTGGCTGCGCGCCGCTCCCGGAGGGCGAGGTCGGTGCTGGTGGGTTCACTCACGGTGGTGGTTTCTCCTCAGAGGTTTCGGGCGACGGGTCCCACATTACCCCTGATGCGGGACAGGTCAGCAGCCGCAGGAGTCGGCCGTGGCGGGTGCCGCGGCGGGAGCACCGAATCCCGGCAGGCCGAGGCCGACGCCGATGGGTTCGGTTGTGGGGACCCGGCCCGCGGCGGACATGTCGCCGGCGAGGGTGCGGCGGTGGGAGGTGACGGGGGCGTCGGCAAGCAGGAAGTACGGGGCGGAATCGGTGATCGTGGTGGTGACCACGTCACCGGGGCGGATGTCCCGGTCGACCGCGCCTTCCGGACGGAAGTGCACGAGGCGGCCGTCGCGGGCGCGGCCGGTCATGCGGCCGGTCTTCTTGCGCCCCTCCGCCTGGACGAGCAGTTCCACCCCGGTGCCCACGAGAGCGGCGTTCTCCACCTCCGCGATGCGATCCTGCAGGGCGACGAGTCGCTCGAAACGCTCCTGGACGACCTCCTTGGGCACCTGGTTGTCGTACCCGGCGGCCGGGGTGCCGGGACGCGGTGAATACTGGAAGGTGTAGGCGGAGGTGAAGCGGGCCTTCTCCACCACGTCCAGGGTGGCCTGGAAGTCCTCCTCGGTCTCGCCGGGGAAACCGACGATGAGGTCGGTGGTGATGGAGGCATGGGGGATCTTCGCCCGGACCTCGTCGAGGATGGCGAGGAACTTCGTCGAACGGTAGGAACGGCGCATCTCCTTGAGCACCTTGTCCGAGCCCGACTGCAGCGGCATGTGCAGCTGCGGGCAGACGACGGGGGTTTCCGCCATGGCGTCGATGACGTCGGAGGTGAACTCGGCCGGATGCGGCGAGGTGAAGCGCAGGCGCTCCAGGCCCTCGATCCTGCCGCAGGCACGGAGCAGCTTCGAGAAAGCCGAACGGTCCCGCCCCAGGTCCGGGTCAGCGAAGTTCACGCCGTAGGCGTTGACGTTCTGGCCCAGCAGGGTCACCTCGGTCACGCCCTGATCGACGAGCGCCTGCACCTCCGCGAGAATGTCGCCGGGACGCCGGTCGATCTCCTTGCCGCGCAGGCTGGGGACGATACAGAAGGTGCAGGTGTTGTTGCAGCCCACGGAGACGGAGACCCAGCCGGCGTAGGCCGATTCACGTTTGGCGGGCAGCACCGACGGGAAGGCCTCGAGGGCCTCGACGATCTCCACCTGGGCGGACTCGTTGTGGCGGGCACGCTCGAGCAGGGTCGGCAACGAGCCGATGTTGTGTGTGCCGAAAACCACGTCCACCCACGGGGCCCGGGATACGACGGTGTCGCGGTCCTTCTGCGCCAGGCAGCCGCCGACGGCGATCTGCATGCCCGGATGCCTGTCCTTGGTGGCCTTGAGGTTTCCGAGGGTGCCGTAGAGCTTCTCGTCGGCGTTCTCCCGCACCGCGCAGGTGTTGAAGACAACCAGGTCAGCGTCCACATCCTTCGGCACGGCCGAGTATCCGGCCTCCTCGAGCAGTCCGGACAGTCGCTCGGAATCGTGCACGTTCATCTGGCAGCCGAAGGTGCGGACCTCATAGGTTTTCGCGGGGGCGGTCACGGGGGTCTCCACGGGGGTGTTCACGGGTCGTCATTGTAGCTTTCCCCTGCTCGGTGACCCAACTCCCGCCTCGGCCGCGCCTGCCCCGGTGGCGTTCAGGGCGGAAACGACGTCGTGCCTGACAGGCCGTGCGTCGTCTCAGAAATGTGACCGAAAGTCACATCAGTTCACCTTGGCTGTGCCTAAGATCAACATATGACCCAGACCACACCCGAGTCGGATCGCGTTCCCCGGAACACGCCCATGATCCGGATGCAGGACGTGCAGAAGTACTTCGATGACTTCCAGGCGCTCAAGGACATCAACCTTGAGGTGCCCCGGGGCCAGGTCGTTGTGGTGCTAGGCCCGTCCGGATCCGGCAAATCCACGCTGTGCCGCACCATCAACCGCCTCGAGACCATCGAAGAAGGCACCATTGAGATCGACGGCATCCTCCTGCCCGAGGAGGGCCGCGAGCTGGCCAGACTCCGTGCCGATGTCGGCATGGTGTTCCAGTCCTTCAACCTCTTTCCTCACCTGACCATCAAGAACAATGTCGCCCTCGGTCCGATGAAGGTGCGCAAGATGAAGAAGGCCGAGGCCGAGAAGCGGGCCATGGAGCTGCTGGAACGGGTGGGCATCGCCAACCAGGCGGAGAAATACCCCGCGCAGCTTTCCGGCGGCCAGCAGCAGCGCGTGGCCATTGCGCGGGCGTTGGCCATGAGCCCGAAGGTCATGCTCTTCGACGAGCCGACCTCCGCCCTCGACCCCGAGATGGTCAACGAGGTCCTGGACGTCATGTCCGCCCTGGCCAAGGAAGGCATGACGATGGTGGTGGTCACCCACGAGATGGGGTTCGCCCGGAAGGCCGCCGACCGTGTCCTGTTCATGGCTGACGGGGCGATCGTCGAGGACTCCACCCCCGACGAGTTCTTCAGCAACCCGAAGACGGACCGCGCCAAGGACTTCCTGGGCAAGATCCTCTCCCACTAGAACCTCTACTCCAAAGGAAACAAAACACAATGAAACGCAACATTCTCCGACTGTCCGCGATCACCTCCACGGTCGTCCTCGCGGGCGTGACCCTCGCCGCCTGCGGTGGCTCCTCGGGCGGCGACAGCATGCTCGCCGCCATCGAGTCCGGCGACGTGACCATCGGCACCAAGTACGACCAGCCGGGCCTGGGCCTGCGCAACCCGGACGGCTCCATGTCCGGCCTGGACGTGGACATCGCCGAGTACGTGGTCAACCAGATCGCGGAGGAGAACGGCTGGGAGCAGCCCACGATCTCCTGGCGCGAGACCCCCTCCGCCCAGCGTGAGACCCTCATCCAGAACGGCGAGGTCGACCTCATCGCCGCGACCTACTCCATCAACAAGGGCCGTTCCGAGTCCGTCAACTTCGGCGGCCCCTACCTGGTCACCCACCAGGCACTCCTCGTTCGGGAGGACGAGACAGAGGTCACCGACCTGGCCAGCCTCGACGGCAAGATCCTCTGCTCCGTCACCGGCTCCACCCCGGCGCAGAAGGTCAAGGATGCCCTGCCGAGTGTCCAGCTCCAGGAATACGACACCTACTCCTCCTGCGTCGAGGCGCTGCGTCAGGGCAACATCGACGCGATGACCACCGACGCCACCATCCTCCTCGGCTATTCCGCGCAGGCACCGGGCCAGTTCAAGGTCATCGAGATGGAACGCGACGGTGAGCCCTTCACCAACGAGTACTACGGCATCGGCCTGGCCAAGGACGACGCCGAGGGTACCGACGCCATCAACGCGGCCCTGAACCAGCTGCATGAGTCGGGCGAGTTCGCCACCCTGCTGCAGAAGAACCTCGGTGGCGACGAGGCCGTCGCCCCGGGCACTCCGGGCGACCTGTCCTTCATCAGCGAATAATCGGCGGACAGGGAGAGACCCCATGAGCACACTCTGGGCCGACCTCGGTCCCCGGCTGTGGCCGGCCTTCTGGCTGACCATTCAGCTGACGATCTACTCCGCGATCGGCTCCATGATCCTGGGCACCATCCTCACCGCCATGAGGGTCTCGCCGGTCGGCATCATGCGGGGCATCGCCACGTTCTACATCAACACGGTGCGAAACACCCCGCTGACCCTGATCATCATCTTCTGTTCCTTCGGCCTGTACCAGAACCTCGGTCTGGAATTGGCCGACCGATCATCTTCCACCTTCCTGGTGGACAACAACTTCCGCCTCGCGGTGCTCGGTTTCGTGCTCTACACCTCGGCATTCGTGTCGGAGTCCCTGCGCTCGGGCATCAACACCGTGCATTTCGGGCAGGCGGAGGCCGCGCGTTCCCTGGGCCTGACCTTCAGTCAGACCTTCGGCAACATTGTCTTCCCCCAGGCCGTGCGCGCCGCGATCGTGCCCCTGGGCAACACCCTCATCGCCCTGACGAAGAACACCACCATCGCCTCCGCGATCGGCGTCGCCGAGGCCTCCCTGCTGATGAAGTCCACCATCGAGAACCACGCCAACATGCTGTTCGTGGTGTTCGCCATCTTCGCCCTGGGCTTCATCATCCTGACCCTGCCCACCGGCCTGGCCCTCGGCCAGCTGGCCAACCGCATGGCGGTGAGGAAATAATGTCCGTACGCGCCACAGTGCTTTATGACGCCCCCGGTCCCCGCGGCCGCCGCGCCAACACCCTCTTCACCATCCTCGCTGCGGCAGTCACTGTGCTCATCGTCGGCTGGGTGATGTGGACCCTGAACAACAACGGCCAGCTCGAGGCCGCGAAGTGGACCCCGTTCACCGACTCCCAGACCTGGCAGACCTACATCCTGCCCGGCCTGTGGGGAACCCTGAGATCGGCGTTCGTCTCCATCATCCTGGCGATGGTCCTCGGTGTCCTGCTGGGTCTGGGGCGACTGTCCGAGCAGGCGTGGTTGCGCTGGATCTGTGCCGTGATCGTCGAGTTCTTCCGCGCCATCCCGGTGCTGCTGCTGATGATCTTCGCGTACCAGCTCTTCGCCGTGTACAACATGGTGCCGCCGAGGCAGCTCGCCTTCGCTGCGGTGGTCTTCGGCCTGACCATGTACAACGGCTCAGTCATCGCCGAGATCCTGCGCTCCGGCATCAAATCCCTGCCCAAGGGACAGACTGAGGCGGCACGCGCCCTGGGGCTCTCTCACCGGCAGACCATGTGGTCGATCCTCCTGCCGCAGGCCGTCGCCGCCATGCTCCCGGCCCTGATCGCCCAGATGGTCATCGCGCTGAAGGATTCCGCGCTCGGCTACCAGATCGGCTACGTCGAGGTCGTCCGCTCCGGCATCCAGTCCGCGTCGGTCAACCAGAACTTCCTGGCCTCGCTGACGGTCGTCGCGATCATCATGATCCTCATCAACTGGGCACTGACCTCCCTGGCGCAGCGCATCGAACGCCAGCTGCGTGCCGGCCGCGCCCGTCGCAACATCCTGGCGAAGGTCCCGGAGCACGCGGACCAGGGTCTGGACACCAAGGACAACGTCAACGTCGACTGGCACGACCCTGATTACGTCGAGATCAAGAACCCGGGCCAGTAGGCCCCGCCCACAACAGGACCGCCGCACCTTTCCGGGTGCGGCGGTCCTGTTCATCGCCTGCTTGCCGCGCGGGCTATCTGCCGAGCTCCGCGGTGCGCGCATCCAGCGCCTCGCGGGCGATACGCAGACTCATGGACTGGGGGAAGCCCCGACGTGCCAGCACCCCGACGATGCGCCGCAGCGCCTTGTCGGTGTCTGCCCGGTCCGCCGGAACCTCCCGGATGGTCCGGGCCTTCTTCTCCGCGAGGGCCCGGGCGGTGGTCTCCTCGTCGGCGGCGTCGATCTGATCGAGGGCAACGGCACGGGTGGCTGCGTCGACCCCCTTGTCGCGCAGCTCCTGATCCAGCACCCGGGTGGACTTACCGCGGCGTGCGTGACGCTGCCGGACCCATTCGTGGGCGAAGTCGGCGTCGTTGATCAGGTTGACGGCAGCCAGGTCGTCGAGGACGTCCTCCACGACCACCGGGTCGAACTCGGCGTCGAGGAGTCGGCCGCGGAGCTCATGCCGGGAGCGGGCACGGGCGTCGAGGAGCCCGAGCGCGCGCTTGCGCACGGTTGCCTTGGTCTTCTCCGCCTCCTGGTCGAACTGCCCCGGGGTGAACTCGGCTATCGCCCGTTTCAGACGGGCGATCTTCTCCTCCTGGCTGGTCATGGCACCCTCTACTCGGCGGCGCCTGCCGCGACGTCGGCCTCGTCCTCTTCGTCATCCTCGAAGTCGACGTTGGGCACCATATCGACCGGATCATCACTGAGAGCGTTCGCGGCGTTGGCGGCCTCCGGGCCGATGCCGAGCTTGGCGAAGATCTTCCGCTCGATCTCATCGGAAAGCTCCGGGGTCTCCTTGAGCAGCAGACGGGCCTTCTCCTTGCCCTGGCCGAGCTGGTCGCCCTCGTAGGTGAACCAGGAACCGGACTTCTTCACGATGCCGTTCTCCACTCCCATGTCGATGATGGAGGACTCGCGGGAGATGCCTTCGCCGTACATGATGTCGAACTCGGCGATCTTGAACGGCGGGGAGACCTTGTTCTTGACGACCTTGACGCGGGTGCGGTTACCGATGGCGTCCTGGCCGTCCTTGAGCGTCTGGATACGACGCACGTCCAGGCGGATCGAGGAGTAGAACTTCAGCGCCTTTCCGCCGGTGGTGGTCTCCGGGGAGCCGAACATGACACCGATCTTCTCGCGCAGCTGGTTGATGAAGATGGCGGTGGTGTTCGACGTGTGCAGCGCACCGGTCATCTTGCGCAGCGCCTGGCTCATCAGGCGGGCCTGCAGGCCGACGTGGCTGTCACCCATCTCGCCCTCGATCTCGGCCTTCGGGGTCAGCGCCGCGACGGAGTCGATGACGAGGATGTCGATGGCACCGGAACGCACCAGCATGTCGGCGATCTCCAGTGCCTGCTCGCCGGTGTCCGGCTGGGAGACCAGGAGGTTGTCGGTGTCCACGCCGAGCTTCTTGGCGTAGTCGGGGTCAAGGGCGTGTTCGGCGTCGATGAACGCGGCGATGCCGCCGGCCTTCTGTGCCTGGGCGATGGCGTGCAGCGCGACGGTCGTCTTGCCGGAGGATTCCGGGCCGTAGATCTCGACGACGCGGCCACGGGGAAAGCCGCCGATGCCCAGGGCGACGTCAATCGCCGTGTTGCCCGAGGAGATGACCTGGATCGGCGGGCGGTTCTCGTCGCCGAGGCGCATGACGGCGCCCTTGCCGAAGTCCTTCTCGATCATCGCCAGCGCGGCGTCGAGAGCCTTCTGCCGGTCATCGCCCTTGGCGGCGGTGGCCTTCTTCTTGGTTGCCATGGTGGCGTTTCCTTCTGTTGGGTGGTCAGTGGTGACGTCGGTAGGTTGCTCGTGTGTGAGAGTGTCCACACCCTCTTAGACCCCGGCCACCTGCATAAAGCTCCCGGCAGCCGGAGAGTCACCCTCCGTCACGATTTCTGGCCTCACAGTATCCACAGGGTGGGACACAAGGTGCGTCGAGTTCGAAGATACACGCACATCTGTTCGAAGGCAACGTCACTGGCCGGGCATGTCCCTGCCCAGTCGGCGATCCTCCGGAACGTCGAAGTCGTCACACAGCTCGAGCCAGACTTTACGCATGTCAGCGCCGTCGTCGATGAGCTGCTCAGGCGTGCGCCCGCTCGAGACCAGGACATGGGAATGTACGAGGAAACGTGCCTGGGGCCGTCCGAACTCGTCCTCGAGGAGCTGATGGAATTCCGTCAGTCGCATGCCCGCATATTACCGGGACACTTGTCCACAGGCCTCCCCCGCACCAGACTGAACACCGTTCAATGATAATGTGATCACCCATGACCACCACATCCCGCACCTCGCGAACCAGCGTCCAGGACCTGGCCTACATCGCGGTGTTCGCCGCACTGATCATCGTGCTGGCCTTCGTCTCCATCCCTATTGGTGCGGCCGGTGTGCCGATCGTGCTCCAGAACGCGGCCATCGTCCTCGCCGGTCTGGTGCTCGGTGGCCGACGCGGTTTCCTGGCCGCTGCACTCTTCCTCTTCCTCGGCCTCATCGGCCTGCCGGTGCTCGCCGGGGGCCGCACCACCCTCGCCGCACTCGCCGGCCCGACCGTCGGCTACCTCGTCGGCTACCTCGTGTCCGCGGGCGTCGCGGGTGCGATCGCCTACCGCGCACCCGCCCGGAACAGGGCGGTTCAAGCCGTATGGTTCTCCGTCGCCGCCGCCGTCGGACTGCTCCTGCAGTACCTCTCCGGCTCCCTCGGCCTGGTCTGGCGTGCCGGCATGAGCTTCACCGAGGCCGTCGTCGCCCAGGGCGCCTTCCTCATCCCGGACGTGGCGAAGTTCGCGGTCATGGTCGTCATCGCCCTCGGCATCCACGCCGCCTTCCCGGACCTGCTCTCCCGCCGGAAATAATGCCGGACATCATTTTCGAGGACGTCTCCGTCACCTTCGACGGGGATGCGTGGCCCACACTGGACCAGATCAACCTGAAGCTCACCGAGCACCGCATCGGCATCATCGGCTCCAACGGCTCAGGCAAGTCCACCCTCGCCCGCCTCATCAACGGCCTCGGCTCCCCCACAGCCGGACGGGTGAGCGTGGACGGAAGGGACGTCGACAGGCACGGCCGGGAGATCCGCCGCCGGGTCGGCTTCGTCTTCTCCGACGCCGAGAACCAGATCGTCATGCCCCAGGTGCGTGATGACGTCGCCTTCTCCCTCCGTCGCCTGAAGCTCTCCCGCACCGAACGGGACGCGCGTATCGACGCCGCCCTCGACCGTTTCGGTCTCACATCCTTCGCCGACGCCTCCCCCCATACCCTCTCCGGTGGCCAGAAGCAGCTTCTCGCGCTCGCCGCGGTGCTTGTCATGGAGCCGGAGCTGATCATCGCCGACGAACCGACCACGCTGCTTGACCTGCGCAACCGGGCCCGGATCGCCCGCGAATTCGCCCTCCTGGACCAGCAGCTCATCGTGGTCACACACGACCTGGAGATCCTCGAGGGCTTCGACCGCGTCATCTGCCTGGACAATGGTCACGTCATCGCCGACGGTGCGCCCCGCGAGGTGTGCGATCACTACCGGGCCCTGATGCTGTCATGAGGAGCATCCCCCTCGGCGTTCATCTGCCCGGCCGAACCCTGATCCACCGGGCCCCCGCCGGCGGGAAGTTCCTGGCGTTGCTCGGGTTCATCCTGGCGTCCACCCTGGTGGTGGAGACTCCCCTGGTCGCCACCGGGTGGCTGGGACTGGTCGCGGTGGGCTACGTCATCGCGCGCGTGCCGCTGCGGATCGCCGTCGGGCAGACCTCTCCGGTGCTGCCCGTGCTGCTGGTGCTCGGCGCCTTCCAGTGGTGGCAGCGCGGACTCCCCTTCGCACTGACCACCGTCATCGTGCTGTTCGCCTCGGTGGCGGCTGCGACGCTGCTCACCCTGACCACCACGATCATTGAGCTCATGACGGCCATCGAGAAGGGCCTGTCCCCCTTCGGGCGCTTCGGGCTACCGGTGGAGACCATCTCCCTGGCGGTCTCGCTGACCATCCGTCTCATTCCCCTCCAGCTGGCCACGGTCAATGAGGTGTTGGCGGCGCGGAAGGCCAGGGGCGCGGGCTTCTCCATCACCGCGTTCGGCACGCCCGTTCTCATCCGCTCCATCCGACGCGGTCGGCTCCTGGCGGAGGCGCTCATCGCCCGGGGTGTCGCGGACTGACCTCTTCCCCGCGCTCACCCCGTCTGTAGAGGCGCGCAGCTACCCGAGGGGAACGAAGGGAAGCTCGGCCGCCACCGAGGCAACCACCTCCTGGCCCGACACGAAACGCGGGGATCCCAGCTCCCGGGCGAACATCAGCCCGGCCCGCGTGTCCTGCGGAGCCAGTCTCAGACCCCGTCCGGGCCGCAGCTGATAGAGCGTGGAATGGCCGAAGAACTCAACGTGGACGACCTGCGCGTCGAAGGAGAGCGTCGCATTGTGCACGTCCGTGGCAGCTGCGTCGGTGAGACGGATCTGCTCGGGGCGCAGCACACGGCCGTCGTCCAGGATCGCGCAGCTGCCCAGGAAGTTTGCGACCCACGCATCAGCGGGTTCGGCATAGAGCGCGCCCGGGCTGCCCGACTGCGCGACCTCCCCCGCGCGGAGGACGGCGACGAAGTCCGCCATCGACAACGCCTCGTCCTGGTCGTGGGTGACGATGACCGCCGCGGTTCCGGCCGCGCGGAGGATCGCCGCCACATCCTGACGCAGACGGGTGCGCAGGGCGGCGTCGAGCGCGGAGAAAGGTTCATCGAGAAGCACCAGGTCCGGGGAGGGCGCCAACGCACGCGCCAGCGCCACACGTTGCGCCTGACCACCGGAGACCTGGGAGGGCCTGCGGTCCGCCAGAGCGGTGACGTCCACCAGCTCCATCAACTCCGCCACCCGGGCACGGCGCCGGGCAGCAGGCGTCCTCTTGATCCCGAAGGCGATGTTCTCCGCGATGCTCAGGTGGGGGAACAACGCGGCCTCCTGCGGAACCAGACCCACACGCCGCTTCTCGGGCGCGAGGGTGGTGACCTCGCGGCCGGCCAGTTCGACGGTGCCGGACGTGGCCGGCAGCAGTCCGGCGATCACGCGCAGCAGGGTCGTCTTCCCGCAGCCGCTGGGGCCGAGTACCGCCATGAGTTCTCCGGTGGGCAGGTCCAGGGAGATGTCCCGGAGCACCGGCGTCGCCCGATGGCCATAAGCCACGCTGAGTCCGGTGATGGAGAGGGCGGGGGTCATCGGCGATGTCCTTCCGGGGAACGTGCCAGGGCCAGGGCGGGGATGGTCGCCACGGCGATGAGCAACAGGGCGTAGGGGGCGGCCGCCCCGAAGGCGTTGATGTCGGTGAGCTGCCACAGACGGGTCGCCAGGGTATCGGTGCCGATGGGTCGCATCATGAGTGTGGCGGGAAGCTCCTTCATGATGGTCAGCGCCACGATGAGGGCACCGGCGGTGATGCCGGGCCAGGCGATTTTCGAGGTCACCTCGGCCCATACCTGACGGGGGCCGCGCCCGAGGGTGCGGGCGACGTCCTCGTAGGACGTGGGTACCTGGGCGATGGCTGAGCGGGCCGATCCCATGGCCTTGGGCACGAACATGATGCCGTAGGCGATGACCATCAACGTGGTGGTCTGGTAGAGGCCCGGGGCAACCGCCAGGGCAAGGTAGACCATGGACAGGCCGATGGCGATGCCGGGGAGCCCGTGTCCCAGGAACGTGATGGTCTCCAGGCCGCCCACGAGTCGGCCGTGGTGACGGGCGGCGAGCACGCTGATGGGCAACGCCATCGCGGTGGCGATCAGCGCCCCGCCGAAACCGAGGGCGACGGTGGTGCCGGCGGCCTGGATCATGCGTGCCCACTCAACCTCGTTCTCAGCCACGCTGAGGCCCAGGCGCAGGAGGAAAGCCGTCAGCGGGAGGAGGACCGCTGCAGCGAAGACCACGAGCAGGATGGCGCTGACGACAGCACGGAGCCAGCCGGGCAGTCTGATGAGTGAGTTGGCGTCATCCCCCGAGCGTGTGGTGAGGACGGGTCGACGTACGATCCTCTCGCCGACCACGGCGACCAGGGCCATGGCCACCAGAATGATCGAGAGCACCACGGCCAACGACCGGTTGAAGCTTCCCGAGAACGCCTGCTGCACGGCGGTGGTGAGCGTGGAGTAGCGCATGATGGCGACCACGCCGAATTCGGCGATGCAGTAGAGCGCCACCAGCAGTGCCCCCGCCCCGGCGGCCGGGGCGATCTGGGGCAGGGTCATCGCCGCGAAACTGCGGGCGGGGCCGTAGCCGAGCGTGCGTGCCACGTGCTCGTAGGAGCGGTCTGCCCGACGGAACGCCGCCGCCGCGGGCAGAGTGACATAGGGCGTCGTGGCCAGGACCAGTACCAGCCACGCCCCGGTGAAACCGCGCAGGGGCGTGAGGTCAACCCAGGCGATGCCCGCGACGTAGGAGGGCACCGCCAGTGGCAGGGTCGCCACCAGCCACCACAACCGCTCTGCCCCCAGGCGCAGACGCGTGATGGCGAACGCGGTGGACACTCCGAGGACCAGCGTGGTGGCGGTGACCGCCAGGGTGAGCTTGAGGGTGTTGGCCACCTGGACCCAGGTGCCGGGCCGGGCGAGGGCGCGCGTGACGGCCTCCGGCGGGGCGTCGAGAAGCTCCCTGAACAGGAAGGCGAGCGGGGTTGCCACCGCGGCAGCGGCCAGCAACGCCGTGAGCACCAGTGCAGGTGAGGGCTTTCGCACGGGCGGATCCTTCTGGGTTCGGGGAGTCGATCGGGCCAGGCGCACGTGGGGTCGGCCCGCTGCCCCGGGGTCGGCCCTAGGTGATGTTCAGGCCAACCTCGTCGATGAGTGCGGCGGTGTCATCCACGGACGACATGTCCGACAGGTCGAAGTCCGGATTCGCGCCGGCATCGAACGCAGGCACACCCTCCGGGCCTTCAGCGCCCTTGAGCAGAGGATACTCGAAGGTCTCCTCAGCGAAATACGCCTGCCCCTCCTCAGAGAGCAGGTACTCGATGAACTCGATGGCCTGCGGATCCTGGGTGTCCTGCTTCAGCACCCCTGCTCCGGTGGCGTTGATCAGCGCGGCGAGGTCGCCCGGCTGGCCGTACTTGAGCTGGGCGCGCATGTTGTCGGCCCCCACCTCCGCAGCGGACTGGTACCAGTAGTAGTGGTTGATCAGGCCGATCTCGACCTCGCCGGTGTTGACGGCTTCGAGGATGTCGCCGTTCTTCTCGTAGGTCTGGACGTCGTTGTCCTTGAGCTTCTGCAGGAAGTCGCGGGCGGCTTCCTCGCCTTCGGTCACACGGATCGCGGTGACAAAGGACAGGAAGGAGGCATTGCCGGGGGCGATGGCGATCTCCCCCGCCCACTTCGGGTCGACCATCTCCGCCAGGGTGTCCGGAGCCTCCTCCTCGGTCACCGTCTCCTCGTCGTAGGCCACGACGCGTGCCCGGCCGGTGAGGCCGACCCACTGTCCGTCATCGGAGCTGAAGGCGGCGGGCACCTTCTCGAGGACCTCTTCCGGCAGCTCCACGAGCATGCCCTCCTGTGCGACCAGACCCAGAGCGCCCGCCTCCTGGGAGAGGAAGACCTCGGCCGGGCTGTTGGACCCCTCGGTGATCAGCAGCTGGGCCTGTTCCGCGGTGCTGCCGTAGCGCACCTCGGTCCGGATCCCGGTGGCCTCCTCGAACCGCTCGATGAGCGGCGCGATGAGGTTCTCATCGCGGCCGGAATAGATCACCAGGGTGTCATCGGACGCGGCGGAGGTCGTCCCGGTGGTGTCTGCGGAGTCCTCCGAACCGGTGTCCGCGCATGCGGTCAGGCCGGTGATCACGCCCGCCGAAGCGATCGCTGCCAGGGTCATGCGGGTGAAAGAACGCATCTGATAATCCTCCATGTGGTGTCGGGCACCTTGATCTGCGCTGTGCAGAAGCGAGAGGTGACCCCGGTAACAAAACATGGTTAGGTTAGCCTTAACTCATTGTTCCGGTCAAGGCTTGCAGGCGTTCAGAAGAAAACCCCCGGCCGTGGAGTCCACGATCGGGGGAAAATACGCGGTGGCAGCACCATCCGCGGCGGGGGCGGAGACTACTCGCCGCGCAGTTCGCGCATGCGGCGGGCCACGGCGTCATCGGTGACGTTGGTCGCGCCACCCTCGATGGCCTTCTCTTCCTCCGGCGAGGAGAGCTCATGGGTACCCCGCATCTCGAGGCGGATCTGCTCGAGGCGGGAGTGACCCGCCATCTGGATACCTGCCTGCTGAACTTCCGCCATGCGACCCTCAACGGAGTTCTCGGCCAACTCGGCCTGTCCGAGGGCGTTGGCGTAACGTCGCTCAATCTTCTCCCGCACCTGATCCAGGTTCGGGCTGGAGCCGGCGGTGATGGAGTTCATCGACTGCAGGGACTCGGACACCTTCTCCTGCATCTTGGCCTGCTCAAGCTGGGAGAGCAGCTTGGTGCGCTCCGCGACCTTCTGCTGCAGTGCCATCGAGTTACGCTCGACGGCCTGCTTGGCCTGGGCCGCCTGCTGGAGGGACTGGTCGTGGAGCTGCTTGGTGTCCTCCACGGACTGCTCGGCGGTGACCAGCTGGGCAGCGAAAGCCTCGGCGGCGTTCTCGTACTCGAGGGCCTTCTTCTCGTCGCCCTCGCCGCGCGCCTTGTCCGCCAGCTGGAGCGCCTGCCGGGTGTTCGCCTGGAGCTTCTCAATCTCTCCGAGACGGCGGTTCAGCTGCATCTCCAGCTGACGCTGGTTACCGATGACAGCGGCCGCCTGCTGCGACAGCTCCTGGTGCTGCCGCTGTGCGTCCTCGATGGCCTGCTGAATCTGCACCTTCGGATCGGCATTCTCCTCGATCTTCGAGTCGAACAGCGCCATGAGGTACTTCCATGCCTTTACGAAGGGGTTAGCCATGTCAGATCGGGCCTTCCTAGATTTTGTCCAACGTTAACGCCACCATGCTAGCGGACGCGACTCCATGCCGTCGGCCGCAGTCAGGCGTGGAGGGACTCGCTGGCGAGATCCTCCGCCACGGACTGCAACGCCATCGACCCTGCGGCCTCAATGAGGACATCCGCGACCGAGGTGCCCAGAGCATGACAGACCGAGGCCAGCAGTTCGGAGGACACTTCCTTGCGGCCGCGTTCCAGCTCGGAGAGGTAGCCCGGGGAGACGCGGGCGGATTCGGCGAGTTCGCGCAAAGTGATGCCCTGGTCCGCCCGGAACGAGCGGAGGGCAGCACCGAGTGCCTCCCGGAGCAGAAGTTCAGGTGCGCGACGGGTGGAAACGATCGGGGTATCAATGACAGCGGTGGTAACCATTACTCCCTACAACGACCCGCGGGGTCGGTTTGTTCCACACGGGTCAACAACCCCCGCAACGCCGCGTCGACCGCCGCCTCGCGGATGTCACGGCGCGTTCCGCTGAGGTTCAGCTTCTCCGTCTCGACCCCGCCCTCCCCCGCGTAGCCGATCCACACCTCGCCCACCGGGTGCCCGTCCTGGGGATCAGGTCCCGCCACGCCGGTCAGGGACACTCCCCAGTCCGCCAGGCACACCTCGCGGACACCCTCCGCCATCCCGGCGGCCACCTCCGGGGACACCGGGCCGTAGGTGCGCAGCGTATGGCTGGGCACCCCGGCGAGCAGCCCCTTGAGGTCCGTGGCATAGGTGATCAGGCCGCCTCGCAGCACGTCGGACGCTCCAGGGGTGTCGGCGAGGGTGGCGGCGGCGAGCCCCGCGGTCAGGGACTCGCAGAAGGCGACGGTGAGGGAGCGGCGCCGCAGGGCGTCGACGAGGTTCACTGCTGTCGCCGGGAATCGATGAGGTACTGCACACCCGTCCACACCGTGACCACGACGGCGGCGAGCATGACCAGGTACGTGGGCAGATCCGTCCACTCCGGAAGGGGCATCAGGTACAGGCCCACCGCTATCGCCTGCAGGGTCGTCTTGATCTTGCCGCCCTTGGAGGCCGGCACCACGAGGCCGCGGCGCAGCATGATCATCCGCCAGACGGTGATGCCGAACTCCCGGATGAGGATCACCACGGTGATCCACACCGGCAGCTCGCCGATGAGGTTCAGGCTCACCAGTGCAGCGGTCATGAGGGCCTTGTCGGCGATCGGATCAGCGATCTTGCCGAAGTCCGTCACCAGGTTGCGCGCCCGGGCGATGTCCCCGTCGAGTTTGTCGGTGATCATCAGGGCGACGAAGACGCCGAACGCCCACCACATGTGGTCCGTCAGGACGAGCCAGAGGAACAGGGGGATGACCAGGATCCGCAGACTCGTCAACATGTTGGGCAGGTTGAAGTTGCTGGGCTTCGCGGGCGTCGGTGCAGTCACGCCACACACCCTACCCCTCTGCGGCGGAGTAGAATTTCTGAGTATGAAATACTTCGCGGTCCATTACCAGTACGCCAACGAAGCGCCCGAGATCGTCGCCCTGCGCCCTGCGCACCGGGAGTGGCTCGCCACCCTCGGCGCCGTGGACCAGCTCGTCGGCTCGGGACCCTACACCGACGGACAGGGCGGTGCGCTGATCATCATCCGCCTCCCCGAGACCGCCACAATCAGTGACGCGGAGGAGATCATGGACAATGATCCTTTCACCCGCGAGAAGGCTCTCGCGGGTCGCACCATCCGGGAGTGGAACCCCGTTCTCAACGTGTTCCGCTCACCGGATGAGGACTAGCTAGTCCTTCTTCTCATCCAACTCACTCAGCCTGGTTGACCCATGCTGGACCCCCGCCTGATCGGCGGGCAGGTCCAGGTGGTCAGCCTCGTACTTCTCTTCCTCCGTGAGCTCGTGATCCCACTCCCCCGTGCTGACGCGGGTATCGATGGCACCCTGGGACTTCTCCCAGTAGTTGCGCCAGATGGACGCCAGCACCGTCACCACGAGGATCCCCACGATGACCACCAGGGACAGCTCCGTCGCAATCTCCGGTACGGAGAGGTTCTCGCCGCCGTTGATGAACGCCAGGTTGTTCTCGTGCAGCGCATGCAGCAGCAGTTTCACACCGATGAACCCCAGGATCAGGCCCAGCCCGTACGGCAGGTAGACCAGACGCTCGAGCAGGCCGTCCAGCAGGAAGTACATCTGGCGCAGGCCCATCAGGGAGAACGCGTTGGTGGTGAAGACCAGATACGGCTCAGTGGTGATGCCGTAGATGGCCGGGATGGAGTCGAAGGCGAACATCACGTCCACCAGGCCGATAGCCACCAGGGCGACGAACAGCGGGGTCAGCGCGAACTTGCCGTGGAAGCGGGTGGTCAGCTTGTCGCCGTCATAGCCCGGGGTGACATGCACGACCTTGCGCAGCCACTTGATCACCTTCATGTCGTTGGGATCAGTCTCCGGGGCGTCCGTGGCCTCGTCCCACAGCAGCTTGGCGGCCGTCCACAGGAGGAAGATGGCGAACAGGTAGAACACGTCCGACCAGGCGGAGATGATCGCGGCACCCATGAGGATGAACACCAGGCGGAACGCCAGCGCCAGCACGATGCCGATGAGCAGTACCTTCTGCTGGTACTTACGGGGGATCTTGAAGGCGCCCATGATGAGCGCGAAGACGAAGAGGTTGTCCACACTCAGCGCCTTCTCCGTCACATAGCCGGTGAAGTACTGGACGCCGTGATCGTGATCCCACATGAAGTAGACGAACACGCCGAACAACAGGGCGAGGCTGACGTAGAAACCCGTCCACACCGCCGATTCCTTGATGGTCGGCTCATGCGGGGTGCGCACGTGACTGTAGAAGTCGAAAACGAAGAATCCGAGGATCACCACGATGGTGGCGATCCAGATCCACAATGGAATAGTCAAAATCTATGCCTCCGGTCTTTTCTGGGTAGATGAACGACCGGAGGTCTCCCCCACCCGCATCACCTGCGGGCCGGCGCGACCGGGCCCGAGGGCCGTGCTGACGATCCGCGCCGATTATGGGGTACTCCCCTCCATGACAAGGTCACACTATACACGGCGATCCGGGACAGTCACCCGCTCACCGATTTTCGCAGGACCGGGCCTAGAACGCCCCTGATGAGGGGTTGTAGGTTGCCTGGACGATGCGGGTGTCATCCTCCGCCCCCTCAGGGGTGGACTCGTCCTCCCAGCCGGCCTCCTTCGGGGCGTCGGCAGGGTCGGCGCCCTTGATCATCCAGAGGATGGTGTCGAGTTCGTCGGGCTTGACCAGGACGTCCCGGGCCTTGGATCCCTCGGAGGGGCCCACGACACCTCGGGTCTCCATCAGGTCCATGAGTCGGCCGGCCTTGGCGAAACCGATGCGCAGCTTGCGCTGCAGCATCGAGGTCGAGCCGAGCTGCGAGGTGACGACGAGTTCGACGGCCTCAAGCAGGTCGTCGATGTCCTTGCCGATGTCGTCGTCGATCTCCTTCTTGGTGTCGGAGGCCTTGTCCTCGGTCACTCCCTCGGTGTAGTTCGGCTGAGCCTGGAGCTTGGCGGCCTCCACAACTGCGGAGACTTCCTCGTCGGTGACATAGGCGCCCTGCAGTCGCTGGGGTTTGCCGGCGCCCTGCGGGATGAACAGGGCGTCGCCCATGCCGATGAGCTTCTCTGCACCCGCCTGGTCGAGGATGACGCGCGAGTCCGTGAGGGAGGAAGTGGCGAAGGCGAGCCGGGACGGCACGTTCGTCTTGATCAGGCCCGTGACCACGTCCACCGAGGGGCGCTGGGTGGCCAGGACGAGGTGGATGCCGGCGGCACGCGCCTTCTGGGTGATCCGGACGATGGAGTTCTCGACCTCCTTCGGCGCGGTCATCATGAGGTCGGCGAGCTCATCGACGACACAGATGATGAACGGGTACGGCCGGTACTCGCGCTGGGAACCGGGCGGAGTGGTGACCTCACCGGACTTGACCTTGCGGTTGTAGTCCTTGATGTGGCGCACGCGCGCGGACTTCATGTCCATGTAGCGCTGCTCCATCTCCTCCACGAGCCACTGCAGCGCGGCCGCGGCCTTCTTCGGCTGGGTGATGATGGGGGTGATCAGGTGCGGGATGCCCTCGTACGGGGTCAGCTCGACCATCTTCGGGTCGACGAGAATGAGGCGGACCTCCTCCGGGGTGGCGCGCGTGAGCAGCGACACGAGCAGGGAGTTGATGAACGCGGACTTACCCGAACCGGTGGAACCGGCGACGAGCAGGTGCGGCATCTTCTGCACGGAGTGGGAGACGAAATCGCCTTCGATGTCCTTGCCCAGACCGATGAGCATCGAGTCGTGGTTCCCGCGGGTGGCGGGCGCGTTGAGGACGTCCGCCAGACGGACCATTTCCCGGTCGAGGTTGGGTACCTCGATACCGACCAGCGATTTACCCGGGATCGGGGTGAGCAGTCGGATGTTGTCCGTCGCCACGGCATACGCCAGGTTGGACTGCAGATTGGTGATCTTGGAGACCTTCACGCCCGGACCCAGTTCAACCTCGTAGCGGGTGACGGTCGGACCACGCGAGAAACCGGTGACCGTGGCGTCGACGCTGAACTCGCTGAAGACGTCGGTGATCGCCTCGATCATCCGGTCATTGGCCTCGGTGCGGGTCTTGGGCCGTTCGCCGTCGATGAGCAGATCGGTGCTCGGCAGCCGGTAGTCGGTGGTGCTCTCCGGCTGTCGCGGTGCGGGGGCGGGGGTTGCCTGGAGCTCGGACTTCGGGGTCGTGGCGGGGACGGCGGCGGCGTCGATACCCGAGCGCGCGAGGATGGCCTGGCGTATCGCTTCGCGTGACTGCCCGACGGCGTCCTCGACCGGCTCGGCATGGACGGCCGGGAACTCGTCCGTGTCGGTGCGTTCACGTTTGACGGGGGTGTCGAAGAGCGTGTGCTGAGTGTCGTGTTCGAACTCCTCGGCGTGGTCGGGCTCAGCCGGGTAGTTGTCCAGCGGGGTGCTTGTCGACGCCCGCGGGAGCGCCCGCTTCTTCGGAGCCGGTCGCACCGCCGGTCGGGGCGCACGCCGGCGCCCCTCGGCGAGGTCGTCGATGTCGTCGTCCACGTGGCCGTAGAGATCTTCATCCCGGTCATCGTCGTCCGTACCCGGCAGACGGACCTCACCGATCAGCTCGCGGGCGTAGTCGAAAGCCTGCCGGGTGGTGATGCCGGTGACCTTGAGCGCGCCGTAGATGATCACGAGGATGAGCAGCGGGATCGCGACATAGGAGCTGAACCCGGCGGCGAGCGTGCCGCCGGTCCAGGTGCCCACGGCACCTCCGGCGGTGCTGCGTCCCACCCAGTCCACCGGGTTGCCGGCGAAGACGTGGACCAGGCCGAGCATGGAGACGACGATGAGCGTGGTGCCCACGGCGATACGCGGTCGATCACCGGGGTCGTTGCTCACGCCCATCATGAGCGCGATCGCCAGGCCGACGAGAGCCACCGGCAGAATGAGTGCGCCGGCGCCGATCGCCAGGTGGGTCACGTGGGAGATCGCCTCACCCACGGGGCCGGCGATGTCCAGCCACACCGATGCGCCCAGCACCGCGGCCAGGCCGATGAGGATGAGGGCGACGCCGTCCTTGTCGGCGCCGGGGCGGGAGTCTTCGTCGTCCGTGGCTGAGGATTTGTCGATGATGACGGTCTTCTCCGCCTCTCTGCTCGTCGCTTCGTCGTCGCTCTGCTTTCTGCCCACTCCCCGGGTGAGGTTGCCCATGCCCCGGGCGGTCGCCCCGAAGAGGGTGCCCAGCCCGTCGATGACAGCACGAGAAGCACTGCCGGTCCTCTCCTCGGAGGTTTCGGCGGCACGGAACGCGGATGTCGGAGCGACCGCGGCCTTCGACCCCTTGGAACCGGTCGTGCTCGAGGGTCGGGTGCGGTCAGCCGTGCGTCCCCGGTCCGGGGAGCGCTTGGTGGAGCGTGGCGCCGAGTTTCGTACAGACATGGCCCCCACTGTAGTTCCTCACGCCACACTATTCACATCAGCCACTCCGGACACCCAGGTAAATGGAGTTTTGCCAACGTCAAGGTCAAAGGCTTGATCGGTGGGCATCTTCGGGATTGCCCTCGAATGTCAATTCGACGGCGTCGCGGCCGAAAACCCACAACAGCAACTCCCCCACATTGCCGGAGACCCGCAGAACGTTCTCTCCGTCGACGCTCACCCCCCGCTGATCCGCCGCGACGATGCGTGGGAAACCGGTCGGGTGCAGGATCACCGGAGTGGCACTGTTCCGGAGAAACCTGGGCGCCGAAGACGAGAGAATCTGATTCAGCTGCTTCTGCACCACCGCGCTGAAATCCCGGGGACGGGCCACGCCGTCGCCCCGGCGGACGTCCTCGTGGTGGATGAAATGCTCCGCGGTGTTCATGAAGCGGTCGATGTATCTGACCGGACTCAACCTCCCCGGGCCCGCCGCCCAGTCCCGGACCAGTTCAGCGTAGTCCCGCTCCCCCGCTCTGGCGCTCGCCTTGGCCAGGAGTCCGGACAACCCCGGCACGAACATCCCGACGGCGGCCAACGGCCGGTTCTCACGGAGGTAGAGGTGCACCGCCATATCGCGGGTGTCCCACCCTTCGCAGAGGGTGGGGGCGTCGGGGCCGAGCTCAATGAGCAGGTCGGCGAGGCGGGCGCGTTCAACGGAGGAAAAAGACATGCACCCCAGCATAGGTGCCGGGGTGCATGTGTGGAGAAGGAACTACAGCGACGGACGTGCGGAGACGTTGACCTCATCGTCGTCGATGGTCTGGTCCAGATCAGAGCTCATCGGGACGACCGTCGGGAGGATCATCGGCTCACGGCGCCACTTCTGCTCCACGAAACGGGCGATGCGGCGACGCAGCTGCTGCACCATGCGGTAGGGGTCGTTCTCCCCCTCGGCGGCGAGATCGTTCATCACGTTCTCCACCAGCTCGCGGACCTCCGGCATCATGGCCGGCGCATCATCGGAGAATCCCTTGGTCTGCACGGTCGGGGACTCCATGAGGCGGCCGGTGCGGTTGTCGATCACGGCGGTGATGGAGATCAGGCCACCGGAGGCCAGGCTGGTGCGGTCGGCGAGGATGTCGGCGTCGATGTCACCCATGGTGGTTCCGTCGACGTAGAGGTTGCCCACCGGGATCTGGCCGACGACCTTGGCGCGGCCGTCGACGAGGTCGACGACAACACCGTTCTGGGCCAGGACCACGTTCTCCGGATCCACTCCGGTGGAGATCGCCAGATCCTTGTTGGCACGAAGGTGGCGCCACTCACCGTGGACCGGCATGGCGTTCTTCGGACGCGCGGCGTTGTAGAGGAACAACAGCTCACCGGAATAGCCGTGGCCGGAGGTGTGGACCTTGGCGTCACTGCCGGTGACAACGGTTGCGCCGATCTGGGACAGCATGTTGATGACGCCGTAGATCGCCTCCTCGTTGCCCGGGATGAGCGAGGAGGACATGATGATCATGTCGCCGTCACGCACCGTGATCTGGCGGTGCTCGCGACGCGCCATGCGCGACAGTGCCGCCATCGGCTCGCCCTGGGTACCGGTGGTGATCAGCAGGACCTTGTGGGGGGCCAGCTTGGACGCGTCGTCCATGGAGACGATGGTGCCGCGCGGGGCCTTGAGGTATCCCAGCTTCTCGGCGATCTCCATGTTGCGGATCATCGACCGGCCGTTGAAGGCGACCTTGCGGCCGGTGGCCACGGCCGCGTCGATGGCAGCCTGCACGCGGTAGACGTTGGAGGCGAAAGACGCGAAGATCACGCGCTGGTTCGCCTCGCCGATCAGGCGCTTGAGGGTCGGGATGATCTCGGACTCCGAGGGCGAGACACCCGGGGTGGTGGCGTTCGTGGAATCGCACAGCATGAGGTCCACACCCTCGTCACCGAAGCGGGACAGTGCCGGCAGGTCGGTGGGACGACCACTCGGCGGTCGCTGGTCGAGCTTGATGTCACCGGTGTGGATCACCAGACCGGCGCCGGTCTTGATGGCCAGACCCAGGCAGTCGGGGATCGAGTGGTCCACGTCCCAGAAACGGATGTTGAACGGGCCGCGGTTCTCATCGGACTTGGAGTTGACCTCGATGAGCTTCGGGCGCAGGCGGTGTTCCTTGCACTTGGCCGCAATGAGCGCGAGCGTGAAGCGCGAGGCCAGGATCGGCAGGTCCGGACGCAGCTTGAGCAGCCACGGGATGGCACCGATGTGGTCCTCATGACCGTGGGTGACCACCAGTGCGTCAATGCGGTCGAGATGGTCCTCGATCGGGCCGAAGTCGGGCAGGATCAGGTCGACGCCCGGCTCACCCGAGGACGGGAAGAGGACGCCACAGTCGACGACGAGCATACGGTTGTTGTACTCGAAGACCGTCATGTTGCGGCCGATCTCGGAGATGCCGCCGAGTGCGTAGATACGCAGACCGTTACGGGGTGCCGCCGGCGGGGTCGGCAGACGCTTGGTCAGGTCAGCGCCCTGCATGGACTTGACCACGTTACGACGCCCGCGGCCACCTCCCTGCTCGTTGCCCTGGCCACCCTGGTTCCCCTGGGAGCCACGGTTGCCCTGGCCACCCTGGTTCCCCTGGGAGCCACGGTTGCCCTGGCCACCACGACCTCCCTGACCACCACGGCCCCGACCGGAGCCGCTGCGGGAGCGGCCGGAAGTGCGGGAGGTGTTGTCAGAGTCCTGGGCACCCTTATCCTGTGCATCCTTGGCGGATGCAGGGGCCTCGGAACCGCTCGTCTCCGGTGTCGGTGCCTGGAAGACCGGTGTTTCAGTAGAGCTCTCGGTCTCCGGCGGACCCGCCTTGCGGATAACCTTCCGGGCACGATTACGGGATTCAGTCATATTTAAAGGACTCCAGCCTTTTCCATGTCACGGCGGAGGCCCTCGATCTCCTGCTCGTCGGGAGCGACGACAGGAAGACGCGGATCCCCCACCTCAAAGCCCTGCAGTCGCAGAGCAGCCTTGGCCATGCTGGCACCACCCAGGCGGGCCTGAGCGGCGATCAGCGGTGAAAGAACAGTGGCGTTGATTTCCCGCGCACGGGCGAGGTCGCCTTCCTCGAAACTTGTGTACAGCTCACGCAGGGCACGCGGTGCGGCATGTCCGACCACGGAGATGAAACCTGTGGCACCGATTGACAGCCACGGGATGTTCAACGGATCATCACCCGAGTAGTAGGCGAGACCGGTCTCACGCATGAGCAGTGCAGACTCCCCCATGTTACCCTTCGCGTCCTTAACCGCAAGTACATTCGGGATCTCCGCGAGTCGGCGGAGGGTGTCCGGTGCGATCGGGATGGAGGAACGCGGCGGAATGTCATAGAGACACACCGGCAGGTCGGTGGCGCCTGCGACAGCCGAGAAGTGCTGGTAGAGACCTTCCTGGCTGGGTTTGGAGTAGTACGGGGTGACCACCAGCAGCGCGTCAGCGCCAGCCTCGGCGGAGGCCCGGGCAAGTTCGACAGAGGCGGCGGTGTCGTTGGTGCCGGCACCCGCGATGAGCTTCGCGCGGTCGCCGACCTCCTCCTTCACCGCCCTGAGCAGATCCATCTTCTCCGCCAGCGTGGTCGTGGGGGACTCGCCGGTGGTGCCGGCGAGGACCAGCGCATCAAGTCCGTTGTCGACGAGATGTGCGGCGATACGACGGCCGGCATCGATATCGAGGGCGCCGTGACGGTCAAAGGGGGTGACCATGGCGACGGAGACTGTGCCGAAGTGTTCAGCTCCGGTCTTCGCTGTCAAACCTGTACTCATGGTGGTCAAGGGTACCTGCTTACCTTTCCTCTGGGGGAATCTCTAGAAGTCTGTGGCGTAGGGGCTGACGGCCATTTCGGTGCCGTCGGAGAGCCGGGATATCTGGAAGTCCGCGAACAGCACCGGGGACTGCTCTGCCAGCAGACGCAGGCAGGACACCGCCAGGGCACGAATCTCCACGTCAGCGTGCTCGGTGGCCCGGGCACCGATGAAGTGCCGCCAGGCACGGTAGTTGCCGGTGACGACGATGCGGGATTCGGTGGCGTTGGGCAGCACGCTGCGGGCCGCCTGGCGGGCCTGCTTCTTGCGCAGCAGCGCGTTCGGCTCATCGGAGAGCCGCTCCTCGAGGGCGTCGAGAAGCTCCTGGTAGACGAAACGGGACTCGTCGACCGCCCGCAGCATCAGCGTGGCCAGCTGCGGATCGTCGGCGATGAGCTTCGGCAGCACGACCTCGGCCTCGTCCGAATGGACGAAACGTTGGGAGAGCTGCGAGAAGCTGAAGTGCCGGTGGCGGACCAGCTCATGGGTGGCTGAGCGGGAGATGCCGCGGACGTAGAGCGTCGCGGTGGCGTGCTCGAGAAGTGCGGCGTGGCCGACCTCCATGATGTGACGGAGGTAGGCGTCGTTTGCCGCGGTGCGCGGGTTGGGCTTGTCGAATGACTCGTAGCAGGCGCGACCGGCGAACTCGACGAGCGCCTCGGCGTCGGTCGCCGTGGCGTCGGCGGACCAGTCCACCCCCGGGGGCGGCGTGAACCGGGTCGCCGCGATCAGCTGTACCTGAAGCTCGACAGGCTTCGCCACGGTACTCAGACCCCCAGGTAGCCGTCGAGCCCCACGGTCAGGCCGTCGTGCCCGGCCACTTCGCGCACGCCGAGGAGCACGCCGGGCACGAAGGAGGTGCGGTCATAGGAGTCCTGCCGGATGGTCAGGGTCTGGCCCTGGGAGCCGAAGATGATGTCCTCGTGCGCGACCATGCCGGTCATGCGGATGCCGTGGACCCTGACGCCGTCGACGTCGGCGCCGCGGGCACCCTCGAGGGTCTGCTCGGTGGCGTCCGGGATGGGGCCCAGGCCGGCCTCACGACGCGCCTGGGCGATGCCCTGCGCGGTGTGGATGGCGGTACCGGACGGCGCATCCAACTTGTGGGGGTGGTGGTACTCGACAACCTCGGCGGAGTCGAAGAACCGGGCGGCCTGCTTGGCGAAGGCCATGGCCAGCACCGCGGAGACGGCGAAGTTCGGGGCGATGAGCACGTTGCCGGCACCGTCGGCGGCGCACCACTCGCGTACCTGGTTGAGGCGCTCCTCGTCGAAGCCGGTGGTGCCCACCACCGCGTTGATTCCGTTGGCGACGCAGAACTCCAGGTTGCCCATCACGGAACCCGGGGTGGTGAAGTCGACGACGACCTCAGCGCCGGCGTCGATGAGCATCTGGAGGTCATCGTCCTGATCGACCTGTGCAACCAGCTCGAGGTCGTCTGCGGCGTTCACGCCGTCGCACACCGCCGAACCGACACGTCCCTTCGCGCCGAGCACTCCCACCTTGATGGCCATGGTTCCTCCTGTGATGTCCACTGCAGTTGTCCGGTGTATCAGTCTAGGCCCCCGCCCGCCGAAAAGTTCCACGGCACTCCCCTCTGCTCGTCATTAGAATCCGGTCATGCGAATCAACATCACCTCGATCTACGTCGAGGATCAGGACAAGGCCCGCGATTTCTACGTCGACAGGCTCGGATTCGAGGTCAGGCACGACATCCCCGTCGAGGGCAGTGCCCGCTGGCTGACGCTCGTCTCGCCGGAGCATCCCGAGGGTCCCGAACTGCTCCTCGAGCCCATGGGCCACCCCGCGGCGCAGGTCTTCTGCAGGGCCCTCTACGCGGACGCGGTGCCGTTCACCCAGTTCGAGGTCACCGACATCCACGCCGAGCACGCGCGTCTCCGCGACCTCGGCGTGCACTTCGTCATGGAGCCCACCGAGGCCGGTTCCGTCACCGTCGCCGTGCTGGATGACACCTGCGGCCACTACATCCAGCTGATGCAGCCTTCCACAACGATTGGGCCATAACCGGCGACAGCCACCGGTTATGACAACTATCATGTATTCATGACCGCTTATCGACGCCCCCTCGTCCCCGTCGCCCTCACCGTCGCAGCTCTGCTGCTCGTCGCCTGCGGTGACGGCGGCGGATACACCGCGCCGAGCAGCGACACCGCCCCACCTTCCCAGGCCTCCGCCACCGAACGCCCCCTGGGCCAGCCGGACCTGGCGCCCAAGACACGGGAGGTGACCGGGACAGGGAACCCGACCCTGCTCGAGAACATCCGGAGCGGCCGCCACCAGGGCTTCGACCGCGTCGTCTTCGACCTGAGCGACGGTGAAGAGCCGGGCTGGCGGGTCGACTACGTGGACGAAGCCATGCAGCAGGCCTCCGGCCTTCCCGTGGACGTGGAGGGTGACGCCCTCCTGCACGTGGTGATCACCAACACCACCTACCCCTTTGAACTCGGGATCGAGGATCCCTTCGAGCCCGGCACCTACCCGGGGGCAGGGGTGGTCAACGAGGTCGCCTACACGGGTATCTTCGAGGGCCACACCGAAAGCTACATCGGGCTCGACCGGGAACTCCCCTACTCGGTGACCCTGCTGAGCAACCCCACCCGCCTGGTCATCGACGTCGAGCATCTGCCCGGGTAGTTTCCGCCCCTACCACTGGCTGACGATCTCACCTTCGTCCGGCATGCCCACAGAGCCGTCCCCGAAACGGAAGAGCATCGGCAGCCCCCGGCAGGTCTCCCAGTCGGCGGAGTCGGTCACCTGGACATGCAGATGCGGCTGGGTGGAATTGCCCGAGTTCCCGCACTCCCCGATCTGTTGGCCGACCTGGATCCGCTGACCCGACTCGACCTGGAGCGACCCCCGCCGGAGATGGACGAGCGTGACGTAGGGGCCGCAGAAACCGGCGTCGATGATGACGTAGTTGCCCGTGATCGCCGTGATCCCGCCCTCGCGGAGCCGGGAACGCTGGCTCAGCAGGTAGGGAATGAGCGTCAGCGGGGAACGCCTGGCGGCATGATCCTCCTCGCCGTCATGCGCCACGACCACGGTCCCGTCGACCGGGGCGAGCACCGGCCTGCCGAAACCGAGGAACTTCTCCGGCGGTTCCGTCCCGAAGGCGGACGCCCACCCCCGGGTCGCGGCCCTGCCACGACCGTCGACGCCGATGAGGTCGATCGAATAGGTGGTGCCCATCAGGTGACTGCCGTGGCTGGGGATCCGGCGGGCAGGGCTGTTGCGCGCGAGCCAGCGGCCGGTGAGAGGAAATGCGAGTACCTCGGGTTCGGTCACACCACCGAGTATGCCCCGGAATGACCGGGGACGGAGAAACCGGAAACGCCCCGGTCACCCCTCGGAGAAGGGGCGACCGGGGCGTCGGAAAGCGGAGTCCTAGCCCTCGACAGGGGTCAGGGAGATCTTTCCGCGGTTGTCGATGTCGGCGATCTCGACCTGGATCTTGTCGCCGACGTTGATCACGTCCTCGACCTTCTCGATGCGCTCATCGCCACCGAGGTTCGAGATGTGGATCAGGCCGTCACGGCCCGGGGTCAGGGAGACGAACGCGCCGAAGGCGACGGTCTTGACCACGGTGCCCAGGAAACGCTCGCCGACCTTCGGCAGCTGCGGGTTCGCGAGGGAGTTGATCTTCTCCACCGCGGCCTCGACGGCCTCGCCGGTGATCGCGGAGACGTGGACGGTGCCGTCGTCCTCGATGGAGATCTGTGCGCCGGTCTCCTCGGTGATCGAGTTGATCATCTTGCCCTTCGGGCCGATGAGCTCACCGATCTTGGAGATCGGGATCTTCAGGCTGGTGATCCTCGGAGCCAGCGGCGACATCTCGTCGGGAGCGTCGATGACCTCGGCCATCGTCTCCAGGATGGCCAGACGGGCCTCACGGGCCTGCTCGAGGGCGTCCGAGAGCACCTGCGACGGGATGCCGTCGAGCTTGGTGTCCAGCTGCAGCGCGGTGATGATCTCGGCGGTGCCGGCGACCTTGAAGTCCATGTCACCGAAGGCGTCCTCCGCACCGAGGATGTCGGTGAGGGCGACGTACTTGGTCTCGCCGTCGACCTCGTCGGAGACGAGGCCCATGGCGATACCCGCGACCGCGGCCTTCAGCGGCACACCGGCGTTGTACAGGGCGAGGGTGGAGGCACAGACGGAACCCATGGAGGTGGAACCGTTGGAGCTCAGTGCCTCGGAGACCTGGCGGATGGCGTAGGGGAAGGTCTCGCGGGACGGGATGACCGGCTCGAGGGCACGCTCGGCGAGCGCACCGTGACCGATCTCGCGGCGCTTCGGGGAACCGACGCGGCCGGTCTCACCGGTGGAGTACGGCGGGAAGTTGTAGTGGTGGAAGTAGCGCTTGGCCGTCTCCGGGGACAGCGAGTCGATCTGCTGCTCCATCTTGAGCATGTCCAGGGTGGTCACGCCGAGGATCTGCGTCTCACCGCGCTCGAAGAGTGCGGAGCCGTGGGCGCGCGGGATCAGGTCGACCTCGACGCCCAGGTCACGGATGTCGGAGACGCCGCGGCCATCGATACGGTAACCCTCGGTGAGGATCTTGGTGCGTACGATCTGCTTCATCACTGCGTTGAAGGCGGCGCGGATCTGCTTGGAGGCGTCGTCAGCGGCGACAGCGCCCCGCAGGGAGTCCTCAACTTCGATCATGAAGGCGTTGGTGGAGTCCTCGCGCTCCTGCTTACCCTTGATGGTCAGCAGCTCGGAGAGCTTCCTGCCCGCCTTCTTCTCCACGGCCGAGTAGACCTCGTCGGAGTATTCCGGGAACAGCGGGAACTCCCGACGCTCCCGGGCGGCACGCTCGGCCAGGCCGGCCTGCGCCTTGCAGAGCAGGGCGATGAAAGGCTTCGCGGACTCCAGGCCCTCGGACACGGTGGACTCGGTCGGAGCCGGGGCGCCGTCCTTGATGCGCTCGAGCGTGTTCGCGCCGGCACCGGCCTCGACCATCATGATGGCGACGTCCTCGCCCTTGTGGCGACCCTGCTCACGCTCGACGAGGCGGCCGGCGACGACCATCTCGAAGACGCTGTTGTCGCGCTGCTCGTGGGTCGGGAAGGCGACCCACTGGCCCTTGGGGTGCTTGTCGTCGGCGATCAGCGCCATACGGACGCCGCCGACGGCACCGGACACCGGCAGGCCGGAGAGCTGGGTGGCGGCGGAGGCGCCGTTGATGGCGACGACGTCGTAGTAGTCCTCCGGGTTCTGGGAGAGGACCGTGATGACGACCTGGACCTCGTTGCGCAGCCCCTTGACGAAGGTCGGACGCAGCGGGCGGTCGATCAGACGGCAGGCGAGGATCGCGTCGGTCGACGGGCGACCCTCGCGGCGGAAGAAGGAACCGGGGATGCGTCCGGCGGCGTACATCCGCTCCTCGACGTCCACCGTCAGCGGGAAGAAGTCGAGGCCCTCACGCGGCTGGTTGGAGGCGGTCACGGTGGCCAGCATCATGTTGTCGTCATCCAGGTAGGTGGTGACGGATCCGCCGGCCTGGCGGGCCAGCTGGCCGGTCTCGAAACGAATGATGCGGGAACCGAAGTCGCCGTTGTCGATGGTGACGGCTGCCTCAGTGACGCCGAAATCCTCGTCCACGTGAAATGCCACGGGATTGTTCATGTATCTCCTCGAAAAAAATGTTTGGCGATCGTCGATGCCGCCAGAAAGCGCTGTCTTTGATACAACGAAGGCCCATTCTACCAGGCATGGCAATGCCGGTCATATGGCGCTTATCGACGCCCGGGCACAGACGACAACACCCGCCCTGCCGTGCGAACGGCGGGCGGGTGATGGAGATGTCGGAAAGCTCAGTTAGCGACGCAGGCCCAGGCGGGCGATCAGGTCACGGTAGCGGGCGATGTTCTCGCCGGCCAGGTACTTCAGCAGCGCACGACGACGGCCGACCATCAGCAGCAGGCCACGACGGGAGTGGTGATCGTGCTTGTGGAACTTCAGGTGCTCGGTCAGGGTGTTGATGCGGTTGGTCAGCATTGCGACCTGGGCCTCCGGGGAGCCGGTGTCGGTCTCGTGGAGACCGTACTCGCCGAGGATGGCCTTCTTCTGCTCACTGGTCAGAGCCATGATGATTCTCTTTTCCTTGTTTCAGTCCACATGAAATGTCACCGGGCGACCGGTGGGCGCAACTGCTGTGGACCGCAGATGCTTCAAAGCCTGGTGAAACGTTACCCGCTGATGGGCGGAGCGGCCAAATCTCTACGCTGCCGGGGTCTTCTCCGCCAGCGCGGTCAGCCGCCCCATGAACTCGGCCAGGAAACGCTCGACGTCGACGAGCGCGGCGACGCGGGCGGTCTTCACGGGATCGTTCAGGCGGGTCTCGTCGGCGATGGTGCGGCCGCGGGTCTCCCCGTGTGTGTCCACCTTGAGGTTGAGGTGCAGAAACTCCACCAGGCCCGGGTCGACGGCGACGGCGACGGCCAGCGGGTCATGCAGGCCGCAGCCCCCCAGGTGCGGCGAGGTGGTCTCGTAGGCCCGGATGTAGTGGTCGGCGGCGTCGGCCAGGAAGGTTCCGCCCCGGGTGCCCAGGCTGCGCCACACGGCGGTCTCCCGGGTGGTCAGCAGGGTCTGCAGGGTCACGTCCAGGCCGACCATGGTCACGTCCCGGGCTCGACGGAAGAGCAGGTCGGTGGCCTCGGGGTCCTGGTGGACGTTGGCCTCCGCCCAGGGCCGCACATTGCCAGGGACGGTCAGTGCGCCACCCATCATGATGATGCGGGCGTTCTCCGCGAAGGAGGAGTCGGCCTCGATGGCGGCGGCAATGGTGGTGGACGGGCCGGTGGGTACGATCACGAGCTCGTCGCCGTACTTCCGGACGGACTCGACCAGGAACTCCACCGCGTCGCCCTCGGCGGCGGCCGTCGTGGGCTCGGGCAGCTGCGCCCCGCCGATGCCGTTGGCGCCGTGGATGAATTCGGAGATCTCCAGGACCTCGAAGGAGTCACACTCCCGGGCGCACGGAAGGCCGGCGTGGACGGGGACGTCCGTGCGGCCGAAGAGCTCCAGGATGGCCAGGGCGTTGCGCACACCGGTGTCCACAGCCACGTTGCCGTAGGTGCCGGTGACGCCGATGATCTCCAGCTCCGGGGAGCCGAGCGCATAGGCCAGGGCGAGGGCGTCGTCGATACCGGTGTCCAGATCGAGGATGATCTTCCTGCGCACCGGCTACTCCTTGATGCCGAGGATCTCCCGGACCTTCTCCACGTCCGCGGTGATGGCGGCGGTCAGCTCCTCCACCGAGTTGTACTTCACCATGTCGCGGACGTGTCCGACGAAGGAGACGTCCGCGGTGTGCCCGTAGAGGTCGGCATCCCGGTCCAGCAGAAACGACTCGACGCTGCGCGGTTCGTCTCCGAAGGTCGGGTTGGTGCCCACCGAGATCGCCGCCGGGTACGGCACATCCCGTGTCATGTTGCCGTCGATCGGGCGGTCATCCCGGATGGTGAACCAGCCGGCGTAGACACCGTCAGCGGGCAGGGCCACGGACTCCGGGAAATACTGGTTCGCGGTGGGGAAACCCAGCTCGCGCCCACCACGGCCGGCACCGTGGACGATCTCGCCGGTGACGATGAAATCACGGCCCAGGGCCCAGGCGGCATTCTTGACGTCGCTGGCGCCGAGGTACTCCCGGATCTGCGAGGAGCAGATCCTGGTGTCCTCGTCGTAGAGCAGTTCGACGATGTTGATGTCCACGTCGTACTTCTTCCCCAGCTCCCGCATCGTGTCCGCGGTGCCTGCGGCGTTGCGGCCGAAGGTGAAGTTCTCCCCCACCACCACCGCCTTCGCCCTGAGCTTGTCGCGGAGCAGCACGGTGAAGTACTCCTCCGGCTCCATGCCCGCCAGTTCGCGCCGGAAGTCCAGGACCAGGACGCCGTGGACCCCCAGCTCCATCGCGTGCCGTAGCCGCTGCTCGACGGGGATCAGCAGCACCGGGGTGCGCTCAGGCGCGAACACCGAGAGCGGGTGCGGGTCAAAGGTGACCATCACACACGGCAGCCCTTTAACCCGGGCCACCTCAACCGCTTTCTCGATGAGCGCGCGGTGCCCGCGGTGGACTCCGTCGAACACCCCGATGGTGACCACCGATGCTTCGAGGTCAGCGGGGATGTCGTCAACTCCGTGCCAAACAATCACCGCTACAGACTACGGCATAGACTGCCCATATGACTGATCCCCTGGCCGGTTCCGGACTCGTAGTCGTTGATAAGCCCGCGGGCATGACCTCGCATGATGTGGTCGCCCGCCTTCGTCGATACTTCTCCACCCGACGGGTGGGCCACGCCGGCACCCTCGATCCGATGGCCACGGGAGTGCTGATCGTCGGCATCGAACGGGGCACGAAGTTCCTCGCGCACATGGTCGCCGCCACGAAATCCTACGACGCCACCATCCGCCTCGGGGCGTCCACGACCACCGACGACGCCGAAGGGGAGGTCACGGGCGGGGCCAGCGCGGCGTCGATAAGCGAGGAGCAGGTACGCGCCGGCGTCGAGGCGCTGAGCGGCGACATCCTGCAACGTCCCTCCTCGGTCAGCGCCATCAAGATCGACGGCCGCCGCGCCCACGAGCTCGTCCGCGCCGGGGTGGAGGTCAACCTGCCTGAACGGCCCGTCACGGTGACCCGTTTCGACGTGCTGGAGTTCCGCCGGGAGGGCGATTTCCTCGACGTCGACGTGAGCGTCGACTGCTCCTCAGGCACCTACATCCGTTCGCTGGCCCGCGACCTCGGCGAGTCGCTCGGTGTCGGCGGGCACCTCACCGCCCTGCGACGCACCGCGGTCGGGCCCTTCCTGCTTTCCGACGCCCAACCCCTCGATTCCCTCGAGTCCTCCCCGAAGCTCTCGCTCTCACTGGACGAGGCGCTCACCCGGAACTTCCCCGTCCTCCCGGTCACCGACGAGGAGGCCGACGCCCTGGCCATGGGTAAGTGGCTCGAACCGCGCGGCCTGGCGGACACCCACGCGGCCGTGGCGCCCGACGGGCGGGCGATCGCCCTCATCAGGGAGAAGGGCAATCGGCTGTCCACCGTCTTCGTGGCACGCCCCTCGACCCTCTAGGTCACCGCCGTCGCAGCGATCACGTACCCGTCACGCACCATCCACCGACCGGAGATGAAGGGCACCGGGGTGGGCCGGGTCAGCAGGTAGGAGATGAAGGAACCGTCGGAACGGATGTCGATCTCCGCGTCCTCGAAACCCAGCCAGCGGTGCGTCATGGGGAACCACGCCTTGTAGGTGGCTTCCTTGGCGCAGAAGAGCAGGCGGTCGGCGCACTCGATGCCCTCGGAGTGCAGGCGTTCAAGCTGGGGCATCTCGCCCGGGCGCGCGATGGAGCTGATGACCTCCCGGGGAAGCGGTTCCGCGGGTTCGGCATCCAGCCCCATGGAGCGGACGTGTGTCTTCGGGGCCACGACGGCGGCCCGGAAACCCTCGGTGTGGGTCATGGATCCGGTGATGTTCTCCGGCCACAGGGGCATGCCCCGTTCACCGCGGAGGATGGGTTCGTCCTCACACCTGCCCAGGTCGTGGAGCGCCTGATGGGCGCACCACCGGGCGTCGCCGAACTCCGCCTTGCGGATGTCCACCGAGTGCGACACCAGCGCCTGCTCGAGGGGATTCAGGCCGTGGAAGTTCTGCAGGTCAGGCTCGTGTTTGTCGGTGATGACATAACAGAAGCGGGCGGCCTCGGGGAAGAGACTCGACTCAAGCATCTCGATCACCTGCCGCGATGGTCCTGACCGGGTAGGGCCAGGGGTTGAGGTGGCCGTGGCGTTCCCATTCGCGCGGGTACCCCAGGGACACCTCGATGTGCGGCACACCGGAGACCAACGTCTCCCCCGGCGTGTGCAGATGCCCGTAGATGACCGCCTGCGCGTTGTAGCGTTCGGCCCAGGTGCGGGTGTGCCGGGTGCCGCACCACAGGGCGATCTCCGGGTGGCGCAGCTCCAGCGTCGGCTCCTGCACGAGGGGCCAGTGGTTGATCAGGATGGTGGGTCCCTCGATGAGCGAGAGTCGTTTGATGGAGTAGGCCAGCCGGTCCCAGCACCAGGCACGGACGTCGACGAAGGGGGCGATGGCGAACTCGTCGGTCATCATGATCTGCCGGTCGTGAGCGGCCTGGACGGCCTCCTCGACGGTCATGCCGGGGCCGCGGAAAGAGTAGTCGTAGAGCGTGAACAGCGGCACGATGGTGATGCCGTCGAACACCGGGTACGGGTCCTCGGGGGTGAGGACGCCGATGTCCCGGCAGCCGTCGACCAGCTCGGTGTACTTCTCGCGACCCTGGTAGCGGTCGGCGGAACGAGAGAAGAGCTCGTGGTTGCCGGGAACCCAGATCACCCGGGCATAGCGTTCCTGCAGCTGCTTGAGTATGCGCAGCACCAGCTCGGTGCGTTCCGCCACGTCACCGGCGACGATGAGCCAGTCCGAAGGATCGGTGGGCTGGATCTCCTCGATTCGGACGACATTGGCCTTGACGGCGCCGTGCAGGTCGCTCACGGCCCACAGCGTTGTGGTCATGGATGCACCTCCTTATCCCTCAGTATCTACCACAGCCCACGCCATGGACCGGAAGCGCCAGACCACCGCGAGGAGCCGGATGACGATGAACGCCAGCAACCCCAGCCAGATGCCGGTCAGGCCGCCGTCGACGGCGAAGGAGATCCACACGCCGGGCAGGAAACCCAGGATGACGGACGCGAGGGTGATCGTCCGCAGGAAGGCGGCGTCACCGGCGCCCAGCAGCACGCCGTCGAGGGCGAAGACGACTCCGCCGAGGACGATCATGATGATCATCACCCACCACGGCCCCGTGATGATCGCCAGGACGGATCCGTCGTTGGTGAACAGCCGCGGAATCACGTGGGCGCCCGCCGCGAACGCAGCTCCGAGCACCCCGGCGAACACCAGCGAGTACACGATCACCCGCTGTCCCACCTGCTTCGCCACGCCCACCGATCCCCGACCGAGCGCCGCCCCCGTCAGCGCCTGCGCGGCGATCGCGAGCGAATCCAGAACGAGCGTGATGAAGTTCCACAGCTGCAGCATGATCTGGTGCGCCGCCAGGGAGGAGGTGCCGAAACGCGCGGCCACAGCGGCCGCCGACACGAAGGCCACCTGGAAGGACAGGGACCGCAGGATCAGGTCCCTGCCCATGACCAGCTGCCGACGCATGATCGACCTGTCCGGCCGCCAACTGCCCTGATGCTCCCGGGCCAGGGCGAAGAGGAAGCACAGGGCGGTGATGGACACACCCACGACGTTGGCCATCGCAGAACCCGACAGTCCGAACCTCCCCACCAGCACGGGAATGAGAACCGCCCCCGGAATGACTCCCGCCAGGGTGAACCAGAGCGGCCGTCGGGTGTCCTGGACACCTCGCAACCAACCGTTGCCCGCCATGACCACCAGCGTCAGCGGTATGGCGAAGGCGGCGATGTGCAGCCACTCGGCCGCCGCCGCTGCCGTGGCTTCGTCACCCGAGAGCCACAGACCGATATGCCCGGCGGAGAGCCAGATCAACGAGGCGATGGCCATGCCCACCGCAAGGCCCACCCAGGTGGCCTGCACGCCCTCGGCGACGGCCCTGTCGCGCTGCCCCGAACCGTAGAGCCGGGAGGCACGCGCAGTGGTCCCGTAGGACAGGAAGGTCAGCTGCGTGGTCACCGTCGACTGGACGGTGGTGCCCACGGCGAGGGCCGCGAGCTCGAAGGAGCCGAGACGGCCGATGACGGCGGTGTCGAGAAGCAGGTAGAGCGGGGTGGCGGAGAGAACGCCGAGGGCGGGCAGTGCCAGTGCGAAGATCTGCCTGGCGGAGACAGTCACGACGCCCGCAGCTCCCCCAGCAGTTCCTCCAGGACCTCCTCGATGGTGCCGTGGGCGGTGTAGCCGGCCGCCGGTGTGTGCCCGCCGCCGCCCAGAGCGACGGCGAGCAGTGCGACGTTGATCTGGTTGGACCGCAGCGAGACGTGCCAGAGGTCAGGCAGGGATTCCTTGAACACCACGCCCAGATTCGTGCCCTGCAGGGAACGCACGAAATCCACCAGGCCCTCGACCGCCGGCAACGATCCCGTCCGGATGAGGTCATGGTCGGCCACGATCACCGCCAACCGGTAGTCACCGGCCTCATGGACCTCCACGCTCGACAGGGCGCGTCCCATCATGCGCAGGTCGACGACGGTGCCGGAATCGAGGAGGTCGACGGCGATGGAACGGACATCCAGACCGGTCTCCATGAGACGGGCCGCGAAGGTGTGCATCTGCGGGCTGCCCCACCGGAAGCTCCCGGTGTCGGTGAGCACGCCCGCGTACAGGGCGTGGGCGATCGGCTGATCCAGCGTGACGCCCAGGTGCTCGAAGAGTCGGCCGAGGACCGTGGTCGTGGATTCGGCCTGGACATCGATCAGGTCCACCCGGCCGAAACCGGGGTTCGAGGCATGGTGGTCGATGACCACGGTGTCCTGCGCGCGCGCCGACACCGCAGTGGCGAGCGTTCCCGTGCGGTCGAGTGAGCCGCAGTCGACTGTGATGATGAGGTCGACGTCGGGAAGCGAATCGGCCAGCGCGATCTCCTCCGCACCGGGGATGGTGCGCAGGTTGTCCGCGAAGGGATGGGACTGTCCGATGAGCCCCACCGCCTGCTTGCCCAGCTGACGCAGGGCACCCACCGTGGCGCATACGGAACCGATGGCGTCCGCGTCAGCGCGCACGTGACCGATGACGGCGACGCTGTGCGCAGCCTCGATCGCCGCCGCCGCCTCCGCGTAGGGCGGCACTACTGATCGCCCTCTGTCTTGTACGGGTTGGCGTCGCCGGCCGGCTTCGCGTTCTCCTTCAGCTTCGCCAGCTCCGCGTCACGGGCGCGGGCGCGGGCCAACAGGCCCTCCATGTGGGCCGAGGACTCCGGAACGGTATCCACCTCGAAGGAGAGGGTGGGGGTGAAACGCACACCCAGCTGGTCACCCACGATCTTGCGCAGCTGACCGCGGGCGCGGTGGAGGGCTTCGGCGGCGGTGTCATAGTCGGGCTTGTCATCGATGGACTGTCCGCGGACCGTGTAGTACACCGTCGCGTCATGCAGATCACCGGTCACCCGGGTATCGGTGACGGTGACCAGCTCCAGGCGGCGGTCCTTGACCTCGCGTTCGATGGCAGAGGCCACGATGGTCTGGATGCGCTTTGCCATTCGGCCGGCGCGGGCGTTGTCTGCCATGTCGGGAGTCTCCTTGATAGTCGTACTCAGAACTTCCACAGATTCTACCCCGCACGCCTCCCGAGCCTTGAGCATCCCCGCCCCGGGGCACCATCAGAGGATCTGAAGGGCCGGTAGCGGCCAGGCTCGCCGCGGCATCCGCTCCTGCTCGAAGGGGTAGCCGAGGGAGACGTCGAAGTGTGGGACGCCGTCGACACGGATCTCCTCCGGCATGTGCAGATGACCGTGGATCGCGCCGATGGCGTGGTGGTCAGTGGTGAAGTTGCGGGTGGCGGTCGTTCCGCACCACAGTGCCATCTCCTGCTTTGCCATGCGCAGAGTCGGTTCCACCACCAACGGCCAGTGATTGACCAGCAGCGTCGGCCCTCCGAGGGCTGCCAGCCGCTCACGGGAGTAGGCGACCCGCTCCGCACACCAGGTCGGAATGTCGACGTAGGGCGCGATGAGCAGCTCGTCGTCGAGCATGGCCCGCGCCTCCCGGGCCCGCAGCAGCGCCTCTGCGACACTCGTTCCCGGTGGCCGGAAGGAGTAGTCGTACAGGGTGAACAGCGGCACGACCGTGACGCCCCCGAACACGGGAAAGTCGTCCTCGGGCGTATCGACGCCCACCTCCCGCAGCAGCTCCACCAGGCGCAGGTAGCGTTCCCGCCCCTTGAACCGGTCTGTGCTGCGGGCAAAAAGTTCATGGTTGCCCGGCGTCCAGATGACGCGGGCAAAACGCCGCCGGAGACGGGCGAGGGTGTCGACGACTACGTCGATACGCTCGGCCACGTCTCCGGCGACGATGAGCCAGTCCCCCGGATCCGCCGGCCGCAGGCGCTCAATGCGCTCGCGGTTGGCGGGCCAGGTGACGTGCAGGTCCGAAACGGACCACAGGGTGCGCGTCATGCTAGTCGCGCGGGACCTCAACCTGCTCGAAGACCTGGACCTTGTCGCCGACCTGGATGTTCGGGTAGGACAGGACCATACCGCACTCGTAGCCTGCGGTGACCTCGGTGACGTCATCCTTCTCACGTCGCAGGGACTCGATCTTCACGTTCTCCGCGATGACGTTACCGTCACGGATCAGGCGGGCAGTTGCGTTACGACGCACCTTGCCGCTCTCGACCATGCAACCTGCGATCAGGCCGATGGCGGAGGCCCTGAAGGTTGCGCGGATCTCCGCGACACCAACCTCGCGCTCCTCGTAGATCGGCTTCAGCATGCCCTTCAGAGCAGCCTCGACCTCTTCGATGGCCTTGTAGATGATGGTGTAGTAGCGGATCTCCACACCCTCGGTGTTGGCCTCTTCAGTGGCCTTGCCCTCTGCGCGAACATTGAAGGCGATGATGATCGCATCGGAAGCGGAGGCCAGCGAGACGTTGGTCTGCGTGACGGCACCGACGCCGCGGTCGATGATGTTCAGCTCGACCTCGTCCTCCATCTCGATCTTCAGGAGGGACTCCTCCAGCGCTTCGACGGAGCCGGCGTTGTCGCCCTTGAGGATGAGGTTGAGGACCGAAGTCTCCTTGAGCACCGAATCCAGGTCCTCGAGGGAGACGCGCTTGCGGGCACGTGCCTGTGCGGCGGAACGCTTGCGGGCGTCACGCTGTGCGGCGATCTGGCGGGCAAGACGGTCATCCTCGACGACGAGCAGGTTGTCGCCGGCGCCGGGGACGCCGTTGAGGCCCTGCATCTGGACGGGACGGGACGGACCCGCCTCTTCCACGTCGTGGCCGTGCTCGTCAATCATGCGACGGACGCGACCGTAGGTGTCACCCACCACGATGGAGTCGCCGACGCGCAGGGTACCGCGCTGAACCAGGACGGTGGCCACAGGACCGCGACCGCGGTCCAGGTTCGCCTCGATGGCGACACCCTGTGCGTCCATGTCCGGGTTGGCGCGCAGATCCAGGGAGGCATCCGCGGTGAGGATGACGGCCTCGAGCAGCTCATCGATGTTGGTGCCCTGCTTCGCGGAGATGTCGACGAACATGGTGTCGCCGCCGTACTCCTCCGGAACCAGGCCGTACTCGGTGAGCTGGCCACGGATCTTCTCCGGGGAAGCCCCCGGCTTATCGATCTTGTTCACCGCGACGACGATCGGCACACCGGCCGCCTTCGCGTGGTTGAGGGCCTCAATCGTCTGCGGCATGACGCCGTCGTCGGCGGCGACCACGAGGATCGCGATATCCGTCGACTTGGCACCACGGGCACGCATGGCGGTGAACGCCTCGTGGCCCGGGGTATCCAGGAACGTGATGGGACGCTCGCGGCCGTCGATGACACGACGGATCTGGTACGCGCCAATGCCCTGGGTGATGCCACCGGCCTCACCCGCACCGACGTCAGCCTTACGGATGGTGTCCAGCAGTCGGGTCTTACCGTGGTCGACGTGACCCATGACGGTCACCACCGGCGGACGCTTGGCCAGGTCAGCCTCGCCGCCCTCGTCCTCACCGAACTGCAGGTCGAAGGACTCGAGCAGCTCACGGTCCTCGTCCTCCGGAGAGACGACCTGGACGACGTAGTTGATCTCTGCACCCAGCAGCTGCAGGGTCTCCTCGGGCACCGAGGCGGTCGCGGTGACCATCTCGCCGAGGTTGAACAGAGCCTGAACCAGTGCAGCCGGATCAGCGTTGATCTTCTCCGCGAAGTCAGACAGCGAGGCGCCACGGCGCAGACGAATGGACTCGCCACGGCCGTCGGGCAGACGAATGCCGCCGATGACGTTCGGCGCCTGCATTGCCTCGTACTCGGAACGCTTCTGACGCTTCGACTTACGGCCACGACGCGGTGCGCCGCCCGGACGACCGAAGGCACCTGCAGTGCCACCGCGACGTCCGCCGCCACGGAAACCGCCGCCGGTACCGCCACCGGTGCCGCCACCGGTACGACCGCCGGCGCCACCCTGGCCGCCGCCACGGCCACGGCCTGGGGCGGCAGCCTTCTGGGGCATCTGGCCGGGGGTAGGAGCCTGGGAAGTGGGCATTGCCGCCGGAGAAGGACGACGTCCGCCGCCCTGTGCCGGACGATCGCCGCCCGGACGCGGTGCGCCCTGACCACGGCTGGCGCCAGCGCCAGCGCCGGGACGCGGTGCGCCCTGACCACCCTGGCCACCCGGACGCGGTGCGCCCTGGCCACGGCCGCCACCGGGACGCGGGGCCGGACGATCGCCGCCACCCGAGGAGAACGGGTTGTTGGCGACGCGCGGACGACCACCCGGACGGGGCATCGGTCGCGGCATGGCGGAACCCGGGGTCGGACGGTCGCCGCCCGGCTTCGGTGCGCCGCCCGGCTTGGGGGCGGCCTTGGCTGCGGGACCCGGCTTCGGGCCCGGCTTGCCCGCGGCAGCGGGCGTGGCCGTTTCAGCAGCAGGCTTGGGGGCCGCAGCCGGGGTCGGCTGGGCTGCGGCAGCGGCAGCGGGCTTCGCTGCTGCGGGAGCCGGAGCCGGAGTTGCGGGCCTGGGGGCCGGCGCCGCGGCCGGGGTCGGCTTGGCGGCGGCAGGCTTCGCTGCCGGAGCCGGAGCCGGAGTTGCGGGCTTGGGGGCCGGTGCAGCCGGCTTCGGGCCGGGCTTCACTGCGGCACCCGGCTTGGGGGCGCCACCGGGCCTGGGGCCGGGCTTGGAGGAGGGGGCTGCTCCCTGCTTGGGGGCGGCCTCCTTCTCATAGACATCCAGCATCTTCCGGACCACGGGGGGTTCCACGGTGGACGATGCGGTCTTGACGAACTCACCCTGCTCTTTCAGCGTGGTGAGCAATTCTTTGCTGGTTACGCCGAGCTGCTTTGCAAGCTCGTGAACGCGTAGCTTTCCGGGCACTTTACTCCTCTAATCTGTGTCAGAGATCGAGTTAAGCCCCGGAAAGGGAACTCGACCTCTAGACGATGTCTGTGACTTTCATTGCTGATGCTTCATCGTGGTGTTTTCATCAGTTTTCGGTCTTCCTTACAATGTCGGGTCCGGCAGCTTGCGCTGCGAGGTACGTGTGTACGTCACCTGTGTCCAGGTTGCTCCCGGGCATCCGGAACGCCCGCCCGAAGGCGCGGCGTTGTTCCGCCAGCTCGAGTGCCTCGATATCAGGGGTGATCCAGGCTCCCCTTCCGGGAAGCCTACGAGACGGATCCGCCAGAAGGCGGGACCCGTCCCTGGGATCGACGACCACCCGGAGCAGCTCCGTATCGGGCTTGCGCTCGCGGGTGGCGATGCAGGTACGTATGCGCATCTCACGGGGCTGCGTCATTCGTCTCCTACATAAAGCCTGTTGATCAACGGCACATGGGCCATCCAATAGTTTACGCTATCTTCACCTGAAATTGAACTCCCACCAAGTTCGGAACTAATCGACGTCCGAGTGAATGTCGATCTTCCATCCCGTGAGGCGGGCGGCGAGACGGGCGTTCTGCCCCTCCCGACCGATCGCCAGGGAAAGCTGGTAGTCCGGCACGGTGACCCGCGCGGTCTGCGCCTCGGCGTCCGTGATCTCCACGCGGACCACCTTGGACGGAGCCAGAGCGTTGCCGACGTAGGTTGCCGGGTCCTCCGAGAAGTCGATGATGTCGATCTTCTCTCCGTTGAGTTCATTCATGATGTTGGTCACCCGCTGTCCACGCGGACCGATGCAGGCGCCCTTGGCGTTGAGCCCCTTGATCTTGCCGGCGACGGCCACCTTGGAGCGATGGCCGGCCTCGCGGGCGATGCCCAGGATCTCGACGGAACCGTCGGCCACCTCAGGGACCTCCAGCTCGAACAGGCCGCGGACGAGTTCCGGGTGGGTGCGCGACAGGTTGATCTGCACGTTGCGCGAACCCTTGTTCACGCCGACGACGAACGCCTTGACGCGGTCGCCGTGCTTGAGCTTCTCGCCCGGGATCTGCTCGGCCGGCAGCAGAATGCCGTCCTGCGGATCACTCTCGGTTCCCAGCTCGACCACGACGATGCCGCGCGAGTTCGCGTTGTCGTCCTGCTGCACCACGCCCGAGACAACGCTGCCCTCGAAGCCCTGGTACTCGTCGAAGAGCCGGACATTCTCCGCCTCACGGAGGCGTTTGACGATGGCCTCGCGGACAGCCTGGGCGCTCAGTCGTGCGAAGTTGTCGGGGGTGTCGTCGTACTCGGAGGATACCGCCCCTTCCTCATCAAGCTCGGAGACGATGATCGTGACGGAGCCGTTGGCCCGGTCGATGTCCACGCGTGCGCGGGAGTCCCCCTCGTCGCCACGGTACTCACGATAAGCCTGGATGAGTGCGCCACCGATCGTCTGGAGCATGTCATCCACCGGGATGCTCTTCTCCTTTTCGATGGTTTGCAGCGCAGCCATGTCGATATTCACTTGTTTTCCTCCTGCCAGGCGATGGCCTGGTCATAGTTGAGTGCCGTCAGCTCGGTTTCCACTGCCGGGGGTGTAGCGAACTCAATTTCTACCACCGCTCGGGTATTTTCCGTAAATTCCAGGACCCGCATCTCGCGGTCCTTCTTCCCGGAGCGCACCAGCACGACGGCGGTCTGGTCCGGGGCCACCGGGCCGACACGCCACACCGACGTCTGCCCGTCCTCCGTGAGTTCCACCAGGTGGTTGCGGTTGCGACGCCAGTGGCGCGGCAGGGTCAGCGGGGCGTCGACGCCCGGGGTGGAGACCTCGAGGGTGTAGCCGGCTCCCAGGTTGACCTCGCCGCGCTCCTCGGCGGCGTCGAGAAGCGCGGAGATCTCCTGGGAGACCGACTCCAGCAGATCCAGATCCGGGCGGGAATCCGAGTCCAGCCGGATGCTGACCACCGACTTGCGGCCCGCGCGCGTGACCTTCACACCCTCGATGTCGAGGCCGCACGATTCGGTGAGGGGAGTGATCAGAGTGACTAGTTCGTCTTCGCCGGGGAATGCCATGCCCACCAGCCTATCCCGGGTAGGGTGTCGGCTGTGAACCGTCGACTCGCCCTGCTCCTCGCCGTGCCGCTGCTGACCTCCTGCACGGTCGAGGACGTCACGTCAGTGCTCGGTCCACGGCCGAACCCGCAGGTCGCGGCGCTCGCTGACCGGGCAGCCAGTGACGCCGCCGTGCTCAGCGGCGGGCAGGCCGAGCTGCGCGCCCGCCACGCGGAGGAGCTCAGCGCCGAGATCACCCGACTGTGCGGCACCCACGCCGACGGCACCGTTCCCGAGTCCTGCGCCTTCGAGGCTGAGGCGACCGCCCTCCCCGAGGTCAACATCAACGACTCCCTCGCCCTCACCCTCAAGGCGACCGTGCCCGCCGAATCCCACGCGCTGGCGATCCGTCAGGCGGTGGACCTGGCGGCCGAAGCCCCCGCCGACCTGCCCACCCGGGTCGAATTGGGCACGGACGCCGACACCGCGCGTGAGCTGCTCGTCCGTGAGTACGCCACGGCCTGGGGCCTCGGCGTCGCCCGCGCATACCTCGATCCCGCGCGCCGCGACTCCGTCGATGAGCTTCTCGACGCCCACGAAGTCCGCATCCGCATCCTCCGCGAGGTCCTCTCACCCTACGGCGAGGTGCCCGTGGCGGAGCCCGGTTATGAGCTCGCGGGCATCTCGGAGCCCGTCGACGCGGCGGGCGCGGAGGAGCTGGTGACCCGTCTGGAGGAGGACCTCGTCCGGACCTGGCTGGCGGCCGCGGTCTCGGCAACCGCAGGCCCCTGGCGGGAGTTCGCGGTGCGCGGTACCGCCGAGGTGGAAACCGCCGCTCAGGCCCACGTGGGGGGTTGAGACTCCGGTAACGTGTGAACGGTGAAAACCTCCACCATGCGGGCCTTCCGCTGGCTCGCCCTTGTCCTGATAGCGCTCGGAATTGCGGCCATGTCTTTCGGGGCGGCCTCCCCTCCTTCCTCACCCACCGCGGTGTTGCCCGACGACGTGGATTCCACGCGGGTGTCGGAGATCCTCCAGCAACGCCCCGGCGATGACGGCGACACCGCCATCGTCCTGTTCACCGGTGACGCCCCACTCGACCCGGCCGTGTTCGGGGCGAAGGCCGCCGAGCTCGGTGGCCCGTTGATCCCCAACGAGGATCTCACGGCGGCACTCGTGCCCGTGACCGTGGATTCCGAAGGCCTGAGCGACAACGCCGACAAGGTGGGCGAGCTGCGGGCCGACGCCGGAGCTGATCTCCCCGCCGGAGTAACCGCCCAGGTCACGGGCCCCGCCGCCATCCAGGCCGATCTGGCCGGCGTCTTCGAAGGGGCGAACTTCCTGCTCCTCGCGGTGACGGGCGTGATTGTGGCGGTGCTGCTCATCATCACCTACCGCTCCCCCATCCTGTGGATCATCCCGCTGCTGGTCATCGCCGTGGCCGACCGGCTCGCGGCCATCGCCTACACGTGGGTCCTCGACGTCCTGGGGGCCTCGTGGAACGAGTCCACCTCCGGCATCCTCTCCGTGCTCGTCTTCGGCGCCGGCACCAACTACGCCCTGCTGCTGATCTCCCGCTACCGGGATGAACTCCACCGTCACGAGGACCGCTTCGCGGCAATGGCCGCCGCCTGGGGCCCGACGGTCCGTACGGTCTTCGCCTCCGCGGTCACCGTGATCCTGGGCGTGGCCTGCCTCCTGCTCTCTGCGGTACCCACCACCCGTGGCCTGGGACTGGCGTCCATGATCGGCATCCTGATCGCGTTCATCTTCGCCGTCTTCGTCCTGCCCGGGATCCTGCTCCTGTTCGGCAGGTGGGTCTTCTGGCCGAAGGTCCCGCGCCTGGACGACGAACCTGACCACCGGTTCTGGGACCGCATCGGTCAGGTCGTCCGCGTACGGCCGGCCCTCGTCACCGCCGTGTCCCTCATCCTCCTCGGGGCCGCCAGCCTGGGTGCGCTGCAGATCAGCACGGGCCTGAGCCAGGCCGAGCAGTTCATCGACACCCCGGAGTCCATCACCGCGGCAGCGACGCTGGAGGAGAAGTTCCCTGACCAGCAGGCGACACCGGCGGTCGTCGTCACGCAGGAGGCGCCGGCCGTGACCACGCTCCTGGAGCAGTCGGGCGCCACGGTCCGTCCCCAGGAACCCGTCGGGGGCTGGGAGATCCTCCAGGTCAGCGGATCGGACACGGAGCAGCTGCGCAACACCCTCGAGGGGACGGATGCACTCGTGGGTGGACAGGATGCCGAGCTCTACGACGCCGAGGCCTCCGCCGCCGAGGACCGGATGCTGATCTTCCCGGTGATCCTGCTGGTGCTGCTCCTCGCACTGATGGTGCTGCTGCGGTCCGTCGTCGCACCGGTGATCATGACCGCGACGGTGCTGCTGACCAACATCGCCGCGCTGGGTCTCGGCTGGTGGGTGTCCACCGGTCTCCTCGGTTTCGAGCGTTTCGACGCCTCGACCCCGCTCTACGCCTACGTCTTCCTGGTGGCGCTGGGCATCGACTACTCGATCTTCCTCATCACCCGCGCCAAGGAGGAGGCGAAGACCCACGGCACGGAGGAGGGCGTGCTGCGCTCACTCTCGGCCACGGGTGGCGTCATCACTTCCGCCGGTGTGCTGCTGGCGGCCGTCTTCGCCGCCCTGGGCGTGCTGCCGCTGGTGGTGCTGGCGCAGGTGGGCATCGTGATCTTCATCGGCGTGCTGCTGGACACCATGATCGTGCGGACGCTGCTCATCCCCGCGCTGGTGCAGCTGCTGGGCGAGAAGTTCTGGTGGCCGGGCAGGGTGAACACCACCGACGTCTCTTAGGGGTCCGTGGTGCTGACCCGTATTTTCTGACGAGGCCCGCACCACTTCTTCCCCTCGACCTGGGCCTATAAGAATACGTCGACTCGTATTTGTCGACATGTGCGAAGCGTCGTATTTTCCGACACGGGACCGACACAGGACCGACACGGGACCACAGACGCAACAACACCCTCGACCCCCGGCAGACAGCGGGTGGTCGAGGGTGTTGCCGTCAGGGCCGGAGTCAGCTGCGGACGAGCTCCGCGACCTTGGCCACCGCCTCATCTGCGGCGACCTCGAGGGTCTCGCCGCCACGGACACGCAGCTCCACCGTGCCGTCGGCGAAGGAGCGGCCGAGGATCACGGCGAAGGGCATGCCCAGGAGCTCTGCGTCCTTGAACTTGACGCCGGGGCTGACCTTGGCGCGGTCGTCGAAAAGCACCTCGATGCCGGCGGCGTCGAGCTCCGCCACGATGCGTTCGCCGGCCTCCAGAGCCGCCTGATCCTTGTTCGCCACGACCACGTGCACCTGGTACGGGGCGACCTCGACTGGCCAGTTGAGGCCCTTGTCATCGTGTCGCTGCTCGGCGAGGACGGCCATCAGGCGGGAGACGCCGATGCCGTAGGAGCCCATGGTGGGGATGGCACGCTTGCCGTTGACGTCGAGGATCTGCACGTCGAAGGCCTCGGTGTACTTGCGGCCGAGCTGGAAGATGTGGCCGATCTCGATGCCGCGCGCGAGGGTGAGGCTGCCCTGGCCCGCCGGGGCGGGGTCGCCCTCGCGGACCTCGGCGGCCTCGATGAAGCCGTCGACCTCGAAGTCACGGCCGGCGACGAGGCCGACGACATGGCGGTTGGGGGCGTCGGCGCCCGTGATCCAGGCGGTGCCGGTGACCACGCGCGGATCGGCGAGGACGCGGACGCCGTTGGCGGCCAGGCCGCGCGGGCCCACGTAGCCCTTGATCAGGAAGGGGTTCTTCCGGAAGTCCCCCTCTTCTGCCATGGCGACCTCGGCGGGCTCGAGGGCGGCCTCGAGGCGCTTCATGTCCACCTCCCGGTCGCCGGGGACGAGCACGCCGAGCAGCTCGGGGGCTTCGGCGCCCGGCTCGGTGACCTTGAGCACCACGCACTTGAGGGTGTCGGCGGCGGTGACGGGGCGGCCGTCGATGAGCACACCGGCGGCGTTGGCCCAGTCCACGAGGGTGGCGATGGTCTCGGCGTCCGGGGTGTCATGCTCGACGGCCTCGGGCAGGCCCTCGACGGGACGCTCGGTGCCCGGCTGGGTGACCACGGCCTCGACGTTCGCGGCGTAGTCGCCGTCGGTGGCGCGGACGAAGGTGTCCTCACCGTTCTCGCTGATGGCGAGGAACTCCTCGGAGGCGGATCCGCCCATGGCGCCGGAGGTGGCCCGGCAGATGGCGTAGGAGACGCCCAGGCGGTCGAAGATCCGCTGGTAGGCGCCGCGGTGTGCCTGGTAGGAGGCCTCGAGACCCTCGTCGTCCATGTCGAAGGAGTAGGAGTCCTTCATCACGAATTCACGGCCGCGCAGGATGCCGGCGCGGGGGCGTTCCTCATCGCGGTACTTGGTCTGGATCTGGTACAGCGTGACGGGGAAATCCTTGTACGAGGAGTACAGGTCCTTCACCGTCGAGGTGAACATCTCCTCGTGCGTGGGGCCCAGGAGCATGTCGTTGTCCCTGCGGTCCTTCAGGCGGAAGAGATGATCGCCGTACTCGGTCCAGCGGCCGGTGGTCTCGTAGGGCTCGCGCGGCAGCAGCGCCGGGAAGAGGAGCTCCTGGCCGCCGATCGCGTTGATCTCCTCGCGCACGACGTCCTCGATCTTGCGCAGCGTCCGCAGGCCCAGCGGCAGCCACGAGTAGACACCCGGGGCGGCGCGACGGATGTAGCCGGCGCGGACAAGAAGCTTGTGGCTGGGGACCTCGGCATCGGCGGGGTCTTCGCGCAGCGTGCGCAGGAACAGCGTGGACAGACGTGTGATCATGAGCAGTCACATTACCCGGTACCCTGCTGGACATGCTGATCGTGCTCCCACCTTCCGAAACCAAGGCCCCCGGCGGCTCCGGTCCCACCCTTGACCTGGCTGAACTCTCCTTTCCCGGATTGAACTCCGTGCGGGAGGAGCTGGTGGCCGATCTGGCGGCGCTGCCGGTGGAGGAGGCGCTCGGGGTGCTGGGGATCTCGGAGAAACTCCGCGCCGAGGCGGAGGCCAACCTCGCCCTGCGGAGCTCCGCGACCATGCCTGCCATCCACCGCTACACGGGCGTGCTTTTCGACGCCCTGGATGCGCCCTCGCTCCCCCACGCCGCCCTGTCCCGCCTCGCCGTCGGCTCCGCCCTGTTCGGTGTCCTCCGCGCGCTCGACCCGATCCCCCGCTACCGGCTCTCGGGTGGCACGAAACTGCCCGGCGCGGATGGTTCGGCCCCCACGATGAAGGCCCGGTGGGGTACGTCGGTGTCTGAGGCGCTCTCCTCGGTGGACGGGCTGGTCGTGGACCTGCGCTCCGGCGCCTACCAGCAGCTGGGCAGGGTCGACTCCGCGGTGACGGTGCGTGTGGAGTCCGTGCGGCCCGACGGCTCCCGCAAGGTGGTCAGCCACTTCAACAAGCAGTACAAAGGCGAGCTGGCCCGGGTCCTGGCGCTCTCGCCGGTACCGGCGACCGATGCGGCGGGCGTGGCGTCCATCGCCGCGGACGCGGGCATGACGGTCGAACAGCACAGCGCGAACGCGCTGACGCTGGTGGTGTGATCGGGGCAATTTATCAATTTATCAACGAGCGCAGCGCGGTAGGCTGGCGAGCATGAGCAGACGCAACCCGTTTCGCCCCACCTTCGGTGCCTCCCCCTACTTCTGGGCCGGCCGCACGCTGATCCTCCACCGTTTCACGGACGCCATCGACGGCAACCCCGGCGACCCCAACCGCAGCCTCATCATCGACGGCGCCCGCGGGATCGGCAAGACCGTCCTGCTCACGGAGCTCGAGGACATCGCGGCCGCACGCGGCTGGATCGTCCTGCGGGCCACCGGCCGGGCGGACATGATCGCCACGCTGGTGGACTCGACCATCCCGAGCCGGATCCATGAACTGTCTCCCCCACCCACACGCACCGTCACGGCCGTCACCGTCGGCGGCCTGGGCCGCGTCGACACCGAGCTTCTCGACGTCCCACTCCCCACCCCCACCCTCAACTCCCGGCTGCGCGAACTGCTGGGTCTGCTCCGCGGTACGGGCGTCCTCATCACCGTCGACGAGGTCCAGGACGCCGACCCGGAGGCCCTGAGCCGGCTGGCCACCACCTACCAGGACCTCATCCGCGACGATCAGCAGGTCGCGCTGGTCATGGCCGGGCTCACACACGGCATCAACCGGCTCCTCGACCTACCGGGCACCACCTTCCTCCGCCGGGCGCGCCGCTTCGAGCTGGGTCCCCTCACGGACGCCGACGCCCTGGCCACCCTCACCGCCACCGCCGCCGACTCCGGCCGGCCCTTCGACGACTCCTCGGCACAGTCCGCGGTCCAGCTCGCCCGGGGTTACCCCTACCTGGTCCAGTTGGTGGGCTACCTGGCGTGGGACCACACCGCGGACGGGATCACCGATGACGACGTCACCGCCATCTCGGAGGAGGCCATCGAGACGATGGGCGCCCAGGTCCACGCGCCGTCACTCAAGGGTGTGCCGGCCGCCCAGGTCGCCTATCTGCGTGCCATGGCCGATCTGATGAAGCCGGGCGAGACCACCGTCCCCTCCAGCGACGTCGCCGAGGCGGTAGGCAAGAAGCCGAACCAGGCCACCGACACCCGCGGCAAACTGATGGACCGCGGCCTCATCGAGGCGCCCGCCTGGGGTCGGGTCTCCTTCACGCTCCCCTACATGGCCGAGCACCTGCGTTCGCAGGGGCGCCGGACGCGGGTCAGTTAGACGGAGCGTCGTCATTCCCGCCGCAGCGCCCGGGCCCCGCCCCAGACGCCGAGCGTGGCGATCACGGCGGTGACGAGCATGACCACGCTCATGGCCACCGGCTGGGACATGCCGGCCGCGGCAGCGATGCCGACCAGCGGGGAGAGCAGGCCCGCCATGATGAACTGGCCCGAGCCCATGAACGCCGACGCGGAGCCCCTGACCTTGCCCGCGCGGGAGATGGCCAGGGCGGAGTTGTTGGCGAAGTTCACGCCCATGGACGCGACGACGACGAAGAGTCCGGCGAGGAGGAACCACCGGGAGGCGTCGAGAAGCGCGACGGTGACCAGGTAGACCACCGCCAGCAGCAGCACCGCGTTGCCGATCTTCGCCAGCGGCAGCGGCCCGACCCGGCGGACCAGGCGTGCATTGGTCAGGGCGACGAGGAACATGCCGGTTGTGTTCACGGCGAAGATGATCGAGAACTGCACCGGCGTGAAGCCGTAGTGGTCCTGGAGGATGAAGGGCGAGGCGGAGACGTAGGCGAACATCGTGGAGAAGCTGAAGATGAAGCCCAGGGTGAAGCCGACGTAGGCGCGGTCGGCGAGCAGGCCGCCCATCGCCGCGAGCAGGGGGCGCAGGCCACCGGTGGAGCGGTTCCCGGCGGGCAGGGTCTCGGGGATGAAACGCCACACCGCCACGGCCATGAGCAGGTTCAGGACAGTCAGGACCCAGAACACGCCCCGCCAGCCGACCCCGTCGACGATGAGGCCGCCGACGACCGGACCGATGACCGGTGCCAGGCCGCCGAGCAGCATGAGCAGCGAGAAGACCCGGGCCAGCTCGGGCCCCTTGGCCAGGTCACCGGCGACGGCGCGGGCCAGCACCACGGCGGTGCCGCCGGCCAGGCCCATGACGAAACGCGAGGCGAACAGGACCCAGGCGTGCGGGGCCAGGGCGCTCGCGACGGTGGCGAGGACGAGCAGCACGACGCCGGCGAGGAAGAGGCCGCGGCGGCCGCGGGCGTCGGAAAGCGGGCCCATGACGAGCTGGCCGATGGCCATGCCCGCCAGGAAGAAGGTGAGCGTGAGCTGCGCGCCGGCCTGGCTGAGGTCGAGGTCGCGGCCGAGCTGAGGCAGGCCCGACAGGTACATGTTGATGGAGAGTGGCTCGACAGCCGAGACCAGCGCGAGGACACCGAGGATGATCGGGGGGATCACTGCCTTCGCGCCCGATGCCGGGGTCACCCGGGTGGTGTTCGTCATGGATATCTCCGCTTCTTGACAATGGTTTTTGAGTAAGCGTCAACAACCATAGCATCGCATACCCCGGGGGGTACGCAGGGATGTTCAGAGGCCGGCGACCTCGCCGATGACGTAGACGGCCGGCGCACCGATGCCGTGCTCCACCATGCTGGCACCCAGCGTGCCCAGGGTGCAGCGCACCGCGCGCTGGGCGTCGGTCGTACCTTCCTGGATGACGGCCGCCGGGGTGTCCGCGGGCAGGACCCGGAGAAGCTCCTCTGCGATGACAGGCGCGTTCTTCACGCCCATGATCACACAGATCGTCCCTCCGGACTGGGCGACCGCACGCCAGTTGACCAGGGAATTCCTGTGTCCCGGCGGCAGATGTCCGGACACGACCGTGAAGGAGTGGACCATTCCACGCTGAGTCACCGGAATGCCCGCCGCCGCCGGCACCGACACCGCCGACGTCACGCCCGGCACGACCTCACACGGGATGCCGTGTTCCCGGCAGACGGTCAACTCCTCGAAGCCACGACCGAAGACATAGGGGTCACCGCCCTTCAGGCGCACCACGTTGCGGCCCGCCAGGGCGTGGGTGACGATGAGCTCGTTCGTCTTCTCCTGGGTGACCTGCCTTCCGTAGGGCAGCTTGGACACGTCGATGATCTCCTTGGCCGTGGTGTCGCAGAGCTGGGCCAGGTCGTGGGCCGGACCGAGGTGGTCGGTGAGGATCACGTCGGCCCGCTCGAGGGCACGTTGTCCCCGGATGGTGATCAGGTCCCAGGCGCCCGGACCACCGCCGACGAGCGTGACGGAACCGGTGGTGGAAGATACTGCAGTCATGGCAGATAAGTCTAGGGGCTGACTCCGGCCGCATATGTCATTAGCCTGGGGGTATGAGCGCACCACACCTGGACCACCGCTTCGCCGACGCATTCCCCGAGCTCGTCCACGCGGCACGTGGCGAGGAACAACCCGATCCCCACCTGGTGGTGCTGAATGAATCTCTCGCCCGGGAGCTCGACCTCGACCCCGACTGGCTCCGCAGCCCCGAGGGCGTGAACTTCCTCCTCGGCCGGAACGAAGGACGGACGGTGGCCATGGGCTACGCCGGCCACCAGTTCGGCCAGCTCTCTCCCCGGCTCGGCGACGGCCGGGCGCTGCTGCTCGGCGAGCTCACCGACGCCGAGGGCAGGGTCCGTGACCTGCACACCAAGGGCACCGGTCCCACCGTCTTCTCCCGGGGTGGCGACGGCCGCGGCGCACTGGGGCCCATGCTGCGCGAGTACCTCATCTCCGAGGCGATGCACGCCCTCGGCGTCCCCACCACCCGCGCGCTCGCCGTCCTGTCCACCGGCCGGAAGATCCAGCGCGCCGGCGTGGTCCCCGGCGCGGCGCTCGTCCGCACGGCCGCCAGCCACCTGCGCATCGGTACCGTGCAGTACGCGCGCCTGATCGGCTCCCCTGATCTCGTGGAGCGGCTGTCCACCTACGCCCGGGAACGCCACCATCCCTCCCTGCGCACCCACGAGGAGTTCTTCCGGGCCGTCATGCACGCCCAGGCGGAGACCATCGCGAAGTGGATGCGGCTCGGTTTCGTCCACGGGGTGATGAACACCGACAACACCACCCTGTCCGGCGAGACCATCGACTACGGGCCGTGCGCCTTCCTCGACCGCTTCGATCCGGCCACGTTCTTCAGCTCCATCGACGCCCACGGCCGCTACGCCTTCCGCAACCAGCCACCCATCCTGGGCTGGAACCTCGCCCGTCTGGCCGAGGCGATGCTCCCGCTTTTCGACGCCGACGAGAACGCGGCCGTCGACAAGGCGCAGGCCGCCATGGACGACTTCCCCGACGTCTGGGAGAAGGCCCAGCAGCGCGAACTCACGCGCGCACTCGGGACATCCGACGCCGGGATCGCCGAACGCTGGCTGAAACTCCTGGAGGAACGCGCCCCGGATCTCACCACCACCAACCGGCTGCTCGTCGACTCCCCCACCGCGCTGGCGGACATCGTGGGCAGGGAGTGGGTCGAGGACTGGCAGGCCCTGTCCCCCGACACCGCCGCACTCGACCGGCTGCATCCGCGGCACATCCCCCGCAACCACCTGCTCCAGGCCGCGCTCACCGAGGCCGAATCCGGGAACCTGGAGCCCTACCTGGCCCTGCTGTCCGTGGTCACCGATCCCTACAGCGACCACGGGCAGGAGTTCCGGGAGCCTGCACCGGAAGGCTTCGACGAGACCTTCCGCACCTTCTGCGGCACCTAGCGTCAGAGGTCGTCGATGACGATCTTCTTCATCTCCATCAACCTTCCGAAAGCGCCGGGGCGTTCCAGGAGTTCATTGAGGTTCTCGGGGGCGATCTGCCAGCTCACCCCGTAGCGGTCCTGGAGCCAGCCGCACTGCTCCGCCTCCGGTACGGCCGACAGTGCGTCCCAGAGCCGGTCGATCTCCTCCTGTCCCCGGGCGTTGACCAGGAGCGAGACACCGGGGGTGAACGTGAAGGGCTGCTCGACGGCGGAGTCCATCGCCGCCAGCCATTCGCCGCGGATCTGGAATTCAGAGAAGAGCACCGAATCCGTGGTGGCAGGCCCGTGCGGCTGGTCGTAGTGGACACGATTGCCCAGTGCCGCGTCCGGGAAGACCGACAGGTAGAAGTCGACCGCCTCCCCGGCCTTGTTCTGGACGGGGCCACAGAACATCAGGTCGGGGACGACGAAGGGACGGGGCTCCCCGGCGGGGTCGGTGAGCATGAGCTGCCAGCTCACCCCGTATTTGTCCTGGACCCAGCCGTAACGGGGACTGAAGGGATACTCGCCCAGGTCCATCAGAACCTGACCGCCGTCACAGAGTTTCTCCCATGTGCGGTCGAGGTCACCGCGGGCGTCTTCCCGCTGGCTGGGGTCGAAGTTGAGGAAGAAGGTGATCGCCGGGGTCGGCGTGAATTCATCGCCTGCGTTGATCAGCGCCAGGCGGTAGCCCGCGACGTCGAGCTCCACGGTCAGGGTCTGGCCTCCGAACTCCCGCTGAAAATCGAGGAGGTCGTCGGGCGGGTAGGTCCACTTCTGCACGACAGTGGTGTCGGGCAGCGCGGAGACGTAGAAGTCCGTCGCGTCATCGCCGACGCGGTTGATCCAGAGGTGCGGGATGATCGTCTGCATGTCAGATCTCTTTCCGTGGGACACCGGGGGTGATGCGCATCACGTTACTCCCCGAGGGTGCGTCTGAACCATGGTCGGCCGAGGAGAACCGCGTTTAGACTGGTGGGAACGGGTATCCCTGCGACCTCTGCAAGCACCAGGAGACACGATGAGTGACACCGCCATCACCATGACCAACCTGACGAAGACCTTCGGTTCCACCCGTGCCCTGGACGAGTTCACCATGACGGTGCCGGCCGGTGAGGTCCGCGGATTCCTCGGCCCCAACGGTTCCGGCAAGTCCACCGCCATCCGTGTCCTGCTCGGCGTGCTCCGCGCCGATTCCGGATCCGCCCGGGTCCTGGGCAGGGACCCGTGGCGGGATTCGGTGGAGCTGCATCACCGCCTGGCCTACGTCGCCGGCGACACGAATCTGTGGCCCAACCTGACCGGTGGGGAGGCCATCGACCTGTTCACCCGCCATCAGCGCTCCGAGGCGCTGCGCCGGCGCCGGGACGAGCTGATCGAACGCTTCGAACTGGACCCCAGGAAGAAGTCCCGGACCTATTCCAAAGGCAACCGGCAGAAGGTCGCGCTCATCGCCGCCCTGTCCCTCGACGTCGATCTCTATCTTCTCGACGAACCGACGGCCGGCCTGGATCCACTGATGGAATCACTGTTCACCGAGGAGATCCGTGCGCGTCGCGACGAAGGCCGGACCGTGCTGCTGTCCAGCCACATCCTCGGCGAGGTGGAGAAGCTGTGCGATTCCGTCACGATCATCCGGGCGGGCCGGGACGTCGAACACGGGACGATGTCCGAGCTGCGCCACCTCACCCGTTCCGCGGTCGCCGGCACCGCCACCGCCGACCCCCGGCGTCTGGCGGCGGTTCCGGGGGTCCACGAACTCGCCGTGGACGAGGGCAGGTTCCGGTTCCAGGTGGAGGACCACAACCTGGACGACGTTCTGCGGATGCTTCCCGACATGGGGGTGCAGAACCTCACGATCACGCCCCCGTCGCTGGAGGATCTCTTCCTCCGCCACTACGGCACCGGCGAGGAGGCGGAGCGATGACCACCCAGTTCACCGGCACCGGCCGACTCCTGCGGCTGTACCTGCGCCTGGACAGGTTCCGGCTGCCCGTGTGGGTCCTGTCGATGTTCGTCGTGGTGTGGGCCAGCGTGGACGCACTCCAGACCAGTTTCTCCGACCCGCTGAGTCTGCAGGCCCGGGGAATGCTGGGTGCGAACCCCGCGACGGTGATGATGTCCGGCCCTGTGTTCGGGCTCGAGAATTACACGATGGGCCTGATGGTCGCGAGCGAGCTCTCCCTGTGGGCGTTCATCGTCGCCGCGGTCATGGGTGTGCTCTTCATGGTCCGGCACACCCGGGCCGACGAGGAGTCCGGCAGGTTGGAGATGCTGCGCGCGCTGCCGGTCGGGCGCATGGCGGCGCCGACGGCCTCGATGATCCTCGTCGCGCTGGCCAGCGTCGCCTTGGGCGGGGCCGTCTCCGCAGGCCTGCTCATACCCGGCATGAGGGTCCCCGATTCGCTGGCCTTCGGACTGGGCACGGCACTGACCGGGATGGTCTTCGGCGCAGCCGCGGCCGTCGCGGCGCAACTCAGCGACAGCGCACGGGCAGCCTCCGGGCTGGGGATCGCCGCCATCGTGGCGACCTTCCTCATCCGTGCCGCCGGCGACGTCATCGACTACCAGGGGTCCTGGCTCTCCTGGTTCTCCCCGCTGGCCTGGCCGCAACAGACCCGGCTCTACGCCGATCTGCGATGGTGGCCGCTGGCGCTCTCCGCCGTCGCCGCCCTCGCGTTGGCAGCCCTGGCCTTCTGGCTGGTGGGGCGCCGGGACCTCGGCTCTGGGATGGGGCACGGCCGACCGGGCCCTGCACGAGCGTCGGCGCGTCTGCTCTCCCCCGCCGGGCTGGCCTCGCGGCTGGAGAGCCCGACCTTCCTCATCTGGGCGGTGGGCCTGTTCTCCTTCGCGGTGGCCTTCGGCACCCTGGCAGACGAGCTGGAGGACGTGATAGACGTCATGCCCGCGCTCGACGACTGGGTCGTCCTCGATCTGACGGATCTGACCAGCTCCTTCGGTGCCATGCTCCTGTCCTACCTCAGTCTCGGCCCCGCCATCCTCCTGGTCCTGGCGGTGCTGCACCTGCGCACGGAGGAACGTGAGGGGCGGATGACGTCAATGTTCCTCAGCGGCAGTTCCCAGTGGCGACTTCTGGCCGGCTGGTTCGCCGTAGTGGCTGCGGAGGCGGCCGCCGTGCTCATTCTCCTCGGTTTCGGACTCGGGGTCGGGATCGCCCTCGGTTCCGGGGACGCCAGGTGGATCGGTGACATGACGGCGGCCTCGTTCGTCTACCTCCCCGCAGTACTGCTCCACGGCACGCTGGCGGTGATGGTGTTCGGCCTGGCCCCCAGGCTCATCGCATTCACCTGGTTCTATCTGGCCTGGGCCATCCTCGTTCTCTTCCTCGGCGAGCTGCTCCGCCTCCCCGACTGGGCACGGAGCACCACCCCGGTCTGGCACACCCCCGCAGTGCCCGGGACGGAGGTCGACCCCCTCCCGCTGATCATCATGACGCTCCTCGCGCTGGCCTTCCTGGTTCTCGGCCTCGTCGGGTTCCGACGCCGCGACCTCGTCGAGGGCTGAGCAAAGGACAACGCCCCCTCCGCCGGAAAGCGGAGGGGGCGCGTGCCTGAGGGAGGCTAGGGTGCCAGCCGCAGGGTCTTCTGGGAGTAATCCCACAGCTCGTCGAACATCTTCTTGTCGTCGCCCAGCTTGACGCCGTAGGACGGGATCATCTCGTAGATCTTCGGACCCCACTCGATCATCCGCTCACCGAAGCAACGCTCCAGCAGTTCCAGCATGGCGGCCGGGGCGATGGAGGCTCCCGGGGAAGCGCCCAGCAGACCGGCAATGGAACCGTCGCTGCCGTTGATCAGGGTGGTGCCGAACTCCAGGGAGCCGAAGCGCGGGGCTGCGGTCGGCTTGATCACCTGAACGCGCTGACCGGCGACGACGGTCTCCCAGTCCTCCGCCTTGGCGGACGGGACGTAGTCACGCAGATCGACGAGTCGCTTCTCGAAGTCCTTCGCCACCTCGGAAACCAGGTACTTGGTCAGTGCGAACTCCTGCACCGCGACACCCAGGTAGGAGGGGATGTTATCCGGGCGGATCGACTTGAACAGGTCGAGGTAGGAACCCTCCTTGAGGAACTTGGGGGTCCAGCCGCCGTAGGGGCCGAACAGCAGACCCTTCTCGCCGTCGATGACGCGGGTGTCCAGGTGAGGGACGGACATCGGCGGGGCGCCGACCTTCGCCTTGCCGTAGACCTTGGCGGAGTGCTTCTCGATGAGCTCCTGGTTGGTGGAGCGCAGCCACATGCCGGAGACCGGGAAGCCCGCGTAGCCGTTGACCTCGGGGACGCCCGCCTTGCGCAGCAGGTCGAGGGCGTAGCCGCCGGCGCCGACGAAGACGAACTTGGCGCGGATCACGGAGGTGTCACCGGTGTGGACGTTCTTGACGGTGATCTTCCAGTGCTTGCCGTCCTTCTTGAGGTTCTTGACCTCGTGGCCGTAGCGGATCTCCGTGCCGGAGGCCTCGGCGGCGGTCAGGAACTGCTTGGTCAGGGTGCCGAAGTTGACGTCGGTGCCCACGTCGGTGCCGGAGTAGGCGACCTTCTCCGCATCGAAGTCGCGGCCCTCGGCCATGACGGGCAGACGCTCGGCGAACTTGGCCTCGTCGTCCACGAACTCCATGCCCGGGAAGAGGATGTTGTCCTTCAGCGCCTCATGGCGGCGACGCAGGTAGTCAATCTGGTCATGGCCCTGTGCGAAGGCGAGGTGCGGGACCGGCTTGATCCAGTCGCCCGGGTCAGCGAGCACGCCGTTGTCGACCTGGTGGGACCAGAACTGGCGGGAGACCTGGAACTTCTCGTTGATGTCGATGGCCTTGGACACATCGATGCGGCCGTTCTTCTCCGGCGTGTAGTTCAGCTCGCAGAGTGCGGAGTGGCCGGTACCGGCGTTGTTCCACGGAGAGGAGGACTCCTGGGCGGGTCCGTCGAGGCGCTCGAAGATCATCTGGGACCAGCTCGGCTCCAGCTCGCGGATCATGGCACCCAGGGTGGCGCTCATGACACCCGCACCGACGAGGGCGACATCGACCTCGTCAGTGATCTTGGCAGCGTTCGTTTTGTCAGTGGACACCTTGAATTACCTCATTCGTCGTCGAAGGTTGTGGCCCACGCCGGGTGGCGGCACACTTCCCGGCGGGCAGGACAATTCTGGGTGCGGCCGATCCGTCCTCGGCGGAAGTCCGCTCCCCTTGTCCGGTAACCGTTTACCTTACGCCCTGGATATGGGGCGGGTGGGTAGAAGGTCGGCATTTCATGAACTTCCCGACACCCCGCATTCCCCCGACCGCCACCCCCGGACTCGTCATAGAGTGGTGTCCATGACTGTTGCTGATGTTTCCGAGTGGCACGAGGATCTCCTCGGGCCCGATTTCCAGGCCTGTGACATCAACCTGGGGCCAGATCCCGAGGGTGAGGGTGACATCGTGGCGACCCTGGTGCGCTACGGGCAGCCGGCGGCGTCGAAACGCGCCGTCCTGTGGGTGCACGGGATGACCGACTACTTCTTCCATGAGCATGTGGCCCGCGCACTGGATGAGGCCGGTTACGCCTTTTATGCCCTGGACCTGCGGAAATGTGGGCGTTCCTGCCAGGAGGGGCAGCGGTGGCACTACAGCGAGGACTTCCGGCACTACTTCCCGGAGCTGACGGCCGCGCTGGACATCATCACGGCCGTACACCCGGACGTCACCCCGATCGCGCACTCCACCGCCGGGATGATCGTGCCGTTGTGGGCGGCTCATCTGGCGCGCAACGACTCCGCCCGGCATTCGAAGCTGGGCGGCATCGTCCTCAACTCGCCGTTCCTGGACATGATGTACCCGCGGGCGGCGGTGGCCCTGGGTCGGCCGCTGGTGGGGGTGCTGGGCCGACTGCTGCCCGGCCTGGAGGTGCCCGGCGGCAACCTGGGTTCCTACGGCATGTCGATCCACCGTGACCACCACGGCGAGTGGGACTTCGACGTCAACTTCAAGCCGCTGCGCGGCCACCGGAAGTACCTGGGCTGGCTTCGTGAGGTGTTGCGCACCCAGGCCAAGGTGCAGCGTGGAGAGATCAACGTGGGTGTCCCGGTGCTCACGTTGTGTTCGGCGCGGTCCCGGCTGGGGAAGCCCTACTCGGAGGAGTCGGCCGGGGTGGACACCGTCCTGGACACCGAGCAGATTAAGCGGTGTGCGCCGCTGCTCGGCGACGATGTGACGGTGCATCCCATCGAGGGGGCGAAGCATGATGTGTTCCTCTCGAGGCCGGAACCGCTGACGGAGGCGCTGGCCACGACGGTCGGGTGGCTGAAGCGCAGGTAGACTCGACGTCTGACCATTCCTCGTTGATCCAAGGAGCTTCTCCCCCATGACTGCTGACCTGAAGGTCGACAAGCATTATGACCTCATCATCATCGGCACCGGTTCGGGCAACTCGATTCCCGGCCCGGAGTTCGATGATCTCTCGATCGCCATCGTGGAGAAGGGCACCTTCGGCGGCACCTGCCTGAACGTGGGCTGCATCCCGACGAAGATGTTCGTCCATGCCGCGGACACCGCTCTGGCCGCCCGGGAGGCGGGCAAGCTGGGTCTGAGCGCGCAGGTCTACCACGTCGACTGGCCGGGGATCGTCTCCCGGGTGTTCGATGAGCGCATCGACCTGATCGCCGAGGGCGGAGAAACCTACCGCCGTGGCCCGCAGACCCCGAACATCGACGTCTACGACCAGCACGCCCGCTTCATCGGCCAGCGCACCCTCCGCACCGGCCAGGGCCCGGAGGAGAAGACCATCTCCGGCGACCGCATCATCATCGCCACCGGTTCCCGCCCGATGATTCCCGAGGCCATCGCCGAATCCGGTGTGCACTACCACACCAACGACGACATCATGCGTCTGCCGCAACAGCCCCAGTCGATCATCATCGTGGGCGGCGGCTTCATCGCCATGGAGTTCGCGCACGTCTTCGAGGGGCTCGGCACCAAGGTCCACATCGTCAGCCGCTCCGCGCTTCTCCGGCGTCTCGACGCCGACCTCGGCTCGCGCATCAACGACCTCGCCGTCAAGCGTTACGACGTCCGCATCGGCCGCACCGTCACCGACGCCGTCCAGGATCACGGCGGCATCACCGTCACGCTCGACGACGGCGGCACCATCACCGCAGACGTCCTGCTCGTCGCCACCGGCCGCATCCGCAACGGCGACCAGATGGACCTGGATCTCGGTGGCGTGGAGATAACCGGGGACGGCCGCGTCAGCGTCGACGAATTCGGACGTTCCACCTCCGCCGAGGGGGTGTGGGCCCTGGGCGACGTGTCCTCGCCGTTCATGCTCAAGCACGTGGCCAACGCGGAGATGCGCGCCGTGCGCCACAACCTGCTCCACCCTGATGACCTGCAGAAGATGCCCCACGAGCACGTGCCCTCCGCGGTCTTCACCAATCCGCAGATCGCCACGGTGGGTCTCACCGAGCGTGAGGCACGCAGGGCGGGACACAACGTCACGGTGAAGATCCAGAAGTACGGCGACGTCGCCTACGGCTGGGCACTGGAGGACACCAGCGGCATTGTCAAGCTCATCGCCGACAAGGACACCGGCAGGCTGCTGGGCGCACACTTCCTCGGCCCCCAGGCCTCCACGCTCATCCAGCAGATGATCACGGTCATGGTCTTCGACCTCGACGTCCGCGAAGTGGCCACGAAGCAGTACTGGATCCACCCGGCACTGCCCGAGGTCACGGAGAACGCCCTACTCGGCCTGGACTTCTAGGCGGAGAACTGCGGCTGGTCCTCGTCGGGGAGCGTGAGAATCTCGTTGCCGTCGTCGGTGATCACGATGGTGTGCTCGAACTGGGCGGTGAACCTGCCGTCCACGTTCTGCACCGTCCAGTCGTCGTCCCAGATGGTGTAGTCGAGGCTGCCGAGGTTGATCATCGGCTCAATGGTGAGGGTCATGCCCGGCTCGAGGATGTCGCGGTACATCGTCGAGTCATAGTGGAGCACCACGAGGCCGTTGTGGAAGGTCGGGCCCACGCCGTGGCCGGTGAAGTCACGGACGACGTTGTAGCCGAAACGGTTGGCGTAGGACTCGATGACCCGGCCGATGACGTTGATCTCGCGGCCCGGCTTCGCGGCCTTGATGCCGCGCATCAGGGCCTCGCGGGTGCGTTCGACGAGCAGGCGGTGCTCCTCGGAGACCTCGCCCACCAGGAAGGTCGCGTTCGTGTCACCGTGGACGCCGTTCTTGAAGGCCGTGACGTCAACGTTGACGATGTCACCTTCCTCCATCACGGTGGTGTCCGGGATACCGTGGCAGACGATCTCGTTCAGTGAGGTGCAGCAGGACTTGGTGTAGCCCCGGTACCCGAGCGTGGACGGGTAGGCATCGTGGTCGAGCATGTACTCGTGGGCGATGCGGTCAAGCTCGTCGGTGGTCACGCCGGGGGCGACGGCCCTGCCGACCTCCTTCAGTGCGTTGGCCGCAATCTTCGACGCCTCGCGCATCGCCTCGATCACCTCGGGGGGCTGGATGAAGGCCTCGCCGACGTTCTCCCGGACCTCGTCCTTCCACACGTACTCGGGGCGCTCGATGTGGTCCGGGACGGTGCGGATGGGGGTGGGCTGACCGGGGACAAGAAGGGAACGATTCGACATGCCTGACATGGTAGCCCTTTAGCCGACGGACCCCGGAACCGCGTCCGGCTCGCGGTCTGCGCGCATCTGGTCGAGGGTGACGAACATGTGATCGGTGATGGCGACCGCGGACTCGGAACCACCACCGAGGACCACGAGCGTGGCGAAGGCGATGTCGTCGTCGGCACGGTAGCCGGCGAACCAGGCGTGGGATCCCTCGTTGATCTCGGCCTCACCGGTCTTGCCGTGGATCTCTCCGCCGGCCCGCATGCCCCGGGCCGTACCGGAGGTGACCACGGAGCGCATCATCTGCCGGACCTGGTCCACCACAGCGGGATCCGGTGCGGGAACCTCCTCGCTGACGGTGGTCGCGTGGCCGTCGATGAGCACGGGGACGGGGGTCTCGCCGCGGGCGGCGGTCGCGGCGACCAGCGCAAGACCGAAGGGGCTGGCTAGGTCGAGGCCCTGACCGTAACCGGCTTCAGTCCGGTCGAGCGGGGTCTCGCCCTCCGGGACGGAACCGGTGACGGTGTGGAGTCCGGGGATCTGGAAGTCGATGCCCAGGCCGAACTGCTTGGCGGTGTGGGAGAGCTCCCCCGGCGCCAGGTTGGTCGAGATGTCCGCGAAGGTGGTGTTGCAGGAGGACGCGAAGGCGCGTTCCAGAGGCACGTTGCCCAACGCGAACTGGTTGTAGTTGATGACCACGCGACCGTAGAGGTTCATCGACCCCGGGCACGGCACGATCGAACCCGTGGTGAGCCCCTGCTGCTGGATGCCCGCCGCGGCGGTGATGATCTTGAACACCGAGCCTGGCGGATAGAGGCCGGAAAGGGCGACGTCGCCCTTCTCGTCGGCTGCCTTCGTCTGGGCGACGGCGAGCACCTGGCCGGTGGAGGGGCGGATCGCCACGAGCATGGCCTGCGAATCGGGCCGCAGATCCACGGCCTGCTGTGCGGCCTGCTGGATGTCATGGTCCAGGCCGATGCGGATGGCCGGCGCGGGTTCCGCCGCGTGGTACTCCACGTCGTCGATGGGGGCGCCGTAGTCGTTGACCGCGGTGACCCGCCAGCCGTTGGTGCCGTCGAGATCGGCGGCGACGATGGCGGACACGCGCGCCATGATGTCGGGCGCGAAGGAGGGGTCCCTGTTCACCATGGCGGCCTCGTCGTTGACGATGACCCCGCCCACGTCCCTGAGCTCCTCCGCCACCCGGGGACCTTCCACCGGGTTGATCATCGCGACGGAGTAGACGCCGGAGGCGCGGTCGAGTTGCTCGGCGAGGGCGGCGGCGTCGATACGCGTCACCGACTTGTCGCGGTCGTGGGCCGCATTGACTGCCGCGGCGATGTCGGCGGCGACGGGCCGGACGTCCGCGACGTCGTCGGTGTCGACGAGGACGCGCCACATCGTGCCGGGCTGGAGGATCTCCACTCCGTCCGAGCTGACCACGCTCGCGGGGTCCGCCGTCACGGGGTGCAGCTCGAGGTGCTGGTTGGCGCCCAGGCGCGGGTGCAGCAGCGTGGGCTGCCAGCGGACGGTCCAGTCCTCGTTCGTCTTCGTCAGGGTGAGGGTGGTGTCGTAGGTGAGGTTGCGCTCGCGCGGCAACCGCCAGTCCAGCGTGTACTGCGCGGTGGCGATGTTCTCCCGCACGTCGATCTCACCCAGCGTGGCGCTCAGGGACTCCGCCTGCAGGCCGTCCCAGGTGGCGTCGATGACGGGCTGGGCACTGGACGGGAGGTCCACCAGGGAGGCGAGCGTCTCCGTGTCGCGCGTGGCCAGCGCCTCGAGGAAATCCTCGACGACGGGCGAAGCATCCACCGGCTTGGGGGTGCAGGAAGCGAGCGTGAATACGCTGACCAGCACTGTCAACGCCCCCACCAGAGTTCTTGCGGTCCCGGTCATGCAGGCAGGTTAACAGGCGGCCCGCTTCCGGGCACCCAGGCGCGCCCGGACGCCCTCCAGGCCCCCGTGTCTAGTGGGTGACCTTGATTTCCGCCTTGGTTCCCGCGATCTCCTCGAGCCCCTGTTCCTCGGCGATGCGCATGGCCTCCTCGATCAGGGTCTCCACGATCTTGGATTCGGGCACGGTCTTGATCACCTCGCCCTTGACGAAGATCTGGCCCTTGCCGTTGCCGGAGGCCACGCCGATGTCCGCGTCCCGGGCCTCGCCGGGGCCGTTGACGACACAGCCCATGACGGCCACCCGCAGCGGGAACTCCATACCCTCCAGACCGGCGGTGACCTCCTCGGCGAGCTTGTACACATCGACCTGGGCGCGGCCGCAGGACGGGCAGGACACGATCTCGAGCTTGCGGGGACGCAGGTTCATCGACTGCAGGATCTGGTCGCCGACCTTGATCTCCTCGACCGGATCGGCCGACAGGGACACGCGGATGGTGTCGCCGATACCCTGCGAGAGGAGGGCGCCGAAGGCGACGGCGGACTTGATGGTGCCCTGGAACTTCGGGCCGGCCTCGGTCACGCCGAGGTGCAGCGGGTAATCACTCTGCTCCGCGAGCTGACGGTAGGCCTCGACCATGATGACCGGGTCGGAGTGCTTGACGGAGATCTTGATGTCACCGAAGCCGTACTCCTCGAACAGTCCGGCCTCCCACAGCGCGGACTCGACGAGCGCCTCCGGGGTGGCCTTGCCGTACTTCTGCATCAGACGCTGGTCCAGGGAGCCGCCGTTGACGCCGATGCGGATCGGGATGCCCGCGTCACCGGCCGCCTTGGCGACCTCCTTGACGCGGCCGTCGAACTCCTTGATGTTGCCCGGGTTCACGCGCACGGCGGCACAGCCGGCGTCGATGGCGGCGAAGATGTACTTCGGCTGGAAGTGGATGTCCGCGATGACCGGGATCGGGGACTTCCTGGCGATGATGGGCAGCGCCTCGGCGTCGATCGTCTTCGGGCAGGCGACGCGCACGATGTCGCAACCCGCGGCGGTCAGCTGCGCGATCTGCTGGAGTGTGGCGTTGATGTCGTGGGTCTTGGTGGTCGTCATGGACTGCACCGAGATCGGGTGCTCCGACCCGACGCCGACGTTGCCGACCATCAACTGGCGGGTTTTCCGGCGCGGCGCCAGGGTGGGCGGCGGGGAGGCCGGGATTCCAAGTCCGATGGAGGTCGACACGTTACTATTTCTCCTCAGGCGTTCGGGTAAAGGGATGATCCTACTCTAGCCGAATAACCTCACAGGATTAACCACGTCAGCGACGATGACCAGCATGCCGATCGTGAGCAGGACGGCTGCCATGGCATAGGTCAGCGGCAGGAGCTTCTCATAGTTCGCGGGTCCCGCCGGGGCGAGGCCGCGCAGGCGGCGGAAGAAGTCCCGGACCTTCTCCCACAGCACCACCGCGATGTGTCCGCCGTCCAGCGGCGGCAGCGGGACGAGGTTGAACAGCGCGAGGAAGAAGTTCAACGAGGCCAGCATCATCCAGAACACGTCCCACAGGGAACGCTCCACCAGTTCGCCGCCCACGCGGGAGGCGCCGACGACGCTCATCGGTCCCTCCATGTCGCGTTCGGCGCCGAAGATCGAGGCGACGACCCCGGGGAGCTTGGCCGGGAAGGACATCAGGCCCTGCACGGTGCCCTCGAGAAGCAGGCCGGTGAAGGCGAAGGTCGCGGGCACCGCCTCGACCGGACCGTAGGACTTCACCGCATTCGTGATGGGTGCACTGCTCAGACCCACGGCCCCGGCCTCGAAGGAGGCGCCTTCCGCGGACAGTCGGGTGACGGGTTCGACCGGCACGGTGATGTCCAGGGTCCGCCCGTCGCGTTCGATGGTGAGTACGACGTCCTCGCCCGGGCGGGAGATCACCGTCTCGCGGACCTGGCGGAAGTCGGCCATCTCCTCGCCGTCGATGGCGAGGATCCGGTCGCCGACCCGCACGCCGGCCGCACCCGCCGGGCCGGTGCCCGTGCACTCCGAGAGGGTCTGTGCGTCGACCTGGTCGGAGACACAGGTGACTTCCCCCACCGTCGGGGTGGTGTCCACGTCCGGGTTGGGCAGTCCGCTGGTCACGGCGATCCCGTACAGGATGATGATGCCCACCAGCACGTTCGTGACCACGCCGCCGGAGAGCACGATGACCCGCTGCCACCACGGCTTGTTCACCATGGCGTGCGGGGCCTCCTCCTCGGTGACCGGATCCTGCGCGGTCATGCCCGCGATGTCGCAGAACCCGCCGAAGGGCAGGGCGGCCACACCGTAGGTGGTGTGGCCGCGCCTGGTCGACCACACGGTCGGACCGAAGCCGATGAAATAACGGCGGACCCGCATCCCGAAGGCACGGGCGGTGAACATGTGGCCCGCCTCATGCAGCGCGATGGTCACCGCGATGCCGAGGGCGAACAGGGCCACGCCGAACAGGTAGGCGCCCACGTATCTCCTCTAGAGCTTGTCGACGATCGCGTTCGCCCGTACCCGGGCCTCACGCTCAACCGCCAGGATGTCGTCGACGGTAGACGGTACACCAGCATAACGGTCGGCCCCCGCGACAACCTCCGCGACGGTGTCGACGATCTGCGGGAACCGGATCCTCCCCTGCAGGAAGGCGGCCGCGGCCTCCTCGTTGGCTGCGTTGTACACCGCCGGGAAGGTACCGCGGCGATGGGCGACGTCGCGGGCGAGCTGGACGGCGGGGAAAGCGATGTCATCAAGCGGCTCGAAACGCCAGTCGTGCGCCTGCGTGAAATCAAGCGCGGGCTGAGCCTCCGGGACCCGGTTCGGCCAGGCCAGGGCCAGGGCGATCGGCAGCTTCATGGACGGGGGCGAGGCCTGCGCGATGGTCGCGCCGTCGGTGAAGGTGACCATGGAGTGGATGATCGACTGAGGGTGGACGGTGACGTCGATACGCTGGGCCGGGATGCCGAAGAGAAGGGTCGCCTCGATGAGTTCGAGACCCTTGTTGATCAGCGTCGCCGAGTTGAGGGTGTTCATCTGCCCCATCGACCACGTCGGGTGTGCGGCGGCCTGCTCCGGGGTGACGTCCCACATCTGCCTGCGGTCCCGTCCGCGGAAAGGGCCGCCGCTGGCGGTCAGCACCAGGCGGTCCACCTCCCGTTCCGTTCCGGACCGGAGGCACTGTGCCATCGCGGAGTGCTCGGAATCCACCGGCACGATCTGTCCTTCGGCCGCGGCCGCCATGACCAGGTCACCGCCGGCGACGAGGGACTCCTTGTTCGCCAGCGCCAGGGTCTGGCCGAGCTCGATCGTGGCCAGGGTGGCCGCCAACCCGAGGGAACCGACCAGAGCATTGAGGACGGTGTCAGCCGGCACCTCCCGGACCAGTCGTTCTGCGGCGTCCGGGCCGGCGATGACCGCGCCCCCCAGCGCACGGCTCACGGTGTACGCGGCCTGCTCGTCGGCCACCGCGACCCGGTCCGGGGCCAGCCCCAGCTGACACGCCTGGGAGACAACGAGGTCCGGGGCCGAACCACCCGCGGCGATGCCGACCACCTCGAACAGGTCGGGATTGGCCAGCACCACCTCCATGGCCTGGGTGCCGATCGATCCTGTCGAGCCGAGGAGGAGAATACGCCTGGGGGAAACACCGGAGATAGTCACGGACCCATTCTGTCACCCGGCGTTTCCCGGGGGTATTCAGTCGCAACCCTGGCAGGTATGTGCAAAGATGTGAAGCAAGTAAATGACGCAGAGACGTGCCCTGCGCCCGGTCCGGGTGCTGCACGTTCATGAGAAGGAGAAGAACGTGGCTGCTTCCCACGAGATCGTGCCTGAGGTTCACAACGGAACCTCCACCCTGGATGTGCCGTCTGCTGCACTCGGTTGGAGCGAGCTGTCCCGCACCACCGTCCAGGTCTCGGGCTGGGTGTGTGTGCTGATCCTGCTGGGTTACAACTTCGGTAACCACGAGGGCCATGTCGAGACCATCTGGCTGCTGACCATCGCGGCCCTGGTCGCCGTCGGACTGCTGATCCACCTCTTCGAGCCGAAGCTCAACCAGGTCCGCACCCTGACCGCGCGCAACCAGCCGATCGGCCACCGCGAGCCGGAGTGGTCCTACGACCAGAAGACCCTGTCGGGCGCCTACTCCGGTCTCACCGACTCCCAGCTGCGTTCCATGAACATCGATCCGGCCCGCGTGCAGCACCTGCGCGAGCTGGACGCCAAGCACGCCAAGCACTAGCAGCGTGCGGAAGTTGACCGCCCTCCCGTTCGGGAGGGCGGTTTCTTCATGCCCGCATCAGTTCACCCAGTGCTCGACCCGGGCGTAGATCTCCGGCATCCGCGCCTCCACCCGACGCACGCTCACCCGCAGGCTGAGCCAGTAGACGGCGGCGGGGATGACCAGGGAGAGAACCAGGCCGAGGAGGACGAGCCAGAGGCGCCCGGCGCCATACCCGAAGGCGATCAGCGCACCGCCCGGGGCGGACGGCACCCAACCCAGCAGGAGCGACGCGAACGCCGCCACGAAGGCAGCCCCGGAGAAGCCGGCCTTGTCCGACCAGGGGCTGGTGCCCGGCCGCGAGGTGGGGAACGGGTTACGGGTGGTCAGGAACAGCGCCAGCGCCGACACGGAGAGGACCACGCCCACCGAAGCGGCGGCGATGAGCAGCGCGATGGTGCGGTTGTCGGTGAGGAGGATGACGGCGGCGTCGAAAAGCAGGAGCAGCGCGATCATCGGCGACAGTGAGGCGAGGTGCCGTGCGAGCAGGATGGTGCGGGCGGGCACCCCGGAGATGATGTGCAGCCAGACGGCCGGGCCGTCGTAGCCGAAGTCGTTGGTGGCCAGGGAGCCGACGACCAGGGCCAGAATGACCATGCCCAGAAGCATCGCGGAATCGTCGACCAGCACGCCCTGCACCAGGAGGACGACGGCGACGACCGGATAGGTGACCAGGCTGCCCAGCATCCGCGGGTCGCGCCGGAAATAGCGCACCGCACGGGAGTAGATCATCGCGGCCGGGGTGTACGGCAGGCCACGGAGAAGCACGGTCTCCTCCTGGTCGGCCGGACCCTTCTCCCCCGCCGTGACCCGCTGCATCGCGTCGAGCGGCGCATCCAGTCGCCGGGTGACCGTGCCCAGCCACCACCGGCCCCCCAGGAAGAACGTGGCCACGACGATACCCAGCCGGGCCAGGGCGGACAGATAATCCGCGTCGATGAGGGAGGCCACCATCGCCGGGGCCGCACCGACAGGGGTCCAGGCGAAGATCCGCCCGATGCGGTCCAGGGGAATGTTCTCCACGCCGTAGGACATGAGGAGGTTGAAGCCGAAGATCATGACCAGGACCAGCACGCCGCTGATGACCGTGGTGCGTTCCGAGGACACCCGGCCGGCCCCCGAACTGACGCTGAGCACCACCTCCCCGAGCAGCAGCGTGAGCGCCAACGCCACCACCATGACCGGAACAACGAGCACAGCAGCCGCGGCATGGCCTGAGTTGAGGAGCAGGATGACAGCGAAGACGGTGGTCAGCGTCGTGGCCACCACCGCGGTGACGCCGCGGCTGTTGAGCAGGGTGGACCAGGCCATCGCCGGCAGCAGCTGCCGGGCGGTGAGTGGCAGGGAGGCGAAGTCGCCGGCGTGCAGATGCGCCTCGCCGGAAGGGATGACCACGGCCACCGCCAGGTAGGCGAGCGTGCCGATCCCCACCACGGCGACCATCCCCCACCACCGGTCGGACGGGGCGAGCAGCCACACCGTCGCCGCGAGACTGACCATGCCCAGCAGCGTGTAGATGCCGATGAGCACGATCATGGTCCACGCCGAGGGATTGCCCTTCATCGTCCGGACCCACAGCGTGCGCTGCAGACGAAGGAGCAGACGGGTGGTCTCACTCATGGTCGACCTCCCCACGCAGCCAGCCGAGCGCGCCCTCCGCCAGCTCTCCCCCACCGACGAAACCGACGAAGGTGTCCACCAGCGAAGACCCCTGACGGACGTCGTCGACGTGTCCGGCGGACAGCACCCGCCCGTGATCGATGATGGCGACATGGTCGCACAGACCCTCCACCAGCTCCATGACGTGCGATGACAACACCACGGTGCCGCCGCGGGCGGCGAAGTCGCGCAGAATCTGCTGGATGAGCCGGCCCGACACCGGATCGACGGCCTCGAGGGGCTCATCGAGGATGAGGATCTCCGGGTTGTGCAGCAGCGCGCCGGCCAGCAGGATCTTCTTGGTCATGCCCGCCGAGTAGTCGACGATGAACTTGCCGCCGGCGTCGGCGAGACCGAGGGCGTCGAGAAGCTCCGTGGACCGGCGCCCCACCTCCCGGGGCTCGATGCCGCGCAACCCGCCGAGGTAGGAGAGGTACTCCCGACCCGAGAGACGGTCGAAGACGGGGACGCCGTCGACGAGCAGACCCATCGCGCGTTTGGCGGGCATCGGGTCAGCCCACACGTCGTGGCCCGCAATCCAGGCCCGCCCCCCGGTTGGGCGCGCCAGCCCCGCCGCCATGGTGATCATGGTGGTTTTGCCGGCGCCGTTCGGACCGACCACGCCGTAGATGGAGCCGCGCGGGATGTCGAGGGAGAGCTTGTCGACGGCCCGTTGCTCCCCGAAGACCTTCGTCAGGTCACGGACGGAGAGCGCCTGGGTTATCGGATCAGGGACGAGGGGAGGCAGGTGAGGAACAGGCATGCCTCCCAAGCTACGCCGTCGATCTGCCCTATCTCTCCTCTGCCGCGAGCTGTCCGCAGGCGGCGGCGATCTCCTGACCGCGGGTGTCACGCACCGTGCACGGCACACCCTGGGCGATGACACGACGGACGAATGATTCCTGGCGCTCCTTCGGGGAGGCGTCCCACTTCGAACCCGGGGTGGGGTTGAGCGGGATGAGGTTGACGTGCACCTTGGGGCCGAGGGCCTTGTGCAGCTTCTTACCCAGCAGGTCGGCGCGCCAGTCCTGGTCGTTGATGTCGCGGATCAGGGCGTACTCGATGGAGACACGACGACCGGACTTCTCCGCGTAGTAGCGGGTGGCGTCGAGCACCTCCTGGATGGAGAAGCGGTTGTTGATCGGCACGAGGGTGTCACGCAGTTCATCGTCCGGGGTGTGCAGGGACACGGCCAGGCGCACGCTCATGTCCTCATCCGCCAACTTGCGGATCGCCGGTGCCAGACCGACCGTGGACACCGTGACGTTGCGCTGCGAGATGCCGAAGCCCTGCGGCGAAGGCTGGGTGATCTGTCGGACGGCGGAGACGACGCGCTTGTAGTTGGCCAGCGGCTCCCCCATGCCCATGAAGACGATGTTGGTCAGGCGTGAACCCTCCGCCTCCATCTCGGCGGCCGCGGCGCGGACCTGATCGACGATCTCCGCGGCGGAGAGGTTACGGTCCAGGCCGGCCTGGCCGGTGGCGCAGAACGGACACGCCATGCCGCAGCCCGCCTGCGAGGAGATGCACAGCGTCGCCCGGTCCGGGTAACGCATGAGCACAGATTCCAGCAGGGTGCTGTCGTTGAGGCGCCAGAGTGATTTGGTGGTGTCACCGTTGTCGGTCCTGATGCTGCGCACCGGGGACAGCAGGGTGGGGAAAAGATCCTTCGCCACCGTCTCGCGGGCGTCTGCCGGCAGGTCGGTCATGGTGGAGGGGTCGGCTTCGAAACGCCCGTAGTAGTGGCGGGCAATCTGGTCGGCACGGAACTTCGGCAGGCCGAGGGCGGTGATGCGCTCGACGCGCTCCTCGGTGGTGAGGTCGGCGAAGTGTGTGGGCGGCATGCCCCTCTTCGGGGCGGAGAACTGGAGGGTCACAGGTTCGGCCATAATAGTTCCCATCCTTGCACGACGGGGGTGGCATCACCCAATTGGTCACCCATTGATCGGCACATCCCGTGGCGAAGGTCGCAGCCACAGCGTTGAATGATGGTATGACACGTTCCAACTCCCAGTACGGGGATGATCCCGTCTACGACACCAACCCCTCAGTCCGCAACGAACCGCCTGCCGCCCACCTCGACGAACACCGGGATATCTACGCCGAGGAACACGGGACGGCCAATCTGCCCGCGACCGTGACAGAACCTGAACATCACAAGGTGAAGCAGGAGAAGGTGGAGAAGCCGAAGGTCCGGGGCTCCGTGGCCAGCGGCACCTGGGCCGCGCTGATCATCGGCGCGCTGCTGCTCATCGGTCTGCTGGTGTTCATCCTGCAGAACCAGCAACAGGTTCAACTCAACCTGTTCGCGTGGACCTTCCAGTTCCCGATCGGCATCGGCTTCCTCTTCGCCGCGATCACCGGCGCGCTGATCATGGCACTGGTCGGTGCCGTGCGGATGCTGGAGCTGCGCCGTCAGGTGCGGAAAACGCGGAAGGGCTAACTACCCAGCAGGCTGAGCACCAGCCAGGTCACCATCGCCGAAGGCAGCATGCCGTCGAGCCGGTCCATGAGACCACCGTGGGCCGGGAGCAGGGTGGACATGTCCTTGATGCCCAGCTCGCGTTTGAACTGGGACTCCACCAGGTCGCCGAGCGTCGCACAGACAACCAGGCCGACGCCCATGAAGGCACCGACCCACCACTCGTGCTGCAGGAGCAGGGCAACGGTCAGCGCGCCCGTGACGGAACCGCCGACGACGGAACCCGCGAAGCCCTCCCAGGATTTCTTCGGGCTCACCGCCGGGGCCATGGGGTGTGACCCGAACATCACTCCGGCGATGAAACCACCTGTGTCCGAGGCCACCACGCACAGCATGAACGTGATGATGTACAAACCCCCGGGCACCCCGTCGGAGGCGATGAGGGAGAGCATCGCCGCGAAGGAGGCGAAAAGCGGGATCCACGTGAGGACGAAGATCGCCATCGAGGTGTCCCGCAGATAGTTCTGCGGTGCCGTGGTGCGACCGTGATAGAAGAGACGGCCGAACATCGCGCCCAGCACCGCCGTCACATACGCCGCCACCAGCCCTTTCGTGCCGAAGGGCCAGGACATCCACACCATGAGCTGCCCCAGCAGGATCATCGGCAGCAGGGGGATCTGGTAGGACCGTTCCCGCAACCGGGAAATGACCTCCCACGTCGCCACGGCCACCGCAGCAGCCACGAGCGGGTACCAGCCCACCGGGCCGATCCACACCGCCAGAAGAACCAGTGTCCCCAGGATCGCGCCGACGGCGATGGCAACCGGCAGGTTACGACCGGGGTTGTTCTTCGGTTTCGGCAGGTGACCCGCCGGAGCAAGGCGCCTTGCGTCGCTCACCTGGAGCCTCCTGGATGATGTGGAAAAGGGGGGAATTCGGGAAACAGCGGAGGACTAGACCTCCATCAGTTCCGCTTCCTTACGGGTGACCAGCTCGTCGACCTGCGCGACGTAACCCTGGGTGATCTTGTCCAGCTCCTTCTCCGCGGTCTGGACCTCGTCCTCGCCGACGTCGCCATCCTTCTGGAGCTTCTTCAGCTGCTCCATCCCCTTACGGCGGATGTTGCGGATGGCGATCTTGCCGTCCTCCCCCTTGCCCTTGGCCATCTTCGCCATGTCACGGCGACGCTCCTCGGTCAGCTGCGGAATGCTCACGCGCAGAACCTGGCCGTCGTTGGTCGGGTTGACACCCAGATCCGAGTTACGGATGGCTTTCTCGATATCGTTCATCAGGCCCATCTCGTAGGGCTTGATGATGAGCATGCGCGGCTCCGGCACCGAAATGGTCGCCATCTGGGTGATCGGCGTGGGCGAACCGTAATACTCGGCGACGATGCCGTTGAACATGGCAGGGTTGGCGCGTCCCGTACGGATCGTGGTCAGGTCCTCGCGGGTGTGCTCAACCGAGTTGGACATGCGTTCCTCGGACTCGAGGAGGATCTCGTCGATCATGAGGTATTTCCTTTTCTGTTGTCGGTGCCTTGTGACGCGCCTGCAAATTCTGCGCAGGGGTAATCCTGCATCAATCTACCAGGACAGGGACGAACGCCCCTAGGACTTGACCAGCGTGCCGATCTGCTCACCGGCGACCGCACGGGCAATGTTGCCCTCGGTGAGCAGGTTGAACACCAGGATGGGCATGTCGTTGTCCATGCACAGGGAGAAGGCGGTGGCGTCCGCGACCTTCAGGCCCTTCTCGATGACCTCGCGCGGGGTGATCTCCGTGTACAGCTCGGCCTCCGGGTTGGTGCGGGGATCGTCCGAGTAGACGCCGTCCACGCCCTTGGCCAGGAACAGGACGTCGCAGCCGATCTCCAGCGCACGCTGTGCGGCGGTGGTGTCGGTGGAGAAGTAGGGCATACCCATGCCTGCGCCGAAGATGACCACGCGGCCCTTCTCCAGGTGGCGGGAGGCGCGCAGCGGAAGGTAGGGCTCGGCCACCTGTGCCATGTTGATGGCGGTCTGGACCCGGCAGTCGATGCCCTGCTGATGCAGGAAGTCCTGGAGAGCCAGACAGTTCATCACCGTGCCGAGCATGCCCATGTAGTCGGAGCGGGCGCGGTCCATGCCGCGCTGCTGGAGCTCCGCACCGCGGAAGAAGTTGCCGCCGCCGATGACCACGGCGATCTCGGCGCCCGTGCGGGCGACCTCGGCGATCTGGCGGGCGACGTTCTCGACCACATCCGGGTCGATGCCGACAGTGCCGCCGCCGAACATCTCACCCCCCAGCTTCAGCATGACTCGCTTGTAGCTGGTCCTCTTGGGGGTGGTGCTTTCAGCGGTGGTCACCGTGGATTCTCCTTTGGGTGGGGCGAGGGTCGATTGAACCGGATCCATCCTATCCCCTAGGCCCCCTCACCCGGTATTCATGAGAGGCCCGGGACATGCGGAAACCGCCGCGCTCCCCTGGTTCGGGGAGACACGGCGGTCACCTGTTGAAGCGTGAGGCGGCTTCAGGCTGCTTAGGCCTGGCCGACCTCGAAGCGGCGGAAACCGGTCAGGGTGACGCCTGCGTCATCCATGACCTGCTTGACGCTCTTCTTGGAGTCGGCGACAGAGGCCTGCTCCAGAAGGACGACATCCTTGTAGAAACCGTTGAGACGACCCTCGACGATCTTCGGGATGGCCTGCTCCGGCTTCCCCTCCTCGCGGGTGATCTGCTCGGCGATGGAGCGCTCCTTCTCGACGACCTCGGCCGGGACGTCCTCGCGGGTCAGGTAACCGGCCTTCAGGGCGGCAACCTGCATGGCTGCGGCCTTGGCGGCGGTCTCTGCCTCTGCACCTTCGCCGGTGTAGGCGACCAGGACGCCGACTGCCGGGGGCAGGTCGGCGGAACGCTGGTGCAGGTAAACCGCGACCTTGTCACCGTCGATGGTGGTGGCGCGACGCAGCTCGAGCTTCTCACCGATCTTGGCGGAAAGCTCCTGGATCACGTCGCCGGCAGGCTGGCCGTCGACGTCAGCGGCGGCGAGTTCCTCCGGGGAGTTGGCCTTGGCTGCGGCGGCGGCCCGGGCGATCGTCGCTGCGATCTCCTTGAACTCGGCGTTCTTGGCGACGAAGTCGGTCTCGGAGTTGATCTCCACCATGGTGTTGCCGGAGACGGCGATCAGGCCCTCAGAGGCGCTGCGCTCGGCGCGCTTTCCGACGTCCTTGGCGCCCTGGACGCGCAGGATCTCGATGGCCTTGTCGAAGTCGCCTGCGGATTCCTCCAGCGCCTTCTTGCAGTCCATCATGCCGGAGCCGGTGATCTCGCGGAGCTTCTTGACGTCTGCAGCAGTGTAGTTCGCCATAGTCTGGGCGATCCTCCTCATATCGGAACGGTTTTCGTTCACAGAGCGTAGTCGATGGTTTAGGCCCCCGCCGCGTGCACGACCGGCGGGGGCCTAAAGTTCAGGCCTCGGCCTGATTTAGTTCTCGGTGCTCTCAGCAGCCGGAGCCTCAGTGGTCTCGGCAGCTTCAGCAGCCGGAGCCTCAGTGGTCTCGGTGGCCGGAGCTTCAGCAGCCTCGGCAGCGGGAGCCTCGGTGGCCTCAGCGGCAGCAGCCTCGGCGGCCTTCTCGGCGTCAGCCGCGGCCTTCTCCTCGGTGTCACCGGCGGCATCCTTGGAAGCGGCCAGAGCGCGCTCCTCGCGAGCCTGCTTGCCCTGCTCCACCGCGGTGGAGATCACGCGGGACAGCAGAGCGGTGGAGCGGATGGCGTCATCGTTGCCCGGCACCGGCCAGTCGACGACGTCCGGATCACAGTTGGTGTCCAGGATGGCGACGACCGGAATGTTGAGCTTGTGAGCCTCGCTGACCGCGATGTGCTCCTTGTTGGTGTCGATCACCCAGAGAGCGGAGGGGATGCGGCTCATCTCGGCGATGCCGCCCAGGACGCGCTCCAGCTTGGTGCGCTCGCGGGTGAGCATGAGGATTTCCTTCTTGTTGCGACCCTCATAGCCGTCCTCGGCGGCGTCCATGGCCTGGAGCTCCTTGAGGCGGTGCAGACGCTTGGAGACAGTCTGGAAGTTGGTGAGCATGCCGCCGAGCCAACGGTGGTTGACGTAGGGCATACCGACGCGCTCGGCCTCAGTCTGCACGGCCTCCTGGGCCTGCTTCTTGGTGCCGACGAACATGATGGTGCCGCCGTGGGCGACGGTCTCCTTGACGAACTCGAACGCTGCGTCGATGAAGGTCAGGGTCTGCTGCAGGTCGATGATGTAGATACCGTTGCGGTCCGTGAAGATGAAACGACGCATCTTCGGGTTCCAACGACGGGTCTGGTGGCCAAAGTGCACACCAGCATCGAGAAGTTCGCGCATGGTAACGACAGCCATGTCACGCTCGCTTTCTTGTAGTTTCGGTTTTCATGTGTTGACGTGCAGGTTTTTGTCCTGCACCCTAGCGACGTGGCCACGCCGACACCCGGATACCCGGGACCAGGTCGACGTCGGTTTTCCCCGCCGCGCGTAGTCAGCGCATCGTATGAGGACACACTGCTGTCGCCCAGCTTAGCCCTCTGCGGCACGCTCACCAAAACGAAACCCGGGGCTTCTCCACAGGCCCGCCACACCCGTCACACCATCCACAGCCCGGCGCTTCCCGACACCCCCTCCGCCCCGGCCTCTCCTAGCATCTGCAGGCATGCGCCGACCCCTGGCAGTCCTCGCCTCACTGCTCCTGACTGTGACGCCCGTCGCCGAGGCCTACGTCTCCCCCACCACCGGCGCGCCGGCGGCTACCGGAGTGCTGCGTGCCTTCGACAAACCGGCACACAACTGGCTGCCCGGACACCGCGGGGTCGACCTGGCGCTGGGCGTCGGCTCGCCGGTGCTCGCCGCCGGGGAGGGAGTGGTTGTCTTCGCCGGCGTGGTAGCGGGCACCCCCACCGTCTCCATCGATCATGCGGACGGCATCCGCACCACCTATCAACCCGTCCACGCCCGGGTCGCCGGGGGCGACGAGGTGGCCGGGGGCGAGGTGATCGGCCTGCTCGGATATCCGGGCGACGGCTGGCCGGGACTCCACTGGGGCGCCCGCGCCGGCCCGTCCGACTACCTCAATCCCCTCTCGCTCCTGGCTGCCCCCACCATCCGCCTCAAACCCAACCCCTGAACCGCTCAGGCCCGGGGATGCGCCCGGCTGTAGACCTCCTTGAGGCGTTCCGCGGAGACGTGCGTGTAGATCTGCGTCGTCTGCAGTGAGGAGTGCCCCAGCATCTCCTGCACGACACGGAGGTCGGCCCCTCCCTCGAGCAGGTGGGTCGCCGCGGTGTGTCGCAACCCGTGCGGACTGATCCGCTGGCCGGTGACCCGGCCCGCCTTCTCGACGATCCTCCGCACCTGACGGGGGTCGATCCGCCCGCCGCGGACGCCGACGAACAGTGCCGGGGTGTCCCCTGCCATCGTGGGCCGCCCGCTGTGCAGCCACTGCTGCACGGCGTCGGCCGCCGCCCTCCCGAAGGGGACGACCCGTTCCTTGTCGCCCTTGCCCCGCACACGAACCGTGTTTCGGGTCAGGTCCAGGTCCTTGACGTTGATCCCGGTGAGCTCCGCAACCCGCACTCCGGTGGCGTAGAGCAGCTCGAGCATGGCCGTGTCCCGGAGGAACTCGGTCTCGTCCCGGGAGGCGGCATTGCCCACGAACTCGCCGGCCTTCCTGACGTTGAGCACCTGAGGAAGCGGCCGGTTCACCTTCGGTGTGACCAGGCGGGCGGCGACGTCCGTGTCAATGTGCCCCTGCTTCAACGCCCAGCTGGAGAAGCCGCGCAAAGAGGCGGTGCGGCGTGCGATCGTGGCCCGGGACTTCCCCTCCGAGACGGCCAGCGCCAGCCAGGCGCGCAGCGCGGGAAGGGTGAAGTGGCGGAAGGTGGGCACGTGTGCCGCCAGGTCGAGCAGGTCGGATCGGTAGCCCCGCACCGTCGCCGCAGAACGGCCCAGAACCAGCCGGGAGTGGTCGGCGAAGTCCTCGACCGCCTCCTCCAGCTGGGACTTATGTGCACTCATGGTGCACAAGTCTATCCCTGTGGCGCCGCCATTCGCGACCAGGCGGTGCCATCCCGGTGGACGATGCCCCGGCGTGCCAGATCCATGAGCAGGTGCACGGTGAGCGGTACCGGCAGTCCCGCGGTCCCCGAAATATCCTGCGCGGTGGACCCACCCGGTGCGCAGGCGTCGAAGACACGGAGCTCATTGCGTGTCAGCGACTGCACCGGGGTTGCGGCGAACGCCAGCTCATACTGCTCGGCGATGTCGAGGGCGCCGACGGCACCCAGGAGGGCACGGACGTCGTCGGCGCCGGTGACCAGTTGGGCACGACCATCCTTGATCCGTTCGTGGCAGCCGAGCGACCCCGCCGAGGTGATCGGGCCCGGCACGGCCATGGTCACCCGGCCGAGCCCCTCCGCCCAGCTCAAGGTGTTGAGTGCACCCGAGCGCCAGGCGGCCTCGACGATGACGGTTCCTGCCGTCAGCGCCGCGACGAGCCGGTTGCGGGTGAGGAAGCGGTGACGTTGCGGGGATGTGCCCGGGGGATACTCGCTGACCACGCACCCCTGCCCCGCGACCCGGTCCAGCAGTGCGGCGTTCCTGGCCGGGTACGTCCGGTCGATGCCGCACGCCGCCACCGCGAGGGTGAGTCCACCGGCGGCCAGGGCCGCTTCGTGTGCCACCGTGTCGACGCCCAGCGCGCCCCCGGAAACGATGGTCCATTGATGGGTGGCCAGCCCTGTGGCGATCTGGCGGGTGGCCTCATGGCCGTAGCGGGTGGCGGCTCGGGTGCCCACCACCGCCACCGACTGCGCCACCGCCTGGTTGAGCGGGGCGCCCCGGACCCACAGGGCATGAGGTGGGACGGCGTCCGCCTGGTAGCTGCGGACATGCTCGCTGCGTCCCGTGGCGGCGAATCCGAAGGCCAGGTCGAGCTCCTCCCGGGGCCATTCCCCGGATTCCGGGGTGATCAGGCGGGCGCCGACGGCCGCGGCCTCGGCGAGATCCTGTTCGGCACGGTCCCAGCCGTGGCGGGCGGCGGTCTGGGGTTCCAGCTCTCCGAGCCAGCTGGCGCGGGTGCGCACGCCGTGGGCGATCTCCTCGGCGTCACGGCCGGCGCCGAGCAGCAGCTGAAGCGGGCGGCTGGGGCCTTCGACGACGCGGTTGAGGTAGGCCCAGGACTTCAGGCTCATGCTCCCTCCCGCAGGTCCAGCGCGCGGGCGACGTGCCCGAGGTCGGGACTGACGGCGCCGTCGAGGTCGGCGAGGGTCCAGGCGAGTTTCAGGGAGCGGTCGACACCGCGTTGGGTGAGGCCGCCGTCGGAGAGCAGGGCCCCGAGCATCGCCATGCCGGCCTCATCCGCGGGGTGATGCCGACGCAGTTCGTGGGGATCCATCATCGCGTTGGTCATTCTCCACCGCGCCTGCGCGCGCTCGCGGGCCTGTGCCACGCGCTCGGCGATACGGCTCGACGGTTCATCGTCCCCGGTGCCCAGGACGGCACCCGTGGCGGAGGTGGTGGCGACGATGTCCAGGCGGTCGCGCAACGGCCCGGAGATGTTTCCCAGGTAGGTGGACCGGTCGCGGGACCGGCACCGGCAGCGGGCGGGGTCCTCCGCCGCGCACCGGCACGGGTTGGCGGCGAGGATGAGCTGCAGGCGGGCGGGGAATATCACCTCCCGGCGCGCCCGGATGAGCCGGATGTGGCCGTCCTCGAGCGGGGTACGCAGACCGTCGAGAATGGCGGCCGGTATCTCGGAGACCTCGTCGAGGAAGAGCACCCCGTGATGGGCGAGGCTCACCGCCCCCGGGCGCGGCACCCCGGAACCGCCGCCGAGGAGTGCCGCCCGGGTGATGGAGTGGTGCGGGTCGATGAAGGGCGCCTGCGTCATCACCTGCCCGCGGCCCGCCACGGAATGCACCGCGGTGGCCTCCAGCGACTGGGCAGGTGTCAGCGGGGGCAGGATGCCCGGGAGCCGGGCGGCGATCATGGACTTGCCCGATCCGGGCGGGCCGAGCAGCAGCATGTGGTGTCCCCCGGCGGCCGCCACTTCGGCGGCGAGCCTCGCTTCGGGTTGTCCGGCCAGGTCGGCGAAGTCGGGGACCTTGCGGCACCGGGCAGGCACCGACCCCGTTGCCCGGGGCAGTCCCGCCGCCCCGGTGGCCCAGTTCCAGGCCTCGACCAGCGTCGCCGCCGTATGGACGACCAGCCCCTCCACGAGCGTGGCCTCATCCGCGTTCCCGGGCGGGATGACGGCGTGGGTGAAGCCGTGTTGGCGGGCCGCCAGCAGCGCGGGCAGTACCCCGGAAACGGAACGGACGGTGCCGTCGAGTCCGAGTTCACCGACCAGCACGGACTCAAGCAGGCGATCCCGCGTCTCCGGGGCCCCGGCGGCGAGCACCGCGACGGCGGTGGGGAGGTCGAAGTGGGAACCGGACTTGCGTAGCGAGGCGGGCGACATGGACACCACGATCTTCGTCTTCGGCCAGCTGAGGGAGGAATTGGCCACGGCGGTCCGGATCCGGTCGCGGGACTCCGTGACGGCCGCGTCCCCCAGCCCGACCATGTGTATCCCGGGCAGGCCGGGACCGACGTTCGCCTCGACGGTGACGATCCGGGCGCTGACCCCCTCCAGGGCGATGGTGTGGGTTCTACCGAGCGCCATGCTCGACCCCCTCGTAGACCTCGACGTCGAAGCCGCGGCCGGCGGCGGTGAGCACGACGACGTCGAAACGCACAGCCACCCCGGGCCTGCCCGCCAACCAGCGGGCGGCGGCCCGGCGCAGGCGGGCGAGCTTCCGTCCGGTCACGGCCTCCGCTCCCCCGAAACCGGGGCCCGAGCGGGTCTTCACCTCGATGAAGACGATCGTGCCGTCCTTCTCCCGGGCGATGAGGTCGAGCTCGCCTACGGGATAGGAGACGTTGCGGTCGACGATCTCCGCCCCGCGCCGACGGTAGAGTTCGGCGACGCGCTCCTCCCCCAGCCGACCCAGTCTGGTACGGCGACGGTGCATCGATGCGGTCATGTGGTTCCCCCTGATCAGATGACGGTGCTGTTCCCTCTCACCATCACTGCAGGAGCGCAGGCGCGCCAGTACCGGAAACCGGGAAGAGCCGCGATCTGTGGATAACCCAGGTTATCCACAGACGCGGCTCTTTCACACTTGACAGGAGCGCAGAATGCTACTCCGGCAGGATCAGGTCCGGCTTGTCCAGTTCCTCGATGTTGACGTCCTTGTAGGTGATCACCCGGACGTAACGCACGAAGCGGGCGGAGCGGTACATGTCCCATACCCAGGCGTCCGACATACGCACCTCGTAGTAGACGTCGCGGCCTTCAGTGTGCGGAATCAGCTCCACGGCGTTGGCCAGGTAGAAGCGGCGTTCGGTCTCCACGACATAGGAGAACTGGCTGACCACGTCCCGGTACTCGCGGTAGAGGGAAAGTTCAACCTCTGCCTCGTAGTTGTCGAGTTCCTCAGCACTCATGATCCGCCTCCTGCGCGTTCAGCCATTCGTCGTGGGCCTTCACGACGTTGGCATAAGTGTATCGGTGCTCACGCGTCGCGCCGTGCTGACGCACCGCAGCCATGTGGGCCTTCGTAGAGTAGCCCTTGTGCGAGGCCAGCCCGTATCCCGGGTAGTACCCGTCCATCGTGACCATGAGCCGGTCACGGGTGACCTTCGCCAGCACACTGGCCGCCGAGATGCACCGCATGGCGGCGTCCCCGCCGATCACCGGCAGATGCGGGACCACCAGGCCGGGGATGCGCCATGCGTCGGTGAGGACGTAGCCGGGCCGGACGTCGAGCGTCGCCACCGCCCTACGCATCCCGGAAATGTTCGCGTGCTGGATCCCGCGGGCGTCGATGTACGTGGCGGAGACGGTGACCACGGACCAGGACACGGCGGCGTCGATGATCAGCGGGAAAAGCTTCTCGCGGAGTGCGGGGGTGAGTTTCTTCGAGTCGGTCAGCCGTTCCAGGCCGGGAAGCTCCCCGTCGGGGAGAACGCATGCCGCGACCGTCATCGGTCCGCAGCAGGCGCCACGCCCGGCCTCGTCGACGCCCGCCACAGGGCCCAGACCGTGGGCGGAGAGCAGTTCCTCCGGTCGCACTACTGCTGAATCGCCGGGTCCTCGACGCCACCGATGCGGTTGAACGGGAAGATGATGGCCTGTACCTTGCCGCGGATGTTCTCCTCCGGGATGGTGCCCTGGTACTCATCGCCGATGTGCGCGCGGGAGTCGGCGGAGTTGGTGCGGTTGTCGCCCATCATGAAGTAGTTGTCCTCGGGCACGGTCAGCGGGCCGAAGTAGGGCCCGCCACAGGCCTGGGAACCGGTCTCCGGATCGATGGGGTAGGCCGGCGGATCCAGGGTGTAGGACTGATCGATCGGCGCATCGTCCACCATTACCGCCGGGTCGCCGTCCTGACAGGACACCGTCTGCCCACCGGTGGCCACGATACGCTTGACCAGGTCATTCTCATCCGGGGCGACAAGCCCGATGTAGGAACCGAAGTTCTGCATGCTGCGGACGACGTCGTTCTCCGAGCGCTGGGAGACGAAGCCCTGGTTCCACGAGTCGGTGCCCTTGAACACCACCACGTCACCCGCCTCCGGCTCGCCGAAGCGGTAGCCGATCTTGTCCACGAAGATGCGGTCGCCCGTGCAGCCGGCGCAGCCGTGCAGGGTGGGTTCCATCGACTGCGAGGGGATCATGTAGACCCGTCCGATGAAGGTCTGGAGAAGGAAGATCGCCAGCAGCGTCAGCACGATGACCACCGGAATCTCGATGTACCAGGGCGCTGTCTTCTTCTCCGTGTCACTCACGAGTTCAGAGCATAGCAGCAGGCAACCCTCGTACACTTGAGCACCATGACCCCGTCGACAGCCTCACCGTTCCGGACACTCCTCAACATGCTCGCCCACCACAAGGGTGTTCTCACCCTGGCGATAGTCATGTCACTGGCGGGTTCCGCTCTCAGTCTGGCGCAGCCGATGGTGATCAACCGGATCATCTCCACCATCGGTGAGGGGCCGGTCGCGTGGCTGGTCTGGCTGCTCGTCGGACTTCTCCTGGTGTCCTCCGTCCTGTCGGCCCTGCGCTCCTACCTGCTGACCCGCACCGCGGAGACCGCCGTCCTGGCCACCCGCCACCGGCTCATCGCGCAGCTGCTGCGGCTGCCCGTCCCCGCGTATGACCGTCACCGCACCGGCGACCTGGTCACCCGGCTCGGCTCCGACACCACGCTCATCCGCTCCGCCTTCACCGGCGGACTCGTCGAGGCCATCGGCGGCGTAGCCACCATGATCGGCGCGATCGTCCTCATGGCGCTCGTCGACGTCCTCATGCTCGGCATCGTCCTCGGCGTCGTCGCGGTCACCCTTTTCGCGGTGGTGAGCACCTCCACCCTCATCCAGCGGTACACGAAGAAGGCGCAGGAGGCGGTCGGCGACCTGGGCGCCGGCATGGACCGGGCGCTGGTCGCCGTCCGCACCATCCGCGCGGCCGGCGCCCAGGATCAGGTCGAGGCCGGACTGCGTGCCGACGCCGACCTCGCCTGGCTCCAGGGAGTCCGCATCGCACGTGTCGCCGCCCTCATCTTCCCCGCCGCCGGGCTGGCCATGCAGGGCAGTTTCCTGCTGGTCCTCGGCATCGGTGGTGCACGTGTCGCCGCCGGCACCATCACCGTCGCCGAGCTGGTGACCTTCGTCCTCTACCTTTTCATGGTCTCCATGCCCCTGGGCTCGATCTTCGCCGCAGTGACCACCATCCGGCAGGCCATGGGTGCCATCGAACGCATCGGGCAGATCATGGAGATCGAACCCGAATCGACCGACGGCCGCACCGCCCGGGACGCCCACTCCATCTCCTTCGACAACGTCTCCTTCGCCTATGAAGGGAGGGTGACGGAATCCGGCGAGACGCCCGAGCCGCACCCCGTGCTTCTCGACGTCTCCGTGGACATCCGCGCCGGCGAGAAGACCGCCATCGTCGGCCCCTCCGGCTCCGGAAAGTCCACCATGCTGGCGTTGATCGAACGCTTCTACGACCCGACGGAAGGACGTATCCTCCTGGGGGACCAGGACATGGCAGAGCTGACGCGCTCCTCCGTCCGCAAGGTCGTGGGTTATGTCGAGCAGGAGGCGGCCGTGCTCGCCGGCACCGTCCGGGAGAATCTGACCCTGGGCGCGCCGGACACCAGCGACGAGCGCTGCTGGTGGGCCCTCGACCAGGTCAATCTGCGGGAGCGGGTGGCCGAGACCGACGGCCTGGACACCATTCTGGGCGACCGGGGACTGTCTCTGTCCGGTGGCCAACGCCAGCGCCTGGCACTGGCCCGCATGCTGCTCATGGAGACTCCGATCCTGCTGCTCGACGAACCCACCTCGGCCGTCGACTCGCAGAACGAGCAGCTCATCCTCGACGCCGTCGACGCCTCCGCGGAGGGCCGGACGCTGGTCGTCGTCGCCCACCGCCTGTCCACGGTCACCGACGCCGACCAGATCATCGTCCTCGACAACGGGCGGGTCGCCGCCACGGGCACCCACTCCGAGCTCCTGGCGACCAGCCCCCTCTATCAGAACCTGGCGTCCCGGCAGCTGCTGGGTTAGGTGCCCGGGGTCCGACGCCGGCAGGGCGTCGGCAAGCATCATGTGCACGACCCTACCCATGGGAGAACCCCGCCGCCCCGGCACGAAGCCGGGACAACGGGGTCACATAAGCGCAGGGTGTTAGCGCTTCTCCTTGATGCGGGCAGCCTTGCCGCGCAGCTCACGGAGGTAGTAGAGCTTCGCGCGACGGACGTCACCGCGACGGAGGACCTCGAGCTTGTCGATGTTCGGGGAGTGGACCGGGAAGGTACGCTCAACGCCGATACCGAAGGAGACCTTGCGGACGGTGAAGGTCTCGCGGATACCGGAGTTCTGGCGACGGATGACGACGCCCTTGAAGATCTGGATACGCTCGTTGGAACCCTCGATGACCTTGACGTGGACATCGACGGTGTCACCCGGGCGGAAGGCCGGGACATCTTCGCGCAGCTGCGCGGCATCAACCTTGTCGAGAATGTTCATGCGACATTTTCCTTTTCTCGTTCTGGACAGAGGACCCTGGCGGCTTCTCCCCTGTTGAGGCGCTCGACCGGTTCGTATCCGATACAGACAACCTGGACATTCTCCCACAGTCGGAAGGTCGCCGCAAAATCAGCTCCCCACCATCGGCCGAGGCCCCCCGATCACCTACACTGTCCCCGACCCCACGGGCGCCCGGGGCATCGGGCTGAGATCGCGTTGACGCCTGCGCGAGGACCGTAAGAACCTGTCTGGTTAGCACCAGCGTAGGAAGAGAGGCCGAACATGCGCCCCACCCCTGATCTCCGCTGTTACCTGGTCACCGGATCCGGGCCGCGGGAGCACGTCGTCGACGTCGCCCGTCGGGCCGTCGCCGGAGGTGCCCGCACCGTGCAGGTCCGCAGCAAGCCGATCTCCGCGCGCGACCTGTACGCGCTCACGGAGGAGATCGCCCGTGCCGTCGGCGACCGCGCCCATGTGCTTGTCGACGACCGCGTCGACGTCGCCCTCGCCCTGCGCCGCCGCAGCGTCCCGGTCCACGGCGTGCACGTCGGCCAGGACGACCTCAACGTCCGTGACGTGCGGGCACTGCTCGGCGACGACGCCGTCATCGGCCTGACCACCGGCACCCGCGCACTGGTCGAGGCCGCCAACGGGTTCGCCGACGTGATCGACTACATCGGCGTCGGACCCTTCCGCCCCACCCCGACCAAGGACTCCGGGCGCGAGCCGGTGGGTGCGGACGGGTACCGGGCGCTGGTGGAGCTCTCGGAGGTGCCGGTCGTCGCCATCGGGGACGTCACCGCCGATGACGCGGGCGTGCTCGCCGGCACCGGTGTCGCCGGGCTGGCCGTCGTCCGCGGACTCATGGGCGCCGCCGACCCGGCCGCCTACGCACAGCGTCTGATCAGTGGTTTCGAGCAGGGCCGCCGATGACCGGCGTCTCAGTTGTCGGTGGCGGCCTCATCGGCCTGGCCACCGCCCTGCGTCTGGCGGACCGGGGCCACGCGGTCACCCTCCTGGACCCCGCGCCCGCCTCCGGCGCCACCCACCACGCCGGTGGCATGCTCGCCCCGGCGGCGGAGGTGGTCTACCGGCAGGAGTCACTGTTTCCTCTCATGCAGCGCTCGGCGGAGCTGTACCCGGGGCTAATCCAGGCCGTCGAGAAGCACACCGACCTGCCCACCGGATACCGCACCGAGGGCACCCTCGTGGTGGCCGCGGACCGGGCGGATTCGACGCACCTGGCGGAGCTGTCGGACTACCAGTCCGCCCACGGCATGGACGTCGAAAGGCTGCCGCTGCGCCAGGCCCGGAAACTCGAGCCGAGTCTGAGCCCGCAGCTCGCGGGCGCGGTGCTCATCCCGGGCGATCACCAGGTCAACCCGCGCATGTTCGCGGCAGCGCTCCTTGACGCCCTGGCCAACCTCGGCGTGAGCATCGTCCGGGAGAAGGTGACTGAGCTGCCAGGGGACGAACAGGTGGTGCTGGCCAACGGCCTCGGCGCCGCCGCGCTCCACGAGGGACTGCAACTGCGCCCCGTCTACGGCGACATTCTGCGCCTGGGGGTTCCGGATCACCTCTCGCCGTTGATCACCCGCGTGGTGCGCGGATTCGTGGCGGACCGCCCCGTCTACCTCATCCCCCGCTCAGACGGCACCCTGGCCATCGGCGCCACCTCCCGGGAGGACGACCGCCCCGTGCCTCGCACCAGCGCGATCCACGACCTGCTGGGCGACGCCATACGCCTCGTCCCCGGCGTCGAGGAGTGCGACTTCCTCGAGGCCACCACCGGCGCCCGCCCCGGCACCCCGGACGATCTCCCCTACCTTGGGAGGGTGAGCGGGAACCTCATCATCTCGACGGGGTACTTCCGCCACGGGATCCTCCTCACCGCGCTGGCCGCGGACGCGACGCTGGCCCTCGTGGAGGGCCGTGATCCCGGAATTGACCTCGCAGCCTGCGATCCCCACCGACACCAGGAGTTCTGATGAACCTCACCGTGAACAACCAGCCCGTGGCCACCGACGCCACCACCCTCGTCGGACTGCTGGAGGAGACCCTCGGCCGGATTCCGGACGCCGGAGTGGCCGTCGCCGTCGACGGCGACGTCGTGCCCCGCTCGCAGTGGGACCTCGCACTCGTCGAAGGCCAGTCCGTCGACATTCTCACCGCAGTCCAGGGAGGCTGACACATGCTCACCATCGCCGACCGCCCCTTCGACTCCCACCTCATCATGGGTACCGGCGGCGCCACCTCGATGACCATGCTGGAGGAGTCGCTGCTGGCTTCGGGCACCGAGCTGACCACCGTCGCCATGCGCCGTCATGCCGCCCGCGCTGACGGCGGCGAGTCCGTCTTCGACATGCTGCAGCGCCTGAACATCGCGCCCCTGCCCAACACCGCCGGCTGCCGCACCGCCCGGGACGCCGTCCTCACCGCCCGGCTCGCGCGCGAGGCGCTGGGCACCAACTGGGTGAAGGTCGAGGTCATCGCCGACGAGCACACACTGCTCCCCGACGTCGTCGAGCTCATCGACGCCTGCGAGCTGCTCGTCGCCGAGGGCTTCGTCGTACTGGCCTACACCTCCGACGACCCGGTCGTGGCCAAGCGCCTCGAGGACGTCGGGTGCGCCGCCGTCATGCCGCTGGGCTCGCCCATCGGCACCGGGCTGGGCATCCTCAACCCGCACAACATCGAGCTGATCTGCTCGCGCGCGACCGTGCCCGTTCTTCTCGACGCCGGCGTGGGCACCGCCTCCGACGCAGCCCTGGCCATGGAGCTGGGTTGTTCCGGAGTGCTGCTCGCCTCCGCCGTCAACCGCTGCCAGGACCCGGTGGCCATGGCCACCGCCATGCGTCACGCCGTCGACGCCGGCCGCCTGGCCCGCTCCGCCGGGCGCATCCCCAAACGGGAGCACGCCGTCGCCTCCTCCACCTTCGAGGGGCTCGCCTCCTGGTCGGAGCAGGTGCTGTAGATGGCCCTCCCGGAACGCGAACTCCGCCGCACCGCCCGCCAGCTCGCCCTGCCCGGTTGGGGCGTGGAACAACAGGAACGCCTGCACGGTGCCCACGTGCTGGTCATCGGTGCCGGTGGCCTGGGGTGCCCGGCGATGCAGTCCCTGGCCTCCGCCGGTGTCGGCCACATCAGCGTCATCGACGACGACACCGTCGACATCACCAACATCCACCGCCAGATCCTCTTCGGTGCCTCCGACGTCGGCCGCCCCAAGGTGGAGGTCGCCGCGGAGCGCCTGCGTGAGCTGCAGCCGGACATCACCGTCACCGCACTGCGGGAGCGCCTGACCGTCGCGAACGCGGTGGCGCTGGTCGGCTCCGTTGACCTCGTCCTCGACGGCTCGGATTCCTTCACCACCAAGTACCTCGTGGCCGATGCCGCCGAGATCACCGGCACTCCGCTGGTCTGGGGTACCGTGCTGCGTTTCCGTGGCGACGTCTGCCTGTGGGCCGACGGCGTGGGCCTGCGCGACCTCTTCCCGGTCCAGCCCACGGGCGACTCGATCCCGGACTGCGCCACCGCCGGCGTCCTGGGCGCCACCACCGCGACGATCGGTGCCCTCATGGCCACCGAGACCATCAAGTTCCTCGCCGGTCTGCCCACCCGGCCGGGCAGGATGCTCAGCTACGACGCACTGACGGCGACGACCAGGAGCTTCACCGTCGTCGCCGACCCGCAGCGCCCGCGGGTCACGTCCCTGTCAGCCGACTACGCCGACGCTGTCTGCGCCGTGGGTCCCGACCCGCAGGCGCTTCTCGACGACGTCCGCCACGGCCGCGCCATCCTCCTGGACATCCGCGAACCCCACGAGAAGCTGCTCAACGACTCCCTCGCACACCTCAACCCCGTGCGTCTGCCCCTCTCGGACATCTTCGGCCCAGGCAACATCACCCGGGCGCTGGGCGACGCGGAGCGCGTGATCGTCCACTGTGCCTCCGGGGTGCGCAGCGCCGAGTTCTGCCGGAAGTACGCCGACCTGGGCTACGAGTTCATCGACCTGCCGGGTGGCATCAACGGCCTGCGCTGACCTGCGCCACCCGTCGTATCTTGTTACATAATACGACCGGCTTCTTCGGTGCGAACTGGGCTTTTAACGGATCTGCCGTCAGATTAGACGACTCCCGTCAGCGGCCCATCCCGGCACGTTTGAGGGCGTCGGCCATGGAACCCCCCGCCGGGCGTTGCTCCTGACGCGGCTGACGGGTCTTCTGTTGCCCGCCCCCGCGCTGCGGCTTCTTCGGTGCGGGAGCCCCGGGCTCGTCGTTGAGGCGCAGCGTCAGCCCGATGCGCTGGCGTTCGACGTCGACCTCCATGACCTTCACCTTGACCACTTCGCCGGAGCGGACGACCTCGCGCGGGTCGGAGACGAACTTCTCGCTCATTGCGGAGACATGGACCAGACCGTCCTGATGCACGCCGACGTCGACGAATGCGCCGAAGGCGGCGACGTTGGTGACGGTGCCCTCGAGGATCATGCCGGGCCTCAGGTGGGAGATCTTCTCCACGCCCTCCTTGAAGGTGGCGGTCCTGAACTCCGGGCGGGGGTCGCGGCCGGGTTTGTCCAGTTCGGCGATGATGTCGGTGACGGTGGGGATGCCGAAGGTGTCGTCGGCGAAGTCGGCGGGGCGCAGGCCGGAGAGCACCCGGGTGTTGCCGATCAACTCGGACACCTCGAGTCCGGTGGCCTTCGCGATGCGTGCGACGACCGGGTAGGCCTCGGGGTGCACGGCGGAGGCGTCGAGCGCTTCGGTGCCGCCCCTCACGCGCAGGAAGCCGGCGCACTGTTCGTAGGCCTTGGGGCCCAGGCGTGGCACCTTGAGCAGCGCCCTGCGGTTGGGGAAGGCGCCGTGATCGTCGCGGTGGTTGACGATGTTCTTCGCCAGGGTGCCGGTGACCCCGGCGACCCGCTCCAGCAACGGGACGGAGGCGGTGTTGAGGTCCACGCCCACGGCGTTGACGGCGGATTCGACGACGCCGTCCAGGGTGCGGGCCAGGGCAGTCTGGTTGACGTCGTGCTGGTACTGGCCGACGCCGATGGCCCTGGGGTCGATCTTCACCAGCTCTGCCAGCGGATCCTGGAGACGTCGGGCGATGGACACCGCGCCACGCAGGGAGACGTCCATGGCGGGGAACTCGGCGGCGGCGAGCTCACTGGCGGAGTAGACGGAGGCACCGGACTCGGAGACCACCACCGGGGTGGGGCGCGGCCCGCCGGCCTGAGCGATCAGGTCGGCGATCTCGGCGGCGAGCTTCTCGGTCTCCCGGGAGGCGGTGCCGTTGCCGACCGCCAGCAGGTCCACCCCGTGGGTGGCACACAACCCGGCGAGTTCCTGGCGGGCCTGCTCCCACCGGTTCTGCGGCTGGTGCGGGTAGACGATGGTGGTGGCGAGGACCTTGCCGGTGGGGTCGACGAGCGCGCACTTCACTCCGTTGCGGAAGCCCGGGTCCAGGCCCAGGGTGGCGCGCTGGCCGGCGGGGGCGGCGAGCAGGACGTCCCGGAGGTTGGTGGCGAAGACGTCGAGCGCGCCCTCCTCGGCGGTCTCCTTCAGGCGCATGCGCACGTCCAGGCCGGAGGAGACGGCGAGTTTGGTGCGCCACCCGAATCGGGCGGCGTCGGCAAGCCAGCGGGAGGCGCCGGTGTCCAGGTCGAAGCGGTCGGCGATCATGCCTTCGTAGATGGTGTCGTCGCCGGGGTCGAGGGTGAGGTGGAGGATGCCCTCGGACTCGCCACGCAGGAGGGCGAGGATGCGGTGGGAGGGCAGCCTGGTGAAGGGCTCGGAGAAGGAGAAGTAGTCCTTGAACTTCGCCCCCTCCTGCTCCTTGCCCTCGATCACGCCGGATGTCATCCGGCCGGTGCGGTACATCCTTTCGCGGACCTGGCCGACCAGGTCGGCGTCCAGGGCGAAGCGGTCGATGAGGATCGCACGTGCCCCCTCGAGCGCCTTCTTCACGTCCTCGAAGCCCTCGGTGAGGTAGGCGGCGGCGAGTGTGGCGGGGTCGGAGCCGGGGGCGTCGATGAGCGCGTCGGTGAGCGGTTCGAGACCTGCCTCGCGGGCGATGTCCGCCTTGGTGCGGCGGCGCTTCTTGAAGGGGAGGTAGAGATCCTCCAGGCGGGCCTTCGTCTCCGTGCCGAGGATGAGCGCGCGCAGGTCCTCGGTGAGCTTGCCCTGCTCCTCGATCGCGGCGAGCACCGCCTCCTTGCGCTCCTCGAGTTCGCGCAGGTAGGTGGCGCGTTCCTCGATGGTGCGCAGCTGGGTGTCGTCGAGTCCGCCGGTGGCTTCCTTGCGGTAGCGGGCGATGAACGGGACGGTGTTGCCCTCGGCGAGCAGGGCCAGGACGGTGCGGACCTGGTCTTCGCGCACCCCGAGTTCACGGGCGATGGTGGTGGAGATCATTTCGAACAGTCTACGCGCCGGCGCCGAAGGGACTACGTCTTCTTCCGGTTCTGCCGCCAGGCGCGGAAGACCATCAACGCGATGAGGCCGAGGGTGATCCACAGGATGTAGCGGTTGACCACTTCCACCACGCCGAGGACCTCGTCGCCGAACTGGTGGCCCAGCCACATCATGAGACCGTTGACCGCCAGAATGCTGAGGACATTCACCCCGAGCATCACCAGGAACCGGATCTTCAGCAGCCCGGCGACCGCGTTGACCACGGTGTTGGGCACCGGCCCGGGCAGGTATCCGGCCGGCACGAGCGCCAGTGTCCAGCCGAGGATCCCCGGTGACTCCGATTCCACCGAACGCGTGAATATCCGGTGTGCGCGGGGCATGTACTTCAGCGACATGTCGATGAACTCCATGCCCCACTTCCGGCCCATGGCCCAGTAGACGGGCATGAACTTCACCGCGCCGATCACCGAACACAGCAGATACACGATCCAGTGCCCGTTCCCCACGGACGCATTCGCCCCGGAGACGACCGCGCTGGTGTAACCGCCCACCATCAGCGAATAGGCCAAGGGGTGCAGCATGAGCCAGGCGCGCAGGGGAATGAGCACCAGCGACCAGAGGCCCATCGCGAGGAGCGCGACGAAGAGGATCTTGTCGGTCCGGTCCGGTTCCGCGAGGAACTTCGGCAGCTCCGGTTCTTCCTTCCTGGTCTCCGGCCGGGTCACGGGTGCTGCCACGCGCACGATGCGCTGATTCCCGGCTCGGTCGGGCCTTCCATGCTGGTGCCGTACCAGTAGGAGTTCGCCGGGAGCTTCTCGACGACCGCCTGCGTCGCCGCCCTCAGATCCAGCTCGCTGCGGCCGTTGATGACGACCCTGTGCAGCACCTCCACCACGGGTTGATGCCCCTCCTGCCGGGAGAACTGGGTGACGAGCATGTTGTCGGGCTCGCAGGTGAGGTCAACGATCTGACCGTGGACGGTGTCAACCTGGTAGCCGACCCCGGTCAGGGCGGCGGGCAGCTCTGCGGCGACCCGGTCCCAGTCGATGGGCCGGATCAGCAGATTCAGATCCGTGGAGATGGAGCGTTTCATGCCGCCACGCTACCCCTCCAGGAGCTTCCGGTCGACGTCGGAGAGTTCCACCGTCTCCAGCAGTTCGGGCCGTACCGCCCGCGTGCGCAGCAGCGCCTGATCGCGACGCCACCTGTCGACCTTGGCGTGGTTGCCGGAGAACAGCACCTCGGGAACGTCGAGCCCGCGCCAGTGACGCGGCTTGGTGTACGAGGGCCCCTCGAGCAGCCCGTCGGAGAAGCTGTCCTCCTCATGGCTGCGGCGGTTGCCCAGCACGCCCGGGATCAGGCGCACGATGGCCTCGGCGATCACCAGCACTGCGACCTCGCCGCCGATGAGCACGTAGTCACCGATGGAGACCTCACGCACCCGGTAGCGGTTGGCCGCGTCCTCCACCACGCGCTGGTCGATGCCCTCGTAGCGCCCGCAGGCGAAGACAATGTGGTCCTCCCCCGACCATTCCTGCGCGTCGGCCTGCGTGAAGGGTCGGCCCGCCGGGGTGGGCACGATGAGCAGGGGCAGGTCGGCGTCATCGCCGCCCCGGGTGGCCTGCCTGTCGATGTCCGCCGGCTCGTCGTGGCGGGGCTTGTCCACGTGCGGGAGCGAAGAGGTCAGGTCCCGGCCGGCGGCGGTTCCGGCGGCGACGTCATCAAGCGCAGGTCCCCAGACCCCGGGCTTCATCACCATGCCCGGACCGCCGCCGTAGGGGGTGTCGTCGACGGACTTGTGGACGTCCGTGGCCCAGTTGCGCAGGTCGTGGACGCCGACGGTGAGGATCCCCTGCTCGATGGCCTTGCCCAGCAGCGCGTGCCGCAGGGGTTCGAGGTACTCGGGGAAGATGGTGACGACGTCGAGTCTCACAGGTCCAGCAGCCCTTCCGGCGGGGTGATCACGATGGCCTCGTTGTCCAGGTCGACGATGGGCACGATGGCGTGGACGAAGGGGACGGTGACCTCGCGGCCGCCATCGAGTCTGATCTCCAGGAGGCGGTGAGCGGGTCCGCGGATGACCGAGGTGACCTCGCCGATGTCCTCCGGTTCCGGTAGGGCGCCCTCGTAGGCGCGGGCGTTGGCCTCCTCCGCCGGGACGGCGCCGACGTTGAGCACCCGCAGGCCGATGAGCTCGTGGTCGTAGAAGGCGTCATCCTCGTCATCGGACTCGAGGGGGGCGGCCATGAACCGCATCCCGCGCAGCGAGTCCGCCGCCGTGCGGTCAGGGATCTCCTCGAACTTGATCAGAAGGCGCCCCTGGTGGCCCCTCACGGTGCCGACCGTCAGCTCCTTCCGCCTGTTCCCCTGCCGTCCGTCGAGCACCTCTCCGACGGCGAAACGCAGTTCCGGTTCGTCGGTGGTCGCATCAACGACGACTTCGCCGCGGATGCCGTGCGACTTGATCACCCTGCCGATCATCAGTTCCATGGTTTCTGAGCTTATCGCTACGCTTCTTGCCATGACCAACATGACCGTGCTGTTGCTTCCCGAAGCCGCCCCCGATCCTTCCCGCCCGCGGCCTGCGGTCGCCCCGGACAGGGACATTCTGCCCGTGACCATGCTGACGGGAGAACGACATGCCTGATACCCCGCACATCAATCCCTCCGGCGCGCCCATCGCGAAGACGGTGCTCATGCCCGGCGACCCGCTGCGTGCCAAGTTCATCGCGGACACCTACCTGGAGGACGTCGTCCAGTTCAATGCGGTGCGCAACATGCTGGGCTTCACCGGCACCTGGCAGGGCCACGAGGTCTCTGTCATGGGTTCCGGCATGGGCATCCCCTCGATCTCGTTGTACGCCCACGAACTGATCCACGTGTTCGGCGCGGAGAAGCTCATCCGCGTCGGCTCCTGCGGGGCGATGCAGCCGGAACTGGACCTCTACGAGATCATCGTCGCCCAGGGCGCGTGCACCGACTCGCGTTTCCTGTCCCAGTACAACCTGCCCGGCGCCTTCGCACCGATCGCCTCGTGGAAGCTGCTCAAGGCGATCACCGACGAGGCCGCCGCGCAGCAGGTCGATGTCCACGTGGGCAACATCCTGTCCTCGGATGTCTTCTACAACGCCGATGAGACCGCGGCCGCCCGCTGGGCGGGCATGGGGGTGCTCGGCGTGGAGATGGAGTCCGCCGGCCTCTACGCCGTGGCTGCCGCCGCGGGTGTCGACGCCCTCGGCGTCTTCACCGTCTCCGACAACATCGTCACCGGTCAGGCCACCTCCGCCGCCGAACGTGAGACGTCCTTCACCCGGATGATGGAGCTTGCTCTGCCCCTGGCACGTATCTGAGCAGCTGTCTGAGCTTCGCCTCCGCCTCCGCACGGGTGGGGGCGATGGCCTCCAGGTAGCACTTGAGCTTCGGCTCGGTGCCGGAGGGCCGCACGATGATGCGGTCACCCTCAGCCGTGTAACGGATGCGCCCCGGGGTCCCCGTGAGCTCATCGAAACCGTCCAGCTGCGCCAGCGCCGACGCAGGGTCCGCCATGCGCAGCGACACCTGCGCCGTGAGGTGGTGGCCGAAACGTTCGCTTATCTGCCCGAGAAGTTCCGCCAGGTCCACCCGGGAGGCGAGCTCCGCCACCCGCAGACATGCCGTGATCCCGTCCTTGTCGCCCACGAATTCCGGGTCGGTGCAGTAACCCAGGGCCTCCTCGTAGCCGTAGATCAGGCCCGGGACCCGGGCGATCCACTTGAAACCGGTCAGGGTCGTCTCAAAGCCCAGGCCATGATAGGCGGCGATCCTGCCCAGCAGCCGGGATGAGACGATCGAGCAGGCGAGCACGCCGTCCCGGGCACGCGAGGCGATGTCCCAGCCCAGGAGCGCCCCGACGTCGTCGCCCGTGAGCTGTCGCCAGCCATCCCCTTCCGGGATCGCCACCGAGCAGCGGTCGGCGTCCGGATCCAGCGCCAGGATGAGGTCCGCCCCCACCCGGTCGGCTGTGGCACAGGCCAGATCCAGCGCACCGGGCTCCTCCGGGTTGGGGAACTTCACGGTGGGGAAGTCCGGATCCGGGCTGTGCTGCTCCGCCACTGGGGTGACCCGCCCGAAACCTGCCCGTCGCAGGGCCTCGAGGAGGACGTCGCCGCCCACTCCGTGGAGGGCGGTGACGACGACGTGCAGTGGCCTCGCGGGGGCGTCGACAAGCGACACCGCCCGGGCGAGGTACTCCTCGAGCACGTCGACCTCCTGGATGCGATCCCGGGAGCGCGGCACCTCATCCGCCCAGCCCACGGCGGCCATGGCGGTGGCGATCTCGGCGTCCACGGGCGGGATGATCTGTGTGCCGGTGTGGTCGTAGACCTTGTACCCGTTGTCCCGGGCCGGGTTGTGCGAGGCGGTGATCATGACGCCGGCGTCCGCGTCCAGGTGCTTCACGGCGAAGGCCGTGACCGGGGTCGGCAGCCCGGCCGGAAGAAGGAGAACCTCCACACCGGCTCCGGAGAGCACCTCGGCGGTCACGCGCCGGAAATCCGCGGAACGGTGACGGGCGTCGCAGCCCACGACCACGCGTTTCCCGGGCCCCGACCAGGCTGCCAGGCCGGCGGTGGCACGGGTGACAGTGGCGATGTTCATCGCCGACTCCCCTCCCCCGACCGGTCCGCGCAGACCCGCGGTGCCGAAGGTCAGCGGCCCGGCGAAGCGTTCGGCCAGCAGTGGGGAGTGTGACGCGATGAGTCCCTCCACCTCAGCACGGGTCACCGGGTCGGGGTCATGGGCCGCCCAGGAAACCGGATCCACGTCTACAGGCCCGCGAGCACGGCCGCCGAAGAGGAACAACCCAGGCGGGTCGCACCGGCGTCGATCATGGCGAGTGCGGTGGCGGTGTCGCGGATACCGCCCGAGGCCTTGATGCCCAGGCGGCCCCCGACCGCAGCGTGCATGAGCCCGACGGCGTGCACGGTGGCGCCGCCGGCCGGGTGGAAACCGGTGGAGGTCTTGACGAAGTCCGCCCCCGCCCGCTCCGCCGCCAGGCAGCACCGGGTGACCTGCTCGTCGGTGAGCACCGCCGTCTCCAGGATGACTTTGAGCAGCGAGTTCGGGATGGCGTCGCGCACCGCGCGGATGTCGGACTCCACGGCCTCGAAGTTGTTCTCCACGGCGAAGGCGAGGTTGATCACCATGTCCACCTCATCGGCCCCGGTGCTCACCGCCAGCGCGGCCTCGGCCGCCTTGATGTGGCTGTGGTGGGCGCCGGAAGGGAAGCCGCACACCGTCGCGGTCCGCACGCTCTCCGGGGTCGACACGGGCAACAGGGACGGGGACACGCACACGGAGAACACCCCGAGCCCGGCGGCCTCCTCGATCAGCGCGGCCACGTCCGCGGGCGTGGCCTCCGGCTTGAGCAGGGTGTGGTCGATGTACTTCGCCAGGTGGGCGCGTGTGAGGGTCATACCCTCCAGTTCTAGCCGATCCGGTCGTGGATGAGGGTGCGCGGCGCCGGTGGTTCGTCGCCGATCGTGACACCCGTTTCGATTACCGCGCGGGCCCGCCCGAAACGCTCCGGGGTGTCGGTGTGGAGGGTGAGCAGTTTCTGCCCCCTCACCACGCGTTCGCCGGGCAGGACATGGATCTCGACGCCCGCCGCAGCCTGCACCGGGTCCTCCTTCCTGGCCCGCCCCGCGCCCAGACGCCAGCTGCCGACGCCGAGTGCCAGGGCGTCGAGCCCCCTGAGGTGGCCGTCCCGGACTGCGGTGACGTCCTCCGTGTGCACGGCGGTGGGCAACGGCGCATCAGGATCCCCGTCCTGGGCACGGATCATGTCGCGCCAGGTGTCCATGGCTCGGCCGTCGGCGAGGGCCTCCTCCACATCCACGTCGTGCATCCCGGCCAGTGCCAGCATCTCCCGCGCCAGCACGCAGGTCAGCTCGATGACGTCCGCAGGTCCGCCGCCGGCGAGCACCTCCACGGATTCCCTCACCTCGAGTGCGTTGCCGATGGTGCGCCCCAGCGGCGTCGACATGTCCGTCAGCAGCGCGCGGGTGCGCACTCCGGCGTCTGTCCCCAGGTCCACCATCGTGCGGGCCAGTTCCCGTGCGGAGTCAAGGTCCGTCATGAACGCGCCGGTGCCCACCTTCACGTCCAGCACCAGCGCCTGCGTGCCCTCGGCGATCTTCTTGCTCATGATCGAGCTGGCGATCAGCGGGATCGAATCGACCGTGCCCGTGACGTCACGCAGCGCATAGAGCTTCCTGTCCGCAGGCGCGAGGTCCTCCCCCGCCGCCGCGACCACCGCGCCGGTGTCCCGCAGGATCTCCCGCATCCGGGCCGGGCTGAGCTCGGCATACCAGCCCGGAATGGATTCGAGTTTGTCCAACGTCCCGCCCGTGTGCCCCAGCCCGCGCCCCGAGAGCTGCGGTACCGCCACCCCGAAAGACGCCACCAGCGGTCCCAGGGGCAGCGTGATCTTGTCGCCGACCCCGCCGGTGGAGTGCTTGTCCGTCGTTGGTTTCCCCAGTTCAGACCAGTCCATTGTCCGCCCGGAACGGATCATGGCACCCGTCCAGTCCGCGATCTCCCGGCGATTCATCCCGCGCAGGAAGATCGCCATCGCCAGGGCGGCCATCTGCTCCTCACCCACCTGTCCGCGTGTGTAGGCGTCCAGCGCCCAGTCGATCGCGGTGCCGTCCAGTTCGCCGCCGTCACGCTTGGTGCGGATGATGTCGACCATGTCTAAAGTCATAGATCCCATCCTAAGGAGACCCGATGCTTCTCGACGCCGCCCGAACCGCCGCCACCCACGCCTACGCGCCCTACAGCCGCTTCGAGGTCGGGGCGGCCCTGAGCACGCCCACCGGCGAGGTGTTCACCGGCTGCAACGTGGAGAACGCCTCCTTCGGGGAGACCATCTGCGCCGAGCGCGTGGCCGTGACCACCATGGTCGCCGCAGGCCACCGGTCGATCGACGCCATCGCGGTGGTCGGCTCCACGGATCCGTGCTGGCCGTGCGGCGCCTGCCGGCAGGTGCTCGCGGAGTTCGGCTGTCGGCGGGTCATCGTGGACGGGCCCGAAGGCCCCATGGAGATGGAGTTCACCGATCTGCTCCCCCATGCATTCGGCGGACCGGCCTGAGAAAGGCAAAAACCCCGCCCGAAGGCGGGGTTGATGGCGAGAGTGAATTACTCTGCAGCTTCCTCAGCGGCAGCTTCCTCGGAAGCCTCCTCAGCGGGAGCTTCCTCAGCAGCCTTGGCCTTGGCGGCCTCTTCGGCGGCAGCCTTCTCGGCGGCCTCCTTCTCAGCCTGAGCCTTGGCCTCGGCAGCTTCCTTGGCCTTGCGCTTCTTCTCCGAGATGGCCTCGACGGTCGGGCCGTTGTTGGCCTCGGACAGTGCCTGGTTGAACAGGTCCAGCTTGGAGGTCTTCTCTTCAGCCACCCGCAGGGTGCCCTCCGCACCGTCGATGCCCTTGTACTTCTGCCAGTCGCCGGTCACCTTCAGCAGTGCCAGGACGGACTCGGTCGGCTGAGCACCGACGCTGAGCCAGTACTGCGCACGCTCGGAGTCGATCTTGATGATAGACGGGTCCTGCTTCGGCTCGTAGGTGCCGATGTTCTCGATGACCTTGCCGTCGCGGCGGGTGCGGGCATCGGCGATGACGACGCGGTAGTGCGGGGTACGGATCTTACCGAGACGCTGAAGCTTGATCTTGACAGCCATGTTGGCTCCTCTTGAGTCACTGGGCAGTTCGGACATCCGTCTGGAATTCGACGGACCGGTTCAACCCTTGGGATTCACCTGCGTGTGACATTGCCGGCCGACCATGGTCGGTGACGGTGCTACGCAGGAACGCGTAAAACTATACGGGCTGCCCGGCCTTTTCCGGAAATCCCCATCCCTCCGGCACGTAGGAGCAGGTCGGATCAGAAGACAGCGGATCACCCGTGACGGCGTACGCCGTGGACCGGGAACCACCGCAGACGGTGGCGAACTCGCAGACCGAGCACTTCCCCTTCCACGTCGACGGGTCCCGCAGGGACTTGAACACCGGGGATTCCGCGTAGATCTCCGGCAGGGGCGAGTCCTTGACGTTTCCGCAGTGCAACGGCAGAAATCCGTTCGGGTAGACGTCCCCCAGGTGGTCGATGAACACGAAACCGCTGCCCGCGTTGACCGCCATCGGCGGACGGGGTTTACGTGGGGAAGCGGGACGCTCCCCGAGGAGACGGGTGGTTTCCGAGGTGAGGTGGCGATACAGTTCCCCGCCCTCATAGGCCGGCCCCTTCGCGCGCTGCAGCACCACGCGGCGGTACTGGGGCGCCTCGGTGGTCTTGATGGCCACCCTGTCGGACACCTCATGGAGCCAATGGAGGACGTCCTCGCGCTCATCGGCGCTCAACGCACCCAGACCCGTGCCGCGCCCGGTGGGGACGAGGAAGAACACGCTCCACAGCCGTGCGCCCATGTCGATGACGCGGGCCAGGAGCGCCGGGGCCTCGCGCACGTTGCCCGCCGTCAGCGTCGAGTTGATCTGCAGCCGGTAGCCCACGTCCGTGACCACGTCCGCCATCGCGACCGTCTGGTCGAAGGTCCCGGCGAAGCCCCGGAAGTGGTCGTGGGTGGCGGCTTCGGCGCCGTCCAACGAGAGCGAGAGCGCCGAACCGCCTGCGGCCCGCAGCTCGACCAGACGCTCCCGCGTCAGACGCGGGGTCACCGAGGGAGACAGTGAGATGTTGAGCCCGAGGTCGGTGCCGTAGCGGGTGAGTTCCGTGAGGTCGCCGCGTTCGAAGGGGTCCCCGCCGGTGAGCACCACCAGCGGGCGCGGGTGTCCGTATGTGGCCAGCGAATCCAGGAGGGCGAAACCCTCCCGGGTGCTCAACTGGCCGGGTGCGGGCTCATGCTGTGCGTCGGCCCGGCAGTGCCGGCAGACCAGTTGGCACGCCCGGGTCACTTCCCAGATGGCGATGAAGGGTTTGACGTTGAGGTCGTGCCGTACCTGTCGGACCACCGGGCTGCGAGTCATGCCCTCCAGATTAAACCCGAAGCATCCCGTAGAAAAGTTCGGGTTACTTCTTGCCGCCCTGCCCGAAGTCCAGGTTGTCCAGGTCGAGGTTCTCCAGCCCCTTCGGCATCTTCGGCATTCCCGGAATATTGGGCATGCCTCCACCGGCGCTCAGCTGCTGCTGGAGCTGCGCCATGTCAGGCATTCCCGGCATGCCGCCGGGCATCTGCGGCTGACGCATCGGCTTACGCTTGCCGCCCTTGCCCTTGCGCCCCTTGGGCTTCTTCTTCGTGGCCGAACGCTGAATTCCGCCACCCGGCATGCCCATCTGGCCGGCCATTTTGCCCATCATCTTCTTGGCCTCGAAGAAGCGGTCGACGAGCTGGTTGACGTCGGTGACGGTGACGCCGGAACCAAGGGCGATGCGCTTGCGTCGGGAGGCGTTGAGGATCTTCGGATCGTTACGTTCGGCCGGGGTCATGCCGCGGATGATGGCCTGCACGCGGTCGAGCTGCTTCTCGTCGACCATGTCCGCCATGTCGCTCATCTGCTTGCCGCCGGGCAGCATCTTGAGGATGTTCCCGAGCGGGCCCATCCGGCGGATCATCAGCATCTGACCGAGGAAGTCCTCGAGGGTGAGCTCGCCGGTGCTGAGCTTTGCGGCGGTCTCCTCGGCCTGCTTCTGGTCGATGACCTGCTCGGCCTGCTCGATGAGACTGAGGACGTCGCCCATGCCCAGGATGCGGCTGGCCATGCGCTCCGGGTGGAAGACGTCGAAGTCCTCGAGCTTCTCACCGGTGGAGGCGAACATGATGGGCTTGCCCGTCACCTCACGGATCGACAGTGCGGCGCCACCACGGGCGTCGCCGTCGAGCTTGGTCAGGACGACACCCGTGAAGTCGACGCCGTCACGGAAGGCCTCCGCGGTGTTGACCGCGTCCTGGCCGATCATGGCGTCGATGACGAAGAGGACCTCGTCGGGGTTGACGGCGTCGCGGATGTTGCGCGCCTGAGTCATCAGGGTTTCGTCGATGCCCAGGCGACCGGCGGTATCGACGATCACCACGTCGTGCAGGGTGCGCCTGGCTTCCTCGATGCCGGCCTGCGCAACGGCGACGGGGTCACCGTGGGAGGTGCCCATCTCATGAGCGTGCGAGTCCACGGAGGTGCCCGGGTCGGGCGCGAAGGTGGGCACGCCGGCACGCTCGCCGACGATCTGCAGCTGCTGGACCGCTCCCGGTCGCTGCAGGTCACAGGCGACCAGCATGGGGGTGTGCCCCTGCCTGGTCAGGTGCTTGGCCAGCTTTCCGGCGAGCGTCGTCTTACCTGCACCCTGAAGGCCGGCGAGCATGATGACGGTCGGCGGGGTCTTCGCCAGCTGGAGGCGACGGGTCTCTCCACCGAGGATCTCCACGAGTTCCTCGTTGACGATCTTGACCACCTGCTGGGCGGGGTTCAACGCCTCCGAGACCTCAGCCCCGGCGGCGCGTTCCTTGATCCGCTTGATGAACCCCCGGACCACCAGCAGGGAGACGTCAGCCTCCAGGAGGGCGAGTCGGATCTCCCTGGCCGTGGCGTTGATGTCCGCCTCGGTCAGCTTGCCCTTCCCACGGAGCCCGGTGAGGGCACCGGTAAGGCGCTCTGAAAGAGACTCAAACACTAGGTCACGCTCCCTGCGATCGACGTTTCAACTCCCCCATGCTAGCCCGTCCCGAGCACGCGGGTCACATCCCTGCCCACCTTCCGCCGGTCGACGGGTCCGGCGAACGCCGCCTGGGCAATCATCGTGGCACCCGGGGTGGTCACCGACAGCCAGCTGACCGGAGGCAGAACGGCGATGAGCGCCCCCAGGGCGCCGATGCGGTCACCGGTCCGCACCTCGAGCACCTGACCCCGCCAGGTCATCAGCGTCGGGGCGGGCGGGATGCCGGGGAGTTCCGTGTACACGCCGGACTTGTACGCCTGGACAAAGGCGGGTTCGTCGGCCGCCTCGGCGAGGGTCTGGACGGTGGGGCGGGCATCAAACTCGGCATGGAGTTCATCTGCCACGGCGATCCGGGCGGCGGTGATCTTCCACGCCTTCGCCGCGATGAGGGCGAGCACCGGTTGCGGGTCCGTGCCCCGCCACGAGACCGTCAGCGTGTCCTCCTCCGGGTTGGCGCGCAGGCCGATCTCGGCGGAGGCGTGCACATAGGGGCGAAGCGGTGCGGCCAGCACGAGCGCCCGGCGCGCCCGACCGACCAGGGTGCGCAGCCCTGCCTCCAGCCGGGCGTTCCACACGCCGGGGCCGGTGGCCCTGGCGTCCGCCCCGGTGAGGACCTCGAGCAGGTCGAGGGTGTCGCGGTCATAGCGGACGGCGTCGAGAAGCAGGTCGAGGGTGTCGTCGGCGGCGGGATCGAAACGCGAGGCCAGCCGGGCGATGGTGGTGTGCTCGGCGACGAGGGTCTGCACCCTTGAACGGTCCGGCAGGTGCAGGTCCAGGCGGCGCGCCATGCGGGCGACATATTCGGCCCCGACCTGCTCGTGCGGACGGCCCTGCCCCTTGCCGATGTCATGGAAGAGCGCGCCCAGCAGCAGCAGATCCGGTCGGGCCACCGACACACCGACGGCCGCGCAGTTGGCCACGGTGACCAGGCTGTGCTGGTCGATGGTGTGGATGTGGGTGCGCTCCCGGGGCATGCGACCGCGGATATGCGCCCATTCCGGGACCAGGCGGACCCACAGGCCGTGCCGGTCGAGCTCGTTGACCACGTCCGCGGTGTGCAACGGGGAGGACAGCAGCGCGAAGAAATCCTCGGCGGCCGCGGCGGGGAGGATCTCCGGGAGCTCGGGCAGTTCCCGCAGGCGTTGCCAGGTGTGCGGGGCGACGGGCAGGCCGGTCCGGGCGCTGGCCGCGGCGACGCGCAGCAGGAGCGCCGGATCGCTGAGGTCCGGGCGCCGGGAGAGGGTGATCTCCCCATGGTCGTCGACGACGTCGACGTCGAGGGGTCGACGCTGACCGCGTACGCGGGTGCCCAGCGCACTGCGGGCGGTGGCCAGGGCGGTGGTGACGGCGGCGTCGATACGCCGGGCGGTGTCCGCCAGCCGGGCGGAGAGTTCGTGGCGGTCGGTCAGGCCCAGCTCAGCGGCGATGTCCTCGGCGAACTCGGGGTCGAGCACGTCCCGGCGTCGACGGGCGTGGGTGTGCAGTAGCGTGCGGACGTCGAGAAGCAGGCCACGTTCCTCGGCGAGCGGGGGTTCATCACAGAGATTGGCCAGCGAGAGCGCGCGGATGAGACCAAGGTCGCGCAGTCCGCCGCGGCCGTTCTTCAGATCCGGATGTGTCATCGCGACCACCGAACCGAAGCGCCGCCAACGGGCGATGGCGGTGTCGACGAGGGCGTTGAAGTTCCGGTGGATCTCCGTGCGCCACCGGGTGAGCACGGCCGCCCGGGTGCGGGCCGTGAGCTCGGCGTCGCCGCTGACGTGGGACATCTCCAGCAGGGCGAGCGCGGCGGTGGAATCGGCGCTGATCATGTTGACGCATTCGGACGGGGTCCGCACGGCGTGGTCGACCCGGAAGCTGGAGTCCCAGACCGGGTACCAGAAGTCCGCGAGATCGGGATCCGTCCCCGCCGGGTGGAGCAGGAGGAGGTCGAGATCGGAATGCGGGGTCATGTCACCGCGCGCGAGTGACCCGGTGGCCACCAGCGCACACCCCTCCGGGACGGTCAGCCCGGCCAGCAGTTCGCGGGCCCGGGCGACCGCCCCGGAACGGAGGGCGGAGGGGTCAGAGGGCGGCGTCGTCACGATCACCGGTGCGGACCCGGATGACCTGTTCAACCGGGGTGACCCACACCTTTCCGTCGCCCATCTTGCCGGTGTATGCGGAGCGGGTGACTGCGTCGATGACGTCGGAGAGCTGCTCATCGGCCACGAGGATCTCGATCTTGACCTTGGGCACGAAGTCGGTGGCGTACTCGGCGCCACGGTAGACCTCGCTGTGGCCGCGCTGCTGGCCGTAGCCCTGCGCCTCGGTGACTGTCATGCCGCCGACGTCCATGGACTCGAGCGCTTCGCGGATGTCGCTGAGGGTGAAGGGTTTGACGACTGCGGTCACAAGTTTCATCGGTTACTCCTCATTTCTGCGGACTGCTCGGACTGGAGAGGCTGCGCCTGATTCTGGCCCGATCCTACCCGGGCCGTCACGGCGCGTTGCTCACCCCCGGCATCGTCGTAGGCGGTTTCGCGGTGCTCGTGGATGTCGATTCCCTCGAACTCGGACTCCGGTTCAATGCGCCAGCCCATGGTCGCCTTGAGCGCCAGGCCGAGGATGGTGGTGATGATTCCGGCGTACACCATCGCGAACAGTGCGATGACCACCTGGACCACCAGCAGCCGGAGGGTCTGCCCGCCACCGGCGAACAGAGCGAGTCCGATGGTGCCCCACAGGCCGGCGACCAGGTGGACGCCGACGACGTCGAGGGAGTCGTCGTAGCCGAAGCGGTACTTCAGCCCGACGCCGAGGCAGGCGAGGACACCGCCGATGGCGCCGAGTGCCAGCGAGGTGACGGGAGTCAGTGCAGCGGCCGCCGGGGTGATCGAGACAAGTCCGGCGACCACGCCGGAGGCGGCGCCGAGGGAGGTCGGACGGCCGTCGCGGAGCTTCTCGACGCCCAGCCAGGCCAGCATCGCAGCCGCCGTCGCGGCGGTCGTGTTCACCCAGGCCAGACCCGCGAGTCCGTCGGCGGCGAAGGCGGAGCCGCCGTTGAAGCCGAACCAGCCGAACCACAGCAGGGCCGCGCCGAGCATGACGAAAGGCAGGTTGTGTGGTCGTTGCGGGGTGGTGAGGAAGTCGTAGCGCTTGCCCACCATCACCGCCAGCACGAGTGCAGCCGTACCGGCGGAGATGTGGACGACCGTGCCGCCGGCGAAGTCGATGGGTGCCACCGTGGCCTCCCCGTCGGTGGTGCCGAACATCCAGGAGGCGATGCTGTTCTCGGCGTGGGAGAGCAGTCCCCCGCCCCACACCATGTGGGCGAGCGGGAAGTAGACGAAGGTGGCCCACAGTCCGGCGAACATCAGCCAGGTGCCGAACTTCACGCGGCCCGCCAGCGCACCCGAGATGATGGCGGTGGATATGACGGCGAAGGTGAGCTGGAAGGCGACGTCGATGATGTTGGCGTAACCGCTCGCGCCCGCGATGTAGTTGCCGGCGCCGTCGACCACCGAGTCACGGAGGCCGAAGAACTCGAGCGGGTCGGCGACGACGCCACCGAGGGACCTGGTCCCGTAGGACATCGACCAGCCCCAGAGGATGTACACGACCGAGACCACGCCGAGCGTGCCGAAGGACATCATCATCATGTTGAGTGCGCTACGGCGGCCCGACATGCCGCCGTAGAAGAGCGCGAGGGCCGGCGTCATGAGCAGAACCAGCGATGCCGAGATGAGCATCCACCCGGCGTTGCCCGAGGCCGACGTGGTTTCGATTGCGTTCATGGTTTCCCGCCTTTCATTACCTGTTGCCCGACAGGTTGCTGGGCACGTGAGTAACTATAAAGCTATTGAAACCATTTCGATAGGGCGACAGGTAACTTTTTCGCGACGGACACCCCCGGCGATTCACCCCGGGAAACGCACGATCACCCGGCCATGTCCCCTGGAAAGGACACGGCCGGGTGATGGGTGGTGATCGCGCGGTTCCTGGCCCCTAGCCCAGCAACGCGTCCACGAAACCTTCGACCTCGAAAGGCGCGAGATCATCCGCGCCCTCACCCAGTCCGACGAGCTTGACCGGCACGCCCAGCTCCTCCTGGACCTGGAAGACGATGCCGCCCTTGGCGGTACCGTCCAGCTTGGTCAGCGCGATACCGGTGATGTCCACGACCTCACGGAACACGCGTGCCTGGGTCAGGCCGTTCTGGCCGACGGTCGCATCGAGCACCAGAATCACCTCATCCACAGCGGTCTTCTTCTCGACGACCCTCTTCACCTTCCCCAGCTGGTCCATCAGGCCGGTGGCGGTGTGCAGTCGGCCGGCGGTGTCGATGAGCACGACGTCCGCCTGCTCCTCCACACCCTTCGCGACGGCGTCGAACGCCACCGAAGCCGGATCCGCCCCCTCAGCCCCACGCACGGTCGACGCACCGACGCGACGGCCCCACGTCTCCAGCTGGTCGGCGGCTGCGGCACGGAAGGTGTCGGCAGCACCCAGCAGCACCTTGTGACCCATTGACACGAGGACACGCGCCAGCTTGCCGGTTGTGGTGGTCTTTCCGGTGCCGTTGACGCCGACCACCAGAATCACGGCGGGCTTGCCCTCGAAGGGCATGGCCTTGATGGAACGGTCCATCTCCGGGTGGCACGCCTCCACAAGGGCGTCACGCAGCATGGCGCGGGCCTCCGCCTCGTTGGCCACACCTCGCTCGGCGATCTTGTCCCGCAGCGAATCGACCACGTTCATCGTGACCTTGGTGCCCAGGTCCGCCATGAGGAGGGTGTCCTCGATCTCCTCCCAGGCATCCTCATCCAGATCGCCGGCGGAGAGAATTCCCAGCACTCCCTGGCCGATCGCGTTCTGGGAGCGGGAGAGTCGACTACGCAGGCGCCCGATACGACCGGCGGCCGGGGCGATCTCCTCCCTCGGCTCAGGGGCCGGAGTCGGCTCAGTGTCGGGGACGGGAGTGGCCTCCAGCGCCTCGGCGGCCGATTCGACGGTGACCTGTGCGGCCTCCGCAGCCTCCTCCGCCTCCTCGACAACCTGGGTCTCTTCGGGGATCTCCGGGGCGACCGGCTCCTCGGCGGGGCCCGAAGCAGCAGCTGCACCAGCAACCACCGCTCCCCCGGCGACCGCACCGGACAGACGATCCGTCTCGTTCCCGACGTCCCGCTTCTCGACGTCCGCAGCCTCCTCCGACTCTTCATGATGCGATTCGTAGGTGACGTACGCCTTTTCACCCGCAGGCTCCCCCGTCACCACCTGCTGAGGTGTGTCGGGATGTCCGGAGTCGTAGGTGATGTAGGCGCCGGGGTCCTTGTCCTCTACCTTCGGCTCTACAACCTGGGCCTCTACCTTCGGCTCTACCTTCGGCTCTACCTTCGGCTCTACCTTCGGGGGCGCTACCTTCGGCTCAACCTTCGGCTCAACAACCTGGGGCGCTACCTTCGGCTCTACCTTCGGGGTTTCCGGGAGAATGGCCGCCGCAGCAGCAGTCTTTCCGGCCGCGGTCGCACCGAGCACCTGGCCCGGCCGCAGCTCGGGCTCCTTCATCTCGGCCGGAGCGGCCGGAGCAAAGTTGAAACCACCCTTGGCCTGGTAATCGCCGGATTTCTCCTGCTGGGTCAGCTCCTTCTTTTCCTGTGTCTCGAAGCTGACGGTTTTAGCTTGTTTGCGCCGGTTACCGACAACGACGAGGACGATCAGCGCCAGAAGCAGAATGACGACGATCGCGAGGATGATCCACATGGTCATGTTCATATCACCCATAGTGGCAGGAAACGCGTCGTTTCTCACTCTGAGTCACCGAGAAAGTGCTGGAAAATCAGGAAATGGCTCAGGCCTCCCGCAACGTCGCCAGCACCATCGCCTCTGCAGAGATGAGGTCACCGCTCACGAGGTCGGGGACGATGTCAGCCATCCGGCTCCATCCGCGCGAGGCGGCTTCCAGGGTCCTGGACTTACCCATCAGCCCGTGCGCGTGCATTCTCGCAGCCAGAGCGAAGACCAGGGACACCACCGGGGCAAGCGCCCAGGCGTTCTCCCGCTCGTCGGTGTTGACTCCGTCGAGCTTGTCGAAGCGCACGCGGGCGTTGGAGTACAACGCACGGTTCGCGCCGCGCAGGCCGCGCAGCAGGCTGACGGCAGGCTTGATCAGGTCCTCGGAGGTGAGGAGATCGATGAGCTCCTCGCGGCGTCGGAAAGTCTCGAAGACTGCGAGCAGACGGGCGTTGTCGTCGGACAGTGCGCCGGGAACGAGCTCGGCGCTGGAGAAGAAGTGCGCCAGCAACGCCTCCTGCTGTGCTGCGTCCATCTTGGCGATGAACACCGTCGACTGGTCGATGCAGGCAGAGTCCAGCGAGGAGTCGTGACCGGTGTCCAGCGTGGTGAGAATGCCGCGGCCGGCGATCTCGGCGAGTCGGTTACGGAGCTCCCGCTGCGCCGGACGATCGGATTCGTCGGTGGCGGCGATCTCCGCGAGCAGTTCGAGCGCGCCGAGCCAGGCGGCACGATGACCGGTGTCCCGGGTCGCCGAACCCGGTCCTGAGGCGACCGTCGCCAGGCCTGAGGCGATGACCCGTCCCGGCTGCAGACCCGCCGGAACCAGGGAATCCGCGAGCGCGGCGATAGCGGCGCTGGGTGCGGACGCGAAGGTGGCGCTGACGGCCGCACGGCTGCGCGGGTCGTCGGTCTCGGCGAGCAGCTCCCAGAGGATCGGCATGATCTCCGGGTCGGTGGGGGCCTCCTCCAGCTCGCCGGCCAGGAACGCCGAGAGCGACTCCAGGCCGTTGTTCTGGGCGGTGTAATAACCCGACTGCTCGGCCGTCAGGGCACCCTCGCCCGGGTACTGCGGGGCGCGCAGGGTGGTGAAGGGGTCGACGGAGTGCAGGACGACGGCGAGGGGGCCGGCGTCGATAAGCGACTCCGGCAGCGGCGTCGACTTCTCGATCTCCGACAACGTCACCGCCGGCGCCCAGGGGGCGGTCAGGGGCCACACCCAGGCGTCGAGGCTTCTCGACGCGAGCTCCTCGAAGACCAGGGCCCCATCCGTGACGGTCACGCCGGAGCAGTGCGGGGTGGACAGTTCGGCGAGTGTGACGGAGGTGCGTTCGTCGGCACGCGCGTCGACCCACTCGATCTCGACGCGACCGGACGGCAGCGTCGCGGCGGAGGTGGCCAGTGCCCGGAAGGGGGCGGAGTACGTCAGCGGGTCGGTCTGCTTCAGCGTCACGGTGCGCACCGGGGTGCCGTGGTTGTTGAGGACCCGGACCTGCGGTCGGCCCATCTCGCCGCCGACACGGACCCGCAGCTCTCCGGCGGCGTCCAGGTCGCGCGGCGTACAGATCAGGCGGGTGGTGCGCCACATCGTGCCCTCGCGGACGGGCAGTTCAAAAGCCATGCGCGGCGGGGTGAAACGCAGCGGGAGGCGGTCGCCCTCCTCCGTCTCGATGGCGAAGTCGGCGCCGGCGGAGTGCGCGTCGACGACGACCCGGCGCGGGTCGATCCCGAAGGGCTTGTCACCGTGGTTGATGTACAGCTGCGCGTCGCTCAGGCCCGAAACCGCCGGAATACGCACCGAACGGTCATTGTCGATCAACGTGCGGGTGATCATGCCCTCGACGAGGGTGTAACGGTGGCGGAAGGACTCACCGCGTGGGCCCCGGACGCGCACGAGGTACTCGCCGACCCAGGGCGAGTCGTAGGACTCAGGGTCGAAGATGGCGAACTGTCCGCCCTCGGCGGGAACCTCGAGCGGCTCGGCCGGGGAGATCTCGTCGCCGGCGGCGCCGGGACGGGCGTAGGCGGAGATCGACAGCTGCCAGACCTCGTCACGCCCCGAGGGCGTGGGTGGGAAGTCGGCGATCAGCTCGCCCGAGTAGACCGGCAGCCCCGACAGGGACCTCACGTCATCCAGCGGCTCGGAAGGGTGCAGGAAGCTCACACGCTGACGCGGGTCCACGCTGCGCAGCCGGGAGGACTGGGATGTGCGGGTCACCTGGAGGCTGGCTGCCTGGGTCAGATCGAGACGACGCGCGATCCACGAGGTCCAGCCCTCGACGTCCAGCTCCTCGAGGACGGGCAGGTCCTGGCCGGTGGCGACGTCGGCGATGGTGGCGTCCGCCGGGGTGAGCACCCACACCTCACGGTGGTGCAGGGTCGAGACCGGGGTGAGGTTCTGGCCGTTGGCGGCGAAGATGAGCACCGGGTCATCGGTGTCGACGACGGGGGTGGTCCAGGTGATTCCGTTGGAGACGTCCTGGACGGTGGCCTCACGGATCTGCCGCTCGACGGTGATGTCGAGCGACTCCGACCAGGTCGGCTCACCCCACGGGCGACCGGTGCGGAAGATGCGGGTGGTGCCCTCGACGTTGACCCGCCAGGAGACCTCGCCGAGTTCATCGCGCACGCGCTGCTGCGGCAGGCGGAGGCAGACCTTGGCGCGCCGGGCGTCGAAGATCAGGCGCGGGCGCAGCTCACGGGTGGCCACGCCGACCGCGGAGGCACGCTCCAGCGTCCCCACAGGACGCTCCCGCAGCTCGGCGATCACGGGCTCCGCCACGAGGGGCGGCAGGGAATCCGGCATCTCGCGGTCGGGCCAGGAGGTCGGGTGCTCGAGTGCGAAGGCGCGTAGCTCGTTGATGCCCTCGAGGATGGCGCCGAAGCGCTCCGGGGCGACGCCGGCGACCGCCGCGGTGATGTCGAGCGTCTCGTCCCCCATGTCGGGCCAGGCCCAGGAGTCCTGCAGGAGCAGCGCGGCGATGTCCCCGTCTCCGGCCCGGTCGAGCAGCTCCAGCAGGGTGCCCACCTCAGCCCAGGGCAGGCCGGCGTGGACGGCGAGCAGGTCGATCGCGTCGACGTCGAGGACGGTCAGGCCCACCCGCGCCAGGAGCGCCGGGACCTGTGCCTCGAGGTGTTCGGCCCACTCCTCGCGGGCCTCCAGGCCGAGTCCGACGAGGTGATCGGCGAAGAAGCCGTCCCGGTCGGTGGTCACCGAGGCGTGTGAGATCAGCGTGGCCACGGCGAGCGCAGGCGTGATCTCGAGAAGCTCGGGCAGTCCCGCGCCGGCGGAGATCTGCCGGGCCAGGAAGGTGCCGTAGAAGCGGTCGATCGATTCGAGTTCGTCGGCGGTGAGGGCGGTGTCGGTGAACCACCCGCTACCGGAGAGGCGGCCGGCGATGTCAAGCTCGGTCTGGGAGGCCCAGAGAAGCAGAGAATCCTGGAGATCGGCGAATGGCGTGCTCATCTGGTGGTGGTGTCCCCTGTAAGATTGTCGGCTCGTGAACCGATCATCCTACCCGGCGGGTTGCATGCGCTGGGAGATGACTCTGGTGACACCATCTCCACGCATGGTCACGCCGTAGAGGACGTTGGCCACATCCATCGTCGGCTTCTGGTGCGTGATGACGATGAGCTGCGAGTCCTGCCGAAGTTCCCGGAACAACGCGATCAGGCGGCGCAGGTTGACGTCATCGAGGGCGGCCTCGACCTCGTCCATGACGTAGAAGGGACTGGGCCGCGCCTTGAAGATGGCGACGAGCATCGCCAGCGCCGTCAGCGACTTCTCGCCGCCAGAGAGCAGCGAGAGCCGCTTGACCCGCTTACCGGGCGGACGTGCCTCGACCTCGATGCCGGTGAGCAGCATGTCGTCCGGGTCAGTGAGCAGCAACCTTCCCTCGCCGCCGGGGAACAGGGTGGAGAATACCGCCGGAAACTGCTCCTCCACGTCGTGCCAGGCGTCCGTGAACAGCTGCAGGATCCGGGCGTCGACCTCTCCGATGACGTCGCTGAGGTCCTTCCTGGCCCGGACGACGTCATCCAGCTGGGTGGACAGGAACTCGTAGCGTTCCTCCAGCGCCCTGAACTCCTCCAGCGCCAGCGGGTTGACCTTGCCCAGCGCACGGAGGTCCTTCTCTGCCTGCGCGAGGCGCTTCTCCTCGACAGTCCGGTCGAAGTCCTCGCCGGGGGTGTACTCCGCCATGAGGTCGGCGATCGCCAGGCCGAGCTGCTCGACGATCTTGGTCTCGGCTTCGTGGATACGCACCTGCGCCTGGGTACGTGCGATGTCCCCTGCATGGGCGTTGTCGGTGAGCCGGTTCAGTTGGATACGTGCGGCGTTGACCCGGTCCTTCACCCGCGACAGTCGGGAACCCAGCTCGGTGCGCCGCCTGGCCAGTTCGTCGCGTTCGAGGACGGCCCGGTCCGTGGCGTCGGCGACCCGGGCGGCGACGTCCAGCGCCCCCTTCCCCACCGCCGCCGCCAGCTCGGCAGCCTCGCGACGCCGCCTCATCGCCTCATCGTGTCTGACCTTCGCCTGATGTTCGTGCGCCGCCTGCCGACGCAGCATCTCCCCCCGTCCGGAAGCCTGATTCGCGCGTTCCTCGGCCGTGCGCAGCGTGAGGATGGCCTCCATCTCCATCGCCTTGACCTGGGCGAGCGCCGTCGCAGCCTCGTCGCGGGCGACGGTGGAGGGCTCATCCGGAGCGTCGGTGTCCTCCACGCGGGCGAGGCGGTCACGTGCCTCCTCGAGCTGCCCGCGGAGGGCGGCGAGGCGGGCATCAACGCCCGTGGCACGCTCGGCGGCACGCTGATGCTCTGCCTTGTTGGCCTCATACTGCCTGTTCAGCCGGGCCAGATCCCGTTCCCAGGCGGTGACGGTCTGGTCGTACTCGCGGAGCGCCGCCTTCCGTGCGGCGGCGTCGACGCGTGCCTCCTCCGCGGCGATCCGGGCACCATCCAGGGTGCCGGAGAGCTCGTCGAGGATGACGCGGGCGTCGGCAAGCTCTGCCTCCGCCCCGGCGATCCGGGTGCTGACCTCCACCGGCGACGCCATGCCGGAGCCCGCCTGGAGCCAGTGCTCGCCGCACAGCACGCCTTCCGGAGTGACCGCACGCAGGCGGGGATCCGCGTCCACCGTGGCACGGGCGGTGGCCACGTCCGGGGCCAGGACGACGTCAGCGAGCAGTCGGTTGAGTGGCATGTGGATACGTTCATCTGCGTCGATGTGGTCGAGCAGCCAGGTGGTGCCTGCGGGAAGGTCGGCGTTCAGCCGCCACGCGTCACCGCGTGCGGACTCGTCGACGAGGACAGTGCGGGAGGCGCCACGGAGCTTCTCGACGACCCCCTCATCCACCGCACCCACCAGCGCGTCCGCATGTGCGCCGAGCGCTGCCGACACCGCCCTGCCCTGCTTCGTGTGCAGGAGTCCGGCGAGAGCCGGCCAGTCCAGATCCACGTCGGCGACCGGCACGTTCTGACGCAGCGTGTCGATCCTCGACTGCAGCGAGTACACCGTCCGCTCCCGCACACGTTGTTCTTCACGCAGCTGATCGAGTCTCTTCTCCGCGGCTCCGGCTTCGCTGGCGGCACGGATGTGGGCGTCTTCGAGCGGGCCGCGTTCCCCCGAGAGTTCCCGGATCTTCTCCGCCGTGGCTTCAGCCTCCTTCTGCGCCGACGTCGTACGTGCCAGGGTTTCCCCGAGGATCTCCGCCTGTCGGGCGATCTCGTCCTCCGCGGCCTTCACCTGCCCGGCCAGTGACTCCTCCGCGGCAAGGAGCCGCACGACGCCTTCCCGACGGTCCGCGATGGCACGAACCTGCGCCATGTGCTCGGCCTCCGCTTCCCCCCGTGCCTCCTCCCGCTCGAAGACCTCATCCCGGATCGACTCCAGCCGCTCCCGGGCAATGTCCACACCTTCGGAGAGTCGGGCGAACTCCGCCTCCGCCTCCTCCGCACGTCGTCCAAGCACCTCGGGATCCTGACCGGTGTAGGCGACGACGTTAGCGTTCGAGGCACGCTCAGCGGCAATTCGGGAGGTCGCCGAGACACGTTCCGCGAGCGCGGCGAGGGTGAACCAGAGTTGCTGCGCAGCCTCCGCCTGCGGGACCAACTCCTCCAGCTGCGACTCCAGGGTGAGCTGTTCTCCGCTCGCCTCCTCCAGGATGTCGGTGACCTCCCCGACCTGCTCGGCCAGCAGTCGCGCCCGACGGCCTGCGTCGTCGAATTCGGAGCGGAGACGGTGGACGCGCTCGCCGGCGAGACGCAGACGGGCGTCGCGAAGCGTGGCCTGCACGGTGGCTGCGCGTTGCGCCGCCTCGGCCTGTCTGGCCAGCGGCTTGAGCTGGCGGCCCAGTTCCTGCGTCAGGTCCGTGAGTCGGTCGAGGTTGGCCTGCATTCCCACGAGCTTGCGCTGCGCTTTTTCTTTGCGACGCCGGTGCTTGAGCACGCCGGCGGCCTCCTCGATGAAGGCACGGCGTTCCTCCGGACGCGCCTCCAGGATCTGCGCGAGCCGCCCCTGACCGACGATGACGTGCATCTCCCGACCGATGCCCGAGTCCGAGAGCAACTCCTGGATATCCATGAGCCGGGCCTTCGCACCGTTGATCTCGTATTCGCTGGCACCGTCACGGAACATACGGCGGGTGATGGAGACCTCGCTGTAGTCGATGGGTAGGGCGCCGTCGGAGTTGTCGATTGTGAGCGTGACCTCAGCGCGGCCGAGAGGTTTACGGTCCCCTGCACCCGCGAAAATGACGTCCTGCATCTTGCCGCCACGGAGCGTCTTCGCCCCCTGCTCCCCCATCACCCAGGCGAGGGCGTCCACGACGTTTGATTTTCCGGAACCATTCGGGCCTACGACAGCACAAATGCCCGGTTCAAATTTCAGGGTCGTCGCAGACGCGAAGGACTTGAAGCCCTTGAGTGTCAGCGATTTCAGATGCACGCGAAAAGGGTAGCACCGGGAAAAGATCTTCCAGGTAGGGCTTGCGGGTTTCGAAGAGGTGTTCTAGGGTAGGTTTCGAACGTACGGACGATTATTGGGGGATACGTCATGTCGGCGGTCATGTCGGTTGTGGAAAAGGAACTGGAGGAACTCCTCCGGCCGACCACCTTCTATGCCGTGTGCTCGCCGGAGGACCCGGTCGCGATCCGCAATGCCCGCATCCGTCGCGCCGACCACGAGATGTGGCAGGCGATCCTCCCCGGGGAGGACACCGACCTGGCCATCGTCGTGGCCAGCCTACGCAAGTCGACCGGCCACAACGACAGCTACATCGAGGGCGCCATCCACGCCCACCGACGTCTACACGAGCTTCCACGCCTTCAACGGCTCCAGCAACGGCTGTACCATCTCGACCTTCCACGCCTCCGGGCAATCGACAGGGTGTTGTGCAAGCTTGACGCCACGAACGATGAGCACATGGCAATAGTCGACGAGGAGATCGCGACGTACCTCACCCCTCGCAGGGCGAACCAGAATCTCCCCTCCCCCTCCGCCATCCGCGCGAAACTCAACGCCATCATCCAGACCCTCGACACATCCGTCTCCGGCGACGACTCGCCGACGGGCCCGGACACCGACCACTACCGCCTGGGCATCGACGGAAACAGGGGTTACCTGGAGCTGGAGACCGATGCCGTCACCGCTCAGGAGATCGATCTGCACGTACGCGCCCACGCGTCGACCAGGGACATATCCCTGACCCAGGCTCTGGTCGACCTCATCCGCGGCAACGGCAGAACCAACGTCACCCTCAACGTCTACCGCGCCACCGACGTCGTGGACGCCCCCGCCTACATCCCCGGCATCGGCTGGGCACATAGCCGCGTCGCCGAAGAAATGGCCGCCAGGGCAACCTCCATCCGGGATATGGACGAGCTGTACGACAAGGTATCCACGGCATACCGGACGCCGGATGATATCCGCGCGGTCGTCATCGGGCTTGACGGGGTCTGCGGATTCCCCAGTTGTCAGCGCCCCGGCCACCACTGCCAGATGGACCACCGGATCAACCACGAGGTCGGCGGCCCCACCACCGCATCGAACCTGGTGACCTTGTGTCAGTACCATCACAACCTGAAGACCGACGGCCGGGTGAGATACATCATCGACCCCGATACGCGGGAGATCGTCTGGCTCTTCGACAACGGGCAGTACGTGATCGAGGAACCCGCCGGCCCGCTGTCACCTCATGCGCGCAACTGGTTACAGACCGTCGGGCAGCGGACAGAGAAGCGCCGGGCCAGGATCAGAGCGGAATCCCAGATACGGAAAGCGACCTCAGATCCACCCAGGCGGGATGATGATCCGCCACCCTTCTAGAGCGTGTCGAAACCCCGTTCACCCACTGGCTCCGCCCATTCCTGGGTCACTTCATCGACGCTTCCCGGGCCCGACCACAGTCGACGCAGCAACTCCCCGACCGCTTCATCGGGACCTTCGGCGATGACCTGAACGCGGCCGTCGGAAAGATTGGTGGCGGAGCCCGCCAGCCCGAGCTCGATCGCCTGGGAACGAGTCCACCAGCGGAAACCCACACCCTGGACATGGCCGTCGATATGGGCGACAAGACGTTTCATCGGACTCCTAATTGACCTGGCACACAGGGCAGTAGTGGGTCGAGCGATTCTGGAAGGCCACCCGCCGGATCGGCGTACCGCACCGATGGCAGGGTTCACCCTCCTGACCATAGGCATGGAGAGATCGGGAGAAGTAGCCGGAGGCGCCGTTGACGTTGACGTAGAGGGCGTCGAAGCTGGTGCCGCCGGCATCGAGGGCTCGGCGCATGACGTCGGCGGCGGCGTCGAGAAGCGAGACCACGTCGCCCTGCCGCAGGCTTGAGGCCCGTCGGGTCGGAAGGACGCCGGCCTGCCAGAGTGCTTCGTCGGCGTAGATGTTGCCGATACCGCTGACCACGGTCTGGTCGAGAAGGACGGACTTGATCGGCGACTTCTTCTGCCGGACACGCCGGGCGGTGGCGACGACGTCGAAATCGGGCTCGAGGGGATCGAGGGCGATGTGCGCGACAGGCTCAGGGATGCCGTCGATGAGCCGGGTGTGCAGCCATCGGCCGAAGGTGCGCTGGTCGACGAAGGCGAGCTCCTTGCCGCTGACCTCGGAACGGATCCGCAGGTGGCGGGACGTGCAGGTGCCGGGTTCGCCGATGAGCATCTGTCCGCTCATGCCGAGGTGGACGAAGAGGGCGGAATCGCCCAGATCGCACCACAGGTACTTGCCGCGGCGGCGGACATCCCGGATCGTGGCGCCGACGAGCAGCGCGTCCAGGGGTGCGTCCTGACCGCGGTTGGCCCGGGGGTGCAGCACTTCCACCTGTTCGAAGACACCTCCGAGCAGATGTTCGGCCATGCCCCGGCGGACTACCTCAACTTCAGGGAGTTCCGGCACGGGGGTTCTCCCGGAGGATCAGGAACGCCTGGCGGGCGGAGGCCTGTTCGGCGACCTTCTTGCTGGGGCCGACGCCGGTGCCCAGCTCCACGCCGTTCACCGTGACGGCGGCGGAGAAGATCAGGTCGTGGTCCGGACCGGTGGAGGTCGCCTCGTACACCGGCATGGGGTACTTCAGCTCGGCGGCACGTTCCTGCAGCGTCGTCTTCCAGTCGCGGTGGATGTTGCTTGCCGACGCCGCGTCGATCTTCTCCTCGAACAGTCGTAGGACGACATCGCGGGCGGTCTCGAAACCGTGCTGCAGGTAGATCGCCCCGAGAATCGCCTCGGTGGTGTCCGCGAGGATGGAGTCCTTGTCGCGACCTTCGGTCACGAGCTCCCCCTTGCCCAGCAGGATATGGGGGCCGAGGTTGATTTCGCGTGCGATGTCAGCGAGCCCGTAACGGGAGACGATGGAGGCACGCATCTTCGAGATGTCGGACTCCGGCCTCGAAGAGTACTGGGAGTACAGCTTTGTCGCGACCGAAAGGCCGAGGACGGCGTCGCCGAGGAACTCGAGGCGCTCATTGTTCGGCAGGGTGCCGTTTTCGTTGGCGAAGCTGCGGTGCGTCAGGGCGAGGCGGAGGAAATCATCGCTGACGGTGACCCCGAGGGCGTCGAAAAGCCGGGTGTGGTCGACCGCCCGGAACGCGGCCTCAAGCGCCTCTTCCCCGCTGGGCCGGTGACGCTTGCGCATCACAGGAACTTCTCCAGGTCCGACCACCGCGGGTCGGCCGGCTTGTGTTCACCGGAGACACCGTCCGGGGAGGGGGTGTCGGACTCCTCACACCCACCCTCGCAGGTCGGGTTGAAGGGCAGGGCGAGGACAGCCTCGTCGATGACGGTCTGCAGGAGGTCGATCCGGGCGTCGACGACCTTCGGAAGTTCATCCGCTCCGTCGCCCTCTTCGCCGGTGACGAAGTCCGGGGAGTCGGAGAATACCTGGGTGACGTGCAGTTCGAAATCAGGGTGGAGTTCCCCGAGACAGCGGACGCACTGTCCGGTGAGGCGGCCGCGGATGTCGGCGTTGACGAGCACTCCCCCGCCCAGTGGACTGAGGGAGGCGTCGACGGTGATCTCCTCGCCCTCGGCGAGGCCGATCATGGCGGGCCCGATCCGCGTGGGGTTGGGGCCGGTCTGGGTACGCTGTGCGAACTCGGTGAGTCCTGCGACGTTGAACAAGAAAGGTGAAGTCATAACTTGTTGAGCTTACTCACTTCGGCGCCGGGATACACCTGCGCCTCGACGCAGGGCCTGCCGGTCACGGGTGACGGTATGAAGCACGCCGCTCAGGGACTCCTCGAAATCGGCCAGTTTGGCCTCGACGAACTCGTCACACTCGGTCCGCAGACGCTCGGAATCGGCGTGGGCGGCATCGACGATCCGGCGGGCCTCATCGTTCGCGCGGCGCACGATCTCTGCATCTGAGACCAGTCGTTTCTGCTCCGCCATTCCCTCGTCGACGCTGCGGCGGTAGGAGTCGTTTCCGTCGGCGATGAGGCGGTCGGCCTCCGCCTGCGCGCGGTTGACGGTGTCCTCCGCTTCCCGACGCGCCGAGGTCACCATGTGGTCAGCGTCGTCCTCGGCCTTCGCGATCATGGCCGTTGCGTGATGCTGGGCGTCACCGACGATGCTGTCGGCCTCCTCCTGCGCACGACCGACGATGTCGGACGCCTGGACCTCCGCATCGGCGACCATGCCCCGTGCGCGCTCCTCGGCGCCGCGCAGGATCTCCTCCTGCTTGTCCAGGACGTCCTGGGCGTCGTCGATCTCGACGGGCAGGGCGTTCCGCAGATCGTCGAGAAGCGCGAGCATGGGGTTGCGCGGCACCATGCAGTTGGCGGTCATGGGCACGCCGTAAGCCTGCTCCAGGGTCTGGTTGAGTTCGTCGAGGGCCTCAAATACGCGGTACATGCCGCCAATCGTAGACGACCTAGACGACACCCTGGGCGAGCATCGCGTCAGCGACCTTCTTGAATCCGGCGATGTTGGATCCGACCACGTAGTCGCCCTCGCGTCCGTACTCGCTGGCGGTGGTGGACATGGTGCGGAAGATCTTGGACATGATCTTGTGCAGACGCTGGTCGGTGTACTCGAAGGACCAGGAGTCACGGGACGCGTTCTGCTGCATCTCCAGGGCGGAGGTGGCCACGCCACCGGCGTTGGCGGCCTTGCCGGGGGCGAAGTGGATGCCGTTCTCACGGAAGACCTCGATGGCCTCCGGGGTGGAGGGCATGTTGGCGCCCTCGGCGACGAAGCGGATGCCGTTGGCTGCCAGGGTGCGGGCGTGTTCGCCGTTGAGTTCGTTCTGGGTGGCGCAGGGGAGGGCGACGTCGGCCTCGAGATCCCAGATGGAGCCCTCCTCGTGGAAGGTCGCTCCGGTGCTCTCCTCGACGTAGGTGGTGACGCGCTCGCGGCGCTTGTCCTTGACGTCCTTGAGCAGTTCGAGGTCGACGCCGTCGGGGGTGGACACCCAACCGGAGGAGTCGGAGAAGCCGACGACTGTCGCGCCCAGCTCCTGCGCCTTCTCGATGGCGTAGATGGCGACGTTGCCGGAACCGGAGACGATGACCTTCGCGCCGGACATGGAGGCGCCGTGGGCCTTCATCATCTCCTCGGTGAGGTAGACGCAGCCGTAGCCGGTGGCCTCGGTACGCACCAGGGAACCACCCCAGGCCAGTCCCTTGCCCGTGAGGACGCCGGATTCGTGCTGGCCTGCGAGGCGACGGTACTGGCCGAAGAGGAAACCGATCTCGCGGGCTCCGACGCCGATGTCGCCGGCGGGGACGTCCTTGTACTCACCGATGTGCTTGTGCAGCTCGGTCATGAAGGACTGGCAGAAACGCATGATCTCCAGCTCTGACTTGCCCTTCGGGTCGAAGTCGGAGCCGCCCTTGCCGCCGCCGATGGGCAGGCCGGTGAGGGAGTTCTTGAAGATCTGCTCGAAGCCGAGGAACTTGATGATGCCCAGGTTCACCGACGGGTGGAACCGCAGACCACCCTTGTACGGGCCGAGGGCGGAGTTGAACTGGACGCGGAATCCGCGGTTCACCTGCACTACCCCGTTGTCGTCGATCCACGGCACACGGAAGATGAGCTGACGCTCGGGCTCGCACAGGCGCTGAATGAGACCGTAGTCCGCGTAGTGCGGATCCTTTTCCAGGACGATCTTCAGCGAGGCGAGCACTTCTGCGACTGCCTGGTGGAACTCAGGCTCTCCTGCGTTACGCTTGAGAAGCATGTTGTAATAGGAGGAGACCTGCTCGTCGATAGACATACGAGTCCTTTCCGGCCCGCAGTCGCGGGCAGCCCGGGGATGGGTTTTCTAACGGTTAACAGTTTTCACGTGCGACGCTGCCCACGCAAGTTTCCGGCGCGTTGAATGCGTCACTCACCCTACCCCCTAGACTGATGCGCCATGGTCAACATCATCATCGCACCGGACTCATTCAAGGGCACCGCCACCGCCGAACAGGCCGCCCGTCTCCTCGGGGAGGGGGTCCGCTCGATCATCCGGGACGCCCGGATCACCCTCGCCCCCATGGCCGACGGGGGTGAGGGAACCGCCGCGACCTTCTCCGGCGAGACGATCACCCTGCCCACCACCGACGCCGCGGGCCGCCTGACGGAGGCCTCCTACGTCCTCGACGGGGCCACCGCGTACATCGACATCGCCGCCGCCTCCGGTCTGCCCGCCGTGGCCGACACCCCGGTGCCTCTGACGGGCGACACCTACGGCACCGGCGTGCTCATCGCCGACGCCCAGACCCGTGGCGCCACCCGGATCGTCCTCTGTCTCGGCGGTTCGGCGACCTCCGACGCCGGCACGGGCATCCTCGTCGCGCTCGGCGCCACCCCGATGAACCGGTCCGGGTACTCCCTGCCCAAGGGCGGCGGATCGCTCGGCGACCTGGCGAGCATCGACACCGCCCAGCTCAACATCCCCGCGGCCGCCGTCGAATGGGTGCTGCTGACCGACGTCAACGCCACCGTCCCCGAGGCGGCGACCGTCTACGCCCCGCAGAAGGGCGCTTCCGCGGAGGACGTCCAGCTTCTTGAGGCCGCCCTCACCCACGCCGCCGAGACCCTCGGCGTCGATCCCCTCACCCCCGGGTTCGGGGCCGCGGGTGCGGTGCCGGTGTCCATCCATTGGCTGTCGACCATGCTGCACGGAACCGACTCACACATTCACGTCCTGCCCGGCGCGCCGCTGGTCGCGGACGCGCTGGGGCTCACCGAGGCGATCCCGGGGGCGGACCTGGTCATCACCGGCGAGGGCGCGTTCGACGCTCAATCGCTGACCGGCAAGGTCGTCGGCACCATCGCTGACCTCGTCGAGGGCAGCGACGCCACCCTGGCGATCGCGGCCGGGCGTATCGACGTCGATCCGGGCGAGGACGTCATCACGGTCGAGATGGGGGCGCCGGAGGACGTCGAGAAGCAGCTCTTCGCGGCGGGCGCGGAAATAGCGGCCGTCTACCTGCGGATCTCCACGGCCCAGGGGTAGATCGCGTCCACCTCGTGGTCCTGCTCCATCTCCAGCGCGACGGCATTGGTGGGCAGCTGGGCCTGCGGGGTGAGGAAGCGTGACAGGACCATCGCCAGCTGGTTGATGGAACCGGTGGCGCCTTCCACAGCGATGAGGTAGCGGTGGATACGGGCGTCATACAGGTCGTCGCGGTCCTCCCGGAGTCCCTCCTCGATACCCTCATGGAGCTTCGGGGCGTGGTCGTGGGTGACGGAACCGCCGGTGAGTTTCCCGGCGTGGATGAGCTTCCCGATGGCCCCCTCGAACACCCCCTGCAGCTGGAGTGCGGGAGCGTCGGGGACGAGGACATCAAACTGGATTGCAGGCATGAGGAAAGCCTAGCCATAAACTGGTGGGTATGAGCCTTCCCGCCAACGCCCACCGCGACCCGATCACCATCATGGCCGACGGCACGATCAAGCAGGTCAACCCGTTCTCCGGAACGGAGGTGTGGACCGTCCCGGGCCGCGGCAACCGTCCCCTGTCCAAGCCTGCCGTCGACCCGGCGCCGCTCGGGCCCCACGATCGGGAGCACCGCTGTGCGTTCTGCGTGGGAAGTCCGCTGGCCACGCCGCCGGAGAAATCCCGCATGATCCACGACGGCGAAGAATGGTCGATTCTGCGTGGTCTTCTCCCCCACCAGCTGGCGGAGACCCGGGCGGAGTTCCGTCGTGTGCCCAACCTCTTCGAGATCATCTCCTACGACTACTGGGCGAAGAACTACGGCTACCGGATGGACCCCGAGACCGCCGGGCGCATGGCGACCTACCTGGCCGACCCGGAGGGGCGGAAACATGTCCTGGACATCGTCCATACCCGCCTGACTGCCGCCGGAAAGAACGCTGACCTGCGGGAGGATGAACTCCTGGAGCACGCGCCCGCCTATTTCGGTGGGGGGCACGATGTGATCATCAGCCGTCGGCACTTCACCGACGACGCCACCCACACCAATCAGCTCGCCTCCTCCGGCACGCTCACCCCGGACGAGCACTACGCCTTCACCGCGTTCACCATCGACGCCATCGAGGATCTCTACCGGCGCAACCGCTACGCCCCCTATGTCGCGACCTTCCAGAACTGGCTGGCCCCGGCCGGTGCCTCCTTCGAGCACCTGCACAAGCAGCTGGTGGCCATCGACGCCCGCTCCGTCCAGGCCGAGATGGAGATCTCCCGGCTGCGTGTGAACCCCAACATGTACAACGAGTGGGGCGTGGACTACGCGGGGTACCGCAACCTCATCATCGCGGAGAACGAGTACGCGGTGGTCCACGCCGGCTTCGGGCACCGCTACCCCACCCTGACCATCTACTCCCGTTCGGCCACCCCCGAGCCCTGGCATCAGACTGAGGAGGAGGTGCGTGGCATGAGCGACCTCGTCCACGCCTGCCATGCCGCCACAGGCCCGGACGTGCCGCTCAACGAGGAATGGCACCACCGCCCGGTCGACCTTGACCTGCCCATGCCGTGGCGGGTGAACATCAAGTGGCGGGTGTCCACGCTCGCGGGTTTCGAGGGTGGCACGAAGATCTTCGTCAATACCCTGTCCCCGGACAACATCCGCGACCGCGTCGTCTCCGCCATGTACCGCCTCCGCGACGAGGGCCGGATCGCCCAGGACATCCGCATCGCCACCGAGTGCAGTGCACGCCGGAACACTCTCCTGTACAACCCGCTGCTGCAGTAACGTGGCAGGCGACATGACAGACATCGCCCGCTTCCTCGCCCACCACACCGCCGATCTGACCTGGCAGCGCTCCTTCTACGAGGACCTGCACGAACGCCCCGAACTGTCCGGCCACGAGCACGAGACGTCCGGGAAGATCGTGCAGAAGCTGGCGGACTTCGACTGCGAGGTCATCTCCCATATCGGGGGCTACGGCATCGTCGCCGTCTTCCGCAACGGGGAAGGCCCCACCGCCCTCTTCCGCGCCGACATCGACGCCCTGCCCGTCCGGGAGGAGACCGGGGTGCCGTTCGCCTCCACGCGGGTGCGCCCGGGCCACGACGGCGCCCAGACCGGCGTCATGCACGCCTGCGGCCACGACATGCACACCACGGCGCTGCTCGGGGCGTGCGCCATCCTCGACGCCGACCGTGACGCCTGGTCAGGCACCTTCCTCGCGCTGTTCCAGCCCGCCGAGGAGAACGCCACCGGCGCCAACGCCATGGTCTCCGACGGCCTGCTCACCCGCATCCCCCGCCCCGACGTCTGTCTGGGTCAGCACATCATGCCCGGTCGGGCCGGGGAGGTGCAGACCATGCCCGGCGCGCAGTTCGCGGCCTGCGACTCCATCCGCATCATCATCCCCGGCCGCAGCGCCCACGGTTCGATGCCCCACAACTCCATCGATCCGACGTACACCGCCGCCATGATCGTCATCCGGCTGCAGGGCATCGTCGGCCGGGAGGTAAACCCCAACGACTTCGCCGTGGTGTCCGTGGGCACCCTCCGCGCGGGTTCGACCAACAACATCATCCCCGGTTCCGCCGAGCTGGTGCTCAACTGCCGTTTCTACGAGGAGACGGTGCAGCGTCGCGTCTATGCCGCCATCAGGCGCGTCGTCGAGGCGGAGTGCATGGCTTCCGGGATCGAGGAGCAGCCCACCTTCGAGTTCTTCGGCCACGGGGAGCTCATCGACAACGACCCGGCGGTGTTCGGGAGGGTCCGTCCCGTCTTCGACTCCGTCTTCGGCCCGCAGTCGGTCGACGCGCTGCGCACGACCGTCTCGGAGGACTTCGCCAACATTCCGCGGGCCTTCGGTGTGCCCTACCTCTACTGGGTCGTCGGCTGCACCCCGCAGGACCTGTGGGACCGGGCGGTCGCGGAGAATCGGGTGAAGGAGGATGTTCCGGTCAACCACATGAACACCTTCCTCCCCGAATTCGGCCCCACCGCCGACGCCACCACCCGGGCGGCGACTGCGGCGGTGCTCACCTACCTTTCCCGATGAGGCGCGGATCGGTGGTTGCCCCTATATGCTGGAATCTTGGGCCCACCGCTACGTGGGTCCGCTTTGCCGCGAGTGAAGACACCACCACCCCAGGAGCGATCCACATGAGTGACACCCCGCCCGCACTGAACACCACCGTCGCCGGACACGTGCGCGCCGCATCCGGTGCCACCCCGGAGAGTGCCACCGACTACAAGTTCTGGTTCGGACTCTCCCGCAGTGTGATGGAGCAGATCGCCGACAGGTGGGAGGCCACCACCGAGGCGTATGCGGGTGTCCGTCAGCAGCACTATTTCTCGGCCGAGTTCCTCATGGGCCGCGCCCTGCTGAACAACCTCACCAACCTCGGGCTCGTCGAGGAGGCTGAGACGGCCGTACAGGCGCTGGGCCACGAGCTCGGTGACGTCCTCGACGCGGAGAACGACGCCGCCCTGGGCAACGGTGGCCTGGGCCGCCTGGCCGCCTGCTTCCTCGATTCCTCCGCCACCCAGGATCTGCCGGTCACCGGCTACGGCATCCTCTACCGCTACGGACTGTTCAAGCAGATCTTCGACGACGGTTTCCAGACCGAGCAGCCGGACGCCTGGAAGGAGTACGGCTACCCCTTCTACATCCGTCGTGAGGAGCAGCCGCGCATCGTCCACTTCGATGACATGACCGTCCGCGCCGTGCCCTACGACATGCCGATCACCGGTTACGGGACCGACAACGTGGGCACCCTGCGTCTGTGGAAGGCCGAGCCGATGGAGGAGTTCGACTACGACGCCTTCAACTCCCAGCGCTTCACCGACGCCATCGTCGAGCGCGAGCAGGTCATGGACCTGTGTCGCGTGCTGTACCCGAACGACACCACCTACGGCGGCAAGGTGTTGCGTGTGCGCCAGCAGTACTTCTTCGTCTCCGCGTCGCTGCAGGCCATGATCGACTCGCATCTTGAGCACCACGGTGATCTGTCGACCTTCGCCGAGTACAACTGCATCCAGCTCAACGACACCCACCCGGTGCTCGCCATCCCTGAGCTCATGCGTCTGCTTCTCGACGAGCACGACATGACCTGGGAGGAGGCCTGGGACATCGTTTCCCGTACCTTCGCCTACACCAACCACACCGTCCTGGTGGAGGCCCTGGAGCAGTGGAACTGCTCCATCTTCCAGCAGCTCTTCGGCCGTGTCTGGGAACTCGTCCTCGAGATCGACCGCCGTTTCCGCGCGGACCTGCGCGAACTCGGCCTCGACGAAGGTCGCATCGCGGGCATGGCCCCCGTCCAGGACGGCCACGTTCACATGGCGTGGATCGCCTGCTACGCCGCCTACTCCATCAACGGCGTCGCGGCGCTGCACACCGAGATCATCAAGCGGGACACCCTCGGCGACTGGCACGCGGTCTGGCCGGAGAAGTTCAACAACAAGACCAACGGCGTCACCCCGCGCCGTTGGCTGAAGATGTGCAACCCGCGACTGTCCGACATGCTCACCCGCCTCGTGGGTTCAGACGCCTGGGTCACCGACATGGACCTGCTCAAGGAGCTCGGGCACTACGCCGACGACCAGGCCGTGATGAAGGAACTGCTGGCCATCAAGGACGCCAACAAGGTCGACTTCGCGGAGTGGATCATGGATCGCCAGGGCATCGAGATCGACCCGACCTCCATCTATGACACGCAGATCAAGCGTCTGCACGAGTACAAGCGCCAGCTGCTCAACGCCCTGTACATCCTGGACCTCTACCTGCGCATCAAGGAGGACGGGCTTGAGGATGTCCCGAAGCGTACCTTCATCTTCGGTGCGAAGGCGGCCCCGGGTTACGTCCGCGCCAAGGCCATCATCAAGCTGATCAACGAGATCGCCGAGGTGGTCAACAACGACCCGGCCGTCAATGATCGTCTCCGTGTCGTGTTCGTGGAGAACTACAACGTCTCCCCCGCCGAGCACATCATCCCGGCGACCGACGTCTCCGAGCAGATCTCCACCGCCGGCAAGGAGGCCTCCGGCACCGGCAACATGAAGTTCATGATGAACGGTGCCCTGACCCTGGGCACCCTGGATGGGGCGAACGTGGAGATCCACGAGGCCGTGGGCGACGAGAACGCCTACATCTTCGGTGCCACGGAAGAGGAACTGCCGGAACTCCGCAGCACCTACAACCCGTGGCACGCGTACCAGACCGTCCCGGGTCTCAAGCGCACCCTGGACGCGCTCGTCGACGGACACCTCGATGACAACGGCACCGGCATGTTCCACGACCTGCGATCCTCGCTTCTCGACGGCGGCGGCTGGGAGACCCCGGACGTCTACTACGTCCTGGGTGACTTCGCCGATTACCGTGAGACCCGCGACCGCATGGCCGAGGACTTCTACGCCGACCGCATGCACTGGGCGCGTATGTGCTGGGCCAACATCTGTGCCTCCGGTCGTTTCTCCTCCGACCGCACCATCAACGATTACGCACGTGAGGTGTGGAAGCTGGAACCCGTCAAGGTGACCGGCTAGTCCCCCTGTGAACGCCGGAAGCGGCGGAGAGGATATCCTCTCCGCCGCTTCCGGCGTTTACAGGCTGCTACTTCGGCGACTGACTGGTGTCCTCGCCGAGCAGGTGGACGTGGATCATGTTGGTGTTTCCGGAGACCCCGGGCGGGGAACCGGCGACGACGACCATCATGTCGTCGCGGTGGTAGTCGTCCATGGCCAGCAGGGCCTTGTCCAGGACGACGAGCATCTCGTCGGTGGAGGTGACCGGGGGGCTGAGGAAGGTCTCGGTCCCCCAGGTCAGTGCGAGCTGGGAACGGACCGCCGGGCTCGGGGTGAACACGAGCAGCGGCAGGTGCGAGTGCAGCCGGGCCACGCGGCGCGCGGTGTCACCGGAGGTGGTGAAGCAGACCAGGGCGCGGGCGTTGAGGCGTTCCGCGATGTCGCGGGCGGAGTAGGAGATCACGCCACGCTTGGTGCGCGGCACGTGGCTGAGCGGCGGCACACGGCCGTCGGTCTCCGCCTGGATGACGATGCGCGCCATGGTACGCACGACGTTGTGCGGATCCACGCCGATGGAGGTCTCCCCGGAGAGCATGACGGCATCGGCGCCGTCGAGGACGGCGTTGGCGACGTCGGAAGCCTCCGCACGGGTGGGGCGGGAGTTCTCGATCATCGAGTCGAGCATCTGGGTGGCCACGATGACCGGCTTGGCGTTCTCGCGGGCGATCTGGATGGCCCGCTTCTGCACCAGCGGGACCTGCTCCAACGGCACCTCGACGCCGAGGTCACCGCGGGCGACCATGATGGCGTCGAAGGCGAGCACGATCGGCTCGAGGGCGTCGACGGCCTCGGGCTTCTCCAGCTTGGCGATCACCGGCACGCGGCGACCGACGCGGTCCATGATTTCGTGGACGAGGTCGATGTCTGCGGGCGATCGGACGAAGGACAGGGCGATGAGGTCGACACCGAGATGGAGGGCGAACTCGAGGTCCCTGATGTCCTTCTCGGACAGCGCCGGCACGGAGATATCCATGCCCGGCAGGGAGACGCCCTTGTTGTTGGACACGGGGCCACCCTCGGTGACCTCACACACCACGTCATTGTCCTCGACGCGGAGCACCACGAGGCCGACCTTGCCGTCGTCGACGAGCAGGCGGTCGCCCGGCTGGGCGTCCTGCGCCAGATTCTTGTAGGTGGTGGACACACGGTCGTGGGTGCCCTCCACGTCATCGACGGTGATGCGGACGACCTCACCGTTCTCCCAGACGGTGGCGCCGTCGAGGAAGCGACCCAGGCGGATCTTGGGGCCCTGGAGATCGGCGAGGATGCCGACCGCGCGGCCGGTTTCATCGGTGGCTTCACGGACCCACCGGTAGTTCTGTTCGTGATCGGCGTGATCACCGTGGGAGAAGTTTAGGCGGGCTACGTCCATGCCGTCCTCCACAAGGCGCTGGATGGCGTCCTTGCTGGCTACGGCTGGACCGAGGGTACACACAATCTTGGTTCGTCTGGACACGGCTACCAACCTACTCTTCTTCCGCTGAAACAGCCCGTCGCTGCCTCTGCAGCCGGAAGAACACCATGACGGCGGCGAGGAAGACGGCCGCCGACACCCACGTGTTGACCCGCTGGCCGAGGATCATGGTGGCGGAGTCATCGCGCATGAGCTCGATCCAGAAACGTCCCAGGGTGTAACCCGCCACGTAGAGGGCGAAGATGGAACCCTGTGCCAACCGGTGGCGACGATCGATGAGCAGCAGCAGGGCGAGGATCAGCAGGTTCCACAGCAGCTCGTAGAGGAACGTCGGGTGCACCGAGGTGATCACCTCGCCGGTGGATCGGCCGGTGAGCGGGGAGAATTCACCGTTCTCGTCGACCCGGTAGAAGATGTCCAGCGCCCACGGCAGATCGGTGGGCCGACCGTAGATCTCCTGGTTGAACCAGTTTCCCAGTCGACCGATGGCCTGGCCGAGGATGATGCCCGGCGCCACGGCGTCGGCGAACGGCGCCAGCGGGACCTTCTTGTACCGGAACAGGGCCCATACGGCGAAGGTGCCGAGTGCGACCGCGCCCCAGATGCCCAGGCCGCCGTTGGTGATCTTCAGCGCATCGACGGGGTTGCAGGCGTCGCAGAAGTACTTGTCCGCGTCGGTGAGGACGTGATAGATCCGGCCGCCGATGATGCCGGCGGGGATGGCCACGATCGCGGCGTCCCACACCATGTCCGGGTCACCGCCCCGGGCGAGGTAGCGGCGATGGGTGAGCCACAGCGCGAGGATGATGCCGACCATGATGGATAAGGCGTAGGCGCGGATCGGGAGAGGTCCGAGGTACCAGACGCCCTGGGGCGGGGACGGGATGTTCGCGAGGATGGTGGTCTGCACCCTTGACAGTCTGCCAGACCCGTCAGCGGGAAGGGCAGGACGGGTGCTGGCCGGTGGCGACCAGCGTGCGGGTCAGGCGGCCGGGGTCCGCGGCGCTCATGAGCTCCTCGCCGACGACGACGGCGTCGGCGCCCGCGGCGGCGTAGGTCAGCAGGTCACGCGGGGTATGGACCCCGGACATCGCGATGCGCACGGTGGTCTCGGGCAGGCCCGGGGAGATCTCCGCGAAGCGCTGCTTGTCGACGCCCCCGCCCACCAGCGGCCGGGCGTTCACCGCCACCACCCGCGCTCCGGCCTCCATGGCGCGGTCCGCCTCGGCGGGGGTGCGCACCTCGAGCACCGCGGTCATGTTGAGGGATTCGATACGGTCCAGCAGGGAGACGAGCCGGTTCTGGTCGAGCAGTTCCACCTGCAGGGGGACGAGGTCCGCACCGTAGCAGCGGGCCTCGTGGATCTGATACGGGTCGATGATGATGTCCCGGCAGAACATGGGCAACTCGACGGCGTTGCGCGCGATCTTCATGTCGGTGAGCGAGCCGTGGTAGCGCAGCTGTTCGGTCTGGCAGGCGATGAGGTGTGCGCCCCCGTCCTCGAATTCGCGGGCCAGGCGGGCGATGGGCATGAGGTCGCCGTCCTCGAGGAAGGTCCTGCCTGGCATGGCGCGCTTGATCTCGGCGATGACGCCGCAGCCGCTGCGCAGCAGCGCAGCAAGTCCGTCACGGGTGGGCGCGGTGTCGCGGGAGCGTGCCTTGATCTCCTGGAAGGGGACCACGGACTCGCGGGCCGCGACGCCCGCCAGGACCTCGGAAACAAGCCGGTCCAGATCACTCATCGGCCACTCCCATCGAGATCCTTGAAGCACAGACAATCTGTGTCAACAGGCTATCTCGTGACCCTGCTCACCACGAAATCAGGGTCGGTTGGCGTCGGTGGGGTCGATGTCGGCGTCCAGCGCATCCCACATGACGCGGCCGGAATCCGGTTCAGCCACCAGGTCACGGGAGATCTTCGCCTCGCGGTCCTGTTTCCGCTCGTAGCGGTTGAGTGCGGCGGAATCGGTGCCCGGCCGCACGGCGAGCAGAACGCCGCCGAACAGTGCGACGGCGGCGCCGAGCATCGCCAGGGCGGGGCCCGCGTTGTTGACGCTCAGGTTCGCGATCTCCGCCCACGCCGAGATCTTGGCCTCGTCACCGGTGGACAACAGCTGATGGACGCGCCGCGGGTCAGGCTCCCCGGTGAGCAGGCCCAGCGGGGCCCAGCTGGCGCCGATGCCCGCCAGCGCCGAAATGATGCCGACGACGCGGCGACCGACCCGGCGCAGAGCGAAACCCGCGATCGAGCCGGCGAGCAGCAGCATTGCCACGGCGGTCTGCTCCGTCGACCACAACCCGCCGATGATGGCGTTGGTGGCGTCCCCGGACTTGTCGTCGAAGGTGCCCACCGTGATCCACGTCATCCGGGAAGCGCCCCACAGCACGGCGGCGCTGAGGGCGAGCAGGAGGGCGGCGATCCGGGATTGTTTCATCCCAGCAGGTCTTCGGAGTAGAAGCAGGTCCGGTTGCCGGTGTGGCAGGCCGCGCCGGCCTGCCGGACGGTGACCAGGAGGGTGTCGCCGTCGCAGTCGAGGCGGACGCCGGTCACCTCCTGGGTGTGGCCGGAGGTCAGGCCCTTGATCCAGTACTCGTCGCGTGAACGCGAGTAGTAGGTGCCGCGGCGGGTGGCCAGGGTGTGGGCGAGTGCGTGGGTGTCCATCCAGGCCATCATGAGGACCTCACCGGTGCCCTCGGCCTGGACGATCGCGGGAATCAGTCCCTGATCGTTGAGCTTCAGGCGGGCGGCGATGTCCGCGTCCAGCTCGTGGTCGGCCGGGTTGCCACTCATCGGCGCACCTCGTGACCGGCGGCCTCGAGGGCATCCTTGACCTCGGAGATCGTGACCTCGCGGAAGTGGAAGATGGTGGCGGCGAGCACGGCGTCGGCACCCGCGTCGACGGCGGGAGGGAAGTGCTCGGCCTTTCCTGCACCGCCGGAGGCGATGATGGGTACGTTGACGGCCTCGCGCACCAGGCGGAGCAGTTCCAGGTCGAACCCGTCCCGGGTACCGTCCCCGTCCATGGAGTTGAGCAGGATCTCGCCCACGCCCAGCTCCTCGCCGCGACGGGCCCATTCAACGGCGTCCAGGCCGGCGGACTTGGTGCCACCGTGGGTGGTCACCTCGAAGCCGGAAGGCTGGTCTGCGCTGCGACGGGCGTCGACGGACAGGACGATGCACTGGGAACCGAACTTGTCGGCCAGCTCGCGGAGCAGCTCCGGGCGGGCGATGGCGGAGGTGTTGACTGACACCTTGTCCGCACCGGCACGCAGCAGCTGGTCGACGTCCTCGACGCTGCGGATGCCGCCACCGACGGTCAGCGGGATGAACACCTGCTCTGCTGTACGCCTGACCACGTCGAGCATCGTGCCGCGGCCGTCCTTGGAGGCGGACACGTCGAGGAAGGTGAGCTCGTCCGCCCCCTCCTCGTTGTACCGTGCCGCCAGCTCCACGGGGTCCCCGGCGTCGCGGAGGTTCTCGAAGTTGACGCCCTTGACCACTCGACCGTTGTCGACGTCGAGACAGGGGATGACGCGGATGGCGACGGCCATGGATACGTCCCTTTCCGGTTAGTTGGAATTCAGAATGCTGTCCATCGTACTCATGATGGCCCCGTGCGCCCGCGCGGTACCCGCCACCACTCCGATGGAGCCGGGGGTCCAGTCGTTGCCCTCGATGTCGGTGACCACTCCCCCTGCCGCACGCACCAGCATGACGCCGGCGGCGTTGTCCCACACATGCGGCGAGAAGCTCACTGCGCCGCCGAAAATTCCCTGGGCGGTGAATGCCAGATCGACGCCGACTGACCCGGTGATCCGGGGGCGCAGGTACGTCTCGGTCAGCTCTGCGAGCAGGCCCTGACGCAGCAGCGAGGGAAAGGTGGAACGCACCTGCGAGGCAACCGAAGAGAAGCCGACCTGTGCGACCAGCTGATCCACCTCGGTGAGCGGGGTGACGCGTCGGCCGTTGCACATGACGGGCGATCCCTCGAAGGCGGTGAGCCTGCGGTGCAGCAGCGGCATGCTGGTGATGGCGGCGACGGGCTGGTCATCGACCAGCAGGCTGATGAGGATCGCGCACATCGGGTTCCCCGCGGCGTAATTGGCCGTCCCGTCGATCGGGTCGACGACCCACACCGCATTGTGGTTGTAGATGCCACCGGACTCCTCCCCCAGCACCGGGATGCCGGTGAGCTGGGTGAGCATCTGCCGCAGGTGGTCCTCGATGGCCAGATCCACTTCGGTGGCGAAGTCGCCGGGCTGCTTCAACTGGGCGGGGTCGGAGCCGACCCCGGCCATGAACATGGCCTCGGCGTCGTCGCAGACGGCCTCGGCGACGGCCAGCAGCTCGCGCGCGTCCACGGCTACTGCTTCTCGACGGCCGCGAGAGCCTCGCGCAGCGTGAATCGGCCCTCATAGAGGGCCTTGCCGATGATGGCGGAGTCGATGCCCTCTTCCGCATAGCGGGACAGCTCGAGGACGTCATCGAGGACGGAGATGCCGCCGGAGGCGACGATCCTGGCTTCCGTGGCGGCGGCGACGTCGCGCAGCAGCTGCACGTTCGGTCCGGTCAGGGTGCCGTCCTTGGACACGTCGGTGACTACGAAGCGCGAGCACCCGGCGGCGTCGAGACGCTCGAGGACCTCCCACAGGTCCCCACCGTCGGACACCCAGCCGTTACCGCGGGTGCGCCATTCGCCGTCGATCTCGCGGACCGCGATGTCGACGGCGACCTTGTCGCCGTACTCCTTGAGCACATCGGCGATCCACTCCGGCTTCTCCAGTGCGGCGGTGCCGATGTTGACGCGGGTGGCGCCGGTGGCCAGGGCGCGCTCCAGGGAGGCGTCGTCGCGGATACCGCCGGTCAGCTCCACCTTGATGTCCAGCTGGCGGGTGATCTCCGCCATGAGCTCATGGTTGGATCCGCGGTTGAAGGCGGCGTCGAGGTCGACGAAGTGCAGCCACTGTGCACCCTGCGCCTGCCACTCGAGGGCCGCCTCCAGCGGGGAGCCGTAGGACTTCTCGGTGCCTGCCTCGCCCTGGTCGAGTCGAACTGCCTGGCCGTCGACGACGTCGACGGCGGGAAGAAGGGTGAAATCGCTCATGTGTCGAATCCTATCCGGAGCTAGAGGGTGGACAGCCAGTTGGTCAGCAGCTGGGCTCCGGCGTCCGCCGACTTCTCCGGGTGGAACTGGGTCGCCCACAGCGGCCCGTTCTCCACGGCGGCGACGAACCGGTCACCCTCATGCTCCGCCCACGCCACTGACGGGGCGGTGGTCAGGTCATCGGTCGACAGGGTCCAGTCGCGGACGCCGTAGGAGTGGACGAAGTAGAAGCGCGTGGCGTCGTCGAGGCCGGCGAACATCTGCGAGCCGGCGGTGCGCTCCACGGTGTTCCAGCCCATGTGCGGCAGGATCCGGGCGTGGAGACGTTCGACAGTGCCCGGCCACTCCCCCGCCCCACGGGTGTGGACGCCGTGCTCGTTCCCCTCCTCGAAGAGGATCTGCATGCCCACACAGATGCCCAGCACAGGGCGCCCGCCGGCCAGCCGTTGGCCGATGATCCGGGGACCGTGGACGGCGTTCAGTCCGGCCATGCAGGCGGCGAAGGCGCCGACGCCGGGGACGAGCAGGCCGTCGGCGTTGACGGCGATCTGCGGATCACTGGTGACGGTGACCTCCGCCCCGACCCGTTCAAGGGCCCGCTGGGCCGAACGAAGGTTTCCGGAGCCGTAGTCAAGGAGGGCGACGCTTTTAGCCATGGGAGAAGTGTAATCCACCCGCGGTCGCTCACCCGCCCCGGTGCCGCTTCCTGCCGACGAGCCGGTCGGCGATCGTCGCGAGCAGACCGAGCGCCACGATGGCCGCGCCGACGGCGTAGGCCCCGGAGTAGGCGGCCTGCGCGGCCACGGCCCCCAGGAGGAAGGAACCGAGCCCCGTGCCGGCGTCGAAGGAGATGTTCCACACAGCGGAGGCCTCGGACACGCGCGAACGTGGCAGACGGAAGAACATGCTCAGCAGGGCCTCGTTCTGCACCATGCCGAAGCCGCCGCCGAAGAGAATGCCCGCCACGACCAGCCACCACGCCGACCAGCCGTTGGCGACCACCAGGGCCATGAGCAGGACACCGGCGAATCCCATGACCTGGCCGGGGATCATCGTCGCACCGGGACGACCGTTGCGGTCCGCGATGATGCCTGATCCGTAGCGCAGGATCATCGCGGCACCGCCCGTTATCGAGAGGATGAGGCCGGCGATGACAGAACCCGTGACCGGGTCCAGTTCCTGTACCGCCGCCGGGAGAAAGGAGGACACCGCACCGAAGCTCATGGACAGGCTGGTGACGGACAAGGCGGGGACCAGCACCAGTTTCCAGACGGGGGCGCTGACGACGTGTTCCTGCGACGATGCCCTGGCCCTGGGATGCGCCCTGATCCGCGGGATCCGCAGGCACATCACCGCGGCCACCAGTGCAATGGCGGCAGCCGTGACGTAGACCACCGGGTAACCCACCCGGCCCGCCAGGAACAGGCCGAGGGGCAGGCAGATCATCTGCGAGATTCCGATGAAGACGCCCAGCATGCCCGAGGCCTTGCCCAGGAACCGGGAGGGCACCAGCTCGGCGATCAACGCGGATTCCGCCACGGTCAAGGCCCCGAAGCCGATGCCACGCAGGGCGGAGAAGAGCAGCAGGTTCCAGGCTTCCAGGCCCAGCAGGTGCCCGAGGGCGGGCACACCGAGCATGAACGCCGACGCCACCATCACCGGGTTGTAACCGATGCGCCGGAGGGCCGTCGGGGTGAAGATCTGGGTGGCCACGGTGGCGGCCATGAAGATACCGGTGGAGGCCCCTGCAAGCGTGGTGCTGTGCCCGGCGTCGAGCGCCGCGAGGGGAATGACGGGCAGCAGCAGCGACCAGGAGCCGAACGCGGCGAATACCGCGATGAGGGTCGGGATGAAACCGGGGGCCTTCCACATGCTGCCGAGATTCTCGATCTCCGACCGTGAAAGACCTGCCTGTGCCACTTAGTTCATCGCTCCCATCAGCCAGAAGGCGGCACCCGCGAAGGCTACGGCCGCGCAGAATGCCAGAAAGATCGCCAGTGGCCTGTTGTCCGCCTGGTATGCCGACCAGGTGCCGCCGACGAGTAGTCCGGCGACGATGAACAGCAGGTAGACGAGCCAGTTTGCGGACCCCTGGTCCGCCTGGGCGACCGTGTCAATTCCGGGCATCGCTTACAGGGCCCCCTTGGTCGACGGCACGCCGTGGACCCGGGGATCGATCTCGACGGCCTCGCGCAGAGCACGGGCGACGGCCTTGTACTCGGCCTCGGTGATGTGGTGCGGGTCGCGACCGTAGTGGCAGATCACGTGCAGGGTGATGCGGGCGTTGAGGGCGAGCGTCTCGAAGAAGTGCTCGTTGATCACCGTGGCGTAGTGGCCTCCGATGACCGCGGTGATCATCTGGTCCGGCTCTCCGCGCATGACGAAGTAGGGTCGGCCGGAGATGTCGACGACCGACTCCACGAGGGTCTCGTCCATCGGCAGCTGGCGGGAACCGAAGCGACGGATGCTCTTCTTGTCACCGACGGCGTCAAGAAGCGCGGTGCCCAGCACGATGGCGGTGTCCTCGACGGTGTGGTGGGCGTCGATCTCGGTATCGCCCTTGGCGTGCACCTTCAGGTCGAAGGAACCGTGGACGCCGAATGCGGTGAGCATGTGGTCGAAGAACGGCAGGCCGGTGTCGATGTCCACCTGACCTGTGCCGTCGAGGTTGATCTCGACGGTGATGTCGGACTCGGAGGTCGTGCGGGTGGCGCGGCCGATGCGGTCGGTCATGTTACTTCTCCTTGATTACTGCGGCTGCGGCGGCGAGGAACGCGTCGTTCTCCGAGGGCAGACCGATGGTGGTGCGCAGGTGGCCGGCGACGCCGACGTCACGGATGAGGACGCCGCGGTCGAGGAACTTCCGCCAGGCGACGTGCTGATCCTCGAAGGGGCCGAAGAAGACGAAGTTCGACTCGCTGGGCACGACCAGGTAACCCAGTTCCTCGAGGCCCGCGACCACGCGGACACGTTCCTGCGAGAGCTTCTCGACGGTCGCGAGCGTGTCCCCGCGGTGCCGCAGCGCGACGGTGGCCGCGGCCTGGCTGAGCACCGACAGATGGTACGGCAGGCGGACCAGCATGACCGCCTCGACGAAGGCGGGATCGGCGACGAAGTAACCGAGACGGCCGCCGGCGAAGTCGAACGCCTTCGACATCGTCCGCGACACCACGAGTGTGGCCGGGTACTCGGCGAGCAGGGTCACCGCGGAGGGGGACGGCGAGAATTCGCCGTAGGCCTCGTCGACGATGACGATGCCGGGGGCGGCGTCGAGAAGCAGCCGCAGCGACTCGATCGAGGTGACGTCACCGGTGGGGTTGTTCGGGGTGGTGACGAAGATGACGTCGGGACGATGCTCGGTGATGGCGGCGAGCGCGGCATCGATGTCGATGCGGAAGTCCGCGCCGCGCGGACAGTTGAGGAACTCCGTCTGCGTGCCCGCCGCCAGGATCGGGTGCATCGAGTAGGAGGGCTGGAAACCCAGGACGCTGCGCCCCGGGCCGCCGAAGGCCTGGAGCAGCTGCTGGAGGGTCTCGTTGGAACCGTTGGCGGCCCACAGGTTGTCCCTGGTGACGGCCACGCCGGTCTGTTCGGTGACGTAATCCGCCAGCGCCTCGCGCAGATCGACGGCGTCCCGGTCGGGGTAACGGTTGAGTTCGGAGGCGATGTTCGCCACCGTCTCCACGAGATCGTCGATGAGCGCCTGCGAGGGCGGGTACGGGTTCTCGTTGGTGTTCAGACGCACGGGCACGTCGAGCTGTGGCGCCCCGTAGGGGGACTGGCCGCGCAGCTCCTCGCGCAGGGGAAGCTGGTCGAGAGTGAGTCGGCTCATGGTCTAGTTCTGCTCCCCCATGGCCTCGAAGCGGGCACGGATGGACTCTCCGTGAGCCGGCAGGTCCTCGGCGTCAGCCAGGGCGATGATGTGCGGGCCGATTTCCTTGAGCGCAACCCGGTCGTACTCGATGAGGTTGACCTCGCGCAGGAAGGTGTGGGTGGACAGGCCGGAGGAGAAACGGGCGGTGCCGGAGGTCGGCAGCACGTGGTTGGAACCGGCGGCGTAGTCGCCCAGCGGCACGGGCGAGTAGGCGCCGACGAAGATGGCGCCGGCGTGGCGGATGCGTTCGGCGACCTGACGGGGGTTCTCGGTGTGGATCTCCAGGTGCTCGGCGGCGTACGCGTCGGCGACGGCGATGCCCTGCTCCAGATCATCGACCAGGACGATGCCGGACTGCCGGCCCCCCAGGGCGCCGGCGACCCGATCGGCGTTGCGGGTGACGGTGTAACGGGCGTCGATCTCCGCGTCGACCTTCTCCGCCAACTCGGCGGAATCGGTGATGAGCACGGAGGCCGCCAGGTCATCGTGCTCGGCCTGGGAGATGAGGTCGTAGGCGATGTAGACCGGGTCGGCGGAGGCATCCGCGAGAACGGCGATCTCCGAGGGGCCCGCCTCGGCGTCGATGCCCACGACGCCCTGCACCAGGCGCTTGGCCGCGGTGACGAAGATGTTGCCCGGACCGGTGACGATGTCGACCGGCTCCAGGCCGGCCTCATCATCTCCATAGGCCAGCAGTGCCACAGCCTGGGCGCCTCCGACGGCCCAGATCTCGTCCACGCCCAGCAGGTGGCAGGCCGCCAGAATGGTGGGGTGCGGCCAGCCCTCGTGGTCCGCCTGCGGCGGTGAAGCCACCACCAGAGAGGAACAGCCTGCCTCCTGGGCGGGGACCACGTTCATGATCACGCTGGAAGGGTAGACGGCCTTACCGCCCGGCACGTACAGACCGACGCGCTCGATGGGCAGATGGACCTCGGTGACCGTTGCCCCCTCCGCCAGGGTCGTGGTGTGGGGGGCCGGCTTCTGCTCGGCGTGGACCTTCCGGACCCGGGAGATCACCTCATTGAGCGCCGTGATCACGTCCTCATCGAGGCTGGCGAGGGCGGCCGCGACGACGTCCGCCGGCACCTTCACGCTCGCCGGGGTGACGCCGTCGAATTTCTCGCCGTACTCGAGGGCGGCCCGAGCGCCGTGCTCACGCACCGCGTCGACGATCGGGGCGACGGTCGGCAGGACCGCGTTGACGTCAGTGCCGCCGCGCGGCAGTGCGCGGCGTAGTTCGCTGGTGGACGGGGTACGACCGCGCAGGTCGATCACAGTGAGCATCGGGTAGGTTCTCCTCGAACAGCCTGGAAGAAGGCGGAAGGGACAGTACTATATTGCCTTATTGTAGGTGGCCCGGCCCGGTAGACTGGTGCCGCCCCTGTTTCACTGTTCATCCCCTGGAGGTGTCAGACCGATGGTCACTCTGACCGAGGTGTACGTCGCCGCCGAGAAGTTCGACTTCCACTGTTATGTGGGCGCGGACCGGCTGGTGTTTCCCTGGCACGACCACCTGGTGACGGCCTACCTCGACGAACGCAATCCCTCGGCGCTGGTGTTCGACACGGATCTGCGCAGCACGATCGGGATGGAGCACACGGCGGTGCTGGCCCGCACGATCACCTCCTGGAACCACGAGCGCCTGGGCCCCACCCTCTCGCTGCGGGTTGGCGACGAAGGGGCGATCAGCCTGCATGCCCGATCCAGCATGCTCACCGGCACCGGCCTCTCACCCGAGCAACTCGAGGACTTCGTCCGGCTGTCGATGGAGACCACACGACTGGCGGTGGACCACCTCATCGAGGACTTCCCCGAGCTGGCGCTGCCGGACACGGACGACAATTCGGCGCGACGCCGCAAACAGGACACCGCCGCCCTGGACGGCCCCCTCCCCCGGGACCGTCACGTGAACGTGAACAAGCTCGACGACGACGTCATGCGCCTGCGCGAGATCGACCACCGGCGCACCCAGGAGGAGATCGACACCCTCGACGACTTCGACTTCGACCCTGACGAGGAGTACTCCGCCAGCATGAGCACTGATCACGACTGGGACGGAGAAGGCGAAGACTGGGAGGATTCCACCCCGGAGGAGGTCACCCTCTCCCGGATCCGCGAGACCCTGGCGGGCATGGGCATAGAAAAGACCCACGGCGATGACGACGTGATCATCGCCTGGATCAATGACATCCTGTTCGGGTTCTTCCTGGACAACGGGCCCAGTTACCTGATCAAGGGCCGCTGGGACCCGAACCTGGACGCGGACGCGGACTACCTCCGGATGTTCCTGCTGTGCAACGACTGGAACGAATCGTCCATCACCACGAAGGCCTTCTGCCACGAGGATGACGAGGGCCTGCAGATCAGGGTGGAGTTCACCGCCTCAGTGCGCGAGGGACTGACCGAGCTGCAGCTGGAGCACAACACCGCCGTGGCGATCAATCACGTGCTCCACGCAATTGACGCCATCAGCTCCGACTCGACGGGCGAATCCGCGGTCACCTGGCCCTGAACGCAGATCTAGTCGAAGTCAAGGCCCAGGTCGAGCGCCGGCGCGGAGTGGGTGAGCGAGCCCACGGCGAGGTAGTCCACTCCGGTCGAGGCGTAATCGGCCGCGACGTCGAGGTCCAGCCCGCCGGAGGCCTCGAGCAGGGTGCCGGGAGAGACGGCGTCGCGGCGCTGCACCGCCACCTGCACGGCCCACGGCTCGAAGTTGTCCAGCATGATCTCGTCCGGCTTCTCCGGCAGCAGTTCGTCGAGCTGTTCGAGGGTGTCCACCTCGACCTCGCACCACTTGTCCGGGTAGGCCGCACGCACGGCGAGGAAGGCCTCGCGCACACCGCCGGCGGCGATGACGTGGTTGTCCTTGATCAGCGCGCGGTCGCCCAGACCGAGACGGTGGTTGATTCCCCCGCCGACGGTGACGGCGTACTTCTGCAGCAGCCGCATACCGGGCAGGGTCTTCCGGGAGTCGCGGATGCCCGCGCGGGTGCCCTCGACGGCGTCGACCCAGGCGGCGGTGGTCGTGGCAATACCGGACAGGTGGGTCAGCAGATTGAGCAGCGTACGTTCCGCCGTGAGCAGGTCGCGGGTTCCGGCCTCGATGCGGGCGACCACGTCGCCCGGGTTGACGCGGGTGCCGTCTGGTGCGACCTCCTCGACCTTGAAATCCGAGGTGGCGACCTGGCGCAGAACACGGTCGACGACGAACAGCCCGGCGACGGTACCCGGCTTCCGTGCCACTATGCGTGCCGAGGAACGGTGCTCGGCGGATACCGTGGCCCGGCTGGTGATGTCGGGGCCGTAGGTGAGGTCCTCATCCAGCGCTGCGGCGATGAGACGGTCCACGTCCTCGGGATCGAACTCCGCGGACGGGAAGGCGGGTGTTTCAGGCGGCGTCATGTTCCCTACTTTATCGGGACGGGATCCGGTTCCGTGTCGGGGGTCACCAGGGCGGAGCACCAGTAGCTCAGCGCAGCCATGAAGGGGGCGGCCAGCCAGCCGACACCCGGCGCGAGGCCGGGCACGATGCTCACCCGGTCCCCCTCCGCAAGCTGTTCCACGTCGCCGGTCGAATGCAGCAGGCCGGACACCACCGTGCCCACCTCGAGGAAGGAGAACGCGGAGAGCGCCGCGACGGCGATCAACCACCACAGCATCCCCGGGCCACGGGTCGACGGCGAGGTCACGTACATGCTCAGCGAGACGATCACCGCCAGCAGACCCGTGGCGATGACGAAGCTGGCGAAGGAGTGGAAAGCGATGCTGTCGGTGGTGGCGGGGATGTTGACCTGGCCGCCGTCAACGAGGGTTCCGGTGTAGGCGGGTCGCAGCATGCCCCAGATCGCACCGACTGCGCTGTAGAGGAGCAGCGACACGGCGAGGATCCCGGCCGCCGAACCGACCCTGCGTGGAATGGCCATGTTCGTCAGTTGCAGAACTTCCAGCGTCCGTCTTCGCGCAGGTAGCGCTGGGTGCGGGTCTCGGACTGCCCGGCGGAGACTGCGGTGACGACGGCGGATGCGTTGTCCCCCTCGACCCGGACGTCATTCACCGAGGCAATGTGCGGCTCGGCCGCCACGTAGTAGTCCCACTGGTTCAGCGGCTGGTCCGGCACACCGGCCAGGTCCAGCGCGGCGGGCCCACCCTGGGCTGCGACGAGCTCGTTACAGGTGTTTTCGGGGATGTAGCGCAGGAACTGGTGGAAGGTACCCACCTGGTACATTCCCCGGACCAGACCGTCGATCGCGGCGCGGTCGGCCTCGCTGGCGGTGGCCCCGCCCTGGACCGGCTCAGGCTCCTCGTAGAGCTCCCCCAGCAGCGGATCCTCGGCCGGCGGTGCGGCCTCCGGCTGCTCAACGGCCTCCGGTTCCGGCGCGACAGTTTCCGGTTCCGGCTCAACGGTCTCCGGTTCCGCCGACTCCTCGGTGGTCTCCTCCACCGTGCTCTCCACGGTTTCGGCCTCCGTGGAACGGGTCGAGGTAACTGTGTTCGGCGATGAGGAAGTGGTCTCATCAGCACCGTCGCCCGAACCGCACGCCGTGACGAATGTCAGCGGAGCGATGAGTGCGAGGGCGGCGATGGTCTTCTTCAGAGTCATGCTGCTCTCTTCCTGCGGATGTGTCTTTGATTGCGTCGGTGGTACGTCGAAGGGAAACCTTAGCAAGGTCGAGCGGAAGGATGGCTGACATATACCTGGGAGTTTTCCCGACGGGTAGGCTCTCCGGTGTGCAGTTGACCCGGGATTCCATTGTCGCCGCCGCCGTGGAGATCCTCGACTCCTACGGTCTGGCGGACATGACCATGCGGCGGGTGGCCACCTCCCTGGGAGTGGCCCCCGGCGCCTTGTACTGGCATATCGCCAACAAACAGCAGCTGATTGCGGCTATCGCGGCGGAGATCCTCGCACCGGCGCTTGTCGACGCCCCCGCCACCCAGGCCGGACTCCCCGCCCGGCTGCGCGAGGCGATGCTGGCGCACCGTGACGGCGCAGAACTTGTCGCCGCCGCGCTCTCGCAGCCTGAATCGGAGACGCGGGCGGTCGTCGAGAAGCAGCTGGAGCAGACCCTGCGGGGAGATGAAGATCTCACCCGGGTCGGCGCCGCCTCGCTCCTCCATCTGGTCCTCGGCGCCACCTCCCTCGAGCAGGCGCAGAGACAGCACGCGGTGGACACGGGCGCGGAGCTCCCCGTGGAGGCGTCCGCCGACTTCCATCGTGGCGTCGATCTGCTGCTTGCGGGACTCCGTGTGGCGACGCAGTCCAGTGAATCCGCACCCGAACCACTATGATCAGTCGACATGACTACTGAGTCCGAGCAAAATCACGCGGTCTGGCCGGGTGACCCGTATCCGCTGGGATCCACCTACGACGGTGCAGGCACCAACTTCGCAATCTTCTCCTATGTCGCGGAGAAGGTGGAACTCTGCCTCATCGACCGGGAGGACAACGAGGTACGTATCAACCTCGAAGAGGTCGACGCGAATGTCTGGCACTGCTACCTTCCCGGAGTTCAGCCCGGTCAGCGCTACGGCTACAGAGTCCACGGCCCGTACGACCCGCACAACGGCAAGCGATGCGACCCCAGCAAGTTGCTCGTCGACCCGTACGCTCGTGCCTTCGACGGGGACTTCGACGGAGATCCCTCGTTGTTCTCCTACGACATCTTCGCCGATCCGCCCGGCTCCGGCCGCAACACCGACGACAGCCTCGGCCACACGATGAAGTCCGTGGTGATCAACCCGTTCTTCGACTGGGGCTCCGACCGCGCGCCGCGTATCCCGTACAACGAGACCGTCATCTACGAGACCCACGTCAAGGGCATGACGATGACGCACCCCGACGTGCCGGCGAACCTCCGCGGCACCTACGCGGGCCTGGCGCACCCCTCGATCATCGAGTACCTCAAGGATCTGGGGGTCACCGCCATCGAGCTGATGCCGGTGCACCAGTTCCTCCAGGACGACCGTCTGCGCGAGCTGGGTCTGCGCAACTACTGGGGCTACAACACCTTCGGCTTTTTCGCGCCCCACCAGGACTACGCCGCCGCCGGCAAGCCCGGTGGCGCCGTCTCCGAGTTCAAGGGCATGGTGCGCGCCTACCATGAGGCCGGCATGGAGGTGATCCTCGACGTGGTGTACAACCACACCGCCGAAGGCAACCACCTGGGCCCCACCATCGCCTTCCGCGGCATCGACAATGAGGCCTACTACCGCCTCGTGGACAATGACAAATACCACTACATGGACTACACGGGCACGGGTAACTCCCTGAACGTGCGCGACCCGCACTCCCTGCAGCTGCTCATGGATTCACTGCGCTACTGGGTCACGGAACTGCATGTGGACGGTTTCCGCTTCGACCTGGCCTCCACGCTGGCCCGCGAGCTCCACGACGTCGACCGCCTGGCCACCTTCTTCGACCTGGTCCAGCAGGACCCGGTGGTGTCGCAGGTCAAGCTCATCGCCGAGCCCTGGGACATCGGCCACGACGGTTACCAGGTGGGCAACTTCCCGCCCCTGTGGACCGAATGGAACGGCAAGTACCGCGACACCGTCCGCGATTTCTGGCGTGGTGAGCCCTCCACCCTGGGCGAGTTCGCGTCCCGGCTGACCGGTTCCTCCGACCTCTACGCCAACAACGGCCGTCGCCCCACTGCGTCGATCAACTTCATCACCGCCCACGACGGCTTCACCCTCAATGACCTGGTCAGTTACAACGAGAAACTGAACATCGACAACGGGGAGGACAACCGCGACGGGGAGTCCCACAACAGGTCCTGGAACCACGGCGTGGAGGGCCCGACCGACGATCCCGAGATCCTCTCCCTGCGCAGCCGCCAGCGGCGCAACTTCCTGACCACGCTCTTCCTCAGCCTGGGCACGCCGATGCTCTCCCACGGCGACGAGGTGGCGCGGACACAGCAGGGAAACAACAATGTGTACTGCCAGGACAACGAGCTGGCGTGGATGAACTGGGAGCAGCTGGAGGACAACTCCTCGCTGCACGCCTTCACCAAGCGTCTGCTCAACATCCGCCGCCGCCATCCGGTGTTCCGTCGTCGCCGCTTCCTCGCGGGAGGCCCCCTCGGCGCCAACGTCCGCGACCGTGACATCGCCTGGCTGGTCCCCTCCGGCAAGCTGATGACGCAGGACGACTGGGACTTCAAGTTCGGCAAGGCCCTCATGGTCTACCTCAACGGTAACGCGATCAGCGAACCCGACAGCCGCGGCGAGAAGATCACGGATGATTCCTTCATCCTCATGTTCAACGCCCACTACGAGGAGATCGAGTTCACCCTGCCGCCGCGCGCCTTCGGTGTCCGGTGGCAGCTGCTGGTCGACACGACCGAGGAAATCGGCTACCCCGTCGAGGCCTCCATCATCGACGCGAAGGGGACCATCACGGTCCCGGCGCGCGCGACGATGGTGCTCAAGCAGATCGAACCGCCGGTGTACGACGAAGCCGACGAGATCGAGGTCGTGGACGAGGCCGAGCGGAAGAAGGATCTCGGCCAGGCCGGCGACAAGGTGACCGCAGACTCCACCGCCACTGCAGAGGCCACCGCCGCTGCGGAGGTCGAGGAGGTTGAAGAAGTCGCGCCCGAGGTCGAGGAGGTTGAAGCGGAGGAGCCCGAGGTCGAGGAGCCCGAGGTCGAGGAGCCCGAGGTCGAGGAGACTGAAGAGCCCGAAGCGGAAGAGCCGGAGGTCAAGAAGACTCCATTCACTGTCTTCTCCGAGGAAGCCGACCTCGCCGCGAAGCGTCGGGCAGCTCTGCACGACGAGTACACCGACACGGAGTAATTCACCCGCGGTGGTGCCGTTCCACCGTGGCGTAGTTGTCGGCGACCCAGTCGACCAGCGCCTGCGCCACGGGTAAGAGGCTGCGCCCCAGTTCGGTGAGCCCGTATTCGACACGCGGGGGGATCTCCTCGAAGGCCCGGCGCGCGATGAGTCCGTCATCGGCCATGGTGCGCAGGCGCTGCGAGAGCATCTTCTGCGAGATCCCGTCCACCACCTCCACGATCCGCCCGTAACGCAACGGACCGTCCGCGAGGGAGAGCACGATGAGGATCGTCCACTTGTCCCCCACGGAGTTGAGCAGCCCGCGGCTGGGGCAGGTGCGGTCAAAGGGGTCGTACCTGCCCGCCCAGTCCTGCGAACGGCCGCTCATACCGACCATGGTAGCTGTCCGGGGGCCCGAGTAGACTGGCGTGCCACTGCCCCACCACTCCAGACGAAAGCGAGTCGACGACGTGATCCCGGCCCACGGCACCCAGCTCAGTGTCACCGCCACGAGCATCCGTATCGAACGATCGGCTCTGACCGCCGCGCTGACCGGTCGACGGTCCGTCGAGGTGCCCCTCTCCTCTGTCACCGGGGTGAGCGTCACCCCTCCCTCGCTTGTCGACGTCGGCCGGGTCCTGCTCGAGGGCGCGGACGTCACCGTCGAGTTCGCCCCGGGCCAGACGCGTGCGGCCGAGGATTTCCTCGCCGATGTGGAGGCAGCCCGCCGCGGTGAGGCGCCGACCGCCTCCAACGGCGGGGTCACCGGCCTGGACTTCATCGGATTCGACGTGGAAACCGCCAACGCGGACGTCGGGTCCATCTGTCAGCTGGGTGTGGTCCGCATCGTCGACGGCGTCGAGGTCGCCTCGGCATCGTGGCTGTGCACCCCTCCCCCGGGGCTCACGCAGTTCGGTGCCGACAACATCGCCATTCACGGCATCACCCCGGAAGACGTCGCCGACCAGCCCACGTTCAGCGAACGCCTGCCGGGTCTCCTCGAGTTCATCGGCGATCTGCCGGTGGTGGCCCACAATGCGCAGTTCGACATGATGGCGTTGCAGCGGGCGTGCGCGGCCAGCGACGTGGAGGTCCCCACGCTGTCGTTCGGTTGTTCCCTGATCCTGGCCCGCGGTGCGAAGCTGGGTGTCACCAGCCACCGTCTGCCGGTCGTGGCCGAAGTTCTGGGTGTGCCGCTGGGTCGCCACCACGACGCCACCGAGGATGCCCGTGCCGCCGCGCTCATCGTCGTGGAACTGGCCCGGAACGTCGAGCACCGCGGAAGCTTCACCGAGTTCCAGCATTCCTCCGGCTTCACCATGGGCACCCTCAACCAGGAGCGCACCTGGCCGGTGCTGCGGGATCGCTCCGGGGCGCGGATCGCGATGCAGAAGGTCCAGCCGGATGTGCCGGTGGCTGCACCGGTCGAGGAGAAGAAGGCCCCCCGCCGGGCCCCCTGGCAGTCCGTGTCCACCCCGGACGTCATCCCCGAGCCTAATCAGAAGGCCGATCCCACCGGTCCTCTCTTCGGCCAGAACGTCACGCTGACGGGTGATTTCGAGCCCTTCGACAAGGGTCAGCTGTGGTCGGGTATCGCTGATCTGGGGGCGGCCGTCGGCAAGAACGTGACCAGGAAGACCACGATTCTGGTCGCCGGCGACTGGGCCACCGTGACCAGTAAGGAAAAGCGTGCCCGGGAACTCCTGGAGAAGGGGCAGGACATCCAGATCTGGACGTCTGCCCAGCTCTACGCGGTGCTGGGCATCGACCCGCAGGGAGCGGTCGATGACGAGCAGCCCCCGTTCTAGGAGAAGTTCGGCCCCCGCGGGAACCTCGGGGTGATTTTTCCGGTCCAACAGTGGTGAGTACGTCCCCTCCTCCCGCCACAGATCAGGAACGTCAGCCGCCATGCCACTGTCCCGCGCGACCCTGCTCCCCGCCCTCCGTCCCGCCGCCTGGTCCACCCGACGGGGTTTGAGTGACGACGGTTTCTGCGACGCCGTCGCCACCATCTCGCTGTCGCATGAGCTCTGCGCCGCGTTCGTGTGCGGCGATGTCGACGTCAGCTACCGGGGCCTGGGGGAACTGGACCTGTCGGCGCACCGCGCGTGGGAGCTGGCCGCCCGCAACCTCATCGCGCGGGCGCAGACCCCCGAGGGTATCCGGGTCCTCACCCGGCCTTATTCCGGCGGTCTGCAGGTGGCCATGCCCGGGGCGCCGGCCACCAGCTGGTTGGCTCACCCGCACACCCTGACCATTCTCGACGGGCACCTCGCCCACCTGCTCGGCGAGCCGGTGGCCTGGTGGATTTCCTCGTCGGAGAAGCTGGTGGCGGTGCCACGGGCGGGCGTCGAGAAGCAGGGATTCGGGGACGAGGGCACACTCGTGGAGTGGCGCCACGGTTTCCCCGCACCTGTGTCACGTCCCACCCCGGTGCCTTCTCCCGCCTAGGCTGGCAGGTGCACTTTTCCTTATTCTCATTCTTGACCCGAGGAGTTTCATGCGACGTCCGATCACCGCCACCTACCGTCTGCAACTGCGGGGACCACAGGCGGACCCGTCGGGGCGGTCTTTCGGTTTCGCCGAGGCCGCTGCCCAGGTTCCGTATCTCCAGGCCCTCGGTGTCAGCCACATCTACCTCTCCCCCATCTTCACGGCTGACCCCACCTCCACGCACAACTACGACGTCACCGACCCCACAGAGGTGAATCCTGAGCTCGGTGGCATCGAGGGGCTGCGCGAGCTGAAGGCCGTCGCCCATGAGGCGGGGTTGGGGCTGATCATCGATATCGTGCCCAACCACCTGGGCGTGGAGAACCCACGTCTGAACAAGTGGTGGTGGGACGTGCTCAAGAACGGGCGGGACTCCGAGTACGAGCACTACTTCGACATCGACTGGCACGAGGACAACGGTGCCGGGGGAAAGCTCGGTATGCCCGTGCTGGGCGAGCCCGGCGACGAGGACAAACTCGAGCTGCGCGAGGAGGACGGGGAAATTCTGCTGGCCTACTACGACCACGTCTTCCCCGTCGCCGACGGCACGTGCTCCGGTGTCGACGATGACGTGCAGGCCGTCTACGACCGCCAGTCCTACCGCCTGATGTACTGGCGCGACGGCGTGATCTCCTACCGCCGCTTCTTCTCCGTCAACGGGCTGGCGGGAATCCGGCAGGAGGATCCGCTCGTCTTCGAGCACACCCACCGCATCATCCGTCAGCTCATCGCCGAGGACCTCATCGACGGCGTGCGGGTCGACCACCCGGATGGCCTGAGCGACCCGTTCGGCTACCTCAACCGTCTGCGGGAGGTCGTCGGACCGGACCGCTGGCTCCTGGTGGAGAAGATCCTCGAGGTGGACGAGGTCCTCGACCCCCGTCTCGCCGTCGACGGCACCACCGGCTACGACGCTCTCCGTGAACTCGACGGCGTCTTCGTCGCCCGCGCGGCGGAGGAGTCCCTCTCGATGCTGGCGCTCCAGCACACCGGTTCCACCTGGGACGAGGCCGCGATGGCCGTGACCCAGCAGCAGCTGAAGCGGGAGGTCGCCGGCGAGGAACTCTCCGCCGAGATCCGCCGTCTGGCCCGGGCGATACGCCGGGACAACTTCTCCACCGCCGGCTCGGGTGTCTCCGAGGACAACCTCATCACCACCATCACCGAACTGGTTGCGGCGATGCCCGTGTACCGCGCCGACTACCTCTCGCTCTCCCGTGTCACCGCGACCATCGTGGCGGAGATGTCGCGCCGTTTCCCGTCCCGCCGCCCGGCCCTCGATCTCATCGTCGCCGCGCTCAACGCCAACGCCGAGGCTAAGATCCGCTTCGCGCAGGTGTGCGGCGCCGTGATGGCCAAGGGCGTCGAGGACACCACCTTCTACCGCGCCTGCCGCCTGGTCGCTCTCCAGGAGGTCGGTGGCGCGCCGGGCCGTTTCGGCGTCTCCTCCGCCGAGTTCCATCTGCTCCAGCAGGAACGCGCCCGGCTGTGGCCCAGGGCGATGACCACGCTGTCCACCCATGACACCAAGCGTGGTGAGGACGTCCGGGCCCGCATCATCGAGCTGACCGAGCGGCCCCGCGAATTCTTCGAGTTCATCCACCGCGTCATCTCCGTGGTTCCCGCCCCGGACGCCGGTACCGGTCATTTCCTCATTCAGAACCTGCTGGGGGTGTGGCCCGCCGACGGGCAGATCACGGAGCAGCTCAAGGAGCGGTTCCGCACGTACACCATCAAGGCGGTGCGCGAGGCCAGCGTGCACACCACGTGGACCGACCCGGTCGAGCACTTCGAGACGGCCGTGCTCGACTGGGTGGAGGCGCTTCTCGACGGCCCCGTCACCTCACTGATCACCGAATTCGTCGGCCCTCTCGCACGCGGTGCCACGTCCATTTCGCTCGGCCGCAAGCTCCTGCAGCTCACCGGCCCGGGCATTCCGGACATCTACCAGGGCACCGAGTTCTTCGACGACTCCCTCGTCGACCCCGACAACCGGCGGTTCGTGGACTACACCGCCCGGCAGCAGACGTTGGCCAGCCTCCAGGAGGGTGTGGACTGGAATGACCTGGCCGCGGAGGCCGCGTGCCAGACGACCGCCACGGGCGCCTACCCGCATCTGGACCTCTACGGTGACCGGGCGAAACTGCACGTTGTCCATGAGGGGCTGAAGGTGCGCCAGGATCACCCCGAGTACTTCGTCGGTGGCGAGACGGAGGCGGTGTTCGCCGTCGGCTCAGCCGATTCCCATCTCATCGGTCTGGCCCGGGGCCACGCGGATGTGCCCGGCGCGGCGGGCATCGGCGTGATCACGCTGGCCACCCGTCGCCCGCTGCGCCTGGCGGAGCGCGGCGGCTGGGAGGCCACGACCGTCACTCTGCCGGAGGGAACGTGGTTGGACCGCCTCACGGGTCAGGTCTACGAGTCGACGGTGCCGCTGGGGGAGGTCTTCGCACTGTTCCCCACCGCTCTGCTGGTCAGAAATGTCTGATCGTATCGCCCGGCTGGGCAGCCGCTACCACGAGTGGATACGGGCCCACCCGGACGCCGAGAAGGACTTCGGCGCAGCGGTGGAGGATCTGCTGGCTGACGCCGGCGTCACCTACGATCGTGTCGTGGCCCGCGTGAAGGACTGGTCCTCGATGAAGACCAAGGCCTACAAGAAGCGAGCGAACGGCGACTGGATGTATCCGGATCCGTGGGAGGACATCCATGATCTCATCGGCGTGCGGGTGACCGTTTTCCATTCAACGGAGATCCCGGTGGCGATCGGTGCGCTCCAGCAGTCCTTCAGGGTGGAACGTTCGGTGGACAAGACCGCGGAGACGCGGATCTCCGGTGGCTTCGGATACGGTTCGCACCACCTCGTTCTCACGGTCGACGAGAACTCCTCCGACATCGAGGAGCTCTCCGGTCATCAGGGCGTCAACTTCGAGGTGCAGGTGCGCACGGTACTGCAGCACGCGTGGGCCGAGTTCGAGCACGACATCCGTTACAAGCGTGGCCTGGACACCGTGGATCCGCGGGTTGACCGTGCCTTCACCCTGGCGGCGGGTCTCATCGAACTGGCGGACCAGCAGTTCGACCAGATCGCCGCCCTGCAGTACACGGACGACTCCGCCGCCGATGACGTGGAGCTCACGGCGGAGACCCTCCCCGGTGTGCTGGCGATGCTGCTGGGCAACCGTTTCCCGCGCTCACGCTCAGAGAACTACCGCTTCCTCATGGAGATCCTGGCCGCCGACGGCATCACCACCGTGGCGGAGCTGGATTCCCTGCTCAACGACATGGACATCGATGCTGTCCGCAACGCCATGCGGTACCGTTTCCACCCCGGCCAGATCAGGCTCATCGACGATCTTCTGCTGCGGCGCTACGGCCAGGACCACATAGCCAGGACGGGAAAGATCGGGCAGAGACCCGATTCCCGCCCCGGTCATCTGGCTCGCCGGCTGAAGTCGATGCGCGCCGTGCGCATCATGCGCGAAGAAAGAAGTGACAGGCAGTAACATGGTGGGGAACAACACTGTTTGTCCGATAAGGAGCACTGTCCCATGAGTCTGGTCTCGTCCATTCGTGAAGATTTCCCCCTGCTGGCCGATGCCATCCACGTGTGGGCGCTTTCCATCGCGGACTACTTCCGTCCGATGGGAATCGACTTCCCGCCCGCGGACTGGAGCCTGTTCTAACCCACACCCGCTTTGTTGACGTATCATCGTCAACATGAGCAGACACATCTCTTTCGGCCTCGACACCTTCGGCGACGTCACAGTCACACCTTCCGGCACCCCCGTCCCCCACGACCAGGTGCTGCGTGACGTGGTCGCGGAAGCTGTCGAGGCCGATCGCGTCGGCGTCGACGTCTTCGGCGTCGGCGAACACCACCGCGACGACTACGCCATCTCCGCACCCGACATCGTCCTGGCCGCCATCGCAGGACAGACCACCACCATCCGCCTGACCACCTCCGTCATCGTGTTGTCCTCGGATGAGCCGGTCCGGATCTTCGAACGCTTCTCCACCCTCCAGGCGATCTCCTCCGGCCGCGCCGAAATGACCCTGGGTCGTGGCTCCTTCATCGAGTCATTCCCGCTCTTCGGCTACGACCTCAAGGACTACGAGCGACTCTTCGAGGAGAAGCTCGAGCTCATGCGCGTGCTTCTGGACGCCGACGCCTCCCGCTCCCCCATCCCCTGGGACCGCGGTCCCGAGCGCGTGTACCCGCCGACCGCCACTCCGCTGCAGGCCTGGGTCGCGGTGGGTGGTTCCCCGGAGTCCGTGATCCGCGCCGCCCGACTCCGTATGCCCCTCATGCTGGCCGTCATCGGCGGTGCCGCACGCCGTTTCCGCCCCTTCGTCGATCTGTACAAGAGGGCCAACGAGGAGTTCGGCCAGCCGCAGGCCCCCGTCGGTGTGCATTCCCCGGGCCTGATCGCCCCCACCGACGCCGAGGCGCAGGAGCGTCTCTACGAGCACTGGGTCGCCGGCCAACGCCGCATCGGTGCCGAGCGCGGCTGGCCCGCCCCCACTCTGGAACAGTTCACCGGGGAGATCAACCACGGCGCGCTCTACGTCGGTTCCCCCGAGACGGTGGCGGCGAAGATCGCGGACACGGTGCGGGCGCTCGACCTGGACAGGTTCACCCTCAAGTACGCCAACGGACCCGTCGCGCACGAGCACAACATGGAGACCATCCGCCTCTACGGCGAGGAGGTCATCCCGCGGGTGCGGGAGCTGCTTCAGTAGTCGGTCCTGCCCCGCAGGCGGTCGAGGTCACGCCTCTCGCGTTTCGTCGGCCGCCCGGCCCCCCGGTCCCGGCGCGGCAACGACGCCAGGATCTCCTTCGGCGGGGGCGGTGGCGAGTGGTCGAGGTAACAGGTCCTGGCCACCGGCGCGCCGACGCGCTTCCGCACCGTGGTAACCACCTCCAGGTCGAGTTCGCGGTGGTTGACCCACGCGCGCACCCGGTCCCCGGGCACCACCTGCTGGGCGGGTTTGACCGCGTGCCCGTTGAGTTTCACATGGCCGGCACGCACGGCGGCGGCGGCCTCGGAACGCGTCTTGAAGATCCGCACGGCCCATACCCACACGTCGATACGAACTGCTTCACTCATGTTGCGCCTAGTGGTTGTCCTTGTGGTTGACGATCTTCTGGATCTTGTTCCAGTTGTAGAAGCCACCCACCACAGCCACGATGAGACCGAGGACGAGCCAGCTCCAGCTGGTGAACAGCAGGCCGAGGGCGAGGCCACCGACCACACCTCCGCCGACGCTGAGGGCGGCGTTGCGGGTGTACCTCCGTACGGCCTGCTTCCGCTGTTCGATCGGGTTGTTCGGGCGACGTTGCATGGTCATGCGCACCATCCTAGTACTCGATCCACGCGGTGCCCGCCTCGCTCGGCGCGACAGTGCCGGCGGTCAGCGACGCGAGTGTGGACTCCAGCGCCTCACGCCCGCCCGGGGCGACCGCCAGCGTGTACGTGACCGCCGCCCCGTAATCGGCACCGGTGACTGACACGCCCCGGGCGCGCAGGTCCGCCTCCAGCCGGCCGGCCTCGGCATGCGGGACCTCGATCCGGTAGAGCTCCCGGATCGCGCGGGTGACCCGCTCCACCTTCGGCAGAAGCTCGCCCACGGACTGGGAGTAGGCGTGCACCAGCCCGCCCGTCCCGAGCTTGATGCCGCCGAACCAGCGGACGACGACCACGGTGGCGTCGAGAAGCTCCGACCCCCTGAGCACGTCGAGCATCGGCTTGCCCGCGGTTCCGGAGGGCTCACCGTCATCGGAGGAACGCTCGACCGGGTGCGAGCCCTCCACGTGGATGAGGTAGGCGCTGCAGTGATGGCGGGCGTCCGGGTATCGGGCACGGATCTCGTGGATGAAGTCCCGGGCGGCATCGTCCGTCGGGGTGCGGCGGGCGAGCGAGAGAAAGCGGGAGCGTTTGACCTCCCACTCGTGCGTCCACGTCCGGTCGGCGGCGGGCAGCTGGTAGGTCGTGAGCATGAGCACTGATAGTAGCTGGCCGTTTGAGTAGCCTGGGGCGCATGACTGCTCATGAACCGTTCTCCGTGTGGGCGCCCCATGCCCGGGATGTCCGACTCCGACTGACAGAAGATTGCCTCCCGATGCGGGCCACCGAAGGTCACTGGTGGGTCGCGGACCGGGTGGCGAAACCCGGCCAGCGCTACGGTTTCGAAATCTTCGATGGAAAAGAGTGGTCGAAGACGCTGCCCGATCCGCGCAGCACGGCCCAGCCGGACGGCGTGCACGGACTCAGCGAGGTGACCGACCCGGCGTTCCCGTGGACCTCGGATCTCTGGACCGGCCGCACCCTGGCCGGGCAGGTCATCTACGAACTCCACGTGGGCACCTTCACGCCGGCCGGCACGTTCGAGGGGGTCATCGGGAAACTCGATTACCTGCGCGATCTGGGGGTCACCGCCATTGAACTCATGCCGGTCCAGCCTTTCGGCGGCGAGCGTAACTGGGGTTATGACGGCGTGGAATGGCACGCCGTCCACCAGGGCTACGGCGGCCCCGAGGGCCTGAAGAAGCTTGTCGACGCCGCCCACAACGCCGGCCTCGGCGTCATCCTCGACGTCGTGTACAACCACTTCGGCCCCGACGGAAACTACAACGGCATGTTCGGCCCCTACACCGTCGGCGGCAACACCGGCTGGGGTGAGTTGGTCAACATCTCCGGTCCGGATTCGGACGAGGTGCGCGCCTACATCCTCGACGCCGTGCGCCTGTGGCTGGCGGAGTTCCGTATCGACGGCCTGCGTCTCGACGCCGTCCACTCCCTGGACGACCGCGGCGCCTACTCCCTCCTGGAGCAGATGCAGGTCGTCGCCGACGACGTCGCCACGCGGACCTCGGTGCCGCGCTACCTCATCGCCGAGTCCGACCTCAACGATCCCCGCCTGATCACCGGAACCGACGGCGGCGGCTACGGACTCGCCGGGCAGTGGGTCGACGACATCCACCACGCCCTGCACACCCTCGTCTCAGGCGAGAAGCACGCCTACTACGAGGACTACGGCTCCCTCGGGGCCCTGGCGAAGACCCTGCGGGAGGGTTATTTCTTCACCGGCACCTGGTCCTCCTACCGCGGACGGACCCACGGCCGTGCCCTGGACACCACCGCCATCCCCGCCCATCGTCTGGTCACGTACACCACCACCCACGACCAGTCCGGCAACCGGGCCCGCGGCGACCGACCGTCGATGACGCTGACCCCTGCCCAGCAGGTGCTCAAGGCGGCGGTCATCTACGCCTCCCCCTTCACCCCGATGCTGTTCATGGGCGAGGAGTTCGGGGCACAGACGCCCTTCGCCTTCTTCTGTTCCCACACCGACGACACGCTCAACCAGCTCACCTCAGAAGGCCGCAAGCGCGAGTTCGCCCGCTCCGGCTGGGACCACGACGAAGTCCCCGACCCCGCTGATCCCGCCACCTTCGAGGCCTCACGACTGGACTGGGACTTCAGCGCTGAGCAGGAGGAGATCCACGCCGCCTACCGGGAACTGCTGCGCCTGCGGCGCGACCTCGGACTCGCCCGCCCCGACCTGTCGAAGCTCATCGTGGAGACGGGTTCCGAGGACGAGAAGTGGCTGGCCATGGGGCACGAGGACGTCATCCTGGTGGCCAACCTCTCCGATCAGCCCGTCACCGCCCCCTACGGCGGCGAGCTGATCTGGTCCTTCACGCAGCCTTCGGTGGAACTGGACCGGACCGCGCTGGGGCCGTGGGAGTTCGCGCTGCTCAGGCGCTAGGTGTTCACCAGGTACTCATACTCCGGTGTGCCCGGCTTCAGGTGCTGGCAGTCGATGCGGGAGGCCTTCATCCGCTCCACCAGTGGTTCGAAGTCGCTGGCGCGCCCCAGTTCGAGCCCCACGAGCGCGGCACCGGTCTCGCGGTTGCTGCGCTTGAGGTACTCGAAGAGGGTGATGTCGTCGTCCGGGCCGAGGATGTCGTTGAGGAAGTGGCGTAGCTGGCCCGGCTCCTGGGGGAAGTTCACCAGGAAGTAGTGCTTCAGCCCGCGGTGAACCAGGGACCGTTCCATGATCTCGGCGTAGCGCAGGACGTCGTTGTTGCCGCCCGAGATGATGCAGACCACCACGGAGTCCGGCTGCAGGTTCATCTCCTTCAGACCGGTCACCGACAGCGCTCCGGCAGGCTCGGCGATGATGCCCTCGTTCTGGTAGAGGTCGAGCATCTCGGTGCAGACCGCCCCCTCGGAGACGTCTATCACGTGGATGCGGCCCTGGTTGCGCTCGACGATCCGGTAGGTCAGCTCACCGACGCGCTTGACGGCGGCGCCGTCGACGAAGGGGTCGACGGTCTTGAGGGTGACGGGGCCGTCTGCACGGAGCGCGGCCTGGAGGGAGGCGGCGCCGGACGGCTCGACGCCGACGATCGCGGTGCGCGGCGCCATGTCTGCCAGGTAGCTGGCGACGCCGGCGAGCAGGCCGCCGCCGCCGACGGGCACGAAGATGGTGTCCAGGGACTTGCCGATGGAGGTCAGCTGGGAGAGGATCTCCGCGGCGACGGTGCCCTGGCCGATGATGGTGTCGCGGGCGTCGAAAGGCTCGATCATGGTGGCGCCACGCTCGGCTGCGTCGGCGCGCGCGGCCTCGGCGGCCTCGTCGAAGTTGTTGCCCGTGACGACGAGATCCACCATGTCGCCACCGTGGACGACGATGCGGTCACGCTTCTGCTTCGGGGTCTGGACGGGCACGAAGATGCGCCCGGGGATGCCCATGGTGCGGCACGCGTAGGCCACGCCCTGTGCGTGGTTGCCTGCCGACGCCGCCACGATCCCGGCGTCCCGCTGCTCGTCGCTGAGGTTCGCGATGGCGTAGTACGCGCCGCGGATCTTGTAGGAACGGACGTCCTGGAGGTCCTCGCGCTTGAGGTAGACCTCCACCCCCGACTCATCCGAGAGGCGGGGACAGTACTGCAGGGGAGTCGGTTCAATGACAGATGAGATCCGGGCCTGCGCCAGCTGAATATCCGAGGCGCGGACGGGCTCGAAGGTGGTGGGGGCTGTCAGGGTACCGGACGGGTTGTCACTCATGTCGACCCAGTGTAGTACCCGTGCCCGGCGATCCTTTTCTCGCGGCCCGGTTCACCGAAGGTTCATCTGCCTGCCACCGGAAGTTGGACGCCAGGCAATGTGGACACGTCATCCTTACTCTCGTTCAGTTCTCATATACTTCCCAGGAGTTTCCCAGTGTTCTTCCGTCGTACCGCTGTCTCCCTGTGCGCGGCCGTGGCCACCGGTCTCAGCATCGCCCCGGCGCATGCCGCTGTCGTCGCCGAGCCGATCACCCATTCCGCTCCGGGCGCCGCCCTGTCGGTCACCCCGATCGGTTCCTACGAATCCGGGATCTTCGACGCCTCGGCAGCCGAGATCGTGGCCTACCACGCGGCATCCGAGCGGGTTCTCACCGTCAACGCCCGGTCCGGCAGCATCGACCTCCTGGACATCGCTGATCCGACCTCCCCGCAGAAGGTCGGCGAGGTCTCCGGCGGCGCGGGCACGACCATCAACTCGGTGGCCGTCCGCGCGGACGGCCTGGCCGTCGCCACCGTCGAGCCGACGACCAAAACCGACCCGGGCCGTGTCATCTTCTTCGATGCGGCCGGAAACGGTAGCGTCCTCGGTTCCCTGCCGGTCGGTGCCCTGCCGGACATGGTGGCGATCACCGGGGACGGCAGGTACGCGCTCGTCGCCAACGAGGGCGAGCCGGCCGAAGACTACTCGATCGACCCGGAGGGCTCCGTCTCCGTGATCACCCTCCCGGAGGGTGTCAGGGCCGCCACCGAGGTCCGCACCGCCGACTTCCATAACTACAACGCGCCGGGCGCCCTCCCCGAGGGCGTGCGCATCTTCGGGCAGATCGGCGACTCGGAAACCGTCGCCCAGAACCTGGAGCCGGAGTACGTCACCATCTCAGGAGACAAGGCCTACGTCTCCCTGCAGGAGAACAACGCCATCGCCGTCGTCGACATCAGGACCGCAACCGTGGAGGACATCTTCCCGCTGGGCACCGTCGACCTGGGGGACGTCCCGATGGACATCTCCGACAAGGACGGCGGCATCAACATCGCCAACTGGCCCATCAAGTCCTTCCGCCTGCCGGATGCCATCGAGTCCTACTCTGCCGGCGGCGCCACCTACATCGTCACCGCCAACGAAGGCGACGCCCGCGACTGGGACGGCTACTCCGAGGAATCCCGACTCAAGGGTCTGGGCAGGAACGGGGTGGCCCCCATCTGTGAGGGATACGTCGACGACATCGCTGAGCTCCAGAAGGATGAGAACGCCGGCCGCCTGAACATCACCCTCGCCGAAGGCCTGAACGGGGACGGCACCTGCTACGAGCAGATCTACTCCTACGGTGGCCGTGGTTTCTCCATCTTCGATCACACCGGCAACCTCGTCTTCAACTCGGACGACAGCTTCGAAAAGATCCTGGCCGAGGCGGTCCCGGAGTACTTCAACTCCAACCACAGCGAGTCCAACCTCGAGGGCCGCTCAGACGACAAGGGCCCCGAGCCGGAGGGCGTGGCGCTCGGCGAGATCGACGGCCGCACCTACGCCTTCATCGGCCTGGAGCGCATCGGCGGCGTGATGGTCTACGACATCTCCGATCCCTCCGCCGCCACGTTCGTCACCTACGTGAACAACCGCGACTTCTCCGTCTCCATGGAGGACGAGGCGGACCAGGCTGCCGCACTGCCGAAGGCCGGCGACCTGGGTCCGGAGGGCCTGGTGTTCATCCCGGCCACCGACTCCCCCAACGGGAAGAACCTGCTCGTCGTGGGCAACGAGGTCTCCGGCACCACCACGATCTTCCGGATCGATGACCTCCCGGGCGGCGGATTCTCCCGCCCGGAGGTGTCTTCGCTGTCCTCGCGTTAGGTTTTCCCTCGCGCCGAGGCCTGCAGCCTGCTAAGTTCAACACCGATCAGTCTCTTAACCCATCAAGGAGTTCCCCATGATCCGTCGTCGTCTCTCTGTCGCCCTGGTTGCTGCGGCCAGCACCACCCTGGCCCTGGTGACACCGGCCCATGCTGACACCCAGATGGAGTCGGAGCCGAGCTTCTCCTCGCTGTCCTCCGGTTCCTCCGGGGATAGCGACGACGAGAACTCGGAGCTGCCGGGTTGGGCACAGTCGATGGTGCTCGACGAGGATTCCCTGCTGGTCCTCGAGATCATCCGCGCAGTCATGGCCACCGGCCTGGCCATCACCCAGGGCGCGGTGCTCGCCCTCCCGTTCATCCCGGGCGGCAAGGACCAGCTCCGCGACTTCCTCGCCTCGCTGGGCATCCAGCCTTAGGCGGTTCGACGGAAAGAGGGCCCGCGGTCACATTGACCGCGGGCCCTCTTTCGGCTTCCGGCTAGAAGAGCTCCTCGCTGGCGATGCGGGCGCCCTCGACCAGGGAGTCCAACTTCGCCCAGGCGATCTGGTGGTGCAGGCGGCCACCCAGGCCGCAGTCGGTGGAGGCGACGACATTCTCCGGGCCGACGACCTCGGCGAACTGGATGATGCGGTCGGCGACCAGACGCGGGTGCTCCACGGCATTGGTGCTGTGGGAGATGACACCCGGGTAGATCAGGGAACCCTCCGGCAGCTTGTGCTCCTGCCAGATGCGCCACTCGTGGGCGTGACGCGGGGAGGCACCCTCGAAGGAGAAACCGCCGACCTCGGCGCGCAGGATCTCCTCGATGATGTCACCGAAAGGCACGTCGGTGACATGCGGGCCGTGCCAGGAGCCCCAGCAGATGTGCAGGCGGGTCTGCTCCTTCGGCAGGCCGCGCACGGAGTGGTTGATGGCGTCGACACGGGTGCGCAGCCAGTCGCGGTAGTCCGCGAGGGTGGGCTCCGGGTTGATCTGGTCCCAGGACTCGGCGAGGTCCGGCGCGTCGAGCTGGACGGTGAATCCCGCGTCGGTGATGGCCTTGTACTCCTGGGCCATGGCGTCGGCACAGGCCCACACGACTTCGTCGTCGGTGGCGTAGTACTCGTTCTTCAAACGGGCGGCGGAACCGGGCGAGAGGGCGGCGACGAAACCGTCCGTGGCGCCGGCGGCGTCCATCGCGTTGCGCATCAGCTTCGCGTCGGTCTCGACCTCATCCTGGCCGATGTAGGTGACCGGGCCGGTGAACTTCGGGTTGCCCACCTTGGCGCGGCCGGCGAAGATGCCGGACTCCGGGTCTTCATAGGCCTCGTTGAACAGCTGACGGTCGCGACGGTCCGCGAAGGAGGTCAGCTTGATGTTGCCCGGGGTGGAACGCTCGACCGACTGGCTGGCCCAGCGGTCCTCGTCCGTCATGGTCAGGCCGCCGATGCGGGAGAAGGAGTAGTTCCACCAGGCCCCGTAGTCGATGGCGCCGGAGGTGATGTGGCCGTACTCGCCTTCGTTGACGATGTCGATGCCCATGTCCACCTGACGTTTGACCACCTGGTCGACGGAGGTCTGGAGGATCTCGAAGAACTGCTCGTCGGCGAGCTCCCCGGCGGAACGCTTGAGGTTGGCCTCCAGCAGTTCGGGGGTTCGGGGCAGCGAACCAACGTGGGTGGTCCGGATCTTGTTCACTGACATTCAGGCTCCAATTCGAAAATAGACTGTGCGGTCTATGGTAACTGATGTCCGGCGGCGTTCCCGATCCGCCTCATGATTTTCATGCAGTCGGGTCCCCCTGGCACGTCAGCCCAGGATCCCCGGCCCCATCGTCGCCTTGAGGTCACCCATCAACGATCCGGAACGGTCGACACGCAGATGCTCGCCGAGGATCATCATCGTGGATTCCTCACCGCTGATCAGCTTGAGGTAGACGTCCGAGTCGCCGACGTTGGCCACCAGGACCTCCTTGAGCTTCTTGATGTTGTCCACGGTGCACTGATCGGTGCGCATGCTCAGGCGCAACGGCAGGCCGGCACCGTTGCCGGGACCCAGTTCGGGAACCTTGAGGTCGTCACAGAACAGCGACATGCGGTCGTCGCGAATGGAGATGTGCGCCTTGGCCAGGATGATGTTGTCCTCGACGATCTGGGAGGCCACCAGGGCGTAGATCTTGTTGAACACCAGCAGTTCCACCTGGGCGCCGTTGTGGTCCTCCACCGTGACGATCGCCCACGGCGAGCCGTCCTTCTTGGAGAATCGCCTGTCGACGCCCGAGATGATGCCGCCGATGGTGACCTCCGCACCGTGGCGCATCTCCCCGGCGAGGATGGTGGTCAGCGGCGTGTCGATCTGCGCAGCGAGGGCCTCCTCGAAACCGTCGAGGGGGTGGCCGGAGACGTAGAGGCCGAGCATCTCGCGCTCGAGGGCGAGCTCGTGCTTGCGCTCCCACGTGTCCTCGGGAACCTCTATGGCGAACACACTCGCGACGGCGTCGTCCCCGTCGTCGCCGCCGAATCCGGCGAAGAGGTCGAACTGCCCCTTGTCGGCGGCCTTCTTGGTGGCGAGCACCGAATCGACGGCGTCTTCGTGGATGAGCATGAGGCCCTTGCGGGAGTGATCGAGCGAGTCGAAGGCACCGCCCTTGATGAGGGACTCGGTGATGCGCTTGTTGCAGGGCAGAAGGTCGATCTTCTCCAGGTAGTCGGAGAAACTCGAGAAATGCCCCTTCACCTTCCGCGTCTCGACGATCGACTCGACCACTTCATGTCCGACGTTACGGATGGCGCCCAGGCCGAAGCGGATGTCCTCGCCCACCGCGACGAAGTCATTCTCCGACTCGTTGATGTCCGGGGAAAGCACCTTCAGGCCGAGGTGGCGGCAGTCGGAGAGGTAGATCGCGGACTTGTCCTTCTTGTCGGACACGGAAGTCAGGAGTGCCGCCATGTACTCGGGCGCGAAGTGCGCCTTGAGGTAGGCCGTCCAGAAGGACACCAGGCCGTAACCTGCGGCATGGGACTTGTTGAACGCGTAGGAGGCGAAGGGCAGGATCGTGTCCCACAGCGCCTTGATCGCCTCCGCACCGAAGCCGTTGGTCTTCATTCCGGCGGCGAACTTGGCGTACTCCTTCTCCAGCACCTCCGGCTTCTTCTTGCCCATGGCCTTACGGAAGCCGTCGGCTTCACCGGCTGTGTAGTTCGCGACCTTCTGCGAGATCCTCATGATCTGCTCCTGGTACACGATGAGACCGTAGGTCTCGCCGAGGATCTCCTTGAGCGGTTCCTCCAGCTCGGGATGGATCGGCTCGATCGGCTTCCGCCCGTTCTTGCGGTCCGCGTAGTCCCAGTGGGCGTTGACGCCCATCGGTCCCGGTCGATAGAGGGCCAGGGAGGCGACGATGTCATTGAAGCCGGTGGGCTGCATGCGCTTGAGCAGCTCCTGCATGCCGCCGCCATCCAGCTGGAACACGCCGAGGGTGTCTCCCCTGCCCAGTAGCTCATAGGTGGCCTTGTCCTCCACGGCGAGGGATTCCAGATCGAGATCCTCCCCGCGGTTGCTCTTGATGTTCTCCAGGGCGTCACCGATGACGGTGAGGTTCCGTAGCCCCAGGAAGTCCATCTTCAACAGGCCGATGTTCTCGCAGGCCGGGTAGTCCCAACCGGTGATGAGCGCACCGTCGGCCGGGCGCTTCCACATGGGGATGTGCTCGAGCAGCGGCACGCTCGCCATGATCACCGCACAGGCGTGGACGCCCGCCTGCCTGACGACGCCCTCGAGACCCCGGGCGGTCTCGTAGATCCTGCGGATATCGGGGTCGGTTTCGACGAGGCTGCGGACCTCACCGGCCTCGTTGTAGCGCTCGTGTGAGGGATCGGTGATGCCTGAGAGCGGGATGTCCTTGGCCATGATGGCCGGCGGCAGGACCTTGGTGATGCGGTCCGCCATCTGGTAGCCGGTCTGGCCGAACTGCACCCGGGCGGAGTCCTTGAGGGCCTGCTTCGTCTTCACCGTGCCGAAGGTGATCACCTGGGCGATCTTGTCCTCGCCCCAGCGGTCGGCGGCGTAGCGGATCATCTCACCGCGTCGACGGTCATCGAAGTCGATGTCGATATCGGGTGCCGACGGTCGCTCGGGGTTGAGGAAGCGCTCGAACAGCAGGCCGTGCTCGATCGGGTCGATGTTCGTGATGGTCAGCGCATAGGCGACCAGGGATCCGGCGGCCGAACCACGGCCCGGGCCGACCCAGATGCCGATGGAACGTGCATGCTTGATGATCTCCGCGACGATGAGGAAGTAGGACGGATACCCCTTCATGTCGATGACCTCGACCTCGAAGTTCGCTCGGTCGATGTACTCCTGGGGGACCTCGGCGCCCTTGAAACGCTCCCGCAGTCCCTCCATCACCTCGTGGTGCAGCCACGTCGTCGGGGTGTGCCCCTCCGGGACTTCCGCCACCGGCATGCGGTCGTGCGGATGGGCCTCCCAGATCTCGCCGTAGTCCTGGACACGCTCGGCGATCCACAGGGTGTTGTCGCAGCCGTCGGGGACGGTGTCGTCGAAAAGCGAACGCATCTCCTCGGCTGTCTTGATGTAATAGCCGGTGCCGTCGAACTTGAAGCGGTCGGGGTCGCTGAGCGTCTTTCCGGTCTGGACGCAGAGCATCGCCTCATGCGCCTGCGCCTGGGACTCCAGGACGTAATGGCAGTCATTGGTGACCAGGGGCGGCAGGTCGAGCTTCTTGCCGATCTCCAGCAGTTCCCGCCGCACCCGCTGTTCAATGTGCAGACCGTGGTCCATGAGCTCGAGGAAGTAGTTGTCGCGGCCGTAGATGTCCTGCCACATCGCGGCGGCCTCGAGCGCCTGGTCGAACTGCCCCAGACGCAGACGGGTCTGCACATCGCCGGACGGGCAGCCGGTGGTGGCGATGATGCCGTCGGCGCGCTCGGCGATGAGGTCCACGTCCATGCGCGGCCACTTGCCCAGCTGCCCCTCGTAGGAGGCCATCGACGAGAGATAGAAGAGATTCCGCAGGCCGGTGGCGTTCTCCGCGATCATCGTCTGGTGGAGATACGCACCGGAGGCCGACACGTCATCGGACTTCTGGTGGGGTTCACCCCAACGCACACGGGTCTTGTTGAAGCGGCTCTCCGGCGCCAGATACGCCTCGATGCCGATGATCGGTTTCACGTCCGCATCCGTCATCGCCCGGTAGAAGGCGTCTGAACCGAACATGTTGCCGTGGTCGGTGATGCCGACCGCGGGCATCCCCTGCCGGCTGACCTCCTCCGCCAGCATGTCGATCTTCGCCATGCCGTCGAGCATCGAGAACTCAGTGTGGTTGTGCAGATGAACGAAGGAAGAGTTCTTGACCATGGGAGTGAGTCTAGCCAGTCGTTCACGGGAGGTAAATTACACCGATGTCCCGCGGCTGAGCAGCACAGATGGTGTCGGGCAGTCCCGCCGTCTCACGGAGTTCACGGAGATTGCCCACAAAGCCGTCCACCGTTCGCAACGCTGTATGGAGAGGCTGAAGTATCCGGTTCCGGGTCCCGATCTGGGAGACAACCACGCTGTCACAGATCGGAGATACAGACGGGAACGTTTCCGGAGATGATCTCGGGGATCCTCGTGCCGTCACCGTAGCGAGTTTTTGATCATACCTCCGGGTAGCATGTCCTCCCATGGTCTACGGATTGCTCGCCTACCTGCTGTGGGGCCTGTTCCCGGCATTCTTCCCGCTGCTGCTGCCCGCAGGTCCGGTGGAGATCCTCGCCCACCGCATTCTGTGGACCGCGGTGATCATGATGGTGGCGCTCACAGCGCTGCGGGGATGGAGCGAGCTACGCCACGCCTCGGGACGTACCTGGCTCCAGCTCATCGCGGCGGGCCTGCTCATCTCCTCGAACTGGGGGATCTACGTCCTGGCGGTCAACAGCAACCACGTTGCCGACGCCGCGCTGGGCTACTTCATCAACCCGTTGCTGTCGGTGGTCCTCGCGGTCCTGTTCCTCAGGGAGAAGCTCAGCCGACCCCAGATGACGGCGGTGGCCATCGCTGCGGTCGGTGTCTTTCAACTGACGTTCCTCTCCGGCCAGGCCCCCGTGATGGCCATCGGCATGGCGATCACCTTCGGCTTCTACGGCCTGGTGAAGAAGCAGATCACCGTCTCCCCCACGGCTTCGCTGGCCGCCGAGACGCTCGTCCTCGCGCCCCTCGCGCTGGTCTTCATCATCTGGCTGGAGTCGACCGGCCAGGGCACCTTCACCAGCGAAGGCCCCGGGCACACCACGCTGCTGGTGCTCTCCGGCCTGATCACCACTCTTCCCCTGCTCCTGTTCGGCAAGGCAGCCAAGCATCTGCCGCTGTCGACCATCGGCATGATCCAGTACCTCACCCCCACGATGCAGATGCTCTGGGCGCTGCTGGTCACCCAGGAGTACCTCTCCCCCGCCCGCTGGGCGGGGTTCATCATCATCTGGATCGCGGTGGCGATCTATCTGTTCGACCTCACCCGCCGGTCACGTCGACCGGCCTGACCCCGAACCTGCCCCAGGCGGCGTCCGGCGGGAGGACCTCAACCGCCGCGATCTCCGGCGCACCCGCAACCGCGCGCAGGACGTCGCCCGTGTCACGGACGACGACGGCGTCGATACGCTCGGGGACAGGGACATCCCCCACACCGGCGAGGCTGTCGGCGATGCGGTCGAGTTCACGCTGGAAGACGTCGGCGCGGGTCTCACCGGCGATGGGTTCCGGCAGGGCGAAAGGCGAGGCCAGCGCCACGATCATCGCGTTGACCCGCCCGATCCCCGTGAGCACCGACTCCGCTTCGGCGGGCGTCAACGGTTGCGCGAAGGTGATGAGGGCATAAGCGCTCTGATCAGCGTCCGCGAGCGACCGGTCCGCACGCCCGACGTAGGAGGAGAAGGGCTCCCCCGACTCCGTGCCCAGCATGTCGCCCTGCGGAGCGACGGGCTTATGGGTGGCGTCGTCGAGAAAGGCGAGCACCAGGGCACCGGCCAGGGCGACAATGGCCAGGATCGCGACGATGCGGCGGATCATCCGCGGATCACTTCGAGCGCATGCGCCAGGTCAGCGGGGTACGGGGCCTCGATCTCCATGTACCGGCCGGTGCCGGGGTGCTGGAAACCGATGCGTACGGCGTGGAGCCACTGGCGGATCAGCCCGAGGCGCTCCCCCAGGTTCGGGTCGGAACCGTACATGGGGTCGCCGACGCAGGGGTGACCGATGGCGGACATGTGGACGCGGATCTGGTGGGTGCGACCGGTCTCCAGGCTGACCTCGAGGAGGGTCGCCTCGCGGAAGGCCTCGATCGTCTTGTAGTGGGTGACGGCGGCCTTGCCGTCGGTGGTCACCGCGAAGCGCCAGCCGGCGGAGGGGTGCCGGCCGATGGGCGCGTCGATGGTGCCGGTGAACGGGTCGGGATGGCCCTGGACCAGGGCATGGTAGATCTTCTTCACCGTGCGGTCGCGGAAGGCGTTCTTCAGGACTGTGTAGGCGCGCTCGGAGGCGGCGACGACCATGACGCCGGAGGTCCCCACGTCCAGGCGTTGGACGATTCCCTTGCGCTCCGGCGGACCCGAGGTGGAGATGCGGAAACCGGCGGCAGCCAGGCCACCGACGACGCTGGGCCCGTCCCAGCCGACGGTCGGGTGTGCGGCGACGCCGACGGGTTTGTTCACGGCGATGATGTCCGCGTCGGCGTAGAGGATGTCCATTCCCTCGATGAGTTCCTCCTTCGGAGTCACCGGCGACGCGGTGGCAGGAAGGGTCACCTCCAGCCACGCGCCCTCGATGAGCCGGTCGGACTTGCCGACCTCGCGGCCGTCGACAAGCACATCGCCGTCGGCGGCGAGATCCGCCGCGACGGTGCGGGAGAGTCCGAGGAGTCGGGAGAGGGCGGCGTCGACACGCATGCCGACCAGGCCCTCCGGGACGGGAAGGTTGCGCGTTTCGCGGCTCATGCCTCGACCTTTCGACGCTCGTCGGCGAACATGGCGATGACGAAGACAACGACACCGAGGGTGATGGCGGAATCCGCCAGGTTGAACACCGCGAAACCGCCGACGGAAATGAAGTCCACGACGTGGCCGAACCAGAAACCCGGCTCCCGGAAGAGACGGTCGGTGAGGTTACCCAGGGCGCCGCCGGCGATGAATGCCAACCCCAGCGCCGTGCCCCGGTCGCGGATCTTCGGTGCTGCGAAGGCGATGGCGACCACGAACGTCAGCTGGATGGTGGTGAACAACCAGGTGGAGTTCTCCCCCATGGAGAAGGCCGCGCCGGGGTTGAAGAGGAGGAGGAGGCGGAACCAGTCCCCGAGGATCGGCACCGGCACACCGGGCTCCAGCCAGGACAGCATGAGCGCCTTCGTGGCCTGGTCGATGACCGCAACCCCGAGAATGATCACCGCCATGAAGGTGACGTATTTTTCGGATGGTCTCGGGGTTCTCGTGCTCACGGCAACCATCATTCCCCAACGGGACCGTCGGGGTCCACCTCAGGTAGCGTTGATGAGGTGCAGTTCTTCCGTATCATGGTCGCCGCCGCGACCGTTCTGGCCCTCACGGCCTGTTCCACTGAGCAGACCGATCCTTCGATCGAGCCGGCCGTAGGCCTGCCCGTCGACGCCTCACGGGTCACCGTCCAGACCGCCGGCACCGGTGAGCGGGTGCTCACCTATCAGGATGTCGACGCTGAGGAACAGACCGTCGAGGTCGAGGTCGCCGAAGGGTTGGGCCAGTCCCTCATGCAGGCGGACGCCGTGGACGTCCAGGCCCCCGCGGGTGGGGACGTCCAGCGGATCACCGTCCCCCTCACCGGCGCCACCACCGCTGCCGGAGAGGCCGGGGAAGGCGAGCGGGATGCCTCGCGTGACGTGGAGTTCCGCGTCGGGCGGCCGTCGAGCACCAACCTGGAGCTGACCGACGACATCCGCTCCGCCGAGGGATTCCTCCTGGGTTGGCGCGCCGAGGATGACGGCCAGGTGTCGACCGTGCGCCTGGCCGCGCCGAAGGATGCGACCGACGAGGGCCGTTCCCAGGTCGAGCAGGCCCTGATGAAGCTGCTCTCCCTGCCGGTGGTCTTCCCGGCCGAGGCGGTCGGCCCCGGCGCGACCTGGTCGGTGGATTCCCGCGTGACCGGCGAGTCCACCCTCCTGCAGAACATCACGTACACGATCACCTCGATCAGCGGCGACCGCATCGAGCTCGACGTCGACGTCCAGCAACGCCCGGCGATCGGCGCCCTGACGATGGAGGACGGACAGTCCCTCAATGTCCTCAACTCGAACACCACCAGCGAAGGCTCCCTCACCGTCGACCTGAACAGCCCGCTTCCGGTCGACGGCCGCGTGTCCTACACCACCCGTGTCGTCTACGGCGGAGCGGATTCCGACGTCCGCGTGGTCCAGGACACCACCACCTCCCTGGCCTTCACCGACAGCTAAGGAACGATCATGGCCTCCCCCCACCACCTCAAGTTCGACGGTGTCAGCTTCACGTACCCGGGTTCTCTCCGGCGCGTGCTCACCGACATCACCTTCGCCGTGCCCTCCGAGCACGTGACCGGCCTGATCGGCGAGAACGGTGCGGGAAAGTCGACCCTGCTGCATCTGGTCGCGGGGGTTCTGGAACCTGACGTCGGCGACATCACCACTCCACCCGTCACGGGTTTCATCGAACAGGAGACGCAGCTTCCGCTCTCCTCGCCGGCCTCCGCGCTGATCGACGCCGCGGTGTCGGAGCTGCGGGACATCGAGAAGCAGATCGGCGACATCTCCGCGCGCCTGGCGGACGAGCCGGATCTGGCGGACGCATTTGACGCCGCGCTGGCCATGGCGGAGCAGACAGGCGTGTGGGAGCTGGACGCACGCATCGCTTCGGTACTGGCAGGTCTGGGACTGGCGAAGGTGCCGCTGGAGACCAGGCTGGGTGACATGTCCGGAGGTCAGCGTCGTCGTTTCGCACTGGCCGCGCTCCTGCTGCGCCCGGTCGACGCGATGGTGCTCGACGAGCCGACGAACCACCTCGACGATGAGGGCGTGGACTTCCTGATCAACGAGCTCAAGGAATTCCGCGGCCCCGTGCTGGTGGCCAGCCACGACCGTTTCTTCCTGGACAAGGCCGCCGATTCGCTCGTCGACCTGGATCCCGGGCTGGGTCATGAGGGCGGCACCGGAGAGGGCACCCGGCAGGGCACCCTGTTCACCGGATCCTTCACCGACTACCTGCAGTCCCGCGAGGACATCCGCCGCCGGTGGGAGGAGCTCTACGTGGCGCAGGAGCATGAGCGTTCCCGGCTGGAGAAGGCCTCGGACCAGGGTGAATCGGATATCTTCCACCGGGAGGTGTCCAAGTCGGAGTCACGGATCTCGGACAAGTTCTACGCCGACCGCGCCGCAAAGACGCTGGGCAACCGGCTGCGTTCCGCCCGCAACCGCCTCGAGGCCCTGGAACGGGACGAGCTTCCGCCGCCACCCGCCCGACTCACATTCCACGGCATCCCGGAGCACACCACGCTGGCCTCGCTGGGCGAGCCCGCCGTGGTGGCGAGGGATCTGTGGGTGGGCGACCGTCTGGGCCCCCTGACGGTGACCGTCCAGCCGGGCGAACACTGGCTCGTCGAGGGCCCCAACGGCGCAGGAAAATCGACGTTCCTGAAGGCGGTGGAAGGCAAGATGCAGATCACCGAGGGTCTGCTGCGCATCCCTGAGGAGGTGAGCATCGCCCGGCTGAGCCAGGATGACGAATGGATTGACCTGGACACCCCGGCCGAGGAGATCTTCGCGGCGAAGGTGCCGCCGAAGTCCCCCACCCTCGTCGAGATGGGCCTGATGGATGCCGAGACCGCTGCCCGCCCCCTCGGCGAACTGTCACTGGGCCAGCGCAGGAGGGTGTCGCTGGGCGTCATCCTGGCGTCCCCACCGGACATTCTGCTTCTCGACGAGCCCACCAACCATCTCTCCCTCGCCCTCGCGGAGGAGTTGGAGGAGGCGTTGGAGGAGTTCCCGGGCACGGTGCTCCTGGCCACCCATGACCGGTGGATCCGCCGTCGGTGGGCGGTACGGACCAGCGGCCGCGGCAAGATACTCTCACTGCCGGGCCGCCGGGACGATTAAGGAGCGGGCTCCGACTCCGGCTCCGGGGCCGTGGAGAAGTCCAGACACATCTGGGGCACCTGCTCCGGGGAGACCGTGTTGGTGATCAGGGTGCACGCCCAGGACTGGGACAGCTTCCAGGTGTCTCCCTCGTAGATGAACTCGACGTTCTCGGCCGGCTGTGCCTCATTTTCCGGGAGGATGAAGTTCACCGAGGCCAGCACCGAGTCCGGGGTGTAGCCGGGCAGCACCGGGTTGACCACCTGGAACTGGGCGCCGGACTCCGCCTGGGAGGCTGCCATGACGTCGAAGAGCTCGGGGGCCTGCTCGCCGCTCTGGACGGTGTTGACCTTCTCCTCCAGCGGGATGTTCGGGTCGGTGGCCCTGGCCAGAATCGCGTTGAGCTCCTCCGCGGTCGGCAGCGCGGGGGCCGCCGCAGTGGTGGTGGCGGCTGTCGTCTCAGTGGTGGCGGCGGTGGTGGTGGTGGCGCCGTTGCCCTCGTCGGAGCCGCAGGCTGTCAGCGCCAGTGCAGCACCGAGTGCGGCGGTGATCGCGGTGATCTTGGTCAGCTTCACGGAAAAAGACTCTCCTCAGTTCGGGGCACCACTGGTCTTCGGATTCCGGTGCCCGCATTCGACACGATGGTACACGTTATGCATTTGTGACAACACTTTCCGGGGCCCTCCTGTGGCAGTGTGGTTCCATGACCCGCATTGCGTTGCTGACCACCGGCGGCACCATCGCCTGCACCACCGACGACTCCGGGACCCTGCGCCCCACGGTCACCGGGCAGGAGCTTCTCGACGCCGTCGTCCACCTCCTCCCCCACCCCCTGACCTCGGCGGACATCACCGTCCGCGAGCTCACCAGGCTGGACTCCTCGGCCATCACCCTGGCAGATCTCGACGGCCTGATCGCTGCCGTGCACGAAGCCCTGGCCTCCCCGGACATCGACGGGGTGGTGATCACCCACGGCACCGATTCCATGGAGGACACCGCCTTCGCGCTCGACTGTTTCCACGCCGATGAGCGCCCCGTCGTGCTCACCGGCTCCCAGCGCGCCTTCGATCACCCGGGTTCCGACGGCCCCGGCAACCTCGTCGACGCCCTCCGTCTCGCCGCCGATCCGCTCGCCCGCCGTCAGGGCGCCCTCATCGCCTTCGGTGGCTGGACCATCCCCGCCCGCGGCGCCCTCAAGCGCCACACCACCGACCTCGACGGCTTCATGTCCGGCGTCCCGCGCGAATCCCGCCGCCCCGCGCCCGTTCCGGTCGCTCCCCTGGCCGGCTTCAACGTGCCCGTGCTCGCCTCCTGGGCCGGCGCCGACCGTTCGCTGGTCGACGCCGCCCTCGCCGCCGGAGCCCGAGGCCTCGTCGTCGAAGCCCTGGGTGCCGGGAACATCGGCCCTGACATGGGCGCCGGCGTCGCCGACGCCCTCGACTCGGGTATCCCGGTGGTGATCACCACCCGGGTTCCCGCCGGCAAAGTCACCCTCGCCTACGGCGGCGGCGGAGGCGGCGCCACCCTGGGTTCCCGTGGCGCGATCAGCGCGGGCCATCTGCGGGCGGGACAGGCACGCATGGCGCTCGTCGCCGCACTGGCGACCGGAAAAGACGTCCGCGACCTGCTGCTTTAGGCAGGCCACCCCCGATGGCCACCCCCTGTGTCGGGGTGGTGGCATAGCTTGAGTCTCGAACACACGAACGAGACACGCCTCGTGAGGAGGTGCCTATCCCTTGACCGCCACCCCTGCATCCTGGGCCATGCACAATCCCGACGATCCCATCGCCGTCGCCCGCCTGAGGACCATCGCCGCAGATCTCGATTTCTGGCGCACCTGTCTGCCGGCCACCTACGACCACAGCACTCCCCAGGACTGGACCACCATCGCCGCCCGACTCACCCGTTCCACCGGGATGAGCAAACGTCACCTCACCGCAAACCTCGATGCCATGCAGACCCTTGACCGGCTTCCCGGCCTCAAGACGATGATCACGGCGAGGCCCCTGCTGGACATGTACCGGCTGACCGTCATCGACAAGGCCATCGCCGACGCCCACTCCGATCTCTATCACGACCCCGGTTACTGGCGGGTGCTCGACGAGGAACTCGTCGCCCGCTTCACCCCCAGCCGGCCCCAGCAGCTTCTTCCCGCCGCCGCAGACATCAGACGCGTCATCCAGGCGGTCATCCGTATGCTGCAGGTCCCCGAAGTGCCGGAGGAGACGGATCCTGCCGCACTGCTGCGTTCACTCCCCGCAGCCACCCCGGGGCCCGAGGAGTACTTCCTGGATACCCTGGCCAACGGCGACATGCGCTTCGAGCTCACCCTCAACCAGGCCACCGGCAGCCTCGTCCATGACGCCGTCACCCAGGCAGCCCGGAGCAACGGAACATCCAGGGCCCGCGCCATGGTCGACCTTCTGCTCAGCAACACCACGACCACAGTGACGCTCAACCTCTACCGGGCACACGATGTGGACTCCTCCCCCGTCTTCCACCCCACAGCAGGGGTCCTCACCTCCGAGGCCGCCGACACCCTCATCGACCTGGCCACCCTCACACAGGACATCGACCCTGCCCGCGACACTGACATCCCCGGCTACAGACCCAACGACTACATCCGTGCCTATCTCATCGGCCGGGACTGGGTCTGCCGCTGGCCTGACTGCAACAACTCAGCCCGCTGGTGCCAGCCCGACCACCGCATCAACTGGCCGGAGGGCCCGACTTCACCCTCTAACCTGGCCTCGCTCTGCCCTCACCACCACAACCGGAAGACCGACGTCCAGGCCGTCTACCTCCTGGACCACATCACCGGAGACGTCTACTGGCACTTCGCCGACGGCACCTACGCTGTTGATCGGGCAACCGGCCCACTGGCACCGACCGAGAAGCACTGGGTCCAGACCTTCAGCCAGCGTCGGGCACGTCGACAGGAATCCGCCGCCGCCCGGGCTGCCGCAGAGGAGTTCGAGGCCTATCAGCAGCTCAATGACTCACCACCGGAACCAGAACCGCAGGCCCCTACCTCAGCCTTCCAGTGGCCGCCGAACTGAGTCAGTCGTCCTGCTGTGCGAACCACTCCTCCCAGGCGAGGCTCGCCAGTGGGTCAGCCGCATGCAGATCCGGATCATCGATCGGAAAGGTACGGGTGACGCCAGGCCCGGTGGCGCGGGTCTCGAAGCGTACCGACACGATGCCGTGGCCGGCGCCCTGGACCCAGCCGTGCCCGAAGTCCGGGTGGTGCACGTCCTGGGTGGCCCGCCAACCATCCTCGGTGGCTTCCCGGGTGACCTCGACGACCTGGTCAGCCGCATGGTCGGTGGTGGGGACGATCTGGCGGTCCAGTTCCGGGAAGAGCACGTCCTGGCGGGCGGACTCCAGACCCGAGTACCCGACCCCCACCAGCCGGATGGGCCCCACCTCGTCGGGATAGCGGACCAGTCGAAATGCGGTCGCCCGGAGGGTCGCCAGGTCATCGGTGGCGTAGGACAGGGTCGCGGAGCGGGACTCGATTCGGAAATCCGCCATTCTCAGCTTGACCGTGATGGTGCGGGAGCCGCGGCCGTCGAGAAGCAGGCGACGGTGGGCGGCTTCAGCGGCGCGGTTGATCGCGGCGTCGACCTCCGCGTGCGTGCTCAGGTCCCGGGGATAGGTGTGCTCGGCGGAGATCTGCTTCGCCTCCGCACGCGGGGCGACGGGACGGTCGTCGATGCCTCGGGCGAGGTTCCACAGCTGCGGTCCGGTGGTGCCGCCGAGGGAGATGGTGACCTCGCGTTCATGAAGGTCCGCGAGGTCGCCGATGGTGTGCACGCCGATCTGGGCGAGCCGCGCCTGCGTCACCGGACCGACCCCCCACAGCTCGGACACCGGCATGGGACGGAGGATCTCCAGCTGACGGTCCCCCGGGATGACGAAAGTGCCGTCCGGTTTGGCCCGTCCGGACGCGATCTTGGCGTACTGTTTACCGGTTCCTGCGCCGATCGACGAGGGCAGACCTGTCTCCTCCCAGATGTGCGCGCGCAGAGCATCGGCCCATCCGATGACTTCAGACTCGGTGGCGCCGACGAGTTCGGCGGGTTCCATGAAGGCCTCGTCGATGGACAACTGCTCGACGACGTCGACCCGTGAGGAGATCAGCTGGAAGACGCGTCTCGACGCCGCCGCGTAGACCGGCATCCTCGGTGCCACCAGCACCGCCGAATACCCGACGAGACGTGCGGCCTGCTGGGTGGGCATGGCGGAACGGGCTCCGAACCTGCGGGCCTCGTAGCTGGCACCCGCGACAACTCCCCTGCCGGACACGCCGGCGACCAGCACCGGGCGGCCCCGCAGCGTCGGGCGGGTCAGTTGTTCGACGGACGCGAAGAAGGCGTCCATGTCGATGTGGAGGACCCAGCGTTGCATGTCACTCACCCTGCCCGACGACGCAGGACAATGGCGGCGATGACGAGCACGATGCCGAGCCCCTCCGCGACGCTGAGGAACTGGCCGAGCACGATGGCGCCGAGGACCGCCGCGCTGGCGGGCAGCAGGGCCTGCAACAACGCGAAGCCCGCCGGCCCTGCCATCCGCATGACGACCTGGTCGAGCGAATAAGGGATGACCGCGGACAACACCCCCAGCCCGAGGGCGAGGCCGAGAATCTGGGTCCCGGGCATGCTCACGTGCTCCGGCCGGACCAGCCAGACGAGGGGCAGGGACAGCACGGCGGCGGCGGTGAAACCGACGGTCATCGCAGCGCGCGGGTCGTCCTCCCCGCCGACGATGCGTGAGCCGACGACGATGTAGACCGCCCACATGGCGCCCGCGGCCAGTGCGAAGAGGACACCGGTGGCGGCGGTCGACCACACTGCGCCCGAGATGGTCACCACGCCGACGGCCGCGAGCACGAGCGCCAGCCAGTCACGGGCCGAGCGGGAGCCCACTGCGGCCACGAGCACTGGGCCGAGGAACTCGATGGCCACGGCGGTTCCCAGGGGGAGTCGCGCAATGGCCTCGTAGAACGTCATGTTCATCCCGAGCGTGGCCACGCCGAACACGACGGCCCGCCACGTGAAGGACCGCAGGCCCGGTCGGTACAGCACCAGGAGAATGAGTGCAGCTGCGGCGATGCGCATCCACGCCACGACGAGCGGCGGGAACTGACCGAACAGCCCGATGGCCACCGCCGCGCCCGCGTAGAGACTGAGCGAGGAGGCGACCATCACCGCCGGGGCGGCCCACATCAGACGGCGGCCTTCGTCACCCTCGCCTTCGTGCCCTTGACGACGTCGTGGGCGTCATCCCCCAGCTCCCCGGAGGTGACGTCGAGCTCCACGGCGAGCACCTCACCGGCGATGAGGTCGCGGTGACGTTCCGCCCATTCCTGCCTGTCGGCGGGAACGGACAGCAGGACGGTGATTCGATCGGAAACCTCCAGACCGGCGGCCTTACGGGCGTCCTGCAGGCCACGGATGACGTCGGCGGCCCAGCCCTCGGCCTCGAGTGCTTCGGTCAGTTCCATGTCGAGGACGACGAGGCCGTCGAGGCCGTCGATCCGGGCGGTGGAGTCCGGATTCGCCGCGACGAGACGCTCGGTGTACTCCCCCGGGTTCAGCTCGATGCCGTCGGCCACGACGGTATCGCCGACCCGCTCGTAGTTCCCCGCCTTGACGGCCTTGATCACTCGCTGAACGTCCCGGCCGAGGCGGGGGCCGGCGACCTTGGCGTTGACGACGACCTCGAAAGTGCCGACGGAGTCGACGTCGCTGGTCAGCTCGACGTTCTTGACGTTGACCTCGTCCCGGATGATCGGGGCGAAATCGGCGAGCTGATCGGCGTCGGGAAGCGCGACGGTCAGGGAAGGCAGCGGCAGGCGGTTACGCAGCTTGTGGGACTTGCGGACCGAGGAGGCCGCAGAGCAGACGCCGCGGGTGGCGTCCATGGCGGCGACCAGTGCGGCGTCGGCGGGGAACTCTTCGGCGGACGGGAAATCAGCCAGGTGGACGGAGCGCCCACCGGTGAGGCCTCGCCAGATGACCTCCGACAGCAGGGGCAGCAACGGAGCGGAGACGCGGGTGAGCACCTCGAGCACGGTGTAGAGGGTGTTGAAGGCCTCCGGGTGCTCGGTGTCGCCGGCCCAGAACCGGTCACGGGAGCGGCGCACGTACCAGTTGGTCAGGGCGTCGGAGAACTGACGGACCGCGTCGGTGGCGTCGGCGATCTCGGCGTTGGCCAGGGACCTGTCGACGTCAGCGACCAGGTCATGCAACTTTGCCAGGATGTAGCGGTCGAGCACGTCGGTGGAGTCCACGGACCACTCGGCCGGCTTCGAGGAGTACAGCTGCAGGAAGGTGTAGGCGTTCCACATCGGCAGCATCGCCTGGCGCACGCCCTCCCGGATGCCCTGCTCGGTGACGATGAGGTTGCCGCCGCGCAGGATGGGTGAGGACATGAGGAACCAGCGCATGGCGTCCGAGCCGTCGCGGTCGAAGACCTCGTTGACGTTGGGGTAGTTGCCCTTGGACTTGGACATCTTCAGTCCGTCGTCACCGAGGACAATTCCGTGGGCGACGACCTTGTTGAAGGCCGGGCGGTCGAAGAGGCCGACCGACAGGACGTGCAGGAGGTAGAACCAGCCGCGGGTCTGTCCGATGTACTCGACGATGAAGTCCGCCGGGGCGTGGGACTCGAACCACTCCTTGTTCTCGAAGGGGTAGTGGAACTGGGCGAAAGGCATGGAACCGGAATCGAACCAGACGTCCAGGACGTCCGGGACGCGGCGCATGGTCGACCTGCCCGTCGGGTCATCCGGGTTGGGGCGGGTCAGCTCGTCGATGTAGGGGCGGTGCAGGGAGGTCGGGCGCACGCCGAAGTCCGCCTCGAGCTCATCGAGGGAACCGTAGACGTCGATACGCGGGTAGTTGTCGTCGTCGGAGACCCAGGCCGGGATAGGCGAACCCCAGTAACGCGAGCGGGAGATGTTCCAGTCGCGGGCGCCCTCGAGCCACTTGCCGAACTGGCCGTCGCGGATGTGCTCCGGCATCCATTCGATCTCGTTGTGGTTGAGCTCGACCATGCGGTCGCGGATCTCGGTGACGTTGACGAACCAGGACGGCAGCGCCATGTAGATCAGCGGCTGCCCGGAACGCCACGAGTGCGGGTAGGAGTGCTCGATGGTGTCGTGGCGGAGCACACGTCCGGCGGCCTTGAGGTCGCGGATGATGTCCTTGTTGGCGTCGAAGACGAGCTGGCCGGCGTAGGGCGCCGCCTGCTCGGTGAACTTGCCGTCCATGTCGACGGGGATGACCAGCTCGATGTCGAGGGCCCTGCAGGCGGCCATATCGTCCTCACCGAAGGCCGGGGCCTGGTGGACGATACCGGTGCCGTCCTCCGTGGTGACGTAGTCGGCCGCCAGGACCTGGAAACCGTTGCTCAGATCCGGGAAGAAGTCGAAGATCGGCTCATAGCTCAGGCCGACGAGCTGGGCGCCGGCGAACGTGGCGACAACCTCGTGGTCCTCGCCCAGTTCCTTGGCGAAGTTGCCCACCAGGTTCTCGGCCATCAGCAGGGTACGGCCGGCGAACTCGGACTCCCCTCCGGCCCTGATCAGCGAGTAGTTGACCTCGGGGTGGACGGCCAGGGCCGAGTTCGAGGGCAGTGTCCACGGGGTGGTGGTCCAGGCGAGGGCGGCGGCGTGGGCAAGCTCGGGATGATCCGCGAGGGTCTGCTCGGCGGCGGTGCCCGGACGGGCGCCGTTGAACGGGAAAGTGACGGTCAGCGCCGGGTCCTGGCGCATCTTGTAGGAGTCGTCGAGCCGTGTCTCCTGGTTGGACAGCGGAGTGTGCTCCGCCCAGGAGTACGGCAGGACGCGGAAGCCCTGGTAGATCAGACCCTTGTCGTAGAGCTCCTTGAATGCCCAGATCACGGACTCCATGTAGGTCAGATCCATGGTCTTGTAGCCGTTGTCGAAGTCCACCCAGCGCGCCTGACGGGTGACGTACTCCTTCCACTCCTCCGTGTACTGCAGGACAGAGGTGGCGCAGTACTCGTTGAACTTCGCCAGACCCATGTCCTCGATCTGGCCCTTGTCGGTGATACCCAGCTGCTTCTCCGCCTCCAGCTCGGCGGGCAGACCGTGGGTGTCCCAGCCGAACACACGCGGCACGCGGTAGCCGGCCATGGTGCGGTAACGCGGGATGATGTCCTTGACGTAGCCGGTGAGCAGATGCCCGTAGTGCGGCAGGCCGTTGGCGAAGGGCGGTCCGTCATAGAAGACGTACTCATCGCTGCCCTCGCGCTGGTCCAGGGACGCCTGGAAGGTGTCGTCCTTGTCCCAGTAGGCGAGGACATTGCGTTCCATGTCGGGGAAACGGGTGGAACCACCGGTGAGGTCGACCTTCGGGTAGACCCCGCCCACGGCGGTTCTCTTCTGCTCGGGTGCGGACATCGTCGTATCTACTTCCTTCACTCACGAATACTGGCGCGGCCTGCAGGGACGCATCATCTGCGCGGTACCACCCTGCTTGGGTACGCGGCTGCGCACCCCACTTCGTTCGTGGTGAAGGTCTCTCACGGTCCCACCCGTCCGGTTCTACTGGGCGCGAACGCCGTTCTTCCGGATGCTCTCCGGTGATGGCCGGATCATCGCTTCTGACTCGACACTATACCCCAAAGCAGAAACTCCCCGTCAGAGTGACGGGGAGTTGTCGATGCGTGCGGGCTAGTTCTGCTTGCCTGCGTCCGCGTTCGGTGCTGCGGAGCCGCGGGACTCCAGCTCGTCCAGCTGAGACTGCAGCAGGGTCTTGAGGCGGGTGCGGTACTCGCGCTCATAGACACGCAGCTCACTGATGCGGGTCTCCAGGGCCGTCTGCTGCTGCTTGACGGTCGCCATGATCTCGGTGTGCTTGCGCTCGGCGTCAGCCTGCAGAGCGTTCGCCTTCTCCTCGGCCTGACGAATCTGGGCCTCGGCGCGGGAGTTCGCCTGGTTGGTGGTCTCCTCGGCGCGCTTCTCGGCCTCGGCAACGAGCGCCTTGGCCTTGTTGTCCGCTTCGCTGATCTGCTGCTCGGCACGCTTCGCGGCGTCGGCGAGCTGGGCCTTGGCCTTGTTGTCTGCCTCGGACAGCTGGGCCTTGGCCTTGTTGTCCGCGTCGGAGAGCTGGCCCTCGGCTGCGGAGCGGGCCTCGTCGAGCATGGACCTGGACTCCGCCTGTGCCTCGGAGGTGAGGCGGTCCGCCATCTCCTGGGCGAGACCCAGGACCTTGGCTGCCTGCATGTGGGTGTCGACGGTGGCGGCACCCGAAGCCTGGACAGGGGCCGCGGCTGCAACGGCTGCCGCCTGCGGGGCGGTGGCCTGCTGCTTCTTCGCGGCCTCCGCCTCGGAACGGGCCTTGTCTGCGTCGGCCTTCGCCTTCTGCAGGTCGGCCTTGGCGGTCTTCGCCTCGGCCTCGGCCTTCTCGGTGGCCTTGCGGGCCTCACTCAGCTTGGCCTCGTACTCTTCGCGCACCTTGGCGTCGATCTCCTTACGGAGAGCTGCCTTGTCGACGCCGGTGGTGGTGGGTATGCCGCCATCCTCGAGACGCGAGCGGAGGTCATCATTGTCGTCCTGCAGCTGGGCGAGGGTGTCCTCGACGAGATCGAGGAACTGATCGACCTCATCCTCGTTGTAACCCCGCTTGCCGATCGGCGGCTTACTGAAAGCGACGTTGTGCACATCAGCTGGTGTCAGCGGCATTGGCGTTCCCTTCGAGTTTGTGGTGGCTCTTTAGGCCGGTGCGGTGCGACCCACACGAAGTTGTTTCTATTGATCGTACGTTGAATGCTTGATCAAGTGTAACCCCGGAGGGGTCCGTACGGACGTCGGACACTCTAAATGTTTAGCGGAGGTTCAGATATGCGGCCACTCGGGCCCTGTCAGGACATGAAGACCTGGAGGACGATGACCCTCAACACCGAGAGAATGATGAAGAGCACGATGACGGACATGTCGAGCGACACATTTCCCAGACGCAGCGGCGGAATGACCCTGCGCAGGGCCTTGACCGGCGGATCGGTGATCATGAACAACGGCTCGGCGATGTAGACGAACCAGCGGGGAGGCTGGAAGTTCCGCGAGAACGACTGGATCATCTCGATCACGATCCGCGCGATGAGGATGAGAACGAAAATCTGGAGAATGACGTAAAGGACTGAACCGATGAGACTCACGAGACCTGAGCCTAGTGGCACTTCCATGAAAAAAGATAGGCGCCCCGCCGGAAGCGGGACGCCTGTCGGGCCGGGCGGTTCAGCGGAGGCCGGATGCGCGCTCGAGCTCGATCTGACTGAAATTCGCACCCTCGGGGGTGATGGCGAAAACTCGACGATCGGTCTCCACGTGCTTTGACACGTTGATCATGCGGCCGCGCAGGGCGAAGCAGAGGCCGGCGGCGAAGTCGACGATGCGCTTATTGTCGCCGGGCTCCATGCGGGAGAGGTCGAAGACCACGGCGTCACCGTTGCGGAAGGGCTCACCGATGTCGGCGGCCTGGTTGTAGGTGGTCACCTCGACGGCCACGAGCTTGGGCTCCGCGTAGCGGGGACGCTCCGGGTAATCCCAGTCACGGGTCGGCGCAGGTGCAGGCGCAGGTGCGTAAGCGGCGGAACCGCTGGAGCGGTATTCGCGGTCGTCGTCGTAGTAGGCGTCCTCGTGCTCCATGTCGACGGGAGTGAGGCCGAAGAACTCCTTGGCGTTCCTGATGATGGACATATGGTTTATCCTCCCCGGGAAGAATCCCGATGACGCAGCTGACACGAGGTTTTCGACGTTTGTTGTTCCCTAGGGTAGTGGCCTGGCGCCGAGCACACCAGTACCGACACGCACGATGTTCGAGCCCTGGGCCACGGCGTCCTCGAGATCGCCCGACATTCCGGCCGACAGTTCCATGGTTCGGCCGAGTCGCCGGGCCAGATCGTCGCACAGCCTTCTCGCCCGCGCGAAGACTGCCGCCGGATCCGCCCCCAGGGGCGGCACCACCATGAGGCCGGCGAGCCGGAGGTTGCCGGCGGCTTCGACGGTGTCGGCGAGCTCCTCCAGGTCCGCTTCGGTCACGCCACCGCGGGCGGGGTCCCCGTCGGCGGAAAGCTGCAGGTAGACCGGCAGCTCACCGGAGGTGCGGTCGCCGCGCTCCAGGGCCAGTCCCACGCCATGGTCGAGCCCCTCCGCCAGGCGGATCGAGTCGACGGAGTGGACACTGGCCGCCCATCGGGCGACGGAGTTCGCCTTCTTCGTCTGGACCTGCCCGATCATGTGGATGCGGGCGGTCGGCACCTCGGCGGCCTTGCTGCGGGCCTCCTGCTCCCGGTTCTCCGCGACGTCCATCGCGCCCAGTTCCACCAGGAGCTTCAGGTCCGAGGCGGGATGGAACTTGGTCACCGGAAGGAGGCGGACGTCGGCGGGGTCACGGCCCGCTGCGGTGGCGGCGGCGTCGATACGCGCGCGGACGGCGGTGAGATTGGCGCGCAGTTCCTCGAGGCGGGTCACGGCAGCCACACCAGCCCCGCCTGACGGCCGGTGAGACCCTCGCGGCGGTAGGAGAAGAAGTCGGGGTCCTCGATGGTGCAGCGCGGATCCGCCTCGATGTGCGTGACGCCCAGGCTCAGCAGCTGCCGTACCAGGCCCGCACGGACGTCGATGCCGGTGGTGCCCTTGCCGGTGCGCGTGCGGGAGCCCGGAAGATGCTTCTCCACGTCCGCGGCCATCTCCGGGGGCACCTCATAGTGCCGCCCGGAGGCGGCCGGGCCCAGCATGACCTGGATCGTGGCCGGGGTGGCGCCCAGCTCGACCATCTTCGCCACCGTGCGCTCGATGATCCCGTTGCGCGCGCCCATCCGGCCGGCGTGCGCCGCGGCGACGACGCCGTTGACGTGGTCGGCGAGCAGCACCGGCACGCAGTCAGCGACGAGCACCGCCAGGGCCAGGCCCTTCCGGGTGGTCACCACGGCGTCGGTCGCCTCGACGGGGCCCGGCTGCGGGCCGTCGACGAGCGCCACGTTGTTGGAGTGGACCTGCTCCATCCACACGATGTCGCCAGGGGCCAGGTCGAGCACTTCGGCGAGTCTGGAACGGTTGGCGGCGACGGCGTCGGGATCATCGCCGACGTGGTCGCCGAGATTGAATGATTCGTAGGGAGACGATGACGCCCCGCCCGCACGGGTGGTGAACACCATGCGGACGGGGCGTGCAGCCTCGTTCTTTGTGCGCAGGGACATGCCCTAGAGATTAGCGCAGGAAGTCAGGCACATCGAGGTCGTCGTCGTTACGGTCCTTGCGCTCCGGGCGGGAGGTCGTGAACAGACCGTTGCTGCCGCTGTTGCGGTGGTGATGGCGGCCGGGCACCTCTGCCGGTGCCTCCGCGGGCTTCTCGCGGTCCTCGAAGAGGCGGCCGCGGGACTCCTCCGGAGCCGGGGTCGGGTTCTCCGCCGGGGCCAGGGTGGCGGTGACCGCGGGCGGGTTGTTCTTGGCCGCGTCGAAACCGGTGGCGATGATGGTCACGCGGACCTCGTCGCCGAGGTTGTCGTCGATGATCGTGCCGAAGATGATGTTGGCGTCCTCATCGCCCTTCTCCTGGACGATGCTCATGGCCTCGTTGACCTCCATGAGGCCCAGGTCGGAGGCGCCGGCGACGGACAGCAGCAGGCCCTTCGCGCCCTCCATGGTGGACTCGAGCAGCGGCGAATTGATGGCCTGCATCGTCGCATCCATGACGCGGTTGTCGCCACGTGCGGAACCCACGCCCATGAGGGCGGAACCGGCGTCGGACATGACGGAGCGGACGTCCGCGAAGTCCACGTTGATCACACCCGGGGTGACGATCAGATTGGTGATGCCCTGGACGCCGTTGTGCAGCACCTCGTCCGCGGCGCGGAAGGCCTCCATCATGGAGAGGGAGGAGTCACCCAGCTGGAGGAGGCGGTCGTTCGGAATGACTATCAGGGTGTCACAGACCTGGCGCAGCTCCTCGATGCCGGCCTCCGCCTGACGTGTACGACGCGGTCCCTCGAACTTGAAGGGCTTGGTCACGACGCCGACGGTCAGGGCGCCGAGCTTCTTCGCGATGCCCGCGACCACAGGTGCCGCACCGGTACCGGTGCCACCTCCCTCGCCGGCGGTGACGAAGACCATGTCCGCACCCTTGAGGGTCTCCTCGATCTCGGACTTGTGGTCCTCAGCGGAGGTGCGGCCAACCTCCGGGTTGGCTCCGGCGCCCAGGCCACGGGTGGCCTCGCGGCCGATGTCGAGCTTGGTGTCCGCGTCAGAAAAGAGCAGTGCCTGGGAGTCAGTGTTGATTGCGACGAACTCGACACCCTTCAGCCCCTCTTCGATCATGCGGTTGACGGCGTTGACGCCGCCGCCGCCGACGCCGACGACCTTGATGACGGCGAGGTAGTTGTTCGGTGAGGTCATTGGTTCTGGCCGCGCCTTTCGGGGAGTGAATTGGTTATTGAACGAGGTTGCATCCATCATGGGCCACCGGCCACCGAATTCGAGGGACATTCGGGCGGCGTGTCCATAGTCTCAACCTCTACTTTAGGGTTGTTGACGTGCGGGTTTAGCGCACCGTGACCATCTCCGGGTTCGACACGTTCCAGTGCTGACCCTCGCGCTGAATCACGGTCTGCATCGCCAGGGCCTTGTCGTGATTGCTTTCCGACGCCCCCCAGTACACCGTCCGCCCGTCATCCAGATGGAGGGTCAGTTCGTGGGGGCCCGCCGCATCCACCGAGGAGACCATGAGGCGGACATGCTCCGGCAGTGCGGTCACCACGTCGGCGATTCCGCGGAAGGAATCCACGTCACCGGTCACCTCCACCGAATCCGCCGACGGGACGTCGATGACGAAGGGCACACCATCCTCGTCGATGAGATGCTCACCGTCGGCCTCACGGGTGAACAGCACCGCCCGACGCTCGATGATCTCCACACGCAGGGTGCCGGGCCAGCCGCGGGAAACCGTCGCACTGTGCACCCAGGGCAGCTCGGCCACCCCGCGTGCCGCCCGGGAGGCGTCCACCCGGGCGAGGTTGTCGCCCTCCGCCACACCCGTGGCGCCGACCACCTGTTCCTCCGGCATGCGGGTGCTCCCGGTGATCTCGAAGCCGGAGACCCGCATGACGGGGAACACCCACACCAGGCCCAGGACGAGCAGCAGCGCCAGAATGAGCGCAACCACTGCCGTGACAATCCTTTTCCGTGACATCACTCGTCCAGGACACCCAGGATCTCGCCGGCCAGGAGGGTGACGTCACCGGCGCCCATCGTGAGCACCAGATCGCCCTCCTTCACCAGGCCACGGACAGTTTCGGGGGCGCGGGAGAAGTCCGGCTCGTAGGCGACCTTCTCCGCGGTCATCGAGTCGGTGATGATCCGGGAGCTGACACCCTCGACAGGCTTCTCGCGGGCACCGAAGATGTCGAGGACGACGGCGGCGTCGGCAAGCGACAACGCCGCCGCGAACTCCTCGGCGAACTCGATGGTGCGCGAGTACAGGTGTGGCTGGAAAACGACGGTGACCCGTGCGCCCTCGCCCTCCGCCTCGACCTTCTGGCGGGCGGCCTGCAGAACGGCGGTAACCTCGGTCGGATGGTGTGCGTAGTCATCGTAGACGCGCACGCCACCGGCGGTGCCCCGGTACTCGAAACGGCGTCGCACACCGTTGAAGTCACTCAGCCCCTCGGCGAGAAGAGTGAGGTCCCCACCCGCGAGCTGGCCGGCCAGCAGCGCACCGGCACCGTTGAGCACCATGTGATGGCCCGGAATCTGCAGGTTGACGGAGAGATCGACGGACCCGAATCGGACCTGTGCGACCGAACCTTCATCGGTGACCTCAGAGCTGAGGATCTCCGCGCCCAACGGAATCTGCGGGTGAAGCTCGGCGGCGGCGGTGGTGCCGTAACCGAGGACCCGGAGACCGCGCCCGATGCAACGTTCGCCGAGAGTCGCGGCATGGACGTCGTCGAGGCAGACCACCAGATGGCCGTCCGGGGAGATGCGGTCGGCGAAGTCGTCGAAGACCTGGTGGTAGGCCTGGGCGGTACCGAAGTAGTCGAGGTGATCAGGCTCGATGTTGGTCACCACCGCGATGTCAGGGGAATAACGCAGCAGAGAGGCGTCCGACTCGTCGGCCTCCGCGACGAAGCTGTCACCGGTGCCGTGGTGGGCGTTGGTGCCGGAACGGTTGAGCTGACCGCCGATGGCGAAGCTGGGATCCATGCCCGCAGCCTGCATCGCGGCCACCGCCATCGAGGTGGTGGACGTCTTGCCGTGCGTGCCGGCGAAAAGCACCTGGCGGTAACCGCTCATCAGCTCACCCAGCAGATCCGAGCGGCGGATCACCGGAATACCCAGCTCGCCGGCTGCGACCATCTCCGGGTTGTCCGTCGGGATGGCGGCGAAGGACACGACGACCACCGTGGGTGGATCACCTGCCAGAGTGAGGTTGGCCGCGTCGTGTCCCACGGCGACGTGCGCACCGGCGGACCGCAGGGCCCGGACGGGGCGGGAGTCCTTCACGTCGGAACCGGTGACCACCGCACCCCGGTCGAGCAGGATTCGGGCGACGCCGGACATGCCGGAACCGCCGATGCCGATGAGGTGGACTCGGGACAGGTCAACAGAGGCGGTCACGGACTTCAGGCTCCTGGGTATGAGGGATGAATGATCTATTTTACTGCGGCGGCGATCGCGTCAGCGAGATGAGCTGCGGTGTCCCCGACGGAGTGACCCCGGGCGGCAGCCCGCATGGTGGCCAGCAGCTCATCGTCACCGAGGATCTCGCTGGCCTCGGCGATCAGACGTTCAGAGGTCAGCTCGGCGTCGTCGACGATTCGGGCAGCGCCCGCCGCGACGACGTCCGCCGCGTTGAGTGCCTGCTCACCGTTGCCGTGCGGCAGGGGGACGTACACGGCAGGCAGGCCGGAAGCCGTCACCTCGGCGACCGTCATCGCACCGGAGCGGCACACGACCAGGTCCGCGACGGCGTACGCGGCGGCCATGTCCTCGATGTAGGGCAGGGCGACGTAGTGCTCGTGCGGGGACGGTGCGGTGTTGCGCTTACCGTAGGCGTGCAACACCTGGAAGCCTCCCTCGCCGGTGAGCGTGTCGACGGCACCCGCCACCACCCGGTTCAGGCTCACCGCGCCCTGCGACCCGCCTGTGACCAGCAGCGTCCTGCGTTCCGGCGCCAGACCCCACTGCTCGCGGGCGCGTTCGACCGCGGCGTGGGAGTCGCCGGTGCGCAGCCCGGAACGCACCGGGATGCCGACGACCTCGCCGGGCATCCCCGAGCCGGCCACCGCGTTGAAGCCGGTGCCGCCGAGCCGTTCGCCGAGCTTGTTGGCGATGCCGGCGCGGGCGTTGGCCTCATGGACGAAGAACGGGATGCCGAGCGTCCGGGCCGCCAGATACGCGGGCGCAGAAACGTAGCCGCCGAATCCGATCAGGGCGTCGGCCTTGACCTCACGAAGGATCCCCCGGGCCTGTCGCACTGCGTTGACCAGCCGGAAGGGCAGCTTGAGCAGGTCAAGACTGGGACGACGCGGCACCGGCACCGGGTCGATGAACCGGAGGTCGAAACCGCGGGCCGGGACGAGGTCACGTTCCAGACCACGCGGAGTCCCCAGCGCCGTCACGGTGGCACCGTGGCGCTCGACGAGGGCCTCGGCCACCGCCAGCGCCGGCTCGATGTGGCCGGCGGTTCCTCCCCCGGCGACGACCACACTCAGGGTCTCATTCGATGCGGGCATGAATCACCGTCTCCTGTCGTGAGTGGGCCGATTACGTTGTCTGACGCTACCAGTGACCGGCTCACCGAACCTGGTCCGGGCGTTGCGGCGCTCGCGGGTGGACCGTACCGGGCGCGGGGCAGGCTCCGGCAGGAAGAAGATCCGGTCGAAGAGCGGACGACCGTAGGACTGCATCCCGGACACCGCCTCCGGCTCGTGACGGGCCACCGAGGCCAGCAGACCCATGGAGCCCAGGGTGATGATGGCGGAGGTGCCACCGGCGGAGATCATCGGAAGCTGGATACCGGTGACCGGCAGCAGACCGACGACGTAGCCGATGTTGATGAAGGCCTGGGACACCACGCCTGCGGTCAGCGCGGCGGCCATCAACGACTGGAACTGGTTCTGCGCGCGGAGGGCGGTACGGAAACCGAAGTAGCCGAGGGCCGCGAACAGGATGATCACCAGCGCCCCGCCCCACAGGCCGAGCTCCTCGCCGATGATGGCGAAAATGAAGTCGTTCTTCGCCTCGGGCAGGTAGAACCACTTGGCGCGGGACTGGCCGAGGCCGACGCCGAAGACGGAGCCGTCGGCGAGCGAGAGGAAGCCCTGGTAGGACTGGAACGCCGTGCCCTGGGTGTCCTCGAAACGGCCGAAGAGGGCGTCGAAGTAGACGTGGAAACGGTTGGATCGGAAACCGCCGGAGAAGAAGACGAACAGCATGCCCACCAGGGCGAGGGCGCCGGCCGCGAAGATGAACCGCATGTCCACACCCGCGAACAGGAGGGTGAACATGGCCACCAGCGCGAAGCTCATGGTCATGCCGAGGTCGCCCTGCACGCCGATGAGGAAGGTCATCAGCCCCGCCACGGCGGTGTAGACGGTGAAGGGGCTGCGCAGCGTGATCATGGCGTTGCGCCTGTCCGCCAGGTAGCCCGCACCCCATACCGCGATGGCCACCTTCGCCAGCTCGGAGGGCTGCAGGCCGATCGAACCCACACGGATCCACGACTGGGAGCCGACCTCCTCGGAACCACTGCCGATACCCGGGATGAGCACCAGGACCAGCAGCACGAGCGACACCAGCATCAACCAGGGCGACATCCGCCGGATCACCGCGGGTCGGACCCGCAGCGCCAGCCAGAAGGCGAAGAGGCCGATGAGGACCATGAGCCCCTGCCGGAGGGACTGGCCCCAGACAGTCGAGCCCTCGATGACCGACCAGGTCATCGAGGACGACATGACCATGACCACGCCGATACCTGTGAGGAGGAAGACCACGGAGCGGATCATGAAGTAGTCGAGGCCCGGCCGGGAATCCATCGTCTTGTGCCAGGCGCTGTGCCACTTCGTGAACATTCCGGCGCTGGTGCTCATCGTGTCCTCGCCCGGGCCGCCGCGGCGAAGAGATCGCCGCGCTGAGACATTCCGGTGAACATGTCGAGGGAGGCGGCGGCCGGCGCCAGCAGGACGGTGTCGCCGGCGGTGGCGAGCCCGCCCGCCCAGTCGACGAGTTCGTTCATGGCTTCCCTCGGGTCGAGGTGGGCGGTGGTGTGGACGGGGACGTCCGGCGCGTGCTCGTTGAGCGCGTCGGCGATGAGGGCGGCGTCGACCCCCAGCAGACCGACGGCCTTCAGCCGGTGCGCGTGATCACGGATCAGGGGGCCGACGTCGGCCCCCTTGAGCTGACCACCCGCCAGCCAGATGACGTCCTGCAGTCCGGCCAGCGCCGCATCAACGGCGTGGGGATTGGTTGCCTTGGAGTTGTCCACCCAGGCCACCCCCCCGCCCTCGGCGACGGTCTGCCCGCGATGGCCGTCGACCTGGAAGTCGGCGAGAGCCGCGGAAACATGTTCGGGTGAGGCGCCCTGACTGCGGGCGATGGCGGCGGCGGCGAGCGCGTCGAGCACGCCGGCAGGCCCCGCAGGCTGGATGCCGGCGACAGGGGCGAGAACCACCGGCGCGTCGCCGGTGTTGTCCACCAACTGCCCGCCGATCACACCGAACTGCCCGATGGCCGGCTCACCCAGCGTGAATCCGATGTGCCCCTCCGGCGCCAGAGCACGGACCGCCGGGTCATCCGCACCCGCGACGGCGACCGGACCGGTCAGCGCGCGGGCCTTGTCGGCGGCGTAGGCGGTGAAGGAACCGTGCCAGTCGATGTGGTCCTCCGCGAGGTTGAGCAGAACCCCCGCGTCGGGTGTCAGTTCGCTCGACCAGTGGAGCTGGAAGCTGGACAGTTCCGCGACGAGAATGTCCACGCGCGGCACGGCTGCCAGAGCGTCGGCCACGGAGACACCGATGTTGCCCACCGCCTCGGCCCTCAGGCCGGTGTCCCGGCCGAGCTCCTGCATCATGGCGGCGAGCATGGCGGTGGTGGTGGTCTTGCCGTTGGTGCCGGTGACGACGAGCCAGGTGCGCGGGGCGCCGAAGGTCCCCTCGCGGTCGAGCCGGTAGGCCAGCTCCACGTCCCCGAGGACCTCGAGGCCTGAGGCGGCGGCGTCGAGAAGCAGCGGGCTGTCCGGACGCCACCCCGGCGAGGTGATGACCACCTCGAACTGATCGAGGGAGCGACGCGCCTCATCGACGCTCATGCCCCGCACGCCCTCGATCCGGGCGTTGTCGTCGGCCACGACGATGTCCACGCCGAGGTCACCCAGCAGGCGGGCCAGGCCGCGGCCGGAGACTCCGGCGCCGGCGATGAGCGCGGTTCCGGTGATCATCGCAGGCTCACTCCCGTGGCGGTGAGCCACTCGGCGTAGAAGATGGAGACACCCAGCATGACCCCCATGACCGCGATGAGCCAGAAGCGGACGACCACGGTGGTCTCGGGCCAGCCGCCGTTCTCGAAGTGGTGGTGGAAAGGCGCCATGCGGAAGACCCGTTTGCCGGTGGAGCGGAAGGAGATGACCTGGATGACCACCGAGGCCGCCTCCATGACGAAGAGGGCTCCGATGATGACCATCAGCAGCTCGGTGCGCGACGCCACCGAGAGACCGGCGACCAGACCACCGAGGGCCAGGGAACCGGTGTCGCCCATGAAGATCTTGGCGGGCGCGGCGTTCCACCACAGGAAACCGAGGCAGGCGCCCAGGCCGGCGGCGGCGAGGACGGCCAGATCCAGCGGATCCCGGACCGAGTAGCAGCCCGGCTCGACCGAGACGGTGCAGGAGTTGCGGAACTGCCAGAACGTGATCAGGGAGTATCCGCCCATCACGAAGGCGGTGGTGCCCGCGGCCAGGCCGTCGAGGCCGTCGGTGAGGTTGACGGCATTGGACCAGGCGGCGGTGAGAATGAAGATGAACAGCAGGAAGACGATGATGCCGATGATGCTGCCGCCGAAGGCGATGTCGAGGGTGTCGATGTCGCGGATGAACGACAGGTGCGTGGAACCCGGGGTCAGTCCCTCATCGTCAGGGAACATGAGGATGAGGAGGCCGAAGGCGATGGCGAGCCCCAGCTGCCCGACGAGCTTGGCGGTCTTGTTCAGCCCGAGGTTGCGGGCCTTGAAGAGCTTGATGAAGTCATCGGCGAAACCCAGCGCACCCAATCCGAGGGTCAGTCCGAGGACCAGCAGGCCGGAGATGGTGAAGCCACCGGTGCCGATGATCATGCCGTAGACGCCGACGGTGAGGTAGGCGACGAGTATGCCGGCCAGAATGGCGATGCCACCCATCGTCGGGGTACCACGCTTGCGGAGGTGGGATTTCGGTCCGTCCTCGCGGATCTCCTGTCCGAGGCCCTCGGACGAGAACCGCCGGATGAGCATCGGAGTGGTGAAAATCGAGACTAGGAAGCTGACGATTCCTGCGATGATGATCTGTGTCACGTCGTGTCGCCCCTATGAGCCCTTCTGGATGTTCTTCTGGTGTGTGCCGCCGGCGAGCAGCTTTTCCGCCACCCGCCACAGCCCCAAAGAGTTGGAGGCCTTGACCAGCACCACGTCCCCGGGGTTGCCGGGGCCGGTGTGCTCGATCGGACGGGTGCGCAGCACGGCTTCGACGAGCCGGGTGGCGTCGTCGACGTCGCGTGCGATCTCCGTAGTTATACCCCGGTTCGCGGCCTCGGTGGCCATGGCGCGACTGTGCGGACCTTCGCCGACTGCGATGAGGCGGTCGACGCGGTAGCGGTCGAGGTGCTCTCCGATGAGCTGATGCGACGCTTCGGCATCGGATCCGAGTTCGCTCATCTCGCCGAGGACGGCGATGGAGCGGGCGTTGCGGCGGGCGGAGGCGGTGTACGCCAGGGCGGCGATGCCCGCGCGCATGGAATCGGGGTTCGCGTTGTAGGAGTCGTTGATGACGGTGACGCCGTCCGCGCGGGTCTGCACGTCCATGCGGTGGGCGGAGGCGCTGGTGTGACCGGAGAGTCCCTGCGCGACCTGGGCGAGCGGGAGCCCGGCCTCCAGGCCGATCGCGGCAGCCGCCAGGGCGTTGGAGACCTGATGCTCGCCGAAGACCTGCAGGGTGACGGGGGCGGAGTCGGCGCCGACGCGGAGGGTGAAGCTGGCGCGGGCGACGTCGTCGAGACGCACGTCCGCGGCCCACAGGTCCGCCCGCGAATGGGCGGAGTAGGTGACCACCCGCGCGCGGGTGCGCGACGCCATCGCGGCGACGAAGGGATCGTCGGCGTTGAGTACCGCCACCCCGTCCGCCGGCAGCGCTTCGACAAGTTCGCCCTTGGCGCGGGCGATGTTCTCCCGCGAGCCGAACTCCCCCAGGTGTGCGCTGCCGACGTTGAGCACCGCGCCGATGTGCGGCGGCACCGATTCCGCCAGGTGGGCGATGTGGCCGATGCCGCGGGCGGACATCTCGGCGACGAGGAAGCGGGTGCCGGTGTCGCAACGCAGCGCAGTGTACGGGAGACCGATCTCGTTGTTGAAGGAACCGGGCGGCGCGACGGTCTCACCGGCCATGCGCAGCACAGAGGCGACGAGGTCCTTGGTGGAGGTCTTGCCGGCCGAACCCGTGACGCCGACCACCGTCAGATCCGGCAGCCGGGTGACCACCGCGTGTGCGAGAGCCGCGAGGGCGTCCACGACGGCCTTGGCGGAACCGTCGGCGTCATGGGCGAAGATGTCGGCGTTGGATTCGCTGAGGCCCGCAGGCTTCACGACGATCGCGGGCACCCCCACCGGTCGAGCCGCCAGCACCGCCACGGCACCGGCCGCGACGGCGGTGGCGGCGTAGTCGTGACCGTCGACGTGTTCCCCCGGCAGGGCGAGGAACAACCCGCCCGGGGTGACCTTGCGGGAGTCGAATTCGACGGAGGCGGTCACCTTCGTGTCCGGATCCTCGACGTCGTGGAGCTCACCGCCGGTGATCTCCGCGATCTCCGCGAGAGTGAGGGCGATCATTGCTTCTTCTCCTTGAGTGCGCGTCGGACTTCTTCCCGGTCGTCGAAGTGGTGGTCCACCCCGGCGATGAGCTGGCCGACCTCGTGTCCCTTGCCGGCGACGACCACCCCGTCACCGGGACGGGCCCAGTCGATGAGGGCGTCGATGGCTGCGGCGCGGTCGCCGATCTCGCGGATCTCGGCGTCCGTGCCGACGGCGAGAGCACCCTCGAGCACGGCCGCGCGGATGGTGGCGGGCACCTCACTGCGCGGGTTGTCGTCGGTGATGATCACCAGGTCCGCACGACGTGCGGCCTCCGCGCCCATGATGGGACGCTTGGAGGGGTCACGGTCGCCACCGGCGCCGACCACCACACCGAGTCTTCCGGTGATCTGGCCGCGCAGGGTGTCCAGCACGGCGGCGACGGCGGCCGGCTTGTGGGCGTAGTCGACGACGGCGAGGAAATCCTGGCCGGCGTCGATACGCTCCATGCGGCCGGGGACGGCGACGTCGAGGAAGCCGGCGGTGAAGGCCGCCGGATCCACCCCCGCCGCCAGCGCCATGGCGGTGGCCACGGCCGCGTTGGCGATGTTGAAGTCACCCGGCAGCGGCAGCTCCGCGGTGACGTCCCGGTCCGGCAGGTGCAGGGTGATCGTCTGCGCACCGGTCGGCCCGACGGCGATCTGCTCGGCCATGACGTCGGCCTGCACGCCGCGGGTGGACACGGTGAGCGGGCGGTCGGCACGCTCGGCCATGGCCCTGCCCCACTCGTCGTCCACGCAGACGACGCTCTTCTCCGCGGACAGGGGGGACGCCGGGTCGAAGAACCTGGCCTTGGCCTCGAAGTACTCCCGCATCGTCGGATGGAAGTCGAGGTGGTCCTGGGAGAGGTTGGTGAAACCCGCGACGGCGAAACGCGTCCCTGCGGTCCGGCCCAGCTCCAGGGCGTGGGAGGAGACCTCCATGACCACGTGGGTGACGCCCTCCTCGACCATCTGCGAGAACAGCGCCTGCAGGGTGGTCGCCTCCGGGGTGGTCAGGGAGGTGGGCACCGGACGGCCGTTGATGCGGGTTCCGGTGGTACCGATCATGCCCACCTTGTGGCCTGCGGCCAGGAGGCCCGCCTCCAGCAGGTAGCTGGTGGTGGTCTTGCCGGAGGTTCCGGTCACCCCCAGGACGGTGAGCCGCTCGGAGGGGTGCCCGTGGATCTCGGCGGCGAGGATTCCGAGTACGGCCCGGACGTCCTCGACGACGATGATCGGGCGCTTCTCCCCCGCTTCCGCGAGGATCTCCCGACCTGCGGCGTCGGTGAGGACGGCGACGGCGGGGCTCTGAGCGGCAAAATACGCGCCATGGCGGCGGGTGCCGGGGACGGCGGCGAAGATGGCGTCCGAATCGGCCAGCTTGCCCGAGTCCAGACCGACCGAGGTGATGACGGGATCGGCCCCGGAGTCCTGGACGAGCTCTCCCCCGGCAAGTTCAGCCAGGTGGGACAGTGTGATTTCCATGGATGTTCTCCTCCTCGAAGGGCTATTGGGCATGGAGGATCAGCAGATCCTCCATGGGCGGCGACGTCGGGATGTTGTCCCGGTTGAGTAGCCACGAGGCGATCTCGCGGAACAGCGGGGCGGCGGACTGGCCGCCACCGCCGCCCTGCTCGACACCGCGTTGGGGCTCATCGACCATGACCGCGACGACGAAACGCGGATCATCCGCCGGGGCGACACCGGCGAAGGTGATCCAGTAGTCACTGTTGGAGTACGCGCCGGTGTTCGGGTCCACCTTCTGGGCGGTACCCGTCTTACCGGAGGTCTGGTAGCCGGGGATCGCACCGTTGGTTCCGGTGCCCGACTGCACGCCACCCGGATCGTCCTGGGTCACCGAACGGAACATGTCCACGACCGTCCGGGCCGTCTCGGCGCTGACGACCTGGGTGCGGTTCGGTTCCACCACCTCCTGTGGGGTACCGTCCGGCGCTGTCACAGACTCGATGATGCGGGGCTCGATCCGCTCACCGTCGTTGGCCAGCGCCTGGTAGACACTGGCCATCTGCAGGGTGGTCAGCGACATGCCCTGACCGATGGGCAGGTTGGCGAAGGTACCGCCCGACCACTGCTCCAAGGGGGGCAGGAGGCCCGAGGACTCGTTCGGCAGCTCCACGCCGGTGGGTTTGCCGACCCCGAACCGGTCGAGGTAGTCCGCGAAGCCCTCCTCCCCCAACCGCTCAACGAGCATGAGCGTGCCTACGTTGGAGGACTTACCGAAGATGCCGGTCGTCGTGTACGGCACCAGGCCGTGGGCCCAGGCGTCCGCCACCGTGACACCCGACATGTGGATCGAGCCCGGCACCTGGTGAACCTCATCGGGAGTGGTCAGGCCCTCCTCGATCGTGGCGGCCGCGGTGATGATCTTGGCCACCGACCCCGGTTCGTAGGGGTGCGAGATGGTCTGGTTCTCGAAGTCCTTGCCCGCGGCCAGCTGACGCTCGATGTTGCCGTTCGGGTCGATGGTGTCGGTGTTGGCCATCGCCAGCACCTCACCCGTCGCGACGTCCAGGACGACCGCCTCCGCTGACTTGGCCTGCGAGTTCGCCTTCGCCTGTTCCAGCAGCTGCTGGACGTAGGTCTGCAGGTCCAGGTCCAGGGTCAGTTCCACGGACGCGCCGTCGACGGCCGGCACCACGTCGCGCATCGTGCCGGGGATGGCCTGCCCATCGGTGGACACGTCCTCCGTGGAACGACCGTTGATGCCCGAGAGCGTCGCGTCCCCCGAGGCCTCGAAACCGAACTGGCCCTGCCCGTCCATGGACACCTTGCCGATGACGTTCTCCGCGATCGCCCCGTTCGGGTACTGGCGGATGTCCTGGTGGTCGGCGGCCACACCGTGGTACGTGGCGGCGATCTCGGCCGCGACGTCCGGGTCGACGTTACGGACGAGGACCTCATAGGTGGAGTCCGCCTGGAGCTTGTCCAGGATGTCCTCCGACTTGACCTCGCCGGTGATGGCACCGGCGTCCTTGATCATGACGGGGATCTCCCTGGCCATCGTCTCCAGGATGTCCTCGACGCGGCCATCCAGCTCGGCGTCGATCTGCTCACGCGACATGCCCTCGACCCGCAGCTGCAGGTCCTGCTGCTGACGCAGCTCAGTGCGCAGCAGGCGCGGGGACACGGTGAGGCTGCGTGCCTGCATGGTGTAGGCCAGTTGGCTGCCGTTCCGGTCGGTGACTTCGCCACGACGCGCCGGTTCGACGTAGACGCGGGCGCGCTGCTCCTGGGCCTTGAGCGCCAGGTCCGGTCCCCACACGACCTGCACCCAGGCGAGCCTGCCCACGAGCGCCACGGCCACGACGGTGAAAATGGTGAGGATGACCCGCAATCTGCGGGTCATCACCGACTTCTGGTCCTGCGTCTTCTTCACCGGCGGCCGGGGCACTCTGCTCTGCGCGGCACGGGCATCGGAGTAGGGACGGGAGGATGAACTTCGGGACGAGCCAGCTCGTCCCACGTCACGTCGGACGCCTCCGGCGCCTGGTCGTGTCACTGGGCGTCCTCACCTGCTCGTTCTTCTCGGGTTTTCGGGTTGGTCACTGATCCTCGGTCGGCACATTCGGAGTGTAGGGGGCCACGCCCCGTTCGACCGGTGCCGGGGCCTGGAGCTGCTCCCCCTGTGGAATCGCCTCCAGGTTGTCGCCCAGCTCTGCGATCGCCGTCGGATCACTCGACGCCTGCCCCGGGCGGACCGGGGCACCGTTCACGTCAATGATAGAGCTCGTCGCCGGATCGGCCGGACGCTCCTCCACGATATCGCCGTTCTCCTTCACCGCCAGGATTCCCGGCTGCGAAGGAACCGCCATGCCGAGTTCGCCGGCGCGGCGGGCAAGCTCGGCAGAGGAACGGACGTTCTCCAGGTCCCGGTTGAGGGTCTCCAGCTGGTTCGACAGCTGCCTGTCCTGCGACTGCAGCACCTGCATCCGGAAGGTCTGCTGGGTGGACACCCCCGACAGCCACATCGCCACCGCGACGCCGGCGATCGCCAGCACGATGGAGATGCTCACCAGCTTCGCCAGCAGGGTGGTGCGCTTGACTTCGGCGACCCGGCGGCCCCGGACGGAGACCACCTGCCGGGAACCGAGCCGGTTCGGTGGCGGAAGCGGCCTACGGCGCTTCGGCAGCGGGGTCTGCTGCGGGACGGTCCTGACCCGCTGCTCACGATCGAGGACGGCGGTACTGGTGAAGTCGCGGCTGGCACCCATACGTCGTTCCTTCCTGGTCGTCTGTGTCACTGTCGGCCTCCGGTCGGGTCAGGGAGCTTCTCGATGGCCCGGACCCTCACCGGTGCTGCCCGAGGATTCTCCTCGATCTCGGCGTCGTTCGCCTTCTCCGCCCCCCGCGTGATGATGCGGAAACGGGGCGCGGTACCGGGCAGGTCCATGGGGAGGCCGGGTGGAGTCCTGGATGCGGTCATGTCGGCGAAGGCAATCTTGACGATGCGGTCCTCCAGCGACTGGTAGCTCATGAACACCGCACGCCCGCCGACCGCCAACAGCTCCGTGATGACGGGGATGACGTTCTCGAGGGCCTCAAGCTCGGCGTTCACCTCGACGCGCAGCGCCTGGAAGGTGCGCTTCGCGGGATGTCCGCCGGTGCGCCGGGTGGCCGCCGGAATGTTCTCGTACAGCAGCTCGACCAGGCGGCCCGACGTGGTGAAGGGCTCGCGGTCACGCTCCCGTAGGACCGCCGAGGCGATCTTCCCCGCGAAGCGTTCGTCACCGTAGGTTTTGAGGATGCGCGCCAGATCGCCGTGGCTGTAGGTGTTGAGCACGTCCGCGGCGGTCCTGCCCTGCGTGGGATCCATGCGCATGTCCAGCGGGGAGTCGGTCCGGTAGGCGAAACCGCGTTCCACCTGATCCAGCTGCATGGACGAGACACCCAGGTCGAACAGCGCTCCGGCGATGCCGTACTCACGGGCGAGGTCGAAGATCCGCCCCTCCCCTTCCGCGATGGCGTCACCGATGCCGTCGAAACGCGTCTGCACGCCGACGAAACGATCGGCGAACGGGGCGAGTCGCTCACGGGCTTCGGCGAGCGCGACCGGATCCCGGTCCACGCCGATGACGTGCGCCCGGGGGAAGGTCGCCAGAAAGTGCTCGGTGTGGCCGCCGGCGCCGAGGGTGCCGTCCACGATCACCGCATGCTCACCGAGCTTCTCTACGCCCGGCGCCAGCAGCTCAGCCATCCGATCACGCAGGACCGGGACGTGTCCGAAGTTGTCCTCGATGTCGAAGCTCATGTCGGCCTTATGGTCGCTCATGGCGTCCCCTCCCCTCTTCATGATCGAGTGTGTCGGTCTGCCTCCCGGTGCGGGGTGCGTACAGGGCCCTGCCCGATGTGTCCATCTGATGTCGGGGAAGTACACCAGAGCATCACTTCGGGCAGAGTCCTTACACGCGCTCCGCCCCACCCTCTCGCCCCCTGCCGGGAGTGATCAGAGCAGTCCGCCGAGGACGTCTTCAGCGTCGGCCGCCGAGAAGGCGGCCTCCGTTTCCTTCTGATAAGCGGCCCAGGATTCCGCATCCCAGATCTCGAGAAAATCCACTGATCCGATGACCACACACTCCTTGGTCAGACCCGCATACTCGCGGTGTCCGGCCGAGATGGTGATGCGACCGTTGCCGTCAGGACGCTGCTCATCCGCACTGGCAGCCAGATTTCGGATGAAGGCACGTGCCTGCGGGTTGGTGCGGGACACCGCTGCGGCCTTCCGGACGCGTGCGGCGAACTCCTCCCGGGGATAGACCGCAAGACTGTGATCCTGCCCCTTCGTGACCATCAACCCACCGGCGAGCTCCTCACGGAACTTCGCCGGAAGTGTCAGTCGACCCTTGTCGTCGAGTTTTGGAGTGTAGGTACCCAGAAACATCCCGGGCCCACCTTCCTTAGTCTCGACTCCGCGGATCGCTTCAGACCAGATTCAGTTCTCGCCATGGTTCAGATCGGCCACTTGGCTCTTCTTCTCCACCGCTGCGCCCCACAATACCCCACTTCGCCCCACCTACAACCCACAATCACCCCACCAGACACAGAATCAGCAGTAGATTCCCAGGTAAGAGACGTGAAATGTGTGGGAGGCCCGCCAGGCGCCACACGCCCGGATTAAGGGGCCTCCGTACCGGAAGCCCCTCATCCACTCTTTCTCCTGCATGTTTCGGTGGATGCGGGAGGAAGTGGCGGACCCCCGTGGGGCGACGTGGGAATGACCGAAGGCCCGCCGCACTCCCCCGGAAGGGAGGTGCGGCGGGCCTTGATCAGGTTCGCGGAGTTAGCGCTCCTCGAAGCGTTTGCGGAAGTTCTCCTCCATCTTGCTTGTCGCAGATCCGGAGCCACCACCACGCTTGGGACGAGGCTTCCGGTCAGCGCCTCCGGACATTCCCGCCCCGCCGCGGAGCATCCACAGGCCGGCCCCGAACATCACGAGGAAGCCCACGACGCTCAGTGCGATGAACCAGAGGTTCTGCTGAGCGAGTGCAACACCGCCGATGAGCATGACGAGGCCGACGACCGCAATCGCGATACCCCGAAGAGTGATGCCGGGTGTTCCGGATCCACCGAAACCGTGGTCACCAGCCACGGATGACCCGAACTTGGGGTCATCAGCAAGGAGAGACAGTTCAATCTCCCGGAGCGCTCGTTGCTCCTGCTCTGAAAGCGACACTAGTTCCTCCCGGACATCGCTGGGCGCTTGTTCTTCTTATAGGTTTAACGCCCAGACTAACGGGATTGTTCCCGCGAACGCCAACGCCCTTAAGCAGCGGCCGGAACCCACCCTGCCTCGGCCTCCACCTGGGCCAAAAACTCCGTGGTCAAATCCATCACCCGATTGACAACCGAATGGTCGACGTCACGCTCCAGGCCCGAGGAGACCCGTGACCGCAGGCGCGAATACTGCTCAAAAGCCCCCGCCCACCGTTCACCATCCGCATCAACGAGCCGGAGCTGGTCCCACGCGCTGGTGGGGCGGCGACGCTTTCCCGACACCGCCGACGCGGAGATCCTCGCCCCCGCAGACCTCAACGCGGCCTGATAGGCGGCCTCGAGCGCCAGATCCCACTTTCCGCCCGCCCGATATTCCACGGCCTGGGCGAGAAGGGCACGGGCCTTGAAGATGAAGTCGGCCCGGTGCGTGCCCGCCCCCGAGAACCTGGTGGTAGCGGAAATGATCTGTGCCATCGGGGCCAACTCCTTCCTTCACGTTTCCGACCCTCTTTCCTGCGTGTGGCCCTCACCTTAGAAGCGGCCCGGAACACCACACCTCAATCGTAGAACAGTCATTCGAACACGTCAACGGTTGTGGTGCATCTTCCTGCCCTCCCCTCCGGCCTTCCGTTCGAGGCCCGGCACCAGGCGCGGAACTGCGTTTTCCCCCACCACACCGGCAGTTCGTGGTTCAGTGGAGGCGTGACCATCGAGATCCGCCGGTTGTCCGGTCCCGAATTTGCCGTGTTGGCCCCACAGCTCGTCGACCTCTACATAGAGGCGATGGGCTATGACCCGAGCATTCGGGCAGGTCGTGTCGAGGTCTGGCGCCACGAGATCGTTCAGCCGGGATTCACCGCACTCACCGCCTTCGAAGGCGACACTCTCCTCGGACTGGCGTACGGCTACCTCGGCGCGCCCGACCTGTGGTGGGACCGCCAGGTCCGCCGCGGCTTCCGGGCCGCCGGCGGACCGGACACCCGGCAGGCCGTGCTCATGCGCAACTACTTTGAGGTCGCCGAGATTCACGTCGATCCGGCGCACCAGGGCAAAGGGATCGGCCGGCTGCTGCTCTCCAAGCTGCTGTGGCTCGTCCCCGCAGCTCATGCGCTGCTGTCCACCCCGGAGGTCGAGGACGAGGCCAACAACGCCTTCTCCCTCTACCGCTCCATGGGTTTCCGCGACGAGCTGCGCAACTTCCAGTTCGACGGGGATTCCCGCCCCTTTGCCGTCCTGTCCGCCCCCCTGCCGCTGCCGGGCCTGGTGGAGAAGCCGGCTGTCTTTGACTCAGACGGATAGTCACCTGGGTATCGTGGACTGGACAGTTCACCGCCCCGATGAAGGATAGCCACATTGAGCAGCCAGGCCCTCCGAATGTTGACCCTCGACCAGATCCCGGCCGCCGCCCGTGAGGAACTCTCCCGATTCGTCACCGCCCGCCGGAGCCAGGTCTCTGCGATCGGTGCCCCCGTCACAGAGGCAGTCTCCCACCTGGAGGACTTCGTCCTGGGTGGCGGCAAGCGGATCCGTCCCCTCTACGTGTGGGCAGGTTTTGTCGGTGGCGGCGGTTTCGACAACAGCACCGAGGATCCTGCGGCGGTGTTGCGTGCGGCGGCCTCGCTGGAGTTCATCCAGGCCTGCGCCCTGATCCACGACGACATCATCGACTCGTCGGACACTCGGCGCGGCAACCCGACCGTCCACAGGGCCGTTGAGGCGGCTCACCGTACCAACAACTGGTCCGGCGACCCTGCCCACTTTGGCGAGTCGGTGGCCATCCTGGTCGGCGATCTGGCTCTGGTGTGGGCGGAGGACATGCTCCAGGACTCCGGCCTGTCGGTGGAGGCGCTGCAGCGGGCCCGTGAACCGTGGCGCGCGATGCGCACCGAGGTGCTCGGCGGGCAGCTGCTCGACATCTCCCTGGAGGCCACCGCCGAAGAGGACATCAGCCTGGCTGATTCGGTCAACCGTTTCAAGACCGCCGCCTACACCATCGAACGCCCCCTCCACCTGGGTGCCGCGATCGCGGGCGCCGACCAGATCACGATCGACGCCTTCCGGGGCTACGGCCGCGACATCGGCATCGCCTTCCAGCTGCGGGACGACCAGCTTGGTGTGTACGGCGATCCCGCCGTCACCGGCAAGCCCGCCGGCGATGATCTGCGGGAGGGCAAACGCACCGTCCTCCTGGCCACCGCCCTGAAGCTTGCCGACGACCGCGACCCCGCCGCCGCAGCCGAGCTGCGGGCCGGAATCGGTGCGACGTCGGACGCAGGCGAGATCGCCCGCCTGGCCGACATCATCGCTGAAACAGGGGCCGTCGAGGAGATCGAGGAGCGCATCACCGCCCTGACTACCTCGGGTATCGCCCACCTTGAGACCGCCGACATCTCCCCGGAAGTCACCGCCACCCTCACTGATCTGGCGCACCGCGCGACAGCGCGCCGTCTCTGATGACCGTCCGGCTGCCCGGCGCTCTCACGCTGGGGCTCATCGGCTCCCTCCTCCTCCTGCTCGGTTCCTTCGGCGGCGGCGCCACACGCAACCGCGGGGGTGTCCTGGAGGCCGTCGGCCTCGATTTCCTTGCCTACGGCCGCGGAGCAGGTATCTCCAACACCGTCTTCTGGGCCGGTGTGGTGTTCCTCCTGCTCGGCTGGGCGGTGCTCGGCCGTAGGCATGTGCTGCGGGAGGGCGACCGGGACGTCGATAAGCGGGAAAGGACCGTGCGGACCGCGATGTGGGCCTGGGTGCTGCCGCTCATCCCGGCGGCACCGATGCTCTCGCGTGACGTGTACTCCTACCTCATGCAGGGCGCGATGCTCCGCGACGGTTTCAATCCCTACACCCAGGGCGCGGCCGTCAACCCGGGCCCCTTCCTGCTGGAGGTGTCCCATGACTGGCGCAACACCACCACCCCCTACGGACCGCTCCACCTGTGGATCGGCGAGGGCGTCACCCGCCTCGTCGGCGACAGCGTCACCGCCGGGGTGATCGTGTACAAGCTGATCTCGGTTGCGGGTTTCGCCGCCATCGCATGGGCAGTCCCGCGTATCGCACGCAGGCTCGGCGGCGATCCCGTGCTGGCGCTGTGGCTGGGAGTGGCCAACCCGGTGATGATCCTGCACATGGTCGGCGGCATGCACAACGAATCCGTCATGGTCGGACTGGTCAGCGTGGGCCTGCTGGCCTGCCTGGACCGCCGTTTCGTGCTCGGCGTGGCGCTCATCGCCGTGGCGGTCTCCCTCAAGGCCACGGCCGCGATCGCCCTGCCCTTCGTCGTCTGGATGGCCACCCGCCACTACGCGGCCAGGATCAACAAGGTGCCCGCATTCCTGCTCGCCGGCTTCTTCGTCGTCCTGGAGACGCTCGCGGTGGTCTCCGCCGTGACGTTCCTGTCCGGGGCCTCGTGGGGCTGGCTGTCGGAGATCTCCGGCAACTCGAAGGTGATCAATCCCCTGGCGTGGCCCTCGCTGGCCGCAGGTGTGGTCACCACCTTCATTCAGCTGTTCCGGGACGACTTCGACTACAACGTGGCGCTCGGCGTCCTGCGGCCCATCTCAATGGCGCTCATGCTTCTCGGGCTGGTCGTCGTCTGGTGGTTGTTCCGGCAGGACGACCGCCGCGCCATCGCGGGAACGGCGGCCGCCTACCAGGTGGCGTTCGTGTTCAACTCGGTGACGCTGCCCTGGTACTACGCGTCAGTGATCAGTCTGGTCGGCACGGCCGGCCCGCCCCCGTGGGTGCTGCGGCTGGCGGTGGGCGGCTCAGCCGTGGTCACACTGGCCTTCACCGGCAGCGGAAACCACCAGCTCTACAACACCTGGTGGATGGCCGGTGTGTTCATCCTCGCCTGGGTGCTCACCGACTGGGTGTTCGGGAAGGACGTCAGATGGCCATGGCCTGCGCCCGGCGCAGCACCTCACGTGCCAGCTGACCGTGCAGCGCATCCACCGGCCGACCCGGCAGAGTCTCGTCCTCGGTGAACAGGAACCGCAGGATCTCCGCGTCCGAGTAGCCGCCGTCAGTCAGGAGCATGATCACGCCCGGCACGAACTTGCCGGTCGTGGGCTCGTCCTTCCGGAAGAGCGCCGCCGGGACGTGCCGCTTGCCGTCGACAACGTGGGCGATGAGTTTGTTCGCGGTCAGCAGGTCGTCGATCCGGGTGACCGCCACGCCGAGAAGCTCGGCGGTCTCCGGCAGGGTGAGCATGGGTTCATCAGCCAGCAGGGCCTCAAGGGAAATATCTTTCGCGTTCACGTGCTCCACTCTAGCGCCGGCCAGCGTTGGCATGAGCGGTGACCTGTGGACCATACTGTTCGCATGGCTCAACTGGCAGTGGGAGATCTCCTCGAGGACCGTTACCGTATCGATCACCCGATCGCACGTGGTGGCATGTCCATGGTCTACCGCTGCGTCGATCTCCGGCTCGGCCGCGCCGTCGCCGCGAAGGTGCTGGATGAGAAGTACATCGCCGACCCCGTGTTCCGGCAGCGTTTCCGCCGGGAGGCCCGGGCCATGGCGCAGCTGACGCATCCCAACCTGGTCAACGTCTACGACTTCGGTTCCGACGGCGACCACCTGTTCCTCATCATGGAGCTGATCACCGGCGGCACCCTGCGTGAGCTGCTGGCCGAGCGCGGCCCCATGCCGCCGCACGCGGCCGCCGCGGTGATGCGGGCGGTGCTCACCGGCCTGTCCACCGCGCACAGGGCCGGGCTGGTGCACCGGGACATCAAGCCGGACAACATCCTCATCAGCGGTGACCACCGGGTGAAACTCGCTGATTTCGGCCTCGTACGCTTAGCCAGCGCCGCAACCGCCTCCTCCAACCAGATCATCGGCACCGCCGCCTACCTCTCACCCGAACAGGTCGACGGCACGGACATCACACCCGCCTCCGATGTGTATTCCGCGGGCATCGTGCTGTTCGAATTGCTCACCGGCGCAGTCCCCTTCTCCGGCGACACTCCGCTCGCCCACGCCTACAAGCGGCTCACCGCCGATGTCCCCGCGCCCAGCTCCCGGATCGGGGGCGTGCCCTCCCTGATTGACGCCCTGGTCGCCACGGCAACGGCCCGGGACCCGCAGGACCGCTTCTCCGATGCCGCCGAGTTCCTCGCCGCGCTCGACGACGTCGCCGGCGAGCTCTCCCTGCCAGACTTCTCCGTCCCTGTCCCCAGGAACTCTGCGGCGCACCGGGCGGCGGCGGTGCCCACCGACATCACCGACCTCGTCGGCCCGCCGACCATGGTCACCGAGATTCCCGTGCCGCAGATCGCGCAGACACGGATCCACGAGGCCCTTCCCCCGGTTCCCGCCCGGATCCCGGAGGACGCCGTCGAGGAGTTCGAGGAACCCCGGCCACCGGCAGACAAGCCCGTGAGCAACCGCTCCCGGGTGGGGCTGGTGGTGTGGCTCATCGTCATCGCCATGCTCACGACAGCCGTGGCCGTGGGCGGCTGGTGGTTCGGGTCCGGTCGCTACGGTGAGATCCCCCAGGTTCTGGGCATGGACCGGGCCGTCGCCGTCGCCACGGTCGAGGAGGCCGGGTTCACCCCCGTCACCCGGATCGTCTACAGCGACGACGTCCCCACCGATCAGAGTGCGGGCACCGATCCCGCGGACGGCGAGAAACTGGTCCGCGGCCGCGAGGTCACCATCCTGGTCTCCCAGGGCATGCCCACCGTCCCTTCCGCCGAGGGCATGGATGTCCTCGCATACCAGGCGGCCGCCTCTGAACGCACTCTCACGGTCACCAGCGGCGAACCCGTCTACTCGGCCGAGGTCGAGGAAGGCCGGGTCGCCCGGACGGAACCGGCGGCCGGCGAGGCCGTACCCATCGGGACAACCGTCACGGTGCATGTCTCGCGCGGCCCGGAGCCCATTCAGGTCCCGGCCGTCATCGGCCTGCCGCTCGCCGACGCCGAGGCACGCCTCGCCGAGCTCGGCCTCACCGTCGCCGCCGTGGATCGCCGCTACGACGAGGACTCCCCCGCCGGCCGGGTGCTCGCGGTCTCACCTGATCCCGGTACGACGCTGACCCGCGGCAACGAGGTCTCGCTGGTGGTCTCCAGCACCCTGACCGTGCCGGACGTCTCCGGAATGGATGAGGCCACCGCGACCGCCACGCTCGAGGCCGCCGGTTTCAGCGTCTCCGACACCCGACGCGACAACGGCACCACCGGCGCCTCCGGCAGCACGGTGGTGGGCACCAGCCCCGCTGCCGGTGAGCTCATCGACCCCGAGGACGCCGAGATCACCCTCACGCTGCCGGGCCGGGTAACCGTCCCGGATGTCGTGGGCATGACGGTCGGCCAGGCGCGCGGGTTGCTGGAGGGGGTCGGACTCGACACCAACGCACGCGAGCGTGACGACACCCGCGTGATCAGCCGCCAGCGACCTTCCGCCGGCGACGTCGCCCGGGTCGACTCGACCGTGCGGCTGACGTTGGGGGATTAGGAACGACGAAACGCCGCGTCCCTCCGGGGAGGGACGCGGCGTCGACGAGCGGGAACTAGTTGCGGAGCATTTCGGCGACCAGGAAGGCCAGCTCCAGGGACTGCTGGGTATTCAGGCGCGGGTCACAGGCTGACTCGTAGCGGCCCGGCAGGTCGACGTCGGTGATGTCCATGGCGCCGCCGAGGCACTCGGTGACATCCTCGCCCGTGAGCTCGATGTGGATACCGCCTGGGTGGGTGCCCAGGGAGCGGTGCACCTCGAAGAAGCCCTGAACCTCGTCGATGACCTTGTCGAAGTGACGGGTCTTGTAACCGTTGGACGCCGTGAAGGTGTTGCCGTGCATCGGGTCGGACTGCCAGATGACCTTGTGTCCGGCGGCCTCGACGGCCTCGATGACGGGCGGGAGGGCGGTACGGACCTTGTCGTAACCCATGCGGGCGACCATGGTCAGTCGGCCCGGCTCCTTCTCCGGATCCAGCTTGCGCGCGTAGGCGACGGCCTCCTCCGGCGTGATGGAGGGACCGATCTTGAGGCCCACCGGGTTGGAGATCAGCGCCGCGAAGTTGACGTGGAAGTCATCCAGACCACGGGTGCGTTCGCCGATCCACAGCTGATGCGCCGAGAGGTCGTAGAGACGGGTCTTTCCGTCCTCATCCTCATGGAGGCGAAGCATTGCACGCTCGTAGTCGACGAGCAGTGCCTCGTGGGAGGCGTAGATGTCGGAGGTGCGCAGGGACGCGTCATTGACGCCGCAGGCCTCCATGAAACGCAGGCCCGCCTCGATCTCGTTGGCCAGTGCCTCATACCGGGCCCCGGCCGGGGACTGGGCGACGAACTCCTGGTTCCACTCGTGCACGCGGTTGAGATCCGCGGTACCGGAGGAGGTCAGGGCACGGACCAGATTCATCGCGGCCGAGGAGTTCGCGTAGGCGCGGACCATACGGGCCGGATCATGGCGACGTGCCTCCGGGGTCGGGTCGACGCCGTTGACGATGTCACCGCGGTAGTTCGGCAGACCGTTGCCGTCGAGGTCCTGGGAACGCGGCTTGGCGTACTGGCCGGCGATACGGGCCAGCTTGACCACCGGGGTGGAGGCGCCGTAGGTCAGGACGACGGCCATCTGCAGAAGGGTCTTGACGTTGGCGCGGATGTGCGGCTCAGTGTTGGACTCGAAGGTCTCGGCACAGTCACCGCCCTGCAGGAGGAACGCCTTGCCGTTGGCGACGTCGGCGAGCTGACGCCGCAGCTCGGTGACCTCGGGCGCCACCACGATCGGCGGCACCGACTCGAGGATCTTGCGGACGTTCTCCGCCTGGGCACGGTCCCAGGAGGGCTGCTGCCTGGCTTCCCGGGAGATCACGTCCTCGAATCGCTCATTCAGCCCCGCGGGGAGCGGCGGCAGATCGGGGAGAACTTCTTTAGGGATGTCAACAGTCCAACTCACACCCATATTCATAGCACGGGTGTCCAGTCCTGTAACCCCCCAGCGTCAGCGAAGGACGCGATTGCCCTGACCCAGCGGGAGGGCGGAGGCGCAGATCAGGAACTTCTCCAGGTTGTGGCGGGCGTCGATGAGCGCGTCATGCGTGTCGTCCGGGCTCTTCGGCAGCGGGGGTTTGCCGGCGAACTCCCAGTACTGCTTGAGTTCGCGCGTGTAGCGCGGGATCGCGCGCGGGAGGGTCGTCATGTCACCCCAGAGCTGGGCGAGCAGCACATGATCGTAGGCCCCCACCCAGGCCCACAGCTCCGGGTCGCCGTATTTGTGGGACGTGAGGAAGGCGAGCACCTCTCCACGGATGGTGGTCTGGGACTTCCACACCGAATCACCCGGGTTGGGGAGCCTGGACAGCACGTGTTCCCGCACCCATGCGTTGGCCTTCGACGGGTCGAAGTCCGTGGACACGGCATAGTATTCCCGACCGTCCTCCGCGACTATGCCGATGGAGACCAGTTCGATGGTCCGGCCGTCCTCGATGAACTCGGTGTCGTAGAAGTAGCGCATTGCGCGCACGTCCCTTCCGGCAGTATGTCTGGCACCCCACAAATGGTGGCAGCGTCGGGAACCAGCCTAATGCGTGGCAACCACGCGTCCGGCGAAGGGGTCGTGCCGGCTCCCGATATAGTCATGGCGTGCAGTCGATCAGCGTCTCCTCCCCCGCCGCCCCGCGGTTCACCCTCCCCCACCACCGGATCGGGGTGATCCTGGCGATTCTGGCGTCCACGGCCGCGTTGCTTCCCTGGTTGATCGACTCCGGGCCCTCGCTGCGCTACGCGATCGACATCGACGTCTACCGCCAGGGCGCCAGGGCGTTCCTGGCAAGCGACAATCTCTACACGCGCAGCTACCAGGTCGGCGGCATCGAGCTGCCGTTCACCTATCCCCCGCTGGCCGCGATCCTGTTCATCCCCCTGGCGCTGGTGCCCTACGGTGTGGCACTCGTCGGGTGGACACTGCTGTCCGCGGTCCTGCTGGGGTGGTGCCTGACCATTGTGCTGCGGCACGTGTTCCCCACCCTGGCCGACGCCGATCACCGGGTGCTCGCCACCTGGCTGCTGCCGCTGGCTCTGGTGGCCGAGCCGGTCCGGGAGACCCTTGCATTCGGTCAGATCAACATCATCCTCATGGCGTTGGTGCTCGCCGACACTCTCACCCGTCGGCCGCTTATGCCCCGGGGTGTGCTCATCGGTCTGGCGGCGGCCATCAAGCTGACTCCCGCGGTGTTCATCCTGGTCTTCCTGGTGCAGCGGCAGTGGCGCTCCGCCGCGATCACGTTCCTCGCGGGCGTGGGCTTCACCCTGGCGGCCGCAGCTTTCAGCCTGGACACCTCACTGACCTACTGGTTGAACACCCTGACCGACACCGGGCGGATCGGCAATGAGGCCTACTCCTCGAACCAGTCGATCCGCGGGCTGCTGGCCCGACTCGTGGAACCCGGCGAGCAGGCCCCCACCGCCGTGTGGCTCGTTCTGGTCTTCGCGTGCCTGGGTCTGATCATCGCGGCGATGCTGCGGGTACAGCGCTACGGGCAGCCGATCGGTGTGGTGCTGCTGGCCTCCACGGTGGCGCTGGTGTGCTCCCCGGTGTCCTGGTCGCACCACTGGGTGTGGTTGATCCCCCTCGGCGTGACCCTGCTGGGGGTGGCCTGGCAGCGACGGAATCAGGCGGCGGTTCTGGCCGTGCTGATCTTCGCCGCTGTCTTCTCCTCCCCGCACTGGCTGCTGCCCAACGACTACGGCCGGGAATACGGCTGGTCGTGGTGGGCGCACGTGGCGGGCAACTCCTACCTCGTGGTCGTCCTGGCGGTCGTGGTGGCCGCGGTGATCGTGCCGCAGGTGCTGGTGCCGGTGGGCCGTCGAGAAGAAGAGGACTAATCGACCGGTGCCGGCCGCAGATCCTCGGCGCGGTTGAACACCACAGCCTGCCGGGGGGCCCGCCGGAGCAACGGCGGCATGACGGACCATCGCAGGTAAGGGATACGGGTGACCAGCCACAGCCCGAACGCGCCGATGGCGGAGATGACCATGCCGACGATCATCCACAATGCAGTATCGTGCAGCACGTTCCCGGCTCCGCGGGCGATCGGCAGCTCGAGGCCGCGCATGTTGTAGTGGTAGAGCACCGTCAGCGCGATGGGGTGGCCCAGGTAGATGACCAGGGTGTGACGGCCGAGGAAGCAGAGGATGTCCGAGATCACCGGGATCCGGCCCAGCAGCACCGCCACGATCACCGCCATGGGCAGCATGAGCAGCTGCACGACCGCATTGACGATCAGTCGCAGGTCGACGTAGCCGACGGTGTCCGCACCCGGCAGCAACCAGGGCAATGACACGTCCGTCACCGTGTTCACCCACGCCCAGACGGCGGCCAGCGTGAATCCGGTCGCATACAGCAGCGTTCCCCGCGTCAGGTTACGCAGGCCGGTCGCTGCCCCGGAGAAGTCCCGGATGTGATGACGCAGGTGCGCGCCCAGCAGGAACGCCGGCAGGTACAGCACCGCCTTGCCGATCATGTGCTGGTCCGCATGCAGCGGCAGGATGAGGATGGGAGCGAACCCGACGAGGATGCCCGCCCACCACGGCAGCTTCCGGGTGGCCCACAGCACGATGTTGAAGATCACCAGGGCATAGAGGAACCAGTACATGTTCCGGCCCTCGATGATGTGCTCGAGATACTTCTCCACCCCGGGCATGGGACGGTCGTTGAACATGTTCCATTCGCGGAACTTGAACCACAACTCAACGGGCACCCACACCAGGTACGGCACGAGGAAGAACCACAGTCTGCGCAGGAGGAGATCCTTGAACGTGAAGCCGAAGACCTTCGCGGAGAAGAAGCCGCTGACCATGAAGAACAGCGGCATACGCAGGGGGTCGAGGATGCGGTTGGCCTGGGCCACGACCGTCTCCATGCCCTCGGGCACGGCCAGGCTGACGTGGAGCAGAACCACGCCGAGAATCGACAGTCCCCTGGCCACGTCAGGCCAGCGCATCCGGGTGCCGGGTGCAGTCACGTGTCCACCTCATCCCCTCCGTGCGGCGTGGGACATCCCGCCGGGGGTCCGGTGAAGTCCAACGGTTGATCGTACAGGTCAGCCACGGGCCGACCAAGACCGCTACTTCGGCTCAGTGCCGTGCGGGTAACCCTTACCGGCGGCGAGGGAGGCCTTGACCTCCGAGGCATACATGTCCACGTAGGGCTCACCCGAGAGCTCGGCGAGGATGGCCATCACGTGGTCGGTCAGCGGGCGCGCCGCCTCACGCGAATCAGGGTCGATGCCGAGCGACTCGACGTAGGCGCGGCCGTCGATCGGCTGGCCCACTTTCATGCGGACCTTCTTCGGACGGGGGATCCAGGTGCCGATGGGGTTGGCTTCGCGGGAGCCGATCATGGCGAGGGGGATGATCGGCGCGTCGGTCGCCAGCGCGATGCGCGCCATGCCGGTACGTCCCTTGTAGAGGCGACCGTCCGGGGAGCGGGTGCCCTCGGGGTAGATGCCCAGCACGCCGCCCTTCTCCAGGACTGTGCGGGTGGCGGTGAGGGTGGCCTCACCGGCGTCGGGGGCGTTGCGATCCACCGGGATCTGTCCGATGGAGTTAAAGAACCACCGCTGGATTCTTCCCACCAGACCCGGGGCGGTGAAGTACTCGGACTTGGCGGGGTAGGTGATACGGCGCGGGATCATCAATGCGAGGAAGAAGGAGTCCATCACCGACTGATGGGTGGAGGCGACGATCGCGGCGCCCTCGGCCGGGATGTGCTCGCCGCCCTCCATCTTCGGCCGGTTCCACACGTGGAGGAACGGGCCGATGAGAACGTTCTTGAACATCCAGTACAGCTGCTTTTCCATCTGATTCTTCCCGTCTCGTCGCTCACATCTGCCCGCGGGCCAGATCTGCCACGCCGATCATACCCGCGTGGTTGCCCAGTTCCGCGGTTCCCACGACCGGTAGGGGCCGGTGTCCCGCGCCCACGATCGCGCCGGCCATCCGCTCACAGGCGGCGTCGATGAACAGGTCCGCGTCCAGCGACACTCCCCCACCCAGCAGGATGAGTTCGGGATCGAGCACATCAGTGACCATCGCGAGCCCCTGGCCCAGCCAGTCGGCGAAGTTCGCCAGCACGGCCAGACCCGTGGCGTCGCCGTCGCGGGCGGCGGTCATGATCTCCGTGCCCGTCACCTCGTGCCGCTTCTCCGCGACCCTCCGCCCGAGCCCCTCATCCGCGGAAGTCGCGAGCTCACTCGCCGTGTCCAGCAGGGCCGTGCCCGAGGCGTAACGCTCCAGGCAGCCGCGTTTGCCGCACGCGCACTCCCGGCCGCCCGGCACCACGGTGAGGTGGCCGAACTCAGGGGCGGTGCCGTGGGCGCCGCGGAAGATCTCCCCGTCGATCATGAGGGTCGCGCCGATGCCGGTGCCAACGGCGAAGAACACCCAGGTCCCCGCGCCCTGAGCCGCACCGAAGCGGTACTCGCCCCACGCCGCGGAGTTGGCGTCATGCTCCAACGTGACGGGCAGGCCGATCCGTTCCGCCAGTCGGGCCCGTACCGGGGCGTCGCGCCACGGCAGGTGCGGGGCGAAACGCACCGTCTCCCGCTGCGGGTCGAGGAAACCGGCGACCGCCAGTCCCACGGCTGCCGGATCATGGGTGACCCGCAGCTGGTCCAGCAGGGTGACGATGGTGTCCTCGAGCGCCTCCACGGTGGTCGGCGTGGCGGTGCTCAGGGAGTCGATGACTTCACCCGCGGCCGTCACCACCGCTGCCCGGCAGTGGGTGCCGCCGATGTCGAAACCCACCGTCGGACGGGGATCGGCGAGGTCCATGGCACCACCTTGGGGGTCGAGTCGAATCCAATTCGGGAAGTATATCCGCTTACACAGACGTAACCAGTTCCCGCAGGCGCGCGCCCATGATCTCCCAGGTCCAGCGCTCTGTCGCGTGTCGACGCCCCTCCTGTCCCATCGCCGCCCTCAACTGCGGGTCGTCGAGCAGCCGGACGAGGGCGGCCGCGAGTTCCTCGACGTCACGGCCGTCGACGACGATCCCGGTCTGCGGGGTCACCGTCTCCGGAGCGCCGCCGGAGTCGCCGGCCACGACCGGGACGCCGCAGGCCTGCGCCTCCAGGTAGACGATTCCCAGGCCCTCGACGTCCAGCCCCCTGCCACGCGTCCGGGCCGGCATGGCGAAGACGTCGGCCGCCGCCAGCACCGCCCGCAGGTCCGGGGAGGGCAGCGGCCCGGTGAAGACGACGGCGTCGGAAAGCGGTGCCGCGAGTTTCCGCAGTGTGCGCCCGTAGGAGCCCGAGCCCACGATGACCAGCCGCGCGGCCGGGTGCGAGCGCAGCACGGTCCGCCATGCCCGGATGAGCTGGTCCTGGCCCTTGCGCGGCACCAGGCGGGAGATGCACACCACCAGGGGCCCGTCGCCCAGATTGAACCTGCGGCGGGTGGACTCGCGTTCAGATGCCGTGTCGGGGTGGAACCAGTCGGTGTCCACGCCGGAGGGCAGATGCGCGAAATGTGGGCGGGTGCCGAAGGCGGGTCGGAAGCGGCGCAGCGTGTAGTCGGAGATGTAGGTGACCACATCGGCGGTGTCGCCGATGCGGCGCAGAACCTGTCGGGCGCCGGGCAGCATGGACCAGCCGACCTCATGGCCGTGGGTGCTCGCGATGACCCGGGTCGCTCCAGCCCGGCGGGCGGCGGCCCCCATCAGCGCCAGCGGGGCGGCGGCGCCGAACCATGCCGTGTCGATGTCCAGGTCGCGGATGATCTGTGTCATCGCCCGGGTGGTGGCCGGGGTGGGCAGCATGATGCGGCGCGGCCAGCGGATCACCTGGTACGGGAGTTCAGCGTCATGGGCCGCCGCCGCCTCAGCGTCCTGCGTGGAGGCGAAGACCACGACCTGCGCCGGGTCGAGCGTGTCCACGAAGTCCCGGAGGTAGGACTGGATGCCGCCGACCGTGGGCGGAAAGTCGTTGGTGATCAGCAGAGTCCGTGACATGTGTCAGTAGCGTACTGCCCCTGCCCAGGGCATCGAGTCCACGGACACGACCTGGACCGGAATGCCGTAGTCGGATGCGTGCACCAGCTGACCGTTTCCGATGTACATGCCCACGTGGGTGACGCCGGGATAGTAGCCGACGATGTCGCCCGGCTGGAGATCCGCCCGCGACACCTGGGTGCCGCCGGCCAGCTGCGCCTGCGAGGTGCGCGGGATGGTCTTGCCCTGCTGCTGGTAGGCCCAGAGCATCAGGCCCGAGCAGTCGAACTGGTCCGGCCCCGCCGCGCCCCAGCCGTAGGGTGAGCCGAGCTTTCCCAGAGCGGCGGGCACTGCCCCGGAATCGGCGCCGGACATGATGGGCTCCAGCGGGTTGTTCTTGTTCTCCCACGCCGCACGCGCCTCCGCGTCGAGCGCGGACACCCTCTCCTCGATCTCCCGGATGCGGACCTCGAGGGACTGCTGCTCCTCCGCCAGCTCGCGGTGACGGTTCTCCAGCTGCGACTGCTGGAAGGCGGCCTCAGCCAGCATCCGTGCCGCGTCGGTGTGCGACCGGCCTGCCTCGGCGGTCGCGTCCGAGAGCTTCTCCACGGCGCGTTCCGTGTTCCTCGTCAGCGTCGCCAGGTAGGCCGCACGGTCGATGGCATTCTGCGGAGTGGCTGCCGCGATGGCGTTGGTCACCGGATCAATCATGAGCCCGCGGTACTTCGCCCCCGCGAGGCCGTCGACCTCCTGCTGGTGGTCCTGCTCGGCTGAGCGGGCGGCCTGGGCACGCTGCTGTGCCGCCTCGGCGTCGGCACGCAGCCCGTCGATGCGGCCGTACCCGTCCTCGATCTCGGTCTGCAGCTGCTTGACCTCCTCACTGGTGGCGGTGGCCTCGTGGGAGACCTCTTCCATCGTGGCGATGAGGGTGTCGATGTCTTCGGCGTGGGCGGGAGCAGTGATTGCGGTGGTGAGCATGACCGCCCCCAGGATGGCGGCGGTCGTCCTACGGAGTCGGTGCGTGGGGGCCGGGTGGAGGCGCAAGGGAGGATCTCTCAGAGAAAGGTTGCCAGTGAAGTCAGGCACAACTATAGGCATCGGGGGCGGTCCGGGACGGTCGGGGTCCAGGTGTCGGGACAACTGTGTCGCACGTGACATTCCCGTCGGGGAAAGCACGATGCCCGCACCCCCGGTTGAGACCGGGAACGCGGGCAGGGCAGCAGTTCGCTCAGAAACGGACCGCGGAGTGGATCGGCTGGAAGTGCAGCGGACGCTCGCCGACCGGGGTTCCGGAGTTCAGGGCGTCGATGATCATGCCGTTGCCGGCGTAGATGCCGACATGGGTGGCGCCACCGTAGTAGGCGATGATGTCACCCGGCTGCAGCTGGTCCAGCGGAATCTGCTGGCCCTGGGCCGCCTGGGCCTGGGAGGTACGCGGGATGGACTTGCCGGCCTGCTGGTAGGCCCAGGAGGTGAGGCCGGAGCAGTCGAAGGCGCCCGGTCCGGTGGCACCCCAGGCGTACGGGGCACCGACCTTGGAGCGGACGGCGTCGACGATGGCCTGGCCGCTGGAGGAGGCGGCCGGGGCGGCGGTCACGGCCGGGGCCGGCGCAGGGGTGGAGACGTAGCTGTTTGCGGACTGCTGGAGGGACGGGACGAACTGCTCCACGTTCGGCACAGTCTCCAGGCCCTGGACGTTCTCCAGACCCGGGACGTTCACGCTGAAGCCGGTGTTCGGCACTACCACCTCGACCGCGTTGGCGACTGCCGGGGCCATGACGGTGGCACCCACGACAACTGCCGAGGCAGTTGCGAGACGACGGGTGAGGGACTTGCTGAGGCGACGGTGCTGAGCCACGAATGGTTCTCCAAATCTTCCAGTGTGCCTACCGGGTTAGCTGTCGGGTTGGGATGTACGGAAGCTTCCCTCCCCCGCTCCACGCCCCACACCTTGGTGCGGGACGCTCTTGCGGAGGATGTACCCCAGATGAAGCTGGTCGGTTCCCCGGTTCCCGTTGAAGGGATTCGGCTTAATTTTCAGTTCAGTCATTCGGTGACTTCCTGTCGAAGTACCGCAATGTCTCGATCAGGTTACGAAACCGCAACGAACAATGTCCAATGCCCGACCTCGGAGGGAGGGCGTTACCGGGACGTTATCCACAGGGAGCCGCCGAGCGGGCTCCCAGGAGATTTTCGAATAAAGCGGCCGAGCCATCGAACCAGACCCCCCGTTACCCACCCGTGACCACACTCTTTGTCGACGTTCAGGAAACTGCGAGGCCGTACATGAAAAACACAGCAATGGCGAGCTGGCACACATGAGACATTTCGAGTGATGTGCATCACGATCCGGAAGACCGGGCCCGCACGGCCCGTTTCCGCCACACCGCCGACGACTCCCCCCGGGGCCTTCACGGGGGCGTCAACACGTCCAGGAAGGGCGCAGGTTCGCCCCCGACACCCCGGAATGGAAGTGACAACCTCACCCAGGGGGCGCGGCCTTCCAGCGGCCCTCCAGCGACCGCGCACGCGCGAAACCCCGCCTCCCCCAGGTACTGGGGAGACGGGGCGTCGCTCGTGAGCGCAGTGACAGCAGGCAGGTGGGCTAGTCGAGCAGCCCGGCCTCACGGTCCCTGGCGCGGTTGGCCTCCTGGAGGTTCTCCAGCATGGCCTTCTCCTCACGCTCGTTGGCGTGGGCGGTGTCGACGGCTGCGTCGGTGTAACGCTGCTCGTCAGCCTTGAGGAGGGAACCGCGGGCGATGCGGTCCGCGTAGCCGAACTCGTTCATCTGCTTCGGAACCCGGGCGCCGGCGTAGGCCAGCGGGATCGGGTGACCGTGCTCGTCCACCGGGCCGAGCGGCTGGTGGATCTCCACGAAGGCGCCGTTCGGCATCTGCTTGATGACGCCGGTCTCGATACCGTGCTCAAGGACCGCACGGTCAGAGCGCTGGAGGCCGACACAGATGCGGTGGGTGATCCAGTACGCCAGCGGCGGCAGGAGCAGGACACCGATTCGACCGAACCAGGTCATCGCGTTGAGCGAGATCTGGAAGAAGTGGGCGATATGGTCGTTACCACCGGAGATGGTGACCAGCATGAAGAAGGTGATCGCCATCGCGCCGATGCCGGTGCGAACCGGGACGTCGCGCGGACGCTGCAGCAGGTTGTGGTGGAGGTCGTCACCGCTGGCATGCTTCTCGATCCACGGGTAGGCGAACAGCAGCACAACCATCAGACCGGCCACCAGGGCGACCCAGAAGGCGGAGGGGATGGTGTAGTTGCCCAGGTAGAGCTCCCACGCCGGCATGATTCGTGCGACACCGTCAGTCCACAGCATGTAGACGTCAGGCTGGGAACCGGCGGACACCTGTGACGGGTTGTACGGGCCGAGGTTCCAGATCGCGTTGATCGTGGTCAGACCGGACATCAGGGCGAGCACAGCGGCGGTCAGCAGACCGAAGCCGATCGCCTTGGTGGCGAACACCGGCATGATGCGGATGCCGACGACGTTGTTCTCGGTGCGGCCGGCACCCGGGAACTGGGTGTGCTTCTGGTACCAGACCAGGGCGAGGTGCGCGGCGATCAGGCCGAGGATGATACCCGGCAGGATGAGCACGTGAGCGATGTAGAAGCGGTCCAGCATCAGATCGGACGGGAAGTCGCCGCCGAAGATCAGCCAGTGCAGCCAGGTGCCGATGATCGGCAGACCGACGATGATGGCGGACATGATGCGGAGGCCGACGCCGGAGAGCAGGTCATCCGGGAGGGAGTAACCCATGAAGCCCTCGGCCATGCCCAGGATCAGCAGGGTGGAGCCGATGATCCAGTTGGCCTCACGCGGGCGTCGGAACGCACCGGTGAAGAAGACACGCAACATGTGCGCGACCATGGACATCATGAACATCAGCGCGGCCCAGTGGTGCATCTGGCGGACGAAGAGTCCGCCGCGGACCTCGAAGGAGATGTCCAGCGCGGTGGCATAGGCGCGGGACATTTCGACGCCGTTGAGCGGCAGGTAGGCGCCGTCGTAGATCACCTTGGTGATCGAGGGGTCGAAGAACAGTGCCAGGTAGACACCGGTCAGCAGCAGGATGATGAAGCTGTACAGCGCCATCTCACCCAGCATGAAGGACCAGTGGGACGGGAAGACCTTGTTCAGCTGCGGGCGCAGCAGTCCCGCCACCGTGTAACGGGAATCAATGTTGTTGCCGATTTTGGCCATTTTAGTGCTCATTAAGACCTACGCTCCCAGAATGCAGGGCCAACGGGCTCAATGAAATTGCCCTTGGCGACGAGGTAACCCTCTTCATCGACTTCGATCGGCAGCTGCGGCAGAGCACGTGCGGCGGGGCCGAAGATCGGCTTGCCGTACTGGAGTGCATCAAACTGCGACTGGTGGCACGGGCACAGGATCCGGTTGGTCTGAGCCTCGAAGAGCGAGGTCGGGCAGCCGATGTGCGTGCAGATCTTGGAGTACGCGTAGTAGTCGCCGTAGTGGAAATCCTCCTGGCCGGCACGCTCGACGGCCTTTGCGGCATCGGCGCTGCGCAGACGGATCAACATGACGGAGTTACGCGGACCGTGCAGCGAGTGCATCTGGCTCTCGTAGACGTCGCTCTCGGGGTTGTAGAGGTCCCCGTCGTTGACGTAGGAGGCCGGAAGCGGGTAGACGGTCTCCATTGCGCCGGCGTCCAGATCCTCCGGACGGACACGCACGAGGCGGGAGACGCCGGTGGTGACCCAGTGGCTGCCGGTTTCACCGGTGTGCTGCTCGGCGATGGCGCCGGTGTCCCGACCGAGGTAGAGCTTGACGCCCTCCTCATGGAGGGTCCAACCGGAGGTCCACAGGGTGCCGTCACCCATGACGTTCAGCTCGCCACGCTTCCACGGGTTCTTGATCATGCCGCCCAGCGGGGCGACGACGATCAGGCCCGCCAGAATGCCGGCTCCACCGAGCAGACCCTGCAGAGCCTTGCGGCGGCCCAGGGTCGAGGTGGTCCAGGAGTCATTGAGCAGCGCGGTCAGCGTACGGCGGTCGACCTCGGAGGAGGGACCGTCATGACGACGCTGGACCGAGATCTCCTCGGGCACGATGGTCTTCACGTAGAGGACGACCGCCATACCCAGACCCAGGATGGAGAGACCCGAGGTCAGGCCCAGCAGCGGGGTGTAGAGGGTGTGGAAGATATGGCCTTCCTCACCGAGGTTCTTGAACTCCCACGGCCAGAAGATGTAGACGCCGAGGAAGGCGACGGCCGCGATGATGCCGAGGACCAGCCAGATCATCACTGCACGCTCGGCGCGCTTCTCTGCCGGATCGTTCGGGACCGGGAAGCGCTCCTTGCGGTACGCGACGGTGACGTCGTCCAGCTCGGTACCCAGACGCGCGAGCTCATCGTTGCTCATCGCGTTGAGTTGCTGGGTGGTGTAGTTCTTCTTCACTTCGTTGCTCATGAACGCGATCCAATCCACATAGCGGCGGCACCGAGAACGGTGATGCCGATGAACCACATGGCCATACCCTCAGACACCGGGCCGAGGCCGCCGAGGCCCCAGCCACCCGGAGACGGAGTCTCCTTCGTGGCCTTGATGAAGGCGATAATGTCCTTCTTCTCATCCGCGGAGAGCTGACGATCGGAGAACTTGGGCATGTTCTGCGGACCCGTGAGCATGGCCTGGTAGATCTCCTGCTCGTTCGCCGGATCGAGCGGCGGGGCGTACTTGCCGGATGACAGCGCGCCGCCACCGCCGGTGAAGCCGTGGCAGGAGGCGCAGTTCAGACGGAAGAGCTCGCCACCGCGGGCGATGTCCTGAGCGTCGATCATGCCGTTGTAGTTCTTGCCACGGAGTTCCTCCATGGCGATGGTGCCGTCCTCGTTGTACACGAGCTCGGGGCCGCCACCGTTGGCCGCCACGAACGCGGCCATGGCCAGCGACTGTGCCTCGGTGTAGCGCGGTGCCTTGCGCTCAGCCTGGGCGTCGTTGGACATCATCGGCATGCGGCCGGAGTGGACCTGGAAGTAGACCGCACCCTCGCCGACGCCGATCAGTGAGGGACCGCGGTCCTGGACACCCTGCAGGTTGGCGCCGTGACAGGTGATGCAGGCCATGTCGTAGAGGTCCTTGCCCTCCTGGATCAGTGCCTGATCATCACGCTGCGCGGTGGCGACCTGTGCGTCCGGGGTCAGCGCGGTGGCGAGAACGCCTGCACCGGTGAGCCCGAGGGTAAGCGCGAAGGCACCCACGAAGGTACGACGCATCTTGCGGCGACCCCGGGCCTTCTTGGCCGAGGTCGACGACACGGAGTCGTCGCCTGCGGCAATGTTCGGATTGGTATCCATCATTTTCCTCTTGAAAATTCGGTTACGGAAAGTGAATGGCTGCAGGCCGATTGCTCGGCAGGCTACGGCCTACTGGACAAGGTAGAGCGTGATGAACACGCCGACCCAGATGACATCGACGAAGTGCCAGTAGTAGGACACTGCCATGGCGGCGGTGGCCTGTGCCGGCGTGAACTTTGACTTGGTCACTCGACGAAGCACGACGATGAAGGCGATGACACCTGCCGTCACGTGTGCCGCGTGGAAGCCCGTGATGATGTAGAAAACTGAGCCGAAGACACTCGACTGGATGGTCACGCCGTGAATGATCAGCTCATACCACTCAAATGCCAGGAAGCCGAGGAAGCCGACTGCCAGAGCCACGGTAATGAGGTACCAACGACGAAGACCGAAAACGTCACCCCTTTCTGCTGCAAAGACGCCGAACTGCGAGGTAACCGAGGAGGCGACCAGAATGGTCGTGATGATGAAACCGAACAGGACATTGAGATTGGCTGTCTGTTCGCTCCAGTCGCCTGCCAGGCCGTTCGCACGCGACGTGAAATACATCGCGAAGAGTCCGGCGAAGAACATCAATTCCTGAGACAGGAACACAATCGTGCCGACACTGACCATGTTGGGGCGGTTCAGTGCGGGAACACGCTGTGGTGCTGCCATACCTGAGTTTGAAACTGCGCTCGTCACGCTGAACAGTATGACGGCTCAGAAGGCGGAAGTCACTTCATCTCCCCCCGCTCTTGGGTGGCAAATAGGAATATCACCTGCGGTTTTAGTGGAGCGGGAGATTCCGTGAAACTTTTGCGATTCTCCGGGAACTTTCAGCCAACGCCATCCGACCTGACATTCCCGCAGGTCATCTCCCCCGACCCCGCCGCTCTCCCCTGAGCGACATTTCTACGGCCCAACGATACCCGATTCCCGCGCCGGAAAGGCAAGAACCGCCACAAGGGTTGAGAGAGCTAAATCACAGCCCCGTCCGCCCGGAAACCTGGTTCTCAAACTTTCGGTTGACCCCCTGTGAGCAGGGGTTTCCGCCCCCGGGCCGCTTCCCGACGCCGCAGCCGAATGCGACGTCGGGAAGCACGTGCGGGCGGAAAAACGACGAGGCACCTGCCCCGGGGGGGGGACAGGTGCCTCAATCGAGATGTGTGTGGCAGATCAGACCGTGCAGAAAGCTAGTGGGCTTCCTTGGGCATGCCGTACTGCATGTTCAGGCGGTAGGAACCCCAGATCAGCAGAACAGCACCCAGGGCCATCAGCCAGAAGTGCCAGAAGGCGATGCCCAGGCCCAGCAGGCCGACGGCGCCGGCCATCCAGGCCGGGTAGATGGAGCCCGGGGAGAAGAAACCGAGGATACCGGCCTTGTCCTCGACCTCAGCCTCTTCCCAGTCTTCGGGAAGGACGTCAGCACGGGAGTCGGTGAAGTGAAGGTAGACACCGAGCATGACAGCCAGCGCGGTGGACAGGACCAGGGCGACGACGCCGACCCATTCCGTACCGCCACGGTTGGCGTCGTCCTGGACGAAACCGGTGCCGACGATGTAAATGACGGCCATCAATCCAAGAAAGACTGCGATGCCGTACAGCAGTTTAGAGCTCGACTTCATTGCTAAACTCCTCGCTTAGATGTTGGCGCTGTTGTCGACGAAGTTCTCGCCGTCGCGGGTCTGACGGGACGAGTTGAACGGGTGGGTCGAGGTGGCGTAGGGAGCCTCGCCGATCGATGCCAGGGCCTCAGCGTTCGGGGCGTCCGGGTTGTCGATACGGAACTGCAGGTAATCCTGGAACGCCTCCGGGGAGACAGCGCGCAGCTCGAAGTTCATCATGGCGTGGTAGGTGCCACACATCTCGGCACAGCGTCCGACGAAAGCACCCTCCTCCTCGATGGCCTCGATCTGGAATGCACGCTGCTGCTGGTTGGCCTCCGGGTGAGCGAAGGCGTCACGCTTGAACAGGAACTCCGGGATCCAGAAGGAGTGGGCCACGTCGCCGGAGGCGAGCTGGAACTCAATCGGGGTGTTGGTCGGAAGGACCAGGACCGGAACCTCTTCGGTGGAGCCGAGGGTTTCGATCTGGTTGAAGTGGAGGTAGGACTGGTCACCCTTGGACATACCGTGGATCGGGTTCGGGTTGTCGACCAGCTCCGGGTCGTCCAGCCTGGTGGTGTCCGCCAGGTCCTGACGCTCGGTGTCGCTGCCGTTGTACTCGGAGCCGGTCGGGCTCAGCTCGGCGGAGACGTTCTGGTAGCCGAACTTCCAGTTCCACTGGAAGGCCGTGACATCAACCGTGACGTCCGGATCCTTGTCCAGCGCCGTGACCTTCTGCTGGGTCTGCACCGTGAAGAAGAACAGGCCCATGACGATGATGATCGGCATGATGGTCAGGACAAGCTCGAGAGGAACGTTGTACTGCAGCTGCTTCGGGAACTCGCCCTTCCCATTCTTCTCGGCCTTCTTGGCGCTCCAGCTGAAGATGGCGGTGAGCATGAGCGCCCACATGATGATGCCGATGATCCAGGCGACAACCCAGACCCAGACCCAGAAGTTGTACATGGAGGTTGCCTCGGGAGTGATCCCGTCCGGCCAGCCCATGTCGAGAATCCTGCTGACGCCCTCCGGGGGAGCGACGTCGCAACCGGCGAGGGCGAGGCCGCCGAGCGCCATCACACCGCCGAGACCCGCCTTACGGGCGAAGCCGCGTTTTTTACGCTGTTCCACGTATGTCTGCCTTCCTGTCCACACTAGATCCTTGAACACTGGTTTAAGCATTCCTAACTAAGCAGGATAGTTCATCCATGGAGGTCGTCCACACTGTTTCCGCCCTCCCCGGATTCGCCGGTTTGCACCGGTATCCCTCGAAGTACCCCGGATGTTACAGCCCATGTGCGGTAACCAGCGAATGTCGGTCGAGGCCCCCCAGACCCGGGTGTAACCCAATTCACAATGGCCGCTACGCTGCATCATCCGAAAGTTCCCACCCGTTAGGGGAGACTTTTCACCCCCTCCCCTACCGCGTGCGGTTTCGCTTTCCATTCACGCCCGAACCACGTGCCGGTGTGGCCTCCCCGTGCCCGCGGGCCGTATCGTAGGACCGGATACTGCAACGACGCTGACGACGCCAGCGCCACTTCCCGTTATATAGAGGAGAACATTTCCACATGTGCGGCTTTCTTGGCATGCTCACCGCCGGCGGCGACGCTGACACCTTCGTCGACGCCGTCACCCGGGCACTCCCGTGCATGCGCCACCGCGGCCCGGACGAGGCCGGCACCTGGCACGACGCGGACGCCATCTTCGGCTTCAACCGCCTGTCGATCGTCGACCTGGAACACTCCCACCAGCCGCTGGTGTGGGGTCCGGAGGATAACCCGGAGCGCTACGCCCTGATCTTCAACGGCGAGATCTACAACTACGTCGAACTCCGCGAGGAACTCTCCGGTGCCGGTCACGACTTCCGGACGCAGGGCGACTCCGAGACCATCGTCGTGGGATACCACCACTGGGGAGAGGACGTCGTCGAGCACCTGCGCGGCATGTTCGCCTTCGCCATCTGGGACACCCAGGAGAAGCTTCTTTTTGTGGGCCGTGATCAGTTCGGCATCAAGCCGTTGTTCTACGCCACCACCCCCGCAGGCACGGTGTTCTCCTCGGAAAAGAAGTCCATCCTGGAAATGGCGCCCGAGCTGGGTCTAGGCCTGGAACTTGATCGACGCGCCATCGAGCATTACGTGGACCTCCAGTACGTGCCCGAGCCGGAGTCCCTCCACACCGGGATCCGCCGCCTGGAGTCCGGCTGTACCGCCACCCTCCGCGCCGGCGACGAGGTGGTTGCCAAGCGCTACTTCAAGCCCAGCTTCGAGGTGACCCCCGTGGCCAAGGGGTCCGAGCAGGACCTCTTCGACCGCATCGCCCGGGCCCTGGAGGATTCCGTCGAGAAGCACATGCGTGCCGACGTCACGGTGGGTTCCTTCCTCTCCGGCGGCATCGACTCCACCGCGATCGCCACCCTGGCCAAGCGCCACAACCCGAACCTGCTGACCTTCACCACCGGTTTCGAGCGGGAGGGCTACTCCGAGGTCGACGTCGCCGCCGAATCGGCCGCGGCGATCGGCGTCGAGCACATCGTCAAGGTCGTCTCCCCCGAGGAATACGCCGGCGCCATCCCGAAGATCATGTGGTACCTGGACGATCCCGTCGCCGACCCCTCCCTCGTTCCCCTGTACTTCGTGGCACAGGAGGCCCGGAAGCACGTCAAGGTCGTCCTGTCCGGTGAAGGCGCCGACGAGCTCTTCGGCGGCTACACCATCTATAAGGAGCCGCTGTCGCTGGCGCCCTTCGAGAAGGTCCCCACCCCGCTGCGTCGCGGCCTCGGTCGCCTGTCCCGCGTCCTGCCCGACGGCATGAAGGGAAAGTCGCTGCTCGAGCGTGGTTCCATGACCATGGAGGAGCGTTATTACGGCAACGCCCGCTCCTTCAACTTCGAGCAGCTCCAGCGGGTTCTGCCCTGGGCGAAGGAGGAGTGGGACCACAAGGAGGTCACCGCCCCGATCTACGCACAGTCGACCCACATGGACCCGGTGGCCCGCATGCAGCACCTGGACCTGTTCACGTGGATGCGCGGGGACATCCTGGTCAAGGCCGACAAGATCAACATGGCCAACTCCCTGGAACTGCGGGTGCCCTTCCTGGACAAGGAGGTCTTCGAGGTCGCGCAGACCATTCCGCACGACCTGAAGATCGCCGGCGGCACCACCAAGTACGCCCTGCGTAAGGCGATGGAGCAAATCGTTCCGCCGCATGTCCTCAACCGCAGGAAGCTCGGCTTCCCGGTTCCCATGCGCCACTGGCTCGCCGGCGATGAGCTCTTCGGCTGGGCACAGGACACCATCAACGAGTCGCAGACCGACGACATCTTCAACCGCAAGGCTGTCCTGGAGATGCTCCGGGAGCACCGGGACGGCGTCTCCGACCACTCCCGCCGCCTGTGGACCGTCCTTGCCTTCATGGTCTGGCACGGCATCTTCGTGGAGCACCGCATCGATCCGGAGATCGAGGAGAAAGACTACCCCGTCAACATCTGATCCGGCCACGGAAGGCCGAGAGCCCGCACTCTCCCCACGAGGGAGAGTGCGGGCTCTTTTCGCCTGGTGACGTAACTAGTTGAAGGAGTCGCCGCACGCGCAGGAACCGCCGGCGTTCGGGTTGTCGATGGTGAAGCCCTGCGACTCAATGGTGTCGGAGAAGTCGATCTTCGCGCCGCTGAGGTACGGGACGCTCATCTTGTCCACCACGAGGCGGACGCCGTCGACGTCGTCGACCTGATCGCCGTCGAGTGTGCGGTCATCGAAGTAGAGCTGGTAACGCAGGCCGGCACAGCCACCCGGCTGGACGGCGATGCGCAGGGACAGGTCATCTCGGCCCTCCTGATCAAGCAGAGCCTTGGCCTTTGCGGCCGCCGTGTCGGTGAGAACTACGCCGGTGCTGGAGGTGGGAGCGGTCATGTTGGTGGTCTCCTTGCGAGTGAAAGCTTCGTATCGTGCGCCAGGAACTCCCGCGTCGGGGTGCCCGTGTATGCGCCCACCATACTCCTCCGCTATTGGCTGAGCTAAGAACAGCACGGTGCCCGGGCGCTTACATACTATTAACGCCTACGCGCCGAGCCGTATTCCCGATTTCTTTCACCGGCCTTGTAGCCTGGGATTCGTGAAATTCCCCTGGCAGAAATCTGAAGACCCCTCCCCCGCCGAGTCGGCCGATCCCACCGCATCACAGGGAACCCCCGATGCTGAATCGGAGCGATCCCTCCCGAAGGGCCACACCCCGCCCAAGGGTCGTCCGACGCCCAGGCGCCGGGAGGTGGAGATCGAGCGCGGTGTGATCCGTGACCCGAAGGCCCCGACCTCGGCCGCCCAGGCGAGCGCCCGCCGTCGGGACCTGAAGAAGTCCATGTCGAAGGAGGAGTGGAAGGCCTACAAGGAGAAGGAGCGTACCGAGAGCCGGAGACGCCAGAAGGAGGCCCAGAAGGCGATGGACTCCGGCGACGAGCGTTACCTGCTCGCCCGCGACCAGGGCGCGGAGCGTCGTTACGTGCGCGACTGGGTGGATTCGCGTCGCTTCATCAACAACGCTGTCCTGCCGGTGGCGCTGGGTCTGCTGGTGATCATGTTCATCGGTACGTGGGCGCCGGACTTCGCGAACATCATGTCGATGATCGCCATGGGCCTCATGGTCGTCTTCTTCATCGAGGGTGTGTGGGCCGGCCGAAGCGCCAATAAGGCGGTGGGCGAGCAGTTCCCGGGGACCACGGCCACGGGCCTGGGCCTGGGCTTCTACGCCTACTCGCGGATGACGCAGCCCCGGAAGTGGCGTTCGCCGAAGCCGCGGGTGGCAGTCGGCGAGAAGGTCTAGCCGCTGCTTCACTAGAGTCTTGGGGGGTACCCCACCCGCCGTCATCAACCAGGAGGCCCGCCATGCTCTTCGACTCCACCGAACCGATCCTCGCCCCTGATGAGCAGGCCCGCGCCGATGCTCTCGCCGCAGTCGCAGGATCAGGGTTGGGTCGGTTGCATGAGCTGGGCGCCTGGGTCGCGGCCTGTCAGGGGACGTTCCCTCCGGCACCGCTCGAACGGTGCAGGGTGGTGGTGTTCGCGGGTGACCACGGCGTGGCGAAGCGGGGTATGTCCACTCTGCCGCCGGGGCATTCCGTGGCTCAGGCCGCGGACATCGGGAGCGGCGCCGGTGCGGTGAATGTGCTGGCGCGGGCTGCGGGGGCGTCGGTACGGATGGTGGATGTCTCGTTGGATCATGAGGCCAGGGGCGACGAGCGCGTCTCGCGGTCGTCCGGTGCGATCGACGTCGAGGACGCCATGACTCCCGAGCAGTTCGAACTCTCCGCGGAACTCGGCCGGCGGGTGGCCGACCAGGAGATCGATTCCGGCGCGGACCTGGTCATTCCGGGCGATCTCGGGGTGGGTAACACCACCGTCGCGGCGGCCGTGCTCGGGGCATTCACCCACACCGAACCGGTCGCGGTGGTCGGCCCGGGTTCAGGTATCACGGATGAGCTGTGGAAGATAAAGGTCGAGGCGATCCGCGATGCCATGTTCCGGGTCCGCACGCTCGTGGCCGACCCGGAGACGGTCCTGCGGATGATCGGCTCCCCTGATCTGGTCGCCCTGGTGGCGTTCATCGGGCAGTCCGCCGCCCGCCGCACCCCCGTGCTTCTCGACGGCGCCCTCGTCACCGTCGCCGCCTTCCTCGCCGAGCGCCTCGCCCCCGGGACAAAAGACTGGTGCCAGGCGGGTCAGCTCAGCCCGGAACCCGCGCACCTCATTGCGCTGCAGGCCCTGGAGCTGACTCCCCTCATCGCCCTGGACATGAACGCCGGCCAGGGCACCGGCGCGCTCGCCGCACTGCCGCTGGTGAAGGCGGCCGCCGAGCTGCTGGCCGATTAGGCCTCAACCAGGGTGTACACCCAGCCGTGGGTGTCCTCGTACTCGCCACGCTGAATGGCGGTGAGGCGCTCACGCATGGCCATGGTGATCTCGCCGGGCCGGTTGTCGTTGACCACGAACTCACCGTGGTTGGACAGCACGCGGCCGACCGGGGTGATCACGGCCGCGGTGCCGCAGGCCAGGGCCTCGGTCATGGCGCCGGACTCGACGTCCTCGCGCCACTCGTCCTTGGAGATGCGCCGCTCCTCGGTCCGGTAACCCAGGTCGCGGGCGACCTGCAGCAGCGAGTCCCGGGTGACGCCCGCCAGGAGGGAACCCGACAGGGCCGGGGTGACCACCCTGGCGTCCGCCCCGGAGCCGTACACGAAGAAGAGGTTCATGCCGCCCATCTCCTCGATGTAGGTGTGCTCGATGGCGTCCAGCCACACGACCTGGTCGCAGCCCTTCTCCTCCGCCTGGGCCTGCGCGAGCAGGGAGGCGGCGTAGTTGCCGGCGAACTTCGCGGCACCGGTGCCACCCGGCGCGGCTCGGACGAAGTCCTCGCTCAGCCAGACCGAGACAGGCTTGATTCCGCCGGTGAAGTACGCGCCGACAGGCGAAGCGATGACGAAGAAGGTGTACTTGTTCGCCGGGCTGACACCCAGGGAGACCTCGGTGGAGATCATGAAGGGGCGCAGATAGAGGCTGGCTTCGCCACCGGCGGCGGGGACCCAGTCCCGGTCGACGTCGACAAGCAGGCGGATGGCCTCCAGGAAGTCATCCGTGGGCAGCGGCGGCATGGCCATGCGCTCGGCGGAGCGCTGCATGCGCTCGGCGTTCTGCTTCGGACGGAAGGTGGCGATGGATCCGTCCGGCTGACGGTAAGCCTTGATGCCCTCAAAAATCGCCTGGCCGTAATGGAACACGGTGGTCGCCGGGTCCATGGGGATGGACTCGTAGGGACGCACCCGGGCGTCGTGCCAACCCTTGTCCTCGGTCCACTCGATGGTGACCATGTGGTCGGTGAAGTTCTTGCCGAACCGCGGATTCCGCAGAATCTCCTCGCGCGCCGCATCGGACGTCGGGGTTTTCGTACGGTTCACGGTGAAATTGAGAGACGTCATGCGAATAACGGTACACCGGCACGGTTTTGGTGGTTTCTATAACCTGGAGACATCGCAAAGCAACCTCAGGAGGTACTTTTCATGGCGAACCCCACGTTCTCCCTTCCGGCACGCGGTGCCACCCCGGAGCTGAAACTGGCCCGAAAGGCCCCGAAATCAACGGACGCGATCGTCCTTCCGCTGCTCCTCGGAGAGGAAGGCCCGGAGCTCCCGGCCTCCCCGCTTCTTGACGACGCCGCCCTCCGCGACGTCCTCAACTCCCTCAGCGCCGTCGGCGCCACCGGCAAGGTCTGCGAGGTCACCCGCGTGCCCGCCCCGGCGGGCGTCACCGCCGCCTCGGTGATCGCTGTCGGACTGGGTGACCCGGAGGAGCTCACCGACGAAACCCTCCGTCGCGCCGCGGGCACCGTCGCCCGTTCGCTGTCCGGCCTGAAGACCGTCGCCACCTCTCTCGGCGTGTTCGGCCTGGCGGCGGCCGTCGAGGGCATCGCCCTCGGGGCCTACAGTTACCGCGGCATCCGTGGCGAGTCCGAGGAGAACAACACCCCGGCGGGCAAGGTCGTCTTCGTCAGCGAGACCAAGGCCGACGCAGAAGTGTTCGACATCGCCCGTATCACCGCCGAGGCCGTCATCTTCGCCCGCGACCTGGTGAACACCCCCTCTTCCCACCTCTACCCCGAGTCCTACGCCGGCATCCTGTCCGCCGAGGCGGAGGCTGCGGGTCTGGAGATCGAGGTGCTCAACGAGAAGGCACTGGCCAAGCAGGGCTACGGCGGTATCCTCGCCGTCGGCCAGGGTTCCGCCCGGGCCCCGCGCCTGGTGCGACTGACCTGGTCCCCGAAGAAGTCGAAGAAGACGGTCGCCCTGGTGGGCAAGGGCATCACCTTCGACACCGGCGGCATCTCCATCAAACCGGCCGCCAACATGGAGAACATGGTCTCCGACATGGGTGGCTCCGCAGCCGTCGCCGCCACCGTCTTCGCCGCAGCCAAGCTCAATCTGCCGGTGAAGGTCACCGCCACGATGCCGCTCGCCGAGAACATGCCCGACGGCCTGGCCCTGCGCCCCGGCGACGTGATCACCCACTACGGCGGCATCACCTCCGAGATCATCAACACCGACGCCGAGGGCCGACTCGTGCTCGCCGACGCCCTCGTCCGCGCCTCCGAGGACAACCCCGACTACCTCATCGAGACCGCCACCCTCACCGGCGCCCAGATGGTCGCTCTCGGCGTACGCACCGCCGGCGTCATGGGTTCCGAGGAACTGCGCGACCGCGTCGCCGCCACCGGCCGCAATGTCGGCGAGCCGGCCTGGGCCATGCCTCTTCTGGAGGAGCAGGAGGATGAGCTCAAGTCCCCCGTCGCCGACATCCGCAACGCCCACCCCAACCGCTGGGGCGGCATGGAGTTCGCGGCACTGTATCTCTCCCGCTTCGTCGGCGAGGGCATCGAGTGGGCCCACGTCGACATCGCCGGCCCGTCCTACAACACCTCCGGCGTCCACGGCTACACGCCCAAGCGCGCCACAGGTGTGCCGGTCCGTACCTTTCTGGCGCTGCTGGCGGAGATAGCAGCGGAGGACTAGTGGAGGGTCCTGGCGCGGGTCGCACTTTATGACAGCCTGAGACCCGTCCCCGACTCACGACCTGGGCTTTCCCGAAACTCCAGGTAAGGAAATACGACGCTCCGTCCCTTTCAGTCGGGAAGTTCCCCCCGCTCAAAGGCTGCGCGACGTTGACGCTGTTCCTCCCGCTTACGCAGGATGCGCTCACGCTCAATACGCTCGCGCATCCGTTGGGGGTAACCGGTCTCCTCCACGTCGTAGATGGGGGCCTTCAGCAGTTTTGCCACCGCATCGATGCCCTTGGGGCCGCCGATGCGGCGTCGCGTGAACTCGCCGTTCTCGTCGACGAGAACGACGGACATCTCATTGACCACGGTTTCCGGCTCCACGAAGACCTCCACGAAGGCCCGGCCCCGGGCCCACTCGCGGAGATGGTCGGCATCCTCCGGGCGGATGGTATCCCCGGGGGCCCTGGGGGGTCTGAGACCCGACCGTGACTTGTTACGACCGAATAGATTGAACACACTTTACTATTGTAGGAGCATTGAAACTTCGTACCGGGTCTCGGCGTTACGCGCCAGAACAAACCCGGTACGCTTGGGTCTATTAGCTATCGACATACTTAACGACTTTCGAGGAGTCAGAACAACATGGCGTTCTCCGTAGAGATGCCCGAACTGGGCGAATCCGTCACCGAAGGCACCATCACCCAGTGGCTGAAGCAGGTCGGTGATCGCGTCGAGATCGACGAACCCCTGCTCGAGGTCTCCACCGACAAGGTCGACACCGAGATCCCCTCCCCCGTCGCCGGCGTGCTGCTGGAGATAAGGGCGGAAGAGGACGACACCGTCGACGTCGGCGCCGTGATTGCGGTTGTTGGCGAGGAGGGTGACAGCGAGGCCCCGGCAGCTGACTCCGAGGAGGCCGAGCCTGAGGCACCTGCCGAGGAGCCGGAGGAGCCGAAGCAGGAGTCGAAGGCTGCTCCCAAAGCCGCCTCCGGCAAGACCACCGACGTGGAGATGCCGGAGCTGGGCGAGTCCGTCACCGAGGGCACCATCACCCAGTGGCTGAAGCAGGTCGGCGACACCGTCGAGGTCGACGAGCCGCTGCTCGAGGTCTCCACCGACAAGGTCGACACCGAGATCCCCTCCCCCGTCGCGGGCACCATCGTCGAGATCCTGGCTGAAGAGGACGACACCGTCGACGTCGGCGCCGTGATCGCACGCATCGGTGACGCCGACGCGGCAGCAGGCGAGGCCGAGGCTGAGGACGTTCCTTCGGAGGCTGCCATCGAGGAGGCGGAGTCCAAGGACGAGAACGAGACCGTCGAGGAGGCCGCACCGGCCACCGAGGACGCCTCCGAGGACGCCGCTGGAGGCGACGCCACCGACGTGGAGATGCCGGAGCTGGGCGAGTCCGTCACCGAGGGCACCATCACCCAGTGGCTGAAGCAGGTCGGCGACGCAGTCGAGGTCGACGAGCCGCTGCTCGAGGTCTCCACCGACAAGGTCGACACCGAGATCCCCTCCCCCGTCGCGGGCACCCTGCTGGAGATCCTGGCTGAAGAGGACGACACCGTCGACGTCGGCGCCGTGATCGCACGCGTCGGTTCCGGTGCCCCCAAGAAGGCCGCTCCGGCCCCCAAGGCGGAGAAGGTCGAGGAGAAGAAGCCCGAGCCGAAGCCGGAGCCGAAGAAGGAGGCCCCCAAGGCGGAGAAGGTCGAGGAGAAGAAGCCCGAGCCGAAGCCGGAGCCGGAGCCGAAGAAGACCGAGAAGAAGGTCGACAACGCCAACGTCCCGTACGTCACCCCGCTGGTGCGCAAGCTGGCCGACAAGCACGGCATCGACCTGAGCACCGTGGAGGGCACCGGCGTCGGTGGCCGCATCCGCAAGCAGGATGTCCTGGCTGCCGCCGAGGGCGACGCCCCGGCCGCCGCCGCTCCGAAGGGCGAGCGTGCGAACTGGTCCACCAGGTCCGTGGATCCGGCCAAGGCCGAGCTGATCGGTACGACCCAGAAGGTCAACCGCATCCGCGAGATCACCGCCGCCAAGATGGTCGAGTCGCTGCAGACCACTGCTCAGCTGACCCACGTGCAGGAGGTCGACATGACCCGCATCGCGGAGCTGCGCAAGGACGTCAAGCAGGCTTTCGTCGAGAAGCACGGCTCCAACCCGACCTACCTGGTCTTCATCGTCAAGGCTGTCGCCGAGGCTCTGGTCTCCCACCCGAACGTCAACGCGTCCTACAACGCCGAGACCAAGGAGATGACCTACCACGCGGACGTCAACATCGGCGTCGCCGTGGACACCCCGCAGGGTCTGCTGGTCCCGATCATCAAGAAGGCTCAGAACCTGAGCCTGCCGGAGATCGCCGCCGCAATCGTGGACCTGGCGGATCGCGCGCGCAACAGGAAGCTTCGCCCCGACGATCTCTCCGGTGGCACCTTCACGGTGACCAACATCGGTTCCGAGGGCGCCCTGCTGGACACCCCGGTGCTCACCCCGCCGCAGGCCGGCATCCTGGGCACCGCGGCCATCGAGAAGCGTCCGGTCGTCGTCACCGACGACGGCGTGGACTCGATCGCCATCCGACAGATGTGCTACCTGCCGTTCACCTACGACCACCAGGTCATCGACGGCGCTGACGCAGGCCGTTTCGTGACCACCGTCAAGGATCGCCTGGAGACCGCGGACTTCCAGTCCGACCTGGCTCTCTAGCCCCCAACCGGTGAACTGACCGCCGCCCGACCATCGTGGTCGGGCGGCGGTTCTGCTTTACCTGCCCCGGGGTGCTGCTCCCGGCCATATAATCGGGGCACCAGTCCCCGCACCGAGGAGTCGACTCCACATGGCACTGTCTGATATCACCGATCCCGCGTCCTACCTGGCCCGGCACACAGGTCCTGATTCCGCGGAGGAGCAGGTCATGCTGGGGAGACTGGGATACTCCTCGCTCGACGAGCTTGTCGACGCCGTCCTGCCCGCCGACATCCGGGTCTCCGCCACGCCGCAGACCGGCCAGCCGCTTTCGGAGACCGGCGCGCAGGCGCGACTTCGCGAGTACGCCGATCAGAACGTCGTGCTCAAGGCGTTCTACGGTCAGGGTTTCTCCGACACGATCACCCCGCCGGTCATCCGTCGCGGCGTGGTGGAGGATCCGGGCTGGTACACGGCGTATACGCCGTACCAGCCGGAGATCTCCCAGGGCCGCCTCGAGGCGCTGCTGGCTTTCCAGACGATGGTGTCGGAGCTGACGGGTCTTCCCGTCGCGAATGCCTCGCTGCTGGATGAGGCCTCGGCCGTCGCGGAGGCTGTGGGCCTGATGTCGCGGGCGAAGAAGAAGGGACGCCGGGTTGTGCTGGATGCCCGCCTTCACCCGCAGGTCCTGGGCGTTGCCGCGGAACGGGCCCGCGCCATCGACCTGGAGGTGGAGATCACCGATCTGTCTGCGGAGCTGGTCGGTGAGGATCTGTGCGGTGTGGTCATCGCCTACCCCGGGACCGACGGTGAGGTCAGCAACCCGGCGCGGATCATCGGGTCGATCCATGACCGGGGTGGTCTGGCCACGGTGGTCACCGATCCCCTGTCGCTGCTGCTCCTGGAGTCCCCCGGTGAGCTGGGCGCGGACATTGCGGTGGGCAATTCTCAGCGTTTCGGTGTGCCGTTGTTCTACGGTGGTCCGCACGCCGCGTACATGGCCGTCACCGATGCCCTGAAGCGCCAGCTGCCGGGCCGACTGGTCGGCGTCTCGGTGGATGCGGAAGGCGCACCCGCCTACCGGCTGGCCCTGCAGACCCGTGAACAGCACATCCGTCGTGAGCGGGCGACCTCGAACATCTGCACGGCGCAGGCGCTGCTGGCGGTCACCGCGGCGATGTACGCCGTCTACCACGGCCCCGAGGGGCTCAAGGCCATCGCGGAACGCGTGCACCGGCTCGCCACCTCCTTCGCCGCCACCGTGCGCGCGTCCGGGGCAGAGGTGCTCCACGACTCCTTCTTCGACACCGTCGCCGTGCGGGTGCCGGGCGGGGCGCAGGGGGTCGTCGACAAGCTCGCGGAAGCCGGCTACCTGGTGCGTGCCATCGACGGGGACACCGTGGGCGTCTCCTTCGGCGAGTCGGCGACGGAGGGGGACGTCGGGGAGCTGGCGGCCGCCTTCGGTCCCGGCGAGGTGCAGGAAGGCGCCACGGCGATCCCCGGGGACGTGGCGCGGAGCACCCCGACGTTGACCCACCGGATCTTCGGGACGATGCACTCCGAGACCCAGATGATGCGCTACCTGCGGACCCTGTCGGACAAGGATCTGGCGCTGGATCGCACGATGATTCCGCTGGGTTCCTGCACGATGAAGCTCAACCCGACGGCGGGCATGGAGACGATCACGTGGCCGGAGTTCGCCGACATCCACCCCTACGCGCCCGATGAGCAGGCCCGGGGCTGGATCGCCCTGATCGAGGAGCTGGAGGGGTGGCTGGCCGAATTGACCGGCTACGCGAAGGTTTCCGTGCAGCCGAACGCCGGCTCCCAGGGCGAGCTCGCGGGCCTGCTGGCCATTCGCCGCTACCACCTGTCCAAGGGTGACATGGAACGCGACATCTGCCTGGTCCCGGCCTCGGCGCACGGCACGAACGCGGCGTCGGCGACGCTGGCGAACCTCCGCGTGGTGGTGGTCGCCACCGCCGGCGACGGCTCGATCGACCTCGCCGACCTGGACGCCAAACTCGAGCAGCACGCCAGCAACATCGCGGCCATCATGATCACCTACCCCTCGACGCACGGTGTGTTCGAGGAGACGGTGCGGGAGGTCTGCGGCAAGGTCCACGACGTCGGCGGTCAGGTCTACATCGACGGGGCCAACATGAACGCGCTGACCGGCCTGGCCCAGCCCGGCCGGTTCGGCGGCGACGTCTCCCACCTCAACCTGCACAAGACCTTCACCATCCCGCACGGCGGCGGTGGACCGGGCGTCGGCCCCGTGGCCGTCGCCGAGCATCTCGTGCCCTTCCTGCCGACCGACCCGGCGCGGGCGGACGCCACCCGGCCGGTCGACGAGAACGCGGGCGTGCCCATCTCCTCCACGAAGTACGGTTCCGCCGGTGTGCTGCCGATCTCCTGGTCCTACATCGCCATGATGGGCTCCGAAGGCCTCGCGCGCGCCACCGCGAGCGCCATCCTCGGCGCCAACTACCTCGCCCGGGAACTGCAGGACTCGATCCCGGTGCTCTACACCGGCAAGAACGGCCTGGTCGCCCACGAATGCATCTTCGACCTGCGGGAGCTGACCAGCCGGTCCGGGGTGACCGCCGCCGATGTGGCCAAGCGGCTCATCGACTTCGGCTTCCACGCCCCCACCCTCTCCTTCCCCGTCTCGGGAACCCTCATGGTCGAGCCCACCGAGTCGGAGGATCTGACCGAGCTGGACCGCTTCATCCAGGCCATGCGCACCATCCGGGCCGAGATCCAGGAGATCATCGACGGTTCCGTCGCCTATGAGGACTCCGTCCTGCGTCACGCCCCGTACACCGCGTGGAGCGTGTCCCGCGATGAGTGGGACCACGCCTTCACCCGGGAACAGGCCGCCTGGCCGGTCCCGGGCCTGCGCCGGGTGAAGTACTTCCCCCCGGTGCGACGCCTCGACGAGGCCTACGGCGACCGCAATCTGGTCTGCTCCTGCCCGCCGCCCGAGGCCTTCGACATCGCCCATCACCATGATTCCCCCGCCACCGAGGAGAACTGACCGTGTCCGAGCTACGACTGAGTCCCCTGCACGACCGCCACGAGGCACTCGGTGCCACGTTCACCCCTTTCGGCCCCTGGAACATGCCGTTGAAATACGACAATGAGCTCGATGAGCACCGCGCCGTGCGCACCGCCGCCGGGTTGTTCGATCTCTCCCACATGGGTGAGATCCGGGTGATCGGCGAGGACGCCCCCGCTTACCTGGACCATGTGTTCATCTCCACGCTGTCGACCATGCCGCTGTTCAAGGCGAAGTACACCATGATCGTCGACGAGTCCGGCGGGATCCTGGATGACCTCATCGTCTACCGACTGGGCGACACCGAGTTCCTGGTCGTCCCGAACGCCGGCAACACCGACGTGGTGTGGGAGGCCATGCAGGCGCGTGTGGAGGACCGGGCGGTGTCGCTGAGCAACGAGTCGCAGGACCTCTCGCTCGTTGCCGTCCAGGGCCCTCGGGCGGAGGAGATCCTCCTGGAGCTGGTCTCGGAGCAGGACCGTGCGGCCGTGACGGAGATGAAGTACTACACCTGCGCCTACATCGACCTCCTCGGCGAGCGGGTCCTCTGCGCGCGCACCGGTTACACCGGCGAGGACGGATTCGAGATCATCACGTCCAACGCACACGGACCGCAGGTGTGGGACGCCCTTCTTCGCGCGGGCCGGGACCACGGCATCCGCCCGGCCGGCCTGGCCGCCCGCGACTCCCTGCGACTGGAGGCCGGCATGCCGCTGTACGGCAACGAGCTCACCCGTGACATCACCCCCGTCGAGGCAGGGATGTCGGCGGTGATCCAGAAGAAGGCGGTTCCCTTCGTCGGCAGCGGCGCCCTGGTCGACCGCGAGCCGACCGAGTACATCATCGGTCTGCGCGGCCTGGGCCGCCGGGCCGCGCGTTCGGGCGCCGAGGTGTACCTGGACGACGAGCTGATCGGCCACGTCACCTCCGGGCAGCCCTCCCCCACCCTCGGTTACCCCATCGCCCTGGCACTGCTGCGGACGGACGTCACCGGGCAGGGCGTGGAACTCGAGGTGGACATCCGCGGTAAGCGGCATCCCTTCGAGATCGTCGTAACCCCCTTCTACACCCGTCCCGGCCGCTAGAATCAGCCTCTGACACAACCTCTACCGGAAGGCTCCAGTCACATGTCCACGCTGCCCGAGAACTTCTCCTATTCCGAGGACCACGAGTGGATCGACTCCACCCCGGAGGCCGCCGTCGGCGCCACCGTGAAGGTCGGCATCACCTCCGTGGCCACCGAGCGCCTCGGTGAGGTCGTCTTCGCCGAGCTGCCCGAGATCGGTGACACCGTCACCGCGGGTGAGACCTGCGGCGAGGTGGAGTCCACCAAGTCGGTCTCCGACCTCTACGCCCCGGTCACCGGAACCGTCACGGCCGTCAACGACGCGATCCACGACGACTACTCCCTCATCAACTCCGATCCCTTCGGCGAAGGCTGGCTCTTCGCCGTCGAGGTCGCGGAGGTCGGACCGCTGATGACGGCCGAGGAGTACGCCGCAGCCAACGGCGTCTGACCCTCTGAGCGGGGTACCCTGTACTCCATCATGACTGCGCCACGTAAACCCTTTTTCCCCGCCGACCGTTCGATCCGGGCGGATGATTCTCCCCTGGAGATCCGCCGCCTGGGACTGGTGGACTACCAGCAGGCCTGGGAACTGCAGGCGGAGCTCGCCGCGCAGCGTGCCGCGGATGAGATCGGTGACCAGGTGCTCATCCTCGAGCATCCCAGCGTCTACACCGCCGGCAAGCGCACCCAACCGGAGGACCGTCCCACCAACGGGCAACCCGTGGTGGACGTGGACCGCGGCGGCCGCATCACCTGGCACGGTGAGGGGCAGCTGGTGGCCTACCCCATCATCAGGCTGGCAGATCCGGTGGACGTGGTCGATTATGTCCGCCGTCTCGAGGAGGCGGTGATTGAGGCAGTGCGTCACGTCGGCGTCGTTGAGGCGGGGCGTATCGACGGCCGCTCCGGTGTCTGGGTCCCCGCCTCCGACACCCGCCGCGACCGGAAGGTGGCGGCCCTGGGGATCCGCATCACCCGCGGCGTGACCATGCACGGCCTGGCGTTGAACTGCACCAACACCCTCGATTTCTACGACCACATCGTGGCCTGCGGCATCGATGACGCAGACGTCACCACCCTCAGCCTTGAGCTGGGTCGTCAGGTCACGGTCGAGGAGATGACGCCGCCGCTTCTCGACGCCCTCGAGGCCGCCCTCGCCGGCCGCCTCAAGGTCGCCGACCACACCTTCGCCGAGGCGCCGGACCCGACCAAGGGGCTGCCGCGCGCCCCACGCCAGGGTTGACCTGGGTTTTTCCGCCTATTAATAAAGAGAGTAGGGTGAGGGCGTGACTATCGCACCTGAAGGACGCAAGCTGCTGCGGGTGGAGAAACGCAACGCGCAGACCCCCATCGAGACCAAGCCGCGGTGGATCCGCAACGCGGTGAAGACAGGCCCCGAATACGAGGACATGAAGAAGAAGGTGGCCGGCGCTTCGCTGCACACCGTCTGTCAGGAGGCCGGCTGCCCCAACATCCACGAATGCTGGGAATCCCGTGAGGCGACGTTCCTGATCGGCGGAGCGAACTGCTCCCGCCGCTGCGACTTCTGCCAGATCAACTCGGCCAAGCCCGACCCGCTCGACCGGGACGAGCCCCGCCGCGTCGCTGAGTCCGTCCGCGAGATGAACCTGAACTACTCCACCATCACCGGCGTGACCCGTGATGATCTCGAGGACGAGGGTGCCTGGCTGTACGCCGAGGTCGTCCGTCAGATCCACGAGCTCAACCCGAACACCGGCGTGGAGAACCTCGTCCCGGACTTCTCCGGCAGGCCGGAACTGCTGGCAGAGGTCTTCGAGTCCCGCCCGGAGGTCTTCGCCCACAACCTGGAGACCGTGCCGCGAATCTTCCGCCGCATCCGCCCGGCCTTCCGCTACGACCGTTCGCTCGACGTGATCCGCCAGGCCCGCGACTTCGGCCTGGTCACCAAGTCGAACCTCATCCTGGGCATGGGCGAAACCCCGGAAGAGATACGCGAGTCGCTCACCGACCTGCACTCCGCGGGCTGTGACATCATCACCATCACCCAGTACCTGCGCCCCGGCCCGATGTTCCACCCGATCGACCGGTGGGTGAAGCCGGAGGAGTTCATCGAGCACAAGGAGTTCGCCGAGGAGCTCGGATTCGGCGCCGTCATGTCGGGTCCCCTGGTCCGTTCCTCCTACCGCGCCGGCCGTCTCTACTCGGAGGCCATGGCCGCCCGTGGTCTGGAGATCCCGGAGAACCTGAAGCACCTGGCCCAGACCTCCCAGGGCAGCACCGACCAGGAGGCGACCACCCTGCTGGCCAAGTACGGTCCTTCCCAGGACACACCGGTCGCCTCACGTTAGGCGGAGGTCCTTACCTGGCCTAAAGTAGAGCCCATGGCAGACGATAAGCAGAAGGCGGCCGCCAAGGCCGCGAAGTCCGAGGCGAAGGCCGCCAAGCGGGGCAAGTTCAAGCAGACCTGGAGCCAGTTCTGGCAGGCCTTCAACTTGCAGCGCAAGCAGGACAAGAAGCTCCTGCCGCTGATGATCCTGGCGATCGTCGGCCTGGGTGCGCTGTTCTTCCTTCTCGGTCTGATCTGGGATGCGCAGTGGTTCATGCTCCCCCTGGGCATCGGCATGGGCATCGTACTGGCGATGTACATCTTCTCCCGCCGCCTCGAGAGCTCCATGTACGACCGCGTCGGCGACCAGCCGGGCGCGGCCGGCTGGGCCCTGGACAACCTGCGCAACACCGTGGGCATCGTGTGGCACTCCAAGCAGGGCATCGCCATGAACCGCACGCTGAGCGCCATCGTGCACCGCGTGGTGGGTAACCCGGGCGTCGTGCTCGTCGCCGAGGGTAGCCCGGCCGCCGCGAAGGAGCTGATGAACCAGCAGAAGCGCCGCCTGGACCGCCTCGCCGGTGACGTCCCCGTCTACGAGATCTACGTCGGAGACGGCGAGGGGCAGGTTCCGCTGAAGAACCTGCAGCGTGAGCTGCTCAAACTTCCCCGCAACTACAAGAAGAACGAGGTCTACGCCGTCAACGCCCGCATTGAGGCGATGGACACCATCGGTTCCTCCGCCCCGGGCGCCGGCCTGCCGAAGGGTCCCATGCCGAAGGGCGCCAACCTCTCCGGCATGAACCGCCGCATGCGTCGCGCCAGCGAGCGTCGCTCGAAGTAGCCGCCACCTGCCAGACCACGTGATCCCGCGTCCGCTCTTCGGAGTGGCGCGGGATTTTCGGCTTCCGGAGGGTCTTTTGAACCGGGGTCTGGCACGATGATCAGGTGACCATTTTCGTGGAGAATCCTCTGCTCGCCCTGCTGCTGATCATGACGGTGGGTCTGCTCCTCGGCCAGATCCGGGTGTTCGGTTTCCGCCTCGGGGTGGCTGCCGTCCTCTTCGTCGGCCTGGCGATGGCCGCCGTCGAGCCGGCGATCCAGATCCCGTCGCTGATCTACGTCGTCGGGCTGTCGCTGTTCGTGTACACGATCGGACTGGAGTCGGGCCATGACTTCTTCGCCAACTTCCGCTCCAAAGGGCTGCGGAACAACACCTTGGCGGTCAGCATCTTCCTGGTTGTCACCGCGGCCGCCTACGGCCTGGTGAAGCTCTTCGGCATCGATGCCGTCACCGGGGCCGGTGTGTTCACCGGGGCGCTGACCAACACCCCGGCGATGGCCGCGGTCGTGGACTCGCTGCCCTCTCTGATCACGGACGCCGGTGAGCTGCGGACGGCAGAGGCGCTGCCACTGGTGGCCTACTCTCTGGCCTACCCGCTGGGCGTGATCATCGTCATCCTCGCGATCGCCGTGACGGCCAGGGTTTTCCGGGTCGATCACCATCAGGAGGCCATTGACCACGGTGTCGCCGTGCACGAGCTCTACACCCGCCGCATCCTGGTCAAGCGCGAGGACCTGGGCACGATCGCGGACCTGCCGGAGGATCTGGGCCTGGAGGTCGTCGTCTCCCGTCTGGAGCGCGAGGGCACGGAGCGTCTTCCGGGACGCAGCGCCCGGGCGAAGAAGGGTGATGTCCTGTCCGTCGTGGGTACGAGCGAAGAGCTCGGCCGCGCGGAGGAGCTCATCGGTGAGGCCCTGCCCGGGGAGCCCTTCCACGGCCATGACCTGGATTACCGGCGTATCTTCGTCTCCAACGAGGACCTGGTGGGCATCCCCCTGTCCAAGCTTCGCCCCCAGCTCTCCGGCATGCTGATCACGCGGGTGCGCCGCGGCGACCATGACATGGTGGCCGCCCCGGAGACGATCCTGCAGCTGGGCGACCGGGTGCGCGTCGTCGCCGCGCACGACCGCATGGGCAAGGTGACGCGCCTGTTCGGCGATTCTTATCGACGCCTCTCCGACGTCAATCTCCTGCCGCTCGTTGCGGGTCTGACGATCGGCGTGGCCCTGGGCATGATCTCCATCCCGCTGCCCGGTGGCGCGGTCCTGAAGCTGGGCAGCGCCGGTGGTCCCCTCGTGGTGGCGCTGATCCTGGGTGCGCTGGGCAGAACCGGCCGGATCGTGTGGCAGGTGCCCTATGGCGCGAACCTGGCGCTGCGCCAGATCGGCATCACCCTGTTCCTCGCGGCGATCGGCACCACCGCCGGCGCGGGGTTCCGGGCCGCGCTGTCCGATCCGACGTCATTGACGATCATCGGCATCGGTGCCCTGATCACCCTGTTGATCTCCGTGCTGGTGCTGGTGATCGGCCATAAGGTCATGCACATGTCGTTCGGCGAGACCGCCGGCATCCTGGCGGGAATGCAGACCCACCCCGCGGTCCTGTCCTACGTCAACGACGTCACCCGCAACGATCTGCCCGGCCAGGGTTACACGTCGGTGTACCCGGTGTCGATGGTGTCGAAGATTCTCCTCGCCCAGGTACTGCTCTTCCTGCTGTTCTGACCATCCCCGAGAATTGTCCCGCGCGGACTATTGCCAACTTACGTGACCCGGGTTACAATTCACATATGCTTCACCGAACAAAAGAAAACACAGAAGGTACCCGATCTGAAGCCACGAAAGTGTCGGAAGAGACAGTACGAAAAGTGTAGGTTCGACTGAAGCCGCAGATCCCGGGTCACCGTCGCGAGACAGAGCCCGGGATCTGCAATTTCCGCCGCCTCCTACTTACGCTCCCCTCAGCCGCGGATGACGGCGGTGCCGGTGGCGCGGTCATGGAGACCGCGGCCGTCGGAATCCACCATCGCGGCCGGCAGGATCAGCGAGGTCAGGACGGTGCGCACGACGGCGCGCCAGAGACCGACCCGGGCCCCGCCGACGTCGGTACGCGCAATGCCCATGCTGAGCACCATGTGGCCCGGGGTGCGGGCGAACAGCCAGCCGGTGACGATGCCCAGGATCATCCAGAAGATGAGCGTGACCGTGGGCGTGGAGCCGAGGACGTCGGTGTAGCTGACGAAGGCGCCGGCGAGGAGCCAACAGATGATCCAGTCGATGGCCACCGCCCCGGCGCGACGGCCCACCGAGGCCATCGAACCCGGGCCGGACTCGGGGAGCCCGATTTTTTCGCCCGGCCAGCGACCGGGTGCGTAGGGATCATCGAGTTCACCGGGGATCTGGGGGCCGTCGAGCCAGCTGCGCTTTGGGTTCGCCATACACTAGAGACTAGCCGGGGGTCCGGGGGCAGTGAAAACGTGATTTCCGCTTCACCTTTTGATAGCTCGACAGATATTTGTTTAGAATGGTCGACAGGTACTCAGGACGTCCCGGACTCATCTGTAGACTGAACGAGATACCGCCCGACTGAGCGTCAACCCCACTAGGAGTCATCGTGGCATTCAACACCATCGAAGATGTCGTCAAGTTCATCAAGGATGAAAAGGTCGAGTTCGTCGACGTCCGCTTCACGGATGTGCCCGGAACCGAACACCACTTCACCATTCCGGCCTCGATGTTCGACGAGGAGGCGGCGGAAGAGGGCCTCGCGTTCGACGGCTCCTCCATCCGCGGCTTCACCACCATCGACGAGTCCGACATGAACCTGCTGCCGGACATCGCCACCGCCAAGATCGACCCCTTCCGCGAGGCCAAAACGTTGAACATCAAGTTCTTCGTCCACGATCCGTTCACCCGCGAACCTTTCTCCCGCGACCCGCGCAACGTCGCCCGCAAGGCCGAGGAGTACCTGGCCTCCACCGGCATCGCCGACGCCTGCTTCTTCGGCGCGGAGGCCGAGTTCTACCTCTTCGACTCCGTCCGTTTCCGGACCGACATCAACTCCGGCTTCTACGAGGTCGACTCCGATGAGGGCTGGTGGAACCGCGGCGCCGAAGAGCGTCTCGACGGCCGCCCCAACCTCGGATACACCAACCGCGTCAAGGGCGGCTACTTCCCGGTCCCGCCCTACGACCAGTCCGTGGACATCCGCGACGAGATGGTCCGCCACCTGAGCAACGCCGACTTCAAGATCGAGCGCTTCCACCACGAGGTGGGCACCGGTGGCCAGCAGGAGATCAACTACCGCTTCAACACCCTGCTCCACGCCGCCGACGACCTGCAGTCCTTCAAGTACATCGTGAAGAACACTGCATTCGCCAACGGCAAGACCGCCACCTTCATGCCCAAGCCGCTCGCCGGCGACAACGGCTCCGGCATGCACGCCCACCAGTCCCTGTGGAAGGACGGCAAGCCGCTGTTCCACGACGAGTCCGGCTACGCCGGCCTGTCCGACATGGCGCGCTACTACATCGGCGGTATCCTCCACCACGCCGGCGCCGTCCTCGCGTTCACCAACGCGACGCTCAACTCCTACCACCGCCTGGTCCCGGGCTTCGAGGCCCCGATCAACCTGGTGTACTCCCAGCGCAACCGCTCCGCCGCCATCCGCATCCCGATCACCGGCTCGAACCCGAAGGCCAAGCGCATCGAGTTCCGCGCACCGGACCCGTCCGGCAACCCCTACTTCGGCTTCGCCGCGATGATGCTCGCCGGCCTGGACGGCATCAAGAACCGCATCGAGCCGATGGCTCCGGTGGACAAGGACCTCTACGAGCTCCCGCCGGAGGAGGCCGCCGCCATCCCGCAGGCACCGACCTCCCTCGAGGCCTCCCTGGCCGCGCTGCAGGAGGATTCGGACTTCCTCACCGACGGCGACGTCTTCACCGAGGACCTCATCGAGGCCTATGTCAAGCTCAAGTACGACAACGAGATCTCCCCGGCACGTCTGCGCCCGACGCCGCACGAGTTCGAGATGTACTACGACTGCTAGAGCAGAACCAGGTAGAAGCCCCCTCCCGCACTGCGGGAGGGGGCTTCTACAGCTGTGCCAGCACCTCCTCCGCCATGACCGCCTGGCCGACTGGCGTGGGGTGCATGGGGAACGCACCCGTCTGCCAACCGAGGAAATCCACCCACCGCTGCCCCGGCTCAGCACAACCGGTGTGGTCGGCCGCCGCCGCGGGCAGGACCGTCTCGGCGTCGTGGCGTGCCGCGGCCTCGGCGACGACCCGATTGATGTCTTCACTGAGGGAGACCACCCACGCACGGTCGGTGTCACTGAGAACCTCCACTTCAGCGCACCGCTCCCCCGGCGCGAGCAGCGGAAGATAACCGGTGGCGATCACCCGGGCACCCTCGGAACGCTCGTCGATCGCCCGGTACACCTCGTCCAACCGGCCGGGCAGCTCGGCCACACGCGCGGAGACGGGGGCCTCCCAGGCTGCGGCACAGTTCGAGGCCTGGCGGGTGTGCATGGCCATGAGGAAGCAGCCGGCAATGTCACCGAACCCGATGTCGTTGCCGCCGATGGACAGCGTCACCAGGTCGGTGGAGTCGGCGAGCGCATCAACCTGGGCGGGGATTATTTCCGAACCGGCGTCCCGGGGCCGGAGGAGGTCAGCGGTGACGGCACCCTGGCAGGTGGCGTCGAGGCCGGTGACCTGGGCGTCGGAAAGCACACCCGCGGGATAGTTGTCGCTGGAGCGCAGGCAGTAGTCGGGTCCCGTGGTTTCCGCAGACGTGCTGCCCATGGCGGCGTAGGAGTCACCGAGTGCCACATAATTGTAGGTGGGGACGGGCACATCGACAGGAGCGGAGCCGGGGACGGGCGAGTCGGTCCCGCACGCCGCCAGGCCCAGGCACGCGAGGATAACGGATGTCAGGATGTGCCTCTTCACACGCCACACCCTAACGCCACCGCCGGGTCAGTGATACTCGGGCAGGGGTTCCAGGGTGGTGTCCGGGTCGCGGAGGACGGCCTGGACGCGGGCGGTGCTCTCCTCGTCCCAGTCCGCCGGTTCGAGGATGCCCACCCACATTCCGACGGCCTCCGGGCCGAAGGCGTGACCGTGGCCGGCAGGGACCCCCGCGGACAGCGCCATGTCGCCGGTGACCTGCCAGAAGGTGACGAAGGGCAGCCAGCGCATGGCGGGGTTGATGTCCTCGCCCAGGGGTTCCTTCATCCAGTCCGGCTCCCGCAGGAGCAGGTCGAAGGACCACCAGGTGATCGGATCGCTGCCGTGCTGCCAGAAGACGATGCGCGGATGCTCCCACTCGCCCGGCAGCTGAAGGTCCTCGGCCTCCGCGGCGAAGCGGGTGTGCCTCCCTCCGTCGACCACCGGAAGTCGCTGCAGCGAGCCCGGGTCGCGGTCCCGGGTGATCCGCTTCCACGGCTGGGAGAACTCCGGGGTGCCGATGAGCAGTGCGCCGTCGAGACGCGAGATCATGTCCTGCTCCGAGGCCGTCGCCCCCTGGGCGCCGTAGGAACCCAGGCTCTCCCCCATAACCACGAGCTGTGGCCGCTGATCCTCGGGCAGCTCGGACCACACCGCGTAGACCTTCTCCAGGAGCACCGTGCCGGCCTCCAGCGGGGTCCGCCTGTCCGCGATGAAGGCGAAGGGACTCTGCAGGTGACTGTACTGCATCGCGGCGATGGCGGAGTCACCGGCGTTGATGTACTCGAAGGAGTCGGCGGCCGCCGAATTGACCCAGCCGCGCCCTGTGGTGGTCACCACGGCCAGGGCCCTGCGTTCGAAGGCACCGGTGCGCTGCAGCTCGGCGACCACCCGATCGGCCACCTCAGGGAGGGTCTCCGCTGAGGCGACACCGGCGTACACCCGGATCGGTTCGATGGCCGGACGGCCGGTCACCCCGGTGATCTGCTCCGGGCCGGGACCGCTGGCCACGAAGGTGCGGCCATCCCTGCCCAGGGTGTTCCAGTCCTCCCCTGACGCGGGGGAACCCGATCGCAGCGGATCCGTCGGCTGCACCACCCCCTGCCGGGTTTGCTGGTCCTGGGCGTAGGAGGCGCGCTCCGCGACGGCGATCATGGTGCGGATGCCCACGCCGTCGATGAGCAGCCATCCCACCACCACGACCAGGAGGAGACCGCCCAGGCGGGCGACCGGGCGCGGGACATACCTGCGACCGGCCCTGGTCAGCCGGTTACTCACCGCGGCGATGCCGCGACCCGCCTGGATGAGCAGCAGCGCCACGATTAGCGCCACGAGCAGCACCAGCGAATAGAGCACGCGGGAGTCCTTGTCCACCCCGATGAGATCGCGGCTCACAGACTGCCAGTGCGCGCCGAGCACGGCGAACAAGGGGACCACCACAACTGCCGCGGCGGCCAGCAGCCACCAGCCGAGGCGCCGGAGACGGGCGGAAGGTTCCCAGTTCACGCCCGCCCAACGGAGGATCTTCGCACCGGCGACCCCGACGCCGTAACCGATGGCCAGGCTGATCCCGGTGGCCATCGCCTGCATGTACCAGACCCGCGGGAGCAGGGACGGGGTCAGGGACCACGAATAGAAGACCAGCGCCACCGCCAGACCGGCGGGGTGGAAACCCCGCAGGTAGCTCAGGAATCGGTGACGGAGAGAGGATGGGGTGGCCATCGGAGACTCTTTTCTCGCGGCGCCCTCCGGAGAATCCCGGGGGCAGACATCAACAGTGCCGGGCGGCGGCCCACGCGCCGACCGGACCTGCCACCCTCCCGTGAATGCTAATGGTCGCCTGCGCCTCAGGCGCGCGGAACCACATGGGCGGTGCCGTAGAACACAGATCCCCGCACCGGAGAATCTCCGGTGCGGGGATCTTGAACCGTCAGGTGGTGCGCTCAGGCGTTGACGGAGATCTTCTCGCCGACCTTGACCAGCTCCACGGCGACGGCCTCGAGCAGCTCGGCGGTGGTGTCGTTCGGGGCGAACTGGAAGTCGACGAAGTGGTCGTCGAAGGCGAGGCTGGCCTGGGCCTCCAGGGGCTGCATGCCGACGTTGTTGACCACGTCGCGCCAGTGGTTGACGGCGCGGACGCCGCCGCCACCGCCGTAGGAGAGGAAGCCGACCGGCTTGCCCTCCCACTCCACCTTGAGCAGGTCGAAGGCGTTCTTCATGGTGCCCGGCATGGAGGCGTTGTACTCCGGGGTGACGAAGATGTAGCCGTCGTAGGCCTTGATGGTCTCGGACCATGCGATGGTCTTCGGCTCGTCGTAGTTGCCCGCGGCCATGATGGGCGGGGTGGCTGCGGTGAGCTGGTCGAGGTCCTGCTCGGCCAGGTCGATGAGCTCGTAGGTGTGGCCGTCGCCGCGGGCCTGGAGCTGGTCGAGGGCCCACTGGCCGATGGTGCGGCCGTGGCGACCGGTGCGGATGGATCCGACGAACACTGCGATCTTCATGATTTCCGGTTCTCCTTTAAACTTTTTGCTGACGTGACCACACTAACCACCTCTTGTAGACATGTCAACATCGTAGCTCGCAGTTGTGTCACGATCATCGACCCAGGTGGCCGAGTGACCGGCCACACTGTTGAATGAAGTAATGGATACAGGAAACATGCACGATGCGAAGCAGGCGGCCAGGAACGCCGCCGACGCGGCCGGGGACCACCCCGCCCTGACGACGCTCGCCCGCGGCGGGTTCGTCGTCCTGGGAGTCGTGCACATCCTCATCGGCTGGATCGCCGTGCAGATCGCCACCGGCTCAGGCGGCGGGGAGGCGTCGAACTCCGGGGCACTGAGCACGATCGCCCAGGCGCCGGGCGGGCAGTTCCTGCTGTGGGCGGCGGTGCTCGCCCTGGTGGCGCTCGGCCTGTGGCGACTGACCCAGCTGTTCACCGGCAACGACGTCAAGGAGAAGGCGAAGGGCGGTGTGATGGCCGTGGTGTACCTGTCGCTGGCGGCCACCACGGCGACCTTCGCCGCCGGCGGCAGGACCTCGGACAGCGAGACCGTCACCGACGTGACGGCCACGGTCCTGTCCCGGCCGTGGGGCGAGGTGCTGGTGATCATCGCCGGCCTGGTGGTGATCGCCGTCGGCGTGTACAGCATCGTACGCGGGGTGACCAGGAGTTTCAGGGAGGACCTGGAGGCCGGCGCCGGGGCCGGCGACGTCGGTTCCGCGATCATCGTCGCGGGCGTGGTCGGCTACATCGCCCGCGGCGTCGCCTTCGCGGTGCTGGGCATACTCATCGTGTGGGCCGGCTGGACGAACGACCCCGAGGAGGCGGCGGGTCTCGACGCCGCGCTGCGGACCCTCGGCGAGCAACCCGCGGGCAGCGTGCTGCTCATCATCATCGGCGTGGGACTGGCCCTCTACGGCCTGTACTCGGTGGCACGTGCCCGCTACGTCAAGATGTAGCTAGCACTCCTCACGTGGGCTGTCGATGAAGATTCCGCCCGGCTCGTGCAGTTCGCCGAGATTGTAGGCCTCGCGCAGATTCGCCTCGGTGAGGACCTCCCCCGGGGGGCCGTAGGCCACCACACGCCCGGACATGAGGACGACATGATCTGCCGCCCGCGCCTCGTCCAGGTCATGGGTGGTGTGGACGACGGTGCGACCCGCGTCGGTCTCGTCGTGGATGATCTCGTCGATGATGCGTGCGGACACGATGTCGAGGCCGGTGAGCGGCTCGTCGAGAAGCAGGACGTCATGATCCTGCGCGAGACCCTGGGCGACGTAGACGCGCTGCCGTTGACCGCCGGAGAGTTCATCCAGGTGGCGCTTGGCCAGGGCGGTGACGTTGAGTCGTTCCATGACCTCCTCCACCCGACGCCCGTCTCCGGCGCCGAAACGGCCGAACCAGCCCGTCGACGGGTAGCGGCCCATGCGCACCACCTCGCGGACGGACAGCGGCACGCCCTCCGGGAAGGTGACCGACTGCATGACGTAGCTGACGCGACGTCGAGAAGCGACGGGCGTGCCATCCAGGACGGTCAGCTCACCGGCCTGCGGCTCGATGAGCCCGCCGAGGGCGTGCAGCAACGTCGACTTGCCCGAACCGTTTGGCCCGATGATGGCGGTCAGCCTGCCCGTCGGGATGGTCACGTCCGAAGGCTGCACCGCGACGACCCGTTCATAGCCGAGCTGGACCTGTCTCCCGACGGCGAGGTTCCGGCTCATGCCGCCACCTCCTGCCGGGTGACGTTGCCACGGAAGCGACGCCGCAGGTACTGGAACTCCATGAGCAGGAGGAACGCCACGATGGGGACCAGTGCCATCGTCGCGGCCGCGGCCGTGCCCAGATGAAAGGAGAGGATGAGGCCGATGACCACCGAGGAAGCGCCGATGAGGGCGGAGACCACGATCATCGTGGGAATCGACCGGGTCAGCAGGGCCGCGGTGGCCGGCGGGGCCACCAGCAGGCTGAACACCAGCATCGTTCCCACGGCCTGGAAACTGCCGATGACGCTGGTGGCGATCAGCACGAGCAGGAGCGCATGGGTCAGCTTCGGGCGCATGCCCAACGACTCCGCCTTGACGGGGGAAAAGGACAGTGCCATGAGGGGGCGGTAGAGCAGGAGGGAACCTGCGATGACGAGAACCGCGAGGATCGCCTGCTGCCTGATCGCCTCCCACGACACACCCAGGGCATCACCGAAGAGAATGCTGGTCAGGGAGCCGCTGTAAGAGTCGGAGCGCGAGATGATGACCACGCCGAGTGCCATCATCCCCACGAAGAGCAGTCCGATGGCGGTGTCCTCCTTGAGGTGGGTGTGCCGGTGGATCACCTCCACGGCACCGACCATGACGGCCGCCGCGACGGCCGCGCCCAGGAGGGGGTTGAAGTCGAAGACCACGGCTGCGGCGATGCCGGGCAGCACACCGTGGACGAAGGCGTCGCCGAAGAAGCTCATGCCCCGGAGCACGAGCCACACGCCGACGGTGGCGCTCATCACCGCAGCGATGAGTCCACCAATGAGTGCCCGCTGCTGAAAGCCCAGCAGGAACGGGTCAAGTATCCAGTCGATCACGAATTAACTGTAGTCCTCTTGTTCCGTGTTCTTCCGGGCGATCAGGACAGTGCCTCGACAATGAGGCGGGCGTTCTCCCGCATCATGCCCTGGTAGTCGGCCGCCCCGGAGCCCTCGGGGCCGACGGAACCGACGTAGAGGGGGACGACCGTGACCGCCTCGCCGACCTCGGCGGCCAGAGCGTCGACCAGGCCCGGGTTGACGGCGGTGTTGGAGAAGATCGCCGGGACGCCCTCGTCCTTCACCACACCTGCCAGGCGTGCCAGGTCCCGGGAGGAGGGCTGCGCCTCGGTGGAGCCACCCGGGACGACGACGCCGACGGCACGGAAGCCGTAGGCCTCGTTGAAGTAGCCGAAAGATTCGTGGTCGGTGACGAGCGCGCGGCGGTCCTCCGGAACGGCCGACAGGGTCTCGCGGAGCTCGGCATCCAGCGCGTTCAGCTCGTCGGCGACCCGGGTACCGCATTCGGACCACCCGGTGTCGCCGCTACGCTCGGCGACCTTGTCGCCGATCAGCCGGGCCGCGTCAGCCATGCGGGCGGCATCGAGCCAGAAGTGGGGGTCGAGGTCGCCGTGCTCGTCCTCGGCGTGGGCGGCGTGCTCCTCCGCGGTCTCGCCCTCGTGCCCTGCCCCTGCCCCACCTTCACCGAAGGGCAGCGGGTTGATCTCCTCCGCGACGTGAAGGACTTCGGTGCCGTCCTCCTCGACCTGGTCGAGCGAGGCGGCGAGACCGCCCTCGAGGCCCAGCCCGTTGGCGATGACCAGGTCAGCCTTGACCATGTCCGCCACCTGCGAGGATGAGGCGGAGAAATCGTGGGGGTCCGCACCGACCGGCATCAGGGTGGTGGATTCACCGCCGGCACAGGTGGCGATCTGGGAGGTGACGCTGCCCAGCGGGGAGGTGGTGACGACGAGGGAGATATCGCTGTCGCCGGAGGCGTTGCCGGAACTGCCGGCGTCGGTCGAACCGTCGCCCGAGCATGCGGACAGCGTGAGAGCGGTGGCGACTGTGAGGGACATGGCGATACGGGCCCGCATGGCGGATCCTCCTGGAATATTATTGAAAACCTAATGAAAACTGTTGTCAACAGTACTCCGATTTCGCGGTCCCCACAACTGCAGGAACCGTCCCGGCCGGCACCGGAGGAGTTCGGGCTCTACTTCAACTGCTGATCTCCCCTACCCCGCGGCGCCGAACAACGCACCCGCGAAGTAGGTGAGCGCCAGTCCCGCGGCGCCACCGATGAACAGCCGCATGCTGGAGCGGAGGCGGGAGGTCCCGGCCAGGGTTGCCGCGATGAAGCCCGTGAGCAGCAGCGCGATCAGCGTCACCACGGTGACTACCGGTGTCGCCCACTGCGCCGGCACGACCAGCACGGCGAGCAACGGCAGCGCTGCTCCCAGGGTGAAGGCACCGGCCGAGGAGACCGCCGCCGCGACGGGGCTGGTCAGGTCCTCGGCCTCGATACCCAGCTCGAGCTGCAGATGGGCGGGCAGCGCGTCCTTCTGGTGGATCTCGGTGGCCGCCTGCGCGGCGGTCCTGTCACTGATGCCGTAACTGGCCAGGATTCCGGCCAGCTCGGCATGTTCCGCCTCGGGGTCATCGGCGAGCTCGGCGCGTTCCTTGGCCACGAGCATCTTCTCCGAGTCGCGCTGGGCGGAGACCGAGACATACTCGCCGAGCGCCATGGACACGGCTCCGGCGATCAGAGACGCCACACCCGCCGCGAGGATGGCTCCCTCCCCTGCGCCCGCGGCGATGACGCCGAGTAGCAGGGCTGCAACTGACACGATGCCGTCATTGGCGCCGAGGACGCCGGCGCGCAACCAGTTGAGTCGGGAGCCGTGTCCTGCATCGTGGGGTTCGTTCGAGTGCCCTGCCAGGGCGGCTGAGAAGGTCATGCCTCCAATTGTCCTCCTTCCCGCCGGAATCCGCGCTCGAAATGACGTCCCGCCGGCGTCTGCAGTTCCCGGAGCGTCTTCGCCTGGCGGCGGGAATCGAAGGTCTCCTCCACCAGGCGGCGTGCGTTGTGGACCAGCTGCGTGCAGTCCGAGCGCAGCGCCTCGTCGATGGCGTCAGTGAGCTTGCCGACGCCGCCCGCGGGCACCAGCCGGCCCGTCCGCCCGGTGATGATCACCTCACCGACCGCGGTGACGTCGGCCGCCACGCAGGGGATGCCGCAGGCCATGGCCTCCAGCAGCACGGTGGGCAGCCCGTCGGCGTTGCCGTCCGCACCGACGACGAACGGTGCGACGAACAGCCGGCGGGTGCCAAGCAGGTCGCGTACCTCGGATTGGGTGAGCGGGCCGAGCAGCGTGACGGCCTCGCCGAGACCGGCGCGGTCGATCTGCTCCTGCAGCTCTTCCCGTAGCGGACCGTCGCCGGCGATCTCCGCGGTGACGGCCAGCCCACGTTCCCGCAGGCGTCGGACGGCCTCGATGAGCTGGGCGAAGCCCTTCTTCTCCACGAGACGGCCGACCGCCAGCAGGCTCAGGTCGTCCCCGCGTTCCGGGGAGAAGGGGAAACGCTCCAGTTCCAGGCCGTTGTAGACCAGCGTCATGCGCCCGGCCGACTCCGGGAATCGGGCGCGCAGATGCGCCAGGTTGTAGCGGCTGATGGTGACCGCATGGTGGGCGTCGGCGAACTTCTCCCGCAGATCCTCCTCCACGACCGACTCGTGGAAGATGTCCTTGGCGTGCGCGGTGAAGGAGTAGGGCAGTCCGGCGATGAGCCCGGCCAGGCGCGCCACGGTGGCGGCCATCGTGGCGAAGTGGGCGTGGAGGTGCGTGACCCCGAGCTTCTTCGCCAGGACCGCGACCTGCGCCGCCTGCCCGGCGTCGTCCGGGCGGTGACGCAGCAGCTCAGCCAGGTGCGGGCCAGCCTCCGGTGTGAGCATCTGCCACAGGCCCGAGGCACTGACCGGGCGTGGGACCTGGATGACCGGGGCCTGTACCCGCGCCAGCTCGGGATGGAAACGGGTGTCGGTGCAGGGGCGCATGGAGAAGATCACCACCTTCTCCCCTCCCGCCTCCCGCGCCAGAATCTCAGACACGATGAACGTCTCCGAAAAACGCGGGTACATCTTGAGCACGTAGCCGATGACCGGCTGGTTCCGCTCAGTCATAGCGGGTTGCCTCCTCTGTGCGCGGGTCCGTCCTTGTCCTGTCACCCCGCAGTCTAGGAACCTGTGGTGAACCCCGGGTGACATGGACGGAAGGGCACCCTAGTCTGGGCGGGAACGACCCCGACAGGAATGGCTCCCACGCGTGAAGACCTCCGACCGACGCCACTGGCTCGTCCTCGCGGCTCCCGAGGGGCCGGACCCGGGGGGCGTCGATAAGCTACGTCGTCTCCTCGACCGTCACGGCCTGGTCGCGGGGCGGACCGACTCCCTCCTGCGCGCCCGGGACGGATCCCTGCCCCTCATCGGCGGGGAGGAGACCCCGGTGGAGTCCGCCTGGCTGGGGCCCGGCGCGCACACCCCTTATTTCCAGGTCCACGGTATCAGCGCGAACCTGGCGCAGTGCCGTCTGCTTTTCGACGTCGCCGTCACCGCCCGCCTGCTCATCGGCGTGGAACCCGGCCCTCCCCACGCCGTGATCTGCGGCGGTGTGCTGGACGCGGATGATCTTCCACCGGGGCTGGACATGTACTGCCTGGTCGATTCAGCCGAGGAACTCCACGCCTGCCTCCACGGCGGCGATGAGGCTTGGCACTATGACCGGCCTAACTGACATAATGAGCGGCATGAGCGAAGCGAACTTCCCGCCCTGCCCCGAATGCGGCAGCGAGTACACGTACGAGATGGATCCCCTTCTGGTCTGCCCCGAATGCGGCCACGAATGGGACCCCGCCGCCCCCGCCGAGGATGAGGGACCGGTGATCAAGGACTCGGTGGGCAACGTGCTGGCCGACGGTGACTCCGTCACCGTAGTGAAGACCCTCAAGGTCAAGGGCGCGAGCCAGCCGATCAAGGCGGGCACCACCGTGCGCAACATCCGGCTGGTCGACGCCTCCGACGGCCATGACATCGACGCCCGCGTGGAGGGCTTCGGTCAGATGAAGCTGAAGTCGAGCATCGTCAAGAAAATTTAGACTCCGGGTCCCGGGGCTACAGCTCCATGGTCCCGGAGTCGCCGCCGGTGCGGTCGCCGGCGACCCGCGACTTGAGGATCCGCGCCAGCGCAGACATCTTCCCGCCCGGCAGACCCCAGTACTGGGCGGACTCGGAGTCTGCCCGGATCAGCCCCAGGGCGGGATCGTCCTTACCCTCGAACCAGCCCTCGACGTCCCTGTTCCACAGCTCGTCGACCTTCGCGCGGTCCTCGACGAACTCGACCTCGGCCGCCACCGACAGCCAGGTGCCGGCCTCGGACACCGCAAGGTTGACCTGCGGGCTGGCCTTGAGCGCCTCCGCGTGTCCACCCCGCAGCGAGATGAAGAACCACACATCCGCGTCATCGGTGACCTGCTGGGGAACCATCGGATGTGACAGCAACCTGCCGTCCGTGTCCGTGGTGGTCATCATGACCCAGCTCGCGTCGCGGAGCTTGGTCACGACATCTTCCTTCGTGATCTCATCGGCCATTGCGTCTACCTCCTGTGTGAGAGAGCCCGCGGTGGGGTGCCGCGTCTTATGCCGCCCAGCATAGGTACGGCGCGGACTGTGTGCCAGGTCACTGCGAAAGGCACCTCCATCGGGGACCTCAGGGCTGTCGCCCGGCGCGTTGCGCGAGGTACCTGATGTTGCGCATCATCTCTTGGCTCATGACGAAGCTGATCGGTTCCACCAGCGCCGGGGAGCTGAAGAGCTTCTCCTGCCAGGTGGGTCCAGCAGAAAAGCTCAACCGCTCGATCAGGCGGGTGCTCCCCTGCCCGGCGGGCCGAAGATGCAGCGACCATCTGCCGGCGGTGACAGGTTGCCCCGGGTCGGCGGACTCAGCGGGTGATGCAAAGAGCACCAGGTCCCGGCCCGGTTCGACATGTGCCAGGGACAGGGCGACTCTGGGCGCCAGCCTGATCTCCCGGACCTGGGAAAGGTCCTGGTGTTCGGGAAGGATCCGGTCGGTGTTCCGGATCCGGCAGCCGATGAGGTTCTCCAGCCGTTCGAAACTGTAGAGCCCGCCCCGGCCCTGCCCTATCTGCGCCAGCCAGGGCCAGACTTCCTCGGCAGCGGCGTCGATGGTGATCGCGTGGGTGACGCTCCAGTCGGGCCGGGGAAGCAGTTCGTCCCCGGGCCAGGTGGCGGCGAGCTCCTGCGGGGTGGCTCCCCAGGATCGGCGGTGCCGCCGGAGCGCCGGCCCGCCCACGATGTGCCCCACCATCCGGAGGGCGGCCGCGATGTTCAGTCCCCACCCGCGCCCCACGTCCATCCGGACCCCCTCGTATCGGCCACCCTGCATAAGACTCAGTTGTTGGCCACTGTAAAATTCCCTCCCCTGGAAGTCAACGGGAAAAGGGCAGGCCCCGGCCTCCTACATCTGAGCGCGCTTGGTGTAGCCCATCCGCGGGCGGAAACCGGCCGGGTGCTTCATCTGGGCGACCGCGTCGGCGATGACCATCCGGAAACGCGGACCGATCGGCGGAAGCTTCGAGATCTCGAACCAGCCGACGTCGACGGATTCCTCGTCCCCCACCGCCGGGGTGTCATCCCCGATCACGCTCAGGCGCATGGCGGTGTCCATGTAGCGGGTGACATCGCCGTTGTCATAGGTGACGGGGCCGACGGCGCCGACGCCGAGGAGGGCCTCGACGCGGACGTCGAGAAGCGTCTCCTCCTTGACCTCCCGGACGGCGGTGACGTGCGGCTCCTCGCCGGGGTCACAGATGCCGCACACGGGGGTCCACTCACCGTTGTCGGCGCGCTTGACCAGCAGCACCTCGGGGACGGCCCAGATCGGGGCGCCCGGCGGGACGTCGCGGACGACCACGGCGGTGACGGCGGGCAGCCACAGCTCTTGGTTTCCGACCTTCTCGCGGAGTCGGAGGATGAAATCAGGGATGGGCACTGGAGGGTTCCTCTCGTGTCGGCAGCTCAGTGATCTGGTCGGCGATGTCGTCCTGGCGACGGTACCGGAAGCGGGACACCAACCTGCGCCGGGGCGCGGCGGGATCGAGTCCGACGGCCCGGCTGATGCGCCCCAGCGCCCCCGGGTCGGCCGGGTTGATCCAGGTGTCAAGGCCGGTGGCGTTGAGCACCTCGGCGATCCCGCTCAGTCCCTCCCGGCGCGGGGTGGCGTGCTGGACATCGAATCCGCCCTCGCCGGAGAAGGTGAGCCAGATGCGTTCGCCCTGGCTGATGCCTGCGGCCTCGAGGAAGCGGCGGATGGTGCTGATGGTCGCGCCGGTGCGCGACATGCTCACGGTCTGCTCACCGAGGGGACTGGGCAGTGTGCGCTTGTCCAGCATCTGCACCTGGAGCGCGGCGGCCACGCCCCGGGGGATGCCGGAGCCGGAGCCGCGGAGGTGGTCGGAGGTGACGGTGGTGAGCCACACCAGGTCCTCGCCGATGCGGTAGAGACCGGGTGTCTCCGTCGGGTCGGCGTCGACCTCCTGGATCTCCTCCGCCCGGCTGACCTGCCCGTCGACGGTCTGGAAATCGGCCGAGGACGCGTAGAGGCGCACGGATGACTCCGCCACGCCGAGGGTGGTCACGGCCTCGTCCAGCAGATGGTCCAGGGGAACCGGGCCGCCCTCGACGCGCCTGCCGATCCACTCCGCCAGGGACGAGTACTCCTCCATCCCCCAGTCCCGCAGCGCCCACCGGTCGCGTCCGGTCCGGGTGATGCGGTCGTCGGCGGACATCGCGTTGGTCAGCGTCCGTGGATTGGTGTCGCCGAGCCGCTCGACGATGTCCAGGCTGCTCAACGGCTCGCCCTCGATGGCCAGCAGGGCAGCGGCACGGTCCTGCGTGGATCGGTTACGGGTGAGGATGTGATCGCCGTACAGGGTCGCCTCCCCTGCCAGGCGGGTCCGCAGGACATGGGCGTCCACGCCCAGGTTGTCTGCCACCGCAGGCAACGCCACCACGCCGAAGTCGTCGGCGAAGTCGCTCAGCGCTGCGGCGAGGTCATCCGCGAATCCGGCGCGCTGGAACCAGTCGCCGGAGATCTCCCACTCGTCCGCCAGCCATTCCAGAGTGTCCAGCATGGGGTTGCCTGCCACGGGCCCCTCCCCCATCAGGGCAGGCAGCTCCCGACGGAGGTCCGCGAGCGGGGCGAGCACCCCGAAACGTCGGCCCAGGGCGTCGAGCACCAGGTGGATCGAATCATCCGGTTCCACCAGTCTCCGCTTGAGCCGGGTCTCCAGCTGACGGATCCGTTCACGGGTGACCTGGTGGCGGGAGCCGATCTCCTCCAGGGTCTCCTTCCCCAGGATCCGGCCGGTGAAGATGTCGAGGTCGCGGGCGTCGTGGCCGATACGGGCTGCCAGCTCAGCGCGGGAACGGTGGATCGCCGCGGTGGCGGGGTCGGACCAGTAGGGGTCCTCTGCCAGGGTGTCCAGCGCATGGGCGACGGTCGGCGGTGCCGTCTCCCGGGGAAGGTGCGGCAGTTGACCGAGCAACGCCAGCCACTCGACCACGGTCTGCACCCCCGGCTGCGGGGCGGGGCCCTGCGGGTCGTCGAGGTAGATGTCCCCGGTCTCCACCGGCAGGTAGTCCTGGACCTCCGGGGTGTCGAGGGCGGAGTGCACCACGGCGACGAGTGTGCGGTGGACGCGGAGGCGGCCGAAACCGGGGACGTCGGAAAGCTGGGTGACCGAGGCGTCGAGGGGCCGCGGGTACAGGTTGAGCCAGCGCGCGATCACCGCCCCGGTGCGCGGCAGGGAGTCGGGCACCTCCGCCGGGTCGAGGCGCGGGGAGATCTCCCGCAGGGGAACGTTCCGGTGCCGCTGCAGCCAGGCGTGGGCGATGTCGTCCGGGCCGGACGGATCCACCCCCAGATTGTCCAGCCAGGGGAAGACACTGGAGAAGGAGGGCGGAGACTCCTCCGGCGCTTCCGGTGCCGGGTCGAGGGGAACGAGATCTCGCAGCATCCGGGCGAAGGTCGTCTCGTCGACGATGGGGACTCCGTGGTCACGGGCCTTGCGGGCCTTGACGCTCATCGTGTCCGGGTTGGCCGCCACCACCAGTGCGGACAAACGTGTGACGGCAGCGACCTCCAGCCCGGCCGCCCGCGCCCGCTGCTCCCAGGTGTCGCGCCCGAGGGTCAGTGCCCCCGTGAAGGTCACACGGTCACCGGGACGCAGACCGACGTCCTCCGCCTCGCCGTAGACGGGTTCAGCGATCAGTGCGTCCACCGATGCGGGATCAACCGCCAGCTGGACGGCGATGTCATGCAGCTGGGTGCGCTCCGTGGCGGTGACCACCCCGTCGGCCCAGGCCTCAACCGCGAGCTGACGCAGATAGTCGAGGTGGATGTCGTTGACCTCCTCGCGGCTGAGGCCGGCCCGCTCCGAGGCTGCCACCAGCTGCTCGATCTCGGACACCGATAGGGAGGCGTCGAGAAGCGCGCCCCGCAGGAGGCTGCGGTAGCCGTCCACCTCGGCCACGCCGGTGGCGGGGACGTTCGCGGAGACACGCTCCAGCCAGTGGTCGGATTCCGACTCCCCCCGGAGGCAGAGCTGCTGGCGCGGAATGTCGACGGGCGCCGGCCACTGCAACGGGGTCGCCGTGCCCTGGGTGGCACTGTGCCGGGTGACCAGTGTGCGGTAGAGGTCGGCGGTGGCGCTGGCGTCAGCCAGGGCGGCGTGGGGGCGGTCGTTGCCCAGCCCGACGCTGTCCAGGCATTCGGACAGCCGCTGCGGGGCGCCGGGCAGCAACCGCCGGGAGAGGATCCGGGTGCACTGCGACCACCCCGTCCCTCCGGGCAGGTCGACGTCCAGGCGGGCGTATTCGGCGGCGAGGAAGCGGGTGTCGAAGGGGGCGTTGTGCGCGACGATCACGCGGCCTCCGAGAAGCTCCGCCAGTTCCGCCGCCACACCCTCGAACTGCGGCGCGCGCACCAGTTCGGTGGCGGTGATGCCGTGGATGTGGGAGTTGTCGATGTCGCGCCCCGGCTGCACCAGCGTCTGCCACGTCGCCTCCTGCCGGAGGTCCCGGTCGAGCAGGACCACGCCGATCTCCAGGATCCGGTCGGACGGTCCCAACCCGGTGGTCTCCAGGTCGACGACGGCGACGGGGTGCGGAACGAGCGGCATGGGAAACTCCACGGTGAGAGGGCGGAAACGATGACAGGTCCGGACCTTAACCGGTGACCCCGACATGGGGCTGATACTCCGCCCCCGGGATCACACGGTCAAGGACGGCCTGGATGGCGGGCATGGAGGTGTATGACATGGTCATCTGAGCCCCCTCCGGTTCGGAACAGGCCACGTCCCGGTCCGAATCACGGGTGCCGGACACGAGTCCGACGATGACGCGGTGGCCGTCGAAATCGGCGTACACCGGGCCACCGGAGTCGCCCGCACGCGCACACACCTGGGCGGTGGCGGCCACGGCGCTCAGCTCCACCCCGTTGTGGTCGGCGAGGATCTCCACGCCGACCGGGTTGATCGGTTCGCCGCAGGTCTCGCCCGTGGTCATGCCGAACTTGCAGATGACCTCCGGCAGCTCACCGACAGTCTCCGCGACGATCGTGTCGGCCTGCGGGTCCGGGGAAGACATCCGGTACCAGGGGTTGGTGATCTCGATGACGCCGACGTCCAGGCGGCTGGATGCCTCGTCGTAGAGATCGGAGTAGATGAACGTGCCCACCGGGGCGCTGAAGTCGGCCTCGACTCCGTCAACCGTTGCCCACACCTGATTGCCGGGCATCCCGCAGTGGGAGGCGGTCACGGCGTACCCACGGTCGCCTGCGGTGAAGCTGTAGGCCACGGTGCACTGCCCGACCTCGATGGTCTCCCCGGGAACCGGCACCGTCTTCGTGATGGTCACCCCGGTCCCCGGCGCCCAGGGGCTGGCCGTCGGCGCACGGAATTCGGTCGGTACCTGCCGGGGTGCCGCCGCCACCACCTCTGCAATCGGGGTGGGGTTCTCTGCCTGGTCCGTCACGGACCAGGCGATGAGCGAGCCCACGCACGCGGCGGTCACCGCGGCCAGGCCCGCCCAGACGCGGGTGTTCACTGCTGGTCTGCGCCGTCTTCCTCAGCAGCCTGCTCAGCCGCTTCCTCAGCTGCTCTGGCCTTGATCTGGGCGGCGAACTTCTCGGGATCGAAATCCTCGAAGTACTCCTGGCTCATCTTGAATTCCATGCCCATGGTGAGTGCTAGACCTCCGTCGTGCGGATGGAGTCGGTGATGAACTTCTTGACGGTCTCGGCGTCGTTCGGCAGGTCGGTGACATGACGCTCTGCGTCGAGGACGTCCGCGAAACGTGCCGGGGTCTCCGGCTGCTGTCCGGTGGCCTCCTCGATCGTCTCGGCGAACTTCACCGGCAGCGCGGTCTCCAGGCAGACGATCGGCGTGTCGATCTCTCCACGCCAGTCACGCGCGACCTTCACGCCGTCGGCGGTGTGGGGGTCCAGCATGACGCCGAGACGCTCGAAGGTGTCACGGATGGTGGCCACGCGGTCGGCGTGGGTGGAACGGCCGGAGGCGAAACCGAAGCCGGTCGGATCGGTGGCGGCGGGGAAGGCGGGGTCCCCGGACACCGAGAAGCCACCGTTGCGGACCCGGACGCCGAAGTAGTCTGCGATGCGGGCGGCGTCACGGCCCAGCAGATCGAAGACGAAACGCTCGAAGTTGGAGGCACGCGAGATGTCCATCGACGGCGAGGAGGTGGCCAGGGTCTCGTCGGCCGGACGCGGGCGGTAGTCGCCGGTGCGGAAGAACTCGTCCAGGACGTCGTTCTCGTTGGTGGCGACAATGAGGCGGTCGATGGGCAGGCCCATCTGGCGGGCGATGTGGCCTGCGCAGATGTCGCCGAAGTTGCCGGTGGGCACGGAGAAGGAGACCTTCTGGTCGTTGCTCGCGGTGAGCCGGAGCCAGGAGGAGACGTAGTAGACGACCTGCGCCATCAGGCGTGCCCAGTTGATGGAGTTGACCGCGCCGATGCGGTTGTCGCGCTTGAAGTCGGCGTCGGCGGAGACGGCCTTGACCACGTCCTGGCAGTCGTCGAAGACGCCGTCGAGGGCGATGTTGAAGATGTTCGGATCTTCCAGGCCGAACATCTGGGCCTGCTGGAACGGCGTCATGCGGCCGGCCGGGGTGAGCATGAACACCCGGATGCCCTTACGCCCGCGCATGGCGTACTCCGCCGAGGAACCGGTGTCGCCGGAGGTCGCCCCGAGGATGTTCAGGGTCTCGCCGCGACGGGCAAGCTCGTACTCGAAGAGCTCACCGAGCAGCTGCATCGCCATGTCCTTGAAGGCGGCGGTCGGCCCCTCGGAGAGGTGCCCGATCCACAGTCCGTCCTCGAGTTCGGTCACGGGGACGATGTCCTCGTGGGCGAACTTCGGGGAGGTGTAGGCGCGCGCGGTGATCGCCTCGATATCCGCTGCCGGGATATCGTCGATGAAGAGCTTGAGCACCTCGGCCGCCAGGGCCGCGTAGCCCTTGTCAGCCAGCAGTGCCCGCCACTGAGTCAGCTGGTCATCGCTGATCTGCGGGTACTCGGCGGGCAGGTAGAGGCCACCGTCGGGAGCCAGGCCACCGAGCAGGATGTCGGTGAACTTGGCGGGCGTACGGGAGGAGTCGCGCGTCGAAATGTAATCCACGGGCTCAACCATACTTCGCCCGGCCACGAAGGTGCTCATCATCCCACCCGCGGTGCGTGGCCGGAGGTGCCGGAAGCGCGCCCCGCCGACCGGGCTCGGGAGATCGACGATGACGGGCTGGGCGAGAAAAAGGGCGTCGACAAGCAACGCACGGTAACGCCACGGTCTAAGGTGCCACGTATGACCAACCCGCTGCTGATCCCGCACCCCCGTACACAGGTGACCCGCAAGGCGCTCATCGTCTGGGTGACCGCGGTGCTGGTTTACGTGGTGGCCATCACCGGGCGTACCTCCTTCGGTGTCGCCTCGGTGGACGCGATCGAGCGGTTCGGTGTCGACGCCTCCCGTATCGCCGTGTTCACCGCGGTGCAGATCGGTGTGTACGCGGCCGCACAGATTCCGGTGGGGATGCTCATCGACCGCTTCGGGCCCCGGAAGCTCCTCTTCGTCGGCGCGCTGATCATGGCGGCGGGCCAGGTGCTCCTGGGCTTCACCACCTCCTACTGGGTGGCCATCGGCGCGCGCGTGCTCATCGGTGCCGGCGATGCGACGGCTTTCCTGTCCGTGATGCGGATCCTCCCCTACTGGTTCCCGCTGAAGAAGACGCCGCTGTTCACCCAGATGACCGCGGCGCTCGGCCAGGTCGGCCAGTTCCTCTCCGCCGTGCCCTTCCTGGCGCTGCTGCACGGCCCCGGCTGGACCACCGCCTTCCTCAGCCTCGGTGCCGTCGGCGTACTCATCGCCATCGCGGCCGGCGTCGCCGTCGCCGATTCCCCCGAGTCCTGGGCGGCGGCCAAGGACGCCAAGGACCCTGACCATGTCCCCGGGCAGAAGGCCCCGGCCGAGAAGATACCCCTCGGACGGCTGCTCCTCATGGTGCTGCGGGAGCCTCTGTGCTGGCAGGGATTCTTCAACCACTACTCGGCGATGCTCCTGCAGATCGTGTTCACGCTGCTGTGGAGCGCGCCGCTGATCACCCTGGGTATGGGGCTGCCCGCCTCCGCCATCGGCATGGTGTTGACCATCAACGTCCTCGCCTCCATCGCCGCCGGCCCGATCCTGGGCCCCGTCTCCGCCCGCCTGGGGCACAACCGCGTTCTGGCGTCGATCCTCTTCTCCGGATTCATCGGCCTGGCGTGGATCATTTTCTTCCTGCCCGCCGAGCCCCGCGGCATCACGGCGTTGATCATCGTCAACATCATCATGGCCTTCTTCACCCCGTCCTCGAACTTCGGTTTCGACGACATCCGCGAAAGCCTGGACCGTCGCATCGTCGCCACCGCCACCGGCATGGCCAACATGGGTGGCTTCCTTGCCGGGATGTTCGCCGCCCAGGCAGTCGGCCTGCTGCTCGACTACTCCTCCGACGGGCGGGCCTACACGTGGACGGACTTCCGCTTCGCCTGGTGGGCAGTCATCGTGACGTGGGGCATCGGCATGACCGGTCTGATCACATCCCGCATCATCGTTTCTCGACGCCGCGCCGCCGGCTCCAGGTCAGGCCGCGGCACCGTCCGGGTGGTGGACAGCTCCGAGGAGTAGATCCTTCGGTGGCGCCGCCACCCCCGCAGTGACAGACGATTTACAGGTTACGTCAAGTAAAGTGCCAGAATAGGCGGATGCGTACAACCATCATCGGCCTTGTCACCGCCCTCGCGGTGACTCTTGGCGCCGTTCAGCCTGCCTCTGCCCAGACCTCTGCGATCATGTCGACGCAGCTCAGCACCGAGACTTCCTCGTCCGACAGCACTGATCCCGATTCCGGGCTCTCCAGTGGCAGCTCATCGGAGTCGTCCACGGACGCCACAGAATCCGATTCAGGTTCTTCGGACAGCGAACTCACCGCCGTCATCGGCGTCCTCGCGGTTGCCGGCCTGATCGCAGGCGGTCTTTACTGGGCAGTCCAGCAGCACATCATCCCGAACCCGCTGCCCGGCATCATCCCGGGACCGCCGGCACCGCAGCAGGCACCCGCCCCGGCCCCTTCACCGGCGCCTGCTCCTGCTCCGGCCCCCGCTCCGGTCTACCAGGCACCGCAGCCGGCACCCGCCCCCGCACCGGTCTACCAGGCCCCCGCCCCGGCACCTGCCAACAACAACGTCTACTACAGGAACTGTGCCGCAGTCCGCGCCGCAGGCAAGGCCCCGCTCTACCGCGGCCAGCCCGGCTACGAGGCTCCGCGCCTGGACCGCGACTACGACGGCATCGCCTGCGAATAGGACGCCAGTCTTCTGGAGTGGTACTTCCTGATGCCGTCGCCGGAATGGGTGGCGGCATCTATTTTTCTCTGTGCTTCTAGACGCCAACGAGGCCCCGCAAGCCAACTTCCGCCCCATCCGCCACGAACGGCCGTATCAACCCTGGTCTCGGCCTGATGGTGCTGATGTCGTCGCCTGCGAGTGACCCCCTCAGCCCAGGATGTAGCGGATCGTCCCCTGCGGGTCCTCGAGGAACTCCCGCATGGCGAGGACCGCCTCCGCCTCCTCGAAGACGGTCTCCGAGATGCCTTTCTCGGTGATCTCGATGATCGAGGCGTCGGGGATGGCCATCATGATCGGCGAGTGCGTGGCGATGATGAACTGCCCGCCACGCTTCACGGCCTGATCGATCTCCGCGACAAGCGCCATCTGACGCACGATGGACAGACCCGATTCAGGTTCGTCGAAGATGTAGAGTCCGGCGCCCTCCATCTGCTCGGCCAGGATGGACATCACGGATTCGCCGTGGGACATCTCGTGCAGGGAGGGCTCGTCCTCCTGGAGGGTGTCAAGGACGGTGACCGTGTCGTAGTGGGTCTCCGCACGCAGGAAATAACCCCGCATGGGAATGGAGCGTCCCCGCAGGGTGAGCCACTTCGACAGGGTTGATTCCGTCCGGTGGACCTGCCCCCGGAAATCCTGGTCACGCAGCGGGCCGCCCGCGGCGTCGAAACCCACGGCGACGGCGATGGCCTCGACCAGGGTCGACTTACCCGCTCCGTTGTCACCGACGAACAGGGTGACGGGCGCGGTCAACCGCAATGCCCCGAAAGCCGCCAGGTGGCGGACCACCGGGAGCGTGCGGATGTAGGTGTCGTCCTGGATGGCCTCCAGTCGAACCGAACTGATGAACATGAACCCATGTTAATGCTCTTCGTCCTCTGCCAGCTGCGCTCCGAGCGCCATCCCCGGCGGCTCCACCTCTGCAGGTGCCAGTCCCCGGACCTCATCAATGGACTGGTCGAGGGAATGGGTGACGGCCACCCCGCTGAACAGCGGCAGAGTGGCCAGCATGGTGGCGGCGATCGTCTGACGGATCTTCGTGGTGTCCATGGCCGCCGAGGCTAGGGGGCGGACCTTCCGGCACCGTGGCAACAGCCTGGGAAGCTGATTCAGCCGTTGCGGCGCGGCGGCTCCTGGCGCCCGGTGAGGATGTCGATGACGCTGCGGATCGCCGCATCTCCGATCGGCCCGGCCTGGCTGCCCCAGTTACCCGAGCTGAAAGGCCCGCGGTGACCGTGGGTGTCTTCGCCCGGTCCGGGGGTCCCGGCCGGGGCATCCGCCGCCTCGACCCGGTCGGCGGTGTCATCGGCGGTGACGGTGAGGATGTTCTCCTTGAGCACCAGGGAGACGTCGTCGTCGACGCCGGCGGTGCGGGCGGCGTCGACAAGCGCACGGAGGTCGGCGAAGGTGGCGTTGTTCAGGTCAATAGACAGGGAAACGGCCATGGTGTCGGCTCCTTGAGGTGGTGGTGCGGGTGGTCAAGGCCCAGCCTAAGCGTGGCCGAGGGGTCTGTCACCACCCTTAGGGGAGGTACCTGACCCCGTTTCAGGGCTGCATCGTCTGCTCTCCCCAGAACACCTCGTCGACGACCCGCCGGGCCTTTCTGGTCAGCCGGAGGTAGTGCTCCAGATACCCCTGGTAGTCCTCCGGGTCCCAGCCGGCGGCACCGGCCACCTGTGCGAGCGCCGGCCCCGGTCCCGGCAGCTGATCCATGCGCCGCCCCTTGACCAGCACCAGCGCGTTGCGGGCGTTGGTGGCGAAGAGCCACGCCTCCCGCAGGATTCTCACCTGCTCGGGCGGGATGATGTTCTCCTCCGCCAGGACGTCGAGGATCTCGAGGGTGGAGGTGTTGTGCAGTCCCTCGTACTCGTGGGCGTGCCTCATCGTCAGCAGTTGAACGGTCCACTCGATGTCGGTGAGCGCTCCGCGGCCGAGTTTGGTGTGGGTGTTGCGGTCGGCGCCGTGCGGCAGCCGCTCGTCATCGATGCGCGCCTTCATGCGACGTATCTCGCGGATGTCGCTTTCCGACGCCCCGTTCTCCGGGTAGCGGAACTCATCGATCATCCGCAGGAAGCGGGTGCCCAGTTCCTCATCGCCGGCGACGACCGTCGCACGCAGGAGAGCCTGGATCTCCCAGACCTCACCCCACTGGCGGTAGTAGCGCTCGTAGGATTCGAGGGTGCGGACCACCGCGCCGGACCTGCCCTCGGGGCGCAACCCCAGGTCAACATCGAGTGGCGGGTCGCCGGAGGGTTTGGCCAGTCGCGTACGCATCCCCTCACAGATCCCGACGGCCCACTTCACGGCGTCGTGGTCGTCCACTCCCTCGGCTGATTCGCAGACGAACATGACGTCGGCATCCGAGCCGTAACCGAGCTCGGCCCCGCCCAGTCGGCCCATTCCGATGATCGAAATCCGGGCCGGAGGTTCCTCCAGATCATGCTGTTCGAGGCTCCACCGCACCTCGGCGAGCAGGCTGGCCTGCAGCACGGCGTCCCACACCAACGAAAGTTCCAGGCAGACCTGGTCGACGGGCATGAATCCCAGCAGGTCCGCGGAGGCGATCCTCGCCAGTTCCACCCGCCGGAGCGACCTGGCGACGGCGACGGCCCGGTCGGGGTCCGCGTGGCGTTTCGAGGATGCCACCAGCGCCTTGTTCACCTGGTCAGGGGCCGGATCCATGACCTTGGGCCCGGCGGTGCCGTCGCCGAGCTGCTTGATGAAGTCCGGCGAGGAGATGATCAGGTCCGAGGTGAACGGCGAGGTCCCCAGGATCCGCATCAGCCGCTGCCCCACCACCCCCTCGTCGCGCAGCATCCGCAGGAACCACACACGGTCGTACGCCGCGTCCGAGAGTTTGCGGTAGTTGAGCAGTCCGGCGTCCGGGTCGGCGGTCTCCGACAGCCAGGTCATCAGCGTCGGCAGGAGCATGGCCTGCAGCTTCGATTTCCGCGTGCCGCCGGCCGCCAACGCCGTGAGGTGCTCGAAGGCGCGTGCCGGGTGACGGTAACCCAGGGCCGCGAGCTGCAGCTTCGCGGCCTCCGGGGAGAGGGTCAGTTCGTCGACGGACAGGTTGACCACGGTGTGCAGCAGCGGACGGTAGAACAGCCGCGAATGCAGATCGGAGATCAGCAGTCGGATATGCCGCAGCTCACGCTGCATTGCCTCTACCGCGGACTTCTTGCCGGAGGCGTAGAACCCCGAGGTCCGCGCAAGCCAGGAGAGGTTCCTTTCGTCATCTTCAGCCGGCAGGGTGTGGGTGCGGCGCAGCCGGTGCAGTTGCAGGCGGTGCTCCAGCAGCCGGAGGAACTCATAGGCCTCGATCAGCTGGTGGCCGTCCTCCCGCCCGACATAGCCGCCGGCGACCAGTGCGGACAACGCCTCCACCGTCGACAGCACCCGCAGTGAATCATCCGAACGGCCGTGGACGAGCTGGAGCAGCTGGACCGCGAACTCTACGTCGCGCAGCCCGCCGACGCCGAGCTTCAGCTCGCGCTCCCGCATCGCCTCCGGCACGTTCTCCAGGACGCGGCGTCGCATGGCCTGGACGTCATCGACAAACGAGTCGCGTTGCGACGCCGCCCACACCATCGGCGCCAACGCCGCCAGGTAGGCACGCCCGAGATCCATCGCGCCGGTCATCGGTCTGGCCTTCAGCAGCGCCTGGAACTCCCAGGTCTCCGCCCACCGCTTGTAGTAGGCGACGTGGCTGTCCAGTGTCCGCACGAGCGCACCGGACTTGCCCTCGGGGCGCAGGTTGGCGTCGACGTCGAAGAACGCCTTCGACCCGATGCGCATGAACTCCCCCGCCAGGCGGGTGGCCTTCGGGGTGGGAGGTTCTGCGACGAAGATGACGTCGACGTCAGAGATGTAGTTCAGTTCGCCGGCACCGCACTTGCCCATCGCCATGATCGCCAGGCGTGTATCCACGCCCCCCTCATCCCCGTAGACACCCGCCACCGCGACCGCGAGGGCGGCGGTGAGGGCGGCGTCGGCAAGCGAGGTGAGCAGACCCGTCACCGTGGTGAACGAGAGTTGGGGTTGTTCGGTACCCTGTCCGCGGCGGGCGACGAACGTGCCGGCAAGATCGTGCGCCGTGAGGCGCATGATGAGGGTGCGGTAGGTCAGCTTGAGGGTGGTCGAGGCCTCCTGGCCGGTGAGACGTGCGCGGTAGGTGCCGGGTGTTCTCAAGTCCGTGGTGGCCGTGTCCGCCTCGACCTCCGTCTCCTCCCCCACCCCGAAAGTCGCAGGTACCGCATCCACGCAGCCGAGCAGCACCTGCATGAGCTCCTCCGGGGTGGGCAGCGGGCGCGCGAGTTCCTGCCAGAGGTGCGGGTTGGCGGCCAGGTGGTCGCCGAGTGCGGTGGATCCGCCCAGCAGCGCGAACAGTCGCACACGCAGAGCGGGGTCGCTCCGGAGCGCACGGTCCAGCTCGGCGCGGGCGTCGCCCAGGGCAGACATGACCCGGATGAGCGTGTTCAGCGCCAGATCCGCGTCACCGGCGCCGCTGAGCGTCCACAACAGATCCGAGGACTCCGGGTTGTCCCAGCCCAGCCAGGCGAGATCCTCGGCGGCACGGGTACCCGTGAGGCTGAGGACGGCCGGGGACGGAACGGTCGTGCGGGCGCGCGGGGCGGTCATGCTCATGAACTCCTAGGTGGGGTCAGTAGTCCAGGTTGGAGCGCAGTTCCCAGGGCGTGATCTGTTCCTGGTAGTTGTGCCATTCGTTCCACTTGGAGCGCAGAAAGTACTCGTAGACGTGCTCCCCCAGGATGTCGGCGACGAAATCAGACTTCTCCAGGATCCGCAGCGCATGATCCAGGGAAGCCGGGAGATCCTTGTACCCCATCGCCATCCGCTCGCGGCGGGTGAGCCGCGAGATGTCGTCCTCTGCCGGATCCCGGAGCTCGAACTCGCCGCGGACGCCCTCCAGACCGGCCGCGAGCAGGACCGAGAATGCGAGGTAGGGATTGGACGCCGAGTCCAACGACCGCACCTCCACCCGCCGTGAATCCGCCTTCGACAGCCGGTAGGTGGGTACCCGCACGAGAGCCGACCGGTTGGAGACACCCCAGGTGGCGGCCGTCGGGGCCTCGTTGCCGAACACGATGCGCTTGTAGGAGTTCGGCCACTGATTGGTCACCGCGGAGATCTCCTGCGCCCGGTGCAGGATACCGGCGATGAAGTGCTTCGCCGTCTTGGACAACGAGATCTCATCGTCCGGATCGTGGAAGGCGTTGGTGTCCCCCTCGAAAAGGGAGATGTGCGAGTGCATCGCGGAACCTGCGTGCTCGGTGAAGGGCTTCGGCATGAATGTGGCGCGCACGCCGTTGGACGCGGCCACCTGCTTGATCAGGTAGCGGAAGGTCATGATGTTGTCCGCCATCGTCAACGCATCCGCATGGCGCAGGTCAATCTCCTGCTGGCCAGGGGCGGTCTCATGGTGGGAGAACTCGGTGACAATGCCCATCGCGTCGAGCGCGGTCATTGCCTCCCGACGAAATCGGGGCGCAATATTGTGGGACGCCTGATCGAAATAGCCGCCGTTGTCGGTCGGTTCAATGCTGCCGGGATCCGCACCCGGCCGGAACAGATAGAACTCCACCTCGGGCGAGATCATGCAGGTGAATCCCTCGTCGGCGGCGAGCTCCACCTGGCGACGCAGGATCTGCCGCGGATCAGACCAGGACGGCTGACCGTCCGGCATCGTGATGTCGCAGAACATCCGCGCGGTCTGCAGATCAGGGTTATCGGTGTCGAAGGGCAGGATCTGGAAGGTGGAGGGATCAGGCAGGGCGATCGTGTCGGATTCCGAGATCCGCGACAGCCCCTCGATCGAGGATCCGTCGAACCCGACGCCTTCCTCGAACGCCCCCTCCAGCTCGGAGGGGCTCATCATGACGGACTTGAGATATCCGAGGATGTCGGTGAACCACAGCCGGATGAAACGGATGTCCCTTTCCTCCACGGCGCGCAGCACGAATTCCTGTTGGCGATTCATGCCCCTCACTCTAATTGCGTACCCGACATGACCGGGTCAAACCGGGTTCCCCGCCGCCGGGCGCGGGTGGCGTCGGGGGTGATTTAAGCTCCCGTTCCCGCAGTTCCCCAGGGCTCGCCCCGGCGAACGGGGGTGGCAATGTCCGGGCACCGTGATCCACTGTTCCCGAACGGACAGATCGAACACCTTTTCCCATGAACGGAGTCAGACCATGACCGCCTCCACCCTCCCCGCCTCCACCGATCCAGAACGCGTCCACCGGGAAGAACTCCAGTGGACCATCGTCGACCGGATCCTCGCCGCAGCCCGCCTGGGGTGGGCGCCCGACGACATCCGCCACCTCGTCGGTTCATCGGTCGACCCGTTCCTCGCCGTTGCCCGTCCGCAGGTCGAAGCGGTGGCCCCGGACACGGTCCGGGCTGCGTGGCGTCGCCAGTGCCACAGCCCGGACAACCGGCACACCGGTGAGTGTGCGACCGGCAGGATGGAGACGATCGCCGAAAAGCTGCGTGACCTGCCGGTCTTTCGGGATACCGAGCTGCTCACCGATCTCCACCTCCTCCGCGGCCGCGACCTCGACCCAGCCGGGCTGAGCACCGACCAACGGCGGGCACAACAGCGGATCACCGGCCTGCTGAAGAAGGCCGAGTCGACCACCTTCGCCGCCGAGGCGGAAGCTCTCGTGGCCAAGGCCCAGCAGCTGCGTCAGCGATACCGGATCGACAACGTCCAGTCCGGACACCTCTCCCCCGAACCGGGAGACGTCGTCAGCTTGCGGGTCAGGTTGACGGCTCCCTGGGTCAGACAGCAGTTCCTGCTCTTGAGCAGAGTCTCGTTCGCCAACTCCTGCCGGAGCATCCTGAACCGGAGCGTCGCAATCGCCAGCCTGATAGGCCACGCCGACGACGTCCGGCATGTCGCGGAACTGTTCGCCAGCCTCAACCATCAACGGGACTACTTCATGCGCACCGCGCCGGGCGCCCACGAGGCTGCACGGGAAAGGCAGACCCTCGCCTACCGGCGTTCCTTCCTCTTCAGCTACGCCATCCGGATCGGGGATCTGCTCACGGCGGCGGCCGAGGAGGTCGCGCTGACTCCGCACGAGGAGAAGAACATCCTGCCGGTCCTGGCCCACCGCGGCGTGATGTCAGGGGCCGCCACCGACCGGCTTTTCCCGCACACGACGGGGATCTCCTTCGGCCACGAACACCACGCGTCCGGAGCGGCAGACGGCGTCCGCGCCGCCGAGCGTTCACGCCTGGAACCCCAAGGCCCGGCCATGGAAAATGCCTGACCTACCGCTCGCCACAACCCTCACAGCGGTAGGTTGGACCCATCAGGTGTCATGTCCTGAGTATTGTTTTCCCTGCGCAGATTCCGGAGGATCCACCATGCCCACCCGTACTTTCCTAGAGGTAGAAGCAAAGTTCGCCGTGGTCGACACCGCCGTCGTGCCTGACCTGACCCGACTGGCGGGGGTGGAGACGATCGCGTCGACCAGGACCCACCGGATGTCCGCCATCTACTACGACACCACGGATATGCGTCTCACCCGTTCGAAGATCACGCTCCGCCGCCGCGAAGGCGGGGACGACGACGGCTGGCACCTCAAGCTACCGGCGACGGGCGGCCGCCTGGAGATCCACGCAGAGCTCGGCGAACCGGTGGACGGTCTGTACCAGGTGCCCGAGGAGATCCTCTCCCAGGTTCGCGCCCTGGTCCGGAACGAGGAGCTCGCACCCATCGCCCAGGTGGACAATGAGCGGGTGGAGTCGGTGCTCGCCGACGAGGACGGCAGCCCCCGTGCCGAGTTCTGCGATGACCATGTCTCGGCATGGTCGCTGCTGCCGGGTGGTTCCCACTCATCATGGCGTGAGTGGGAGATCGAGCTCGCCGGAGAAACCCCGGGTACGGAGGAGGGTGACGCACTCATGCACTCCGCAACCCAGCTGCTCATCAGCGCCGGCGCCCGGGTGTCTTCCGCCCCCTCCAAGCTGGTCATGGCCCTCGGCGATTCCGCGCACCAGGCTCCCCTGCCGCCTTTCCTCGTCGACGCCGACGTCGATCCTGATTCCCCGGCCGCTGCCGTCCTTGCGGCCCTGAAGCTCAACCGCGACAAGCTGCACGAGTATGACCCGAAGGTGCGCCGCGACGAGTGGGACTCCGTCCACCAGATGCGCGTCGCCACCCGCGAGCTGCGCAGCCACATGGAGACCTTCAACGGCATCCTCGGCGGTGAAGAACTCGAGTACATCGAGGCCGAACTGAAGCTTCTGGCCAGCATGCTGGGCCACGCCCGCGACGCGGAGGTGGTGGAGGAACGTTTCCTCAGCCTGCTCGACTCGGAGGACTCCGAAGTACTCGACGAGACCGCCCGTGGGCACCTCCGCGAGGACATGGGTGCGGAATACCGCCGCGCCCACCGCCGGGTCATCGCCACCCTGAACTCCGACCGCTACCTCCATCTTCTGGACGCCATTGACCAGCTTCTCGCTGATCCTCCGGTGGTCGGTGCCCACGCCTCTGCCCTGAGCCGGCCCCCGACTGAGGCGGAGGAGCCGGCCGCTGAGGATGAGGCCGCCGATCTGGAGATCGTCGCAGAGGGCGACACTGATCTCGCCGAACCGGCCCCGGCCACCTCTGAGGAGGAGGCCGCCGAGGCCGTAGCCGCACCGCAGACCGCGGAGGAGGTCGAGGCGATCCTCTCCGAGCATCTGGAGGAGGCCTACAAGCGGCTGATGAAGCGGCACCGCAAGGCGGTGGAAAACTGGGAGAACTACGAGCTCACCCTGCACGAGCGCGAGAACTACTTCCACGACATGCGCAAGTCCGCGAAGAAGCTGCGCTACGCGGCGGAGGCCGTGGGTGCGGCAACCTCACTGAAGACCAAGCGCCTGTACAACGCGTGCAAGCAGATGCAGGCCAGTCTCGGTGACTTCCAGGACGCCGTGACCTCACGCGACAGGCTGGTGCAGATGGCGGACGGCGCCCGCCGTCGGGGCGAGGACACCTTCGGTTACGGCCTGCTCTACCAGCGTGAACGCGCCCTCGGGCTGAAGTCGCTCGAGGAGTACGCCGCAGAGGTCAAGGCCATCAGGTTCGCCTACGACCGGTTGATGAAGAACGCCAAGGAGGATGCGAAGAAGGAGGCCAGGAAGGCCCACAAGGAGGAGAAGAAGCAGAAGAAGTAGAACCAACGGCCCCTCCGCCTGGAATCTCAGACGGAGGGGCCGTGGCACTCAGTCCCGGTCGGCGGGAGCGGCGGAGCTACTTCTTGGCGGAATCCCAGGAGGCGGGCTTGCCCCAGTCGTCCTCGGAGTTGTCTTCTGCATCCGCAGCAGCGTTGCGGGCGGCGGCGGCCTCAAGGGCGTGAGCGGCTTCCTCACGAGTGTCGTAGGGGCCCATACGGTCGTCCCAGGCACCTTCTCTGCCCTGGGTCACTTCGCGGGTCTTCGCGTCGAAATACCATTTCTCGTCTTCGGGGAGCATGTTTTCCTCCTTCAGTGGGACTGTCCGTCTGATGATTCCCAGGCTACCCGTGCTCAACTCCGTACGGTGGGGACTAAAGTCAAGGATGACAAGAGTGTAAGGAGAACAAGCACCATGCCGATGTGGCCTACAGCCGAGCTTCCCACCACCGACCGTGCGCGCACCGCTCATCGGGAGGAGGTGGGTGCGGATCCCACCCATGTGGCCCACGCCCCCGCGACGTGGCTTCTCATGGGTGAGCACGTGGACCACTCCGGTGGCGTGGTGCTCGCCGCCCTGGCTGAGCTTGAGGTGGCGGTGGCGCTGTCGCCGCGAGGCGACGACATCGTGAAGGTGACTCTGCACGCGACCACACCCGAGGGTGTGAAGGTCATCGACGATCAGGTGAGCATGGGTGTCGTCTCTGATCTGGCCGCCACCCAGCAGGCGGGTGTCGACGACCGCGGGCGCCCGGTTGAGCCGCCGACCCCGGCGGGCGGACTCGCTGTCCGACTGGGTGGCATCGTGTGGACCTTGATCCACCGTCAGTTGCTCTCCCGGGACACCAGTGGCCTGGACGTCACTGTGGTCACCGACATCCCGGACGGCATGGGGCTCGGCGACGAGGCCGCGCTGGAGGCTGCCTTTACGCTGGCGCTGCTCGGCGATGCACCCGACCTGGATGAGGCGCCGATGCGTACCCGCCTGGCCGAGGTGTGCAGCCAGTCCTCCGAGATGTTCGCCCCCGCCCCGCCGCTGCGGGCCCGGTACACCGCGGCGCTCCGTGGGCCGGGTGATTCGGTGTCGGTCATCGACTACGCGGACGGTTCCGTCACCCAGGCCCCGCATCCGCAGTCGAGCGATCTGGAGTTCTTCGCCATTTCGGTGCAGCAGGCGCGGACGCGGCGGTCGGACGAGATCGCGCGTCGTCGGCGTTTCGTCGAGGACGCCTGCCACGCCTTCGGTACGGAGTCACTGCGGCTGCTTCCCGACGCCCCGCAGCGCGTCGTCGAGTGGCTGACCGCCGTCCATAAGGTGCACGGCACAGACGACACCCCGTCGGTAGGCGAAGCAGCCGCGTGGCTGGCTTTCGAGGAGAAGGAGACGGCCCGGGCGCAGCAGTTGGTCCGGGCGCTGAGGTCGCGGCGCACCGATGACATCTGGCCGCTGCTCGCCCAGTCCCAGTCCGGACTGACCGGCCCCTACGGTCTGCTGGGCTCCGAAGCGATGGTTCAGCTGTGCCTGATGCGGGGTGCGCTGGGAGCGCGGGCGGCGTCGGCCGGCAACGTCGAGGGGGTTATCGCGGGTGTCGGCGGTCGACAGGCGTCGAACTTCGCCCGGGATCTTTCCGACGACGGCCTCGTCGTGGTGCGGCTGGGACGGGGCAGGGCCGCAGGTCTGGAGAAGCAGGACTGACAGAGGCTTCCCCACTGCACCTGCCCACCGCCACGTCAGGGAACGGGCAGGCCTTAGTCCGCGGGCCAGGCGAAGGCGACGTCGCGGGACTCCACGTCCGCGCGGATGAGCGAGACCTTCGTCGCGGTGCCCTGCTCCGGGTGGCCGAGGGCGTTGGCCAGGACCGGGGGCTCGGGGACGAAGATGCGCGCCTGGTCGCGCTCGGCGTCGGAGGTGAGGATGACGGCGTCGAAGTTGTGGCCGACCCAGGGGGCGAGGACGGTGGCCTCGGTCAGGTCGAGACATGCGCGGTCGACGGCGCTGGCCAGCTGGGAGGTACGTTGCATGGCCTCGATGACGTCGTCGGCACGCTCGGTTACCCAGGCGGGCACCTCCTGGCCTGCGCAGATGGCCAGGCAGTATTCGGTGGCGAAGCGGTCGATGAGGCGGCGGAGAGGCGCGGTGACGTGGGCGTAGTAGCCGCCGATCCCGGCGTGGACCTCGGCCTCGCCGTTGCGCAGACTCACGTAACCGGAGCCGCGGAGCAGCTTCTGGGCCTCACGCATGACGGCCATGCCGCGGGCGTCGGTGGCGTCGACGTGCTGGAGGAAGTCGCCGATCTCGCCGTCCTCGGCAAGCTCATATCCCAGGGCGCGGGCCTCGGCGCGGAACAACTCCTCCGCCTCCCGGGTGGCCGGCCGCAGAGTCCGCAGCAGCCCGGCGCCGTGCTCGACCATGAGGTTACCGGCACACATGCCGGTGAGCAGGGAGATCTCGGAGTTCCAGTCCATGACCTCGTGGCGGGGCTCGATGGTGAGCCCGTAGGTGCCGTCGTCGTGGGCGAGGACGCGCTGGGAGGGAAGGCGGAGGTTGATCGCGTGACGCCTGAGGGCGGAGACTTCCCGGAGCTGGCCGACCTCGGGGAGCAGTTCGATGGCGGGGTGCATGCTTCCGGCGAGGTAGTCCTCGTGGACTTCGTCGTAGTTGAGTCGGGCGTGCGACCTGATGAGGGCGCGTTCAACGTTGAAGTCGCGGACCTCGCCGGCGATGTCGAGGTTGATGGTCCAGAGGACGGCGGGGCGGTCGACCTCGGGAAGCAGGGAGGCCGAGCCCTCGGAGAGTTCCGCCGGGTGGAGTCGGGACGGCTCGTCGGGCAGGTAGATGGTCTGGCCGCGGCGCATCGACTCCGCCTCGAGGCTGCCGCCGGGCTCGATGAATGCGACGACGTCGGCGATGGCGTAGAGCACCCGGTATCCGGTGGCGCTGCGTTCGATGTACACCGCCTGGTCCAGGTCCATCGAACCGACCGGGTCGATGGTGACCAGGGGGATGCCGCGTGCGTCTCGACGCCCGCCCGCGAAACGGTCCGTGGCCGCCGCGGCCTCCGCGCGGAGCTCCGGCGGAAAATCGGTGGGTACGTCGAACTCCTCGGCGATGCCGCGGAAGTTCAGGGGCGCTGCATAGAGCTTCATGAGGCCCCATTCTTACACAGCCGCTCCCGGATCAGGAGGCGAACAACTCCTCCAGATGCTGGTTGACCTGCTCCATGTAGGAGGGAACGAATCCGAAGAGCCCGAAGTGTCCTGCCAGGTCATCGATGACGCGCAGCTCCGCGCCCGGGATGAGATCGACTTCGGCGGCGCAGTCACGGACGGGGAAGAACATGTCCTCGCTGATGGGCATGCTGAACACCTTCGCCCGCACCCGGCCGAGCGCTTCGGCCAGGTCACCGTCGGTGTGCCTGGACACGTCACCGTGCTGCCATTTGCGGCCCATCACCAGCAGGGAGTTCGGATCCAGTGAGGCGAAGATCGGCTCGAGGAATTCCTGGACGGTCTGCTGCGGGGTCTCCATGCCCAGGTCGCGCCAGGCCTCCTGCTTCCACCATTCGGTGGACAGGCCCATGACCGCCCAGACCCGGGCGTGTCGTTTGAGTCCGACCTCGACGTCCTCGTTGCTGGTGTGCTCGCCGCCCTTGAATCCGGGGTCGGAGGTGACGGCGTCGAGAAGCACCTGTGTGAACAGGACGTCGTGCGGGGTGTTCTTCGCGGTGCCGGCGATGGGGGCGACACGATGGACGCGGTCGGGGAAACGTACCGCCCATTCGTAGGCCTGCTGCGCGCCCATGGAGGCACCGACCACGGCGAAGAGTTCGGTGATGTCGAAGTGCTCGCGCAGCAGCCGCTCCTGCGCGACGACGTCGTCGCCGATGGTGACGAAGGGGAAGCGGGACATGGCGATCGATTCGTCTTCGGTGTTGTGCGGCGAGGTGGACAGGCCGTTGCCGATCTGGTTGACGATGACGATGAAGTACTTCGACGGGTCCAGTGCATGCCCGGGCCCGATGTAGGTGTCGAGCCACGCCTGGTGGGTGCCGGTGAACCAGGTGGGGATGAGGATGGCGTTGTCCCGGGCTTCGTTGAGGGTGCCGCGTGTGGCGACGGCCAGCCTGCAGTCCCTGATGACGCCGCCGCGCTCGAGCTCGAGTCGGCCGATGCTGATCAGCTCGTACGGGCCCTGGACTTCGGGGGTGTAGAAGGGGTTGTGGTACATGCGGGTCTCCTCCGGCGGTGTCGCGACGAGCAGCTGCTGTGACGTGACATACACCTTAGGGCCTGATCCTGTACCCGGGTACGGTATTTGACCATGAGTTCTGAAGACCCGTCCATCGTGATCTCCCTGTCCGAGACCCACCAGGCCCAGCTGGAGATGCTCGCCGACGAATCCGGCCGCTCCCCCGACCAGGTCATCGCGGAGCTGATCCGGCGGGAATGGGAGCGTTATTCGGCCCGGCGCGGCGTGTGCACGGCGTCGGAGAACATCGCGGCCGCGCGGGGGGTGGTGGAGAAGCAGCTGCGGGATCTGGTGAAAAAGGGCGAATGAGTCGACCTGTAAGCCGGATTCTGTACCCCGTCAAGGGGCGGTGATCATCCATCTGGGCGGGTCATCGCTGACCGCCTCAAGCAGCTACCTTCGGACTCGGGCGAGCAGCCCTCAGACGTCCGATCCGGCCTGCGACGTGGCAGACCATGATGCCTTGCTCCCGGTGGGGTTTACCTGGCCGGGACAGTCACCTGCCCCGCCGGTGCGCTCTTACCGCACCCTTTCACCCTTACCCTGCCGCCGGAGCGGCAGGGCGGTCTACTTTCTGTTGCACTTGCCCGCGGGTCACCCCGGGTTGCCGTTAGCAACCACCGTGCTCGGTGGAGTCCGGACTTTCCTCGACCCCCTCCTGCCCCGACGACGGGGTGGTGAGGGGGCCGCGATCACCCGGCCGACTCATTCGCGAAGGTCCACCTTACTCTGCCCGTCCGCGTTCCGGAAGAGCCGAGGTCAGGGCACCGATCAGCGCAGATGCGCGGTGTCGTTGAAGATGCGCAGGGTCGACCCGACGCGGGCTTCCTCGCCGAAGAACTCGACCACGCTGAGCGAGGCCAGGTCCAGGAACATCCGGGACACCACGTGGGGGCCCGCGTCCAGTGCCTGCCGGATGAAGGACTTGATCGGGGTGACGTGGCTGACCACGAGCACGGTCCTGCACTCGTAACGCTGCTGCAGGTCCCGACGCACGGCGCGCACACGGTTGTGCAGGATCTGCAGGGACTCGCCGCCGGGCGGGGTGACGGTGGGGTTGGACAGCCACTCTTCGTGGAGGTGGGGGGACATGGCGTGGGCCTCGTCGAAGGTTCTGCCCTCCCACTCGCCGAAGTCCTGCTCGATGAGTTCGTCGATGATCTCCACCTCGAGCCCGAGGAGCTTCGCGGCCGCCTCGGCGGTCTGCACGCAGCGGGTCAGGGGGGAGGTGACGATGGCGTCGATCCCGCCCCGTGACTGGAGCATGCGGGCCGCGGCGGCGGCCTGCTGCACGCCGAGGTCCGTGAGCGAGGGATCGGAGTGGCCCGAGTACTGTTTCGCTGCGGACATTTCGGTCTGGCCGTGACGAAGCAGCACGAAGCGGGTCGGCGGGGAGGTCGCCCCGGTCCAGTGGGAGGGGGTTCCCGAGGTGGACTGGGCGGTGGCGACGATCTCGCAGTCGTCGGCGCCGCGCTCCCCCTCCGACGGCTCCGCCTGCTCAGACCCTGCCTGTTCAGGCACCGACGTCCCGCCCACAATCCCCGGCGCGTGTCCGGCGGCGGCGGCATCCATCGCCTGGTTGGACAGTGCGTCGGCGGCGGAGTTCTTCGCGCGCGGCACCCAGGTGAAGGTGACCCGGTCGAAGTGGTCGAGGAGGGGGCGTGCCTCGAGGGCGAGTTTCTGCATGTCGGCGTGCTTGATCTTCCAGCGTCCGCTCATCTGCTCGACGACGAGTTTGGAGTCCATGAAGACCTCGAGGGTCTGGGCGCCCAGGTCCCGTGCGGCCTCCAGGCCGCGGAGCATGCCGTGGTATTCGGCGACGTTGTTGGTGGCGCGTTTGCCCACGACGTAGACGATGTCGCGCAGGACGGTTTTTCCGTCGGCGGCGTAGACGACGGTTCCGGAGCCGGCGATCCCGGGGTTTCCGCGGGAGCCGCCGTCGGCGTAGACGATCACATGGTTATGTCCGGGCACTAGGACTGCTTCCGGACGAGGTAGGTGCCGCATTCCGGGCAGTGGGGCAGCTCGTCGGCGGGTGCCCGGCGCACGCGTTCCTGGTCCATGCCGGACAGCACGATGTAGCAACCGCCGCAGGTGCGTCCGTTGAAGTCGGCGGCGCCGACGTCGGAGTCGTTCTTCTGGGCCTCGTACTCGGCGAGCACGTCCGCGGGGAGCTGGGAGCGCAGCTCGGCGATGCGGGTCTCGGGGTCGGTGACTGCGGCGGCCGCGGCGTTGGCGGCGTCGGCGGCGCGCTTGGCCATCTCGAGCTGGCGGGTGAGCTCGTCGGACTTCGCGCCGTGGACGTCGAGGTTGTTGCGCAGGGCGTGGATCTGGTTGTGGCTTTCGGCGAGTTCGCTCATCAGGTCGGCGATGCGGGACTTGGCGGAGTAGCGGTCGTGTTCCAGTTCGCGGCGGCGCTCCGGGTCGGTCTCGGCGGTCAGCTGCGCCTTGTCGTCGCGTTCACGCTTGCGCAGCTTGCGCTCGTCCTCCTGGATGCGCAGGATCTCGGCCTCCATGTCGTCGACGGCCATCCGGGCGGAGGCGGAGGCGTTGAGCATGCGCTGCTGTTCCTGGACGAGGCGTTCGTATTCCGTCTGTTCGGGGGTCACGAATGCCTTGTCGCCCACCACTTCGAGGGAACGTTCGGTGTTGGCCAGCTCAAGCAGGACGGCCTGCTGCTTCGGGTCGAGTTTCATGTCTGATCTTTCTGATCGTGTGCGTGAGCGGACAGGGTCCAGGGGTCGGTGCGCAGGTCGATGACGTGCGTAGCCACGCCCGCCTTCTCCCCGACGATCCCCGCCGCCTGCGCGGTCCACGGGAATTCGCTCGCCCAGTGGGCGGTGTCGATGACGGGCGGGCCGCCGGCCCGCAGGTATTCATCGACGGGGTGGTGCCGCAGGTCGGAGGTGACGTAGGCGTCCACGCCCAGGCCCCGTACTGCGTCGAGGAAGCTGTCGCCGGACCCGGAGCTCACCGCCACGGTGCGGATGATGGCGTCCGGGTCGCCCGCGGCACGCACCCCCCACTCGGTCTGTGGCAGGGCGTCGGCGACCTGTTGGGTGAAGTCCCGCAGGGTCATCGGTTCGGGCAACTCACCGATCCTACCCAGTCCGGGGGCCCGGGTGTTATCCGAGGTGTCGGCCATCTCGAGGATGTCGAAGGCGGGCTCCTCGTAGGGGTGGGTGGCGCGGAGGGCGGTGATGAGGGCGCGGCGTCGGGAAGCGGGGGCGACGAACTCGACCCGCAGCTCAGTCGCCCGGTGCGGTACGCCGACCTCGCCGTCGGTCGGGTCGGCGCCGGCGACGGGCGTGAACTGGCCGGTGCCCTCGATCTCGAAGGCGCAGTCGCGGTAGTCGCCGATCTCGCCGGCGCCCGCCTCGAACAGTGCCCGCTTCAGCGCCTCGGCGTCGCCCGGGGGAACGTGCACGCCCCACTTGTCCACGCCCGCGCCGGACTTCGGCAGGATCGGCCGGCCCGGGGTGATGCCCACCAGCTCGGCGAGGCGGTCGTTGACGCCGGGGCGGGCGGAGTCGGCGTTGGTGTGCGCGGCGAACAGCGCCACCCCGCCCCTGATGAGGGTGTGGATGACCCTGCCCTTCGGGGTGTCGGCCGCCACGGACGTCACCCCCCGCATGAGCAGGGGATGGTGGATCACCAGCATCTGCGCACCGATGCGCACCGCCTCCTCGGCGACGGCCTGGGTGCAGTCCAGCGCGAACGCCACCGTTCGGACCTCATCCGCCGGATCCCCACAGATCAGCCCCACTGCGTCCCAGCTCTCCGCGAGCGACGGCGGGTAGGCGGTCTCGAGGACCCTCCGGATCTCAGCGACAGTACTCATGGCTCCTTAGTGTAGACGGGCAGTTTGGTGTCCTCTCTGGCACATTGGGGACGTGAGTATTCTTCTTCTCGACGTCGACGGCACCCTCATCGATTCCCTCCCCGGTATCCAGCGCGGATTCCGCCACACCCTCGATCAGCTCGACTGGCCCCACCCGGACCAGGAGTTCACCGACCACATCGCCGGGCCCCCGATGGAGACCACGCTGCGTTCCCTGGGCATGAGTCCCGCCATGGCGCAGGAGGGTCTGGGCATCTACCTGGAGTACACCCGGCGCGGTGGCTGGGCCGACGCCACGAGCTTCCCCGGGATGCTCGATCTGCTGCGCAGGTGGAAGTCCGAGGGCCTGACGCTGGCGACCGCCACGTCCAAGGGGGAGGCCTTCGCCCGGCTGATCCTCGAGCGCGAGGGTTTCCTCGAGCACATCGATTTCCTCGGCGCCGCCCAGGAGGACGGCCCGCGGCGCCACAAGTCGGCGGTGATCGATCACGTGCTGTCCACGAACGGGTGGCGTGTTGACACGTCCGATATCCTGATGGTCGGCGACCGCTCCCACGACATCGAGGGTGCCGCCGAGCACGGCATCGACACCGTTGCCGTCGCCTGGGGATACGGAACCCCCGTGGAGTGGGCGAGCGCCGCGCGCACCGCACACACGCCTGAGGATCTTGAAGGGATCGTCCATGACTGGCTCGCCACACGAGGATGAGCGTTACCACGTCGATTTCGTCTGCACCGGCAACATCTGCCGCTCCCCCATGGCCGAGGTGATCTTCCGCGACGCGGTGGAGCGCTCCGGCATGGCCGCGTACATCCGGGTGTCCTCCTGCGGCATCGGCGGCTGGCACGTGGGCAACGGCGCCGACAAGCGTGCCGTCGCTGAGCTGCGCGCCGCAGGCCATGACGGCTCCGACCACATCGCCTCCCGGCTCGGCCCCGAGGACATGGCCGCTGACCTGCTCATCGCCCTGGACACCGGACACGTCGCCGAAATGGTCACCCTGGGTGTGCCGGAGGAGAAGATCCGCCTGCTGCGCAGCTTCGACCCGGACGCCCCGGAGCAGGCCTCCGTGGACGACCCCTACTACGGCGGGCCCGAGGGTTTCACGCAGACCCGCACCCAGATCGAGTCCGCCGTCGAGGGCCTGCTCGCCTTCGCGCATGCGGCCGTCCGGGTGAGCAACAGAGCGGTCTAGGCACTGCAGGTAGACTGTCATTCTGATGAATACGACCAGGCAGCGGTACGGCAGCGTCCACGGGCAGGGCAGGAAAGGGTGGCGGACCTTTCTCAGGCCCGGCTGGGTGTTCATGATCCTCGCGATCATCGCCTTCTCCTATGCCGCCTTCTCCTTCCTCGCCCCCTGGCAGCTGAGCAAGGACGATGACATCGTCCACCGCAACGAGCAGGTCGACGCCGCTTTCCGGGTCGACCCCGTTCCCGCCACCGAGATCTTCGGTGCCGGCGGGGCCGTCGCCCCGGAGGATGAGTGGCGCCGCGTCATCCTCGAGGGCCGCTACCTCACCGACGATGAGGTTCTCCTGCGCCTGCGGCCCGTCGACTCCTCCCCCGCCTTCCACGCGCTGACCCCGTTCCGGCTCGAGTCCGGGGAGACGATTCTGGTCAACCGTGGTTTCACCGTGCCGCTGGACGGCAACGTCCCGGACATGACCGACGCCCCCACCGGGCAGGTGACCATCGTCGGCCAGGCGCGTCTCAACGAGCAGGTCCCCGGATCCCTCCCCATGACCGACCAGGGCTACCGACAGGTCTACGGCATCAACACCCGACAGATCTCCGAGGTCGTCGGTGTGGACCTCGGACGCGACTTCGTGCAGCTCTCCGCCGATCAGCCGGGCGTGCTCAACCCCATCCCGGTGCCCAAGCTCGACCGTGGCTCGCACCTGTCCTACGGTTTCCAGTGGATCGCCTTCGGCATCATGGCACCGCTCGGCCTGGGCTATTTCGTCTGGGCGGAGCTGCGTGAGCGTCGCCGTGTGCGCTCCGAGGAGGAGGAGCTCATCGACACCCCCGGGGAGGTCCCCGCGGCCCCGGACAGCGGGCGCGACCGTTACGGTGACTCCCGTCCGGACCACTACGGGCGCCTGGCCAAACGTGACCGTGAGCGCTTCTGATAATCCACAGGTCAAGCCCAGGCAAAATCGCCTGCGGAGGGTTAGGCTGGGCATGTCATCCCAACTAGTTTCCGCAGGACAAAAATCATGGGCTTCTGGAACCGACTCATCGGAACCTCCGGCGCGGAGCGGATCGTGGACGCACGCGCGGCAGGTTCCCCTTCACCACGCCACCGGCGTGCCACCGACATGCATGAAGAGCTGTGCTGCGACCCTCGGGTAGCCGCCCAGGCCCTCCTCCTGGCGACGGATAACGCTGCGGAACTCGGGCTCGTGCCGAACAGGGAGATCACGGTCGATGACATCGACCTGGACTTCTACAACGGGCCCGACGGTTTCCGGCTGGAGCATCTCAGCGCGTTGCTGCGGCTCACGGAGGACGACGGCACGCCGTTGTACCCGAAAACCGTGCACTTCGACCCGGAGTGCGTGAACTCGAATGACGCCTACTCCCGCCTCGTGTGGCAGGTCGCTGACGCCGCCGGGACGACCGAGCGCTTCGCCGATGTCCGCTGTGACCTGCACTTCGGCCCCAACTTCGCCAAGTTCCCGGTAGGTGAACTGCACTATCGCCTCGATGGCGAGCCGGTTCATCATGACGTCGCCGTGGAAGGCGAATGGGCCGACCCCGAGGTCGTGCGCAGGATCTTCCAGGACGCCACCCCCGAGGGTCACCGCTGGGTGGCCACCGGTGACTTCGCGGTGCACGTGTGGGTACCCGAGGAGCACGCCGACAACATCGCGCGTATCTTCGCTTCGGAGGACACCGCCGCAGAAGCCCGCCTCGCCGGCCGCTTCTACGAGGAACGTCACCACGGACCCCATCGACACCACCCAGACCCCGCAGGAGCAGTACATGAAGAGCAGGAAGAAGCAGCGCAACAAGGTGAGGAAGGTCATCGAGACGGTCCCGACCACCGTCGAGACGGACAGTGACCTCCTCGGCCCCAGCCTGGAGACGCTCGCGGCCTATGACTTCCGCCCTTCCGCCGGGATCTCCGTAGGCGACCTCGACGCCGATGCTTTCCGACGCCGCCCCCTCACCACCCTGCTCACCCACCTCGACGAGGACGGCCACCCCGTCTTCGGGCGCGTCTACATCGACCAGGATGAACTGACCCGCACCACCGTCGCCGACCTCACCTGCTTCGCCACCACCGTCGCCGGCCACGCCGGCACCGGCGGCGAGATGACCGAGCCCATCGTCATGACCGACCCCGGCTCCCCCACCACCGGCAGCCTCCGCTACACCGTGGGTCAGACCGTCCGGGACCATTCCTTCCACATTGACCCGGACTTCGGCGACGGCCTCGTCGAGGCCGACATCCTGGAAGGCGTGGCCCCCGAGGGCTACGACGCCTTCACCTTCTACGCCGGCCCCGCCATGAAGCCCGTCACCATCTGGCTACCCGCCGACAGCGACGACAAACTCATCGAGGCCCTCGTCGCCGAGAACCCGGAACCGCGCGCAACCGAGTAGCACGAACCATAAAAGCCACCCATCACAAGTGATGGGTGGCTTTCAGGTGGTGCGCTCTGACGGGCTCGAACCGCCGACCTACTGGGTGTAAAGAAACAGTTACCCCTCTGGCCGGTCTGAGGAAACGTCCCTTGGCCTGGGGGAACGTCTACTCAGCGCGTCTCGCGCCGACTCACCAAAACCCGCCCAGACTAGCAAGTCCGAGGCCAAAGCGGGGCCACCCGTGGGGTCTCCGAGGCCCTCGCGCCGCGTCGGCGGGTCCGGGTTCCACGAACCTTCCCCAGCCCGGCGGAGCGCTACCAGTCGGCAGGTGGTTCCGCCAGCCCGATAACCCCGCCCGATAACCCCGTGACCAGGGGAAACCTTGTGGGAGGATTATTTCGGCTGATTCAATTTTCCTAGAGATTGAGGGAAACGCCCTCGACCGGAAAGGGAAACATGAACACTCTCGACCAGAACCTCGTCCGCCGCAACAACGGCAAGATCCACGACGTCGGCTGCAGCCACCGCCCGGCCAGCATCCGCCCCGTCGCCGGGACGAAGGGCATGACCATCCAGGAGGTCGTCGCCAAGTACGGCACCGACCTCTGCAGCCACTGCTTCCCGGCGTCGGTGGTTGAGCGGGCCCAGGCCACCGAGACCGAGACCGCCCCGGTCCAGGGGCCGGAATACCAGGGCACCGTGTCCGAGGAGGACGGCCTGCTGGTCGTCACCGTCTCGAAGCACCCGGGCCAGTACGACCCGAACGCCCATGACGTGTACGCTGCCGCTAATGGGGAGTGGGTCGTCACCAACCCCCACTCCGGAACCTACCGCGTGTCCGCCACCCTGCAGACCGTCTCCCGGAACGGCACCATCGTGGACACCCGATATGCGGACCACGCCCACGTCCTGCCCGCTGTTCGAGCAGGTGTCGAGGCCCTGAACCGCTACAACGAGGCGGAGCAGGCACAGCAGGCCCCCGACCTGGACACGAGCGGCGAGCTGAGCGCAGACGACGTGGCCCTGGTCGTCCGCGACCTCCGGGAGCGGGGCCTGATCCACGGAGCCGTGGTGGGTGCCTCCCCGATGACCGGCGAGACCATCGCGCAGGTGGCCGATGTGGTGGGGGAGTCGTGGTTGCTTGAAGTCGGCCCCTTCGGAGTCTGGACCGACCGGGACGGCACCCTCGAGGGACACACCACCGCCTGCGAGAACGTCTGGGGCGCTGGCCTGGCGCTGGCCTGGGCGATCAACGCGGACCGCGACGAGCTGGCCCCGACGGGATAGCCTTCCCCGGCCTCCCGTGGTACCTCCCGCCGCCCGGGAGGCCACGGCGGGGCCGAGCGCCCGACCCGTACTCAAACCCGCCGGGGAGCCACGGAGCGTATACCATATCCGCCGACTTCCCGCGCTCCACTACCCCCGCTAATACCCCTGACCTGGGGAAACACCTTGTGGGGGGATTATTGCCCGTGATTTAATTGTATTAGAGATTGAGGGAAACGCCCTCACACCCCCCCCACACACAAGGAGAACACCATGGAAATCCCCCGGACCGATGCCAAGAACCTGCTCGCGATTGCCACCTCCTACGACTACCTCTCCGGCGACGCAGGGGTGGCGGTCACCGACGAGATGAAGGAAGACCACGCGCAGCGCCTGCTGGTGCTCAACAAGATGGTTGCACCCGAGATTCTGAACGCTGCCCCCGTGATCTCCGGTTGGTCCGCCACCAACGACTGGATCGCAGACCAGAACGTGATCTAACCAACAACCAGGGAAAGGAACCCCAAAATGGCACTCACCGCCCAGCAGATGATCGAGTACCTGAGCAGCTTGGACCCCGAAACCGAGATCCGCTCCGTCCACCAACCGAACTGGCCGCTCGAGGCTCGGATCACCGGCCTGGCCCAGAACAACCCCGACGAGCCGGTCTACCTCCTGGCCTACGGCGACGGGGGTTACCCGCCCGAGTTCGAGCAGGTAGAAGACACCTACTGATCCCACCACCCCCCACCCCACCACCGAGAGAGAAGGAACCGAAATGAACACTCACCAGGACCGCGCAGAGCAGATCGCCGCCACCATCGCCAAAGATATGGAGTCTGGAGCCTGGTCCCCCACCCCAGAGTTCGCCCAGGCCCTGGCCGACGAACTCGCCCTGGCGATTACAGAGGGAGAGGGTGGCCACTTCAACGGAGTTGCGACCCTGCTTAATTCTCTCGCCACAGCCGCCCACAACTCCCAGTTCAGCGACTAACCACCACCCCACGAAGGAGAAAACATGTTCGATCTACTGGAAGCAATCGCCGCGATGTTGACCAATCAAGACTACCTACCTGGCTGGCGTGTCCTGGGCGTCGAGGAGGACCACCCGTTGATCATCCTCTTGCTGAGCCTGCGACAAGCCTAACCACTCCCCCACCAGCCCAAAACCCGCAACAAGGAGACCACCATGACCACCACCACCCACACCACCCTGAACGCCCCGCGAATCTGGTTGGGGTGCCTCCAGGACTACAACGCTGGCCGACTGGTCGGCGCGTGGTACGACGCTGTAGACCTCTACAACGACGAGGATCTGGGCACTACCGAGGACGTACACGAGCAGGGCGGGTTCCCTGCCGGAGATTACTGCGAAGAAATCTGGGGACTGGACCACGAGAACATGCCCGTTCGCGGTGAGATGGGTCTGGACGAGGCCCGTAAGTGGGGCGAGCGGTACGAGGAGCTGAATGATGACGACAATTGGCTCGTCTTCTGCGCGTGGGTCCGTGACGGCAACGCCCCCTCCGTCTCTGAGTTCTCAGACCGCTACCAGGGCCAGTGGGACAGCTTCCGCGATTACGTCGAAGATGCGGAAGAAGCCTGCGGGACCTTCGACGGCTGGCCTGAGCTGGCAGTTCGTTTCTTCGACTGGGACAGCTACGCCGACGAGATGGAGCAGTCCTACAACATCATCGACGCTCCACAGGGGGTCTGGGTATTCAGCCACTGACCACCTGCCGACACGAACACGACCCCCTCCCGGGACTACCTGGGCGGGGGTCGTTGCTGTTTCCTGGCCACGGTGGGGAGGGGCTGGCCACCTGGCCGCAGTGATGGGGGGTCTCACAGCTGGCCACGGCGGGGGGGAGGGGTCTCCGAGCGCCTGAAATCCTGTCTCCGGTATTCGAGGGCCCGAAACGGCTCAGAGAGCCTCCCGTACCCCAAGGAGCGCCGAGGAGACGTATCGGGGGGTTTTGACAGTCCGCCCAGGCCACCTCCCCCACCGTCGAGGAGACCCCGAAACACGCGAAAACCCCCACAGCGCCCGAGAGGAACGCTGTGGGGGCCCATCCGCAACCGCCAGGGACCATTATAGCCTGGTGGGGGCGGTGGAGGGAATTATCACAACTATAGTTGCAAAGGTTGTGAAGGGTATCTTTGCAAGTCGGCTACTAGTTGGGGTCCCTGAGCCGGGACCAGGTTTCTAATCCGTACGCGGTTCTAGAAACAATGCCTTCCGCGCCGGACTGGGTATAGGGGAAAGGTTATCCCCCCTACCCCCCCTAGAAGTTGCTGACGCCTGACGAGTCGAGGCTCAGCCGATGATCTGCGATGGTCGCCACGGGCTGATCCTGAGCCAGCGTCTCGCGCAGGACGTCGAGCTTCTCGCGTCGCTGCTGCACCGTTTCCCAGTCGGGGGCCACCGAGAGGGTCAGCCCCGGCAGGAGGTCCAGGGCGAGTGCGGCGAGGAGGACCCCGGTCCCCTTCTTGGTTGCCGCACCTGCCAGTGCCAGGGTTCCCTGGTCACCAGCCTGCGCCACGCTGTCGTCGAGATCCGCGAACAGCGCCACCGTCCGCAGGTGGTCGCCGCTGATCTGGCCCGCCACCCGGACGCGGGTCAGGCTGGTGAGCTGCACGACTGCGGTCTTGACCCGCTGGACCAGGACCGCGTCCTGTGCCAGCAGCTTATCGGTCTTGCCCAGCAGGTCTGAGCCGAACTCCTTCGCGCTGATCAGCAGGCCGGTCACGTTCTGTTCGATCTGCTCGGCCAGGTGGGCGCGGGTCACGTCGAACACCTCGGGCTGGGCGTTGGCGGTCAGCCTGGCGTGGGTCAGTGCGGCGCGGAGCTTACCGGCCTCTCGACTCAGCCACTCAGCCTGAGTCTGGGCCTGGCTGGCCTCGGCCACGCGGGCGGCGAGCTTGGCGGGCGGGGTGTTGGCGACCAGGTCGGCCAGGCTCGGGGCGGCTGGGCGGTCCAGCAGCTCGTCCAGGGCGGCGAGCTGGGACCGGATGGATGCCTGCTCAGGGGTGAGGGGGATATCCTCGTATGCCTGGGATGGGGTCTGCATCGGACCCGGGGAGAGGTGGTCCGGCACCCGGGAGTAGGGGTCAAGGAGCTTGCTGAGGGTGGTCATTCGGAGGGGGTGTCCTTTCGGGGGGACTAGGGGGAGGGGGTTTCGGTTGTCAGGGATTCAGCGATATCGACCAGGGCGTCAGCCAGGGCCACCGCCTCCTCGGGCGAGAGCAGCAGGTCGCAGACTCCCGGGACGATGAGGCGGACCCGCTGCTGGCGGGAGCGGGCTGTGGTGTGTGGTATCACTGCCGCCGGGGGTACGTAGTTGTTGGCGTGAGCGGGCACCTAGTCCTCCTCCTTGCCCAGGGCGCGTCCGAGCCGGGTCCACAGGTCGGTGGCTTCCTGCTTAGTCAGGACCACCCGGTGACCGTCCAGCCACTCGAGCTCGTAGTCTCGCCTGGCCTGCTTGGTGTTGCGGTGTGCCCTCAGGATCGGGTTGTTGGCCCCATCCATCAGCCGGACGAAGGCCCCGTCCGACTCTCGCTGGGTGAACTTGTTGTTGCTCACCACTGGTTGGTCCTCTTCTCCTTCTCCTTCTGCTCACCCAGGACTTCTTCGAGAGTCGAGTGCAGCTGCTCAGACTTGCTCGGCGCGTACACCTCGTGGTGGTATTCCTGGCGGTCGGACTTCTTGGGCAGGTCGAAGGGGTTCTGGTTGCTCACTGGTTGGTCTCCTTGTTGGTTCGGTTGCGGTCGCGCCACTCAGCGACGGCCTGGCTGGAGCAGTCACGGCAGGCGTACCGCAGGGCGTTAGGCGTACTGCGTGAGTTGTAAAACTGGTCGGTGTTCTTGACGACGTGGCAGACGTTGCAGCGCTGGCTGCCGGGACGCGCGGTGGCCAGCTCGTAGTCCGTGCGCTGGCTCAGTCGTTGGCGGCGCTCTCGCTGTCGTCGGCGAGTGCAGTCACGGCAGTAAGTGGACCTGCCTGCGGGCTTAGTTTTGTCAAAGTAGAACTGCGAGACGGCCAGGTTCTCGCGTTCGCAGTCGGGGCACCGGTAACGGGGCTTGCCCATTCAGTCTCCTTCCGGGTTGATTAGTAGTACCTTTCATTAAAACAGCGGGGCGTTTCCGCCACAATCCCCTGCTCAGAGGCCACGGGCGTTCGGCCCCTCCCGCCTGGTAGGTGTCGCTGTCAGAGAAGGCTGACGCGGTGACTCCGTCACCTTGTCCACTAACGCTGGCCACCCTGCCGTCGTGCGACTGCTGAGGTGTCGGATTGCGGGCATGGGTCTCCCCGGCCTTCCTGGGTATCTCCGGCTGTCTCTCACCCAGTCGCCGGGCTTCGGGTCCACCGGACAGGCCGAGAGCGCCGGAAGTACCTTCGCGGGCGTCGGAGGCCAGCAAGCCACGCTGGGGGGTCTCTCCGAGAACAGGCGGTAGTGGTTCCGGTGGTTCCAGGTGGTTCCGGACGGTTCGGAACCAGTTTCGGAACCATACCGCACCCCCTCTGACCTGGGACGGAGCTATTTAAGAATATCTTTGAAAATATGGTTCCGGAACCAGTACAGGTTTACGCGAGTGAGAGACCCCCTTACTACCCGAGTAGTAAGGGAGTCTCCGTGGAACCGGACACCCCCCCTGGTTCCGGAACCACCCCTCCGAGAGAGTCCGCACCCCCTCTGACCTGGGACGGAGTATATGCGAAATGGTTCCGAGAGGGTCTGGAACCAGTCCCGGAACCAGTCCGGAACCATTCAGCGACCCCACACGGAGTGGCCCTTGGGACCCGTCAGCGATTAGCCCGCCAGGTAGCCTGCGGCAGTTCGAGACCCGACAAGGTGATCAACCGGACCCGCTTACCGTCCCTCCGAACGTAGCTGGCGATGACGCGTGGGTCGCCCAGCTCCTTCATCTCCGTGTGGAACTGATGCGCATCCAGCTGCTTCGTGTACGCCCCGCCCACGTCCTCCAACCAACGCTTGTATTGATCGAAGACGTCCTGTCTCGTGTACTCGGTCACCTTCTCGGGGTCCGTGGTCGGGACCAGCCACTCGTCCACGAAGGTACGGACTCCGACGTCGGACACCAGCATGGCTTCCAAGTCCGCCTCCTGGGTCTCCGACTCGGTGAAGTCGCCCTGCTCGACCAGTCGGGACAGCCCATCCAGTGCCCAGTTGAGCACCCCGGGAAGTTCGGCCACCAGGCGCTCGTCCAGGTCGTCGTTTTCTCCCCCGGGCAGGAGTTCGCCGGTGGTCTGGACGACCAGGAGGCGTCGCTGCATCGGCTTCGCGTTGCCCCGCCAGGCGGGGGCGTGGTTCGACAGGAACATCAGTCGGAAGGAGGGCACTCCCTGCCAGTAGTCCTTGCCCTTGCGGTTGATCGAGACTCGGTCACCACCAGTCATCGACTTGAACCGCGACACCGCCTGGGTTCCTGCCTGGACCCCACTCTCGGCGTCGGTGAAACAGACCAGCGACTTACCCACCCAGTGAGCAGCGCCGAACTCGCTGCCCAGGTCTTTCAGCTCCGCGCCGACCGTGGTGTTGTTGGTTTCCGCGCCCAGCAGCCGTTCCAGGACTCGGTGGGTGGTTCCCTTTCCGGTGCCGCCCTGTCCCCAGAGATACAGGGACTTCTGCCGGGTGGCGTCTCCTGATAGGACGTATCCGAACCACTCGGCCATCACGCGCCTGGCCAGTGGCTCGTATGCGGTTCGCGTGAACTCCTCCCAGAGGGGGGCCGTGGCTTCGGGGTCATACCCGCAGGGCACTCCCCAGGTTGCGAAGTGGGCGGGGGTGCTCGGGTGCAGTTCGCGGGTACGCCAGTTCAGCAGTCCGTTGCTGGTGGGGACCAGATCCAGGGCGTCGGCATCGCAGGTAGACGTCGCGATCCATTCGCGACCACCAGAGACCGCAGACTCCAACCAACACACGGTTTCCAGCATCCCGACGACGTTGGCGATCTTGTTGGGGGTCGGTCGCCAGGGCGACAGGCCCTCCTTGCCCTCGTACAGGGCGTGTTCCAGCGCCAGCGCTACCTTGTTCCGCACCCCGTTCTCCCCGGTGGGCACCCACCAGCTAGTGTTCCACTCCCACCAGTCGCCGTTCCAGTACCGCAGGGTCTGGATACCGTCCCGGGTCCACAAGCGCTGGACCAGCCACCGGGCCACCGCCATGGGGTCGTAGGGGTCGGGGGCAAGCTGTCCGTCCCGCTCCTTCTGTCGGCGCTTTTCGTGCTCCGCCGTCCAGATCGAATCGGCCACCTTGGCAACCTCGTCGGGGTCCAGGGAGTCTCGCAGCTGGCGGTTAGCCTCGGAGAGCTTGTGGTCGTAAGCCTCCCGGTCAGGATACTTCCTCGCGGCGTAGTGGCCAGCCACGCAAGTCAACCACTCGTTTCGTCCTCCCTCCACGGGCGGGTTGGCCAGCAGAGAGTCCAGGGACTGGCCATCGGGGGAGGACTGGCCACCTCCCCGCAGCTTGGCCAGCAGCTCGGGCGGGGCGACCTGCACCTCGTGGTCAGTCATCGTGTACCGACCACCGGTGTCCGGGTGGGTGGAGCCCGGCAGGACTACGTAAGATCCCGCCCCGGTCTTGATGTCGACACCCTCGGCCAGGGAGGAGGTCGAGGACTTCAACCCCGGCGCACCTTCGGGCAGGCTGTAGACCAGGTGGCAACCACCATCGCCCCTGCCGGAGTAGTGGGTGCGGGTCGGCGGCAGTCCCTCTGGGACCTTGCCACCACTGCGGGGGTCAACATCGACGACGACGCGCCCACCACAGGCTCCACCAACTCCGGTAGCGGTGCCCCGGTACTCCTCGAACATCAGCGAGATCTCGTCGGGGTCGGTGCTCGCGTCCTTAACCCCGTGCGGGGTGAGGGGACGTTTCCCCACCAGCGGGAGCACCGCCCACCCCTGGGAGGCGTGGCGCAGCGCGATTTCCAGGGGGGAACCCCCAGGAGTGGTGGGAGTTGTCTCGCGAATATCTTCACTGGTAAAATCGTTACTAGTGAGAGTGGATTTCCCAACACCCATTGGAGCCTTCTCCTGTTCGCCCCCGTTGCTTGCCACAGCGGGGGTGATTTCTTTTTCTGGGACACGCATCATCGGCGTTCCTTCCTGTTGGTGTTCTTGGTGGCTCTCCGAGCCGTTGGGGTGTCCAGGTGGGGCTGAGACCCCTGGGAGCCGTTCGAAACGCTCCGATGTACCAAGACGGGCTGAGGAGGGGTATCCGGTTCGTTTGACAAGTCCACAACCATGAGCTGAGACACCGACCAGTGCTCTCTCCACGGGCCCCCTGGGACTCGAGTAGCTCGAACCCATACGGGACGACCGCGATGATCGCTGTACTGGTGGTAACGGACCTCAACGGCTCGGTTAGTCATCGACGTTGTCCTTCCAGGTTCCCGACCGAGGCGGCGATGTTGCCGAGGTGGTGCGCGGTCAGCGCCTGCTGGAACGCTAGGTGCTCCTCGTGGGAGTCGAAACGGATGTACACCCCCACCTCGTCAGCCGGTACGCCCTCGGAACCGTTATCGCCGGTGAGGAGTGCCCTGTCCTGGAGACTGCCGGGTTCGTCCACCTCGAACATGGCCCTCGGAGTCCCGGTCGGGGAGTCACGTAAGCCGACGAAGGCGACCCGCGTCCGGGGTGGAATAGGCCCTGCGTTGTCCCTCCACGTGTTGGTGCGCCGTGTCTCAAAATGTGTTTTGGCGGTTGCCATTAGGCTGCTTCCTCTCGGTTGGTGTCTCCGGCGCGTCCGGAGGGGTCTCCGGCGTCCTCGGAGTGGTCAGACGAGGTTTCGTGGGGGTCGAGACCGGCGAAACGCTCGGAGACCCACGGGCGATCAGCGCTGTCGGCGGTCACAGGGTGGCCTCCCCTCGGAGGAGTTTGGTAGCTACATCCATCAACTCCCTGCCCAGGGCATAGGTGTTCTTCATCAACTTCTCCTGATGCTGAACCAGATCGAAGAGAGCCTCCCTGACGATGGGATCGGAGGTGGCTTCAGCGAGGTATCGGATATCATCACGAATCATGTTGCCGGTGTCCGACAAGTCCATCGCGTGCTCTCCTGCCTGAGCGATCGGAACCCCGCGACCCCACAGGTTCCATTCCTGGAGGGCATCAGCCGGGGTTCCCTCGTAGCGGGCCTTCATCAAAATCCGGTGTGTGTCGGTCTCGCCCGGCTTGTCCTCGGAGGCCAGACCCTTCCAGGCTGGCGGGCGGTTGTCGGCGGTCACGCCGCCTCGCCCTGACCACGTGAGCTGGTGTGGGTCTGCTCTTCGAGCCAGTCGAAAAGGTCGCTCCGGCGGTACAGGACGCGACCCAGGACGCGGTAAAACCGGGGCTGATCGTCGGCTTCCCTGCGGCTTCGCATGTTAGCCAGAGCCCGGGGGGTCAGGTTTGGGATGATCTTCTGCACGTCGGCGGGGAGGATGAACGGGTCATCCAGGTAGGGCTGCAGGGGATCAGTGAGACGCGGTTCGGTCGAGTTCGACACGGTAGTAGTCCTTCCAGACTCAGTAGGCTTCGCACTGTCGCGACATGGACAGTGCAACCCCCAGTTAACCACCGGGGAGGCCCTGAGCGCAATGTCTAGACGCCGAACAGTGCTGTGGTAACCTCGCTCTCATGCCTACTCAGACCCCCCAAGAAACCCTCGCCCGGAACGCCCGCCGACTGCGTGGAGACGAGACCATGGCCAGCGTCGCAGACCGCGCCCGCGCCCTCGGCGCTACCTGGTCCAGCGGCACCATCGGAGGTATCGAAGCAGGGCGAGCCAAAGTCACCGTGGAGACCCTGGTCCTGCTTGCCGCAACCCTCGAAACGACCGTTCCGGAGCTGCTGGCCACGGAGGGGGACGTGGCGATCACCGACGAGCTAATCCTTCGTCCGGGCTCGCTCCCCCGCCTTCTCGCCGGTGGCCACGTCGAACCGACCAGGGCCCTCAACGTGCCACCACCTGTGGCCCAGCCGACCAGCACCGAGAAGCGGGTCGCGGCGACGCTGGGAATCGACCCTGAGACGCTGCAGGAGCTAGCCCAGCAGTTGTGGTCTCGCAGTTACGAGGCGGAGCGGGACGGACGAGCCGGAGAGGGAGCCACCCGCCAGGCAAAGGCAGCGGCCACCCGCGAACTGCAAGCAGAGATCCGGGAGGAGCTGGACCGTGGGTAACACACAGCCCTACACCCTGGCCTCCGGTCAGCGACGGTGGGAGCACCGGTACCGGCGACCGGACGGCACCGACACGCGCAAGCGCGGGTTTCAGACCAAGCGGGATGCTGAGCGCTGGGCGGCTGTCAACGCGGTCAGCCTGGACACCGGGACATGGACCGACAGGTCGTTGGGTCGCCAGACCGTAGCGGAAGCCGCCCGCAAGTGGCTAACCGTGAAAACCCCAGCCCTGGCACCCAAAACGGCGCTGCAGTACAGCCACGCGGTGGACCATATCTGCAAGACCGGCAGGCTCGGTGGGGTGCCTCTTGGCAAGGTCCGCGCTGCCACTATCGAGGAGTGGTTAGCGGCGCTGGCTGCCACCGGTCTGTCGGCCAAGTCGATACGCACCTACGCACAGCCCCTCTCACAGGTGCTGGACCGGGCCGTCCGGGATGGTCGAATACCGGCCAGCCCGTTTCACGAGGTGTCCCTGCCACGGGTCGCCAGGACCGAGATGATAGTCCCCACGCCAGAGGGGGTGGCTCTCGCGGCGGAGGCGGCGGGGGCCTACGGTCCTGTGATCGAGTTCCTGGCCCAATCGGGGCTGAGGTGGTCCGAGATGGCCGGGCTGCAGGTCCGGGACGTGGCCCTGGACCGTAGGCGGATCTACGTGCGCCGCCAGCTGTTCGAAGTGGGAGGCAAGCTGCAGGAGGGCCCCCCGAAGCACGGGAAACAACGGGTGGTCCCCACGACTGACCGGGTGGTGGGACTGTTACGGGAACAAACCCGGGGCAGGGCTCCGACCGATCTGGTTTGGACCACCATGCGGGGTGCTCCTCTGCGCAACGGAAACGCCCGGAAGCAGTGGTGGAACCAGGCGGTCGCGGCTGCTGGCCACCCGGGGTGGACGCCCCATGTTCTGCGCCACTACTTCGCGTCCACGGCGATCTCGGCGGGCGCTTCGATCAAGGCGTTGGGGTCGGTAATGGGCCACTCCTCGGAGGCCTTCTGCCTGAGGCAGTACGGCTGGCTCATGCGCGATGACCTGGACTCGTTCGTGGATGATCTATCACGGCGTTTCAGTGGTGGAGGCCAATCGGAGGCCACGGGCTCCGACCACGGGGGGTGGGACTTGGCCGCAGGGCCCGGACCTGCGAAAACTTAGTGCGCTCTGACGGGCTCGAACCGCCGACCTACTGGGTGTAAACCAGTTGCTCTTCCAACTGAGCTAAGAGCGCTGGAAAGTGACCGGCAGCGGTGACTGTCGGTCAAGCTCCGAGAAGATTACCACGAGGTCCCGGAAAGGTTTATTTCTGGGGTCCGCTGGCCTCGAGGCAGGAACCCTGCCAGGTGCCCAGGCGGGCCGCCTTGGTCTGGACCAGGCCGGCGAGCTGTGCGGATTCAGAGATCTCGCCCGGCACGATGGTGCCCGGCTTGCCTGAACCTGGGGTCAGCAGCCAGATGCGTCCGTGCTCGGCGAGGGGGCGAATTGCGTCCACGAGGCCATCGACGAGGTCCCCGTCGTCTTCGCGCCACCAGAGGAGGACGACGTCGCAGAGCTCATCGGTGTCCTCGTCGAGCAGTTCCTCGCCGATGACATCCTCCACGGCCTCGGAGATCCTGGAGTCGCAGTCCTCATCCCAGCCGAGTTCCTGAACGGTCATCCCGGCTTTGATAGCGAGAATCTGTGCGTATTCCTGGGCGTTTTTCTGCACCACGCCCGGAGCGTCCACCACTGTTTTTTCCTCCTTGTTGTCGGCCGGTTCCCGTCTGGAACCCACCGTATTCGATTACTGCTAGGCAGAATACAAGGTAATGCCAGGATTTTCCGCTTTTCGCATAGGTCATACCAGGTTATTGCCACGGGGGTAAGCGGTCTGATTCGCAAACTGCGCCCCCTTTTTCCCGCCCCACAGGCTCCCGTACAGGGGATGAGCACGGGATACGCGGATGGAGGGGGCGTCGAGAAGCAGGGGGGCCTCGGGGCGCCTTTTCTTCACAAGGTTTGCAACTACCCTCCCGAGCCTTGGCGGATGAATGCACGTATCCTTGATAGCGACATTCGGGCTCGTGCGGAACACCTAACCGACGGGCCCGTTGCTCCACCTCATCACCACAAACCTGGAGGCTAGACATGGCAGAAGACCTGAACGCTAACGGCGCCAAGGACGACTCCAACTTCCCGCTCATTCGCGACGGCGTTGCTTCGTACCTCAACGACTCGGACCCCGAGGAGACCCGCGAGTGGATGGACTCCCTCGACGGCCTGCTCTCGGAGTCTTCGCCGGAGCGAGCCCGTTACCTCATGCTGCGTCTTCTGGAGCGTGCCTCGGCCAAGCGTGTCCCGCTGCCGAACCTGACCTCCACTGACTTCGTCAACACCATCCCCACCACCATGGAAGTCGACTTCCCGGGCGATGAGGACATGGAGAAGCGCTTCCGCCGCTGGATCCGCTGGAACGCCGCCGTCATGGTGCACCGCGCCCAGCGCCCCGAGATCGGCGTCGGTGGCCACATCTCCACCTACGCCTCCGCCGCCCCGCTCTACGAGGTCGGCTTCAACCACTTCTGGCGCGGCAAGGACCACCCGGGCGGCGGCGACCAGATCTTCTTCCAGGGACACGCCTCCCCCGGCATGTACGCACGCGCCTTTCTCGAGGGTCGCCTGAGCGAGGAGGACCTCGACGGCTTCCGCCAGGAGGTCTCCCGCGGCGAGGGCAACGGCATCCCCTCCTACCCGCACCCCCACGGCATGCCCGATTTCTGGGAGTTCCCGACCGTCTCCATGGGCCTGGGCCCGATGGACGCGATCTACCAGGCACGCTTCAACCGCTACCTGCACAACCGCGGCATCAAGGACACCTCCCAGCAGCACGTGTGGGCCTTCCTGGGTGACGGCGAGATGGATGAGCCGGAGTCCCGTGGCCTCATCCAGCACGCGGCGCTGAACAACCTGGACAACCTCACCTTCGTGGTCAACTGCAACCTGCAGCGCCTCGACGGCCCCGTCCGCGGCAACACCCAGATCATCCAGGAGCTGGAGTCCTTCTTCACGGGCGCCGGCTGGAATGTCATCAAGGTGGTCTGGGGCCGCGAGTGGGACGAGCTGCTGGCCAAGGACAAGGACGGCGCCCTGGTCACCGTCATGAACACCACCCCGGACGGCGACTACCAGACCTTCAAGGCCAACGACGGCGCCTACGTCCGCGAGCACTTCTTCGGCCGCGACGAGCGCACCCTCAAGCTGGTCGAGGACATGAGCGACGAGGAGATCTGGGCCCTGCCCCGCGGTGGCCACGACTACCGCAAGGTCCACGCCGCCTACAAGCGCGCCATGGAGACCAAGGACAAGCCGACCGTCATCCTCGCCTTCACCATCAAGGGCTACGGCCTGGGCCACAACTTCGAGGGCCGCAACGCGACCCACCAGATGAAGAAGCTGACCGCCGAGGACCTCAAGGCCTTCCGCGACAAGCAGTCCATCCCGATCCCCGACGAGGCCCTCGACGCCGACCCGTACCTCCCGCCGTACTACCACCCCGGCGAGAACGCCCCGGAAATCCAGTACATGAAGAAGCGCCGCGAAGAGCTCGGCGGCTTCCTCCCGGAGCGTCGCTCCACCTACACCCCGCTGCAGGTCCCGGACCTGGACAAGCTGCGTTCCGTCCGCAAGGGCTCCGGCAAGCAGGAGGTCGCCACCACCATGGCGCTCGTGCGCACCTTCAAGGAGCTCATGCGCGACAAGGAGCTGGGCAGGCGCGTCGTGCCCATCATCCCGGACGAGGCCCGCACCTTCGGCCTGGACTCCTGGTTCCCGACCCTGAAGATCTACAACCCGCACGGCCAGAACTACGTCCCCGTCGACCACGACCTGATGCTGTCCTACCGTGAGGCCACCGACGGCCAGATCCTCCACGAGGGCATCAACGAGGCCGGCTCCATGGCCTCCTTCATCGCCGCCGGCTCCTCCTACGCCACCCACGGCGAGGCGATGGTGCCGCTGTACATCTTCTACTCGATGTTCGGCTTCCAGCGCACCGGCGACAGCGTCTGGGCCGCCGCCGACCAGATGGCACGTGGCTTCCTCATCGGCGCCACCGCCGGCCGCACCACCCTGACCGGTGAAGGCCTGCAGCACATGGACGGCCACTCCCAGATCCTGGCCTCCACCAACCCGGGCGTCGTCTCCTACGACCCGGCCTTCGCCTACGAGATCGCCCACCTGCTCCACGAGGGCATCGACCGCATGTACGGCCCGGGCCGCGGCGAGAACGTCATCTACTACCTCACCGTGTACAACGAGCCGGTCTCCCAGCCGGCCGAGCCGGAGAACCTGGACGTCGAGGGCCTGCACAAGGGCATCTACCTCTACTCCCCGGCTTCCGATGCCGGCGCCGACGGCCACGAGGCATCCATCCTGGCCTCCGGCATCGGCATGAGCGCCGCGCTGCGCGCCCGCGAGATCCTGGCTGCGGACTATAATGTCCAGGCCAACATCTTCTCCGTCACCTCCTGGGTCGAGCTGGCCCGCGACGGTGCGGCGAAGAACAAGGAGCAGCTGCGCAACCCGGCCGCCGAGATCGAGGTCCCCTTCGCCACCAAGCAGCTCAACCAGGTCGACGGCGAGACCTTCGTGGCGGTCTCCGACTTCGCCACCGACCTGCAGGAGCAGATCCGTGCCTTCGTCCCGGGCGAGTACATCGTCCTGGGTGCCGACGGCTTCGGCTTCTCCGACACCCGCCCGGCCGCGCGCCGTTACTTCAACATCGACGCCGAGTCCGTCGTCGTCGCCGTCCTCATGGGCCTGGCCCGCGAGGGCAAGATCGACATCTCCGTGGCCGCCCAGGCCGCCGAGAAGTTCAACCTGGACGACCCGACCGTGGTCTAGTTTCCCTGGTTCGATGAAAACCGCCCACTACGCTGCCCCTTCCCGGGGTGGTGTGGTGGGTGGTTTTCGTTGTGCGGCGGGGCTGGGGGCGGTTTCGCACCCCCCTAAGGTGCTTGTCCGGTGGCTCCCGAGGCCTTGAGGGGGTGCGAGATTCCGGAACCCGGCCGGGCCGCGCTTCTCGACGCCCCCGGTCGGCTATCCCTGCGATCCATCCACTTCGCACCCTCCCAAGGCCCTCGTCCGGCACATCCGGAGGCCTTGCAGGGGTGCGAGATTCCGGAACCCGGCCGGGCCGCGCTTCTCGACGCCCCCGGTCGGCTATCCCTGTGCTCCATCCACTTCGCGCCCTCCCAAGGCCCTCGTCCGGCGCATCCGGAGGCCTTGCAGGGGTGCGAAGTGGATGGCCCGCTTCTCGACGCCCCCGGTATCCTGAGGGAAGAGCCGCCTAAGGAGAGCCCACCCCATGAACCCGAGCATGAACCGTCCGATGCAGCCTCGTGACGAGGACCGTGAGCAGCTCCAGGCCGACCTCACCCGACTCGTGGGTGCGGGGCGCCTGCAGTTCGAGGAGTTCGACCGCCTGACGGAAGTGGTGTGGTCGACCAGGGACAAGGCGGTCCTGGACCGCATCCGGGCGCAGTACCTCACGTACCACGCACCCCAGGCCCAGCCACCCCAGCCGGTGCCGATGGCTCAGCCCGGCGCGCAGTACGTGCGGCCGGTGGAGGGTCAGCCGGCGGTCTCGACGATGGGTAACATCCGGCGCACCGGGACGTGGACGGTGCCGGAGTATTCGGTCTTCAGGCTGACGGGCTCGTCCCTGCATCTGGACCTGCGCCTGGCGAATGCGGCGGCGCCGGTGTGCACGTTCGAGATTCAGGCGGCGATGTCGTCGATAGAGATCATCGTGCCGCCGGGGGTCTTCGTGGAGAACCGGATCAAGGACCTGTTCTCGACGGTGAACATCCAGACCACTCAGCCGCTGCCCGGCGCGCCGCGGGTGGTGTTGACGGGGTCCATCAAGGGATCGGGGCTGAGTGTGCAGACGAAGCAGGCGCCCTCGCAGAACAGCCTGTGGAACCGGCTGCTGGGAAACTAGCTGTTCAGCTCTTCCCAGATCGCCGCATTCGTCTCGGACCACAGGGGTTTGGCCCAGTCGCCGAAGGGGCGGTCGGTGAGCGCGACCATGGCGCGGCCGGTGCCGGGGGCGACCCAGATGTAGGTGCCGGACTGTCCGAAGTGGCCGTAGGTGTCGGCGGGCATGTTGGGGCCGGTCCAGTGGGGGTCCTTGGTGCCCTTGATCTCGAAGCCGAGGCCCCAGGGGCAGGGTTTCATCATGCCGTAGCCGGGGACGATGCCGGCGAGGTCGGGGAACTGGATGGTGGTGGCCTGGGCAAGCGTGGAGGGGTGCAGGAGGGTGGGGTGCATCAGTTCCAGGAGGAAGGTGATCAGGTCGTGGGCGGTGCCTTCTGCCTCCCAGCCGGCGGCGCCGCGCAGGCGGGTCCACTCCATGCCGAGGGGTGCCATGACGCCCTGGCGGAGGTATTCGGCGAAGTCCATGTCGGCGGCTTCGGAGACGGCGTCGGCAAGAATCTGGAAGCCGTGGTTGGAGTAGATGCGGCGCTCCCCCACCCCGCGCACCCGATCGCCTTCGTTGAAGCCGACTCCGGAGGCGTGGGCCATGAGGTGCCGCACGGTCGAACCGGAAGGGCCCAGCGGGGTGTCCAGTTCGAAGATGCCCTCCTCCACGGCCAGGAGGAAACCGAAGGCGCTCAGGGGTTTGGTCACGCTCATCAGCTCGAAGACCTTGCCCAGGTCGCCGATGCGGTGGATGTCGTCGCCGTCGATCACCGCCGCGGCAAAATTGTCGACGGGCCATTGCTTAACCAGATCCAGAGCCTTCACAACACCTCACTCTAGCCGGAGCATCAGCCTGTCGATCGCGGCGTTGAGGATCTCGGGTGCCTCGAGGGGGATCATGTGGCCGGCGTCGGGGGCGGTCTGCAGCCAGGCCTCGGGCCAGACCTCGATGAGCCTTTCGGCCTGGCCGAGCGGGGTGACGTTGTCCTTCTCGCCGGCGATGACGTAGCCGGGGATGCCCTGCAGGTAGGGGCCGGCGGCGAGTTCGTCGTGGATCTGGAGGTCGTCGAAGAATCCGACGAAGGTCTCCAGGGGCGTCTCGTGGATCATGGCGGCGTGGAACTGGATGATGTCGTAGTCGATGGGCCGGTGGAAGATGGCGACGGCGAGCGTCGGCGCCAGGATCGCGGCGGCCTGCTGGCGGAATTTCCGGGCCTCGTCGGGCTGGGTCTCCACGGCGTTGTTGACCTGGTCGGCGACCGGGGAGGCGAGGAGCTGGGGCAGGCCCTGATCCGCCAGCGCCTCGATGGAGGTGGACACCAGGACGATGCCGGCGATCCTCTCCCGGAAGGAGTCCGGGCAGCGGCGCACCAGGTTCAGGGCCACCAGCCCGCCGAGGGAGTGCCCCACCAGGATCACCGGGCCACGGACGTCGCGGGCCTGCAGGACGGCGAGGGCGTCGTCGGCGACACCCGCGACGGTGCAGCGTGCGGGGTCGACGCGGCCGGTCTGGCCGTGTCCGCGGGCGTCATAAAGCAGGATGCGGGCGGAAGGCCAGCGTTCACGCAGGTGGTTGACCTGGCGGTAGAAGGACTCGGAGGCGAGGGAGAAGCCGTGGAGGAAGAGGATGGTGGGGCCGGTGCCGCCGTACTCGTACCAGTGGATGCGGATGCCGTCGCTGTCGACGGTGCCGGTGCGGTCGATGTCCGTCAGGCCCGGCTCGCGCACGCCGGAATGCAGGGCGCCGAGTTCGAGGGCGAGGCGGCGGCGTCCGTCCGGGGTCAGCTGCAGCGCCCAGCTGCGCAGGCGCGACAGGGGGCGCGCCAGGGGAAAAGTCATGGGGCAGACTCTACCCACTAGGATCGTGGGCATGATCTCTCCCGAACTGGCCAGCATCATTGAGGAGGCCTCCGGACTGGAGGCCGAGGCACTCACCCCGGACGCGAAGCTGCGCGAGCTGGGCATCACGTCGCTGTCGATGATCGAGATCGCCGTGCGCATCGAGGACGCCTTCGGCGTCCGGCTTGACGACGACGTCGTGTACAACCTCCACACCGTCGGCGACCTCGCCGCCCTCGTGGACGCGCACGATCCGGCGTAGGAGAGGACAATGGCGGGCATGACCGCCAGCATCAGCTACCTGACCGACATGGACGGCGTCCTCATCCGCGAAGGCGAGATGATCCCGGGCGCCGACCGCTTCCTGCAGGCCCTGCGGGACAACGGCATCGAGTTCATGGTGCTCACCAACAACTCGATTCACACACCGCGGGATCTCTCGGCACGTCTGGCCGCCTCGGGGCTGCGGATCCCGGCCGATCGCATCTGGACCTCAGCGACGGCGACCGCCCACTTCCTGTCGAATCAGCGCAAGGAGGGCACCGCCTACGTCGTCGGCGAGTCGGGGTTGACCACTGCCCTGCACGCGAAGGGGTGGATCCTCACGGATTCGCACCCGGAGTTCGTGGTGCTGGGCGAGACCCGCACCTATTCCTTCGAGGCGATCACCACCGCCATCAATCTTCTCCTGGGCGGCGCGCGCTTCATCTGCACCAACCCGGACGTCACCGGCCCCGCGCCCCAGGGCGTCCTGCCGGCGACCGGCGCCGTGGCGGCGTTGATCACGGCGGCCACGGGCATGCGGCCGTACTACATCGGCAAGCCGAACCCGGTGATGATGCGTTCCGCGCTGAACACCATCGGCGCTCATTCCGAGAACGCCGTCATGATCGGCGACCGCATGGACACCGACGTCAAGTCCGGTCTGGAGGCCGGGATGCGCACCATCCTGGTCCGCTCCGGCATCTCCGACGACGCAGAGATCGACAGGTACCCCTACCGCCCCACCCGTGTCATCGATGACATCGGCGAGCTGGCCGACCACGTGCTGGACCCTTTTGAGGACGGCTACTACCTCAGCGAGGAGTAGCGGGGGCACGCGCCCAACTCTCAGGCGACCGCATCCGGCACCGACGTCGCCCAGGGCATCAAAACTTCTACGTGATGTACTGCAGACGTGCCCGGATGTACTGCGCAAACTCGGGACAGTCAGCATCCTTCAGCCTCTTCGGCAACGAGAAGGGCTTTCCCCTCTTCGCATGGTAGGCATGCTGCAAGCGAGCGACAGCGTCCACTACGTCCGGAGCTGACTGTGCAACAAGCATAAGGAATTCGTCAGAGGTGTACACCTCATATGGACACTCATCGGGATCGTTGTAGATGCCATCGAAGTCCCGAATATTATCGGAGACAATGATGGCGATCCCGGCGTGTACCGCCGCGCTATGAATGTGTGCGTCGTCAGGGTCGGGGAATGCGACCGTATCATCGAAGGGAAAGCGGCTTATCCGGTTCTCCGCGCCTATCGACTTGATCAGCCGATCGCGAACGTCCTCCACCTGTCTACTATTGGTTTCAACAAACCTGCGTCGGCGGTGGTAAACCGCTTCGGCAAGAATGTCTTCCGTCCAGTAGAAGCGCCAGGAACCACGAGTTTCTGCTGCGATGAGACAGAACCAACTGTGTAGGGTCTGAGAGACCCATATGTTGGCATCAGGCAGCACACTGTTCGCAATCAACGGCACCATGATCACAGATACTACTGCCCCGGTAGGTCAGTCGTTCTCCCCGTCCATGTCCATTAGCTCAAACACAGCTTGCCTCTGCTCTTGCTTGAGGAGCGTCGCCAGGTCAAGCACATCGCGAGAGTTTAGACGATGATGTGTACCCACCTTATGCGCCTGAACCCGGCCTTCTCGGATGTACTTCATCAGCGTTGGTCGCGAGACGCCCAAGATCGCTGCTGCGTTTGTCGTGGTCAGCTCTTTGGGCATGGTCGTGATAGAAATCGGCAAATCTTGGGCGATTGCCTTGAGCACCTGGCTGATAACTGCGTTGAGTTCTCTGGGGGCCTGCTGACCTGCTGTGGTGGCAAAGTCAGAGGCATCCCCGTCCATGGCGGTAATGAATCGGATGATCGAAGAACGTTCCTGGGGGCTGAGTATGAGCGAGCCCCCATCAGTTAAGGTAGTCACCCTTTCATCTCCTTCCCGTCGAATCGTCTGGCGTTCAGAGACGCCGATGTATACCTGGATATACAGGCGTACAGGCCCCACCCTACCCCTTTCCACTTATATCTGTAAGCCCCCGCCAGTCCAGCAACCCCCAAAAGCCCCACCCTCCCCCTCAGTCAACGGCGAGCACGGCATTCGCCACCGGCCCAGAATCTCACTACGATGACGCCCAGAGGGCCTCCCCCGCCCGAACGCCGCAACGACGCAACCGGCAAGCAAAAACCCAGGGGGATTTTCCCGTGGTGCAACAGGCAACACGACCGACCCTCCACGAGGGCACGGATAAATCCAGGTTCGAACCCTGGCGGGAGAGCGTGACCACTTCAACCCAGACTGTCAGCACACCTGTCCACTACCAGCCGGGCGACGTCCTGGATTCCGTCGACTGGAACCGTATCCCCGACCAGATCGACATGGACATCTGGAACCGTCTCACGACCAACTTCTGGCTTCCGGAGAAGGTCCCGGTGTCCAATGACGTCTCCTCCTGGCGGCACATGACCGCGGAGGAGCGCAAGGCGACCATGCGCGTGTTCACGGGACTGACCTTCCTGGACACCATGCAGGGCACCGTCGGTGCGGTGAGCATCCTCCCCGACGCCGTGACGCCGCATGAGGAGGCCGTGTACACCAACATCGCCTTCATGGAGTCGGTGCACGCGAAGTCCTATTCCAACATCTTCATGACTCTGGCCACCACCCCGGAGATCGACGAGTCCTTCCGCTGGTCGCGTGAGAACGACAACCTGCAGTACAAGGGCCGCACCATCATGGAGCAGTACCGGACGGGTACCCCGCAGCGGAAGAAGATCGCCTCCGTGATGCTGGAGTCCTTCCTGTTCTACTCCGGTTTCTACCTGCCGCTGCGTTTTTCGTCGATGGGCAAGATCACCAACGCCGCGGACATCATCCGTCTGATCATCCGTGATGAGGCCGTCCACGGCTACTACATCGGCTACAAGTTCCAGCAGGCCGCCAAGCTGCAGACTCCGGAGGAGCAGGAGGCGGACAAGGACTTCGCTCTGGAGATGCTCATGGATCTCTACGACAATGAGGCCCACTACACCCAGGACATCTACGACTCCATCGGTTGGACCGAGGACGTCAAGGCGTTCCTGCGCTACAACGCCAACAAGGCGATGAACAACCTGGGCTTCGAGGGCATCTTCCCCCCGGATTCCTGCCGCTTCAACGCGGGTGTGATGACGTCCCTGGATCCCTCCGCCAACGAGAACCACGACTTCTTCTCCGGCTCGGGTTCCTCCTACGTCATCGGTACCGCCGAGGAGACCACGGACGACGACTGGGACTTCTAGTCCGCTTTTCGACGCCCGCTTGTCACCCCGCCCACCGCTCCTGCGGTCCGGCGGGGTGTTTGTCATTGTGGTGGCTTCCCCTGGCCACTCCCCCGGCTCCCCCGGAAGGTTTCTAGTCCCCCAGGGTGAGCTCGGCGGTGAAGCCGTGGTTGCGGGCCATGTTCTCCACGATGGTGCGCAGGCGGCACAGTTCCTCGTTGGTACCCGTGATCATCTGGCGGCAGGCGATGCGGGGGCCGTTGCCGGCGTCTTCGCAACGTCGCCAGGCGGTGAACCACTCGGCGGTGAGCGGGTCGGCGTCGGCGTAGGAGAGTTCGGAGTCGCTGGGGATGCAGACCACCATGGCGGTCTCGATGCGCGGGCGCAGGGCACACGGCATTCCCGTGATGCACAGCACGGCGGTGCGTGCGACATCGGAGGTGAACGAAGGGTACGTGGGTACGGCGGGGCTCTCCCACGGGTGGATCGGTGCCGAGGAATCAGCGGCGCCCAACCAGCGTGCGAGCGTAGGTGCAAGGGTTGTCATGTCGAAAATCCTTCGGCAATAGCGACCACCGCTCTGGATCAATTCAGAAGATCCAGGGCGGTGTAAGACGAGGTTCGTCTTCCCCAACGGCCTCGTATGCACCGAGCTCCAGTTTCCTTCCCCCGAATCACACCAGCAACTCTAAACCTCCACTTCAACCCCCGTTTCCTAAAGTTAAGGTTGAGAGTTACGCCGCGGGAATCAAGGAAAAGCCAAGCCACCCCCGGCCGAAGAATCGACCGGGGGTGGCGGTATGACACGGTGGGGCCACCGGGTGCTCAACTCGTTGGCCTGTATCCGCTGGTCAGGCCCTATCTTCCCTGGTCTCAGGCCACTCTCTGGTCCGGTTTCTGGTCTCACCCCCGCCAGGGGAGGTAAGCGAGACCTAGTTTCCAGACCGAAAACCTAGCCTCTCTCTCCCGCTCCCGGCACTCTTCGACCGCCAGGCTCTCGCGGACGAAATGACACACGCGGCGCTCGATGCCTTCGTGGACAGCGACGCTCACAGTCTACCGGCCTGCGACAAGGCCCTAAAGGTTAACAACAGGTAAACAAACTGAAAAACGCTCTCTTCTAAGGCGCTGAACAGGGCCAGGTGACACCGGTGTACCGCTGGAGGCTCAGAGGCCGTCTCCGTGGCGTACGGCGCGTGCTCTGCGCACTCTCAGCGCTCGCTGGAACGCAGCCTGTGCCAGAACGGGGTCGGAGATCTGCGGGTGGAGGTTGCGTAACCGGTTGTCGGTCTTTACTCCGCTCAGATGAACGATCCTTGCGCCGGGGATGTCGCCATAGAAGGCGCGGGCCTCCAGGACGTGAACGTTGTGGTCCGCCTTCTTGCCGTCGTCATCGGTGAGATGGACCTTCGGGTAGCCCTGAGAACTGAGGCCCCCGCTCAGCAGGGAATGGTTCTCTTTGCGGCGGACCTGACCGTTGTTGCTGACCTCGTAGCGGGAATGGTTGTCAATATCTCTCCAAATAGTCATATCATTAGAATATATGATCGACTCCCCCCAAGGGTCGTCCGTCACAATCTCCAGCACACGAGGGACGCTCTAATCAGACCCCCGGGGGTATCCCCCTCCCCCTAACCGCAGGTCAGAGACGTTTGTCAAGTCCGACAAGGTTAACAACAGGTAAACAGTTTGAAAAACGGCTCTGTGTGCGCGTTTGAGCGTTTGGGGGTTGCCGGAACCCTCCGAGAGGGACGTTAGGCCGTCAGGGGGGAAATCAGGCCGGTTCCCGCAGGTCAGAGAGTCGGTTTCGGCACCTTTGGCACCCCTTTTTGAACGTGATGTGCATCACATTCCCCTGTGACCTCCAACACACCGGCTTTTATGTCCACGTTTTCAGACATAGGTTATGTCCACGTTTTCAGACATAGGTTATGTGCAACTTTTCAGACATAGAATCTTATGTCCGACTTTCCACACCTAATGTCCGAGATCTCAAAGATAAGTGCTTATGTCTCTTATCTTGGACATAGAACCTCAGATCTGCACTATGTCCATTACTTCAGACATAGACCCCGATCGTCGATCTCGCGAAGACATCGACTCAATCTATCTATTAAATCAATCTATCTATTAAATCAATCAATTTATTAAATCAATATCAATTACTAAATCAACAGCACAGCACAGCACACTGCACCACAGCACGCACCACAGCCACCACACCACAGCAGCCACCGCCACACACCACACCTTAGCCACGCACCGGTACAGCCTCCGCTCAGGCCTCCGCTCAGGTAGAGGGGGGGTCTGCAGCCGCTCCTTGCAGCCGCTCTATATAACGGGGGGGTACAGAAGGCCGACCTCAGAACAGAACAAAACAAAAACTCAGAACAGAACAGAACAACCGTTCACCTAGCGAACAGTTCTTAAAACGCTCTCGTCTAAGCGATTAAAGACCCGTAACCTAGCCTCTCCCCTATCTGAACCCTCTCAGGCGCTCAGCCGCTCACACAGCGCCGCTCCGACCCCGTCACGCTTCAGGACAGCCGCCACAGAGACGCAGCCGCTCGGAGAGACGTAGCCGCAACCGCAGCCGCAGCCACCACGACACCGCCACCAGAGACACAGAGAAGGCACCGCTCCCGCCAGCTTCGGAGAGAGGCCTGATCCATGCGCCCATCCATGCGCCCATCCATGCGCCCACCGGAGGGGGGGTGCCAGGATCTCGACAGAGCCACGGCTACAGGTACGGGGGGGTGTCATAGCCGGGATTCCGCCAACCTCTGCCAACCAATTGCCAACCTCCTGCCAACCTCTAGAAGACGTAGCCGCAGGTCAGAGCCAGTGCCTGCCAACCTGCCAACCTCAGGCGATATGTGGCTCTACTCAGGGAAGGGGAGATTGCTTTTCTATATAGGGATAAACTCTAAAAAGGTTGGCAGGTTGGCAGAAATAGAGAAGAAACACCCTTTGACCTGTTTAAATGCCTCTGCCAACCTAACGAAATAGGTTGGCAGAAGGTTGGCAGAAGGTTGGCAGGTCATTCCTCGTTGAGGGTCCAGCCCCTGTACACGCGCTTATCGTTCACTCGGTCCTTGTCGTCAGCGTGCCCCTGATCCCTAAACCAACGGTTGATCTTCATGCTTAGTGCCTTCTCTGCGATCGTGAGATCTCCGGTCACATCGCGATAGGATCTCGCCATATCCTCCGTCCGTACGTAGTCGTCCGGGTCTCCGGTGCGCTCTAGCATCTGGAAGAACACCATTGACGGGTCCGCCTCCGCAATGAACCGGGCGGTTGCCTGTGCCACCAACGGCGGGTAGTCCTCCTGCTCCAGTCCTTCAGACATCGACAGGGCGAAACCTTCCAGCAGCCAATTCAGGAACCACACCTTCTCTTCCTCGTGCTCTCTCCACTCAGAATTGATGTGCGGTTGGGCCTCCTTGACGGCCTTCTTAGCCTGAGTGAACGGGATGACAGCGAGACGACGTTCAACGCCTGAGTCGTGCTCAAAAGAAAACACGCGGTTGGTCATGAACGTAATTGTGTTGCCGTCCTGCTTCACCACGTTGTTTGAATGCAGGGCGCGACCGCTCCGGCTCTCCGTCGCTCTCTTGATGGCGGACGCGTCGATCTTCGTGCCCTCGTCCGTCTCGTTGACAAACGTCATACGGGTGGTCAGAGACTTCGTGTACTCCGGATCTGGCTTGCTCGCGCTACCCTTCTTGAACTGTTCCGGGGTGATCTGGCTCGCGTACACGTCTTCTCCCAGCACGGACATCACGCTATCTACGATGGACCCCTTGCCGGACCCTCCGGGGCCGAACCAGACGAAGAACTTGTGAGCCTTGTTCTTACCGAACATGGAATAGCCCAGGGCCTTCTGAAGGAACTGACGGGTGTCCTCGTCGGGCTGAATCACCTTCAACAGCCGCTCAGTGTGGGTCTCCTTGGCAATGGGCGACTGCTCGCGGTACTCCAGAGACTTCAGCCCAGCACGGATGTCCAGAGTCAGAGACTTCGTGACGGCATCCTCGTACTCTCGCGGGCGCAGCCACGACTCCAGGCCTCCGTCCGGGTTGTCGATGACGGCCTGAAGGTCAAGCACCTCGTCTCCGACTCCCAACAGGTACGGGTTAGCGTCAATCTTGCTCGCGGTGAACTTTCGGCCCATGTCCCGTACAGCGTTCGCCGTGTTCTCGAACAGCGCGACCGGACGGTTGGCCTCACACAGAGCCAGGGCCTTACTCAGCACAGCCTTCCCAGCCTTGTCCTCGTCGCTGTCGTCCTCGAACTGAATCCGGTAACGGTGGATCTCAGGCATGACGGTCTTCTCCAGGATCTCGCGCAGATCCCCGTACTGCAAGGTCTCACCCACTGCCATGTTTAGGATTGAGTCCTCACTTCCAGAGTTGCGAACGGTGACCAGTTCGGGGCACAGCAGCGCGATCAACCGGGGGACGGCCAGCGGCGCGGGCATCCGCATGGAGCGATTGATCTTCTCGGTGAGGTCCTCGTGAGCCTTAGCGGCCTTCTGTGCACCCGTGAGCAACGTGAAGCCCGTCAGCAGCGCCGGGCTGTACTTAACCAGGAACGGGGTGGCCTTCTTGTGCTCGATGTCGCCGCGCGTCTTGTTGACGGCTCCAAGGTAATTGCGGGCGTACTCGGTCTCCGCAGTCTCCTTGTAGTCACGCTCAGCCTCAGCAAAGAACTTCGCCTTCAACGCCTCGATAGCGGCCTTGAGGCCGGGCTGACCGTCCAGAACGGCGTAGCGCACGGCCCACCACAGAGAGTCGTTGAGGGTGTCGTGAGCGTTGCCCACCATCGCCTCCAACTTCGGCTCCAGGCCAGTAAGGAAACCAGCGGACGGGGCATCCGCCCATCCCGGCGCTACCTTGGACAGCCACTCGTCGGCCTCAGTGTTGCCGAAGTACTCGGAGGGCGCGTGACGCTTGATCAGATTTCCGCGCTGCAGGTAGTTGATCCACGCCTGAGGCAGGACCGGCAGATCCTTGACGTTGGGGATCTCGATCTCTTCGTCTCCGATGTACCAGCGGTACATCTCCCCTTCGACCTCAGAGGGCCACACTGCGCTGTAGCGGTGATTCTTCTGGATCACTTCCACGTCGGCGCACACCTTAGAGGCCCACTTCAGCCCTCGCGGGACAAGGAAGAAGTACTGCGCAGCCGGGGAGTCAACGCCACGGCGTGTCGAACGGGGAATTGCCTTGAGCGGGAGTTCCCCGAGTTCATCCATGAGTTCGACAAGGTTCTGCATTCCCTTCTTGTCTCGATACTCATCGACATCGAGAGAAATGACATCGTAGTCGCCGGTGATGTCCATACGCAGACCGAGATTAAAGTCTCCCATTTCGCGGTCCCATGCCTCGCGGGTGACTTCTTCACTGACGGTCTCGATGTCTCCGGTGAAACCAGTTCTCGGCGGGAACTTGCTCCCGCAAGGGAGAGGGAACGGAGTTACCCAGCCTTTAAAGATGTACTGCTCAAAAGGCTTGACGCCCTGCTCAGATATGGTATAATCATTCATAGTGACTTCTTCTCCTTCATGGTTGTTTGAGGTCATGGTGTTCTTCCTTCTGCCTGTGGTGGGGCAATTAGTAGTTGATTAAGACCTCTGGAGTAGTGACCAGGGGTCTTTTTCGCATTCCGGGGTGGAATAGCGGTGCCTTGACTCGGTCATGAACCGCCGCCGCCTTTAGCGGAGTCAGGCTGTACTGCAATCGACTTGAGCGCCGGGGCGCTCTTTGGGGGTTAGAGGATCGACCAATTAGATGGCGTATAGACGGGCTTAGGGATACGCAACATGCACCCCTCCGCCGCGTCTGCGTCCTCCAGGAACTTCAGCCAGACAGCGGTCACCGCGTCATAGGCCTCCATCGTTCTCAGCCATTCCTCGGTGCCGTTCTCCGCCTCTACAGCCTCCGGGAACTCTCGGCGCATGATCTCTTCTCCGGTAACAACATGAGAAGCAAAATCGAAAATGTCATCGCTGTACTCTTTGGCCTGAACCGGGATATTGCGACTGAATCCAACCAGCGACTCAGCCAGCGGCTTAATGACCTCACTCCACGCGCAGCCGTAGCACTGACCGACCATGAACTTGACCGTCGTCTCTAGGGCCTGTAGTCGGTGATCTGCCTTAACCGCGCGGGTGTAGTCGGCGGTTACGTAATCCTCAAATCTCATTGTTCTTTCCTTCTCCTTGGTGTGTAATCGGGGCCTGCGTGAGCCGTAGGCGGCTCAGCAGGGTTTAAATGGGTACTTGGTCGCTCACGGCTACTCGAAGCCTTACAGGGCCTCGAATTCCAATTCCAACTTGTAGCGCTTGAAGTCCAGCCATGAGTTCCAAGCGAGAAGCGCGACCACTAAAGCCAGGGCAGCAATCGAGATCACAGTCTTTGCTCCACTCTCTCCAGGCGGGAGGCAATCTCGTTGACCTTCTCCAGGCGGTTGGCGATCTTCGCCAGGGCCTCTAACTCGAACTTCTTGACCGGGTCAAGGTTGTCCAGGACTTCGCGGGGGAGATCTGTGTGGATGTTCACTTATGCACCCGCCTTGACGTGGCGGGCGGCGATCCACTCGTTCAGTTCGTTCTCCGGGTACTTGACGGTCTTGGCGCTGTAGCGCACGTAGGACGGCCCGGTCCCGTTAGCCCTCCACTCGTGGAGAGTGCGGGTGGTGATCCCCAGAATTTCGGCGGTCTTGGTGGTGGTGAGCATCTCGCTCATTGTGTCTTCCTTCCTTACCCCCATTCGGGGGATACGTGGTCTTGCTTGTTGACTGTCATTAGTATAACATGCCCCGGCTCAGCAAGATTCCTTGATTCTCTCGTTTCCTACTTAGGCACTGTGACGGGAAATGGTCCCCGTGTAGGTCACGCCGTTATCTCACCGTGATCTACTGTTAACCTGTCCGTTATCGTTTCGTTATCTACTGTTCATCTGTTGTTCACTCTGAGGCCCTGTTTTGAGCAGTAGAATGCCCCGACTCAGCTAAGAATCGGGGCGTTACTTACTTCTCGTCGGTGTCCTCGTGCCCGGCGCTCCGGGCTGTGTCCGAGTTCTTGAGATACCTTGCCAGGCCGGACCCCTTGGAGAACTTCCCGCTCTTGTCCCGGTCTTTGCTCTTGTCGTCGGTCAGATACCGGCTCAGGCCTTCCGGTGCCCTCACTTGTCGATCACCAGACCTCGGGGGGCTGTGAAGGCCACCCGGTGGATCTCTGCTCCCACCTTGGCCTCGGTGGAAACGGTCCACCCGTTGGCACGGACTCGACCGGCTACCGCCCGTGCTTCTCGGAGAGCGCCGGTAGAACATCCGCCAGAGACATCGAACACCAACGAACGGCCTTCCTCGCGGCCTTCTCCCGTCCAGAAGGTGTTACGGCTCCCGCTGGCTTGTCCTAAGGCTTCAGCCAGGCTCCGGGGCGTAGCCTTCTCAACCGGGGCGGTAGCAGTGAACGCCTCCACCCCTCGCGGGCCGTTGACCTCGCCTACGTCCCAGCCCGCAGCTCGGAGACGGGAGAGATCTTCGATCACCGGCTTATTGAAGTAGGGGTTACGGCTGGCCTCAAACCGGATTGTGCGTCCATCGTTGATTACGCTGGCGGTATCCCAGTTCGCACGCGGGGCAACAAGAAGAAACTCAGCCCGCTCAATCACGGACGCACCCGCCTTGAGAGGCTCCCTCTTCGGTGCCGGGGGCGTGATCCGCCACGCGGGGGCCACGTACTCCGTGTGCCACCCTCGATCCCGCAGACGGCGGCGGTTGTCGTTGAAGACCTCCCGGTCAGTGAAGGTTTCAGCCGCTGTCGGGTCGATGAGAATAGCGCCGTCCTGCTCGGTGGCGGTCTCCCACACCTTCGCCGGTCTGATGCTCTGTGCCTTAGCAGTCTCGATCAGGTTGCTCACTGGTTCTCCTCTTCGTTGAGCCATGCTTCTACGTCCTCGGTGCGGTATCTGACCAACTTTGAGTTCAACTTGATCCACTTTGGTCCTCCGCCGTCCGGTGTGCGTCGCCACTTCGCCACGGTGGCCGGTGCGACTCCAAGGAGAGTCGCGAGTTCGCGTGTGCTGTACATATCAATACCCCTTCATTCATCATGTGTCCCTATAACTCATTTGATACTACCATATAAGTTTTATGGTGCGTTTGAGCGATCACATGGCGACGGCGGGGATGAACTGACCTGCAGAGAGCACGTCGGATAAACGCACACGGTTAGCGCGACCGAGACGCAGCACCGGCACTTTGCCAGCGGCGATAAGGCGCTCAACCGTGCGGGTGGAGAGTTCAAAGTGGGCAGCGGCGGTCTTCACGCTCACCCACGGTTCTTCGCCATCACGGGGAATGGCGGTAGAGATGTCAATGACGTTGTTCTTGGACATGAAAAGGACCCTTCGGATGGGAGAGCGCTCTTAGGCTCTCCCTGAGCTGGAAGGCATCGGGCCTTCGGAAGGGTTGTTCAGCATTATCGCATATCCGGACCGCTTTGTCTAGTTGTCCCGTCCGTCTGAGGCCGTCTGAGGGGGCTTGAGACGCTATTGACCGGCGCGGGTTAGTGCTTCTTCCAGAGCCTCCGCAGCACGGTTCTCGTAGCCGTCAGCCGCTCGTTGGTACTCCATGAGCTGTTCGATGGTCTCGTGGCCCATCAGCCGCCGTGCCTCTTCCAGGCTGACCGGGGCACCTCTTCCGCTCTCATGGTCCGGGGAGACTAAGCGGGTGCCGTAGAAGCGCCTGCAGTCGTGAGGGGTGATGTCCGGCCTCCCTGCCAGTTCAGCCGCTCGGTTGAAGCGGTTACGGAAGTTCGTGTCCATCATCTGTGCTCCGGTCTGCGTGGTGATGACCAGAGCCTCAGCGCCGGGAGCCATAAACTCCCGTGCGTGCTCCCGTAGCGCCTCCGAGACGCTCAGCGGGAGCACGATGTCTCGGTTACCCGCCTCCGTCTTCGGAGTGGACAGGGAGACCATCACCTGTCGTTTCGTCACTGTGTCGGTCATCCGCTGGACGTTACGGCGGATACGCAGGGTGACCGGGCCGTCCTTCTTCGCCAGGCCGACAAGATCCTTCCTCCGTAGCTCCAGCAGCTCCCCCAGACGGAGGCCAGACCACAGCAGCAGCATCACACCGACCTGCAGCCGGGGGGAGATGTTATCCGCCAGCGATTTCGCCTCCGTCAGGGAGATCAACGCCCTGTCGCGGTTCTGAGACCGGGGAACCTTACTCGCACCCCGCACCTTCACCGGGTTGTCGGAGATAACCTCCAACTCGTTGACCGCGTACTCAAAAGCTGTGTGAAGCCGCTTGTAGGCGCTGGAGTTCGTTGACTTCTGGTCAGGCCAGCAGGTGAGCACCTGTGACCACCACAGTTGAATCCGCTTCCGGTCCACCTCGACCACCGGCACGTCCGCCAGAGAGTCAAACTCACCCGGCATCGACTCCCTCAGCACGCGGGAGTTGAGCTTCTGGCGGTGGCTCTGAATCGTGGACTCCTTGAGATGCGGACTCGACAGCCAGAGGTCGATTAGCTCAGAGACGGTCACGCTCGCGGCCTTCGCCTTCTCCACCCGTTCAGCCGGAGGGGTCCAGTCTCCGTCGCGGATCAGCCCCCGCTCCTTCTCCAGCCAGGCGGCGGCGTGGCTCTCCTTCACGAACGGCTCCGGAGAGCTGTGCTTCCGTCCCGCATATTGGTACCGCGCCGACCACTTGCCTTCGCCGGTCGCTCGCACGGTGCCGAACTTCTTGGGGGCCATGTCTGGTCTCGTTTCTGGTCTGGTGTGGTCTAGAAATGTCGGTTTGTGTCGGTTCCTGTCGCTGACCAAAGATTACCGAAACATGTCCTGACATGGGAAACCCCCGCTCTCCGGCGTGGAGAACGGGGGCAAGTGTGGGGCCACCGGGACTTGAACCCGGGACCTACGGATTATGAGTCCGCGGCTCTAACCAACTGAGCTATAGCCCCCTGCATGCAACCCGGTCAGTATATCGGCACCCGCTACCCGCCGCGGCAATGACCTGCCCGCAAGTCCCACTGCGCCCACCGCCGCCAGACTCCCCTACCTTCGAAATGCAATTCTAGCTGGCGATTTGGCACCCCGGACAAGCTGCCTTATAGTTGTAAATCGTTGCAGGGAAGCGCGAGAGCACTGACCAGCACAGCCAAGTTAATCCTCCATAGCTCAGTTGGCAGAGCATTCGACTGTTAATCGAAGGGTCACTGGTTCGAGCCCAGTTGGAGGAGCAGAAGTGAAAGCCACCGCCCAGGCGGTGGCTTTTTGCGTTCCCGGGTACAGCGTGGATTCCTAAGGATCGCTGCTACCGTGGCGGCACAGTCCCCGACGGAAAGTGCTGAGCTCCCATGGCCGAGAACATCCCTACCCTGACCGCCGTGCGCACCGGCCCCTGGACCTTCACCGTGGACAACGGCCGCGGTGCCACAGTGCAGATCGGCATGTCAGGAGCACCCGACTCCTTCTCCCCCGTCGAACTGCTGCAGGCCGCGCTGGCCGGCTGCGCGGCGCTCTCGGGCGAGGCGCAGCTGGCACACCGGCTCGGCGAGGACTTCGAGATGAGCTCCACCGTCGAGGCCACCTACAACGCCGAGAACAACCGCATCGAGGCGCTGGCCAACCGTATTGTCGCGGACATGTCGGGCCTGGACGCAGAGAAGCGGGAGAAGCTCATCGCGAGCACGGAGCGGTCCATCGCCAAGCTGTGCACGGTGAAGCGCTCCCTCGCGGAAGGCATGACAGCGACCACCGTGGTCGCCGACAAGCAGGGCTAGAGCAACGTCGCCAGCACGCCGGCGCAGGCGACCAGCAGCACCGGCACTTCTGCCATACCGAGGCGCCGGGCGTTCCAGTCGGCGCCGCCCCGGGAGGCGACGGGGACGTAGACGGCGCGGAAGAGTGCGAGCAGCGCGGTGGCCACCATGAGGACGCCGGCGGCCCAGCCGACGGGCGCGAGCAGCACCAGACCCAGGACGAAGAGCACCGCGAGAACGTGGTAGATGATGGATCCGGTGAGGTAGCGGGGGTTGTTGCGCTCGCGGATCATGGATTTGACGAAGGGGATCGTCCCGGAGAAGTACGCCGCGAGGAAGAGCATGCCGGTCCAGGCCACAACGCCGACGGAACCGGCGCCGGACCCCGAACCGACCCCCACCAGCGCCGGGTACAGCAGCGCGGAGGCGATGGTGGTGGAGACTCCGGAGAGCGTGGAGCGTGACCTCCCGGCGACCGTCTCCCCCACAGCGACAATGACCAGCGGGGCGAAGGGCAGCGCCCACCACAGCAGCTGCGGCTGAGCCAGCAGCGCCACCGCGATGCCCGCCAGGGACACCGCACCGTACACGTAGACCGGCCGGAGATACCTGGCCCGCCGTTGCGGGTTGCGTGCCTTGACCGCCAGGCCGAAGGCGAAGAACGCGAAGTAGCCGAAGAACCACGCGACCAGCACCGCGAGGAAGACCAGCAGCGACAATGCAGAACCATCGGAACGTACCCACGCGACCAGCCCGGCGATCAGCCCCAGGACGGCAGGGCTGATGAGCATCGCCCACGCGCCGTGCTGGTTGGGCACCCACGGGGAGATTCCTCTTCTGCGACGCGCCTTCCCTGCCGGGGCCTTCTGCTTCGTTGGAATCTTCGTCGGGTTCGCCATGCGCACAACCCTACATCAATCGAAAGTTGGATACAGACCCTCAACTTTCCACGGACACCGTTCCATCAGGGGCCACCGAGACCTCCGCCGCCCAGGCCGCGGCCAGGTTGAGTCGTTGCCAGGATCCGGCGGGGCCGGGGTGGTCAAGCGCGTGGCCGGAGCGCAGCGCGGTCTGGCGCAGGACCTCCGCACGCTGCCCATACGTCAGCCCCGGGTGGTGCGAGAGCAGGAGGTCAGGGGCGGCCGGCGGGACGATCATCGGAACGCCGGCCTCCCCCACCGGCGGCAGCCCGAATGTCATGTACCCCGTGTACTGCTCCACCGCCGCCTCCGCGCTCTGCGCAGGGACGAGCTCCGCGACGGGTCGCCCCGTGCGCCACTCCAGCTCGGCGCGCAGCTCCGCGGCGGCCTGCTGCAGGGCGTCGCGCATCTTGGGATCATTCCACCGGTCGGCGGCCGCGGCTGTGCCCGTCATGCGTCCTCCGACCACGTCGAGCGGGAAGTGCACGCCCATGACCACGCGGTGGTAGCCGGAGTCGGCGCCCCGCGCGAGGATCTGGGGTCCGAGCTCCGGAAGCATGAGACCCAGCAGGGTGGACACCCACACCGCCTGATTGGCGTGCCCGGAGGGGAAGGACCGGCTCTCCCCCGCCGCCTCGTAAAACTGGTACCCCGGAAGGTCATGACGCACCACCGACCCCGGCGCGACCTCGAAAGGACGCGGGTAGCCGTGGAGCATCTTGTCGAAGACCAGGGAGCTGGCCAGGCCCCCGGCGCGGGCGGAGTAGCCATTGCCCAGCAGAAACTCGGTCTTGGGCAGGCGGTTCTCGGCGAGCGCCTCGCGCATGGCCCCGCCGAGCTCATCGCCGAGGGCGTCGGAGAACGCGAACAGAAGGCCCTCCGAATCGGCCGCCGAATCCTGCTGCGCCCGAGCAATCAACTCCGGGGTGGCGGAATTGTTCGCTGCGAGGGTGAACTCGAGGTTGCGTGCCATCAGCTCCTCGTTGCCACGCAGCGAAGCGAACTGTGATGTCACGTCGTAGTAGGTGATCAGCCCATGGGAGGAGACATCCGAGACGTAGCCGACCAGGTAGTCGGGGGTGAACGGCACAGGCAGCGGGGCCCCGTCATGGAGCACGGGGGCACTACCAAGCGAGGACCCTGCCACCTGCAGCTGCGGCACCCCGAACGGCCCCGCGTCGGCAGCAGGGGCATCAGGCAGAACCAGGGCGGCGACCAGCGCCGGCACCCAGAGACGGGATGTTTTCACGTGCTCAAGATACCGCTCAGGTGGCGTCCGGACCGGCCGGCCCACCCACCGACCCGTACCAGCGGGCGGCCTCCCCGGCGACGTCGATGTCCCCGAGGTGGGCGTAGATGAGGGCGGTGAGCGCGAGGGTGGCTGAGGCCCGTCCGGTCAGACGTCCCGCGAATTCACCGTTCACCGCCACCTCCCTGTTTGAATTCTTGATAGTACGAAACTAACGCATTCCCTGGCCAGTGTCCCGCGAAAGACGGCATTGATTCACCCGGCACGCATAGGCTGGAGGCCATGAGTACGCCGACCCACACCCCGTTGGAGAAGTACGCCCTGTTATCCGACATGCGCACCGCAGCGCTGGTCTCGGAGGAGGGCAGCATCGACTGGTTGTGCGTGCCGCGCTTCGATTCCCAGGCGGTGTTCACCGCCCTGCTCGGCACCAAGGAACACGGACACTGGCTCATCGACGCCCCCGGCGGCCATGTCTCCGTCCGCTGCTACCTCGGTGACTCCTTCGTCCTCGAGACCACGTGGACCACCCCGACGGGCACCGCCACCGTCACGGACTTCATGCCCATCGACACCGACACCCGGCAGTACCAGCACACCGACCTGGTCCGCCTGGTCCGGTGCGTAGAAGGCGAGGTGGACATCCGCACCGTCCTGCGGCTGCGTTTCGACTACGGCCGGGCCACCCCCTTCTACCGCTACCGGGTCTTCGACGCAGAGAACAACATCTCCGAGCTCCTGTCCGTCGCCGGCCCCGACTCGGTCCACCTGCTCGGGCCGTACCTGACCCTCAACGAGGACACCAACTCCCACCTCGGGGAATTCACCCTCCGGGAGGGCGAGCAGCTGGAGTGGGTGCTCAGCTGGTTCCCCTCCCACCTGGAGGTCCCGGCCTCCCCCGACTACTCCAGGGCCCGCGAGATCACCCAGCGCACGTGGGAGAACTGGGCGGCGGGCTCCACCTACAACGGCGACTACCCGAAGGCGGTCCGCCGTTCCCTGCTGGTGCTCAAGGCGCTGACCGACTCGCAGACCGGCGGCATCGTCGCCGCCCCCACCACGTCTTTGCCCGAGGAGTTCGGCGGCGAGCGCAACTGGGACTACCGCTACGTGTGGCTGCGCGACTCCGCCTGGACCATCGAGGTGCTCGTCGAGTCCGGTTTCACCGCCCGCGCCAACAACTGGCGCCACTGGCTCCTGCGCGCCATCGCCGGCGACTCGAAGCAGCTGCGCATCATGTACGGCCTCGGCGGCGAGCGGCACCTGCCCGAGTTCGAGCTCGACCATTTGCCCGGTTATGAAGGTTCCCGCCCGGTGCGCATCGGCAACGGAGCGGCCGAGCAGTACCAGGCCGATGTCGTCGGCGAGGTCATGATCGCGATGGAGACCCTGCGCATCGCGGGTATCGATGACGACGAGTTCTCCTGGGACCTGCAGAAGTCCATCCTCGCCTTTCAGGAGCACATGTTCGACGTCAAGGACCACGGCATCTGGGAGATGCGCAGCGAACCCGCCTACTTCACCCACGGCCGCGCGATGATGTGGGCCGCCTTCGACCGCGGCGTCAAGGCCGTGGAGAACCACGGTCTGGCCGGCCCCGTCGAACGCTGGCGGGAGCTTCGCGACGCCCTGCGCGAGGAGATCCTCACCCACGGCTGGAACGAGGATCTGCAGTCCTTCACCCAGACCTACGGCAGCACGACCGTCGACGCCTCCCTGCTCCAGCTCGCCCAGATCGGCTTTCTCCCCTACACCGACCCCCGCGTGCTCGCCACCGTGCAACGCATCGAGGAAGAGCTTCTCGACGCCCACGGTTTCCTCCACCGCTACCCCGCCGGCACCGGCGTCGACGGCATCGCCGGCCGCGAATACCCCTTCCTCCTGTGCTCCTTCTGGCTCATCGAGCAGTACGCCCACTCCGGACGCCTCGACGAGGCCCGCGCCATGATGGAGAAGGTCCTAGCAGTCTCCTCCGACCTGGGCCTGCTCGCCGAGGAATACTCCCCCGAGCACCAACGACTGGCCGGCAACTTTCCCCAGGCCTTCTCCCACCTGGGCCTGATCCGCGCCGCCGCGGCCATCAGCCACCCGGAGACGACGATCGACCCGGAGGCCTCACGGTAGGCTGACCCCAGTACTTTTGCACGCAACTTCTTTGAGGAGCAGTACCCCACATGATCCAGTTGGTCATCGGAGCCGCCGCAGGCTACGTCCTGGGCACCAGAGCCGGACGCCGCCGATTCGAGCAGATCAAGAAGGGCTACGAAACCGCAGTCAACTCCCCCGCGGCCAAAACCGCGGTCAACGCCACCCGCAAGGCCATCGCCGACCGCCTGGACCCCCAGCCCCGGATGAAGGAAGTGAAGAACCTCAAGCGGGAGGACGGGTCTGAGGTGCTGGAGCCGGATCGGGACTAGATTCAGCAGGGGTTGGTGAGCCAGAACTTGATGAAGCCGCCGATTTCATGGAGTACTTGATCTTTGACTATTTTCTTTTGGATATAGTCCCGGTAAATAACCGTCGCATCCAAATTCGTGCATTGCTCAAACATTGTGCTCACCCTACGGGCGTGCGTTCGATTGGTCACTACAGTTGCAGTGGTCCAACCTTGGGCTTCCGCCAACCTCCCCATTGTCAGGGCTTCCCCGGTCGTTGTGACAGGCTCGGGTCTGAGACACCAAGTGTCGAGGGCGTTCTCAGGCCTGTCGGCCCCTCGGCAATGCGCTGACCCAACCTTATCCTTGGTACCCAGCGGGTTGGAGACGACGTAACTCTGCGAGATTCCTTCCTCGATCAATTGCGCACCCAATTGGTGTCTGCCGTCCGAGTAGCCAGCGATGACCATAACCGCATCGCTGGCACCTAAGGTTCCCTGGGGCGGGAAAAGCAACCAAGCCGGAACCCCGAGCATGACGGACAGCAGCGCGAGGGTCGCGGCTACAATCCGTTTCTGTACCCGTCGCCGCTGCCGGGCAGCTGGCCCTCTTTCCACATACACACGGTTCAGTGTATGCGGTAAACGAGGCAGACCCAGAAGACGACCTACGAATGCCCTAAATTCACATGGTTGTCGCACAACCCAGACGCTTCCGACCTCCGCTGGACTCCCGTGCATCCCGTAACGTACCGATTGGCACAGGGTTGCAGGTTCTCGGTCGATCGGGGGCCCTTGTGGGCTAGGGGATCTGGGGATCGTGTCTCATCATGAGCAAGGAGGTTGGAGTGACCAAGGCGCGAGGCGACAGGGTTTCGGAGCTGAGATACTTCAAATCCGCAGGAGTCTTAATTATTCTTGCCCCTCTATCTGTGGGCGAAAAAACTTAAAACATGCAAAAAGCCCCGACACCGGTATTGTAAAAAAGCGGTTCGTGACACTTTTGTTCAAAAAAGGCTCGACCCAGTCATGAGGATTCGCTATGAAAGCACCCTGTGCAGGAAAGCATCATCAATGCATCGCTATCTCCGTGAGGTCAGCGTTACCGATGGGGAAAATCTTCATGTCTCACTTCCGAGCCATCGATTCTAGGAGACAAATGAGCACACACAGAATCTCAGACGCGCATATAGCGGTAATCGGGCTTGGTTATGTGGGTTTGCCGCTCGCGGCTGCGTTCGGTCAGCATCTTCCTGTGGTCGGCTATGACATCAACGAGTCCAGGATCGAAGAGCTCAAGCGCGGTTGCGATCGGACCCTGGAAGTGTCCGAAGACGAGCTTTCCGGGGCCACCAAGCTCGAGCTCACTGCGGACCCTGAGGAACTCAGGAAGGCGAACGTCTATATCGTGACCACTCCCACGCCGATCGACGAGCACAAGAGTCCGGATCTGGGAGCTATTCGTGCTGCTAGCCGAACCCTCGCGGCAACGTTGTCGCTCGGGGATGTGGTTATCTACGAGTCGACGGTCTACCCCGGTGTCACTGAAGAAGTGTGCGTTCCGTTACTCGAAGAGGTCAGTGGGCTGAAGTACAACAAGGAGTTCTTCGCTGGCTACAGCCCTGAACGCATCAACCCCGGCGACAAGGTTCACCGAGTAACCAACATCGTGAAGGTGACCTCAGGTTCCACCCCGAAAATCGCGGAGTATGTTGATGATCTCTACCGAATTATTGTCTCCGTGGGGACCCATTCGGCACCGAGCATCAAGGTCGCCGAGGCTGCGAAGGTCATTGAGAACACTCAGCGGGATGTCAACATCGCGTTGATGAATGAGCTCGCGGTGATCTTCAACAAGATGGGCATCGACACCCAGGATGTACTTGAGGCAGCGGGAACGAAATGGAATTTCCTTCCCTTCCGACCAGGGCTGGTGGGCGGGCACTGCATTGGTGTTGACCCCTATTACCTGACGTACAAGGCTCAGGCCGTGGGGCACCACCCGGAGATCATTCTGGCGGGTCGTCGTCTCAACGACTCGATGGGCCAGTACATCGCCAGCCAGTTGGTCAAGGCGATGCTGCGCAAAGCCCCGAAGCTAGAGGGCGCTCGGATTCTCGTCATGGGCCTGACCTTCAAGGAGAATACCCCGGATATCCGCAACACCCGTGTGGTAGACGTGGTGCGAGAGCTAGAAGACTACGGGCTCATGGTCGAGGTCTACGATCCGTGGGCCGACCCCGAGGAGGTCACCCGTGAGTACGGGATCACCATGGTTGATGAGCCGGTCTCCGGAGCCTATGACGCGATTGTTGTCGCTGTCGCCCACAATGAGTTCGTCGACATGGGCCCAGAGACGATCCGGTCCTACGGGAAGCCGGTCTGCACTCTCTACGACCTGAAAAATGTGCTCCCCAAGGATGCTGCCCAGCTACGTCTGTAAAGACCACCACAAACTACAAAGAGAGCGCTTAGAATGAAAATTCTTGTAACCGGCGGTGCCGGATTCATCGGTTCGAACCTGGTCAAACAGCTGCAGAAGGACGGGGTGTCCAACGTTGCCGTCATCGACGACTTCTCGACGGGTTTCAGGGAGAACCTTCACGGGCTAGATGTCGAGCTATTCGAGGGGTCGATCCTTGACCGCGACCTCCTGGGCTGTGCGGCCCGAGACACGGATGCGATCGTCCATCTCGCGGCTAGGCCCTCTGTGCCGCGTTCCATTCAGGATCCGCTGGCTTCGCATCATGCCAACGCCACCGGCACGCTGCACGTCCTGGAGGCGGCGAGAGAATCGGGTGCGCATGTGACCCTTGCTTCATCGTCTTCGGTGTACGGAGCCAACCCCACACTCCCAAAATCTGAGCAGTTGCGTCTCATGCCGATCAGTCCCTATGCGGTGAGCAAGTTGGCCACCGAGTCCTATGCCTTGGCTTACCAGGCTGTGTACGGTCTGGAGGTGCTTCCGTTCCGGTTCTTCAACGTCTACGGGCCAGGGCAGGCAGCCGGACATGCGTATGCTGCTGTCGTCCCGGCGTTTCTCGATGCCGCGCTGAATGATCGTGCTCTCCCGATCCATGGTGACGGTCAGCAGACACGGGACTTCACCTTCGTGGAGACTGTCACCGAGACGCTCTCGATAGCCGCCCGGGAAAGGGTTAATCCCGGGGATGCTGTGAATCTGGCTTTCGGCACCCGGAGTTCCCTCCTAGATGTCGTGGCCATTATGGAAGACATCCTCGACAGCCCACTTGAAAGGGATCATCTAGAGTCTCGGGCCGGTGACGTGAAAGATTCCCAGGCCGATAACGCCACGCTGCAGTCACTGTTCCCAAGCGTCAAGCCTGTCGAACTCCACGAGGGCATCACGAAAACCATCGATTGGTTTCGTACTGTGCGATAAATAATGTGAAGTGTCATTGCGTTGTGTGGGACCCGACCCCTGGAAAGTAGACACAGAGGTCGGGTCCGTTAGAGCGTTTTGCGGCGACCACGGGACGGGGCGTGACAGGGGATCATTTCTTCATTATCCGAGGTGGTCACAGAGTTGATGGTGCCAGTGTTTACTTCGGCCACACTGGGCAAGGTGAGCAGCGTTTTTCAGGAACTCCAAGCCTCCCAAATGGCCTCCTAACCGATAAAAAGTGAGCGATCATCTTCAGAGTGCGGAAAGCCCACCAGAACGCCTCAGAATCGAACTCAGGAACGGAGACTATTTGGGTAGTCTTGTGAATTCCCATGGGAAAGCCGCAAACAACCCTTGACAGCTTCCTCTGCGCTACGGAGCGAAACTGCGTAAGCTCTACATCGGTCAACCCAACGACGGCTTCTTAGCCCTAGCCGTCAGCATCGGAAAAGTTGACACTGTCCTGGTAAAACGTTGGAGTGATCCTTGCTAAGTGTAAGAATAATCTGACCGCGATATACCAGTGAAGAATGAAAGAGCATCCCACCTATACGAATGGAAGAATTTGAAAGGAACCACGTTGCGATACACGCGGGAACCAAGTGTCGTGAAATGTCAACACATAATGGTGATATACTGTCGAAGGCTGGTGAGTGAAAATAATTCATTCCGAAACACAATAAACTAGCAAGAGCGTGAAGTTCGCCGCCCTGGGTTGACGGAAAAAAATAATAAAATGAGCTGAAAGATAATAAAGGGGAAACAGGTTGAAGAAAATAGTACTGTTTGACACGTCGTATGGAACCCGAAACATGGGAGACTTCATTATAAATGAATCCATCATGAGGGAAATGGGCTACTTGTTTAATGAAAACTTTGTTATCAGATATGGCACCCATAACCCCCTTCTGCATCATTTTCAAATGATCAAGCCGAATGCTGTAAACAAGACCTGCCGAGAAGCTAATTTTAAATTTCTAGGGGGCACTAATCTCCTAAAACGTAATCTCATGCGTCCAATATTGGACTGGAACGTAGACCTTGTAACAAGCGCTCTGTACAAAGGTTCAGTCGCGCTAGGATGCGGTATTGCGGGAATTGACAACGGGAAGACAAATACGTACACAAAAAGAGCGTATGACCGGGCCCTTTCCAAGAATTACGTCCACTCTGTTCGAGATGAAGCATCTAAGAGATTTCTGGAGAGGCTAGGGTTTGAGGCTTGCAATACGGGGTGCCCTACACTCTGGGGATTTACTGATGGGCTCAATGAATCTATACCGAAAACAAAATCTGAGCACGTCGTATTCACGCTAACAGATTATGCGCCAGACTTGAAGCAGGATCAAAAATTGATTAATATTCTAAATCGCAACTACAAAGAAGTATATTTCTGGGTGCAAGGTAGCGAAGACTTTAAGTATCTGGAGCAATTTTCCGGAATTGAAAATGTCAAGATAATTAACCCAAGCCTCAGTTCATATAAAGAAATCTTGGTCAAAGGCGGAATAGATTATGTAGGAACAAGGTTGCATGCAGGAATTTACGCAATGCAGCACAGTGTTCGAAGTGTTATTCTAGCCGTTGATAATCGGGCGCGCGACATGGACGAATCCCACCACCTAAATGTAATTGAGAGAGAAGATGTTGATTCTCTACCTAGTTTGTTAAACTCATCGATTACTACTAGTATTTTTGTCGATCATGAACTGGTGAACTCTTGGAAAGGGCAGTTCAAATCGCTATGACGGCCAAGAGTGGTCACGCAAAGGCGACTCTCGTTAAAAATACGGTTATTCTTGCCGTGGGTAAATTCTCATCGCAGCTGATTACGTTTCTGATGTTGCCGCTTTATACCGCATTCCTTTCGCCAAGTGAATATGGCATAGTTGATGTGGTTATCACCTATGTAGCGCTTCTCGCTCCGGCAATAACGATCCAAATGGAAATGGCAGTATTTCGCTTCTTAATTGAAGCGCGGGAAAATGAAATTGAGAAGACTCGAATAATTTCAAACTCACTGCAAATAGTTCTAGCTATGTTGCTGCTGTTTTTCCCTGGGGCAATTGTAGTTCAGTCTTTCGTTAATGTACCCTATATTTGGATAATCCTCGGCATTATTGCTATGGCCGTGTTTTCCGGGTTGTGTCTGCAAATCGCCCGAGGCCTGGGGAAGAACTTTAATTACGCTATTGCCAGTATTGTAATCGGCGTAATGACTGCAGTGTCAAACTTTGTTTTGATCGTATATCTTGAAATGGGCGCCTCGGGCCTCTTGTTGTCGATGCTGCTCGCATACTCGGTTTCTACCGTCTATTTAGTACTATCGCTTCGTTTGTATCGATATGTTAGTTTTGGCGTTAGCGATAAGGGGCTCAGAAAGAAACTTCTCAAGTACGCAGCACCGCTTGTGCCTAATAGTATTGCTTGGTGGGTCATCAATGCCGCTGACAGAACAATCATTTTGTTAGTATTAGGGCTAGCTGCGAATGGAATTTATGCTATCGCCAGTAAGTTTCCGCTAATTTACACGGCTGTCTTCGCAGTTTTTGGACTGTCGTGGACGGAGTCTGCGTCTGTACACATTAATGATAAAGATCGCGGTAAGTTCTTTTCGGACACATTTGATGCCGCTTTTCGATTCTTCGGATCTATTGGTTTGGGGATAATTGCATCGCTTCCTTTCGTTTTTCCAATATTGGTTAATGAGCGCTATGAAGAGGCTTATGTATATATCCCGGTGATGATCCTCGGAGCTTTGTTTAACTCTATAGTTGGACTTTATGGTGCCGTATATGTTGCTAAGAAAATGACGGGGAAGGTCGCTACTACATCGATTATGGCTGCAGCAATAAGCATCAGCATAAACCTGTTGTTTATAAACTTTATCGGTTTATTTTCGGCTGCTGTGGCCAATGCCGTAGCATTTCTTTCTATGGCTATCTACCGTCATTATGATCTAAAAAAGTATGTAACGATCAGTTATCGCAAGTCACTAATATTTAAACTGGCCTTTCTTTACAGTACAGTTATTGTTAGTTATTACTTAGACTATTTTTACCTGAATATTGCAACAATAGCATCGGTTATTATTATTGCATATATCCTCAATAGGGGGGCAGTGGGATTCTTGAAAACTCGACTTTCTTCAAGATTCAGGTCAAGCACAAACATGTGATGGGTTTAGTTGGTTTTCAGCTGTCTGCATACCACTTAGATTCGAGTGGTCGTTGCCCGACTTGGCTCAATCCGCTGTGAGAAATTGCATATTGACACGTAGACCAGTGTCTTTGTGTGCTGGGAAAATTAGCGGCTCTTCGCGTTTCGGAGTGCGTAGCTGACCGCGGGGTGGGGTTCGGGGTGGCACAACATGTAGCCTGACTTAGGCCATTTCCATGTGGTGCAGATCATATTGACGTCTGGGCCTGGGCGTATGCCTGGCGTGAGGGTCGTTTCGTCTGACTAAGTGGGTGGTGGTGGGGGTGGTTGTACCCGACTTTTATCAAATTAGTGCGGAAGTCAGTCGCCCTGGATCCCGGCGATCAGTTCGGCAATGTCCGTCGGCACCGGTGACGCCGCGTGGATCGTCTGCCCCGCGACCTGCACCTCCTGACTTAGGCCATTTTGGTGTGGTGTAGATCATATTGACGTCTGGACCTGCTGATTCAGGTGGCACGAGGGCCGGTTTGTCTGACTAAGAGGGTGCCTGTGGGGGTGGCAGTAAGCTGTGAACCATGCCACCGAAGATCCGGACCGTCCCCACCGCGTCCGGTGCTACCGCCGTGCAGGTCATCTGGCGGTACACCAACCGGAAACCGGTTCTCGATCACCTCGGCTCCGCACACACCGAGGAAGAACTCGCCCTGCTGATCGCACAGGCACAACGACTGATCGACGGCGACCAACTCGGCCTTGACCTGGGCATAGACAATGAGGTCACGATGCCGGCGGGTACCGGGGCACACGATAATCCCGTCCCGATCACCAGCGAAAAAGCCGGCCACCTCATCAACGCGATCCGCGGCGCCTACCAGCAACTGACACTCGATCACGCCACCGATGATGATGCAGTGTTCTTCGACCTGGTGGCCGCCCGGCTGATTCACCCCGGTTCGAAGTTCGAGTCCATCGAAACCCTCGCCGAAGTCGGTAGATCATCAGCGTCCTACCGCACCATCCAACGACGCCTTCCCCTCTACGCCACCACGCCCTTCCGGGATAAGGTCACCCACGCCCTGGCCACCTACGCCGCCATCGGCCCCGGCGTGATGGTTCTTTTCGATGTCACCACCTTGTATTTTGAAACAGATAAGGAGGATGAACTGCGGAAACCCGGTTTCTCTAAGGAACGTCGACTCGAGCCGCAGATCACCGTCGGCCTGCTGTCCGACGCCCGGGGCTTTCCTCTGGCGATCGGGGCGTTCGAGGGAAATAAAGCCGAAACCCAGACAATGGTGCCGATGATCCAACGGCTGCAGGACGCCTACGGAATCGATGACATCACGGTGGTCGCGGATGCCGGGATGTTCTCCGCCGGCAACAAGAAAGCCGTGGTCGATGCCGGCCTGCACTACATCCTGGGGACCAAGGAACGCGAGATTCCCTACCCGATAGCGGTGTGGCGCAAGAACCACCCCGATGCCGTCTACACCGATGGGCAGGTGTGGACCTACGCCGACCGGGCAGGCCGTGGCCCCGACGGGATCCCGCACACGCTCACCTACTACCAGTACTCCTGGGACCGGGCCCGGCGCACGCTCAAGGGGATTGACGAGCAGATCGCGAAAGCAGAGCGTGCCGTCGCGGGCCAGGTTCCGGTCAAGCGTAACCGCTATGTTGATCTCAAGGCCCCGAATAAGCAGGTCAACCACGCGTTGGCGGCAAAACACCGGGCCCTGGCCGGGGTGAAGGGGTATGAGACTTCCCGGGTGGATCTTGATGCTGCCCAGGTCATTGATGCGTACCGGCAGCTGTTCAAGATCGGGAAGGCCTTCCGGATGGCGAAATCGGACCTGAAGGCCCGGCCGATCTTCCACCGGAAGAAGGATTCCATCGATGCGCACCTGACGATCGTGATGGCGGCGATGGCCACCGGTCATGTCCTGGAGCAAGCTTCGGGGTTGTCGTTGAAGCGGTTGATCCGGACGTTGAAGAAATACCGGTCGTTCACCATCAAGGTCGCCGGCCACACCGTCCACGCCCAGTCCCCGGTCCCGGCCGAGGTCCAGAACATCCTCGATCAGCTGCCGCGACCGTCAGACTAAAATGGCCTAAGTCAGGTGACACTGACTGTGCACAAGGCGATGACACTTCACACCGGATAGACCCGCGAGTGCTACCAAATGCCTGGTCGCAACAAGAATCTACGGGCCTACGCGTCAATATGTTCTGCGTCACACCATTTTGATAAAAGTCGGGTCACGCCAGGCATACATCCAGGCCCAGACGTCAATATGATCTGCACCACATGGAAATGGCCTAAGTCAGGTCCGACGGCCCAGTTGAGGCGATCAACGGGCGGCTTGAGCACGTGCGCGGCATCGCCCTGGGCTTCAGGAACCTCAACCACTACATCTTGCGGTGTCTGATCCACTCCGGACAGCTGCAAACCAGGATCAACGCACTCTAAAACCGGAAGGGCCCCTTTATGATTCATAAACCTTTCAAATAAAAGAATTGACACGTACGGACAAAATCCAACCAAGATCCATCTCGAAAACCATTACTCTGCAGCATCGCCGAATATGGACTTTTCATATAGAGAAACTACACTTGTAATTGAATAGTCATCGGTAATGATTTGGCGAAGATCCCTACCCAGCAAATCTCTTTGCGGTTTCAAAGAGTTCAACTGGTCAAGCATCTCTCGCGCAAGGGCGTAAGGGTCATTCGGAGGGACAGGATTAATGGCCCCATTAGTCAATTCGGAAACAATACCCACATCGGTACTGACAATCTTCGCCCCCGAAGACATCGCCTGCACTAAGACATTTGGAAAGGCTTCCGCCTTAGAATGCAAGACAAAAAGAGAGCAGATGGCCATGAGCTGGGGAAGGTCATTCCTAGAGCCCAGAAGGAAGACGTCTTTGCCAATCTCAAGATCTTCTCCCTCTAACGAATCGACAAGTTGGACGTTTTCATCATCTACTCCTGGACCACAGAGCACTGCCACTACTCGCTCATTACTCTTTCTTTTCACTTTAGCGAAAGCTTGAATGAAAGTTGCATGATCTTTAATAGGGTGCCACCGCGCGGCTGAAAGAATCGTCAATGCCCCTTCCAGTCGCTCACCGATCACTTCATTCAAGTAATTTCTTGAGGCTGCTGCAGGGGAATAAAGTTTAGTATCGCAACCGTTAGGTACAACAGATTCTTCCCTAGCCCGGTATCCAAGATGCGAATGCGACTTCAGTGCAGCAGCTCCATTATAGGCAATTGAATCAACAGAGCGACTCAATGTGGCGCACATTTTCATGATTAGCCAAGTAGTTAACTTATTAGTCTTACGAGCCGTGTCCTGATGATTAATAATCCAGACCAACCTCGGGCGGTAAAGAAACTTCGGCCAGATGGTAAGCAAGTTTGAATGGTATGACCATGAACAAATCACATTCGAATTGCGAACGATTCTATTAAATTCCCTAAGTGTCTTTATGGGCGATTTGCGGACGCGCAATTCGACTACTTCAATATCGAGTTCTCGAAGGAGGGGAATAAAATGGTCACCCTCACCTAGCGAAACCACCACATGCCGAAATCCCGATTTAGAATTGCCATACCTTGTCACGTTATAGAGCATCGTTTCCGCGCCGCCTAATCCTAGGCCGTTTATAACGTGAATAACAGTTTTAGTATTATTGACATCAAGTTTCATTCAAATGCACTCTTTCGTTAGGTTCGCGATCTATAACTGTTAGCCCATTAAATCTAAGACTGCTTCCTATTCTGAGACTGCAGCTCACGCGGGACGGTTTACACGATACCGAAGTGGACTGAAATCGCAGTCGGATTGCCCCTGATCCGTAATGAGGTCCCCGGCAGAGTAGCCCACTCCGCGGATAGAGCATAGCAATATTTGGGCTTTGCCTTGGACAGTGAAAACGGGTTGAAATTGGGCTACGAAATGTAGCGTATCGACGTGGGTCTCCTCGAAGACGTCCTGGGGCTGATGCCTGCAACAGAAGTGCCCATATTATAAGCCCCACCCAAATCCGGGACTACCTAGGCGAGGAGCCCACGTCACCACGAAGAACACCAAAACTGCCAACAAGGACATTCTTCGTTGACTAGTAGGCAAATTAAGAAGCGAGATAAGTACGACCAAAACCCCGCTTTCGAGAACTCGCCCTGAATAGGAAAAGATAAAGTAAGTTGCACTGTAGAATATCAACAGCGTAAAGGGAAAGGCTGCACTACGTATAGAATCCGCACCGGAAATAAAAATGAGAAACAGAATTCCGATCCAAAACAAAAAACCGAGTCCGCTTAAACCTCCGCTTTGAACTCCGAGAGAAAGTGCCTGGCGGGCCTCAGAGAGAGTGAGCAGTGTCGGCAGGGAAACCGCCAGGACTATGCATGCGGCAAGAACGATGACGAAGGAAAATGCAAAATTCACCCTCGGAGATCGCAGCAACCGAGACACCAACAGGAGTATGACAATAAAGAAGAAAGAAGAGTGAATAAATGGGCATAAACAAATTATCAGTATTCTAAGTTTCGTTCGCCGAATTAAGAAATAAGCAAACAGAAACACCGCTACGGCGAGGCCTTGACGAAGATGGATAACGTGATTTTTGATCACCAGGGGGATCAACAAGAAAAGCACAATCCAGAAAACATCTTTGGGCCCAAACCGCAGAGCAACGAAGGCAACGATAGCGGCCGGAATCCCCACCAACATTCTGAGCGCCACTTCAGGCCCGAAATATTCTCCTGCCGAGCGAGCTAGCAGCAGCCAGACGGGTTCATTGGAAAGGAACGACATCACACCGCCTGCTAGACGGCGTTCAATTAGATTATCACTGACAGAGAAATAATTTAGGTAGTTTAGTCGATCCTTAAACTCAAGAAGAGGACGCGTGGCTAGCACAATTCCATAAAAAAGGGCCAGGATAACGATAAAAAACCGGTATGCACAAGGAAGCCTCCGCCAAGGCAGAGGCCGATTCGTTGGGTAATCACGCTCACGCTTTTTTTCGGCGAGATCTACCACTACTCATCGCCCCGTGTGATTATTTCAAAATAGGAAACAACCGCACGCTCTTTGGAGAAATCCAGAGCTCGAATCCTCGTATCAATCGGTTCTTCGCACTCCAGGATCTCGATAATTGCGTCAGCGAGGCCATGCTGATCACCTATTGTCACGAGTGGGCCCCACTTCCCTCCCTCAAGAATTTCTTCAGGACCGGTTTTGCAGTCTGTGGAAACTACCTGAGCTCCGCAGGCAAGAGCTTCGAGCAAAACACCAGGTAGGCCCTCCCACTTAGATGAGAGAACAAACACCGAGCACTTACCCAACCAAGCAAAGGGGTTTGCTACAAACCCTGGCATTAAGACGTCCTTTTCTAGGTTCAATTCCTTGATAATACGTTCCAAGCGCTCGCGCTCTTGCCCTTCTCCGAGGACAATTAACCTGGACGGAAGACGTTCATTAACTAAAGAGAAAGATCTAATTAACAACTCAAAATTCTTCTGTTCAGTCAAACGCCCAATACCCATAACCACAGGCAAATCGGAATGATCAAGCCACTCATTTCCCGACGGCGCGTCGGACAGTTTTGAGATAAATTCGATATCGAGAGGATTGTAGATAGTGGTGACACGTAAGGGATCTAACCGATAACGCTCAAGCAGTTGATCTCGGATTCCCTGAGAAACTGAAACCACCTGATCAGCGTGGGCATACACCCATCTGTTGAGCAGATTTACCAGGCGCGGGATCATTTTATTAGTTGGTGCACCCGCCTGAAGCGAGTTATGTACTGAAACTATAACTTTGGTCTTTGGTGTCAGTAACCTAGAGAGAAGAGCGTTTGCGATATTCGCGTGGTCGAGTGCAGAAAGCACCGTCCCCGGCTTGTTCTTCCAAAGATAGCTTGCCAAGAACGGCATCGAATAGAGTAACCTGGACACGCCAAAGTCGATCAGATTAACCTTGTTTGAAACGGATTCGCGATATGACCCTTTCGCATTTCCCGTTACTAAATCTATTTTCATTCCTTTCTCCGCTAAGCCATTTGCAATCATAATCATCACACGCTCAGCCCCCCCGCCGCCTAGGGTAGGTACAAATAATGTAATGGTCTTAGAGTTTGCCGTATTTCTGCGCAATGTTTTCCCTTAGGATTGTTTCACGATTTTAAGTTTGAAGGGTGGGTTATGCCGATCAACTCCGAGAGTGTCCTGGCAATAAGAAGCCTCTCGGGCGCGATTGGTAAAAATTCACGAGACTCGAGGCTTTTTGACACCCATGAAAGATCTATGGACCGCACTTGCGGTCAATAAATCGTCATGAACGGGAAACCTCCACGCCCTCTTGGCACGCTCTAGAAGCATGCTCAGGAGTGTTTTGACCGGTCATGATTTCCTGAAGGCCTTTCCAAATATTCTCCTGTGTGTACTCCTCAAAGGCACGTTTCTTCGCCGCTTGGCCTAGCCGACGGCATAGGACGCTGTCATTACAAAGTTCGTTCAAGCCATTGACTAAAGCTTGATAATCCCCTACTTCGATTAAAATGCCCGTCTTCCCCGGAACTACTGAGTCTATGGCACCGGTAGCCCGCGTAGTGATTGTTGGGACACCCGCTGCGGCTGCCTCAAGTACAACATTAGGGAATCCTTCCCGCAGCGTGGGGAGGCACAAAGCATCCATAGCGGGGAGATGACCCCACACGTCATTAGTCCACGGCACGCTCTTAATCCGATCACCTAGAGACTTAATCTCCTCAGCAAGAGATGGGTCTTCAACCTGACCGATCAGGAGGCCTCGGACATCATTGCGTAAACTTGGAGCGCGAAGGGCACGTAAAAGCGTGTCTATACCTTTGTCTCGGGTTATGCGCCCAATGAATCCTGCAACGAAATCATCGGATTTGAAACCCAATTCAGTCCTGAGAGCATTTCGATCTACAGATTCTGCACGTTCAAGAATCGCTTGAGCGTTGACACCATTACTGCTGCCAGAACCGATGAGCCAAGCTTTATGCTTTGGCAAGAGGCGCCGCCTGCCTGCTTCCTGCGCCAGAGATTTACTCACATATAAGACATCAGTGGCCAGCCGCATTGTTAGCTTCTCCATGCACCAGAGTAGCCAACTGAGTGGTCCGGAGGTCCCTTCGAGACGGAGCCCTCGCACCACGTAGAGACGGCGCGGGACTCGAACGAGCCAAGCTGCGAGAGCACCCAATAGGGCTGCCTTCGGCGTTCCGACGTTTACTGCAGTTGGACGGTGCGTTCTCAACATGCGTAGCCATTTCGCTAGAGAAACGATATCTTCCACTGGCGAGATCCCGCGATGCATATGAATCCCGATAAGGGGTACTCTTTCCCTTTCGGCAGCGCGCTTAGCGGCTTCATCTGGAGTTGATACCAGGGTCACCTCCCATCCAGATAGCCTAAACCACTCAAGCTGCCCCCGAAGCAGCGAGAATGCGCTGGCGCCCACAGTTACACCTACGACGAGCTTGCGATCACTTTCTGCTGACGTCTTATTCATTCCAAGCTCCTGGTACACCCGTGACCACTACACTTTTTGGAACATTCTTCGTCACGAGCGCTGCAGCTCCGACGATTGTTCGTTCGCCTACAGTTAGATTTTGGAGGACTATGGCAGCGGCCCCTACCAAGACTTCGTTTTGGATGCTGACCTCACCCGAGATCACAGCAGCGGGATTGATCGAAACATAGTCGTGCAACACTGCATCATGGCCTATGGTCACGTTCGGATTGATGTGCACATACTGTCCGAATTGAACATTCGTGGCAATCACTGCGCCGGCACACACCACCGCACCAGGACCAAGATTTGATCTACTGCCAATGATGGCGCTCGGATGAATCGCGGTGAACGGGGACATTCCTGCGCTTTCCATGCGTTCCGCCAGTCTTCGACGCACGTCAGGATTGCCGATTCCCAACACAAAGCTTATATGACTGACGTCATTAGCTAACCATTCCTCGATGGTGCCCAAATATAAGACTTGTCGATCTGCTAAGCGCTCCAAATTGACCAGTGATGGAGCGTCATCGACGACTCCCACAACTTCAACGGAAGTTCCATTGCCCTGCATGGCTTGGATGACGTCGAGAGCCTCACGGCCAAACCCAGATGCACCGACGACCACGACCTGTTTACTCGCACGCATCGGAACCCCCTTTGGTTTCGGATCCAACAAAGGGGGTCATCGTTGCGTGCCCTTCTTGGTTAATACCTTCCCGTTGAAGGACTGAGCGCACGGTCTGTAGGAGGATTTTAAGATCTAAAGCTAAACTGCGGTTGTCGACGTACTCGATATCAAACTGAAAACGTTCCTCCCATGACACTGCGTTTCGTCCTCGGACCTGCGCCAATCCGGTGATCCCCGGGCGTACCTCGTGTCGGCGCGCTTGTTCTGGTGAGTACTGCCCTAGGTAGCTGACTAGAAGCGGACGGGGGCCAATCAGGCTCATGTCTCCCTTGAGCACATTCCACAGGGTTGGCAGTTCATCAAGGCTGGTAGAGCGGAGAATACGCCCCACTGCTGTTAGCCTCTCCTCATCCGTGGCATGATTCTCATCTGGAAGCAGCATGGTTCGGAACTTCACCAGCTCGAAGATTTTTCCGTCCTTGCCTGGGCGTTCCTGACGAAAAAGGACTGGCTTGCCGTGTGTGGCGAGCACTAGGGCTGCTACTCCAGCCTGAACGGGGGCCGTAATGACGAGTCCAAAAGCGCTCGCCCCGATGTCGAATGATCGCTTAATCGCATCTATACGTCGCTGGTTATGCTGCATTTTTGGCCTCCAAGAATTGGGAAATGGTTCCCGTGATTCGCTCCACCTGTTCATTGTCAAGGACGGATCCACTCGGCAGAGATAGTCCAGTGCGAAACAACCTTTCGCCGGTTCCGTCGGAGAATTCTCGGCTATGTGCGTACACAGGCTGCATGTGCATCGGTTTCCACAAAGGCCGAGCTTCAATCTCGGCGGCTGCCAGAGCCGAACGCAGATCTTCAGCTGCGAAACCCGCATCGTCCGGCGCGATCACCACAGACGAGAGCCAGAAGTTATCTCGTGTGTCCCCTCCATCCACGCCGGAGGGCTCCCCGAACATACTGACCCCCGGGACGTCCTGGAACAACCGACGGTATCGAAGTCTGTGCTGGCACCGGCGCTCGATCATGCTGTCCAGGCGGGAAAGCTGGGCCCGGCCCAACGCGGCGAGGATGTTCGACATCCGGTAGTTGTAACCGATATCCGTGTGCTCGTAATGGACCACAGGCTGTCGCGCCTGGGTAGCCAGGTAGCGCACGTGATCCGCAAAGTCTTCGTCGTCGGTGAGAAGGGCTCCTCCACCAGAAGTCGTCATGATCTTGTTGCCGTTGAAGGAGACAGCAGCCGCTACACCGAAGGAACCTGCGGACCTACCGTTGCGGGTAGCACCAAGAGATTCCGCGGCGTCGGAAAGCACGACCGCACCGTAACGGGATGCTATCTCACCAATGCGCTCGTGATCGACAACCTTGCCCAACAAGTCAACCGGAACAACAGCCTTGACTGTTCGGCCTTCGCTCTCCAGTGTCTCGAAAGCTTCCTCCAGCAGATCCGGATTCATGTTGCCGGTCTCGTCGGCATCCACGAACACCGGCTCCGCACCTGTGTACACGATGGCATTGGCCGTGGCGGCGAAGGTGAGCGATGAGGTGAGCACCAGGTCGCCCGGTCCCACACCCAGCGTCAGTAGACCGAGGTGCAGTGCAGCGGTGCCAGAGGACAATGCGACAGCATGTGAGCGTCCGCAGTATTCAGCGAGTTCGGCTTCGAAGGCGTCAACCTCCGGCCCTAGGGGGGCGATCCATCCGGAGCGGATGGCACGCACCAGTGCTTCTTCCTCGAGGTCTGTCACATCCGGGGAAGAGAGATAGATTTTGTCGTTGCTCATCGGGTGGCCTCCTTTTCTGCGTAGGCGAGTTTTCCGATCCTGCCCATGAAACCGTCCTTGTCCAGATTTTCGGGCGCGAGAATATTGACGTCCGCGTGGGAGATCTTCGGGTGGAAGGGCCGGTCCTCGCGCTCCCCTGCCCCTACGAGCTCCTCGTGGAGCTTCTCGCCTTCGCGAAGCCCAGTAAAGACGATCTCAATGTTCTTACCGGACATCGCGATCATGCGCTTGGCAATCTCCAGGATGCTGACCGGCTCACCCATATCCAGGATCAGAACCTCTCCTGCCCGGCCGATGCCGCCGGCCTGCAGAACCAGCTGGCAGGCTTCCGGGATGGTCATGAAGTAGCGGGTGACGTCCGGATGGGTCACGGTAAGCGGTTTGTCTTCATCAATAAGACGGATGAAGGTAGGGAGCATCGATCCCCGGCTACCGATGACATTGCCGAAGCGAACGGAAAGATAGTTCTTGTCAGTCTCCTGGCCGAACCAACCCGTGAGCTTCTCAGCCACTCTCTTCGAGTGTCCGAGCACGCTGGTAGGGTTCGCTGCTTTGTCTGTGGAAATGTTGACGAAGGTCTCCACGTCAGCGGCTTCTGCCGCATTCAGAACGTTCAGCGTGCCCAGGACATTGGTCTTCCATGCCTCATCCGGGTACTGCTCCAGCATCGGCAGATGCTTCAGAGCAGCCGCGTGGAAAACCACCTCCGGTCGACGGTCCAGGAAGATCTGCTTCAGGGTGTCAGGCTCACGGATGTCCGCGAGGACGACTGCGTCCGTGTCCAAGAGGCCGTTGCCGTGAACGTTGATGAGTGCTTGCTGCAGACCGGTCTCATCCCTGTCCAGCATGATCAGTTCCGCGGGACCGTACTTGGCGATCTCCGTGCACAGCTGCGCGCCGATGGACCCACCAGCACCTGTCACCAGCACTCGCTTGCCCATCAGATACTGGGCGATCTCCGAGACGTTCGTCTCCACCGGCTGGCGACCGAGCAGATCCTCGATCGAGAGATCCCGGAGGTCTCCAACGTGTACTCCATTGGCGACCACATGTCCGATCGGAGGCATGACCTTAACAGAAAGTCCGCTTCTATCGGCGACATCCTGGATCCGACGCAAAAGGGCAGCGTCAGCGGCGCTGACAGCAACGATGAGGACCTCGGCGCCCGTGCGCTCCGCAGCGCACTCGATATCGGCGAACGTTCCGACGACAGGTACGTCCCGAATCTTCCTTTTCGCCAGGTTCGGGTCATCATCGATTACCCCGACCGGGCGGTACGGAGACGACGGGTCTGACATCATCCACCGGATCAGGTTGGTTCCCACGTACCCTCCGCCGAGAATGAGCGCCGGCGCGGAATCGGGACCGGGTTTGCGGGAGTTCCTGACAATGAGACGCGCAATGAAGCGGACCCCCAGCATCAGTATCAGCGCACCGGGAGTGGCGATCAGCATGATGCCGCGGGAGATCTCCCATACCCCGCCGAAGATGAGGGAAATGATCCACAAAATGCTGCCTACAACCCCTGCGGCCAGAGAAACCGAGAGAGTGTCCTCGAATCCTCCCGCGCGGAATCTCATCCCCTTGCGGTAGAGATTGAAAACTAGGCCGAAAACCAGCTGGAGCACGGCTGCCCCGAGGACGAAGCCTACGTAGGCATTCCAGTTGATGTCCCCGAATGTAAACTCGTACCGCAGGATCGCTGCCACGAGCATGGCCAGCATCCATACGAGGACGTCGACGATGTAGAGGATTCGTCCCACCGGGAGCTTCATGGACAATCCTTCACTTAACTGGAGTCTGGGAATCAGAGCCACATTCTTCCCCCGTCTGTTGAGATGACCACGTCATCCTCCACCCAGAGCAGGGTGGACGTACCTGATTGAGCGATTGCGATATTTTCTGGGTTACTTGCATCAGCGGTGAGAGTGGTCTCGAAACATCCGTCCAGCACCGGCGAAGTGGCACCGCCGAGAGCCGTGAGACGCACGCCCTCACATGCTTGACCACCCGTCTGTGCCACGACATAAGAATCAGGAGAGTAATTGATCGCCAGAGCGTCAGTTACCCCCGCGGCCTCGGACCAGGTGATACCACGATCGATGGTGGTGACCACGGAGCCGTCGGCACACCGCACTGCCGCGCGATCTCCCGCTGCCGCAAGCTCGGCACCCTCACACGGCAGGGATAGAGGCCCGTCGGGAGCTCCCACCTGTGTGGGAGTGGACGGGTCCAAGTACCAGGTGCCCACGACTGGCAACGGTCCTTCCCAGGTCGTACCAAGGTCAGCAGAGCGGTAAACCTGCGGTTCGCAGTTAGCGTCCAAGGCCACCACCTGAACCAGGGAAGGATCGGTGGGCAGGAGACGCAGGATTTGGGTCGCTCCAGCTCCCGCGAGTGAAGCTGACTCGCTCCAGCTCTGTCCTGCGTCAACGGAAATCTCCGCGGTTCCCGGCGTCTCACATGTTCCGCTGTCTGCCCGCATGGCCGTGCTGCCCACGATTGCCAGCATGCGCTGCGAAGTGGGTCCTTCAGGCTCATCCTCAGCAACTTCCGGCTCCGCTTCGGTAGGCGGCGCTGCCGCCTCTTGGGAGATTGGGATTTCGGACCTGACCGGGAGCCCCTCGTGCTCGCCAGAACCGACACCAGTCAATGCCAGGTAGGAGAGGGCCAGCGCTGCGGCGCTCAGTATCGCGATAACAGCCACCGCACCCCAGAGGGGGAACCTCCTGGCTCGTCGAGCCTTTTTTGGAGATCTAGACATTAGAGAGCACCTTCCACAGACCGCCTCAGCAGGGACACCACTGCGTCCACTGCCGGCGTGAGTTGCTGCGCCGAGGCCTCGTGGACTTTCTTTTCACGTTGATAGGGGTCAATCACGTCTTCCTCAGCCCGGTCCGCGAGCAACGGGAGAATATTACGGCTGAGGGTGACTGCTTTCACTGCTGCACGAAGCCTGTCCACCGGTGATTCCCCGGTCCGGGCAATTTCGGAGGCGAGAACGTCATCGGTGGTCACCTCCGCAAGCCGGGCGAATTCACGGACGGTGAACACGCGACGTGTGACTCGGGGACTCAGTTCCACGACCGCGCGACGGTGATCGCGCGTCATTGCCAGGATCAGGTCCGAAGACTCCAGAAGGGTTTCGTTCACCTGCCGTGCCCGATGCGCTTCAGTGGTCTCCGCGCCGTAAGAATGGGCGATCTCCTGGGTAGTCGCAAACATCGGCTCCCCCACCAGCGCCCGGGTACCGGCTGAGCTGATGGTGATCTCGGGGATATTCCTCAACTGAGTCACCAGCAGCTGCTCAGCCAGAGGCGATCGGCAGATGTTCCCGGTGCAGACCGTGAGAATTGAGAAGCTATTTCGCATGTGCCCCCCTCAGCGCCTGGTCCACGGTTGCCTGTGACTGTTCGTTCCCTGGACTTGAGTCGACCGCATCGGTGGTGACTGCGCGGCCGTAGCCGTATCCATAGCTGTAACCGTCAGGCTTCTTGGAGGGCACCATCGTGGCGACCAGTCCTAGGACATCGGTTCCGGCGGTTTCCAGCGACTGCAACGCGCCCTCGAGTTCCTGCTTCGTGGTCGAGCTAGCCGCGACGACCACCAGCAGACCGGCAGCCATCTTTCCGAGCACAGCCGCATCCGTCACTGCGAGAGCAGGAGGCGCATCGATGATCACGTAGTCGAACTGCTCCCGGAGCGTCTGAAGGGTCTTCTCCATCTCCGCGGAACCGAGGAGTTCGCTGGGGTTGGGGGGGATCCGGCCCGCCGGCAGGACGAAGAACTCGTTCTGCCCCCAGCGCTGAAGAACGTCATCCAGACCAGCGCGGCCGATGAGAACATCGGTGAGGCCGGCGCCACCTTCGATACCCAGATACTGAGCGAATGTCGGGAGGCGGAGATCACCCTCCACAAGCGCCACACGCGATCCCGTCTGGGCCAGGGTGAAGGCCAGGTTGAGGGACGTGGTCGTTTTACCCTCACTGGGGCTGGGCGAGGTGATGACGAAGACACGGCCCTTGGAACCGCCGTTGAGGAACTGGAGGTTCGTCCGCAGCGCGCGGAAAGATTCGGCGCGGGGGCTGTTCGGCATGGAATTGACGATGAGCCGGTTCTTCTCCACATCAGGATCATCAATGATCCGACCGAGAATCGGCTTATCCGTGATCTGTTCAATGTCCTGCGCGGAGTGGATCCGTCGATCCAGCACGGTCCGGAGAATGGCGATGCCGTAGCCCACGGCGAGACCAACCAGGAGGCCCAGCGCCAGATTGATCAGGACGTTGGGGCTCACCGGCGCAGAAGGCACCAGGGCGTTCTGCGTGGTGGTGAGGCTGACGGGGCTGGCGCCGCTCTCCGTCTCCGGCTCGAGCTGGGTGCGGACGACCTCCTGGAAGCTCTCCCCCACCGCGTTCGCGATCAAGGCAGCCTGCTCGGACGACGGGCTGCTGGCCGTGATGTTGATGAGGGCGGAGTCTGCGGGAGAGGCCGCGCTCACATACGTGGCCAGCTCGGCTCCCGTCATGTCCAACTGCAGCTGCTCAACCACCGGGTCCAACACCACACTGGTCTTGACCACGGCGACATAGCTGTTGACAATCTGACGGGAGTAGTTGGCTCCCTGCACGAGCTCGCTGCTGGTCCCGCCGTCGGAACGAACGGATACGTAGAGCTGGGTGCGGGACTGGTACTCGGGGGTCGCCAGGAGAGACGCACCGGCTCCCGCCCCGAGCCCGAGAATGGCAAATACTACGACGAGTACCCAACTCTTGCGGAGGATTGAGAGATACTCGCGTAGTTCCATGTTGTTTAAGTCTTTCTTGATGTGGGATCGTAGCCTTAGGGAGACTAACAATAAAGCCTCAACCCTGCGACATTTAAGAGACTTTAAATTGAGGACATGTCCCCTTTGAGCTGGCTTTTTCCCGGAATTGGCCCGGCAACCTGCAAAAAGGTCACCCCATAATGAGATACCGCCCCGCTTTTTCGGGGGTAGTTATCTGTCACGGACAGAGAAGTTCCCGGGTCCCGTCCGGTCGGCCGTGGGGAGTTGGGCACAGAGTCAAATGATTACCATATCAACTGACTGTGTTTATCGATGATTCACCCCATCGTCAGGGGTACAGATGGATGTGACCTGCGGCCTCGGACCAGGCCTGGCCGGGGCCCATACCTGTCCCCTACTCTGCGGGGATCCCCCGGAACGCGCGATCGTTGAGCTCCCGGCGCGCCTGCTCAAGGGCCACCAGGTCGGCGAACAGCGTGTTGTACGCCTGCTCGTCATCGGAGGGGCGCATGCGCTGCAGCTGGCTCTTCAGCTGGGCGATCTGGTTACCCACCTCGGCCTCCTGCAGGCGGGAGAGCACCGAGTCGGCGTAGTTCGGCAGGTGGGTGATCTCCACGGGGATCTCCTCCACCGCCAGCTCGGAGACGAGGTTGCGGCCCATAAGGTCGGTCATCTCCCCGGCCACGGTGGCGATCCAGTCGACGCCGCTGTGGGCCGTCGCCAGGCCACCGACGGTGCGGATCGCCTGGCGGACGGTCCGGTAGGCGGGGTGGGTGAAGGCGTCCGGGCTCAGGCCGTCGAAATAGGTGCCGGCCAGTTCAGGGTGCTGCAGCGCGAGCTTCAGGGATTCCCGCTGCGGCCACAGGTAGGGGTCGCGCGGGTTGGGCAGGTCGAAGGAGGGCGCGTCCTTCAACGGGGCGGACGCTGCCTGCTCGAAGCGGGTCGCGCGGCGGGGCCGGTCCTGCTTGGGGCGGCGGGCCTCGGCACGCACCTGCTGGAGGACCTCCTCGGTGTTGGCCCAGCCCACCCAGCCGGCGAGCTGGCGGGCGTACTCGCCCTGCAGGACCGGGTCCTTGATGCCTGCGACGACGGGAACGGTGCGTCGCAAAGCCTGGAGGCGACCCTCGACGGTGTCGAGGTTGTGCTCGGAAAGCATCGACTCGATGACGAACTGGAACATCGGGATGCGGTCGGCGATGAGGTCGCGCACGGCGGCGTCGCCACGCTGCAGGCGCAGATCGCAGGGATCCATGCCCTCGGGAGCGACGGCTACGAAGGACTGGCCGGTGAACTTCTGGTCGCCCTCGAAAGCGCGCATGGCCGCCTTCTGGCCGGCCTCGTCGCCGTCGAAGGTGTAGATGAGCTCGCCGCGGAAGTAGTTGTCATCGAGCATGAGACGGCGCAGGATCTGCAGGTGCTCCTCGCCGAACGCGGTGCCGCAGGACGCAACGCAGGTGGTCACGCCCGCGGCGTGCATGGCCATGACGTCCGTGTAGCCCTCCACCACCACCGCCTGGTGCCCGGCGGCGATGTGCTTCTTCGCCACATCCAGGCCGAAGAGCACCTTGGACTTGTGGTACAGCATGGTGTCGGGGGTGTTCATGTACTTGCCGAGCTTGTCGTCATCAAAAAGCTTGCGCGCCCCGAAGCCGATGACGTTGCCCGAGAGATCCTTGATGGGCCACAGCAGACGCCGGTGGAAACGGTCGATCGGGCCACGGCGACCCATGGTGGACAGACCGGCGGCCTCAAGCTCCTTGAAATCGAAGCCCTTGCGCAGCAGGTGCTTTGTCATCGTGTCCCAGCCCTCCGGGGCGTAACCGCACTCGAAGGCGTAGATGTGCTCCTGCGAGAAACCGCGGTCCAGGAGGAAGAGGCGGGCTGTTTCTGCTTGGGGTGTTTCGAGTTGTTCTCGGTAGAACTGGTGCGCGGCCTTGTTGGCGTCGATCAGCCGCTTCCGGGTGCCCGGCTTCTCGTCGCGCGCACCGGTCGACCCGCCCTGGTAGTTGATGGTGTAGCCGATGGTCTGCGCGACGGACTCCACGGCCTCCGGGAAGGAGATGTGCTCCATCTCCATTAGGAAGGTGAACACGTCCCCGCCCTTCCCGGAGGAGAAGCAGTGGAAATAACCGCGGTTCGGGCGCACGTGGAACGACGGGGTGCGCTCATCCTTGAACGGGCTCAGGCCCTTGAGGGAATCATGCCCACCCGGCTTGAGCTGGACGTACTCGCCGACGATCTCTTCGATCGGCGCGCGCTCACGGATCGCCTGAACGTCAGAATCCGGAATACGTCCCTTAGCCATGAGTTCAGGGTACCTGCGGGGTCAAATAGCGGCGTGGGGTGCTCGTTTGGGATGATTGCAGGCATGGCTGCCCCGAAGAAGTCCGTGTTCGCTGTCCTTGCTGCCGCTCTGCTGGTGGCTGTTGGTGGTTGGGTTGGGGTGGATCTGACGGGTGGGTCTTCTGAGGGTTCGGGCGGGTCGGAGGTCTCGGGGGCGGGGTCTTCGGAGGTTTCGGGGCTTGTTTCGGGCTCGTCGGACGAGGTGGGTGTCTCCGGGCTGGACGTCTGCCCCGTGGACACCCTGCCCTATGAGGCCGACCCGGTCATCGAGGACATCCTCTCCGGCGGTCCCTACGCCTACCCTGGCGAGGACGGCGGGCACTTCGGCAACTACGAGGACGTCCTGCCGGACGAGCGCAACTCCTACTACCGCAGCTACACCGTGGACACCCCGGGCCTCAACCACCGCGGCGCCAAGCGCATCGTCGTGGGCGGCGGCACCGAGGAAGACCCGGAGGTCTGGTACTACTCCGATGACCACTACGAGTCGTTCTGTGAGATTCCGGATGCGGAGGACTGATCCTGCTCTCCCTTGGCACATCGAAGTTCTGAAACCTCCAAAACTCTTAGCTATCCACAACCGCCCCTTAGCGACCTGCTGGTGGTGAATTTCGACCGGCTACTGGTGAAAAATGGCTACCCCTGATCGACAGGGCAGGCCAGGGCGATCCTGGGGATAACGGCCCACTGGTCAGCAGTAAATAAATGTGTCCGGCCTCCTGCGGGCGGGCTTCGCTACCAGGGAGTCGAACCGGTAGGAGATGAACCCGTGGCATTACTTTGCTTGGCCAGTCGAGGCCGGTGATGGTAGAACACCGCAATCTGGGTGGCACCCCTGCTCTGAGCAGACGGCAGGCCCATCTGGACACCTCCTCAAGTTACCAACGGCCCAGCAGTACGATCTGCCGTGCGTGGGAGCCGGTTGCCTTCGTCATTGGTGATCACCAGAATCCGGACATGACCAATCATGGCAAATCTCCCCGCACACGAGGAGGGTTCTGACCCATCAAGCCTTCACCCCCAGCCACCGCCCAGTCAACAACTTGTTTTATCAGAGCCCGAGCAACCCTCGTGGGGCACGGCCCAGAGACCATAGGTTCACGGCCACGATACTAGGTCAGTGGGATCGAACGATGTGGGAACAACGGACCGAGTCTTGCCTACTCCGCTGCGAGAGCGTCGAACGGTCCCGTCATAACGGTCAATCGGAGACGGAAGAGCAGAGGCTGAATCAGACTAAGTTTAACCCGACTTGGCTCAAATTAGTGCGGAAGTCATCCCGCGTGAATCCGCTCGATCAGCTCACTGATTTCCGGCGGTACCGGGGACGCCGCATGGATGAGTTGCCCGGCGATCTGCACCTCGAAGGTCCGGTATTTCTTCAACGTCCGCACCAGGCGTTTCAATGACAATCCCGAGCGTTCCTCGAGCAGGTGACCGACGGCCATCGCCGCCATCACCACACTCAGGTGCGCATCGATGGATTCGCGTTTGTGGTGGTAGATCGGTCTGGCCTTGAGATCGGATTTCGACATCCTAAACGCCTTCTCGATCTTGAGCAGCTGCCGGTAGGCGTGGATCACCTGCTCGGCAGGGAGATCCACCCGTGAGGTCTCGTACCCCTTGAGCCCTGCCAGGGCCTTGTTCTTGGTCACCAACGACCAGTTGACCTGCTTGTTCGGCGCCTTGAGATCGACAAAACGGTTCCGCTTGACCGGAAGTTTCCCCGCCACCGCTTTCTCCGCCTTGGCGACCTGCTCATCAATACCCTTCAAGGTCCGACGTGCCCTGTCCCAGGAATACTGGTAGTAGGTGAGCGAATGCGGGACACCGTTCGGCCCACGTCCGGTGCGGTCGGCATACGTCCAGATCTGCTGGTCCGTGTAGTCCTGGCCGGGGTTGTTCCTGCGCCACAGCGCTACCGGGTAGGGAACGTCGGTGAACTTCACGCCGAGGATGTAGTGCAGGCCGGACTCAATGATCGCGGCTTTGTTGCCAGCGGAGAACATCCCGGCGTCCGCGACGACGGTGACATCCTCCACGCCGTAGGCGTCCTGGAACTGGTGGATCATCGGCAGCATGGTGCGGGTTTCGGCCATGTTCCCTTCGAACGCCCCGACCGCCAGCGGAAACCCGGAGGCGTCCGACAGCAGGCCGACGGTGATCTGCGGCTCCAGGCGCCGCTCCTTCGAGAAGCCCGGCTTACGGAACTCATCCCCCTCATCGGCCTCAAAATACAGCGTTGTGACGTCATAAAGGACCAGGACACCGGGGCCAACACCGGCATGGGTCGCACACGCCTGGGTGAGCCGGTCGCGGAAGCCGTCGGCGGCGTAGCTGGGCAGGCGACGTTTGATGGCTCTTCACGATCTAGAGTGCGTAGCGGACCGCAGAGCCTGGTTCGGGGTGGCACAACATGTAGGGGTCCTGGCCGGTACAAGATGAGAGTTACGACGCTTTCATCTGACCGAACCAGGACCCTACTGTGCATTCTAGTGGCAACCTCGTGGCCGACACCATCTGCCGAACCGCGGAAATCGGACTGACGATCACCGGTGCTGCCGATGCCGGCACCCTGACCATCATCGACGCCGCACCTGTGGCCGTGGACGATCAGTGCCCGGGCTGCCAGCAGCCCGGGAAGCTACGCGATCACGTCACCCGCCGGCTCGTTGATTTGCCTGTCGTGGGGTTCCCCACCCGCCTGCATGTCCGTGTCCCAAGGTTCACCTGCAGCAATCCAGCGTGCGGCAGGAAGCTCTTCCAGACCTCCTTGAGCTGTGCCGATGACGGTGCGAAGCTCACCCACCGCGTGACCCGCTGGATCCTCCAACGCCTGGCGATTGATCGGATGAGCGTGTCCGCGACCGCCAAGGCCCTCGGTGTGGGCTGGGAGCTGGTTAACCAGATCGCCGTGGACGCCTGCCGCCAGCTTGTCTACGACAACCCCGACCATCTGGATGGCGTCCGGATCCTCGGGGTCGACGAGCACGTCTGGAAACACACCCGACGCCCCGGACAGCCGTCCTCGTTCGTGACGGTCCTGGTGGACCTGACACCGCTGGTGGACGGTCGTGGGCCTGCCCGGCTGCTGGACATGCGGCCGGGGCGCAGCGCCGACGTGCTGCGCACGTGGTTGCAAGAGCGTGAGCCTGAGTTCAGGAGACAAGTGCAGGTAGTGACCATGGACGGCTTCGCCGGCTACGCCACCGCGGTGGATCAGGTGTTGCCCCAGGCAAGGAAGGTGATGGATCCGTTCCACGTCGTGCACCTGGCCGCGGACAAACTCACCGGCTGCCGGCAACGACTCCAACGAGAGACCACCGGCAGACGCGGGCGTAAGGACGATCCGCTGTACAAGTACCGGCGCACCCTGCTGACCAGGACGAACTATCTCACGGAGCGGCAGAAGCAACGGCTGGATCTGTTGTGGGCCACCGACGATGAGTACGTCGCCCTCGAGGTCACGTGGATGTTCTACCAGGACATGATCCAGGCGTACGGGCATCCGCAAAAGTCAGAGGGCAAGAAACTGATGACCAGGGTGATCAATACGTTGCGCAAGGGGCTTCCGCCAGGGTTGGAGGAGCTCGCCCAACTGGGGCGCACATTGTGGCGTCGGCGCGAGGACATCCTGGCCTACTTCGACATCGGGGCATCGAACGGTCCGGTCGAGGCGATCAACGGCAGGCTCGAGCATCTACGCGGAATCGCCCTGGGGTTCAGGAACCTCAACCACTACATCTTGCGGTCACTGATCCACTCCGGACAGCTGCAGGCCAGGATCAACGCACTCTAAATCGTGAAGAGCCCGTTTGATGGTGGCGTAGCTTGAAGGCGTCATGCCCAATTCAGTCAGAGTTTCCACCGAATCCAACTTGGAGCCCGGCTGGACGATCCGCGCTGTGACCAGGTCATAAAACACCTGATCACTGCTGGTAGCAGTATCGAAACCCAGCGCGGTGTACGCGGTGTGGATGGCGTCGATGAGGTGGCCGGCGCGTTCCGAGGTGATCGGCACCGGAGATTGGGCGGATCCACTCCCTGACGGGGTCGTATCGATGCCCAGGTCAAGCGTGATCTGATCCCCGTCAAGAAGACGCTGAGCCTGCGCTTTGAGTGCCGCGAGGTCTTCCGGGGTGTGGGCCGAACCAAGGTGTCTCATGCTTTTGGAGCCGCGCTTTTCGGAGTACACGACCTGCACGGCGGTTGCCCCGGAGGCTGTGCGCACGGTGCGGATGTACGGGCTCATAAAGATCAATCTAATCAGCCACCCCGCACCGCACCCCCTTAGTGCGGACCCCTGATGTTCCCAGCACACAAAGACACTGGTCTACGTGTCAATATGCAATTTCTCACAGCGGATTGAGCCAAGTCGGGTTTAAGGAATCTAAACCCCTGTAGATCACGATCAACGATCAACGCGAAAGTGTGAGATCGAGATCTGTACACTCTAGGTCCGAGCGATTCGATTAACATCGCCGCCGAAAAAAAAGGGGGCGTTGGGGTCACTCATCCCGCGCTCTAATGGCCCACTCCAAATCCACCTCTTCTGCAGGATCTGAGGACAGATATTTTGCTCGCGAATCAATCTTCACAACAGCATCACCGTCCAATATGTACGATGAGCTTGCACTAACCCATCGAATATTTCGCCCAAGAGACTGGGGACCTTCCGACCTTCGCTCATACCCAAGTAAGGCCGTCCAGAAGATTGTAAAGCCTGACTCCGCCAGTTTATTCCCAAGATCTCGTCGAAGAAGAAGTGCTTCCTCCCCTCCCAGCACGGTTGAAGGATCGAACACCGCAACTCCTTCATCATCACGCCAGCTAAAATCGACTCCATGCTGGAGATTTAAAGAATTACACAGCACACGACTTGGAACGAACCCCAGCACTTCTGCATCAGTCGACCAATCACGACTGCTTCCTGTCCCTGCATACCACGCGCCGCTGAACAGCAAACCTTTAGGGATCCCCTTCGACTGATTGTACTCCCACGGGTCGACATCACCGTCCGCCACCGACCACTGGGGGTCCGAGTGATGCCCACCAAGCAGCAAATTAGCAGGCTCCGGATACCTCGGCATCCACTTTCCATGCCAATCTTTCCCTGCGGCCCAGGACTTCCATTCCTCGACTGCATCGATCGGCACAAGATAGGAGTCGAGATGCATCCAAATCAATCGCGTAGAGGGGCGCAAAGCCGCAACCTCCGGCGAGAGCGCCTCCTTCCAATCGCGAGAACTTAATAAACCAAGCCACCGCTTGCCAGTTCTATCAGTCAGAACTATCGAATCGATAGGGTCTGGAATACAACTAACATCCAACAACGATTCATCCCCAGACGAGTTAGGAAATTCCACCATTTTTGGAGAAAACCAAGCATCTTCGACTAAATCTGACTTAGAAAAAACGCCGCTTGTTATTAAGCTTACATCTATATCTCGCCAAATTAATTGCTCAGCGTACATATAATCGTTCGGACTGTTTGACCGCGAGGGCTCATTAATCGGCAGATTGTCAGCCAGTAACCCGAGTGCTTCATAGAACGCTATCCATTGATATTTCTTGCTTATCCTTTCCACCGGCCCTTCTCGAAACCCCCTCCGCATAGATTTGTCGGCGACGTCAAGCTTTTTCCGATCCCCTCCTAAATCCAGAACCCTGTCAAAAATAAAACGTCGAACCATGTCAACAACCTCATCATTGAGGGATACATCGAATTTACGTACAGCAGGCTCGATAACGTAACGTCCGAAATCTCCCATCTCATTTATCGATTGCCAGACGGTTCCCATTCGGCAATCCGGAGCGGCCACAATATTCTGAATCTCGTTCCGCGACGTAGGATTCACTGGCCATTCTGCACCGTAAGGAGGCTTGCCGTCTGGCCCATCCCATCCCGCCTCACCAGCAACAGCCAAGATTCTGCGAGCATAGTCCCGTATAAGTAGATGCGAAGGCCAACCCCCAGCCACAAATTTATCAATTGCGTGGGCCAAACTAATAGCACCGCTTGGAGAACAAGTTCTTAAAGAAATTCCGCATGCAGCACCGATTGAACGTTCGACCACATATGGGTCATTGACTCTCAACAACAACTCAAACGACTTAATGAAATCCTCAAGCCCCTTTTCCCCAATTGCGATCAGCGCTTTCGTTGCTCGATCTCGGACCCGCCGGTCCGATGTCGTAAGGAGCCAGCCCAATGCCAAAGTTGCCAGCTCGATCGCTTCTCCGGATGGCACGAAGGTTGCATCTTCATTCGTTGCCCACGCCCATTCCACCAGAATACGAACCGATGATTTTCGTTCAGTCTCAAGGGACCCCACCAGCCACATAGACCAGTCGAGGTCTCGCTCCGCCAACTCCATTTTTTCCAGGAAAAGATGCAGCCATCGTGCATTTAAAGGATGGTTAGGAACACAGCTAAGACGAATCAATTGCCCCCATGCCTGGTATGCGTCGTCTTTAGAAATGAGACACTTCTCGACCAATTCGATAGCGCGAGCACCCACCGAACTAGGCTGGCGAAGAGTCAAACTTTCTAGAAAAGCATCAACCCCATCGGCGGAAATATCTCCATCGTCCCGCATTAGGTCAATTAACTCCACCCCATAAGTTTCCGGCACAATTACGGCTAGAGCAGATAAAGTTCCCAGCTCTCTCCAATAGTTTTCTTTCAGCGAATGCAACCACTCCTTAATCTCCGGTACTTCGTTAGACGCAATTCTCTCGGCCCGGGCCATGTCGCCTAATCGTTGATAACCGAAATTGACACGGTCAATTCCGGCCTCAATCAATATACCTTCATCAAGCATCCCCTTTAGAAGCGATTTTGACCAAGTGCGGTCGGGAAGTAATACCTCCATCATCTTCGCTACTTCGTCCCTGGCGAAGCCCCCTGGCCCAAGCGTCGATATTTCCCGTATTGCGACCGATACCAAGTTCTTTCTATGGTCATAATCGCAGCGATTGGCACGAGAAAGATTCCAATTAGCAGCTTCAACGAACGAGTTGACGATGAGGGACACTCCACTTGACTCGAGGGTAAACCTCCCAGAATCTAACGTAGCGGCCGCTTCGCAACTTAGACGCAAGTATAAAGGGTTTCCAAACTCTGAGTTGAAAATGGGAAAGGTAGGAGGGTCTAACTTGTACTCTTTTACAAATCGTTCGACCGCCGATGCCGTTGCTTCTCCAAATCCATAGTGCTCGAGCGTAGGCATATCAATCGACCCTACTACGAATTCGACAAACTCAGTTCGGCACGAGATAACAAGTGTAACCAAAGGAAAGCGAGATATTTTAGAAAGGAGAACACGAATAGCATCAGACCAACGTTCAGGATTTTCACTTTCGTTGATGGCATCAATTATGAGCATCGCCTTGTGTCCCGATGCTTCGGCAGCGGCATTCAGGATCGAAAGCAGGCCATCCACGCTTCCGTCCATTTCTACTAGATCCGGTAGCTGAACTAACAGTGATCGCTGGTCAAAATCCTGCCCTAGAACCATTAATGTCGGCAACCCGGAATTAATACGGCTTCTCGCCATGTCGCAAAGTAAATGCGATTTTCCGACGCCAGCGCGGCCAGTCAGGAGAAGCTTTCCTGCATTTGATGCTTGAGTGGCGATACCAGTGGCCAGTTGTTCCGCTTCTTCGAGCGCGGTAGTTGCGTCCTTTACGTTAGTATATAGCATTGCAGCATGACCCGAATAATAACCTCCGTCTTCACGGTGGTGAACATGCAGGAGGTTATTTAACACGCGTAATGATCCGAGCCCAGCGGTGATTTTATCTGAAGTTTCCGGCATAGGGTCAAAGCGCTCGGCAACATCGACGACTGCTTGAAGCGCTTTATCAACTTCTGCTAAGGAGTTGTTACATTCCAAAAGAGACGATTCGTAAAGCAGGCTTTCTTTCTCGGGTGCATGCCATGCCCATTGGCGAGATGAGCGTAGTTTGCCGAGAACTACCTTCCAGCGCTCTGCGAATCTTGAGGTACGCCCGACGGCTTCGATCGCTTGTGCAACTTCAACGTCTACATGTAACTTGGGGCTATACCGGCGACCTAATTTCGCTGTAATTTCTTCCACCCTGTTTTGTTGCTGAACGTCAGCCATAACCGAAGCGTTGAACCAATATTTGGCGCGCCCAGCATTGGAATTGTTTGTGAGGGAAGTAGCTAGTTCATGCGCGCCTATAAAATTAAACTCAACGGACATTCCTTTTTCGTCGGCCGCTTTTTTCCATTTTTCTACCTCCTCCCCCCACAAAGTAAAAGCTGACTTTCGATTAGCAGTATCGCCAGCAGGCAGATCAATGGGCATTGCCACAAAGTATTTTTTTAGGCTCGGCTCAGTTTCCAGCGTTCTTATAATGGAAGCCTTTATCTGACTGACACTGCTCGAATCAAATTTAAATAGGTACTTCGCTTGCCATGCCCAGACATCCCCATTCGGGAGAACGCCTCTGCCTTCTCGGCCCCCGTCGGGATTTCCAAACCGGTTAAATTGGGTGCCCGAGGGCCATTCTGGCCGCTGCTTAATGATAATTGACGCAACTTCTTCGAATGCGTTTGATCGGGCTGCCGGGTTTCCATACGGCCTGATTCTTTGGAAATCTATTTCAGGTAGGCTTGTCACTGCAATCTGCCTTTCGTTTTCTTTGGTTAGTAACTTATTGTCGATTAAAATTCTTTTGTTTGAGCTCGATTTCGTCGAGCCATGTTCTTCGCGCACTAATGACTAAACGTCTGTCATCCTTGCAGCTGCGCTTTTATTGGGGTTGGTTAATAAGCTCGGCCGGGTCGAGCAAATTGCATGTCCGCCCGCTGGCTTCTTTAAGCTCTTTGTGTGGCGGGTTTTGGTGTCGGAGGATGCTCTGATTCTTTGGAGGTTAGTCGAGGCGCGGGGTGCGTATACTCTGTCGCACATTTTGAGATCGGAATATTGTCGATCTTTTACGATCATCTTACCGGCCCCTCTGGGCTCCTAAAACTGCAGGTATGCGGTTTTCTCGCCGTATGTGAACCATCTCGGAGCCAATCACGTTGTCGCCGTCGGTGACACCAGGAAGCGCCCGGAGTTCTGGAACTACTCTGAGGACCGTTACGGAGTTTCTCGGAGATTGCGAGCATAGAAGATTAATTGAATTCATTGTCCCCCGGCTCCCCACTCCGCACATGATCAGCCCGGCTGAGGGTCTCAACCACCAGGCGCGCGACATGGCCGTCGGCGATCCGGTAGAGCATGTTCCGGCCCTCTTTGCGTGAGGACACCAGCCCGCCGAGGCGTAGCTTCGCCAGGTGCTGGCTGACCACGGTGCGGCTCGCACCGGTGAGGGAGACGAGCTGGGTGACGTTGAACTCGGCGTCGATAAGCAGGAAGAGCAGCTGCAGGCGGGTGGGTTCGGCCAGCAGTTTGAGGGCGTCGGCGGCCTCGGTGAAGAGTGCCTCGTCGGGGACGAGGTTGTGTTCGAGGCTCATGCGGACTCCTTGGGCCAGGTGAGGGCTGCCATGACGGTACCCAGCACCGCGAGGGCGGCCAGCGCGGCGGTGGCCGCCCAGAGGCCGGCACTGTCACCGACCCAGCCGGCGACGGGGTAGGTGATCAGGTAGCAGGCGTGGCTGAGCGAGAACTGCGCGGCGAAGACATAGGAGAGGTCCTCCTCGCTGGCGTTCGCGCGGACGATGCGGCCGATGGGGGTCTGCATCGCCGAGAGCGCGAAGCCCAGCAGAAGCCAGGTGAGCGCGATGAGCGCGTAGCCCGGCGCGGGCACGATTAGCAGGAGGATGAGGCAGACCGCGCCCAGCACGGCGCCCGGGAGCATGACCGCGCGGTCGGTGACCTTCTCCAGCAGGCCGGGTACAGCGGCGGCCACCACCATGGAGCCCAGGCCGAAGATCGCCAGCGTCCAGGCCAGGGCGGACTCCCCCATCCCCAGCTCGGAGCGGACGATGACCACGGTGTTCACCATGACCATCGCCATGGGCGCGGCCACCGCGAGATTCAGCCAGAGCAGAGCACGCAGGGGGCGTTCACGCAGCATGATCCGGATGCCGCGCTGGGTGCGCTCGACGAAGCCGGTTCGGTGGGTGGGTGTCTGGGGTTTCCGGGGCAGCGGGGTGATGACCACCAGCACCGCGGAGGCGAGGAAGCCGACGACCGTGCCCAGGAAGAGGTTGGTGTAGCTCATCACCGCGAGCATGGCCGCGGCCAGGACCGGGCTGGCGATCTGCTCGAGGTCATAGGCCAGGCGGGAGAGCGAGAGCGCGCGGGTGTAGTCCTCCTCCTCGGGCAGGATGCGCGGGATGACCGCCTGGAACGTCGGTGTGAAGGTGGCGCTGGCGGCCTGGAGCAGGCCGATGGCCAGGTAGAGCTGCCACTCCGCGCCGATGAACGGCAGGGTCAGCGCCACGGCGCCACGGACGAGGTTGGCGCCGACCAGCACCGGCCGGGGGTTCCAGTTGGCGGCCAGGGCAGTGACCACAGGTGAGAGCAGCACGTAGATGAGGATCTTGATGGTCAGCGCGTTGGCCAGGATGCGGCCGGCGCTGCCCCCGGCTATATCGAAGGCCAGCAGCCCCAGGGCCACGGTGAGCAGACCCGTGCCCACCAGCGCCACCACCTGGGCGGAGAAGAGGTGCAGGTAGGTGCGGTTGCGGATCGGGGTGAGCAGGGCCGTGGGTGCCATGGCTTGATTATATGACATGTGCGCACATGTGCACCTGTTTGTGGGGGTTGTCTCGAGGATAACCTGCGATGAGGACTCTGCGCTCAACCCTGGAATCATGCTGGAACCCGCGGGGAGTCCGGGGATCGGGCTCATCGCCGGGTTCTCTTCGCAGGGTTCGGGTGGGGTGGCTGGGTAGGAAAGGAGAACCCCGCAAAGACCCCCTGATATCACGCTGGACCCCGAAAGGAACGCTGTGCGAGGACCTCTTGCGGGGTCCTCCTTTCGGGGTGGGGTGGTGATGGGCAGTAGCCAGGACCTGCCGGCACAGAGACACCGCTGCCCCTACATGACGGGGCCGGTGTTCTCCGCCTGCGCATTCTGCACCGACTTCAGCGGCAACGACAGCGTCGCAATTGTTCCGCGCGGTTTGTTCGGGGTGAACAGGATCGTCCCACCGTGCCGTTGGGCGATATGTTCAGAGATGATCAGCCCGATTCCCGAGCCGTCCTTCTTCGAGCTGAAGGCACCGGCAGCCAGCTGCTCGGCAGGCACGGCATCCATCCCGCGGCCCTGATCCGTGATCGACAGTGAGGCGAGACCCCCGAATTCGGTGAGTTTGATGTCGAGTTCCTTCACCAGGGTATCCGGCCGCTTGATCTCATCGATCGCGTTCATGCAGAGGTTGATGATCACCTGCCCGATGAGCACGCTCTCCCCTTCCATCATCAGTTCCTCGGTCCCCAGGTCGGCATTGACCACCACCCCCTCTTCTTCCGCGCGTAGCCGAACGAAATAGAGCGACTCCGCGATGGTCGCCGGCAGGCTGAATTCTGCGGCCGTGCTCTCGATCCTCCGGACATACCGCTTGGCTGAGGCCACGATCTCTGATGCTCGCCTGAGTTGCTTCTCCACCATCTCAATGCCGTAGTTGAGCTGGGTGAAGTTCGGGGTGGGGGTGTTCAGTCGCGTCTTCAGCCCGCTGAGGAAATTGAGGGAAGCGGCCAGCGGCTGCCCGAGGTCATGGGCGAGGACCATCGCCATGTCCCCCATCGCGTTGTAGCGGCTCAGGTACTGCAGCTGTTCCCGCTGCGCCTTCTCACGCTGCTCCGCTTCCACCCGGTCCTGGATGTCACGCACCGTGAGCACGCGGTAGGTGGTGCCCTCGATCCGGACATTCTCAAGGTTGCAGCTCAACCAGCGGAAAGTCCTGTTCTCCCCGTCCACCTTCAGGCGGAAGTTGATCTGTCGCTCCGGCTGCACGATCGTCTCCCGGAGCTGTTCCTCACTGACCCCGAGATCGGTCGTACCCAGGTTCCCCAGTTCTTCCCCGATGATTTCGGAAGCCGCGTACCCGAAGAGCCCGGCGGCATAGGGAGAGGCCCGCTCGACCCGGTTGTCGGTGTCGAGCACCAGCACCCCGGAAGCGGTGTGCGACATGATGCGCTCCAGCGACGTGGACACCCACTCCGGAGAATCCGGCCTCTGCTCATCTTCCTCGATCACGCGGATCTCCACCATGAGCGCCTCCCCGGCCTGGAACGGTACGAGGGTCGCTGTTGAGTCGGTGAGGAATTCGGTGCCGTCGGCGGCCAGGTATTTCCATTGCCTCCGACTCGACCCGTACAGAGCTGCGGAGTGCAGCCAGGCGACACCGTCCTCGCGGCGGTACCGCTCATCCTGCGAGCTCATGTGGTGTGCCTTGAGGGACCGCAGCTCAGGGACGCTGTACTGGAAGATCCTGCACGCCTGGTCGTTGGCCCAGAGGATACGCAATGAATCCTTCTCGTGGACCAGGATGGCGTTCTGCGAATACTGCGCCATTGTCAGTAGGTCGTCACTGCTGGGTTGCATGCCCCTGATCCTAGGGCCACTGTCTTCGCTGGTACATCAGCAAAAGGTGGCCACCGGCTAAAGAATTCCTTAGGTAGATGGCGGTTTTCTCCAATACCGCCACTGTGAACCGCGCCATAGCATCGCATGTACACCATTCGAAGTCGCAGCAATTGGAGAAGGTAATGGCACTAGCAACGAAGGATGAAAGCGGGGTGGCGATCATGACAGACACTGTTGATGCAGCCACCGCAGCCGGACGACTCGCGGCCGGGGTGGCCGCGGAACCCGCCGGGCCCGCCCGCGACGCTGCATTCGCCCACGCTCTGCAGGTACTTCACGAGCGCCGGGACGAGTTCAACGAACAGGGCCACGTCTCCCGTGACTACATTGCCCTCCTCAAGAAGGCCGGGTTGTTCGGGGTTGCAGTTCCCGAACAGTTCGGCGGCGACCCGCAGCCGCCCGCACAGTTCATGAAGCAGGTGGAACAGATCTCCGCCATCGACCCCGCCACGGGATGGGTCGCCAGCTTCGGTTCCGCCCCCGTGTACTTCGCCTCCCTTCCGGTGGAGACACAGCGCAGGATCTACGCGGAGAGCACGGACATCGTTTTCGCTGCGGGTATGTTCCCGATGTTCGAGGCGGAGCGGGTCGAGGGCGGGTACATCTGTTCCGGCGAGTGGCAGTTCGCCAGCGGCTGCAAGGGAGCTGACCTGCTCGGTATGGGCCTGCGGGGCGGCGAGGAGACCAACGGCAAACCGCTGACCGCGCTCGTGGACCCGGCGAAGGTCGACATCGTCGACAACTGGTCCGTGGCCGGCATGAAGGCCACCGGCTCCCACAATGTGCGCGCCGACCGGGTCTTCGTTCCCGACGAGATGACCTTCGTCCGTGGCGGGAAGCCCACCATCGACGAACCTGTCAGTCGATATCCCGTCATCGCCTACGCAGCGCAGGTGCTGGCGGTAGTGGGCCTCGGCGCCGCCCGCGGAGCACTGGATTACGTCACCGAGGTGGGCTCGGCCAACGCCTCCATCACCGGTGGGCCAGCCAAGGGCAACCGGGCGAACTACAAGTCCGGCCTGGCCAAGGCGGAGGCGGATCTGCGTTCCGCCCGGGCCTTCTTCTACGAGACCACCGAGGAGGTCTGGGCCAAGGCCGTCGCGAACGAGGAGATCACCGACCGGGACAAAGCCCTGCTGCGGATGGCCGCGGCGCAGGCTGCGCATGTCAGCCGGGATGTGGTGTTGGCGGCGTTCAACCTCGCCGGCACCGGCGCCATCTTCGAAGGGCACCCCCTGCAGCGTTTCCTGCAGGACGGTCTCGTCCCCGCACAGCACGCAATGCTCCAGGAGCACATCTTCGAGGCCGCGGGTGCCCTGCTGCTCGGGCTCGACCCCGGGATTCCCAGCTTCCCCTGACACCCCGCCCCGCACTCACCCCTACTTCTAGGAGAACCCCATGTCGCAAGAGCCACTGCGCACCCTGTTCTGTGTCGGCAACAACCAGAACTTCTTCGACCTTCCGAAGGCTGACATCGGCCCGGTGTGGATCGCCACCCAGGCATTTCTGACCAGCCTGCGGGACATGGACGGCGTCGAGGTCATCGGAACCTTCGATGACGATTCCCACATGGTGGGACCCTCGGACGGTTGGCCCTGGACCTTCTACGTACTGGCTGACGTGCAGGATCAGGCGACCGTCAAGGAGGCCTGCAATCTGCTGCGCACCATCATGGTCGGCGAGTTCGCCCTGTGGAAGTACTTCAAGATTGAGGCACGGATGGGCCGGGAACTGGTCATCCGCGACGACGTCGAACTCTGATCGACCCTCTCCCTTACCCGACTAATTACCGAAGGACACACCATGACCACCACACACGAACCCCTGGGCGGTTTCGCTACCCTCGTCGAGGACGACCGGGTCGCCGGCGCGCTCTACACCGATCCCGAGATCTTCCAGGAGGAGATGGAACGGATCTTCTACAAGACCTGGGTTTGGGTCGCCCACGAGAGCGAGATCCCCGAGGCGGGCTCCTTCAAAACCACCCAGGTCGGCGACCAGCCCGTGATCGTGAACCGTGACCGCAAGGGCATCTTCAACACCCTTCTAAACCGTTGCCGCCACCGCGGTGCCACCGTCTGCGACCAGCGCAACGGCAAGGCCAACGGTTTCACCTGCCCCTACCACAACTGGTCCTACACCCTGGACGGCCGTCTGCGCGGTGTCCCTTACCCGGACGGGTACGAGGGTGTACTGGACAAAAAGGATTTCCCGCTCCAGAAGCTGCGCACCGAGTCCTACCTGGGCATGATCTTCGCCACCTTCAACGAGGATGCCCCTCCGCTGGAGGAGCACCTGGGTGACGCCAAGATCTGGATGGAGCGCTTCCTCAAGCAGTCCAACGGCTTCCCCACCAAGGTCATCGGAATCCACAAGTTCCGGTTCCGGGGCAACTGGAAGATCCAGCTGGAAAACACCACCGACGGATACCACTTCCCCATGGTCCACAAGTCCTGGATGGCCTCCGTCGACGCAGAGACCGCCGACATGATGTCCTTCATGGACGATCCGGCCGCCGAAACCCATGCGCTGGGCAACGGGCACAGCGTGGGCATCATGGCCGCCGCGCATCTGGACCTGGACATCGACGACGGCACCGAGGAGATTCAGCCCCGTTTCCAGCACCTGGTGGACGAGCTCGAGGCCGCCGGTGAGTCCCCGGAGCGGATCCGCCGCTACATGCGTTCCATGCACGGCTGCGGTTTCAACCTGAACATGTTCCCCAACATCGCGATGTCCTCCGCCTTCTTCCGGGTCATCATCCCGATCTCCGTCAATGAGACCGAGATCTGGCACATGGCCATCGGCATGGACGGTGGCCCGGAGAGCGTGAACCAGGAGCGGCTCCGGATCCACGAGCACTTCCAGGGCCCCTTCGGCTTCGGCAGCCCCGACGACGCAGAGGGCTGGGATCGCGTCCAGATCGGCGCCGGCGGCAACCCGAACATGCCGATCATGGTCAACCGCGGACTGAACCGCGAGTACAACAACGACGACAACTGGCCCACCTCGCATGTCACCGATGAGACGGGCATGCGCGAGGCCTACTACATGTGGAAGAAGATGATGAGCGATGACTAATTCCCTCCTGACCCGACAGACGGCAATGCTTTCCGACGAGCGCGTGCTCCGCGCCATCGAGCTCATCTGGAAGGAGGCAGCCCTCCTGGACGCCAAGGACTACCCCGCCTGGGAAGAGCTGTTCACCGACGAATCCCACTACGTCGTGCCCATCGACCCGGACACCGAGGACTACGCCTCCTCGCTCAACATGATCTACGACGACAAGCGTATGCGCCGCCTCCGCGTCGAGCGCATGATGCAGGGTTACGCCCCCTCCGCCGTGGCCGCCGCCCGGACGGCACGGGTGGTGTCCACTTTCGTGGTCAGGTCCGTCACCGACGAAGAGGTGGTCATCCGTTCCACCCAGGTGCTCACCGCCTTCAAGCGCAACGCCTACCAGACCCTCGGGGCCGAACTCACGCACACCATCGCGCTGTCCGACGATGGTGACCGTATCGCTGAGAAGGTCGCCCGCCTCATCAACAGTGAAGATGCCGTCAGTGCCGCCGGCTTCCTCATCTAGGGCGGCGGCATGACTGACACAGCACGTGCGAATGGCGTCGCGGTGGTCACCGGCGCCGCCGGGGGCATGGGGCAGGAGATCGCGCGCCGACTCCACGACGACGGTCACCGGGTCTGCCTGGCTGACATCGCGCAGGAGAAGGCGCAGGAGCTGGCCGACGAGCTCTCCCCCGACGGGTCCACCGCCTGTGCCATCCGGTTGGATGTCTCCCGGCGCGAGGATTTCGTCAAAGCACTGGACACCCTCACCGACCAGTGGGCGACCCCCACCATCCTGGTCAACAACGCCGCGGTGACCCGTGCGGCTGACCTGATGACTCTTTCGGAGCAGGATTTCAATCAGGTGCTCACCACAAACGTGGACAGCATCTTCTTCGGGTGCCAGGTCTTCGGCGCCGCCATGGCCGAGGCCGGCTACGGCCGCATCATTAACATGGCCTCCCTGGCCGGGCAGAACGGCGGAACGGCCACCGGCGGACATTACGCCGCCTCAAAGGGTGCGATCCTCACCACCACCAAGATCTTCGCCCGCGAGCTGGCGGGGCAGGGCGTGACCGTCAACGCCATCTCACCGGGGCCGCATGATCTGCCGATCGTCCACCAGACCGTGCCCGCTGAGAAGCTCGACCAGGTGATCGCCGGCATCCCGGTCCGCCGCCTGGGGGATCCCGCCTTCATCGCGAAAACAGTGTCGCTGCTGGCGGACGAGGACGCGGCGTTCGTCACGGGCGCCTGCTGGGACATCAACGGCGGCCTCTACGTCCGCTGATCCACCAATACAGCCGGCTCCGCGCCGGCATCGACCGAACAGCACAAGGAAAGGGGAGTACAGAGATGTCTCTCATTGACGTTGTGGTCTCGGACATTGTCCAGGAGACCCCCACCATCAAGTCGTTCTACCTCACGCTGCCAGACGGCAGTCCGGTGGGACACTACTCCCCCGGCGCGCACATCGACGTCGTCGGACCGACTTCATTGACCCGGCAGTACTCCTTGTGCGGCCGCCCGGACGGTGATGACGCATACCTCTTCGCGGTCAAACGCGAGGAAGGCGGCCGCGGCGGATCAGAGGCGCTCCATGAGCTTCAGGTCGGTGACAGACTCAAGGTCTCCGAACCCCGGAACCTCATGACGATTGCCGAGGAGGGGGCACACCATGTGCTGGTCGCCGGCGGAATCGGCATCACCCCGATGCTCAGTCTCTCCCGGTACATGGATGTCCGCGGCATCAGCTTCGAGCTGCATTACTATGCCCGCAGCGAGGAGGAGGCAGCCTTCCTGCCTATCCTCACCGAGAAGTGCCCCGATAAGCTCCACACCCACCTCGGCGTGGACCGGGACACCCAGGGTAAGAATCTGGCGAGCATGGTGGATGGTCTGCCGGAGGGTACCCACCTCTATGTCTGCGGCCCCGCCCCGTTCATGGACCAGGTCCGCATGGTTGCCGCCGAGAAGCTACCCGAGGACGCCATCCACTTCGAGAACTTCAAGCCGGCGGAAACCGGGGGAGATCAGGAGAACACGGAGTTTGACGTGGAACTGGAAGGCGAAACCTACCATGTTCCCGCGGACCGCTCGATCGTCGAGGTGCTCAACGAGGCCGGGTGCGACATCGCCACCTCCTGCGAGGAGGGGATCTGCGGCACCTGCATCATGGAGGTGCTGGAGGGAACCCCGGAACACCGGGACAGCGTCCTGACGAAGTCGGAGCGCGAAGCCGGCGAAACCATGGCGGTATGTGTCTCCCGGACCCGGGACCCGAAGCTCGTGCTCGAGTACTTCTGACGCCACCCCTCCGATCACCCCCGTAGCCCTGCCGGGCTGCGGGGTTTCGCCATTGTGGGCCCGCTGAGTTTCTAAGGATTTCCTTAGCGCGGTGAAAGATTATTCCGATATCTCGCTGGCGATTTGCTCAATAGCATTACCCACATCACATTTGCGGACAGATGTGAGGAAATGGAGTTCGGTTGCTCCGTACCCGTTTCCCCGAGAGTCTCCGACCATCCTCAGGAGGAACCTGATGCGACCACATACCTCGGCCGGGCGACGCTGGTTGGCGCCGCTGGCGGCCATACCCGTGCTTCTTGCGGGGTGCTCCCCGGCGGGCACCTCCACTACGGCGGACGGCGGGCGGGAGGAGGTGACCCTGACGCTGGCCACGAGCTTCAACCGAACGCACTCCAACAACGACGGCATGTGGATGTTCATTGAGAACCTCCGGGAGAACGCCCCGTGGATTACCGTCGAGTACAAGGGCGGACCAGAGGTGATGGCGCCGAATGTCCTGATTGAAGGGGTATCCGCCGGAGTCTTCGACATGGGGTCGCTGCCCGGTGACTACTACGTGGACCAGCTGCCGGCCATGGAGGTTCCCCGCTTCACCCCGTACTCCCCCATGAAGGAACGGGAACTCGGGATCACCGGGATCTACGACGAGATCCATCGGGACCAGCTGGGCATCACCTACCTGGGCCACACCGTGGCCGGTATGCCACAGGTGCTGCTTGTGGACAGCCCGATCACGGACGCCAACCTGCAGGGCAAATCCCTCCGCACCTCCTCAGCCACCTCCGGCATGGTCCAGGCGATGGGTGGAGTGCCGGTGGACCTGCCGGGCGGCGAGGTCTACACCGCCCTGGAACGCGGCGTGGTCTCCGGCGCCAGCTGGGCGGCAGTGGGGCCGAGCAGTCTGGGCCTGCAGGAGGTGACCGGCTACCACGTGGCCCCGCGTTTCTACGAGTCCGTGGCCAACCTGGTCATGAACGAGCGGACCTGGGAAGACCTGGATCCGGAGACCCGTCAGGCGATCACCGACACCATCACGGAGACCGAACCGGAGATCTTCGAGCACTTCATGAACAAGGCGGTCTCGGAGACCCGGGAATGGGAGGACGCCGGTGTGCAGGAGACCATGTTGAGTGAGGATGAGGCGAACCGCGTCTTCGAGCTGGCCTACCGCACCGGCTGGGAGGAGCTTGACTGGGACGCCATCCTGGCCACCACGCCGGATGCGGCTCAACTCAAGCGGGCATACGAAGACGGCATGACCGGGAATCTGGCCGACGTTGTGCCCGGGGGCGCCACCGTCGACCGCACCGTTGAGCAGATCGAGCAGCTCAAGGAAAAGTCATGAGTTCACCGCGGCGCGATGAGCACATCACACCCGTCGATCTCGGCGGATCTGCGGAAACCCCGCATGACCTGTCCCTCCTCCCGGGCCGGGCGCTGCTCCCCCAACGCCTCCTCCAGGGAATCGGGGCCGCGGTCCTGCTGGCGATGGCTGTGCTGGTCACCGTGGCGGTGATCATGCGCTACCTGGGGAACGGAATCATCGGCGCGGTGGAGATCGCCTCGATGTGCATGGTGGTCATCACCGTGCTGGTCATTCCGGCCGCCACCGTTGCCGACGAGAACTTCCGGGTGGAGGTCGCCGACTTCTTCGCCGGGGAGAAGACGATGGCGGGGTTGAACGTCCTGAGCATCATCGTCCAGGTCGTGGTGTCAGTCTTCCTGGCGATAGCGGCGGTGGATCTGCTCATCCACGACATCAACACCCTGACCACCATGGGTGGCGAACTGTCCCTGCCACGTTGGTGGCTGTCCCTGCCGGTGGCCCTGGGCTTCATCGGCGTCGTCTACTCCACGATTCTGGTCGCCCTCCGCATCCGGCGGGATCCGCTTCCCCACACCGCACTCCCGAAGGACTGAGCGCCATGGAATGGTTCATTTTTCTCCCCGTCTTCATATTCGCGCTCATCGCCGTTCTACTGCTGCGCATCCCGGTCGCCTTCGGCATGCTGGCGGTCGGCATCGTCTCCTGTTTCCTGATCTTCGGCAGCTTCTCCGCGGCCTCCAAACTGGTCGGATTGAGCGTGATCAGTTCAGTCAACAGCTTCACCTTCTCCGCCATCCCGCTGTTCATCCTGATGGGTGAGATCCTCTTCCGCTCGAAGATAGCCCAGGAGGCGCTCGCGGAGATTTCGGTGCTCATGCGGGGGGTGCCCGGTCGGCTTCCCATGGTGGCGGTCGCCGGTGGTGGCGCATTCGGTCTGCTCTCCGGCTCTTCGCTGGCCAACACCGCGCTGTTTTCCCGGACTCTCCTGCCGCAGATGCGTGACGCTGGCTACAACCGCGATCTGTCAGCCGGGTCCATTCTCGCCTCCGGTGGTCTGGCCATGGTCCTGCCGCCCAGTGCCCTCGGAATCCTGTGGGGTGGCATCGCCCAGGTTCCCATCGGACCCCTGATGATGGCGGGGATCATCCCGGGCATCCTGATGGGCGTCGGCTACGTGATCATCGTGCTCTGGCGGAGCCGGGGCGACAACGACGTCCACGACGAGGACGCATCCCGACGAGCGCCCACCGAGGTGATCAGAGGATTCTTCACAAGACTGCTGGTGCCGGGCATCATCGCCCTCGTGATCCTGGGCCTCATCTTCTTCGGGGTCGCCACCCCGACCGAATCGGCGGCGTTGGGGGCCACCGCCAGCGTGATCGTCGCCGCAGTGATCGGTCGCCTGACTCCCGGGGAGCTGTGGCGGGCGGCGGTGGCCTCCGTGCGCACCACCACCACCATCTTCTTCCTGGTGATGGCTTCCACCCTGTATTCACAGATCATGGCTTACATGGGAGCGACCCAGGGACTGGTCAACTGGCTGACCGAATCGGTGACCAATGGAGTGGCCATGATGGTGATCATCATCATCCTGCTGGTCATCCTGAGCGCCTTCATCGACCAGGCCTCGATCATGATGATCACCGCTCCCCTGCTCATGCCGATCGCAGCCCAGTTCGGGTGGAACGGCATCTGGTTCTCCATCCTGGTGCTTGTCACCCTGCAGATCGGTAACATCTCCCCGCCATTCGGTATGGGACTGTTCGTCATGAAGTCGACCGCGCCATGGCTCCCAATGTCCGTGCTGTACCGGGCGGCGATCCCGTGGATCGTCTCGGACCTCGTGGTCGTGGCGGTCCTGGCGCTCTTCCCCTGGCTCGTGCTGGTGATCCCGAACCTCATGGGATGACTGTAGGCAGGCCTCCGTCCGGAGGCCTGCCTACAGCGGGGGAAGTACCGGCAGGAGATAGGAAGCGGGTCTGGCAGGTCGCCCGTTTAAGCGACCTCCACCTGGTAACGCAGGATGTCGCGCACCAGAGTGCCGATGGAGTCCGCGTCGGTCTTGGCCTTGATGCGGGTGCGGTGCACGTCGACGGTCTTGACGCTCATACCCAGACGTCGGGCGATGGTCTGACTGGGCAGTCCTTCAATGACCAGCACCAGTACCTCACGTTCCCGGCTGGTGAGCAGATTGATTTTCTCGGACAGCCTGCGCTCCTGGGAATGCAGCAGATAGCGCTGGGCAGCATTGTCCACGCCGAGCTGGACGGCGTCGATAAGCTGCTGGGGGTCGTAGGGCTTCTCCAGGAAATCCTGCGCGCCCGCTTTCATCGTGGACACGGACATGTTGATGTCCCCGTGCGCCGAGACGAAGATGATGGCCACGTGCGGGGCGATCTCATTGAGTCGCTCCTGCAGGCGGGTGCCGCTCATGCGGGGCATACGGACGTCGAGGACGAGGCAGGCGGGGCTGTCGGGGTCGAACTTCTCGAGGAACTCATCGGCGCTGTTGCAGATGGTGCAGGCGATTGCCGCGCTGTCGAGGAGCCACTCTACTGACTCACACAATTCCGAGTCGTCGTCTACGACGTAGACCCGGGTGGCCGGAACTGAATCGATGTTCTGGGGCACTGCGTTCCTGCTTTTCGTGATTACGGCAGCTTGAGGGGCAGTCACGGTCGTATCAGTCCCACGCTGCATCGGCGGTCCAGTAGTTCATCCCGAAAGCACTGACCTGATGCTTCCAGTCGGTGAGACGGCGGAGCTCCGGCTCCTCCTGGCGGACGGACTCATCCGCCGCTTCCGGCCCGTCGGCTTGGACGGTCCAGTGGACCCAGTTGACCTCCCGGCCGTATTCGTCATGCACGAACAGATCCACGTGATGCCAGCCGTAATTAAAGGTGTCCTCATAGCAGGTGAGGAACATGCGGGAATGGTTGGTCGGAAGAGGCTTGATTACCATGTCAGATCCTTCAGCGTCGGTTGAGAAGTGTGCTCGGAAAATGACGGCAGCCTGCGCAACCGCTTCTCCAGGAGCTGCCCGAGGGTGAGCAGCCGTTGCTCGGAACCGGGCAGCCCGATCAGCTGCAGCCCAAGCGGCATTCCGGTGGTGGACCGCGCACCCGGAACGACGACGACCGGCAGACCAAGCAGCTGCCACGCACGGCTGAGGTCCGGGGAACCGGTGCCGTTGCAACGGTTGAGGGCCGGCCCCTGGGCAGCGGGACCGATGATCACGCCATCGGGTCCAAGCAACCGCTCCAACGCGCGCCGGGAAATGTCCCGGCGGATCAGGGCTTCCCGGTAATCCTGGTCCTGGATCTCCGCACCCCCGCGGAGCAGCTCCAGAAGCTGCGGGCTGAGTTCGGCCTCGTGTTCCGCCTGGACGCCTGCCAGCGTGCGCGCAGCCTCGTAACCCATCACCGTGCGGTGATCCGCGGTCAAGGTGACCACGTGATCGTTCCAGTCGAGATCCTTGTGATCAACCCCGATGTCGGCGGCGATCCGCGGAACCTCCCGGAGAAGGTCCTGCATCTGCGGGGCCAGCGGCAGGACTTCAGAGCCGTGCCAGATATGCAGTTTCATCCCGGAGGCAGCAGAGTCCTCCGGGCGGTCAACATCCTGACCCGCGAAAGCAGAGTAGACATAAGCCAGATCAGCGACGGTGCGGGTGATCATACCCAGGGAGTCCAGGGTCTCGCTCATCCCGTTCACCCCGGCCATGGGGGTGGACCCGGCTGCCAGCACCATGCCAGCGGCACCGCAGAAGGATGCAGGACGGGTCAGGGACCCCGCGGTCTGGGTGCCGAGGGCAAGAGCGATGGTGTTAGCGCCCACGGCTGCCGCCGAACCACTGGAGGAACCACCTGGTGTGCACTCGTGGTCCCACGGGTTGACGGTCAGTCCGGGCGAGAAATAACCGAATTCAGTGGTCACCGTCTTGCCCTGAATTACGGCACCGAGTTCGCGGAACCTGGCCACGCAGGCGGCGTCAGCCTCAGCGGAGAGGGCAGAGGTCACGGCTGACCCTGAGCGGGTGGGAAGGCCGGCGACGTCGATGATGTCCTTGACCCCGATAGACACGCCTTCCAGCGGGCGTGCACCGGCGGAGTCATCGACCTCAGGGGAGGAAGGAGGGAACGGAACGCTCATATCCGCCAGGGCGACCCAGGCCTTGAGGCGGTCTTCGTAGCGGGTGATATCGGTGCGGACCGCTGACGAGAGTTCAGAGATCGTGATCTCACCGCTGTGGATGGCCCTCACTTGCTCGCTGATGTCCCGATTCCGGTAGGTGGAATTCATCGATTCTCCTGCACGTCTGGCGATTTTCTGCTCATGGGGTGATACCCACGTTCAAATACGTAATGAACTGACCATACGACAGGCCTTATTCCAATAGAAGCGCTCGGGAGTAAAGGTTTCCCCACTATCTGTGTAAGGGCGATCACAGTTACCTTGCTCTCACATCCAAGAGAAGACACCGGAATTCTTCCGGGGAGCGGAGAGATGATGACAGTAACAGCACAGCCGACGGGCAAGGTGAAGTCGGCGGAAGCAGACCGTGCAACCCAAGATCGGCACCGTCCCACGGCCCGCGCCTGGGTCATCGTCGGCCTACTGGTGGTCTTCCAGATCATCGCGTTCGCAGACAAAGCAGTCCTGGGTCTTGTGGCACCCCAGGCCATGCCCGACCTCGGGCTGAGCCCCACACAGTTCGGATTCATCGGAAGCGCCTTCTTCTTCCTGTACGCCATCGTTTCGGTGATCACCGGCATCCTGGCCTCCAAGTTCTCCGTCCGCTGGATCATCCTGGCGCTGGGTATGGTCTGGGCAGTGATGCAGTTCCCGATGCTCCTCGGTGGCGGAGCTGCGGTACTCCTCGCCACCCGCATCATTCTCGGTGGAGCGGAGGGGCCGGCAACCGCAATGTCCCTGACGTCCGCCCACACCTGGTTCCACTCTTCGCGCCGCGCGCTGCCGTCCAACCTGATCGCCATCGGCTCCACTATGGGGCCGGTCTTCGCCGCCCCCTTCATTGCCTGGGTAATCGGTATATGGGGCTGGCGCTGGGCTTTCGGTGCCCTCGGAATCATAGGTCTGGTGTGGATCACGATCTGGCTGATTTTCGGTGGCGACGGACCCTACAGCGCCCGGGCGACAAAGGCTGCCGGCCTGCGAGAGGATGCGGCGGCGCCCACCGCTGAAAAACGAGAAAATGACTCTGATGCTGTGGACCAACAGAAGCCCGTCAACATCTGGTACGCGTTGTTCAGCCTGGCCTTCCTGGCGGCTCTGCTGGGCGGAGCCTCCAACTTCTGGGTGCAGGGCTTCCTGACCACCTGGCTCCCGCAATACCTCGACACCGTGGTTGGACTTTCCCTGTCCCAGGTGGGCGTCTACACCACCTTCCCGTGGGTCCTCGGCGCACTTGTCCTGCTGGTGCTGGGCGGGCTCGGTCAGCGTCTGCTGAAGCAGGGCCGTTCCGCTCATGTGGCCATCGCAGTTCCCTTCGGCCTGTCGACGGCAGTCGCCGGCCTCGCTTTCCTGCTGGTGCCGGCTACTCCCGCCGCTTTCGCGGTGCCCCTGTTGACGATTGCCGGTGGTTGCAGCCTGGTCTTCCCGATGTCCGCCGCTGCTGTCGGCTATGCGGTCGGACCTAAGCAGCGACCGATCATGATGGCCACCCTCGGCGGTTTCGCAGCCTTCGGCGCCATCATCTCCCCGATCCTGGTGGGCTGGCTGATGAGTGCCGCGGGCTACCAGACCCCCGCCAAGGGCGTGGAACCGTCGGCGGCGATGATCGCCGCAATGACGGAAGGCGTGCACTCCGCATTCCTGATCACCGGTGTGTTCCTGGTCGTCGCGGGCCTGCTGGCAGCCCTCTTGCTCCGGCCGGAGCGGCTGGGCCGTCGACTTCAGGAACACCACGTCAAGGCTGACTCGTAGAACTCCCCGAAGCCGTACCCCCCTGCGCAGAAAGGAAATCCATCATGACTGCCACCGTTCCCGATACGTTCGACCCCAAAGTTTTCCGCGAGGTCATGGGCCACTACCCCACCGGTGTCGCCGTGGTGACCGGACGCAGTGCAGAAGGCGAGATCCTGGCGCTTGTCGTCGGCACCTTCGCCTCAGTGTCCCTGGACCCTCCGCTGGTGTCCTTCATGCCGATGAAAACCTCCCGTACCTTCCAGAAGCTCCGTCAGTGCGACTCCCTGTGCATCAATATCCTGGGTGGTGAACAGCAGGCCGAAATGCTCGCCATCGCGCAGCGTTGGGAGAACAAGCTCGACGGCATCGAGTGGTACCCCTCGCCTTCCGGCGACCCCATCCTGAAGCACTCGATTGCCTGGGTCGACACGACCATCGCCGATGTGGTGGAGGCCGGCGATCACTGGATCGTGCTCTGCGCGGTCTCCGATCTCCAGATCACCAACTCCGTGGCACCTCTGCTCTTCTTCCAGGGCGGGTACGGCAGCTTCGCCGGAACCGAACAGGTCTCCCGGATGGGCCACGAAATCCTCCCCGCCATTCACGCCGCCCACAGCGTGAGCGAGAAGCTGAAGGATCTGGCACACTCCATCGGCTGCGAAGTGTCGGTGTTCGCGGCCGTCAGTGACGACGAGCTGGCCACGGTCTTCTCCGCCCTCTCTGCTGACGCCACCCGCGAAGGAGGACTGGCCAGCCGGTTCCCCATGGTCCCCCCGATCGGCGACAGCTACATGTTCGACAAGCCCGCTGAGCTCCAGGAACGCTGGATGCACAAGCTGAAGAACGCCTCGGACGAAGTACATGAGCGGCACCGCAAACGCCTGAAGTTCATCGGGGAGCACGGATACCTGCTGGCGCTGCTGCCGGAAGCAGGATCCACCGCCTATGACCAGATGATCCGCGCCACCCGCGAGTACAAGAAGGCGAACCCCACCCCGATGGAAGAACGGAGTATCCGCGAAGCCATCGGAAGCACCCGACTGGACTACGACCCCCGAGAGATCCAGGACCAAGAGACCTACAACGTAGGTTCCATGGTGCTCCCGGTCCGGGACCCCTCCGGCGATTACACCATGACTCTTCGCCTGGCCCAGCTGCCGGCCGGAGTGACCGGCGCAGACGTCCGGGGCTGGATCGAACGGGCCAAGGCCGTGGCGCGGGAGATCGAGAACGCCAGCAGCAGCGAAGACTAGGAACCGAAGAGTGCAGAAAGAACTGATGATGACGGAAGAACTGCTCACCCGACTTGAGCGTCGTATCGACGTTCTCGAGGCGGAGGCCGACATTCGCCGCATTCAGGCACGCTACATGTTTCTCTGTGACACCCCGTGCCCGGTGTACCCTCCGGTCACTGACGAGGAACGCATCGAGCTGATCCTCGACCTCTATACGGAGGACGCCGTGTGGGAAGGCGTAGGCGAATACTACGACGGCCAGTTCGGCCGGGCGGAGGGTAAAGACGCCATCCGCGCCCACTTCGCCCGCTTCTGGCCCGAGGACCAGAACCCCCGGCTGATCCTCAACGCCCACTACCTGACCTCCGAGCAGATCCACGTGGACGCAGACCAGGCCCACGGCTACTGGATCCACATGCAGCCCTGGTTGTACTCGGACGGGACCTCATTACTGCGTTCCAGCCGACTCAACAACACTTTCCGCCGCGAAGACGGCGAGTGGAAGATCACCCGCACCCGCACCGAGAACGTGTTCATCGCCCCGTTACCGGACAACTTCGCAGAAAGCTATCCCACCGGTTCGGTCCTGCTGAAATAGGCCGACCACCCCGCCTGAATCCCCCACCCCAGGAGAAGACAATGATGACCGAGTCAGAGCTCACCCCCACCGCCAAGGGTTCCGGTAACGCCGCGACCGACAAGTTTAAGCACGAGACGGTCAAGTCGGACACCTCCAAGGAGCGCGCCAACGCGATCTACACCGATCTGCTGGCCGCCATCGCCGAGGTCGCCCACAAGCACCAGGTCACCTACGACGAGTACCGCGTGGTGAAGAACTGGATGATCCAGGTCGGCGAGTACGGCGAGTGGCCGCTGTGGCTGGACGTCTTCGTCGAGCACGAGATCGAGAAGATCAACTACGACCGCCACAACTACACCGGCACCAAGGGCTCCATCGAAGGCCCGTACTACGTCGAGAACGCCCCGGAGCTGCCGTGGAACGGCGAGATGCCGATGCGCGAGCAGGACAAGGCCGCCACCCCGCTGATCTTCAAGGGCCAGGTCACCGACGTCGACGGCAATGGTATCGGTGGTTCCACCATCGAGCTGTGGCACGCCGATGAGGACGGTTTCTACTCCCAGTTCGCCCCGGGCATCCCGGAGTGGAACCTGCGTGGCACCATCGTCACCAACGAGAACGGTGAGTACGAGATCAAGACCCTGCAGCCGGCTCCGTACCAGATCCCGTCTGACGGGCCGACCGGCTGGTTCATCGACTCCTACGGTGGCCACCCGTGGCGTCCGGCCCACCTGCACCTGAAGGTGAAGAACCCGGGCTACCGCGAGATCACCACCCAGCTCTACTTCAAGGGTGGTGACTGGACCGAGAACGACGTCGCGACCGCCGTCAAGCCGGAGCTGCTGCTCGACCCGCAGACCGACGCCGAGGGCAACAACGTTGTCACCTACGGTTTCGCCCTGGACAAGGAAGACTAGCTCCTGGGAACACGGAAGGGGCGGGGCACCTGGTGCATCAGGTGCCCCGCCCCTTCCGCCTCCCTCCCCTACCCCAGGAAAGGTGTGAGGGCGGCGGAGTGCTTGGCCAGACGCTCGAGACGCGACTCGGTCATGGAGGCGATCTGGTCGATCACCACTCGCTGACGCCCGGCATCATCCGCCGCCTCGTTCCACCACTGGCGGTACATCGGGTCGAGGGAGCCCGGCGCGCCGGCGGTGAGGTAGTCGAAGACCCTGAAGATGCGTTCGCGCTGGCGGTCCTGGCGGGCGATGTGCACCGGCGCGTCCATGACGTAGAGCACGGCGATGGTCTTGAGCAGGGTCACCTCGGCATGCGCGTGGGGCGGGACGATCAGTCGGCCGTGCTGCCGGCCCAGCTTCTCCTGCCCGGCCGTCGCGCTCACCGTGGCGCCGACGTAGCGGCCGACCAGCTCGGAGGTCATGCGCTTGAGATTGGAATAACCGCGCAACGAGTGGTCGAAGTCGGCGGCGTGGTGAACGACGTTGAGTTCGCGGAGGGAGGCGGCGGCGTCGAGAAGCTCTTCGGGGGTGCCGCCGAAGGCGCGGGCACCCTTTTCGGCCAGCGCGGCGAGTTCGACGAGGTCCCAGAGGACGCGGAGGGTGATGCGGCCGGAGACGATGCCGTCCTCGACGTCATGGACCGAGTAGGCGATGTCGTCGGACCAGTCCATGGCCTGGGCCTCCATGGAGGGGCACTGATCGGTGTGGCCCTCGCGGAGCCAGGCGAGGATGTGTGCGTCCTCGTCGTAGCAGCCGTACTTGGCGTTGACGGTGCCGTCCGGGTTGGTGCGGGTGCGCGGGTACTTGCAGGCGGCGTCGAGCGCGGCGCGGGTGAGGTTGAGGCCGAAGCTCTCCCCCGCCGGCGAGACGGTCTTGGGCTCCAGGCGGGCGAGGATGCGCAGGGTCTGGGCGTTGCCCTCGAAGCCCCCGCAATCGGCGGCGACCTCGTTGAGCGCGACCTCACCGTTATGGCCGTAGGGCGGATGCCCGATGTCATGGGTGAGGCCGGCCATCTCGCAGAGGTCGGGATCCAGGCCGAGACCGGAGCCGATGCCGCGGGCGATCTGCGCGACCTCGAGGGAGTGCGTCAGGCGGGTGCGGGGGGTGTCGCCGTCGCGGGGGCCCACGACCTGGGTCTTGTCCGCCAGCCTGCGCAGCGCTGCCGAATGCAGGACGCGCGCACGGTCACGGCCGAAGTCACCCCGGTGATCGGGGGTCGAGTCCTCAAACTCGCTGCCCTTCGGGCCCTCATGGTGCCGGCGTTCGATGTCGGCGGCGGTGTATGCGTACATGTGTCCTCAGTCCAGCTTGTCGGCAGCCAGCTTCTCGTGGCGGGCCCGGCGCGAGGGGCGCAGACCGGCCTGCAGCCCGCGCAACAACTCCTCCAGCCTATCCGCGTTATCGCGTCCGAAGGCGCGGGACACATCGACGACCATCAGCCCGCCCGTCTCATGGGACAGGGTGAGCCACCATGTCTTCCCCGGGAACCGCGTGGGGGAGGTCCGGGTCGGGCTGGCGAGAGCGTCAATTCCGGCCTGATGTGCCAGGAGCTCGGCGCGCAGGGCATGGTTCGGATCGGTGACGATGAGGGTCGCGCCGGGGTGGTGGTGTTCCACGAGCGCAGCGTAGGAGCCGCGGGTGTCATTGCCCTCGGGCACCTCGGTCACCGCGCTGGCGGGGACGCCGCGTTCGACCAGGTAGGCCTTGCCCACCTGCGCCTCAGTGAACCGGTCGCCGGGCATCCGTCCGCCGAGGGTGAAAATATGACCGGCGCGGCCGGCTTCCCAGAGCAGGAGCGCATGGTCCAGGCGCGCGGCGAACTGTTTCGATGCGCGGCCGTCATACTGTGCCGTGCCCAGCACCGCCAGGCTGGCGCGCGGGGCGGGGAGGGGGCGGCGCATACGAGCATGGGCGAGGATGCGGGCCGGGCCGGACAGGAGCGCAGGGAGGAGGTACAACTTCACCGTTTCGACGGTAGTCTTGGCGGCATGAAACCAATGCTCCCCCGCCCGAAGACCCTGGCCGCAGCCGCTGCGATCGCCGCCGCAGTCCTCGTCGGAGGCGCACCGCTCGCGCTCGGACTGGACAGCGCCACCCAGGCACAGACCGCCGTCGCCGGCACCATCGCCCCGGAACGCTTCGCTGCGCCGGTGACCGATCACTCAGGTGTGCTCGACGCCGCGCAGAGCGCCGATCTGACCGAGAAGATCCAGCAGTACAAGATCGACGGGCAGAAATCGATCTTCGTGGTGTTCCTGCCCAGCTTCGGCGGCATGACCCCGGAAGCCTGGACCGAGGAGGCCGTGACCCTCAACGGCGGCGGCAACACCGCGGTTATCGCCGTGGCCACCGAGGACCGGCAGTTCGGCATCAACGGCGGCAGCGACTGGCAACAGTCCGAGCTCGACGACATGTATGACGCCGCCTTCCCCCAACTGGTGGAGAGCAACTGGTACGGCGCGGCCGACGCCGCCGTGGGCGCCGCAGCCAGCTCCGGGGAGATGTCCGGCGAGTCCGTCGCGTGGCTCGGCGGCGGTGCCGCGACCGCGGTCGCCGCAGGTGGCGGCATCTGGGCTTATTCGCGCCGCAAGCGGAAGGAGACCTCGGCGGCCGTGCTGGAGGATTCCCGCAACATCGATCCCCGGGACACCGGTCGCCTGGCCAAGCTGCCCCTGGAGACCCTGGAGCAGCTCGCCCACGAGGAACTCGTCGCCGTCGACGAATCCATCCGCCGCGGCCGCGAGGAGCTGGACCTGGCGATCGCCGAGTTCGGCCCCGACCGCACCCGCTCCTTCACCCGCGCGATGAACCACTCCACCACCACGCTGCAGAAGGCCTTCGCCACCCAGCAGCGCCTCAACGACGCCATCCCCGAATCCGAGGCCGAAAAACGCGCCATGCTCGTGGCCATCATCTCCTCCTGCGGCCAGGCCGACGACGCCCTGCAGTCCGAGGCCGCCGAATTCGCCGCCATGCGCGACCTGCTGGCCACCGCCGACGCCAAGATCGACGAACTGACCCGACGCACCGTCGACGTGCGCACCCGCCTGCCCCAGGCCACCGCGACGCTGTCGGCGCTGCAGGAGCGCTACTCCCCCGAGGTGCTGGCGTCGATCGCCGACAACGTCTCCCTGGCCGAAGCTGCGTTGGACGAGGCCGAGAATGCCCTGGGATCCGCACGCTCCCTGGAGTCCCTGCCCGCGGGCGAGCAGGGCGGACTCGTCGAGGCCATCCGCCACTCCGAGCACGCCATCGAACGCGCCGACCACATGCTGTCCAGCATTGAGCGTGCAGACGAGAACATCGCCTCCGCAAGGTCCGGCATCGACAACCTCATCGCCGAGGTCGAGGGCGAGATCCGGGAAGCCGGCGACCTCAAACGCCGCGGGGTTTCGGAAGGAGCACGGGCAGACTGGGCAGCACTGGATGACGTCGTCGGTCGCGCCATCACCACCCTCGAGCAGTCCCGCGACCTGAAATCCTCCGACCCGCTCGGCGCCTACACCCTGCTCTCCGACATCGACGCCGAAGTCGACCAGCACCTCGACGCCGTCCGCGAAACCACCGCCGACCAGTCCCGGCAGCTCCAGCTCCTGGACCACCAGCTCCAGTCCGCGAACTCCACCATCCAGGCCGCCGAGGACCTCATCGCCTCCCGCGGACGGGTGGTCCAGGCCCAGGCACGCACCTACCTCGCCGACGCCAAGCGCCTGCAGGCCCAGGCCATCCAGCTGCGCACCTCCGACACCCGGACCGCCATCGAGGCGGCACGCCAGGCAGCCGACGCCGCCAAGCTCGCCTCCCGCCAGGCCCAGTCCGATGTCGACGACTACCAGCGCCGCCAGCACCAGGGCCGCGGCGGTGGCTCCAACATGGGTGGGTTCGTCGCCGGCATGCTCATCAACGAAATCCTCTCCGGCGGCGGCCGCGGTGGTGGCTTCGGCGGTGGGTTCGGCGGAGGCGGCTTTGGGGGTGGCGGCGGCTTCGGCGGAGGCGGCGGGTTCCGCGGCGGGTCTTTCTAGCCTGCACAAACCAACGAGGGGTGCCAGACGATTCAATCGTCCGGCACCCCTGGCGTTTCAGTTCAACTCGTCCCGCTAAGAAGCTACTGAACTGAAACGAAGATCCTGTCCCCGAACATGGACGGACTCAGTGCGTACACGCCCTCGTTGGCGGTAGCCGCATCGACCTCAAACGCGATGTTGCCGGTAGTGGATGCTCCCGGATAAAGCGGACTCAAGGAATCGAAACTTTCGGGCTCTACGATCATCGAGTCCGAGCTGCTGACCGTGTTTCCTCCGCCGGTGACGTATTGGAGTGTGACCCAGGGAGTCTCCCCTTGCTGGTCATCGCCGTTATAGGTGGCCGTGATGTTGGCCATCAGGTACACGTTTCCCTCGGCTGGAGGATCATTGAACATATTGGCTGCGAGAACAGCCTCCGTAGCATCGAGCGTGGTGCCGTTCACGGTGACGGTCCAGTCTCCCTGGGTAATGGCAGTGCCAATCGGGTAGGGGTTAGGCCTGGTTCCTACGCCGTCCTGGCCAGCAACGAAGGCCTGGGCTTCGCCTTCGACAGGTTGCTCCGCTGAGATCTCTCCCCCGGAGAAGGATTCATCAATGGCTGAGCCGACGGCAAACATGAACACCAGGACGGCGACGATCGTTCCCACGATGGAGATGATCAGGGCCGCGACACCAAAGCCCTTCCTGCCCTTCATGAAGAGCGAGACGATGGCGAGAATGAAGGAGATAGGAAGCAGAATCCATCCCACGATCAACGCCCCGGGGATGCAGGCGAAAATGAACCCGATTGCGGCCGTGATGAGCGCGACCGTGGCGAGCGTGTTCTTCTGCTTTTCTACTGGCGGCTGAGAATGCGGAGCCAACGAGACGGGGTCCGCTTCACCCGATTGAATGACTGAATTACTTGACATAATCCAAACTTATCGGAGGGGTGTGCGAGAGTTACTTTCCTCCGAATCTAAAATATTCTTACTCCCCCTTTTCGGGGCTTAAAGCCGGTGATACGTCTGCGGCCGCCGCCCCGAGGAGTCGACGAGGACGCAGCCCCGGCGAACGAGGCGGCGTCGATAAGCGGAACACCGGCCCACCTCAGCGAACCCCCTGCCAGATAGTTTCGGCGGCGATAGCATGGCCTCATGCAGGCCCAACCGGAGCGAAGCCCTCAACGTCAACGCCAAGCCGTGGTGCTCATCCACGGGATGGGCGATCAACGGCCGATGGATACGCTACGTGCGTTCATGGCGGGAATCGGCGTTCCACAGTTCTACAGCAAGCCCCACCGGTACTCCGACAACTTTGAGCTGCGGCGCTTCTCCAGCTACGGGTCCCATCCGCGGCCGGAGACGGACTTCTTCGAGTTCTACTGGGCCCACCACTTCCCTGCCGGGCGTCTCTTCGCCACGCTGCGCTGGCTGTTCGTGGACATCCTTTTCCGGCGCCCGTTCTGGGGCCATCAACCACCGCTGCGCAGGCCGATCGGGATCTTCCAGGCCGCCGTGACGGTCCTGGCGCTCATCCTCCTCGTCGCCGTGACGGACTCGCTGGGGCTCGACGTCGGGCTCGCCGAGAATAGCGCTGCGTTGCTGGGCCGGATACTCACCGTTGTCGCCGTTCTGGCCGTGCTGGTCCTGCTCCTCGCCGGCGGATTCCTCACGAGGTCGCTTGCCGACGCCCGGTTCTACCTCTCCCGCTCCCCCGGCAGCCTCAAGGCCCGCAATGAGATCAGGGCCGAGGGCCTGGCACTTCTCCATGCCCTGCACGATGCCGGGACCTACCAACGGATCATCATTGTCGGCCACAGCCTCGGCTCGGTGATCGGCCTCGATCTGCTGCGCCTGGCGTGGGATGAGCTGCGCCATCCTGACCCTGCCCTGGCGGACGCGCCCGCGGATGATTACCCCACCACGCTGGCCGAAAACTTCGAGGAACTGGTCGACTCGCTCCCCCGGAATCCGGATCCCGAGGAGATGGCGCAGTGGCAGCACGCCCAGCACGAACTGTGGAACGAGTCCCGGCGTCGGGGGATGCGCTGGCTGGTGACGGACTTCATCACGCTCGGTTCGCCCCTGGCGCACGCGGATTTCCTGCTCTCCCGCTCCAACGCCGGGTTCCAGGAACGCAAGGCTCAACGCGAGTATCCGGAATGCCCGCCGATTGATGATCGCGGCGGGACCTTCTACAGCCGCCGGTACACCGTGGAGGACGGGTGGTACACCCTGGGGAATGGTTCACCACGCAACGCCCTCGTGGCCCATCATGGTGCCCCGTTCGCGGTTACCCGCTGGTCGAACGCGTATTTTCCCCGGTGGTTGTTCTTCGGCGACCTGGTGGGTGGCCCGTTGGCGCGGCAGTTCGGGCGCGGGGTGCGTGACGTCGCCGTACGTGCGGAATCGCTGCGGAGGCGGTCCCGGCGGGACGTCTTCCCGTGGGTGCACTCGCACTACTGGCGGCTGGACCCCCAGGCCTCTGCCATCCGCGAACTGGAGGAGGAGGCTCTCCGCCGAGAGAAGCAGACCGGTGACCTGCCGGGGTCTGAGCGGCTCCGGCAGGACATCCTGGACCGGAAGGAGTCACTGCAGCAGCGACGCAGGGAGCTGGACAAGTCCAGCGGCACACAGGTCGCGTACCTGGCGCTGGTGGACTTCCTCCGGCTGAACAACCAGAAGGCCGCCAAGAATTACCCCGCACCCCCGGGCCCGCCGCTGCGTCGCTGAACCCACATGCCGCGGCCAACGGCGCAGAGTGTCCCCAGCCACAAACGAAGATCCTTGCACCTGACTTTTCTGGTTAGACCGTGCGCATATGCGTCCGGGTTAAGCAGAAAGGTCAGGTCGAAGCCACCCCGACCGTGCCAGACTAGCCTGGCCCGAACCTAAATCCGGGGCCTGCGCACCGGGGAGTCGACGAGGACGCAGCCCCAGGACAAGAAGACGGCGTCGATAAGCGGGAGATCCTCCCAGGCGGGGCCGGGGTGCACCTCGACCCGCCCGCTGATCAGCGGGCGGACGTGGGCCACGATATCGCCCTCGGAATCCACGATGTGGCGTTCCTTGCGCCAGACCGACGTGCGGCGCAGGGTGTATTTCCGGCCGTCACAGTCGGCGTCGAGGCAACCGACGGTGAAGCCGTTCTGGAAGAGGGTGAACACGCGGCCGTCACCGGTGGTGGCGCGGGCCCGGAACTGGAAGGGCCCGGGCTCCGACTCGATGAGCATCCGTTCGGAGTCAAAGAAGATGACGTCGGAACGGACCCTGGCGACGGTGTCGCGCTCGGTGTCGTAGAGCTCGTTGCCCACCCACACCCAGTAGTCGGTGCCCGCGTGCTCCATGGTCTAGAAGATGAACGCCAGGACAGCGACGACGGACATGGCGGCCAGCGTGCCGATGAGCACGAGCGAGGACCTGCCGAGGCGGGACTCCAGCACCAGGCGGGCCAGCCAGCTCAGGCCCGCGACGGCCTCGATGGGCAGGTCGGTCTCGCCCTCGAACTCGAGGATCGCCTTACGCACACCGTTGCCGCCGCCGGAGAACTGGGCGATCTTCTCGCCGGTCTCGTCCTCGATGACCCAGTTGGTGGATGACTCGTTGAGCAGGGTGAAGAAGCCCTCCCCGAGGGAGACCCGGAAGGTCTTGTCGCGGCCGAAATTACCCGGGGCGTCAAGAACCCGACCGTCCGGGAGGGTCGCCTTCGCGCCCTTCTCCTTGTCGAAGCTCAGGCCCCAGACCTTGCCGTCGACGGCGGCGGTGTCCGTGGTGAAGCGGGCGATCACGGTCGGCCCGGCCTCGGCGAGCAGGGCCGGAGCGTCCGTGTCGGTGCGGTCCCAGCTGGTGTAATGCACGACTAGCAGCCGATCAGGCGCTGGGCCAGGTAACCCTGCAGCTCGTCGAGCGGCACGCGCTCCTGCTCCATGCTGTCGCGCTCACGGACGGTGACGGCGTTGTCCTCCAGGGTGTCGAAGTCCACGGTCACGCAGAACGGGGTGCCGATCTCGTCCTGACGACGGTAACGGCGGCCGATGGCGCCGGAGGTATCGTACTCGATGTTCCAGAGCTTGCGCAGGTCAGCCGCGATCTTCTCGGCCGGGCCGGACAGCTCGGGCTTCTTGGACAGCGGCAGGACGGCGACCTTCACCGGGGCGAGACGACGGTCGAGCCTGAGCACGACGCGCTTGTCCACGCCACCCTTGGAGTTGGGCGCCTCGTCCTCGGTGTAGGCGTCGACGAGGAAGGCCATGAAGGCGCGACCCAGGCCGGCGGCCGGCTCGATGACAAACGGGATCCAGCGCTCGTTGCTCTCCTGGTCGAAGTAGGACAGGTCCTCGCCGGAGCCCTCGGAGTGCACCCGCAGGTCATAGTCGGTGCGGTTGGCGATGCCCTCCAGCTCGCCCCACTTGGTGCCGGCGAAGTTGTAGGCGTACTCCACGTCGACGGTGCGCTTGGAGTAGTGGGACAGCTTCTCCTGCGGGTGCTCGAAGAGGCGCAGGTTGTCGGGGCTGATGCCCAGATCGATGTACCACTGGAGGCGGTCATCGATCCACTTCTGGTGCCATTCCTCGTCCTCGCCCGGCTTGACGAAGAACTCCATCTCCATCTGCTCGAACTCGCGGGTACGGAAGATGAAGTTGCCCGGGGTGATCTCGTTGCGGAAGGACTTGCCGATGTTGGCGATGCCGAACGGCGGCTTCATGCGCGCGGACGTCATGACGTTCTTGAAGTTGATGAAGATGCCCTGCGCGGTCTCCGGACGGAGGTAGTGCAGACCCTCCTCATCATCGACGGGGCCCAGGAAGGTCTTCAGCAGGCCGGAGAAGGGCTTCGGCTCGGTCCAGTTACCCGGCTGGCCGGTCTCCGGATCGTTGATGTCGGCCAGGCCGTTCTCCGGCGGGTGGCCGTGCTTCTCCTCGTAGGCCTCCAGCAGGTGGTCCGCACGGTAACGCCGGTGGGTGTGCAGCGACTCCACCAGCGGGTCGGTGAAGACCTCGACGTGGCCGGAGGTCACCCACACCTGGCGCGGCTGGATGATGGAGGTGTCCACGCCGACGACGTCCGGGCGGGAGGTGACCATGTGACGCCACCACTGGCGCTTGATGTTCTCCTTGAGCTCGACACCGAGCGGACCGTAGTCCCATGCAGAGCGGGAACCGCCGTAGATGTCGCCGGCCTGGTACACGAGGCCGCGACGCTTGCACAGGTTGACTACGGTATCGATGACGGACGCCATGTGGCTTCAGACTCCTCTGGTAGGGGATAAGTCGACGATGATTCACAACGAGTCTAGCCGCCGCGACTTTCCGGGGGAGGCGGGGGGTTGAGCTGCCCGTTTTGCGCTTCCTGAATTTCCTCAGGCAAAGTCTTATTTTTGTATGATGACTTAAATGTCTAAGCTGTATATACCCCCCGGTTTCGTCGCGAACTCAGCACGTGGAGACGCTAACGGAGCCTGCGAGGCACACACCCCGCACAATCAATGGTCTAGATCACTCTGAGCCACAGAATCTGATCCCGTTGTCGAGTAGATCTGAGTTTGAATGAACACCTTTTCGGAGACCGATCTGGCGGCTGCCGAGTCCATCATCGGGGCGCTCGATTCCCGCCTGCGCGTCCAGATCATCGCGCGCCTGTCCGTCCGGGATCACTTCGTCCACGAGCTCGTCACCGGCCTGAAGAAATCCCAGCCCCTGATCAGCCAACACCTCCGCGTGCTCAAACGCGCAGGCATCGTCGATTCCGAACGTCGTGGCCGCGAGGTCATCTACAGCCTCGTGCTCCCCCAGGCCGCCGAGCTCATCCACACCGCCGTCCAGCTCGGCCACCACGCCCGCGCCCAGCAGGAGTCCCGGATCCCCGCCGACATCATTCCGATCGGCCACCTCGATGAGCGCCGCGGAACCGGCACCGAGGAGGACGCCGTGGGTCGGCTGGCCCACGCCCCGGCCGCGGCCGCGGCCCCCGAGGCCACCGCCGACACCATCCCGGACCCCGCGCCCACTCCGCCCGTGCCCGCGTCCTTCCACGTATAAGCACGTATAAGCACTGCCCCCGGCGGCGTTTGCGTGGATAATGGGACCCGTACCCAGGTCCCGATCCTCAGGAAGAGACTGGCCATGTCCCCCTTGTCCTCCGCTGCGCCGAAGCTCGGCGCACGCAACACCCGTCAGCGCACCGCGGTGATCAACGTCCTCTCCGAGATCGACAACTTCGCCTCCGCCAAGGAAATCCACCGGGAACTGGAGGACCGGGACATGCAGGTCGGACTGACCACGGTCTACCGCACCCTCCAGTCCCTCGCCGAGCTCAAGGCCGTCGACGTCCTGCACATGGCCTCCGGCGAAACCCTCTACCGCCAGTGTGTGTCCCCGCACCATCACCACCACCTGGTCTGCACGCAGTGCGGCCGCACCGAGGAGATCGACGGCGGTCCCGTCGAGGCGTGGGCGCAGGCCGTGGCCAAAGAGAACAACTTCCGGATCACGGGCCATGACGCCGAGATCTACGGCGTCTGCGCCACGTGCCCGGTGGCCTAACCCACCACTGTGCCGAAGGCCATGCCCAGCAGATAGGTGATCGCTGCGGCACCCAGACCGATCGTCAGCTGACGGATCGCCCTGGTCCATGGCGGCTTGCCCGAGAGCACACCCACCACCCCACCGGTGAACATCAACGCCACCGAGACCAGCACCATCGCGATGACCGCCCCCACCATCGGTGAAGCGCCGAAGAGGAACGGGATGATCGGGATGAAGGCGCCGCCGGCGAAGAAGAGGAAACTCGATCCTGCGGCGGCCCACGGTGAACCGACGACCTCGCCCGGGCTCTCCCACGTGTCCAACCCGCCGGGGCTGTCCTCCCGGTCCAGGCCGATCGCCTGCTCCAGCGCCATCCGGGAGAACTCCGACCTCGCCTTGTCCGCGGCCTCCTTCTCCCCCATGCCCCGGGCACGGTAGACCAGCACCAGCTCGTTGGCGTCGACGTCGAGCGAGGGCAGCAGGGTGTGAGCCTTCGGGTGCGGGGTGGAGGCCTCCAGTAGTTCACGCTGGGAGCTGACGGAGACGTACTCCCCCGCCGCCATCGACAACGCGCCCGCCAGCAGGCCCGAGACGCCGGTGAGCAGGATCAGGTTCGAGGACACACCCGAACCCATGATGCCCACGACCAGCGCCAGGTTGGACACCAGGCCGTCGTTCGCGCCGAACACCGCGGCCCGGAAACTACCCGACATCCGCTCCCGGCCCCGCGCTGCGAGCCCACGGACGACCTCAGCGTGGATGCGCTCGTCGGCGGCGATCTGCGAGGACGCGTCCTCGTCCTTGACGTAGGGGTTGCGGGCCTCCGCCGTCTGCATGAGGGCCAGAGTGAACACGGAGCCGAAACGCCTCGCCATGAACCCCATCAGGCGGGTGTTCAGGTCTGGCTGGCGGGGAAAGCCGACGTACTCCCCCAGCTTCTCGCGCCAGAACTCCTCATGACGGGCCTCGGAATCGGCCAGCGCCAACAGGATCTCGCGTTCCTCCCCGTTCTTCTTGCGGGCGAGCTGGCGGTAGAGGGCGGCCTCTGCACGCTCGTTGGCCAGGTAGCGACGCCACCGGCTGATCTGCGCTCGGCTCGGCACTTCGTTGATGACCTTCTCCTCTGGAACTTAAGGCTTGGCGCCACCGAAACGGCGGTCACGAGAAGCGTACTCCAGCACCGCATCATAGAGATCCTGCGGAGTGAAGTCCGGGAACAGCTTGTCCTGGTAGACCATCTCCGCGTACGCGGAGTGCCACGGCAGGAAATTCGAGGTCCGCTTCTCCCCCGAGGGCCGCAGGAACAGATCGACGTCCGGCATGTCCGGCTCGTCGAGGAACTGCGGGAACGTCTCCTCGGTGATCTGCTCCGGGCGCAGCTGACCGGCCGCGGCGAGGCGGGCGATGTCCCGCGCGGCGTCGACAAGCTCGGCGCGGCCGCCGTAATTCACGCACATGGCCAGGGTCATGCGGGTGTTGTCCCGGGTCAGCTCCTCCGCCGACTCCAGCTCCCTGATCACGCTGCGCCACAGGCGGGGACGGCGGCCGACCCAGCGGACCCGCACGCCCTTCTCGTTGAGCTCATTACGCTGACGACGCAGCACGTCCCGGTTGAAGCCCATGAGGAAACGGACCTCATCGGTGGAACGACGCCAGTTCTCCGTGGAGAAGGCATAGGCCGAGAGGTACGGCACACCCAGTGCCAGACAGGCGTCGACGACGTCCATGAGGACGGCCTCGCCACGCTTGTGCCCCTCCGTGCGTTTGAGCCCCCGCTGCTGCGCCCACCGGCCGTTGCCGTCCATCACCAGGGCGATGTGTTCGGGAATGAACTGGGCCGGAATATCCGGCGGGGTGAATGCTGCGGGATTGTTCTTCACGCAGACCATTGTGCCACCGGCCTCTCAGGTCTGGTCCATCACGCCCAGACTGGTGATCTTCTGCTCCAGGTGCCACTGCAGGTGCGCCCTGGTCAGCTGGTGCGCCACCGCACTGAGGTGGTGGCCTTCCGCGGATTCCACGAGTTCGAGGGCTGCGGGCCAGTGCGCATTATCCAGCAACCACATCAGGTGCAGCGACTCCTCCGGCACCTCCGCCGAACCTGGCGGCCGGCACTTGACGCACGCCGCCCCGCCCACCGCCGGATGGAACGCATGGTGCGGGCCGGCGCCCCCACACTGCGCACAGTCGAAGAGACCGGGCCCCCAGCCGGCCTGCGCCATCGCCTGCAGCAGGAAGGCATCCAGAACCACTGTGGGATGCTTGGTGGTCTGCATCCGGGCGAGGGTCTCCGTCAGATGGTCGAAGAGCCAGGGATCTTCGCCGTCGCCGGCCAGCCGCTCGGCGGACTCCAACGCCGCACACGAGGCCGTGTAGCGCTCGTAGTCGTCGATGATGCCGGATCCGTAATAGGCGACGGTGTCCGCGCCCGTGATCGACTCCAGGTTCCGCCCCGGATACAACTGCACATCGATGTCCACGAAATGCTGCAGCCTGCTGCCGAAACGGGACTTCCCCCGCCGCACCCCCTTTGCGACGCCCCGTTTTATCCCGTGATTCCGGGTCAACAGGACGACGATGCGGTCCGCCTCGCCGAAATCATAGGTCCGCACCACCAGAGCCCGGTCGCGGTACGACTCCCTGCGCATGACCGGCTAGAAGCCCAGGCGGCCCAGGGACTTCGGATCCGACTGCCAGTTCTTCAGCACCTTGATGCGCAGATCCAGGTACACGTTATGGCCCAGCAGCTTGATGATCTCCTGGCGGGAATTGTGGATGATCCGGCCCAGACGACGACCGTCCTTACCCACGATGATCGACTTCTGCCCCTCCCGCTCCACGTAAATGATCGCGTGGATATCCAGGCGGTCCGGCTGCTCCTCGTTCGGCAGCATCTCATCGACCTCGACGGCCACCGAGTGCGGCAGCTCGTCCTTCAGACCCTCGAGCGCGGCCTCACGGATCAGCTCCGAGATACGGGTGTTGGTGTCATCGTCGGTGACATGATCGTCCGGATAGAACTTCGGACCCTCGGGCAGGAGCGACGTCATGACGTCGAGAAGCACATCCACCTGCGTGCCGTCCGCCGCAGACACCGGAACCACCTCGGCCTCGCCGCCCAGCAACTCATGCAGCGCCATCAGCTGCGCGCCGACCTGGTCCTTCGACACCTTGTCCAGCTTGGTCACGATGCCCAGGATCGGCGTATTCGGCACCACCTTGCGCACGTTCTCCAGGATCCAACGGTCACCGGGGCCGATCTTCTCGTCCGCCGGCACGGTGAAGCCGATGAGGTCGACGTCCGCGTACGTCTCCTTGACGATCTCATTGAGACGCTCACCCAGCAACGTCCGCGGCTTATGCAGCCCCGGCGTATCCACCACGATGATCTGGGCGTCCGGGCGATGCACGATGCCACGGATCGGGTGGCGGGTCGTCTCCGGCTGGTTCGCGGTGATCGCGATCTTCTCGCCCACCAGAGCGTTGGTGAGCGTCGACTTACCCGTGTTCGGGCGGCCGACAAAACTGACGAAGCCGGAGCGGAAGCCGTCCGGGGTGTCCGTGAAACTGCTGATGTGTGACTCCTAGGTCGGTGTTTTAGCTCCATGGTAGTCCTGCGTGGGGCCTGTGCCCAAAGGTTTCCGTTTCCGGCCGCCGCCACAACCGGAGGTCCCGGAAAATGTCACATAATACGAGTGCGCGTATTTTTATATGCCCAGGTCATGCGCTCCCACCCCGAAACGCGGTGTTCGTCTTTCCGGGCATCCGCACAATCTGACATGACACGTCAGCAAGAGTCACGCCGCCAGCGGAGCAGCCGCCCTACCGGACCTGCTCGACCGTGAACTGCATCCGCGGGTTGGCGTATGCCTCCTGGGACTCGACCAGGAGCAGCTCGCGGGAGTCCGCCTCGTAGGTGGTGGTGAGCAGGTCGAACACCGAGGAGGCCGTGCGGGCCAGGGCGTCGGCAGCGTCACCGGTGGAGACGTAGTGGCCGGTGAACAGGGCAGCGGTGACGTCACCGGAGCCGTTGCGCTTGAAGGGCAGGTACGGGGTCTTCACCAGCCAGGCGCCGGAGTCGTTGACGGCGAGCATCTCGATGGTGCCCTCCTCACGCTCGGGACGCTCCAGCGAGGTGACCAGGACCGTGGAGGGGCCCATGTCGCGGGCGGCGTCCACGGCACCGAGGGTGGAGGCCAGGTCGGAGGCCTCGTGGCCGGTGAGGAAGCTGAGCTCGAACTGGTTGGGGGTGATGATGTCGGCGACCGGGACGACCCGGTCGCGCAGCAGCGGCGGGATGGTGTCGGAGACGAAGCAGCCGGACTTGGCGTTCCCCATGACCGGGTCGCAGGAGTAGAGGGCCGCGGGGTTGGCGGCCTTGACACGGGCCACGGCGTCGATGATCACGTCGGCGATGTCGGAGCCGCCCTGGTAGCCGGAGAGGACGGCGTCGACACGCGAGAGGACGCCGCGCTCCTCGATGCCCTTGATCACTTCGGCGACGTCGGAGGCCGGGATCATCGGGCCGCGCCAGGCGCCGTAGCCGGTGTGGTTGGAGTAGTTGACGGTGTACACCGGCCACACCTCATGGCCCAGGCGCTGGAGCGGGAAGACGGCGGCGGAGTTGCCGACATGGCCGTAAGCCACTGAGGACTGGATCGAGAGGATGTTCACGCTGGATATTGTGCTCCTCCTGCCCCCCTTATGGCAATCAGTCGTCCTCGGGGGGCTGACCAGCGTCCGGAAGCACGTCGACCAGCACGGAGCGCACGCGGACCCGGCCGCGGCGGTCGCGGCCGCCCTCGGCGGTCAGGCGCAGCCCGCAGGTGTCCACGGTGGAACCCGGCAGGGGCACCCGGCCGATCTCGTAGCCGATGAGTCCGGCGACGGATTCGACCTGCTCGCGGACCTCCTCGGAGAACTCGACGTCGATGTCCAGGTCGTCGTGGATCTCCTCCGTGAGGTCCTCCAGGGAGAGGCGGGAGACGGCGCGGTAGGTGCGGTCGTCAAGACGCTCGATGGGGGCGATCTCGGCGAGGTCGTACTCGTCGGCGATCTCACCGACGATCTCCTCGAGGATGTCCTCCAGGGTGATCAGGCCGGCGATGCCGCCGTACTCGTCGACGAGCATGGACATGTGGACCTGGTCGCGCTGCATCTCGTGGAGCAGTTCATCGAGGTTCTTGGATTCGGGCACGAAGGTCGCCGGGCGCATGACGTCGGCGACGCAGACGGAGGCGCCGCCGTCGGTGAGGTGATAGGTGTGGCGGACGAGGTCCTTGATGTAGACGATGCCGACGATGTCGTCGATGTTCTCGCCCACGACCGGCACCCGGGAATGACCGGAGCGCACGCACAGGGTGGTCGCCTGGCCGGCGTGCTTGTCCGACTCGATCCAGATCATCTCGGTACGCGGCACCATGACCTGGCGGGCGGTGGTGGAGGCGAGGTCGAAGACCGACTGGATCATGCGCCGCTCCTCCACCTCCACGATGCCGTGCTCCTGGGCGATGTCCACCATCTCCCGCAGCTCGACCTCGGTGGCGTAGGGGCCGTGGCGGAAACCCGCACCCGGGGCGATGAGGTTGCCCAGCCAGATGAGCAGACGCGCCACCGGGCCGAGCACGAACGCCACGGTCTGCAGCACCATGCCGGAGCGCAGGGAGATGGAGTACGGGTTCTTCCGGCCCATGGTGCGGGCGAACACGCCGATGATGGCGTAGCTGATCACCGTCACCGCCACGATCGCCAGGGTGATGGCCCACAGATCGGAGGCGATGTACTCCCGGGCCAGGGCGGCGGCGAAGACGGCGGCGGTGGCGTCGAGAAGCGTCTTCAGCAGGATGAGCAGGTTGATGTGGTCGGCGCGACGGTCGAGGACGTCGAGAAGCGAGCGCGCGCCGCTGACGTCGTCCTTGACCATGGCGTCCACGCGCGCCCGCGAGATGGAGCTGACCGCCGACTCGACGGTGCCTAGCAGGCCGGACAGAGCGAGCGCCAGGACGGTGACCGTGCCCAGCCAGACGACATCAATGTCCATTACTTGTCCCCGGCGGGTTCCCCGATGGCCGGCAGACCGCCACCCGGCACGATCTCATCGAGGGCCTGACGGTCGGCGGCCGACGGGAAGGCCTGCGCGCCGGTGGGCTTGGGCTGGTACTTGACGCCGCGTTTCTTCACGTCGTCGTACCAGTCCGCGAGCAGCTCGTTCTGCAGGGCGAACATCTCGCGTTCCTCGGCGGGCGTGGCGTGGTCATAGCCCAGCAGGTGCAGGCACCCGTGGACGGTGAGCAGCGCCAGCTCATGATCCAGGCCGTGACCTGCGGCGACGGCCTGCCTGGCGGCGAACTCCGGGCTGAGCACGATGTCGCCCAGCAGCGCCGGGCCGGGCTGCTTGGAATCGGGCCGACCGCCCAGTGCTGTCCCGGACCCCGGGGTGAGCTCATCCATGGGGAAGGTCATCACGTCGGTGGCGCCCTCGAGGTCGAGCCAGCGCACGTGCAGGTCGGTGATGGTGGCCAGGTCCACGATGTGGATGGACGCCTCGGCGTCAGGATGGATGTCCATCTCGCCGAGGGCGAAGGAGGCGACGTCGATGAGCATCTCCTCGTTCACACCCTCGTAGCCGGATTCGTTGAAGACCTCGATGCTCATTGCTGGATGTTCTCCTCGTAGGAGTCGTAGGCGTCGACGATGCGGCCGACGAGCGAATGACGGACAACGTCCTTGCTGGACAGCTCCGCGAAGTGGATGCCCTCCACGTCGCGCAGGATGTGGCGGACCAGGCGGAGGCCGGACTTCTGGCCCGTGGGCAGGTCGACCTGGGTGATGTCGCCGGTGACCACCATCTTCGAGCCGAAGCCCAGGCGGGTGAGGAACATCTTCATCTGCGCCGGGGTGGTGTTCTGGGCCTCGTCGAGGATGACGAAGGCGTCATTGAGCGTGCGGCCGCGCATGTAGGCCAGGGGCGCGACCTCGATGACGCCGGCCTCCATGAGCTTGGGGATCATCTCCGGATCCAGCATGTCCCGCAGCGCGTCATAGAGCGGACGCAGGTACGGGTCGATCTTGTCGCTCAGGGTGCCGGGCAGGAAGCCGAGCTTCTCACCTGCCTCCACCGCCGGGCGGGTGAGGATGATGCGGCTGACCTGCTTCGCCTGCAGGGCCTGCACCGCCTTGGCCACCGCCAGGTAGGTCTTGCCGGAGCCGGCGGGGCCGATGCCGAAGATGACGGTGTGGTCGTCGATCGCGTCGACGTACTCCTTCTGCCCCAGCGTCTTCGGGCGGATCGTCCGGCCGCGGCGGGAGACGATGTCGCTGGCGAGGACGTCCGTGACGGACTGCGGGGTCTCCACCGTGACTATCGAGACAGCCTGCTTCACCGAATCCGGCGAAATGACGTGCCCCCGCCGCGCGATCGACTCCAGTTCCTCGATCACCTTCACGGCGCGCGCGACCTCATGGTCGGGGCCGGTGACCCGGATGACGTGTCCACGGGCGTGGAAGTCCGCGTCGATCAGATTGTCCAGCACCCGCATGTTCTCGTCATTGATGCCCAGCACCGACTGGGCGTACACCGAATCGATCTCGATTTTCCTCGTGATGACCTCTGATGCCACGGACTCCGGCGCCTGCTTTCTTGTCGCGATGTTTGATGGAACTCTACCAGCGCCCAGTGAGCACACCGATGGCCGACAGCGCCACCATCGCGGCACTCGCCGTCCGCAGCACCTCCGGCCCCAGCCGCACGGCCCGGGCCCCGGCGTCCGTCAGACGCGCCAGCTCCTCCGGGCCGATGCCGCCCTCGGGCCCGACGATCAGCACGATCTCGTCCGCATCCAGGTCGATCTCACGCAGCGGGACAGCCGAATCCTCGTGCAGGACCAGCGCCGTCTTCCCCGCGATCAGCTCCGCGAGCTGCGCCGTTGTCACCGGCTCATGGATCTGCGGGATGCGGGTCCGCCGGGACTGCTTCGCCGCCGCCAACGCCGCGGCCTCCCACTTCGCCACACCCTTCGCGGCCTTCGGGCCCGCCCACCGGGCCACGCACCGCTCCGCCTGCCAGGGCACGATCGCATCGGCCCCGGCCTGCGTGGCCAGATCCACCGCGAGCTCCGAGCGCTCCGCCTTCGGCAGCGCCTGCGCCACCGTCACCGCCGGCCGCGGCTGCTTATCGACGCCCCGTTCCACCACCTCGCCCGTCAGCTCATCCTTCCCGCGCGTGGCGGTGACGAGGACGACCGCATGGGCGCCGAGGCCGTCGATGAGCATGATGTGCTCGCCGGCCTGGATACGCTTCACGGCCACCGCATGACGACCCTCCGGGCCGTCAAGAACGACGTGCCCGTCGAAGGGACCCGGATGGACGAAGACGGGGAGGCTCATCGGTTGCGGAACTTACCCTTCAGGCGGGAGAAGAACCCGGAGTCCTCGCCGTCCCGGTCGACGCTGGAGACCTCGGCGCGGTGCTCGCGGATCTGCTCGAAGAGCTCACGGGTCTTGTCGTCCAGTTCCGTCGGGACGGTGACGGTGACGTGCGCGATGAGGTCACCCCGGCCCTCGGTGCGCAGGCGCGGCATGCCCTGCCCACCCAGGCGGATCTGCTGGTTCGGCTGGGTACCGGCCGGGATGTCGATGGTCAGGGTCTCCCCCGCCAGATCCTCCACACCCGCCTGGGCGCCCAGCGCTGCGTCGACGGCCGGGACCGAGACGTTCAGGTGCAGGTTGTCGCCGTCACGCTGGAACACCTTGTGCGGCAGCATGGAGATCTCCACGTACAGATCACCCGCCGGGCCACCACCGTGGCCCACCTCGCCCTGGCCCGCCATGCGGATGCGCATGCCGTTGTTGATGCCGGCCGGCACGTTGACCACCAGGTCACGACGCTTCTTCACCCGGCCACCACCCGAACAACGGGTGCAGGGATCCTTGATGATCTCACCGAAACCATCACACGTCGGGCAGGGACGCGAGGTCATGATGTTGCCCAGGAAGGAACGCTGCACCTCCTGCACCTCACCGGAACCATGGCACTCACCACAGGTCACCGGCTTCGCCTTCGACTCCGAACCCGTGCCCTCACAGTGGTCACACAGCACAGCAGTGTCCACCGTGATGTCCTTCTTCACACCCGAGAAGGCGTCCTCCAGGGAGATCGCGATGCGCAGCAGGGCGTCATTGCCCGGCTGGACACGCGAACGCGGACCACGCGAACCACCGGCGCCACCGCCGAAGAACGCCTCGAAGATGTCCCCGAAACCTCCCCCGCCGTAGCCGCCCGGCATGCCGCCGTTGCCCTGCTCCATCGGGTCCCCGCCCATGTCGACGATGCGGCGCTTCTCCGGATCGGTGAGCACCTCGTGCGCCACCGACGCCTCCCGGAACTTCTCCGCAGCCTCCTCGGAAGGGTTCACATCCGGGTGATACTTCCTGGCCAGCTTGCGGTACGCCTTCTTGATCTCGGTATCCGTCGCAGACTTGTCGACGCCCAGAATTCCGTAATAGTCACGTGCCACGATGAGTGAGACTTCCTTTGTCAGCTATACAAGATCGAATAAATGTTACTCGCCAGCCAGAACTCGGCTGACATACCGTGCAACGGCCGAGACCTTCGAGATTGTTCCCGGATAGTCCATGAACGTCGGCCCCACCACGCCCAGCCCGCCGAGCGTATGCCCGTCCGAACCGTAACCCGTGGCCACGACCGAGGCATCATGCAGATCCTCGTCCTCGTTCTCTCCACCGATGAGCACACTCACGTTACCCAGGTCCGGCACGTTCGCCAGCAACTTCAGGACAGTGACCTGCTCCTCCAGCGCCTCAATCACGCTCGGCAGGCCAGCCGGGAAATCCCGCGCGATACGCGTCAGATTCGACGTCCCCGCCAGAATCAACCGGTCGGTCGGCTGCTCCACCAGCGTCTCGATCAGCCGCGTCGCACTCCTGATCACCGCACTGCGGATCTGCGCCGGCGGATTCTGCGCCAACTCCGCCAGACTCGTCGACCCCTCCGTCAGGGTCCTGCCCGCCAACGCACCGTTGAGCAGATCACGCAGGAGATGGACCCCGTCGGCGTCGATAAGCTCATCGAGCTCCACGTTGCGCTGATCCACACGACCCGAATCCGTGATCAGCACCAGCAGCAGACGCGTCGGACCGAGCGCCACCACCTCCACATGCTTCACACGCGACAACTTCAGATTCGGCAACTGCACCACCGCCGCCTGGCGCGTCAACTGGGCGAGCAACTGGACCGAACGACGCAACACGTCCTCCAGATCCACACCATCCTCCAGGAAACTGATGATCGCCCGACGCTCCGGCGCCGACAACGGCTTCAACTCATGGATGTGATCCACGAACCGGCGGTAACCCTTCTCCGTGGGAATCCGGCCCGAGCTCGCGTGCTGCTGCACGATGTAGCCCTCCGACTCGAGCACCGCCATGTCATTGCGGATCGTCGCGCTCGACACATTCAGCCGATGCCGCTCCAACAGAGCCTTCGAACCCACCGGCTCATGGGAGGCGATGTAATCCGCCACGATCGCGCGCAGAACCTCCTGCCTACGGACATCCGTCAAACCAGCCATCTGGCACTCACCTCCCTCGGTTGCTAGTTCTGACAGTGTAACCCCGTCCAACCCCGCCGCCATACCCCCGGGCCCTACGGCTCCTCGAACATCCGGTGCCAGCCCCAGACCGGGCCGGAGGGTCGCGCACGACCGTTGATCACACCCTCAATCTCCGCCACCACCTCCGCCAGATGCATGTCAATGCACGAATCCGAGTACGAAAGGTGGGTGTATCCCCTGATCAGAGCGTCGTTCGCCTTCCAGCAGTCCTTGACCATCACCCCACGATCCCTGTGGAACTCATACCCGTTGACCTCCACGATCACCTTCGACTTCTCATGCACCCCGTCCCGCCGGTAATGCCCGATCTTCTTGTTCTGCTCCATCACGATCCCCTGCTCCCGCAACACCCGGAACAGGACGCGTTCCGTCTCCGAGTCCCCACCCACCGCCGCCTTCCCCACCAGCGCGCGCATCCCGGCCGGCACACGTGCGTAGGCCGCCAGATCCTCCTTCAACCGGGCACTCCCGTCCTTGCCCCCGTACTGCCCCTCCAGGAACTTCACCGCCTCGAACTGCTTGGTGGCCGGCATGTCCATCGCCGTGCGCAACGGGTCGGCGATCCGGATCCCGTTCCGGAGTTCCGTGGTGGCCGACTTCCCCCGGATCAACCGGAGATACCCGCTCCCCCGCAGATATCCGTCCCGTGCCACCAACGCGGCCGCCGGCAGGTAGACGGAGCGGTTCCCGCGGAGCTCCCAGGCCGTCCGTCCCGTGAACACGATGTGCGGCCGCGCCTGCTGCAGTGCCCTGAGCAGGAGCTCGCCCTGCGGCCGACTCGTCGTGTACACACCCCGGTCCACGCGGTGCAGCTTCCCGTCCCTGATCAGCGCCTGGATCTTCTTCGCGTGCACGCCCCGGGCGCGCAGGTCTGCCGTGGTGAGAATTTCCCCCATGTGAACCCCTTCCCACCACAGTTGGACTGCTGAAAAGGTCGGGAGGTTCCCGGTGGGAGGCATTTCGCTCCCCCCTGAGGTCCTGCCCAGGCCCGGTGCGGGGCCTTGAGGGGGCGTGAACCGGAGACCCGCCGGCCGCGTCCACGTCGCTCCCCCCTGAGGTCCTGCGCAGGCCCGGGGTGGGCCCTTGAGGGGGTGTGAACCGGAGACCCGGCGGCCGCGTCCACGTCGCTCCCCCCTGAGGTCCTGCGCAGGCCCGGGGCGGGGCCTTGAGGGGGTGTGAACCGGAAAGTCAGGCCTCCTCGGCGACGAGGATGTCGGTGATGATGCCGTCGGCGAGCAGGCGGCCGGCGTCGGTGAGCGCAACACGGTCGCCGACGTGCCGCAGGAGGCCACGCCCGACGTCCCGGGCCACAACCCCGTGCGCCCCCGCATCAATCCAGTCGAACGGGATGCCCTCGCGCAGGCGCAGGCCGAGCATGAGCTTTTCGGTGTGGCGGTCGGCGTCGGTGAGCAGCTCCTCCCCTGCGATAGGCAGCTCGCCGGAAGCCAGGATGGAGGCGTAGCGGGCGGGGTGCTTGACGTTGTGGAAACGGCGGTTGCCCAGGTGGGAGTGGGCGCCGGGGCCGGCTCCCCACCAGTCGCCGTCGCGCCAGTAGATCTCGTTGTGGCGGCACTCGCCACCCGGCTTGGCCCAGTTGGAGACCTCGTACCAGTGGAAGCCGGCCCCTTCGAGGCGGGAGGAGATGATGTCGTAGCGGTCGGCGTAGACGTCCTCGGACGGGGCGGGAAGCTCGCCCTTGCGGACCTTGCGGGCCATGGCGGTGCCGTCCTCGACGATGAGCGAGTAGGCGGAGACGTGGTCGACGTCGGCGGAGAGGACGGCGTCGAGGGTGGCGCGGACGTCGTCGTCCGTTTCGGTGGGCGTGCCGTAGATCATGTCCAGGTTGACGTGCTCGAAGCCGGCGGCGCGGGCTTCCTTGGCGGCGTCGACGGCACGCCCGGGGGTGTGGGTGCGGTCGAGGACGCGGAGGACGGCGGGTGAGGCGGACTGCATGCCCAGGGAGACGCGGGTGAAGCCGGCCTCCAGCAGCCCGGAGAAGAACTGGGGCGAGACCGATTCCGGATTGGATTCGGTGGTGACCTCAGCACCCGGGGCGAGGCCGAAGGTATCGCGCACCATGGAAAGCACGCGCGACAAGCCGTCGGAACCGAGCAGGGAGGGGGTGCCACCACCGATGAAGACGGTGTCGGCGGGCCGGCCCTGCGGCGCGGCCAGAGCCAGCTCGCGCGCCAGGGCGTCGAGGTAGGAGGCGGGTGAGGCGGACGTGCCGAGTTCACCTGGGGTGTAGGTGTTGAAGTCGCAGTAGCCGCAACGGGTGGAACAGAAGGGAACGTGGATATAGACGCCGAACATCTACGTCACGTTAGCTGGCGGCGCCCCGCTGGGCACGTTTGGCGGAGACGCGGGCGACGATGGCGTCGATACGCGCGCGCTCGGCGAGGAACTCCGGCGTGTGGTTTCCGCGCATCGTGCGGGCGTAGGAGGGGTGGGCGTCGGCGACGGTGTGCAGCCAGCCTTCGACGGCGGCGTTGACGTGCGTGCCCACGCGCGCGTACAGGTGCGGCAGGCTGACGGCGTCGAGGTTGCCGGCGACGAGTTTGGTCTGGTCGAGGACCCAGGCGACGAGTTCTCCCAGATGCTCGACGACCAGCTCGGTGCGGGCGTCGAGCGAATCCGCCAGGCCGGAGACGTTGACCGGGGAGGTGAGGGGGAAGAGCTCATCGAGGGAGGGGGCGTCGAGAAGCTCGGGTTCGATGAGCTTGGCGCCGGCCGCCCGACTGGCGGAGAGGACTCCCGCGCGGACGCCGCTGGTGAGTGCCTGGCGTAGACCGAGGAGCTCGCCGACGATCTGCCGGGAGTCGCGGCGGGCGTCGGAGAGGATCTCACCGAACTCGGCGAGGCAGTCGTGCGTGAGCTCGCCGTCCCAGTCCCGGATGGCCTCGAGGAGGTGCTCGATGTACTCGGCGACCTCGTCACCGATGTTGTAGATCTCCTGGGTGAGCTCGCGGTGGCGCAGCTCTGCAGCGATTTTCTGCATCGTGGGCTGCCCCCTTTTCGTCGACGTTGTTGGCCTGACTCTAAGCCAGAAACGGCGACCCCGGGGGCAGACTCGCCGGAGGACTCGGTCAGCGCTTGTAGAGGTGGTCGATGGCCTCGACATAACGCTGGGTGACCACGTTGCGCTTGACCTTCATCGTCGGGGTGAGTTCGTTCTCCTCCTCGGAGAGGTCCCGGTCGAGGATGTAGAACTTCCGGATGCCTTCCGCGTGGGAGACGGTGGCGTTGACGATGTTGATGGCGTCCTGGATCTCGGCACGCAGGGCAGGGTCAGTGGCCAGGTCCTGGATGGACTTGCCCTCCGGGATGTTGTGGTTGAGCTTCCAGCGCTGCAGCGCATCCTCGTCGAGGGTGACCAGCAGGCCGATGAAGGGCTTGCCGTCGCCGACGACCATCGCCTGGGAGATCAGCGGGTGGGCCCGCAGTGAATCCTCCATCGGGCCGGGCGAGACGTTCTTGCCGCCGGCGGTGACGATGAGGTCCTTCTTGCGTCCGGTGATCACCAGGTGGCCGGTGTCGAGGAGCTCGCCGAGGTCGCCGGTGTTGTACCAGCCGTCCTCCATGGACTCCGCCGTGGCCTCGTCGTTGTTCCAGTAGCCGTCGAAGAGGATGGGGCCCTTGATCAGGATCTCACCGGCGTCGTTGATGCGGATGGTCACGCCACCCAGCGGGCGGCCGACGCTGCCGATCTTCTGGTCCTCGAAATCCACGGCGGCTGCGGCTGCGGTCTCGGTGAGCCCGTAGCCCTCGTAGATGGGGATGCCGATGCCGCGGAAGAAGTGCAGGAGGTCGTGGCTCATGGCGGAACCGCCGGTGATGCAGTACTTCACGGAGTCACCGACCGCGGCGCGGATCTTGGAGTAGACGAGCTTGTCGTAGAGCTTCCGCTTCGCGACGAGCGCCCGCGACGGGCCCTCCGGCATGTCCAGCGCGCGGGAGTACTCGATGGCCGTCTTCTCGGCCCGCTCGAAGATCTTCGCCTTCAGCGGACCAGCGTCGGCGGCCTTCCCGGCGGCAGAGTTGCGCACCTTCTCGAATACGCGCGGCACGCCGAGGATCAGGTTCGGGCGGGAGCGGGCGAATTCCACGGACAGGGTGGAGAAGTCCGACCAGTGGTTCTGGGTGGCGCCGCCGACGACCAGGGCGAGGGAGACGGCGCGGGCCAGGACATGCGCCATGGGCAGGAAGGTGAGCGCCCGGGTGCCCGGACGGGAGATCCCGCCGACCGGGGCGGTGAGGATCCCGCGGACCTCGGCCAGCCAGTTGCGGTGGGTCAGCCGGCAGCCCTTGGGCCGGCCGGTGGTGCCGGAGGTGTAGACCAGCGAGGCCAGATCATCTGTGCCGGTGTGCGCGATGCGCGCATCGATCTCCTCCGAGGGGATCTCGCGGCCCTCGAACTTGAGGGTCGCGATGGCCGAGGAGTTGATCTCCAGGACCCGGCGCAGCTGCGAGGGGGAATCCTGCAGGCCCGGGGTGCCGTCCTCCCGCAGAACAAGGTGCGAGATGAGCTCGGTGTGGTCGCGGGTCTCGGTGATGGCGAGCACCGCACCCGAGTCCTCGATGATCCACTGCATCTGCGACAGCGAGGAGGAGGGGTACACCGGGACGCTCACGGCCCCGGCGGCCCAGATGGCGAAGTCGAGGAGCGACCACTCGTAACGGGTCGCGGAGATCAGCGCCACGCGGTCACCGGCCTGCACTCCGGAGGCGAGGAGCCCCTTGGCCACGGCGTACACCTCGGCGACGAACTCCGCGGAGGTGACGTTGACCCACTCGAAATTGGCGGGGCGGGTGAACATCACGCCGTGCGGGTAGCGCCTGGCGGTGTCGAGCATGGCGGTCAGGCAGGTTTCGCCGGGGGCGATGTCGTATTCGGCCGGGGTGTGGAACTCCTGCACGGGTACTTCCTCTCGCGTCGGAAATCAGTGTTGTTCAACTCACAACGCTACCCCTGGGGTCCCACCTCGGGGGTCGGACATGGTGACCACAAGCCCCGAGTTGCAGCGAAACATCCATCAGGGTGGCAGGATGACCGGTGTGAATAACCAGGACGTGCTGAGAGAACTCGCGGACGCCCACGGCGTCGCCACGCGCTACACCGCCAGCGACGGTGAAGAGATCATCGTCACCGAGGACACCCTGCTGAAGACGCTGCGTGCCCTCGGTGTGCCGCTTTCCGACACCCCCGATACCGCCGAGCTGGAATCCGCCCTCGCCGCGCACCGCCAGGCCCAGGCCGTCCGGCCGCTGCCGCCGAGCGTCGTGGCCGTGGCGGGCGACGCCCGGACCTTCAACGTCCACGTCCACCACGGGGCGGCGGCGGAGGTGCGCATCATCCTGGAGGACGGCTCCACCTGCGGGGTCCAGCAGGAGGAGAACTGGAACCCGCCGGTCACCGTCCTAGGGCAGGAATGGGGCGAGGCGACGTTCCGCCTCCCCGCGGATCTTCCGCTGGGCTGGCACACCATCGAGCTGGTGTCCGGTGACTCCCGCCACGAGTGCGCCCTGATCATCACCCCGGCGCGCCTGTCCACCACCGACGTGTACGTCAACGAGCCGACCACCGGCGTGATGGCCCAGATGTACTCGGTGCGTTCGGAGAACTCCTGGGGCATCGGCGACTTCCACGACATGGGCCTGCTCGCCGAGGTCCTGGCCAAGGAGGCCGGGGCGGACTTCCTGCTGGTCAACCCGATGCACGCCGCCGAGCCTTTCCCGCCGGCCGAGGACTCGCCCTACCTGCCGACCACCCGCCGCTTCATCAACCCCATCTACCTGCGCATCGAGGACGTCCCGGAGCTGTCCCAGCTGAGCGAGGAGACGCGTGCCGACGTCCTCGAGCTCGGCGAGGAACTCCACGAGCTCAACCGCTCCGGCGAGCTCATCGAACGTAACCCCGTCTACCAGGCGAAGCTCGACGTCCTCCACGAGATGCACGCCCGCGGCCGCACGCCGGAGCGGGAGGCGGAGTTCCGTGCCTACATCGAGCGCGAGGGCCAGGGCCTGGTCGACTTCGCGTCCTGGTGCGCCCAGCGGGAGATCGAGCAGATCCATGCCCCGCGTGCCCACGCGATCGTGCCGCCCGTGGGTGAGCTGATCAACTTCTACATGTGGCTGCAGTTCCTCTGCGACGAGCAGCTCGCCGCTGCGCAGGCCCGCGCCAAGGCCGCCGGCATGAAGATCGGCATCATGGCCGATCTGGCCGTGGGCGTCCACCCCGGTGGCGCCGACGCCCACAACCTCGAGCCCTGGCTCGCCCCCGACGTGTCGGTGGGCGCCCCGCCGGACAACTACAACCAGCACGGCCAGGACTGGTCCCAGCCGCCGTGGCACCCGGAGCGCCTGGCCGAGGCCGGTTACCGTCCGTGGCGCAACCTGCTCTCGACGGTGCTGCGCCACTCGGGCGGCATCCGTGTCGACCACGTCCTGGGCCTGTTCCGCCTGTTCGTCATGCCGCGCATGCAGCACCCGAGCACCGGTACCTACATCCGCTTCGATCATGAGGCACTGGTGGGCATCCTGGCGCTGGAGGCCGAGCGCGCCGGGGCGGTCGTCGTGGGCGAGGACCTGGGCACCTTCGAGTCGTGGGTCCAGGACGTCCTGGCGGACAAGGGCGTCATGGGCACCTCCATCCTGTGGTTCGAGGGCTCCCCCACCGTCGAGGGCCCGCGCCTGCAGCACGAGTACCGTCAGCTGGCGCTGACCTCCGTGACCACGCATGACCTGCCTCCCACGGCGGCACTGCTGGCCGGCGAGCACATCACGCTCCGTGACCGCCTGGGGCTGTTCACCCGCGACGTCGCCGAGGAGCACGCCGAGGACCTCGACTGGCAGGCCGAGGTTCTCGACCGTGTCCGGGAGACCGGCTGCTTCGAGGGCACCGAACTGGCCGAGACCAGCTTCGAGGGTCTGGAGCGTGCGGAGCGGGGGGACATCCACACACTCATGGAGGGCATCCACCGCTTCATCGCCCACACCCCCTCGGCGCTGAACTGCATCTCACTGGTGGACATGGTCGGTGACGTCCGTGCCCAGAATCAGCCCGGCACCACCCGTGACCAGTACCCCAACTGGTGCATCCCCCTGTGCGACGGCGACGGCGCCCCCGTCCTCATCGAGGACCTCGCCGGGGTGGACCTGTTCCACCGCATCGCGGAGGCCTCCCGGCGCGGCTAGATCAGGCTGATCAGCCAGGCGATGAGCACGATGGCGAGCAGGATCCACAGCGACTGGGTGACCCGCGACTGGGGGTACTTGCGCTTGGCCTTGGGCAGCTTCTGGTCCTGCTTGCGCAGTTCCTCGGGGTTCGCCATGGTGGCAGCACCTTCCTGGTTGCGGTGAATCGACAATTAGGCAGTCACCTTAGTCGTCCGTGCGCTCGGGAGCGGCGGTGGCCTGCCAGGCGCGCTCTCCGGCGAGGAAGACTGCGTCGACAAGCCGGACCAGGGCGACGGCGGCGATGGTGGCCAACGGGACTGCGATGACCATCACCAACGGCACCTGCAGCCACAGGGGCGCGGAGAGTATGGCGTCCATGGGCCCTCAATCTACCCCAGCGACACGCCCGCGAGTCCACGGCGGCGCAGCAGCGGGGTGACGTCCTTGTCGCGGCCGCGCAGGGTGCGGAAGGCGTCGCCGTAGTCCACGGAGGCGCCGCGGGAGAGGATGTGCTCGCGGAACTTCGCGCCGGCGGCACGCAGGTCCGGCTGCTGCGAGAACCAGTCGAAGCCGTCGGCGTCGAGGGCCTCGGCCCACAGGTAGGAGTAGTAGCCGGCGGAGTAGCCGCCGCCGAAGATGTGGTTGAAGTAGGTCGACCGGTAGCGGGGGGCGAGCTCGTCGACCAGCAGGCCGGCCTCCTCGAGTGCCTCCTGTTCGAACCTGCCTATGGACACCGCGTCCTCCCCCACCCGCGCCGCCTGCTCCGGCGTGAGCGAGTGCCAGGCCAGGTCGATGATCGCGGCCGCCAGGTACTCGGAGGTGGCGAAGCCCTGGCCGAACTGGCGGGCGGCGGTGACGGACTCGAGGAGGGCGGCGGGGATAGTCTCGCCGGTGTCGACGTGGCGGGCGTAGTTGCGGACGATCTCCGGTTCGAAGGCCCAGTTCTCGTTGATCTGGGAGGGGAACTCCACCCAGTCGCGGGGGACGTTGGTGCCGGCCAGCGTGGGGTAGCGGACGTTCGAGAGCAGGCCGTGGAGGGCGTGGCCGAATTCGTGGAACAGGGTGGTCACCTGGTCGATGGTGAGCAGCGGCTGGGAGCCGTCGACGGGGTGGGTGATGCTCATGACGTTGACCACCACCGGGCGGGTGCCCAGCAGCTGCGACTGGCGGACGAAGGAGCTCATCCACGCCCCGCCCCGCTTGGCGGGACGTGCCCGGTAGTCGGTGAGCAGCAGGCCCAGGCCCTCACCGTCAGCGTCCGTGACCTCCCAGACACGCACGCCCTCGGCGTAGCCGGCGAGGTCCTCGCGCGGGGTGACGGTGATGCCGTAGAGGAGGTGGGCGGAGTGGAAGACGCCGTCGACGAGCACGCGCTCGAGCGGGAAGTACTTCGACAGCTCCTCCTCGTCCAGGGAGTAGTCGCGCTCGCGGACCTTGGCCTGCCAGTAGGGCCAGTCGGCGGCGGCGAGGTCCTCGTCGGCGAGTTCCCCGGCGAGCTTGCGCTCGGCGTCGGCGTTGGCGGCGGCGGCCGGTGCGAGGTCGAAGAGCAGCGTACGGGCGGCCTCGGCGGTGCCTGCGGTCTCCTCGGCGATGACGTAGTCGGCGTGGGTGTCATAGCCGAGGAGACGGGCGCGCTCGGCACGCAGGCGGACCTGTTCCAGCAGGTTGGCCCGGTTGGAGTCCACGCCACGGCGTTGGGACGCCTCGTAGAGCGCGGCCCGCGCCTCCGGCGAGGACAGGACGAGCTGATCGGACTGGACGGTGGGCAGCTCGATGGGGATCAGCCAGCCCTCCTTGCCGGCCTCCTCGGCGGCGGCCTTCGCGGAGGCGATGCGGGACCCGGACAGGCCGGCGAGCTGGGCGGGGTCGCTGAAAAGCACCGCGAGCTCCCTGGTGTCCGCGAGCAGGCTGCGCCCGAACTGTTCCGAGAGGGTGCTCAGGCGCTGGTTGATCTCCGCCAGGCGGGCCTTGTCGGCGGCGTCCAGGCCGGCGCCGCGACGCGTGAAACGACGGAGCAGCAGCTCGTGGAGGCGGGCGGACTCGGCGTCGTCGGGCACGGGGGTGTCGATGAGCCGCTGGTAGAGGGCCTCATCCTGGTAGATCGCATCCGAATGCGCGGACAGGCGCGGCACGATCTCCGAGATGGCGGCGTCCATCTCCTCGTCAGAGTCGGTGCCCTGCAGGTTGAACAGCCAGGCGGTGACGCGGTCGAGGGTCGCGCCGGAGGACTCCAGCGCCTCCACCGTGTCGGCCCACGTGGGGGCCTCCGGGTTGGCGGTGATGGCGGCGATCTCGGCGCGCTGTTCCGCCAGCGCGGCGTCAAAGGCCGCCACGGCGTGCTCGAGGCGGATCGCCCGGAAGTCGGGCAGCTGGTACGGCAGGGTCGAGGGGGCGAGCAACGGGTTTGAAGTCATGCCATTCGATGGTAGTAGCGTGAGGTGCATGACCGACCAAGAGCGTGTGACCGTCACCTGCGCCGCAGGCAGGATCACCGGCGTGAGCGACGGGGAGATCGTCCGTTTCCACTCGATCCCCTACTCCGTCATCCCCGGCCCGTTCGAGGACGCGCGGCGCATCCCCCGCGACCTCCGGGAGCTTGTCGACGCCACCGTTCACCGCCCCGAGCGCATCGCCCTGTCGATCGTCGCGCCGGCCGATGCAAAGGCGCTCAGTGATCTTCCCGTGGTGGTGTACATCCACGGCGGACGCTTCGAGCACGGCACCCACGGCGACCGCCGGGCCGACGGCGCGCCGAATGCGCGCGAGGGCATCATCACCGTGCACATCGGCTACCGGGTGAAACTCGAGGGCTTCGCCCGGTTCCACGACGACGAACCGAACCATTTCCGCGGCATCGACGACTGCCAGCTCGGCCTGGAGTGGGTGCAGCACAACATCGAGGCCTTCGGCGGCGACCCCACCAACGTCACCCTGGTCGGCCAGTCCGCCGGCGCCACCGCCGCGCTGTGGCTCGCCCGCCGGGACCACTACCGTGGCGCTTTCCGACGCATCCTCGCCATGTCGCCGTGTTTCCCCCGCGAGAGCTTCGAGAAGCGCAGGGGATCCCTCCGCATGGCGCTGGGCAAGCCGGTGACCCGCGCATCGCTGACCCGGCTGGCGGAGGAGAAGCCGGCGGTTCTGCAGCGTGCCTACAACCGGTTCCGCGCCGTCCAGGGCCTGGACATGGCGCTCGGCCCCGCCGGTTTCGACGGCTCCGAACTGGCCGACCTGCCGATTCTGCTCACCTCCACCCGCGACGAGCACTACGACATGCCCATCGGCCGCGCCATCGACGCGAAGGGCCTGGGGCCGACGATGGTCCGGCTCCTGGCCCGACGCATGGGGGTACGCGGATCGGTCACCGAGTACCTGCGTTCCGCTCTGGCGCTGGACCCGGACCGACCCATGGGCCGACTCATCGGCGATTCCGCGAACCGACGCTGGGTGTCCCAGGCCGCCGACGAGGCGCCGGGACCGGTGTGGGTGGCCGAATTCATCGCCGATTCCCGCCCCGCCCTGCACTGCGAGGAGATTCCGCAGATCTTCGGCCTGGACCCCGCCATGCAAACGGGTGCAATCCGCGCCCTGTTTGTGGACTTCGTCCGCGGGGGCACCCCCGACTGGAAAAGGTACAGCGCGACCACGGGAAGACATGCCACAATACTGAACATCGCAACCAATGGCGTAACATTGGCTACAGATACGCTGAAAATGGTCCGGGAGGCATTCAGCCCAGCTAGGTGAAAGGCCTGATCAATGGAGATATCAGAGGGGAAACCCTCCACCGGAACAGCCGGTCCGGTGGATAGGCCGCCGGACCCCGCCAACCTCTCCCGGGTCATCTCCACTCCCGTTCCGGGTGGCGTCCACGTCCTCATGACCACAGGCACCCCTGACGATGATTCCCTGTACCAGTACTTTCTCGACGACGCCGGCCATCACCCCCTCGACGACCTCGCCGGAAAATTCGGGGCGGCCCTCACCCGCGGTGAAACGCTCGGCGCCGGCCTTTTCCGGGGCGGGATCCCGCCCGACCTGACATGTCGGGCGACAACCCACACCGACCACCACATCGACATGGTCCTCGTCGACGGGGACGGCGCCGAGAAATTCATGCTCACCAGCTACCGCCGCGCCTGGCCCACGGACACCTCCGAACTGGAGATGCTCAGCGACCTCATCGGACCCCACGCCCCCGAACTCGTCGGGCGCATCGAGGTGGAGGTCCACGGGCACCGCTACACCCTGGGTACCATCCGCCGGATCCCCACCGGCATCACGGGCCACGACATGTCCGCCAGCCGCATCAGGGCCCAGTACTTCTCCCACGAAGACTCACTGGCGGTGGGGCGGACCATCCGCTACGTCCATGATTCCCTCCTCATGGCATTCCCCTACAGGTGGGTGCCCGCCCAGGCCATCGGCCGGCGTCTGGAGGAGCGCCTGGCCGGTTTCGTCTCCCGCGAGCCCGCCCTGGCAGAACATGCCCCCTGGATCCGCGACAGTTACCGCAGCCTCACCGGCGAGATGCTCATCCAACGGATCCACGGCAACCTCACGGCCAAACACATCTGGTTGGAGGACGGCCGCTGTGTCGTCGGCGGTTGGGAGGGCGACGTCCGGCTCCCCCGCCGGGAACGCATCCCCATGGGATCCCCGTTCCATGATCTGGCCACCCTGCAGAGCACCACCTTCTCGGCCTGTGGTTACGACGTCCCCTGGTTGAAGAAGGTCATGACATCCTTCTTCGAGGGCTACGGAGAGCCCATGCTCACGCTCCCCATGAGCCTTTTCATCCTGGACACCACCTGCTGGGACGCCGCCACCCCCGGCCACAGGGACGGGAACCTCGGGGAGTTCCTCGCCTGGTTCCGGGAGAACATCGTGCCTGTCTTCGACCAGATGGAACCCTCGGTGTTCCATCGCCCGGCCTAGCGGCCGGTGTTGGACGGGGTGAGCTACCTGCCCAGGATCGCGTCCCGCAGACGCTGATCCGCCAGCTCCTCCACCAGCCAGGGGCTGAACGCGAAGGGAGCGGCGTCAACGGCCGCGATCACCGACGCCGGATCCGCCCACGCCAGGGAATCAATCTCCTCGACCACAGGATCCGCCTGCTCGCCGCTCTTGAGTCGGGCGACGAAGACGGGGCAGAACTCGTTCTCCACGATGCCGCTGGAATCGACCGCGCGGTAACGGAACTCCGGCAGCACCGTGACGATGTCACCGACAGCCCCCTCCGCGAAACCAAGTTCCTCGACGCTCCGCCGGACAATCGCCTCTTCGCGGCTCTCCCCCGGGCCGGGGTGTCCGCAGAAGCTGTTCGTCCAGACACCGGGCCAGGTCTTCTTGCTCAGCGCCCGACGGGTCAGCAGCAGACGACCATCATCGTCGAGCAGATAACACGAGAAGGCGAAGTGCAGCGGGGTGTCCCGGGTATGGACCGTGGCTTTCGGCGCGGTACCGATGGCCTGCCCCCGCTCGTCTGCCAGGACCACCAGTTCAACGTCGTCATTCATGCCCCAACCCTACCCAGAACCCACGGCACTCCACTACCCGGCTTTCACCGAGGTCAACCGCGGGCCCAGGCCCCGATCACACCGGGCACCACCGGCGGCCGCTCACCGAGCAGCGCCGCCACGTTGTCGTCCTCCTCCACCGACGACGTCACATTCCTGACCTTCGCCGACTTCGACTGGCCCTGCCCCATCATGGGCGCACCCATCATCGGCATCATCCCGCGGCCGGACTGCACGCCCGTGCTTCTCGACGCCGCCCCCGTCCCCGCAGCCACCGAGGTTCCGCCAGCCACCGGAGTGCCGGCCGGTACAGGTGTTCCCGCCGACATCCGCGTTGCGACGCCCGCCCCGGACCCCGCACCCGCCGACGTTCCGGTGAGTGATGTGCCCGGAGTCCCGGCTGAGAGTCGCGATACCGCACCCGACCCGCCTGCCCCTCCGACACCCATGCCCCCAACGCGCCCCGGGCGGGCAGCACCCACGGCCCCGACGCCACCCGGCACGCCGGCCGACGGCATACCTCCTCCGAACGACACCGGACCACGGCCTGCCCCGGCGGCCGTCGTGACGGCATTGCCCACATTCCCCAACCCACCCATCGGCCCCAGCCCACCGACGACCGGACCGCTGCCTACCGGACCGCTGCCGAGGGTGGGTGCTCCACCCGCGCCGAAGGACGGTGCCCCCATCGAACCGACCGGTGAGGGCGCAGGCAAGGTTCCCGTCGAGGCCGTCGTCGTACCCAGGTCCCCGGCCTGCACGAATTCTCCGCCGTTCACCCCGGCCAGACCATCGACGCCGGACTGCACCGTCCCGAAGTCCCCCGCACCCATCGCCTGCTGCATCGACGTGACCGCCTCCAGCGCTGCCCCGGCCGGCCGGTGACCGCTGGCATCATGCTTCGACCCCTTCCCCGCCACGTCGTTCATACCCAGGGCAATGTCGCCACCACCATCGGCGGTCGGGTCCATCACCATGAGATTGCGGATCGGCGGGATACCCGTGGCCACCGAGGGCATGTACATAGCGGGGAAGGACTGCAGGAAAGACTGCTCGGCGGCCGTCCTCTGCACCGGGTCCACGATCGCGGCCAGTGCGGCACGGGTGAAGTTCACCTTCAGCGCACCGTCCTGCTTGATCGCCGAGAGCCGTTCCACCGAGGAACCCATGATCTGAGAGTTCTGCGCGAAGGTCTCCCCCGCCCGAGCCACCTGGGCAATCTTGTCGATCGCCGCCTCAATCACCTCTCCCCGGTTGCTCCCCGACAGGTCCTGCGCCACCGCATCCAGACTCTGAGCGATTGCCGCGGTCTCCGCGGACAACGAATGCCACAACCTCGACGCCGCGACGCACTCCGCGATCCTGGTCGCCGAGAAATCCGCCGACAACTGTTCGATCGACAACGCCGGCACCACCATGGGCGGCATGAAACTGAAGTTCTCGAAGCGAGGGTGCGGCCGCGCCGGGAAGCTCACCGCGTCCGCACCGACAGCACCACCCTCATCAGCAATGTCCATGCCCCGCGCCACAAACGCGTTCTGCCCTGTCAGCGCCTGGTAGCTGGCAGCCAGCGCCCCGCTCAGCCACTCGACCTGTTCCACGTATGAAGTCAGCACCGTAATCGCTGACCCGGCTCCCCCATTGATGACGCCTCCGTGGCCCCCGCCGAGCTGGTCAAGGCCAGAGACTCCAGAAAAGCTGCCGTTCAGCGTCCCCTGGCTCGCTTCGCTGGCAGCCTCTCGGGCTTGGGAACCGATGGCCTCCAGTCTTTTGACGCCCCCGAGAATTGAGTCATGATCGATCAACATCTCCATTGTTTTCCCCCCAGTGATGGTAGATACTTTCTAGTTTTTCGATGCTGAGCGCACAGAGCACATCACGCCCCTGCGTCGATGAGATTTCGGTGAATTGAACGATGAACCGACCACGATTGGTGTGTACTGCCGCACTGCATTCATCCGGCACCCCGGACCCCATGTGATGGAGATACACACCCGGAAGGGTTGAATCGGCGGTTGGCGAAAGAAGCAAACCTCTTTCCTCGATACGACTGAGCGGTACCCTGTCTCCGGTCAGGGAGTAGAAACCTTGCGACGAAGTGTGGAGCGGGTAGAAGGAGCAACGAACCGACCGATCTCCGTCATACGCAGGGTCTCGGACAGGTTCCCCCAAACCCGCGGCCGCACGAACGTCTGCGGGGATCTCGGTGCACGGGTTGAACACCTCGAAGTCGCCCTCGGGATCGAAGTCCCCCAGCTCGAGGGGCTGGGCCACGGGTTCGGCGGTGACCGGGGACGGCGGGGCGTCGATAAGCGGGGCGTCCGGTGAGCAGGCGGTGAGCGTCAACGCCGCGAGGACGATGGACAGGAGTCGGCGGGCGGGCATGGGGTCCCCTCGGGTGGTGGTCGAGGGTGCGGGGAATTTCCGCACCCGACACACTTAGACTCCGAATAGTGCCCGCCGGTTCCCTGGCTCCGGAAAGTTTCCGGGGAGGGGGTCAGAAGTTGAGGTTTCCCTCGAAAATCACGTTGCCCACCTGTAGTTTCGCGTCCCACAGGTTGCCCGGGCTGACCTCGAACGCGTACCGGAGGTTGGTGGAGGCGCCGGCGCCGAGCGGAAGGTCGAGGCCGAGGGGCAGGATGGCGTCCTCGTTGGTGATGGGGGTGGCCTCGACCATGGTGCCACCACCCGAGTTGTAGGTCAGTGTCGGCTGGGGAATGTCGGCTGGCGAGAGGGGTTCGTCGTTGAGGTTGTGCACCAGAACGGTCACCACGCTGCCGCTGATCTGTCCGGACCGGACTCCCTGATAGGTCCAGTCGACGTTGAGCCCGGGATCGGTGGTTGCGCCGCGGAGTCGCTCGGCGACCTTGGGCTCAACCTGACGTGCCTGCGCCACAGGGGTTTCCGAGGCCGTGACCTCGAGCGACTCCTCTGCGCCCCCATCGCCACCGCTGCCACCACAAGCGGTGACCAGCAGTGCAGTGGCGAGAATTACAATGGCGCTGATGCCTGGGCGGTGTCGTCTCACGGTGCCTCCGTTTCGTTCCGGCCTAGGATGTTCAGGGGAAGCGTCCCCGACTGCCCATCAGTCTAACCAGCGCCTGAGTCCACGCGCGTGTATCCAGGCATGTCGGCGCGAATACATTTCACATCGGCCGGCGGCCGGCCGGACAACGGCCGCCCGCCGGCCGGACAACGATAGAAGACGGAAAGTCCCACACATTGAACTCACTCGCCCGTATCCTCCGGAGCGCCTCCGCCCTGTGGCCTTTCTACCTCGGGGTGGTGCTCATCTCCACGGTGGCGGCTGCCCTCGGGTTGGTGTCCCCGTTCATCCTGCGTGAGGCCACCAACACGATCGTGTCCACGCTGCAGGGTGACACCACCGTCACCGAGGTGACCACCACTCTGCTGCTGCTGGCCGTCGGCCTGCTGGTCTCCGACCTGGCGAACACCGCCATGAACAACATCGGCGGCTACATCGGTGACGTCATGGCCATGCGGATGCGGCAGATCCTGTCGACCCGCTACTACGCGAAACTCCTGGCGCTGCCGCAGAGGTACTTCGACAATCAGGTCACCGGCACGGTCATCGCCCGCCTGGACCGCTCGATCACCTCGATCACGCAGTTCCTGCAGTCCTTCTCCAACAGCTTCTTCCCCATGCTCATCCAGGTGGTCGCCGTCCTCGTCATCACCGCCTGGTACTACTGGCCGCTGACGATCCTGCTCGCCATGCTCTTCCCCCTCTACATGTGGCTGACCACGCTGACCTCCAAGCGCTGGCAGAAGCTGGAGGGCCAGAAGAACGAGCAGATCGACCAGGCCAACGGCCGTTTCGCCGAGGTCATCGGCCAGGTGAAGGTGGTCAAGTCCTTCGTCTCCGAGGTCCGCGAGCTCGACAGCTTCGGAACCCGTTACGGCAGGACCGTGGAGATCACCCGCCCGCAGTCCCGCTGGTGGCACACCATGGACACCGCCCGCGGCGCGGCGCTGAACGTCATCTTCTTCGGCATCTACCTGGTGCTGTTCTTCCGCACGATCAACGGTCACTTCACGCTCGGCGACATGGTCATGCTCATCCAGCTGGTGAACATGGCCAAGCAGCCGGTGTTCATGATGAGCTGGATCGTCGACGCCGCCCAGCGGGCCGTCGCAGGTTCGAAGGACTACTTCAAGGTGATGGAGGAGGAGTTCGAGCCGACCGCCAACACCCAGCTCATCGCCGCCACCGAAGCCTCCGGCGTCCCGGAGCTCGATCCGGCGCCGACCGCTCCGCTCACCCCGATCGCAGGCGCGCCGGTCATCGAGTTCGACGACGTCTCCTTCTCCTACCTCCCCGGCGAGCCGGTAATCCGGGACGTCAGCTTCCGGGCGGACGAGGGCGAGACCGTGGCGCTCGTCGGCGAATCCGGCGGCGGCAAGTCCACCCTGGTCAACCTGCTGCTCGGTCTGTACCGAGTCTCCGACGGCAACCTGCGGGTGTGCGGCCGCGACGTCTCCGACCTCTCGGCCGCCGAGCTGCGTGCCAGCGTGGGTGTGGTGTTCCAGGAGGCGTCGCTGTTCTCCGGCACCATCCGCGAGAACATCGCCTACGGCCGCCCCGACGCCACCGACGAGGAGGTCTTCGAGGTCGCCCGGCGCGCCAACGCGCACGACTTCATCACCCGCTTCCCCGCCGGCTACGACACCGTCATCGGCGAGCGCGGCCTGCGCCTGTCGGGTGGCCAGAAGCAGCGCGTCGCCGTTGCGCGCGCGATGCTCAAGGACGCACCGATCCTGCTTCTCGACGAAGCCACCTCCGCCCTCGACACCAAGTCCGAGCGTGCCGTCCAGGCCGGCCTGGACGAACTGATGAAGAACCGCACGACGGTGATCATCGCGCACCGCCTGTCGACGATCGCGGGCGTCGACAAGATCATCACCCTGCGCGAAGGCGTGGTCGACGAGATCGGCTCCCCCGACCAGCTCGCCTCCTCCGGCGGCATCTACGCCGAGCTCCTCCAGCTCACCGCCTCGTCCTCGGCCGCAGACCGGGCGCGTCTGAAGAAGTACGGCCTCGTGGTCGACGGTGCCGAGGAGCACGAGGAATCCGAACAGTACTAACGTGGTGGCATGCAGTTCCCCACCCTTGAGCAGCTCAAAGACCGCCGCACCCGCAAATGGACCGTCTACGGCGAGGACGTCCTCCCCCTGTGGATCGCGGAGAGTGACTTCTTCACCTGCACGCCCGTGAAGCAGGCGATCATGGACGCCATCGACCGGGAGTCCTTCGGCTACACCCCCGCCACCTCGGACCTGCCCGAGGCGCTGGCCGACTTCTACCAGGAACGCTACGGCTGGCGGCCCGACCCCGCAATGGTGGTCGCGGTCCCGGATGTCGTCCGTGGCCTGGCGCTGGCCATCGAGTACATGACCCGCCCCGACTCCGCGGTGATTGTCCCGGTGCCCGCGTACCCGCCCTTCCTCGAGCTGCCGGAGACCGTGCGTCGTGAGCTCGTGCCCGTCGACGCCTACGGCGGCATCGATCTCGGGGACGTGGAGAAGGCCTTCGCCGGGGGCGCCGGATCCATCGTCCTGTGCTCGCCCAACAACCCCCTGGGGTACACGCTGTCCCGCGAGTTCCTGGTCGAGCTGTGCGATCTCGCCGAGCGTTACGACGCCCGCGTCCTCGTCGACGAGATCCACGCCCCGCTCGTCTTCGACGGCCAGCACGTCGTCGCAGCCGGAGTCAGTGACGTCGCCGCCCGGGTGTGCGTCACCGTCACCGCCACCTCCAAGGCCTGGAACATCGCCGGCCTGAAGTGCGCGCAGATGTTCTTCACCAACCCCGCTGACCTGGCCGTCTGGAACACGATGACCGGCGTGGCCAAGGACGGCGTCTCCACGATCGGCATCTGGGCTGCGATCGCCTGCTACCGCGAGGGCGGGGACTTCCTCGACGAGCAGATCAACTACCTGCGTGCCAACCGCGACTGGCTAGTCGCCGAGCTGCCCAGGCGCGTACCCGGCCTCACGGTGAGCAATCCGGAGGCCACCTACCTGATGTGGCTGGACTTCTCCGGAACCGCCATCGGGCAGCTCGAGCGCCCCGCAATCTGGCTCCGCGAGAACGCCCGGGTCGCCTTCAACGACGGTCTCCACTTCGGCCCCGGCGGGCTGCACCACGCCCGGCTGAACTTCGGCACCTCCCGGGAGATCCTCGAGGAGGCCTGCGAACGCCTGGAGAAGGCCTTCGCCGGGCTGGAAGCCTAGGGAGCTTCCCCACCTCGGGCAGGGCGTCGTATCTTGTGACATTTTCCGTCGGCATTTCCCGCACGAACTGGGCTTTTATGTGGGTGCCAGTCAGGAAATACGATGCCCCGGACCGGTGTCCTCCGCTCCCGTCTCCCCCGACCGCCCTGCGGCGCTCCGGCCAATTCCCTACCCTGGGATCCATGACCGATGACCGACACGACGATCCGACCATCGACGCCCCGCGTGGCGAAGGAGTCTCCGATTCGACGACCGGCCCCCAGGGCCCCGGCCTGTCCATGGGCCCACTGGGCGTCGGCCCCGAACCGGAGCCCCTGCACTACGAGCCGGCTGACCTGCCGATCGAACGGCCGCCGACCAATGCCGAGGGCTACATCCTCGAACACGAGGCCACGGAGTACCCCACCCCGACCCCGGCCCCCGGCGAAGCACCCTGGGAGCGCCCCGAACCCGAGTGGTACAAGACGGCCGTCTTCTACGAGGTCCTCGTGCGCGCCTTCTACGACGCAGAAGGCCACGGATCCGGCTCCTTCCGCGGCCTGACGGAGAAGCTCGACTATCTGGAATGGCTGGGCATCAGCTGCATCTGGCTGCCCCCGTTCTACGATTCACCGCTGAAGGACGGCGGCTACGACATCCGGAACTTCCGCGAGGTGCTGCCGGAATTCGGCACCGTCGAGGACTTCGTCGAGCTCATGGACCAGGCCCACAAACGGGGCATCCGCGTCATCTCGGACCTGGTGATGAACCACACCTCCGATCAGCACATATGGTTCCAGGAATCCCGCCGTGACCCGGAGGGCCCCTACGGCAACTTCTACGTCTGGAGTGACGACGACACCCGGTACTCCGAGGCACGCGTCATCTTCATCGACACCGAGGAGTCCAACTGGACGTGGGATCCGGTGCGCAAGCAGTACTTCTGGCACCGCTTCTTCAGCCACCAGCCCGACCTCAACTACGACCACCCGCCGGTGCGCGCCGCGATGCTGGACGCCATGCGTTTCTGGCTTGATCTCGGCCTGGACGGCTTCCGCCTGGACGCCGTCCCCTACCTCTACGAGCGGGAGGGCACGAACTGCGAGAACCTGCAGGAGACGCACGAGTTCCTCAAGCAGGTCCGCGGCGTCATCGAGGACGAGTACCCGGGCCGCGTGCTGCTGGCGGAGGCGAACCAGCTCCCCGAGGACGTGGTCGAGTACTTCGGCGAGTCGGAGGTGGGCGACGAATGCCACATGGCCTTCCACTTCCCGGTCATGCCGCGCATCTTCATGAGTGTGCACAAGCAGTCGCGCACGCCGATCTCGGAGATCCTGGCGGACACCCCGGAGATCCCGAAGTCCGCGCAGTGGGGCATCTTCCTGCGCAACCATGACGAGCTCACACTCGAGATGGTGACGGACGAGGAACGCGCGTACATGTACAAGCACTTCGCCCGGGATCCGCGGATGCGGGCGAACGTGGGCATCCGTCGTCGCCTGGCCCCGCTGGTCGGCAGCGACCGGAACAAGCTGGAGCTGGTGCACGGGCTGCTGCTCTCGATGCCGGGGTCGCCGGTGCTCTACTACGGCGATGAGATCGGCATGGGCGACAACATCTGGCTCTACGACCGGGACGGTGTGCGCACCCCCATGCAGTGGTCCAACGACCGTAACGGCGGCTTCTCCCGGGCGGATCCCGAGCGTCTGTACCTGCCGGCGATCCAGAATGACCAGTACGGGTACCAGACCATCAACGTCGAGAACCAGATGAACCGGGACAACTCCCTGCTTCAGTGGATCCGCAGCCAGATCCATATTCGCCAGCAGTACAAGGCGTTCGGCCTGGGTACCTACCGGGAGGTGGATTCGCAGAACGAGACCGTGCTGACGTTCCTGCGCGAGTACAAGGACGAAACCATCCTGTGTGTGAACAACCTGTCGGATCGTCCGCAGGCGGTGTCGCTGGATCTCTCGGAGTTCGCCGGCGTGATCCCCCGCGAGCTCTCGGGTGGCGAGCGCTTCCCGGAGATCGGCACAAACCCGTGGGTGGTCATGCTCGCCCCGCACGCCTACTTCTGGTTCGACATCTCCGAGGAGTGATCATGGATCTGGCACGCATGCTGTCGCAGGCGCGTTTCTACGGCGCGAAATCGGAACCCATCGATGACGTGGAGATCATCCGGGAGGTTCCGCTTCCCGACGCCGCCCGCCTCCTCATCCTCCGCGTCGCCCACGGCGGCAGGCACTCGCTGTACCAGGTGCTTGTCGACGCCGCCGGCCACGACGTCCTCGCCACCTCCCCGGAGTTGTACCTCCAGGCGGTGGAGGGGGGCGTCGGCAGGCGACACGGCGAGAACCTGCCCACCGGTGTCGCGAAGGCCATCGAGGGTGAGCAGTCCAACACCTCGCTCATCGTCGGTGACCGCATGCTCAAGGTGTTCCGCCACCTGGAGGCCGGGCTGAACCCGGACGTGGAGCTGCTCTCCCGGATTCCCGACTGCCCGAACGTCGCCCCGGTGCGCGGCTGGGTGACCGCGGAGATCGACGGCACCGACCACACCCTGGCCATGGTGCAGGACTTCGTCCCCGAGGCCGACGACGGCTGGCGCTTCGCGCTCGGTTTCTCCACCCTCGACGCCTCCTTCGCCGCAGAGGCATCCCTGCTGGGCGAGGCGACCCGTGCCGTCCATGAGGCGCTGGCGGGGGCGCTGCCGACGGAGGGAGTGGGCGCTGACGAGCTGGGGGCCCGGCTCACGCAGCAGCTCGATGATCTGGTCGGACGCGCCCCCGTGCTGGCGGACTTCGCCGATGACGCCCGGGCCGTGTACGCGGCGTTGGCCGGCGAGGACATCCACGTCCAGCGCATCCACGGTGATCTGCATCTGGGCCAGGTGCTGCGCACGCCGGACAGTTACGTGCTCATCGATTTCGAGGGCGAGCCCGCCCGTCCCCTCGCCGAACGCAGGCTCCCCGACTCGCCGCTTCGCGACGTCGCCGGCATCATCCGGTCCCTCGACTACGCCGCGCACTTCCCCGCCCACTCCGGCGGGGCGGGGCCCGAGGACCCGGCGGCCTGGGTCCAGTCCGCCACCGACGCCTTCCTCGAGGGCTACGGGGTCGGGCCCGGCCCGCTGTTGGACGCGTACGTGCTGGACAAGGCCCTCTATGAAGTCGTCTACGAGTCCGACAACCGACCCGACTGGGTGGACATCCCGCTGGCGGCGGTGCGCCGTATCCTCGAACGCCAATAGTAAGATCTTCCGTAGGGTGGTGGTGACAGACGACCCCAACCGGAAGGTGACCTGACCTTGAGTGCCCCGAAGATCCCGCTCTCCCTCATCGATTTCTGCCACATCTACCCGGGCGAAACCGCACGGGTGTCCATGGCCCGTTCCGTGGCGCTGGCGCAGCGGGCTGAGGAGCTCGGGTACTCGCGCATCTGGTACTCCGAGCACCACAACATGAAGCACATCGCCTCCTCCGCCCCGGCGGTGCTCATCGCCCACATCGGCGCGAAAACCGAGAAGATCCGACTGGGTTCCGGTGGCGTCATGCTGCCGAACCACTCCCCCTATGTGGTGGCGGAGCAGTTCGGCACGCTCGCGGAGCTCTACCCCGACCGCATCGACCTGGGTCTCGGCCGTGCGCCCGGCACAGACATGAACACGTTGGGCAGGGCGCTGCGTCGCGACGCCAACGCCGCCGACCATTTCCCGCAGGACGTCATGGAACTCGAGGGCTACCTGGCCGGCCGCTCCCGCATCCCGGGTGTGGACGCCATCCCCGGTGTCGGCACCAACGTCCCCCTCTACATCCTGGGCTCCTCCCTGTACGGCGCGAGCCTGGCCGCCCAGCTTGGTCTGCCCTACTCCTTCGCCTCGCACTTCGCGCCCACCCACCTGGAGCAGGCCGTGGCGACCTACCGGGAGAACTTCCAGCCTTCCGAGAAGCTTGCCGAGCCCTATGTCATCGCCGCCGTCAACGTCACGGCCTCCGACACCCAGGAGGACGCCGTGCGTCAGCTCGAGGGTGTCTACCGCGAACGCATCCGGTCCATGGCCGGACGCGGCAGGTTCCTCACCGAGGACCAGCTCGACGAGATCGTCCAGTCCCACCACGGGCGCCAGATCATCGACATGCTGCGCTACACCGCCGTGGGCACCCGTGACCAGGTCCGGGACTACCTGACCGAGTTCACCGAGACGGCCCAGGCCGACGAGCTGATGATCTCCCTGCAGGCCACCTCCGAGCCGGAGGCGATGCGCGGCATGGACATCCTCGCCGAGGCATGGGAGCTGGACCCCGAACACACGGCGGGCGCACCGGGGGCCTGAGACGTGATCGCGCAGTGACGTAGCGCCCCGGAACGGCGGCCGAATCATGCTGCTTCTTTGTTGTCGTCGGGTGGTTGTGTGCGTCGGCGGATCCGCGCCCCCGCGGCATCATCCGCCGCCTGGGTGGTGTTGAACCGCAACGGCTGCCCCGGGCCCGCGCGTCTGCCGACCCTCCCGGTGACCGGGCACCGGTCGAGATACCCCCTGTTGCCGGCCCCGGTACGCGAATCATCGTTGTCCCCGTGATGCGGTGGGCACACCAGGGTGAGGTTGTTCAGATCGGTGACCCCACCCTTGGTCCAGGGTGTGAGGTGGTGGGCGTCGTTGTGGATCGCGGCGGTGGTGCAGTCCGGGCAGCCGCAGACCCCCTGGGCGGCGAACAGGGCGATCTTCTGGAACATACTCGCTGTCCGGTGCCCGCGTCCCAGGGCCAGGGGTTGACCATCATGGTCGTGCAGGACCATGACGTCGAACTTCGCGGCCCCCAGGCGCAGCAGATCCACCGGGGTCAGCCGGTGGCCGGTGTTGGTGGGAAACGTCGACGAGGCCGACATGTTCTCCAGGTCGTCGGCGGTGACCGACAGCAGGATCGAGCCGACCCCGGAGCGGGTGACCGCCTGCGAGGTCGCGAGGTGTCTGTTGAGGATGACCGCCAGCTGGTCGACGCGGCGTTGCGCCCGGGTGCGGGTGTCGGCGGTGTCGGGGTCGTCGAGGCCTGCGCCGGGGCGCAGCCCGGGGGCCAGGGCCGCGATGAGCATCGCGGCATCCGCGGCCGGTAGCCGGCCGCGGATGGTGCAGCTGCCGTCCGCATCGGGTTCCCCGATGTGCAGGCTGCGGCGGCGGTAGCCGGCGAGCGGGTCGGGGGTGGCGTGTCGGTTGGCCAGGTGGACCTGTCGGCGCAGCCAGTCGCGCAGGTCCTCCGGGGTGCGGCGGGCGGATTCCTCGAGTGCCTGATGGTGGAGGGTGGCACGGCCCGGGTCGGCGGTATCGGCCAGCTCGGTGAGTTCCCGGTCGATGATGCGCAGGATCTCGGCGGACGTGTCGGCGGCTTTACGCCTTGAGGCCTCCTGTTGTTGACGTTCCCGTTCGGCGCGCTCCGCCTCGGCCTTCTCCCGGGTGCGGCGTTGTTCCTCGGATTCGGTGTCCTCGGGTTCGGGTTCCGGGGGTGGCGGCGGTGGGCTGTAGAGGCTTGCCCCGGTCCGCAGGCGGGCCAGGGCCTCCCGCCGGGAGATCCCGAGGGTGGTGGTGAGGTAGTCGACCACGTTGGTGGAGCCGACGAGCCGGCCGGCGGTGTGGTGATCGGCCAGCCACGCGAAGGCGGCGTCGATCCGTGCCTTGGCGGCGAGGACCTGCTCGAGGTCCTTCATCCCGGCTGCAACGTCGTCGAAGACCACGGTGGAGGGGTCGGCCAGGACGTCGGAGAGGGTGGCCATGCCGGTGGTGATGTGGGTGACCGCATGGTCGACGCGTTGCTGTACCGTCATGACTCCCCCTCGTTCATATGTTCGAGCATATCGCCCCCGCGCGGCACCGTCAACCCTTTTTCCGAACATGTTTGCCATGCGTCGCGGCGGCGCCGACAAGCATCGAACCCCCTCGCTTCCACCGCTGAAACCGGAGGATTACACAGTGCCGAGCTTGTCGACGCCCACCCGGGGCGCTCTCCGCAGGATCAGGTCGACGAGTTCGATCGGCTGGGGATCGCCGCCGTCCGGGAAGCGAACCGTGTACGGGGCGACGGCCCGCATGTCTTCCGGGAAGCGCTGAGTGACGTGCCCGGGCAGCAGGACCAGGAAGGTACCGCGGCCGGGCAGGGTGTAGAGCTGGAGTTGTGTGAGCTGGTCGAGCGGGAAGCGGATGCCGGTGGGCAGGATGGTGACGTGGTCGTCGATGAGCAGGAGCGGCCGGGAACGGCGCCACAGCACGATGACCAGCATGATCAGCGCGATGAGCATCCCTGCGGCCGGGGCAGTGGCCGCCACGAGGTAGAGCGTCGACCAGGTCGGGGCGTCCTGGGTGGTGGCGGAGATGAGCAGGCCGACGAGGATCGGCGCCATCACCAGGAGGAACACGACGCCGACGACCACGGCCCGGCTGGTGGCCAGGTGGCGGGCTGAGGACCGCAGTCTGATGGTGTCCATGATGGAGGTGATGTTACCCGGGGCCGAGCAGCACGGTGACCGCGACAAGCACCGGGAAGGACACCAGCGTGGACACCACTCCGGTGTCGCGGGCGAGTCGCTCATTGGTGCGGAAACGCAGGGCATAGGTGAGTACGTTCTGCGCGGTCGGCAGCGCCCCGAGCACCACCAGTGTGAACAGCGCGTGGCCGCTCAGTCCGAAGACATGGAAGGCCAGCAGCCCGGCGATGATCGGGTGCACCACGTTCTTCAGCAGCACCACCAGGGCCACATCACCGGTGAGTGAGACTGTCGAGCCGACCAGGGACATGCCGAACACCATCAGCGCCAGCGGCACCGAGGCGCCGGCCAGCAGCGCGACCGGCTGGCCGACGAACACCGGCACCGGGACCCGCAGAAACCCGATGAGCAGCCCGGCGATCGCGGCCAGCAGCATCGGGTTACGGAAGGCCAGGAGCACGTTGCGCAGCAGGTTCGACTGCTTCGAGGCGTGAAGCATGTCCAGCGTGGTCAGGGTGACGGGCGCGTAGAAGGCGACCTGGAAGAGGATGACGGGGATGACGGCGGCGGCGTCGTCGAGAATGTAGACGGCCAGCGGCACACCCAGGTTGCCGGCGTTGGCGTAGGAGGACGCCAACATGCCGATGAGACTGTCCGGGGAGTTCGAACCGCGCAGGCGCAGCAGCAGGAAACCCAGGAAGCCCGCGACAAGGGCTGATAACGCGATGACCAGGAAGTTCGCGGAGAATATCTCCCGGGGGTCGGTGTCCAGGAGGATGTCGAACAGGAGCGCCGGCGTGGCCACCAGGTACACCATGTTGGCCAGGGCGCGGCGGGCCCCGGGGCCGAGGGCGTCCGTACGGCCGAGGACGTACCCCACCGCGATGACGACCACGACCACGCCGAATCCGGTGAGTACCTCAATCACGAGAGGTCATCGTAGCCGACTATGGGGTGACGACCATGCGCGTCGCCGGTGAGGAGGACCGGAAGGCTGCGGGAAGCTCGCTCAGCGTGATCGGCTCGCCGAGGATCTCCTTCCAACGCAACTGCTCCCACTCCGCGGCGAGGAAGGCGACGGCCTGCTCCAGGTGACGCGGTTCAAAGTTGTGCACGCCCGTCACCGTGCGCCAACCCCGCACGAGCCATTCCGGATCCAGGTCCACCGCAGGCACCGGGGCGACCGTGCCGGCGAAGACGGCTGTACCACCTGTATCGAGCGACCGGAGGCAGGCGCTCGCGCCTTCCGAGACCCCCGAGAACTCCAGGGCGACGTCGACCGTCAGGCATGCGCCCGGTGCGCTCAGCTCATCCGCGATTCCGGCGACCTGATTCAGATTCGCCGGGTTGGGGTCGCAGGCGATGATGTGCCGCGCTCCCCTGCTCCGGGCGGCGGCGACCGCGATCATTCCGAGCATGCCGATTCCGTTGACCAGGACCGTGCGGTCCCGGAGATCTCCGGCACGCTCCAGCACGGCCATCACTGTCGCGACGGCGCAGCCTGCCGTGGAGGCCACGGCATCGGGGATCCCCTCCGGAACGACGGTGACCGACTGCCCCGCCAGAACATGGAGGTGGGTGGCGTAGGTGCCGGACAGCTGCCAGTCCCCCTCGAAGGATTCATGTCCGGCCTTTCGCACGCTCTCGCATTTGGCGGTCAGGCCGCGCCGGCAGTGTCGGCACCGCCCGCACGACACGGTCACCGCGAACACCACCCGCTCGCCCACGTCCACGCCGGGGCGACGACTGGCGACGACCTCGCCCACGCCCTCGTGCCCGAGGATCGACGGGCATGCGCCGGGACGCCGCCCGGAGACCGTGTGCCGGTCGGAACCGCAGATGGTGGCCGCACGCAGCTCAACCAGCAGTTCTCCGGGGGCCGGATCCGGGAGCTCAACCTCGATGCTGCGGAAGGAGCCGCCGCCCTCCCACAACTGGGCGCGGGCCGTGGTGCTCGGGGTCATCAGTTCAGTTCCTCCAGCAGACCGGGGAGTTCCGCCGAGGAGGCCAGGACGTGATCCGCGTCGAGTTCGCCGAACTCCTCCTCGGTGAGGTGCCCGGTCAGGACGCCGACGGAGCGCACTCCCGCCCGCTGCGCGGAGATGACGTCCGCCCGGGTGTCCCCGAGGCTGATCACCTCATCCGGGTCGGTGACGTCCAGCTCGGCCATGACCTTCCGGATGAGGTAGGGCTCCGGCCGTCCGGACTCGACCTCGTCACCGGCGGCGGTGGTGTCGAGGAGATCGCCCACGGACCATCCCATCGAACCGAGGATGAGGTCGACGGTCTCCCGGTTGAACCCGGTGGTCAGGGCGACCCGGATGTCCCGGGCGCGCAGTTCGCGCAGCATGTCCTCGACACCGTCGATCGGCACGGGCGGGTTCTCGGTGTAGGTGCGGCGCAGTTCCGCACGGAACCACTCCCAGGTCTCCTCCACGAGCTCCTCGGTGGCCTGAATACCGCCGAGCTCGAGCAGGTTGCGGATGGCCCACTTCTTCTCGGTTCCCATCCACTCCTGGAACTGCTCGTCGGTGTAGCGGGCGCCGGTGCGCTCGGTGGCCTCACGCAGGACCCGGTAGACCTCATCCCGGTCGTTGATGGTGGTGCCGGCCATGTCGAAGATGGCGAGTGAAATCATGGTGTACTCCTTGGGGGTGTGATGGGGTTGATCAGCGGACGGTCTTGCGCAGCCACATGGAGACGCCCTCGACCAGCAGCACAACGGCGATCATCAGCAGCAGGATGGTGGTGACCACCTCGAACTGGTTGATCCGCGAGGCGTTGAGGAGGAGGAAGCCGATGCCGCCTGCGCCGACGACTCCGAGCAGCGTCGCCGAACGGATGTTGGTGTCCAGCAGGTACATCGTGTGAGCGACAAACGCCGGGGCCGCCTGGCGCATGGTGGCGGAGAAGAAGATCTGTGCCTCCGAGGCGCCCGCGGTACGGAGGGCGGTCTGTACCTCGACGTCCGTCTCCTCCAGCGAATCGGCGACGAGCTTGGACAGCAGTCCGACCGCTCCGACGGCAAGTGCGAGGGTTCCGGCGACGCCGCCGAGGCCGGTGATGACCACGAAGATGATGGCCAGGATCAGCTCGGGGATACCGCGGATGACCACGATGAACGTCCGGAAGAAGCCGTGGACGTAGGGGTTGGCCACCACGTTGCGGGCGGCCAGGACACCGATGGGGATCGCCAGAACGGCGCCCAGCACGGTGGCGGCCAGGGCGATCTGGACCGTCACCAGGAGCTGCTCCAGGAGCAGGGGGAACGATCCTCCGGTGGAGGGCGGCAGGAACAGGCCGACGGTCTGGGGCAGGTCGAGGATGCCCTGCCCCAGGGTGGACCAGGTGACGTCGACCCGGTAGAGGGAGGCGACCGTGAGCACCGCGATCAGGAGGAACGCGCCGAAACGGCGGATTCGGGCCGTGGTCCACGGGGGCGTGAGCCGCAGGTCCGGGCCGCCAGCTGAGTCCCGACCCCGGTTGAGGAGCCTGTCCACCCAGGTTCCACCGACGACGGTGCCGCCGGAGCTGCTCATGATGGCCGCCCGGATGCCGCCCGAGATCAGCTCGATGACGATGCACAGGACGAGCACGATGACAGCCAACGCCATACCCCGCTGGTAGTCGAGGACGCGGAGGGATTCGGAGATCGCCAGGCCGATGCCGCCCACGCCGACGTAACCCAGCAGCACCGAGGTGCGCAGGTTGATGTCGAAACGGTGGAGGGCGGTGGCGATCATCTGGGGCAGGAGCACCTGCGGGATGGCCGCGGTGATCTGCTGGCGGCGGGTGCCGCCGATGGACTCGATGGACTCCCGGGGGCCGTCGTCAAGCTCTTCGACGGCATCCGCGTAGAGCTTGGCCACCATGCCCACCGAGTGGATGCCCAGTGCCAGGATGCCGGCGGTGGCGCCGAGGCCGAACATGCGCAGGAAGATGATGGCGAGCACAAGGTCGGGGATGGCCCGGGCCAGCACGATCAGCGCGCGTGCCGTCCATTGTGCGCCGGCGCCACGGGAGGTGGGCCGGGCCGCGGCGAGCGCCACCGGAATGGACAACGCCACGGACAGGGCGGTGGCCAGGAAGACGATGGCCAGGGTCTCGACGATGAGGGAGACGGTCTCGCCCGGCGGTGGGAAGTCGAGGGGGAAGATGCGGCGGGCGAAATTGACGGCGTTGCCGAAGGAATCGACGATCGTGCCGGGACTGATGCCCAGGTCGTGGATCGACCAGGCTCCGGCCACGAAGAGTGCCGCCATGACGACGCCGGCGGCGATGTTGTTGGCCGAGGGTGCCGGGCCCGGGGGCAGGGGGATCTCCCGTGGCTGTGCGGTGAGCTGTGTCATGCCGTCACCACTGCCCTTCGCCGGGGGGCCCGTCCACGGAGGCTGCACGGTCGAGGACACCGTCGGGGTCGGCCAGGCCCGAGACGCTGTCGTAGATCCGGGAGGCCTCCCCCACGGTCAGGCCGGCGGTCTGCTGGTTCAGCACGAGACGGCCGCTGCGCAGACCGATGATGCGGTCGGCGAAGTCGATGGCCAGCTGCACCTGGTGGAGGGAGGCGATGACGGTCAGGCCGTCCTCCCTGGAGATCTGGGTGAGCAACGCGATGACCTCTCCGGCGGAGACCGGATCGAGGGAGGCGACGGGCTCGTCGGCAAGCAGGATCCGGGGGTTCTGCATGAGTGCGCGGGCGATGGCGACGCGCTGCTGCTGACCGCCGGAGAGGGTGTCAGCGCGTTGGTAGGCGCGGTCGGCCAGGCCGACGCGCTCCAGCTTCTCCATCGCTTCCCGACGCACGCTCTTCGGGTACATCATCAGGCTGAGGCGCGGGCCCCGGAGGGAACCGAGCCGGCCGGTGCAGACGTTCTCGAGCACGGTCATGGGGCCGATGAGGTTGAAGTTCTGGAAGATCACCCCGATGTCGCGGCGGAGGGCGCGCAGCTGCTTTCCCTTGAGCTGCGGAACGTCCTCACCCAGCGCCCGGACCGACCCGCTGGTGGGCCTGTGGAGTCCGTTGATGTGGCGGAGAAGCGTGGACTTGCCTGATCCGGAGAGACCGAGCAGGACGGTGATTCCGCCGTGGGGGAAGCCGACGGTGACGTCGTCGAGGCCGAGGACCCCGTCGCCGAAATCCTTGGTGAGGTTGTCGATCTGGACGGCGTAGATCTCGTCGATCTCCCGCTGGAAGGCCCGGGGCTGGTGGTCTTTCATGTGGTTCCGCCTTATCCGACGTTCTTGCAGGCGTCTGCGTCGGTCTGCTCGCAGATCTCGCGGATGGGGTTGAAGTCCGCGTCGCTGACCGGGACGTAGCCGTAGCCGGTCTCCTCCGGAAGCACACAGTCCTCCTCGGAGGAGCAGATCCCGGCCTCGACGAGGGCGGGCTTGTTGCCCTTCTCCCGGAGAACCGAGGTGATCTTGTCGGCGAGTTCCGGGTCAAGGGTGCCGCGGTTGACTGCGATCGGGTCCTCGGTGATCGGGTCAGACTCCCAGACCGGGCGCAGGGCGCCCTCCTCGACCTGTCCGGTCCGCTCGAGAGTGGTCAGCATCGTGTTGTGGGCGAAGGCGGCGTCGCAGCCCTCGGTGTCGAGGGTGAGCAGGGAGGCGTCGTGGCCACCGGCCATCACCGGGGTGAGGTCGGAGTCGAGGTCGAGGTCGACGTCGAGGAGGCCCTTCATCGGTACGAGGTAGCCGGAGGTGGATGCCTGATCGACGAAGCAGACGGTCTTGCCGCGGAGATCCTCGATGCCCCGGATGTCGGAGTCCTGTCGGACATAGGCGAGGGAGGTGTAGGCGGGGGCCTCATCGACGTCGTTGGTCGGGGCGACGACCGGCTCCATGTCCACGCCGGAGTCGCGGGCGATGACATAGGAGAAGGGGCCGAAGGAGGCCACGTCGACCTGGCCGGCGCGCATTCCCTCGATGACGGCGGCGTAGTCCGAGGCATTCTGGAACTCGACCTTGACGCCGGTCTCCTGCTCGATCAGTGCGGTGATGTTGCCGAAGGAGGATTCGAGGGTGGAGGAGGATTCGGCGGGGACGGCGGCAAAGGTGATGGTCTCACCCGAGCTGTCGGAGCCACAGGCGGCCAGGGTGGTGGCGGCCAGGGCGACGGTGGCGGCGGTGATGCCGGCGCGGAACAGAATGCGGCTCATGATCGGGGCCTTCCGGGATGTGAGAGGGGTGTGCTGCCCGCAGGGCGGGGCCCCGCATGCCGCGGGTGCAGATTCATTCTGGGGCCGAATAGACAACTTGTCTAATCGAGTGGGAATTGTTCATATACAAGCAACCTGGCGGTTGCCTCGTGGTCAGAATCCCGCCACATTTCCACCATTGAGAGCCAGTTCGGCGATTCCGAAAGACAAGGTCATGCCGATGCCGGAGGTGACCACCACGACGGTGGTGCGCCCATCCGGCCGCTCCAGAACAAGGTTGGTGTCCGCACTGTCCGCGTACTGCCCCAGCCAGCGCTGAAGCACCACCGGCGCCCCGATCCCCAGCAGGCGGCCCGCCCGGCCCAGGAGGAGCGAGGCGATGGACTCGTCGATGAAGGGCTCCGGACTCAGCGAATAGGCATGGGAATCGCCGACGAGCAGACCTCGACCGATGCCGGTGACCATGAGGTTGGCGATGCAGCCGACCAGCTCAGGCTCACGCTCACGCAGCTCCGCCCGAAGTGCCGCCACGGACGGCATCGCAGTGAAGCCGTCGTAGCGGGTCAGGGAGGTGCCGGTGAGCATGCCCAGCCCGGCCGGAATACGGGCCGGGCGCTCGATCAGGCTCATCGCGAGGGTGCAGACACGGACCCCATGGCGTTCCGCCATCTCCGGGAACAGGCCCATGAGCCGGTACCCGGGGCAGACGACCACCTGTGACGCCGCGAAGGGGCCGCGCACCGTGTCGACCACACCGTCTGCCACCGCCGTGACCTGTGTGTTCCACTCGAAGTCGACCCCGTTGCCGGCCAACCACCCGGCCAGGGCGGGCGCAGCTTCCCGCGGGTCCACCCGGACGTCGCGCGGGAGGTGGGCACCACCCACCGGCGCCAGCCCGGGGTTGCCGACGCCAGCGGCCACCTCCGCACCGCTGAGCAGGGTCACCTGTCCGGCACCGCGGTGGTCCGCGAACTCCCTCAGCACCTGCAACTCCACCTCTGTCATCGCGGGAATGTAGGTACCGGATTCCGCGGCCCAGAAGCCGACGGCCTGCGCGGCGCGGAGCCAGCCGGCCCGGGAGTCCTCGGCCACCCCCTGGATGATGTCGGCCTGGCCGGTGAAACAGGCGTGGCCGAAGTTCTGGATGGAGGAGCCGACGGGACGGTCGGCGCTGTCGATGACGCGGACGGACATGCCCTTCTCGCGGGCAGTGAAAGCGGTGGCCAGGCCGAGGATGCCGGCACCGACGACGATGAGATCAGTGGAGGTGGTCATGGGTCGATCATGGCACCTGTTCACCACTTCACCCAACCTACCTATACAAGTTAAGCTGTTGTTCACCAACTGTTTCCACAGTGAGGGGGTCCGGCGCTATCAATATGCGCTCAACCGCCCCATCTCCCCCAATTTCTCCTAGACTGCTCAGAAGAGATCGGAAAGAACCGACCGGCATGTGCCATCTTGTTCAGAGAAGTCCCCTGTCCTTCAAGGAAGTAAGAGAGGTACCCGAGGTGCAGCAGTACGAGCAGATTGCGTCCCATCTGCGCAATTTGATCCGCGAGGGGATTCTCGAACCCGGCGACCCGCTCCCCTCCGAGGCTGAGCTGTGCGCCGCCTTCGACTCCGCCCGCGGCACGGTCCGGCAGGCCGTGGCCCTGCTCCGCTCCGAGGGAATCATCTCCTCCGGACAGGGCCGGCGCTCACGCGTGCTGGACAACGTCCCCAGCCAGTCCTTCGACGACATCTTCTCCTTCAGCCAGTGGTGCCTCAACTCCGGCATACAGCCTGGCCAGGAGACCCAGTGGGTGACCAAGAGACCCGCCGACGCCGCGCTCGCCGCCGCCCTGGAGATCCCGGACCGCGCCCCGGTGGTCTCCGTGTTCCGGCTCCGGCTCATGGACGGGCAGCCGGCCATGGTGGAACGTCTGAATTACCCCCTGGACACCGGACAGCACGTCCTCAACTTCGACACGGACTCCGGGTCGATCTACCAGCACCTCATCGACAGTGGCGTGGACATTGACACGGCGACCCGCACCATCGACGCGATCGGCGCCGACGCCGAGGATGCCGCACTCCTCGGGGTGCCCGAGGGCACTCCCCTCCTCCGGGTCCGCCGACGGGCCTTCACCACCGACGGCACCCCGATTGAATCCTCTGATGACCGTTATCTGCATTCCAAGGCGAGTTTCACCATCAACTCCACCCGGAACTCCCCCTCCGCGCTGTCGATGATCTCGGGCTGACCCGGCGTATCTGGTCCCCTGCCGTCCCCCGGGGAACTAACCTCTGCAGATATGACCCTTCGACGCGCGGCCGCGCTGATCACCGTCTTGGCGGGTGTCGCGCTCACCGCCTGTTCCGCCGGCTCCACCGCCACCCAGGTCGGTCGCGTCGCCGGACAGGGCTCCGTGGTCGTGGGCACCACCGCCGTGCCGGCCTCCCTGGACTTCACCACCACCGGCGGCGCAGCGATCCCCCAGGCGCTGATGGGCAACATCTATGAGGGCCTCGTGCGTATCGACGCCGCCGGGGACATCGTCCCCCTCCTCGCCACCTCGTGGGAGGTCTCCGAGAACGCCACCGAGTACATCTTCCGGCTGCGCGAGGGCGTGACCTTCTCGGACGGATCGCCCTTCAACGCGGAGTCTGCCAAGTTCAGCGTCGAGTACGTCCAGGAATCCTGGTCCAACGGGCTCAAGGCGCAGATGGACGTGGTGGAGTCCGCGGAGGTCCTCGACGAGCACACGCTGAAGGTGGTGCTGGCGCATCCCTCGCAGCGGTGGCTGTGGTCGATGGGCACGCTGACCGGGGCGATGATGACCCCGACGGGCGTCGATGAGCTGGCGACCACCCCGGTCGGCACCGGCCCCTACGAGCTGCGGCGTTTCGCCGTCGGCGAGTCCGTCTCCTTCTCCGTCCGCGAGAACTACTGGGGTGAGCCCGCCAACCGGAACGCGGCGATCCGCTACTTCTCGGACGCGACCTCCGCGGTCAACGCGCTGCGCTCCGGGGACATCGACGTGGTGTGGGCGATGCAGGCCCCCGAGCTGCTGGACACCCTGCCGGAGGATTATGACGTCCGGGTGGGCACCACCAACGGCGAGGTGCTCGTCTCCATGAACAACAACCGCGCCCCCTTCGACGACCCCCGGGTGCGCCGGGCGGTGACCCACGCCGTGGACCGCGAGGCCGTCAACCAGGTGGTCTGGGAGGGCCTGGCCGTCGACACCGGTGGCGCTCCCGTCCCCCCGACCGATCCCTGGTTCACCGGGGACAACTACGCCCCCTTCGACCCCGGCCTCTCCCGCGAGCTGCTCGCCGACGCCGGCTTCACCGCGGACAATCCCCCGGAGATCGCCATCTCCGTGCCCTCGCTCCCCTATGCGCAGAACATCTCGGAGCTGCTGTACTCGCAGCTGCGCGAGGTCGGTTTCGAGGTACGCCTGAACACCGTGGAGTTCCCGGCCGTGTGGCTGGCGGAGGTGATGTCGGCGAAGAACTACGACATGTCGATCATCGCCCACGTGGAGGCCCGGGACATTCCGGCCCTGTTCGGCAACCCGGCCTACTACCTGGGCTACGACAACCAGCAGGTCCGCGATGACCTGCTCGCCGCCGACACCGCCGTCACCGTTGTGGAACAGTCGGAACACATGGAGCAGGCGGTGGCCACCATCATGTCGGAGGCCGGCGCGCTGACCGTGTTCAATCTGCCCAACATCGTCGTCACCGCACCGGGCGTCACCGGCGTGAACCCGACGGTGGTCACCGACGCCCTCGAACTGGCGGGAATGGAGAAGCAGTGATCGCCCGCACGATTCTCAGACTGGGGATGAGGTTCCTGCTCTCCCTGCTGCTCGCCTCAGTGGTGATCTTCCTGCTGCTGCGCACCATCCCCGGCGACCCGGCGCGAGTGGCGCTCGGTGTCACGGCCACAGACGAGGCGGTCGCGCAGCTGGCCACCCGGCTGGGTACGGACCGTCCGCTGCCCGTGCAGTACCTCGACTGGGTTGGCGGGCTGCTCACCGGCGACTTCGGTATCTCGCTGGCATCCCGGCAGGACATCACCCCGCTGGTGGTCGACCGGGCGCAGGTCTCGCTGATCCTGTGCGGCGTGGCGATGGTCCTCTCGCTGCTCATCGCCGTGCCCATGGGCATGTGGGCGGCGCGTCGCGACGACCGCGTCGACGGCGTCCTCATCTCCGGGTTCTCGCAGATCGGCATCGCCGTCCCCTCCTTCCTGGCCGGCATCCTCCTGGTCACCGTCTTCGCGGTGCACCTCGGCTGGGTCCCCGCCAGCGGCTGGATCCCGCCGGGTGAGGACTTCGGCGGTTTCCTGCAGCGCCTCATCCTGCCCGTCATTGCGCTCACTCTGGTGCAGGCGGCGATCCTCACCCGCTACGTGCGCTCGGCGATCCTGGAGATCATGGACCGTGACTTCATCAGGACGGCGAGGTCCACGGGGTCGTCGACAAGCGAGGCGCTGTGGCGCCACGGACTGCGCAACGCCGCAGTGCCGGTGCTCACCGTGACGGGGCTGCAGCTGACGAGCCTGGTGGTCGGCGCGGTCGTCATCGAGCGCGTTTTCCTGCTTCCCGGACTGGGTTCGATGCTGCTGGATTCGGTGGCCCGGCGCGATCTGACGACGGTGCAGACCATCGTCATGCTGCTGGTCGTGTTCACGCTGACGGTCAACCTCATCGTCGATCTGACCTACCGGATCGTCGATCCGCGGATCAGGAGGAGCGCATGAGAAGGCTGCCCGTCTCCGGCTGGATCGGGGCGATCATCGTCGGCGTCACCGTGCTCCTGGCGCTGGTGTCCCTGGTGTGGACGCCCTACGACCCGGTCCACGCCATGCCCTATGACCGGCTGCTCGGTTCCTCGCCCGAACACCTCATGGGCACCGACCGCTACGGACGCGACGTGTTCTCCCGCATCATGGCCGGCGCCCAGATCACACTCTTCGTCGGCCTGGTGGCGGTCGGGATCTCCTCGCTCATCGGCGTGCCCTTCGGCATCCTCGCCGGCATGCGCCGCAGCTGGGCGGAGACCCTGATCATGCGTGGCGCGGACCTCATGCTCGCCTTCCCTGCCCTGCTCCTGGCGATCATCACCGGCGCGGTCTTCGGGCCGTCCACCCTCACCGCGATGGTGGCCATCGGCATCGCCGGCATCCCCGGCTTCGCCCGTGTGGCCCGCGCCGGCACCCTCCAGGTGATGACGGAGGACTACATCGCCTCCGCCCGCGTCTCCCGCGTGCCGGGCCTGATCATCGCGGGACGACACGTCCTGCCCAACATCGCTGGAGTGATCATCGTGCAGGCCTCCGTCGCCTTCGCCCTGGCGATCCTCGCCGAGGCGGCCCTGAGCTTCCTCGGCCTGGGGACCTCTCCGCCCGACCCGTCGTGGGGCCGGATGCTCCAGTCCGCGCAGGCGTCGCTGGGTTCCGCACCCCAGCTGGCACTGTGGCCGGGCCTGGCCATCGCCTTCACCGTCCTCGGCTTCAACCTTCTCGGTGACGGCCTCCGCGACGTCCTGGATCCCCGGAGGAGCCGACGATGACACCCGTACTTGAGGTGAAGGATCTGCGCGTCGGCGAGGGCCTGCTCGACGGCATCCACCTCACCGTCCACCCGGGCGAACGCGTCGGCCTGATCGGCGAATCCGGTTCCGGCAAGTCCATGACGGCGCTGTCCATCATGGGTCTGCTCCCCCGCGGACTGGCGGCCGAAGGCTCGGTGAAGATCGCGGGCCGGGAGACCGTCGGGCTCCCCGACCGCCGCATGCGGACCCTGCGCGGGCAGGTGGTGTCCATGGTGTTCCAGGAACCCATGACCGCGCTCGACCCCCTGATGACCGTGGGCCGGCAGGTCGCCGAGGCCGCCGGCCGCACGGACGTCGGCGACCTGTTCACCCAGGTCGCACTCGACCCCGCCCGCATGAACGCCTACCCGCACGAACTCTCCGGCGGGCAGCGCCAACGCGTGCTCATAGCCATGGCTCTGGCCAACGAGCCGGACCTGCTCATCTGCGACGAACCCACCACCGCCCTCGACGTCACCGTGCAGGACCAGATCCTCGACCTTCTCGACGACCTCGTCGACCGTCTCGGCGTCTCCCTGCTCTTCATCACCCATGACCTGGGCGTGATCAACCGCATGTGCCGGCGGGTGCTGGTCATGTCCGCCGGTCAGGTCGTCGAGGAGGGCGAGACCCGACAGGTCCTCACCGCCCCCGTGCACCCCTACACACAACGACTCGTCGCGGCGTCCCTGCCCGGCGCACCCGCGAAGGTGCGCGGGGTGGGCACCCCGGTGCTGACCCTGGAGAACGTCACCCGGCGGTACGGCACCACCCTCGCACTCGATCACGTGTCCCTGGTCGTCCGCCGCGGCGAACGCCTCGGCGTGGTGGGGGGTTCCGGTTCCGGGAAGACGACGTTGCTGCGCCAGTTCGCCGGGCTGGACGTCCCCGACGCGGGCACGGTGACCGTCGACGCGGGTGTCCAGGTGGTCTTCCAGGATCCGCAGAGCTCGCTGAACCCCCGGCTCCGCATCGGCAGGTCCGTCGCCGAGGGGATGCGCCGCCCGGATCAGGTCCGGGTGGCGGAGGTCCTCGCAGAGGTCGGACTGCCGGAGGACACGGCCGGGCGCTTCCCCCACCAGTTCTCCGGTGGCCAGCGCCAGCGCATCTCCATCGCGCGTGCGGTGGCGGGCAAGCCCGAGATCCTGCTTGCCGACGAGCCCGTCTCCGCCCTCGACGTCTCCGTCCGCGCCCAGGTGCTTGACCTGCTCGACCGTCTGGTCGACGAGTACGGTCTGACGCTGGTGTTCATCTCCCACGACCTGTCCGTGGTGCGCCAGGTCTGCAGCACCGTCGCCGTGATGCACCAGGGCCGGATCGTCGAACACGGCCCCACCGAGCAGGTGTGGGCCAACCCGCAGCACGAGTACACCCGCTCTCTGCTGGCCGCCATCCCGCGGCTCTGATCAGCAGCGGTGCTCAACCCAGGCGGATGCGCTCCAGGACCTCGTAGCGGGGTCCGGCGGAGCGGCCCTCACCCATCCGGGACTCCATGAGCACCAGCTCGTCACAGAGGAACCCCGGGCCCTCGTAGACCACCAGTGCATGCACCAGGTCTGCCACCAACCAGCGCTCACGGCTGCGGGCGACCGTCAGGTGCGGCTTCTGCGGGGGTGGCGGATTGTCCAGGTCAATGACGGTGTCCACCATGAGGGCCTTGAGCGGTGTGACCTCGCCGCCCACGCCCATCCACAGGGTGCGGTTGCCGAAGGAACCTGCCCCGCGCAGATTGAGGCGCAGCGGGCCGGAGGCGCCCGCCGCCTGGGCGAGGTGCTCCGTCAGGTCGGTGTGGTCATTGGGCTGGTCACCGTAGAAGCACAGGGTGATGTGCCAGTTGTCCGGGTCCGTCCACCTCAGGCCCTGCGGGTGCTGCTCCCGGAAGGGTCGCAGTGCGTGGACGAGGTGCTCGCGGGTGTCGTCGGAAAGCAGCAGTGCGGAGAAGAGTCTCTTCATCTGGCCAGGTTACCGGGCCAGGTTACCGGGTGACGTCGAAATTCCTGGCGCGGTCGACGTGGAGATGGACGGTGTCTCCGACGGCCGCTCCCAGGTCGACCAGGAAGCGGGTGATCGAGCCGACGCTCACCTCGACCTCATCCATCATCGCGGCCTGTGGGCCGAGGCGGGAGGACAGGGAACGGTGTCCGTGACGGTGCAGCTGGATCAACGCGCCGAGAGCCCGGGGGACGGCGACGGCGGCGTCGGCGAACATCTCCTCGGTGACCGTCACCGGCAGCGACCAGCAGCCCTCGCCGGCGGGCGCGAGGGCGGGGTCGAGCTGCGGGAACCACGTCGACGGGCTGGGAGGCTCCACGCGACGGACGTGCCCGTCGATGATCTGGAAATCGCCGGACCCGGCCACGGTACGCACAGCCGCACGGTCGAAGGGGGCCGAGTCGAGCATGGGCTGCAGATGGGTGCGGCCGGCCTCAAGTTCGGAGGCGATCCAGTCCGGGATGAGTAGGCGTGGCATACCCATGGACGCTACCGGGGTTCGTGGCGTCCGGCAGGTCGGACGCTTGTCATTGCCCAAGACCGGGCAACTATTCCTTCGGCTCGATCTTGTTGACCACCGCGCCGAGTCCTTTCGCCGCCGTCCGCCGACCCGTGTTGATTGCTTCGGCACCACGGTCACGGAAATGCCCGAAGGCATCCTTGAATCCCGCATGGTTCGCCAGCTCCCAATCTTCGTTCTGTGCCTCGCGGTAGAGGAGGAACTGCTCCACGACCTCAGCCAGGGCCTTCCGGTTGGTGTCCAACGATCGACGGGTAAACAGGTCGAACCCCTCCGAGGGATGCAGGACGGCAGCCTGGTTGAGTACCCGTCGGAACTCCTCCGCCAGTTTCGTGTCCAGGCTGAGGTTCTCTTCCAGAATCCGGCTGATGCTGGATACCGTCTGCTCCACTGCCTCCGGTTCCCGGTCATACACCCTCTCAAGCCGAATCCGCTGGTAGAGCGCCAGAGACTCCTGGGCGGTAACCAGAAGTTTCAATAGGTCGCCCACCCGCCCCGTGTCGACCAGTCGCTTGAGCACCTTGGCGCGCACACGAGGGACATCATCAACGGACAGAGTCTCCATCTGAGCCACTAGGTAACAACGGAGCTTTTCAGTGCCCACCTCAAGAATGGGCCCCTGGGATGCTACTGCCTCCCAGTCAGTCGACGTCAGTCGATGGCCTTCGTGCAAATCAGTGGACATACGGCGGAGAATACGGTGACGCCCGTACACGTCTCCGAGACGCTCCGCATCAGCCGCCCGCAGCAGCTCGTCGACTCCTTCCTTTACCTCATCGAGAGCCTCCCGGATCTCCCCGAGCTCCTGGCTCACCGCCTGAATAGCAGCCTGCACCACAATCATCTGAGGTCCACCGGCGAGCTTGGCAAACTGCGTCGGATCCACCGGGGTGTTTGAGGTGAAACGACCGTTCGCCCCGCGGGTCATCAGCCGTAGCTCGGCGTTTGCCCCTCCAACCCCAGGACGCTGCAGGAAGGAAGCGGCAGGTTGAGCCGCCCCTGGGAGCAGATCATTGACAAGTGCCAGAACCCGATTCTCGGGTTGCCTTATCCGGGTGATCCGGCCGACGCCCGCCGACGCCTGCCAGCCCTCCAGCGCAGAAGAGGACCCAATGGCAAGGATTCCCTCAGCCCCCTCCACCAGGATCAGATCCGTGCCGGCGTCAGCGTCTTGAGTCATGTGCAACATCCTACTGGGGGCCGACGGCACGAATGGATCCGGGACCCGTCTATGACCTGAGCTACTTGACGCACGCCATATGTCATACTTAACATGTGTGAAAGCCGGGAATGCAAACGATTGCACACTCCGGAAGGAGTCCAGAGAACATGAACCCCTCCCCCGCCACGCTCAAGGATGTCGCCGCCGCGGCCGGTGTGTCCGTGTCCACCGCCTCCCGGGCACTGGCCGGCAATCCTGTGATCACCGAGCAGACGAGCGAACGGGTCCGGCAGTGCGCGGAGGAACTCAATTACCGCCCCAACGCGCAGGCCAGGGCCCTGCGCAGCTCGCGCACCCATGTCATCGGGGTGACCATCCCCAGCCTGGTCAACCCGTTCTTCGCCACCATGGCCCAGGTCATCCAGCAGGAGGCGACCGCTCGGGGACTGTCCACCATCATCTCCTCGACCGCCGAGGACCCGGGGCAGCTCAACGCCTCGCTGGACGTGCTGGCGACCCAACGCGTCGACGGCATCCTCGCGGTGCCCTACAACGGATCCGAAGCCAGCTTCGAGCGCCTGCGCAAGGCACGCATCCCCGTGGTCCTGCTGGACCGGGAACTCCCCGCCACCGGGCTGAGCACCGTCGCGTCAGACCCCCGCCCGGGCATGGACGCCGCCGTCGCCCACCTCCTCGCGAACGGTCACCGCCACATCGGCTACCTGTCCGGTCCGATGACCACCTCCACGGGCGTGAGCAGGCTCGCGGCCTTCCAGGCGGCGTGTGAACGACACGGCGTGGAGAAGCGGGAGATCTACCGCGGCGGATACGAGCGGGCGGACGGACACGCAGGCACCCTCACCCTGCTCGATCGCGGGGTCGAGGCGATCATCGCCGGTGACACCATGATGTCGGTCGGCGCGCTCGAGGCATGCCACGCGCGCAAGGTGATCATCGGCCGGGACCTCGCCTTCATCGGATACGACGACAACGTGACCCTGCGCCTGCAGGCCTCGCCGGTGAGCGTCATCGACCAGGACGTCGCCACGCTGGGAAGAACCGGGCTCAGGCTGCTCGTGGACCTGATGTCCGGAGCCTCCCCACCCACCACCGTCACCACCCCCACGACACTGATCATCCGACCCTCCAGCGATTTCATCCGACCAGCAGATGAGGTACGAACATGAGCGACGCCCAGCCCCACCCCGACACGCCGACCCCGGTGGACATCGTCGTCGTCGGTTCCATCAACGCCGACCTCACCGTCCGGGTGGCCCGCCACCCCAGCCCCGGGGAGACTCTCCTCGGTTCCGGCGGGGTAATCACCCCGGGCGGAAAGGGCGCGAACCAGGCGGTCGCCGCCGCCCTGCAGGGTGGCTCGGTGGCCATGGTCGGGGCGGTGGGGGCCGACGCCCACGCGGATCCCGCCACCGAACTCCTCCGCTCCTCCGGGGTGGACCTGTCCGGCGTGGCCACCGTCGAGGAGACGACCGGCCTGGCGGTGATCACCGTCTCCGATGGCGGCGAGAACACCATCGTCGTCGTCCCCGGCGCCAACGCCACCGTCACCGCGGAATTCGTGGAGGAGCGCGCTCCGCTCATCCGCTCCGCCCGGGCGGTCCTGCTGCAGGGTGAGATCCCCGCCGAGGGCTTCGCCGCGGCCGCCCGCCTGAGCACCGGCCGCATGGTGGTCAACCTGGCGCCGGTGATCGAGGTCGACCGGCAGGCGCTGCTCGCCGCCGACCCGATCATGGCCAACGAGCACGAGGCCGGCCTGATCCTCGAGCAGCTCGGCGCGGGCATCAGCTCAGACGTCCCCGAGGAGCTCGTCTCCGCGCTTCTCGACGCCGGCTTCCCCTCCGTCGTCCTCACCCTCGGCGCCCATGGCGCGCTGGTCGGTGACGCCACCGGGCTCACGAGGATCCCGACACCACGCATCTCGGCCGTGGACACCGTCGGATCGGGTGACGCCTTCGCCGGCGCCTTCGTGGCACGCCTCGTCGCCGGGGACGACCTGGTCACCGCTTCCCGCCACGCCGCCCGGGTGGGCGCTTTCGCGGCCACCGGCCACGGCGCCCAGACGTCCTACCCGGGCCCAGACGACCAGCTGCCGGAAGTGTGACGGCCACTCGAATCCCAGGGCTCGGCCGAAAGCACAAGTGCCCCGCGCCATCCCGGCGCGGGGCACTCCTTGTGTCAGGGCTGGAAGTTCCAGCTCTTATCCTCCGAAAACCTGGGTGAGAATACCCGGGTAGAGGATGCGTTCCTCGGAGACCTCGAAGATCCCCAGTTCGTGTGACAATCGGTCGAACTCGGTGACCTCAGCCGTTGACAGGGCCACATGCTCACGGTTCTCCGGCAGCTTCATGCTTCTCACCGTACCTCACGGTCGACTCGATACCAGTGGCCCAACCTTAGCCCACCGGAGCTGAAACTAGGAGACGGGCATCTTCTCCGGCTCCGGCTCAGAGCCTGCCTTGACGGGCGCCTTCTCCTCCGGCAGGGGGAACCTGCGGGCGACGGAGGCGTAGACCGCGCCGGTGATGTTGTGCAGGACCGCGGCGACGGCGCCCGGGAGTGCGGCCTCCGGGCTGAAGAACTTCGCGGACATGCCGGAGGCCAGACCGGCGGACTGGGTGCCCACCTCAACCGCCATGGTGCGGTTGGCGGATTCGGGCATCCGGAACAACCTGCCGGTGAAGTAGCCGAGGGCGTACCCGAACACGTTGTGCAGGAGCACCGCGACGAAGACGATCAGGCCGACGGAGACGAGCCGCTCGGCGTTGTTGGCCACGGCCGGGAAGACGACGCCGCCGATGCCGAGGATGGAGATCCACGGCAGAACGGGAGTGATCAGGGCGATCCACTTGTCCGCGAAGTAGCGGATCGCCAGACCGCCGATGACCGGCAGCAGAACGGTCTGGACGAGGGTCAGTGCCATGCCGGCGCCGTCGACGTCGGTACGGGTGTTGGCGAGCGTCAGCATGAGCATCGGGGTGACGATCGGCGAGAGCAGGGTCGACACCGAGGTCATCGCCACGGACAGCGCGACGTCCCCCTTGGCCAGGTAGGTGATGACGTTGGAGGAGGTGCCGCCCGGGACGGAGCCGAGCATGAGCAGGCCGACGGCCAGCGCCTCGTTGAGGCCGAGCAGCCGCGCCACGAGGATGGCGCCGACCGGCATGACGACGAACTGCGCCACCACGCCCAGCAGGATCGGCCACGGGCGTCGGGCGATCTCCTGGAAGTCCGGCAGAGTCAGGGTCAGTCCCATGGCGAACATGATGATCATCAGGAAGTACGTGATGTAGTTCGAGAGCGGCTGGAACGGTGCCGGGAAGAAGAAGGCGAGGGCGGTGCCGACGAGAATGAAGAGAGGGAACGCGGTGACCGCAATCGCGGCGGAGCGGTCCTCCTTCGATCGGGAGGGGGTGGTCATGACGACTCCTTGAGTGAGACTGCTTTATTCACATGGGAGGGGCGTACAGGGGTGGGCACGGCCCGGTGCTTGGCCGGTAGGCTCCCCGGCAGCTTAGATCACACCTTGAGCGGGGAGATCACTCAGGTCTCATGTGCGCACCATGCCGTGGAGTCGTCGGAAGATGTCTGCGCCGTCGACCCGCAACCCGTCGTGCTGATGATCCGCCGTCTGCCACACGCGCATGTCGCGGAAGACGTCGGCCGTGGCCAGCGAGAGCTCACGGGGCACGAAGATGTCGTCCCGGTAGACCGCCGCCGCGCACACCGCCGGCGAACTGCTTATCGACGCCGCGTCGTACAACCCCTCCCACTCCCTCGCCGCGAGTGTCTCCGCGCTCGGCTGGAAGGCGTGCAGCGCCGGGTCCTCCTCGAACTGCCAGGGGTAGACGTGTTCGCCGGTGAGGTAGAAGCGTGTGTCGTGGACCGGGTCCAGGTTCTCCTCGAATCCCGCGGATTCCTCACGGACGCAGTGGGCCGACCAGGCGGTGGGCCCGGGGCCGACGCCGCCGTAGATCGTCTCGTGGATGGCGGTGTAGAGGGGGGCTGCCTCGGAGGACAGGCGGGAGGAGAGCTCCGCGAGGGTGTCACCCCGCAGGCGCTTTTCGCCGCGGACGTGGTGGAAGGGGGCGTCGAGAAGCGCGGCGAGGGTCTCGAAGCCCGCGGCCCGGCCCAGCTCGACGCCGATGGTGCGGAAGCGCCGTGAGCTCAGGTGCTCCCCCGTGGGGAGACGCTCGTCGGCGTTGTTGAGGTGGTGGCAGATCTCGCGGATGCGGGACTCGGCGAAGGGCACGAGGTCATAGAAGGCACGGTGCCGCTCCCCCAGCTTCCGGTAGGTGGCGCGGTACGTCTCGTCTGCGTGGTTGTCGATGCCGGGCAGACCGCCCGTGAAGTACGCGTACCGGATCGATTCGGGGTGGCGCGACAGGTACGTGGTGGCGCAGAAGCCGCCGAAGGACTGGCCCAGCACGTCCCAGCGTCCGATGCCCAGGGCCCGACGCAGATCCTCGGCGTCGGCCACGATGTGGTCGGCGCGCAGCAGGGCGAGATGGGCGGCGTCGAGAAGCTCCGGATCGGCGAAGCGGTCGAGCCGGGTGGAACGGCCGGTGCCGCGCTGATCGAGGAGGAACACGCGGTGATCGGTGAGCGCCTCCGCGAGCCACCCGTCGAGGGTGGTGGGGCGCGGGGCGGCGTATCCGGGGCCGCCCTGGAGGAAGAGCAGCGGCGGGAGCGCATCGTCCGGGGAGAGCTCGCGGACGAACACCTCGAGGCTCTCCCCCGGGTTCGCCCGGTCCCAGGGCACGGTGAGGGTGTGGTCCCGGACGGTGACGCCGTGGATGGTGCGCGAGGTGGTGGCCAACATTCCGACCACTCTAGTGGTTAACCTGGGAAGGCATGGACAACCTGTTGACCGCCGGACGCATGCGCATGAGCCCCTCCGGAGCCCACCTGATCAGCACAGACACCGACCACGGCGAGTTGCTGTACCTCTCCTCCACCACCGGCTCCGGCGAAGGAACCGCCATCCGCGGCGGCGTCCCCGTCATCGCGCCCTGGTTCGCCGACCTCCTCGGCCTCTCCCCCCGGCACGGCTGGGCACGCACCTCCACGTGGCAGGTCACCGCCGAGGGGAGCAGCTTCCGGGCCGAGGTGGCCCACGGGGGCATCCGCCTCCGGCTCCATGTCCGCGAGCTCGACCACGGCGTCCGGCTCGAATTGACCTGCCACAACGAGTCGCAGGAGGAGCGGAGGATCCAGCTGGCCTTCCACCCCTACTTCCGGGTCAGCCACGTGGCCTCGGTCGCGGTGTCCGGCCTGGAGGGAGTCTCGGCTCTGGACCGTGTCACCGGTGAGCGGAGCACCCGGTCCGGGGAGGTGACCGTGTCCGGCGAGTTCGACCGGATCTTCCTGTCCTCGCGGGAGGTCTCGATCCGCGACGTGGACCGGGTGATCACCGTGGCGGCCGAAGGCGCCGACTCCACCATCGTGTGGAACCCGGGCGACAAAGCCGCCGCCGACATGAGTGATGTCGGCGACGGCGAGTGGTCGGATTTCCTGTGCGTGGAGCCCGCGCTGCTCGGTCCGGATCTCTCCGGAGTGCACCTGGGGCCCGCCGAGGAGCGGCGCCTGGTCATGACCGTGACCGTGCGCGCGGCCCGCGGCGAAGCGGGTTAGTTCTTGCGGATGCTGATCTGCCAGCCGGCGTCGCCGGTCTGCTGGAAATCAGTGACCTCGTGGCCGTTGTCGGCGGCCCAGCGCGGGATGGTCTCCGTGCCCTGGGTGCAGTCGAAGTCGATGACCAGTTCCTCGCCGACGTCCAGGGTGTCGATGACGTCCTTCGCCTCGATCAGCGGGAAGGGGCACACCGCACCGAGGGTGTCCAGTGCGTAGCGGCCCTGGCCCAGCGGGCGTGCCTTCCGGGTCTTCTCCGGAGCGGTCTTCAGCGCAACCGCGCCGACGGCGACCGCGAAAGCCGGGGCGATGACCTTGTCCTCGGCGGAGGTCGGGGCCTGGCCCAGGGACTCTTCGGTGGAGTAGGTGCCGGCCTGGACCGGAGCGACGGAGGGCTTGAGCCACAGCTTGGCGCCGACGCCGACGCCGATCGCGATGAACAGCAGGGCGATCCAGCCCTGGTAGCTGAACAGGGCGGTCTGGACCATGCCGTTGCCGACGGTGCAGCCACCGGCCAGGGCAGCGCCGACGCCCATCATGGCGCCACCCGCGACGGAGCGGAGGGCGGTGGTGGCGTCAGGCACCCGGATGCGGAACTCGCCGGAGGCCTTGGCCGCGACGAAGGCGCCGATGAACAGGCCGAGGACGAGCATGACTCCCCAGTCGACCTTGGCGCCGTCGCCGGTGACGATGAAGTTGGCGATGTTGCCGGTCGGGCCGGTGATGCCCAGGCCGGAGTTGCGGCCGGCGGCGGCGGACAGCGGCCAGGCGATGACACCGATCAGACCGACCAGTGCACCTGCGGTGTAGATGTGCAGCGGACGACGCCAACGGGGACCGTTGAGCTTGGCAACCTTCGGCTGCGCGGCCTCCTTGGCCAGGAAGTGGCGGGCAGCCAGCGCGGTGCCGATCGCCAGCGGGATGGCGAAGAACCACGGGGAGACGCCGAAGGTGGCGGGCAGGGTGGTCAGCGAGGTGTCGTAGGACTTCACGCCGGTGTTGAGCCAGTTGAGGGCGCCGGTCTGCATCGCGGAGGCGGACAGCGCGTAGAAGATGAGCGCGATCCAGGAGCCCACCAGGCCCTCAGCCGAGCGGAACCAGGTACCGGAGGCGCAACCACCTGCGAGGATGATGCCCAGCCCGAAGATGAAGCCACCACCGATGACGGCGAGCGGGGCGAAGTTGCTGTAGGTGGGGGCGATGACCCCGGCGCTGGTCAGAGCCGCGATGCCAACGGCGTGCACCGAGATGACGATGAGCAGCGCGACGAAGCTGCGCCACGTCTTCTGGAGGAAGATGTCGCGGAGCATGCCCGTGACACAGAACCGCCCGCGCTGCATGACGATGCCGAGGACTGCTCCCACGGCCAGACCGGTGAGGATCATGGATCCACCTTTCAGAAGGAGTTCATCTGTTGATGGTTCCTGAAGGTACACCATTGCGAACAGTTCTGTCTATTATTCACGTACCCTACGGTTCATTATCGAAGAGCACCTTCTCCACCGCGAGCTGACGCACCGGCTTCATCCCCCAGGCATCCAACCCCACATCGACCAACCCGTACCCGCTTCTCGGCTGCGGCGAATGCAGGTGGCCGTGGACGAGGAAATCCACGTCCAGACGCACCTCGTCATGGCGCGACGCCATCCCCGGATGATCCATGCCGGGTCGCGGGAAGTGGCAGAGGAAGACGTTCCTGCCCCGCCACCTCATCGCCTGGAAAGGCTGCACCGACTCGAACACCCCGAGAAACGCCCGCTGCATCCGGAACGACGAGCGATGGAGGGGATGGCACGAATCATGGTTGCCCGGCACGAGGTGCATCTCCAGGTGGGAGCCGTGCTCCCCGAGCAGGCTCAGGGCACGGCGCTCTTCCTCGGCCCCACCCCGCGACAGGTCCCCCAGCACCCACAACCTGTCCCCCGCGGGCAGGTCACGGATACCCCGGAGGACCCGCCTGTCATGGTCAGCCACCTCCAATCCACGCAGGCGGGCCACAGACTGGTGGCCGAGATGCAGGTCAGAGGTGAACCAGACGTCCATGCACCCCACCGTAGTGGCAGACGAAAAGATACGGGCCCTAACGCTCCCACACGCGGTGCGTGCGCAGCAGCGGGAGGAGCTGGTCCACGGCGTCGGCAAGCGAGGACACCGTGATCACGCCCGGGGCGGACGTGTCGACGCGGACGCCCTCGAGGCTCTCCGGGAGCACGATGGCCTTCTGGTGCCGGAACACCTCGGCCCGCATCACGTCGACCTCATAGCGCTCCGGCGTATCCACGACCACCACGGCGTCGAACTCGATGGAACGGGCCGTGTCGTAGGTGCGCGAGACCGGAACACCGCCCTTGGCTCCGCCGAGTGTGCCACCGTGCTCGCAGACGACCAGGGGCACCATACCCGCCCCGTCGATGGCGGCCACGAGCTCAGCCACCTGGTCCGCCGGGGTGTCGGCGGTGGTGAGAATACCGATCTGCCGACCGTCGACGGGCCATTCCTGACCGATCTGCGAGAGCGCAGGGCTCGGGGTGGCCTTGGCGAGCTTGACCTTCTCCGGCGCGGGCAGGCCCAGGTTCTTCGCCACCGTGGCTGCCAACTCCGTGTCGATCTGCGCCAGGGCGGACAACTGCCGGGTCTTGATGTTCTCCTCGTAGCACTTGCCCAGCTCGAAGGAGTAGGCCTCGGCCACGTGCCGCTGCTCGACCCCGGTCAACGAGAGGTAGAACAGGCGCGCCTGCGAGAAATGGTCGTCGAAGGTGGCGGACTGCTCACGGACGACGGCGGATTCGGGCAGGGGCACCGGGACGTCGATACGCGCGCCCTCCGTCGTCGGGAACGGGTTGGCGCCGTCCAGGGAGTTCGGATGGTACGGCGCCACGCCGACATGGCTGGCGTGCTGGTGGAAGCCGTCGCGGAGCATGTCGTTGACGGGCGAATGCGGGCGGTTGATCGGAATCTGGTTGAAGTTGGGGCCACCCAGACGGGTGAGCTGCGTGTCGATGTAGGAGAACAGTCGCCCCTGCAGCAGCGGATCGGCGGTCACGTCAATGCCGGGGGGCAGATGCCCCGGATGGAAAGCGACCTGTTCAGTCTGCTCGAAGAAGTTGGTCGGATTGGCCACCAGCGTCATCGTGCCGATGATGCGCACCGGCGCCAGCTCCTCCGGAACGAACTTGGTCGGGTCCAGCAGATCGATGCCCTCGAACATCTCCTCCTCGGTGTCCGGGAAGACCTGGACACCGAGATCCCACTGCGGGAAGGCGCCGGCCTCGATGGCGTCCGCCAGGTCGCGGCGGTGGAAATCCGGATCAACGCCGGCGGCGATCTGCGCCTCCTCCCAGACCAGGGAGTGCACACCGAGCTTCGGCTTCCAGTGGAACTTCACCAGGGTGGTCTCACCCTTGTCGTTGCTCAGCCGGAAGGTGTGGACGCCGAACCCCTCCATCATCCGATAGGAACGCGGGATGCCACGGTCCGACATGTTCCAGATGGTGTGGTGCTGAGCCTCGGTGTGCAGGGAGGCGAAGTCCCAGAAGGTGTCATGGGCACTCTGCGCCTGCGGGATCTCACGGTCCGGGTGCGGCTTGGCGGCATGCACGACGTCCGGGAACTTGATTCCGTCCTGGATGAAGAAGACCGGCATGTTGTTTCCCACCAGGTCCCAGATGCCTTCACCGGTGTAGAACTTCGTGGCGAAGCCGCGGGTGTCGCGCACCGTGTCGGCCGAACCACGGGAACCCAGCACGGTGGAGAAACGCACGAAGACCTCGGTCTCCCTGCCCTCCGCGAACACACCCGCGGAGCAGATGTCGCCGGCCGCCCCGTTTCCCACGAACACCCCGTGCGCACCGGCACCGCGGGCATGGACGACCCGCTCCGGAATGCGCTCATGATCGAAGTGGGTGATCTTCTCCCGCAGATGATGATCCTGCAGCAGAACCGGGCCACGCGGACCGGCCTTGAGCGACTTGTCCGTCTCCGGTACGCGTTGGCCGGTGGAGGTGGTCAGATACTCACCCTGCTGGGCCCGCGGGTTCGGGTCCGCATCCGCGCCGGGCTGGAACGGGCAACCGGTCGCGGTGACATTGGCCGGGGGGAGCTGATCATCCTTCGGTGGCAGCGGGGCCGCCGGGGTGGTCGGCTCCTCGAGACTCGGCGGCCGGGGGGCCGGGGCCCCGGGGATCACCGGCTGCTCGGACCGGGTTTTGCTGGGCTGGCGTTTCTTGGAGGTCATGAGTTGTCCTTGTCGGTCAGGGTCAGTCATGTCGTCTGCGTGGCGGCCACGCGCACCGGCTCCCAGCCGGTGCGGCCACGCTACTCCCCCACAGATAAGTTCGCCGTTATGGCAGCTGAGAGGGGTGAAACGCCCGGCGAGAGGCCGGCCAACTGTCGGACAAGAAGTGACCCAGGACACACCTCAGGCCAAGGATCAGCCCTCCGCGGCGATCTGCTCGAGCGCCCGGGCGAACACCTCGACCGGCTGCGCACCGGAGACGGCGAGCTTGCCGTCGAAGACGAAGAAGGGCACGCCCTGGACGCCGATCTGGCGGGCGAGCGCAATATCCGCCATGACCTCCCGGGAGTAGGCGGACTCATCTGCCAGGGTGGAATCGACGTCCTCGCGGGGCAGACCCACCTGGTCGGCGAAGGCGCGCAACTGCTCATGGTCGGCGATGTTCCTGCCGTCGGTGAAGTAACCGTGCTTGACCAGTTCGTCCCACTCGACGCCCTTGTCGTCCCGGCGCGCCAGGTGACCGAGACGGTGGGCGTCCATCGTGTTGACCATGAGGGATTCCCGCCAGTTGAACTCGAGCCCGACCTCCGCCGCGCGGGCCGCGAGCCCGTCGTTCATGGCGATGACCTGATCCTCGCCCATGCCCTTGACCCGCACCAGATAGTCGAGGGCGTTGCCGGCGGATTCCTTCGGGGCGTCCGGGTCGAGCTGGAAACTGCGCCAGACGATCTCGACGTCATCCTTCCCCTCGAAGTTCTCCAGGGCGAGGTTGAGGTGGCGCTCGCCGACGGTGCAGAAGGGGCAGACGTAGTCGGACCAGATATCGATTCTCATGTCAGGAACAACGCCGCCCAGCTCCCCGATGTTCCCCCCACATCTCAAAGCGGCAACATCCTTTACCCTGAAACACATCCCACGTAAACTGTGATTTCTACCACTGTTCCGGCAGGGAAGTGAAAGGAATCAGCAGTCGTGGATCTCAAGCAACGTGCAATAACTCAGCAGTTCACGGTGGAGCTCGTCCGCGCCATGCCGCAGCTCAGCATCCCCCAGGCAGTGTCTGCGGCCATGCAGCTGGCTGACTCCATGGACCTTCCCCGCGTCAGGGACTTCGGGGCGCTCGTCGGCCTGGTCAACGGACTCCAACTTCGTCCGGCCGCGGAGTGGGAGGCCTTCGGCTACGAGCCGACGGAGCGGGCCGTCGCGGTCCGGCTGGAAGTTCCCCACGAAGCGGCCGCCCCGACACCCGGAAAGGAGCACCTCCCGGAACGTGCCTGGGACGGACGCATCCGCTTCGAGGATCACTACCTTTCCGTCCACACCCGGCGGGTCCATCCACCGGGCATGCATCTGTGCGACTACCGGGATGCGGTGGGCGGCTGGCGCAAACGCCTGGGTTATGTCACGGAACCCACCCTGGCGTACGCCGAGTTCACGTCCGCCGCCGCGGAAAAGAAGATGCCCATGCGCCGGGTGGAGATGCTGGGCAACCTCTGGAAGATCGGGGCGGTGGCCACCTGGGAGAAGGACTGGGAGGGCGAGACGTCGTGGTGTTATGTCGATCAGCGCCCCTCCCCGGGTGAATCGCCTGATCCCATGCTCAACGATTCGGATGCGTGGTACCGCCTGCGGATCAACCCGGACGTCGGGCGGGACGTCATCGTGGAGATCGCGCGGTGCCTGGCGGAGATCCACCTGGGCTACGTGGAGAAGCTCTGGGGGCCGACGGTCGAGGGCGGCACGCAGCGCGGACCGGAGTCCGAGGCCGCCGCCTACATCGCCCTGGAGAGGCTGTGGATTCCACAGCGCAGCCGCCGGACGGACTGGTACCACCGTTATGTCGCGGGCGAGCCCATGCCCAATCAGTTCCGGTGGAGCGAGGTTTTCCGCGCCGCGGAAGCCGTCGAGGATCTGCTGCGTGGGGACACCGCGCCTGTCACCGCATAGACTGGAGGTCCGTCAACCGACACACAGTTAACTCAAGGAGCGGTGTCTGAGTGCAGCGCCACACCGCCGGTGAGCAGAATCTGGCGGTGAGCTTCGCGTTCATCGCCGGTTTCGTCGACTCCATCGGCTTCCTCTTCCTCGGGGGCGTGTTCCTGTCGTTCATGTCCGGCAACACCACCCGCATCGCCACCTCCGCCGTCGAGGGCAACGCCGACCTCGCGGTACTGGCCGGCTCGGCCGTCGCATTCTTCCTCCTCGGCGTGATGGAGGGCGCGCTGGTGCGTCGGCTGGCCAAACGCCGCGTCCGCCCGGATCGGGTGCGCGAGGTGGTGATGGTCAACATGTGCGTGCTCTTCTCCATCGCCTCACTGCTCGTGCTTCTCGACGCCCCGCGGATCGCCATCATCGTCGCCTCGTTGGGCATCGGCGCGATGAACTCCATCTTCGAGCGCGAGGGTGAGGTCTCCATCGCGCTCACCTACATGACGGGCACCCTGGTGAAGATGGGTCAGCGTTTCGTCGACGCCTTCTTCGGCGGCCCCCATTCCGCATGGCTGGGCCACCTGAAGATGTGGGCGGGTCTCACCCTCGGTGCGTTCACCGGAGCGGTCGTCTACGGCTACCTGGGGATCGCCTCACTCATCCCGGTCGCCCTGCTGACCTGGGCGATAACCGGGGTGGCGCTCCTCGTGCGCACGTACGGCCGCCGCCATGGAGCAGTGGTTAAAATTCAGGTTGATCCCAGCTGATGCTAAGTTTTTATTCATGCGTCAACTTTCCCGTCGTCTTCTCACCGCTGCCACTGCGGTAGCTCTCACCGTCCCCGCCGTGGCCCAGGCCCAGGCCATTCCGGCCGGTTCGGACAACGCCCTGCGTGACCTCGTGGTCACCACCAACTCGAGTCCGACCTCCTCGGGCTCTTCGTTGGGCGGGGCGCTCAGTTCCCTCTCACTCATCGGCTCCTCCGAGATACCGCTCGGCGGTCCGCTGCTCTCCAGCGATGACAGGTACCCGCTGGAGACCGATGAAACGATCACGGAAGCCGCGGTCGTCGACAAGAAGGTGGAGCGGCCGGCCGAGCGCGTCGAACGCTGGTACGTGACCTCCCCCTCGATGGCGCGGGTCGTCGAGGTCCAGATCAAGAAGGCCGCCGATCCGACCGCCCCTGCACCGATGATCTACCTGCTGGACGGCATCGGCGGATCCACCCCCAGCTCCGGCTGGATCAACAACGGTGCAGCCGAGCGGGTCTTCGGCAACGAGAACGTCACCCTCGTCATGCCCACCCACGCCGGTGCGTCCCTCTACTCCGATTGGCAGCAGGACGACCCCGCGCTCGGCAGGCACATGTGGGAGACATTCCTCACCGAGGAACTCCCGCCCCTTCTGGAGGCCGAATCCGAACTGAACTTCAACGGCCATCGCGGCATCGGCGGGCTGTCCATGGGCGCCATCGGCGCGGTCCACATCGCCAACACCAACCCCGCGCTCTTCGACGCCACCTTCGGCATCTCCGGCTGTTACTCCCCCACCGACAACGTCGGTCGGCAGATGGTGAACCTTGTCGTCGCCTCCCGGGGCGGGGACGTGGACAACATGTGGGGCCCCTACGGCTCTGAGGCGTGGGATGCCCATGACACCACCGCCAACCCGGAGGGCCTGCGCGACATGGCCGTCTACCTGTCGGCCGCCAACGGTGTGATCAGCGATGAGGACCGCGCCACCTACGACGACGACCCCTTCTTCAACATGGCGGCCGGCGCCACCCTCGAGCGAGGCGTCCTGCACTGCACGGAGCAGCTCGACCGGGCAATGCGCGAGCGCGGCATGACCCACCAGACGGTCGACTACAAGGACTCCGGCGTCCACAACTGGGCCAACTACAGCGAGCAGCTGCAGCCGGCCTGGGACGCGATCAGACACCGCCTGCTCTGAGCGATGTCGCGGGGTCACGCAGTGCCCTAGGATCAGTGCCATGGCCATCCTGGGTTACGCCTCCACGCGGGCAGCCGCGGCGCTGACGGTCTTCCTCCCCCTGCTGCTCAGTGCCTGTGCCGGAGGAAGCGGGACCCCGGCGCCGGAGCCGCTGACGTCGACCGTCACCGCCACAGTTTCCGCCCCAGTGGCCGCCCCGACGGGCATCGCGGCGCCCTCGCCGGGGCCCACCCCCACGGAAGCCTGCGGAGTTGATCCACAGGCCTCCGCCATCCCCGACAACCTGTGGCAGGTTCCCCCGCCGGCAGCCCGGGGCGAGGGCTGGGAGTACTACGGCCAGTCCAATTACGATCCGTGTGCGGAACTCTCCTACGCCCTGGTGTGGGTCACCGGCTCCACTCATCCCCTTAAGCAGAGCCAGCTCATGCTCTTCCACCGGGGCGACTACCTCGGGGTCGGCGCGCTGGCGCCGCAGTCGATGTACGTGACGGAGGCCGACTCCGAATCGGTGCACACCCGCGTGGTCGACTTCGAGGCGATGGAACGCGACCAGGCGCCGAACGCGGAGGCCGAGCGCTACCGCACGGACCTGAGTTTCTGGTGGAACGGGGAAAAGGTCGAGGCGATCGGAAAGATTCCGAATCAAGGGCCAGCAGCGACCATCCCGCATTGATACTGTGTGGATTATGTCGCGTATTCCTAAACTGTCCCTTGCGTTAACTGCTGTCACTGGACTCTGCCTTGGTCTCGCCTCTCCCGCCGCCGCCCAGTCCCTGACCGGCAGCGCCCTGGAAGAGGCCGTGGTCAGCTCGAATGCCGATCCCACCTCCTCCGGCAACGCCATCAACTCCACCCTCTCCCTGCTCGAGAGCTTCGGCTCCTCCGAGGTACCCGTCAGCAGCGTCCCCGGCAGCAGCTTCGGCGGCATCAACCTCCCGCTGGACGAGAGAATCACGGAGACGAAGCTCCTGAACAAGCAGGTGGAGAACGCCGAGCTGCGACAGGAGCGCTGGACGATCGCCTCCTGGTCGATGAAACGCAACGTCGAGGTGCAGATCGTGCGCGCGGCCGACCCCACCGCCAACACCCCCATGCTCTATCTGCTCGACGGCGTCGGCGCCCCGCGCGACAACTGGTGGCTGGGCACCGGCGACGCCCACACGCAGTTCGGCGACGAGAACATCCACCTCATTCTGCCCACCCAGGCCCAGGCCTCCATGTACGCCGACTGGCAGCGCAACGATCCCTCTCTGGGCCGCCATCAGTGGGAGACCTTCATCACCCGGGAGCTCGCGCCCCTGGTCAAGCGGGAGCTCGGTACCACCGGCAACAGCGGCATCGGCGGCCTCTCCATGGGCGCCACCGGTGCGGTGCACATCGCCAACAAGCACCCCGATCTCTTCAAGGCTGTTTTCGGCCTCTCGGGCTGCTACTCCCCCATGGATCCGATCGGGCGTCAGAACGCCCACCTGACCGTGACCACCCGCGGTGGAAATCTGGACAACCTCTACGGCCCCTACGGCAGCGAGCGCTGGATCTACCACGACACAGTGGGCAACCCCGAGGGCCTGCGCAACCAGAGGGTCTACCTCTCGGCCGCCACAGGCGCCTTCGCCCCTGAGGACGTGGCCAACTACGCCAACAACAACTGGTTCGACATGTCCTCCGGTGCGGCGCTCGAGCGCAGCTCGCTGGAATGCACGCGGCTTCTCGACGACGCCATGACCGAACGCGGCTACACCGGCCACAAGGTGGACTACGCCGAGACCGGCACCCATGACTGGCACACCTTCCGCGAGCAGCTCCCCGCCGCCTGGGCCCACATCAAACCGGCACTGCTTTAACCGCTCCCGGGAAAGCGAAAAGTCGCGGCCACCAGCCCTCTCCGGCTGGTGGCCGCGACTTCCCTGCGTGCGGCTAGTTCTCGTCCGTGGACAGCGCCGCGACGAATGCCTCCTGCGGAACCTCCACGGAGCCGATGTTCTTCATGCGCTTCTTGCCGGCCTTCTGCTTCTCCAACAGCTTGCGCTTACGGGAGATGTCGCCGCCGTAGCACTTGGCCAGGACGTCCTTGCGCAGGGCACGGATGTTCTCGCGCGCGATGACCTTCGAGCCGATGGCGGCCTGGATGGGCACCTCGAACTGCTGGCGAGGGATGAGCTCGCGGAGCTTCTTGGTCATCTTATTTCCGTACCACTGGGCGTTGTCCTTGTGGACGATCGCCGAGAACGCATCCACCGGCTCCCCCTGCAGCAGGATGTCGACCTTGACCAGATCGGCGGGCTGCTCGGCGGAGGGCTCGTAGTTCATGGAGGCGTAACCCTTGGTGCGGGACTTGAGCATGTCGAAGAAGTCGAAGATGATCTCACCCAAGGGGATGGAGTAGCGCAACTCGACGCGGTCCTCGGAGAGGTAGTCCATGTTCTTCATGGTGCCGCGCTTCGTCTGGCACAGCTCCATCGACGTGCCCACGAACTCGCTCGGCACGATGAGGGTGAGGTTGACCATGGGCTCGTAGATCTCCCGCAGCTTGCCGCCCGGCCAGTCGGACGGGTTGTGCACACGGTGTTCGGAGCCGTCTTCGGCGACGACACGGTAGTCCACCGACGGGGCCGTCGAGATCAGGTCCAGGTCGAACTCGCGCTCCAGGCGGTCGCGGGTGATCTCCATGTGCAGCAGGCCGAGGAAGCCGCAGCGGAAACCGAAGCCCAGGGCCACGGAGGTTTCCGGCTCCCAGCTCAAAGACGCGTCGTTGAGCTGGAGCTTCTCCAGTGCCTCGCGCAGGGCCGGGAAATCACCCTGGGAGATCGGGAACAGGCCCGAGTACACCATGGGTTTCGGCTCGGCATAACCCTGCAGGGCGTCCTCGGCCCCCTTCTCCGCCCAGGTGACGGTGTCGCCGACCTTGGACTGGCGGACGTCCTTGACGCCCGTGATCAGGTAGCCGACCTCACCCGGACCCAGGCCGTCGCACTTCTTCGGGGTCGGCGAGACGATGCCGATCTCCAGCAGGTCATGGACCGTACCGGTGGACATCATCTTGATGCGCTGACGCGGCTTCAGCTTGCCGTCCACCATTCGGATGTAGGTGACCACACCGCGGTAGGTGTCGTAGACGGAGTCGAAGATCATGGCGCGGGCGGGCGCCTCCGGACCGAAGTCGGAGGTCGGTGCCGGAATGAGCTCACAGACCTTGTCCAGCAGGGCTTCGACGCCCTCTCCGGTCTTACCGGAGACGCGCAGCACGTCCTCCGGCTCGCAGCCGATGATGTTGGCGATCTCCAGGGCGAACTTGTCCGGATCGGCGGCCGGCAGGTCGATCTTGTTGAGGACCGGGATGATCTCCAGGTCATTCTCCATCGCCAGGTAGAGGTTGGCGAGGGTCTGTGCCTCGATGCCCTGCGCGGCGTCGACAAGCAGGATCGCGCCCTCACACGCCTCGAGTGCGCGGGAGACCTCATAGGTGAAGTCGACGTGGCCCGGCGTGTCGATCATCTGCATGACGATCTCTTCACCGGCGTGGGGGCCGGTGCGCGGCACCCACGGCAGGCGGACATTCTGCGCCTTGATGGTGATACCGCGTTCACGCTCGATATCCATGTTGTCGAGGTACTGTTCACGCATGTCGCGCGCATCGACGACCTTCGACAACTGCAGAATGCGGTCCGCGAGCGTCGACTTGCCGTGGTCGATGTGCGCGATGATGCAGAAGTTCCGGATCCTGGTCGGATCGGTGAACGTCTTCTCTGCGAAATTCTTCGGCATGGTGTGGTGGCGGTTCCCTTCTGATAAGACTTCCCCACTCTACCCAAGTCAGGCCCAATACTTAAGTGGCCTAGCCCGATGGCGTACCCGTTCACTACACTGGAACAACACAAACTCATTCTGCGGGAGAACAGGATAGTCACATGGGCACCACCGGTCACGGCCCCAGGGGGGTTCACCGTCCAGCGCTGCCCACGACCGACCGCCCCAGATTCGCCGACCGGCTCCGCTTCTTCTTCTTCGGCCCGAACGGCTCCCCGCTCGACCACGGGCTCAACCGCATCAACGAGCGCCTCGGCCTGTACGTCGACCAACAGCCCGAGGCCGCCCGTGCCGCCGCCTACAACATCCGGGTCGACGCCACCGAGCGGATGAGCCGCAACATCTACTACGCGCCGGACATGGACGGGCAGGCCGAGCCCGGCGAGGTCGTGTGGATCTGGGCGCCCTCCGACGGGCCGGAATGCCCTCCCCGCGAGCGCGCCATGCTCGTGGTCGGACGGGACCGGCACACCATCATCGGCCTGCTCATCTCCCCCAACCCCAGGCACGCGGGCGCGGAGTCCTGGCTGGAGATCGGCGCCGGCGAGTGGGACCCCGCCGGCCGCCAGTGCTGGGTCCGCCTCGACCGCGTCCTGGAGGTTTCCGAGCAGGGGGTACGGCGCCAGGGCGCGCTGTTCCCCCAGCGTCGCTTCGACCGCATCGCCACCCGATTGCGCAACCACTACCACTGGGGCTGACGGTTCCCCGCCTTCCGCGGGGCAGCGGTTTGGGTTTCCGCTGGTCGGATTGCTAAGATGTCTCTGTTATTCACTTCCGGGCGCGTCGGTCGGGGCGGGCAGGACCTTGCGTCCGCTTTTCGAACACCGACGCCGAGTGGCCTCACAGCCGCGGGACATGTCCGCTGGTGGGTTACCGACACCGAATTCTTACAACCCCAAGAGGTATTTTCATGGCAAACATCAAGTCCCAGCAGAAGCGCATCCTCACCAACGAGAAGGCCCGCCTGCGCAACCAGATGGTGCGCGCCTCCGTGCGCACCGAGGTCCGCAAGTTCCGCGCGCTTCTCGAGGCCGGCGACAAGACCGCCGCCGAGGCCCAGCTGCGCACCGTTTCCCGCGCCCTGGACAAGGCCGTGACCAAGGGCGTGTTCCACCGCAACAACGCCGCCAACAAGAAGTCCGCTCTGGCCCTGGCTTTCAACAAGATGGGCTGAGCCCCTTCTGCTGACACCCGGTCTCCCCGTTCGCGGGAGACCGGGTTTTCTGCTTTCCGACGCCCCCTTGAATTCGAGTGGTCGTTGCAACGCCCTGTCACCTGCAGGGAGCAACCCTCATGACCACCCACCGTCCTTTCCACTCACTGTCCGATACGGATAAACAGGCCCTGACCGACCAGCTACGCCACGGTGCCAGCGTGCTCCACGCCGCCAGCGAGCTGGGACTGAACTACGGTCACGCACTCAACTACGCCCACACCCTCGGCTTCGGACACCACCCCCGGACCGATCAGCAGGCACTGGCCCGAGCCGTGACCATGGTCGCCGCAGGTAGCTCGCTGAGCCAAGCCGCCGACCGGTGCGGTATCAGCCTCAGCGTCCTCTTCCATGCCGCGACCCAGGCTGGTGTCCACCACCCCAGGAAAGTACCGCGCGGGGATGCCACCACCACCCGCCGGGTGACCTACCTGCTGCTGCGTCAATCCGCCCTCAGCTGCAAGGACGCCGCCGTCGCCTGCAACATCAACATCAGTACCGCACAGGACTACGACAAGGGCCTGGTCAAACCGAAAACCGGGCCCAGAGTGCGATTCATCCCCCAGGGCCCGGACGCGGTGACCTATAACCAATTGATGACTACCCTGCTGACTGCTGTTGATGTCATCGAACCTGGCCGTGCACCCACCCCGGCAGCATCACCGCTGATCGATCCCTACCGTGAGATCAGCAGCAGGTATCTGTCCCTGATCGACCGCGAGCACATCTTTGACCTGCATAAAGTCGGTCACGGTGTGCGCACGATCGCCCGGATGATGGGCAGGTCCGCGTCGACGATCTCGAGGGAGCTTCGCCGCAATCACACCGCCGCGGGTCCGTATGCCCCGCTGGCCGCCCAACGCAAGGCCACTGCGAGACGGTTGCGTCCGAAACAGGCGGTCATCGCGGCGGACGGGCAGCTACAGGCGGTGATCCAGGAGAAGCTGACACTGCGGTGGTCTCCTCAGCAGATCGCCGGGTGGTTACGGTTGCACCATCCGGAGAAGAAGAGGTGGCATGTGTGTCATGAAACGATCTACCAGGCGTTGTATCTGCAGGCCAGAGGGGGGCTGAAACGTCAGGTGCAGGAGTGTCTGCGTCAGGGCAGAGCCACCAGGAAACCACGTAGTGGAGTTCAGGAACGCACGAGACGTTTCGTCGACGACATGGTCATGATCAGCAACCGGCCGGCGGAGGTCGCCGATCGTGCAGTCCCAGGTCACTGGGAGGGGGATCTGATCACCGGGGCGTACAACAAAACCGCGATCGGCACACTCGTGGAACGCACCAGCCGGTATGTCATGCTGGTTCACCTTCCTGGGGCCCATGATGCGGAAGCGGTGCTGGCCGGACTCAAGGCCACGATTCCGAGGTTGCCGAAGCATCTGCAGGGGTCGTTGACCTGGGATCAGGGTAGTGAGATGGCCGGGCACAAGAGATTCACGGTGGCGACGGGGTGTCAGGTGTATTTCTGTGATCCGGCCAGCCCCTGGCAGCGTGGCAGTAACGAGAACACCAACGGGCTGTTGCGCCAGTATTTCCCCAAGGGCAGTGACCTGTCGGTGCACTCGGCTGCGGATCTGGAGTTTGTGGCGCAGCAGCTCAATGGTCGGCCGAGGAAAACTCTGGGATACCGGACACCGGCGGAGGTGTTCCGTGATCTAATCGAAGCTACTTAACCACCGGTGTTGCCACGACCCCTAGAATCCGCCCCCCTCTACCCCACCAGGTCGACCAGCCCGTTGAAGGCGAGCACCGAGCCCGCCACGATGAAGAAGACGCCGGAGACGATGTCGATCCAGGGGCCGGCACGCAGGAACTTCTGACGCATCGCCGGGGTGGAGACCATCAGCGCGATGGCGACCTGGAGGATGAAGGACGAGAGAGACAGCATCCCCACCACACCTGCCGCGAGCAGCGCCGACGGGGAGGCCGGCAGCAGGGGGGCGATCAGGGCGGAGAGGAACAGCACGATCTTCGGGTTGGACAGGTTGGTGGCCAGTCCCTGCCGGAAAGCATGGCGCATCCTACCGAGGCGTGCGGCGGCCTCCTCAAGATCGGCCGGCGGGTTCTCCCGTTCCCGCAGGCCACCGAGGATCATGCCGCGGCCCATCCACACCAGCCACCCGCCGCCGATGAGCTGGAGGAATCCCAGCAGCGCGGGAAAGGCGTTGAGCAGGGCGGCGAAACCCAGGACGGTGAGAGTGCACCAGAACATCACGCCGATCTGGATGCCCAGGACCGTGGCCAGAGCGTGCCTACGCGACCGGGTGGCGGTGCGGGTGATCAGCAGGATGTCAGGCCCCGGGGAGGCGGCTCCCGCGATGTTGAGGACGAGCAGTGTGCCCCACTGGGCGGGGGTCATCCCTCCACGCCGAGCCGGTCGAGCATCTCCGTCAGCTGGAAGTAGCGGGCGGTCTCCACGGCGGAGGGCGCTCCGGCATGGGGGTCCGCACCCGCCGCGACGAGCCTGTCGACGACCGCGCCGTACTTCTTGAACACCGCACCCGCCAGCGGCGTCTGACGGCGGTTGTTCTGCTTGTCGACGTCCGCGCCACGCTCCGCCAGCGCCCCCACGAGGTTCTCGTGGCCGGAGTAGGCGGCGAGCATGAGCAGGGAGTTGCCGTCCTCGTTGCTCAGGTCGGGGCTGACACCGTTGTCGATGTACTGGACGAGGGTGTCGTCTCCGTTGCGTGCCATCTCGAAGAGCCGGGTGGCAAGTTCACGTACGTCGCTGGGAATCTCGGTCATGCCGGAGAGTTTAACCCGCCAGCTCGGAGATCCGACGCACCGCGTTCTCGATAGCGTATTCGGGGTTGCCGCCCTGCCCCTTGACCTCTGCGTCGAGTTCCGCCATGAGGATCACCGCCTGGGAGACGGCGTCGCCCGACCATCGGCGGGCCACCTTGGAGGTCTTCTCCGCCAACCACGGCGGCATTCCGACGCTGCCGGCCATCGCGTTCCAGTTGGTGGTGCGGGTGGAGTACAGGCGGGCGATGCCGGCGACCTTCATGCTCAGGGCGGTGGTCAGTGCCACAGGGTGCATGCCCAGCTGGAGGGCGCGGCGGGTGCTGGCGACGGCACGGGCGGTCTGTCCGGTGACCGCGAGATCGGCGATGTCGAAACCCGACACCTCGGCGACACCCTCGTGATAGGCGCGTACGGCGGCGACCGTGACGTCCCCGTCCGTGTCGGAGACGAGCTGTGAGACGGCGGAGGCGAGCTCACGCAGATCCGAACCCACGCCCTCGAGCAGCGCATGCACGACGTCCGGGGTGGGTCGCACACCGTGGGACCGGAACTCATTGGTCACCCAGCCCGGCCTGGCCGCCGACTTGAGCGGATCGGCGGCGTGGACCTCCGCCAGCTTCCGGAGCTTGGGCAGCATCGCCTTCTGCCTGCCCGCACCGGTGTGCTGGATGATGAGGTGGATCCCGGGCGCGACGTCCCGGCAGGTCCTCAGCAGCAGGTCGACCGGCTCTTTGCCCGCCAGTTCGGTGTGGGTGACCACGACGACGCGGTCCTCGCCGAACAGGGAGGGACTGGTGGCGTCGATGAGCACGGGTCCGTCGAGTTCGGAGGCACGCAGGGTGGTGATCTCCAGCTCGGCGCCGCCGGGGAGCTCGGCACGGATGGCGTCGAGGATGGCGCGGCGGGTGCGCTCGGTGATCAGTTCTTCCTCGCCGACGATGAGGTGTACGGGGGCCACTGGCATGCAGACCATCCTAGGAGACAGCCCGCAACCGGGCTTCGGGGGCCGCTCTCACCCGGACACTCAGGGCAGATCGAGACATTCCTGTTCACCATTTGTTGCCCTGATAAACCCGATAATGTCACCTTCTGGCCGATAAACTGCTGGTAGAACTAGGTATTGCCACACACCCCGTCCACTCTCCTCTGACACCAGGGACCCAGAAATGACCACAGCCACCGCTTCTCCGCCCGTCACCTCCACACCTGCCGAGGGAGCTCGGCTCGCATTGCTGATCGGCGGCCTGGCGGCCGTGGGATTCGGCCTCGCCGTGCTGGTCTGGCCGACCAAGACCGCCGTCGCCCTGACCGGTGTCATCGGTGGCTACGCGATCATCTCCGGCATCGCCTACGTCGCGATGGGGGTCCTCTCCAGGAGCCTGGGCGCCGGGGGACGCATCGGGCACGTTCTTCTCGGTCTCCTGTACATCCTTGCCGGCGTGTACGCCTTCAGTTCCCTGCAGCAGTCCGCGGTGTTCCTCGCCCTGTTCCTGACGGCGATGGTCGGCATGATGTGGATCATGGAAGGGCTCGCGTCGCTGTTCACACTCGACGAGTCGGCTTCGAAGCTTCTCACGGTCGTGTTCGCGGTCCTCTCGGTTGTCGCCGGATTCTTCCTGCTGAGCAGCCTGGTGTGGGGGGCGGTGTTCCTGTGGTGGTACCTCGGGATCTCCCTGGTCGTCCTCGGTGCCCTCAACGTGGTCCGTGCCATCACCGGCCGGAAGCGCTGACCAGGGTCCCGGGCACAGATGCCCACCCCAGGCTGCCCGCAGGGGCAGGCGGCTGACTAGAACCTGCCGTCGCGTGCGTGCTGGGTGCCGTCGACGTGCAGGCTAACCACACCGTCCCGGTGCGGGAAGAGGACGGGTACGCGATCGCGGGTGATGCTCGGCCGATCGGCGGGACTGCCCGTCGGATCACGGACGATGATCACCTGCGTGCCCGGCGGGGCGCGATCCACCTCCTCCACTTCGTCGACCACATGCAGCTGCAGGCTCTCCAACGGCACCTCGGCGGGCGGGGAGGTGAGGTCCGTGCTCCACACCCACCACGCCGTCACCAGGACCAGCGTCTTCCAGGGGTGCCCGCCCACCAGTCCCGCGATGATCCAGCCATAGGCGACGAGCACCCACACCGGGTCGGCCGACACCGTGGCCAGGGGGAGACCGGCGCACCACGCGGCCACGGTGTGGATCCACCAGGTGCACGGCTCGAGGAGTTTCAGGGGCAGCCAGGCCAGCGGACCCGGCAGCAGAGCGAGACCCGCCGCCGGCAGGCCGAGCAGCGTCACGGGCGCGACCGCAGGGGCGACCATCACGTTCGCCAGGACGGACACCACCGACACCTCGCCCGCCATGAGCGCGATGATGGGCATGGTGACGATGTCCGCGCTGACAGCCACGGCCAGGGCCCGGACGAAGATGTCGGGCAGCCGGGTACGCGCCAGCGGACGGTAGAGCAGCGGATGGAGCGCGATGATCCCGGCGGTCGCCGCCACGGACAGGGCGAAACCATAGGACACCGCAAGGTCCGGATCCCACAGAACCAGCCCGATCACCGCCAGACACAGGCCGTGGATCGGCTCCATCCGGCTGGAACCCAGAACAGCCAGCAGCCCCACCAGGCCGGTCAACGCGGCCCGCAGGACGGAAGGTTCGGTGCCCACCAGGCCGACGAAACCGAGCAGCGCCACCGTCGCCGCCGCCACCTGCACGCGCGGTCCGAGGGTGAGCAACCGGCAGCCGATGACCGCCACCGTGGTCACGATCGCCACATTCGCCCCGCTGACGGCGCTCAGGTGCGAGAGGCCGGTGTCGATGTAGAGCTGCCGCTCCGCAGACGTCTGGGCGGAGACGTCGCCGAGCACCATGCCGGGGACCAGACCCCGGGAGGCCTCCCCCACCGTCTGGTCCACCGTCCCCCGCAGGGCCTGCCGGACCGTCCATGCCACCAGGTCCATCCCGTGCGGATCGGCCGACACCTGCAGTTCCCCGTTCCCCACCAGCGCCCCTAACCCGGGTCGGTCGGTGGCCGACCAGTTCACCTCCACCACCACGTGGGAACCGGCCGGCAGGTCACGTCCGTCGAGATCCGTGAACACCGGCAGGGGTGCGGGATGGCCGGGGGCGTCGATACGCACGAGGTGGCCGCCGGACTCCACCTCGACCGGGGAACCGGACACCGTGCCCAGGAGGCGGGACGGAGGTGTCCAGGCCGCGGCCAGGCGTTGGCGCCACCAGGTCAACGCGATGGCGCACACGCCGAGGACCCCGAAAAGCAGGGCCTGCCCGGCCTGTCTGCACCACGCGAGCACCAGGCTCCCGGCCAGGAGAGCCAGCCCTGCCCAGACAGCAGAACCGGTCAGGAGCAGGATGATCGTGAGCGCCCACACGGCCACCGCCCCCGGAACGAGCCGCAGTTCACTCACAGGGTGACTGCCTCGCGCAGGGCCTCGAATTTGGCGGGGCCGATGCCCTTGACGTCGAGAAGCTGCTCAATGCTTAAGAACCCGCCGGTGCTCTCGCGGTGGGCGACGATCGCGGCCGCGGTGGCGGGACCGATGCCCGGCAGGGTGGTCAGTTCGGTCACCGAGGCCGAGTTGAGCGACACTCCCCCGCCACCGGTCGGGGCCTCAGGCGCGGCGGGTTCACCGACGACCGGCACGACCAGCTGTTGGCCGTCGGTGAGACGCTGCGCCAGGTTGAGTGAGAGGAGGTCCGCTCCGGGCAGAGGCTGTGCGTGGCTGAGGGCATCGTGGACCCGGGCACCCGGAGTGAGCGTGACCAGGCCGGGACCTGCCACCGCGCCGACGACGGAGACGACGAGATCGCCGCTCTCGGCTTCCGTCGAGGTCCGCGTCACGGCAGGGAACTCTGGTTGAGGAGACGACGACGTGTCCGCCCGGCCGGCCTGGATCGCCACGATCCCGGCGACGAGCAGCACCACCGCCACCGCGGCGAAGGCGGCGTGCCGGAGGGTGAGGTGGAGGCGGGGGGCGGGGTAGGCGACGTCGAGAAGCTCTTCTTCGCCGGTGGGGCGGGTGAGGTCCTTGAGTCGGTTCAGCGGGCTCATGGCCCTGAACTTAGGGCCGGAAACCTGCCGGAAACAGCGTCAGCGCCTCAACCTGTGGACAACTTTGTCCACCTATCACCAAACTGGGGACGGATCCTCGGGGCGGGACATGAACACGGCAGACACGCCGACGGCGCCGGGACCGGTGTGCACCGCGAGGGTGGATTCCATGGGCAGGGTCATGATGCTGGACCCCTCAGCGAGCACCTCCTGCAACATGTCCTCCAGCTGCCCGGCGGGTTCCGCAGCGTCATGGTGCTGGATGGCCACGAACACGGGTCGGCCCCCTGCGCGCTCGAGGACCAGCTCGATGAGCCGGGTGAACGCCTTCTGCTGGGTGCGGGTCTTGCCCACCAGCTCCAGGCGCCCGTCCTTGACCTGCAGGATCGGCTTGGTCGCCAACAGGGTCGCTGACAGTGCCGTCGTGGTGGAGATCCGCCCTGATCGGCGCATGTCCTCGATGCCGTGCAGGTAGACCCACGTGGCGGAACGGCGGAGGGTATCTTCCGCGATGGCCTGGCAGGTGTCCAGATCCGCGCCCTCGGAGGCGAGCTTCGCGGCCGTCATCGCCGCCGCGCCCACCGCCATGCCTACGGAACCGGTCTCCACGACCCGGACCTGGTCGTCGGGGAACACCGCCGCGGCCTGGACAGCCGCCGACCAGGTCGAGGAGAGTTCCTTGGCCAGGTGCAGGGCGAGCACGCCCTCATCCCCGCCCCGCTCCAGCTGACGGGCGTAGGCGGCGACCAGCTCCAGGGAGGACAGGCCGGCGGTCGAGGTGTCGGGGCCGTCGCCCTCATGCATGACGTGCAGATCGATGACGGTGATGCCGAGCTCCTCGACGACCTCATCGGGCAGGCCGGCGGAGGAATCGGTGACGATGCGGACCGGCATTTATCCCATGTTCCATCCGTCGAGGTACCACTGTGCGTCAGCGACGGTCGCGGGGGTGAAGTCCGGGACGCCGACGAGGCCGGGGGTTCCGTTGCCGGACTCGACGCCGTGGGAGACGTCGTCGAGAGCGTCCCGGCTGCCCGGCAGGTAGCGCGGGCGCGCGGTGAGCTGGGAACGGCGGGTGTTCTTCAGACCCGAGAACATCGGGTACAGGCCCACCTCCAGACCCAGCAGGCTGCAGGTCAGCGCGGAGATGGTGCCGCCGTGGGCGACGATGAGCACGGAGTGGTCGTCCCACTCGTCGAAGGAGACCATGAGTTCCTCGATCACGGGGCGGGCGCGCGCGGCGACCGCCACACGTGACTCGCCGCCGGGCGGGGCCCAGGTGGCGTCGTGCCGCCATGCGGCACGAGCCCCGGGCAGCTCCTCGTCCACCTCCATCGCCGTCTTCGACTGCCACTCGCCCAGGTGGGTCTCCCTCAGACGGGGATCCGTGGCGACGTCGAGTCCGAGGACCCCGCCGATGATCTTCGCGGTGTCGTGCGCCCTCGAGAGGTCGGAGGAGATGATGCGGGTGATGTTCTCACTGAGGAGCTGCTCGCCGGCAGCGGCCGCCTGTTCCCGTCCCAGGTCAGACAGATGGGTGTCCAGCTGGCCCTGCATCCGACGGGTCGCGTTGTAATCGGTCTGTCCGTGACGGATCAGGATCAGGCGGCGGGTCATGGTGTCAGTACTCCTCTTCCGCGTCTCCCGGAGCCTCCGACGCAAGCGGGATCTCGTCGATGGAGGCGACATTGCGGATGTCCACGTCGTCCTCGGTCCAGGTGCCCGGCCGCTCGGGCGTGTCGATGCCCTCGACCTCGATGAGGGGGCAGTCGCGGTAGAGGCGGTCCAGGCCGTAGAACTCGCGCTCCGCGTCCCGCTGGACGTGGACGACGACGCCGCCGTAGTCGAGCAGCACCCAGCGGTTCTCGCGGTTGCCCTCGCGGCGCAGCGGATTCACGCCTGCGGCGGTGAGTTCGTCCTCGATCTCCTCCACGATGGCTGCGACCTGTCGCTCGGTGTCGGCGGAGGCCACGACGAAGACATCGCTGATGGCCATCACGTCGGAGACGTCGATTACCGCGATGTTGCGCCCCAGCTTCTCGTCAGCGGCGTGAGCCGCAATGGTGGCCAGTCGGCGGGATTCGTCAGAAACAGTCACACAGTGTCCTTATTCTCAGGTAAAGGTGCAGAAAACTCCCTTGAGTTTCCCACGGATGACACGCTTTTTCCTAGTCGTACTACTATCCGGTGTCTCAGTCTACGCGGGGGTTGTGCGGTAGAGGTCGTTCTTCGCGATGTACTGCACCACCCCGTCAGGCACCAGGTACCACACGGGTCGGCCGACCGCGGAACGTTCACGGCAGTCCGTCGACGAGATCGCCATCGCCGGCACGTCGATGAGATGGACCCGCTCCTGGTGTACCTCGGGAAGCATCGCCTCGGTGAGTTCATAGCCCGGGCGGGTGACTCCGACGAACTGCGCCAGCTCGAACATCCGGTCCCAGTCCCGCCAGGTGACGATCGACGCCAGCGCGTCCGCACCCGTGATGAAGAACAGCTCGGCGTTCGGGTGACGCGCGCGCAGATCGGTGAGCGTGTCGATGGTATATGTGTCCCCACCTCGGTCGATGTCGACGCGACTGACCCGGAACCGGGGGTTCGAGGCCGTCGCGATCACGGTCATCAGATACCGGTCCTCCGCCAGCGAGACCTTCTTCTCAGCCTTCTGCCACGGTTGCCCGGTGGGCACGAAGATGACCGAATCCAGGTCGAAACGGGCCGCCACCTCGCTCGCGGCGACGAGGTGTCCGTGGTGGATCGGATCGAAGGTGCCGCCCATGACACCAATGCGCTCAGTCATGACCGCGAAGTATATCCGGTGATCCACTCCGCGAACCTGTCCGCGACATGCCCGTCACTCTCCGTGGGCTGCTCATCGACGTCCATGAAGTACCGGTTGTGCACCCCGCCACCGTTCCTCAGGGCCGCCTGCGCCGCGCCGGGGGTCAGGTTGCAGACGTAGTCACCGTCAGCGCAGTAGTTGAGGCCGTTGCTTCCCGACGCCCGCCCCGCCGCCAACGCATGCAGCGGGTTCCCGAAGTAGAGCGAACCCACCAGCTGCCCCCTACGCGTCAGCTCCGGCTCCTGGGCGATCAGCACCACCGCCCCCTGCGAGAACCCGACGAGGAGATAACCCGGGTGGCAACCCGTCTCCGACTCCCAGGCATCGACATAACCCATCGTCCCGTTGAGGCCGGACTCCAGACCTCCCACCAGGCCCTCCGCCGCCTTCTGTGCGATGACATGGGCCGGTTCCTGCTGCAGGATCCCACCCACACGTGCGGCGGTCGCCGGCAGATCCAGATTCTCATCCTGCTCCGCCAACGCGGGCACGGGAAAAGTCGCCGGATAGACGGTGTCGTCCAGCCCCAGCACCTGGACGTCCGCCAGCAGGGATTCGCCGGTCTTCGCGTAGTGGCGGGATTCCGCGAAGTGCAGGAAGGCCCGGATGTTCCTCTCCTCATAGCCGTTGGACACCCACGGCGAGGCATCGCTGTAGGAGGTCGGCCGGAGGTCCTCGTTCTGTTCACTGCCGCGGGCGGCCAGGACCACGAGCGCCGGGCACTCCTGCTGCGGCGCTGCGGAAGCACCGGGCACAGGCGTGAGAGCGAGCGCCAGCACTGTGGCCGCCAGGGACGTACTCAGTCTCCTCATGCGTGCCGCCTTCATCCGTGGGGAAAGTAACAGATCCTCATGTCAAGGCAACATTATGTCGGTGCTGGTACGTGCGCCACCCTAATCAGGATTCCCGGCGGCCTTCACCCCCGGGCTACGGGCGGGTCTGGCCGGTGCCCTGCAGGATCCACTTGGTGGAGGTCAGCTCCGGCAGCGCCATGGGGCCGCGGGCGTGCAGCTTCTGGGTGGAGATGCCGATCTCCGCGCCCATGCCGTACTGCTCGCCGTCGGTGAAGGCGGTGGAGGCGTTGATCATCACGGCCGCGGCGTCGACCTGATCGGCGAACTTCTGGGCGGTGACGATGTTCTGCGTGGAGATCGCCTCGGTATGGCCGGTGGTCCAGCGGGCGATGTGCCCGATGGCGCCGTCGACACCATCGACGACCTTGGCGGCGATGTCCATGGACAGGTACTCCTCGCCCCAGTCGGTGTCGTCGGCCTGGAGGATGTCCTCGGCACCGAAGGCCGCCAGCTCATCGACGTCGCCGTGGACGGTGACGCCCGCCGTCTGCAGGGCATGGACGATGGCGAGCTTGTCGGCGGCGGACAGCGCGGCGTCGATAAGCACGGTCTCGGTGGCGTTGCACACCGAGCAACGGCGGGTCTTGCCGTTGAGCATCATGGCGATGCCCTGCTGGAGGTCGCCCTCGGCGTCGATGTAGAAGTGGCAGTTACCGGTGCCGGTCTCGATGGCGGGGACCGTCGCATTGGTCACCACCGTCTCGATCAGACGCGCACCGCCGCGCGGGATGACCACGTCAACCAGGCCACGTGCGGTGATGAGGTCCTGGACCGAGTCATGGGATTCACAGGGCAGCAGCTGCACGGACTCCCGCGGCAGGCCGAAGGACTCCACGACGTCCTGGAGGATCTCCACGAGCTTGGCGTTGGAGTGCTTCGCGGTGCGCGAACCCCGCAGCAGGGGCACATTGCCGGACTTCAACGCCAGGCCGAAAGCGTCGACGGTGACGTTGGGGCGGGCCTCGTAGACCATGCCCATCACGCCCAGGGGAACACGCACCTGACGCATCTGGATGCCGTTGGGCATGACACCGCCGGTGAGCACCTCCCCCACGGGATCCTTCAGGCTCGCGACCTGCCGGAGCCCGCCGGCGATGCCCTCGATGCGGCCGGTGTCCAGGCTGAGGCGGTCGATGAGCGACTCGCCCATCCCCTCCGCCCGGCCGGAGTCGATGTCCTGCTGATTGGCCCTCAGGATGTCCTCGGTGGCGGCGACCAGCGCGTCGGCGGCGGCGAGCAGGATCTCGTTCTTCCGGGAGGTCGGCAGCTGAGCCAGGATCGGGGCGACGGCTTTGGCTGCCCGGGCCTTGGTCAGAACTTCTTCACGTTCGATGGCACGGCTATCAGTCATGGCAACGAGGGTACCTGAGCGACCGGAACCGAACAGCGAGCCGGGACCATCCCCGGGCACTTCGCGACGGCAGACCCGGCCCCGCGGATCGAAGGGACGGAATGACGGCACCCCCTCTCCGGGAGAGCCACCACCGTGCCAGGCACCACCAACACATAGAAAACTAGTTCGAAAGATGGATGTGGTCTAGGCGGAGCGGCCATAAAGTAGAACACATGAACGAGGGGGTGTCATGACCAGACTGAACGTCGGGGAAGCGGTCGACCAGATCCAGGCCGGAATGAGTTCGCTCTCCGCACTCATGGCAGATCCCTCCCTCGTGTCCTTCGACGAAGTGGCGGGCGAGTTCGAGCGACTCGAACAGGCGCTGGTCGCCCGGGGGCGTGTCGACGCCGCCTTCGCCTGGCTGGCGGAGTCCGCCGACGCGGGACGGCTGGTGGGATCCACCCACGCCATTGACTACCTCACCGCGCAGCTGGGAATCTCCCGGCGAGAGGCCTGGTCCAGGCTGCGCACGGGCACCTCATTGTTCAGCCCACCACCCCCGCCCCCGCCCCCTGAGCCTGCGGAGACGGAAGAAGAGCGCCGGGCCCGGGAGCAGGAGGAGGCCGAGCGTGCGGAAAAGGCCCGGAAAGATCGGGAGGAGGCACTGCGTAAGTCGAAGGAGGCGTCCACCGAGATCCTGCGCATCATCGACCAGGAACTGGCTGATCTCTCCGACGCTGCCGACCCTGACCGCAGCCGGCTCTACAACCTCGCGCTGAGTGAAGCCAGGTACCGAAGGCCGGAGGACCTGCGCACCTGGCTCCGACGCCAGGTCACCCTGGCCAACCAGAAAGGCGCGACAGACCTGCTCGCCGCCTACCGCCGACGTTTCCTCACCATCGGTGAACCCGAGGCCGACGGCTCCTGCACCATCCGCGGCCGGCTCCCGGCCGCCATCGCCGCCGCGCTGAAAGCGGCTCTGGCCCCGGGGGAGCGTCCCGGCGCCAACCTCGACGACGAGGAGCTGGAGGACACCCGGACCCGGGGACAACGCCGCGTGGACCAGCTCATGACCATCCTGGGCACGCAACCTTCCTCCCTCGGCCACGGGATGGGTTCGGTCCTGCTGTCCGTCACCGCCGAGGACATCGACAACCTCTCCCCGACCTCAGAGTTCTCCACCAACACCGGTGACCGCCTCAATCTGATGGACATCCTGCGCCTGGGTGCCGCGAAGTTCGACGCCATGGTGCTCCACGACACCGAGGGCCAGCCCCTGGCCCTGGGTCGGGGCAGACGCACCGCGAGTTTCAGCCAGCGGCTGGCGTTGTTCGCAGCTCAAGGGGTGTGCGGCTGCCCGGACTGCACCACCGCCGCCGTCCACAACGATGCCCACCACATCACCGCCTGGGACCAGGGCGGACCCACCGACCTGATCAACCTGATGCTCGTGTGCCCACCGCACCACGCGGCCAACGATGATTCGCGCACCGGTGCCGGCGGCAGAGGATACCTCGACCGGTGCCCGGTCACCGGGAGAGTCGGCCGGAGGGCCGGACCCGGCCAACCCCTACGGTTCAATGAGACGCAGGCGGCCTCCGAATCAGGGGGAGCGCGGATCAGGGCACGGCAGAATCGACCATCCGCGGAAGACGAAGCAGCCTAGTACCCGGTCTCCAGATTCACCTCGTTGGGCATCCGCTCCCCCGCCTCGAAGGCGGCGGCATTCGCCACGACCAACCCACCCATGCGCTTCTGGATGATGCTGAACGTGTTGGCCGTGTGTGGGGTGATCACGCAGTTGGGCATGTCCCAGAGCGGGTGGCCGTCGGGAAGGGGCTCCGGCTCGGTGACATCCAGGGCCGCACCCGCGATCTGACCGGACTGCAGGGCCTCCACGAGGTCGTCGGTGTCCACCAGTGGGCCGCGGGCGACGTTGACCACCACGGCGGACGGCTTCATCTGCGCAAACACGTCCCGGTTGATCATGTGCCGGGTCTCGTCGGTGAGCGGGGCCAGGATGATGAAGACGTCCGCCGTGCCCCACACGTGGCCGGCGTCCGCCATGGCATGGGACTCGTCCGCCCCGGGGACGTCACGCCCGGAGCGTGTGACGGCGACGATGCGTACCCCGAAGACCGGGAGCATCTCGATCAGCTTCGCGGCGATCCGGCCGGCGCCGATGATCGCCACGGTCTTGCCGTCGAAGAGCCACTGCTTGTTCGCGTCGATCTCCCGGCGCACCGAGAAGGACTTCGCCAGCGTGACGGTCTTGTGCATGTGCATCTGGGCGAGGATGAGACCGATGGTCGATTCGGCGACCGTGTCGTCGTAGAGCCCCGAGGCGCACGCCCAGCGGACATCGCCGGGGCGGACGAGACCGGCGTCGTAGAGTGCGTCGACGCCCGCGAACGCCGCCTGCACGTAGCGGATGTTCGACGGGAGGGGGTCCGGGAACTTGTCCGGCCCTCCGTTGAAGACCAGGAAGTCCGCGTCGTTCACGTTCTCGACGTACTCGTGCCCGGCCGCCTCGATCTCGGCGATGGCGTCGGGCCACTGCTGGGGTTGGAAGGCGAACTTCACGGCGGGCTCCTCGAGGTCTCGGGGTGATTGGTGTCACCACGCTACCGGAAAGCCCGCGGTCAGTACCCGCGTTCCACGTCGACCTCGGTGGGCATCCGCTCCCCCGCCGCGAAGGCCGCCGCGTTCTCGATGATCTGCGGTGCGATCATGCGTTGCGCGATCCGGCCCGTCGCGGCGATGTGCGGGGTGATGGTGCAGTTCGGCAGCTGCCACAGCGGGTGACCGTCCGGCAGCGGCTCCGGGTCGGTGACGTCCATGGCCGCACCGGCGATCTCCCCGTTGCGCAGGGCGGCGACCAGATCGTCGGTGACGATCAGCTCACCCCGCCCCACATTGACCACGACCGCGGAGCTCTTCATCGCCTCGAACTTCGCCGCATCCACCAGTCCGGCGGTCTCCTCCGTCAGCGGCATGGCCAGCACAAAGGCGTCCGCGTCACGCCACACGTGGGTGGCCTCGGACACGGGGAAGGTCTCGTCGGCGCCCTCCACCCGGCGCCCCGAACGATTCACCGCGATCACCTTCACCCCGAAGGGACGGAGCATGGGTATCAGGGCGTCGGCGATGCCGCCGGCGCCGATGATCGCCACCGTGGTGGCGTCGAAAAGCCAGCCCTGGGCGGCGTCGATGGGGCCGCGTGCGCGGAAGGACCCTGCGAGGGAGGCCGCCTTGACGTGATGGAGCTGCGCGAGGAGCAGCGTGAGCGCGATCTCGGCGACCGGCCGGGCGTAGACACCGGCGGCGTTGGCCCAGCGGACCCCGCCCGGGCGCATGACGCCGGCGTCGATGAGCCGGTCAACGCCGGAGAACACGAACTGTACGAAGCCGATGTTGGCCGGCAGCGGGTCCGGTAGTCGGCCGCCGGCGTAGATGAGGAACTCGGCCTCGTTCAGGTCGGTGGTGAACTCATGTCCGGAGGCCTCGACCTCGGCTATGACCCGGTCCCAGACGCCGGGGTACATGGTGAACTTCAACTTCTGATGCGCTCCTAGATGCGTGAGGCGTAGTTGGACAGGTAGTCGGCGTGGACGACGGGTCTACGCTGCCCCTCGGGGAGATCTTCGGTGTGCTTGCCCAGCATGCCCACCAGCACGTCCGAGTCGTAGGCCACCTCACCGCGGCCCACGACCTGGCCGTCGGGGCCGATGATGTCGAGGATCTCTCCGGCCTGGAACTCACCCTCCACGGCGGTGATGCCCACCGCCAGGAGGGAGGTGCCGCCGGCGGTGACGGCGGTGACCGCGCCGGCGTCGAGACGCAGCGTGCCGCCGATGTCAGCGGCGTAGAGGGCCCAGAACTTCCAGGCGGAGAGACGGTTCTCCCGCGGGTGGAACACGGTGCCCACGCTGGCGTCGTCGAGCGCGGGGCCGATGTTGTCCGCCGAGGTCAGGAGGACGGGCACGCCACCACGCGAGGCGAGACGGGCGGCGGCGACCTTCGAGGCCATGCCACCGGTGCCCACGAGGCCGCCGTCACCGGCGACGACACCCTTGAGGTCATGTCCGGTGCGCACCTCCGAGACGAACCGGGCGTCGGGCTCGGCGGGGTTGCGGTCGTAGAGTCCGTCGACGTCGGAGAGCAGGACCAGGGCATCGGCACTGATGAGGTGGGAGACGATCGCGGAGAGGCGGTCGTTGTCGCCGAAGTGGAACTCGGAGGTGGCCACCGTGTCGTTTTCGTTGACGATGGGCACCACCCGCAGTTGTCGCAGACGGTCGATGGTGCGCTGGGCGTTGCGCGCCCGGTCACGCCGCCCCGCGTCCGAGGCGGTCAGCAGCACCTGGCCGATGGTGCGGTGGTAGCGGGCGAAGGACCTGCCCCACTGGTGGGCGAGGTGGACCTGGCCGACGGCGGCGGCGGCCTGCTTCGTCGCCAGATCCGTGGGCCGCTGCACCAGGCCGAGTGGGCCCATGCCGGCGGCGACCGCACCGGAGGAGACGACGATGATGTCCGAGTTGTACATGCGCGCCTGGAGGGCGTCGACGATGTGGTTGATCTTGTTGGGGTCGACCGTGAAGTCGTCGTTGGTCAACGACGAGGAGCCGATCTTGACCACGACCTTCTTCGCGTGCGCGATCCGCTCGCGCATCTCCGATTCATGACCGAAGGCCGGATTTCCCTCCGACTCGACGACCGGTGCAGGAAAATCCACTCCGACGGCGGCATCGTCATGGTTCTCGTACGGGGACAGGGGCAGTCCATGGGGGCGTGTCGTCATGTCTGCCCAGTCTACAGACACACCCCCGAACAGGGTCAGCCCTCCCAGCGCTCGCGGGCGGCGACCTCTCCCTCTCCGTAGTCGAGCTCGTCGATGAGTCCACGACGTGCCTGCGAGGCACGCTTGCGCTCCTCTGCGGACACGCGTTCGGTGGACTGCAGGCGAGCGTCCTGGCCACGGCCCGCGACAGTCGGGTCGATGCCGGAACCGGTCAACGGCTGCCAGTCGAAGGTCACGTCACCGATGGTCACGTGTGCCCCTTCGCGGGCGCCGGCCCTGAGCAGGGCACCCTCGACCCCGATCGCAGCGAGTCGGTCGGCGAGGTAGCCGACGGCTTCGTCGTTCTCGAAGTCGGTCTGGGTGATCCAGCGTTCCATCTTCTCGCCGGTGACGATGAAGCCGCCCTCGATCTCGGGGTCCACCTTGACCTGGAACTCGGGTGCACGGCGGCGTCGTGCATCGACGGCCTGCGGACGGATGATCGTGTGCTCGGTGTCCGGTGCCACCTTCGGGCGGCGGCGACGGTCCTTCTTGACGATCTCCAGGAGCTTGTACTTCAGCGGGTCCAGGCCCTTGTGGGTGACCGCTGAGATGATGAAGACCGGCCAGCCGAACTTCTCCTCCAGGTCCTCCTTGAGGAACTCCGCCAGTTCCTCCGCCTCCCGGACGTCGGCCTTGTTGAGCACGATGATGCGCGGACGATCCCGCAGATTGCCCAACCCGACGTCACTGGCGAGCTCGGACTGGTAAGCGGCGAGCTCCGCCTCCAGGGCCTCGATGTCGCTCATCGGGTCGCGGCCGGGGTCCATGGTGGCGGTGTCCACCACGTGCACGAGCACAGAGGTGCGCTCGATGTGGCGCAGGAAGTCCAGGCCCAGGCCCTTGCCCTCCGAGGCGCCGGGGATCAGCCCGGGCACATCAGCCATGGTGAAGGACTCGTGTCCGACGTTGACCACGCCCAGGTTCGGCGCGAGGGTGGTGAAGGGGTAGTCGGCGATCTTCGGCTTCGCGGCCGAGAGCACCGAGATCAGCGAGGACTTGCCCGCCGAGGGGAAACCCACCAGGCCGACGTCGGCCATGGTCTTCAGTTCCAGGATGATGTCGTGCTGCTCGCCGGGCTCACCGTTGAGGGCGAAGCCGGGGGCCTTGCGCCTGTTCGAAGCCAGTGCCGCGTTGCCCAGACCACCGAAACCGCCCTTGGCGGCGATGAAGCGGGTGCCGGGCACGGTGAGGTCGGCGAGGAACTGGCCCTTCTCCGACATCACGACCGTGCCCACCGGCACCTCGAGGACGAGGTCCTCGCCGCGGGCACCGTTGCGGTGCGAACCCGAGCCGTTGGTGCCTCGCTGTGCCTTGATGTGGGGACGGAAGTGGAAGTCCATCAGGGTGTGCACCTGCGGGGACACCTCGAGGACGATGTCACCGCCGTGCCCGCCGTTGCCTCCGTCGGGGCCGCCGAGCGGCTTGAACTTCTCACGATGGACGGACACGCAGCCGTGGCCACCGTCGCCTGCTGTGAGGTGCAGTGCCACGCGGTCTACGAAGCGGGACATGGGGACTTCCTTCTGTTGTGATTCAGGTAGCAATCAACTCTACCTGTGGAATACGAATACCCGCCGCTCCCCAAAGGGGTGCGACGGGCTCCATATGCTTCAACGCTGTTACGCGTCGACGGTCTCGTTCTCGACGATGTTGACCATACGACGGTTGCGCCTGATACCGAACTCGACAGCGCCGGACTTCAGGGCGAAGAGAGTGTCGTCGCCACCGCGACCGACGTTCTCGCCCGGGTGGAACTTGGTGCCGCGCTGACGGACCAGGATCTCACCTGCCTTGACCTGCTGGCCACCGAAACGCTTCACGCCGAGGCGCTTGGCCTCGGAGTCGCGGCCGTTGCTGGAGCTGGATGCACCCTTCTTAGTTGCCATTGGTTACCCTCCTTGGCTTACTTGATTCCGGTGACCTTGATGACCGTCAGCGGCTGACGGTGACCCTGGCGCTTCTTGTAGCCGGTCTTGTTCTTGTACTTGAGAATGTGGATCTTCGGGCCCTTGGCGTGCTCGACGATCTCCGCAGCGACACTCACCTTGGCGAGGTCCTCGGACTTGGACGTTACGTTGGCACCGTCGACGAGCAGAACCGGGGTGAGAGCCAGGGACGCACCCGGCTCACCCTCGATCTTCTCGACCTTGACGAGGTCGCCTTCGGCAACCTTGTACTGCTTGCCGCCGGTCTTGACGATCGCGTACATAGGAGGGTTACCCCTTATCTAAACTCGGCTCAGGTACGCGGTCGCGCACCTGAATGGACGTATTTCATTGCGTTTCAGGGTCTGCAGGCACGCTTTGACATGCTAAGATCCAGCGGCGCAATATCCCTAAAACAGCGACTGTCAAAGACTACCGCGTAGGGCGGTCAAAAGACAAACCGCCCTCCACCACGGTTAACGGGTGCTGCTGCGCCTGGTCACGCGTCGTCGGCCACGCGTCGTCCGCTTCTCGACGCCGCCCTCCGGCACGTCCTGCTTCCGCTCCGGACGCTGCTCCCGGACCTCATCCCTGACCTGCGGAGCCTCCTCCGCTGCCGTCGTTGTGCGGCGTACCGCACGTCGTCGTCCGCGGGTGCGGGTCGGCGCACCGGAAGAGACCTCCGAGGGGCTGTTACGGTGCGACTTCTCCTCCGCCACGTCCTCCACCGGCTGCTGCGGCTCGGGCCGGCCGGCCTGCTGGTCCTGCTGGTCCTGCTGGGCCTGCTCGCCACGGGCACTGCGGCTGACACGGCGACGACCGCGGCTGCGGGATGAGGCCTGCTCGGTGCCGGTCGGCGTCTCCTCGCGCTCTTCCTGGACCTTGATCATGGTCTCCTCCGCCTTGGCCACCGGGCCGGTGGCGGCGGAACCGGGGAAATCCTCCGGCTTCGGGCGATGGTCCGAGCGGGAGTGACCGCGGGTGCGACGGCGGCGGCGCGGGGACGACTCGAACTCGGCCATCGCCTGCTGGAAGGTCTTCTCACCCGATCGCGCGGCCAGCACGTAGTCGGCGCCGGAGGGCTCCTCCGGATCAAGCTCATCCGCACGTTCGATGGCGGCGGAGACGATCGCCTCAATGTCGCTGGCCTGCGGCACCTCAGGCGCCTCAGGCACCTCCAGCACCTCCGGCGACTCGGCTGCGCGGCCACGGCTGGTGCCGCGGCGGCCGCGGCGGGAACGGCGGCGGCGGGAATCAGACTCCTGCTCATCCTCATCGGGGGTGATCACCACGGCTGCGGCGAGCTCCTCGATGTCGACGGCCTCATCCTCGCGCTTGATGGCCACGACCACCGGGTGGCGGGTGGGCGCCGGTTCGGGCTTCGCGGGTGAACGACGCGGACGGTCCTCGAACTCGACCGGCTCCTCGACCGGGTCCTCGTGCAGGATCAGGCCACGGCCGTTGCAGTGCTCACATTCGGTGGAGAAGGTCTCCAGCAGACCGGTGCCCAGGCGCTTGCGGGTCATCTGCACGAGGCCGAGGGAGGTGACCTCGGAAACCTGATGGCGGGTGCGGTCCCGGCCGAGCGCCTCCTTGAGGCGGCGCAGCACCAGCTCCTGGTTCTCCGGCAGGACCATGTCGATGAAATCGACGACGATCATGCCGCCCAGGTCGCGCAGACGCATCTGGCGGACGATCTCCTCGGCCGCCTCCAGGTTGTTGCGGGTGACGGTCTCCTCGAGGTTGCCGCCGGAGCCGGTGAACTTGCCGGTGTTGACGTCGACGACGATCATCGCCTCGGTGCGGTCGATCACCAGCGAGCCCCCCGAGGGCAGCCACACCTTGCGGTTGAGTGCCTTCTGCAGCTGCTCGTCCACGCGGTACTGCTCGAAAGCGTCCTGGCCGCCGTTGTCGTTGCGGTTGTAACGCTGAAGACGGTCCAGCAGATCAGGGGCGACGGACTTCACGTAGGCGTGGACGGTGTTCCAGGCACGGTCGCCGTCGACCGTGAGGGAGGTGAAATCCTCGTTGAAGAGGTCACGGATCACCTTGACCAGCATGTCCGGCTCTTCGTACATGGTGATGGGCTTGGAGCCGCGGGCGTTCAACTCCCTGTCCGCGCGGTCCTGGATGTCCTCCCACAGACGGTGCAGGCGGTCCACGTCCGCGGCGATGGCCTCCTCCGGCACGTTCTCGGCGGCGGTACGGATGATTGCGCCACCCTGACCGGGCACCACACGGCCGAGGATCTCCTTGAGACGCTTGCGCTCCGGCCCGGGCAGCTTCCGGGAGATGCCCGCGCTGCGCCCACCCGGCACGTACACCAGGTAGCGGCCGGCCAGCGAGATCTGGGTGGTCAGACGCGCACCCTTGTGCCCCACCGGATCCTTGCTCACCTGCACGAGCACCTGGTCGCCGGACTTCAGGGCCTGCTCGATGCGACGGCCGCGCCCACCCAGGCCCGTGGACTTCCAGTCGACTTCACCGGCGTAGAGCACACCGTTGCGCCCCTTGCCGATGTCGATAAACGCCGCCTCCATGCTCGGCAGCACATTCTGCACGCGCCCGAGGTAGATGTTGCCGATCATCGAGGCCTGCGTCTCGCTGGTCACGAAATGCTCGACCAGCAGGTCATCCTCCAGCACACCGACCTGGGTCACCAGACCGGGGTGATCGTGCCGCTGCCGTTCGCGGACCACCATGGTGCGGGCCACCGACTCCCGGCGTGCCAGGAACTCCGCCTGGGAGACGATGTGCTTCTTGCGGCGCCCCTCCTCACGCATCTCCGTGCGTCGGCGACGCTGCGCCTCCAGCCGCGTCGAGCCCTTGAGGGCGACGGGCTCATCCGGAAGCTCCTCCTCGTGCGCCTGCGTATCGACGTCGTCCTGCTCGTCCTCGTCTGCGACCTCGACCGCGATCTCGACGGCGACCTCGGCTTCGTCCTCGATCGCGTCCTGTTCCTGCTGCTCCTCCGCACCGCGGCCGCGGCCGACGCCGCGGCGGCCACGACGACGGCGTCGGGAAGCGCTCGAGTCCGCGTCCTCCTCAGCCTCATCCGCCACGGGCTCCGTGCCGGGCGCCATGAACAACGGTGCGAACTGTTCGACGATGGGCTGCTCCGTCGGCATCGGCGTGATCTCCGGGGTCACGTCCTCGAGCAGCTCATCCTCCGGCTGCTCGTGCACGAGCACGGCCAGGTCAGCGTCGACCCTCTCCTCGATCTGGGAGATTTCGTTGGCCACGTTCTTGCGCACACGGGTCCGGATCTCATCCTCGTCCCGGGGCTCTTCGCCGGTTTCCGGCTCCGGGGTGGGCGCCTGCCCCGGCTGTGAAACGGGCGGCAGGAGCGCCTCGACGATCTGACGTGCCTCCTGAGGGGTGAGCGTCGACTGCGCGACCTTCTTCAGCCCCAGCCCGGCGGCCGTCTCCGCGAGCTCCTTCGAGGTCCTGCCCAGCGCCTTGGCCAGTACGTGCACGCGCACCTTGTTCTCCAGCAGCAGGGGATCCAGCTCCGGGCGCAGCTCAGCCTCCGGGCGCTGCTCATTCTCCGGCGCGGGTTCCCTGCGGGTGGTCTTGCGTGTGGTCTTGCGTGTCGAGCGGCGCTTCTTCAGCGCGTCCTTCTCGACGTTCCCTGCGTTGGCGTTCTCGGTGGGTTCGGTGGATTCAGCCACGGATTCTCCTGTTGTTGTGGTGGGTCGACTCCCCGGGCGCTGGCGAATGATGATCGCCGCCGCCGCACAGGGGTCGCCGTCAAAGTCCTGTTGATGTCTGCGGTATTGAATTGTGTCACTTCTGGCGTGTCGCCTCTGCAGCCCCGGCCATGCCAGGGGGCGATGAGGACACAACCCGTACACCATTCTGGCACACCACTGCCCGAACGTGCCGAAGTGCCGATGGTCCAGGGCCGTACATGATGAGTTCCGGCGGCAACGACGAAGGCCCCCGCCGAAGTCCGGCGGGGGCCCTGCGGTTGGCGAACTAGAGGTTCGGGAACCAGATGGAGATCTCGCGGTCGGCGGACTCCGCGGAGTCGGAGCCGTGGACGACGTTCTCGCCGACGGTCAGGGCGAAGTCGCCGCGGATGGTGCCCGGGGTGGCCTTGGAGACCGGGTCGGTCCCGCCGGCCAGCTGACGCCATGCCTCGATGGCGCGCTCGCCCTCGACGATGCCGGCGATCAGCGGAGCGGAGGTGATGAACTCGACGAGCTCACCGAAGAAGGGCTTGTCGGAGTGCTCCGCGTAGTGCTGCTCGGCGGTGGCGCGGTCGGCGACACGCAGGTCCAGAGCGGCGAGCTTGAGGCCCTTGCGCTCGATGCGGGCGATGATCTCGCCGACGTGGCCGTTGGTGACGCCGTCCGGCTTGATCAGGATGAGAGTGCGTTCAGTCATGGCGCAGATCCTACCCGAGCCAGCAACTCTCAGCGCGCTGAGGGCGTGGGATCCCGTCAGCGCAGCTCGAGGACGGCCCGACGGGCCTCTTCGGGGGAAACGTTGCGGAACCAGAGCTGGACCTGGCGGACGGCGGCGCCCTCGTCGCCACGGTCGAGCATGGCGCGGATGGTGGCGCGCCGGTCGTCGTCGAGTTCCACGGACTGCGGGGGGCGTTGATCGGCGGTGATCTTCAGTCCCATGACCAGGAAGACACCCGCCACCAGGAGGGAGATGACGGTGGCGAGGTTGGAGACGTCGAAGAGCTTGAGGGCGAGGGCCACCACGCTGAATGCGGCGGCGAGTCCGAGGTACAGGGCGCGCATGGCAACAGCATAACCCGCCCTCCCCGACCCAAGTTGTAGACGTGTCAACATTGGGTGTTGTAGACTGGGCGCATGTCCACGACAGATTCCTTCCCGGTGAAGCACGTCCTCTCCCCCACGCCCCCGCACTGCACCGATGGCGCCAAGGTCGAGATCATCACCTCCCGCGAGGTGCCGCTCGGCGGCCCACGCGCCATGACCGTCTACCGCACCCTCCCCCAGCGCCAACGCAGCCTCATCGGCGCATGGTGCTTCGTCGACCATTACGGCCCGGACGATGTCACCGCCACCGGCGGAATGGACGTCGCCCCGCACCCGCACACCGGCCTGCAGACCGTGTCGTGGCTCTTCGAGGGCTCCATCACCCACCATGATTCCGGTGACCAGCACGCCGTCGTCCTGCCCGGGGAGGTCAACCTCATGACCGCGGGCGCCGGCATCTGCCACTCCGAGGTCTCCACCCAGGACACCGCCACGCTCCACGGCGTGCAGCTGTGGACCGTGCTTCCCGACGCGGACCGCCACGGCCCCCGCCGCTTCGACCACCACGCCCCCGAACCCGTGCTTTTCGACGGCGGCAGCGCCCTCGTCTTCCTTGGCTCCCTCCTCGGCTACGACTCCCCCGTCCCCACCTTCAGCCCGCTCGTCGGCGCCGAACTACGGCTCGACCCGGGCGCGCTGCTCGAGGTGGAGGTCAATCCGGGATTCGAACACGGCCTGCTTGTCGACACCGGCGAGATTGACCTGGAGGGCGTCCTCGTCGCCCCCACCGAGCTGGCCTACACGGGCACCGGCGAAACGGTGCTGCGCATCCGTAACCACGGCCACGTCCCGGCCCGGATGCTGTTCATCGGTGGGGAACCCTTCGACGAGGAGATCGTCATGTGGTGGAACTTCATCGGCCGCGACCACTCCGAGATCGAACAGTTCCGCACCGAATGGCAGGAGCAGGGTGAACGCTTCGGCACCACGCGCGGGTACATCGGCAAGGACCCCCACGGCCCCACCTGGTTGCCCGCGCCCACCCTGCCGCACGCAGCCATCCGGCCGCGGAGGAACCCCGAGCCCGTCGCCCGCCCCGACGAGAGGATCTGAATTGATCACCCGCCTCGCTGACCGTTTCCGCATCGACGTCGACGGCACCACCGCAGGACACACCGCCTACGTGGACTGTGCCGAGAACCGCATCTTCCACCACACCGAAATCGACGAGGAGTTCGGGGGTCGCGGCCTGGCCGGACAGCTCGTCGAGGCAGCCCTCCGCGAGAGCACCGACGCCGGGATGACCATCGTCGCCGTATGTCCCTATGTGCTCAGATGGTTGCAGAAGAACGACCCGGCCGACATCAACTGGCGCAGGCCCACCCCCGCAGAACTGATCTGGCTGAAGAAGGAGCTGGCATGAACCGCAAACCCCCGTACCTGGACAAGTTCTACCCCGACGTCTACCGGGCGCTGAACGACGTGAGCAGGAAGCTACGCGTGCTCTACCCCGACGTCGATCTGCCGCTCAGCCTCATCGAACTGGTCTCCGTCCGGGTCAGCCAGATCAACGGCTGCGGCACCTGCCTGTCCATCCACGTGCCCGCCGCCCGCAGGGCCGGCGTGCCGGAGAACAAGCTCGACGCGCTGGCCGCATGGCGGATGGTCGATGAGTTCACCGAGCAGGAGAAGGCCGCGCTCGATCTCGCGGAGACCCTGACCACGCTGCCCCAGGGTCGGGACAACTCCCGGGCCGGCGCCATCGCCTGCGACGTGTTCGCCGAGGAGCAGGTCGCGGCGCTCGAATGGGCGATCATCATGATCAACACATACAACCGGATCTCCATCGCCTCGGGGCACCCGCTGATCTCCAGGTAGGTCCCGGGCCGCGCCTGATCCTGCCCAGCTAAAGGTCGCAGGGTAAAGGTCGCGGCCGCGCCATCCTGCAACGACAAAGGTCGCAGGGAGCAGTCCCTGCGACCTTTGCCCTGCGACCTTTGGGCGCCCTACATGTGCTGGGTGGTCAGCCAGCCGCGCCTCATGCGTTCGATGAGCGTGGAGCGCAGGTGCAGCAGGTACCACCACACGATGATGAAGATGATCGCGATGACGCCGACCGAGTAGTGCACGAGGAATCCGCCCAGGAGCACGACCTGGAGGGCGAGGTTCACCGGCAGGGCCCAGCTGAAGCGCTGGAGGAAAGCCATGACGACGTGCGCGAGGCCCAGGGCGGTGATGAAAACCCAGTTGAAGGTGGTCCAGTGGACGCCGTCGTCGACTTTGAGGATCACGGTCAGGGCGAGGAGGATCGTGATGGCCTCCAGGATCAGCGTGCCCGCCATGACCCCGCGGATGCCCTTGAGCGGGTCCTTCTCGGGGGCGTGGCCGGGACCGAGGGGACTGTAATCGGACGGGTCTGCGGGGGGCCGGCTCATGCGGGGTCCTTTCCGAACAGGGTGCGGGCTTCACCCGCGGTGACCACCGATCCGGTGATCACGACGCCGGCGCCGGACTGGATGTCAGCGTCTTCGGCGAGCTCGACGGCCAGCTCGTAGGCGGAGGCGAGGTTCTCGTCGACGTGTACGCGTTCCTCTCCGAAGACGTCACGTGCGTACTCCGCCAGCACGTAGGCGTCGAGTGCACGCGGGCTCGAGTTCCGGGTGATCACGACCTCGGAGAAGTAGGGCTCCAACGCCACCAGGATGCCGCGGGCGTCTTTGTCGTCGAGCACCCCGACGACGCCGATGAGGCGGTTGAAGTTGAAGTCCCGCTCCAGTGCCTGCCCCAGCGCGGTCGCGCCGTGCGGGTTGTGGGCGGCGTCGATGAAGGTGGTCGGTGTCGAGCGCACACGCTCCAGACGGCCGGGCGAGGTGACCTGGGCGAAACCGCTGCGTACGGTACCGATGTCCAGCCGACGGCCGGGGCCCGCCCCGAAGAACGCCTCCACGGCGGCCAACGCGACGGCGGCGTTGCGCGCCTGGTGCTCGCCGGACAGCGGCAGGAAGATGTCCTCGTACTCGCCACCCAGACCACGCAGGGTGAGCTGCTGTCCACCGACGGCCACGGCGGCCTCGACGACACCGAACTCCGCGCCGGCGCGGGCGACGGCTGCGTCGACGTCGACGGCCCGCTGCAGGATCACCTTCATGGCGGCCGGCTCCTGCTCGGCGACGACAGCGACGTTGTCGGGCGGGGTGAGCAGATCGTCGGTGTCCCAGCGGGACTTGATGATGCCCGCCTTCTCCGCCGCGATCTCCTCGATCGTCTCTCCCAGGTAGTCGGTGTGATCGAGCCCCACGGGCATGATCACGGCGACGTCCGACTGGATGACGTTGGTGGCGTCCCAGGTGCCGCCCATGCCGACCTCGACGACGGCGACGTCGACGGGGGCGTCGGCGAACGCGGCGTACGCCAGCGCGGTGAGGACCTCGAACTTGGACATCCTGATGCCGGACTTCTCGTCGACGAGCTCGACGTAGGGCTGGATCTCGCGCCAGATCCGCACGTAGTCACGCGGATGGATGGGGACACCGTCGATGCCGATGCGTTCGGTGACCAGCTGCAGGTGCGGGCTGGTCGTGCGACCGGTGCGGCGGTGGAATGCGCGCAGGAGCGACTCGATCATCCGCACGGTCGAGGTCTTGCCGTTCGTCCCCGCGACGTGGATCGACGGGAAGGAGTTCTGCGGGGAACCCAGCAGATCCATGAGCATCCCGATGCGTTCCAGCGACGGGTCGATCTTCGTCTCCGGCCACCGGGTGTCCAGCTCCGCCTCGACGACGGCCAGCTCGGCGAGGTCCTCCGGGGAGACCTCAACGACCGCGGGCTTCTCGACGTCACCGAGGTCGATGTTGAGCTTCAACCCCTGGTCCGTGATCTCCACGGCCTCGTTGAGGTCGGCGAGATCAGCCAGGTCCTCGAGGTCCTCGTCATCGGCGGCGTTGTCGAGGATCTCATCTTCGCGGCTCACTTGAGTGCCTCCAGACGTGCGGTGATGCGTTCGACTTCTTCCTGTGCGACCAGCTGCCGGGTGCGGATCTTCTCGACGACCGCGTCAGGCGCCTTGGCCAGGAACGCCTCATTGCCCAGTTTCTTGACGGTGCCCTCCAGCTCCTTGTGCGCGGCGGCCAGATCCTTCTCCAGCCGCTTGCGCTCAGCCGCGACGTCGACGGTGCCGGAGGTGTCCAGCGCCACGGAGACGGTGGTCTGCGAGAGGCGCAGCTCGATGGAGGCGGACTCCTCGAAGTCGCCCTCCGGGGCGGTGACCTTCGCCAGTGCGCGGATGAACTCCTCCTGCTCCGCCAGGTCGGCGGCGGCGAAGTCGAGGGTCGCCGGAACCTTCTGGGAGGGCTTGACGCCCTGGTCGGAGCGGAAACGACGGATCTCGGTGATGAGCTTCTCGGCGTCGGCGATGCGGCGGACGGCGACGTCGTCGACAGGGGCACCACCGTTGGTGTCCCCGGCCGTGGGCCACGGGGCGGTGACGATGGTCTCCTGCCCGGTCAGCGACTTCCACAGGATCTCGGTGACGAACGGCATCGTCGGGTGCAGCAGCCGCAGGACGACGTCCAGCACCCGGCCCAGGACGACCTGGGTGTTGCGTCCACGTTCGTCGATGTCCTCGCGGGGGATCTGGGTCTTGGCGATCTCCAGGTACCAGTCACAGACCTCGTCCCACGCGAAGTGGTAGAGCTCCTCGTTGGCCTTGGCGAACTGGTAGGCGTCGAGGAATCCGTCGACGTCACCGCGGACCTGCTCGAGGCGGTCGAGGATCCATCGGTCGGCGTCGGTGAGTTCCCCGCGTGCCGGCAGCTCACCCACGCGCGCGCCGTTGAGCAGGGCGAACTTGGTGGCGTTGAACAGCTTGGTGGCGAAGTTGCGGGAGGACTGGGCTGCGTCAGCGCCAACCGGCAGGTCCACGCCCGGGTTCGCGCCGCGGGCCAGGGTGAAGCGCAGGGCGTCGGCGCCGTACTCGGCGACCCAGTCCATCGGGTCGATGCCGTTGCCCAGGGACTTGGACATCTTGCGGCCGTGCTCGTCGCGGACCAGGCCGTGGAGGAACAGGTCGGTGAAGGGAACCTGCGGGCGGCCGTCGGTGCCTTCGCCGAGGATCTCCGGGGTGATCTTCGCGGCGAAGGTGCCGAACATCATCATGCGGGCCACCCAGAAGAACAGGATGTCGTAGGCGGTGACCAGCACGGACGTCGGGTAGAACTTGGCCAGGTCCGGGGTCTTATCCGGCCAGCCCATCGTGGAGAAGGGCCACAGGGCGGAGGAGAACCAGGTGTCCAGGACGTCCGGGTCCTGGGTGTAGCCCTCCGGCGCCATCTCGTCCGGGCCGACGCAGACGACCTCGCCCTCCGGGCCGTACCAGATCGGGATGCGGTGGCCCCACCACAGCTGACGGGAGATGGTCCAGTCGTGCATGTTGTCGACCCACTCGAAGTAGCGGGGCTCCATGGACTTCGGGTGGATGGTGGTGTCACCCTCGCGGATGGCGTCGCCGGCCATCGTGGCCAGCTCCTCGACCTTGACGAACCACTGCAGCGACAGGCGCGGCTCGATGGCCTCGCCGGAACGCTCGGAGTGGCCGACGGAATGCAGGTAGGGGCGGACCTCCTTGACGATGCGTCCCTGCTCCGCCAGCGCCTCGCGCACGGCGACGCGGGCCTCCTCGCGGGTCAGGCCGTCGAAGGCCGTGCCGGTGTCGCAGATGCGGCCGGTGACATCCATGATCGTCGGCATGTCCAGGTTGTGGCGCAGGCCGAGGGCGTAGTCGTTCGGATCGTGCGCCGGGGTGATCTTCACGGCGCCGGAGCCGAACTCCGGGTCCACGTAGTCGTCGGCGACGACGATCATCTTGAGGTCTTCGCGGAAGGGGTGGTCGAGGGTCTGGCCGATCAGGTCCCGGTAACGCTCATCCTCCGGATGGACGGCCACGGCGACGTCGCCGAGCATGGTCTCCACGCGGGTGGTGGCGACGACGACGTGCGGCTCGGCGTCATCCAGCGAACCGTAACGGAAGGACACGAGCTCTCCCTCGACGTCCTTGTGGATGACCTCGATGTCGGAGACGGCGGTCTCCAGCACCGGAGACCAGTTGACAAGGCGGTTGGCCCGGTAGATCAGGCCGCGGTCGAAGAGCTCCTTGAAGATGGTCTGCACGGCGCGGGACAGCCCCTTGTCCAGGGTGAAGCGCTCGCGGGACCAGTCGACGGAGTCGCCGATGGCGCGCATCTGCCCGGCGATGGTGCCGCCGTACTCTTCCTTCCAGCCCCACACCTTCTCGACGAACTGGTCACGGCCGTAGTCGTAGCGGTCCTTGCCCTCGGTCTCCCGGAGCATCTGCTCGACCTTGGACTGCGTCGCGATGCCCGCGTGGTCCATGCCCGGCAGCCACAGCACCTCGAAGCCCTGCATGCGCTTGCGGCGCGCGAGGGCATCCATGAGCGTGTGGTCCAGGGCGTGGCCCATGTGGAGCTGCCCCGTCACGTTCGGGGGCGGCAGGACGATGGAGTACGCCGGCTTCTCGCTGCTCGGGTCGGCGGTGAAGTATCCGGCGTCGACCCACCCCTGGTAGAGGTCGGCCTCCACGGACTGGGGATCCCAGGACTTCGGAAGGGAATCGGCGCGGTTCATCTCGTTCTGCTCAGTCACGCGCACCATCCTAGCCGGTCGGGAGCGGCAGCCCGCACACGCCTTGAACCCGGGGGATCACTCCCCCACGTTCACCGTGGCGGTCACCTCGAAGCCGTCCGCGGGACACTCGATCCGGATGGCGGCGATACCGTGGGCGTCGATGGTGACGGTCTCGATGACCTCGGGACCGTTCTCGGAGCGTTCGACGGGAACGGCGGCCAGTTCGGCGTCGGAAAGCGAGCGCAGCGCAGGGTCGAAGGGGACGAGGACCTCGGCGAGCAGCGTGAAGTCGCCCGGGTGATCGCTCGCCGCGTCCAGCGCGGAGTACTCGACGTAGCGGAACCAGCCGACGTTGTGGGCGGCGCGGTAACGGCGGGTGATGGTGATGCTCTCGCCCGACTCCGCCTGGGCATCCGGACCGGCAAGTGCGTCGAAGATGACGGCAGCCCCGGCGTCGCGCTCCCGGAAGACACCGATGCCGCGGGAGAGGCGGTCGCGCAGGTGATAGCCGGAATCCGGGTCAGCGGCGATGGCCAGGCCGACCGCGGTGGAGGCGGTGGGCAGCGGCGAGCGGTGGACGCGGCGCCCGAAGCGCTCGCGCAGCATCCGCGGGACGAGCGGCAGGGCGCTGGCCCCGCCGACCAGGTACACGCCCGCGATCTCGGTGTCGGCGAGCGACTCGGAGGCGCCGATGAGCGGCTGCATGATCTCCAGGGACTGATCGACGAGGGAAGTCACCTCGTCATAGAAATCGGAGACGGGCACGATGACGTCCTCGTCGCCGAGTTCGAGGATCATGCGGCGGGACTGCGGCTTGAGCTGCTCCTTGGCGGTGCGGGCCTCGTCGAGGATCTTCTGACGGGCACGGCGGCCGAAGACGTCGTCGGCCCGGCCGGCGGTGGCCAGCGACAGGTCGGCGAGGGCCTCGTCGAAGTCGTCACCACCCAGGAGGCTGATGCCCAGCGACGTCTCCACGGTGTGCTCGTGGCCGTCGATCCGCATGAGGGTGACGTCGAAGGTGCCGCCGCCGAGGTCATAGACGATGACGTTCGAGCGGCGGGGGCTGAGGGTCCGCGAATGCAGATGGGTGTATTCGAAGGCGGCGGCGCTGGGCTCGTTGACCATGCCCAGCACCGTGGCGCCGGCACGGGTGAACGCGTCCAGGGTGAGCAGCCGCTGTGCGGACCGCGCGTTGGCGGGGACGCCGAGGACGACCTCGATGTCGCCGTCGCCCGCGTGGTCACGCAGATGCCTGATGACGCCGTCCGCGAACGCGCCGAGCACCTCCCCCAGCGGACGCTCCTGGTCACCCAACCGTACGGGGGTGTCCGCGGTGGTGTCCCCGGAGGACAGCAGCCGCTTCAAGGAGCGGACGAGGGTCGGAGAGTCCAGTGCCAGTGCATCCCAGCCGCCGACCAGGCGGTCGCCGTCCAGGGCGACGACCGAGGGGATGTACTCCTGTGGATCCCCCTCGGTGTCGGGGACGGGGAGCACGGGATAGTTCCCGCGGTCGACCGCCGCAATGACAGTGCGGGTGGTGCCGAAATCAATCCCGAAGCGCATGCCGACGAGACTAGCGGAATTGCGGCCGGATGCTAGTTGAACAGACCGGATACGGCGTGGCGTTCTGACTTGAGCTCCTCGACGTTCTTCGCTATCACCTCGCGCTGGAAGTCATTGAGCTCGAGACCCCGGACAATTTCCCAGGAACCGTCGCGGGCGGTGACCGGGAATCCGGCGACCAGACCCTCGTCGATGCCGTAGGAACCGTCGGAGGGCAGCGCCACGGAGACCCACTTCCCGGTGCCCCGGATCCAGTCGTGCATGTGATCGACGGCGGCGGAGGCCGCGGAGGCCGCGGAGGACTTGCCCCGCACCTCGATGATCTCCGCACCACGCCTGGCCACGCGCGGGATGTACTCGTGGACGTACCAGTCCCGGTCGATCTTCTCCATCACCGGCTCGCCCTTGACGGTGGCGAAGGTGAGGTCGGGGAACTGGTTCGCGGAGTGGTTGCCCCACACCACGACGTTCTCGAAGTCGGTGGTAAGCACTCCGAGCTTCTCCGCCAGCTGGGACAACGCCCGGTTGTGGTCCAGGCGCATGAGTGCGCTGAAGCGGTCGGCCGGCACGTCCGGGGCGGACTGCTGCGCGATGAGGGCGTTGGTGTTGGCGGGGTTGCCCACGACGACCACGCGGATGTCGTCTGCGGCGTTGTCGTTGATCGCCCTGCCCTGCGGGCCGAAGATGCCGCCGTTGTTCTTCAGCAGGTCTGCACGCTCCTCCCCCTTCCCGCGGGGCTTGGCGCCGACGAGGAAGGCCGCATTTGCGCCGTCGAAGGCGACGTCAGCTTTATCGGTGACGGTGATGTTGCGCAGCAGGGGGAAGGCTGAGTCGCTGAGTTCCATGGCGACGCCGTCCGCCGCGCCGACGGCCGCGGGGATCTCCAGCAGGCTCAGCTCAAGGGGGGTGTCGGGGCCGTACACGTCCCCGGCGGCGATACGCCAGAGGAGGGAGTAGGCGATGTTTCCGGCGGCACCGGTCACCGCGATCTTCACGGGGTTCTGGGTCATAATGAATCCTTTCGGGCGGATCGTGCACTCATGCCGCCCAGCCTAGCGCCAACCTCAGGAGTCGGGCGCCACCCCCAGAAGGGCGTGATCATGCACCCGAGCGGTTGTTTCCCCACGCCACTCACCCCCATTTCGGGTGGGTCGGCGCACTTTCAGGGCAACAGCATCACGAAATACCCCGAATTCAGGCACGATAGTTCACAGTATCCACCCGCGCCTCACCCCATACCTTTTCCGGAGGGCTCACGCAGCCATGTACGACGCCGACACCACCGGCCTCGACGACAACAGCACCGTCGCCGGTGTCGTCGGAGTCGCCATCGAGCAGTTCTCTGAGCTGGGCTTCCTGGAGACCCGACTCGACACCATCGCCAAGATCTCCGGCATATCCAAACGGATGATCCACTACCACTTCGGCGACAAAAAGGGCCTCTACCACCGCTGCCTCATCGAGGCCATCAACAGGATCACCCCGGCAGGCGAGGAGCTCATCACCGACTCCACCGTTCCGGTGGAGGGGGTGACCAGGCTCATCGACGCCGTGTACCTCCGCATGACCAACCATCCCGAGTCCATCAGGCTGCTGGCGATGGAGAGCCTGCACCGGGTACTGAACGTCCCCGAGCTGGCGAACCTGCACAGCCAGTCGGAGGTGTCCCTCCATCTGGACAGACTCCTCATGCTGGGCCAGGACGCCGGCGCCTTCCGCCCGGGGATCGGAGCAGAGGACCTCTTCTACCTCATCGGCTCGTTGGCGTTCTACCGGGTGACCAACCGGGACATGATGGCCAACCTCTTCGACATGGACACCACCGGTGCAACCAACACCGACGGCATCCACCGACTGGCGGTCGATTCGGTCCTGTCCTTCCTCACCGCCAACATCCCCGACAGCGCACACGACAGCTACCTGGTGCCCGACCTCGTGAGCGACGATGAACCGCAGTCCGCCCTGGAAATCTACGACCCGGAGGAATTCGAGTAGTCAGCTCCGCACTGGTCGACCCCGGTTCCCGCCACCTTCTGGTGGCAGGAACCGGGGTCGTTCTGATTCCGGGGCCCGAACCTCCGGGACCACGGGAAAGTCGCCCCACTTGCATACCCCGGGGGGTATCTGACAGTATGTGGTCACCACCAATTCACCAGACCTTCCGGAGTGACCCCCATGCTGTTGCATCGTTTCTACGACGAAGACCTCGCCCAGGCCAGCTACTTCATCGGCTGCCAGGCACAGAACACCGCCGTCGTCGTCGACCCCCGCCGCGACATCACCGACTACCTCACCCTCGCCGAACACCACGGCATGACCATCACGGGCGTCACCGAAACCCACATCCACGCCGACTACCTCTCCGGCACCCGGGAACTGGCCGCCGCCACCGGCGCCGAGATCTACCTCTCCGGCGAAGGCGACGAGGACTGGCAGTACGGCTTCGACGGCACCCGCCTGCACGACGGTGACACCATCACCATCGGCAACATCACCATCCAGGCCCGCCACACCCCGGGCCACACCCCGGAACACCTGTCCTTCCTGGTCACCGACGGCGCCTTCGCCGACACCCCCGGCTACCTGCTCTCCGGAGACTTCGTCTTCTCCGGCGACCTGGGCCGCCCCGACCTGCTCGACGAGGCCGCCGGCGGCGTCGACACCCGTTTCGGCGGCGCCCGGCAGATCTTCGCCAGCCTGAAAAACGTCTTCCTCACGCTGCCCGACCACGTCCAGGTCTACCCCGCCCACGGCGCGGGCTCGGCCTGCGGCAAGGCACTCGGCGCCCTGCCCTCGACCACCGTCGGCTACGAACGCGCCTACGCCTGGTGGGCCCCCTACCTGGCCGCCGACGACGAGCAGGGCTTCGTCGACGAACTCCTCGACGGCCAGCCCGACGCCCACGCCTACTTCGGGCGGATGAAACGCCAGAACAAGACCGGCCCCACGATCCTGGGTTACCCGCTGGCCGAGCTGCCCGAACTGACCGGGGCCGACATCGCCGGGCAGGTGGAGTCCGGGGAGAAGATCATCGTCGACACCCGCCACCACTCCCAGGTCCACCAGGGCACCGTCGTCGGTGCGGTCAACGTCCCCGGGATCGACAAGGCCGCCAGCTACATCGCGTGGGTCGTCGACCCGGAATCCGACACCGGGGACCTGGTCGTGCTGGCCGCGTCGGCCGAGCAGGCCGCGGAGTTCCGTGACCACTTCATCCGCGTCGGCGTCGATCAGACCGTCGGCTACGTCACCTCCTTCGAGGGCCTGCCGACCACCACCCCGCAGGTCCTGGCCCAGGACGACCTCGACGGCACCGACAGGGACATGCTGCTGGATCTGCGCAACAAGACCGAGCACGCCGAGGGTCATATCCCCGGTTCGGTGCAGCTCTCCGGTGGGCGTGTGCTGTGGAACCTCGGGCAGCTGCCGGGCACCGACGCCAGGATCGTGACGTACTGCCAGTCGGGTGTGCGTAACTCCGTCGCCGCCTCCGCGCTGCGCCGCAGGGGCTACGACATCGTCGAGCTCGAGGGCAGCTACCTCGGCTGGCTCGACCACCAGAATGCGAAGTAGGCCGTGGTACTGTCCGGCACCCTGATCTCGGTACTGATCCTCGCCATCGCCATCGGGCTGTCCCTGGGGCTGCTCGGTGGTGGCGGGTCCATCCTCACCGTCCCCCTGCTGACCTACGTCGCGGGCATGGACCCGAAGGAGGCCATCGCCGCCTCACTGTTCGTCGTCGGCGTGACCTCCGTGGTGAGCACTCTGCCCCATGCCAGGCTGGGCAACGTCCAGTGGCGCACCGGCCTGATCTTCGGCGCAGCCAGCATGGTCGGCGCCTTCCTCGGCGGCCTGGCCGGCGGGCGCATCCCGGGCGTGGTCCTCATGATCGCCTTCGCCCTCATGATGATCGCCACCGCCGGAGCCATGCTGCGCGGCCGGAAGAAGACCGCAAGCACCGGGGAGAAGAAACACCTGCCCCTGGGCAAGATCCTCGCTGAAGGCCTGGTCGTGGGCCTGGTCACCGGTCTGGTCGGCGCCGGCGGCGGATTCCTCGTCGTCCCGGCCCTCGCACTGCTCGGCGGCCTGGCCATGCCGGTCGCGGTCGGCACATCCCTGCTGGTCATCTCGATGAAGTCCTTCGCCGGACTCGCCGGCTACCTGACCTCCGTCAGCCTCGACTGGCCCCTGATCCTGGCGGTCACGGGTATGGCCGTGATCGGCGCCCTCATCGGCGCCCGCCTGACCAGGGTCGTCCCGGAACAGGCCCTGCGCAAGGGCTTCGGCGTCTTCGTCCTTGTCATGGGCTTCGTCGTCCTGGCACAGGAACTGCCGGCGCTACTGGGCTAGACGCCCGTTGACGCGCGGCAGAAACAGGAAGGGGACGGCTCAGGCCGTCTCCTTCTTTTCGCTGTCCAGGACCATCTTCGGTTCGGTCTCGCCGCGGACGACCTCGTCGGTGATGATGACCTCCGCGATGTCGTCACGATCCGGGATGTCATACATCACCGGTACGAGCAGCTCCTCCATGATGGAGCGCAGACCACGGGCGCCGGTGCCGCGCTCCAGCGCCTTGTCGGCGATGACCTCCAGGGAGTCCTCGGTGAAGGTCAACTGGACGTCATCCATCTCGAAGAGCCGCTGGTACTGCTTGACCAGGGAGTTCCTCGGCTCGGTGAGCACCTTGACCAGTGATTTCTGGTCGAGGTTCTCCACGGTGGCCACGATGGGCAGACGACCGATGAACTCGGGGATGAGGCCGAACTTCACCAGGTCCTCCGGCCGGACCTGCTCGAACAGGTCCATCTTCTCCCGGTCGGAGGCGGACTCGATCTCCGAGCCGAAGCCAATGCCCTTCTTGCCCACGCGGTCCTGGATGACCTTCTCCAGCCCTGCGAAGGCACCGGCCACGATGAACAGGATGTTCGAGGTGTCCAGCTGGATGAACTCCTGGTTGGGGTGCTTGCGCCCGCCCTGCGGCGGAATGGAGGCGGTCGTACCCTCGAGGATCTTCAGCAGCGCCTGCTGCACACCCTCACCGGAGACGTCACGGGTGATCGACGGGTTGTCGGACTTCCGCGAGATCTTGTCCACCTCGTCGACGTAGATGATGCCGCGCTGGGCACGCTGGACGTCGAAATCCGCGGCCTGCAGCAGCTTCAGCAGGATGTTCTCCACGTCCTCACCGACGTAGCCCGCCTCGGTGAGGGACGTGGCGTCGGCGATCGCGAAGGGCACGTCCAGCATGCGTGCCAATGTCTGGGCCAGGTAGGTTTTGCCGGAGCCGGTGGGGCCGAGAAGAAGGATGTTCGACTTCGCCAGCTCCACCTCGTCCTTGCGACCACGACGCGACGTGGTCGACGGGGCGGAGATCTCCTCGGTGCGGATGCGCTTGTAGTGGTTGTACACCGCGACGGCGAGGATGCGCTTGGCCTTGTCCTGGCCGATGACGTACTTGTCCAGGAAAGCCGAGATCTCGGAGGGGCGCGGGAGCTTGTCCTCCTTCTGCTCGGCGGCCTGGGCGGCGCCGAGTTCCTCTTCGATGATCTCGTTGCACAGCTCGATGCACTCATCGCAGATGTACACTCCGCCGCCGGCAATGAGCTTCTTGACCTGCTTCTGGCTCTTCCCGCAGAAGGAGCACTTCAGCAGATCGGCGCTTTCTTGCATTCGTGCCATGAGGGGTATCTATCTCGCTTCACTCGATCGAGGGACGGGACTGTCCCTCCACTCTAATAGGAGGGTCAAACCGGAGTCGGACCCCCACTCCCCCCTCAACGGGAAATCGACGGGTTTGTTCCCCCAGAGAAAACCCCGCCCTCCGCGATGGGCGGGGACGGGGCCGGGCGTCGATGAGCGGGGAGGTTCTAGGACACGCCCTCGGCGACCTTGAACGGCGCGTCGGTGACGGCGCGGACCGACTCGACGGTCTCGCCCTCGGCGACCTGCAGGAGGGTGAGGCCCTCGGTGGCGTCGACGCCGAAGACGGCGTAGTTGGAGACGATCATGTCGACGCACTTCGCACCGGTCAGCGGGAGGACACAGGCCGGGAGAATCTTGGAGTCACCCTTTTTGGTGGTGTGGTCCATCATGACGATGATCTTCTGGGCACCGTGGACGAGGTCCATCGCGCCGCCCATGCCCTTGACCATCTTGCCGGGGATCATCCAGTTGGCCAGGTCACCGAACTGGGAGACCTCCATGGCGCCCAGGACGGCGACGTCGATCGCGCGGGAGCGGATCATGGCGAAGGAGTCGGAGGAGGAGAAGTAGGAGCCGCCCTCGGTGATGGTGATGGTCTCCTTGCCGGCGTTGATGAGCTCGGGGTCGAGCTCGTCCTCGGTCGGGTACGGGCCAACGCCGAGGATGCCGTTCTCGGAGTGGAGGACGACCTCGAGGCCCTCGGGCAGGAAGCCCGGGATCAGGGTCGGCATGCCGATGCCGAGGTTGACGTACTGGCCGTTCTCCAGCTCGGTGGCCACGCGTGCGGCCATCTGTTCCTTGTTCCAGGTCATTGACTAACTCACCGTCCTGTTCTCGATACCGGTCTCCTGCGGGCCGACCTCGACCACGCGATCGACGTAGATGCCCGGAAGGTCGACTTCCTCGGGGTCGATCACGTCGACGAGGTGCTCGACCTGGGCGATGGTGACCCTGCCGCTCATGGCGGCGTCCGGGTTGAAGTTCATGGCGGTCTTGTTGAAGACCAGGTTGCCGTAGCGGTCGCCCTTGTGCGCGTGGACCAGGGCGTAGTCGGCGCGGATGGACTCCTCGAGCACGTAGAGCTTGCCGTTGAACTCGCGGGTCTCCTTGGGCTTGGAGACCACGGCCACGGTGCCGTCCTCGTTGTAGCGCTGGGGCAGGCCGCCCTCGGCGACCTGGGTGCCCACGCCGGCGGTGGTGTAGAAGGCGGGGATGCCTGCGCCACCGGCGCGCATGCGCTCGGCCAGGGTGCCCTGCGGGGTGAACTCCACGGTGAGCTCACCGGAGAGGTACTGGCGGGCGTACTCCTTGTTCGATCCCAGGTAGGAACCGATGGACTTGGAGATCCGCTTGTCAGCCAGCAGCAGGCCGAGGCCGAAGCCGTCGGTGCCGAGGTTGTTGGAGATGATCGTGAGGTCAGTCGCGCCATGTTCGCGGAGGGCGTCGATCAGCCGGGCGGGGATGCCGACCAGACCGAATCCACCGACGGCGATGGAAGCACCGTCGTGGATGTCGGCTACGGCCGCATCAGTTGTCGGAAGGGTCTTGTCAAGCATGTTTCAGACTGTACACTCGGGTTCACACACTGCACAAGGGTTCACATCGCGAACCGGAAAGGAGTTGAACGTGGGCACCCCCGAGACACCGAATGTCCAGTCCCTGGTCCGTGGACTGTCAGTCATCAGGACCTTCAACGCCGATCGCCCCCGCCAGACGCTGGCGCAGGTCGCCGAGGCCACCGGCCTTGCACGCGCCACCGCCCGCCGCTTCCTCCACACCCTGGTCACCATCGGCTACGCAGGTACCGACGGCACCGAATTCTGGCTGACTCCCCGGGTACTCGAACTCGGCTACAGCTACATGTCCGGCCTGGGGCTGCCCGCCATCGCGCAGCCCCGCCTGGAGGAACTCTCCCGCCGCATCGGCGAATCCAGTTCACTGTCCGTGCTCGACGGGACCGACGTCGTCTACGTCAACCGCGTTCCGGTTCGACGCATCATGACGGTGTCCATCACCATCGGCACCCGCTTCCCCGCCTACGCCACCTCGATGGGCCGCGTCATCCTCGCGGGCCTGCCCCAGGATGAGCTCGACGCGTACCTCGCCGACGTCGAGTTCAAGGCCTTCACCCCCACCACGCTCATCGACGCCCCCTCGCTGCGCGTCGAACTCGCCCGCATCCGCGAGCAGGGCTTCGCCATCGTGGACCAGGAACTCGAACCGGGTCTGCGGTCGCTGGCCGCCCCGGTCCGCTCCCCCTCAGGCAAGGTGGTGGCGGCGGTGAACGTATCCACACAGACCGTCGTCCACCACCTGGATGAACTGCACAACAGCTTCCTCCCGGCACTGATCAACACCGCCGAGCTCATCTCCGCCGACCTCGCGGCCACTGAACTCTTCTGACGAAAGGATCTCCCATGACCAACCCCACCGACATCGTGATCTGCTCCCCCCTGCGCACCGCCGTCGGCGCCTACGGCGGACAGTTCACCACCGTGCCCGTCCAGGACCTCGCCGCCACCGTCGTCCGCGCCATCGTCGAGCGCACCGGCATCTCACCCGAGCAGGTCGATGACCTCATCCTCGGCCAGGCCTCCCCCAACGGTGCCGCACCGGCACTGGGCCGTGTCGTCGCCCTCGACGCCGGCCTGGGCGAGTCCGTCCCCGGCATGCAGCTCGACCGCCGCTGCGGCTCCGGCCTGCAGGCCGTGGTCACCGCCGCCGCACACGTGGCCGCCGGCGCAGCCGACCTGATCATCGCCGGTGGCGCCGAGTCCATGTCGCGCACCGAATACACCGTCGACGCCGACGTCCGCTGGGGCAAGAAGGGCGGCAACATGGTCTTCCGTGACCGCCTCGCCGAGGCCCGCGAGACCGCCGGCGGCAGGAACCACCCGATCCCGGGCGGCATGATCGAGACCGCCGAGAACCTCCGCGAGGAATACTCCATCACCCGCGAGGCCCAGGACGAGATGTCCGTGACCTCCCAGACCCGGGCCGTCGCAGCGCAGGAGAAGGGCATCTTCGCCGAGGAGATCGTCCCGGTCGCCGTCCCGCAGCGCAAGGGTGAGCCGCTGATGGTGGACACCGACGAGCACCCCCGCCCGGGCACCACCCTCGAGATCCTGGCCAAGCTCCGCCCCATCATGGGCCGCCAGGACGCCGACGCCACCGTCACCGCGGGCAACGCCTCCGGCCAGAACGACGGCGCGGCGGCCATGATCGTGACCACCCGCGCCAAGGCCGAGGAGCTGGGACTCACCCCCGTCGTGCAGCTGCGCGGCTGGGCCGTCGCCGGCGTCGCACCGGAGACCATGGGCATCGGCCCTGTCCCGGCCACGAAGAAGGTCCTCGACCGCCTCGGCCTGACCCTGGACGACATCGACCTCATCGAACTCAACGAGGCCTTCGCCGCCCAGGCGCTGTCCGTGCTCTCCGAATGGGGCATCTCCGCCGAGGACCCGCGCCTCAACCCCCTGGGCTCCGGCATCTCGCTGGGCCACCCGGTCGGCGCCACCGGTGCCCGCATGCTCGTCACCGCCTCGCACCAGCTGCAGCGCACCGACGCGAAGACCGCACTGGTCACCATGTGCATCGGCGGCGGCCAGGGCCTGGCAGCCGTGATCGAGAAGGAAGAGAACTAGAAACATGATCCTCCACTCCGTCGAATACGGCTCCCAGAACCCCGGCGACCCGATCGTCCTCCTCGGTTCCATCGCCTCCACCACCGACATGTGGCTCCCCCAGCTGGACGCCCTGTCCGCCACCCGCCGCGTCATCGCCCTCGACCATCCCGGTCACGGCGGTTCCCCGGACCCCGACGTCCAGCCTGGCGAGACCAGCATGGCCGACCTCGCCGACAACGTCCTGGCCACGCTCGACGAGCTGGGCGTGGACAATTTCGCCGTCGTCGGACTGTCCCTGGGCGGCGCCCTGGCGCAGTACCTGACCGCCACCTCCGGGCGCGTCACCCGTGCCGCTTTCCTGTGCACCGCCCCTTTCTTCGGCGGCACGCAGAAGTGGCACCCGCGTTCGGAGCTCACCCGCGCGCAGGGCCTCGAGCCGATGGCCGACGGCGTCATCGGCCTGTGGTTCACCGAACAGTTCCGCGGCACGCGCCCGGCCACCACCGCGTTCTACCGCCGCATGGTCACCTCCACCCGCGGAGTCGGCTACGCCGCCTGCTCCGACGCCCTCGCCCACTGGGACTTCGCCGACCGGCTGAAGGAGATCACCGTCCCGGTGCTCACCATCGCGGGCGCCGAGGACGAGTCCACCCCGCCCGCGGCACTCCAGGCCATCGCCGACGGCGTGTCCGGTGAAACCCGCGCGGAGGTCATCTCGCCGGCCGCTCACGTGCCCACCGTGGAGAACCCCGAGCAGGTCAACGCCCTGCTGGTGCAGTTCCTGGGTTAAACCGGCTCTTCACGATCTAGAGTGCGTAGCGGACCGCAGAGCCTGGTTCGGGGTGGCACAACATGTAGGGGTCCTGGCCGGTACAAGATGAGAGTTACGACGCTTTCATCTGACCGAACCAGGACCCTACTGTGCATTCTAGTGGCAACCTCGTGGCCGACACCATCTGCCGAACCGCGGAAATCGGACTGACGATCACCGGTGCTGCCGATGCCGGCACCCTGACCATCATCGACGCCGCACCTGTGGCCGTGGACGATCAGTGCCCGGGCTGCCAGCAGCCCGGGAAGCTACGCGATCACGTCACCCGCCGGCTCGTTGATTTGCCTGTCGTGGGGTTCCCCACCCGCCTGCATGTCCGTGTCCCAAGGTTCACCTGCAGCAATCCAGCGTGCGGCAGGAAGCTCTTCCAGACCTCCTTGAGCTGTGCCGATGACGGTGCGAAGCTCACCCACCGCGTGACCCGCTGGATCCTCCAACGCCTGGCGATTGATCGGATGAGCGTGTCCGCGACCGCCAAGGCCCTCGGTGTGGGCTGGGAGCTGGTTAACCAGATCGCCGTGGACGCCTGCCGCCAGCTTGTCTACGACAACCCCGACCATCTGGATGGCGTCCGGATCCTCGGGGTCGACGAGCACGTCTGGAAACACACCCGACGCCCCGGACAGCCGTCCTCGTTCGTGACGGTCCTGGTGGACCTGACACCGCTGGTGGACGGTCGTGGGCCTGCCCGGCTGCTGGACATGCGGCCGGGGCGCAGCGCCGACGTGCTGCGCACGTGGTTGCAAGAGCGTGAGCCTGAGTTCAGGAGACAAGTGCAGGTAGTGACCATGGACGGCTTCGCCGGCTACGCCACCGCGGTGGATCAGGTGTTGCCCCAGGCAAGGAAGGTGATGGATCCGTTCCACGTCGTGCACCTGGCCGCGGACAAACTCACCGGCTGCCGGCAACGACTCCAACGAGAGACCACCGGCAGACGCGGGCGTAAGGACGATCCGCTGTACAAGTACCGGCGCACCCTGCTGACCAGGACGAACTATCTCACGGAGCGGCAGAAGCAACGGCTGGATCTGTTGTGGGCCACCGACGATGAGTACGTCGCCCTCGAGGTCACGTGGATGTTCTACCAGGACATGATCCAGGCGTACGGGCATCCGCAAAAGTCAGAGGGCAAGAAACTGATGACCAGGGTGATCAATACGTTGCGCAAGGGGCTTCCGCCAGGGTTGGAGGAGCTCGCCCAACTGGGGCGCACATTGTGGCGTCGGCGCGAGGACATCCTGGCCTACTTCGACATCGGGGCATCGAACGGTCCGGTCGAGGCGATCAACGGCAGGCTCGAGCATCTACGCGGAATCGCCCTGGGGTTCAGGAACCTCAACCACTACATCTTGCGGTCACTGATCCACTCCGGACAGCTGCAGGCCAGGATCAACGCACTCTAAATCGTGAAGAGCCGTTAAACCCCTCGCGTGACGACGCCGCCGTGCCCCCGTATTCCGGGGGCACGGCGGCGTTTCTCTGGCGGTGGCACATCAGGGCGCATTTACCGCGCCGCCAGCTCCTCCAGACGTCCCAGCCAGAGAGAAAACTCCCCTGCAACCATGGAGTCGTGAAGGGCATGGGGTGCGTAAATTACCGGGGTGTCCATTGTCAGTGCCATAGCTGCCAGTACCTGTTCAGTGGTAGCGTCAGCCACTCCTTCTGCAGTCTTCAGACTCTGCAGGTCTTTTCCAGCCAAGGCCGCCACTGGGTCACTGGGGCGAAGCGGTGTGAAAATTTCTACGAACTGCTGCCGGAGCGATTCGGTGTCAGCAGGAGTCACATTCTGCGAGGCGACCTCCTCCACCATGTCCTCGAACACTAGGAGACGGTGGAGTGGGGAGTTCTGCTGTACTTCACGCCCCTGCTCCTCAATATCTGCTTTTTCTCGGCGGAGCGTGAATACCAGATCGTCCGTGTCCAACTCGAGATATCCCATGAGACGTCTCAGTTCCCGGGTCTTGGCGAATGTGTCATTCGCGATATTCACGGCCAACGCCTCGTCAATCTTCACGATCCCCCGGGGAAGATCCTGAGCCCCCTGGATGAGAACGATGAGTCCCCCTATCGTCTGGGCATAATTGACTATCTCGCTGCGGTGTTCATCCAAGAGCATCTGGATTACCTTGGGCATGAGTTCGGACCAACTCCATACCGGGACTTTCACTCCTCCATATTCGAAGGCCGTGACAACTCGGCCGGTGAACTGGGTTTCCTCCCCGAGCGGTTCGGTGAGCGGAGGATTCTTCTTCGGCTCATAATCCGTGGCGGGAAGCTCCCAGTAGGAAAGAGCAGCATCCAGCAGAGCTCGGGTCCGTTCCTGCATGGCTTCTTCATCCCACCGGTTACGGTCCCGGATGTCGCGGTTCAGTCGATATGGAGTCTCCCTGAATCCGTTTTCCCGATCACGTTTCTGAATGAAAGGGAGGTTGGAGTAGCTGGAATTATACCCCGTCACCGTGAGGTTTCCGATCCTATTGACCCAGCTGCGGTGTATTTCCTCACTCCTGCCACCCAGTTCATCCCGCCATTGGGCAGTCAACGTCTGCGGCATGACGTGTTCAATACTGACAATCTGGTTTTCCAGTGCCGTAACAATGTCCTTGGTGTCATTGGAATCACCGTTCTCCAGAACATCGAACATGTACCGGTGCATGTTTTTATTCATCCGGTACATGTTTCGGGAAGCAAAGGCTTCTCCGAATTCATTATCGTCCGGAATGCGTCCGCTCGTGTCATCCCGTCTCCTCAACAGATGCACAAGAACATCCCAGGTACCATCACCATCCCGCCGCAACTTCCGGATTTCGTTATACATGGTCGCGTAGATCTTGTTCAGCGCGTTTGCATTCACCGAGGAAATGGTCCGCCGAAACGTGTGGGTCTCAAGGACCCGGATGATCCGCGCAAACTCATCCACGGACAGCTGTCCCTCTTTAAACTCCCTGTACAGCGGAAGGACGAGAGGCAGAAGAACGTCACCACGGATGAGGTTGAAGCGATCGAGGATCCGGTCAAGTTTGACATTGCCGGTATCCGGCGTGTCAATCTCCCTGAATACTGCCGAATAATCATGGAGATCACGCAAAATAATCTCCACTGGCTCGACAGCGCGGGCAAGGACTCCTTTGAACTCATCGTAGACTGCATTCTGGTTCGGCGTCCGAGACAACCGGATGGTCAGGTACCAGCGAATGAACCAGTCCGTCCGGTATCCGACATTGATCTCTGTTGCATTCCAGTAGTTCTCGTAGAGACGCTCCTGGGTCTGATGGTCAAGTCCCATCAGGACAAGATTGCGAATCTTATCTGCTTCGCTGAGAGCGAGGCCAGTCGAGTTGAGGGACTCGAATATCCGCTGTGGATCGTCATGGGACTCAAGGTCAAGAATCATGAGCTCGAGTCTCTCAATGGCATTCCAGACCTCCTCCCCCGTGAGGTTTGTCTTGGCGAGACGGTCCAGGAAATACCGGTAATTCGAAGTCAGGTTCGAATCTTCGATGAAGTGCTTCTCATCCCCGAAAAGCCGGTAATAGGCGAGATTGTCATTCTTGACAGGCTTGAGCTTGAACTTGACCTCATCGGAGCTGTGACTCATCTTGAGGTAGCTGCGTTGAATACGGGAAGCAAGCTCAGGATCTGAGGTCGCGATAGTCCTCGAATCAATGGAACGGGAAAGCGCTAGCATGAGCAAACTCAGAGTTGTCAGCCGCTGCTGTCCGTCGATGACGATCCACTTGAAGGATGTCTCCGGATCACCAACAACTGCGCCGAAAAAGTGCTTCGGGCGGTTCTCCCTGATCGCATTCTCCAGATCATCGAACAGTCTCTCACACTGCTTACGGGTCCAGTCGTAATTCCGCTGATAAACAGGGATAATAATGCTCTTTTCGGCGCTATCAAAAATTGTGTAGGCGCTCTTTACCGAACCTTTCAATGCAAGCATCCTTTTTAGTCGTCACGGCAATGTTTTATGTGAGATTACTCCAAAGTGATGCCGGCTTCTGCAGATATGCCGCACACCAGACGACGCCGCCGCAGCCCGGAACCCGGGCTGCGGCGGCGTCGTCACGCGGTCAGCATCAGAACGGGAAACGGGCCTCGCCCGGCGCCACGCCGACCCAGTGGTCGGTGGTGAACTCCTCGATGGCCCACTCGCCGTTGAAGCGGCCGAGGCCGGAGTTCTTCTCTCCACCGAACATGACGTGCGGCTCGTCGTTGACGGTGATGTCGTTGACGTGGGTCATGCCGGCCTTGATACCGCGGGCGAAACGCACGCCGCGGGTGAGGTCACGGGTGTACACGGCGGAGGCGAGACCGAACTCGGTGTCGTTGGCCAGCTCGAGGGCGTGGGCCTCGTCATCCGCCTTGATGATGCCCACGACGGGGCCGAAGATCTCCTCGCGGAAGATCTCCATGTCGGGGGTGACGTCGGCGAAGACGTGCGGGGCGACGACGCGGCCCTCGACGGGGCCGGAGACCAGCTCACGGGCGCCCTCGGAACGGGCCTGCTCGATCTTGGCGGTGACGGACGTGACCTGGCTGTCGTTGACGAGGGGGCCGACGACGGTGGCGTCGTCAAGCTGATCGCCGTAGGACAGGGTCTTCACCCGCGCGGTGAAGGCCTCGACGAACTCGTCGTAGACCGGGGCCTGGACGATGATCCGGTTGACGGCCATGCAGATCTGGCCCTGGTGGAGGAACTTGCCCAGGGTGGCGGCACCCACGGCCTGCTCGAGATCAGCGTCATCGAGGATGACGAGCGGGGCGTTGCCGCCGAGCTCCAGCGAGACCTTCTTCATGTGCTCGCCGCCGACTGCCGCACGGCCCACGCCCTTGCCCACCGGGGTGGAACCGGTGAAGGAGATCAGACGCGGGATGGCGTGCTCGACGAAGTGGTCACCGATCTCGGAGCCGGCGCCGACGACGATGTTGAGCACGCCCTCGGGCAGTCCGGCGGCCTCGAAGATCTTGCCCAGCAGCAGGCCACCCGTCAGCGGGGTGTCCGAAGCCGGCTTGAGCACGACGGCGTTGCCGCAACCCAGCGCCGGGGCGACCGAGCGCATCGAGAGCCCCAGGGGGAAGTTCCACGGGCTGATGACGCCGACCACGCCCAGCGCCTCACGGAAGACGTAGTTGGTCTTGCCCGGGGTGTTCGACGGCAGGATCTGGCCCGTGATGCGGGTGGGGAAGGTCGCGGCCTCACGCAGGGAGCCGATCGCGAGCCCCGTCTCGATGTTCGCCTTGATGGCGGTGGAACCGGACTCGGCACGCAGCAGCGCCACGATGGACCCGCGGTTCTCCTCGATCCAGTCGGCGGCCTTGTTAAGGATCTGCGCACGCTTCTTCGGCGCCAGCGCGGCCCAACCGACCTGTGCCTCCTGCGCGATCTCGTAGGCCGTGTCGACGTCCTCACGGGACGCCTGACGGATCGTGGCGATCGTCTCGTCATTGAAGGGATTGGAGGTGGTGGCGGTGCGCTCGGAGGTGCCCTCGCGCCAGCCGCCGATGTAGAGCTGTTCAGTGACCAGCGAGGAGTACGGGGCAGTGGTGACGGTCATGTCTGTGTTCTTCTTTCTTTTCGGGGGAAGTTACTGGTCCACGGAGGAGACCCGGAGGACGGCCTTAATGGTGCCGCCTTCGTGTGCGTCATGGATGGCTTCGTCGATCTGGTCGAAGCCGTAGGTGGTGATCAGCCGGTCGAAGGGGAAGCGGCCCTGGCGGTACAGGGCGATCAGCGCGGGGATCAGCTCACCGCTGGTGCGCGACCCACCGAGGGTGCCCACCACCTTCTTACCGAAGAGCGTGCGCATGTGGTCGAGGGAGAAACGGGCTTCGGCGGGGGCGCCGCCGACGAGGATGAAGGTGCCCAGCAGGCCGACGGCGTCGGCCGCCTGCTCGATGACCCGGATGCTGCCGGTGCAGTCGAGGACGTAGTCGGCCGGCCCGCCGCAGATCTCGGTGACCGCTTCGACGATGTCGCGGTCGCGGGTGTTGACGGTGTGGGTCGCACCGAACTCCCGCGCCAGCTCCAGGCGGGAATCCTGCAGGTCCATCGCGATGATGGTGGCCGCCGGGGTGTTGCGTGCGGCCATCACCGCGGCCAGGCCCACCGCGCCCGACCCGATGATCACGATGGACTCGCCCGGCCCCGGCTGCGCGGTGTTGAACACCGCGCCCGCACCGGTGGTGATGCCGCAGGCCAGCGGACCCAGCAATTCCAGGTCGACGTCCTTGTCGACCTTGACCACCGCGTTCTCCCGCGTGAGGGAGTAGGTGGCGAAGGAGGACTGGCCGAAGAAGTGCCCGGACAGCGGCGTTCCGTCCGCCCGGGAGTAGGCGGAGGAACCGGCGTCGGGGCCGTGCAGGCGCACCCCGGCGAGCAGTTCCGCGCCGATGTTCAGGCAGTAGCGGTGCTCGCCACGGATGCAGTTGCGGCACTGTCCGCAGTAGGGCCAGCCCATGATGACGTGGTCGCCCGGGGCAACCGAGGTCACGCCCTCGCCGACCTGCTCGACGACGCCGGAGCCCTCGTGGCCGAGCACTCCGGGCAGCGGGAGCGGCATGTCCCCGCCTTGGGTGTTCAGGTCCGTGTGGCATACGCCGGTGGCCACCACGCGGACGAGCACCTCACCGGTGCCGGGAGCATCCAGGGTGAGTTCTTCGCGGGTGAAGGGCTGGTCGATGCCCTCCACGACATAAGCGTCGATCTTCATGACGGGGAATCCTCTCTCTGCTCTCTCCCACCGTCCTGCGACAGTGGCACTTCGGGAAGGCCCTCGGCTCTATACACCGGGTCCCCCCCACTTCACAGATGATGCCAGAAGTGATGCGCAACACCCTAGGACTGGAGTGCAAGATGGTCGGGACCACACCGCAACCCTGCCACCCACCCGGCCTCACGGAACTCACTCGGGGTGCATTCGAACTGCCTGCGGAAGCACCGTGAGAAATAGGAGGCGTCCGGGAAGCCCGCCCGTTGCGCGACCTGCACCACGGCAAGCTCGGGGTGCCGGATGAGCAGGTCTCCGGCGAGAGCGAGGCGGCGTTCCCGCACCACAGCACCCGACGTGGTGCCCACCTCGGCGAAGAGGTTGTGGAGCGTGCGTGTGGAGATGAAATGCTCCCGCGCGATGCGCCCGGGCGACAGGTCCTCCGCCAGGAGATTCCCGTCGATCCAACGCTCGATGGCGGCCCGCTGCCCGGCGCGCCGGCTTTCCGCCTCCGGTGGCGCCGCCCCCAGCGTGGAGCCGAAGAGCATCGTCAGCATGTCCACCGTGGTCCGGGCGATCTGGTGCCCGTAGCCACGCCCCACCTCATCGATGCTGTGGGCCAGGCCCCTGAGGTACGGCAACGCCACCCGCCCCGGGCCTTCATCCGGTGTGAATCTGGCGGCCCGGAGGTCGTGATAGGCCGGACCGAGGGTCAGAAGGCGTGATTTGGGTACGACCATGATGAGGCTCTCGAAGCCCGTGTCGCTCCACACCTGATAGGGGTTCATCGAGTCATGGACGCCGAGCTGGCCACGTCCGATGGTCTGCTCCCTCCCCTCCTGGCGGATGACCGCCGCACCGTCGAGTACGTAGTAGATCTTCAGCGCCGAATCATCCGGGGCGACGGTACCGGCGTAGTCGACCTCGTGCCCGGAGGCGTGCACGGTGGACAACACCACGTCATCCAGCTGATAGGACTGGAGGGCAGCGCGGAAACCACCGCCCCCGGGGAGGTGGACCGGCGAGACGGTGGCCTGTCGGCCGGCGTCGTCGTGGAACACGGGCCGGTACACCCGGGTGATGCTGCGCCCGAAGGCGTCGGCGTCATCGAAGGTCACGGCACCTTGAGTGCCGGTGCGGATCACGGTGGGCCACCCCTCATCTCCGCGTCAGCGGTCTGGCGTCAGGGGTCCAGTGTAGGCAGGACCACCGGCCGGCGGTAGCGTGATCGGCACGACAGAGACGGTTCGAGCCTGGGAGGTGCCTGATGGCGGGGGGAAGTCGGCAACCTGGCCGCTCCGTGACGGAGAAGATCTCGGCGATTTTCTCGGCCTTCGAGCGGGAACGTCGCCCGTTGTCGCTGACCGAGGTGGCCGAACACGCCGACCTCCCCCTCAGTTCGGCACACCGCATGGTCAAGGATCTGATCGGGCACGGCCTGCTCACCCGCACGGCCGACGGCCGCTACCAGGTGGGCCTGCGCCTGTGGCGGCTCGGCCAGTCCGTGGGACACCAACTGCGGGAGACCGCCCATCCGTACATCCAGGACCTCTACTCGCTGACGGGTGAGACCTCGCACCTGGCGATCAGGGACGGCCGCGAGGTGCTGTACATCTTCCGCCTCTACGGCACGAAGCGCGTCGCCCGTTCCTCCTGGTCCGGGGGCAGGCTCCCCCTGCACACGACCGCGGTGGGCAAGGTGATCCTCGCACACGAGGAGGAGTGGGTGCAGGAGGCGTTCCTCAGCCTGCAGATGGATCGGCCCACCCGCAACACCATCGACAATCCGGCGACCCTGGCCAGAGAGCTGGCGCAGATCCGCGGGCAGGGGTACGCCACCACCTACGAGGAGCAGCGCCTCGGAACCTGCTCCATCGCGGTCCCGGTGTTCCATTCGGGCCAGATCGGCGCGGGCCTGGGCGTGGTGCTCTCGGCGGACAAGTTCCCCACCCTCCCCCGCTTCCTGCCGACCCTGCAGGCGGTGAGCCGACGCATCGAGAAGGCGACCGCACATATTCCGTTGGAGACCCTCCTCGAATCGAGTCGGCTCGGCGATCACTAGCCCGAACGCCACCCCTCCACGCTGCACAAACGAAGCCACTTCCACTCAGTGGAAGATTGACTTCTCACTCGCCGCCATTTCCTCGCACTATGTCCTTCAAGCCCCTCGGTGATTCACATCACCAGGAACGGCCGACTAGATCCACATCACACGCTGCGCCACATACGACGCCCCCGCAGCGGATCAGGAGGAACAGGACATGAGCACCGAAACCACAACCGCACCCACCGCCACCGGCGGCTGCCCCTTCAGCCACGGCGGCGGCGCGGCCGTCATCGCCGAGGACCATCACGGTTACGAGCCCTTCCAGATGAAGGACCCCTTCCCCGCCTACGCCGAGCTCCGCTCGGAGGCACCGGTCATGTTCGACGAGCGCATCGGCTACTGGGTGGTCTCCCGCTACGACGACATCAAGTCCGTGTTCGACGACTGGGAGACCTTCTCCTCCGAGAACGCCCAGGCCCCGGTCCGTGAGCGCGGCCCACAGGCGAAGCAGATCATGGCGGACGGTGGCTTCACCGCCTACTCGGGACTCTCCGCACGCATCCCCCCGGAGCACACCCGTATCCGCGCGATCGCCCAGAAGGCGTTCACCCCGCGCCGCTACAAGGCACTCGAGCCGGACATCCGCGAGAACGTCCGGAAGCGGCTCCACGACCTGCTCGAACGTGCGGACCACACCGGCGACATGGTGCCCGACCTCGCCTACGACATCCCCACCATCACCATCCTCACCCTCATCGGGGTGGACACCGGCGAGATCGACACCTACAAGAAATGGAGCGACTCCCGCGCCGCCATGACCTGGGGCGATCTCAGCGACGAGGAGCAGATCCCGCACGCACACAACCTCGTCGACTACTGGCAGGAATGCCAGCGACTCGTGGCGCAGGCCCACCGGAACCCGAGCGACAACCTCACCGGCGACCTGGTCCGCCACCAGCAGGACGGGGGCGAGATCTCCGACCACGAGATCGCCTCCCTCCTCTACTCCCTGCTCTTCGCCGGCCACGAGACGACCACCACCCTGATCTCCAACTGCTTCCGCGTGCTCCTCGCCCACCGCGACCAGTGGCAGCAGCTCATCGACGACCCGAAGAAGATCAACGCAGCCGTCGACGAGGTCCTGCGCTACTCCGGCTCCATCGTCGGTTGGCGCCGCAAGGCCACCCGCGACACCGAGGTCGGCGGGCAGCAGATCGCCGAGGGCGACGGCCTGCTCCTGCTCATGGGGTCCGCCAACCGCGACGACGCCCGCTTCGAACACGCGGAGGAGTTCGACATCTCCCGCACCAACGCCCGCGAGCACCTCTCCTTCGGCTACGGCATCCACTACTGCCTGGGCAACATGCTGGCCAAGCTGCAGGCGAAGATCTGCCTCGAAGAGGCGACCCGGCTCATCCCCTCCCTCCGGCTCACCGACGCTTCCGACGTCGACTTCCGCGAGAACCTCTCCTTCCGCGTCCCCACCTCCGTCCCGGTCACCTGGGACGCCTGATCACACATGGAGCATGACATGACCGACACCAACATCTACGTGCAGCGTTTCGACGACGGCCGCGAACCCCTCCTCGAGACCCTCGGCGGCAAAGGCGCCTCACTCGTGAGCATGACCGCCGCCGACATGCCGGTGCCGCCAGGCTTCGTCGTCACCACAGCCTCCTTCGACGCCTTCATGGCGGATGCGGGCATCGCCGACCAGATCCACGAGGCACTGGAAGGCCTCGACGCCGAAGATGTCGCGGCCGTCGAGAAGCTCTCCGCCGAGATCCGGGATGCGCTGTGCTCCCGCCCCGTTCCGGCGGCCGCCCGGGCAGCGGTCCTCGAGGCGCACGCCGGGCTCATGGCGCAGTGCGGAGGCGAGGTCCCCGTCGCCGTCCGTTCCTCCGCCACCGCCGAGGACCTTCCCGACGCCTCCTTCGCCGGCCAGCAGGACACCTACCTGTGGCAGATCGGTCTGGAGGCGGTGACCGAGCACATCCGCAGGTGCTGGGCCTCGCTGTACACCACCCGCGCGATCATCTACCGGCTGAAGAACAACATCCCCAATGAGGGCCTGTCCATGGCCGTCGTCGTGCAGAAGATGGTCAACGCACGTGTCGCCGGTGTGGCCATGACCCTCAACCCCGCCAACGGCGACCGCTCCAAGGTCACCATCGACTCCTCCTGGGGCGTCGGCGAGCTGGTCGTCTCCGGCGAGGTGACCCCGGACAACATCATGCTGGACAAGGTCACCCTGCAGGTGGTCAACGAGCACCTCGGCGAGAAGCACATCGAGCTCGTCCCCGACCCGGCCGCCGGGGCCCTGATCCAGCGCGACGTACCGGCGGAGCGCGCCAACATCCGCAGCCTCACCGACGCCGAACTCACCGCCGTCGCCACCATGGCCAAGCGCGCCGAGAAGCACTACCGGAGCCCGCAGGACATCGAGTGGGCACTCGACGCCGATCTCCCGGACGGGGAAAACCTGCTGCTCCTGCAGTCGCGCCCCGAGACGGTCCACTCCAACCCGGCGACCGCCGCGGCAGAGAAGAAGCCGGTGGCCGCAGCATCCGCAGGCGGCGGCTTCAGCCTCAGCTTCCTGCCCGCCTCCGTCCTCGCCGCCAAGTAACTCCCCCACCCCACACCCCAAGGAATCATCATGACCAGGAAGTCCTTTCCCAAGCCCTCCGAACTGCCGGTGCCCGCAGGCGCCGAAGGGTGGGAGAAAATCTACCCCTACTACCTCGTCTTCCAGGACAAGCTGAAGGACAAGGAGAACGAGAAGTTCTGGTTCTGCGACTCCCAGCACTGGCCGACCGTGTTCAAGCCCTTCGAGACCATCGGCGGCGAATTCGCCGTCAAGTGCCTGGGCCAGTACAACGCCCGCCACCTGATGATCCCCAACGCCAACGGCATCGAGTTCCGCGTCCACCTGGGTTACCTCTACATGTCCCCGGTCAGCGTCCCCGAGGATGAGATGGCCGCCCGGGTCCCGGAATTCCAGGCCCGCATCACGCACTACTTCCAGAACTGGGAGCCCATGCTGGAGGAGTGGAAGAAGAAGGTCCGCGGGACCATCGACGAGCTCGAGTCCCTCACCTTCGACCGCCTCCCCGACATGGTCCCCATGTCCGACATCGAATCCGGCAAGGCCATGGACGGTTCCGAGGTCCTCCTGGAGAACTACGACCGGCTCATCGCCCTGGCCTACCGCAACTGGCAGTACCACTTCGAGTTCCTCAACCTCGGCTACATCGCCTACCTCGACTTCTTCAACTACTGCAAGGAGGTCTTCCCCGACATCCCGGACCAGTCGATCGCCCAGATGGTGCAGGGCGTGGACATGGAGCTGTTCCGTCCGGACGACGAGCTCAAGGAGCTGGCGCAGCTCGCCGTCGAGCTGGGCCTGCAGGACAAGTTCAGCGACCCCGACGACGCGGAGGCCACACTGGCGGCGATCACCTCGGCCGCCGGCGGCGACGTCTGGATCGCGCGATGGGAGCAGGCCCAGGATCCGTGGTTCAACTTCACCACCGGCAACGGGTTCTACGGCCACGACAAGTACTGGATCGACTACCTCGAGATCCCGCTCGGCTTCATCGCCGACTACATCCGACGCCTTGACGAGGGCCAGACCATCAAGCGCCCGACCTCCGAACTCATCGCCGAGAAGGACCGGATCGTCGGGGAATACCGCGACCTGCTCGACGGCGAGGCCCAGGGCATCTTCGACGCCAAACTCGAGTTGTCCGCCACCGCCTACCCCTACGTGGAGAACCACAACTTCTACATCGAACACTGGACCATGGGCGTCTTCTGGCGCAAGGTGCGCGAGCTCTCACGCACCATGCACTCCTACGGTTTCTGGGAGGAGGAGAACGACCTTCTCTACCTCAACCGCAACGAGGTCCGCGACGCGCTCTTCGACCTGGTCACCGGCCACGGCGTCGGCGCACCGGACGGTCCGATCGGTCCGATCTACTGGCCGGAGATCATCGCCGAGCGCAAGAAGATCGTCACCGCGCTGAAGACCGCCCGCCCGGCGCCGGCGCTGAACACCCCGCCGCAGGCCATCACCGAGCCGTTCACCCGCATGCTCTGGGGCATCACCACCGAGCAGGTCGAGTCCTGGCTCGGCGTCGCCGAGGAAGGCAGCGAAGGCGTGCTCAAGGGCATGGCCGCCTCCTCCGGCATCGTCGAGGGGCGCGCCCGCCTCATCATGGACTCCGAGCAGCTCTCCGACATCCAGGACGGCGAGATCCTCGTCGCCCCGGTCACGGCCCCGAGCTGGGGCCCGGTCTTCGGCAAGATCAGGGCCGCCGTCACCGACATCGGCGGCATGATGAGCCACGCCGCCATCGTCTGCCGCGAGTACGGCCTCCCGGCCGTCACCGGCACCGGCAGCGCCACGACCACCATCACCGACGGTCAGCTCATCCGCGTCGACGGCACCACCGGCAAGGTCACCATCCTCGACGGCGAAGGGGCCGCCCCCACGGTGGCGGGCCCCGGCGCGCACTCCCACTCCCATGACCACGCCCACGAGCACACCCCGGAGCCCGCGCATGTCTAGCCGCACCGTCCTCGTCACCGGCGCAGCCGGCGGACTGGGCCGCGCCTTCGCCCTGGGATTCGCCCGCCGCGGGGACAACGTCGTCGCCGCCGACCTCAACCTGGACGGCGCAGAGGAGACCGCCCGGCTGCTCGCCGAGGAGGGCGTGACATCCCTGGCGGTGAAAGTCGACGTCACGGACCCCGCCTCCACCGTGGAGCTCGCGGCCGCGGCAGCGGAGTTCGGGGAGGGCCGGATCGATGTCGTCATCAACAACGCCGCCATCTACGCCACCGTCACCCGCTCCCCGCTCGAGGAGATCGACCCGGCCGAGTGGGACCTGGTGATGGGGGTCAACCTCAAGGGCCCGTGGCTGGTCACCCGCGCCGTCAGCGAGTACCTGCCGGCCGGCGCCCGCATAGTCAACCTCTCGTCGGCGACCGTGATGTCCGGTTCCGCCCACTGGGCGCACTACGTCGCCTCCAAGGGAGGAGTCATCGCCCTGACCCGGGTCATGGCCAAGGAGCTCGGCGCCCGCGACATCACCGTCAACGCCGTCGCCCCCGGCTTCACCCTCACCGAGGCCAGCCTCAACCTCATGGACGACGCCGCCACCTACGGCGTCGACCGCGGATCCATCAGGCGTGCGAGCCAACCCGAGGACATCGTCGGCGCGGCACTCTTCCTCGCCTCCCCCGAAGCGGGCTACATCACCGGTCAGACCCTCGTGGTCGACGGTGGCCGCCAGTTCATCTGACACCACCCCACACTTCCCAAGGAGCCAGCATGACCACCATCCAGTACACCGACGCAGAGGGCACGACCCGTCTCATCGAGGCGAAGATCGGTGACTCCGTCATGGAGACCGCCGTCCGTAACGGCGTCCCCGGAATCGTCGCAGAATGCGGCGGCTCCCTGTCCTGCGCCACCTGCCACATCCTCCTGGACGAGGAGCAGGACCCCGCACAGCTGGCGGAGCTGCCGGAGATGAGCGACATGGAGGACGAGATGCTCTACGGCACCGCCTGTGACCGACAGGACAACTCCCGACTCTCCTGCCAGATCCCCGTGACCGAGGGCATGGCACTCGCCGTGACCACCCCCGAGACCCAGGTCTAGGGAGGACAACCACCATGACAACCACCACGACCGGGCTGCTGATCATCGGCGCGAGCCAGGCGGGGGTCCAGCTGGCGATCTCGCTGCGCGCCCTCGGCTTCGACGAGCACATCACCCTGCTCGGCGAAGAGGACCACCGTCCCTACCAGCGCCCCGCCCTGTCCAAGGAGTTCCTGCAGGGCAAGTACGACAAGGAACGCCTCATCTTCCGCTCCAACGAGTACTGGGAAGAGCACGACATCCGCCTGGTCAAGGGCACCCGCATCGAGCGGATCGACAAGTTCGCCGACGGGTCCGGAACCGCCGTGGCCGCGGACGGCACCGAGTTCGCCTTCACACGCCTCGCCCTCGCCGTCGGCGCCCGCGCCCGCCGCCTGGAGATTCCCGGCGCGGATCTGTCCGGCATCGTCTACCTGCGCAACGCCGACGACGCCCTGGCACTCAAGGCCTCCCTCGACGGCGTCGAGAACGCCGTCGTGATCGGCGGCGGGTTCATCGGCCTGGAGGCGGCCTGCTCGCTCCAGGAACTGGACAAGACCGTGACCGTCATCGAACACGGCCCCCGCCTGGTGGGTCGCGCCGTCGGCGAGGAGACCTCCGGGTACTTCCTGCAGGCACACCGCCGCAGCGGGATGGAGGTGCTGCTCGACACGGGCGTCGAGAAGTTCATCGGTGATGAGGAGGGCCGGGTGGCCGGGGTCGTCCTGGCCGACGGCACGCAGGTGCCCGCGCAGCTGGTGCTCATCGGCATCGGCGTCATCCCCAACACGGAGCTGGCCGAGCAGCTCGGCCTGCAGGTGGACAACGGCATCGTCGTGGACCGCCACGCGCTCGCCTCGGACGGCACCACCGTCGCCGTCGGCGATGTGGCCAACCAGCCCAATCCCCTGCCCGGCACGCCGGAGGGCGAACGCATCCGCCTCGAGAGCGTCAACAACGCCATCGAGCACGCCAAGGTCGCCGCCTACTCGCTGGTGGGCCAGCGGGAGGACTACGCCGGCATCCCCTGGTTCTGGTCGAACCAGGGCGACCTCAAACTGCAGATCGCGGGCCTGTCCCTGGGCTATGACTCCACCGTCATCCGGCGTGATGACGCCCGCGGGAAGTTCAGCGTCCTCTACTACCGGGACGGCCAGATCGTGGCCGCGGACTGCGTCAACCATCCCCTCGACTTCATGGCCGTGCGCAACGCGCTGGCCAGGAACCAGAACATCCCGGCAGACGAGGCCGCCGATTCCTCGACCCCGCTCAAGTCCATCGTCAGAGATCTGGAGACCGCATCATGACCACCTCCCCACCCACCTGGGCGCCGGCCACCCCGGAGCAGCACGCGGACGATCCCCGCGCCCGTGCCTTCGCGCAGGATCATCCCCGGCGGCCGATCCCGAGCGACCACGAGGTCGAGGCGTCCCCGATCTGCCTGACCCCCGGCACCGGCCTGGAGGAGCTGTGGCGTGCGATCGTCCCCGAGACCCGTACCCGCGCCAATGACCTGCACCTGCCTATCGCCACCGCCTACGCCTCCCGGTTGTGCGACGCCTATCCGCAGGCCGACCGGGAACTGGTCCTCGTGGCCACCGCCCTGCACGACACCGGGTGGGCCCACGTCGATGAGTCCCGCATCGTCTCGGAGGGGTTCCGGGGCGACTGGCGCAAGGCCGCCATCCGCTTCGAGCATGAGGCGGAGGGCTGCAACGTCGCCCGGCGTGTCCTGCCGGAGCTGGGTTATGACGAGGAGTTCATCGACCGTGTCTGCGAGATCATCGACGGCCACGACACCCGCCACGTCGCCTACTCCCTGGAGGATGCGATCGTGCGCGACTCTGACCGCCTGTGGCGCTTCGACCGGGCCGGCATCGCCATGTCGACGTCGTGGTTCGGCATGGACCCCGCCGTCTACGTCGACCGCCTCCAGACCGAGATCGTCCCTGAACTGATCACCGACGCCGCCCACCAGATCGCCCGCGCCGACCTGGACCGTTCCCGTCACCTGCTCCGGACGGAGACCATCCGATGACCGCCACACTTATCGACGCCCGCGCCCGCCGCGCCGCCCTGTCTCTCCCCCACACCCACGTCGACGACTTCTACATCGACGGCGACTGGCGCCCGGCCGCCAGTGGGCAGCGCAACCCCGTGGTCGACCCCGCCACCGGGGAGACCTGGGGTTCGGTGCCCGCGGCCACCGCCGCAGAACTCGACCTGGCCGTCGCCGCCGCCCGCCGCTCCCTGAGTGAATGGTCCGCCCTGACGGCCGCCGAACGCGCCGGTCACCTGCTGCGGATCGCCGACGAGATCGAGTCCCGCGCGGAGCAGCTCGCCCACACCAACACCCGCGAGAACGGCTCCCCGGTCTCCGAGACCCTGGGCGCCGCCGCCAACGCCGCCGGCATCTTCCGCTACTTCGCCTCCCTCGCCGGCTGGCTCGACGCCGAGGACGTCCGCCCCTTCCCGGCCGGCGGCGCGGAGACGGTCGTGGAGAAGGATCCCATCGGGGTCTGCGGGCTCATCGCCCCCTGGAACTTCCCGATCAACCTGGTGGTGATCAAGCTGGCCCCGGCGCTGCTCGCCGGCTGCAGCGTCATCATCAAACCGGCCTCCCCCACCCCGCTGTCCATCCGTTTCATCATCGAGGCCGTGGCGGCCGCCGGCGTCCCGGCGGGCGTGGTCAACCTGCTGACCGGCCCGGGCCGCTTCGGTGACGCGATCGTCCGCCACCCCGGCATCGACAAGATCGCCTTCACCGGCTCCACCCCGGTCGGCCGGAAGATCGCCGCGGCCTGCGGTGAGCTGCTGCGCCCGGTGACCCTGGAGCTCGGCGGCAAGTCCTCGGCCATCATCCTCCCCGACGCCGACCTGACGGCCGTGTCCCGGGTGCTCATCCGCTCGTGCATGCGCAACACGGGCCAGACCTGTTACATCTCCACCCGCATCCTCGCCCCGGCGTCCCGCTACGAGGAGGTCGTGGAGATGGTGGCCGACACCATCGCCGCTGCGCCCCAGGGTGATCCCCTGGATCCGGGAACCGTGTTCGGCCCCGTGGCCACCGCCGCCCAGTTCGAGTCGGTCTCCGGTTTCCTCGACTCCGCCCGGGCTGAGGGCGCCCGCGCCGTCACCGGCGGATCGCCGGTCGTGCTCGGCGGCGGCCTGGCGGAGGGCGTGTTCATCGCGCCCACGGTGCTCGCCGACGTCACCCCGGACATGACCGTGGCCAGGGAGGAGATCTTCGGTCCCGTGCTCACGATCCTGCGCTACGACGACTCGGACGGCACCGCCGACGAGGCGGTCGACCTGGCCAACAACACGGACTTCGGCCTCGGCGGTCTGGTGTTCGGCGCCGACGAGGATCAGGCTCTGGCGGTGGCCCGCCGGGTCGACTCCGGCTCGGTCGGCATCAACTTCTTCGGGTCCAACCACGCCGCCCCCTTCGGCGGCCGACACGACTCCGGCATGGGTGTGGAATACGGCATCGAGGGGCTCAGCGCCTACCTCTCCTACAAGTCGATCCACCGTCGCACCGCCTGAGCGACTGCTGCTGGTAGCGTCATCCGCACCATGAGCACGCTGTACCTGCGCCACATCCACCGGCGGCTGCTGGACCGGGCAGTGATCCGGTCGGCGGCCGCCGGTGGCCGGATCCTGCTGGTCGACGGCCCCGCGGGCGCCAACCCCGCGAGCGTGCTCGACGCCCTTGCCGCGCAGCTGGCCGACAGCGCCCAGACCCGCATCCCGCTCTTCCCCTGGCACGCCGGTCAGGCGGACTACCTCCGCGGGCTGCTGCCCTCCCGGCTCGATGCCCACGTCCTGCTCATCGACGACCTCCACCACGCGGATCAGGCCTCCCTCCACTACCTGGTCTCCCGCGTGCGCAGGCCCGATTCGACCACCACGGTGATCGCGTCCGTGGACGGGCCGGGGCTCCATCACCTGGCCACGGATGTCCTGCAGCTCCCGCCGCTGACCTTCGCGGAGACCGCCGGCTACCTCCAGGTGACCACCGGGTCCCGGATACCCGCGGACACAGTGCGTGTCATTCATGAGATGACGCGGGGTCTGCCCACATTCATCGACGACCTCGTCGCGGCGACCCCCGCGGGCCATCTCGCCGAACCCGGCGCGGCGGTGCCGGTGCCGGAGAGCTGGCGGACCCGCTGGGCACAGATGACCGGGGGCCTGGAGCAGGAGGAGATCGACCGTCTCGTCGCAGGCGACCTCAACGTCCCGGCCGCCTTCCGCGCAGGCATCGTCCATTCCGTGCCCGCCCCGACCCGCACGGAACTCAGGTTCGTCGACCCCCGGGACGCCGCGGTGGCCCTGAGCAGACGCCCCACCGCCCCCGGCCCGGACCTCGGCCCGGCCCCCGGTACCGAAGAGTACGAGGCCCGGCACCTCGCCCGGGCTCTGGAGCTCACGGCCCGACTGGATCTGCCCGCGGCGGAGGTCCACCTCAACGAGTGCCGCGGGCTCGTCGACCCCCTCGAGCAGGACAGCCTGCGCGGTTACCTCGCGCTCAACCGGGGCAGACGCCGACGCGCCCAGGTGTTCCTCTCCGACACCGGGGCACTCCCCCGTCACGCCGCCCGCAGCGTCCTCCTCTCGCTCGCCGACTGGGACCTGACGGGGATGAGGGAGAAGGCGGCGTCGATAAGCGTGGCGACCCGGGACCCGCGGGACGTCCGTGCGCACATGGAGGCGCGCATCCTCGCTCTCATCGCCGAGGCGGGGTTGTCGGGGACGATGCCCGCGATCGACCTCGAGCCGCAGGACCAGCTCAACCGGCAGCGGCTCGACATGGTCCACGGCTGGCTGTCGCTCACCTTCGACGATCCCCTCACCGCCCGGGAGAAACTGCAGTTCTTCCCGGGACAGTCACTCTCCATCGGTCTGTGGCAGGACGCCTGGCTCTCCCGGACCCTCTACGTCCTGGGCGAATGGTCCAACGCCGCGATGATCGTGGAGCGTGGGCTGGCCAGTGCAGAGGTCCACGCCATGCACCTGCTCGAGCCGATGCTGCTGTGGACGGGCGTGCAGATCGCCGCCATGCAGGGTGAGCACCAGCTGGCGCGCGACTACCTCCAGCGACTCACACTCAGCGAGAACGCCTTCCTGCTGCAGTCACTGCCCGCGGCGATGGGCCGGATGATCGTGTCCGCGACCAACGCGGACCTTCCGACCGCCCTGCGGGCCGGTGAGCTGCTCGCCAGGACCGTGGCGTCGACGGACACCCAGCACCCCGGGTTCTGGCCCTGGGAGGATGTGTACGCCCAGACCCTCATCCGCGCCGGGCGCATCGAACAGGCGGATGAGGTGATCACGACGGCGGAGGCGCGGCACACCCCCTCCGGCCTCGTCTCGCTCATGGCCAAGAACGCGGTGCCCCGGGCGACGATCCAGTTCCAGCGGGGCGAGACAGCCGCGGGTCTGCGGACCTTCGAGGCGGCCGTCGAGGCGATTTCGGGTACCCCCATGCCCGCCTACGAGGCCCGCATCCTCTTCGAGTACGGGAAGGTGCTGCGCCGGCACGGGCGTCGATCGCGGGCGGACGAGGTGCTCTCGCAGGCCGCCGAACTCTTCGCGCAGATGGGTGCGACCGTCATGGTCGGGCGCTGCCTGACTGAACGTCGGATCGGCGGGATCAGCGGCACCGCGGGAGGTTCCGGGGCCGGTACGGACAACCCGCACGGTCTGACCCCCCAGGAGGAGCAGATCGCCGTGCGGGTCGCGGAGGGGGCGAGCAACGCGGACGTCGCCCGGGAGCTGACCCTGTCCACGAAGACCGTGGAGTACCACCTGACGCGGGTGTACCGGAAGCTCGGGGTGAGCTCCCGGTCGCAGCTGCGTGGGCTGCTGGGGCGATAGCGTGCCGGGCGTGTCAGGATCGGGCTGACTCTCTTCCGTACCCCGTCTTTTTCCGACGGTGCCCCGGCGAGATCAGCTCAATTCCGACACCCTCCACAGATCAGACCTTCCTCCGGACGTAGATCGGCCGGGTGAGGCTGAAGAGGACCGCCCCGAGCAGGCCGACGGCGGCGTAGGCGAAGAAGCCCCACGGGTGCGCCAGCCCCAGGCTGATGAGCAGCCCGCCGAGCAGGGGGCCGGAGATCGCGCCGAGGCGTCCGATGCCGGCGGAGAAGCCCATCGCGGTCGCGCGCATGGACGACGGGTGGTTCTCGCCGACGAAGGCGTAGACGAGGTTCTGTGAGGAGAACACGAACACGCCCGTGATGAACACGACCACGTACAGCCCGATGAGCGGCATCTTGATGGCCAGCATCGCCAGGAACACCGCAGATGTGACGAACCACAGCAGACCGGTCTTGCGTGGCGAGTGGATGTCGGAGACCCGGCCGGCGATGATCAGGCCGACGATCGCGCCGATGTTGAGCACCATGAGGAAGCCCAGGGCGTTGCCGAGGTCGTAGTCCGCCGCCCGCATGATCTGCGGGAGCCACGTGTTGAGACCGTAAACCAGGAGCAGCCCCATGAAGGACGCGCCCCAGATCGCCAGGGAGTTGCGGCGGTATTTCGGGGAGACCAGTGCAGACAGGGAACTCTGCTCCTTCTGGTCCTGCGCGGCGGCGAGGTCGAGTTCGTCGCTGAGTTCCATGCCGTAATTGTCGGCGATGGCCTCCGCCTCTTCTCGACGCCCCTTCGCCAGCAGGTACTGCGGCGATTCCGGCAGCAGGAAGTACATGACCGGGGTGAGGATGAGGCCGGGCACCGCGCCGACGATGAACAGGGAGTGCCAGCCGAAGTCCGCGATCATGAGGATCGCCAGCAGCGCGGTGAGCACGGCACCGACGTGGTAGCCGGTCATGACGGTGGTGGTGGAGGAACCGGCCCGGGAGCGTCCGCGGAATTCGGTGACCATGGAGATCGCGGTGGGCAGGCAGCCGCCGAGGCCGACGCCGGCGAGGAAACGCAGGAGGATGAACATCCAGACGCTGCTCACGAAGCCCATACCCAGAGTGAGCAGGGAGAAGGCGAGGACGGAGACGATCATCACCCAGCGGCGGCCGAGCTTGTCGGTCAGGGTGCCGATGGCCAGGGCGCCGATGGTCATGCCGACCAGGCCGGAGGTGGCGATCTGCGTGCCTTCGGCTGCGGTGAGGTTCCAGGCGGGATCATCCATCATCGACGGCATGACCGCACCGAGGACGACCATGTCGAAGCCGTCCAGCAGGACCGCGATCCAGCACAGCAGCGTGACGATGAACGGACTGCGGGCCACGCCGACAGGGACGCGGGAGGGGGAACTGATGCCGGTGCTCATCTATACCTCGAAGGTCGGGAGGTCGATGCCCACGTACTGCTCTGCCAGGTACTTGCGGCCGGCCTCGGTGGCCAGGACGGAACGCAGCTCGGCGCGGCTGCGCTGGGTCTGGAAGTAGGGGTCCTCCGGGACGGTGTGGAGCATGGAGGACATCCAGTAGGAGAAGTGCTGGGCCTTCCACACACGCGGGACGGCCAGGGCGGAGTACTGGTCGAGCAGGTCGGTGTTGTTCTTCTTGATCGCCCGGGCCAGGCCCGGCGCCAGGACGGAGACGTCGGCGACGGCGAGGTTGAGGCCCTTCGCGCCGGTGGGCGGCACGGTGTGGGCGGCGTCGCCGGCGAGGAAGAGTCGGCCGCGCTGCATCGGGTCGGTGACCGCGGAGCGGAAGCGCAGGACGGCCTTGTCGAAGATCTCCCCTTCGGCCACGCGCAGGTCATCGGTGCTCACCCGCTTGTGCAGCTCCTCCCAGATGCGTTCGTCGGACCACATGTCCACGGAGTCCTCCGGGTTGCACTGGAGGTAGTAACGCTGGACGGTGTCGCTGCGGGTGGAGATCAGCGCGAAGCCGTCGGGAGAGTTGGCGTAGATCAGTTCCTTCTGGGTCTTCGGGGCGTTGACCAGGATGCCGAACCACGCGAAGGGGTACTCGTGCTTCGAGCGCACTGCCCCGGGCAGCTCGGTGATGAGCTTGCGGTTCGGGGAGGCGGAGCCGTCGCCGGCCATGACGTAGTCGGCGGTGAGCTGCAGCTGCCCGCCGTCCTCGCCGGTGTAGGTGATGGTGACCTGGTCGTCGTCATAACCGGTGACGTCATCGACGGTGGTGTTGAACAGGATCGGCTGGCCGTCGGCGAGGCGCCGGGCGATGAAGTCCTTGAGGTACTCGTGCTGCGGGTAGACGGCCATGTGGTGGCCGGTCAGGCCCGCCAGGTCGATGCGGGTGCGCTCGCCGTCGATGGCCAGCTCAATGGCGTCGTCGATGTCGGCCTCGCGGTCCATGCGATCGCCGACGCCGGTCTCCCGCATCAGTCGCATGGTGCCCTGCTCGAGGACGCCGGCGCGGACGGTCTCCTCGACCTCCTGCCGGGAGCGGGACTCGAAGACCACGGACTCGATGCCGTAGTTGTGGTGGAGCAGGTGTGCCAGGGTCAGGCCGGCTGGGCCGGCACCGATGATGGCGACTGGAGTGTGGGTCACGTCAATTGTCCTTAGTGGTGGTCAGTTGTTGTCGATGTCGGCCACGGCCGCCGACAGCAGCTTGAAACCGTGGTTGGAGTTGGGCACGCCGGCGTAGACGGCGGTGTGGAGGAGGACCTCGCCGATGACGTCGGAGTCCACGCCCGCACGCAGCGCGGCGCGGATGTGCATGTCCAGCTCGCCGTCGTTGCCCACGGCCGTGAGGATGGCGATGGTCAGCAGGCGGCGCTGGGTGTGGTCGAGTGCGTCGCGGTTCCAGATGTCGCCCCACGCGGTGCGGGTGATGAAGTCCTGGAATTTCTCGGTCACCGGCGTCTGCTTCTCGACGGCCGCGTCAACGTGCGCGTCACCGAGCACCGCCCGGCGGTTGCGCATCCCGACCTCGTGGGCCGCGGCGCGGCCCTCCTGGTAGTTGTCCGTCATGTCAGTGTCCATCGTGGTGTCCTTCCCGGGGGCGGAGCACGGCGTCGACGATGTCGCCGGCGTGCCCGGTGTTGAGGTTGTTCAGGTCGTGGCCGGTCAACGCGATGTTGCGGGCCATGGCGTCGGTGTCCACACGGATGCCGTCGAGGCTGGTCCGGATGCGGGAGACCGCGGATGCGGTGGCGGCGAGCAGGTCGCGCAGCGTCTGCCATTCGGCGTGCCAGCTGCCCACCCCGCGCTGCCAGCGGCAGTCGAGTGCGTCCAGCAGGGTGGCCGCCAGGGCCGGGGTGCGACGGGCGTAGCCGTCGCAGGCGACTGCGGCGGCCGGGTTGGCCTTGTGCGGCATCGAGGAGCTGCCGCCCGGGGTGGCTTCGGCGAGTTCGCCGATCTCCGTGGCCGAGTACGCCACGACGTCACCGGCGATCTTGCGCACGGCGCCTGCGACCCGGGCCGCGGACACGCCCACGGCGACGAGCGGCTGACGGTTGGTGTGCCACACCACCGGGGTGGCGGCCAGGCCGAGGCCCTCGGCGAGCAGGTCATGGACCTTCACACCGTCCGGGTGGGTGGCCACCAGGTTGCCGGTGGCGCCGGCGTACTGCACGGGCAGGGCTGCGGCGGCGGCGGACAGTGCGGCCGAGGCCTGCTGCACTCCCTCCAGCCAGCCGACGACGACCGCGCCGAAGGTGGTGGGCAGTGCCTGCTGGCCGAGGGTACGGCCCATGACGGGGGTGTCACGATGGGTCCGGGCGAGCTCGGCGAGCAGGGCCTCCACGCCCGTCAGCTCGCCGTCGAGCACGCTGATCGCACGGCGGCTGCACAGCACGAGCGCGGTGTCGATGGCGTCCTGGCTCGTCGCCCCGACGTGCACGCCACCGGGGTGCTCGCCTGCCCGGCGCTTGAGCTCGGCGGCCAGCGGGATCGCCGGGTTGCCGCCGGCGGCCGAGGCCACGGCTATGGCGGCGAGGGTCTCGGCGTCGACCTCGAAGCCGGCCACCGCCGTCCGGGCTGCCAGGGCGGACTCCGGGTCGATGATCCCGGCGCGCTCGGCGGCGTCGGCGAGCGCACCTTCAAACTCGACGATGGCGTTCAGGAACGCGACGTCGGAGAGGTGCTCGTGCGCGGCGGTGTCGCCGCCGGCGAGATCACCGTAGAGGGAACGGCTCAGGTCCATGGATTGTCCTTGGGGTGTGGGTCAGATGAGGAAGAACGGGGTTTCGCGCGCCGGGTCCTCGTGCTGGACGACGATGTTCAGGCGGTAGCCGTTGCCGTTCTTCTCCGCGACGAGCAGGTGGCGGCGGGACTCGTCGACCAGCTGCAGGACCGGGTCGACGGCGTTCGCCTCGGTGTTCTCCGGGAAGTAGAGGCGGGTGTAGAGACGCTCGAGCATGCCGCGGGCGAACAGGCCCAGCTTGAGGTGCGGGGCCTCGGTGTCCCGGCCGTCGACCTCGATCGCGCCCGGCAGAAGGGTGGTGAAGGTGACCGATCCGGTCTCGTCGACCATGCCGCGGCCGAGGCCACGGAAGCCTTCGGCGCTCGCCTTGCCGCCGGTGCGCGGATCCAGCGGGGAGTTGAACACGCCCTGTCCGTCGGTCTGCCAGATCTCGATCATGGCGTCGGCGATCGGATCACCGTTGCCGTCGATGACGGTGGTGGTGACGTGCACGGCGCCTTCGGTGCCCTCGGGGACGATCTTCTCGGAGTCCTCGAGGGTCAGGCCGATGTGGACGTAGGGCCCGACCGTCTGGGAGGGGGTGATGCCGAAGCCGGCCTCGTCCTGGTCCAGAATGTCGGAGACCGGGTAACGGAACTCGCCGGTCTTGTGGGTGTCGATCATGGTGGATGCTCCTGGGGGTCGTCTGTGTTCTGCTGCGGACGGGAACTACTCGAACGGGGTGGCGTGACGGCCACGCAGCACGATGTCGAACTTGTAGCCCAGTGCGTGGTTCGGTCGGGTCTCGTCGTAGTCGAAGACGGCGATCATGCGCTCGCGGGCGCCGGCCGGGACCGAGTTGTAGATGGGGTCCTGGAAGAACATCGGATCCCCCGGGAAGTACATCTGGGTGATCAGCCGCTCGCCGAACTGGCGGCCGTAGAGGGAGAAGTGGATGTGTGCCGGACGCCAGGCGTTGTGGTGGTTGCCCCACGGGTAGCAGCCGGGCATGACAGTGAGGAAGCTGTAGTGTCCGTTCTCGTCCGTCATGGTGCGCGCGATGCCGTTGAAGTGCGGGTCGAGCGGCGCCGGCCAGGAGTCGTTCTTGTGGCGGTAACGGCCGGCGGCGTTGGCCTGCCATGCCTCCACGAGGGTGTGGGGAACGGGCTTGCCGTCCCAGCCGAGGACTCGACCGTGGACGAAGATGCGCTGTCCGATGGCCTCGCCGCCGTTGGCCTGGGTCATGTCGTTGTCGGCGTCACCGAGGTCGCGGTCCCCGAAGACCGGGCCGGTGATTTCGCCGAGCCGCTCGGGGACCAGGATGAGGTCGTTTCCCGGGTTGCGCTTGACGGTGGTGCGGTACTCCGGGAAGAGGAGCGGAGCGAAGAACCCGTCAGTCGACACGTTCTGCTTGTCAGAGGAGTGCAATGTGAAGCCTCTCTAGTGGTGGGCCATCAAGTGATGACCGTCACGCTAGAGGGGATGTTCAGCCTTAAGCAATCCGTTCACCTGCCGAACACCAAGGGCCCGGGCCTACCGCTCCGAGCTGGGGATTCACGCCGGACCCGACCCAGGGGTTCATTAGGGGTGGGCGCCAGGGTTTCCGGGACGACGCCCGTCAACCCCAGAAGATCGGGTCCTCGTGACTGTCGAGGAAATCCAGCAGCTCCTGGACCTTGACGGTGGGCTCACGCCGGTCGTAGAGGTGGAATTTCCCGTTCCGGTCCCGCCAGTAAAGGCTCCACAACCCGGTCTTCATGGTGAAGCGCAGGCGGGCCACCGGGAAGGTGCTCCATTCCAGGCCCTCCTGCCACGGTGGGCGGCGCTCGACGATGGTCACGTGCCGGTCGGCCACCAGGGCCTCCACCCGCAGCTGCTCCTGCACATGTTCGGGCACGCGGGTGGCGCACCATTTCCGGATCCGGGCGACGTCGAGTTCTGGCTTGGCCATGCCCGCATGTTACTTCGGGGCCTGCAGCTTCTGCCGCAGCAGCGTCTTGACCTCCTCGACGTCCAGCACCGTGCCGCTGCTGACCACGGCCCCGTCGATGACCAGCGCCGGGGTGCTCATGACGGAATAGGCGGCGATCTGCGCGTAGTCGGTGACATGCTCGATGGGCTCGGCGCTGCCCATCTCCGCCAGAGCCCGGGTCACGGACGCCTCGAGCGCCTGGCATTTCCGGCACCCGGGGCCGAGGATCTTCACGCGTGCGTCACTGACCTCCGGGGCGGACATGCCTACCTGGATGGTCTCCTTCTTCTTTCCGAACAGTCCCATGATGGTGCCTCTTTCCTAGATGAGGAGGTGTTGGGTGAGGTTGAAGAAATAGCCGACGATGATGATGCCGACCAGGCAGATGCCGATGAACACGGCGAGCAGCCTGCCCGAGATCACACGTCGGAGCATGATCATCGAGGGCAGGCTCAGCGTGGTGGTGGCCATCATGAACGCCAGGATCGTACCCAGCTGGGCGCCCTTGCCCAGCAGGGCCTCGGCCACCGGCAGGGTGCCGAAGATGTCCGCGTACATCGGCGCACCCAGCAGCGTGGCGATGATCACGCCGAAGGGGTTGTTGCTGCCCAGGGCGGTCTCCACCCAGCTGGCCGGGATCCAGTTGTGGATCACCGCACCGACGCCGACACCGATGAGGATGTAGGGGATCACCGAGACGAACGTCTCCCTGGTCTGCTGGACGGCGTAGTCGGTGCGTTCGCGCCGGCTCAGCGTCGGCTCATCCTCGACCACCTGCCCCGGTCCCCCGCCGGGACCCGCCCCCGCCCCCGACCCCGCGGCCACCGGCGCCGGGATCACGGGGGCGGCGAACTGTGCGACGTGGGATTCCATCCGCAGCTTCTCGATGATCGTGCCACCCACCACCGCGACCAACAGCCCGAGGATGACGTAGGCGAAGGCCGTCCTGAAGCCGAAGATACTGGCCAGCAGAACAAGGCTGGCCAGGTCGACCATGGGCGAGGAGATGAGGAAGGAGAAGGTCACCCCCAGCGGCAGCCCGGCAGCCGAGAAGCCCATGAAGATCGGGATCGAGGAGCAGGAGCAGAAGGGTGTGACCGTGCCCAGCAGCGCGCCCACGGTGTTGGCCCGCAGGCCGCGGAAGCGGCTGAGGATCCTCCGGCTGCGCTCGGGCGGGAAGTAACTCTGGAGGTAGGAGACCGCGAAGATGAGCACGCAGAGCAGCGCGGAGATCTTGATCAGGTCGTAGATGAAGAACTGCACGCTCGCGCCGATGCGGGTGGCCGGATCCAGGCCCACCGCAGCCAGACCTTCGCCGACCACCTGGTTGAGCCACGCCATGCCCAGCACCTGACGCTGCAGGAAGTCGAGCGCCTCACCGATCAGGTTCATCCCACACGCTCCTCATGATCCGCAGCGGAGGGGTGGGACGGCGTCGAGAAGCTGCCGCAGCGGGGCCAGCCCCTCGGGGATCACCGAGAAGTGGGCCCAGCGGCCGACCTGCTCGCGGGAGACCAGGCCGACGTCGACCAGTTTTTTCACGTGGTGGGAGAAGGTCGGCTGGCTGATGCCGAAAATCTCCGGCATCCGGCAGGCGCAGACCGTGGAGCAGCAGTTGGCCGCCAGGTGCGAGTAGATGCGCAGTCGGACGGGATCGCCGAGCGCCTTGGCGATCTCCGCGCAGCGCCGGGCATCATCAGCCGTGATGACGGCCGGGCCGGTCCGGTTGTCCATGATCCCCAGATTAGTGCACGTATTGATGGTTGCCTATACGTTTCGGCCTCAACGGACGGACATCACACACCCCTTCAGTGAATATAAATGCGGGACCGGAGGCCCCGGTCACGTAATCTCCCAGATCGTTCACGGCTCACGGAGCTTCGCCCGCGCTGCCGTTCCATCCATCGCCCCCATCCGCCCTGCCTCTCCCCCGGAGCCCCGGTACCCGAGGTGCAGCTGCATGATCTCCGAAAGACAGACTTCCTCGTGGATATCCGACAGCTCATCGACTCCTCCCGGATGACCTCCTACCAGTGGTTCATCATCGGGCTGGCCTGCTTCCTCAACGCGCTCGACGGTTATGACCTCGTCGCCATGGCCTTCACCTCCACCTCCGTCTCCGCGGAGTTCGGCCTGTCCGGCGCACAGCTCGGCTGGCTCCTCTCCTCCGCGCTGATCGGCATCGGCCTGGGTTCGCTGTTCCTCGCGCCCCTGGCCGACCGCTACGGCCGGAAGAAACTCATCCTCCTGTCCCTGGCCATCGACCTGGTCGGCCTCACCATGTCCGCCACGGCCGACAGCTTCGGCGAGCTGCTCGCCTGGCGGGTGCTCACCGGCATCGGCGTGGGCGGCATCCTGGCGTGCGTCACCGTGGTGGTCGCAGAGTTCTCCAACCTGCGTTTCCGCGGCCTGGCCATCGCCATCTACGCCTCCGGCTACGGCCTCGGTGCGGCCGCCTGCGGCATGCTCGCCGCCCGGTACATCCCCGACCACGGCTGGCGCTCCATCTTCTTCATCGGTGCGGCCCTGACCGCCGCCGCCCTGGTGCTGACGGTCTTCGCCCTGCCCGAGTCCGTCGACTACCTGCGCGCCCAGGGCCGGGACGGGAAGGTCCGGTCGATCGCACGCCGCATCGGCATCCGCGAACCCTTCACCATCGCCCCCGCCGGCCCCGCACCGCAGAAGTCCAGCCTCTCGGAGATCCTCTCCGGGCCTTACCTGTCCACCACCATCAGGCTCTGGATAGCGTTCTCACTGATCACGGCCGCCTTCAACTTCGCCAACCAGTGGACCCCGAAGCTGCTCACCGAAGCGGGTCTCTCCGCCCAGCAGGGCATCATCGGCGGAGTCATGCTCTCCTTCGGCGGGACCATCGGCTCGCTCATCTTCGGCGTGCTGACCACGCGTATCGACGCCCGCCGTCTCCTCACCGTCTTCTCCCTCCTCTCCGCGGTCGTCCTGGTCACCTTCATCTCCGCCGCCTCCGTGCCGATGCTCATGTTCGCCACCGGCGTGGCCGTGGGAATGCTCCTCAACGCCTGCGTCACCGGCATGTACACCGTCACCCCGCAGGCCTACCCCACGGCTCTGCGCACCACCGGCGTCGGTTCCGCGATCGGCGTCTCCCGCGCCGGCGCGGTCCTGGCCCCCATCGTCGTCGGCTATCTTCTCGACGCCGGCTGGTCCCCCACCGCCCTCTACGTCAGTGCCGCCGCGCTCGTCTCCCTGACGGCGCTGGCACTGATCGGCGTGCGGGAGTACTCTGCCCGGCGCGAGGTCCAGGCCCCGGTGGAGGTCCCGGCCGTCGCCGGTTAGAGAACGGGCGACCGCAGGGCGGTGACCTCCACCCGCAGGAAGGGAAAGAGCGGTCGCCCGGCCAGCAGCTCATGCAGCTCCCCGGAGTCAGCCGACTCCAGCACGAGGAACTCAAGCTGCTCCCCCGCCGCCCGCCAGTCGTGGACCAGCGCCCCATTCTCCCGCAGTCCGGCGAGGTGGAGCCGGTCCCGCTCCAGGTAGTCCGCGCGGACCTCGGGATCCATTCCGGGGGGCAACCCGATCCGGATCCGGCAGTGGAACTGAGCCATGGCGTGCCTCCTGTTTTTTGCTGTTCGACCGCCGATGCTACGTGCCCAGGACCCGGCGCAGCTCCACCAGGACCTCCCGCAGCTTCTCCCGGTTGTGCGCCCCCAGCCCGATGACGATGCCCGGGCGGTCCGAGGCCGTCCAGTAGCGGCTGAGCCCTTCGACCGCCAGCCCCCGGGTGCGGCAGCGTGCGATGACCTCGTCCTCGTCCTCGCCGAGTTCGATGACCGCGTGGAGGCCCCCGTTCATCGGGATGCCCCGCGGGAAGATCTCCGCGAAAATCTCCCGACGCCGCCGGTACTCCCGACCCATCCGCGCGGTGTGCCGGCGCATGCCGTCATTCTCCAGGAAATTGGCTATCGCGTCCTGCACGATGCCGGAGACCGGGAGCATGTGCCGGGCGACGTCGTCGTGCAGCCGTTCGGGCACCACCAGGTAACCCAGGCCGAGCGCGGGGGTGAGGGTCTTGGCCAGGGAACCGAGCAGCGCCACCGACCCCTGCGGGTCCAGGGCGGCCAGCGCCGGGTGAGTGGGACGCAGCTCCGAGTCGTAGTCGTCCTCGACGAGGATGGCCCCGCTGCGCCTCGACCACTCGATGAGCTCGAAGCGCCGGGCCGCCGACATCTGGGAACCCGTCGGGTACTGATGGTTGGGCATCACCAGCACCACTTCCGGCGCAAGCTCCGCGAGCCGACTGACGCTGAGCCCCTCCTCGTCCACCGGCACCGGGACCACCTCCCGGCCCAGGTTGCGGGGCACCTGGTGGAGCGTCGGGTAGCCGGGGTCCTCCACCGCGACGACCCCTTCGGTGGCCATGAGGATCAGCCGTAGCCCGTCACGGGCGCCGAGGGTGACCACGATCTGTTCCGGGCTGACCGCCACCGACCGGGTCATCCGCAGGTGCTCCGCCAGCAACCGGCGCAGGCGCGGAGAACCCTGGCCGGGATAGGCCACCGGCTCCGCGGCTGCGGCACGCCAGGCCCGCCGCCACAACGTCGATGCGAGGAGCGCGGTGTCCGGCACGCCGGGGCGCAGGTCCCCGAGCAGCCGTGGCCGGGCCGGGACACCGGGCGCCGGGTGTTCCGGGCGTGGGGGTCGTGGCAGTTCGGGGTTGACCCGGGTGCCGCCGCGGGTGGCCACCAGGTATCCCTCGCCGCTCAGCTGATCGTAGGCGGCGACCACGCTGCCCCGGGAGATTCCGCGCTGACGTGCCAGGACACGGGTGGAGGGTAGGGGGTCACCGGGACGCAGAGTTCCGGCGGTGATGCGGGTGCGCAGGTCCTCGACGATCTGGCCGGGGAGGCTGCGGAAGGGTTCGATAGTCATGGTGGTACAAAATTATGGCAGGAATGTGGACTTCATGTTGGTCCACGCCGGATGTCAGGATGGACGCCATGACTGAAACACATGGTTCCCCTCTGGTTAAACGCGGACTCGCCGAGATGCTCAAGGGCGGTGTGATCATGGACGTGGTCACCCCGGAGCAGGCCCGCATCGCGGAGGACGCAGGCGCCGTCGCCGTCATGGCACTCGAGCGCGTCCCCGCCGACATCCGTTCCCAGGGCGGCGTCGCCCGCATGTCGGACCCGGATCTCATCGAGGCCATCATCGACACGGTCTCCATCCCCGTCATGGCCAAGGCACGCATCGGCCACTTCGTCGAGGCGCAGATCCTCCAGACCCTCAAGGTCGACTACATCGACGAGTCGGAGGTGCTCTCCCCGGCCGACTACCGCAACCACATCGACAAGCAGGGCTTCACGGTCCCCTTCGTGTGTGGCGCGACCAACCTCGGCGAGGCGTTGCGCCGGATCACCGAGGGCGCGGCCATGATCCGTTCCAAGGGTGAGGCCGGCACCGGCGACGTCTCCGAGGCCACCCGGCACATCCGCACCATCAACGCCGAGATCGCCGCGCTCGCGGCCGCCTCCCCCGATGAGCTCTACGTCCGCGCCAAGGAGCTGGCCGCCCCCTACGATCTGGTGAAGGAGGTCGCCGAGACGGGCAAGCTCCCCGTGGTCATGTTCACCGCCGGCGGCATCGCCACCCCGGCCGACGCCGCCATGATGATGCAGCTGGGCGCGGACGGCGTCTTCGTCGGCTCCGGCATCTTCAAGTCCGGCAATCCGGCCGAACGTGCGGCCGCGGTGGTCAAGGCCACCGCCTTCTTCGACGACCCGGAGGTCGTCACCGAGGCCTCCCGCGGCCTGGGCGAGGCCATGGTGGGCATCAATGTCACCGACCTGGCGGCCCCGCACCGTCTCGCCGAGCGCGGCTGGTGATCGTCGGCATCCTCGCCCTGCAGGGCGGGGTGGCCGAACACGCGGAGATGATCCGGGGCCTCGGTCACCGGACCCGCGGGATCCGCCGGGCCGGTGAGCTCGAGGGCATCGACGCACTCATCCTGCCCGGGGGCGAGTCCACCACGATGAACAGGCTCATCGACCTCTTCGGCCTACGGCAGCCGCTTATCGACGCCGCGCGGCGGGTGCCCACGATGGGCTCGTGCGCGGGCCTGATCCTGCTCTCCAGGCTCGGAGTGCTCGACGTCGACGTGGAACGCAACGCCTTCGGCCCGCAGGTGGACTCCGAATCCCTCACCCTGCCCTGGGGGGAAGCAGAGATCACGGCCGCCTTCATCCGCGCGCCGGCAGTCACCCGCGTAGGCGGGGACGTGGAGATACTCTCCACCTACCGCGGCAGCATCGTCGCGGTGCGGCAGGGCGACGTGCTGGGGATGTCCTTCCATCCCGAGCTGACCGGTGACGCCACCGCCCACCGCGCGCTTCTCCACGCCGCACGACCGCCGGCAAAGAACTGATCCCCGCCCCCTGCCATTCCTGGCCGGGTGCGGGGATCTTCGCCGTCACTGCGTCGCGGGTGTCAGTCGCGGGTGAAGTGGTTGATCTTGTCCCAGTCCGGCTCCAGGCCCAGGCCCGGGCCCTCCGGCAGCCGGGCGACGCCGTCCTCGTAGACGATGTCGGTGGTGGTGTAGGACTCCTTGAGCAGCATCGGGCCGAAGAGCTCGGAGCCGTAGGAGATCGCCTTGGTGGAGCAGGCGAAGTGCAGCGACGCCGCGGTGCCGAAGGGGCCCTCCAGGGAGGTCGCCCCATGGCAGGCCAGGCCGCCGGCCTCGGCGATGGCCACGGTCTTCTTCGACTCCAGCAGACCGCCGAGCTTGGTGGTCTTGATGGCGATGACGTCCGCGGCCTGGGCCTTGACCACGGCCAGGGCGTCCGCCGGGGAGCAGACGGACTCATCGGCCATGACCGGCACGCCGATGCGGGTGGTGATCTCGCGCAGGGTCGCCAGATCGTGCGCCGGGGTGGGCTGCTCGAAGAGGTCGAGGCCGGCGTCAGCGAGCCGCGGCAGGTAGTGCAGGGCGGTGAGGCGATCCCAGCGGGCGTTGACGTCGATGCGCAGGCTGACCTTGCCGTTGAGCGCGCCTGCCAGCTGGACGATGCGCTCGGTGTCCACGGCAGGTTCGCCGGAGCCCATCTTCAGCTTGAAGGACGTGTGGCCGTGGGAGGCGATGCGCTCCTCGATCTCCTCGACGGCCTCATCCAGCGGCAGGACGCCGAGGGCCCAGGTCACGTCGATCTCATCGCGCACACGGCCGCCGAGAAGGTCACGCACCGGAATGCCCAGGGCACGGGCCCAGGCGTCGTGCATGGCGACGTCGCAGGCGGCCTTGGCGAAGCGCATGTTGGCCACGGACCTCTCGAAGTCCGCCATGATGCCGGCCAGCTCGTTGACCTCACGGCCGACCATGATCGGTGCGAGGTTACCGTCGATGATGACCTTCATGGTCTCCGCGTTCTCGCCGCCCCACCAGGCGCCACCGGGGACCACACCCTCGCCGTAACCGGTGACCCCGCCCTCGAGCACCACCGAGACCAGCAGGATCGGCTGGGCGGTCGCGGTGTAGGTGGCGAAACCATGGGGACGGATGAGGGGGACGTCGAGAAGCCGGGTCTCAACCTTGGCGATCTTCAGATCAGACATATCTCTTCCTTAAAGTGCTGGTGCTGGGAAACGGGGAAAGCCCCACGTCCCCGATGAGTCTAGGGACGTGAGGCGGGTTCCGGGAAAAGGACTAGTCTTCCTTGTCCAGGGCGAAGCCGTAGGTGACGACGTTGTTGCCCTGGTCGTCGGTCTGCGGGTCGAGCAGCAGCTCCGGCTTGACGGCGGTCGCGACGTCGTTCTCGGTCCACTCGCCACCCTGGAAGTACAGCTGGGTGGTGATCTCGCGGTAGCCCGGGCTCTTGACCTTCAGGTGCAGGTGGGCCGGACGCCACGGGTGGCCACCGTAGGAGTCGATGAACCAGCCGGTCGGCCCGTCCGACGGGATCTGGTACGGAGCAGGCTGCAGGGTCTTGATCTCGTACTCACCGTTGTCGTTGGTGACGATGGTGCCGCGCAGGTTCCACTCCGGGATGCCCGGGGCGAACTGGGAGTAGAAGCCCTCCTCATCCGCGTGCCACAGCTCGATGGTGGCGCCGGCGAGGCCCTTGCCGTCGACGTCGGTGACCTGGCCCTTGAAGATCAGCGGGGTGGCGGCCTTGTCCTGCTCGCGCATCGGCATCTCGCCGTTCCACGGCAGCTCCGGGGCGTTCTCGACGTAGTACGGGCCCTCGATGGAGCCCTTGGTGCCGGTGTAGTGGTGGCGGTCGTAGTTGATCTTCTCGATCTCGTGCTCGACGAAGACGTCCAGCCACAGCGGCCACTCGCCGTACTCGCCGACCTGGATCATCCAGTTCTTCACCACGCGGTACTCGTCGTAGGTGACCTGGTGCTTGTGGGCGACCTCGGCGATGGCGGCCAGCAGATCGGTGTAGATCGCGTTGGCACGCTCCTTGGAGGTGTCCGACTTGACGGTCTCGTGCTTGAACTTGTCGGTCGCGGCGTTGCCGGAACCCTTGGCGGACGGGTCACCCTGGTGGGCGGCGAGGTTCTCGAAGGACATGGAGACTCCTTGTTTTGAAGTTTCAGGTGAAGAGTGGGGTCCAGCAGGTGATACCCGGTGCTGGCATGAGACCACTGTGTCCCACCTCACCCACTCCGCGCAAGATGCCTCCCGGTTCGTGCAATCACCTCCCGGCACCACCCCCAGCCGCCCCGAGCCATTTTCTGCAGGTCAGCGGGCCAACATCCGGGAGCGCCGCCAAACGCGAACCCTCGACCCTGGCAAGAACCTAGGGACACCCCGGGGGAAGGAATTGCGCTCCGGGGGTGGATTCGGACACAAAACCCACCCCCACACCATCCCGGATCCCCCCAGACACCCCCGCACCTCCGCGGAAAACCCGGAACCGACCGACGGGGAGGCTAAAAGCGCTGGTAAAAGCCAGCACATCCCCCCATCCCCCGATAAACCACCCCCCCAAGGCACCCCCGAAGCGGAATATTCCACACACCCCGCCAGGGCATGTCGCGACATGCAACACCGCAGGCCATGGCCACTGTGCGAACAATTAAATCCCCTAATGAACCGAACCCCCCTAACGGCTCCTAGGAGTTCCCCGGACGTGTCGCAGGGCACACATGGCCCATGATGGGCCTCATCGCACAACCTCTCTTGCTTCCTCTCAGATCGGAGATTTCCCATGACCACCGCGCTCACCGCAACTTCCACCGCCCGCGAGATCCTCTCCCGCGCCCTGGAGAACCGCCCCGAAGAGGGCATCGTCCGCGTCAACCGTGAGGTCTTCACGGATCAGGAGCTCTTCGACCTGGAGATGAAGTACATCTTCGAGGGCAACTGGATCTTCCTCGCCCACGAGTCCCAGATCCCGAACGTCGGCGACTACTACACCACCAACATCGGTCGCCAGCCCGTCGTGATCACCCGGAGCAAGGACGGCGAGCTCAACTGCCTCATCAACGCCTGCTCCCACCGCGGCGCCATGCTCTGCCGCAAGAAGGTTGATAACCGCACCACGCTGACCTGCCCCTTCCACGGTTGGACCTTCTCCAACGACGGCAGCCTCCTCAAGGTCAAGGACGAGAAGGACGGCGGTTACCCGGAGAACTTCAACACCGACGGCTCCCACGACATGCGTCGCGTCCCCAAGTTCGAGTCCTACCGCGGCTTCCTCTTCGCCTCCCTCAACGCTGACGTCGTTCCGCTCGAGGAGCACCTCGGTGACGCCCGCGTCATCATGGACATGCTGATCGACCAGTCCCCCGAGGGCCTCGAGGTGCTCAAGGGCACCTCCACCTACACCTACGACGGCAACTGGAAGCTCCAGGCTGAGAACGGCGCCGACGGCTACCACGTCTCCTCCACCCACTGGAACTACGCGGCCACCACCTCCCGCCGCACCACCGGCGAGTCCGCCAACGAGACCAAGGCCATGGACGCCGGCAAGTGGGGCGAGCAGGGCGGCGGCTACTTCTCCTTCCCCAACGGTCACCTGGTGCTGTGGACCGACTGGGCCAACCCGGAGGATCGCCCGATGTACGACCGCCTCGACGAGCTCAAGGAGCTGCACGGTGAGGAGCGCGGCAACTTCATGGTCGGCGCGTCCCGCAACCTCTGCCTCTACCCGAACGTCTACATCATGGACCAGTTCTCCACCCAGATCCGTCGCCTGGAGCCGGTCTCCGTGGACAAGACCGAGGTCTCCATCTTCTGCATCGCCCCCAAGGGCGAGTCCGACAAGTCCCGGGCGACCCGTATCCGCCAGTACGAGGACTTCTTCAACGCCACCGGCATGGCCACCCCGGACGATCTGGAGGAGTTCCGCTCCTGCCAGAAGACCTACCAGGCCTCCTCCTTCCCGTGGAACGACATGAGCCGTGGCATCCACCAGCAGGTGGAGGGCCTCAACGACAAGGCCCGCGCCCTGGGCCTGACCTCCGTGCTCTCCTCCGGTGCCCGCACCGAGGACGAGGGCCTCTACCCGATCCAGCACGCCTACTGGGAGAACGTCATGGAGCGTGCCGTCGACTCCGAGGACCGCCCGGAGTCCAAGCACATCACCGATGACGCGCAGTCCCAGCTCGCCACCGCCGAGTTCGCCAAGGCCCGCGCCGCAGCCCGCCTGGCAGCCAAGGGCGACGCACCCGCAGGTCGTCGCCGTCGTCGTACCCGCGACTAATCCTCCCGCCCCCACCTCAACTCACTGCAAGGAGAACAAGATCATGACCGCTTCGCTCACCGAGATCACCCGCACCGACATCGAAGACTTCATCTACTACGAGAACCGCCTTCTCGACGACCGCAGGTTCGAGGAGTGGCTGGAGCTGTACCGGGAGGACGCCGAGTACTGGATGCCGGCCTGGGACGTCGACGGCACCCTGACCGAGGACCCGCAGCGCGAGATCTCCCTGATCTTCTACCCGAACCGTGGTGGCCTGGAGGACCGTATCTTCCGGATCCGCACCGAGCGTTCCTCCGCGACCTCCATCCCGGAGCCGCGCACCGGCCACTATTCCACCAACATCGAGATTCTCGAGCGTCGCGACGGTGAGGTGGACGTCCGTTACAACTGGATCTCCTACTACTTCCGCTACAACACCACCGATCACTACTTCGGCACCACCTGGCTGACCCTGGACGTCTCCGGTGAGACCCCGCTGATCACCAAGAAGAAGGTCGTCCTGAAGAACGACTACATCCACCACGTCGTCGACATCTACCAGGTCTAGGAGCACCCAGACATGACCCACCAGATTGCCCTCGCTTTCGAGGATGGCATCACCCGCTTCGTCGAGTGCGCCGAGGACCAGACTGTCGCCGATGCCGCCTACCAGGCGCGCATCAACATCCCCTTCGACTGCCGCGACGGTGCCTGCGGCACCTGCAAGTCCTTCTGTGAGTCCGGCGACTACGACGAGGGCGAGTACATCGAGGACGCGCTCTCCGAGGATGAGGCCGCCGAGGGTTACATCCTCACCTGCCAGACCAAGCCGTACACCGACATGGTCGTCCAAATCGCCACGACTTCCGTGCTGGCGAAGACCGGCGCCTCCACCCTCATCGGCACCATCACCGAGCTGGAGCGCCTGTCCGAGTCCACCGTGAAATTCGCCGTGCAGATCGAGGATCGGGAGACCCTCAACTACCTGCCCGGCCAGTACATGAACATCGCGCCGCCGAACTCGGACTTCCACCGCTCCTACTCCTTCTCCTCCGGGCCGAGCGAGGACATCGTCACCTTCCTGGTCAAGCTGACCCGTGGCGGGCTGATGTCGGAGTACCTCACCGACACCGCGAAGGTCGGCGACCGCCTCAACCTGACCGGCCCGATGGGTTCGTTCTTCCTGCGCGATCCGCTCAACCCCATCCTGCTGCTGGCCGGCGGCACCGGTCTGGCCCCGATCACCTCGATCCTGGAGAAGCTCTCCGAAGACGAGCTTCTCGACGTCCCCGTGCGCCTCATCTACGGCGCCACCTTCGACCACGACCTCGTCGAACTGGAGAAGCTGGAGACCTTCCGCAACCGTCTCCCCGACTTCGACTACTTCACCGTCGTGTCCGACCCGGAGTCGAACCACGAGCGCAAGGGCTACGTCACGCAGTACATGGACACCGCGGAGCACCTGCACAACGGCGAGGCCGACGTGTACCTGTGCGGCCCGCCGCCGATGGTCGAGGCCGTGCGCACCTTCCTCAACGACCAGGAGAACCCGCCGCAGAACTTCTACTACGAGAAGTTCTCCTCCGCAGCCGGCACCACCGGCGACTCCGCCGTCAGGGCCGACATCTCCACCACGGAGGACTCCGCTGAGGTCACCATCTCCGCACCGGGCGTGGAGACCGGCCAGGTCCACCGTCTGGACGAGTCCGAGCGCGCCATCTTCGATGCCCGCATGGCCCTCGAGCTGGGTGTGGTCACCCTGGTCACGGACATCCTCGACGCCGAGGACTTCGTCGAGTTCCGCAGGTTGGCGGACAAGGCGAACGCCTTCATCGAGGGCGAGAAGGTCACCGACGTCGCCGGCTACGTGGAGGCGAACAACGACTACCACGAGTTCCTCTTCCGCCGTTCCGGCAACGACGCCATGCTCCAGGCCTACAGCACTCTCGAGGTGGCCAAGGTCATGGGCCGCGAACTCGAGGACGCCGGCTTCATGCACGGCGACATCGCGCAGGAACACCACGACCTCATCGACGCCCTCGAGGCGAAGGATTTCTCCCGTGTCCGTGAAGTGTTGAGCGCCCACAACGACCACGCAGTCCGCACCATGGATGAAGCGGTCGCCAAGAAGGCCAACGCATGACGGACCAGACCAGGGGTGCCATGCCGACCGGTGAGGGAATCTCCGGCCCGCCGGAGTTCTTCACCCCCGACCGCTTCGCCGGGCAGAACGTCCTGATCACCGGTGCCGCACAGGGCATCGGCGAGGCCGTCGCCCACCGGATCGCCCACGAGAACGGCTCGCTGTTCCTCGTGGACCGCGCCGAGATCGTCCACGAGGTCGCCGCTGAACTCGCCGCCGTCACGTCCGGGACCGTCGGGTCGGCCACCGCCGACCTGGAAACCTGGGAAGGTGCAGAGGCGATGGTGAAGGCGGGCGTCGAGAAGCTCGGTCACATCGACGTCGTCATCAACAACGTCGGCGGCACGATCTGGGCGAAGCCCTTCGAGCACTACACGCCGGAGGAGATCGAGAAGGAGATCCGCCGCTCCCTGTTCACCACGTTGTGGTCGGTGCGGGCCGAGCTGCCGGCGCTGATCGACAACGGTGGCGGCACCATCGTCAACGTGTCATCGGTGGCCACCCGCGGCGTCAACCGCGTGCCCTACGCCGCGGCCAAGGGTGGGGTGAACGCACTGGTCTCCGCGCTGGCGCTGGAGGCGGCCGAGAAGAACGTCCGCGTCGTCGCCACCGCCCCCGGCGGAACGCTCGCCCCGGCCCGTAAGGTCCAGCGCGGGCCCGGTCCCGAGGGTGAGCGGGAGAAGGAGTGGTACCAGGAGATCGTCGACCAGACGATCGACTCCTCGCTGCTCAAGCGCTACGGCACCCTGGCCGAGCAGGCCGCCCCGATCGTGTTCCTCGCATCGAGGGAGGCCAGCTACATCACCGGCACCGTTCTCCCGGTGGCAGGCGGAGACCAGGGCTGACCATGAAGGACAGGTGTTAGCGTGGGAGGCGTGTACTCCTCCCACAACTTCGGCTCCCAGCAGACCTCCGGCAAGATCCTGCGCACGATGATCGCGAAGGTCACCGATCTGGAGCCGGGCGGCGGACTGCTGTTCCTCGTCACCGGCCCGGTGGGTTCCGGTAAGTCCTCCCTGGTCAGGGAGATCGCCCGGTCCCTGCCGGGCTGGTCCGGGATCATGGTCTCGGCGTTGTCGTGGCAGTCGGAGACCGAGGGCGGGCTCATCGAACACATCCTCGACCGCGCCGGCCATGAGGGCACCCTCACCGAGCTCGTCGACAGGGAGGGCGCCCGCACCGCGATCGTCATCGATGACGCCCACTGGGCCGACGTGACGTCGTTGCGCACCCTCGTCGAGTCCTCCCGCCGCCTGCGGCAGGGTCGTCTCGCGGTCATCATGACCGCCTCCGACAAGGACGACGCCTCCGACGACCTGCCCATGTCCCGTCTCCGCGAGCTGGCGGACCACGCCGTCACCCTCGCGCCCCTTGACGTCGAGGACGTCGCCGCGCTGGCGCTGTCGAGCATCGGCGCACACCTGTCCCCCCTCGCGGCCGCGGAGCTGCGCGACCTCACCGGTGGCCGGCCGGGCCGCATCCAGGACGTCCTGCAGGCCGCGCCCGCCGATCACTGGCGGCTGTCCAACCCGCAGATCCCCATCCCCAAACCGTGGCGCGCCGCCCTCGCACGCCGCACCCGCGACCTCGACGCGGGCGTCGGCGCGGTGCTCGCTGCCGTGGCGATCCTGCCGGGCACCGGTACCGGCAGTCCGGGCCTGGTCCGTTTCCTCGCCGACGATCTGGACGGCTCGCTTGTCGACGCCGCCGTCACCGCCGACCTCCTCGAACTTCTGCCGAACTCCGGCGACCCGGTACTCCAGTTCACCCACCCCACCGACCGTGCCGTCATCCGAGCCACCACCGGCCCGTCCCAGGTCACCCGCCTGCACCGCCGGGCGGCCCAGTACCACCGCGCCTCCCAGAACATCGACGCGGCCCTCATCCATGAGGCCCTGGGTATCGAGGGCACCGACGACGAGACCGCCCGCCAGCTCGCCGAGCGGGGCGAGCAGCTCGGCGCCGCCGGCAAGTGGCTCGACGCCGCCGACGCCTTCACCCTCGCCGCGAAGGTCGCCTCCCACCCGGACGTCTCCCACGACCAGCACCTCAACTCCATCGAGGCGCTCATCGCCGCCGCAGACATCCCCCGCGCCCGCCTCCACGCCGGCGCCATGTCACGGGTCGTCCGCGACGTGAAGGTTGACTCCATGCGCAGCTACCTCGCACTCCACGAGGGCCGCCGTTCCGAGTCCGTCAGTCTCATCGACCGCGCCTGGGACACCCTGGAGGAGACCCGTTCCACCGACGCCGCCATGCGTACCCGTGTCGCATCGCGCAAGGTGCTGGTCCACCTGGCCAACTGGGACGTCTCCAAGGTGGACGAGTGGGCGAAGATCACCGATGACTGGGCGCCCGAGACCTCCCCCACCCGTATCGAGGCCCAGTACATCTCGATGATCGGCCGCAGCGCCCTGACCGGCTCCATCCCCCCGGACATCCCACTGCCCGGCGAGACACCCACCCTGGCGCAGCGCCGCAACATGGCCGCCGGGTGGATCCACCTGGTCCACGACGACCCCGTCGCCGCACGTCGCTACCTCCAGTTCAACCCCGGCGGCGAGGGCTCCGAGCGCATCAGCCTCTGGATGGACGGCTGGCTCGCCCGCACCCTGTTCGTCCTCGGCGAGTACCGCGAGGCCGAGCGGACCGTGGAACGCGGCCTGGCACGGGCGGAGCGCTTCGGCATCCGCTTCCTCGAGCCCATCCTCCTGTGGACCGGAGCGCAGATCGCGGGCTACAAGGGCGACCGCGAACTGTCCCGCTCCTACATCAACCGGCTCACCCTGAGCCACGACGCCTTCGCCATCCAGCGCATCCCCTCGGCGATGTGCCGCATGTTCGTCGGTGGCATCGAAGGTGACGTCTCGAGTATGAATCGCGCCGGTGAGGCCCTCGTGGCCATCGGCCGGGAGACCGACATCTCCCAGCCCGGATTCTGGCCCTGGGAGGATGTCTGGGCCCAGCACCTCGTCCTCACGGGGCGCATCGAGGAGGCCGATGCCGTCACCACCGCCGCCGAGGAGCGCGCCGCCGAGTCCGGCATCGGATCGCTGCAGGCCAAGCTCGCTGTGCCCCGGGCGGGCATCCTCATGCAGCGCGGTGACATCGAGGGCGGCATCCGCCGATTCGAGGAGGCCATCGAGCTCATCGAGACCCTCACCATGCCCTCCTACCAGGCCCGCGTGCTCTACGAGTACGGACGCGTGCTGCGCCGACTCGGACGCCGCCGACAGGCGGACGACATCTTCGTCCGCGCCGGCGACGTCTTCGCCGCGATGGGGGCGACCGAGTTCGTCAACCGCTGCAACCGCGAACGACGCGCCGGCGGTCTGGGCACCCGCACCACAGGTGCCGGTGGACTGACCCCGCAGGAGGAGGAGATCGCGAAGCTCGTCGCCGAGGGCGCGACCAACCGCGAGGTCGCCCGCGAACTGTTCCTGTCCTCCAAAACGGTCGAATACCACCTCACCCGCGTCTACCGGAAGCTCGGCGTGCGGACCCGGAACGAGCTGCCCCGGGTGCTCGCCGAACTCTAGGTCGGTTCCCGACGCCCCCGGTCCGGTTCGTTCCCCCCTAAGCCCCGGCAACGGACCCACGGGGCCCCTCAGGGGGGATCGGAGTGGAAACCCACCCGGAAGACACGGAAGAGGGGCCCGACCGGAAAATCCCGGTCGGGCCCCTCTCACGCAAGTGGAGAATTTAGCCGTTGAGCTTGCGGTAGTCAAAGACCGTGTCGATGATGCCGTACTCCTTGGCTTCCGCGGCGGTGAGGATCTTGTCGCGGTCGGTGTCGATGCGGACCTGCTCCGCGGTCCTGCCGGTGTGGCGCGACAGGGTCTGCTCCATGAGGCGGCGCATGCGCTCGATCTCGGCGGCCTGGATCTCCAGGTCGGACACCTGGCCCTGGGTGCCCTGGGTGGAGGGCTGGTGAATGAGCACGCGCGCGTTCGGCAGTGCAGCACGCTTGCCCGGGGCGCCGGCGGCAAGCAGAACCGCGGCAGCGGAGGCCGCCTGTCCGAGACAGACGGTCTGGACGTCCGGACGGACGTACTGCATCGTGTCGTAGATCGCCATCAGCGCGGTGAAGGAACCACCGGGGCTGTTGATGTACATGGTGATGTCGCGGTCCGGGTCAAGGCCCTCGAGCACCAGCAGCTGCGCCATGATGTCGTTGGCCGAGGTGTCGTCGACCTGGGTGCCCAGGAAGATGATGCGCTCCTCGAAGAGCTTCGCGTACGGGTTGGTCTCCTTGGTTCCGTAAGCGGACTGCTCGATGAAGCTGGGCAGGACGTAACGCATCTGGGGCATCTGGAATCCGTTGTTCATTTCTTCTTTCCTCACAATTCCCTAGTTGCTGATCGGGCCCTCGGCGTGGCTGATCACGTGGTCAACGAGGCCGTATTCCTTGGCCTGCTCGGCGGTGAACCAACGGTCACGATCGGAGTCCCGGGTGATCTGCTCGAAGGTCTGGCCGGTGTGCTCGGCGATCAGCTCGGCCATCTCACGCTTGGTCTGGGCGAACTGCTCGGCCTGGATGGCGATGTCCGCCGCGGTACCGCCGACACCGGCGGAGGGCTGGTGCATCATGATCCGGGCGTGCGGCAGGGCGTAACGCTTGCCCTTCGTACCGCCGGAGAGCAGGAACTGGCCCATGGAGGCAGCCAGGCCCATGCCGTAGGTGGCGATGTCGCACGGGGAGTACTTCATCGTGTCGTAGATCGCCATGCCGGCGGTCACGGAGCCGCCGGGGGAGTTGATGTACAGCGAGATGTCACGGTTGGGGTCCTCGGCGGACAGCAGCAGGATCTGGGCACAGATCTTGTTCGCGATCTCATCATCGACCTGCTGGCCGAGGAAGACGATGCGTTCACGCAGCAGTCGCTCGTACACCGAGTCGCCGAGGTTCATGCCCGCCCCCGGGGACGTCATCCGGATCTGATCAGTCATGTCAGTCAAACTCCTGATTCTGAAAATTGTCGATGCTCCCCAGAGTACTAGCGGTCCTCCCCGAATCGCCCCTCTGTTCGCTCACAGCGTGCCCGTGCTTCTCGACGCCGCCCCTTTCCCGCTGCCGTCGATACAATGGCGAATGTATATCCCCTGTACACGAAGGAGAAGTCCCCATGAAGGCATGGCAGTTCACCAACACCCACGAACCGCTCGTTCTGAATGAAGTCCCTGAGCCCGTCGCCGGCGAAGGCGAGGTCGTCCTGGAGATCAAGGCCGCCGGACTGTGCCACTCCGACGTCGGCCTGCTCGAGGATGAGGGTTGGTTGAGCCTGCTGGCCAAGCGCCCCATCACCATCGGCCACGAGAACGCCGGCGTCGTCGCCGAGGTCGGCCCCGGTGTCACCGGCTTCAAGGTCGGCGACCGCGTGGGCGTCTGCCCGACCGCCGATGGCGTCGGCGCCCCCGGCTACGCCTTCGACGGCGGCTTCGCCCCGAAGATGGCGGTCGACGCCCGTGCACTGGTTCCACTTCCCGACGAAGTGGACTTCGTCAACGGTGCCGCGGCCACGGACGCAGGCATGACCTCCTACCACGCGATCATCACGGAGGGCGGGGTCAAGGAGGGTGACACCGTCGGTGTCATCGGTCTCGGCGGCCTGGGCCAGCTCGGCGCTGTCGCCGGCATCCTCGCCGGCGCGGACGTCTACGTCGCGGAGATCAACGAGAAGGTCTGGCCGCTGGCCAGGCAGCTCGGCGTCAAGGACGTCCGCACGTCGATCAAGGACTTCGAGGGCGTGGAGTTCGACGTCATCGTCGACTACGCCGGCTTCGGCGTCACCACGGCGGACGCCATCGAGATGGTGCGCCCCGGCGGCACCGTCGTCCAGGTGGGCATGGGTCGCCTCGAGGCCACCATCAACACCCGCACGCTCATCACCCGTAGTGTCACGCTCAAGGGCTCGGTCGGCGGCACCAAGGAAGACGTTGCCGGCGTCTACGAGAACATGGCGTCGGGCAGGATGAAGCCGCAGATCACCACCATCTCCTTCGACGAGATCCCGGCGGGTCTGGAGAAGCTGGAGAAGGGCGAGATCGTGGGACGCCTGGTCGCCTCCTACGAATAACCAGAAAACGCGTGACGCCCCGACCAGATGAACTGGTCGGGGCGTTAAACGTGTGCGTTGAGGACTACTCCTCGGACTCGCCCTCAGCCTCGGCGGCCTCTTCCTCACCGAAGTACTGGGCCGGGTCGACGTCGTTGCCGGCATCGTCCTTGACGGTCACGCGGCAGATGGCGGCGGCGAGTGCCTTGCCACGGCGGACGTCAGCGAACAGGTTCGCGATCTGGCCGGACTGCTGCAGCTGGCCGATGAACTGGTTCGGGTCCATGCCGTAGGACTGCGCGGTGAACAGGATGTGGTCGGTGAGCTCCTGCTGGGAGACCTCCGGATCCTCCTGCTCGGAGAGGGTGTCCAGGAACAGCTGGGTGCGGACGGCTTCCTCGGAGTCCTTGCGGGACTGGGCGTCGAACTCCTCGCGGGTCAGACCCTGGGACGCCAGGACCTTCTCCAGCGCGCCCTCATCGTGGGCCATCTGGCCGAGGAGCTGGTGGAGCTGCTGGTGGACCTGCTCGTCGACGATGGACTCCGGCAGGGCGAATTCCGTCTTGGCCAGGGCGGCCTTGAGAACCTCGTCACGGATGGCGGCGGCCTGCTCGCCCTTCTTGGCTTCCTCGACCTGTGCCTTGGCTGCCTCGCGAAGCTCCTCGGCAGTGTCGAACTCGGAGGCGAGCTGGGCGAACTCGTCGTCGAACTCCGGAAGCTTGCGCTCCTTGGTCTGCTTGACGTGGACGGAGACGACAGCCTCCTTGTCCTTGTGCTCACCGGCGACGATCGTGGTGGTGAACTCGCTGTCCTCATCGGTCTTCAGGCCGCGCAGCGCGGTGTCCAGGCCGTCGATCAGGTCACCCTGGCCGACCTCGTAGGACAGGCCCTCGGTGCTGGCCTCGTCGACGATCTCGCCGTCGACGGTGGCCTTAAGGTCGATGACGGCGAAGTCGCCGGTCTTCAGCTTGCGCTTGGTGTCCTTGAGCTCACCGAAGCGGGCGCGGAGACGATCGATCTCCTCCTCCACGGCGGCGTCGTCGACCTCGATGGCCGGGACGGTGACCTCGATGCCGGAGAAGTCCGGAACCTCGATCTCGGGGCGAACGTCGACCTCGGCGGTGAACTCGACGAACTCGTTGTCCTCGATCTTGGTGATGTCGACGCTCGGCTGACCGATGGCGACCAGCTCGTTCTCCTCGATGACCTGCTGGTAGCGGGAGGGCAGCATGTCGTTGACGACCTGCTCCAGGATCGGACCGCGGCCGTAGCGGGCGTCGATGAGCTGGCGGGGAGCCTTGCCCTTACGGAAACCCGGGATGGACACCTGCTGCGCAAGCGCCGAGTAGGCCTGGTCAATCTCGGTCTTCAGTTCCTCGAAGGGAACGTTGACGGTGAGCTTCACACGGGTGTCGCTCAGCTTCTCGACGGAACTCTTCACGAGTAACTCTCCTGGTTTCACATTGAATGTCTGTTCACTTGAGACCGGCACGAGCCGGCCCTACGTCGGGGCGACAGGATTTGAACCTGCGACCCCCTGCTCCCAAAGCAGGTGCGCTACCAAACTGCGCCACGCCCCGTAGGTCTGTAGTGCATACTACCGACCGCCCCCAAGAGTGGTCGACATTGGGGTCAGAAAAGCCGACGCGCCCATCTTTCCGCCGGCCCCGAGGGGCCGAATCCGGCTCGTCCGCCGCTGCACCCGGGAAAGAAAAAAGATGCCCTGCGACCGGAAGGAAACCGGATCACAGGACATCACGTGGAGGGAATGACGGGAATCGAACCCGCGTCTTCAGCTTGGAAGGCTGAGGTATTAGCCACTATACGACATTCCCCTGCTTGCGCCGGATCAGTCTAGCGCATGGAGCCCGATTCTGAAAAACCGGAACTTTCCGCAAGCCAGATACGTTGAACCGGGTGACAATCAATCTGACAACAACCTGTAACCGAGTACGGAAGTGACTTGACCCAGTGGAACTCCTTCTCCTCCTGCTTATCCTCGGCGGCGGCGCCGCCTATTTCATGAACCGCTCAAACAAGCAGAAGAGTGCCGCGCTTGAAGCCACCCGGCTTGATGATGCCCGCACGGAAGCCCGTCGCTGGATCGAAAGGCTCGGTTCACAGGTGCTCACCATCGCGGGTTCGGACGCCGCGTCGACCCAGGCCATCGCCGACGCCTCCGAGCGTTACAACGCTGCGGCCTCCGCGATCTCCCAGGCCACGACCGTCAAGCAGGCGCATCTGGCCCGCGAGTCGGCTCTGGAGGGTCTGCACTACATGAACGCCGCCCGCGAGATCATGGGCATGACCTCGGGTCCTGAGCTCCCCCTCCTGGAGGGCCAGCGCAACGCCGGCAAGGTCACCGAGCGCCGCACCATCGAGCACGAGGGCCAGACCCTGACGGCTTCCCCGGTCGCCAGCGACGAGACCCCGAACTACTACCCCGGCGGCAACGTGGCGGGCCGTCCGGTCCCCGCCGGCTGGTACTCCCGTCCGTGGTGGGCTGACGCGATGGCCACCGGCATGTGGACCGCGGCGTCGATGATGATGTTCTCCGCGATGTTCTCCGGCATGGCCGGCGTGAACTACTCCCCCGAACAGTTCGCGGACGGTTCCGGCGAGGGCGCCGAGGGTGACGCCGGAGGCGGCGAGGACGGCGGCGACATGGGTGGCGAGGACATGGGTGGCGACATGGGTGATACCGGCGGCGACGGCGGCGGCTTCTTCGGTGGCGGCGACGACGGCGGCGGTTTCTTCGACGGAGGCTTCGACTTCGATTTCTAGGCGTACGATTCTGGGATATGACACCGAAGGTCCCCGCAATAACGCTCAATGACAACACGTCGATCCCCCAGCTGGGGTTCGGCGTGTTTCAGATTCCGCCGGCAGACACCGAAAGACTCGTCTCCGTCGCGCTGGAGGCCGGGTACCGGCACATCGACACCGCCGCGATCTACGGCAACGAAGCGGGCGTGGGCCGTGCCATCGCGGCTTCCGGCATTCCGCGGGAAGAGCTGTACGTGACCACCAAGTTGTGGAACGACCGACACGATGACGCGGGGGCGGCCCTCGACGAATCCCTGGAACGCCTCGGCCTGGACCGGGTTGACCTGTACCTGATCCACTGGCCGTGCCCGGCGCAGAATCGCTACGTCGAGGCGTGGCAGCAGCTCGTCGGGCTGCGGGAGAAGGGCCTCACCACCTCCATCGGGGTGTCCAATTTCCTGCCCGAGCACATCGACCGACTGTCGATGACGTCCCGGGTGACCCCGGTGGTCAACCAGATCGAACTGCACCCCGCGCTGCAGCAGTGGAAGGACATCGACGCCGCACGAGTCCACGGCATCAGGGTGGAGGCCTGGGCCCCGCTGGGTCAGGGGCGGACGGATCTGCTGGAAGCGCCGGAGATTGTCGACGCCGCCACCGCCCACGGGGTCAGCCCCGCCCAGGTGATCATCCGTTGGCACCTGCAGAACGGGGTGATCCTCTTCCCGAAGTCCTCCCATCCGGAGCGGATCCGGGAGAACATCGATGTCTTCGGTTTCGAGCTCAGCAGTGGGGAGATGGCCGACATCACTTCACTGGACGAGGGGGAAGACGGTCGGGTTGGGCCCCACCCGTCGGATGTGGAGTCGTAGCCAGCTTCGAGTTCACGGCGACCCACCGGTCGTCGCGGTAGACCAGCGCACCCTCGTCGGCGAACTTCTCCAGCCAGCCCCTCATGGGCCAGAAGCCCCAGATCTCGTGGAAGCGTTCCGCGTTGCGGAGGATGTCGGGGAAATGCTCCCACGGCGGATCGGAGACCTGGTGCCACTGGTGGAAGGCGTCCGCCCCACCGACCCAGATGAACGGGATGCCGTGGTGCCGCAGGTGCTGGCCGAAATCGGTGTCCTCCGCCCCGTAGCCGGTGTAGCCCTTGTCGAAGCCGCCGAAGGTGCGCCGGATCCGACGCCACGTGTCCGTGGTCAGGGCGAAGGACAGGGACCAGAAGAGTTCGTAGCCGCGGTCGTCGGCAAGCAGCAGGGTCCCCGGCGGGGGGCAGGGCCGGACCGGATGGGGCTCGGGCCGGCTGGTGCGGGCGTCTCCGTCCGGGAGGTAGGTGACGGGGCCCGCGACGACGGCGTCCGGGTGTGCGTCGAGTGCCAGACGGTAGTGGTCGATCATCTCGGGACCGGGCAGGCAGTCGGCGTCGAGGAACACGATCATGCCCGCCCCGCCCTGGTCCCTCTTCGCCGCGACGTCCCCGCCGAGGTTGCGGGCACCGGCGAGCGAGAACTCCCCCAGGGCGATGACCTCCGAATCAGGGAGGGCGTCGGCGAGGGCCTCAGCGTCGCCGAGCGCGACAACGACGTGCCCCACCCCGGGCGGGATGGCGGCAGCCTGTCGGACGAGGTGTGCCAGCCTGCCCGCGTCAGAGAGGGTCACCACGGTCACGGGAGAATTCACAGTCCAGCCACCTTCCGGATCACATGGGCCGCACGAACGGCCGCACCGGCAGTTTGCCACCGGAGCCACGTGCTGTCCAGCGCTTCCGCCCGTTCCAGGAGCGCGGGCCACTCCCCTGCCTCCGGGAAGGTCTCGGCGACGAGGGCGAGTTCGGCGGCGGCTAGAAGCGCTGCGGTGGCGTGCTGCTCGGCGAACGGGCGCGCCTGCGGCAGGACGATCGACTTCGCCCCGGCGACGGCGATGTCCGCCACCGAGTTCTGGCCGGCCGCGGTGACGACGACGTTGGCGGAGCTGAGGTACGGCATCGGGTCGTCGACGAAGGTGTCCGCGCCGAGGAAGAGGAAGTCGCGGTCGGGGCAGGCCGACCGGACCTGGTCCCACTGGGCCTCGGTCCAGCCGGTTCCGCCCCGCCCGGAGAGCACCACCACGTCACAGTCCGGACCTGGGTCCGCGGGGCGGCTGAAACGCGAGATGCCTCCGACCTGATGCAGGATTCTTCGGTGTTCGCGCAGGTGGGGAGGGACGGGAACCCAGTCCGGCCAGGGGGCGATGATCGCACTGGCCTGCCGGTAACCGAGCTGGTGCGGGCCGTCGAATCGTTCCCCCGGCATAGCGAGGGTGACCACAGGAACGCCCATGAGCCGGGCGAGAAGCGCCACCTCGACGGAGACGTCGACGTAGAAGGCGTCCGGGCGGTGTTCGTCGATCCAGGCGGCGATCATCGCCATCCGCTGCGTGAGCCCCGCATGGTGGTGCGGCGCGTAGTGCAGGGTCCCGTTGGCGGTGGGGTCCGTGACGGGGAAATCCGACGCGTCCTCGGGGAGCACGACGTCGGCGGCGGGGGCGGTCGAGAGCAGCTGCGCGTCGCCGTCGAGGTGCGCCATGATCGTCCGGCAGCGCTGGATGTGCCCGCTGCCGTGGTGGTGCGCGTAGAAGCCGATCATCGGGCGGGAACCTCGCTGTAGAGCCCGACATACCTCCGGGCGACCTCGGTCAGGCTGTGGTGCCGGATGACCCACTCGCGGACGAGCCCGCGATCGATGCCCTCGGCCACGAGGATCGAGGCCGCCAGGGATTCCACGTCATCGGGCTCTGCCAGGGACGCGGGCGCGGCGGCGAGCATCTCGCCGAGGCCGCCGCGTCGGAACGCCGCGACCGGGGTGCCGCAGGCCATGGACTCGAAGGCGACGAGGCCGAAGGGCTCCTCCCACCGGGGGGTGACCAGGCAGATACGGGCTCTGCCGACCAGAGTCCGCAGGCCACGGTGGTCGAGTTCCCCCACCCACGTGGCGGCGCCGTCGGTCATCCGGGGAACGATGTGGGTGGCGAAGTACCGGTGATCGCCCACCCGTCCCGCGAAGACCAGCGGGATGCCGACGAGTCGGCAGGCGTCCATGGCCAGATGCAGGCCTTTCTCGGGGACGATGCGGCCGAACCACACCGCGGCGCGACCACCGGGGCCGGGCTGCCAGGACAGGGTGTCCACGCCGTTGGGGATGATCGTCGCGGGGGTGGGCAGCTCCCAGTCGGCGGCGGTGGTGGCGGACACCGCAGCGAATCGCCCGGCGCGCTCCCCGGCGGCGGTGATGGCCGCCTGCACCTCCGGTAGCGCCGGCGTGTGCAGGGTGGTGAGCACCGGCAGTCCGTGTTCCGCGTCGAACAGGACCGGGGTGAGGCTGTTGTTGTGGATGACGTCGTAGCGTTGTCCGGCGAGATGCCGGAGAAGTCGGGCGAAGGCGGCGTCCTCAGCCTCCCGGACGCCGGGCGGGTAGCCGGTGTCGCTGGCGGACATGAGTTCCCCGCCCCAGTCGATTCCCGGCAGCTCAAGATCGGTCACATGCCCCTGCGAGCCGCGGGCGGCGTACAGGTCCACGCTGTGCCCGAGGTCCCGCACCGCGCGGACCAGGGTGTGGCAGAAGGCCTCGAGTCCGCCGGCGTATGGCTCGCGGATGGGGTGGCGCGCCGGTGCGATCAGGGCGATCCGGAGGCTGGCCCGGGTGCCCACAGTCATCGGCCGGTCACCTCCCGGTACACCGCACGGTGGGCTGCCCGGATCTGCCGGAGCTGCTCCGCCCGGTCACCGGCGTAGGGCACCGGACCCCGCCCGTACAACGCGATCAACGCCCGCGCGGCGTCCAACGGGTCACCCGTGCGGTACTTCTCGACGCCCTGCGGATCATCCGCCTGCCCCTCGTACATCCCGCAGTCCGGCACCGCCACCGAGACCCCGAGGTCACGGCACATCTCCAGCCAGCCGGAATGCGTACCCCGCAGGTACGGCAACAGTACGGTCCGGCACTCCGCGACGGCCTCGTGGAGTGTGTGGTCAGACATCGGCGCATGGACGCGCAGGTCGATGACACCGCTGAGCCTGCCCCCACTCAGAGCACGGACGAGGTCCCCGGTGGCCGGGTCCTCGTGCAGGTGGATCCGCAGCGGCCGGCCGAGCTCGCGGCGCACGGTGCGGGCGAGAATGCGGTAGAAGAAGGGATCGGAGATCACGTTGCCGCGCAGCGACTTCAGGAACACCCCGGGAGCCTGCCCGTTACCCGCGCCGGGTGGCGGGTCGGTGACGACCTGCGGGTGCGGAATCACCCGGGTCCCGACCGGCAGGTGAGCGGCGGCGAGGTCGGTGAGGGTGATGCGGGCCGCGGCGGCGTCGACAAGCAGGCGGACCTTCTCATGGTGATCCGTCTGGTCTTTCAGGTGCGGGTTGTCCATGTCGTGGACGGTGACCACCAGCGGGACGCCCCGGCTGCGCAGAGCCTGGATGAAGGCACCCGTCTGCCCGGGCGTGAGGTGATCGAAGCCGAAGTGGAGGTGCACCAGGTCGGGCAGTTGCTCAGCGGGCAGGTCTTCCCACCACGCGGCGTCCAGCGCCGGATGGGGCCACCAGTGGCCGTCGATGTCGGGGTCGGGGAGGTACTCCACGTCCTCAGGGCGGATCGCCGCGGTGTAGACGTGGCCCGCCGGGATGGACAGGACCCGCAACCTGGTGCCGCCTTGATGCATCTGACTCCTTTACTCACCTGAGAACCGGGGCGGGAGAACCCGCCACCCGGAACCACTCTAGACAGCGGTTTCCACCCCGGCCGGAAGCCCGGGGGTTTTCATGCCGGATTGTTGATAAATTGGCGACCATGACCTTCGCTCAGGATCTGGCCCGCCGTCGGCACTACGGCGACTTCTATCGGGTCAGCCCCACGCCCAGGTTCCCCGACCGTCCCTTCCTCACGGTGCTGGGCAACTGCCAGGCCGAATCGCTGCGCATCCTGCTGGACTCCTCAGGCCTGGTCGACTCCTTCCGCATCCCGCCGGTCCACGAATTCACCGCCGAGGACGTCGATCTTCTCCGGGGGATCCTCGCCCGGACCGACGTCCTGGTCACCCAGCCCATCCGCGAGGACTACCGTGACCTGCCGCTGGGCACGGCGCAGCTGAGTGAGCTGCTGCCCGCCGGGGCCGTTACGGTGAGTTACCCGGTTCTGCGGTGGGACGGTCTCATGCCCTACCACGCGATCGTGCGTGACCCCGCCGACCCTTCCCGCAATCCCCCGGTCGTGCCGTATCACGATCTGCGGATCCTGGTGGCCGCCTCCCGGGGACTGGACCGGCCCCTCGAGGCGTGCCCCTCCGAGGAGTCGCTGCGCGCCGTCGCCGAGCTTTCCGTCGATCAGCTGCGCACGCGCGAACGCCACCACGGGACGGTGGTCGTCTCTGATCTGCTGAAGACCGCCCCCGCGTGGCACACCATCAACCACCCCGCGAACTCCACGCTCGCGGCGCTGGCGCAACGGGTCCTGGATGAGATCGTCCCCGGCGGGACCGTCACCGCGCCGACGGACCGGGAGATGCTCGGCGGGCTGAGCGCCCCGGTGGATCCCCCGGCGGCACGCGCCCTGGGGGTGGACGTCAAGGGACGTGAACACTGGCGCACTGGCGGGGCCCCCATCGACCCTGACCTGCTGGTGAGCAGGCAGCTGGCCTTCTACCGCAGGCACCCGCGCCTCGTCGAGGCCGGCCTGCAGCGCCACGCCGAGCGGATCGCACTGCTGGGCCTGGACCGATGAAGGGCGCGGTCACACACCTGATCGTCGGCCCCGACGGCCACGGGGTCACCGAGTACGCGCTCGCCCTGGCACGCCATGCCGGCGGCGGCGTGGTGCGGGACATCGGCCCGCTGCCGCCCGGACCGGTGCACGTCACCTTCACCGACCACCTCTTCGGCCCCACTCCCGAGGAGGCCGTCGACCGGGTGCTCGCCCGCTGTGCCGGACACACCCTCAGCCTCAGCCTGCACGACATCCCGCAGCCCGAGGAGGGGGCGCAACGGTTCGCCCGGCGCTCCCCCGCCTACCTCCGACTGGCCGGGGCCGCGGACCTCGTGGTGTGCAATTCACGGCACGAGGCCTCCTTCTTCCCTGACTCCGTGGAGGTGATTCCACTGCCGGTACCACCTGTCCGGTCGCGGTACCGGCCCGAACCGGGCACGGTGGGCATCCTCGGTTTCATCTACCCCGGCAAGGGCCACGACGACATCATCCGGGCGCTGGCCGGCACCGGGCTCAAGATCCGGGCTCTCGGCGGGGTGAGCGCAGGCCATGAAGACTGGGCCCGTCACCTGCAGGATCTCGCCACCGAAAGCGGCGTTGACCTGCGCATCACCGGTTATCTCTCCGAAGCCGATCTCGCCGAGGAGATGGGACGGGTGGCCGTGCCGGTGTGCGCCCACCGGCACTACTCCGCCTCCGGATCGCTCATGACCTGGCTGGGTGCCGGCCGCCACGTCCTGGTGAGCGACTCGCCCTACACCCGCGAGATGGCCCGGCAATGGCCCGACCGGATCGGCATCGTCGCCGACTGGCGCGATGCGCTTCTCGACGCCGCCGCCTCCCCCACCCCGCCGATCGGCACCCCCGACGGGTGGGACTGGCCGGAGGTCGCCGCCGGGTGGTCCTCGGTGTGGGAGCGACTGTGGCCGAGCGTGAGCGTGGTCATCCCCTACTTCAACAACCCGGACGGCCTCCGGGAGGTCGTCGCCGCGGTGCGCGCCCAGGACTACCCGGGGCAGGTGGAGATCGTCGTCGCCGACGACGGTTCCACGGTCCCTCCCCCGGAGCTGGGTTGCGTGGTGGTGCGCCAGGAGGACCTGGGTTTCCGGGCGGCGGCGGCCCGCAACCTCGGTGCCGCCGCGGCAGACGGTGAGGTGCTGGCCTTCTTCGACGGTGACACCGCCCCCTGCCCCGGTTACCTGCGTGCGGTGGTGCCGCATGTGACGGCGAACCCCCGGGCGGTGGTGCTGGGCACCCGTCTCACCGGCCCCGAGCGGACGGAACCCGCCTGGCTGGCACAGGCCTGGGACCGGACGGGGCACCTTTCACGTGCGGACGAAACCAGCTGGCGCTTCATCATCTCCGCAGTCCTGACCTGCGGGAGAACCTTCTTCGACCAGGTCGGGGGCTTCGACTCCACCATGGTCGGCTACGGCGGGGAGGATTGGGAGTTCGGTTTCCGGGCCTGGCACGCGGGGGCCGGCTTCGTCCACGAACCCCGGGGCGTGGCCACCCACGACGAGCCCGACTGGGGTGGCCGTTCAGCGGACATCGCCCAGAAGAACGCCGAGTCCCTCGCGCTCGCCCACCGCATCACCCATCCCTCCGCCCGTCCTGCCGGCGTGATCTTCGAGGTGGCTGACGTCGCGGTGTGTGTCCCCGCCTTTGCTGCACCGGGCGTGACGGAGACCGTCATCGCCGGTTGGCTGCGGGCCGGGGACGTCGTCGTGGTCACCGAGACAGTGCCGGCACTTTTCCGCGCCGACCCCAGGGTGCGTACCCACGCGGGGGGACAACGGGCCACGTTCACCCTCACCCGACCGGCGGTACCCGCCGCGCCGATCGCGGAGCTGGTGGACCGGATCTGCGCCGGGGGCGGGGACGCGGAACTCACCGTCGGCGGGGAGGTGGCGGCGGGGGTGCGGACGCGGCGTCGGGAAGCTCTCGGCGGCGACACCATCGAACTTCCCGTCGAGTGGGAGATCATCGGGGGCCCGCGGCGGCTCGAACGTGACTTCGCCGGATGGTGAGGCCGGACAGCGAAAAGCCCCGCACCAGGTGCGGGGCTGAGAGGCAGGGGTGACCTACTCTCCGGGGACCGAAGGGGGGATGCCGGTGCGCTCGTAGTCGGCGAGGATGTCGATGCGGCGCTGGTGACGCTCCGCCTTCGACCACTCCTGATCCAGGAAGGCGTCGACGATGGCGATCGCCTCCTCCTCGGAGTGCATCCGGCCGCCGAGGCCGATGAGCTGGGCGTTGTTGTGCTCACGGGCCAGGCGGGCGGTCTCCGGGGACCAGGCCAGGGCGCAGCGGGCGCCCTGGACCTTGTTGGCGGCGATCTGCTCGCCGTTGCCGGAACCACCGAGCACGATGCCCAGGGAACCCGGGTCGTTCACGGTGCGGAGAGCGGCCTCGATGCAGAAGGCCGGGTAGTCGTCCTCGGCATCGTAGGTGTGGGCGCCACAGTCGATGACGTCGTGGCCCTGCTTCTTCAGGTGCTCGGCGATGATGTTCTTCATGTCAAAACCGGCGTGGTCAGCTCCAAGGTATACGCGCATGGCTCTGACTCTACCCAGATGCGTGAACCCTCTCACGATCTGTCCGGATCAACCGGCGCACCCCGGCGCGCGCCAGCATCAGGCCACGGGCGGCGTCCATACTCCGGGCGTCGGCGATCGGGGGTGGCTAGAACTGCGGGTTCTCGGTGCGGGAGCGCTTGATCTCGAAGAAGTAGGGGTACTCGGCGAGGCGCACGGCGGCGTCGAAAAGCTCACCGGCCTCCTCACCGGTGGGCACCCGGGTGATCACGGGGCCGAAGAAGGCGGTGTCGCCGAACTTGATCACCGGGGTGCCCACCTCGTCGCCGACGCCGTCGATGGCGCTCTGGTGGAAGTCGCGCAGCTGCTCGTCGACCTGCTCCGAGTTGGCCACGGTGGCGTAGGTGGCGTTGAGGCCGACCTGGTCAAGTGCCTGCTCGATGACGCCGTCATAGGCACCGAAACCCTTCTTTCCGCTCTCCTTGCCGGCGTGGACGATGGTGCCCATTGCGGTGTAGAGCTCGTCGACCTTCTCCGGCTCATCGGCGGCGACCTTGGCGAAGACGCGGGCGGGACCCCAGGCGGCCTTCATCATCTCGGTGTAGCCTTCGTCGAGGTCACGGCCGTCGTTGAGCACGGACAGAGACATCGGGGTCCAGGTGACCTCGATGTCGCGGACCTTCTCCACCTCCTTGATCCAGCGGGAGGTCTGCCAGGCGAAGGGACAGGTGACGTCGAACCAGAACGTTACGCTTTTAGTGGTCATGACTCCCCACGATAGACACAGATTAGGCTTGGGGTAGTCCCGCCCGGCTCAAGCATCAGGAGATCGCCCATGACATCGACGAACCTCACCCGTGATGAGGCCGCCCACCGTGCACGACTGCTGGAGGTGGACAACTACGACATCGCCCTGGACCTGAGCGGCCCGGACACCGGGTTCTCCTCGGTCACCACCGTGTCTTTCACGGTCCGCGAGCCGGGTTCGACGTTCATCGATCTGCGCGCCGACAGCGTGGAGGGTGTGCATCTGGACGGCCGGGACATCCGCCGCGAGGCGCTCACCCTCAACGACCAGGGCTACGACGCCACCCACGGCATCGCGCTGCGGGACCTGACCGTGGGCCGGCACACACTGCGGGTCACCGCGACCTGCCCCTACTCCCGGACGGGCGAGGGCCTGCACCGTTTCGTCGACCCGGCGGACAACCTCACCTACCTGTACACCCAGTTCGAGACGGCCGACGCCAAACGAGTGTTCGCGTGCTTCGACCAGCCCGACCTCAAGGCCACCTACGACATTTCCGTGGTCACCCCGACCGACTGGAAGGTCATCTCGAATGCGCCGCAGCAGGTGAAGGCCTCCGGCGGGCACCTGATCCACCGCTCCCGCGTCGGTTACCCGCTGTCCACGTACCTGGTCGCCCTGTGCGTCGGCCCGTACCACGAGGTCCGCTCCACCTGGCACGGCACGCTCACCCACCACCCGGAGACCCCGGCCGACCAGCCGACGGACGTCACCGTGCCCATGGCGATCTACTGCCGGCGGTCCCTGGCGGAGCATCTCGACGCCGAGCGCCTGTTCACCGAGACGAAGCAGGGTTTCGACTTCTTCCACGCCCACTTCGGCATGGCCTATCCCTTCGGCAAGTACGACCAGGTCTTCTGCCCCGAATACAACATGGGCGCGATGGAGAACGCCGCATGTGTGACCATCCGGGACGAGTACGTCTTCACCTCGAAGGCCACCCACTACAAGTACGAGCGTCGGGCGGAGACGATTCTCCACGAGCTCGCCCACATGTGGTTCGGCGACCTGGTGACCATGGAGTGGTGGGATGATCTGTGGCTCAACGAGTCCTTCGCCACCTGGTCCGCCGCCCTCTCCCAGGCCGAAGCCACCGGGTACGACACCGCCTGGGTGACGTTCGCCAACGTGGAGAAGTCCTGGGCCTACAGCCAGGACCAGCTGCCGTCGACCCACCCCATCCTCGCCGACGCCACCGACATCGAGACGGTGGAACAGAACTTCGACGGCATCACCTACGCCAAGGGTGCGAGCGTGCTCAAGCAGCTGCAGGCCTACGTCGGCCGGGACGCCTTCCTGGCGGGCGTGCGCCGTCACTTCGCCGACCACGCCTGGGGCAACGCGACCTTCAACGACCTGCTCGCGGCACTGCAGACCGCCTCCGGTCGCGACCTCTCCGGCTGGGCCGACCAGTGGCTGAAGACCACCGGCATCAACCGCCTCTCCCCCACCACCGAGGTCCGGGACGGAAAGTACACCTCTTTCGCGGTCGAGCAGGGCGGGGCCGAGCCCGGCGCGGAGGAGCTGCGGACCCACCGCATCGCCGTGGGCCTCTACTCGCTCATCGACGACCGCGTGACCCGCACCCACCGCGTCGAACTCGACGTCTCCGGGGCGACGACGGAGGTGCCGGAACTCCTCGGCGTGGGGAAGGCCGATCTTGTCCTGGTCAACGACGATGACCTCAGCTACTGCCTCATGCAGCTCGACGAGGGGTCTCTGGCGTTCGTGGTGGACAACATCGACCGCATCGACGACCCCATGGCCCGTACCCTGTGCTGGTCCGCCGCGTGGGAGGCCACCCGCGACGGGAGCATGAAGGCCCGTGACTTCGTCCGCCTGGTCGCCCGCGGGGCGCAGGCCGAGACCGAACTCGCGGTCCTCGAGCGCATCCTCGCGCAGGCCACCACCGCACTGCGCACCTACGCCGATCCCGCCTGGGCGGAGACCGAGGGCCGCGACCTGCTCGTCGACGCCTTCCTGGCCGGCGAACGCGAGGGCACGGAGGAGACCTCGCTGGTGTTCGCGCAGGCCCTGACCAGGCTCCCGCTCAACGACACCGCCGCGGAACACCTCGAGCAGGTCCTCGCCGGATCCGATGACGCCGAACTGCGGTGGCTCGCGCTGGCGGCCCTCATCGCCTACGGAAGGGTCGACGTCGCGGCCGTTGAGGCCGAGCGCTCCCGCGACCGCTCGGCCACCGGCGCCCAGGCCGCCCTGCGTGCCGAGGCCGCCGTGAATGACCCGGCCGTGAAGAAGCGGGTGTGGGACGAGGTTGTGGCCGGTGATCTGGCGAACCTGGACGCCCGCCACAAGATGGCCGGGCTGGTGTACCCCGGTTCCACCGGGCACCTCATGCCGCTGGCGGAGCCCTACTTCGATGTGGCCCGGAAGCTGTGGGAGAATTCCTCCACCGAAATGGCGCTGAATACACTCAACGGCCTGTATCCGGTGTGGGACATCTCCACCGAAGGGCTCGCGCGTGCCGACGCCTTCCTCTACCACGACCTCCCCGCCGGCCTGCGCCGGGTGATTGCGGAGCAGCACGACCGGGTCGCCCGCGCCCTGCGCAACCGGGCGGTGGATGCGGAGTAGAGCCGGTCAGCGGGCGCCGGTGACCACCCGCACGTGGGCGAGGTCCGGGCGCAGCACGTAGCGGGAGTACTCGACCGGCGCCCCGTCGTCGGTCGACGTCGTGCGGTAGATGCGTAACAGCGGGAGGTCCCGGTTGACGCCCAGGATCTTCCCTTCCTCGTCGTCCGCCAGCCCCGGGAGGATGGTCTCGGATTTGCGGGCGGGGCGCAGGTTCCAGCGGGTGTCCAGCAGCTCGGGCATGGACTGGCGGAGGTCCTCCTCCAGCAGGCCCGGCACGAGTTCAGCCGGCAAGTAGGAGTTCTCGATGATCAGGGGGGTGTTGTCCACTGAACCGACGCGGGCGAGATGGTAGACCGGATCTCCGGTCCTGAGGTTCAGCGCCGCCGCCACGCACGGGGCCGCGCTGACGCGGCTGACCTCGAGTACCTCGGCGGCCATTTCCCGGCCTTCCTTCCGGAGCTGCTGGACGACCCCCTCCATGCAGCTCAGGTCCACGATCATGGGGATCGACCGGACGAAGGTTCCCCCCGAGCGTCCCCGACGGCGTTCGATGAGTCCTTCCTGCTGGAGGACGTCAAGGGCGTTGCGTACGGTCATCCGGGCTACCCCGAACTCGTCGACGAGCTCCCGCTCGGTGGGCAGCCGGTGTCCCCCGGAGAACTCACACCGGGCGATGCGCTCGCGGATGATATCGGCGATGGCCTGATAGGCCGGACGACGAGAAGGCGGATGGTTCACGCACCCATCTTAGTCATATCAAATGCGGTTTATGGAATTGCCCCGGGTCACGCAGGGGCACCCTGTTTCCGGTCCCCCACCTCGATGCGCGGGCGTACGGAGACGTCGGTGATCTGGGTGCTCGGACCAGCGTCAACGACCGTACGGATCGCGCGGGCCACCTCCACCGGTGCAATGTAGTGCTCCGGCACATACTCAGCGCCGCTCTGCGCCTGCAGCTTCTCCAGCATGGGGGTGTCGGTGGGCCCGGGGGCGACGGTACTGACCCGGACTCCCGCCCCGGATTCGGCCTTACGGAGACCGTCAGCGAGCGCGTAGAGGGCGTGTTTGGTGGCTGCGTAGACGATGTTGTCGCCGTAGGAGCCCCGACCGGCGCCCGAGTTGATGAACACCACCGACCCCTGGGCCGCCCGGAGCGCGGGCAGCAGCCGCCGGGTGAGTTCGGCGGGTACCACGACGTTGATGTCCATGGCCGTACGCCAGTCCTCCACCCGGGCGGATTCCACGCTGAACCTGGTGGCGATGGCGGCGGCGTGCACGAGGACGTCGATACGCGTGAGGTCCAGCAAGGGGACGAGCGAGGAGGGCGAATCGGCGCCGCCGAGCAGGTCGGTGACCAGGTCGGTGGAGACCGGCGTGACGTTCGAGAGCGCACCGAGTTCGGCCAGGGCGTCGTCATTACGCCCGAGGGCGTAGACATGGTGGGTGCGGGCGAGTTCCTCGACGATCTCGCGTCCCATGCCGCCCGTCGCTCCGGTGACAATGGCGATTGCTTCGGTGGTCATACCATGGACTCTAGCCGGGGCCACGTACGCGCGGTCCAATCTGTCCGAAAGAGGAGGACCATGTTCGGAATCGTGTTCGGCGTCCTGGTCGGACTGGTGATGCCGGTGCAGACCAACGCCAACTCCCGCCTGCGCTTGTCGGTGGGCTCGCCGTTCCTGGCGTCGCTGGTGTCCTTCACGGTGGGTTTCCTGACCCTGCTGGCGTCCGCCCTGCTCATCGACGGCCGCCTCCCCGACCCCACACTCACCGCCGGGCTGCCCGCCTGGTTGTGGTCCGGCGGACTGCTGGGAGTGGTGGTCCTGACCGGCAACATCTTCCTCTTCCCCCGGTTGGGCAGCGTGCAGACGGTGGTGCTGCCCATCGCGGGGCAGGTCATCATGGGGCTGCTCATCGACCACGTCGGCTGGTTCAACGCACCCCAGGCCACACTTGATGCCCCGCGGGTTCTGGGGGCATTGCTGCTGGTGCTCGGCGTCGTCGGTGCGATCGGCCTGGGGGATGCCCTCCTGCACCGCGACAGGGCCGTCGGCACCGGATCGAGCGCAGGTCTGAGTCTGTGGGCCTGGCGGATCGCCGGGGTGGTGTTCGGCATGTTCTCCGCCACGCAGACCGCCGTGAACGGTCAGCTGGGTGTGGTGCTGGGCACCGCGACGGGGGCCGCGTTGGCCTCCTTCACCATCGGCGTGGCCACGCTGCTGTTCATCGTGCTTTTCACCCGCGCGAAGTGGCGGCTCCGCGTGCCCGAGGGGCATGAGCGCAACCCGTGGTGGATGTGGATCGGCGGCTTCCTGGGCGCGGCGTTCGTGTTCGGCAATGCGTTGCTGTCGCCGATCATCGGCACGGGACTGACGGTGATGACGATCCTGCTGGGCATGATGGCGGGCAGCCTGCTCATCGACCACTTCGGACTGCTCGGGGCACGGAAGAAGCCGACCACCGTGCTGCAGGCCGTGGGGCTGGCATGCATGGTGGCCGGCGTGGCCGTGATCAGGCTGGTGTAGGCAGGCCCCGGCCGCAGGAGCGGGACTTGGACCTGACGAAGCTGGCTACACCGGACACATATGCGCACGGTATAACCAGGAACCTCAGGTCCAGCGGTCCGGGGAACCTCTGGGCCTGTCGGGAAGTCCAACTAAGGCAAGGGACTTCCACGACAGGCGAGAGGGACAATGCCCACACCCACCACGACCACGCTGCTCAGCCGGTGCATTCGACGCCCGGATGGACTGATCCTGAGCAGGGACCACCGCTACCTGCCGGACGCCGCCGGCATCTTCCGCACGTTGGTGAAGCACGGAGTGCTGACGAGGATCGGGCGCGGGACCTTCGTCGAGACCCACAGGTACCACGCCCTGCCGGGCTGGAAGAGATTCGACCTGGAAGCCAGGGCCGTCGGCGCGACGGAGGGCAGGGTGCTGGCCGGATACTCGGCGGCTGCGGTGCACGGACTGTGGCGCTACCTGCCCGTCCCTTCCTCGCACGCCATCTACCGGCGCAGCACCGGCGGCCGGAGGATCAGCACGGGACCAACGCTGGTCGAACTCCACGCCGAGCTTCCCGACCACCATGTCACCACCGTGGACGGCGAGACCGTCACCACCATTGAGCGCACCATCGTGGATCTCACCGCATTGCACGGCTTCGGAGCCGGATTCGTGGCCGCCTGCGCGGCACTGCGGTCAGACATCTCCGCGGACCGTATCGGGACGTGTGCACAGCGACGGCGCGGCGTGGCCCATCTGCCGCTGATCCTGGAGCACGCGACACCTGTGCTGGAGTCGGCTCTGGAGGCGATCTTCCTCGGGCAGACGGTGTTCTTCGGGGGATTCGAGGTGATCCCGCAGGTGGAGGTGCCCGGTGACAGCGGCCGGAGATACCGGGTTGATTTTCAGGTCGAGGGCACGAATCAGTTCATCGAGCTCGACGGAGGCGCAAAATATGGTGCGGACGAGGCGGAACAGCGGTTCGTCCTGGGGAAAGAGAAGTCGCGTTCCGACGAGCTGGCCCGGGCACAAGTCAGTTTGAACCGCTTCGGGTACCGGGCGGTAGTCGAGTTCCAGGCCTACCGGGACATGCTTGACAGGCTCGGACTGCCGCCGAAACCGAATCTGCCGGGGATCCACCTGCCTTGAGCCGGCCCCCTAAGCACGCGGACCTGAGGAAGCTGGTTATACCGGGCACACATGCGCACGGTCTAACCAGGAACCTCAGGTCCACACGAAGGCAGAGCCGGGGCTGAGCCCCTTGAGCCCTAGGCGTCCGCCGACACCCCGGTGCTGGCGGTGGCGGCGCTGACGGCGGCCAGGGCGACGTCGATGTCGGCGATGAGATCCTCGACGTCCTCGATGCCGATGGAGATGCGCACCAGGTCACGCGGGACCTCCAGCTGGGAACCGGCGGCCGAGGAGTGGGTCATGGTGGCGGGGTGTTCGACGAGCGACTCCACGCCGCCCAGCGACTCGGCCAGGCAGATCAACTTCGTGTTCAGACAGAACACGCGCGCGGCCTCCTCGGAGTGGAAGCGCACGGAGATCATGCCGCCGAAGCGCTTCATCTGGCGCTTGGCCACCTCATGGCCCGGGTGCGAGGGCAGACCCGGGTAGAGGACGGTGGCCACCAGGTCGGAAGCGTCCAGGTGCTCGGCGATGGCCTCAGCGTTATCGCAGTGCCGGTCCATGCGCACGGCCAGGGTCTTGATGCCGCGGGCGGTGAGATAGGCGTCGAAAGGCGAGGGGATCGGGCCGACTCCGCCCTGGAACCACAGCAGCCTCTCGTCGAAGGCCTGGTCGTTGGTGACCACGACGCCGCCGACGACGTCGGAGTGGCCGCCGAGGTACTTGGTGGTCGAGTGCAGGACGTGGTCCGCGCCCAGGGCCAGCGGGTTCTGCAGGTAGGGCGAGGCGAAGGTGTTGTCCACCACGAGGGCGGCGTCACCCTTGATCTCCGCGATGGCCGCGATGTCGGTGATGCTCAGCGCCGGGTTGGTGGGGGTCTCCAGCCAGATCAGCTTCGTGCTCTCCCGGAGGGCGCCGGCGACGGCGTCGACGTCGGTGGTGTCGACGACGGTGTATTCGACGCCCCACTCACCGAAGGCCTGGTCGATGAGGCGCCAGGTGCCGCCGTAGGCGTCATGGCCGAGGACGAGGTGATCGCCCGGGCGCAGCAGGATCCGCAGGATGACGTCGGTGGCCGCCATGCCTGAGGAGAAGGCGCGGCCGTACCGGGCACCCTCGAGGTTGGCGACGGTCTTTTCCAGGGCGTCAATCGTCGGGTTGCCGCAGCGGGTGTACTCAAAGCCGCCGCGCAGTTCGTTGAGGCCGTCCTGCGCGAAGGTCGTCGAGGCGTAGATGGGCGTATTGATCGGGCCGTAGAGGCTGTCGGGCTCGTATCCGGCGTGGATGGAACGACTCGAGAAACCATTAAGTCCGTGGGTCATGTCGGCCACTATAGACCAAGCTGTTCAGATGTCCAGCACTGCTCCGGAATTATATGCAGAGCACGGACGGCCCTGAGAGCCGGTCTAGGCTGGGGACCATGAACACCCCCACCTCCCTCTACGAAGCGGTCGGCGGCGACGCCACATTCTCCCGGATCGCAGCCGGATTCTACGAGCAGGTCAAGGAGGATGACATCCTCGGACCGATGTACCCCGACGACGACTGGGAGGGGGCGGAGAACCGCCTGAAATGGTTCCTCGCCCAGTACTGGGGCGGCCCCGCCACCTTCAACGAGCAGCGCGGCGCACCGATGCTGCGACGCCGCCACTTCGAGTTCCCCGTCGACCGGACAGCCGCCATCCGCTGGCTGGACATGATGAAGGTGTCACTCGACCAGATCGACGACGAGACGATCCCGCCCGCCTACCGTCACCAGATCTGGGAACACATGGAACGGGTGGCCGCGATGCTGATCAATCGGCCAGATCCGGGAACACCCGGCGCACAGGCTCACTGATCAGATGACCCGCGCTGGTCATCAGGCCAGGAGCCAGACCCGGGAACCTGGTGGTGGCCCCCTCGACGCCGAGTTCCGCGATCGCGCGGACGTAGGGCAGGGTCGCGCCCGTCAGCGCCCGGGTGGAGGTGTTGGCCACCGCGCCGGGCATGTTGGGCACGCCGTAGATCAGCGTGTCATGCACGCGGAGGGTGGGCTCCTCGTGACTGGTCTTGCGTGAGGACTCGAAACAGCCGCCCTGGTCGATGGCGACGTCGACCAGCACCGCCCCCGTCTTCATCCGGCTCACCAGCTCATCCGACACCAGCGTCGGAGCCTTCGCCCCGGCGACGAGGACGGCCCCGATGACCAGGTCGGCGTCGAGAAGCTCCTCCTCGATCGCGGAGGGATCGGAGAGGATGGTGCGGACGTTGCCCTGATAGAGGTCGTCGAAACGCTCCAGCACCCGCGGATCGAGGTCCATCACGGTCACGGAGGCGCGGGCCCCCTGAGCCATGGCGACGGCCGACGCGCCGACCTGACCACCACCGAGGACGACCACCTTCGCCGGTGACGTGCCGGGCACGCCCGACAGCAGGACGCCGCGGCCGCCCTTGTGGCTCATCAGGTGGTGCGCGCCCTCCTGCACCGCCAGGCGCCCGGCGACCTGGCTCATGGGGGTGAGCAGCGGCAGGCCGCCGTGGGCGTCGGTGACGGTTTCGTAGGCCAGCGACATGACCTTCGAATCGACCAGAGCCTGCGTGCACTCACGGGAGGCCGCCAGGTGCAGGTAGGTGAACAGGATGAGGTCCTCCCGCAGGAACCGGTACTCCTCCGGCAGCGGCTCCTTCACCTTGAGCACCAGATCCGCCCCGCCCCAGGTTTCGGCGGCGGTGTCCACGATGCGGGCGCCACGCCCGGCGTACTCCGCATCCGGGAACGACGACCATTCGCCGGCGCCGGTCTCCACGATGACCTCGTTGCCGTCCGCGATCAGGGTGGCCGCCCCGGCAGGGCTCAGCGCTACGCGCCCCTCGTTGTTCATGATCTCTCTGGGGATACCGATGCGCATGGCGTGACTGCCCTCTCTCTGGACGTGCGGTGTGACCGTTATTTCAGATCGTTCCGCCCATTCTGCCATGTCACCACTGCAGGCCCCCACAACGGTTCCCGGCGGAACCCGGACCCAGCGCCTAGCATGTGAGCGGTGAAAGCAGAAGAGACATCCGGCAGATACCTCGGGGAGGTCATCCGCAGTTTCGGCGTCCTGGGGGTCACCGCCTTCGGTGGACCGACGGCCCACCTGGGCTACTTCCGGGAGGAGTTCGTCGCCAGACGGGCATGGCTGAGCGAGCGCAGCTACGCGGACATCGTGGCCATCGCGCAGTTCATGCCGGGCCCCGCCTCCTCGCAGGTCGGCATGGCCCTGGGCTACCACCGGGCAGGCTGGGCCGGGATGCTCGCCGCGTGGGTGATGTTCACGCTCCCCTCCGCCGCGATCCTCGCCACCTTCGGCCTGCTCATGTCCACCTACGCGGTCGACGGCGACCAGGGCTGGATCAGGGGTCTGCTGGCAGCGGCCGTGGCCGTGGTCTTCCACGCGGTGGCGGGTATGGCCGGGGGAATGGCGAACACGAGGCTCACGGCCACCATCGCGGTCATCGCCGGCCTGATCGTGCTTACGGTGCCGGGCCCGCTGACCCATGTGGCGGTGATCCTCGCTGCCGGTGTCGCGGGCGTGCTGCTGCTCCGGGGAAGCGTGTCCGAGAACGGGGACGACGACGGGCTCGACGAGATCCGCCCGGTCTCCTCCCGCGCCGCGGTGACCGGCCTCGTACTCTTCTTCGTCCTGCTGGTGGGCCTGTGGCTCGGCGCCGCCACGGTGGGCGGAGACCTCCTCACCCGGGCATCCGCCTACTTCCAGACCGGTGCGCTGGTCTTCGGCGGCGGGCACGTCGTGCTGCCGCTGCTGGAACAGCAGACCGTGATCACCGGCTGGGTCACCCAGTCCCAGTTCCTCGCCGGATACTCCGCCGCCCAGGCGGTGCCCGGCCCGCTGTTCACCTTCGCGTCATTCCTCGGCGCCGTCGATGGCGGGATGTGGGGCGCGATCCTGGCGACGGTGGCGGTATTCCTCCCGTCCGCCCTGCTCATGACCGCCGGCCTGCACTTCTGGGGCCGCTGGCGCCACTCCCCCGTGCTGCGCGCGGCGTTCACTGCCGTCAACGCCGCGGTCGTGGGCCTGCTCGGGGCTGCGCTGTGGGATCCGGTGCTCGTTCACGGCGTCACCGGGGTCGCCTCATTGTCCATCGCGGCGCTGTGCTGGCTCGGACTGGCGACGTGGAAGCTTCCGCCGTGGTCGATCGCCCTGTTCGCCGCGCTGGCCGGCTGGGTTCTGCTCTAGAAGAGCGACAGGCGGGTCGAGCGGTAGACGGTGCCGAAGGGGGCGTCGACACGCACCCACCGCCCGGCGACGGACACCCGCAGGTGGCGGGGGATGTCCATGGGGGCGGAGAAGCCCGGGATGAGCCCGAGCGAGGTGCAGGTGAAGATCATCCGCATCGGGATCTCTGCGGTTCCCGCCTCGCCTTCCACGGTGATGACAGTCTGGTCCAGCAGGCTGGCCGGGGGGCCGAGGGGGCCGGAGAACTGGCGCGCCAGGGCCTGGCCCTTGTCCGCGAGTTCACGGACCACGCTCACGGGGATGTTGTCCACCAGGACGAAACCCTCGGCGGGCGGCAGTGCGCCGGGCCAGTTCGGGTCCCGGGCAGGGCCGATGGTCTGGGCGCCGGCCCGGAGGGCGTCGATGAGCTCGACCGCGGAGACCACCGCGCCATCACGGGAGGCGGTGCCCTCGATCCGGCGGGAGGCGACGACCTGGAACGGGGTGGTCACGAACACGTCCACCCACTGACCGAGCTGGCGGAACCGCACGGACGCGGAGGCGTCGAGGTCGGCGGCACGGCCGATCAGTGACTGCAGCCCCGGTGCGCCGTCGAGGATCCGCAGCGATTCGATGATCACTGGGCGGAGTCGCCCGCCTCAAGCTCATCGACGTCGTCGGCGCGGGTGAGGATCTTGACTTCCTTCTTGGTGATCGACCGCGGGCGCTCGGTGTTCATGTCGATGGCCACCTGCACGCACTCGACGATGCAGGCGATGCGTCCCTGACGGTCCTTGATCTCCTGGCGGGTGGTGAAGGAGGTGTTGCCGATCTCCACGACCTGCGTCTCGATGAGCAGCTCAGTGGTGTCGGGCAGCACAGGACGCAGGTAGTCGACGTCCAGGTGGCGGACGAAGACCGCGAAGTCGTGGCCCCGAGCGGCGAACTCGTCCTCGGCGAACTGCAGGCGCGCCTCCTGGGCGACCTCGACGTAGTTCGCATTCATGATGTGGCCGTAGCGGTCGAAATCGGACCAACGGACCGGCACGGTGGTCACATGCAGGGCGGAGTTCTGGTCGGCGTTCATGTGGGAGCTGTTCCTCTTCCGGTGTTACTCGCGGAGTGCGCGGATTGATACCCGTCCAATCTATACCGGATCGTCCGATATGGGGGCCTCGGGTGACCGGCACCCGGCGGGCGGCGCCGCAACACCGGAAGAAGATGAGGGGGCGGGCCGGCTGAACCGACCCGCCCCCGCGACCGCTAACGGATGGTCGCCCAGAGACCCTTGACCCGTTCGTCGATCTCGTCGACGATGGCCTCCACACGCTCACGGCTCTGGTCGGCGGGGTCCGCCAGATCCCAGTCCAGGTAGTGTTTGCCGGGATAAATGGGGCAGACGTCGCCGCAGCCCATGGTGATCACGTAGTCGGCGGCGCGCACCACGTCATCGGTCAGCGGCTTGGGGTAGGCGCCGCTGAGGTCGATCCCGCGGTCCCGGAGGACCTCCACCACGACCGGGGACACTTCGGTACCCGGCATCGAACCCGCCGACCGGACCTCGACGGCGTCCCCGGCGTAATGGGTCAGCAGCGCCGAGGCGATCTGGGAGCGGCCGGCGTTCTGGACACAGACGAACAGGATCTGGGGCACGACGGAGGCGATCTTCCCCTCCGCCTGTGCCAGCGCCCGCAGACGGTCCTTGGCGAAGCGCTCCGCGAGGACCGGAAGGTAGGTCTTGACCTTGGCGGTGCGTGCCAGTGCGGTGTAGGACTCGTAGACGTACCGGTCGATGGTCTCGGCGGAGAAGACTCCGCGGTAGGTCTCGGTGAGGTTGGCGGTGATTCTTTCCAGGAGGTTGGTGTGCAGAGCCGAGGCTTCGGTGGACATGGCGGACCTTTCCTCAAACATGTCGGTCAGTGTGCGGTGCCGGTGTGTGGGGGCGACCCACGGGACTGCCGTGGGCCCTGGAAGATACGGTGTCGGGTTGAGCTACGGGAGCAGCTCGGAGAGCAGCGCGGTGACGCGGCCCCGGATGTCGTCGCGGATACCGCGGACGACCTCGAGGTCCTGTCCGGCCGGGTCCTCGAGTTCCCAGTCCTCGTAGCGCTTGCCGGGGAAGATCGGGCAGGTGTCGCCGCAGCCCATGGTGATGACCACGTCGGAGGCCTGCACCGCCTCAGTGGTGAGCAGCTTCGGGGAGGAGGCCGTCAGGTCGATCCCCTCCTCCGCCATGGCGGCCACCGCGACGGGGTTGAGCTGGGCGGCCGGCTCGGAGCCGGCCGACAGCACATCCACCCCTCCGCCGGACAGTTCCGCCAGGTAGGCGGCCGCCATCTGGGAACGTCCGGCGTTGTGCACGCAGACGAACAGGACGCTGGGCCTGCGGTTTTCCGGGGTAGCCACGAGTCAGCCCAGGAGTTCGGTGATGAGCTGCTGCACGCGGGCGTCGATGTCGTCACGGACCAGGCGCATGCGCTCCACACCCTCGATGCCGCGTTCCGACGGCTCGTCGGTCACCCAGCGCTCCAGAGTTCCGCGCGCATCCTCCGGCAGCTCCAGCTCGGCGTCGGCACCGAGGATGACGGTGCGGTCGACGCTGCGCAGCAGCTGCGGATCGACGGCCTTCGGGTGGCCGCCCGACATGTCTGCCCCGACCTCGGCGATGGCCTCCACGGACTGGGCGTTGAGCTTGCTGCCCGGCTTCGTTCCGGCGGAGTGGATCTCCAGGCGGTCACCGGCGTGCTTCTCGGCGAGTGCGGCAGCCATCTGGGACTTGCCGCCGTTTCCGACGCAGACGAACAGGACGGACGGGGAAGTGGTCATGATACGACGGTTTCCTTTTCAGTGGCGGAGGTGGTGGAGGGGGTCCTGCCGGGCGGCAGGGTGGGATCGTTCGGGAAGAGCTTCGGACCCACCCACAGCATGACGTAGACGAGGCCGACGAGCACGGGGACCTCGATGAGCGGACCGATGGTGCCGGCCAGGGCCTGGCCGGAAGTGGCGCCGAAGGTGCCGATGGCCACCGCGATGGCCAGCTCGAAGTTGTTGCCCGCCGCGGTGAAGGACACCGACGCGGACTGCCCGTAGTTCATGCCCGAGAGCTTCGAGGCTGCCAGGGAGAGGAAGAACATGCCGATGAAGTAGATCAGCAGCGGCACGGCGAGCCGGGCCACGGTCCAGGGCTGGGAGGTGATCTGTTCGCCCTGCAGGGAGAACAGCAGCACGATGGTGTAGAGCAGGCCGATCAGGGCGAACGGGGAGATGGCGGGCAGGAACTTCGACTCGTACCAGCGACGGCCCTTGACCTTTTCGCCGATGATCCTGGACAGCACACCTGCCAGCAGCGGGATACCCAGGAAGACGAGCACGGAGGTGACGATCGACCAGAAGGAGAACTCCGCCGAGGTGGTCTCCAGACCCAACCAGGACGGCAGGACCTGCAGGTAGAACCAGCCCAGGACACCGAACATGAAGACCTGGAACACGGAGTTGATGGCGACGAGCACGGCCGTGGCCTCGCGGTCGCCGCAGGACAGATCGCTCCAGACGAGCACCATGGCGATGCAGCGGGCCAGGCCGACGATGATCAGGCCGGTGCGCAGCTCCGGCTGGTCCGGCAGGAAGATCCAGGCCAGGGCGAACATGAGGGCCGGGCCGACGATCCAGTTGAGGAGCAACGAAACCGTCATCAGGCGTTTGTCGGCGGCGATCTCGGCGGCCTTGTCGTAGCGCACCTTCGCCAGCGGCGGGTACATCATGACGAGCAGTCCGAACGCGATCGGCAGGGAGATTCCGCCGACCTCCATGGCGCCGAGCGCATCCCCGAAACCGGGGATGGAGCGCCCGAGGAGCAGTCCGAGCGCCATGGCCAGGATGATCCAGACAGCGAGATATTTGTCCAGGAAGGACATGCGGGGGAGTCTGACCGGTGAAGTCATACGACACCTTTCGAGGTATTGACGATTATCAATAACCAAGATACTTCCCTTATCGACGTGCGTCAATATATGCTGTTGAACATGACTGCCGCCCGGATACACCCGTTGAACGACCTCTCCGAATGCTGCTCGCTTGGCACCGGTCCGCTCACCGACGCCGAGGCCGGCCGATACGCCACCCTGTTCAAGGTGCTCGCCGAACCCGCCCGACTGCGGATCCTGTCCCAGCTGGCCAACGGTGGCTGCGGCCCGGTCAGCGTCAACGAGCTGACGGACCTCGTCGGACTGAGCCAGCCGACCGTCTCCCACCACCTGAAGAGGCTGACCGAAGCCGGACTGCTGGAGAAGATCCGGGAGGGCCGGACGGTCACCCACCGCGTCCGTCCCGAACTTTTCGCCGAACTGCGGACGGTCCTGCAGATGGACTAGGTGCCGCAGGGAACAGAAGGGCGGAGCCCGCTCCCCGGCCTGAGCCCCTGGCCGTTCGGATCGCCAGGGTTGCCCCGACCGCCCCTGTTACGCAAAAGGCGCGATCTCAACTACGCGATCACGCCTTCCTGCTCTCCTATGTCCGCAACAAGAATCATGGCTGAGTGATCGCGTAGTTGAGATCGCGCCGTTTAGCACCCGCCCCGCCCCTCGGCCGAAACCCGGCCCCTGAAACGCCGAAGGCCCGCACCCCGGTTCAGGGATGCGGGCCTTCTCGGTGAACCGTTCTAGCGGCTCAGGCGACGGTGGGTGACACGCGAAGGACGCGCGGCATCGGCGCCGAGTCGCTCGACCTTGTTCTTCTCGTAGTCACCGAAGTTGCCCTCGAACCAGAACCACTTGCCCTCCTCGACGTTGCCTTCCCAGGCGAGGATGTGGGTACAGGTGCGGTCCAGGAACCAACGGTCGTGGGAGATGACCACGGCGCAGCCCGGGAACTCGACCAGGGCGTTCTCCAGGGAACCGAGCGTCTCCACGTCGAGGTCGTTTGTCGGCTCATCGAGCAGGATCAGGTTGCCGCCCTGCTTGAGGGTCAGCGCCAGGTTCAACCGGTTGCGCTCACCACCGGAGAGCACCTTGGACGCCTTCTGCTGGTCAGCGCCCTTGAAACCGAAGGCGGAGAGGTACGCACGCGACGGCATCTCGTTCTGACCGACGTGGATGTAGTCCAGCCCGTCGGAGACGACCTGCCAGACGCTCTTCTCCGGATCGATGTTCTCACGACCCTGGTCGACGTAGGACAGCTGGACGGTTTCTCCGATGTCGACGACGCCGGCGTCCGGCTGCTCCAGACCGACGATGGTCTTGAACAGGGTCGTCTTACCCACACCGTTCGGGCCGATGACACCGACGATGCCATTTCGCGGCAGGGTGAACGACAGGTCCTTGATCAGGATGCGACCGTCGAAGCCCTTCTCCAGGTCCTTGACCTCGACGACCTTGCTGCCCAGGCGCGGGGGGGTCGGGATCTGGATCTCCTCGAAGTCCAGTTTCCTGTACTTCTCGGCTTCGGCGGCCATCTCCTCGTAGCGCTCCAGACGGGCCTTGTTCTTGGCCTGACGTGCCTTCGGGGAGGAGCGGACCCAGGCCAGCTCGTCCTTCAGGCGCTTCTGCAGCTTCTGGTCCTTCTTGCCGGAGATCTGCAGGCGCTCGGCCTTCTTCTCCAGGTAGGTGGAGTAGTTGCCCTCGTAGGGGTGCAGCTTTCCGCGGTCGACCTCACAGATCCACTCCGCGACGTGGTCGAGGAAGTAACGGTCGTGTGTGACCGCAAGGACAGCGCCCTTGTAGTCGGCGAGGTGCTTCTCCAGCCACAGGACGGACTCGGCGTCCAGGTGGTTGGTGGGCTCATCGAGCAGCAGCAGGTCCGGCTCGGACAGGAGCAGCTTGGCCAGGGCGACGCGGCGACGCTCACCACCGGAGAGGTGGGTGACCGGCTCATCGGACGGCGGGCAGCGCAGTGCCTCCATGGCCTGCTCGATCTTGGAGTCGACCTCCCAGGCGTCGGCGGCGTCGAGTGCCTCCTGGAGCACGCCCATCTCTTCCATGAGCTCGTCGGTGTAGTTGGTCGCCATCTCCTCGGCGATCTCCTCGTAGCGCTTCTTCTGCTGGAAGATTTCGCCGAGACCCTCCTCGACGTTCTCGCGGACGGTCTTCTCCTCGTTCAGCGGCGGCTCCTGCAGCAGGATGCCCACGGTCGCACCGGGCTGGAGGAAGGCCTCGCCGTTGGAGGGCTGGTCCATGCCAGCCATGACCTTGAGAACGGAGGACTTGCCGGCACCGTTGGGGCCGACGACGCCGATCTTGGCGCCGGGATAAAAGGCCATCGTGACATTGTCCAGAATGACCTTGTCGCCGATGACCCTTCGCACATTCTTCATCGTGTAGATGAACTCGGACATTTCTCCCCTTGCGTGTAGTGCGTCAAAGACACTCCACAGGGTACATCACCGGGCGTGATCTGCTAGAACCCCGGCTCGTCCTCCTCCATCGGCGACCCGTCCCCCACCGGGACGGTCATGGCGGTGATGTCGGTGACCTCCTCCCCCGAGCTCTCCGGCGGCGCGGAGATGATGAGGTCGTAGAGGTCCGACACATCCGACGCAGGGATGTTCAGGGCCTGGATCCTTTTGTCCATCGGGTCGGTCTTCCGCGATGAGGCGATGTGCCAGGCCAGGTCCAGGCCGACGTGAGTGGCCTTGAGCATGATCTGGGTGCGGGGATGCTTCTCCCCCTCGACCTGCCACTCGGAGTGCACGAGGTGGCCGGTGGCCACGATCGGCATGCCCCGGCCGAGTGAGATCTTGCAGTTGCGGGCGAGCTGACCCCATACCTCGATGCTGATGAACAGCGTCGGGCCGTCCTCCCACTTCTCGTCCTTGCGGACGCGCCGGTTGACGGCCACGCGGAGCCGCCCGCTCTCGGTGCCGGACTGCTCGAAGTACTTCAGTTCCGGGTCCTTGGTCAGATTGCCGGTGATGGTGGTCATGGGTTGTGCCACGGTGAATTCCCCCCTGGGTGTCGTCGTGAATGATCCTGACACCCCGGACGTTGCCACTGAGCTGCGGCGTTGGCAACGGCGACGTCGATAAGCCTGTGGACAGACCCCCTCCATCCACAGGCACGGGCGCACTGGCGGAGCTAGCGCTTGCGGAACTCATCTTCCTGGTGTCCGGGAGGGGTGCCGCGCCCGTCTGCCATGCGGGCGAGCATCTCGTTGTAGACCTCGTACTCGTCGATCTCCCCGGCATCGGCCTTCTTGTCGTACTCGACCTCGGTCGCTCGGTCCTCGCGACGCCACCCCAGGAACAGCAGCAGGAAGACCAGTCCCATCGGGAAGGACCCCGACGCCCAACCGATGCCGCCGCCGACCCGCTGATCCTCCAGCAGGTTCAGCTCCCACGGCAGACCTAGATTCAGGTAGAAGCTCTCACCCATGACGGTGGTCAGCTGCATGAGGTAGAGGCCCGCGAAGAGGTGGAAGGGCATGGAACCGACGAGCCAGGCCAGGCGGATCGCGGTCGGGCGCTTCACCGGCACGGGGTCAGGGCCGACGAGCTCCCAGAAGTAGAGGTAGCCGGAGAGGAGGAAGACCCAGTTCATCGACAGGTGGCCTGCATGCTCGGAGATCATCAGCTCGTAGAACGGGATGAAGATGTAGAGCACATAGAAGAAGAACAGGAACTGCATGGTGTTGACCAGCGGGTGGGTGAGCAACTTCAGCAGCGGCGCCCGCGTGATCGCCACCACCCAGTCATGCGGCGAAGGTGTGCCCGGCTCCCCCGGCTCATAGGCTGCCATGATCAGCGAGAGTGGCCCGCCGAGCGCGAGGAGCAGCGGCACCACCATCGACAGGATCATGTGCACGATCATGTGCATCGAGTAGGTGGCCGGCATGTTCATTCCCAGGCCGGAACTGGTGGTGACGAACAGCGTCACCGTACCGCTCAGCCACATCGCGGTACGCAGCCACGGCCACGTGCCTCCCCTGCTGCGGACGCGCCACACGCCGTAGAGATAACCGACGGTGATGAGGATGGCGATGGTGCCGAACATGACGTCAAAACGCCACATGGTGAACACGTTGGCCAGGGTGGGCTTCTCGTAGAGGTCATAGCCCATCTGGATGGCCATCTGCGAGAGGTTCGGATCCCGCGGCGCAGGCGGCGGCGTACGACCCATGGTGATGGCCACACCCGTCACCGCAGCCATGATGAGCGCCTCCACGACCGCGAAACGCAGGAACAGCCGCGGCCGTGAGTTGATCCGCGGGATCGTGATCACCCGGTGCGCCCACCCCAGGAAACCCAGGACCAGCAGGCCGACGGACTTGGCCACCAGGATGTAGCCGTAGGTGGTGGTCAACCAGTCGGACCATTCCACGCGCACCGCCGCATTGATCAGACCCGAGACGACCATCACCACGATGGCGAACAACGCGATCCGTGAATACCTGCGCAACCCCAGTTCCATGTCCGGCCCCAACCGCCGACCGTGCGCGATCAACGCCATCAGGCCACCGATCCAGACGACCATGCCCACCAGGTGCCACAGGTAGGAGTTCGTGCCGTAGTCGTGCGCGCCACCGGCCGCCGCATGTCCTTCCATACCCAGCGGCACGATCATCAGGACCGCACCCACCAGGAGCAGCGGCTGCGCGATCCACTTCCGGAAGATCAGCCCCGCCACGCCGACCACGAGCGCGAAACCCGCCGCCACCGCCCACGCCTGTGCCGTGGACACCTGACTGACGGCCACGCCCCACATGTCCGGCGCCAGCGTGTCCCGGAACGGAGTACCCGACACGTCCGAGAGCACCAGGGGAACCATCAGCAGCGCGACCAGCCCGAAACTCAGCGCCGAGAACGCACCAGTCCGCGCGGCGATGTCCCCGTCGACCGTCAGCGGGGCCTGGACCAGACGCGAATTGTCATTGTCCGGCACCTTCGGCGAAATATAGAACGCCGAGAACATGAAGGAACCCACCGACAGCGCCGCCAGCATCCAACCCACCGCCCGGAAGAACGGCAACCCCCAGGTGGTCACCGGGCCCGGATCCGGGATGCCCAACGCCACCAGCGAGTCTGTGAGCAGACCGAAGGAAATCGTCGCGCCCACCAGGCCCGCGACCGCGAAGAACAGCAGGTAAAGCGGCCACGTCGGCCGCACCCCGCTCCCCTTGCTCATCGCCCTGCTTTTCGACGCCGTCTCTTCCCGAACTTCTGCCGTGATCTGCGGTGCTGACATGCGATCCACCCTAATGCTCACGTCGTTTCCGGCCTAGCCGGTGTGAATCTGCTCAACACCAGGGAACTTTTTCCGGTTCGGTGCGCGGTGCGCTAATATCCATCCCGCATGCCTCCGTAGCTCAGTGGATTAGAGCAGTCGGCTTCTACCCGATTGGTCGCGGGTTCGAATCCTGCCGGGGGCACCATGTGAAACCCCGGGCGGACTGTTGTCTGCCCGGGGTTTCTGCTTCCTCCGGCCCAGTCGACTACCCCGCGACCGGCAGCTTCTCGTGGGAGGATGCGGCGAAGTCCCCGTGGTAGTACTCGGCCTCGCCGTGGACCGCGAGGGACGCCAGCATTTCGCCGAGGGCCGGGGCCATCTTGAAGCCGTGTCCTGACAGACCCGTGACAATGACGGCGTTGCCGAAGACGTCGATGATCGGGTCGCGGGAAGAGGTGAAGGTGTCGTAATGGACGCTGAAGCGGTTGGGCTCGGGTTGGACCCCGGGGAACATCTCTGCGACGCGGGCGCCGAAGGCGGACAGTTTTTCGCGGTCGAGGCGCAGATCGCACTCCTCGATGTACGGTCCCTCGGGTCCTCCCCAGATGTCCATGCCGGAGATCTTGACGGAGTAGCCGTCGACGCTGGGGGCGCCGAAGACGTGGAAGTCGTCGCGGTCCCGGATGAAGCAGGGCAGGCGCGCGGGGTTGAAGTCGGCCAGAATATGTGGCAGGAACCAGGTCAGCACCAGTTTCCGGATCTCCACCAGGTCCGCGACCTGTGGCACGAGCTCCCTGACCCAGGCACCTGCGGTGACGATGACCTTGTCCACGGTCACCTGCCGCTTCGAGGTGGTGATGGTGATGTCTTCGTCGTCCTCGATACGCAGGATCTTCTCGTTCTCGAAGATCGTCGCGCCGTTCTCACGTGCCTGTTCGACGGCGCTGAGCACGGCCGACTCCGGGCGCATGGCGCCGCCGAGCAGGTCGATGACGCCGGCCTCATCGTCCCGGAAATCCATGCCCGGGTAGCGGCGACGCATCTCCTTCGCCGTGACCCTTTCGTGGGGCAGGTCGTAGGTGTCGATGGAGTCGAGCATGCGTTGGAACGGGGCGCTGTCCTCGGGACCGACGGTCAGGCAGCCGAAGGGGTGCAGGAGGGTGCGGTCCGACAGGTCGCCGAGCTCCTCCCAGAGTTCACGCGCGCGGACCAGTAGCGGCACGTATTTCGCGCCCTCGTGGTAGGCGGTCCGGAAGAGCCGGGTCTCCCCGGAGAAGGCTCCGTAGCTGTGGCAGAGACCGAACTGTTCGAAGCCGATGACCTCGACTCCGGGAATGAGGCTGAGTTGCCAGGCGGCCATGGATCCGGTGGTCCCCAGGCCGATGACGGCGATGCGGGTGGTGGACATGATCAGTGCTCCTTAAGCCAGTGTCGGTTCGTCCCGGAGCGTGAGTTCGGTGCTGATCCCGCGCTCCATGGCATTCAGGCGATATCTGCTGCGTACGTTGTTCCTCCTCATCAACCAGGTGATATACGTTTGTGTCGTCCTTTTCTGTCGGACAACAGAAACGCTAGCGGGTTTTTACCTGTCATTCAATTGGTATTGGAGAACTGTGCCGATTCTCACCGAATCCTCCGGTTCTCCACCCGGCCCCCGCCACCTGGCGGGCAGGCCGCCCACACCTGCACCGCGACGTCGATTAGCGTAGGGGCCATGACTCTCCCCTCCCCCAGCCCGCAGACTCATGCGCTCGTGACGGGCGCCAGCCAGGGCATCGGCATGGCCATGGCGCGTGACCTCGCGTCGATGGGCCACAACCTGATCGTGGTCGCACGCAGAGAAGCGGTGCTCCAGGAGTTCGCCACCGAGCTCGAGGCCGCCCACGGCGTGGACGTCGAGGTCTTCGCGGCCGACCTGAGCAAGCACGACGAGGTCACCCGCCTCATCGAGCTCATCGACGCCCGCCGGATCTCCATCCTGATCAACTCCGCCGGCATCGCCACCTTCGGCCCGCTGGTCAAGCAGGACTGGGACCACGAGGTCGACCAGTTCAACCTCAACGCCACCGCCGTCTTCCGCCTCACCCGTGCGGTCCTGGACGGCATGCTCGAGCGGAAGTCGGGCGCGATCTGCAACGTCGGTTCGGCGGCCGGCAACGTGCCCATCCCCAACAACGCCACCTACGTGTTCACCAAGGCCGGCGTCAACGCCTTCACCGAGGCGCTTCACTATGAACTCAAGGGCACCGGCGTGACCTGCACGCTGTTGGCCCCCGGCCCGGTGCGCGACGCGGTGGTTCCGGACGCGGAGAAATCCATCGTCGACCGGGTCGTCCCCGGCTTCCTGTGGACCACCTACGAATCATGCTCCCGCGAGACGCTGGAGGGCATGGCGAAGAACCAGCGCCGCGTGGTCCCCGGCCCGCTGAGCAAGGCGATGAACGCCATTTCCAAAGCCGCACCGACGGGCCTCATCGCCCCGTTGGTCGGCAGGTTCTACTCCAAGATTGGTGGATAAACAGTGATCGAGAACAGCGTCGCACCCAAGAATGACCGCCTCGTGTGGGTCGACCTCGAGATGACGGGCCTCGATCTCGAGCGCCACGTCATCGTCGAGATCGCCGCCCTGATCACGGACGCCAACCTCAACATCATCGGCGAGGGCGTCGACCTGGTCGTCCACGCCACCGAGGATGAGCTGGCGAAGATGGACGACTTCGTCACCAACATGCACGCCACCTCCGGCCTGACCGAGCAGATCCGCCGGTCCACCGTGTCCATGGCCGAGGCCGAGACGGCAGTCCTGGCGCTCATCGCCGAGCACTGCTCCCCCGAGCATCCCGCACCACTGGCCGGCAACTCCATCGCCACGGACCGCGCGTTCATCCGCGAGCAGATGCCGCGTCTCGACGCCGCCCTCCACTACCGCATGGTGGACGTCTCCTCCATCAAGGAACTCTCCCGTCGCTGGTTCCCCAAGGCCTACTTCTGCCAGCCGGAGAAGGGCCTGGCCCACCGCGCTCTGGCCGACATCGTCGAATCGATCCGCGAGCTCGACTACTACCGACGCACCGTCTTCGTCCCCTCCCCCGGCCCGGACTCCACCGTCGCGGCCAAAAACGCCACTGCGGTTAGCGACCACTACCAGCAGTTTTTGTAAAATCCGCCACATGGGTTAATCTGTAATCCGCTGCGATTAAGCGGCAATGGTGGCTGTAGTTCAGCTGGTAGAGCACCAGGTTGTGATCCTGGGTGTCGCGGGTTCGAGCCCCGTCAGCCACCCCAGAGAAGAGCCCCTGACCTTGGAACACAAGGTCAGGGGCTCTTTCATGTCAGGCCCCCACCGGCGCGAGCGCACGGTCGGCGACATGCTCGTGGATCCAGGCCAAAGAACGGTCCCAGAAGTCCGCCGCCCCGAGTCGTGCGTTGCGGGCGTCGGCCAGGGGGCCGTCGGGAAGGTGAAGCGCATCCGCGGTGGCCAGGGAGGTGATCTGGACACGGCGCACCCGGTCAGCCCGGAGATCCTGGTACCGCTGGCGGGCGTCGTCCCATCCGGTTCCCTGTTCCAGTCCTTCCAGCAGGCAGTCGGCGAGCACGATGGCGTCCTCGATCGACTGGTTGGCGCCTTGTCCGTGGTGGGGAACCATGGCGTGGGCGGCGTCGCCGAGCAGGGTGATGCGCCCGCGACTCCACCGCTGCAGCGGGGGCCGGTTGAACAGCGCCCAGCGCTCCGCCACCGGAGCAGCGCTGACCATCTCCATCACAGCCGGGTCCCAGCCCTCGAAGGCCGCCAGGTGCTCGTTCTCCTCGGCGGGCACGACCCACGACTTGTCCGCCCACGGGCCGTCGTGCCTGCGCACCAGCAGGAAGTTCTGCACGCCGCCGCCGATGGGATAGTGCAGGAGGTGACCGCCGGGGCCCATCCAGAACTGGATGCTCTCAGGGTCGGGCAGGGAGGGAACCTGGTCCGGGGCCACCAGGCCACGCCAGCCGTGGCAACCGGAGAACTGTGCGTCGTCGTAGCCGAGGATTTCCCGGCGCAGCCTCGAACGCACGCCGTCGGCGCCGATGACCAGGTCAGCTTCGACGGTATCCCCGTCCGCGAAGTGCAGGACAGCGGAGTGCTCGCCGTCGTCGACCCGCACGCACTTCTTGTTCAGGTGCAGCGCGCCCTCGCCCAGGGCCTCCTTCAACATCAGCTGCAGATCCGCACGGTGGACGCCGTAGTACGGTGCGCCGGCCCGGTCGTGATACTCCTGGCGCGACAGCACCCGGCCGAGGACGCGGCCGTCCCTGCCGTCCCGGAAGATCAGGCCGTCGACGTCGGCGGCCTTCTCCGCCAGCTGCTCACTGATGCCGATCCGGTCCTGCAGGAACCGGACCGCGTTGGCGGAGAGCGCGACGGCCGCACCCACTTCCCTCAGCTCGGCCGCCTGTTCATACACCTGGGGGTCAAGACCCCGGCGGCGCAATTCGGTGGCCAGGGTGAGTCCGCCGATGCCGGCTCCCACGATCGCGATCCGCATTCCAGGACGGGTGACGATTGATGATCTCATGGATCTTCTCCTCTGTATGACGATGTCTGCACAGGAGCCTACGGGCGACCTCTCCCACAAAGCATCGGCATTGTGTGGCAAGTAATTCCCGAATCTTCCGACACTGTGTCGGACTCGGATAGGGTATCCGTGTGGATCACCTTCCTGAACTCGATGACGCCGTCCAGGATCTCGCAGAAGCCACGGGCCGCCGACTGGTCGTGATGGGCCAGTCCATGCGGGTGGTGGCGTATTCGATCCATGAGAGCCCGGAGGACCGCCGGCGCCTGTTCCACTTGCTTGCCCACAGCGATGCCTGGCCACACCCCCGCACGACGAGCAAACCGTGCCAGGTCGAGACGTTTCCCGAGGTCGGCCCGCTGGTGTTCCTGCGGCTGAGCGATCCGCAGCGACACACCGTCGGCTATCTGGTCACACCCGCCCCCGAGGACGGGGCCGACTGTCCGGCGCTCACCGACGCCGCGCCGCTGCTCGCCGAGCTGCTCCGCGCCCGGCAGCACGAGTCCGCGGACCGGACGGAGCACTCCCGCCGACTCACCGTGGCCCTGACCACCGGAAGCCCCCACGAACGGGAGGCCGCCGCTGCGGCACTGATCGCCGAGCGGTTTCTCAGCGACGCCGAAGGCTACTGTGCCGTCGCGCTGGGCGTTGATCCGCGCGACCCGATGCCGCTCGCCCGTGAGAAGACGGCCCAGGCGGTGTCGCGCACCCTCAAGTTTGTCCGGGAGACCTCAACCGCCACGGTCATCGGCGGGATCACGGACACTCCGGTCGGGATCCTGGTCTTCCCCCGACCCGTGGTGGTTCCCCGTCTCATCCGCATCCTGGAGCACCCGCAGGTGGCCCCGGTCCGGGCGGGCGTCGGGCCCCTCCTCCCCCTGGCGGACGTGCACAGCTCCTTCGTCCAGGCCCACCTGGCGTGGCGCGCCAGCTGGCTGGCACCGGCCGACCACGAGATCGTGACCACCTGGGACGGCGCCGGTCTGGACGCGACGCTGGCCCGTCTACCTCTGGAGGACTTCACCTTGACCGACCTACCGCCGTCAACGAGGGACCTGCTGAGCGCGATCGACTCCCCGGACCTCCTGACCACCCTGGAGGCATACCTGGACGCCGGCGGGGACGCTCAGCGGACGTCGCGTGAGCTGAACATCCACCGTTCGACGCTGTACTACCGGCTGGACAAACTGCGCACCGCTGTCGTCGGTGACCTCTCGGACGGCATCCTGCGACGCGACCTGCACACCGGGTTGCGGATGGCCCGCCTGGCAGGGCTGGTGCCGACCCGGTGATGTCCACCTCACACCCGCAGAGAATTATGCGCTAAAGCATTGAATTGCATCCTATTAAGAGGTAATTTGTGTCACACTAACGAGTGAACCGACGTTCATTCATTCTTTACCTCTCACGAAGGATCGCACCATGACGCAACTCAACGAAGCATTCCTCGTCTCCGGCGCACGCACCCCCGTCGGGAAATACGGTGGTGCACTCTCCTCTGTGCGCCCGGATGATCTCGCCGCGCTGGTGATCAGACAGGTGGTCACGGACGCCGGCATCGACCCGGCGGACGTCGATGAGGTCATCCTCGGCAACGCCAACGGCGCGGGCGAAGAGAACCGCAACGTCGCACGCATGGCCTGGCTGCTCGCGGGCTTCCCCGACACTGTGCCGGGCATGACCGTCAACCGGCTCTGCGCTTCGGGGATGTCGGCCATCTCGGTCGCCACCGCGATGGTCAGGAGCGGGCAGGCCGACATCATCGTCGCGGGCGGCGTGGAATCCATGTCGCGTGCGCCGTGGGTGACGGAGAAGCCGAAGTCGGCCTTCGCGAAGCCGGGCGAGACCTTCGACACCTCCATCGGCTGGCGCTTCGTCAACCCGGTCTTCGCCGCCCAGGAGAAGATGACGCTGAGCATGCCGGAGACCGCCGAAGAGGTGGCGCGTCAGTTCAACGTTACCCGGGAGCAGGCGGACCAGTTCGCAGTCGCGTCGCAGGCCAAGGCCGCCGCGGCGATGGCGGCCGGCCACTTCGACGCCGAGATCGTGCCAGTGGAGGTCACGGACCGCAAGGGCAACGTCACCGCCGTGACCCGGGATGAGGGCCCGCGCCCCGGCACCACGACGGAGGCGCTGGCGAAGCTGCGTCCGGTGGTCGACCGGGTGGTCACCGCGGGCAACTCCTCGACGCTCAACGACGGCGCGTCGGCCGTCATCGTCGCCTCTGAGGCGGCCGTCGAGAGGTACGGCCTCACCCCGCGGGCACGCGTGGTCGCGAGCACCCAGACCGGCCTGCACCCCTCCATCATGGGCATGGGCCCGGTCGAGGCGAGCCGCATGGCGCTCGAGCGGGCGGGCTGGAGCATGGACAGCTTGGACGCCGTCGAACTCAATGAAGCCTTCGCCACCCAGTCCGTGGCCTGCATGAAGGAGATGGGCGTGGACCCGGAGATCGTCAACGCCTGGGGCGGCGCCATCGCGCTCGGCCACCCGCTGGGATCCTCCGGGGCCCGCATCACCGTCACCCTGCTCAACCGCATGGAGCAGGGTGACCTCAGGCGCGGCCTGGCCACGATGTGCGTGGGCGTGGGCCAGGGAACCGCACTGCTGGTGGAGAAGGTCTAGCAGGACCGGACCACACACAACAGAAGGCCTCCGGTGAGAACGGATTCCGTTCTCACCGGAGGCCTTCTGTTGCGGCAGCGCCGCCGGCTACATCGTCAACCCGCCGGAGACGGACAGCACCTGACCGGTGGTGAAACCGGAGTTGGGGCCGACGAAATAGGCCACGGCCTCGGCGATCTCCCCCGCCGTGGCGGTCCTCCCCTTCGGGATGGCGCGCACGGTGCCGCCCATGACCTTGGCGGTCAGCCCCTCCCCCTCGAGCATCCCGGACAGCAGCCCCGTGTCGGTGGGGCCCGGGCTGACGATGTTGATGGTGACGTCCCTGCGAGCCGTCTCCCGGGCGATGGAGCGTACGAAGCCCATCAACCCGGCGCGGGCGGCCGAACTTGCCGCGTCACCCAGCGTCCCGGCCTTGCCGGAGTCGGAGCCGACGAGCACGATCCGGCCGTGGTCGCCGAAGACCTGCAGGGCGCCGCGCACCAGGTTCATCGGGCCGAGCAGCTCGGTCGCGATGATCTCCTCCGCCAATTCCGGCGACTGCCTGGCAAAGAAGTCGAGCTCGTGGCGGTGCCCGGTGGTCACCACCAGGGTGTCGAAGTCGCCGATCTCCCCGAACACCCGCGCCACCTCGGCGGGCGAGGTCGCGTCGAGCTGGACGGCGTCGAACTCCGCGGGACGGTGCCGGTGGTAGGTGGTGGTGACGGTGGCGTCGTCGAGAAGCAGGCGGCGGGCGACCGCCGTGCCGATACCACCGGTACCCACGATGACCGCGTGCATCAGGCCCCCGTCATCGCATTCAGGGAGGTGATCTTGCGGCCGATGAGCAGCGACTGGATGAACTCGGTGCCCTCGTAGGTGTGCACGACCTCCATGTCGGTCATGTGGCGGACCACGTGGAAGTCCAGCAGCAGGCCGTTGCCGCCGAGCAGGTCCCGCGCGCGGCGGGCCACCTCGCGGGCCCGGTCGGCGGAGTGCATCTTGGCTATCGACGCCATCGTGCCCGTCCACTGCCCCGACTGCTGCAGCTCCGCCATCCGGTGGCACATGAGCTGGATGGCGGTGACGTCGGCGGCCATCGAGGCCAGCGCGTTCTGCACCAGCTGGGTGGCACCGATGGGTCGGCCGAACTGCTCCCGGGTGGTGGCGTATGTGCTCGCCGCCTCGAAGCAGGCGATCGCGTGCCCCAGTGCCTCCCAGGAGGCGCCGCCACGGGTGGTGGCGAGCACGCGGGAGACGTCCTTGAAGCTCCCGCAACCGGGCAGGCGGTTGGCCTCCGGGACGCGCACGTCGGTGAAGAACATGTTCGCCTGCAGGATCGCCCGCTTGCCGGCCTTGCGCGTGATCACCTCGTAGGTGAAGCCCTCGGGGCGGTTGTCCGGGTCGCGCGGGTCCTCGCGTTCCATGACGAAGGCCTTGACGGCGCCGTCCGCCTCGTCTCGGGCGAAGACGATGACGTTGTGGGACATGGAGCCGTTGCCGATCCAGCGTTTGGCGCCGTTGATCACCCACTCCTCGCCCTCCCGCCGGGCGGTGGTGTCCAGGCCTACCGAGTCCGAGCCGTGGCGCGGTTCGGTGAGCGCGAAGCAGCCGATCTTCTCCAGCTTCGCCATCGCCGGCAACCAGCGCTGCTTCTGTTCCTCGGAGCCGAGCATGTTGATGGTGCCCATCGCCAGGTTGGCCTGGACGCCGAGGAAGGTGTTCACGGAGCCGTCGCCACGCGAGAGTTCCTGGATGGCCACGCCCTGCGCCAGACGCGAGAGCCCCGGGCAGCCGTAGCCGGAGATGGGTGCCCCGACCACGCCGGTGGCCGCCAGGCCCTCGAGCAGTTCGTAGGGGAACTCGGCCCGCTCCCAGTAGTCGTTGATCACCGGCAGGACCTGCTCGTCGACGAACCTGCGGACCCGGTCGCGGACCTCCTGAACGTCCTCGGGGAGATCCTGTTCCAGCAGGTAGAAGTCGGTGCCGCGGGGAGTGGTCAGGCCGTCGCGGAGCTCATCGAGGTAGTCCGCGGTGTCCCGCACCCAGTCAGTGGATACTGCGGTGTCAGTCGGCATAGCTGTACCAGCCCTTTCCGGTCTTGCGGCCGAACTCCCCCGCCTCATACTTCTCGGTGATCAGCGGGTGCGGCTTCTCCCGCTCGTCGCCGGTCATATCGAAGGTGGCCTCGCGGATGAGGTAGGTGACGTCGATGCCCACCAGGTCCATCAGCTCGAACGGGCCCATGGGGTGACCGAGCGCGGACTTCGCGGCGACGTCGATATCCTCGAGGGAGGCGATGCCCTGCTCGAAGAGGTCGATCGCCTCGGAACGGAGCGCACCCATGAGCCGATTGGCGATGAAGCCCGGGATCTCCTTGTTCAGCAGCACCGGCAGCTTGCCCATCTGCCGGGCGACCGCCATGACGGTGTCGACGGTGTCGTCGGAGGTGTCCGGGTGCCGGACGACCTCGACGGCCTTCATCACCAGCGCCGGGTTGAAGAAGTGCATGTTGCACACCTTCTCCGGGCGCTTCGTCGCGTCGGCCACGGAGGATGAGCCGTAGGTCGATGAGTTGGTGGTCAGGATCGCGTGCCCGGGTGCGAGCTCGTCGATCTGGGCGAACACCCTGCGCTTGATGTCGAGCTTCTCGGTGGCGGCCTCGATGACCAGGTCCGCGTCGCCCACGGCCTCGCGGAGGTCGGTGGTGAACCGGAGGCGGGACCAGGCGGCGTCGGCCTGCCCGGCGTCGAGACGCCCCTTGGCCACACGTCCGTCCACCCACTCCTTCATGGCCTGTTCCGCCTGGGAGACGGCGTCGGCGGAGATGTCCTGGACCACGGCGTCGAACCCGCCGAGGGCGGCGACCATTCCGATCTGTCTGCCCATGGCACCGGAGCCGATGACGGCTATCTTCTTCACTTCAGTCATGTCTGGAGATCACTTTCCCTGGAAGTTCGGCGGGCGCTTGGCCAGGAACGCTGCCGCGCCCTCCGCCTTGTCGTCCGTGGTGTACAGCAGTGTCTGCGCCAGTCGCTCCAGCAGCAGGCCGGTGCGCTGATCGGTTTCCGCGCCGTTGGTGATCACGAGTTTCGCCAGCTGGGTCGCCAGCGGCCCCTTGCCCAGGATCTTCTTCACGGTCGCCTGTGCCCCGGCCAGCAGCCCATCCTGCGGGTGGACCTCCGTGACCAGGCCGTAGTCGAGGGCCTCGGTGGCGCTGAGGACGCGGCTGGTGAGGATCATCTCCACCGCACGCCCCTTGCCCACCAGCCGGGAGAGCCGCTGCGTCCCGCCGGCGCCGGGCAGGACTCCGAGGGTGGTCTCCGGCAGGCCGACCTTGGCGTTCTCGGCGGCGATGCGGATGTCGCAGCTCATGGCCAGCTCCAGTCCCCCACCCATGGCCACACCGTTGATGGCGGCGAGCGTCGGCTTGGGGAACTCCTCGATCAGGTTGAAGAGCCTCTGCATCGTCCCGGCCAGGCCGTAGGCCAGGTCGTAGTGTTCGAGCTGCGAGATGTCCGCTCCGGCGACGAAGGCCTTCTCCCCCGCACCGGTGAAGATGACGGCCTGTACGTCGGCGTCGTCCCGCCACTCCTCGAGTACCTGCCTGACCTCGGCGAGCACCGTGGTGGACAGCGCGTTGCGCTTGTCCGGGCGGTTGATGGTGATGGTGCCGACGTGGCTGTCGACGTCCGCGGTGATCGTCTCGAAGGTGCCCATCAGTTGACCCCTCCCGGTGCGTGGAAGGCACCGACGCCGGTGATGAAGCGGCCGATGGTCAGCTGGTGGACCTCGTCGGTGCCCTCGTAGGTGCGCACCGACTCGAGGTTGTTGGCGTGACGCAGCGGCGAGTAGTCCAGCGAGATGCCGTTGCCGCCGAGCATGGCGCGGGCCTCGCGGGCGATCTCGATGGAGATGCGGGTGTTGTCGAGCTTGCCGGTGGAGATCATCTCCGGGGTGATTCCCGTGGTGTCCTTGAGTCGGCCGATGTGGTGGGCCAGGTGGTAGCCCTTGTTGATGGCCACCGCCATGTCCGCGAGCTTGGCCTGGGTGAGCTGGAAGTGGGTCAGCGGGGTACCGAACTGGGTCCGGTGGTTGCCGTACTCCAGCGCGGCGTTGAAGGAGTCGCGGGCGGCGCCCAGGACACCCCAGATGATGCCGTAGCGGGCCTCGTTGAGGCAGGAGAAAGGGCCACGCAGGCCGACCGCGGAGTCGAGCGGGAGCATCGCCGTGGAAGGCAGGCGCACATTGTCCAGGTGGATCTCGCACTGGATCGAGGCGCGCATGGAGAGCTTCGGCTCGATCGCCTGGGCGGAGAAGCCCGGGGTGTCGGTCGGGACGACGAAGCCACGGACGCCGCGGCCGTCGCCGTGTTCCTCGGTCTGGGCCCAGATGATGGCCACATCGGCGATGTTGGCCAGGCCGATCCACCGCTTGGAGCCGTTGATCACCCAGTCGCCGCCCGGCTCCTGGCGCGCGGTCGTCTTCATCGACGCGGGGTCGGAGCCGGCGGTGGGCTCCGTGAGCCCGAAGCAGCCGATCGCCTCGCCCTTGGCCATGCGCGGCAGCCACTCGAGCCGCTGGTCGAGGGAACCGTGCTTGTAGATCGCCGACATCGCCAGCGAACCCTGGACCGAGACGAAGGTCCGCAGACCCGAGTCGCCGGCCTCCAGTTCCTGGGCGGCCAGGCCGTACTCGACGGCCGAGCGGCCCGGGCAGCCGTAGCCCTTCAGGTGCATGCCCAGCACGCCGAGCTTGCCCAGCTCGGGGATGATCTCCCGGGGGAAGACGCCGTCGTTGTACCACTCCGCGATGTTGGGGCGGATCTCCCGGTCCACGAACTGGCGGACCTGCAGCGCGGTGGACTTCTCCTCCACGGAGAACAGGGAGTCCATGCGGGTGACGTCGACCGGCCCCCACCAGGAACCGTGCTTGTTGGCCAGCACAGGAACGGCGGTGACCTGGCCCGGGGTGGGGGCCTCGCCGTTGTCGGCCTTCTCCTGCTTGCGCTGCTCGGCCACCTCGGCCAGGTGCTCACGCAGCTTGAACTTCTGCGGCTTGCCCGAGGGGGTGCGCGGCAGCGTCTCGGTGACCTCGAGGTACTCCGGCCAGTAGGGCTTGGCGATGTTGGTGGACTCCAGGTGCTTCTTCATCGCCTCCATGGTCAGCGGCTCACGGCCGTGCTCCATGACGACGATCGCGGCGGCGATCTCCTGCAGACGATCGTCCGGCATACCCACGACGGCGACGTCCGCCACGTCCGCATGCTGCACGATGGCGTTCTCCAGGTCCGCGACCGGCACGTTTTCGCCGCCACGGATGATGACGTCCTTGCTGCGGCCGGAGAGGGAGACGAAGCCCTCCTCGTCGATGATCGCGAGGTCGCCGGTGACGAACCAGTCACCGTCGAACTCCTTGCGGGTCTCCTCCAGCATGTTCAGGTAGCCGCGGAACAGGAACGCGCCACGGACCTGGAGGTTGCCCTCCCGGCCGGCGGGCAGTTCCTCGCCCTCGGAGTCGACGACGCGGACCTCCATGCCGGGCAGCGGACGACCGTCGGTGTTGATGATCTTCTCGTCCGGGTAGTCCGGGTGTCCCATGGTGGACAAGCAGCACTCGGTCATGCCCCAGCCGCCGAAGACGCTCATCTGCGGGAGCCGCTCCCGGGCGTCGGTGATGAAGCTGCGCGGGATCGGCGCACCCATGCAGCAGAAGTGCCTGAGGCTGGACAGATCGTAGTGGTGCAGGTTCTCCGCGGTGAGCAGGTCGTGCAGGAAGGGTGCGGCGCCGGAGGTGTGGTTGATCTTGTACTTCTCCACCAGGTAGACGAAGTAGTCGACGTCCCAGATGTCCTGGAACACACCCGTCGCACCGAGCATGATCGGCAGGCTCACACCGTAGAGGTAGCCGGTGAGGTGGCCGAAGGTGGAGGCCATGTGGATGACGGAGGAGTCGTCCAGGCCCAGCTTGTCGGGCCAGGGCAGCGCGCCGGCGAGCACGTTGTTGTGGGTGTGCATGACGCCCTTGGGCTTACCGGTGGTGCCCGAGGTGAACATGATCAGCGCCAGGTCGTTCGGGCCCGGGCGCAGCGGAGCGAAGTCAGCGGGGTTTTCGTCCCGGCGGATGCGACCGAGCTCGAGGAAGTCCTCGAAGAGCTCGAAGCCCTTCCGCTGGCTCTGGCCGCGCACCACGATGGTCTTGCGGAGATCAGGGAGGTCGTCGCGGAGGCGGTCGACCATGTCCATGTAGTTGAAGCGGCGGAAGGTCTCCGGGACGAAGAGCACCGACACCTTCGCGGTCTTGGCCATGTGGCCGATCTCGCGGTCGCGGTAGATCGGGATGAGGGGGTTGGTGATGGCTCCGACGCGCATCGCCGCGAGGTGGATCACCAGCCACTCGTACCAGTTGGGGAGCTGGATGCCCACGACGTCGGTCGGCTGCACCCCGATCTCCAGGAGGGCATGCGCCGCGATGTCGACGTCCTCGGCGAGCCTGGCGTAGTTGTGCCGGTTGTTCGGCTCGACGGTGCACAGTTTGTCGGGGTGGGCGGCGACCGCTTCGTCGAAGTAGTCGATGAGGAGACGGTTCTTCCAGAAACCTGCTTCGGTGTTCTTCTGGATCTCTTCGTCGGTGATCAGCATGTCAAAGTTGGTACGCATGGTCATGGTGTCCTTTCAGGGGCCGGCTGGTGCCGCTAGATCATCGTCAGTCCACCGGAGACAGACAGCGTCTGACCGGTGACGTAGGAGGTGTCGGGGGAGGCGAAGAAGGAGACGGCGTTGGCCAGGTCCTCGGGCTGTGCGAGGCGACGCAGCGGGATGGACTTCTCCAGGGCGGCACGCAGCTTCGGGTTTTCCTCGGAGATCTGGGCGAACAGCGGGGTGTCGGACGGGCCGGGGCAGACGGCGTTGGCGGTGACGCCGTAGCGGGCGAGCTCACGGGCCAGGGTCTTGGTGAAGGAGACGAGGCCGCCCTTGCAGGCCGAGTAGACGGCCTCACCGGAGGAGCCGACGCGGGCGGCGTCGGAACCGATGTTGATGATGGTGCCCTTGCCCTGGTCGACCATCTTGCGGGCCACTGCCTGGGAGCAGTGGAGGGAGCCGTAGAGGTTGATGTTGATGATGCGGTCCCACACCTCCGGCTCGATCTCGAGGAAGGGGCCGATCTTGTCCCAGCCGGCGTTGTTGACCAGGACGTCGATACGCCCGTACTTCTCTACGGCCTGCTCGACCATGGCGTCGACGGCGGCGCGGTCGGTGATGTCCACGGTGATGCCGATGGAGTCATTGCCCAGCTCCGCGGCGGTGGCCGAGGCGGCTTCTCCGTTGAGGTCGGCGACGACGACGGTGGCGCCGTCCTCGACCAGTCGCTGGGCGATGCCCTTGCCGATTCCCTGTGCTGCGCCGGTGACGATGCAGATCAGGCCGTTGAGGTGCTTGTCGTTGCTCATACTTTTCTCCAGGTGGTGTGTGGCGTGGTGTGTGGTGGTTTAGGGCGCGAACTCGCGGCCGAGGTTCTGGCGGGCGATGATCAGCTTCATGATCTGGGCGGTGCCGTCGCCGATCTGCAGGCCGAGGACGTCGCGCATGCGCTGCTCGATCGGGTAGTCCCGGAGGTAACCGAACTGGCCGTGGGAGAGCAGGCACTGGTTGATCACGTCGTAGGCGACCTTGGGGGCCCACCACTTGCACATGGCGGCTTCCTTGGTGTGCGGCAGGTTGGCGTCCTTGAGCCACAGCGTCTTCTGGCACAGGACGCGGGCGGCGGTGAGCATGGTGTCGGCCTCCGCCAGCGGGAAGGACACGCCCTGGAACTTGCTGATGGGCTGGTCGAACGCCTGCCGCTGGCTGGTGTACTGCCAGGTCTCGTCGAGGGTGACCTGGGCGGCGCCGATGACCTGCAGGCCGATCAGGGCGCGGGAGAAGTCGAAGCCCTGCATGACCTCGGTGAAGCCCTGCCCCTCGGCGCCGAGGAGGTTCTCCCCGGGGATCCGGACGTTATCGAACTCCACGAAACCGCGCCCCACGGAGACGGTGCCCATGTCGTTGGTGGCGGTTCTGGTGATGCCGTCGCGGTCGAGCTCGACCAGGAAGGCGCTGATGCCGCGGCCACGGCGCCCCTCCTCGGTGCGGGCGAAGATGACGGTGGCGCCGGCGTGGAGGGCGAAAGACATGGACTTGGTGCCGTTGATCACCCAGCCGTCGTTCTCCCGGCGGGCGGTCATCTGCGGGTTGCCGGCGTCGGAGCCGCCGGAGGGCTCGGACAGGCCGATGGCCACGATGTCCTCGCCGCTGGCGATCCTGGGCACCCACTTCTGGGCGACGGACTTCTGCGCGTTACGGGCGATGACCTGTGCGACCAGGGAGCCGACCACCTGGACGTAGGTGACGTTGAGGTCGGCGCGGGAGATCTGCTCGATGATCATGCCCGAGGTCAGGGCGCGCTCGCCCTGACCGCCCAGCTCCCTGGGGAGTTCGGGGGCGATGAGTCCGCGTGCGCCCATCTCCTTGCGCAGTTCCACGTCGATCCTGCGGTCCTGTTCCCGCTGCCGGGTGTCCGGGGCGATCTGCTCGGCGAAGGAACAGGCCTCGTCGATGTAGCGCTGCATCGCGGCGTCAATGGTGAAATCCATGGTTCCGACCTCTTCTAGTGGTGGGCGACTTTGGCGGCGAAGTCAGGCATGCGCTTCTCGGCGAAGGCGTTGGCGCCCTCCATGCCCTCTTCGGAGACCACGTAGAGGTCGAGGGCGGACATCGCCATGTTGGACAGGCCGGCCTGGTGGTCGGTGTCGGCGTTGAAGGACTGCTTGAGGAAGCGGATGGCGGTCGGTGACTTCTCGGCGATCTCGTCGGCCCAGGCCAGTGCCTCGTCGAGGAGCTTCTCCGGCGCGACGACCTCGTTGACCAGGCCCCAGCTCTTCGCGGTCTCGGCGTCGTACTGACGGCACAGGTACCAGATCTCGCGGGCCCGCTTCTCGCCGACGATGCGGGCGAGGTACGCGGAACCGAAGCCGGCGTCGAAGGAGCCGACCTTGGGGCCAGACTGGCCGAAGCGGGCGGTGGAGGAGGCGATCGTGAGGTCGCACAGCACGTGAAGGACGTGGCCGCCGCCGATGGCGATGCCGTTGACTGCGGCGATGACGGGCTTGGGGATGTCGCGGATGGTCTTGTGCAGCAGGCCGATCTCGAAGAGGCCGGACTCGCTCGGGCCGTAGTCGCCGGTCTCGGCGCGCTGCTTGACGTCGCCGCCGGAGCAGAAGGCCTTCTCGCCGGCGCCGGTGAGGATGACCGCCTGTACGCCGCGGTCCGCCCAGGCCATCTTGAAGGCCTTGATCAGTTCCTCGACGGTCTGGGACCGGAAGGCGTTGTAGCGCTGCGGACGGTTGATCGTGATCACGGCGGCGGCGTTGCGACGCTCGTAGGTGATGTCCTCAAACTGCGGTGCGTTCATCTCAGGTCGTTCCTCTTCTTCTGGGTTCTTCAGGGCTGTCGGTTACAGGTCACTGCTGGTCGGCGGGCGGCTGCGGGCCTGCGAGCAGGTCCGCGTAGGTGTCGTGGTACTCCGGCAGCAGGGCGCCGTACAGGGCGATGGAGAGCTGGGTGGACACGAAGTCCTCGAAGCTCATGCGCTCGGAGAAGTACCAGTACTTCAGTGCCCATGAGTGGGCGATGATGAGCAGGTCGTAGGAGAAGACACGGGCGTTCATGGGGCGGAACAGGCCCGCCTCGATCGCTCCCTGGGTGGCCTGCAGCATCGGCTGGCCGGTCTGCATCTCCAGGCTCTTGATCAGGTCCTGGCTCTCACGGTCCAACGAGGCGGTTTCCCGGTAGGTCAGGAGGGTGGCTCGGCGGTTGTCGCGGATCACCTCGGCGTAGGCGGTGAAGGCGGCGGCCACCTTGCGGACGGGGTCCTCCACGGGCTCAATCGCCCGGGGAATGTTGTAGGCCATCTCATCGAGGACTCCGATGATGACGGCCCGGACGAGGGCCTCCTTGCTGTCGTAGTAGCGGTAGATCAGGCCGACGGAGACTCCGGCCTCATCGGCGATGGCCTTCATGGACACCTGGTGGGAACCGGTCTGCTGCATCAGCCGCGCTGCGGCATCGAGCAGCTGACGGGTGCGCACGTCCTGGCGGGCGTTGCGCGCCTCCGTGTCGGCGTCCTGGCGGGACGCCGTTCCTGGTGCGGTCGTGGTGGCCATGAGGTGCCTTTCAAGCGGGGTTAAAGGGGAGGGGTTCGAAACTGCGTGAATAGTGATTCAGAGTGAGTGAACGTTCATTCACTGATTGCGACTGTAGCCCCGCCCCGATGTGTTTGCAATCACTTTCGCCAAAATTCTTTAATCTGCGTCACATTTGCACGATCGCCCACTTTGCAGCACACTTGCCGCAGGGTTCCCTCGAAACTGCACGACTCTCCCAGGAGCAACCATGAACAGCACCCACCAGCCGCAGGACATCGTCATCGTCGGCGCAGCACGCACCCCCTTCGGACGTCTTCTCGGCGGCCTGTCCCCCCTGGCCGCCACCGAACTCGGGGCCACCGCCATCCGCGGGGCACTCGACCAGGCGAGTATCGATCCCGAGCTTGTCGACGCCGTCCTCATGGGCCAGGTCCTCCAGGCCGGCGCCGGACAGAACCCCGCCAAGCAGGCCGCCCGCAAGGCCGGCCTGCCCGAGCGGGCACACGCGACGACCCTCAACAAGGTCTGCCTCTCCGGGCTCAGCGCGATCATCGACGCCGCCCGGCTGCTGCGCTCGGGCGAAGCGGACGTCGTGGTCGCAGGAGGCATGGAGTCCATGTCGAACTCCCCGCATCTGCTGCCCGGCAGCCGCCGGGGCCACAAGTTCGGCCCTGCCTCCCTGGTCGACCACATGGCGCTCGACGGGCTCACCGACGCAGAGCTCGGCGTCTCCATGGGCACGATGACCGAGGGTTACGCCGACCAGCACCCCGCCAGCCGCGCGGAACAGGACCGTTTCTCCGCCACCTCACACGCGAAAGCGGCCGCAGCCTGGGAGAACGGGACCATGGCTGCCGAGGTGGTGCCCGTCGTGATCTCCGGCCGCAAGGGCGAGACGACGATCGAGCAGGATGAGGGCATCCGCCCCGACTCCACCGAGGAGAGCCTGGGCACGCTTCGCCCGGCCTTCGAGAAGGAGGGCACCATCACCGCGGGCAACTCCTCCCCCATCTCCGACGGCGCCGCCGCCACCGTGCTGACCACCCGGGCGCTCGCGGAGGAGAAGGGCTGGCCGGTGCTCGCCACCGTCCGCGCAGTCGGCCAGGTGGCCGGCCCGGATTCCTCCCTGCAGGTCCAGCCGGCCAATGCCCTGGCACAGGCGCTGGAGCGCCAGGGCTGGGAGGCCCGGGATCTCGACGTCGTGGAGATCAACGAGGCCTTCGCCGCCGTCGGCGTGTGCTCGACCAATCAGCTCGGCATCGACCCTGCGGTGGTCAACCCGCACGGCGGCGCCATCGCGCTGGGCCACCCCATCGGCGCATCCGGCGCACGCCTGGTCACACACGTCGCCCACCTGCTCAGCCGGGGCGAAGCCCACCGGGCGGGTGTCGCCCTGTGCGGTGGCGGCGGCCAGGGCGAGGCACTGCTGCTGGAGAACTAGTCCGAGAGGTGCTCCCGCAGCGTCGCGCCGGCGTACTCCGTCCGGAACAGGCCCCGCTCCTGGAGGACGGGAATGACCAGGTCAACGAAGTCCTCGATACCCGCAGGCAGCGAGGGTGGCATGAGGTTGAACCCGTCTGCGCCACCGCCGTCGACCCAGCGCTGCATCTCGTCGGCGATCTGTTCCGGGGTGCCCACGAAGGTGGCGTGACCGCCGCCGGCGGCGAGGTAGCCGAGCAGCTCACGCACGGTCGGGTGCGTCGACTCGATGATGCGCAGGATCGTGGCGTAACGCCCGGCGGGGCCGGTGAACTCCGCCAGCGGCGGCAGTGCGGGAACCGGGGCATCCAGTTCCCAGCCGGAGGTGTCCTGGTCGATGAAATACGACAGCCCCTTCAGGGCGTCGGCCACAGGAAGCAGCGCATTGAGTGCGCGCTGCTTCTCCCGGGCCTCCTCCTCGGTGCGGGCGACGTAGGTGACCAGACCGGGCATGACCACGAGTTCATCAGGGTCCCGGCCTACCGCCTCGGCGCGACGACGCACGTCGAGACGGTACTCGCGGGCCATCTCCAGATCCCAGGCGACGGCGTAGACGCCTTCGGCATGTCTCGCCGCCAGGTTTCGGCCTGGATCCGAGGCCCCGGCCTGGAAGAGCACCGGACGCCCCTGGGGTGGCGCCGGGATGTTGAGCGGACCGGCGACCGCGAAGAAGTCCCCGGAGTGATCGAGCGTCGACAAGCGGGCGGAATCACCCCACCGCGTGGAAGCATCGTCGAGCACCGCCGCAGAGGGGAACGAGTCCCACAGGCGGTTGATCACGGAGATGAACTCCTCCGCGCGGGCATAACGCTCGGCGTGCGGCGGCAGCGCGGGCATACCGTGGTTACGCGCCTCGGAGTCATTCATCGAGGTCACCACGTTGATCCCGGCGCGGCCTCCCGAGATGTGGTCGAGGCTGGCCAGCATGCGCGCGGCGTGGAAGGGCGACCAGAAGGAGGCGGAGATGGTCGTCACCAGGCCGATGCGTTCGGTCGCGCGGGCCAGCGCCGTCAGGGTGGTCACCGGTTCCAGGAACCACAGCGGGCCGGACCCGACGCCGTCGAGGTCGGCGGACTGGCCGTCGGCAAGGAAGACGGCGTCGAGGCGGCCCCGCTCAGCCACCCGGGCGAGGTGCTCCCAGTAGGTGATGTCGCCGAGCCTGCCCGAGGATGAGTCAGGGGCCCGCCACGCGGAGGTGTGGTGACCTGCTGCGAAGGCGAAGAGATTGATGTGCACGGCTTCTAGTCCTTCACCAGTCCACCGTCGACGACCAGGTTCTGGCCGGTGACGGAACGTGCCCACGGGGAGGCGAAGAACAGGATCGCGTCGGCGAACTCGGCGGGCGTGGTCACCGACTGCAGCGGAGTGGAGGCCGCGATGAGGTCGAAGACCTCGTCCGGGGTGGCCGCACTGGCATCGGTGGTGCGCAGCAACCCGCCCGAGAGCATGTTCACCGTGACACCCCGCGGCCCCAGATCCGCGGCGAAGGTGCGCGTCAGGGAGAGCAGCGCGGCCTTCGCCGCGGTGTAGTCGTGGTACGGGACCACCGGGTACTGGAAGAGGTTGGTGCCGATCGTGATCACACGTCCCGAACCGAACTCATCGAAACCGGGCAGCGCGGCCTGGATGACGTTGAGGGCACCCTGGATCGCGCCGGCGAACTGATCCTGGAAACGCCCGTAGGTGATCTCCTCGGCCTTGGGGCGGGCATCGCCGTCGAAGGAGAAGTCCACCAGGGCGTTGTTGACCACGGTGGTGACGGGGGCGTCGAAAAACTCCCTGGCCTGCACGTACAGCGCATCGACCTGCGCACGGTCACGGACGTCCGCCCGGATGGCGACCGCCCGGCCGGGATACTCCCCGACGAGTGCCGCGGCCGCCTCCCCGCTGGAGAAGTAGTTGACGACGACCTTCGCGCCCTCGCGCAGGAACGCCTCAGATATTGCCCGGCCGAGGCCGCGGGCCCCGCCGGTGACGAGCACGATCTGCTCGGATATCGCTGGTGCAGTGGTGGTCATGTAGACGCCTTTCTCAAGGAAAGGGCGAAAGTATTTCCGGGTCCTTCAAGGAGTCCTTCAAGGACAGTGGACAATCCCTTCGCCAGCATTAACTGGATCAGGTTCGACGGGTATGTTCTCAGCTGCCAGCAGGCGGCACCCCGTGTCACGCGGCACCAACGCTAGCAGGGGGGCGACGCACGCCACCCCATCCGGTAACCTGGGTCACACATCGTCGAGACCTTATAGGAGTGACCATGGCCGCCCTCAACGACCCCCGCACCCTCCATCCGAAGATCGACCCGCCGAAACAGACCCAGCCCCACCCGGGCCTGGACGCCAAGCTCGACCCCCAGGCCGACCTGGGTCTGGAGACCTACCGGGGCAGCGGTCGCCTCCAGGGCAGGAAGGCGTTGATCACCGGCGGCGACTCCGGCATCGGCGCCGCCGTGGCCATCGCCTACGCCCGGGAGGGCGCGGACGTCGCCATCGCCTACCTCCCCGAGGAGGAGCCCGACGCGGAGAAGATCATCAGGGCCATCGAGGACGCCGGCCAGCAGGCCCTGGCACTTCCCGGGGACCTGCAGGAGCTGAAGCACTGCGAGGAGATCGTGGAGAAGACCGTCGAGACCTTCGGCGGCCTGGACATCCTGGTCAACAACGCCTCCCGCCAGATCTGGCACGACGGGATCAGGAACATCCCGGACGATGATTTCGACGCCACCATGAAGTCCAACATCTACAGCTCCTACCGGGTGACCAAGGCGGCCCTGCCACACCTCAAGCCCGGCTCCGCCATCATCTTCACCTCCTCGATCCAGGCGTACCAACCCTCCCCCCACCTGCTCGACTACGCCATGACCAAGGCGGCGATGAACAATCTCGCCAAGGGGCTGGCGGTGCAGCTCGCACCGGAGGGCATCCGGGTCAACGCCGTCGCCCCGGGCCCGGTGTGGACTCCCCTGCAGCCCAGCCACGGCCAGCCGCAGGACAAGATCGAGGGTTTCGGCCAGCACTCACCGCTCGGCCGCGCGGGACAGCCCGCCGAGCTGGCTGGCGCGTTCGTGTTCCTCGCCTCCGATGAAGCCTCCTACGTCATGGGCGAGACCCTCGGAGTCACCGGCGGCACGCCTACGCCCTAGCGGCCAGCTCCGCGAGCAGCTCCTCGGAACGCGCACGGCCCGCGAGGTCGCTCATGCCACCGGTGATGAGGATCTCCTGCGCGCCGGTGGCGCGGAGAAGCGGCCGGAGGCGGGCGGCGACCTGCGCGGGCGTGCCGTGGATGCCGGTGTCCAGCAACTCCCCGATCCGGCGGCGTTCCCGGGCGCTGAGCGTCGACTCGTCGAGCTCCGAAAGCGGCCGCAGGCTGTCGAAGGAGCCGGTGGAACGCGCCTTCGCCTGCGCCCACGCCTCGGGGATGAGCAGGTCGCGGGCAGCCTCCCCCGTGTCCGCGACGGCGACATTGCCGGAGAGGATGACGTGCGGGGCGCCGATGAGCCCGGGACGGAAGTTCTCCCGGTAGAGCCTGGCGGCGTCGACCTGGTTGGGGCCGCCGAGGATCACCCCGAGCCCGAGTTCGGCGGCCAGGAGCACCGAGCGGAAACCCGCGAGAAGGAACACGGGAGTGGCGCCCTCGTTGGCCGGGCGGGCGGTGACGGCGGCGTCGCCACGCAGATAGCTGATGAGTTCGCGCAGGTCAGCGGGGTATCTCTTCTTCAGTTCCGCCACATCCCCCTGGCGAAGCGCGGCGCGGACGGGAGCGGTGAAGCCGAGAGATGAGCCGATGCCGGCGTCGACACGCGCCGGGTACAGGGCCTCCAGTGTGGCGATCTGCTCGGCCACTATCAGCGGCTGGTGATCGGGCAGCATGATGCCCGCGGTGCCGATCCGGATCGAGTCGGTGGCGGCGCCCACGGCGGTGGCGAGCAGCGCAGGTTGCGAGCCCGGCAGGCCGGGCACTGCGTGGTGTTCCGCGAGGAGGAAGCGACGGAACCCCAGCGCCTGGGCCGAACGGGCGTGGTCGACCACACCCCGGAGCACCTCTGATTCGCTGATCCCGGCGATGGCGTGGGCACGGTCAAGAACGGAGAAGCGCATGACCCCACCATGCCAGGTGGTCACCAGCTGGAGGTGTCGTCCGCGTTACCCTTCCGCCAGGTCTCCCAGGGGATGTTCCAGTCGCCGAGGCCGTCGTAGCCGGACAGCACATCCCCGACGGTGTTGCGGACCTCGACCGGATCGCCACGCTTGACCACGTCCTGGAACCAGGCGGCGGCCTCGGTGGTGACGTTGATGCAGCCGTGCGAGACGTTCCGCCTGCCCTGATCGCCCACCGACCACGGGGCGGCGTGGACGTAGATGCCGGACCAGGACATCTGCGTCGCGTAGTCCACCTCGGTGCGGTAACCGCCCTGGTCATACGCCAGGCCGAAGGTCGTGGAGTCCATGACGAGGGACTCATGCCTGTCGCCGATGACGTAGGTGCCGTTCGGGGTCGCCCACTTGTCGGCGCCCAGCGAAACAGGGATGGTGCGCAGGGCCTCGCCGTTGCGGTAGACGGTCATGGACTTGGTGGCGTCGTCGACCACGGTGCGGACGTCCTCGCCGATGGTGAAGCTGGTCCCGTTGTCCTGGGAGCCGTACACTCCCCCGCCGAGGTCCGCACCGTAGACGTCCGCCCGGACGTCCACCCGGGTACCCGGGGTCCAGAACTCCTTCGGCCGCCAGCGCAGCTCGGAGTTGTTCAGCCAGTAGAAGGCACCCTCGACCTCCGGGGACGTGGTGATGGTGATGGCGTCCTGCGCCGCCTGCCGGTCCTTCACTGCGGTGCCGAAGCGCAGAGTGATCGTCTGTGCGACGCCGACCGTGGAGTCTTCCAGCGGTGCGAGTGCCACCCCGGTCGTGCTCACCGGGCTCACGGTGCTGAAGGTGGTGGTCGCCGTCTGCCCGCCACGGTCCTCCGCCGTGATCGTGTACGTGCGGTGGTAGCCGAGCACCTCCGCCGTCGACCACTGCGTTCCGTCGGTGGACAACTCGGATTCGACCACCTTGCCGTCCTGGTTGGTCATGGTGACCTTTTTCAGGCCCTCGGCCGACGTCACCGTCACCGGCCGGGAAGGATCCACATCCTCCGCCCCGTCACGCACCGAGATCTCCGGCGCCGCGGCGCTCTCCACGACCCGGGACTGCGTCTCGCTCACCGACGACGCCCTGTCAATCGTGCAGCCCGTCAACGTCCCCACCGTCAGAGCCGCCACCATCAGTACTGCACTGCCCCGTCCGGCGAGGGGGATCCTGAACTTCACTCTTGACCTCTTGACTCAGCACAGACCATATCGACCATTTCTTATGAACTCCGTTCAGGTTATCGCCCTTCCGGCCACCCGGCCAACACATCAGGTCCAGACACGTTCCAGCGACCTGAAAAAACCGTCCTGACCTGCCGATTTTACTAACTGCAACAAAGCCTGTTATATTTTTCCTCGTTGCCAAGACATTCCGGAACAAACGGAATGCACGGATAACATCTGCGCCATTAGCTCAATTGGTAGAGCATCTGACTCTTAATCAGAGGGTTCGGGGTTCGATTCCCTGATGGCGCACAACAGGACCAGGCCCCCGCGGCCTGGTCCTTTTTGTTTGCCCGGCCCCCGGTGCCCTGTCAAGGGAGCACGGCCACCGTGTCCGCGTAGGTTCCGTCGGAGAACTCCAGGTCAGTGAGGACTCCCTCCGGGTCGTGGATGGCACAGGCGAAGCCCTTTTCCCGGAGCCGACGCAGTCCTTCCTTGACCATGCGGCGTCCCATGAGGTTGAAGGAGGTCACCCGGGAGACGTCGAGAATCAGCTCCTTTCCACCCAGGCTGTGGTCACCCAGTTCGTGGAGGATGTTCTCGGCCGCGGTGAAGTTGATGGTGCCCTGGAGGCGAATGATCGTGGAGTCACCCTCGCGGGTGATGGAACGCACCCCGGGCACGGAGTGGTGGTCGGCCGACATGAGATGCAGGCCCATGTCCCGGGACAGCCGCTCGAAGATCCTGACCCCGCGGACGGAGTTGCCCTGGGAATCCAGGCGCGGGGAGAACGTGGCGATGCCCAGCTGTCCGGGCAGGGTGCCGATGAGTCCGCCCGCGACCCCGGACTTCGCGGGGATCCCCACGCCCGCCATCCAGCGGCCCGCGCCGTCGTACATGCCGGCGGAGCTCATCACCGCGAGGGTGAGTCGACAGACCTCGGGCGTGAGGATCCTCTCCCCTGTGACGGGTTGGACGCCGCCGCCGGCGAGCGTGGCGGACATGACCGACAGGTCGCGGGTGGTGACCAGGATCGAGCATTGCCCGGTGTAGCTGAGGACGGCATCGTGCGCCTCGTCGTGGATGATGTCGTGGTTACGGAGCATGTGGGCGATGGAGAGGTTGCGGTCGGCGGTGGCCATCTCGGATGCGCAGAGACCGTGATCGACCTGGAGTTCACGGCCTGCCAGGCGGGAGAAGAGGGCCCGGATCTTCTCCAGACGGTCCTCCACGCTCGAGTCCTCGCCGTTGATGAGCTGGTTGACTGCGATCGCCCCGGCGTTGATCATGGGGTTGACGGGACGGTTGTCGTTCTGGTCGAGGGAGAGCTCGTTGAAGGCCTCGCCGGAGGGTTCCATTCCGACGACCCCGTTGACCGCGTCCGGGCCGAGTTCCTGGAGTGCCAGCGCGTAGACGAAGGGCTTGGAGATCGACTGCATCGTGAACTCCACGTCCGCGTCCCCGGCGGCGTAGACGTGACCGCTGGTGGTGCACAGTGCCAGGGCGAGGAGGTCCGGATCGGCGTCGCGAAGCTCCCGGATGTAGCCGGCGACGTCGCCACCTTCTTCGCCGCGCACGTGATCGAGGATGTCGGTGAGATAGTCGGGGATGGGTGGCTTCATTCCGCCGAGCCTACCTACGGCGCTGCCTCCTGCTGACGAAGTCGGCCGGAGATGGATAGGCTCAGGGACATGGCAGAAGGCTCTGACAGGGGCGCGACCATCTACGACATCGCCCGGCTGGCGGGGGTGTCGCCGTCGACGGTGTCGCGGACGTTCTCGCGCCCGGACCGGGTGAGTTTCCGCACGGCCGAGAAGGTGCGGGGTGCCGCGCAGGAGCTGGGTTACCGCCTGGATGTGGAGACCATCGGTTCGGCGTCGGCGAAGGGGCAGGCCCGGAACCTGGGCCTGGTGGTCGCCGACATCACCAACCCCTTCTTCCAGGAGGTCTTCCGCGGGGCGGAACACGCCGCACGCCTGGAGGGGATGCTGCTGACCGTGACCGACACCCAGGGCTCCGTGCCCCGGGCGAAGACGGCGGTGGAGCTCCTCATGCCGACCGTGGACGGACTCCTGCTCGCGTCCACCCGCCTGGCCAACGGCGACATCCAGAAGATCGCGCGCACAATACCCACGGTGTGCATCAACCGGCCGGTCCCGGGGGTACCGAGCGTGCTGGTGAACAATTACGAAGGCGCGATCAGGGCCGTCGAACACCTGGAGAGCCAGGGCGTGCGCTCCATCACCTACCTGGCGGGGCCCACCGAGTCGTGGGCCGACGCCTCCCGCTGGCGGGGGCTTCTCGACGCCGCCGATCCCGAGGCCGTCACCGCCAGCCGGGAACCCGTCCCCTTCACCCGCGGCGTCCTGCTGCCCCCGGAGACCGCCGCCCGCCTGTCACGGGTGACGATGCGCCAGCAGCGTGTCGCCCAACCGACCACAGTGGGCGGACGTCGTGCCTTCGAGTTGTGGCGGGAGAACCCGACCGACGCCGTCATCTGCTTCAACGATCTGGTGGCCATCGGTTTCCTCGACCAGGCTCACCGCGCGGGCATGGACGTGCCCCGCGACGTGGCGGTGGTCGGTTGCGACAATACCGAGATCACCTCGCTGGTCCACCCCGGTCTGACGACGATCGCCGGTCCCCTCCGGTCGCTGGGACGGGTGGCGGCCGCGAACCTCATGGCCGTCATCCGCGGGGTGAAGGGGCCTTCGGCGAAGCCCCGGGTGCTGCCCACGAGACTCATCGTCCGCGGATCGAGCCTGCGCACCCGGGAGTAACACCATCCTGACCTGCAGATAAGCGTGAGGCAACTATCTGCAACTCGTTGTTTATGACGTGGATCAACGGGTGGAATGACATCATGAGTACCTCACACGCTGCGCACCCCGACCGGCTGCTGCCGGTGGATCCCGGTACCCGGTCCATAGCCCGTCGGCTGCTGGCCCACGTCGAGGATCTTCCGGTCATCTCCCCGCACGGTCACCTGGACCCTGCCATGTTCGTCCACGACGAACCCTTCGCCGACCCGACCACCCTGCTGATCACCCCGGACCACTACGTCACCCGCGTCCTGCACTCCGCGGGCGTCGATCTGGCCGACCTCGGCGTCGGCGGGTCCGACGCCGACAAGCAGGCGGCCTGGCGGATCTTCGTCCACCACTGGCCCATGTTCGCGGGCACCGCCTCCGGTTACTGGCTGGAGCAGGAGTTCGAGCACGTCTTCGACATCAACCCCGACCGTCTGGCCACCGACGACGCGGACGAGCTCTACGCGGAGCTGTCCGAAGTCATCGCCCGCCCGGATTTCCGCCCCCGGGCCCTCGCGGAGGCCTTCGGCCTGGAGGTGCTGGCCACCACCGACGACCCGTTGGACGATCTCGCGCACCACAGGACCCTCGCCGAGGACCCCGAGTTCAGCCCGCGTGTGCTGCCCACGTTCCGGCCTGACGCCTACACCAAGATGTACAACGTGGGGTTCGCGGAGAACGTCGAGAAGCTCATCGACACCGCCGGCGACGGGCAGACCGGCTACGGCGGTTACCTGCAGGCGCTGCGCAACCGTCGCCGGTACTTCATCGACCATGGCGCGACCAGCGCCGACCACGGTACCCACAACGCAGACGCCCACCCGCTGGATGACGCGGAGGCGCAGCGCATCCTAGACAAGGGTCGCGCCGGCACCGCCACCCGCGCGGAGGCCCTGGCCTTCGAGGCGAACATGACCTACCGCTTCGCGGAGATGAGCCGGGACGACCACCTCGTCATGACGCTCCACCCGGGTGTGCACCGCAATCACTCGGCCTCCGCCTTCAAGCGTTTCGGCGCCGACACGGGCCACGACATCCCCTTCAGCCTGGACTACACCACCGGCCTGCAGCCCCTGCTCAGCGACTTCGGCGAGAACCCCGACTTCCACTTTGTCCTGTTCACCATGGATGAGACGGTCTTCTCCCGCGAGCTCGCCCCGCTGGCCGGCTATTACCCCAGCGTCTACCTGGGTGCGCCCTGGTGGTTCATCGACGAAATCGACGCCATGAATCGCTACCGCTCCGCCACGACCGGCGCCGCCGGCTTCTCCCGCTACTCCGGCTTCATCGACGACACCCGCGCCTACTGCTCCATCCCGGCGCGCCACAACACCTCCCGGCGCGTCGACGCCGCCTACCTCGCCCGCCTCGTCGGCGAGCACCGCCTCTCCGAGGACCGGGCCGCCGAGATCATCGTCGATCTCATCGACTCCTCTCCCCGAAGGGTGTTCAAGCTGTGACCGCTCTCAACCGCACCACCGTCCATGCCCCCGCCGCACCCGTCCGACTCGTCCACGTGGGTCTCGGCGCCTTCCATCGGGCCCACCAGGTGTTCTACACCCAGAAAGCGGAGGCTGATCCGGCGAACCCGCAGTGGGGTTACGCCTCCTTCTCGGGCCAGACCGCCGGCATCACGCCGGACCTGACCGCGCAGGACGGGCTGTACACCCTGGTCACCCGCTCCGGGGAGGGTGACTCCCCCGAATTGATGACCGCGCTCGTCGAGGCCCGTCCCGCCAGTGACATCGGGCGTTTCGTGGAGCTGCTCGCAGACCCGCAGGTCGCGGTGGTCACCCTCACCGTCACCGAGGCCGGCTACCACCTGAGGGAGGACCTCACCCTCAACGAGGAGTCGCCCGACATCATCGCCGATCTGGCCGCCCTGCGCGCCGGAGAGCCGACCCCGCTGAAGTCCGCGGCCGGACGGATCGTGGCGGGGCTGAGGGCGCGTCGAGACGCACAGGCCGGCGGCCTGGCTGTCATGAGCTGCGACAACATCGCCGCCAACGGTGACACCACGCGCGCCGCGGTCCTCGGCTTCGCCACCGCGCTCGATCCGGATCTCGCCGGCTGGATCGCCGACAACGTCACCTTCCCCTCGACCTCCATCGACCGCATCACCCCGGCCACCACGGAGGAACTCGTGGCCGACGTGGCCCGCCAGACCGGCTATGAGGACGCCGTCCCGGTGGTCACCGAGCCCTTCAGTTCGTGGGTCATCCAGGGTGAGTTCCCTGCGGGCCGTCCTGCGTGGGAGAACGCCGGCGTGGAATTCGTCGCGGACATCGACCCCTTCGAGCGTCGCAAGCTGTGGCTGCTCAACGGCGCGCACTCGCTCCTGGCCTATGCCGGGCAGCTCAAGGGATACGAGACGGTCGACGAGGCGATCGGGGACATGGAGATCCGCGATCGCGTCGAACATCTGTGGGAGGACGCCGCCGAGTACCTCAAGACGCCCGGGCTGGGGATCTCCGACTACAAGAAGGAGCTGGTCAAGCGTTTCCAGAACCCGCGCATCCGCCACAGCCTCGCCCAGATCGGCATCGACGGCGGCACCAAGCAGCGCATGCGTGCCGTGCCCATCCTCAAGGCCCAGCGCGCCGACAACGCCATGGGACACGGTGCGGCGTACTCCATCGCCGCGTGGATCGCCTACCTGCTGGAAACCGACACCATCGCCGACACCCGTGCCGAGGTGCTCGACCGTGCGCGTCGCTCCGAGGATCCCGTCGCCGCACTCCTCGCCGCTCTCGACGAGGAGCTGGCGGCCGACACGTACGCGCTGGCACTCATCCGCACCTTCGTCTCTGCACTGACCCACTAGAAACGCCCGAGAGGACACCACATGCTGCCTGCCATCGAATCCGCCACCCGAGAAATACGTTGCCTGGACGGCATGTGGCGTTTCGCCGTCGACTGGGACAACACCGGCATCGATGACCGCCTCTACGCGGACTCTCTGCCCGGCAACCGCGAGGTCGCGGTGCCCGGCTCCGTCAACGACCTCTTCGCGGACGAGGACATCCGCAACCACGTCGGCCACTGGTTCTACCAACGCGACGTGCGTGTGCCCCGCGGCTGGGACGGCGAGCGCATCATCCTGCGTTTCGGTTCCGCCACGCACCATGCCGTCGTCTTCGTCGATGACGTCGAGGTGGGCCGGAACAAGGGCGGCTACATGCCCTTCGAGTTCGACATCACCGACCGGGTCGCCCCTGGCGGCACCTTCCGCCTCACCGTCGCCGTGGACAACCGCCTCGACAACACCTGCATCCCGCCCGGCGAGGTCCGGGAGCTTCCCGACGGCCGCCGTCAGCAGAACTACCTGCACGACTTCTACAACTACTCCGGGCTGCACCGCTCCGTGCTGCTGTATTCCCGCCCGGCGCGCCACGTCACAGACGTCACCATCACCACCGACTACACCGGCACCACCGGACACGTCACCTGGGAGGTGGCGCAGTCGGAGGAGGGACCGGTGCGGATCGCGGTCGTGGACAAGCAGACCGGCGAGGTCGTCGCCCGCGCCGGCGGCACCCGGGGGACCGTGGACATCGAGGACGTCACCCTGTGGACCCCCGGCGTCGGCGGTCTCTACGACCTGGTCGTGGCGCTCCTCGACGACGCCGACGGGCCCGTCGACATCTTCACCCAGCATTTCGGGGTGCGCACCGTGCGTGTCGACGGCTACCGGTTCCTCATCAACGACACACCCTTCTACTTCACCGGCTTCGGCATGCACGAGGACCACGAGACCATCGGCAAGGCCCACTCGAACGCCCACATGGTCCAGGACGCCGAGCTGCTCAGCTGGATCGGGGCGAACTCCATGCGCACCTCGCACTACCCGTACTCCGAGGAGTTCATGGACTACTGCGACCGGCACGGCATCGTCGTCATCGACGAAACCCCGGCGGTCGGCCTCAACTGGATGATGGCCGGCGGCATCCTCGACTCGGGCGGCGGGGAAACCTACGAGGAGGGCCACGTCGACGACGACACCCAGGCCACCCACAAGGAGGAGATCCGGCGGCTGGTCGCCCGTGACAAGAACCGCCCCTCCGTGGTCATCTGGTCCATCGCCAATGAGCCGGACACCACCAGCCCGAAGTCCGTCGACTACTTCCGCCCCCTCGTGGAGTTGACCCGCGAGTGCGACCCCACCCGTCCCGTCGGCTTCGTCAACGTCATGTTCGCCCCCTACGACGTCTGCCGGATCACCGGCATGTTCGACGTCATCATGCTCAACCGCTACTACGGCTGGTACGTCGACTCCGGCGACCTGGAGACCTCGGAGCGGAAGTTCGCCGAGGAGCTCAAGGGCTGGACGGAGAAGTACCGGCTGCCGATCATCATCACCGAATACGGCGCCGACACCGTCGCCGGGCTGCACTCCATCTACGACCAGCCCTTCACCGAGGACTACCAGGTCGCCTACCTGAAGATGAACTCCAAGGTCTTCGACGAGTGCGAGGCGGTCGTCGGCGAGCAGATGTGGAACTTCGCCGACTTCCAGACCAAGTACGGCTTCGCGCGCGTGGACGGCAACAAGAAGGGCGCCTTCACCCGCGATCGCCGACCGAAGGCCGCCGCCCGTTACCTGCGCGAGCGCTGGACCTCGATGGAGGCCGCCCGCTACGGACGGCGCGACCACCGGGCCCGTTAACCCGACCCCTCCCACTGATCTCCCCGAGGAGAAACCGTGACCACCTCAACCAAGGCGCCCCCGAACGCTCCCACCACCGGCAAACTGCCGGGCCACCGGGTGTTCACCTACGCCCTCGGCGACGTCGCCAACAACCTGTCGTTCATGATGACGTCGATGTTCCTGACGATGTACATGACGGAGATCGCCGGCCTGTCCGCCGGCGTCGCCGGCGCCATCTACGGCATCACCAAGGTCTGGGCCGGTGTCGCCGACCTCATCGCCGGCCAGAGCGTCGACCGCGCCAACACCCGCTGGGGTCGGCTCCGCCCCTGGATCCTCTTCGGGTCCACTCCGCTGGCTGTCGTCTTCGTCCTGTTGTTCAGCACCCCGGCGGGGATGTCCGGTGCGGCGACCGTCGCCTGGATCTTCCTTTTCGACGCCGCCTTCCAGCTCGCCTACTCCTTCGTCAACATCCCCTACGGCTCGCTCTCCGCAGCCATGACCCAGGATCCGGTCGATCGTTCCCGGCTCTCCGGCGCCCGTTCCATCGCGTCCGCCACCACCGGCGTCCTGCTGTCGGCGGTCGTCGCCCCCCAGTTCCAGGACACGACCGCAGACAACGTGCGGTTGAAGTTCACGATCACGTGTCTCATCCTCGGCGCTGTCGCCGTGGCCCTCTACATGATCTGCTTCGCCAACGCCCGGGAGGTCGTGCCGCGTTCCCCGGGCAAGATCTCCTTCAGGGCGACCTTCGCCATGCTGCGGCAGAACCGCCCGCTGCTCATCCTGAGCCTGGGTGCGTTCTTCCTCCTCGCCGCCCTGTTCACCATGAACGCCGTGGGTCTGTACTACGCCCGCTACGTGCTCGGCAACGCCGCCTGGTTCACCTATCTCATGCTGGCGAACACCGTCGGCACGATCTCGATTGCGACGCTGGTGCCCACCCTCACCGTCCGCATGGGCAAGCGCAACGGCTACCTCGCCTGCGCGGTCGTCGCCGTGCTCGGTTATGTCCTGATCTTCTTCATCCCGTCCGGAAATCTGGCCATCGCCATCGTCGCGTGGCTCCTGCTGGGCATCGGCACCGGCGGCACCAACGCGCTGATGTTCTCCATGCAGGCGGACACCGTCGACTACGGGGAATGGAAGGCCGGCATCCGCTCCGAGGGCGGCTCCTATTCCATCCTCTCGTTCATCCGCAAGGTCGGCCAGGGCGTCGGCGGCTGGCTGGGACTAGCGGTCATGGGCGCCATGGGCTACGTCGCCATGTCACCCGAGCAGACTGATCAGGCGCTGCAGGGCATCCGGATTTCCGCCGGTCTCATCCCGGCGGTCCTCGCGATCCTGGCACTGCTCGTCATCATCGCCTACCCCCTCGACGCGAAGCTGCACTCACAGGTCGTCTCCGACCTCAACGAGCGTCGCACCCAGAACTCCGTCGCCGAGACCAAGGACGTCGACGTCGACCGGGTCCGCGTCGAGGCCATCGGCGACGGCCGCAACACCCTGCTGCGTCGCGCAGGCGACGTGAACCCACCGATCCTCACCGTGTTCGGTCAGCGGGGTTCCGGAGCCAGCGACATCGCCCCGATGCTGGCGAAGGAACTCAACGTGCCCTACATCGGCCAGAAGTTCAGCTCCGAGGAACTGGCCCAGGTGAATCCCTCCGACCTCATCAGCGACTCGGGCTTCGACCGCTGGCTGCGCACCGTGTCCTACAGCGGTTCGCAGAACACCGACCTGGCCGCCGCAACCGAGATCTCCGCGAACCGGAGGATGGCTGCGGAGAACACCCGGTACGTCATCGCGGCCGTCGACCAGGGCGGCGTGGTGCTGGGCCGCAACGGCGCCCTGGTGCTGGGCAAGGTGGTGGGTGCGATGCACGTCCGCCTCATCGCCCCGCTGGGCAAGCGCATCGAACGCGTGATGGACAAGACCGGGCTGTCGCCCTCCGAAGCGGCTGAGCAGTGCCGTGCGGAGGACCGCATCCGGGCCGAGATGTCGCAGGCGCTCTACCGCTGGGACCCCAACGGCGACGAGTCCTACGACCTGGTCATCAACACCGGCTCTATGACATACCCCCAGGTCGTGGAGCTCATCGTCGACATGTACCAGCGGAAGTACCCGGAACACCGGTCCCTCCCGGGCCATCGATTCCAGGAAACCCCTGGCGATGATGCTACCAATTGAGGCAGTATGTAGGTAGCGCCCGATTCCCCCTCCTCCACCCACCCCGCATGCTCCCGGGCGACGCCCGGAAAACAGAAAGGACCGACGATGTCCGCCAAGATCACCAAGGCAGAGGTTTTCGTCACCTCCCCCTCCCGTAACTTCGTCACACTCCGCCTGACCACCGACGACGGTGTGGTCGGCATCGGCGACGCCACCCTCAACGGCCGCGAGCTCGCGGTGGCCGCCTACCTCCAGGAGCACGTCGCACAGCTCATGGTGGGCCGCGACTCCCGGAACATCGAGGACACCTGGCAGTTCCTGTACCGCTCGGCCTACTGGCGCCGTGGTCCGGTCACCATGGCCGCCATCGCCGCCGTCGACATGGCCCTGTGGGACATCAAGGGCAAGATGGCCGGCATGCCGGTCTACCAGCTGCTCGGTGGCGCCTCCCGCACCGGCTGCCGCGCCTACGGCCACGCCTCCGGCACCGACACCGAGTCCCTGTTCGACTCCATCCGCTACGAGATGGAGCTGGGATACAAGTCCATCCGCGTGCAGACCTCCGTGCCGGGCATCGAGAAGCTCTACGGCGTCGCCGCCCAGACGCAGTCCTCCGGCGAGCGTTATGACTTCGAGCCCGCCAACCGTGGCGACTGGCCCGTGGAGGAGGACTGGGACACCCGCGCCTACCTCCGCCACATCCCCACCGTCTTCGAGGCCGTGCGCAACGAGTTCGGCCCCGAGCTGCCGCTGCTGCACGACGGCCACCACCGCATGACCCCGCGCGAGGCCGCCCAGCTGGGCAAGTCCCTCGAGCCCTACGACCTGTACTGGCTCGAGGACTGCACGCCGGCCGAGAACCAGGAGAGCCTCCGCTACGTCCGCAGCCAGACCACCACCCCGCTGGCCATCGGCGAGGTCTTCAACTCGATCTTCGACATCAAGGACCTCATCCAGGAGCAGCTCATCGACTACGTCCGCTGCGCCTCCACCCACTTCGGCGGCATCTCCCCGCTGAAGAAGGTGATGAACTTCGCCGAGATGTACGGCATCAAGTCCGGCTTCCACGGCCCCACCGACGTCTCCCCGATCGGTTTCGCCGCCCAGCTGCACCTGGGCCTGTCCATCCACAACTACGGCCTGCAGGAGTACATGCCGCACTCCGACCTGACCAAGCAGGTCTTCCACGAGTCCCTGACCTTCGAGGACGGCTACCTCCACCCGGGCGACGCCCCGGGCCTGGGCGTCGAGTTCGACCCCGAGGCAGCCGAGAAGTTCCCCTACGCGCAGGCCTACCTGCCCTACAACCGGCTTGCCGACGGCACCGTCCACAACTGGTGAGCCCCATGCCCCATCACATCGTGGTCATGGGGGTCTCCGGATCCGGCAAGACGACGGTCGGCCACCTCCTCTCCGAGAAGCTGGAACTGCCCTATCGTGACGGTGATGACCTGCACCCGCAGGCCAACATCGACAAGATGGCCGCAGGCGTCCCGCTCACCGACGAGGACCGCTGGCCCTGGCTCGAGCTCGTGGGCCGGTGGCTCACCGACCACCCCGACGGCGGCATCATCGGATGCTCCTCCCTGAAGCGCTCCTACCGCGACCTCATCCGGGCGGCCGCGCCCGACGCGAAGTTCGTGCACGTGCACGGCACCCGCGACGTGCTGGACAAGCGGATGACGCATCGCCCGGGCCACTTCATGCCGACCTCGCTCCTCGACTCCCAGCTCGACACCCTCGAGGATCTGGAACCCGACGAGCCCGGTCAGGTCTTCGACATCGCCGACCCGGCAGACGTGCTGGCCGACAAGGTCATCGCCTGGCTCGCCTAACCTGCTTCCGCGGCGTCGACAGCGTGTCGACGCCGCGGTTGTCATTAGGCTGGGCCGCATGACCAGCCCCAGGACCGCACTCGTCATCGTCGACGTCCAGAACGACTTCTGCCCCGGCGGGACCCTCGCCACCGACCGTGGCCACGAGGTCGCCCGCCGGATAGGCGAATACCAGGCCTCCCACGGCGCCAGCTACGCCCACATCGTGGCCACCCAGGACTGGCACATCGACCCGGGCAGCCACTTCTCCGCCACCCCCGACTTCGTCGACTCCTGGCCAGTCCACTGCGTCGCCGGGTCCGAGGGCGCCGCCATGCACGAGGACGTGCGCACCGACACCATCGAGGCGTATTTCCGCAAGGGCGAGCACACCGCCGCCTACTCCGGATTCGAAGGCGCGGCCGACGGCGTGGGCATGAACGACTGGCTGAAAGAACGCGGCGTGGAGAAGCTCGACCTCGTGGGCATCGCCACCGACCACTGCGTCCGCGCCACCGCCCTCGACGCACTCGAGGCCGGTTTCGAGGTCCGCGTGCTCACCGACATGTGCGCGCCCGTCGACGAGGCGCGCGGTGAGGCCACCCTCCAGGAACTGGTGAAAGCGGGCGCGCAGCTGAGTTAGTCTGACTCCTGTCAGGCGATCACATCCCCTCCCGGCGCGAGCTGGGATGATCCCGGGCGACCTGCGGTCCCTCCCGCAGGAAGGTCCTGCTCCCCGCTCACGCGGGGCTTCTACGCCGGGGCCGGCGGCACCATCGCCCTGGGCCTGGTGTTCGGCCACCTGGCCGGACGCGAGGCGGCATCCTCTCCCCTGACCAGCTAGGGCGTGTCTCCTAAATAGGTTGGTCGGTGGGGCGATACTGGATCGGTGAGTGACACCAAAAGTCGGTTTCGCGTCCTGACCGACCACCAGTGGGAGACGGTTGAGCGCCTTCTGCCCAGCAGTGATGGGCAGCGGGGTCGTCCCTTTCACAACAGTCGGCTGGTCGTTGAGGGCATCATCTACCGCTACCGCACCGGAATCCCGTGGCGGGACCTGCCCCGCGATGAATACGGCCCCTGGCAGACCGTCTGGAAACGGCACCGCCGCTACTGCGCCGACGGCACGTGGGATGCCGTCCTGACCTACCTGCTGACGGTGGCCGATGCGGAAGGAAAGATCGACTGGAACGTCTCCGTCGACGCCTCGATCGCGCGTGCCCACCAGCACGCGACGAACACGACCCGGCCCGAGCAGGACACAGGGGGCTCGATCGAATCACAAGAATCTGCCGCTGGCGTTGACTGAACCAGCAGGTCACGGAATTGGCCGGTCGCGCGGTGGGCTGTCGAGCAAGATTCACGCCGGCGTCGACGGACACGGCCGTCCCCTGTCTGTGGTGGTCACCGGCGGGCAGCGCAACGACGGTGCGATGCTTCAGGCTGTGCTCGACGACATCCACGTCCCGCGCATGGGTCCCGGGCGGGCGCGGTCGCGTCCGGATGCGGTCCTGGCTGACCGTGGCTACGCGACGACGGTGATTCGGCGTGACCTGCGTAAGCGGGGGATCGTGGCGGTCATTCCTGAAAAGCGTGACAGTATCGCGGCCCGTAAACGTAGAGGCAGCAAAGGTGGGCGCCCGCCCGCCTTTGACCCTCATGCCTACAAGGGCCGCAATGTTGTCGAGCGGGCGTTTGCCCTGGCCAAGCAGTGGCGGGGCCTGGCCACCCGCTATGACAAACTCGCCGTGGTTTATCGTGGAGCCGTCGTGCTCTGTGCTGTGCTCACCTGGCTCAGAGCTTTAGGAGACACGCCCTAGACCGCACGCCTTTCCGCGCCCCCCTTTCCGTGGTGATAACCCGGGAGGGGGGCTTCGCGTTCAACAGCAGACCTGGCGTTGCGGTGGATATGGTGAGGGCATGCCTACCCACCACCAACTTCTGATCATGCGGCACGCCAAGTCCTCCTGGGCTGAACCGCTGCCCGACCACCAGCGTCCACTGAACAAGCGCGGCCGCCGCGACGGGAAGGCCGCCGGCGAGTGGCTGTCGGAGCACGTCGGCACGATAGACCGCGTCTTCATCTCCACGTCGGTGCGCACCCGCCTGACCTGGGAGCGGGCAGAGGTCGGAGGCGCCACGACGCACAAGATCTCCTTCAAGGACGAGCTTTATGGCGGAACCATCGACGACTACCTCAGGATCCTCCGGAAGCTGCCCGAATCTGTCGGCACCGCACTGGTGCTCGGCCACTGGCCGGGCGTGGAGGACGTCGCACGCAGCCTGGCTCCGCGGGACGAGCACCCCGGCTGGGTGGACATGGAGCGAAAGTTCCCCACCAGCGCCATCGCACTTCTCGATGTACCCGGCACCTGGGCCGCGTTGGAACCGGGCGGGACGACACTCGCCGATTACGTCGTCCCGCGGGGCTGACGTCGGCTACATCCCCGGCACCCCGCCGTAGAGACCCTCCATCTCGCGCATCTCTGCGGTCTGGACCTCGATCATCTCGTTGGCCAGGTCACGAAGCGGCTGGTAACCGCCGTTGTCCACCTGGTCCTGGGTCATGCGGATGACTTCGGCATGATGGAGATGCATCAGCTCGAGGAAGCGGGTGCGCAGTTCCTCACCCTGCAGTTGGGCGAAGGTCTCGTACACCCCGGGGCTGACCATGCCGTTGGCGATGTGGTGGGAGTGCAGCTCCATGTCCTCATCGATGCGCCACTCGTCGGCGAGCGCGTTCATCCGCTCGTTCTCGCGCTGCTGGCCATCGCGGATCCGTTGCGCGAGGTCCCGTACCTCCGGGTCGATGACGTCGGAGTCGAGGAGCACGTCGGACATGTCGATCGCCTGCTGATGATGAGGGACCATCATGCCGAGGAAATGGACGTCCGTGTCATTTGCCTCTGCCGGCATGTCGGCTGAGCGCTCCGAGACCGCGGCCTCCATGGAGGCCGCGGTTTCCGGGCCGGCGGCAGGCTCCTCCCCCGCCGGAGAACAGGCGCCGAGGAGGAGTGCGGCGGTCAGGACGAGGGCGGCGTCGATAAGCGGGGTGCGCATGGGCAATACCCTAGCCAACCCCCATCCCATAAGGAGATATTTATGCGCGGCCAGCCAGGAGTCGCTGGATCTCCTTGAGATCGTTGCTGCGCTTGCGGTTGCGCACGACGACCAGGGTGATCAGGCCGACCACGGCCACACCAACGCCGGCGAGCACCTTCTGCACCTGCGGGTCCCGGACCTTGGTGGTCGCTCCGCGCTTGGCGTCGTCGACCAGGTTCTGCGGCTTCGTGCGGGTGGCCAGCTCGTCGAGGGTGCTGGCCAGCTGGCGACGGGTGCGCTCGATGTCTCGCTGGATATCGTTGATGTCTCGTGCCACGTGGTTCTCCCGGTTCGATGAAGGACTTTCCCTACTCAGAGTAGTGTAACGCGGCCGAAGCCCGCATGGCGGTATGGTGTAGGACATGACTGTTTCCTCACGTCTTGCCGAAGGCGACACCGCCCCAGATTTCACCCTGCCCGATGACACCGGGCGGCCCGTGTCCCTGAAGGACTTCGCCGGCGAACGTGTACTCATCTACTTCTACCCGCGCGCCAACACCCCCGGCTGCACCACCCAGGCCAACGACTTCCGCGATTCCATCGAGGAGCTCAAGAATCTGAACGTCACGGTGGTCGGCATCTCCCCGGACACACCGGAGAAGCTCGCCAAGTTCCGGGCGGACCACGACCTCAACTTCACGCTCCTCTCCGATGCGGACAAGAAGGTCATGACGCAATGGGGTGCGTTCGGCGAGAAAAAGAACTACGGCAAGATCGTTCAGGGCGTAATCCGCTCCACCCTGCTCGTCGAGCCGGACGGCACCATCGGCCTGGCCCGCTACAACGTCCGCGCAACCGGCCACGTCCCCCGCATCCTGCGAGAGCTAGCCGACGCCTGATGACCACGGAGATTCCCGCGCCGGAGGTCGAGGACGGCATCCTCGTCCCCCGTCGCCGCCCCGCGCAGGCCCGCAGCCGCGAGCGGTTCGACCGCATCCTCACGGCCGCACGGAGCGTGCTTGTCGACGTCGGGTTCGAATCCTTCACCTTCGACGAAGTCGCCCGCCGTGCCGAGGTTCCCATCGGCACGCTCTACCAGTTCTTCGCCAACAAGTACGTCCTCATCTGCGAGCTGGACCGCGTCGACACCGCCGACACCGTCTCCGAACTGCAGAAGTTCTCGGGACGCGTCCCCACCCCGCAGTGGCCCGACATCTTCGACGAATTCATCGACCACCTGGCCCGGCTGTGGCGCGAGGACCCCTCCCGGCGCGCAGTCTGGCACGCCGTGCAGTCCACTCCCGCGACCCGTGCGACCGCCGCCGCCACCGAAAAGCAGATGCTCGACATCATCTCCGCCGTGGTGGCCCCGCTCTCCCCGGACTCCACCCCGGAGGAGCGTCACCAACTCGCGGGCCTGCTCATCCACACGGTGTCCTCGCTGCTCAACTACGCCATCCGCGACCTTGAACGGGACGACGACACCTTCGAGTCCATCGTCACCGAGATCAAGCGCATGCTCGTCGCTTACCTCTTCGCGGTAGCCACTGCCTGAGGAAAGTAATTAGGATTGGCTCATGACTACCGATCCGAGGAACCCCGACCAGCAGCCCACCCCGATCGCCGACCCCGACGGCCGCCCCGACCAGCAGCCCACCAACGTGCCCCAGCCCGAGGACCAGCGGGACTCCGATTCCTTCGACCACAAGGTCGCCGAGAACCCGCCCCGCGACTGAGGGCGCCCGGCAGACAGAGAAACAGCGGCAGGAGCAGTCACTTTCTCCGGCTGCGCCTGCGCTTCTTCTCGTCGTCATCCTTCTTGCTCAGGGTCGCACCCTTGGCGATGTACAGGGTCCGGTTGAAGCGCTCCTGGTAACGCATCTGCTGGTACTTCCACCGCTCGGTCATGGTGGACTTCGACTCCACCCGGTCCTTCGGGTGGACCGGATCCTCACCGAGCACAGGATCATCGCCGACCTGGTAGGTGTCTGTCCACACCTGGATGACGGACCAGGCCACGGCCGTCAGCGGTACCGAGAGGATGGCCCCGAAGATGCCGCCCACGATCGTGCCCACCGACAGTGCCAGCAGAACGACGATGGCGTGCAGGCTCAGGGTGCGCCCCATCACCACCGGCTGCAGCAGGTCCCCCTCCATCTGGTTGACCACGATGACTACCGCGACCACGATCAGCGCCACTACCAGACCATTGGTCACCAGGGCCACCAGGGCCGCCAGGATACCGGCGATGGTGGCCCCGATGATCGGCAGGAAGGCGCCGACGAACACGATGACAGCGAGCGGCAGCGCCAGCGGCACCCCGAGCAGCGCCAGGGCCACGCCGATGAACACCGCATCGACGGCGGCGATGATGGCGGTGCCCCGCACATAACCACCGAGAATCTGGATGGTGCGGTCCCCTGACTCCGCGAGCCTGGCCCGGGTCTCCCCCCGGAACCACCGCAGCGCGAAGTTCCACATCTTCGGCCCGTCCTTGAGGAAGAAGAACAGAATGACGATCATGAGGACCAGGCCGGTGATGAACTCCGTGGCGGCGGTAAGTCCGGTCAGGGCACTGTCGACGAATGCTCCGCTGGTGGCCAGCTGAGTGGCCTGCGCGATCACATCGTCGAAGGCTGCCGTGTCGAAGGGCAGAGGGCCGGACAGGAAGAAACTCTCCAGTTCCCGCCACCCCTCCACAGCGGACGTGGAGAGTGAGTCCCATTCATTGAGTACCGCGAAGACGATGCCCGTGATGATGCCGCTCAGCAGACCGAGGATTCCGATGAAGGCCGCGCCCGTGGCCAGCAGGCTCGACCATCCCTTCCGCTTGAGTCGCCTCACCACCGGATAGACCGCGGAGGCGAGAATCAGGGCCACGAGTGCGGCGATCACCACGAGGGACACCCTCAGCAGGAGCCACACAGTGCCCATGAACACCGCCGAGACGAGCAGTATCTGGGCGGACCGGGAAGCGGTCTGCCCCCACGTGTCGGACCAGGGGGCGACGGCCTGCGTCCCTTCGGGAGCGGGCTGGTCGGGCGGTTCTTCTGCGCGATGTGCCCCGGGCAACGGGCCGGCGGACTCAGCCGACTCTGACTTCCGGGGGCCGGAGGAATCCTGCGCAGGGCCGGTCGGATCGGTCATCATGGCACTCCTTCAGAAGGGTTACCCGCTGGTACACGGCCGGACCGGCTGTTCACCGCGCTGAGCCGGTCTCGTCGATGAAGATCGTCCCCGAAGGGCACAACCGTTTCGCGCGTCGCACCGCGGGCCACTCCGACTCCGGGGGATGTTCGGTGATCAGGCTGATGAATCCGCCGTGCTCCTCCAGATTCCGGAAGACGCCCGGGGCGATGTACCCGCAGTTGCCGGAGGCGATGCAGGTGTCGTAGTTCGCGGAGACCTTCATGTTCCCCTCACTTTCCTGGATCAGCCCCGGTACCGGAGGACCAGCGGGCACGTGTACGGGTCACGGTTCTTGAGGCCGACCTGATTGAGGTAGGCGATGATCACACCGTAGGCCTCCCCCAGTGTCGTCTCCGTGTAGGGGACGCCCAGCGCGGAGCAGTGTTCCCGGACCAGTTTCTGCAGCACCGGGAGATTCGGGCGGGGAGTCCTGGGGAAGAGGTGGTGCTCGATCTGGTACTCGAGCCCACCCATGAAAAACCTCACCAGGCGGCTACCGCGGATGTTCCGGGACATGTGTACCTGGCGACGCAGAAAGTCGAGCTTCACGTCATGGGGGACGGTGGGCATGCCGATGTGGCTGGCCGCGAACGCCCCGCCGAGGAGAAGGCCGAACACCAGCGTCTGAACCACGATGAAGGCCAACGCCAGCCAGAACGGCAGGACGATGAACAGGAAGATGGGGATACCCAGCAGCCTGATCCCCACAAAGAGGATCTCCACCCACCGGAACTTGATCCGTCCGCGGCCGAGAATCGTCCTCACGGAGGCGACGTGCAGGGAGAATCCCTCGAAAGGCAGCAGGGGCAGGAAGTACCACCCCTGGTAGCGGGAGAGTTTCCCGGCCAGACCAGTGCGCCTGTCTGTGCTGTCAGGAGTCAGTGACAGCACCCTGGAATTCAGGTCAGGATCGGAGCGCTCCTTGTTGGGGTTCGCGTGATGCCGACTGTGTTTGTTGACCCACCAGCCGTAGCTCAGGCCGATGAACAGGCCGGCGAGCACGCGGGAGGTCCACTCGTTCCACCTGCGGTCCTCGAAGATCTCCTGATGAGCCGCCTCGTGGCTGAGGAATCCGAGCTGGGACATCGCGACACCCAGGAAGACAGCGAAAAGCAGCAGGTACCAACCGTCCCCGGCCAGCGCCACGACGATCAGGCTGAGCACGGTGCCCAGCGTCCAGAAGAGGATTCGTGGCCAGTAGAAGCCGAGCCGACGCCGCATCAGACCCGCGTCATTTACTTTGGTGGACAGCTCAAGGAAAGACTCGGTGTAGGGGTTGGCGATCACCGGAACTCCTATCACTGTGACCTGCAGCAACTTCAATATTTCAATTGAACCACCCGCATTCGGGCAGGGCAATAGGCCAATAGGAGGGTTATTCCAGGCCCGCCACAATCAGACAGGTCGCCACTGCGGAATCACCGTCGTGGCTGATGGACAGGCTCGTGGAGATCTTCCCCAGGCTCTCCGCCACGGCCCGGGCGACCTCATCCCGAGGCTCGACGGCCACCCGCCCCCACCGGTCCGGCTGAATGACGATCTCGCGGAAATCCACCAGATCCGGTGACATCACCGGCGGCCGCCCGTAGATCGCCTGCGACCATGCCTTGATGAATGCCTCCTTCGCCGCCCAGCGACCGGCCAGGTGCAGAACCCGGTCCGGCCGCTGGTCGGCCACCCGCAGCTCCAGGGCCGTGAAATTATCCTCGAACCGGGAGCCCGGCATTTCCAGCTGCTCCCGGAAGCCCGGCACGTGGACGATATCGACGCCGATGTGATGCATGCGGTCCATTGTGCCCGACCTGGGCCGGTCCGCCCTGCACCCGCAGGACGGACAATGCGAAGGCTCGTAAAATGTCACAGAATACGAGTGCGCGTATCTTTATATGCCCAGTTCGCAGCTCTCCGCCACGAAGCGGGGTGATCGTCTTTCCGATCCCTCGTCTTATCTGACGTGACGCATCACCATGTCCCCCCCCCGGCAGGCAATCACCCCGACAACGCCGAAGGCCCGCACCCCCGGAAACAGAGGGTACGGGCCTTCAGAGCCTGGCCGGGTTAGGAGTTGATCTCGGCACCCGTGCGCAGGACGCCGTCCACGAGGCGGGCGTTGTCGTCCAGCAGGACGGCCGCCTCCCGTGCCTTCACGGCGTCACCGGTGCCACCGAGGTTACGGTCGGCCGGACGCTCGTACAGCGGGGCACCGCCGTACATTCCGTCGACGATGCGACGCAGGCCGGCCTCCTCGCGGGCGACGGCGGACTTCGCCCACGCGGCTGCGGCGTCCTGGCCACGCTCCTGGCGCAGGGCCTCGAGGAACGCGCCCGGATGGACGATGGCGACCAGTGCGGACACGTGGCCGAAGCCGAGCGAGGTCACCAGACCTGCCTTCGGGGCCTGGCCGCTCAGGTCGAGCGGCTTGCGCAGCCACACCAGGTGCTGGTGCTGTGCGAGGACCGGGTCGACGGAGTCGAGCGACCTGTTGGCCGGGAGCAGGCCGGAACGCAGGACCTGGGTCAGGCCGATCATCTGGAAGGCCGCGGCACCGCCCTTGGCATGGCCGGTGAGCGACTTCTGGGAGATGACGTACATCGGGTTGCCGTCCGCGCGACCGATGGAGGCTGCGATGCGCTCGTGCAGGTCCGACTCGTTCGGGTCGTTGGCGGTGGTGGAGGTGTCGTGCTTGGAGATGATGGAGATCTCGTTGGCGGACACGCCCACAGCGGCCAGCTGGCGTGCCAGACGGGAGTCGGTGCCTCCACGTGCCGCACCCAGGGCGCCGAGGCCCGGGGCCGGGATGGAGGTGTGCGCGCCGTCGGCGAAGGACTCGGCGAAGGCGACGACACCCAGGACCGGCAGGCCGAGGTCGGCGGCGACGGAGCCGCGGGCCAGCAGCACGGTGCCGCCACCCTCGGACTCGATGAAGCCACCGCGACGACGGTCGTTGGCACGGGAGAAGTAGCGGTGCTCGATGCCCTTGTTCTCCATCTCAGTGGAGTCGGCGGTGGCGGCCATGTCGCCGAAGCCGGTGATTCCCTCGATGGACAGGTCGTCCAGGCCGCCGGCGACGACGAAGTCCGCCTTGCCCAGCGAGATCTTGTCGTAGCCCTCCTCCACGGAGACCGCAGCGGTGGCGCAGGCGGCGACCGGGTGGATCATCTGGCCGTAGCCACCGACGTAGGACTGCATGACGTGCGCTGCGACGACGTTGGGCAGGGCCTCCTGGAGGATGTCGTTCGCGCGCGGTTCGGCGAGCAGCCCGTCGAGGTAGAGCGAGCGCATGGACTCGACGCCGCCCATGCCGGTGCCCTGGGTGGAGGACACGCGGGCAGGGTGGATGCCACGGAGTAGCTCCGCCGGGGTGAAGCCGGAGGAGAGGAACGCGTCGACGGTGCAGACGAGGTTCCACAGCGCCAGGCGGTCCAGGTTGTCGATCATGTCGGCGGGGATGCCGTACACGGCGGGATCGAAGCCCTCCGGGATCTGGCCGCCGACGAAGCGCGACATGGTGGTGCGGCGCGGAACGCGGACGGCGGAGCCGGCGTGGCGGACGACCGTCCACTCCCCTGCTTCGTCGTCGTAGAACGCGGAGGTGTGGTCCGGCTCGGAGTCGACGAAGGTCTTGGCCTCCTCCTTGGAGGCGACGCTGAAGGAGAGGTCCTTGTCCAGGTAGACGGTGGTCAGCTCCGGCGCGAGGTTGTCGACCATGAAGAAGTCATCGTGGTAGCGGCGGACGCCGACCCTGCCCAGGACCTCGTCGTGGAAGCGGTCGTAGACCTCCTCCTCGGCGAGTTCCTGATCCTCGGCGTCGTACCAGGCGTCGTTGTCCCAGCGGATGAGGCCCATGGTCCAGGCGAGTTCGATGACGCCGGCGGCGGTGAGGTCGCCGGAGAGCTCGGCGTCGAAACGCGTGCGGGCGGAGCCGTAGGGGCCCAGCTCGCCGGCGCCGACGATGACGATCATGTCCTCGAGACTCGTTGAAACGCCGCTGAAGTCCGGTGCCGTCCACTCGAAGCGGCGGTACGGGGTCGGCAGCGCGGTGAGGGTGCGGGGCTCCTCGACCTCCTGCTTGTCGACGCCCGCGTTCTCCGCGTCCGCGGCCGCCTCAGCGGCCAGCTGGGAGATGTTGACGTCGGACTCGCCCAGCCCGCCGGTGAAGTCCACGATGACCGGGGCGTTGGCTGCCTCGGCACGGACCTCAGTGGTGACCTGGGAGACGAGCAGCTCCGCCATCTCCTCGTTGGAGAAGGTGCGGACGCCCTTGGACTCGATGGTCTCGACGAGCGGGTCGTTGCCGCCCATCAGGCCGGTGCCACGGACCCAGCCGATGAAGGCGTGGACGAGGCTGGTGCGCTCGCCCCACACCTTCTCGGCGTTCCAGCGGGTGACCACCGCGTCGAGGGACGCCTTGGACTCGCCGTAGGCGCCGTCGCCGCCGAAGCGGCCACGGTTCGGGGAACCCGGCAGGACGACGTGCAGTCGCTTGCCCACCTGGGTGTCCACGCCGAGCTCGGAGAGGCCGGCGATGAGTCGCTCGACGGCCCACAGCAGCAGGCGCATCTGGGACTCGGAGGAGGGACCCGCGTCGGCGAGCGAACCCATGACGCGCGGCGCCGCGAACGGGAACAGCAGCGTCGGGACGAGTGCCTTCTTCAGGACCTTCTTCCGGCCGTTGACGGTGGCGGTCTGCTCGTTGCCGATCCACTCGATCACGGCGTCGAGATCCGTGTAGGAGCTCAGGTTCGCCGGGACGATCCACAGGGCCGCGGTGCCGCGGGCGGCACGTGCGTAGAGGTCCTTGTAGTAGCCCAGACGGGAGTGCGAGAGGTTGGAGGTGGTGACCACCACGGTGGCGCCGCCCTCGAGCAGCTCGGCGACGACGCCGGCGGCGATCGAGTTCGGGGAGGCACCGGTGACCACTGCCACGTCGGTGGAGAAGCGCAGGGTCTCTTCGTCACGTGCCTGGGCGGCCAGCCCGGTCAGGCCCAGGAACTCGGCCTGCTTCGCCACGTTCTCGCCGGCACCCGTGACGTCGACGTCGGCGACGTCGAGCTCACCGAGGGAGACACGGGTGAGGTCCTCGCGGGCGGAGGCCCAGCGGTCGTCGAGAAGCACGGCCTCGGCCGCGGAGAAACGCGGGGCGACCTGGCGCGGCCAGTCGGAGCCGAGCTCGCGGGAGACCAGGTCGAACAGGGCGGCGTGTTCGTCGGCCTGCTCGTCCAGGTTCTGGGACTCGTACAGGCTGATGCCCAGCTGGGAGAGGATGGTCCGGGCGGTCTCCGCCAGGACACCTTCCTTGCCGGTGACCTGCTCGGCGAACTCGCCGAGTGCGGCAGAGTCGACGACGCCACCGGCGCCGCCGCCCGCAGAGGGCAGGCCCACGGCGACACCACGGCGGGCGGCCACGGACTGGACGGCGGCGTCGATGAGCTGGTCGAGCTCACCGGCGTTGGACGGGGTGGCCGGGCTCAGGGTGGCCAGGTCACCGCCGCGCAGGGAGGCACCCTCGCGGGCACCGATGACCACCTCGGCGACGACGTGGGTGGCCCAGCCGCTGCCGAGCTGCCAGGTGCCGGCGACGCGTTCGGAGATGTAGTTCGGCTTCTTGCCGGTCGGTCCGGTGATGCGACGCAGGGCGTCGGCGGCGGAGTCACCCAGGACCGGGCCGAAGGCCTTGTAGCCCTTGGCCATCTTGGTGACGGTGACCTTCAGGGCATTCAGCTCGGCGTCTGCGGCGCCGTCGATGGCACCCAGGCCGAACTCCACGCCCAGGTCCAGCAGCAGCTGGTTACGGCGGGAGGACACACCCTCGACGAGGGTCTCGATGGAATCGGTGGGGCCCATCTGGTCCGGACGGACCTTGGTCCAGATGGCGATGAGCATCTCGGTGGCGTCCGAGGGGGTGAACTCGATGTCATCCGGGGTGCCGGCGCCTGGGGCGGCGACCGGGGCGGGGGCGGTGGCCGGGACGGTGGCGCCGGTCGGAGCGTTCGCGGCGACCGGGGCGGGACCGGCGGTGGAGGACTTCGGCGCCGGTGCGGACTCCGCTGCGGGCGCGTCCGGGACGACGTCCTCGGCGACCTCACGGACGATCTCATCGGTGGCGAATACGACCGGGCGGTCGCGCTCGACGTTGAGGACCTCGATCGGGGTGCCGGCGTACTGCGGCAGACGCAGGGTCTGACCCAGCATGTTGGCCAGCGTCGGGGCGGAACCGACGCCGACCTCGACGAAACGGTCCATGCCCAGGCCACCGTTGGCCCGGGAGCGCAGGATGAGGTCCTGCGTCTCGATCCACCGGACCGGGGAGGCGAACTGCCAGGCCAGCAGCTCGATGAGCAGCGTGCGGCCGAGCTTCTGCGGGTCCGCGGAGGCGTTCTCGAAGTCGCCCAGGATCTCCTCGATGTACGGGGAGGAGACGACCTCGGTGATGGACTCGACGAACTCGCGGGTCAGCTCGAACGGGCGGGCCACGAGGTTCGGAATGTAGCGGTCAACCAGGATGTCCAGGTTGATGGCTTCCGGGATCAGGGAATCGAGGTGCTCGCGGAAGTCACCGACGCCGTCGCGCAGGTGGCTGGAGTGGAAGGGCACGTCGATGCCGGGGATCATGATGAACGCACGCTGGCCCGGGGCCCGCTTCTCTGCGTCCGCCTTCAGCGCGAGCAGTCCTGCGCGGGTGCCGGCGACGGCGTACTGGACGCCGGCGATGTTGTAGTTCACGATCTCGAGGAACTCGCCGGTGCTGGTGGCCAGGTCCTTGACGTAGTCGAAGACGTTGTCGGCGGACAGGCCCATTTTGTTCGGGCGCAGTGCGGCGAGGCCGTAGTTGGAGTTGCCCTCCTCGTCGCGCTCGACCAGGCGGTGCATGGTCAGGCCACGGCGGTAGACGATCTCCACCACGGACTCGAGCGAGAGGACGCCGGAGTAGGCGGCCAGGGCGTTGTACTCGCCGACGGAATGGCCCGCGAAGTAGGCGCGCTGGTTGAGGGAGTCAGCCTCGCGCATCTCGGCGATCTGGGCACAACCCAGCGTGGCCATGGCGACCTGGGTGAACTGGGTCAGGAAGAGCACGCCGTCCGGGTGGTGGAAGCGCTCGCCTCCGACGATGACCTCGGTGGGGTTGTTCTTGACGATCTCCAGGACGGAGAAGCCCAGCTTCGTGCGGGTGTGGCGGTCGGCGCGGTCCCAGACCTCGCGCGCGGCGGCGGAGGAGGCGCGGGACTCCATGCCCATGCCCTGGGACTGGATGCCCTGCCCCGGGAAGCCGTAGAAGGTGGTCGGCGCGGCCATGACGGCGGTGGCGGTGAGCACCATGTTGCCGTTGACGGCGGCCGTGACGGTACGGACCTCGCCGTGACCCGGGCGCTTGTCGATGCCCGTGCGCTCCACGGTGAATTCGATGGTCTCGCCCGGCAGGATCGGGGCGAGCATGGTGGCGGTGTACTCGATCACGCGGGCCGGGCTCGTCGAGGTGGATTCCTCGGAGAAACCGGCGCCGGCGACGAGCTCACCGATGGCGGAGGTCCACATCCCGTGCACGATGACGCCCGGCAGACCGGCGAGGCCGGCTGCGGTGTCGGAGACGTGGATCGGGTTGCGGTCGCCGGAGACGACGGCGAAGGGGTGCATGGACTCCGGTGCGACGACCCGTGCGTAGGCACGGAAGGAACGCGGGGAGTCGATGACGCTCGGCAGAGCCGAGGTGTTGGTGCGCGCGGTGGTGCGGCCGTTGCGGCCCCGGACGGCGAAGCGCTCGGAGAGCTTGGCCAGCGGCTGACCGTCGGCGGTGAGCTCCGCGCGGACGACGACGAGACGACCCAGGTCGGTGTCGGAGACCTCGTCGGCGGTGGCGGTGACCTTGATGTCGACCGGACCGGCGGAAACGTCCGGCAGCTCGGCGAGCATGGTCAGGTGGTGCTCGAGGTGGACGAGGGAGAGCATGCCCTCAACCACGGAAGCGGAGTCGGTGCCCGGTACCACGGCGGAGCGCACGGCGGCGAAGACCGCCGGCCAGGCGCGACCGACGAGGACGTCCGGGGCGGTACCGTTGACGGCCAGCTTGTTCGGCAGGTAGCCGGCGGTGACGTTGTCGTAGTCGGCGAGGTGGCCGGCGTCGAGGGTGGTGTTCCACTCGGCGACGCCTTCTGCGGAGATCTCCGCCAGCTCGCCACCGGCGGCCACGCGGGTCAGCTCGGCCATGGCGGTCTCAGCGTCTTCCTCGGTGACCTGCGGGTTCGCGGACAGCGGGGAATCGGCCGGGACGGTGAAGCGGATGGTCAGATCGGTGGTGGTGCCTGCGGCGGTGGAGCCGGCCAGCGGAACGGTGAGCACGGCGTGCTCGGCGTCCTCGGCGACCAGACGGGCGCCGGTGGTGGCGTGGGTCGCGGAGGCGCGGTCCCCGGTCATGGTCCACTGATCGGTGTCGCCCAGGCGCTCGATGTAGGAGGCCTGCTGGCGACCTGCCCAGTAGGTGCCGGGGGCGGTGAGGACGCGTTCGACGACGGAGGCCTCGACATCGACGGCCTGTTCGCCGGCGGCGGTCAGCACGTCGATGGAGACCTGGTTGAAGCGGCCGAGCAGCTCGGCGACAGGCTCGTTGGCGCGGGTGATGCCGGCGACGGCGGCGGTGCCCGGGATGATGCAGACCTGGTCGGCGTCGTAACGCTCGTCGTGGGCCTGCCACAGGGAATCGGAACGCCACCAGCGGCGTACGTCACCGTCGATGACGGGGACGAAGTTGGCCGGCTTGCCCGGGTTGAGCAGGAGCCTGGAGAACCAGGTCCGGTCGGCCGGGTGCAGGAGGTCGCGCCCGGCGAAGGGGTAGAGCTCGACGAGCTTCTCGACGGCCCCCGCCGGGTTGTCCACGTCCACCTCCACCTGTGCCTCGAACTGGCCGTGGTCGACGTCGGCCAGGCGGGCCTCGGCGCGCTCGATCATCTCGACGAAACGGTTCGCCCAGGAGACGTCGGTCCACTCGCCCTTGTAGGGGCCGGAGACCTCGAGGTAGCGGTTCAGCCACTCGACGTAGGTCATGGCCTCCAGGTCGCCGAAATAGGGCTTACAGGTCTTGTTGATGGCCGCGATGATCTCTTCACGGCGGGCCACTGCGGCCTCGTCGTCGCCGGCGACCTCGTCCAGCAGACGACCGGCCTTGGCGAAGGAGTTCTCGATCTCGTAGAGGTCCGCGCCCAGCTGGGAACGGCCGGAGGCGACGCCACCCTTTTCACGGCCGGCGCCGGCCCATTCGTCGGAGCCGGGGGCGTCGACGAGCGCCTGCTTGACGGCCTCGGAGGCGGTGGACTCCAGGGTCGCCATGGTGGCGGTGCCGAGGAGGATCGCGTCGGTCGGCATGTCCGGCAGGTCGTACTTCTGCGCCCAGGTACCGGTGATGTACTCGGCGGCCCGCTCCGGGGTGCCGATGCCGCCACCGACGGCGAGGATGACGTTGTCGTGGCCGCGGATCTCACCGTAGGTGGCGATCAGCAGCTCGTCGAGGTCCTCCCAGGAGTGGTGGCCACCGGCCTTACCACCCTCGACCTGGAGGATGATCGGGATCTCGGGAACATCGCCGGCGATCTTGAGGGCCTGGCGGATGTGCTTGACGGCGCCGGGCTTGAAGACGATCCACGGGAAGTTCGCGTCCCGGAGCTCACGGACCAGTGCGACCGCCTCGTCGTGCGGGGGCATGCCGGCGGTGATGATGATGCCGTCGATCGGCGCACCGTTGGCGCGTGCGCGCGGCACGAGGCGCTTGCCCTCCACCTGCATACGCCACAGGTAGGGGTTGAGGAACATGGAGTTGAACTGGGCGTTCACGCCCGGGTTCAGCAGGGACTCCAGGCGCTCGAGGTTCTCCTCCAGCACCTCCTCGGTGACCTGGCCGCCACCGGCGAGCTCCGCCCAGTGGCCGGCGTTCGCGGCGGCGGCGACGATGACCGGATCAACGGTGGTGGGGGTCATGCCCGGGAGGGTCATCGGGGTGTAGCCGGTGACCTCGGTGAACTTGGTCACCAGACGAATCTCACCGTTGCGCCTCTCCAGGCGCGGGGCGAACTCCGACCAGTCACGGGGCAGCTCGGGGGCGAGGCCGGCGTCGAAAAGCTCGGCCTGGCCGGCGGTGCCGGACACGTCCAGGGCACCCACGCCGCGGCCGACGATGATCTTCCGGGTCAGGGGCAGCATGCCACCGTCCGGGCCGACCTCGAGGATCCAGCGGGCACCCGTGTCAACGGCCTCGTTGAGGTCGGCGGGCCAGTCGACCGGGGCGGTCAGGACGAGCTGCGCTGCCTCGCGGGCGATGGCGGTGTCCAGGCCGGCCTGCTGTGCCCAGGCGACGGTCTGCTCGACGGCAGCCTCCATTGCCGGGTGGTGGAAGGCGGACTGGATGGGCAGGGCGGTGAACTGGGGGTTGAACGGCTGGCCGCCGCGTTCCTTCTTCTCGATGGCCTTGGCGTCCTTCGCCGCGAACTTGCCCAGCAGCTCCTGCACGACTGCGTTGTCCTGCGGACGACCGACCAGCACATAGGTGTCGCGGGTGTTGCGCAGGCCGATGACCGGGCGCAGCTCCTCGGGGACGTCCGCGCAGGCATGGTCGATGGCCGACTGCAACTGCTCGCGGGTGACTCCGCGGACCGAGACCATCGGGGACAGCTCACCCTGCTGGATGAGGCCCGTCATGCGTGCGGTGCGGGTCATCGCGGCGCCGATCAGCTGCGCGATGGCGAGGAGATCATCGGACTCCGCCCGGCCCGCCATGAGCAGGGAGGCCAGCTTGCCCTGGGAGTGGCCGACCGAAGCGACAGCCTTGTCGAGCTCCAGGCCCTGACGGTCCAGGGACTCCAGAACCGCCAGCTGCGCGACGAAGATGCCGGGGACGCTGATGGCCACCTGCGCAGTGTCGAAGGTGGGGCCTTCCTCATCCCTTGCCCACGCAACAGGGTCGAAGCCGTGGGGACGGGTGCCCGCAAGCTCGTCCGCGACCGGCGCGAGGCTGGCTGCGGCACCGTCGACCAGGGAGGTGACGGCGTTGCCCACACCGGCGGCGATGGCCGTGCGCAGGGTCTTCAACCAGTCGAATCCCTGGCCGGAGAAGGCCAGGGCGTACGGCTCGCGGTCGAAGCGGTTGATCAGTCGATCCGTCCCGAAGGAGGTGCTGTATTCGGTCACGTGAGAACTCGCTCCTGTGTTTCCTACTTTGTACATGGAGAAACCCAGGGCACAGCTGTGCCCACAAGTTTTGAAAGCCAAATATGCCATAAAACTTGAGGAAAGCGTCACCTTTACATCGGGTGTCGGCAAATCCCCGACAGTTGCAAGACTACTTATAGGTTACGCCCAAGTAAGTTTCGTCCCCGTAAGTTTGACCACAAAATCACCCGCAGGCTGTGGGGCCGCCGCTTTTCAACGCCCCCTCCCCGCCCGCCCGCCGGGGGTCAAGATGTGACTTTCGGCACTCGTTATTTTTGTAGAGATGATTGTCACACCCACCCTCCGCCGCAGGCCGAAGGTGGGTGACGGGAGGCAACAACGTGCAACCGGCTACCCCTCGCGGGCGGTATCGCGCACGCGCTGCGCCGCGCCCGTCGATTCCTCGCGGACCTGGTCGATGCGGTGCTGCCCTTCCTCCCTGACACGGACCGCACTCTCGCGGGCACTTTCCTGGACGTCGGCGACGGCCTGCTCCGCCTGCGGCTGCAGGGACTCACCCATGTCCTGAGCCACCGACTTCGCCTCCTCGACGAGCGGCTGGGCCTTGTCGCGGACGGCGGCGGCCGCCTCCTGCTCCGGCCTGCTGGCCGGAAGCAGCGAACCCACGATCCAGCCGGCCGCCAGGGCGATGGCACCGGCGGCCAACGGGTTACCGCGGGTCTTGCGGCGGATGGTGTCCGGCGCATTGCCGACAGCCTCCCCGGCGTCATCGGCGAGCTGAGAGACGCGGCCCGGCCCGCCATCACGCACATCCGCGTCGTCGCTGCCGAACACGGACTCGCGCATGTTCACCCAGCGGGACTTGAGCCGGTCGGTCTGCCGCTCGACGACCCGGTTCGGATCGACCTTCTCCGCCAGGGCGTCCACGTCGCGGCCGAGGTTGCCGCGGGTGCGCTCGATGTCGGCGCGGATATCGTCAGGGTTGTTGCTCATGGGGTCTCCTTGTTGGGATTGAGGGTCGGCGGGATCTCACCGACGGTTTCCTGGGTCTGCGGCAGCCCCTTCATGGCGTCGAGCTGCTTCCTGCCCATTGAGGCAAGGACTGCGGCGATCACCGCCCACACCACCGCAACGATCACCGCCGCCCAACCGACGTGCATCCAGGTGCCCAGCGCCCACATGAGCGCCATCGACAGGAACAGCAGGGTGAGGAATCCGCCGATCGCGGCACCGGCCAACATGCCCGCCCCGCGGCCCCCCTGCTTGGCCGATTCGGTGGCCTCTGCCTTGGCCAACTGGAATTCCTGGCGAAGGAGGGTCGACAGGTTGGTGGAGAAGCTGGCCAACATCTCCCCCAGCGACTCGGTCCGGGCCCGGACCTCCGCCTCGGCCGACGGCGCCGGGTCAACGCCGGGATAACCCGTGCCCGCACGGCGGGTGGCGGCGTCGCCCGCGGGGGTCGATCCGCTCATCGCCGATCCTCCGGACGCTCGAAGTCGGTGAACGGGTCGCGGGCGGGATCGGCGTCCGCGAAACCCTCACCCGGGAGGGGCCCGCCAAAACCGGCGGCGTCAGGGGCCCCGGAAGGACGAAGGGTCCCGGTGGCGTCGGTGGGGTCAGTGGTGTCGGGGAACTCCCCGAATCCGGCGGCCGACCGCGCCGCGGTCACGGTCTCGGGCACGTCCTGCGAGCTGGTGGTCGCGGGCGGGCCATAGGCGCCGGGCTCAGAGGGGATCCGGTAGCGGCCGTCGAACTCACGCTCATCATCGCCGTCGCTCAGTCCGCGGGTGAGTCGACCCGCCAGGAGGCCGATGCCGGCGGCAGCAGCCAGGAAGGCCACTGGACGACGGGCGGCGAAACGGCGGACGTCGCGGAGCAGATCGGCCGGCTCCCGGGTCTCGAGCGCGGTGGTGAAGCCCTCCACACGGGTGGTGACGGTGGTCAGGAGCTGACCCACCAGGTCCGACTGCGGAGGCTCACCGCGGGAGATCCGCTGCAGGTCGTCGGAGACGATGCGCGAGTGACCGGCCAGCTTCTCCTGCTGAGTGGACGCATGCACGAACGCCTCGTCCCGGGCGGAATTGACGAGCGACCTGATCTGATCGGTGGCCTCACCCGTGATCTGGCGGGCCTCACGCCGGGCGGAGTCCCCGACGTCCTTCGCCGCCGCTTTCGCCTGACCTGCAACCTGGGCCGCCTCATCCTTCGCGGCATCCTGCGGACGCGTGCCGTGCTCATGACTCGTTGCCATAGAAGTTCCCTTCCGATTCTGGACCCACGCACCGCACAACAAGCTTTCCGGTGGCCCTACGGAGCCCACTAGTTATAAACGATTTGTTGTTCCTCGAGTGTTGCACATCACAGGCTCCCGTGTCCGCAGCTCGCGGAAAAGATTCGCGGCAGCGAGAAAAGTATCGGCACCGCCACAGGAAGCCCCGGCACCCCGCGGCCGACCCCTCGTTGTCCACGTCGCACCCCCTTAAGGCACCCGGACAGGCTCCCACGGCGACTTAAGGGGGTCCGAAGTGGACAGGCCGGCCGCCTCGACTGGTTCAGGACAGCCTGCGGCCAAGGTCCGCCAAGAAAAAATCAGGGCCTCCCACCGTTGAGGTGGGAGGCCCTGAGCGCAACCGTGTCGCGGAACTTCACAGAGTGCGCCCGGGGGGAATCGAACCCCCACGTCCTGGGACACTGGAACCTAAATCCAGCGCGTCTGCCAATTCCGCCACGGGCGCATACCGGGACCATGATACCCACAGCCCCACACCGTCCAGAAACCGGCACAACTCCACCTTTCGGAGGATGGCGGGTACCCTTAAGTTCCGTGAGCGACAAGAATGGACAACGCCGACAGCAGAAGAAGGTGCGCGCTTCGCACATCATCTTCCTCGCGATCGCCGTGGCCGGCACCATTGCGTTGGCCTGGTGGCAGTTGAGCCGCTTCCAGTCGGGGTCAGGCACTTTCCAGAACCTCGGCTACGCCCTGCAGTGGCCACTGTTCGGTCTGTTCTTCATCTTCGCGTACCGCAAGTACATGCAGTACGAGAACGAGATGATCGCCGCCGAGAACAACGCCGACGACCCCGATTTCCTGTACGAGGCCGACGCTGCGCTGTTCGAGAGCCGGGTCACCAGGATCGACGATGATTTCCTGCCCGATCGGCCGACGATCGACGTCGACACCTTCAATGAGCTGAATACGCCCCGGAGGGGGCGTCGAGAAGCAGACACCGACGAACCGGGAGACAGCAACCAATGACCACCTCGACCGCACCGAAGACCCACCCCGAGCGCCAGAAGCGTGTCGACACCGCCCTGAAGATCTTCTCGGTCACCGCCTGGGTCACCGGCATGTTCCTCATCTTCCTGGTGATCCGCATGATCATGCAGTACATCCTCAAGGTGGAGATCCCCGAGTGGGCGACGATCGTGGCCATCGCCCACGGCTGGGCGTACATGGCCTACGTCCTGGCGACCCTCAACCTCGGACTCAAGGCCCGTTGGAAGCCGACGATGTGGCTCACCACCGCCCTCGCCGGCGTCGTCCCTTTCCTCTCCTTCATCGTCGAGGCGAGCCGACGCCGCGAGGTCAAGCAGAAGTTCCAGCTGGCCTGACCCGGCGCAGGGAAAGGGGCGCACCGAGGATCCTCGGTGCGCCCCTTCTTTCCGCCCGCTAGTCGAAGACGACGGTGCGGTTGCCGTAGACGAGTACCCGGTCCTCCAGATGCCACCGCAGGCCGCGGGCGAGGACGTTCTTCTCCGCATCCCGGCCCAGACGCTGCATCTCCTCCGGGGTGTCCTTGTGGGTCACTCGGATGACGTCCTGCTCGATGATGGGGCCGTCATCCAGATCCGAGGTGGCGAAGTGACAGGTCGCACCGATCAGCTTCACGCCACGATGATGCGCCTGGTGGTACGGACGCGCACCCATGAAGGACGGGAGGAAGCTGTGGTGGATGTTGAGCACCCGACCGGCCCACATCTCACAGAAGTCCGGCGGCAGGACCTGCATGAACCGTGCCAGGACGATGGCGTCGGGCTCGTAGCCGTTCACGATCTCCCTGACCTCCTCGAAAGCGCGCCGCTTTCCCACGGCGTCCTTCGGGAAAGGCACATGGTAGAACGGCACGCCGTGGTTCTCGGCGATGTAGGACAGGTTGTCGTGGTTGCCCACCACGGCAACGACCTCCATGGGATAGTCGTTCTCCGCGACGCGACCGAGCAGATCGTGCAGGCAGTGGCCCTCACGGGAGACGAGGATGACCACCTTCTTCAGCTCCGAGGTATCCCACAGCCGCCACTGCGCCTTCGGGCCGAACTCCTCGGCCACGGGAGCGAAGGCCTCACGCAGCTCATCGATCGACATGTCGATGGAATCCGCCCGGATCGCCTGGCGGGTGAAGAACCAGTTGTTCTCCGGGTCCGTGAAATAGGCGGCCTCCGTGATCCAACCGCCCTGATCAGCCAGGAAAGTGGATAATCTGGCCACGATGCCGGTCGTGTCCGGGCATCCCAGAGTGAGTACATACTGACGCTCCGCCGTCGGCGTGCTCGGGCGGTTCCGTGGATCGTCGATGTTGTGCGGGGTCATTCGTGGAAGCCTAGCCGACACCCCCGGCGCCTTCATTTCCGAGGTGGGGCTCGGACCGACTACCGGTCAGCCAGCCGCCGGATGACCTCGACCAGCTGCGCCAGGGCCTTCCCGCGGTGCGAGAGGGAGTTCTTCTCCTCGGGGGTCAGCTGGGCGGAGGAACGGCCGGCGGCGATCTCGTCCGACGGCAGGAAGAGGGGGTCGTACCCGAAGCCGTTGTCACCGGTCGGCTCACGCAGGAGAGTGCCTTCCCACCGGCCTTCCGCCAGGTGCTCCTCCCCTGCCGGGGTGACCAACGCGCACACGGACACGAAGGCGCAGGCTCGGCGATCTTCGGGGACGTGGGCCATCTGGCCGAGAAGGAGGGCGTTGTTGGCTTCATCATCGCCGTGGCGGCCGGCCCACCGGGCGGAGAGCACCCCCGGCATCCCGTTGAGTTCCTCGACTGCCAGGCCGGAGTCGTCGGCGATGCACACCAGGCCGGTTTCCCGGGCCCCGGCGCGCGCCTTGATCAGGGCGTTGTCGGCGAACGTGCGGCCGTCCTCGACCGGCTCCCGGTAGGTGGGTGCCTGGTCCAGCGGGATCAGCTCGACCCCGGCCACCTCCGCTGCACGGAGAATGCGCTCGAGCTCGCCGAGTTTCTTGGCGTTGTTCGACGCGACGAGAATCTTCATCAGATGCCCAGGGCGGCGCGCTGCACGGCGATGAGCTCGCGGCAGCCCTTCTCCGCGGAGTCGAGCATGAGGCCGAGCTGCTCGCGGTCGAAGTCACCGTTCTCGCCGGTGCCCTGGACCTCCACGAAGCTGCCCTTCTCGGTCATGACGACGTTGAGGTCGACCTCTGCGCGGGAGTCCTCCTCGTAGGGCAGGTCGAGGCAGACGCGGCCGTCGACAAGCCCGACGGAGACGGCGGCAACCGGGGGAAGGAGCGGTTCGCCGGGGACGACGCCCTCCGACTGGAGGACGGCGATCGCGTCGGCGAGTGCGACGTAGGCGCCGGTGATGGAGGCGGTGCGGGTGCCACCGTCGGCCTGGAGGACATCGCAGTCAATGTTGATGGTGTTCTCACCCAGCTGGCTCAGGTCCACCGCGGCGCGGAGGGAACGGCCGATGAGTCGGGAGATCTCGTGGGTACGGCCCTTGACCTTGCCGCGCATCGACTCACGCGGCATGCGGTCGTGGGTGGCCGCGGGCAGCATGGCGTACTCGGCGGTGAGCCAGCCCTCGCCGGAGTCCCTCTTGAAGCGGGGCACGCCGTGTTCGACGCTGGCGGTGCACATCACGCGGGTGTTGCCGAATTCCACGAGGACGGAGCCGGCGGGGTTGGAGGTGAAACCACGGGTGATGCGGACGGTGCGCAGTTGATCGAGGGCGCGGCCGTCGGCGCGCTGGAAGTCGGAAGTCATGAGCTACAGGCTACCCGCGGGCGCCTAGATCTCTATGACACGACCCTGGCCGCCGAGCTCGATCGGCCCGTCGAACTCCGAGCGGGCCGCCGCGAGGGTCGCCTCGACGTCGCCCCACGGCGGGATGTGCACGAGGACCAGCTTCTTCACTCCGGCCAGTCTGGCCGCGCGACCGGCCTGGGCGCCGCTCAGGTGCATGCCGGGAGGGAAGTCGCCGTCGCCGCTGCACCAGGTGGCCTCGCAGAGGAAGACGTCGGCGTCGCGGGCGCACTCCACGAGCTGATCCGTCCAGCCGGTGTCGCCGGAGTAGGCGATGGTCTTGCCGGAGGTGTGCTCGGTAATGCGCAGGCTGTAGGCCTCCACCGGGTGGAGAGCCTGGAAGGGCGTGATGGAGATGCGGTCGATGAGGTGTTCTTCATTGACGCGCCAGGGCGCGAAGGCGAAGGTGTCGGACATGTCGTCGACCTCTCCCGGACCGTCCGCCGACAGGCGCCCCAGGTGCGTCAGGGTGCTCGAGGGCCCGAAACACAGCTTCCGGTCCTTCGCGGGGGCGAAGGGGTGGAAGCGGCGCCACACCAGCAACGAGGGAAAATCGAGGCAGTGATCGGCATGCAGGTGGGAGAACACCACGTGCGCGTCGGAGGGATCCTGGATCTCCTGGAGCTTGCCCAGCACCCCGGGGCCGATGTCCATGAGGACGGCCGGGGAGTTGTCCACAGTCACCAGATACCCGGAGGCGGGATTCGTGGGCCCGCTGAGGCTGCCTGAGCTGCCGAGGATGGTCAACTTCATGACGCTACTGTGCCACGTAGCGGTGGTTTTCTCGAACGCAACGCACCGATTGTCACAGGATTGTGAGCGCGATCCGGACCCCCTACAGACCTGTGATCTGATGAACCTGTCCGAGAGCGGGCCCGAGGAAGCGTTGGGAGAGCAGCGCGAACTTCTCCGGGTCACCCGTGGACTCGAATTCCCGGGTCGGCGCCGGGTCGGTCTCCGGGTCGGCGAGCATATCCTCCCGTGTGAGCACGCGGAGCACGTCCTTGGCCGTCTCCTCCGCCGAGGACACCAATGTCACGTGGTCGCCGATGGCCAGCTGGATCACGCCGGAGAGCAGCGGATAGTGGGTGCAACCGAGCACGAGCGTATCGACGCCCGCCGCCTGCAGCGGCTCCACGTAGGCCTCCGCGACGCCCAGGATCTGCCGGCCGGAGGTGATGCCGCGTTCCACGAAGTCGACGAAGCTGGGGCAGGCCTGGGCATGGGCCTCAATGCCCGGGTTGATGGCGAAGAGGTCCTGATAGGCGCCGGAATTGATGGTGCCCACTGTCCCGATCACTCCCACGTGGCCGTTGCGGGTGGTGGCCAGGGCCCGGCGGACGGCGGGCTGAATCACCTCGACGACGGGGACGTCGTAACGCTCGCGGGCGTCATGGAGAAACGCGGCGGAGGCCGTGTTGCAGGCGATGACGAGCATCTTGCAGCCCTGCCCCACCAGTTCGTCGGCGATGCGGGTGGCATGCTCGCGGACCTCCGCAATGGGCAGCGGGCCGTAGGGGCCGTTCGCGGTGTCGCCGATGTAGATGATGGACTCATGCGGAAGCTGGTCCATGATGGTGCGGGCGACGGTCAGGCCGCCGACACCGGAGTCGAAGATGCCGATCGGGGCCGTCCGGGATGGGGTCACCCCGACAATGCTAGCGCGGTCCGTCCTTCTCCCCTCCCGGGCCCAGGGCGGCGACGATCTTGCTCATGGTCTCGCTGAACTGGCGTTGCTCCTCGGGGCCGAGGTTGTTGAAGATCAGGCGACGGACCTCGGAGATGTGCCCGGGGGCGGCCTGCTTGAGCAGGTCCAGGCCCTCGTCGGTGAGTTGTGCCAGCGTCGAACGGCCGTCATCGGGGTCGGGCAGGCGACGGACCGTACCCTGCTTCTCCAACCGGGTGATCACGCGCGAGAGGTGCGACAACGTCATGTCCGAGGCCGCGGCAAGTTCACTCATCCGGAGGGTGTGTTTCTCCGCGGCCCACAGGCGGGTCAGCGCGAAGTAGTCGTAGTGGCTGATCCCGGCGTCGCGCTTGAGCTGCGCCTCGAGCCGGGTCGGTAACCAGACGTGGAACGACCAGATGTTCAGCCAGGTCTGCGCCTCCTGGTCTGAGAGCCATTCCTCGGGTCCGTTATTCATACAACCTCATCTCACAAGCGATTCTCATAATTCGTGCTCCGGACACTTAAGAAAGAGATAAGCCCTAGTTTTAAGCACATGCTACCGCAGACCACGGTATGTTCGATCACCGCCCCGTTTCAGGGCCCTCTGCCGTCGCTTCTCCCGCAGTGCCGCCGGGTCATCGGAAGTGATGAACATACCGGCCGCGACACCGCCGACGGCACCGAACAGGTGTGCCTGCCAGGAAACCCCGGGCACGCCCGGCAACAGGCCCCAGACCAGCCCCGAGTAGGCGATTCCGAGGGCAAGGCCGAGGGCCATCTGAAGGAAATGCCGGTTGAAGACACCCCGCACCAGGAGATAGGCCAGCCAGCCGTAGACCAGCCCGGAAGCGCCGATGTGGTTGGTGCCCACCCCGCCCAGCAGCCACACCCCGACGCCGCCCACGACGACCACGAAAGCGGTCACCTCCCACCACACCCGCGCCCGGGACATACCTATGAGGAAGCTGAAAATTGCTCCAGGGATCGTGTTGGAAATGAGGTGCTCGAGGTTCGCGTGCAGCAACGGAGCCGTCACAATGTGCCAGATCGAGGACACATCCAGGGGGTTGACGCCGAGGAACACCAGATCCCCGCCGAAGATGAGGACGTTGACCAGGTGCACGGCCCAGATGACCACCACGTAGCCGGTCGCGAACATCAGTCCGGACCGGATCGCGGAACGACTCCTCCGCGCCGTCGTCTGCACGGTCCCGGAGGGTCGTGGGGCGGGCGGATATGCGAGTGGCTGACTCATGGCCCACCACTCTAGTCATTCAGCGGGGATGAGGAGGAGCTCCGCCCAGGTGACCAGGCCATGGCCCGGGACCGCGGCAGTGACGGCGTCGACGAGTGCGGCCTGCACCGCCTCAGCGGCCGCTACCGACAGCTCATGCAGCCCCTCGACGCTCACCCCGGTCGCCGACTCCGCCGTCGACACCGCGAACAGGGTGTCACCGTCGAGGGGCGAGTGCGCCGGACGGACGGCCCGTGCGATGCCGTCATGCCCGACCATCGCCAGGCGGGTGGCCTGCGCGACCGTCACCGGCGCATCGGTGGCCACGACGCCGATGGTGGTGTTCAGCTTCGAGGCCGGGCGCTCCAGTTCCCCGAACCGGGCGAGGTCAACCGGCGGGCGGGAGGGATCACCCCAGAGCAGACCCGTCGCGGGGTCGATGACCTCCCCGACCGGGTTGGCCACCACCAGCGCCGACACCACATACTCCCCCACCACGCGCGAGGACTGGCCGGTACCGCCGCGCAGCACACCTGCGGTGGCTCCGCAGCCCGCGCCGACGCTGCCCGAAACACTGCCGCTGCCGGGGTCACGGCCGGCCAGGGCAGCCCGGACCGCAGCCGCGCCGTCGGCCGCCGTCGGCCGGTGGCCGGGATCGCCGACGAAGAGATCGAAGATGACGGCGGCGGGGACGATCGGCACCCGCGGCCCCGGCCGCCCCTCCCCGAGGACAGGGAACCCCCGCCCGGCGCGCTCGAGTTCCGCCATCGCACCGTCCGCCGCGGCCAGCCCGAAGGCCGAACCACCGGACAGGACGATCGCGTGGACGCGTTCCACCGTGTTGTGCGGCGCCAGCAGATCGGTTTCCCTGGTTCCCGGCCCCCCTCCCCGGACATCAACCCCCGCGACCATGCCGGCGGGCGACTCCGCAACCAGGACGGTGACGCCCGTGTCCCCGAGGGAGGTGTGGCCGAGCAGAAGACCGGGGACGTCGAGAAGCGAGGACACCCTATCCCCTGGTCAGGGCCGTGAGCAGGCTGTCCTGGTTGTAGCCGAGCCAGTCGACCAGGCTCTCCCGCTCGACGCGGGCCTCTTCCCCACCGGTGCCGTCAGCGGAGACGTACAGGCGCAGATCGTTGAGGCCTGCCAGGAAGGCATGGGCCTCCTCCTCGGAGAGGGTGATCTCGACTCCGCCGTCGGGCCCCACCTTCTCCGCCACGATCTGCAGGTTCGACAGCTTCGCCCGGCAGATGTCGTTCTCGTGCAGGCTGCGCAGGAGGGAGTTGTCGCCGGCGTATTCCTCGTCGCCGGCGCGCTCGAAGTCGGGCAGCAGGCGAGCCAACGCGGGATCCTCCGGGGCTTTCTTGTGCGACGCGGGGATGCCGGTGAGTTCCGAGAGCTCATCCCGGGGTGCCGACTGGGCCCGGGCGATGATCGCCTCGCTGACCGCTGCGGTGATGTTGCCCAGGATCTCGCGCTCCAGCGGCTCCAGGACCGTGTGATACCTCGGGGCCCGCATGAGCCCTTTCTTACGACGCCATTCCTGCAACGTTCGTCCCCTCTTCTCAGCCGGCCTGCTGCATCGTGGCCCACAGGCCGGCAGTGTGCAGCTTCTTGACGTCGCCCTCGACCTTGTCCTTCTCGCCGGTGGAGACGACCGCCTTGCCCTCGGTGTGGACCTGCATCATCAGCTCCGTCGCTCGCTTACGTCCGTAGCCGAGGACGGTCTGGAAAACGTAGGTCACGTAACTCATGAGGTTCACCGGATCGTCCCACACGATGCACATCCACGGCAGGTTCTCCGCAGTGGCGACGTCGACCTCGATCGCCTCATCGAGCTCCGGGGTCGCCATGGGAGAGCCCATGCCGGGGGCGCTCATCTCATATGAACCTGTCATGCACCTCAGCCTAGTCAAGTGTCCGGCCGGAATGCACTGCAGCGGGCGCGGCGGGTCCCGTGGAGGATCACCCCCCGGGAAGGTATGTTCATTGACTGTCGGTTTCACCCCGTCCTGAGCTCCCCGAACCAGTCCCTGAGGAAGTGGTCCCCCTTGATCCGCAGGTCATCCGCACCCTGGAGTTCCCCACAGCGCATGACGGACCTGCTGTCGAAGCTGGGCATGTTCCTGTCGGTGGCCGGGCTGGTCATGTCCCTCATCACGGGGGTCCCGCGCGCTGATGACTCGGGTTCCTCCGACCTCCCCGGCCAGACCCCCTCCGACTACGAGGTCCCCGACCTGGACCGGCAGTCCGAGCTCGAGCTGATCCGCAACGACGTCAACCTGGCGATCAAGCATCTGCGCCACGAGGAGGGTGCGCCGCCCGTCCTCATGGATCCCGTCAATCTGCAGCTGCACGCCCAGCGCTGGGCGGAACACACCGCGGTGACCGGCCGACAGGACAACTCACCGCAGAACGTCACCATGATCCAGCACAGCCTGCCCGAGGCCGGCGCCTCAGGCCACGCGTTCGTGGATGCCTGGCTGCATTCCCAGGCACACACCGACGTCCTGCTGGATGAGCGCTACACCTTCTACGGCATCGGTGTGGCCGTAGGCCACGGCCGGGTATGGGTGGCCGTGCAGTTCTCCTCGTGACAGGTGCCGCACGGGTGCCTGGCCGGAGGAGTGGCCGGCGGGCTGCGGCCCCCGATTTCTCCCCTCAGTTAAAGTGGGGGAGGTGAACGTGAACCAGTCGACCTCCATTCCGCCGAAGCGCTCCACGTCCCTGCTGACGGACAAGTACGAGCTGACCATGCTGCAGGCCGCCCTCCGTGACGGGACCGCCCACCGGCAGTGCGCGTTCGAGGTCTTCTCGCGCCGCCTGCCCAACGAGCGCCGCTACGGCGTCGTGGCCGGAACCGCACGGGTACTGCGCGCGGTGGAGGACTTCGTGTTCACCGGGGAGCAGCTCGAACACCTGAGTTTCCTGGACGAACGGACCCTCGAGTATCTGCGCGAGTACCGCTTCACCGGCCAGATCGACGGCTACCGCGAGGGCGACCTGTATTTCCCGTACTCCCCCATCCTCACGGTGCGCGGCACGTTCGCCGAGTGCGTCATCCTGGAGACGGTCATCCTGTCGATCATGAACGCGGATTCCGCCATCGCATCGGCCGCCGCCCGAATGGTCACCGCCGCCGACGGCCGCCCGATCATCGAGATGGGTTCGCGCCGCACCCATGAGTACGCCGCGGTCACCGCATCGCGCGCCGCCTACCTCGCCGGTTTCACCGCCACCTCCAATCTCGAGGCCTCGCACCGCTACGGCATCCCCGCCTCCGGAACCGCGGCGCACGCCTGGACCCTGTTGCACGTCAACGATGACGGCACCCCCAACGAGGCCGCGGCTTTCCGTGCACAGATCGACTCCCTCGGCGTCGACACCACCCTGCTGGTGGACACCTACGACATCACCAAGGGAGTGGAGACCGCCATCGAGGTCGCCGGCCCCGATCTCGGCGGCGTCCGGATCGACTCCGGCGACCTCGGCGCCGTGACCCGCCGGGTGCGCGGGCAGCTCGACGAGCTCGGCGCCCACAACACCAGGATCGTCGTGTCCTCCGACCTGGATGAGTTCGCCATCGCCGGCCTGCGCGGCGACCCGGTCGACGTCTACGGCGTCGGTACCTCCGTGGTCACCGGGTCGGGCGCCCCCACCGCCAGCATGGTGTACAAGCTCGTGGAGGTCGACGGCCACTCCGTGGCCAAGCGCTCCCGCGGGAAGGCCATGACCGGCGGGGCGAAGCAGGCGATCCGCACGCATCGTTCCACCGGCGTCGCCGTCGAGGAGATCGTCCATCCTTTCGGCTCCCCCACCCCGGACATCGGTCGTCTCTCCGCGACCTGCCTGACCCTCCCTCTGGTGCGCGACGGCGTCATCGTCGAGAATCTCCCCACCCTCGAGGAGTCCCGGGCACACCTCGCCGCCCAGCTGCTGACCCTGCCCTGGGAGGGTCTCGCCCTGTCCCGCGACGAGCCTGCGATCAGCACCCGTTTCGTCGGATTCCCCGCGCAGTGACCGAGGAACCACTGAGTCACCCGACCCGGGAGCTTCTCGACGCCGCCGTCACCGCCCTCGGCGGTTCCCGTCGCGACGGGCAGATCGCCATGGCGGAGGCCGTCACCCGCGCGCTGGAGACAGAACGTCATCTCGCGGTACAGGCTGGCACGGGCACGGGCAAGTCCCTCGCGTACCTGGTGCCCGCCATCCGGCACGCCCAGGCCACCGGGTCCACGGTGATCGTGTCCACCGCGACCATCGCCCTGCAGCGCCAGCTCGTCGACCGCGACCTGCCCCGGTTGGCGGATGCTCTGGAGACCGTCATGGAACGGCGCCCCACCTTCGCCATCATGAAGGGCCGGTCCAACTACGTGTGTCTCAACCGGATCGGCGCCGCGGAGGATCCGGAGGACGCGCTTCTCGACGAAGCGGAAGTCTCGTGGCTCGGCCGCCACGTCGCCCGGGTCCATGAATGGGCACAGGAGACGGATACGGGCGACCGCGACGACCTGGAGCCGGGTGTGCCGGATCTGGCGTGGAGGCAGGTGTCGGTCACCGCAAACGAGTGCCTGGGTGCGACCCGCTGCCCGCACGGCGCGGAGTGCTTCGCTGAGCTGGCGAAACGCAAGGCACAGGACGTCGACGTGGTGGTGACCAACCACGCGCTGCTGGCCATCGACGCGCTCGCGGACATCGACGTCCTGCCCGAGCATGACGTGGTCATCATCGACGAGGCCCACGAGCTGGACGGCCGGATCACCTCCGTGGCCACCAACGAACTCTCCCGCACCGCCCTCACCCTGGCGGCCAAGCGCGCCGGGAAGCTCGGCGCCGACGGGACCGACGACAGGCTGGTGGAGCTCACGGACGACTGGCAGGCCGCTGCGGCGCTGCTTCCCGACGGCCGCTGGACAGACCTCGACGAGATCGCCCGCGGCCCCCTGGCCGGTCTGCGCGACGGGCTGTGGTCCCTGCGTGAAGCCGTCGGCCGCCCCCCGGAGGGCGAGGCTGCCAGCGACCCGGAGAAGGCCGCGGAGAGGCAGAACCTGGCGAACCACCTGCAGGAACTGCACGATGCCATCGTCCGCATCCTCACCGTCTTCGACGAGTCCGACCCGGCCGCCCAACGCGATGTGGTGTGGCTGGAACGCGATGACCGCCGTGGGGACGTCCTCACCGTCGCGCCCCTGTCCGTCGCCGGCCTGCTGCATGACCGGCTCTTCGGGGAGCAGACCGTCGTGCTCACCTCCGCCACCCTGACCCTCGGCGGACGTTTCGACGCCATGGCCGCCGCCTGGGGCCTGCCGAAGGGAACGTGGGACAGCCTGGACGCCGGTACGCCTTTCGATCCGCGGAAATCGGGCATTCTCTACACCGCCCGTCACCTGCCGGATCCGGGCCGTGACGGCCTGCCGGATGAGACGCTCGATGAGATCCACGACCTCATCATGGCCGCCGGGGGCCGCACCCTGGGGTTGTTCTCCTCCCGGCGCGCAGCTGAACAGGCCGCCGAGGCCATGAGGTCCCGGCTGCCCTTCGACGTCTTCTGCCAGGGCGAGGACACCACCGGCGCACTGGTGGACAGGTTCGCCAAGAATGAGAACGCCTGTCTCTTCGGCACCCTGACCCTGTGGCAGGGCGTCGACGTCCCCGGGCCCGCCTGTTCCCTGGTCCTGATCGACCGCATTCCCTTCCCGCGGCCCGACGACCCCCTGCTCCAGGCCCGGAAGGAGGCCGCCACCGCAGAGGGCCGCAACGGCTTCATGGAGGTGGCCGCCAGCCATGCGGCACTGCTCATGGCACAGGGTGCGGGGCGTCTGCTGCGCTCCGTCTCCGACCGCGGCGTGGTCGCCGTCCTGGATAACCGCCTGGTGACCAAACGCTACGGGTCGTTCCTCCGCGCCTCCATGCCGCCCTTCTGGGAGACCACGGATCCGAAGGTGGTGCGCGGGGCCCTGGAACGCCTGGTCAGGAAGTCCTGAGCCATCGTCCCTATCATGGGACCCATGTCCACCAACCCGGTCCGGCAGACCTGTTCCCACCCCCACCACTGCTCCGAGGACGTTCGGCTGCGCGTCATGGCGCGTTCCCCGCTCACCCGGGATCTGAGCCCGGAGCAGCGCCGGGAGCTGGACACCCATCTGCGCGCGCTGTCCTGGGCGGAAGGCGATCCGCTCATGCTGGCGGGCGACACCCCCGGCGGCGTCCACCTGATCATGTCGGGCCGGGTGCGCGTCACCCGCGACACCATCGAGGGCGATGAGATCACCGTCGACATCGCAGCCCCGGGGGATGTCCTGGGCCCACTCGACACCGTCCCTGTTCCCGTCGTGGACTCGGCGTGGGCGATGGAAACCACCTGCGCCCTTTTCCTGCGGGCGGAGACACTGGGTCAGGTCGTGTCGGAGTTCCCCCCGTTGGCGATGGCCCTGCTGCGGCTGCAGCAGGAGCGGCTGGCCGCGGGCAGGGACCGTGAGGTCGCGCAGACCACCCGCACCGTGGAGCAGCGGGTCGCGGGAGTGCTGCTGCAGCTGGCCACCCGCCTCGGGCAGGTCCGCCCCGACGGGTCGGTGCTCCTCCAGGTGCGGCTGCGTCGCGACGATATCGCCGGCATGGCCTCCACCACCGTCGAATCCGCCTCCCGGGCAATGGCGAAGATGAAGCGGAACGGGCTAATCGATTCCGGCCGTGAGTGGGTCGTGCTTCTCGACGCCGCCGGTCTCGCCGATCTTTGATCCAGATCAAGGAACTGCGGCGCCGATGTCCTTAGGCTCAGGGGTGAACCAAGAAAGGACACAGTGATCACCATGGCCACCAGGACCACCACCCTCCGTTCCGAGGAATTCTCCTGCCCCTCCTGCGTCAGCAAGATCGAGACGAAACTGAAGGGTCTCGACGGGGTCGACAATGCGGAGGTGAAGTTCTCCTCCGGCCGGATCATCGTGGACCACGACCCGGCGGTCGCCTCCGTCCGCCAGCTGGTGGATGCGGTCGCGGCCGTCGGTTACACGGCCAAACCCTCCGCCTACTAGGGCGTGTCTCCTAAATAGGTTGGTCGGTGGGGCGATACTGGATCGGTGAGTGACACCAAAAGTCGGTTTCGCGTCCTGACCGACCACCAGTGGGAGACGGTTGAGCGCCTTCTGCCCAGCAGTGATGGGCAGCGGGGTCGTCCCTTTCACAACAGTCGGCTGGTCGTTGAGGGCATCATCTACCGCTACCGCACCGGAATCCCGTGGCGGGACCTGCCCCGCGATGAATACGGCCCCTGGCAGACCGTCTGGAAACGGCACCGCCGCTACTGCGCCGACGGCACGTGGGATGCCGTCCTGACCTACCTGCTGACGGTGGCCGATGCGGAAGGAAAGATCGACTGGAACGTCTCCGTCGACGCCTCGATCGCGCGTGCCCACCAGCACGCGACGAACACGACCCGGCCCGAGCAGGACACAGGGGGCTCGATCGAATCACAAGAATCTGCCGCTGGCGTTGACTGAACCAGCAGGTCACGGAATTGGCCGGTCGCGCGGTGGGCTGTCGAGCAAGATTCACGCCGGCGTCGACGGACACGGCCGTCCCCTGTCTGTGGTGGTCACCGGCGGGCAGCGCAACGACGGTGCGATGCTTCAGGCTGTGCTCGACGACATCCACGTCCCGCGCATGGGTCCCGGGCGGGCGCGGTCGCGTCCGGATGCGGTCCTGGCTGACCGTGGCTACGCGACGACGGTGATTCGGCGTGACCTGCGTAAGCGGGGGATCGTGGCGGTCATTCCTGAAAAGCGTGACAGTATCGCGGCCCGTAAACGTAGAGGCAGCAAAGGTGGGCGCCCGCCCGCCTTTGACCCTCATGCCTACAAGGGCCGCAATGTTGTCGAGCGGGCGTTTGCCCTGGCCAAGCAGTGGCGGGGCCTGGCCACCCGCTATGACAAACTCGCCGTGGTTTATCGTGGAGCCGTCGTGCTCTGTGCTGTGCTCACCTGGCTCAGAGCTTTAGGAGACACGCCCTAGTCGGCGAAGGCCAGCACCGTCAGCGCATCGGGGGCAACCTCGGTGAAGCCTGCATCGCGGACCGTCACCACGCCCGACCGGCCGGCGTGCTCTTCGAAGACGGAATGATCGACCTCCCGCACATTGAGCACGAATCCCCTCGCCGCCCAGCCCCGGACCCATTCCAGGTCCCGGCGGGCGGCGAGCAGCATGCTGGCATGGCCCACCTGGGCGGCCGCTTTACCTGTGCTCATGTGCAGACTGCGGTCGATGAGGATCGTCGGCACCTGCGGGTCGATGGCCCCGGGCTCGTCCTGCGGCAGTTCCGTCCCCTGGATCTGCAGCTTCCGCACCACGGGCGGGGTGTCCACCACCGCTGAGGGAACGAAGGCACGGGCCTGGGCACCGGCGACGTCGACGGTCACCCCGGGTACGGCCTGCACGTCCGCCCAGGCCTTGTTGCGTGCCCGACGGGCGACCTTGCGGATGAGGTGGTCGTACCAGCCCTCCAGGCCGCCCCGCCAGGACGGGTCGGTGGACACCCGCTCGTCCAGGCATACGGCGACGACCGCCCGGGCCGCGGCCGCCAGGAGATAGGTGCGGCGCGGCGGATCAGCCTTCGGGACGTGAAGGGCGATCTGCATGGCCTGCACCGTCTCCGGGCGGTCGGGGTCCTCGGAGCGGTCGTGTCGGTTGTCGCTCACCCGGGTACGCAGGAGGTCGTGTGCCAGAGCGAGCGGATCAGTGTCGCCGAGGGTCACTCGGCCGAGTACTCGGCGCCGACGAACTCGAGCGGGACACGATGGTAGGTGCCGTCCTCCAGGTCAGACTCGTCGATCTCATCACGGGGGATGCCCAGGATGTGCAGCACCGCGTCGAGGAAGGGGTAGTTGACGGAGGTGTCGGCGATCTCGCGCAACGCCGGTTTCGCGTTGAACGCGATGCCGAGACCCGCCGCGGAGAGCATGTCGATGTCATTGGCGCCGTCGCCGACCGCCACAGTCTGGTACATCTGCAGGCCGGAGTCCTCCGCGAACTCACGCAGCAGGGCGGCCTTCTTGGCGCGGTCGACGACCTCGCCGGTGACGCGACCGGTGAGCTTGCCGTCGACGATCTCCAGAGTGTTCGCGCGGACGTAGTCCAGTTCGAGTTCCTCGGCGAGGTCCTCCAGCACCTGGATGAAGCCACCGGACACGACCGCGGTGCGGTAACCCATCTTCTTCAGGGTGCGGATGGTGGTGCGGGCGCCCGGGGAGAGCACCAGGTCATCAGCGACGGCGTCGATGACGGATGCGTCCAGCCCCTTGAGGGTGGCCACGCGCTCGCGCAGGGATTCCTCGAAATCGATCTCACCGCGCATGGCACGCTCGGTGACCTCGGCGACCTCAGCCTCCTTACCGGCATGGGCCGCCAGCATCTCGATGACCTCGCCGGTGATCAGGGTGGAGTCGCAGTCGAACATGACCAGCCGCTTGGAACGGCGCAGCAGGCCGGCACGCTCGATGGCGATGTCCACACCCAGTTCATGGGTGAGCTCGGCCAGAGCCTTGCGCAGGGAGTTCCCCCCACCCGGCTCGGGGTTGGCGACCGTGATCATGATCTCCAGACCGGTGATCGGGTAGTCGGCGATGCCCCGGATGCGGTCGATGTTGGCGCCGTAATTGGCCAGGGTCTGACCGATGGCGGAGACGTCGGCGGCCGTGACGGGATTGCCCAGCACCACGGCGACGTGGGTGGAACGGGGTGAGGAGTGCTGCTCGTGGGAGTGCATCTCCAGGGTCACACGTTGGCCGTGTCCCCGGAGCGTCTCCACCAGTCCCTCCCGGAGGCGCTCCTCACGGGTGGGGTCCATGCCGACGAATGCTGCGAGGGAGAGGTGCCCACGGAACTGGGACTGCTCGACGTCGAGAAGCTGCACGTTGTGTGCCGAGAGGACCCGGAAGAACGCAGCGGTCACGCCGGGCCGGTCATGACCGGTGAGGGTGATGACAGCGGACTCCAGTCCGGGCTGCAGGGCCACCTGCAGGCCTTCCGGGCTGTCGGGAACGAAGGAGGATACATCAAGGTCTGCCACGGGGATCATTCTTTCATGGGGTCGTGTCGGACAGGCCGCAACCCCCGGCAGAGGTTTCTGCCGGGGGTCGTGGTCAGTCGGAGGGGACTATGTCGTGGCCTTTATCGAACTTCGGCCGGGGACGGAGTCTGGGTGATCTCCGCGCGCTCATCGCTGGAGGTGACGTGCGCCTCGCGACGCATGCGCTCAACCATGTGCGGGTAGTGCAGCTCGAACGCCGGACGCTCGGAGCGTATACGCGGCAGGGAAACGAAGTTGTGGCGCGGCGGCGGGCAGGAGGTGGCCCACTCGAGCGAGTTGCCGTAACCCCACGGGTCATCAACGGTGACGACCTCGCCGTAACGCCAGGACTTGAAGACGTTCCAGACGAACGGGATGACCGAGGCGCCGAGCACGAAGGAGAAGACGGTGGAGATCTGGTTGAACAGGGTGAAACCGTCAGAGTCCAGGTAGTCGGCGTAACGGCGCGGCATACCCATGTTGCCCACCCAGTGCTGGATGAGGAAGGTGCCGTGGAAGCCGACGAAGGTCAGCCAGAAGTGGATCTTGCCCAACCGCTCGTCGAGCATGCGCCCGGTCATCTTCGGGAACCAGAAGTAGACGCCGGCGAAAGAGGCGAACACGACGGTACCGAACAGGGTGTAGTGGAAGTGGGCGATCAGGAAGTAGCTGTCGGCCAGGTGGAAGTCCAGCGGCGGGGCGGCCAGCATAATGCCGGTCAGACCACCGAAGAGGAAGGTCGCCATGAAGCCGACCGCGAAGATCATCGGGGTCTCCCAGGTGATGTGTCCCTTCCACATGGTGCCCACCCAGTTGAAGAACTTGACGCCGGTCGGGACCGAGATCAGGAAGGTCATGAAGGAGAAGAACGGCAGCAGGACGGCACCGGTGACGAACATGTGGTGTGCCCACACGGCCATGGACAGGGCGCCGATGGCCAGGGTCGCGAAGACCAGGCCGATGTAGCCGAACATCGGCTTACGCGAGAAGACCGGGAGGACCTCGGAGATGACGCCGAAGAACGGCAGGGCGAGGACGTAGACCTCAGGGTGGCCGAAGAACCAGAAGAGGTGCTGCCACAGGATGGCGCCACCGTTGCCGGTGTCGTAGATGTGGCCGCCCAGCTTGCGGTCATACAGGACACCGAGGGCGGCGGCCAGCAGCAGCGGGAAGATCATCAGGGCCAGGACGGAGGTGACGAAGATGTTCCAGGTGAAGATCGGGAGGCGGAACATGGTCATGCCCGGCGCACGCATCGTGAGGATGGTGGTGAGCATGTTGATTGCGGAGGCGACGGTACCGACACCGGTCGCACCGACACCGATGATCCACAGGTCAGCGCCGACGCCCGGGGTGTGGACGGCGTCCGAGAGCGGGGAGTACATGGTCCAACCGAAGTCGGCTGCACCGCCCGGGGTGAGGAAGCCGGCCAGCATGGCGACGCCACCGACGGTGGTGATCCAGAAGCCGAAGGCGTTCAGACGGGGGAAAGCCACGTCCGGGGCGCCGATCTGCAGCGGCAGGACGTAGTTGGCGAAGCCCCAGACGATCGGCGTACCGAACAGCAGCAGCATGACGGTGCCGTGCATGGTGAAGAGCTGGTTGAACTGCTCGTTCGACAGGAACTGCAGACCCGGGGTGAAGAGCTCCGCACGGATCAGCAGGGCCATCAGGCCGCCGAGGAAGAAGAAGCTGAAGCACATGATGATGTACATGATGCCCAGCTGCTTGTGGTCGGTAGTGATCAGCATGTCCCAGGCACGGGAGCCCTTGCGGGCCGTACCTGTCGGCTGAGGACGGGTCGGCTCGACGTAGTCGTCAAGCCTTGGCGCCACTGCGGTCATAGTTCCTCCTGACTACGAAACAGCCCGCGGAAAACGGACTGCCAAGCTTTTACTCCGCCCCATCTTAAAGGGCGCGTAAGCGTATTTCCCAGCCCACCTGGACTGGAGACGATGATCAGTCTAACCCCATCTGCAACGCAAAACACATGGGTGCGGCGGTTTCCGGACAAATCTCCGCCGATTCCGTGGACCCCTCCCCGGTTTGTGACGGGCCCCACAACCGCGAACTGCAGTATTTGAATTCTTCGGCCCCGGCCGGAACCCCGCCCCACCCCCGGTAGGTGTCAACCTTTCGATTGAAGGGCCGGCTGAGGTTGCGTCACCCACCGGAAAATTACCGGGGCAGGGACCCCGAGAAGTCCATGCATCACGGGGTGATCCCTTATATATGCGATATACGGAGACCGGTGATCCCGGCAGTCCCGTCAATCCTGCCCCGCAATCCCGGAAAAGAGATGTGCCTCCCCTCCCGATAGAGGGGATCCCTTATGTCACATGCCGAATTCCGATTAGAATGACTATTAACGCGCACCTCCCCATCTGAAGGACACTGACAGTAATGACCGAGTCTCCCCGCACACCGGCTGCCCCCCTGCTGGACAACGTCCTCGATGAACTCGGCAGGGACATCGTGGCAGGCACCCTGCCGGAGGGGAAGACCTTCACCCTCCAGGACCTCTCCAACCGTTTCGACATCTCCCGCACCGTCGCCCGTGAGGCGATGCGAGCCCTCGAACAGCTCGGACTGGTCTCCTCCTCCCGCCGCGTCGGAATCACGGTCCGCCCCCGCTCATCCTGGGCGATCTTCGATCAGGCCATCATCGACTGGCGCCTGGCCAACCCGACTGAACGGCGTCTCCAGCTGCGCGCCCTCAACGAGTTGCGCAGTGGTGTCGAACCTCAGGCCGCCCGTCTCACAGCGGCGGCCGCAACCCCTGAACAACGCGAGGAGCTGGTCGCGCTCGCCGCGAGGATGCGCGAGCTCGGCGAATCCGGCGAGGGTTCCTCCCAGGAATTCCTCGAGGCCGACGTCCGTTTCCACGCCCTGCTGCTCGAGGCCTCCGGCAACGAGATGTTCGCCGCCCTCGCCCCCTCCATGCTCAGCGTTCTCCACGGCCGGACCCGCTACGGGCTGCAGCCGGCCGACCCTGCCCCGGTGGCCCTGGCGGCCCACGAGAACCTCGCCCGTGCCATCTCCGAGGGGAATGAGTCCGGCGCCGAGGAACAGTCCCGGGCCCTGCTCACCGAGGTGTCGATGATCTTCGTCAGCGACTTCTGACAGTCGTCCCCGGAGACACGACAAGGCGCAGGTCCCCTTTCCGGGGAACCTGCGCCTTTCTTTCAGTCAGCCATGCTCTAGAGCATGCAGGAGACGCAGCCCTCAATCTCGGTGCCCTCGAGGGCGACCTGACGGAGACGGATGTAGTACAGCGTCTTGATGCCCTTGCGCCATGCGTAGATCTGCGCGCGGTTGATGTCGCGGGTGGTGGCGGTGTCCTTGAAGAACAGCGTCAGCGACAGGCCCTGGTCAACGTACCTGGTGGCGACGGCATAGGTGTCGATGATCTTCTCGAAGCCGATCTCGTACGAGTCCTGGAAGTACTCCAGGTTGTCGTTGTCCATGTGCGGCGCCGGGTAGTAGACGCGGCCGATCTTGCCTTCCTTGCGGATCTCGATCTTCGAGGCGATCGGGTGGATCGACGAGGTCGAGTTGTTGATGTAGGAGATCGAACCGGTCGGCGGGACGGCCTGCAGGTTGCGGTTGTACAGGCCGTGCTGCATGACCTCGACCTTGAGCTTCGCCCAGTCCTCCGCGGAGGGGACGGTGGCGGTCGAGGCGTCGAAAAGCGCCTTGACCTTGTCGGTCTTCGGTGCGAAGTCCGCCGGGTCGAATCCGTCGAAGTAGCTGCCGTCCGCGTACTTCGATTTCTCGAAGCCGACGAACTTCTCCCCGCGCTCCTTGGCCAGCCTGTTGGAGGCCCGCAGCGCCTGGTAGAGCACCGCGGCGAAGTAGGCGTTGGTGAAGTCGACCCCCTCCTCGGATCCGTAGTGGATGTGCTCGCGGCCGAGGTAACCGTGGAGGTTCATCTGCCCCAGCCCGATGGCGTGGGAGGCGTTGTTGCCCTCACGGATCGAGGGGACGGAATCGATGCTCGTGAACTCGGCGACGGAGGTCAGCCCGCGGATGGCGGTCTCGACGGTGCGGCCGAAGTCCGGGGAATCCATCGCCATGGCGATGTTCATCGAACCGAGGTTGCAGGAGATGTCCTCGCCGATGGTCTCGTAGGAGAGGTCCTCATGGTAGGTGGACGGGGTGTTCACCTGCAGGATCTCGGAGCACAGGTTGGACATGTTGATGCGGCCGTCGATCGGGTTGGCGGCGTTGACGGTGTCCTCGAACATGATGTACGGGTAGCCGGACTCGAACTGGAGCTCCGCCAGGGTCTGGAAGAAATGACGGGCGTTGATCTTGGTCTTGCGGATCCGCGGATCCTCCACCATCTCGTCGTAGAGCTCAGTGACGGAGATGTCGCCGAAGGGCTTGCCGTAGATGCGCTCGACGTCGTACGGGGAGAACAGGTACATGTCGTCGTTGCGCTTGGCCAGATCGAAGGTGATGTCCGGGATGACCACGCCGAGGGACAGCGTCTTGATGCGGATCTTCTCGTCGGCATTCTCACGCTTGGTGTCCAGGAAGGACATGATGTCCGGGTGGTGGGCGTTGAGGTACACCGCACCCGCACCCTGCCGGGCACCGAGCTGGTTGGCGTAGGAGAAGGAGTCCTCGAGGAGCTTCATCACGGGGATGACGCCGGAGGACTGGTTCTCGATGTGCTTGATCGGCGCGCCGGCCTCGCGCAGGTTGCTCAGCAGCAGGGCGACGCCGCCGCCGCGCTTGGACAGCTGCAGGGCGGAGTTGATGGCACGGCCGATCGACTCCATGTTGTCCTCGATCCGCAGCAGGAAGCAGGAGACGAGCTCACCGCGCTGTGCTTTGCCGGCGTTGAGGAAGGTGGGGGTGGCCGGCTGGAAACGGCCGGACATGACCTCGTCGACGAGGCTCTCGGCGAGCTCCTCGTTGCCGTTGGCCAGGAACAGCGCCGTCATGGTGACACGGTCCTCGAAGCGCTCCAGGTAGCGGCGACCGTCGAAGGTCTTGAGGGTGTAGGAGGTGTAGTACTTGTACGCACCCAGGAACGTGGGGAAGCGGAACTTGAACTTGTATGCCCGCTGGAACAGTCCCTTGATGAACTCGAAGTCATAGGACTCGAGCAGTTCCGGCTCGTAGTACTTGTTCTCGACGAGGTAGTTGAGCTTCTCCTCCAGGTCGTGGAAGTACACGGTGTTCTGGTTGACGTGCTGGAGGAAGAACTGGTTCGCGGCCTCGCGGTCCTTGGCGAACTGAATGTGGCCGTTGCCGTCATAGAGGTTCAGCAACGCGTTGAGTGCGTGGTAGTCCAGCTGCTCCCCCGGGTTGGTGGATTCCGCGACGGCGGATCCCTTCGACGAGGTGGTCTGCTGTGTGGTCTGCGTGGTCAACGTTTCTTCTGGCCTTTCAAGTTCATTGGGCGGGAGCGGAGGAAAAATCTCTGAGTTATGCGCTGTCTGCGGCGTCTGCCGTGTCAACGTCAACGGGCATCGGCTCGAGCCCCAGCGCCTCAGCGTTGGTGAGGAGCCCATCCCGAAGAATACGCACATCCTCGGAATTGCCCATCAACTCAAATCGGTGGACGTACGGAACCCTGCACTTCTTGGCGATCAGTTCCCCGGCGAGCCCGAAGTCGGTGCCGAAGTTGACGTTGCCGCCGGCGACGACCGCACGGATGAGACTGCGGTTGTGTTCATTGTTGAGGAACCGGATCACCTGGACGGGCACCGGGCGCGAATTCTGGTGGTTCATGGACGCCCCACCTCCGTAGGTGGGGCACACGAGCACGTAGGGCTCGTCGACGATGAGCGGCTCGTCGGCCTTGTGCAGCGGGATCCGCATGTTCGGCAGGCCCAGCTTTTCGACGAAGCGACGGGTGTTCTCGGTCGCCGATGAGAAATAGACGACGAGCATCTTCGATTGACTTCCCTTCACAACAGGGCCGCGTCAGGCCCGGGAGAGCCCCACGCCACGGCAAACGCCGCCCAGCGTCTCGTGGGCGGCGTGGGGATGTGTCCGGCGGGCGGCCCCGACTCCAGGCAGGGCCGGCGCCGTTTAAGCGACGACTGCGGCGAGGCTGTTGATCCGCTCCGGGCGGAAGCCGGACCAGTGCTCGCCGTTGACCTCGACGACCGGGGCCTGGAGATAACCGAGGGCCAGGACGTAGTCCCGGGCCTCATCATCAAGGCTGATGTCCACGGTGTTGTACTTCAGGCCGGCACGGTCGAGGGCCTTCTGGGTGGCCTTGCACTGGACGCACGCGGGCTTGGTGTAGAGGGTGATGGACATGGGAGTGAACCTCATTCTCTGACGGATTTTCTGACTTCAATGGGTACCGAGTACCCCGGCCAGCTGATGCTGCCGACTATCAAAACGGGCCCTGGATGCGCTCTGCGCCTTTCCTGTGGCGTTATCAATAGACACTATACTTTGTGGTCGCAGCTTGCAACTAGCACTACATATAGTAGTTACAACGATGAAACTCCCAGCACGACGACGTTGTCCGGCCCACATGTTGACCCCCGCAAAACGCCTCCCGAAACCGGCGGAACAACACCGGTGGGATTTACCCAGCTCGCCCCCTGGCGCCGTTATGCAATCGTTATAAACTGCCTTGTCGGGCGATGCCGCACGCACAAGAAACCGCCCGCCCCCGTAGTCCGTGAGGACCTGGGGACGGGCGGTTCCGTTGGCAACTACGTGACTTAACCCTGACGGGCCTTGAAACGCGGTTCCTTCTTGTTGATCACGAAGACCTTGCCGTGACGACGCACAACCTGGGCGCCCGGCTTGTTCTTCAGCGACCGAAGCGACTTGCGAACCTTCATCGGGCGCTCCTTTCTATTTGCGCGACTGTGAACTTGCGATGCCACTTGATTCAGCATGGCAAATAACTCAGCCATGACACGAGGGACCATGTTACCTCACCAGCCGCTCAACCTCCAAAACCGTTTAGGATGGTGGTCATGCAGCAGGAGATCATCAACGCCGTCCATGCCCGGCCGCGTATCGACGCCGCCGGGGAAGTCACCGCCCGCGTCAGCTTCCTGGCCGACTACCTGCGGAAGACGGGCATGAAGGGTTTCGTTCTCGGGATCTCCGGTGGGCAGGATTCCACGCTCGCCGGCCGACTCGCCCAGCTGGCCGTGGAGAAGCTCCGCGCCGAGGGCCGTGAGGTCGAATTCTGGGCCGTCCGACTCCCCCACGGAGTGCAGGCCGACGAGGACGACGCGCAGACAGCCCTCGACTTCATCAACCCCGACCATCGCGTCACCGTGAACATCGCCGGAGCGACCGGCGAGATGTCCGCCGCCGTCGCCGAAGCTCTCGGACAGGCGGCGCTGAGCGACTTCAACGAAGGCAACGTCAAGGCCCGCCAACGCATGATCGCGCAGTACGCCATCGCCGGAGAGAAGTCCCTGCTGGTCATCGGGTCGGACCACGCAGCGGAGAACGTCACCGGCTTCTTCACCAAGCACGGCGACGGTGCCGCCGATGTCCTCCCGCTCGCCGGGCTCAACAAGCGTCAGGGCGCGCAGCTGCTGGAGGAACTGGGCGCCCCCGCCGAGACGTGGGAGAAGGTGCCCACCGCCGACCTCGAGGAGGATCGCCCGGCGCTACCCGACGAGGTGGCACTCGGTGTCACCTACGCCCACATCGACGACTACCTGGAGGGCCGCCCCGTGCCGGAGAAGGCCGGAGAACGCATCGAGCACCTGTGGCGCGTCGGCACTCACAAACGGCACCTGCCGCCGGGCCCCACCGACACGTGGTGGCGCTAGGATCTACCCGCCCACCAGAAGGCGGCACGTCTCCCGCGCCGCCCCCACCAGGGCCCGGGCATAGCCCGGTCCGTGCGTCAACGCGTGTACCGCCAGGGGATGGAGCTGGTGCAGGGGGAAGCGCTCCCGGAAGCCCGGGGCCAGCGCCGAGACCTCGTGGTAGCCCGCCCAGATCTCCTCCGGGAAGGGCACTCCGAACAGATCCAGCATCGCCAGGTCGGTTTCAGGGTGTCCGCCATGGGCCGCCGGGTCAATGAAGACGGGTCCGTCCTCACCGAAGAGCAGATTCCCGGTCCACAGGTCCCCATGGATCCGGGCGGGCGCGATCTCCCAGGACACCGCAACGATGGCGTCGGCGGCCCGTTCCACGAGAGCCAGCCCCGCCGCGTCGAGGTTGCCCGCCTCCCGGGCCCGGCGGGCGAAAGGCAGCACCCGCTGCGCGACGTAGAACTCTCCCCAGCGATCCCTCGGAGTGCACTCCTGGATCCTGGTGCCGATGTAGTTCGGCCCCTTCCAACCGGGAGGCGGGGCCCCGAAGGCGGGCGCCCCCGCCCTGTGGATGCGTGCCAGTTCCCGGCCGGCCGTGCGGGCGGCCCTGCGCGTCGGCGCCACCTCCCGGACCATGGCGGTACTCAAGGTGTTCGCGACCGGATCCAACGCGAGCACCTCGACGACTGCCCCAGAGGCCCCCCGGAGCCAGCGAAGCCCCGCGGCCTCCGCTTCAGCGGAACGTGGCTCACGGGGCCTCTTGGTGAATACGGGTGTCACGGCGGGTCCGGCTAGTAGCGCTCGGGCTCCTCGGCGATCTCGAACTCCCGGCCATTGATCTCCGTCGCGTTGATGCGGACCCAGTTGTATTTCAGGGTCGGGGCCCACGGCTTCAGATCCAGAGTCTCGGCGTGATCGATGTCAGCCGCCTTCTCCAGCACCTCAGCCGTGCCGCGGACGACCACGGACCAGGCGGTGCCGTCGTCGACCCCGTCTGCCTCGAAGAGAACATCGTGGTTGAGGGTCAGGGTGAACAGCTTGGACCCTTCTGCGGTGCGCAGATAGATGCTCTCCCCGTCCACCACGAAGTTGACCGGAAAGATCTCGAGGACTCCATCGCGATGCAGGACGAGCCGGCCCGGCTGAACGTCCGCCAGGCGGGCGAGGGACTGCTCGGTGCTCAGCTTGCGGAAGACGTCGTCATTCATGGACATGCTGGAATGCTCCTCAAACGGTAGGGCGCAGGGCGCGCGATCTGTCATCTCAAGAATACGTGCCCCCACCCCTGTCGGCCCCACAACTGTCCCCGGAAAGGTGAGAAGCCGGTCACCGGGGACTTTCATCCCCGGTGACCGGCTTCTCCAATGGTGGAGCTAAGGGGACTCGAACCCCTGACCCCCACACTGCCAGTGTGGTGCGCTACCAGCTGCGCCATAGCCCCTTACGTTTTATTAAGTTGTCAAGTGGAGCTAAGGGGACTCGAACCCCTGACCCCCACACTGCCAGTGTGGTGCGCTACCAGCTGCGCCATAGCCCCTTGTAACTTCTGTTAATGTACACGCCCCCGGGCCGCGCCACCAAATCCCCTGGTGGATGCTCAGCGACGCCCGCGCGAGGCGGGCGTCGCCCAGCAGGACGCCCTAGTTCAGGACCGCGTCCAGCCACTGGTTGATGTCGTCGACCTCGACGTCCTTGCCGTCGCGGAGCACGCGGGGCGAGGAAACCTGGCCGGTCTCAGCCTCGAGTTTGTCGGCGTTGGCGGTGGTCAGATCGTTGGCCGCGCTGACGGACTCACCGCTGCGGATCTTCTCGACGACGCCCTCGGAGGCTCCGAGCTCCTGCGCGGCGTTGGCGAAGTCGTCGTTGCTCCACTTGTTGTAGATGTCCTCCTGCTCCTCCAGGAGTGCGGCACGGTAGTTCCAGTAGACGTCGGTCTCGCCGGCCTCTGCGACGGCGAGAACTGCAGCGGCCGCGCGGGTGGAGTGGCCGTCGGCGTTGCCGCGGTCCAGGAAGTTGAGGCTGCGGATGTTCACGATCAGATCGCCCGACTCGATGGCCGCCTGCATCTGCTCATCGGTGTTCTCGGCGAGCTGGGCGCAGTAGGAGCAGGAGTAGTCCTCGTAGAGGTCAACCTCGACGGCCTCGGCCGCCGGGTTGGCTGCGGAGAGCGTGACGGCGTTGTCACCGAACTCAGACCCGAAGGACACGTCGACGGACTCACGGTCGGCGAGGTACTCGGTCTTCTTGCCCTGTCCGGACATCACGATGTAGCCGATGACCACGGCCGCGACCAGCACGACGGCGATGATGGCCCAGAGGAATGTGTTGCTGCCCTTGGCATTCGGGTCGGTGACCCGGGTGGACTTGCTGCTCACTGTGTTTTCACCTTTGAGTACTTGTTGGTCTTGAGATCAGGGATGGAGGGCGAACCTCTTGAAGGGGCGGTAGATGGTCCACACGCTCAATGCGATGTAGCCGATGTCCCGCAGGATGGTGACGAAGTAATCCATCGCCGCCTTGTCCATGTTCGGCTCGATGTTGAAGCAGCCGCAGTCGATGCCCAGGCCCCGCGCCCAGGCCTGGCCGATGCCGATGATGAACATGAGCAGCACAACGGTGGCCACCTTGCTCGACTGCCGGAGGAAGATTCCCAGCAGCAGAAGGACACCGCCGGCGATCTCCAGCGGTCCGATGAGGCGGGCCAGCAGATCCGACCACTGAGGAGTGAAGATCTCGTAGGCCATGATCGCCTGGGTCATGTTCAGGTGATTGTCCAACTTGGCCACACCTGCGGTTATCCAGGTGTAGGCCATGAAGAAGCGGGCGAAGAAACTGATGGCGTCGAGCACCCGGCGACCATTGGTACCTGACCAGAAGGAGCCGGGGCGCGCTGCGGGATCGGAGACTTCGGCGGAATCACTGAGCACTCGTGCTGTTTCCGCCGGCGTGGGCGTTGCCTGGTTGGTGATGGACACAACCCCAGACCTTAGTCCACTTTCCGGCCGGTACGGTAGGAGAAATCCCCCGATCCGGCCGGGATCACAGCGGATTAACCGCCGAGTACCTGGCTCACCACAGCCTGCGCCTCCTGCTGGACGAGCTTCAGGTGCTCCTCACCTCGGAAGGACTCGGCGTAGATCTTGTACTTGTCCTCGGTGCCGGAGGGGCGGGCGGCGAACCAGGCGTTCTCGGTGGTCACCTTCAGCCCACCGATGGCCTGCTGGTTACCGGGGGCCTCGGTCAGCTTGGCGGTGATCGGCTCACCCGCCAGCTCGGTGGCGGTGACCTGCTCCGGGGAGAGCTGCTTGAGGATGGCCTTCTGCTCGCGGTTCGCGGGCGCATCTGTGCGCGCGTACGCCGGGGCGCCGAACTGCTCCGCGAGCTCCGCGTAGCGCTGCGACGGGGTCTTGCCGGTGACCGCGGTGATCTCGGCGGCCAGCAGGTTGAGGATGAGCCCGTCCTTGTCTGTGGACCAGACGCCGCCGTCGCGACGCAGGAAGGACGCGCCGGCGGACTCCTCACCGCCGAAACCGATGCTGCCGTCCTGCAGTCCGGCCACAAACCACTTGAAGCCCACCGGAACCTCCACCAGGCGGCGACCGAGCTGCGCGACGACCCGGTCGATCATCGAGGAGGACACCAGGGTCTTGCCCACCGCGGTGTTCTGGTCCCAGTTCGGCCGGTTGGCGAAGAGGTACTCGATGGCGACGGCCAGGTAGTGGTTGGGGTTCATCAACCCGTGGTCAGGGGTGACGATGCCGTGGCGGTCCGCATCTGCGTCATTGCCGGTGGCGATGTCGTACTTGTCGCGGCTGTTGATCAACGAGGCCATGGCATGCGGCGAAGAGCAGTCCATACGGATCTTGCCGTCGGAGTCCAGCGTCATGAAACGGAAGGTGGCGTCCACCAGGGGGTTGACCACGGTCAGGTTCAGCTTGTGGGTTTCGGCGATCGCCCCCCAGTAGTCCACCGAGGCGCCACCCATGGGATCCGCACCGATGGACAGACCGGAGTCGCGGATCGCCTGGATGTCGACCACGTTGGGCAGGTCGTTGACGTAGTTGGCAAGGAAGTCCTGCCGCTGCGCACGCTCGTCGAGCACACCGCTGACGGGGGTCCGCTTGACGTCCCGGAGGCCACCGCGCAGCAGCTCGTTGGCGCGGTCGGCGATCCAGTCGGTGGCGTCCGTGTCGGCCGGGCCGCCGCTCCAGGGGTTGTACTTGAAACCACCGTCGCGCGGCGGGTTGTGCGAGGGCGTGATGACGATGCCGTCAGCCAGGAGGTCCCTCGGGCCCGCGACACCCCACTGCACGTCCTTGTTGTAGCCCAGGATCGCATGCGAGATGGCCGGGGTCGGGGTGTACCGCCCCGCTGCATCGACGAACACCTCCACGTCGTTGGCCAGCAGCACCTCCAGCGCGGAGATCATCGCCGGCTCGGAGAGCGCATGGGTGTCGCGGCCGATGTACATCCGCCCGTACCAGCGGACGGGGGTCCGGTTGCGGTAGTCCACGATCGCCTGGGTCGTGGCCAGGATGTGATCCTCATTGAAGGCGGTGTCCAGTGAGGATCCCCGGTGGCCGGAGGTGCCGAAGGCGACCTGCTGGTCGGGGTTCTCCACATCCGGCTTACGTGTGTAGTAGGCGGTGACGACCTCCGCGATGTCGATGAGGTCCTCGGGACGTGCCGGCTGGCCCGCGCGTTCGTGTGCCATGTCTTCAGTTCTCCTTCATGTGCCTGGGCAGGGATGGCCTCCATTGTTGTCGGGTAGGCCCACGCCCGCAGGGGGCATCGACCGGGCGCACTCGCCGATCACCCCCGCCAGGGGGCAGCGGGGGTTGCCCTCCGGTTCATATCCGGGGGCGGACGTGGCCGAGGCCACACCCGGTGGGTACCTTGATCGCATGGAATCGCTGCAGAACGCACTCGACACAGCCGGCGGAATTGTCTGGGGACCGTTCATCCTCATCCCGCTGCTGCTGGGCACAGGCCTCTACCTCACCATCCGTCTGGGCGGCCTCCAGTTCCGCATGCTGGGTCGGGCGCTGCGCCACGGGCTGATCGACCGTTCCGACGCCGACGGCAAGGGTGACATCTCCAACTATCAGGCGCTGACCACCGCACTGGCCGCGACGGTCGGCGTGGGCAACATCGTCGGTGTGGCCACGGCGCTCTCTGTGGGTGGCCCGGGTGCGTTGTTCTGGATCTGGGTGACGGGGCTGGTCGGCATGGCCTCGAAATACACGGAGGCGTTCCTGGGTGTGCGTTTCCGCACCACCGACGCCAAGGGTGAGCAGTCCGGTGGCCCGCAGTACTACCTCAAGCGCGGTATCTCCGGACCGGTGGGCAAGACGTTGGCGCTCATGTTCGCGGTTTTCGCGGTGATAGCGTCTTTCGGTATCGGCAACCTCACCCAGGCCAACGCCGTGGCCACCAACCTGGAGAGCGCCTTCGGCCTCGACCCGTTCGCCTCGGGCGCCATCATGTTCGTCCTCCTGGGCGCGGTGCTGCTCGGTGGCATCCAGGCCATCGGCCGTATCACCTCCGCCTTCGTGCCGATGATGATCATCCTCTACGTCTCCGCCGGCATCGTCGTCCTGGTCATGAACGTCGCCGACATTCCCGCGGCGCTGGGTCTGATCTTCACCGACGCCTTCACCGGCACGGCCGCCACGGGCGGATTCGTCGGCGCGGGCATCATGCTCGCGATCCAGTTCGGTGTCGCCCGCGGCATCTTCTCCAACGAGTCCGGTATGGGTTCCGCCGCGATCGCGGCGGCGGCGGCGAAGACCTCCCATCCGGTCCGACAGGGTCTGGTCTCCATGACGCAGACCTTCATCGACACCCTCATCGTCGTCTCCATCACCGGCCTGGTCATCGTCACCACCGGCGTGTGGGACACCGGCCGCGAGACCGCCGGCGTCATGACCGCCAACGCCTTCTCTGCCGCGCTGCCGGGTGAATGGGGCGGCACGATCGTCTCACTGTCGATCATCTTCTTCGCCTTCTCCACGATCATCGGCTGGTCCTACTACGGCGAACGCTCGCTGGAGTCGCTGATCGGTCGACGCGGCACGGTCCCCTACCGCATGCTCTTCACCGTCGTCGCCCTCATCGGTGCGACCGTCGAGCTGGAACTCGTCTGGTCCTTCTCCGACCTGGCCAACGGTCTGATGGCGCTGCCGAACCTCATCGGTCTGCTCATTCTCTCGGGACTCGTGGCCCGCGAGACGAAGGCCTACCTCAAGTTCGACCCCACGCTGCGCGCCTCCCCGGAGGAGGTCGCCGCCTTCATGCGCGCCCAGGGAAGTGACTGGAAGTAGTACGTTGCTTCGCGACGCCACCGCCGTCGGCGCCGGCGCCCTCCTCGGCGCCCTGGCCCGCTACGGGCTCGAGGAGTTCCTCGGCGCCGGGCTGCCGACCCTGCTCGGGGTGAACATCCTGGGCTCCTTCCTCATGGGTCTGCTGCGTCCCGGCGCCTTCTGGGGCCGCGGGGTGCTCGGCGGATTCACGAGCTTCTCCACTTTCGCCTGTCTCGCCGCCACCTCCTCCCCTCTGCAGGCGGTGGGCTATGTTCTGGCCACCGTAGTGGGCTGCGTCGGAGCGTGGCTGCTCGGGGACCGGTGGGCCCGATGATCGTGTCTTTGCTGGCCGTCGGTGTCGGAGGCTTCCTCGGGGGCGTTGCCCGGTGGGCTCTGACGCTGTGGCCGGGGGGCCTGCGCGGAACCTTCGCCGCCAATCTCCTGGCCACCGCCGTCCTGGGTGCCGTGATCGGCGTGGTGGGCCATGGGAGCCTGTTGTACCTGGCTCTGGGTACCGGCTTCGCCGGCGCCCTGTCCACGTGGTCCACCCTGTCCCGCGAGCTGGGACAGCTGCTCAAGGAGCGGCGCTACCGGCTCCTGGCCGGATACGCGTCAGCCACGCTCACCGCCGGGCTGGCGATGGCGTGGCTGACGAACGCGCTGTTGCTCTAACCCGACTTTGATCAAAATGACTTGAGGAAGATCATATTGACACGCTGGCCAGCACAGTCAGCGCGGTAGACGCTGGTTTTCGCGACTCAAGGGGGTGGGTTTCAGGGTGAATCACTAGATTGATTTTCATGAGCCCCTACATCCGCACCGTAAAAACCGCCTCCGGGGCGACCGCGGTGCAGATCGTGTACTCCGAAAAACGCGGCTCGAAGAACCTCACCCACATCGGCTCCGCCCACACCCCCGAAGACCTCGCGCTACTGCGCGCCAAGGCCCAGCGCCTGGTTGACGGTGACCAGTTGAGCCTGGATCTCGCTGTGGACACCACCCCGGCCGGCACCGGTACGCAACAGGCTCCGGTACCGGTGACCAGCGAAAAGGCGGGCCACCTCATCGACACGATCCAGCGCGCCTACCGGAAACTGGGCTTCGACGAGGCCACCGACGGTGACGAGGTCTTCCGGAATCTCGTGATAGCCCGACTAGTCCAACCCGGCTCCAAACTCGACAGTGTAGAAACACTTGCAGAGATCGGCCTGCGGTCCGCGAGCTATCCCACGATCAACCGTCGGCTGCCTGTTTTCGCCACCACCGACTTCCGTGATCGGCTCACCCACGCATGTGCCACCTATGCCGGCATCGGTCCCGGGGTGCTCGTGCTCTACGACGTGACGACCCTGTATTTCGAAACCGACGAGGCTGACGAATTCCGCAAGCCCGGCTTCTCCAAGGAACGCCGCCTGGAACCCCAGATCACCGTGGGCCTGCTGTCGGACGCCTCCGGATTCCCCTTGTCGGTCGGCGCGTTCGAGGGCAACATGGCCGAAACCCGCACGATGCTGCCCATGATCCACACGTTCCAGGAGTCATTCAACGTCGATGACATCACCGTCGTCGCGGATGCCGGGATGTTCTCCTCCGGCAACAAGAAGGCCATCGTCGACGCCGGGTTGCACTACATCCTCGGGACAAAGTTCACGGACGTTCCCTACCCGGTGGCGCAGTGGCGCAAGAACAACCCCGGCCAGGACTACATGGACAAACAGATCTGGGCCTACGCCGACCGGACGGGGCGCGGCCCCGACGGCGTCCCGCACTCGATGACCTACTACCAGTACTCCTGGGACCGGGCACGGCGCACGCTCAAGGGCATCGATGAGCAGGTCGCGAAGGCAGAGAAGGCCGTCGCGGGCAAGATCCCGGTCAAGCGCAATCGCTTCGTCGATCTCAAGGCGCCGAACAAGCAGGTCAACTGGTCACTGGTCACTGGTGGACAAGAATAAGGCCCTGGCCGGGCTCAAGGGCTACGAAACGTCCCGGGTTGATCTGGCCCCGGAGCAGGTCATCGGTTCCTACCGCCAGCTGCTCAAGATCGAGAAAGCCTTCCGGATGTCGAAGTCCGATCTCAAGGCCAGACCGATCTACCACCGCAAACGCGACTCCATCGACGCGCACCTGAGCGTGGTGATGGCGGCGATGGCCGTCGGCCACCTCCTCGAGGAACGCTCAGGGTTGTCAATTAAGCGGCTGGTCCGCACCCTGCGTAAGTACCGAACCTTCGAGCTGCAGATCGCCGGCCAGACCATCCACGCCGCATCCCCCTTGCCGCCAGAGGTCACCGACCTGATCACCCGAATCGAGGCCGACTGATTACCGCACTAAATTGATCAAAGTCGGGGCGGCGCTACCGGCTCCTGGCCGGATACGCGTCAGCCACGCTCACCGCCGGGCTGGCGATGGCGTGGCTGACGAACGCGCTGTTGCTCTAACCGGAGATGGCGTCCAGTGGCGGAGTGTTGGCCGCCCTGCGTGCCGGCCAGATAGCGGCGAGCACACCGACGACCGCAGAACCGATGAGCATGACCACCAGCATCGCGAACGGCACCGAAATGGTGTCCAGGCCCTGATCCTTGAGCACCTCGAGGAAGGCCCAGCCCAGTCCCAGACCGATGAGCATGCCCATGACCGCACCGAAGACCGCGATCTGAACGGCCTCCAGCGTGATCATGGTGCGGATCTGCCTGCGCTGCGAACCCACGGCGCGCAACATGCCGATCTCCTGGCGACGCTCGATGACTCCGAGCGTCAGGGTGTTGACGATGCCGAGGATCGCAATGATCACCGCGAGCGCCAGCAGTGCATAGAGGATGTTGAGCATCTGGTCGATGGCCTGACCTGCCATGCCCGCCATCTCCTCCGCGCTCATCACCTGGACGACGATGAATCCCTTCACCGCCTCCTCCAGGTTGGCACGCAGCTGATCTGTGCTGACGGACCCGTCGGCGATGACTCCGACCATGTTGACCGTCAGAGCGCCGGGCGGAATCATCCCGTCGACCGATTCCTTGGCGATGATCATGTTGTTCACCAGGCTGTTCGGCTCGAAAATGCCGACGACCTCGATCTCGCGGGTCTCCCCTCCCAGCTCCGGGGCGGTCAGCGGCAGGACGTCGCCGACCGCCCAGCCGTTGGCCTCGGCGAATCCGGTTGACGCCAGAACACCTGGGTTCGTGCCCAGGTCCGAGGTGCCCTCACTCATCTCCAGGACCGCCATCTGGGAGATGTCCCCGTCGATGACCAGGGTCTGGGCTACGGGGCCGAACTGGTTGGTCGCGCGGTCGTCGACAAGCACGGGTGCGGTGGCCATGGTGAGCACCTTGTCCACCCCCTCGACCTCCCGGACGGCGTCGGAGGTGCCGGCGGGCGTCGGAAAGCCGCCGGTCTGGGGACCGGAGAGGATGAAGTCGGCGGAGACGTTGTTCTCCACCACGTCAGAGATCGACGCCTTCATCGTGTCACCCAGCATGCCGATCGCCGTCACCAGCGCAACACCGAGCGTCAGCGCGAACGCGGTGGTGGCCGTACGGCGGGGATTACGGCGGGAGTTGGTCGCCGCCAGCCTGCCGATGGCCCCGAACGGCACACCGATGACCCTGCCCAGGGTGGGCACGATCGGGAGGGACATCGCCGGACCGGCGAAGAAGAAGCCGACGATCACGCCGAGCGCGCCGACGCCCACCAGGATCGCGCGTGTTGACGTCGCCGAGTCCGCGAGCAGAACGCCCGCCACCGCCGCAGCGACACCGACCAGCATGAGAACCACGCCGATCACCGTGCGGACCACCAGCGGCTGATCGGTCGAGGCCTCGGTCGAACGCATCGCCTCCACCGGTCGGACCTCACCGGCCCGCCGGGCCGGCAGCCACGCAGAGATGACGGTGACAAAGGTTCCGAGAATGAGCGGGACGAGAACCGCGGACGTCGACAGGCCCAGCCCCGAATCCGGCAGCGACATTCCCCGGCTCGCCATGAACGCCTTGATGGCGGCGACCAGACCCACGCCGGCGATGATGCCGAGCGCGGACCCGATGACGCCGACGATGAATGCCTCGAACACCACCGAGCGGGTGATCTGCTTCCGGTCCGCGCCCAACGCGCGCAGGAGCGCGAACTCCTTGGTGCGTTGCGCCACAATCATCGAGAAGGTGTTCGCGATGAGGAACGTACCGACCAGCAACGCCACCATGCCGAAGGCGACCAGGAAGTAGTTGACGAACTCGAGGGCCTGTGACAACGCCTTCGACATCTCCTCGGCCAACTTCTCGCCGGTCTCCACCTCGACACCCTCGTAGGTGTCCGAGAGGTGGGTGACCAGGTCGATGTCGCTGGTCCCCTCCGCCGCGGAGACAACCAGCTGGGAGGTGGAACCGTCGAGCGTGTACCGCTCGAGGAACGCATTCACCGGCATGTACGCCGTCAGGGACTGACCCTGATCAAGTTCCATGTCGTACAGGCCGGTCACCGTCATGGTGTGCCGCTCCTGCGGATCGACCACGATCAGGGTGTCACCGACCGAGATGCCGAACTTCTCCGCGCCCTTCGAGTTGAGCACGATCTCGTCCGCAGCCTCCGGGCGTTCGCCCTCGGCCATGGTATTGGCCTCGCCGACCACGCTGTCCGGGTCGTACCACACGGACAGCGTCGAGGTGCCGCCGCCGGTCTGGATGGGTTCCTCATCCTCCGTGGCCAGGACCACGGTTTGCGACGCCGTCACATTGACGTCGGCGACCTTGTCATCCTGCGCGATCTGCTCCCGGGTCGCCTGCGGGACACCCGCCAGCCCCTCAGCAGGGCCCACGACTGCGTCGACGCCCTCGTAGGTGTTGCTCACCGCAGCCTTGAAGGTGTTGTCCAGGGAATTCGTGAACATGAAGGCACCGGAGATGAACGCCGTGCCCAGCACCACCGCCAGCACCGTCAACGCCAGGCGCAACTTGTGCGCGGCGATGTTGCGCAGGCTGACCCTGCGCATGGTTGTGTTCTTAGCCAACTGGTCCCCCTGCCTAGCGTTCGACGCCGGCCATGAAGGCCAGAATCTCATCCATTGACGGATCGATCAGCTCATTCACCAGCTGGCCGTCCGCCAGGAAAACCACCCGGTCCGCGTACGACGCCGCACGGGCATCGTGGGTGACGATCACCACCGTCTGGTCATCCTTGTCCACCGCGGTCCGCAGAATGCTGAGCACCTCGGCCGCCGAGTTAGAGTCCAGGTTGCCGGTCGGTTCATCGCCGAAAATGATGTCGGGGCGGGACACGAGGGCCCGGGCGCACGCCACACGCTGCTGCTGACCACCCGAGAGCTCCGCCGGGCGGTGCGTCAGGCGATCAGACAGACCCAGACGGGTGGTGATCTCCTTGAACCAGGCCTCATCCACCTTGCGGCCGGCGATATCGGAGGGCAGGGTGATGTTCTCTGCGGCCGTCAGTGTGGGCACCAGGTTGAAGGACTGGAAGATGAAGCCGAGCCGGTCACGACGAAGGGCGGTCATCTCCTTGTCCCGCAGGGTCGAAAGGTCCGTGTCGCCGATCAGTGCAGAGCCGGAGGTCGCGGAATCCAGACCAGCCATGCAGTGCATGAGCGTCGACTTACCCGAACCCGAGGGGCCCATGATCGCCGTGAACTGATTCTTCCCGAACGACACATTGACATGGTCAAGCGCAGTCACCGCAGTCTCGCCCTCGCCGTACTTCTTGTACAGGTCGATGGCGCGGGCGGCCGACTCCAGTTCCGTGGTGAGGTTAGGGGCGTCGTTCTCGAAGTCAGCGGGCGGGGTGGCCCCGTGGTCTGTCATGATGAAATTCTTCTCCTGAAAAGTGGGTATCGAAGATCCAGCGTAATCGCCCAAAGCCTACGAAACATCAGGGTGCCCCCTGATATTCGGGGTGAGCCAACCGTAAATGACCCTGAGAAACACAGGCAAACCGAGCACGTGCGCGCCGTCCCATTCGTCACCGTCGGGTTCAACGGACTCCACGGGCGGAGTGTCTTTCGTTCCCCCTGCGGGGGGTGGGGATGCCGAAGCACCCGCCCCCGGTGACCGTCACACCCCACCACACGGGTGGGGGGTGCGACCATCACGAGGACGGGTGCTCAAGGGTATTCAATTGTGTTCAATTATTAGTGTCGGCGGCAACCTACTCTCCCACACCCTCCCGGGTGCAGTACCATCGGCGCGGGCAGGCTTAGCTTCCGGGTTCGGAATGGGACCGGGCGTTTCCCTGCCGCTATCAACCACCGACACATCCCACGGAACAACCCCCCCACAAGAGGGGGTGGTGTCCCGGTGATACGGGTGTGCTGTGTCAGACACTGCATAGTGGACGCGGGCAACACTTTGTCTTTCGTGCTGCTGATGTGTTACGTGCGTGACACACACCCCACGACGTGGGATGGTATGTGTTTTTGTCGGTGTATTAGTACCGGTCACCTCCACACCTTACGGTGCGTCCAGATCCGGCCTATCAACCCCATCATCTATGGGGAACCTCAAAAGAAACCTCATCTCGAAACAGGCTTCCCGCTTAGATGCTTTCAGCGGTTATCCCTTCCGTACGTAGCCAACCAGCCCTGCTCCTGGCGGAACAACTGGCACACCAGAGGTACGTCCGTCCCGGTCCTCTCGTACTAGGGACAGCCTTCCTTAAGTTTCAACGCGCGCGGCGGATAGAGACCGAACTGTCTCACGACGTTCTAAACCCAGCTCGCGTACCGCTTTAATGGGCGAACAGCCCAACCCTTGGGACCTACTCCAGCCCCAGGATGCGACGAGCCGACATCGAGGTGCCAAACCATCCCGTCGATATGGACTCTTGGGGAAGATCAGCCTGTTATCCCCGGGGTACCTTTTATCCGTTGAGCGACACCACATCCACAAGTTGGTGCCGGATCACTAGTCCCGACTTTCGTCCCTGCTCGAGTTGTCACTCTCACAGTCAAGCTCCCTTGTGCACTTACACTCACCACCTGATTGCCAACCAGGCTGAGGGAACCTTTGGGCGCCTCCGTTACTATTTAGGAGGCAACCGCCCCAGTTAAACTACCCACCAGGCACTGTCCCCGACCCAGATCATGGGCCAAGGTTGAGGTATCCAATCCGATCAGAGTGGTATTTCAACAACGACTCCCACACAACTGGCGTCATGTGATCAACGTCTCCCACCTATCCTACACAAACCGAACCGAACACCAATACCAAGCTATAGTGAAGGTCCCGGGGTCTTTTCGTCCTGCCGCGCGTAACGAGCATCTTTACTCGTACTGCAATTTCACCGGGCCTGTGGTTGAGACAGCAGGGAAGTCGTTACGCCATTCGTGCAGGTCGGAACTTACCCGACAAGGAATTTCGCTACCTTAGGATGGTTATAGTTACCACCGCCGTTTACTGGGGCTTAAATTCTCAGCTTCGCAACCGCAAGGGTCACTAACCGGTCCTCTTAACCTTCCAGCACCGGGCAGGCGTCAGTCCGTATACCTCAACTTAAACGTTTTCGCACGGACCTGTGTTTTTAATAAACAGTCGCTTCCCTCTATTCTCTGCGACCACCACCAGCTCACGTTGCAAGAACGGTCACCGGTGCTGGCCCCCCTTCTCCCGAAGTTACGGGGGCATTTTGCCGAGTTCCTTAACCACAGTTCACCCGAACGCCTTAGTATTCTCTACCTGACTACCTGTGTCGGTTTGGGGTACGGGCCATGTATGTCCATCGCTAGAGGCTTTTCTCGACAGCACGGGATCACCGACATCACCCCGAAGGGCTACGCATCACGTCTCACACCTTGATGAGGGGCGGATTTGCCTGTCCCCTCGTGCTACACGCTTACACCACAATCCAATAAGTGGCACGGCTACCCCACTGCGTCACCCCATCGCTTGGCTACTACCAGATCAGGCTCCACGCACGCCCCGCCCCCGTCAGGCAAAGCCTGACAGGTGACGGATTATGGGTGGTTAGTATCACTGATTCACCATGGGCGCACATACACGGGTACGGGAATATCAACCCGTTGTCCATCGACTACGCCTGTCGGCCTCGCCTTAGGTCCCGACTCACCCTGGGAAGACGAACTTGACCCAGGAACCCTTAGTCATCCGGCGGGCAAGATTCTCACTTGCCAATTCGTTACTCATGCCTGCATTCTCACTCGCACACACTCCACAGCCCCTCACGGTACTGCTTCACCGCGTGCACGACGCTCCCCTACCCAACATCCACCAATGTGGATTGTTGCCGCGGCTTCGGCGGTGTACTTGAGCCCCATTACATTGTCGGCGCAGGACCACTCGACCAGTGAGCTATTACGCACTCTTTCAAGGATGGCTGCTTCTAAGCCAACCTCCTGGCTGTCTTCGCGATCCCACATCCTTTTCCACTTAGTACACCCTTAGGGGCCTTAGCCGGCGATCTGGGCTGTTTCCCTCTCGACTATGAAGCTTATCCCCCACAGTCTCACTGCTGCGCTAACTTAACCGGCATTCGGAGTTTGGCTGACATTGCTAAGATTGTAGTCCCGCTCAACCAACCAGTAGCTCTACCTCCGGCAAGCACCACGCAACGCTGCACCTAAATGCATTTCGGGGAGAACCAGCTATCACGGAGTTTGATTGGCCTTTCACCCCTACCCACAGCTCATCCCCTCAGTTTTCAACCTAAGTGGGTTCGCGCCTCCACGACGTCTTACCGTCGCTTCACACTGGCCATGGGTAGATCACCCCGCTTCGGGTCCAGGACATGCCACTAGATCACACTAGTTAGTATTCGCTTTCGCTACGGCTACCCCACAACGGGTTAACCTCGCGACATGCCGCTGACTCGCAGGCTCATTCTTCCAAAGGCACGCCATCACACACAAGAGGTGCTCTGACGGATTGTAGGCACATGGTTTCAGGTACTATTTCACTCCCCTCCCGGGGTACTTTTCACCATTCCCTCACGGTACTAATCCGCTATCGGTCATACTGGGTATTTAGGCTTACCGGGTGGTCCCGGCAGATTCACAGCAGATTTCACGTGCCCGCTGCTACTCGGGAATACGACAACACGGCACACACAGTCTTCACGTACGGGACTCTCACCCGCTCCGGTGGGCCTTCCCAGACCACTTCCGCTGACCACATGCACATCGTGCGGGCAGCCGGCAGGCCACCCCCATCGCATCCCACAACACCGCATGTGCAACCCCTGCCGGGTATCACACACACACGGTTTAGCCTCATCCGCGTTCGCTCGCCGCTACTGACGGAATCATTACCTTATTTTCTCTTCCTACGGGTACTGAGATGTTTCACTTCCCCGCGTCAACCTCCACCACAGCTATGAATTCACTGTGAGGTGACCACCCATAACGGTGGCCGGGTTTCCCCATTCGGACATCCTCGGATCAACGCTCAGTTGGCAGCTCCCCGAGGCATAACGCAGCCTCTCACGTCCTTCATCGGCCCAGTATGCCAAGGCATCCACCATGCGCCCTTACTACAAACACATTCCACCGACCCACCCACCCCCACAACAGGGACAGGCCGACCGGCGGGTGAACTAACACTCACACAAACATTCACCGCACACCCTCCCCCACCCGAAAGCAGGGACAAAGGCACACGGCACACACAAAATAAAGATGCTCGCGTCCACTATACAGTTCTCACACAACACACCACCCACCCCCACCGGCACCCGCACCGGGACACCACCGACCCCCCACAAGGAGGACCCGGCAGCACCCCGGTACCCACGGCACCGACGAAACATAGGTGATCACCGAAACAACAATGTTGTCCCAGACACCCAACAGCGTGCCAACATACCCTCTTCAACGTCTGTGACCCCGGCTGAAATTCGCCCACCCTCACGGTGTGCGTCCACCCGATTATCTGTTCGCCGGCGGGTTGACATTCGCAACCCCAACCAGCGGATGCGACGCCGCTACCGCGACGCCGACTGTCAAGCTCCTTAGAAAGGAGGTGATCCAGCCGCACCTTCCGGTACGGCTACCTTGTTACGACTTCGTCCCAATCGCCGATCCCACCTTCGACAGCTCCCTCCCACAAAGGGGTTGGGCCACTGGCTTCGGGTGTTACCAACTTTCATGACGTGACGGGCGGTGTGTACAAGGCCCGGGAACGTATTCACCGCAGCGTTGCTGATCTGCGATTACTAGCGACTCCGACTTCATGGGGTCGAGTTGCAGACCCCAATCCGAACTGAGGCCGGCTTTGAAGGATTAGCGCACTCTCGCGAGTTGGCGACCTGCTGTACCGACCATTGTAGCATGTGTGAAGCCCTGGACATAAGGGGCATGATGATTTGACGTCGTCCCCACCTTCCTCCGAGTTGACCCCGGCAGTCTCTCATGAGTCCCCACCATGACGTGCTGGCAACATAAGACAAGGGTTGCGCTCGTTGCGGGACTTAACCCAACATCTCACGACACGAGCTGACGACAACCATGCACCACCTGTACACCGACCACAAGGGAAGACGTATCTCTACGCCGGTCCGGTGTATGTCAAGCCCAGGTAAGGTTCTTCGCGTTGCATCGAATTAATCCACATGCTCCGCCGCTTGTGCGGGCCCCCGTCAATTCCTTTGAGTTTTAGCCTTGCGGCCGTACTCCCCAGGCGGGGCGCTTAATGCGTTAGCTACGGCACAGAAGACGTGGAAGTCCCCTACACCTAGCGCCCACCGTTTACGGCATGGACTACCAGGGTATCTAATCCTGTTCGCTACCCATGCTTTCGCTCCTCAGCGTCAGTAACTGCCCAGAGACCTGCCTTCGCCATTGGTGTTCCTCCTGATATCTGCGCATTTCACCGCTACACCAGGAATTCCAGTCTCCCCTACAGCACTCAAGTATTGCCCGTATCGCCTGCACGCCCGAGGTTGAGCCCCGGAATTTCACAGACGACGTGACAAACCACCTACGAGCTCTTTACGCCCAGTAATTCCGGACAACGCTCGCACCCTACGTATTACCGCGGCTGCTGGCACGTAGTTAGCCGGTGCTTCTTATACAGGTACCGTCATTTTCACTTCGTCCCTGTCGAAAGAGGTTTACAACCCGAAGGCCGTCATCCCCCACGCGGCGTCGCTGCATCAGGCTTCCGCCCATTGTGCAATATTCCCCACTGCTGCCTCCCGTAGGAGTCTGGGCCGTATCTCAGTCCCAATGTGGCCGTCCACCCTCTCAGGCCGGCTACCCGTCGACGCCTTGGTAGGCCATTACCCCACCAACAAGCTGATAGGCCGCGGGCTCATCCTGCACCGGAAAAACCTTTCCACCCCCCACACTAAAGAGAGGTCCTATCCGGTATTAGACCCAGTTTCCCAGGCTTATCCCGAAGTGCAGGGCAGATCACCCACGTGTTACTCACCCGTTCGCCACTCGAGTACTCCCGAAGGAGCCTTTCCGTTCGACTTGCATGTGTTAAGCACGCCGCCAGCGTTCGTCCTGAGCCAGGATCAAACTCTCCACAAAAACTTCAGAAAAAGTCTCAGGCGTAGAAAGCCCAAACCCAACCAAAAACAAACAACCAGCACACCACCACCCCGAAAGGCGATGATGTTTCAGTTGATTGCCAAAAAACAACCACAGCCACCCCGAACCACAAAAGGGTCCGGGACACCATGATCACCTAAAAAAATCTGTGACCCCTCACCCACCCTGACGGGGAAGGAAACGGGGGCCACCTACTTCCTATCAGCGACCATGACCATGCCTGCGCCACAACAACTCACACGATGACAACCACCGCGCGCATTATTTACAGTGGCACCCTGTTATGAACAGGTACCACCCGGCACACACCCACCCCACCCCCACAACACGGGGAGTCAGGGCCGATGAACGACACAACCAAAGTCACAAACAAAAGTACATTGGCACACTATTGAGTTCTCACACAACATCACCACACTGCACATCAATCCGAAAGAAATCTGATTGACACATCAGCGGGATAAATTCTGTCAGGGCCCGTTTTCCTACCACCCGCACACACACAACCAGACTTACTGTCTGCTTGTCTGCGGGGCGCTGTCGGTCGCGCTGACCTGTTTAAAGTTACACAGCCGCTCTCAGCAACACAAATCCGCAGTTCGCGGCGCTTAAACAGATCACGGCACAATGCCTGGGATGACTATTCGGTGACCCTCTCGATGGTTGCCCCCAGGGCCTGGAGGTTCTCCACGAAGTTCGGGTAACCGCGGTCGATATGGTGGACGTCGTGGACGGTGGTCACGCCATCAGCCACCAGGGCGGCGAGCACCAGGCCGGCGCCGGCACGGATGTCGGAGCTCCACACATCAGTGGAGGAGAGCTGTTCGATGCCGTGCAGAACCACATGGTGTCCATCGACCGTGGCGTGGGCGCCGAGGCGCTGCATCTCGTCGACGAAACGGAAGCGGGACTCGAAGACGTTCTCCGTGATCACGCTCATGCCGTCGGCGATGGAGGAAATACCGATGGCCATGGGCTGCAGATCCGTGGGGAAACCGGGGAACGGCAGTGTCTGGTAGTCGACGGCGGTGGGACGGCGGTCCATTCGCACCCGGAAACCGTTCTCATAGGTCTCAACCTCAGCGCCGGCCACCTTCAGCTTCTCCAGCGCGAGGTGCAGGTGCCGGGGGGAAATGCCCCCGACGGTGATGTCCCCGCGGGTCATCGCCGCGGCGTAGGCCCAGGTGCCGGCGACGATGCGGTCGCCGATGACCTCATGCTCGGTGGGCTCGAGCTTATCGACGCCCTCGATGGTGATGGTGGAGGTACCCGCGCCGTCGATACGCGCGCCCATGGAGTTGAGCATCCGGCAGAGATCGGCGATCTCCGGCTCGCGGGCGGCATTGTCAAGAACGGTCGTGCCTTCCGCGAGCACGGCGGCGGTGAGAATGTTCTCGGTGGCGCCGACCGAGGGGAAGTCCAGGGTGATGTGTGCGCCTCGCAGGGCCTCGGCCTCTGCGACGACGGCACCGTGGGAGATGCGGGTGGTGGCCCCGAGCTGCTCCAGGCCGGACTGGTGCATGTCCAGGGGACGGTTACCGATGGCGTCACCGCCAGGCAGCGCGACGACGGCCCGGCCGCAACGCGCGGTCAGGGGGCCGAGGACGCAGACGGAGGCGCGGAACTGTCGGACGGCGTCGAAGTCGGCGTCCGACTTCAACACCGCCGGGGTGGTGATGCGTACGACGTCGCCTTCGATGACTACGGTGCAGCCGAGCCCTTCGAGGACACGCTGCATCAGGGGGACGTCGAGAATTTCCGGGCAGTTTCTCAGCGTGGTGGTGCCTTCGGCGAGCAACGCCGCGGCCATGAGCTTGAGGACGCTGTTCTTAGCGCCGCTGACCTTGACGGCACCCTGCAGGCGGGCGCTTCCGGTGACTACAAATCGATCCTTCACGCTTTCCGAGACTAGCCGAGTCCGCCGAACCGAGGCGAAGACCCGACATCAGGGCAACGTGGGAATCAGGGCAGCGCGCCGATCCGCCGGGCGGCATTGACCGCCTCATAGCGGGTGTGGGCACCCAGCTTGCGCATGACGGAACGAAGGTAGGACTTCACGGTTTCGGCCCCGATACCCATCTCCTCGGCGGCCTCCACATTGGTGTGGCCGAGGGCCACGCAGGAGAGAACGTCGAGTTCGCGGGCGGAGAGCTTGGTGGACTGCTTGACCCGGACCGGGGAAACCATCTGGTCACAGAGCTGCTCGAGCTCCTTGCGCATCATCTCGTCCTCGACCCGATTGGCCAGCATGCGCAGCTTGGAGTGGGTGGAACGGACCTGCTCCCATTCGGCACCGTTCATCACCCGGCCGGACTTCACGGTCCCGGGCTTGCCGCCCTCGGCGCGTCGCAGAGCCGAGTTGACCGCGAGATCCTGCTCCAGGGTGCGGGCGGTCATGGTGACCTCCTCGATCACCTTGTCGCCCAGACGCACCGGAGAATGGACGCCGACATAGAGGACGCCCCGGATCTCACGGTTGACGATGACCGGGACGGCCACAATCGAATGCAGTCCCTCATCCTGGATCGCCCGGTCATTCTCGTGGGAGATGATGTTGGCGCGCGTGTAGTCGGACACGCCGACCGGCCGCCGGGTGGTCACCACCCTGCCGCCGACGCCGGAACCCGGCTCAATGATGAGGTTCTGCAGGGCGGGAGTGCGCAGCCCCACCCACTGGCTGATCTGCAGACGGTTGTCGGGCAGAAGCGTGGCATACATCGTGACCGGAATGCCCGTCGCGGTCTTCAGGGACGTGAGCGCCGCCCGGACAGCTTCGTCGTCATCCTTGATTCGCTGGGAATCCATGCTGAACCGTCCTCCTCGGGTACACCCGTCCAGGTGCACCCAATGGACACATCGACGGGGGTAGCTGTCTTCTACAGATGGGCATTATAACGCGACTTCGGGGGTAAACGGAATTCAATTGCGCAGATCACGGATCCACCGTTGCGGAACTGATGGTACGCCGCCAGGGGTGAGCGTCCAGGACCGGACCATACCCCCACCAGCCAGGGAAAACCGTCCGGTCTAAATGTCACATACCGTCCTGTCTAGTTAATTCGTGTATTATGGCACACAGCAACAAAGCAGTAACAGAAACGACAACAAGGAGCACAGTTTCATGGCTTTATATGACAACATCCTCGACACGATCGGAAACACCCCGCTCGTCCGCCTCCACGGCATCACGGAGGGCCTCCAGGCGGAGGTTCTGGTGAAGGTCGAGTCCTTCAACCCGGCGAGCTCCGTCAAGGACCGCATCGGCAAGGCAATCGTCGACGCAGCCGAGGCCGACGGCTCCCTCAAGCCCGGCGGCACCATCGTCGAGGCCACCTCAGGAAACACCGGCATCGCCCTGGCCATGGTCGGCGCCGCCCGCGGTTACAACGTCATCCTCACCATGCCGGAGACCATGTCCAACGAGCGCCGCGTCATGCTCCGCGCCTACGGTGCCCAGATCGTGCTCACCCCGGGTGCCGCCGGCATGCAGGGTGCCGTGGACAAGGCCAACGAGATCGTCGCCGAGCAGGAGAACGCCATCCTCGCGTCCCAGTTCGCCAACCCGGCCAACCTGAAGATCCACCGCGAGACCACCGCCGAGGAGATCTGGAACGACACCGACGGCAAGGTCGACATCTTCGTCGCCGGCGTCGGCACCGGCGGCACCGTCTCCGGCGTCGGCCAGATCCTCAAGGAGCGCAAGCCGGAGGCTCAGGTCTACGCCGTCGAGCCCTCCGCTTCCCCGCTGCTGTCTGCAGGCAAGGCCGGCCCGCACAAGATCCAGGGCATCGGCGCGAACTTCATCCCCGAGGTTCTCGACCGCAAGGTGCTCGACGACGTCATCACCGTCTCCAACGAGGACGCCATCGCCACCTCCCGCGAGCTTGCCGTCAAGGACGGCATCCTCGGCGGCATCTCCGCCGGCGGCAACGTCTGGGCCGCCCTGGAGCTGGCCAAGAAGCCGGAGAACGCCGGCAAGACCATCGTCACCGTCGTCTGCGACTACGGCGAGCGCTATGTGTCCACCATCCTGTACGAGGACATCCGCGACTAGGTAGACTCTGGCCCATGCTGTTGCTGCGAATCGCGAGAACAATCCGCGAAGACCTCCAGAACGCCCGCGAGCACGACCCCGCCGCACGCGGCAATGTCGAGAACGCCGTCGTTTATTCCGGGCTCCATGCCATCTGGGCCCACCGGGTGTCGCACTGGTTGTGGACACGGGGCCTTCGTGGTCCCGCCCGCATCCTCGCGCAGACCAGCCGCTTCTTCACCGGCATTGAGATTCATCCGGGTGCGACGATCGGCCGTCGCTTCTTCATCGACCACGGCATGGGCATCGTCATCGGCGAGACCACCGAGATCGGTGAGGGCGTCATGCTGTACCACGGCGTCACCCTGGGCGGCCAGGTGCTCACGCAGACCAAGCGTCACCCGACCATCGAGGACAACGTCACCATCGGCGCAGGCGCCAAGGTCCTCGGACCCATCACCGTCGGCGCCGGGTCAGCCATCGGAGCCAACGCCGTGGTGACCAAGGACGTCCCGCCGGACAACATCGCCACCGGCATTCCGGCGAAGAACCGTCCGCGTCGTCAGAGCGAGCGCATCAAGCTCGTCGACCCCGACTACTACGCCGCGAACGATCCGGTGGATTACAGCATCTAGAGGAAGAAAAGGCCCCAGGAGAATTCTCCTGGGGCCTTTTCGCCGCTTATCGACGTCTCTTCGACCTAGTCGACGCAAATTTCGCGGTAGTCCTCGTTCTTCTTCACGAAGTGCTCCACGGCGGAGCACGTCGTCCTCACGGAGGCACCCTCCTCGCGGGCCCAGTCCAGCGCCGCCCTGATCAGCGGAGTGGACAGCCCCTGACCCCGGAACGCCTGATCCACCACGGTGTGGTTGAAGTCCAGTACCTTCTCCTCCCGGGGCACGTAGGACGCGTAGCCGGCCTCCCGGCCGTCCACGGAGATCTCGAAACGCTTCCTGCCCTCGTTGTGGGTGATCTCGAAGTTCTTGTCTGCCATGACGGGGTCCTCCCGGGATAATCGCGGTGTGATGTATTGACAATCCATTATGCCTTCCCCACACGGGTTCGTGCAGGACCAAGATTCATGGACCGGCACACGGGCCCCCTGGGACGCAGAAAGCCCCTCACCGGTGCACTACCGGGGAGGGGCTAAACTGTGGCCAGAGCCAGGATCGAACTGGCGACCTTCCACTTTTCAGGCGGACGCTCTACCGACTGAGCTATCTGGCCGAAGACTGTCGCGAGAGACAATCTCTGCGACCCTGACGGGACTTGAACCCGCGACCTCCGCCGTGACAGGGCGGCGCGCTAACCAACTGCGCCACAGGGCCATCTTCATTTGTGCCTCGGATTGCTCCGTTGCAACGAGATGTAACATTACACAGAGCGGAATGTCTAAGACAAATCGCCAGGTCAAGGGCAGTTTTTCCGATCGGACACGGACCGTGGGCCGGCATGCGGAATGCCCCCGGCAGTTTCTGGGAAACTACCGGGGGCATTCACATCTGCGACCCTGACGGGACTTGAACCCGCGACCTCCGCCGTGACAGGGCGGCGCGCTAACCAACTGCGCCACAGGGCCAGATTTTCTTGTTGAGGAGTCACCCTCAGTACCCCCAACGGGGTTCGAACCCGTGTCGCCGCCGTGAAAGGGCGGTGTCCTAGGCCACTAGACGATGGGGGCCAGTCTTTGTTGCCAGAAGCGCTCTGGGACATGCGACTGACAAGAAGATTACTTCATTCCTGCCGTAGTTCAAAAACCCCAGGCACCGGCGTGTTTTTGTGGCGTCACGTGTTCTATTCTGAAGGCCAGTAGGACGATTCAAGAACAGGCGGGAATTCATGACCACCGGACAGCACCACCAGACCACCGACCAGGAGAGCTGCTCCTGCCACGAGCCGAACGTCCACGGCTACAACGAGAACAAGGCGAAGTACCTGGCCCGCCTGAAGCGGATCGAGGGGCAGACCCGCGGCATCCACCGGATGATCGATGAGGACCAGTACTGCATCGACATCCTCACTCAGGTGTCGGCCGTCACCTCAGCCCTGGAGAACGTCGCACTGGCGCTCCTCCAGGATCACATCTCTCACTGCGTCGCGGGTGCGGCGAAGGAGGACGGGGAGGCCGCGGAGGCGAAGATCCGGGAAGCCATGAAGGCGATCCAGAAGATGGTGAAGTCCTAGGGCATGGGCAGTCGCGCCCGGTTCGCCGCCACCCAGCGGTAGCCGGCACCCCACAGCGGATCCAGGGGCCGCAGGCACAGCACCCGACCGATGAGCCGGACCCACCGGGCCCGGCCACCCACAGCCAGGGCACAACCGATGGCCCGGTGGCCCAGCTCGTCGCCCCCCGCGGCACGGAAGATGGCGTGGTGGCGCAGCGGGAGCGGGGCGACGTCGATAAGCGGGGCGAGCCTGACCAGCCTTCCCGCGGCGGCGCGGCAGAAGGAGCAGTCACGGTCGTAGAAGAAGGTCATGGTCTGAAACGCTACGCCTCCCCGGCCCCGACCTCTTAGGCTGGAGGTGGCTTCGTTTCCCGAGGAAGGATCCACCATGGGCGACTCACACAGCCTTGCCGTCGAAGCGGTCGGGCTGACCAAGAATTTCGGTTCCGTTCGCGCGCTGGACACTCTGGATCTGCGGGTGGAGGCCGGCGAGGTCCACGGTTTCCTGGGGCCGAACGGCTCCGGAAAATCCACGGCCATCCGCATTCTGCTGGGTATTCTGCGTCATGATGCAGGCTCAGTGCGCGTCCTCGGCAAAGATCCCTGGCGGGACGCCGTCGAGCTGCATCACCGCATGGCCTATGTGCCCGGCGACGTCGAATTGTGGCCGAACCTGACCGGAGGGGAGGCCATCGACCTTTTCGCGCGGCTGCGGGGACGGATGAACGTCAAGCGCCGCGAAGAACTCATCGAACGTTTCGACCTCGACCCCCGCCGGAAAGGCCGCACCTACTCCAAGGGAAACCGGCAGAAGGTGGCGCTGATCTCGGCGCTCGCCTCCGATGCTGAGCTCCTGCTTCTCGACGAGCCCACCGCCGGCCTGGATCCGCTCATGGAGGCCCAGTTCCAGGAGGTGATCCACGAGGCCAAGAACCGCGGCCACACGGTGCTGCTGTCCAGCCACATCCTCGCACAGGTGGAGGCGCTGGCTGACCGGATCTCCATCATCCGCAAGGGCCGGATCGTCGAATCGGGCACGCTCCTGGACATGCGTCACCTCAGCCACACCGTGATCACGGTGATCACCGACCGGCCGACCGGGGAACTGGTCAAGCACGAGGGCATCTACAACGCCCACCGGGAGGGCGAACAGGTACGTTTCGACGTCGACACCGCGCACATGCCCGAGGTCATGCGCATGCTCTCGGAACTCGGCATCCGCGCGATCACCGCCACCCCACCGTCGCTCGAGCGGCTCCTGCTGCGCCATTACGGCGATGAGCCTGCGGGGGCGGAGCAGTGATCACCACAACGACGGGGCAGACCGGCCCGCTGACCGGCACGGGCACGCTCCTGCGCTTCATGCTGCGCCGCGACAGATGGCGCCTGCCCGCATGGGTGCTGGGCCTGACCCTGCTCATGGTGTACTTCTCCACCGCCCTGGGCATCGTCCTGGATGAGGAGAGCCTGGTGGGGATGGCCCAGCTGGCCTCGAGCCCCATCACGGCCCTGGTGGGCGGGCCGGGGTACGGCTTCGATGCGATCACGGTCCCTCGCTTCCTGGCGGGCCTGTACGGCACCTACCTCATGCTGGGGGCCGCACTGATGTCCATCCTGACCATCTCGCGGCACACCCGTGCGGAGGAGCAGAGTGGCCGGGCGGAGCTCGTGCTCGCCGGCGTCGTCGGTCGGCATGCCCAGCCCACGGCTGCGCTGATTCTCACGGTGCTGATGAATGTCCTGGTGGGCGTGCTCATGACCGGGGTCGTGCTCACCGCACCGCTCGAACCCACCCCGGAACTCCTCCCCACGATCCTGTTCACCACGAGTATCGCGACCGTGGGAATAGCCTTCGCCGGCGTGGCCACAACCACCGCACAGCTGTCGCCCTATTCCCGTACCTGCACGAGCCTCGCCGGCATCGTCCTGGCGGTGGTCTTCATCATCCGGGGCCTCGGTGACATGTCGCGGGTCCAGGGTGGTGACCTTGCGTGGTTGTCCTGGCTCTCCCCCATCGGCTGGGCCCAGCAGACCGCCCCCTACACGCTCAACCGCTGGTGGCCGCTGATCCTGCTGCTGGCCTTCGCCATCCTCACCTCCGTCCTGGGGTTCCGGCTGCGGGCCCGGCGCGACCTGGGTGCAGGTGTTCTCGCCGACCGCCCGGGCAACGAGCAGGCGCCGGCCTGGCTGGGCACTCCCCTGGCGCTGGCCTACCGGTTGCAGCGGGGCACGCTCATCGGCTGGTCCGTGGCGATCTCCGTCGCCGGCCTGGTGTTCGGCGCCTTCGCCCAGACCATCGAGGACAGCGCCGGGAACATGCCCCCGGAGATCCTCGCGGTCATGGGTGGCACCACCGCCATCACCGAGGGCTACCTGGGCTTCATGTCCGTGTACTTCGCGCTCATGTTCGCTGTCTACGGCATTCTGGCCGTCACCGCCCTGCGTGGCGAGGAGACAGGTCAGCGCACCGAACCCATCCTGGCCACTGCCGTGGGGCGGGTCGGCTGGGCGCTCTCCTGGGTCGCAGTCACCGCGGCCGGCGCACTGTGGCTGAGCGTGCTTGCCGGCGTCGCTGAGGCACTGGGGGCTGTACTGGTCACGGGAGAATGGTCACTGTTCTGGCCCGTAGTCCTCGGCCACAGTGTCCAGTTCGCTCCGGTGTGGCTGTTCATCGGACTCGCCACCGCGCTCTACGGACTGGCCCCCCGCCTGGTGGGCCTGGTGTGGCTCGTGTTCATCGCAGGCAGCGTACTGAGCATGTTCGGCAGAATGCTCGAGCTGAGCCAGTCGTGGCTGAATCTCTCCCCCTTCGAGCACGTCGGCCAGCACCCCGCGACCGAGGTCGGATGGACTGGCGTGGCGTTGCTGGCGGCTTCAGGCGTCCTCCTGTCGCTGCTGGGCGCCCTTGCTTTCCGACGCCGGGACCTCACCGCCACCTGACCCTGGGTCAGACGTGCGCGTCATCGTCCAGGATCCTGCGGGCACGCTCGACAGCGGGCAGGCAATGGTCGGTGGCGGCCGTCATCAGGTCGTCGACCATGGTGCGCAGCAGCCGCGGGATCATCGCGGACTGCGACCCGTAGAGATGGATCTCACCGATCACCTCGTGGAGCATGTCCGCGATGCGTTGAGGTTGGTGCACCACACGGACCCGGCCTTGGTCATCGGCGATGTAGGGGCTGGGCTCGATGACGGTGACCAGGTAGCGGAAGATCCGGTGGATCTCCTGGACACACTGGGCAGCCGTGGCCGGATCGTTGATGCCGGGGGACAACGCCCGGTCGGCGATGTCGACGAGCTGGCGGAATCCGAACGCGACGTCCTGATGAAGTTCCCGCTCGGTCCGCACCTCGATGGCGGAACGCAGAACGCGCCGGTCCCGGTCACTGAGCTCCCCGTCCCACCAGACCCGCAGCAGCGGCTGGCCGTCGACCAGGAAATCCCCCACGGGCCGGTCGAACGTGATCACCGCCTCATGCTCCGTCGACCAGGCCACCAGCTTCCGGTAGTCGATCCACACCAGTGATCCGTGGCAGTCCGCCCGGACCTCTTCCCGGGTGTCGCCGGGCCGTGGTGACCAGCCCGGCCCCTGGACCGGGCCTGCATCGCTGCCCTGCACGGGATAGAGCCGCTCGGCCAGGTTCATCGTCTCCTCCCCGATCTCCGAGATGGCGTTGGCCACCCGCATCGACGATGTGATGAACCGGATGAACGCCAGAAAGAAACCCAGACACCCGAGCACCAGCAGGAAGGCGACCGACACCGACGCGCGGGGGACGAATCCGGTGATGTCCTCGTCCTCGCTCCACACATAACGGATGACCGTCAGGGAGAACACGAAGGTCCCCAGGAACATCGCCAGGGTGGCCTGCACGATGCGGTTGCGAAGGAACCCGTTGAGCATCCGGGGACTGAACTGACTGCTCACCAGCTGAAGCACGACCAGGGTGATGGAGAAGATGAGACCGGTCACCGAAATCGTGGAGGCGGCGATGATCCCCAGCACCTCCCGGGCGGCATCCGGCCCACCCTCAAAGACGAACCCGAGCGCAGCATCGGATAAACCCTGTTCCAAGGTGGGCAGCAGGAAGCCGGACACCAGGGCCGCGCCCACGCTGACGGCCGGGATCGCCCAGAAGGGCCGCCACAGTCGATCCCAACGTGTCTCCCGGGGAATGTCCGGGATTGAACCGCGGATACGGAAACTCTCGGAGGTGCCCTCAGCGCCCTGGTTATTGTGCTGCACCACACCATTGTGGCACCGGGGAGGGCCCCCGGTGGCCCCTCGGCCCGGACCCGGGAGGAAAGCAGAAAACAACCCCCCTGCCTGAGGCCAGGCGAGGGGGTGTGCGGTGGGCCCCATGGGGCTCGAACCCATGACCTGCGGATTAAAAGTCCGTAGCTCTACCAACTGAGCTAGAGGCCCGTGGACACGATATTAGTGCCCCGCCCCCCGCTAAAGGAAACCGGGTCCACCCCCATTTTTTTCACGGCAGATGCGAGTTCAATCACGTTCCCGGAACTTTTCACCCCACTCCATCCGACAGAACAGTTAACCCCGATTTTTATTCACCTCGGCGGCACGCAGGGGCCCTCCCCCGCGCTTCGCGGGCGGGAGACAATGCCGCGCCGGCCGGGAAAGGCACTGCTGTGGAATTGGATCTAGTGGATGTTTCACGGTGGCAGTTCGGCGTCACAACCGTCTACCACTTTATTTTTGTCCCGCTGACGATGGGCCTGGCGCCACTGGTGGCGATCATGCAGACCGCCTGGCACGTCACGGGGAAGGAACGGTGGTACCGGGCGACCCGGTTCTTCGGCACGTTGTTCCTGATCAACTTCGCCATGGGTGTGGTCACCGGCATCGTGCAGGAATTCCAGTTCGGCATGAACTGGAGTGAGTACTCGCGCTTCGTGGGCGATGTGTTCGGAGCTCCGCTGGCGCTGGAGGGCCTGGCCGCGTTCTTCTTCGAATCGATCTTCCTGGGGGTGTGGATCTTCGGCTGGGGACGCCTGCCGAAGATCCTGCACCTGCTGTCCATCTGGATGGTCGCCATCGCGGTGAACGTGTCCGCGTACTTCATCATCGTGGCCAACTCTTTCATGCAGCGTCCCACGGGCGCGGCATACAACCCGGCGACCGGTCGTGCGGAGCTGATCAACATCGGTGAACTGCTGACCAACCCCATCGCGCTCACAGCTTTCCCCCACGCGGTGGCGGGCGGCTGGCTGGTGGCGGGCACGTTCGTGGCCGGTGTCAGCGCATGGTGGATGGTGCGGGCCCGTCGGAACGCGGCGGATCAGGTGGATGCGCAGGAGCTCTGGCGTCCCCTGCTGCGGATGGGCCTGTGGGTGATCGTCATCGCCACGATCGGACTGTCGATCACGGGCGATGTTCAGGCGAAGCTCATGTTCGAGTTCCAGCCGATGAAGATGGCCTCCGCGGAGGCGCTGTGCCACACGGAGGAGGACCCGTGGTTCTCCATCCTCGCCATCTCCACGTTCAACGACTGCGACTCCGTCACTGAGATCATCAGCGTTCCGTGGGTGCTGTCCTTCCTGGCAGGCGGCTCTCTCACAGGTGTGACGCTGCAGGGCGCCACCGAGCTGCAGGCGCATTACGAACAGCTCTACGGTCCGGGAAACTACACCCCGAACCTGTTCGTCACCTACTGGTCCTTCCGCCTCATGATCGGGCTGATGGTGGTGTCCGTCGCCGTGGCCGTCCTCGGCTTCTGGTTGACCAGGCGGGGTCGGACCACCGACAACCGCTGGTTCGCCCGGGCCGCAGTGCTGGCTATCCCGTTCCCTTTCCTGGCGAACTCCTTCGGCTGGATCTTCACCGAGATGGGTCGACAACCGTGGATCGTGCACCCCAACATCAGCTTCGGGCCCGACGCCCCGAACATGGAGGACGAGATCCACATGATCGTGGACTTCGGCGTCTCCCACCACTCCACCGCCACCGTGTGGACCTCCCTGATCACGTTCACCCTGCTCTATGGGGTGCTGGCGGTGGCGTGGTTCTGGCTGATGCGGCGTCACGTCATCGCCGGCCCCCTGCCGGTCGGCGCTGCCGAGAACATCGCGGAGCACACCTACGGCCCGCAGTCCGAGGAGCTGGAGCCGCTGAGTTTCAGCGGCACCCCGGTCATCACCGATGAGAAGGAGAAATAGCCGTGGATCTGCAGACTCTCTGGTTCATCGTCATCGCTGTCCTGTTCGCCGGCTACTTCGTCCTGGAGGGTTTCGATTTCGGTGTCGGCATGCTGCTGCCCTTCCTGGGCCACGGTGAAGAGGGCGCGCGGCGTCGAGACGCCGCGGTGAGAACCATCGGCCCTGTCTGGGACGGCAACGAAGTGTGGTTGATCACCGCCGGCGCTGCCCTGTTCGCGGCATTCCCGGAGTGGTACGCGACGATGTTCTCCGGCTTCTACCTGCCGCTGCTGCTCATCCTCGTCGCGCTCATCATCCGCGGGGTCGCCCTGGAGTGGCGCACCAAGGTCGACACAGCCGAGTGGCGGCGTCTCAGTGACCTCGGCCTCGGCATCGGCAGCTGGGTGCCTGCGCTGCTGTGGGGTGTGGCCTTCGCCAACCTGATGCGCGGCGTGCCTGTGGACGCTGCCCGGCAGGTCCCGTCGGGAATCGAGGGCCTGCTGGGACTGCTCAATCCTTTCGGCCTGCTCGGTGGACTGGCGTTCGTGATGATCTTCCTCCTGCACGGTGTGACTTTCCTGGGTCTGAAGACGGAGGGGGCGCTGCGGGATCGGGCGCATCGGATCGGCAGGAAACTGGCACTGCCGGCGCTGACTGTGGCAGGTGGCTTCGCCGTTTGGCTGCAACTGATGTACGGCCGCCCGGAGACCTGGGTGGCGTTCGCCGTGCTGTTCCTCTTTCTGCTGGGCGCGGTCACCCTCATGCTCCGGGGTCGTGATGGTCTGGCGTTCGCCGCCACGTTCCTGGCCATCGTGGCACTGGTGGCGCTCATCTTCGGCGCGATGTTCCCCTATCTCATGCCCACGACCCTGGCGGACGGCGTGAGCCTGGACATCTGGAACTCGGCCAGCTCCGACTACACACTGAGGCTCCTGTCCTGGGTCGCGGTCTTCCTCATCCCGGTGGTGCTCATCGCCCAGGGATGGACATACTGGGTTTTCCGCCGACGGGTGCGTGCGTAGTCGATGTCCACCAACAGGTCACCTGTGGATCCCCGCCTGCTGCGGCTGGCTCCCCCGGTGCGCTCACTGATTCTGCGCGCCGGTCTCGCCCAGGCGCTGACCACGATGCTGGTGCTCGCGAGGGGTGTGCTCATCGGCTGGGGGGCCACCCGGCTCATCGTCGAGCGTGTCTTCCCCTGGTGGGTCATCCCCGCTCTGGTTGCCGTGGTCGCCGCCCACGGCGCCGTGTCCTGGGTGGCGCAGCGCTGGTCCTCCCGGGGAGTGGGCGCCACGATCGACTCCCTGCGGGCCTCCTCCCTCGAGGCGCTGCGGCGCCGGGATCCCCGCGTCGTGCAGGAGCAGTCTGCGCACTGGCGCACCGTGCTGACGAGGGGACTGGATGATTTCCGCCCCTACCTCAGCGATTTCCTGCCCTCCCTGGTGGCGGTCGTGCTGGCCACCCCGGCCGCTCTGCTGGTGGTGTTCCTGGCGGACCCGGTCTCCGGGGTACTGGCACTGGTGACGGTGCCGCTCATCCCCGTGTTCATGGTGCTCATCGGCACGCTCACCCGCGCGCAGACCCGGCGCCGCCTGCAGATCACCGCCGCGCTCGGCGGCCAGTTGGCTGACCTCCTCTCGGGGGCGCTCACCCTGCGGGCCCTGGGCGCGACCGACCAGCCCGGCCGGGAGATCGAGGCCTCCGGGCGCAGGCACGAGAACGCCACCATGTCGGTCCTGCGGCTGGCATTCCTGTCCTCATTTGCACTCGAGTTCATCGCGACGCTCTCCGTCGCTCTGGTCGCCGTGGGCATCGGCCTCCGTCTCATCGACGGCTCCCTCGGACTCTCAGCGGGACTGATCGCGCTCATTGTCATTCCGGAGGTCTACCAGCCGATCCGGCAGGTGGGAACGAACTTCCACGCCGCGGCTGATGGCCTCGCCGCCGTCGAGGAGGTCCTCGAGCTTATCGACGCCCCCTCCCACCAGCCGCCCTTCACCCCGCAACGCCGCGAAGGCGTGGCACTGGAGGTCTCGGGGCTCTCGGTCGCAGGTCGCGACGGCACCACCCCGACCGACCTGAGCTTCCGGGCCGAACCCGGTGAGGTGACCGTGCTCCACGGCCCGAACGGTTCCGGCAAGTCGACGGCCTTCCTGGCGGTCCTCGGTGTGCTGCCGAAGAACCTGGTGCATGGTCAGGTGGTGGCCCCTGCACCGGAGGCGATCTCCTATCTACCTGCCCGCCCCGTGCTCACGCCCGGCACGGTGAAGGACAACCTCGTCCTGCTGGGCGCAGAGCCTGCCCGGGCGGAGGCGGCCGCCGCAGCCGTCGGCACCGGTGTTCCCGGTGATCGGATCCTCGGCGCCCACGGATCCGGGATCTCCGCCGGCCAGAGTCAGCGGCTGGCGCTGGCCCGCACGCTGGCCCGCGGGGATGGCGGGCCGATGCTGCTGCTTCTCGACGAACCCTCCGCCCACCTCAGCCCCGAACTCGTCGAGCACCTCGGCATGCTGCTCCGGCAGTACGCGGCCGAGGGTCACGCCGTCGTGGTGGCCTCCCACGACCGAAGGATTGCCGCCGCCGCGGACAAGGTGGTCCCGCTGTGAGACTCCTCCACTTCGCCGGGGTCCGTCGACGCGACCTGGTGCTGGCCGTCCTCGCGGGTTCCGTGACGCTGCTGTCCGCGTTGAGTCTGACGGTGCTGTCCGGTTGGCTGATCACACGCGCGTGGGAGATGCCGCCGGTGCTCGACCTGTCGGTGGCCATCACGGCGGTGCGCGCGCTGGGCATTTCCCGCGCGGTGTTCCGCTATCTCGAACGGCTGGTCAGCCACCGGCTGGCCCTTTCCGCACTGACCACCCTGCGGTCACGCCTGTTCACTTCATTGGCCGCGGACTCCTCCGGCCGCGGGCACCTGCTCACACGGGGCGACGGCCTTGTGGCGCTGGTCTCCGACACGGAACGGGTCACCGACCTCATCGTCCGGTCCATAGTGCCCCGTGGGGTCGCGCTCGTCGTGTCGGTGGCCGCGGTGCTCGGCGCCGGACTGCTCCAGCCCCTGGCCGGCCTGGTGCTGGGGCTGGGTTTCCTGGTCACCGGCGTGGCCGTCCCACGCCTGGCGGTGAAGGCTGCACGATCAGCCCGGCGCGCCGATGCCGCTGACGACTGGTCGGTGGCCCTGGACGAGATCCTGGACAACCGCATCGAGTTCGAGGCCGCGGGTCTCGGCGACGCGCGGATCCGGGCGAGCACGGCGGCGTCGGCACGCAGCAGCCTGGCCCAGGTCGCCTCCGACAGGCCCCTGGCTCCGGCGGCCGCCGCCCGGGCCTGGAGCACGGGGCTGGCGGCGGTGATCATCCTGGCCATCGGCGCGCTGACCTACACGGGGGATCCGATGTGGCTGGGCATGATGGTGATGCTGCCGCTCGCCGGCTTCGAGTCCCACGGCCAGTTGGCGGCTGCCGCCATCCACGCCGATGAGGCCCGGGGAGCCGAAAGGCGCCTGTCGGAGCTGATGGCGGGGACCGGCGGGGTGTCGATGAGCGGCGACCTCCCGGGGCTGCACCTGCGAGCGCATGACCTGCGTTGCGCATTCGGCGAGCGGACCTGGGACGTGGATCTCGCACCGGGTGAACGACTGATCATCCGCGGCCCCAGCGGCAGCGGCAAGACCACGCTCCTGCTCACGCTCGCCGGGCTCGTTCCGCCCAGGTCCGGCGAGGTCACCCTGGGTGGTCGCGACCTGGCCGCCATCGCGCCGGAGAGGCTGCGCGCGGCGGTGCGGGTGCACACCGAGGACGAGTGGCTCTTCGCCACCACCATCCGTGAGAACCTGCGGGTGGCCAACCCCACCGTTGACGACGCCACCATGCGGGAGACCCTCGACGCCGTCGGGCTCGGCGCGTGGGCCGGCGATCTGGACCTCGTGCTCGCCGACGGCGCCGGCTCCCTGTCCAGCGGTCAACGTCGCCGCCTGCTCCTCGCCCGTGCGCTGTGCTCGGATGCCCCCGTCCTGCTTCTCGACGAGCCCACCGCCCACATCTCGGCCGAGGATGCCGCCGGGCTCCTCGCCATGCTGGAGCGCGACCCCCTGCCGGGGGCGCGGGCGGATCGCAGCGTGGTGGTGGTGACCCACGAGGAGCAGTAGCGGAAAAGGGCTACTTCGACGCGACCCGGATCGCGTCGATGACGAGATCCCAGAACTTCCTGTTGTCGAGGTCCACCGCCACCTGGGTGTGACAGTCCTCCGGCGCCGGTGCGCGGAAGTCTGCCACGGTCATCCCGAGGGTCAGCGTTCCGGTCAGCTCAATGTCCACCGGCACCTTGCGGACCGACACCACATCAGGGTCAATCAGGTAGGCCACCGCGCAGGGATCGTGCACGGGCGGGTGATCGAAGCCCTGGGCGTCCTGGTAGTTCTTGCGGAACGCCCCGAAGAGTGCGACCACGAAGTCCGCGAGGTCCGTCCCCAGGGCCTTGATCTCGGCCTCGATCTCGTCGGTGGCCAGGGCCTGGTGCGTCAGGTCAAGGCCGACCATGGTCACGGGCCACGGCTCGTTGAAGACGATGTGGGCTGCCTCGGGATCGATCTTGATGTTGAATTCCGCGACCGCGGACCAGTTTCCCACGTGGTATCCGCCACCCATGAGCACGACCTCGGCCACGCGCTCCACGATGCGCGGTTCCTTGCGTGCGGCCAGTGCGATATTGGTCAGTGGTCCGGTGGGAACCAGGGTGACGGTGCCCGGCTCGTGCGCCATGACCGTGTCGATGATGAAGTCCACCGCGTGCCCCTCAGCCACCTCCACGGTCGGTTCGGGCAGCTGGTAGTCGTGGATCTCCATGCCGGTGTCGCCGTGGATGCCCTCGGCGACCTCCACCGGGCGCACCAGCGGCCGGGTGGTGCCGGCGTGGATCGGTACGTCGTTCAGTCCCGCGATGGTGCAGACCTGGCGGGCGTTGTAGGTGACCTTCTCCAGAGTCTGGTTGCCACCGATGGTGGTGATGCCGAGCAACTCGATCTCCGGGTTGCCGGCGGCAAGCAGGATGGCGACGGCGTCGTCGTGTCCGGGGTCGCAGTCGAGGATGATCTTTCGTGCCATGAGTTCTTACTCCTTGTGGTCGGCGGTACCGGCAGCGGCGGCGGCCTTTTCCTTGGCCGCCAGGGTATCGGTGATGGTTTCGGGGTCGGGGATCAGGAACGAGCAGAGGAAGGCCAGGCCGACGATGACCGCGCCGGCCGTGATGCCCGCCGCGTAACCACCGCCGCTGTCGGCGAACAGGGTGGCCACCGCGAAGAGGATGGCGAAACTGATGCCCGCGCCGAGGTTGAAGGCACCGGCGTTCATACCGGGCAGGTAGCCCTGGTTGTCGGCCGGACTGAGCACCACGCCCAGACCGTTGAGCATGATGTTGGCGATGCCGGCGTAGGTGACGCCGATGAACAGGGAGATGGCGAAGAGCACCCAACGGTTGGGCGCGTCCGCAATGAAGATCGCGATGATCAGGCCCAGGGTGCTGCCGAGGAGCCCGATCTGGAGGATGCGCTTGTAGCCGAGCTTCGCGGCCAGGGCACCGGCGATCGGGCCCATGACCAGACCTGCCAACGCGTACGGGGTCAGGGTGTACCAGGACACCACGTCCGCACCCATGCCGGCGCCGTTCTCCACATCCTGCCCGAGGTTCGGGAGGAGACCGTTCATCACGGCGAAGACACCCGTCATGGTCAGCAGGGTGGTCAACAACAGTGCCCAGGTGCGGCGCTGCTTCATGTACTCCACCGTCACCAGCGGGTGCTCCTGCCGCTTCTCGATGTTCCAGAAGGCGATGATCCCTGCCGCGCCCACTACGACGAGCACGCCGAAGAGCAGCCAGTTGGCGTCACCGAGCTTGCCGGCCTCGTTGAAGGCGGTGAGCAGCGCGCCGATGGCCACCGCCAGCGGGGCCACACCCTTCCAGTCCATGGGCGGGGTGAACTCGGCGGTGGATTCGCGGGTGAAGAGCTGCACGGTCACCACGGCGACCACGCACACCACTGCCATGACCCAGAAGATGGAGCGGAAACCGAAGTTGCCGGCCAGCCAGCCGCCCAGCAGGGCGTCCACGCCGCCGATACCGCCGTTGACGGAGGTGATGATGCCCATGAGCAGGCCGTACTGTTTCTCATTGGGGATCTGCTGGCGCAGCATGATCAGGGTGAGGGGGACGGTGGGGCCGGCGACGCCCTGGATCACGCGTCCCAGGAACAGGACCGTCACGTTCGGCGCGAGTGCGGAGACCACACAACCGACGGCGGTCAGGGCCATCATGGCGACGAGGATCTTCCGCCGCCCCACCAGGTCACCCCAGCGCGGCAGGAACAGGGAGAACAGGGCTGCCGCGGTGAAGAAGGCAGTCTGGGTCAGGCCGATCTGGGCGGCCGTGGCGCTCAGTTCCCTCTCCATCGTGGCCAGCGCGGGGGACAGCATCGAGGCATTGAGCTGGAAGGCGAAGACCGCCACCAGCAACGCGAGCACCAGAGGGATCGTCTCTGACGTCGGTGCGCGACGGACTTCTATGACATGAGACATGTAGGCACCACCTTGGGGTCAGTGGCCGGGACCTGTCTTCACGTGGCACAGGTCCCACCGGCCGAATTGCAGGGTATGAGCACATTGTCCACCCGCGCCACCACCACTGCCAAGCACCGGCCATGACCTGCAGGCAAACGATTGCTTTCTGGCCTCAATAACCCCCGCCCGGCCGTCTCCGGAGGCGGGAGACTCCCACCCCCTTTCCCCATGTCAGCCGCATGTGACACGCGCCCACCACAACAGCGGGTCGAGTCTTTTGTGAATTATCTCACATTCGTACCCGATGTGCCGATGCCTCACACCGACGGGGCTGCCCACGTCCACAGTCTCCCCGCGATGGGACACCCCTGTCGGGCCGCACGTCCCGACATTTCCCGGCCACACGCCCAGCTAGTGCTTACTGAACGCCAGCCGTGCCATCCGGGTGTTGTTCACCACGAAACGGGTGAACTGATACGGAATGCTCCTCCGGGCGCGCAGGGTTCCTTCCGTCGGCAGAGGGGCTCTGCTGAAGTCGGAAACCGGCAGATCCGGGTTACGCTCGAGGTCTGGAATGTTACTCACGGTTCTCCCTCCTTATTCCGGGATGAGATGCCAGCCCGGCCGTGCTTTGGCCTTGTAGATGAACATGTAGTGCAGCATGAGCTTGGTCCAGTGCCCCGACAGGCCGATCTCACCGCGGGTGTACCTGAGGTCACGACCGGTGGGGAAACGTTCCTTGTCCGGGACCACCGGCACCATGACCATGGCAGCGGCCGAACCTGTGCGCAGATTCGCTCCGGCCGAGGCCACGCAGGCTGCCCCGAGCCTGGCCAACGACGCCTCGTGCGGCGTCGCCTGATCCCCCAGGCGGATGCGGTCGAGGATCGTCATCGCGACGGCCTTGCCCATCTCACCGGAGGGTTGACCCGTTCGCGGCGGCGACGGGGTGATCACGGTGCCGTTCGCGGACTTGCGCGGCGTGGAGATCTGGTGCGGCGGCGCGAAGGCGATCCCCACCGCCCAGATATTGTCCCGGCCGGGAACCCGGTACGTGGCCGGCCAGTCGGAGGCGCGCCACTGGTCGTAGGGTTTGCCGGAGTAGTCGGCGTCGACCTTCATCAGGCCGTTGGGGGCGAACATCGTGTCACTGATGTCCGTGCCGTCCGGGGCGAAGGCCTTGAGCCCGACGCCACCGAAGGGTGGCAGCAGCATGGCGAAGTCGAAATTCAGGGCGTGATGCCTGCCGTCGAGGGTCTCGAAATGGACGACGCCCGGCTCCACCTTCTCCACGTGCGCACCGACGATGGCCTCGACGCCGCGCTCCCGGAAGAGGGATTCGGTCCACAGCTTCGAGGTGGTTTCATAGCCGCGCTGGTTGAACACCATGCCACCGACGCCGAAGTCACCCAGCTCCGCCTCGTTGGTCAGGTAGATCAGACGCGCCTTGTCCCGGACCCCCGCGGCACTCAACTCATGTTCCACGTTGAACGCATACTCAAATGCGGCTCCCTCACACGTGCAGATGCCGTGCCCCATACCGACCACCAGGGTGCGTTCGGCGCCCTCCTTCATCTCGTCGATGACACGCCTGAGCTCTTCGGCCGCGTGGACCGCATGGTCGGCGGTACACACCGACACCGAGTGCCCCTCCGGGCCGAGCCCCGGGGTCATCCCGAACTTCAGCTGCGGGCCGGTGGCGTTGATGAGGTAGTCGTACCTGATACGCCGGGTCTGACCCGCGCGATCCGGGTCAGTGAACTCGATGTCCACGCCCGGGCGCGCATCCGAATCGTCCCCGTCCGGCCAGATGGCGGTCGCCTTCGCCTGATGGAAGGTGACCCCGAGCCGCTGATAGACGGGTGCGAGCTTGAACAGCACCTTCTTCGCCTTCATCCGCCCGACGCCGACCCAGATGTTGCTGGGGATCCAGTTCCAGTCGGCATTCGGGGAGACGACCGTGAGTGTGGAACCGGAGGGTAGTCTCCGGCTGAGATGGAGGGCCGCGGTGTGCCCGGAGATACCCGCGCCCAGGATGACAATGTCCGCCATGACTGCTCCTGTAGGTGATGCTGGGTGGATGATGTGTCCTACCCGCACCATATGCCTGCAGGGGTATCCGGGGCAGGCGTATGACGATCACAATTCCACACCAATGACCGACGCCCCGCCCCTCCGGCGCGGATCACGGGCCGGAGGGGCGGGGCGTCAAGAAGCGGCAGGCTACTTCTTCATGGAGCCGGTCTCGAGCAGACGCTCATGGAAGGACAGAGCGGTTGCGAGGTCGTGCGGGGTGTGGTGGAACTTGGACTTGGAGGCGCGCTCGACATACTCCTCGAGCAGCGGGCGGTAGTCCGGGTGTGCCACGGCGATCATCTTGGCGGTGCGGTCACGCGGAGCCAGGCCACGCAGGTCAGCGACACCGTACTCGGTGATGACGACCATGGCGTCGTGCTCGGTGTGGTCGATGTGGGAGGCGAAGGGGACGACGGCGGAGATCGCGCCACCCTTGGCGTCCGACGGGGAGATGAAGGTGGAGATGCGCGCGTTGCGGGTGAAGTCACCGGAACCGCCGATGCCGTTCATGATGCGCTGACCGGCCACGTGGGTGGAGTTGATGTTGCCGTAGATGTCGGCCTCGATCATGCCGTTGGAGGAGATCAGGCCCACGCGGCGGATGACCTCCGGGTGGTTGGAGACCTGCAGCGGGCGGGTGATGATGTGCTTGCGGTAGCGCTTGGCCTCCGCGTTCATCTTCTCGGCGTACTCCGGGGACAGCGAGAAGGAGGTGGCGGACGCGACGGTCATCTTGCCGGCGTCGATCAGGTCGACCATGCCGTCCTGGATGACCTCGGTGTAGGCCTCGATGTTCTCGAACTTGGAGTCCAGCAGGCCCGCCATCACGGCGTTGGGAACGTTGCCCACGCCGGACTGCATGACGTAGTTGTCGTACGCCAGGCGACCACCCTGGACCTCACCCTCGAGGAAGTCGAGGAAGTAACCGGCGATCTTCCGGGACTGCTCGTCCACCGGCTTGAAGGGGGCGTTACGGTCCGGGGCATCGGTCTCGACGACGGCGACGACCTTGGTCACGTCGATGTCGATGTAGGTGTTGCCGATACGGTCACCGGTGTGCACGATCGGGATCGGCGTACGGTTCGGCAGGTGACCGATGCGGTGGATGTCCGCCATGCCCTCGAGGTCGAGGGACTGCCAGGAGTTGACCTCGATGATGATCTTCTTGGCCGCGTCCAGGTAGTCGACGTTGTTGCCCACGCCGGAGGACGGGATCAGGTGACCCTCCTCGGTGATGCGGGTGACCTCGACGACGGCGACGTCCAGCTTTCCGTAGAAGCCGTGCTCCACGTACTGGCCGGAATGGGACAGGTGGATGTCCTGGTACTTCATCTCGCCGGCGTTGATGGCGTTACGCATGATCGGGTCAGACTGGTACGGCATGCGGTAGTTGATCGCGCCGGCCTCAGCCATGACGCCGTCACAGTCCGGTGCGGTGGAGGCGCCGGTGAAGACGTCGATCTTGTAGGAGTCGCCCTTCGCCTGCGCCTCCTTGGCACGCTTGGCGATCGCGGTCGGCAGCGCCTTCGGGTAGGCGGCCCCGGTGAAGCCGGACATTCCGACCTTGTCACCGTTGTCGATGAGCTGGGCTGCCTCGTCAGCAGACATGACCTTGCCGCGCAGCAGAGCGTTGGCGATCCGATCGGACATTAAGTACCTCCTGATTATCGGGCCATCACATGGATGCGACCCGCAATGTCTGAATACGTGGTTGGCTGGCACCGACCCCGACCGATCAGTGTCGGTTCGGTTACATTCAAGCCGTTTAGTTACGGTGACCACATTAGCGGAGTTCGCGGGAACCCGTGGCAATGCGCGCACCTCCATTAATGGTACGTCACCAGCAGGAGGACCTGCGCCCGCCCATACGTCATGGTTTGGGCGCGACCACCCCCAGGGGGGACAATGAGGGGGTGACTGTGAAGATCGGATCCCTGACGCTGAATTCCCCCGTGATACTCGCCCCGATGGCGGGTGTCACCAACGTGGCGTTCCGCACCCTGTGCCGCGAACAGGAGATCGAGAGGACGGGCACCGTCTCCGGCCTCTACGTCTGCGAGATGATCACCGCCCGCGCCCTGGTCGAACGCAATGAGAAGACCCTCCACATGACCACCTTCGCCCCGGACGAGACCCCACGCAGCATGCAGCTGTACACGACAGATCCGGAGTACACGTACAAGGCCGCGAAGATGATCGTCGACGAGAACATGGCCGACCACATCGACATGAACTTCGGCTGCCCCGTCCCCAAGGTCACCAGGCGGGGCGGCGGCTCGGCCATCCCCTACAAGCGTCGCCTCTTCGGCAACATCGTCGCAGCCGCCGTCAAAGCCACAGAGGGCACCGACATCCCCGTGACCGTGAAGTTCCGCGTCGGCATCGACGACGAACACCACACGCATCTCGACGCCGGGCGCATCGCCGTCGAGGAGGGTGCGGCGGCCGTGACCCTCCACGCGCGCACCGCCGCCCAGCGCTATTCGGGTGCCGCCGACTGGTCGCAGATCACCCGCCTGGTCGAGCATCTGGACGGCTCCGGGATCCCGGTGCTGGGCAACGGCGACATCTTCGCCGCCGGCGACGCCCGCCGGATGATGGACGAGACCGGCTGCGACGGCGTCGTCGTCGGTCGCGGCTGTCTGGGCCGCCCCTGGCTCTTCGCCGAGCTCTCGGCCGAACTGCGCGGAGAGGCCCCACCCGCCGCACCCACCCTCGGCGAAGTGACCCGCATCATCATCCGTCACGCCGAACTCCTCGCCGAGCACGACGGCGAAACCCAGGCCTGCCGCGACCTGCGCAAGCACATGGGCTGGTACCTCCGCGGTTTCCCGGTCGGCGGGGAACTGCGCGCCAACCTGGCACGCATCACCACTCTCGCGGAACTGCGCGAGCAGCTCGCCCCGTGGGCGGACTCGGAGGTTGCCGCCGAAGGTTCCGACGACGCCCGCGGCCGCCAGGGCTCCCCCTCGAAGGTCACCCTCCCCGAGGGCTGGCTCGACGATCCGGAGGACGCCACCGTTCCCGTCGGCGCCGAGATCATGCACTCCGGCGGCTAGGTTCTCCGCCGTTCTTCGAGGCCGGGCAAGCATTGTGACGTAGCTCAACTTATGATGGTTCACATGCGTATCGCCTACCGTGAACATCTGGATAATTTCTCCCATGACCTCATCGTCATGTGCGACACCGTGCGCTCCATCATGTCCGACGCCTCCGAATCGCTGCTGACCGCCTCGCTCGAGCCGGCCGAGCACGCGCTGTCCACCGCCGACAAACTGGATGAGGTCCGCATCCGCTGCGAGGACCGCGCCGTCGAGCTGCTCGCCCTGGAAGGTCCCGTCGCACGCGATCTCCGGCAGGTCGTCTCCTCGATCTACATCGTCGAGGACTTCGCCCGGATGGGCGCGCTGGCCATGCACATCGCCAAGTCCGCACGTCGGCGCCACCCGGACCACGCACTCCCCCAGCCGCTGGTCGGCTATTTCCAGGAAATGGCCCGCCTGGTCAGTGAGATGGGCGACAAGACCCGCGACATCCTCGTCGATCCGAACGCCGACGTGGCACTCATTCTGAACGAGGACGACGACGCGGTCGATGACCTCCACGGCTACATCCTGACCATGCTCACTCAGCGGGACTGGCCCCACTCCACCCGCGCGGCAGTGGATGTCGCCCTCCTCGCGCGCTTCTACGAGCGCTACGCCGACCACTGCGTCAACGTGGCGGCCCGCATCGTCTACCTGAGTTCGGGTCTCAGCCAGGACGACTACATCGCGAAGAAGAAACGCGACAGCGCTGAGGCCGACATTGAGGCGCGCTTCGCCGAGCTGGAACGCCAGTTCGCCCGACGCGGAGACTAGACGCGTTCCAGTTCCACCGGGAGCGAGCGCCATCCGCCCACCGGATGCACGGCGCGGGTGGGCGGAGCCGCAGAAGGTGAAACCCGGGCCAGCGCGAGCAGTTCCTCCACCAGCGCCCGCAGCTCGAGGATGGACAGGGGCTTGCCCGGGCAGTAGTGGGGACCGGCCCCCCACACCAGGTTGTGGCCGGCGTTGCCCTCCGGATCGAAGCCGTCGGGCTCCGGGAACCTCACCGGATCCCGGTTCGCGGCCGTCCAGTGGATGCGCACACGCTGTCCGGCGGGCAGATCCACGCCTCCCACCGTCACCGGACAGTTGGTCACCCGGCGATTGGTGACGAACGGGTTGTCCTGCCGCAGCAGCTCATCAGCGATAGCGGTGAACTCGGTCCGGGAGACGCCCTCCCGCAGTCGTTCCTGCAGCGTCGGGTCGTGTGTCAGACCGTGCAGAATGACGCCGATGCTCAAGGCCATCGAACCGAGGTCACCGCCCGTCCAGTTGCGCAGGATGGAGACGATCTCCGGGAATTCGAGGTTCCGGCCCAGGCTGGTGTCGTGGACGAGCTCGCAGGTGACGTCGTCGAAGGCGGCCGGATCCTCCAGCCTGGGTCGGACCACCTCAGCGATGATCTCATCGAATGCCGCCGCCACTGCCGCCGTCCGATCGCGGTCGCCGGATCGCGTGGCGGCGAAATTCTCCACCACCCACCCGATGAGCTTCTCCTCCAGCTCGGTCGGCCAGCCCAGCCACGCCGTCATCGCCCGCACCGCGAAACGGGCCCCGATGTCGGACACCGCATCCACCTGCACGCTGTCCGCGCTGAACGTCTGGCTGACCACCTCGCGCGCGATGCGTCGGAAAGCAACCTCATGCTTATCCACGACCGCGGGGGCCAGATACGCGTCAATCAGCGCGCGGAAGCGCGCGTGTTCTTCCCCGTCGAGCCCGTTGGGCAGCTGCAGATGTGCGGAGACCCCGGAGCTGAACCGCTGCGGGTCGGTGGCGACCTCCACCGCTTCCGCATGCCCGGCCACCAGCACCTCCCCTGAGGATGTGTGCACGACCGGACACCGCGGGTAAGCGAGAAGCTCGTCTCCGAATTCGCGCGGATCCCGGCCACTCGGATCAACAGTCACGTCTTGTCCTCTTCCTCAGTCGGGGTATGTCCTTTCCCCAGAGTAGAGCGACGGGCCCCTGACGCGCAGTGCGTCAGGGGCCCGTCGTGCCAGGTGTAGCGGATTTATCCGAAACGACCGGCGATGTAGTCCTCGGTCTCCTTCTGGTCCGGGTTCTCGAAGATCTTCTTCGTGTCACCGAACTCGACGAGACGGCCGGGCCTGCCGGTGGCCTCGAGGGAGTAGAAGGCGGTCTTGTCGGACACACGGGCAGCCTGCTGCATGTTGTGGGTCACGATGACGATGGTGAACTCCTCCTTGAGCTCGTGAATGAGGTCCTCCACGGCCAGGGTCGAGATCGGGTCAAGAGCGGAGCAGGGCTCATCCATGAGGAGAACCTCCGGCTCGACCGCGATGGCGCGGGCGATGCACAGACGCTGCTGCTGGCCACCGGAGAGGCCGCCGCCCGGCTTGTCCAGACGGTCCTTGACCTCCTCCCAGAGGTTGGCGCCGCGCAGGGACTTCTCCGCGACCTCCTTGAGCTTCTTCTTGTTCCTCTCACCGGAGAGCTTCAGGCCGGCGACGACGTTGTCCTCGATGGACATGGTCGGGAACGGGTTGGCCTTCTGGAAGACCATTCCGATGGTGTTGCGCACGGCAACCGGGTCAACCTTCGATCCGTAGATGTCCTCCCCGTCAAGGAGGACCTCGCCGGTGACGTAGGCGCCGGGAATGACCTCATGCATGCGGTTGAGGGTACGGAGGACGGTGGACTTTCCGCAGCCGGACGGGCCGATGAAGGCGGTCACGGCCTGAGCCGGGACCTGCAGGTTGACGCTCTGGACGGCGTGGAAATCGCCGTAGAAAATGTCGACGTCGTTGAGTTCAAGCTTGGACATCAGTAACTCCTGTGTTCTGGTTTCTTCTTTTCGAAGGTGGCGAAGCTACTGCTTGACCGAGAACTTCGCTGAGATGAGTCGGGCGCCGATGTTGAGCAGCGCGATGATGAGGACCAGGGTGAGGGCTGCGCCCCACAGCTTGTCCAGGACGGCCGGAGAGGTTCCTGCCTTGTACATGTCGAGCATCATCAGCGGCAGGGAGGACTGCGGGCCGCTCATCGAGTCCCAGTTCATCGCCTGCGTGGAGCCCACGAGGATCAGCACCGGCGCGGACTCACCCATGACGCGGGCGATGGACAGCATGATTCCGGTGACGATGCCGGACAGCGCCGTCGGCAGGACGATCTTCGCGATGGTCTTCCACTTCGGCACACCCAGAGCATAGGAAGCCTCACGCAGGTCCATCGGAACGACGCGGAGCATTTCCTCGGTGTTACGGACGACCACGGGGACCATCAGCAGAACCAGCGACAGGGCGACGGCCATACCGGAACGCTCGAAGCCGAACAGGGTGATCCAGGTGGTGAAGATGAACAGCGCCGCGACGATGGAGGGGACACCGGTCAGGATGTCCACCATGAAGGTGGTGATGCGGCCGAGTCGGTTGCCGTTTGCGTATTCGACCAGGTAAATCGCGGTGAACAGGCCGATCGGGATGGACAGGACCGAGGCGACCATGGTCTGCATGACCGTGCCGACGATGGCGTGCAGGGCACCGCCACCGGGCGAGTGGTAGAGCACGCCCTGCTGGGAGCTGGTCCACCAGTCGGGGGTCAGGATCGGCGCGATGCCGCGGGACAGGACGGTCCAGAGGACCCACACCAGCGGGATCATCGCGATGAACATGGTGGCGTACACCAGGAACGTGGCCAGGGTGTTGGTTGACTTACGCCGGGAGGAGATGCCCGAGAAGACGCTCTCGGATTCCAGCCTGGCGGTCGCGGGTGCAAGGGAGCTGACGTTGTTGGTCATGATGTGTTTCTCCACCTTCTACTTCTTGGCCACGATTGCTCGGGCGATGGAGTTGACGACGAAGGTCAGGAGGAACAGCACCAGACCTGCGGCGATGTATGCGCCGGCGCGGATGTCATCGTTGAACTCGGGGGCGGCGTTCGCGATGGCGGTGGCGAATGTCGTGCCGCCGTCGAACAGGGAGAAGCGGAACGACGAGGACGGGGAGACGACCATGTAGAGAGCCATGGTCTCACCCAGCGCACGGCCGAGTCCCAGCATGGAGCCGGAGATGTAGCCGGAGAGACCGAAAGGCAGCACCGTCATGCGGACGACCTCCCAACGGGTGGCGCCCAGCGCGAGAGCGGCCTCGATCTGACCCCGCGGGGTCTGGATGAAGACCTCACGGGCGGTCGCGGCGATGACCGGGAGGATCATCACTGCCAGGACGATGCCACCCGTGAGGATGTTTCGACCCGTGGCGAAGGACGGGGAGTTGGAGTAGGTGGTGAACAGGAAGAATCCGCCGGCCCAGCTGTGCATCCAGATGTAGAAGTTGGACAGCGCAGGACCGAGGACCTGCCAACCCCACAGGCCGTAGACGATGGACGGCACGGCGGCGAGCATGTCGACCAGGTAACCGATCGGCTTGACCGCCCGCTTCGGCGCGTAGTTCGAGAGGAAGATCGCGATGCCGAGTGCAATCGGCATGGCGATGAGCAGCGCCACCACAGAGATGAGCACGGTCACCGCGAACAGGTTCGGGATACCGAACTGCATCGCCTCGGTGTTGGTGGTGTTCCAGGGGCCGGTGTAGGTGAAGAATCCGAGCAGACCCTCTGCGTTGCGGCTCAGCGACGGGACGGCGCGCCAGATGAGGAAGGCACCGATCGCGGCGATGAGGACGGTGATGAAGGTGGCGGATGCGGTGGACAGGTACTCGAAAATCCGGTCACCGGGACGCTTGACGCCACCGGACGTCTTAAGGCCTGAGTGATCCAGCGTGTTCGGCTGACGGGAGTTTCCGTTGGATGCCACGGAGTCGGCGATGACGGGCGTTCCGGCCTTGGTCACCTGCCCCTCTGCGGGCGGACGATTGCTTGCCATAAGGCACTGTTCCTTTGAAACTGAAGGGAGAGGATTGATGAATCACGGACCCGAATTCTGAACGTGACAGCGCCCCCGAATGCGACGATGCGCACGGGGGCTGCTTCATGTTTGACCGCTTCTACATTCTTGCGGTCCGGCCCCCTCCCCGGGTGATGGTGGTCACTCAGGGAAGACGCACTGCTCGTACTACTGGATAGCCTCGACGGCCTCAGCCAGACGCTCAGCGTGGACACCGGTGACCGGGATGTAACCCAGGTCGGCGAGACCCTGGTCCTGGGACTCCAGGGCGACGGTCAGGAAGTCCTTGACCATGGCGGAGGTGGTCTCGTCGTAGCCTGCGGAGCAGACGATCTCGTAGGTGGTGAGGATGAGCGGGTAGGAGCCCTCAGCATCGGAGGCGAAGAGAGCATCGGTGTCGACGACCATGTCGTGACCCTCGCTCGCGAACTCCAGGTTGTCCAGCGCGACACCGACGGAGTCAGTGTTCAGAGCGACCGGGCCGGCACCGAAGTCGAGGTTGGCGACGCCCAGGCCCTGCTGGGTGGCGAAGCCGGCCTCAACGTAGGTGATGCCGCCGTCGATGGCGGAAACCTGGGAGGCGACACCGTTGGAGCCGTTGGCACCCTCGCCCACTGCGGACGGGAAGACCTGACCCTCGGTCTCCCAGACGTCGCCTGCGGCTGCGCCGAGGAACTTCTGGAAGTTGTCGGTGGTGCCGGACTCGTCGGAGCGGTAGACGACGGAGATCGTGGTGTCCGGAAGCTCGACGCCCTCGTTCTCGGCGGCGATGGCCTCGTCGTTCCAGTTGGTGATCTCGCCCTTGAAGATCTTGGCGACGGTGTCGATGGAGAGGTTCAGCTCCTCGACGCCCTCCAGGTTGTAGGCGATGGCGACCGGGCCGATGACGAAGGGCAGGTGCCATGCGTCGTTGCCCTCGCAACGCTCTGCAGCCGGAGCAATCTGATCGTCCTTCAGCGGGGAGTCGGAGCCCGCGAAGGCGACCTGGCCACCGACGAAGTTGGTGCGGCCGGAGCCGGAGCCGGATGCGGTGTAGGCGAGGGTGGCGCCGGAAACGGCTTCCTGGTACTTCTGGCCGAAGTAGTCCATGGCGTTCTGCTGGGAAGAAGCACCCTCGCCCACGAGCTGGCCGGTGGTGCCCGACAGACCCTCAATGGCGGCTGCGGTGGTTTCGGTGGTGGAGCCGTTGTCGGAGTCGCCACAGGCGACCAGGGTGACGGAGCCGGCGGCGATGACGCCCAGGATGGCAGCGGTGCGCTTGAAGTTGCGGATCACAGGAGAACCTTTCCGATAAAAATCAGTAAGTAAGCGGGTCCGAGCAACGCGTGATACCTGTGAAGGTTGTCCACTCCGGCCAATTCTCAGCATTTTCACACCGAATTCCGACAGGGTTGTTGCTCATGACAGCTAAAGCTAGGGTGCGGAGATTAACCGTAGATGCTCGGTTTGGTAAACGCACCGTTAACAGTTGGCGATCATCCGGCGAACTTTCTCGGCTGACCGGGCGATTTGTAAGCCCTGTCACCCCTTTGAGAGTCCCCGATCACACTCGCAAGTCAGTTGTAACGCGGGTCCGGGACGGCCTCATCGCAGATAAATATTCAGACCTGCGACCACACCGCGTGCTCCTCCGAGATGCCGAATCCCAGGTTCTGGTACACCCGAACGGCCGGCACATTCTCAGCTTCCACATACAAGATCACCCGTTGCGCCCCCTTCCCCACCATGTGTGCCAGTCCCAGACGCAGCAGCGGGTCCCCCAGGCCGCGCCCACGGAACGCGGAGGCCAGACCCACCACGTAGACCTCGCCGAAGGCGGGCGTCTCCTCCGTGTGCCATTTCGTCCAGTGGAAACCCGCCATCACCGGCTCACCCACCGCCCACAGGAACAGGACGTCCTCCTCCGCGAACCAGTCGGCCTCCTGCGCCCGGGACAGTCGCTCACGGTCCCAACCACCCTGCTCGGGATGCCAGGAGAATGCCTCGTTGTTGGCCGACAGCCACGCCTCTTCCACCGCGTCCCGTCCGAAACGCTCGACGGATTCAACGAGGTCGAGCGCCTCGACGTCCCCCCGCGGCTCGAAGCGGGCCGCCTCCCGCAGCGCCTCCCCCTCCACCGCCATGACCAGCAGTCGGCGGGTCATGGTCCGGCCGTGTTTCTCCGCCAGTGAACGCGCGGCGGGCAGATTGCCGTGGGCCCACACGTCCCTTCCCTCCAGTTCAGAAAGAAGTGCGGTCGCCACTCCCCGCCTGCGCGCCCCGGGGGCGACGACCAGCTCGCATGAGGCGTCGTCACACGCCGCCAGGCCGAGGAGCCGCTCACCGTCGAGAGCGAGGACATGTCGGTGACCCAGGCGGGCGTCGGTGATCCCGAGGACGAACTGCTCGGAGAAGGCGTCGACGCCGTCGGCGCGGGCGGCGTCGAGAAGCAGGGTCCGGGCGCCGTCAACGAGATCGGGGCGAGTGGGCAGGTCACAGGGCTCTATCTTCATGCTCCCCACACTAACGCTGGTACACATATAGAGGTGTACGTTCCCCGTCTGCCACTCATCCTCCTCACCGTTCTCGCGGTCCTGTTCGGGGGCGGCTGGCTGGCCGACAGCATCGCCGCCTCCAGGGTTGAGCGGCACATTTCCGCGGCCGTCGAGAAGCAGTCCGGCCTCGAGGTCAGCCCCCGCGTCAATGTCGGGGGCGTGCCCTACCTGGCGGCGCTCGTGACCGGGGAGATCCCGACGGTGAGCGTGCATGCGCTCGACGTCGACGTCGCCGGACTCGGGATGGTCAACGCACAGACGGAACTCAACAAGATCACGGTCACCCGCGAGCAGGTCCTCAGCGGCGAGATCGCCGGATCGCCGGCGTCCTCCTTCACGCGGACCATCCGTCTGGACGGCGTGGCCCTCGGGCGGCTGCTGGGCATCACGGACCTGGACATCGCCAACCCCTACGACATCTCGCCCGCCGGTGGCGCCGCGGCCGAAGCACAACTCACCGGAACACCCTTCAATCGACGTGAACCGTCGACCGTCATCGTGGACCTACGCCTGGTGGGCGACGAGTTCCACATGACCCCCCGGGAGCTTATCGACGCCCCCGCGGACCTCTCCCCCGCCGAGGCCGACGCCATCCGCGCGGCCTTCGCCTTCACCCTGAACACCAGGACGCTGCCGCTCGCGGGGCGTGCCAGCAGAGTGAACATGTCCGGCGGCTCCATCTTCTTCGAGGCGGAACGCCACAACGTCACCGTTCGCCTGGCCGACCTCTCCCCCGTCGACGCGTCCGGTACAGGGTGAGTGATCCGAGGATGCGGACGCTGTCCCGCAGCACCTTCCACCTCGTCCTGGTCACGGGGTAGGCCTGCTTCGGGGCGAACACCTCGATCGCGTTCGGGCGACTGCCCAGCACGGCCTCGGCGAACTCCCCCAGGTACTCCCCGTCCGCCTGGAAACCCTGCGGCCGCCGGCACCTCAGCTCCACATCGGCGGCGTCGTCGAACTGCACCGTCCGCCCCCTGATCCAGTCCTCGAAGAAAGTCCGGTGCCCGAAACCGATCAGGTGCAGCATGCTCGCCACACCCCGCACCCCCCGCAGGCTGGTCAGCCCGAAGAGCCCCAGCCCCTGATCGAAACTGTTGCGCGGGTTGGTCACCACCGGCAGCGGCCCGAGAAAAGTCCACGGGTTGGTGTTCGAGGCCACGAAGAGGGGAACATCCCGCAACTGCAGTTCCCGCCCGTCGGCGCCGACCGCGTGCACGTCGATGCGCGGCGGGTCGCGCCGCGCCCTCGCCCACACCAGCAGCGACACCCGGAGGTAGCGCAGGGGCGTGGCTGCGAATCCGTGCTGCCGCGCATCATGCACCCGGGCGATGACGTCAGCGTCCATCCCGAAACCCGCATTGACCGCGAACCACCGGTCGTTCCACGTGCCCAGACAGATCGTGCGACGCAGATCCGCCCGCAGCAGCTCCGCAAGCCTCTTCGTCGACGCCACCGGGTCCGGCGGAAATCCCAGCGCCCGGGCGAACACATTGGCGGATCCCGTCGGAATCACCGCCAGGACCGGCAGCTCCCGCGGGTCCCGGGTCTGCCCACCCACCGGCCCGAGCAGACCGTTGACCGCCTCGTGGACCGTGCCGTCTCCGCCCACCACCACCACCGCATCCCAGTCCTGCCTGGTCAGACCCCTGCAGATCTCCTCGGCATGCCCGGAATGATGGGTGAAGCGTCCTGTGAGGCGAAGTCCCTTGACCGAGCGCAGCAGCGGGATGATCCGGCGGAAAAGGCGGTCGCTCTGGCTGGTCGAGTTCGGGTTCGCTATCAACAGGACGCGCACGATATACCAGCCTAGCCTGACGGATACTAAGGTGGTGGCCATGACTCAGGACCCGAAGAACACCCCCTCCGACACCCCCGGCGACGCCGCAGCCGCCGCGTCCGCCGCCGACTCCGCCGCCACCTCCGGCCAACAGCCGGGCCTGAGCGGCAGCGACGCCGTCAACCTCGCGGCAGAGCAGTCCAAGAGCACGGCACATCGCAACATCCCGCCGCTGAGCCTGGGCGATCTGCCCCTGCCCGACGACACCGCCAACCTGCGCCACGGCCCGAACATCCACGACGGCCTGCTCGCATTCCTGCCCCTGGTCGGTGTCTGGCGCGGTCAGGGCCAGGCCGACACCGAGACCGGCGGGCAGTACGCCTTCGGACAGCAGATCATCTTCGCCCACGACGGGGAGAACTACCTCACCTACGAATCGCGCATCTGGAAGCTCGACGAGGAGGGCAACCCCGTCGGCCCGGACCACCGGGAATCCGGTTTCTGGCGGATCTCACCGTCCGACGAGATCGAGATCGTCTGCACCCACTCCACCGGCGTGGCCGAGATCTTCTACGGCGAGCCCGTCAACGAGCGAGCCTGGCAGGTTGAGTCCGGCTCCTGCATGGTCACGTCCACCGGGCCCGCCGGGCTGGGCCCCGGCAAGCGTCTCTACGGCCTCCTGCCGAACAACGACCTCGGCTGGGTGGACGAGCGACTGGTCGACGGGGCCATGAAGCCCCGGATGTCCGCACAGCTCACGCGCGTCGCAGGCTAGGACTACTCGGCGCCGAGCGCCGCATCGATGAGCTCACGCACCGCCTTCTCGTTGGCGGGGGCCGGCAGCCTGTGGCCGTTGATCTCGGTGACGCGCGCCGCGCCCCGCACAGAGGAGACGAGCCAGACGGACTCGGCGTCGAGAAGCCGTTGCACCGTCATGTCCTTGGCCTTGCAGCGCCAGCCGTGCGCGTTGGCGTACTCGAACAGCGCGGCCTGGGTGGTGCCGGGCAGGACTTCGCCGCCCGGGACGGGCGTGCGGATCCGCTTGTCCCCGCGCACGGTGATGACCGTCGAGGTGGCCCCCTCCAGCACCCGGCCGGTGCGGGGATCGACGTAGATGACGTCATCGAAACCCTGCGAGCGGGCGTAGCGCAGGGCCGCCATGTTCGCGGCGTAGTTGAGGGTCTTCGCACCCACCGTCAGCCAGGGGGCGGGCTCCGGGGAACCACCCTCCGTGGCCTCATCCACTCCCGGCAGAGAGGTGTCGATGGTGAAGCCGCGCGGGGAGGTCATCACCTTCACGCCCTTCAGGCGTTGCCGCAGCACTTTTTCGCCGATCGGGGAGAGCGTGACCCATGCGCTGGGGCGCCCGGTGGATTCCCTGCCGCGGGTATAGGTCCACACGCACTTCGCATCATCGTCGGTCAACCCGGCCCACTCCTCCACCGCCTGACGGGTCGCGTCGATCCAGTCCCCGATGTTGAGGTCCGGCAGCTCCAGCAGCCGTGCGGAAGCCTGGAACCGGTCCACGTGTCGCTGCAGGTTCGCGGGATGGCCGTCGCGGATCAACAGCGTCTCAAACACGCCGTCTCCGCGGGTGACCGCCGCGTCGTCCCAGTAGATCAACGGAAGGGCCGGGTTGTGGCGGCGGATCGAGCCGCCGTAGGGCTCGACAACGTAGATGATGGGGGAGGTGGAGTCCATATCCTTGCATTATGCCCCGTTGGGCGGGCTACCATCGGGTGTGTGATCTCCCCAACCTCTTCCGATGTGCCCACGTACCGTTCCCCCCTGCTCGACCGGCCAGGTGCCGCAGAGGCACAGGGGCCTGATGCCGCCGTGGACGCCACCGGCGTGGCCTGGCATTACGGTGATCCCCTGGGTGAACAGCGGGCTGCTCACGGTGGCGTGATCGCGGTGGACCGCTCCCACCGGAAGGTCATCCGCGTATCCGGGCCGGATGCCCCCGGTTTCCTCAACACCCTGCTGTCCCAGAAGCTCGACGACGTCGCCTCCGGCTTCGCTGCCGCCGCCCTCGACCTGGACATCCAGGGGCGGATCCTCCATCACGCCGACGTCGTGCTCACCGACGACGCCTTCTACCTCGACCTCCCCGCCACCCAGGCGGTGACTTTCCTCGACTTCCTGCAGAAGATGGTGTTCTGGTCCCAGGTCGAGGTCGCCGAGGCGGAACTCGCCGTGCTCACCCTGCTTGGCGACGCCGAATTTCCCACCGTCGCCGCCGAGGCGACGCGTGACGTCCAGTGGGCGGGCATACCCCGCCGTGACCTGCTGGTGGAGCGTTCCACTCTGACGGACACCGTCGCCACGCTGGAGTCGGCCGGCGTGCGTCTGGCGGGCCTGATGGCGTTCACCGCCGAGCGGGTCCGCGCGCTGGAGCCGGAGAAGGCCACTGACCTCGACGACAAGTCCATCCCCCACGAGATCCCCACATTGATCGGCCGGGGTGACCTCCCGGGCGCCGTCCACCTGGAGAAGGGCTGTTACCGGGGCCAGGAGACGGTCGCACGTGTGGAGAACCTCGGTCGCTCACCGCGTGTGCTCGTCATGCTCCAGATCGACGGCTCCGCCCCCGAGGAACCCGAACCAGGTGCCGAGATCACCGGCCCCCAGGGTGGCCGTGCCCTCGGCCGAGTGGGCACCGTCGTCCACGACTGCGATTTCGGGCCGATCGCCCTCGCCCTGGTTCGTCGCAACGCCCTCGAGGGTCAGGAATTGTGCGTCGGATCAGTGTCGGTCATGGTTGATCCCTCGTCGCTTCCGGAGGAGCGTGGCGAGCAGGCCGGGCGCGCCGCCATCAACCGCCTCCGCGGCAACTAGAAACCGGGAATTGGTCGCGGGATTCACCCTCTCCCCCGACCACCCCCGGATTCGTCACAGTGATCTTGCGTTTTTCCCTATTTATGTCTCTTTTTCGCTGCTCAGCGGCACGGTGCGGCATTTTTCGGTCCGACGCGCTATTGTGTTCAACAGGAATACACACAGACGTAAAGCCGATGGGGCATCCGAATTCCCTGGATAGCCTTCACATACCTCAAGGGGGTCAGGCCATGGGACGCGGTCGCGCAAAGGCAAAGCAGACCAAGGTTGCACGCCAGCTTAAGTACAACACTCACGAGATGGATCTGGATTCTCTCCAGCGCGAGCTTGCCTCGCAGAGTCCTCGCCGTTCCTACGACGACACTGCAGCAGACGACGACGATGACGCCCAGTACGCCGATTACGCGAATTGGGCCGATGAGGACGAGGACGAGGAGAAACCGCAGGGCTCGCTCTACGCTGGACGCTAACTCCGACCAGGCGGCTGCCCCACACCTCAAGAACAACGGCGCGGTACCACCCCACTCCAGGGGCCGGTACCGCGCCGTTGTTCTTTTCCCGGACAGCTGGCCTCAAGCCGGGTTCACACGGCGGAGAGGACTCTCATGCCCTCTCCGCCGGGCGATTTAGTTGCCGGGGTGTGCGCCGTTGAGGGTCGCGCGCTTGTCGTCCTCAGCCCCGGCGGTACGGACGGTGCCGAGCTCCCAGGCGTCGATGTGGCGGGCGGTGAGCATGGCCAGGGCGCGGTCGCGGTCCTCCGGAGCCACGATGGCGACCATCCCGACGCCCATGTTGAAGGTCTTCTCCATCTCTTCACGCGAGACCTTGCCCAGATCGGCGATGGTGCGGAAGATCTGGCCCGGGGTCCATGTGGAACGGCTCATCTCGCCGACCAGGCCCTCGGGGATGATGCGCTCCATGTTGCCTGCCAAGCCACCACCGGTGACATGGCAGAAGGTGCGGACGTTGCACTCGGAGGCGAGCGCGAGGCAGTCCCTGGCGTAGATACGGGTCGGCTCGAGGAGCTCCTCGCCGAGGGTGCGGCCGAGTTCCTCGATATGTCCGTCGAGCGGCAGGCCGGCCTTCTCCAGGAGGACGTGGCGGGCCAGTGAGTAACCGTTGGAGTGGAGACCGGAGGAGGCCATGCCGATGATGATGTCGCCGGAGCGGACCAGGTGGGGGCCGAGGAGTTCCTCCGCCTCGACGACGCCGACTGCGGTGGCGGAGACGTCGTATGCCCCCGGGGCCATCAGGCCGGGGTGCTCGGCGGTCTCGCCGCCGAGAAGTGCACAGCCGGCCTGGATGCAGCCCTCGGCGATGCCGGCGACGATCTGGGCGACGTGCTCGGGCACGACCTTGCCGATGGCGATGTAGTCCTGGAGGAACAGCGGCTCAGCACCGCAGACGACGAGGTCGTCGACGCACATCGCGACGAGGTCGATGCCGATGGTGTCGTGCTTGTCCATTGCCTGGGCCACGGCGAGCTTGGTGCCCACGCCGTCGGAGCCTGCGGCCAGGAGGGGCTCCTTGTACTTGCCCAGCGCGAAGAGGCCGGCGAAGCCGCCGAGGCCGCCGCGGACCTCTGGCCGGGTGGCCTTCTTCGCCAGCGGGGCGAACAGCTCGACGGCGCGGTCGCCGGCCTCGATGTCCACTCCGGCTTCGGCGTAGGAGGCGCCCTGGTTGTCGGTCTCGGTCATGGGTTCTCAGTCTTTCTCTTCAGGAAGGTCAAGCAGATCTAGTTGGCCTGCATCTTGGCCACGAGGTCCGCGTTGGCACTGCCGGAGGGCAGGCCGAGCGGGTAGCTGCCGTCGAAGCAGGCGGTGCACAGCTGCTGGCGCGGCTGTTCGGTCGCCTCCACCATCTCATCAATCGAGACGAACCCGAGGGAGTCCGCGCCGATCGCGGTACAGATCGACTCTGTGAGGGCGTCACCGTTCTGGGTGTCCCCGGTACCTGCATTGGCGATGAGCTCGCCGGGGCTGGCGAAGTCGATGCCGTAGAAGCAGGGCCACTTCACCGGCGGGGAGGCGATCCGGACGTGGACCTCCGCCGCACCAGCCTCGCGGAGCATGCGGATCAGTGCGCGCTGGGTGTTGCCGCGGACGATGGAGTCGTCGACGACAATCAGCTTCTTGCCCGCGATGACCTCACGCAGCGGATTGAGCTTGAGACGGATGCCCAACTGCCGCAGGGTCTGGGAGGGCTGGATGAAGGTACGACCCACGTAGGCGTTCTTCACCAGGCCCTGTCCGAAGGGGATGCCGGATTCGCGGGCGTAGCCCACGGCGGCGGGGGTGCCGGAGTCCGGCACCGGGATGACCAGGTCACCGTCGGCGGGGAACTCCCGGGCCAGGCGGCGGCCGATCTCAATGCGCGTGGCATTGACGGAACGGCCGCGGATGTTGGTGTCGGGGCGTGCCAGGTAGACGAACTCGAAGACGCAGCCCTTGTGGGTGGTCTCCGCGAAGCGGGTGCTTCGCACGCCGCCGGCGTCGATGGCGACGAGCTCGCCGGGTTCGATCTCGCGCACGAAGGCGGCGCCGACGATGTCCAGTGCACAGGTCTCGGAAGCGACGACCCAGCCGCGGTCGAGCCGACCCAGGACGAGGGGACGCACGCCGTGGGGGTCACGGGCCGCGTAGAGGGTGCTCCCGTCGGTGAAGGTGAGGCAGAAGGCACCCTTGACCCGCGGGAGAAGCTCTCTCGCGGAGTCGAAGACGGTCCGCCCCTCGGTCACCGAGTCCGCGAGCAGCGCGGTGATGACGGCAGTGTCGGAGGAGGCGGCCTCGGCGTCGCGGAATTCCTTCAGGCCACGCTCGATGGCCTCTTCCTGGAGCTCGACGAAGTTGACCAGGTTGCCGTTGTGTCCGAGGGCCACGTCGGTGCCGTCGGGGGAGGTCCGGAACATCGGCTGGACGTTCTCCCACTTCTTGCCACCGGCGGTGGAATAGCGGGTGTGTCCGAGTGCGATGTCTCCGTGGAGCGCCCCGAGGGTCGCTTCGTCAAAGACCTGGGAGACTAGTCCCATGTCCTTGAACACCACTATGCGTTCGCCGTCGCCCACAGCGATGCCGGCGGCCTCCTGGCCGCGGTGCTGGAGGGCGAACAGCCCGAAATAGGTCAGTTTGGCGACTTCTTCGCCTGGGGCCCACACACCGAAGACTCCGCATTCCTCGCGGGGCTCGGTCTCACCACGGTCATCGAGACCGGTGAGTGGGGCGGATTCGGTCCGGGAACGGTCCATATTTGCCACGAGAAACACTCTAGTCCGTCAGGTCGTCACACACTAATGACCGGCAACCAGCGCCCCACCTCCGGCACCCGCGGGCCGGAGGCGTGGACGCGGCCGTCGGCGAGGGCGACGTCGAGAAGCAGTACTCCCGTGGCCAGCTGCAGCCATGTCAGCGGGTCTGTCTCGAAAACGTTGGGCGGGGTGCCGCGGGTGTGCGCGGGGCCGGCGATGCACTGCACCGCCACGAAAGGCGGGACCCGCACCTCCACCGTCTTACCGGGCGCATCCTGGGCGAGTTGGCGCACGGTACCCCGGACGGCGTCGGCGAGCACGGCGCGGCCCGGTTTCTCCACTCCCGCCGGGTCACGAACCCAGTCCATCACCGCGGCCACTGAAGAAATATCCATGACCGCACATTCTACTCAGGGTAATGTGAGCCGGTATCCCAGATAGTTCGCTCAAAGAAAGCTCGTCCGCATGTCGAACAATCATAAGTCCCCCAAGGTCACGCTCCGTTTCCTGGCCGCACCCACCGACGTCCTCATGGCCGGAAACCAGGGCGTCAGCGGCGGTCGCGTGCTCGAATGGATCGACAAGGCCGCCTACGCCTGTGCCGTCCAGTGGTCGAGCACCTACTGCGTCACCGCCTACGTCGGCCACATCCACTTCAACCGGCCGATCCCCTCCGGTCACATGGTGGAGGTCCGCTCACGCATCGCCATGACGGGGCGCTCCTCGATGCACATCGTCAACGAGGTCTACTCCGCCGACCCTCGCGAGGGCGTCTTCACCCGCGCCTGTGACTGCCTGGTCATTTTCGTGGCCAAAGACACCGCCACCGGAAAAACCCAGGCCGTTCCGGAGTTCATTCCCGCCAACGAGGAGGAGCGACGCGTCCTCGACGCAGCCCTCTCGCGCATCGGACTCCGCAAGGCCATCGAGGCGGAAATGGGGGAGCAGACCTACGACGGCCTCTCCGAGGCCCCTCGCCTGATCAACCGCTTCCTGGCCAAGCCCACCGACATCAACTGGGGCGGCAAGGTCCACGGCGGCACCGCCATGGAGTGGATCGACGAGGCAGGCGCGGCCTGCACCATGGAGTGGTCCGGCGAGCACACCGTCGCGGTGTACGCCGGCGGCATCCGCTTCTACCGCCCGATCAGCATCGGCGACCTCATCGAGGTCGACGCCCGCATGATGCGCACTGACTCCCGCTCCATGCAGATGAGCATTCATGTCCGGTCCGGCAACCCGCGGGGCGGCCGCGAGCACCTGCAGACCGCCATCCACGCCACCGTGACCTACCTGGCCATGGATGTCGACGGCAACGCCCTGCCCGCCCGCCAGTTCACTCCGCGCACCACCGAGGACGTCCGGCTCGCCGAGCACGCCAACACCCTGCGCGAGCTCCGCGCCGAGTATGCGCCCACGCCGCTGGTGCCGCAGAGCACCCCGGCGCACATCGATTAGCCGAGGTCCGTCACAGGAAGTGCTGGGCCAGCATCGCAGCCGCCACGACCATCATCGCCCCACCGGCCACGCCGGTGAGGATGCGTGAGGCCTGCGCCGAGCCCGCCAGCACCCTTCCCGCAAATATGCCGAGCAGGGCGTAGAAGCACGTCGCCGAGACGATGAACACCAGCCCGAGCACGAACATCTGGGCGGTGACCGGCCAGGCGGCCGGGGCAACGAACTGCGGCAGCAGCGCGATGAACAGCATCAGACCCTTCGGGTTGAGACCGCTCACTGCGGCGCCGGTGGCGATGATTCTCTTCCGCTTGTCGACGACCGCGTCCGTCCTCGTGAGCGTCGCCACTCCCCCGCCGCGGGGCTCCGCGGCCGGCGCCGTCTCCTCCACCGCAACGGCGACCTGCCCGCTCAGGGCCGCACGGACCATGGTCCAGCCGATCCGCAGGAGGACGATCACACCGAGGACGGTGACAATGCTCAGCAGTGCCGGATGCCGCGCCACCAACGCGCCGAGTCCGCCCGAGACGACGAAGGTCAGGCCGAGGTAGCCCAATCCGATACCGAGCAGGGGCCAGATGAGGGGGCGGCGCCGGAACGCGTGCCCGAGCACGAACGCCCAATCCGGGCCCGGGGTGACGATCAGCAGCAGGCTGACGGCCCAGAAGCTCAAGAGGTTCGCGATATCCATGCCACTGATGATGCCGCTGATCCTGCAGGTCAGAAACAGTTGCGCTTTTCATTCATCCCGGGGTGATGGGCGGCACCTTGTGGCAGAATCAGGCAGATGGACGCACTTGACCGCAAGATTCTGTCACTGATCCAGGACAATGCGCGGATCACGGCCGCGGAGCTGGCGCATCACACGGCGGCGTCGTCAAGCACCTGCCTGCGCCGCCTCCGGGCGTTGGAACGCGAGGGTGTGATCACCGGATTCCACACCCGGCTCGACCCGGCCACGGTGGGCTACGGCGTGCAGGTGATCGCGTTCATCACCCTGGACCAGGAGGACCGCGCGACCGTGGCCGCACTGGAGGACGGACTGGCGGCAATCCCCCAGGTGCTGTCGGCGGAACGGCTCTTCGGCGACCCGGACTTCCTCGTCCGCCTGGTCGCACATGACCTCGGGGACTACCAGCGGCTACGCGACGAGCACCTGAGCGAACTGCCCGGCGTCGCCCGGATCACCTCCACGCTGGTCATGCGGACCATTGTCGCCGACGGGCCGATTCCGCTCTAGGTCACCACCAGCCATACCGCGACCTGGTGCACCGCTGCCGCGATGATCGTGGCTGTGTGGAAGTGCTCGTGATAGCCGATGACACTGGCATCGCGGCCCGGCCAGCGGAACCCGTACATCAGTGCACCGAGCGAGTAGATGATGCCGCCGGTGAACAGCAGCCACACCACCGCCGGGCCGACCCCCGACCACAACTGCGGGATGAGGGGCACTATGAGCCAGCCCAGCGTGAGGTAGACGACCAGGGACAACCAACGGGGATGGTCGATCCACACGAGGTTGAGCACGATGCCGAGAGCTGCACCGGTCCAGGCCGAGACGAGCATCCAGGTCGCCTGCGTGGACTCCAGGGCGATGAGGCAGAACGGTGTGTACGTGGCGGCGATGAAGAACGCGATGGTGGCGTGATCCGCGCGGCGCCACCCTTCGACCGTGCGCTGACTACGCCAGTGGCCCAGATGGTAGGCGGCGGACACACCGAACAGGACGACGACCGACACCGCGTAGAGGGTCACCCCCAGGGCCTGCCACCAGACGATGCTCATCCACGCATAGGTGGACAGGACGGACCCGGCGACGACCGAGGCCAGTGCCGCGATGAAGTGGAACCAGCCGCGCGTGACCGGGCGTGGGCCACGGTCGAAGACCGTTCTGGTGATTGTGATGGTTTCTGCCACTGTCCACGACCTTCCGTTGCGTAAGTTACGGTAGAGTAAGTTATTGTCAGCGTACGCCCCCGGTGCCGGGTCAGACAATAGTATCCAAGAACGGGAGCATCACCGATCCACCGTTGCCACCGGTGCGAGCATGGACGCTGGCGGCATTTCCACTTCACCCACCCTTAAGGGAGTAGTCCTCACCGTTCCGAACGCTTAAGGGGGGACGAAGTGGAAAGCCCGTCATGCGGAAACAGATCCCGGATGTGAGAAGACGAGAAGGGCCCGGGAGGTGATCCTCCCGGGCCCTTCCACGCAGACTGCTACTCGACGACCGAGTTGGCGCCCACCGCGTGACCGAACAGGTCAGGCAGGGTCGCCTTCCAGGCGCTCTTGAGCTCGTCCAGGTTGACGGTGACGTCAGCGAAGGCCAGGTCGCGGCCCTCGGTGGTCTCCCCGATCCGGACTGCCGGCACGCCCTTCTCGGCCGCACGGGCCAGGACGGCGTCAACACGGTCGGCGGTGGTGGCCACCAGGGCGCGGGACGCGGACTCGGAGAACAGCGCCACGAACTCATCCTCGTGCACGGCGGAGAGGTCGAGCCTGATGCCGCCCTCTGCACGGAACGCCATCTCCACGACGGTCTGCGCCAGGCCACCCTCGGAGAGGTCGTGAGCGCCGGTCAGTTCCGTGTTGCCCACGAAGAAGTCGGCCAGGCGCTCCTCGTCGGCAAGGTCCACCTGCGGGGGCAGACCACTGAGGCCGCCGCCGGAGATCTGCTGCCAGATGGAGCCGCCGAACTCGTCGCGGGTCTCACCCAGGAGGATGAGCACCTCCGACTCGTCGACGGTGCCCAGGTCGTGGCCGATGGCCTGATGGACGTCCTCGATGACGCCGAGGACGCCGACGACGGGGGTCGGCAGGATCGGCTCGTCACCGGTCTGGTTGTAGAAGGAGACGTTGCCGCCGGAGACCGGGATGGCCAACTCCTTGGCACCGTCCGCCAGGCCGTGGACGGCCTCGCGGAACTGCCACATCACGTCGGGGCTCTCCGGCGATCCGAAGTTGAGGCAGTTGGTCACCGCGACCGGCTTCGCGCCGGTGACGGCGACGTTGCGGTAGGCCTCGGCGAGTGCCAGGCGGGCACCCGTGCCCGGGTCCAGCTTGGTGTAGCGGCCGGAGGCGTCAGCCGAGACGGCGACGCCGCGGTTGGTCTCCTCGTTGATGCGCAGGACACCGGCGTCGGAGTACTTCGCCTTGACGGTGTTGCCGCGGACGTAGCGGTCGTACTGCTCGGTGATGAAGTCACGGGAGCACAGCGCCGGCGAGGACACCATGTCGAACAGTGCCTGCCGCAGGTCGGCCGGACGCTCGACGGGGATGTACTTCTGCAGCTCGTCCTGCCACTCGGGGCGGGCGAAGGGACGCTCGTAGACCGGGCCTTCATCGATGGTGGACGCCGGGGCGTCGACCACGAGTTCGCCGTTGTGGTACACGAGGTAGCGGTCCTTCTCGTCGATGACCTCACCGATCTCGGCGACGGGCACCTCCCACTTCGCGCAGATCGCCTTGAACTTCTCGACGTTCTCCGGGGCCACGACCGCACACATGCGTTCCTGTGACTCGGAGGCGAGGATCTCGGCGGCGGACATGTTCTCGGCGCGCAGGGGCACGGCGTCGAGGTTGACACGCATGCCACCGTCTCCGGCTGCGGCCAGCTCGGAGGTGGCGCACGCGAGGCCGCCGCCACCGAGGTCCTGGATACCGACGACCACGCCGGCCTGGTACAGCTCGAGGCAGCACTCGATGAGGACCTTCTCGGCGAAGGGGTCACCGACCTGAACGGCCGGCAGCTTGCGCTCCGCGCCCTCCTCGAAGGACTCCGAGCCCAGGACGGACACGCCACCGATGCCGTCGAGGCCGGTGCGGGAGCCGAAGAGCATGACCTTGTTGCCGGTACCGGAGGCGAAGGCCAGTTTGAGGTCCTCCACCTTCAGGGTGCCCACGCACAGGGCGTTGACCAGAGGGTTACCGGCATAAGCCTCGTCGAAGACGGTTTCTCCGCCGATGTTGGGCAGGCCGAGGGAGTTTCCGTAGCCGCCGATGCCGTGAACGACACCCGGCAGGACGCGGCCGGTGTCCGGAGCGTCAGCCGGGCCGAAGCGCAGCTGGTCCATCACGGCGATCGGGCGGGCGCCCATGGCCATGATGTCGCGGACGATGCCGCCGACGCCGGTCGCCGCACCCTGGTAGGGCTCGACGAAGGAGGGGTGGTTGTGGGACTCGACGCGGAAGGTGACGGCGTCTCCGCCGCCGATGTCGACCACGCCGGCGTTCTCGCCGATGCCGGCGAGGATCTTCTCCGCCATCTCCGGGGTGGTGGTCTCACCGAAGTAGCGCAGGTGCACCTTGGAGGACTTGTAGGAGCAGTGCTCCGACCACATCACCGAGTAGACGCTCAGCTCTGCGTCGGTGGGTCGACGACCGAGGATCTTCGTGATTTTGTCGTATTCGTCGTCCTTGAGGCCAAGTTCGACGTAGGGCTGCGGGGCGTCCGGGTTGGCCTTGGCGGCGTCGACGGTGTCGTTATGAACTGTCATTGTGTGTTGCGCCTCCTAGGCTGCGATCGTGCCGATGGCGGACAGGAACATCCCCAGGCCGTCGGTGGACGGGCCGGTGAGGATCTCCACGGCGTGCTCCGGGTGCGGCATGAGACCGACGACGCGGCCGGTCTCGTTGGTGATGCCGGCGATGGCGTTGAGGGAACCGTTGTAGTTGTCGGTGTAGCGGAAGACCACGCGGCCCTCGCCCTCGAGCATCTCAATGGTGTCCGGGGCGGCCTGGAAACGGCCCTCGCCGTGCTTGGCCGGGACGAGAATCTTCTGGCCGGCCTCGTAGTTCGAGGTCCACGCGGTGTCCGCGTTGACGACCTCGAGGTAGGTGTCGGTGCAGTGGAAGTGCAGCCCCTCGTTACGGGTGAGGGCGCCGGGCAGGAGGCGGGCCTCGGTGAGGACCTGGAAGCCGTTGCAGATTCCCAGGACGGGCATGCCCTTGCCTGCTGCGTCGACGACCGCCCGCATCACCGGGGCGATGGCGGAGATTGCGCCGGAACGCAGGTAGTCACCGTAGGAGAAACCACCCGGGACGACGACCGCGTCGACGCTTTTGAGGTCCTCATCGGCGTGCCAGAGGTTGACCACCTCGGCGCCGGCGATGCGGACGGCGCGGGCGGCGTCGACGTCATCAAGCGTGCCGGGGAAGGTGATGACACCGATCTTGGCGGTCACTTGGCGACCTCCACGCCCACGACCTCAAAGTCCTCGATCACGGTGTTGGCGAGCAGCGTCTCGGCGACCTTCTCGAGGTCTGCGATGGCGACGGAGTCATCCACCTCCAGCTCGAAACGCTTGCCCTGACGTACGTCGCTGACGCCGGTGACGCCGATACGACCGAGCGCACGGTGGACAGCCTGTCCCTGGGGGTCAAGGATCTCCGCCTTCGGCATGACATTCACAACAACACGGGCCACAATTTTCCCTTATCTTCGCCGGAATTGGTCTATTTTCATTCTAACCCCTCACGTCAAACCCTTATACTTCGCGGGACCCGGGGCACGGGCCGGAGTCGGTGAACCCGGGATATCGCATCAGTGAAGGACACATGACATCTCCACCAACGTCCGGCCAAAAGGCCAGCAGCAGGACCCGAAGCGGATAGGATCGCGATCCGCTGGCCAGCAGAAAGGTGCGATCAAGGGTTAAGTATTCGGGAGGACACATACGTCTCACCACACCCTTTTCCCCTCATTCGCGAAGGTACCCTCCATGCTCCGTCCCGCCAGCGGGCTGATCGCAGCCGCCGCCACCGGCCTCTCCCTCATTCTCGTCCCCTCGACCGCTCTGGCCACCCCGACTGGTGACGACGTCGTCATCAACGAGGTCTACGGAGGAGGCGGCAACTCCGGTTCGACGTACACCCACGACTTCGTCGAGCTGTACAACCCGACCGACGCCCCGATCTCGCTGGAGGGCTGGACGGTCGAGTACTACTCGGCGACCGGCACCACCGCCGCGAACACCACCACGCTGTCGGGCACTGTCGCACCCGGCGACTTCTACCTCATCCAGCAGGCCAAGGGCAGCGGCGGCACCGAGGCCCTGCCCACCCCGGACGCCATCGGAAACGCCGCGATGAGCGGTGCCAACGGCAAGGTCGTGTTCAAGGACGCCGCCGGAAACACCGTCGACCTCGTCGGCTTCGGCAGCACCGCCAACCTCTACGAGGGATCCGGCCCCACCCGGACCCTGTCCAACTCGACCTCCGCACAGCGTGAGCCTCTCGGCCATGACACCGATGACAACGCCCTCGACTTCATCGCCGCCGCCCCTACTCCGCAGAGCTCCGCCGGCACCGGCCCGGTCATCACCGATCCCGAGCCAGATCCCGGGACCGAACCCGGCGCGGCAGTTTCCATCGCCGAGATCCAGGGCACCGGCGCCGTCTCCCCGTACGCGGACAAGCAGGTCACCACCGAGGGTGTGGTCACCGCGGTCTACCCGGAGGGCGGCCGCAACGGCTTCATCCTGCAGACCGGCGGCACCGGCGGCGTCGAGAAGCAGGCCGGGGACGCCTCCGACGCCGTCTTCGTCTACATGGGCAGCCAGAGCACCTACCCGGCCATCGGCGACTCCATCATCGTCACCGCCCAGGCCGAGGAGCGCTTCGACGTCACCCAGCTCACCCGCCCGACGATCACCGCCGCCGACACCACCTTCGCCCCGGTCACCCCGACCACGATCGACCGTCTGCCGGCCGGTGCCGAGACCCGTGAGGCCTACGAGCACATGCTCGTCCTGCCGACCGGCGCCCACACCGTCACCAACAACTACGCGCTGAACACCTTCGGCGAGATCGGTCTGGCCCCGGGCACCACGGCCCACCGCCAGCCGACCGACGTCCACGCCCCCGACACCGATCCGGCCTCCGCTGCCCAGCGGCTCGCCGCCGAGCAGCAGGACGAACTCGTGCTTCTCGACGACGGCCGCACCCGCAACTACCTGAACAGCGACCAGGCCACCCCGCTTCCCTACGTCGCCGTCGACGGCGCGAAGGGCACCTCCATCCGTAGCGGCGCTGCGGTGGACTTCCAGCACCCGGTCGTCGTGGACTTCAGCCACAACCACTGGCGTTTCCAGCCGACCACCCCGATCACCGGCGACAACTCCGCCGCGCAGCTCCCCATCACCTGGGAGGACACCCGCGCAGCGGAGATCGACGCCATGGACTCGGTCAAGGGCGACCATTCCATCGCCTCGTTCAACGTCCTGAACTACTTCACCTCGCTGGGCGAGGACGAGACTGGTTGCCGCGCGTACACCGACCGGAACGGCACCCCGGTGGGCGCCAACGGCTGTGACGTCCGCGGCGCGTACACCGAAGCAGCCTTCAACGACCAGCAGACCAAGATCGTCGCGGCCATCAACGCACTCGACGTCGACGTCCTGGGCCTGGAGGAGATCGAGAACACCTACGCCCTGAGCGGCGACATCGAGCGTCGGGATGAGGCCCTGTCCGCGCTTGTCGACGCCCTCAACGCCGACGCCGGCACCACCCGCTGGGCGTATGCCTCGTCCCCCGCCGAGGTCGGGACCGACGAGGACAAGATCCGTGTCGGCTTCATCTACAACCCGGCGACCGTCAAGACCGTCGGCGAGTCCCGCATCTTCGACGACGCCCGCTTCACCCGCACCGCCCGCCAGCCGCTGGCCCAGGAGTTCGCCGCCGTAGACGGCGGGAAGTCCTTCGTCGCGGTGGTCAACCACTTCAAGTCCAAGGGTTCCGTCGCCGACGGCGACATCGACCGGGGTGACGGCCAGGGCAACAACGCCACCGTCCGCGCCAACCAGTCCCAGGCGCTCCTCGAGCACCTCGGCGACCAGTCGGACTGGAGCGAACTGCCCGTGTTCATCCTGGGCGACATCAACGCGTACTCCCGCGAGACCGCGATCTCCGTGCTCGAGGCCAACGGCTACTCCAACATCGCCGCGAAGTACGACCCGGGGCACACCACCTACCAGTTCGGCGGTCTGCTCGGTTCTCTGGACCATGCCCTGGGCAATGCCGCAGCGATGGAACTCGTCGCTGACGCCCGCATCTGGAACATCAACGCCGACGAGCCGATCGTCTACGAGTACTCCCGGCGCAACTACAACGCCGTCGACTTCCACGAGGACAACTACTTCCGCTCCTCCGACCACGATCCGGTGAAGGTGGGCTTCAACCTGCAGGCCACCTCCACCCCGGTCGAGCCGAAGGGCAGCGGCCGCCCCGCCCACTCCTTCGGGAAGGGCCGCCCGGAACACGCCGGCCGCTAGGCACCTGCCACCAGGAACTTTCGCCCCGCACCTCCCCTGTGATTCACGGGGTGGTGCGGGGCGAATGCGTCGGCAGGGACGTCTGCCGGTTAGGCCGGCAGGTTCTCCTCGATCAGGGCAACCAGTGCGGGGTCCTGCGGCTCGGTACGCGGCCGGATGCGCGCGATCACGTCACCGGCGGGGGAAACGAGGAACTTCTCGAAGTTCCACTGGACGTCACCGGCCTCGCCCTCAGCATCCGCCACCCGGGTCAGCTCCCGGTAGATCGGGTGGGCGCCCTCGCCGTTGACCTCGAGCTTGGACAGCAACGGGAAGGTGACGCCGTAGTTCAGGGAGCAGAAGTCGGCGATCTGCTCATCGGTGCCGGGCTCCTGTCCGCGGAACTGGTTGCAGGGCGCGCCGATGACAGTCAGACCACGTCCGGCGTAGTCCTCGGCCAGCTGCTGGAGGCCGGCGTACTGAGGGGTGAGACCGCAGGCGGAGGCGGTGTTGACCAGCAGGATGAGATCGCCTTCGGCGATCTCACGCAGGGTCGAGGGGGTGGATTCGTTGAGGGTCACGGGGGTGTCGAGAAGCTCAGTCATTCCTTCAGACTACGGTGCGGTAGTCGCTCGGTGTCGCACCTGCATCGACGGCCGCGACGGCGGCGCGGAGAAAATCCGAGGCGACCTTCTTCTCCTGCAGGTTACGGCCCGACACCGACAGGCGGATGGTGTTTCCGCTGGCGGCGCCACGCCCGGCTGCCCGGATCACATTGCGACGCCACCACTTGGCAGCACCGAAACCCTCTCCGACGGAGAGGTTGCGGCACTGCTCGAAAGAACCGTCGGCAAGGTTGTGCAGTCCGCGGGTGCTGGCCGCGAGGGTGAAGTCGAATTCGGGGAGTACCTCGAGCGTGCCGGGCGACATGCGCCAGCGGGGCGGGGCGAAGATGTCGGGGTCGAAGCCGATCTTCTTCATCTGGCGGGTGGCACCGGCCAGGCGTAGGCGAGCCTCATGGGCGTCCAGGTTGGCGAATTCGGCGCGACGGCCCTGCACCGCCTGATCGAAACCGTTGAGGATGATCACGCGGCCGGCCTCCTGCTGGTCCAGCAGCCAGTCCCGTGTCGACGGATCCCTGGCCAGGCGCCAGTTGCCGTCGATGTGCGGCGCGACCAGGAGGGACACGGGGATGTTCTCCGCGTCGAGGGACGTCAGCATCCCCGCCACTGCTCCCCTGGTCTCGGAGAAGATACTGGAAACTGAAACCAGGAGGCGGCCACGCATAAGGCGAATTATCGCACGTCCACGCTGCCCTGTCGCGGCAAGTTGGCCCCGGCACCCGCGGTGCGCAGCGTCCACGCGTACTCGAAGGCAGTCTGGCGCCAGCGGGCGTACCTGCCGGACACTCCACCATGACCCGCGGTCATCTCCGTCTTGAGCAGGAACTCGCCGGCGGTTGCGGTCTCCCGCAGCTTGGCGATCCACTTGGCGGGCTCGACGTAGAGCACACGGGTGTCATTGAGCGAGGTGATAGCAATGATGTCCGGGTACGCCTTGGCCTCGACGTTCTCATAGGGGGCGTAAGAGGCCATGTAGTCGTAGACCTCCGGATCGTGGAACGGGTCACCCCACTCGTCCCACTCGGTCACGGTCAGCGGCAGCTCGGGCTTGAGCATGGAGGTCAACGCATCGACGAAGGGGACGACGGCCTGGATGCCGGCGAAGCGGTCGGGCGCCATGTTGGCGACAGCACCCATGAGCATGCCACCGGCGGAACCGCCCTCAGCGACCAGCCGGTCCGGGGCGGTGAGGCCGCGGGCGATCAGGTCGTCGGCGACGTCGATGAAGTCGGTGAAGGTGTTCTTCTTCGCCATCAACTTGCCGGTGTCGTACCAGGCGCGACCCATCTCGCCGCCACCGCGGACGTGGGCCACCGCGAAGATCATTCCGCGGTCCATCACGGAGAGCCGCGAGATGGAGAACCCCGGGTCGATGCTGGACTCGTAGGAGCCGTAGGCGTAGAGCACCATCGGGTTCGGGCGGCTGACGTCCAGGTCGGCGCGGTGGACCACGGACACGGGAATCTGTTCGCCGTCGGCGGCGGTGGCCCAGAGGCGGTAGGCGGTGTAGTCCGCACGGTCATAGCCGCCGAGCACCTCCTGCTCCTTGAGCAGGGTGAACTCCCCGGAAGCGATGCGGTAGTCGTAGAGGCGCGCCGGGGTGGTGAAGGAACCGTAGGAGATCCGGATGACGGGCGCGTCCCATTCAGGGTTGCCCAGGGAACCGGCGGTGTAGAGCTCCTCGTCGAAGTCCAGCTCCCGGAAGGTGCCGTAGCAGCCGGATGCGGGCAGTTCCATGACGGCGAGACGGCCGATGGCGCCGCGTCGATAAGCGACGACCACATGCCCCTCGAACGTGTCCACTCCCTCGATCCGGGTTTCCGGGGAGTGCGGAATGAGAATCTCCAGCTCGCGGAGTGGCTTGAGTTCCGAAACCGGGCACTCGCCCACCTCGAAGTTGGGGCCGGTCGCGTTGTGGGTGACGATCCACCTGTCCCCGCCGCCCTCCAGGCCGGAGACGACGGCGTGGTCCACGGAGTACTCGACGCCCTTCTCCCGCGGCCACAGGACCTCGAACTCACCCTCCGGATCCGACATCGACAGGACACGGGTTTCGGAGGTGATCTTGGAGGCCGCCTCGACGATGAGGTATTTCTCGCTGCGGGTGGAACCGACGCCGGTGAAGAACTGCTCGTCCGCCTCCCGGAAGACGCACACGTCCTCGGCCGGGTCGGTGCCGATGCGGTGGCGCCACACGGAGTCGGGACGCCAGGCGTCGTCGACGCGCTGGTAGAAGAGGTGGTCCTCGCCCGCCCAGGTCGCGCCGTAGTAGATGTCCTCCAGCACGTCGGGCAGCAGTTCGCCCGTCTCGAGGTTCCTGATGCGCAGGGTGAAGCGCTCCTCGCCGGTGGTGTCCACGGAGTAGGCGAGGAAACGCCCGGAGGTGGTCACCGAGGACGCGCCGAGGGAGAAGAACTCGTGCCCCTCGGCGAGCTGGTTGAGGTCGAGGATGATCTGCTCCCCCTCCGGGCGCCCCTCCTCGGGGATGACCGGCGGGGTCCAGGGGTCATGTGCCTCATCGACCGGGATGCGGCAGGAGAAGCCGTAGTCCTTGCCCTCCTCGGTCCGCCCGTAGTACCACCAGTCGCCGGAGCGCTGCGGGACGGACATGTCCGTCTCCTTGATGCGGGACTTGATCTCGGTGTAGATCTCCTCGGTCAGGTCCTCGATGTCGGCGGTCTGCTGTGCCGTATAGGCGTTCTCCGCCTCGAGATGGGCGATCGTCTCGGGGGAATCCTTGTCCCGCAGCCATTCGTAGTCGTCGACGAAGGTCCGCCCGTGGAACTCACGGACGACCGGGTGGCGGGGGGCGATCGGGGGCTGCAGAGTCATGCCCACCGATCGTAGTCGCCTGCTAGACGCACTCCCCGACCCAGGTACAGAACTTCTCACCCGACAGTCGCTCATACGCCTCGATGTAGCGCTCGCGGGTGGCCTCCACCACGGAACCCGGCAGCGCCGGCGGCGGAGTGGTGTCATCCTGGGACCAGCCGGACTTGGGGGAGGTCAACCAGTTGCGCACGTACTGCTTGTCGAAGCTCGGCTGCACCTTCCCCTCCTCATAGGTGTCTGCCGGCCAGTAACGGGAGGAGTCGGGTGTGAGGACCTCATCGGCGAGCACGAGCGTGCCGTCCGCGTCCAGACCGAACTCGAACTTGGTGTCCGCCAGGATGAGGCCCTTGGACTCGGCGAGCGCGGCGGCTTCGGCGTAGATCTGCAGCGTGGCGTCGCGCAGCTCATTCGCGCGGGTCTCACCGAGCTTTCTGACGACCGCGTCAAAGCTCACGTTCTCGTCGTGGTCACCGAGCTCCGCCTTGGTGGCGGGCGTGAAGATCGGCTCCGGCAGCCTGGAGGCCTCCACGAGACCGGCGGGCAGCTCGATGCCGCACACAGTGCCGTCGGCCTTGTACTCCTTGAGACCCGAGCCGGTGAGGTAGCCACGTGCGACGCACTCGAAGGGGAGCATCCGCAACTTCTTCACGATCAGCGCTCGGCCCAGCACCTCCTCCGGGATTCGCGGATCATCCACCGGGCCGGCCAGATGATTCGGGAAGTCGATGGCGTTGAAGAAGAAGACGCTCATCGCGGTGAGCACCCGACCCTTGTCCGGGATCTCCGGATCCAGGACATGGTCATAGGCCGAGATGCGGTCGGAGACCACCATCAGCAGGGTGTTGTCATCCACTTCGTAGATCTCACGGACCTTGCCCGCGGAGATGTGATTATAGTCGGACAGCTCAGGACGCATGACCATGGAGTCTAGACCCGCCCGTGGTGGTTGGGAAATGGAACTAGAGGATCTCGCCCGGCTGGTAGGCGGCGGCCTCGGGGTGACTGTCGACGAGGTCCTGGATACGACGCAGAACGTGGTCGACCTGCGACTCGGCCGCGCCGATGAAGGCGTTCCGGTCTGCCAGGGCGGCGTCGAGATCCTCCCTGGTCATGGGCAGACGCTCGTCGGCGGCCAGTCGCTCAATGAGGTCCTGACCGCCGCCGTTTTCGCGCATGTTCAGGGCCACGGCGACGGCGTTCTCCTTGATCACCTCGTGCGCGGTCTCACGGCCGACGCCCGCGCGGACGGCGGCCATGAGGATGCGGGTGGTGGCCAGGAACGGCAGGTAACGCTCCAGCTCGCGGTTGATCATCGCCGGGAAGGCGCCGAACTCGCTGAGGACGGTGAGGAAGGTCTCGAACATGCCGTCGATGGCGAAGAAAGCGTCCGGCAGCGCCACGCGGCGGATGACGGAGCAGAACACGTCGCCCTCGTTCCACTGCTGGCCCGCCAGGTCCGCCGTCATGGTGAGGTAACCGCGCAGGATGACCTGCAGGCCGCCGACGCGCTCACAGGAGCGGGCGTTCATCTTGTGCGGCATCGCGGAGGAGCCGACCTGGCCCTCCTTGAAACCCTCGGTCACGGTCTCGGTGCCGGCCATGAGCCGGATGGTGTGCGAGAGTGAGGACGGGCCGGCGCCGAGCTGCACCAGAGCGGAGACGGCGTCGAAGTCCAGGGAACGCGGATACACCTGGCCCACCGAGTCAAAGATCCGGGAGAAGCCGAGGTGGTCGGCGATGGAGGTCTCCAGAGCGCTGAGCTTGTTCTCGTCGCCGCCCATGAGGTCCAGCATGTCCTGGGAGGTGCCCATCGGACCCTTGATTCCCCGCAGCGGGTAGCGGGAGATGAGGTCTTCCACGCGTTCGATGGCCACGAGCATCTCATCCGCTGCGGTGGCGAAACGCTTGCCCAACGTCGTGGCCTGCGCCGCGACATTGTGGGAACGGCCCGCCATGACCAGGGACTTGTACTGGGCGGCGCGGTCACCGACACGGGCGACCACCGTCACCGCCTTGTCGCGGATGAACTCCAGCGAACGGTGGATCTGCAGCTGCTCGACGTTCTCCGTGAGATCGCGCGAGGTCATGCCCTTGTGGATGTGCTCCTGCCCCGCCAGGGCGTTGAACTCCTCGATGCGCGCCTTCACGTCGTGACGGGTGACCCGCTCACGGTCGGCGATGGAGGCCAGATCCACCTGGTCGATGACGGCCTCGTAGGCCGCGACAGCCTCGGCCGGGATGTCGACGCCGAGGCCCTTCTGCGCCTTCATCACGGCGATCCAGAGCTGACGCTCCAGGATGATCTTGTACTCGGGGCTCCACAGCTCGGTCAGCTCAGCGGAAGCGTAGCGGTTGGACAGGACGTTCGCGATCTTCTTCTTATCAGCCACAACTGTGATTATCGCATGCGCCGCACCGGGGGTGAGCTGAGGCCGTGGAGGTGGAGGGGAGGGCGCCTGGCCCGCTCTAGCGGTTGACGTACCCGCCCAGGCGGCGGCAGGCCTCCCGCGTCTCATCCTCCGGGGCACACAGGCTCAGGCGCACCCAGTGGTGTCCGTCGATCGGGTCGAAGTCCACGCCCGGCGCGAAGGCCACGCCGATCTCATCGACGAGTTCATGGCACCAGGCCTCGGAGTCATCGGTGACATGGGAGACGTCGAGCCACAGGTACAGACCGCCGTCGGGCGCGGCGAAGCGGGTGAAGCCGATCTCCGGCAGCTCGTCGAGAAGCACCTGGCGTGCCGCGCGGTAGGTCTCCACGTGGCCGTCGAGCTCCGTGCGCGCCTCTGCGGAGAACGCCGCCCTGCCCGCGACCTGCGAGATCGCCGGCGCACACAGCGCGAGCGAGGCCTGCAGGTTCTCCACGGGGCTGATCAGCTCATCGGGGAGGATCAGCCAGCCGACGCGCCACCCGGTCATGGAGAAGTACTTCGACAGGGTGCCCACCACGATCGCCCGGTCAGAGAACTGACGGGCGGTGGCGAGCGGGCGGCCGAAGCTCATGCCGTGGTAGTCCTCATCCGAGATGAGCACCGCGTCATTGTCCTCGCACCACTTCGCGATCCTGGCCAGCTCCGCCGGGTCGATGATCGTGCCGGACGGGTTGCCCGGGGAGGTGACGATCACCGCGCGCGGCCTGTCCGTCTCCGGCAACGCCTCGAGCATCGCGGCCGTGGGCTGGAACCGGGTCGACTCGTCGCAGACCAGATCCACGATGCGCGCGCCCAGGGACTCGAGGATGTTCCGGTACGCCGGGTACCCGGGGCAGGACAGCGCCACGGTGTCCCCGTGGTCGAGGACCGCGAGGAACGAGGCGACGAAACCGCCGGAGGAACCCGTGGTGATCACCACATTGTCTGCCGAGGTATCCACGCCGTAGGTCTCGGAATGCCACCTGGCGACCTCCTCCCGGAGATCCCGGTCGCCGATGACCTCGGTGTACCCGAGCGTGGAGTCGCGCAGCCCCTGTTCGGCAGCCGCCAGGGCAGGCTTCGGCGCGCCGGTGGCGGGCTGGCCGGCACACAGCATGATGGTGTCGTGCCCGTCGCGACGCCGCCGATGAACCAGATCAAGCATCTGCATGACCCGGAAGGGCTGGACCTCGCTCCTACTGCTCACGAGGTTCATAAGGTGATGCGTCCCTCCACGGCAGGCAGTGCGATGTCGTTGCGGTAGAAGGAACCCTCGAGGGTGATCTGTCCGATGGTGGCGTACGCGTCATCGCGTGCCTCCTCGAGGGTGCCGCCGACGCCGACGATGTTGAGCACGCGGCCACCGGCCGACACGAGCTCACCTGCGTCGTTGCGTGCGGTGCCGGCGTGCAGCACCTTGTTCGGGTCCGAGACCACGTCGCCGCTGATGACGCCGCCGGTGACCGGGGAGACCGGGTAGTTCTCGGCCGCCAGCACGACGGTCAACGCGTAGGCGTCCTCCCACTCCAGCGGCGGGTGCTCGGCGAGGGTGCCGGACGCCACGGCGTCGAGAAGCGAGGCGAGCGGGGTCTTCAGCAGCGCGAGGACCGGCTGGGTCTCCGGATCCCCGAAGCGGGCGTTGAACTCCACGACCCACGGGCCGTCCGCATCCCACGCCAGACCCGCGTAGAGCAGACCGGAGTACGGGGTGCCGCGGCGGACCATCTCCCGGGCGACCGGGACACAGACCTCATCAACGATGCGCTGGACGCCCTCCGCGGGCAGCCACGGCAGCGGGGTGTAGGCGCCCATGCCGCCGGTGTTCGGCCCCTCGTCGTTGTCGTAGGCGCGCTTGTGATCCTGCGCGGGGAGAAGCGGGACGACGGTCTCGCCGTCCACCAGGCAGAACAGGGAGATTTCCGGGCCGTTGAGGAAGGACTCGAGGAGCACCGGGTTACCCTGCGCGTGGACCGCGCGGACGTGCTCGAGGGCGGCGTCCCGATCGGGGGTGACCACGACGCCCTTGCCGCCGGCCAGCCCATCGTCCTTGACCACCCAGGTGGGGCCGAAACGATCCAGGGCAGCCTCGATGTCCGTCTCCGAGGTACCCGGCGCGAGCTGCTCGGCGCGCGCCGTCTTCACACCCGCGTCCGCCATGACGTCCTTGGCGAACTGCTTCGAGCCCTCGATCTGGGCCGCCTCCCGGGACGGGCCGAAGACCCGGAAACCGGCTTCGCGGAGGTCATCGGCGACGCCCGCCACCAGCGGAATCTCGGGGCCGATGACGACCAGGTCGGCCTCAATGCCCCGGGCGAGGGCCACCATGGCGGCACCGTCATCGACTTTGCCCGCGTCCGGGTGGACGGTGGCGAGGTCGGACATGCCGGCGTTACCGGGGGTGACGTGGAGGTCAGTGGTGGCGGGGTCGACGGCCAGGCCCTTGAGGAGGGCGTGTTCGCGGCCGCCCGAACCGATCACGAGAATGCGCATGACCACCAAGTCTAGAGGTAGCCTGGCTGGCATGAGTAGCGTGTTCACCAAGATCATCAACGGCGAGCTCCCGGCCCGCTTCGTCTACCGCGACGATCTGGTCGTCGCCTTCCTCAGCATCGAGCCCCTCCGTTACGGCCACGTGCTGGTCGTGCCGGTCGAGGAGACCGACCGGTGGACCGACCTCTCCCCCACCGTCTGGGGTCAGCTCAACGAGGTCGCCCAGAACGTCGGCCGCGCGGTGAAGGAGGCCTTCGACGCGTCCCGCGCCGGGTACATCATCGCCGGTTTCGACGTCCCCCACACCCACATCCACATCTTCCCCACCGACCGGATGAGCGAGTACAACTTCTCCCTGGCCATGGCCGCCGACGCCACCGACCCGGCGAAGATGGACGATGCCGCAGAGAAGATCCGTGCCGTCCTGGAGACGGACGCCGACGGCCACCCGCGCTAGTGTCCCTGTTGCGTTGGGTGCCGCACCGCGGGACCCTGCCGCCGCTTCCCCCGCTGGATCGGACGGAGGGCACCCCGGTGATGCTGCTGCACGGGCTCATGGGGTCGCCCGGCAACTTCGAACGCACCGCACGCGGGTTGCTTGACCTGGGGATCCCGGCCGTCGCGCCCCTGTACGGACTGCGGGGCACCGTGCGCATCGAGCAGTCCTTCGCCGAACTCGTCGCAGTCACCGGAGAGATCCTGGTTGCCAGGGAGCGTATCGACATCGTCGGGCACTCCCTCGGCGGCCACCTCGGCCTCCGTCTGGCCCACGAGTTCCCCGGCCGGGTACGGACCCTGGTCGGCGTGGGTGCCGCCTTCCGTGGGCTACCGCCGCCACCGAACCCGGCGGTGCGCCTCGGTGTGGGCATCGTGATGGGCCGCGGCGCCGATGACCTGATGACCAGGGTCCCCTTCGAGGCCGCCGCACCGGAGGGCACCCGGGTGGTCTCCCTCATCTCGGACGCCGACCGGGTCGTTCCCGCCGCCTCCTCTGAACTCGGCGAGGTCCGCCGGATCTCCGGCATCCGCCACGAGCATCTGCCCGGCCTGGCCGCGGACATCATTGCCGCCCTGGAGTGGACACCATGAGCGACCACACCGCCGACATCGACGGCACCGGGTACGCCTTCGACTGGCCGCAGGGCATGACCCTGCTCGACGCCCTGCTGGCCGAGGAGATCCCGGCCCACTACTCCTGCATGGAGGGTCACTGCGGAACCTGCCAGTGCACCCTGACGGGAGGCCCGTCCCACATGCTGAAAAACGAGGTCCTCTCCCCCTACGAGATCAACCACGAGGACCAGACCCTGGCCTGCCAGACCATCCGTGACGGCGAGGGCCCCTACCGGATGAGTTCGGACTAGTCGGCGGGTGTCAGGAACAGGCCGGGGTGTTGCTTCCGGACCCCGTGTCTCCGCGTTACCGGGAAATCCTGGACCGTTCCTGACGCCTTCGCGCCCGGTCACCCCCGGAGAGCGGCAAACCGGCGGTAGGGCACGGAACCACGCCCTATGGTTGTTACATGGATCTGACTCCCCGACTGCATGACAACCCGGAACTGCCCGAGGGCGAAGCCCGCCCCACCATCCTCCCCGCCTACTTCGGGAAGTTCGGTGGCCAGTTTGTCCCCCCGTCGCTGCTGCCCGTTCTCGACGAACTTGAACGCGCCTACGCAGAGGCCCTCGAGGACCCTGAGTTCATCGCGGAGCTGAACAAGCTCTACACCTCCTACCTGGGCCGTCCCACCCCGATCACCGAGACCGTGAATCTGCCCCGCGAGGGCAGGGGCAGGGGGCATGCCCGGATCTTCCTCAAGCGCGAGGACCTCGTGCACGGTGGCGCGCACAAGGGCAACCAGGTCATGGCCCAGGCACTGCTGGCGAGGAAGCTGGGCAAGACCCGCCTCATCGCGGAGACCGGGGCAGGCCAGCACGGCACCGCCACGGCCATGGCCGCCGCCCGATTCGGCATGGAGTGCACCATCTACATGGGAGCCCGTGACGTCGCCCGCCAGCAGTCCAACGTCTACCGCATGCGCCTGATGGGCGCCGAGGTCATCCCCGTCGACGACAACGGCGGCAATGGTCTGCAGAACGCCGTCGACGTCGCCCTGCGCGACTGGGTCGAGTCCTACGAGAACACCCACTACCTGCTGGGCACCGCCGCCGGCCCGCATCCCTTCCCCAGCCTGGTCAAGGAATACCACCGGGTGATCTCGAAGGAGTCGCGTGCGCAGATGCTCGAGGAGGTCGGCCGGCTTCCCGACGCCGTCATCGCCGCCGTCGGCGGTGGTTCCAACGCCATCGGCGCCTTCGCCGAGTACTTCGACGACTCCGACGTCGCGCTCATCGGCTGCGAACCGGCCGGCGAGGGCCTGGACTCCGGGAAGCACGGTGCCCCGCTCAACCGCGGCCGCGTGGGCATCCTCCACGGTTCCCGTTCCTACGTCATGCTGGGCGAGGGTGAGGATGACGTGCTCAACTCCCATTCCATCTCCGCAGGGCTGGACTACCCGGGCGTCGGCCCCGAGCACGCCTGGCTCCTGGAGACCGGCCGCGCCACCTACGTCGGAGTCTCCGACGATGAGGCCCTGCAGGCCTTCCGCATGCTCACCCGCTACGAGGGCATCATCCCCGCGCTCGAGTCCTCCCACGCCCTGGCGTATGCACTCAAGCTGGCCGAGATCGACGAGGCCGAGGGCAACCACGACCGCATCTACCTGGTGAACCTATCGGGCCGTGGCGACAAGGACCTCTCCTACGTTCGGCGCCTCCTCGGCGAGGCTGCGGACGAGGACCCGGAAACCCATACCGTCGAGGGGCTCGACATCGCCGGCGCCATCGCCGAGCTGGGCGCCGCAGCGGATTAGACGTCCGGTGCGGTCAGGGCGCTACTCCGAGCGGGGCAGCCGCACCGTGAAGGCACTTCCCTCCCCCTCGGTGGTGTCCACGGTGATGCTTCCCCCATGCTTCTCCACCAGCGACTTCACGATCGCCAGGCCCAGGCCTGAGCCGCCGGATGCGCGGGAGCGGGAGGGATCCTCGCGGTAGAAACGCTCGAAGATGTGGCTGGCGGCCTCCGGGGACATGCCCCGGCCGTCATCCGCGACGGTGAGGACAACATCATCGTCCTCGAGTCGCAGCGTCACCGTCACCACCGCCTCCGGACCACCGTGGGTCAGTCCGTTGGAGATGAGGTTGAGCAGCACCTGGTGGAGCCGCGAGACGTCGCCTTCGACGACGGGGACCGATGAGGTTTCGTTGCTCACGGTCACCTCCCGCCCCGGGAAGGCCGCACGTGCCGAGGACGCCACCGAGAGCGACAGCTCCAGCAGATCCACCGTGGTGAGTTCCAGGCGGGAACCCTCTGCCCGGGTCAGCGCCAGGAGGTCCTCGACGAGCAGGGACATGCGACGGGATTCGTCGTCGATACGCGTGAACACCATGTCGATGTCATCGGTGGCTCCGGAGCGGTACAGCTCGGTGTAGCCGCGAACCGAGGTCAGCGGGGTGCGCAGCTCGTGGGAGGCGTCGCCGACGAAACGCCTCATCTGCTCCTCCTTGCTCCGGGCCGTCTCCACGGACTCCTGGAGCTGTCCGATCATGGTGTTGAGGGCGTGTGCCAGCTGTCCGACCTCTGTCGTCCGCGGCCAGGCGGGGACACGACGGTCCAGGTCACCCGCCGCGATCTCACCGGCGGTGCGTTCGACCTCGCGCAGCGGGGCCATGGCCTGGCGCACGACGTAGTAACTGAGCAGGGCGAGCACCGCCAGGACGAGCAGGCTGATGACCACCTGCACCAGCGCGAGTCCGTAGAGGAGGGTCTGTTCCCGGGCGAGGTTCTTCGCCACGACCGTGGTCACCCCCTCCTCGCGGTGGGCGATGACGCGCCAGCGGGTCTTGGAGTCACTTCCCGGCGCGGAGTCAACGGTCTGCGGAGGACGACCCACGGCGACGCTGGAGAGTCGGGGGAGTTCACCCGGGTCGTTGAACACGACGGAGGAGCCGTCCTCGAAGAGTTTGATCACCACGTAGTCCGAGGGCGGCCGGGAGTCGGTCTCGGACTTGAAGATCTCCGAGCTCCTCGCCCACCCGCTGAGGGAGTTGACCAGGTCTTCGTCGACACGCGAATAAGTCACCTCGCGCATGATCGAGGACACCGCCACCGAACTCGCCGCGAGCCCGAGACCGGAGAGGACCACGATGATGACCACCAGCCACGTCCGCAGGGGCCACGCACGTTCGGGGACCTGCGGGGGCGGAGGCGCGTGGAGGGTCTCCCGCGGGTCCAGCTTCGCGTACGGGTTGTCCACCGGCGGTGCTGCCTCCTGCCCACCTGTCTGGGGAGAAGAAGGGTAGGGAGGGAGCGTCACTGGCGGGGCGTCCGGAGCACGTATCCGACGCCCCGGACCGTGTGGATCAGCGGGACGTCACCGGTGTCGATCTTGCGGCGGAGATAGGAGATGTAGGACTCGACCACGTTGCCGTCGCCGCCGAAGTCGTAGTGCCACACGTTGTCCAGGATCTTCGACTTGCTCAGCACGACCTCTGCGTTGAGCATGAGGTAGCGCAACAGGTTGAACTCCGTGGGCGACAGCTCGACGATCCTGCCTGCCTTGGTCACCTCATGGGTCTCGTCGTTGAGGGTGAGGTCGGCGTAGGTGATCGCCGCATCCTCCGGGTTCTGCTCGTTGATGTGGCCACGGCGCAGGATCACGCGCAGTCGGGTGATCACCTCTTCGAGGGAGAAGGGCTTGGTCACGTAGTCGTCGGCGCCGATGGTCAGGCCGTGGATGCGGTTCTCGACGGCGTCCTTGGCGGTCAGGTAGAGCACCGGCCCGTCGAGTCCCTCACTGCGCAGTTTGGTCAGCAGCTCGAAGCCGTCCATGCCGGGCATCATCACATCGAGGATGTAGGCGTCGGGGTTGAAGTCCCGCGCCACGCGCAGTGCCTCCGTGCCGGAGCTGGCCGTACGGACGTCAAAACCCTGGAATTTCAGGCTGACGGTGAGCAGTTCGACGATGTTCGGTTCGTCGTCGACGACGAGTACCTTGATCTCGTTCGGGCCTGCCTGTGTGTCATTCATGTCTTCCATTGTCCATCACTTTCCCTGTAGATGCCTTCGAGTCAACTACCCCGCTCTTCGACCCGGCTGAACGAAGTCTGGAAGTTTCCTGGACAAGGGCATCCACCGGGTGTCTAGCGCCATTGCACGTCAGTCAGATCGATTCCCTCCTGCTGCGCCTGGGCCTCGATGAGGCTGAGCAGGTATTCCGCGTGCCCCTGGTAGGTGGCGTTGAAGCGCTGGTCCTGGGTGTACATGCGGGCGAGCAGGACCTGCTTCTCCGGTGCGATCTCATAGAAACGACCGATGGACGCCCGGTGCTTCTCGACGACCCTGCGCGCCTCCTCGCTCCCCGGCTCCACGCCGCGGGCCGCGGCATCCGCGAGGAGCGCGACGAACTCGTCCTGCTCCTGTTTCACGGCGAGCCAGTCACCGTCACTGAGGTTGGCCGCCACGGCCTGGGACTGCTCCCATTCCGGGGTGTCACCCCAGCGCTGCTGCGCCTCCTCCTGGTACTCCGGCTTCCACTGGTCACCGAAGAGCTTCATGCGGTCCTCCACGGACATGGTCTCCTCCTTGAGAATGTCATCGACTGCCCGGACCATCCGGTGCAGGTGACCGATGCGTTCCACCAGCACCTCGCGCTGGTGGAGCAGGGCGTCCCGGGTGGAAGCGGGCTCATCCAGCAGTTCAACGATCTCCTTGAGCGGGAGACCGGCCTCGCGGTAGACGAGGATCTGCCACGCCCGGTCCAGATCCGCCTCCGTGTAGAGACGGTGGTCGGCCCAGGTCCGCCAGCCCGGCACGAGAAGTCCGATGTGGTCCCAGTGCCGCAGCGTGCGGGTGGTCACGCGCAGGATGTCGGCGGCCTCGCCGATGGTGTGGTCGGTCACGTGTCCAGTGTGCTGGTTGACGCCACGTCAAGCGCAAGGGGCGGCTCGGTGGGGCGAAGATCGTACAGATCGTACAGGAGGAGAAGTGGCTGTTACCGTCGGTGCCAACCCGTTTCGTCCGAGCTTCGGCACCACCCCGACCGTGGTTGCCGGGCGAGAAAGCCTCGTGGCCAACGTGGGGCTCTCCCTGCGGGAAGGTCCGGGCTCCCCCTACCGCTTCACCCTGATCAGCGGCGCCCGCGGTGCGGGCAAAACCGTGCTGCTCAACCTCCTGGAGGATGAGGCCCGCACCGCCGCCTGGCGGGTGATCCGCGTTCCGGCCTCCCGGGACCCCATCACGGAGCTGCGTGACGTGGACCTGCCCCGCCTCCGCCACGCACTCGATGGGACTGCACCCCGGCGGACTATCACCGGAGGATCGATCGCCGGGGTGGGGTCCATCGCAACCGAGGTCACCCAGCCGACTGCCCCCGCGGAATCCCTGCGGACCCGGCTACGGGAGGTCTGCACCCTGCTGAAGGAACTCGGCTCCGGCCTCTTCCTCCCCCTTGATGAACTCCAGTCCGCGACACCGGAGGACCTCCACCAGCTCACTGACGCGATCCAGGATCTGGTCCGCGACGAACTGCCGGTCGCCCTGGCCGTGGCGGGACTCCCCTTCGAGATTGCCGAACTGCTTGACCTGCCCGGCACCACCTTCCTCCGCCGGGCCATGCCCATCCAGCTGGGCCCCCTCCCGGACGATGAGGTGGCCAGAACCCTGGCGGCCACGGCAGCTACCAGCGGGCGCCGCTTCACACCGGAGGCGTTGGGCAGGGCTGTGGCAGCCTGCGCCGGATACGCCTATCTCATCCAGGTGGTCGGTTCCATCGCCTGGACGATTGCCGATGGGGAGACCATTGAACACGCCGCTGTCGACCAGGCGCTGCCGTTGGTGCGGGAGCGGATCGGCATGCAGGTCCACCAGCCTGCCCTGCGCGGCCTGCCGGAACGGGAACGGGAGTATCTCGAGGCCATGATCTCCCTGGGCACTCCCACCGCCACCGGGCAGGTCGCCGAGCTGCTGGGCCTGCCAGCGAACCAGCAGTCGACCTACCGGCGCCGCCTCATCGAGAGGGGCCTGATCAGGGCAGCCGGATACGGGCACGTGGATTTCGGCCTGCCCTACCTCGGGGAACACCTGCGCCGGCAGGGATAGACCAGGGCTGCCCCCTACACCGCCCCGGCGGCACCGATATTACGCAGGTTGGCCCGGGCCAGGTCGACGATGCGGCCGACGCCACCACCGAAGACGGTGCGGGTCGCGGCCTTCGAGAAACCCACCAGCATGTCCCCGGTGATCTCCGGCGGGATGGACAGGGCGCTGGGGTCGGTGACCACGTCGATGAGTACCGGGCCGGGGTGGGCGAAGGCCTCCTTGAGCCCCTTGCGCAGCTTCTTCGGGTCCTCGATGCGGGCCGAGCGGATGCCCATGGCCTCGGCGATGGCGGCGAAGTTCACGTGCTCGTGGTCGGTGCCGTGGTCCGGCATGCCGGCCACCAGCATCTCGAGTTTGACCATGCCGAGGGAGGAGTTGTTGAACACGACCATCTTGATGGGCAGGTCATGCATTTTCACGGTGAGCAGCTCGCCGAGCAGCATGGACAGGCCACCGTCGCCGGAGAAGGTGACCACCTGGCGGTCGCGGTCGGCCAGCTGCGCGCCGATGGCGTAGGGCAGGGCGTTGGCCATGGTGCCGTGCCGGAAGGAGCCGAGTTCGGCGCGGCGGCCGTTGGGGGTGAGATAGCGGGCGGCCCAGACGTTGCACATGCCGGTGTCGATGGTGAAGACGGCATCCTCAGCGGCCAGTTCGTCGATGAGCGCCGCGACGTACTCGGGATGGATGGGTTTCCTGCTCTCCGCCTTGTCCGCATAGGCGTCAACGACGCTGACCAGCTGATGTCGCTGACGACCACTTGTTAGAGACACGCTTTAGCCTGGATTCACCGATCTGATTCGGGGTTAACTAACTGTCCACGATTTGCGAGTAACCCCAGAATCCCTTGTGTTGTAACTGTAACGAACGGTCGGTACAGTTTGCGGGTGTGAGACATCTCGATAACGTGGACTCCACGCCCGCCCAACGCTGGGCCTTTCTGCTGGTCATCTCGCTGGGCCTGCTCATGATCGGAGTGGACAACTCCATCCTCTACACCGCCCTGCCGGAACTGCGCCAGCAGCTGGGCGCGACCGAGACCCAGGGGTTGTGGATCATCAACGCCTACCCCCTCGTGCTGGCCGGCCTGCTGCTGGGCACCGGCACCCTCGGCGACCGGATCGGCCACCGCCTGATGTTCCTCCTCGGCCTGGCCATCTTCGGCTCCTCCTCCCTGGCGGCCGCCTTCGCGCCGGACGCATGGTCCCTCGTCGCCGCCCGCGCCTTCCTCGGCCTGGGCGCGGCGACAATGATGCCCGCCACCCTGGCGCTGATCCGCATCACTTTCACCAACGAGCGTGAGCGCAACACCGCCATCGGCGTGTGGGGCTCCGTCGCGGTCATCGGCGCTGCCCTGGGTCCGGTCCTCGGCGGCCTGCTCCTCGAGTACTTCTGGTGGGGCTCGGTCTTCCTCATCAACGTGCCGATCGTCCTGGCCGCGCTGGTGTCCGCCATCGTCGTCGCACCGCCGAACATGCCGAACCCGGGCAAACGCTGGGACGCAGTCAGTTCTCTCTACGCCCTGGTGATCCTGTCGTCACTGGTCACCGCCATCAAGGAACTGGCCAATCCGGACCGCACGGCGTGGCTCCTGGCAGTGGCCGTGCTGCTCACGGTTCTGGGCTCGGTCGTGTTCCTCCGCCGTCAGGAGCGTCTCGACGATCCCCTGCTCACCTTCGGCATCTTCCGCTCCCGCATCTTCAGCGGCGGGGTGCTCGCCGCGGCCGGCGCGATGTTCGCCGTCGCCGGGCTGGAGCTGCTGACCACCCAACGCTTCCAGCTCGTCGCCGGATACAGCCCGTTGGAGGCCGGCCTGATCGTCGTCACCGTGACGGTGGCCGCCTTCCCGTTCTCCCTGTTGGGCGGAGCGACGTTGCACCGCCTGGGATTCGCCCCGCTGATCTCCGGCGGTTTCCTGGCCATGGCGCTCGGCGTCGGGCTGGCCGCCTGGGCGGGACGCCACGACACGTTGACACTGTTCATCGGTTCCCTCGCGCTGGTCGGCGCCGGAGCGGGTGCCATCATGTCGGTGTCCTCGACCGCGATCATCGGCTCCGCCCCGGTCCGGCGCGCCGGCATGGCCGCGGGAGTGGAGGCGGTCTCCTACGAGTTCGGCACTCTGCTGTCCGTGGCCGTCCTCGGCAGCCTTCTCCCACTGCTCTACGCCCGATCCGCCGGCGGGGACATGCTCACCGCAATCGACGGGGCGGCCTACGACAACGCTTACCTGAACATCCTGCTGATCATCAGCGCGCTGGCCGCCGTCCTCGCGGCCGCGACCGGTTGGTTTTTCCGCCACAACCCGAAAGGTGCACATGCGCCGGAGTAAATATGATCTCATTCTCGACGCCGCCGTGTCCCTCATCGCCACCGACGGTCTCGACGCCCTGAGTTATGAATCGCTCGCCCACGCCGCCGGGCTCTCCAAGTCCGGCATCATCTACCATTTCCCCTCCCGCCATGACCTGCTGTTGGGCATCCATAAACACCTGGCAGAGGCGTGGGAGACGGAGCTGCGCAGCATCGCCGGCGCCCCGGCCGAGGAACTCACCGACGCCCAGCGACTGCGCGCGGTGCTCATCTCCATGGGCCGCACCGCCGAGCTGACGGAGCTGATCATGATCCTGGACGCCCGCAACGACCCGGGGTACCGGGCGGTGTGGGCGGGCGTCGACAAGCGGTGGATGCCCGGACCGGACACCTCCGACGCCTACCTCGTACAGCTGATCGCCTACGGACTGTGGGCCCACGACCACCTCCACCACGAGCCGCTGTCCCCGGCCGACCGGGAACGGTTGCTCGCGGCTGCGCTGGCGCAGATCCCGTCCTAGACTCACGGTTCATGACCGACCGTCGAACCGTCCTCGCCTGGGGCCTCTGGGACTGGGGATCAGCCGCCTTCAACGCCGTGCTGGTCACCTTCATCTTCTCGGTGTACCTCACCGGCACGGTCGGCCAGAACATCTCCGGCACCTTCACTCCGGCGCAGTACTACGGCTTCGCGATCGCCTTGGCCGGCGTCCTCATCGCCGCCATCACCCCCGTGATGGGCCAACGCTCCGACCTGCGCGGCCGCCGCCGCCGCGCCTTAGGAACGTGGACGTACCTCACCGTCGCGCTGATGGCCTCACTGTTTTTCGTGCGTGACGACGCCGCCGTCTACTTCTGGGTCGGCATCACCGTCATGGCGATCGCGTCGATCACCTTCGAGATCGCCGAGGTCAACTACTTCGCGCAGCTCACACAGATCTCCACGCCCACAACCGTCGGCCGTGTCTCCGGCTTCGGTTGGGGCATGGGCTACCTCGGCGGCATCGTCGTGCTCCTGACCTGCTATGTCGGGTTCGTCGCCGGCTCCGGAGACACCCGCGGCCTGCTCAACCTGCCGACCGGGGATGGACTGAACATCCGGGTCGTGGCCGTGTTCGCCGCCGTCTGGTTCGGACTCTTCGCCCTGCCCGTGTTCTTCCGGGTCCCCGAGATCAGCCCCTCCGGGGAGAAGGCCGACACCTTCCGGGAGTCCTACCGACGCCTGTTCCGCGACCTGAAGAGCCTCTGGCACGAGGACCGGAACTCCGTGTTCTTCCTCATCTCCTCCGCCGTCTTCCGCGACGGGCTGGCCGGAGTCTTCACCTTCGGCGCGATCCTCGCGGTGAGCGTCTACGGGCTCTCCGCCGGCGACGTCCTGCTCTTCGGCGTCGCCGCCAACATCACGGCCGCGCTGGGCGCGCTGGCCGGCGGCTGGCTCGACGATTACCTCGGACCCAAGCCGGTCATCCTCGGCTCCCTGGTCATCATGATCGCCGTCGGGGTGATCCTGTTCTTCGTGCAGGGACCCGTGGGCTTCTGGATCTTCGGCCTGATCCTGTGCACCTTCGTCGGACCGGCACAGTCCGCCGCCCGGTCCTTCCTCTCCCGTGTCGCCCCCGACAACCGGGAAGGCCAGATGTTCGGCCTCTACGCCACCACCGGCCGGGCAGTCTCCTGGCTCGCACCCATCGCCTTCGCCGCCTTCGTCTTCCTCGGCGGCGGCAACGACCGTTACGGCATCCTGGGCATCGTCACCGTCCTGGCCGTTGGCGCGGCGTTGCTGATGCGCGTCACCGACCCGACGAAACCCGCCCGCCGTGCCTCGGAAATGGGCACAGTGGAGGCATGAATGTCACCGAACTGATCCAGGACATGGCTTCCCGCCCCATCGCGGTGGCCGAGCAACTACCGCTGCTGAGTGCCTCGCAACTCAACGCCCACCCCGGGAACCACCCGAACTCCATCGCCTGGTTGCTGTGGCACAGCGGCCGCGAGGTCGACGTCCAGCTCTCCCACCTCAGCGGCCGGCCGGAACTCTGGACGCACTACCGGGACAGATTCGGCCTCGGTGAGGTGGGAGACACCCTGGGTTACGGACACGACCACCGGGAGGCGGGGGCGGTCGTGGTCAATGACCAGCAACTGCTCACCGACTACCTCCGTGCCACTCTGGAAGGTCTGAGCGACTACGCCGCCGGACTCGACGAAGAGGACCTCTCCGAGGTCATCGACAGCAGTTGGGACCCTGCCGTCACCCGCGGGGTGCGGCTGGTCTCCATCATCGATGACGCCGCCCAGCATGTCGGCCAGGCGGCCTACGCCGCGGGGATGCTCACCCGCTGAGTGTGCCGCTACACGTCGCGGGCGATGAGCTCGTCGAGGGAATCCGGCGAAATCAGGTAGGGCGCGACCTCCAGAACGGTGTAGGCGCCCGACTGGCCAGCCTCACGCAGGCGATGGGCCGCACGTGCATAGGCGAGGGCGACCGCACCGGTGAAGTCGGGGTTGCGCTCCAGCTCGAGGGTGTACTCGATCGCCTGGGTGTAGCCACCGGTGTCCCCTGCGGTGATCACGTGGCCACCGTGCGGCATGCCGGTGTGCTCTGCGTCGAAGGTGGCCTCGTCGATGAAGTTGACCTCGACCTCGTAACCGACGAAGTAGTCGGGCATGGTGCGGATCTCGTTCTCGATGCGCTCCCGATCAGCCTCATCGCACACGATGTAGCAGCGACGCAGGTGCGTCTGCTTGCCGGTGAGCCCGCCGGCCTCACCCCTGCGTGCCGCATCCAGCGCATCCGGGGACGGGATGGTGTACTGGACGGCCTTGTGCACGCCCGCGATACGACGCAGCGCGTCCGAGTGCCCCTGCGACAGGCCCGGTCCCCAGAAGGTGTTCTGGCTGCCACCCGGCAGGAGGGCCTGCCCGATTGTGCGGTTAAGGGAGAACATGCCCGGGTCCCAGCCGGTGGAGACGACGGCGACGGTGCCGTTCTCCCTGGCGACCTTGTCCATCTCGGCGCGGTGGCGCGGGACGTCGCGGTGGTTGTCGTAGGTGTCCACCGTGTTGGCGTGGCGGATGAACTCCGGCGCCTGCTCCGGGATGTCGGTGGCGGAGCCGAGGCAGAGCACGGCGACGTCGAAAAGCCCGGTGTGGGCGGCGAAATCCGCGACCGGCAGCACCGGGGTGTCCGGGTCGAGGGTGTCCAGGCTGTCGCGGCGTGAGAACACACCCGCGAGAGTCATGTCCGGCTGCAGGCCGATGAGCTTCTCCACGGACCTGCCGAGGTTGCCGTAACCGACGATCGCGACCCTGATGTTGGCCATGTGCTGTGTCTCCTTGTGTGGGTTCAACTGACAGCCGCCCATTCTACGGGCAGCGGGCACGTGCTCTCCGGAAAACACGGGGACGCGGATCACGGTGGGTGACGGCCGGCCGCCACCGGTGTCGGATCACCGCGCCGGGAATGGCCCTGACGGGCACATGTCACACCCGTTTCCATCAGGCAGTCCGGTGGTCCACCGAATCACCGTTTTCACTCGCCCGACCTGCGAAAATGACGCTTTCATTGCAACGTCATCTCAAACCTGCCGGGAAGCCGAAAAGCCAGGAAAACGCTGCTAGCGTCACCAGAAGAGTCGTCACACGTGAACAGGGGCGAGCTGAGCGTCAGGAGATCGACGTGAACGGTTGCCCAACACCCGCACCGTCACATGTTCTTCTCACCTCATCAAGGAAGCGTCATGGATTCCAGCCCGACCTATCCAACCGAGTCAACCCCACTCCGCGAAAGACCTGCCCGTATGCGACCGCTGAACTGGGTCCTGCTGGTGCTCGGAGTTCTCCTCACGGCGTTCGGACTGGGGCTGACCATCGGCGCAGCGGTGCTCATGGGGGCCGAGTCCGCGCAGCAGGACGGCCGGTACCTCTCCGGAGACCCGGAACGGTTCCAGAGCACCGGCCACGCCCTCACCACAGCATCCATGGTGATCGATCCCGGCGAGGCCGGACTCTCCGGCGCACCACCACTCGAGGACCTGGCCAGCATTCAGGTCCGGGCGACTCCCGTGGTCCCTGACCAGCCCATTTTCCTCGGCATCGCTGAGACAGCCGACATCTCGGACTATCTGGACAATGTGCCCCACGGCGTGCTCGGAGACATGTCCTGGACCGACGGAGGGCAGCGATCCGGCCAGTGGTCCTGGACGCAGGACGCCGACGGCGACCTCCGGGAGACCGCAGGAAACCAGAGCCCGGCGCCACCGGCAGAGCAGGACTTCTGGGCTGTCTCCGCCACGGGTACCGGAACCCAGGAGATCACCTTCGATCTGCAGGCGGGCCAGTGGACGCTGGTTGTGATGAATGCTGATGCCACCAGACCGGTGTGGATCGACCTGCAGCCCGGCGCCCGAACTGAACTCCTCGGCTTCGTCAACCCCGGCATGCTGATCGCCGGACTGATCGGACTGCTCCTCGGGATCCCCCTGCTGCTGCTCGGCTCCGCAGGTCTGGGCCGCGACATCGACCAGGTGCCCCCTCGGCGCCGGGGCGGCCCTGAGGAGATGCCGGCGGAAGGAGCAGAATGGGGTGGCGACAGCCCGGCAGCGCACCCGCTGTCCTTCACCGGCCATCTCGACGAAAAACTCTCCCGCGGGCTGTGGTTGATCAAGTGGCTGCTGGCCATACCGCACTACATTGTCCTGGCCCTGCTGTGGTTCGCGCTGGTGGTCACGACGATTGCCGCCGGATTCACCATCCTGTTCACGGGCCGCTATCCCCGCCCCTGGTTCTCCTTCAGCGTCGGGGTGCTGCGGTGGAACTGGCGGGCGGGTTTCTATGCCTACTCGGCCCTGGGCACGGACCGCTACCCTCCGTTCACCCTGGCGCGTGCCGATTATCCGGCGGAGCTGGATGTGGACTACCCCGACCGGCTCTCCAGGGGACTCGTCCTGGTGAAGTGGTGGCTGCTGGCCATTCCCCATCTGTTGATCGTGGGGATCCTCACCGGCAGCGGTGGCGCCGTCATGATGGGGGCAGACCGGAACAACAACGGCTGGAGCATGTCCCTCCTGGGCCTGCTGGTGCTCATTGCCGCAGTCATACTGCTGTTCACCGGTCGGTACCGCCACGACATCTTCGCACTGATCATCGGCCTCAACCGGTGGGTGTACCGGGTCTCCACTTATGTTCTGCTGCTGCGCGACGACTACCCGCCGTTCCGCCTGGACCAGGGTCCCACCGACACCCGGGCTCATCTCGCCCACCGGGGTGCGGAGGTAACGCCGGGAACATCCGGCTACTCAGGGAGCGCTGCACCGGGACCCCCTGCACCACCGGCATAGGCAGACCCCCGGCCTCCGGTCTCAGGGACGTGGCATCGCGTCATGGCGGCTACCGCGCCATGACGCGATTCAGCTATCCGGCGAACCTGCCCGGGCCATCGGCCGCCTCGAGGAAAACGGGGTCCGCATCGTCGAGCGGGATGACGGTGATCTCGGTCAGGCTCTCCATCATCTCCTCCGGGGCGAGCTGCTCAGCCACCTGCTCGTCCACCTGCGTGACCTCGACCTTGATGACATCCTGGTTACCCACGGCCGGGGCCTGCGGCGTCTCGGTCAGGCTGCGACTGCGCATGGCGTCCTCCGGGGTGATGCCGAAGAACTTGTCCAGTCCCTGCACGTTGAACTGGGTGGACATGTAGCGGCTGTTGTTGCTGGTGTTCCATTGCGAGACCACCAGGTCCATGTTGCCCAGGGTCGAGCCGGGAGCGATGTAACCGCCGTAGAGCTGGGTGAAGTTGTTCTCGTCCTGTGCCCCGCCCCAGCCGTGCGAACCGGCGACGACCACGTTGGCGGGCGTGATCTCGTTCCAGTCGCGGGCGATCTCCCGGGAAATGCGGACCTCGATGGCCATGGTCTCGGCATTGAACATGCTCAGGACCCAGTGCCCCTCGATGTGGCGCAGGGACATCTCGCCGGCCCGCACACTCTGGCTCAGGACCGGTGTGTAGGCGGTGCCCCACGTTCCGGTGCCATTCCGGTCGAGGGAATAGTGCTCCCACGCCTCACGGGTGCCGATGTCCTCCGGACGGAAGCGGGTGAGGTAGACGTCGTGAGAGCGCTTGAACTGCGAGGACATCATGTAGACGTAGCCGTCCGGACTCAGGTCCCAGGTGATGAGGTTGCCCATGCCGCCCATGTAGTCGTTCGGCGTGATGTCCACGTTCTCCCAGTTCACACCCTGATCAGGAGACCGCCAGATCTGTGTGTACAGGACGTTGCCGACGCCCTCGTTCCACATGCCCTGCATGTACAGGGTGCCGTCGATGTTGATGACGTCCGAGGGCAGCAGGGTCAGACCACGCGCGTTGTGTTCATAATCCAGGAGCTGCTGGACGACCTCGTCGTTATTGAGGGCGCGTTTGATGATGATGCGGCCGTCGGTGTCGAACTCCGCGACCACGCCCACCGGGCTCATCCACTCGCCCTCGCCGAAGCGGGCACCCCGAAAAGAATCGCCGAAGATGATGGCAAATTCCTTCCCCGTCCCCAGGGAGGCCATGATGCCGAGATCGCCCGCCATCACGCCGACATGTTCGGAGATGCCGGGGCCGAGGAGATCACCGATCAGGTTGACCACCAGGCCCTCGGAGGGGCCGCCGGCCCACGGCGTGGTCTGTGAGCCGGAGGAGCCGGAGGAGCTCTGGGCCAGAACCGGGGTGGACAGCAGGATGCTGCAGGCAACTGTGCCGGTGATGGTGAACGCGATGGTGGAGAGGGGCTTCCGCAAGACAATCTCATTTCGGGATTCGGGCCACCCGCACATTGACGCAGGTGGGAGGGCCGAGCGGTGAGTTTAGTCCAGTGAAGGAAGCCCGGAGAGGTGATCGACCTTCCGGTCGACGCCCGCCACCCCCGCAGACGTCGACCGGCCGCCGTTGTGCACCAGCCCGACATCGGCTGACCCGCTCAGCTCCCCGATGATCTACCCGCCGCTGCAGGAACTCGATTGCCCCCGCGACGTATCGCCCCCGGCCGAACCCTCCCGGTTCCATGAGCCCGTGACAGGCACGATCCTCCTACGGCTCGGTAGCTCACGTTGAGGGGTGACGGATCACGCCGCGACGAATGACCTCGAAGATACCCCCGGAGACCACATTCACCACCCAGTACGGCCAGGGCAGGGCGGGTATCAGTCCCAGGACCCAGGCCTCTGCCCACCGCAGTGACCCGGACACCCGACGGCCGCGCAGCAGCTGGTAGCCGACAACGGCCTGGAAAGCAGCCGAGCCGAGGACAACGGCAGGGGCCACCGGTACCAGGGCGCCCAGGACCGGCCGGTAGGGCGGCAACCAAGTGTTGTCACGCAGCCACTGCAGAAAATCGGGAGCGATGCGCACCGTGTGCACCGTATTCAGCACAGCCATGCTCCCGAAATACACCCCGACGGCGCGGGCGCCTATCCTCCACTCCCGGCCGGAAACTCGTGGGGTCACGCGGCATCGTGTGCGTCGCGACGTGGTGTCCATGATCAATTCTCCTGCGGGTGGCGGTCACGGCGCGTCCAGACGGAGGACCGAAGTGTGACCCGGATCATTCTTCTGTTCATTCTGCCCGAGACGGAGTCCCGAGGAGGGAAAATCTCCTTCCACCCGGCCAAGGCCCCCTGCCGGTTTGTCCCCATCCCCTGGAATCCCATGAATTCGTAGATTCCTTTCGAGTATGACAATTCGGGGATCCCACAGGACTCCCCCCTCCGCCCAGAGCACCCGAGGTGATTGTCCACTGTATGAGTGCAGAAAGAGGCAGGTCGGGTCCCTGTGGGACCCGACCTGCCTCACCTCAACGGCTCAGTGCCGGCACGACTCAGCTTGCCGTCACGTCCGCCAGCTGCGGAGCTTCACCCCGTGCATGAAGGTAACCGGCGATTGCCAGACGATTGATTGCCGACCGGCTCACAACGCCCACCACCGGGCCGTTCTCGCCACGTACCACCGGAACCTTCTTGATGTGCGCATCCGACAGCGCGGCAACAGCGTCTGCTATCGATGAGCCCACGTCGATGGTGAGAACGTCGTGGGTGGCCAGCTTCATCACATTCAGACCCGCCAGGTCGGACATGGCCTGCTCCAGGTCCTCATCAGCACCGATCGCGTAGGAATAGATCGAGGTGGAGGAGGGATGAGCTGCGGAGAGGTAGCGCATGACGTCTCCATCGGAGAGGAAGCCTGCCAGTGAGCCGTCCGCGTGGAGGACGGGTGCTCCGGAGATGCCGCGTTCGGCGAAGGTCTGCAAGGCGCCAAGCACCGTCTGGTCCGAGGACAGGGCGTACACATCGGACTTCATGATCGACGCGACGGTGTTTTCCGGGCTCCGGGCAGTCTCGGTCGAACGCTGGGCCTGCGCCGAACGGTACGCGAGGAACGCCAGGATAATACCGATGAGCGAGGTGACGACCACCAAGACGACGGCACCGCGGAAACCGGTGAGCAATGAGTCGAACTCGCTGTTTCCGGCCCGAACATTCGAGGCGGCCAAAGCGCCGTAGATACCGGCGGCCAGGGAGGTGCCCACGCAGCCGGCGATCTGGAAGCTGGTGGAGACCACTGTGACGCCATGGGCGCTGGTCTCGCGGTCAAGCTGGGACAGAGCGAATGTCTGGGACGGCCCGATGACGAGCGCGGTAGCCAGCACAGCCGGGACGTAGAGCAGACCGAAAAGCAGGATGGAAGAGTAGCCGGCAGCGACTCCGACCAGGGTGACGAAGACCGCCATGATCAGGAAACCGAGCGGGATCGTCCAGCGACCACCGTGCCGGTCATACAGACGGCCGGCCAGGGGACCCGCCACAACGGTGAGAAGGATTCCCGGGGCGAGGGTGAGCGAAGCACCCAGCGGCGACATCTCGCGTGCAGACTGCAGGAACAGCGGGATGATGACGTTCATCGCGAAGACGAACACCAGGCCGAGCATGGTCATCAGGACGCCGAACACGAACGGCGCGTTGGAGAACGGTCGCAGGTCGATCAGAGGATGCTCGATGCGACGCTGGCGGATGACGAACAGCCACAGTGCCAGCAGCCCAACGACAGCGGAGATGCCGGCGTAGAGGGCAGCGCCACCGAATGCGGCGGACACACCGTAAAGAATGCCGATCAGGCCCACAGCCACGAGCAGGAACGACAGGATATCGAGCACCGGACGGCCGAGCTCAGCGACGTTGCGCAGAACGATGGCGCCGGCGAGCATGACGAGGAGAGTGAGAGCACCGAACACCCACATCAGGGTGGTCCACGGTGCGAAGGTCAGCAGTGCGCCGGAGAGAACGATCGCCAGTGACGGACCGAGTGTGGTCATCGCCGCCATGATTCCCATGTTGAGCCCCAGCTTCTCTCGCGGCGAGACAGCCAGGGTGATGTTCATGCCGATAGGGGTGAGCAGGCCGGTTCCGATGGCCTGCAGCAGGCGCGCGAAGAGCAGCACACCGAAAGTCGGCGCGAGGGCTCCCACCACTGAACCGACCACCATGATCGCGACGACGGCGACGAACAGCGGACGCGTGGGGAATCGATGGTAGAGGACGTTTGAGACCGGCACGAACACTGCGGCCACCAGCAGGTAGCCGGTGGTCAGCCACTGGACGGTGTTCACGTCGACATTGAAGTCCTGCATGATGGGCGTGAAAGCCACGTTGAGGAAGGTCTCATTGAAGGTGGCGAGGAACGCGGCGGCAGCCGCGACTGCGATCATCCCGACAGCACGTTTTTCGGAATACAGAGGGACGGTTCGAGACGGTGGCATAGATTTCCTGACAATTGGCGGTGGGAAAGCTGATCGACCGTGCCGTGTCAGAAGGTGCCCGTAGAAACCTCGCGTGTCGTGTCATCGATGCGCTATAAAGGCCCGAAGGCCGTTGGACGATACATCATACCATAGGAAGAGGTCGGGCGCAAAACCATGCTGCGCGCCGGTCATCGCGCCGTGGGGGGTGATGAAATGCCCGTTTTCCGGGAACAGATACGGCTGATGGTGGGATTCCAACCCCAGCCTGCCCACCTCCACCCAGGGTCGGGAGCTGTCACAGACTCGCTTTTCGGCCACACCGATGGAACTGTCACCCTTGGTGCGCGGCACGCCAGCCAATGGTCGGCAGGCATCCAGCTCTGGTTGCCACAGCGCCCCTTCCAGATGATGGGTCGGATTCTGAAGGTCAGGCCCGGCCCATGGGTGTCGGCGATCCCCAGGACGGCGGCTGCTGCCCGCCCACTGAGGCCGGAGGCGGTCAACGGTGTCGCCCCCTGCAGGGGAATCTACGTTGGCCCCTGAGCAAAAATCCCCGGGCCGATGGCCCGGGGACTGAAGAGCTGGAGACGAGACTTGAACTCGCAACCTACGGTTTACAAGACCGTTGCGCTACCGATTGCGCCACTCCAGCACGGCGAGGAGGATGATCCCCGTCCGCAGAGAATCGTACCTGAGGGTGCGGGTGTGTCCGAAACCGACAGGGCGACTAGGGTGGCGCCCGTGTCCTCCCTGTTAGACCGCCTGAGAATGACGTTCACCGCGTCCGGCCGCATTGCCACGATCGATGCCGCCAAGGCGGCCCCTCCGCCGTCCCCCCTCGCACCCGTCGACCTGACCGATCAGGCGCAGGTGGCGGCGGTGATGGACATCGCCGCCCGGATCGGTGACATCCTGCTGTCCTCGGGCACTTCGAACTCGGACACCCGGGCGCAGATCCATGCGGTGACGTCCGCCTACGGCCTGCACTACTGCCACGTGGACATCACGCTGAACACCATCACGATCTTCACCACCATCGGCACGACCCGGAAAACCCCGGTGAACGTGTTCCGGGTGGTGCGGCGGATGACCACAGACTTCTCCCGACTTTCCGAGGTCGACCGGCTCATCCGGTCGATTCAGGCCGGTGCGACCCCACCGGAGGTGGCCGAGAAGATTCTCGACGATCTGTCGGCCAAGCCGACGGCCTACGGGGTCTGGACGGCCATCCTGGGCTGGGGTGTGCTGGGTGGATCGGTGGCCGGTCTGCTGGGCGGTGGGGCACTCGTGATCATCACGGCTTTCCTGACGGCAACGCTCATCATGGCGTTGAACACCTGGCTGGACCGGAATGGTCTGCCGTACTTCTTCCAGAACATGTTCGGCGGGATCATCGCCACGCTCCCGGCGGCGATCATCTACACCCTGGCCGCGGACGCCGGTGTGCGGATATCCCCGGGCCAGGTCATCGCCTCCGGCATCATCGTGCTGCTGGCGGGATTGACGCTGGTGCAGTCGCTGCAGGACGGGATCACGGGGGCGCCGGTGACGGCATCGGCACGCTTCTTCGAGGCGCTGCTGTTCACAGGGGCGATCGTGGCCGGCGTGGGTATCGGCATCCAGATTTCGGTACTGATCGGGATGCCTCTTCCCCCGCTGGAAACCATTCCCACATCGGGCTTCACCACAGCCTCGGTACGGGTGGTGTGCGGTGGCCTGGCCTCGGCGGGCTTCGCCGTCGCCTGCTACGCCGAATGGTCCTCGGTACTCATTTCGGGGCTGAGCGCACTGGCGGGATCGGCCTTCTACTACTTCCTGCTGGTTCCCCTGGAGGTCGGACCGGTGGTCGGCGCGACGATGGCCGCAGTGGTCATCGGCCTGGCCGGCGGTCTGCTCGCCCGCCGGTTCCTCATCCCGCCGCTGATCACCGCAATCGCCGGCATCACCCCCTTCCTGCCTGGCCTGACCGTCTACCGGGGCATGCACTCGTTGATGCACGAACAGACACTGATCGGCTTCACCAGTATCGTCATCGCGCTGGCCACCGCCGGTGGCCTGGCAGCCGGCGTTGTACTGGGCGAATGGGTCGCACGCCGTCTGCGCCGCCCGCCTGCGCTGAATCCCTACCGGTACTTCCGCTCTGCCCGGCGCCACACTTTCCAGCAGATGGCCAGGCAGAAGAGCGGTGCGCTGCGGGCCAATTCCGAGCGTCCACGTGGGCGGGTGCGGAAATCCCCGCGCCGGTAGCGTAGAATGAAGAGCCTACTGTGCCCTGACCACCACTTTCCCAGGAGGATCCGTGCCGCCGAAGGTCACTGACACCCGCCCGACTCCCGAGGCTCTTCATGCCGTGGAGGAGAAGACCGCCGCCGCCGCCCGCCGTATCGTCGCCACGTACTCGCAGGACTTCATGGACGGCGTGACCCTCATGTGCATGCTGGGCGTGGAACCGAACGGACTGGTCTACAAGAAGGTCGCCGCGGAGCTGGAGGAGACTGAGCCGTCACCGGCGAAACGCACCCGCAAGGCGACGAAGAAGACCACCACCGCCAAGAAGGCCCCCGCCAAGAAGGCGACGAAGAAGACCACCGCCAAGAAGACGGCAAAGAAGGTTTAAGCGCCAGGTATGAGCGGCGACAACAGATTCGTGGTCGTGGCCAACCGCCTGCCGGTTGACCTGCATACCGCACCCGACGGCACACGCACGTGGTCCCCCAGCCCCGGAGGGCTGGTCGCCGCGCTCTCCCCCGTCCTGGAGAACCAGCAGGGCTGCTGGGTGGGATGGCCCGGTGTCTCGGACGAGGCGCCTGAGCCGTTCCGCACCGACGCCGGGGTACTCCTCCACCCCGTCCGCCTCACCGAGGCGGACTTCGAGGGTTTCTACGAGGGTTTCTCCAACGCATCACTGTGGCCGCTGTACCACGATCTCATTGTCACCCCGGTGTATCACCGGGAATGGTGGGCCGCCTACCGCGACGTGAACCTGCGTTTCGCGCAGGAGGTCGCGGAGGTCGCCGCCGAGGGGGCCACCGTCTGGGTGCAGGACTACCAGTTGCAGCTGGTCCCCGGGATTCTCCGGCAGCTGCGCCCGGATCTGCGCATAGGTTTCTTCCTGCACATTCCTTTCCCCAGCCCGGATCTGTACCGTCAGCTGCCCTGGCGGGAGGAGATCATCCGTGGCCTCATGGGCGCGGATCTCATCGGTTTCCACCTGGAATCGAACGCCCGGAACTTCCTCGACCTGTGTGCGGTCACCGAGGGACTGACCGTGGAGGGCACCGCAGGCACCCGACGTATTGACGCCCATGTGGTCACCCATGACGGCCACCGCGTGGCCGTCGGCGCGTTCCCGATCTCGATCGACCCGGGCTCGCTCGGGGAGGGGGAGGAAGGCGGCGTCGATAAGCTCCGTGCAGAGCTGGGGAACCCGGAGACGGTGATTCTCGGCGTCGACCGGCTCGATTACACCAAGGGCATCCTGCAGCGCCTGCTGGCGTTCGAGGAGCTGCTGGAGTCGGAGGCGCTCGACCCGGCGTCAACCGTCCTGATGCAGGTGGCCACCCCATCGCGCGAACGCATCGAGCAGTACCAGATGGCGCGTTCCCAGGTGGAGGAGGCCGTCGGCCGGATCAACGGAACCTTCGGCGCCATGGGTCGGCCGGTGGTGCACTACCTGCACCAGTCACTGCCGAAGAACGAGCTGCGCACCTACTATGAGGCCGCCGACGTCATGCTGGTCACCCCGTTCAAGGACGGGATGAATCTGGTGGCGAAGGAGTACGTCGCCTGCCACGGCGATGGTTCGGGGGCACTGGTGCTCTCCGAGTTCGCCGGTGCGGCCGTGGAACTGCGCGAGGCCAACCTGTGCAACCCCTTCGACCTGGAGTCCATCAAGCGCGCCATCCTTACGGCGGTGCAGGGGCTGTCGACGACCCCCGACGTGATGAAGGATCGAATGCTCGCCATGCACCGGCAGGTGGCGGAGTACGACGTCAACCGGTGGGCCGATGCCTTCCTCACGTCCCTGGAGGAGACCCGATGAGGCGCCCGTTGTCCATGGTCGGTGCCGGGCTGGCCGCCACGCTGCTGCTGGCCGGCTGCTCCTCTGCGCCCACGGCCGAGGTCGCGGGTTCAACGTGGCTGGTCACGGATATCTGGACCACCCCGGGTGAACCCTCTGCCCTTCCTGAAGATACCGCCGGCCGCGCCCGGCTGGCCTTCGGCGAGCGCTCGGTGTCCGGGCATACCGGCTGCGCCCCGTTCCAGGGCACCGTCCGCTTCAGCCGCGAGGGTGAGGAAACCGACGTGGAGAGCGCCCACACTCTCACAGTCGATCGCCTCGAGGTCAGGGAAACCGAGGAGAACTGCAGCGCAGCCTGGTCCCACGGGCAACTGACGGGGCTCATCGAGCCCGGTGCGGTATTCGACGTCCGCCATGATGACCGTTCCCTGGTGCTGACCCTGCGTACCGACGCCGTCGACCGGCCTGCCATCGGACTCTCCGCCATCTAGAGTGGGGCCATGAGTCTGCCCCCCGCCACGATCGCCCGCCTCGCCACAGCCGAGAAACTGCTCGTCGTCTCCGACTTCGACGGCACTCTGGCCGGCTTCTCCCCCGACATCTATGCCGTGCCCGTCAACCTGGACTCGGTCGCCGCGCTCACCCGGCTCGCAGGCCTGCCGGACACCCACGTCGCCCTCCTGACGGGCCGCCACCTTGAGGGACTGGCCGAGGTCTGTCCGCTGGTCGCTCCGGTGGTGCTGGCGGGATCGCACGGTTCAGAGTCCGCGGAGCACGCGGTGGCGCTGACCGATTCGATGCTCGAGAAACTGAGCGCCGTGGAGGAACAGCTTGCCGAATTCGCCTCCCATCCGGTCGTGTACATCGAGTACAAGCCCTTCCAGCGGGTCGCCCACGCTGCGGCTCTGGCCTCGACTGACCAGGCGGCGGCGGACTCGCTCCTCGACGCCGTCATGTCCATCGATATCCCCGGCGTCCGGGTGACGCGCGGCAAGAACATCGTCGAGTTCTCCGTCAGTGAGGCCACCAAGGGCACCTGGCTCGCCGCGGAGATCGAGCGGGTCCAGCCCACCGTCGCGGTGTTCATCGGCGACGACGCCACCGACGAGGACGGCTTCCGCAGCCTGCGTGAGGGCGACGTCGGGGTCAAGGTCGGCGAAGGCGAGACCGCCGCCACGGAAAGGATCGCCGACATTCCGGCGGTGGCGGAGCTGCTCACCTCGCTTGCCGACGCCCGCGCAGCCCACCTCGGCCTACCCCGCACCGTCGCCGAACGTTTCGAGGCCATCTCCGCAGGTTTCTCCGCAGAGGTGCACCGCGTGCACGACTGGTCCGCCGCGACCCCGTGTGAGGGCTGGTCCGCCCGGGACATCGTCAATCATCTGCTCACGTGGTATCCCGCCAACCTGCGCAATGCCGACGTCGACCTGACCTTCCCCGCCGACCTCCAGGCCGACCCCGCCGGCGCCTGGTTCGAGTTCGTCTCCGCGGTCCGTGCGCTGCTCGCTGACCCGTCGCTTGCCGACGCCCCCTTCACCTCCGGCCCCGACGAGGGCCAGACCGTGGCCCGGGCCACCGCCGGGTTCCTCCTGCCCGACATCTTCATGCACACCTGGGATCTCGCCCGCTCGCAGGGCCGGGACGTCACCCTCGACGCCGACTACGCCGCCCGCAACCTCGCGGGACTGGAGTCACTGGGTGATTCCCTCCGGGAGACCGGCCGGTTCGGCCCGGCGGCGCAGGTGTCCCCGGATGCCTCGGCCGGAGTCCGACTCATGGCCTACGTGGGCCGGGATCCCGGGTTCGGTCTGGAGGCCTAGGATCGGGGGCATGAGCATCCGTGGTCTCGCTGTCAGCGCCCTCATGGTGTCCGCCCTGCTGCTTCCGGGCTGTTCCTCCGCAACGTCCCCCGTGGATGACTGGGGAGTCGATGAACCCGGGCAGCCGCAGCTGACCCTGAGCGAGGACGGCCGTCTCTCCGGCACCGATGGCTGCAACCGACTCATGGGGTCCTGGGAGGAAGCCGGTGACTCGATCCAGCTGTCCGGGATCGCGTCCACGCTGATGGCCTGCGAGGGTGTGGACACCTGGCTGTCCGGCGCCCAGAGCCTCAAGGTCGACGGAGACACCCTGCATGTCTTCGACGCCGGGGGACGCGAACTGGGAACCCTCAGGCGACATTAGGCGGCCACCGTCTGCTTCGCCTCCTTCGCGGCGGCACGCCGGGTGAGGCCGGCACCGAGGATGAATACACCCCAGAGGATCGCGCAGATGCCCAGCCACCTGCTCACGGCAAGGGCCGCCGTGCCGGGATTGGCGATGAAGATGATGCCGGCGACAACAAAGAGGACGCCGCCGAGCAGCAGCAGCCACCGGGAGGTCTCCCGTTTCTGGGAGAAGGCGGAGATGAACTCGGACACACCCCTGGCGAGAAGCCAGATGCCCAGGATCCAGGCGAGGGCCACGCCGCTGTCGAGCGGACGGAAGATGGCCAGAAGGCCTGCCACCACACCGATGACCGCGATGACGATGAGGAATACCCGGGAGTTCCGGTTTTCGGAGCGGAATGCTGCGACGAGGGCGAGGATGCCGTCCGCCAGCGCGTACCACCCCCAGATGAGCACCAGAGTCAGGATGGTGAGACCGGGCCAGGCGACGGCGATGACGCCGACGATGACGGCCAGGAGACCGGAGACGAGGAGGACGGTGGATGAGCGCTGGGCGAATGCGAGCATGATCGCTGTCCTTGCTGGTCAGTGCGATTGGACCTGTCGGATCTGATGTTACCCGCGGAAGGTGGGGAGCACTGGCCCGACAAGGTCCGGTGACTCCCTCGGCGGCGCGACCGTGGTGCCCCGGTGGAACGTGGTCGCCAGGATCTCGCGGGGCGGCGGGCCGGGGGCCGGAAGATCCGCAATGTGGGCGTCGATGAGCGAGAGCAGCATCCGGCCGGCCGCCGCACCCTTTTCCTTGTTGGGCTGGATGACGGTGGTCAACCCCACCATGAGCGCGTTGCGGATGCCGTCGAATCCCGTCACCGACAGCTCCTCCGGAATGGAGATCGCCTGTTCCTGGGCATATTCCAGCACACCCAACGCCATCGAGTCGGTGGTGCACAGCACGGCCGTCAGGTCGGGATGGCCGGTGAGCATCTCACGGGCGGCGGACAGGCAGTTGGCGTGGTCGTTGATGTGCCTGGTGATCACCGGCACTTCCTCCCGCGCGATACCGGCGGCCGTGAACTCATCCAACGCCCCGAGCACGCGGTCGCGTTGCACGTGCAGGGCCGCATCGGGCAGGGTGTCCAGGTCGACGGGGCCGTCATGCCGCTCCCGTTCCAGCCGGATCGCCAGGATCCCGATGCGACGGTGACCCGCATCAACCAGGGCGCGGGCTGCGGGGCGGATGGCGGAGCGGTCGTCGATGCCCACGAAAGGCAGGTCATCGATACCCGTCGGCTGATCACACACCACCATGGGAAGCTGCCGGGCACGTGCCGCCGTGAGATGCGGATCGCCCTCCGCCACCGAGTACACCACCACCCCGTCAACAGCGACCCGCCCCACCAGCGCCGAGGCGTCAACCTCCGAGGGGCCCGCCGGGATGAGCGTCAACGCCGATTCCGCACCGGACGTCGACTCCGCCATGCCCGCGAGGAAATCCACCGAGGCGACGTCCTCGAAGGCGTACGTCAGATGCTCCGTGAGCAGCACGCCGATCGATCCGACCCGGCGGGTACGCAGGGACCTCGCCATGGGGTCCGGGCCGGGGTAACCGCGGGCCTCAGCGGCAGCGAGGATCCTCTCCCGCAACTCCACCGACAGCTGATCCGGATGGTTGTACGCGTTCGACACCGTCGTCCGCGACACCCCCAGCTCGGCGGCGAGCGAGGCGAGAGTCCCGCGGCTGCGGGCACGTTTGACCATGCCCCAAACCTAGCAGGAGGGTACGGCTAGACTGTTCGTCGTGAGAATCCAGGAGCCGTACACGTCCGAACGCGTCGTCCTTCGTCATCAGGGGCGCGACCGGACCTTCGTCGTTGTCACCCCTCTCGAGCTACCGGAGCAGCCTCCCGCGCTGCTCTACTTCCACGGTTCACTGCAGAACGGCAACGTCGCCCGCAACTTCACCGGCCGCATCTTCGACGACATGGTGGCCCGGACAGGCGCGGTGCTGGTCTACCCGGACGGCGTTGACCGGCACTTCAACGACACCCGTCTGCGACTGCTGGAGAAGACCCGCGAGCTGGATATCGACGACGTGGGCTTCACCCGCGCGATCGTCGACTGGCTGGCCGACAACCGCGGCGTCGATACGTCGCGTATCCACGCGTGCGGCTACTCCAACGGGGGCCAGATGGTGATGCGGCTACTCCATGACGCCCCCGGTCTCCTCGCCGGCGCCGCCACCTTCGCCGCCACCATGCCGGCGGCCGACAACCGCGTCGAGGGCCTGGGCACTGTCAGCGTCCCCACGCCTTTCCTGGCGATGCACGGCACCGCCGACCGCATCGTCAAGTACGACGGCGGGGTGGCGGGTCTCGACGCCGCCCATTCCCGCGGCGTTCTCGTCTCCGCTCTCGAATCTGCCCGGTACTTCGCCACCGCCAACGGGCTGGGCGACCCGGACCATGAGACGGTGCACGGCCCCGAGGGGGTCACCGTCGACAGCTGGTCCCGCGAAGGACTACCCACCGTCGAGCTGTGGAGCATCGACGGCATGGGGCACGTCGTGCCCACCCCGAAGCAGCTGCCCGCCAGCATCGGCCCCGGCACCGACTCCGTCGTCGCCTCGGACGTGCTGGCCCGGTTCTTCGGCTGGGCCTAGCTGCCCGCTGCCCCCATGACACCGGCTGCGCGGCGCTGGCGTGCGAACTCGGAGAGCACCACGCCGGCCGCGACCGAGGCGTTGAGCGATTCGACCCAACCGATCATGGGCACGGACATGATGACGTCGCAGTTCTCGCGGACCAGTCGGGAGATGCCCTTACCCTCGGAACCGACGACGATGACCACCGGTTCGGTGCCCCCGTCGTAGGTGTCCAGGGTGTGCTCGCCACCGGCGTCGAGGCCCACGACCTGGTAGCCGTTGCGCTTGAACTCCTGGATCGTGCGGGTGAGGTTGGTCTCCCGTGCGACGGGCAGGCGTGCGGCAGTACCTGCGGAGGTGCGCCAGGTGACGCCGGTGATGCTGGCGGAGCGGCGCTCCGGGATGACCACGCCATGGCCACCGAAGGCAGCGACGGAACGGATGACGGCGCCGAGGTTGCGCGGATCGGTGATGTTGTCCAGGACAACGAACATACCGGGCTCTCCGGAACCTGCCACCGAGGAGATCAGCGAGTGCACGTCCGTGTACTTGAAGGGCGGGATCTGCAGGCCGACGCCCTGGTGCATTCCGTTGCCGGTCATCTTGTCCAGCTCGAAGCGGGACACCTCGGTGATGGTCAGACCGCGGGAGGTGGCCAGCTGTACGGCCTCGGTGAGGCGGTCGTCTGCGCCCGTGCCCTCGGCGACGAACAAAGTCGTGGCGGGCACCTTCGCGTGGAGGCACTCGATGACGGGGTTGCGGCCGACGACGAGCTCGAACGGGTTCTCCTTGACGTGACGTCCGGAGGCGCGTCGCTCGGCGACCTTCTTGCGCTTGTGTGCGGCGTGGTACTCGCGGTCCTCCGCCTTGGGGGTGGGGCCCTTGCCCTGCAGTCCACGGCGGACCTGCCCGCCGGAGCCCTTGACGGCGCCCTTCTTGTTGGTGCGTCGTGCCCCGGGTCGTCCCTGGTTGGCCATATGATCTAGTCCTTTAAGAGTTCTTCAGCGACCACTGCGGGCCGTCGGATGTATCGGTGACGTCAATGCCGGCGGCGACGAGTCGGTCGCGGACGGCATCGGCGGTGGCCCAGTCCTTCTGGGCACGGGCGGTGGTGCGTCGTTCAAGTTCAGCGTCGACCAGCACGTCGAGTGCTGCCATGGCGTCGTCGCTTGTCGACGCCCCCTCCGCCCACTGTTCATCCTGCGGATCCACGCCGAGCACCGCGGTCATGGCACGGATCCGGGAGGCGAGTGCAGCGGCATCGGCGAGCGAGCCCTCGGCGAGGGCGGTGTTGCCGGCACGGACGGCATTGTGGATTTCAGCGAGGGCACGGGGCACGGAGATGTCATCGTCCATGGCCTCGGCGAACGCTTCGGTCCACGTGCCGATCTCGACGGGGCCGACGCGGTGGAGGAAGTCCTCGATGCGCCGGTAGCCTGTGGCGGCCTCCTGCAGCGCGGACTCGGAATATTCTAGCACGCTGCGGTAGTGCGCCGAACCGAGGTAGTAACGCAGCTCGACCGGGCGGACGAGCCCGAGGATGTGCGGAACGCTGAGTACGTTGCCCAGCGACTTGGACATCTTCTCCCCCGCCATGGTGACCCAGTGGTTGTGCATCCAGTAGTTGGCGAAGCCGTCACCGGCGGCGTGGGCCTGGGCGATCTCATTCTCATGATGCGGGAACTGCAGGTCGAGACCGCCACCGTGGATGTCGAAGGTTTCACCCAGATACCAGGTGGCCATGGCCGAGCACTCGAGATGCCAGCCTGGACGCCCCTCACCCCACGGGGTGGGCCAGGAGGGTTCGCCCGGTTTCGCGGCCTTCCACAGGGCGAAGTCCTGCGGGGAGCGTTTGCCCCTGTTGTCGTTCTCGCCCTGCTCCATCTCCTCGACGCGGTTGCCGGAGAGCGAACCGTAGTCGGACCCTTCGGTGGCGACCCACGCCGCGACATCGAAGTAGACGGAACCGTCGACCTCATAGGCGAAACCGCGGTCCATCAACCGCTGCATGTAGGTGACCATCTGGGTGACGTGCCCGGTGGCCCGCGGCTCCACGGAGGGCGGCAGCACGCCGAGCTGATCGTATGCCCAGGTGAAGGCACGTTCATGCGTGGAGACCCACTCCCACCACGGACGGCCGTGCTCGGCCGCCCTGGTGAGGATCTTGTCGTCGATGTCCGTGACATTACGGACGAATGCGACGTCCAGGCCCTTCGCCAGCAGCCAGCGGCGCAGAATGTCGAAGGCCACGCCGGAGCGGACGTGACCGATGTGCGGCTGGGACTGCGGGGTCGCACCACACAGGTAGACAGAGGCGTGCCCTTCCCTGACGGGAACGAAGTCGCGCAGCGATCTGGTGGTGGTGTCGAAGATACGGAGAGTCACGCCTACCCATCCTAGACGAGCCTCCTGACACGGCATCAGCGCTTGAGGAGGTTGGCCTCCACGAAGCGGTAGTACTCGAGGTTCCGCAGCCCGCCGGCAGCGTCCTCGTCAATGATCACGGTGGCGTTCGCGTGCAGCTGCAGCACCGACGCCGGGCACATCGCCGTCAGCGGACCCTCGGCGAGGCTCGCCACCGCCTCGGCCTTGTGTTCACCCGTGGCCAGGAGCACCAGGTGTCCGGCGCGCTGGATGGTGCCCAGACCCTGGGTGAGGACATGGATCGGCACGTCGGCGGCGCTGTCGAAGAAGCGTGCGTTGTCGGAGATGGTCTGCGGGTGCAGGGTGTCGACGTGCGTCGGCATGGTCAGGGCGGTGCCGGGCTCGTTGAAGCCGATGTGACCGTTGGTGCCCACGCCGAGGAGCTGGACGTCGATACCGCCGGCGTCGATGATCGCCTGCTCGTAGGCGGCGGCTGCGGCGTACGGATCAGCGGCCATGCCGTCGGGGCTGGCGACTCCGGCCTCGTCGATGTCGATGTGGTCGGTGAACTCGTGACGGATCGTGTGGTGGTAGCTCTGCTCGTGCTCCGGGGGCAGGCCGATGTATTCGTCGAGGAGGAAGGCCCGGCTGTCCGCGAAGCTGATCTCGCCGGCGCGGTGGCGTCGGATGAGCTGCTTGTAGGTGGCGACCGGGGTGGAACCGGTCGCCAGTCCCAGCGTGGCGCCGCGGCGGACGTGGTCGATGAGGATGTCCGCCGCGGCGATCGCGACCTCGTCAGCGGTGGGGCGGATGATGATGTGCATGGGTCGGGGATTCCTTAGGGGCCGGACATGACTGATGGGGCTGGATCATACGACGCAGATATCCGTCCGCACCGCACCAGCAGCTCAATCAGTCTAACGCCCGGAACGCCAGACCACAGCGCTTGCCACGGCCGCCCGCCCTTCTTCCCGACCCGTGAAGCCCATGTGGTCGGTGGTGGTGGCGGCCACGGACACCGGGGCGCCGAGGATCCCCGAGAGCACCCGCTCGGCCTCCACCCGGCGCGGACCCATCTTCGGGGTCTGCCCCACCAGCTGGGCGGCGGCGTTACCGATGACGAAACCCTCGGCCTCGATCGCCTCCCTCGCCTCGCGGAGCAGCTGGGCGCCGGAGACACCGTCGTACTTCTTCTGACCCACCCCGACCAGCGCCCCGAGGTCGCCGAGCTGGGCGGCGGAGAGGAGAGCATCGACAATCGCATGGGCGACAACGTCGCCGTCGGAATGCCCCTCACAGCCGTCGGCGTCCTCGAAGAGCAGGCCCGCGATCCAGCACGGCTTACCCTTCTCGATCTGGTGGGCGTCTGTGGCGACGCCGACGCGCGGGATGATCATGTCACTCACTGGCTACCTCGAAAATCGTGGGCTCGGCCTCGTCCGTGATGGTGCGGGCCAACATCATGTCGATGGGGGTGGTCACCTTGAATGCCATCGGATCACCCTGGACTGTCACCACGGGGACACCGCACCACTCCATCAGTGACGCATCATCGGTGGCGACGAAACCGGGATCCGTGGCAGCGAAGTAGGCCTCGTTGGCGGCGCGCAGTTCACCCAGGCGGAAACCCTGCGGGGTCTGCACCGCACGCAGGGAGGCCCGGTCGGGCGTACCCGCCACCACGTCACCGTCGACCTGCTTGATGGTGTCCGCCACCGGCAGCACCGGAACCACCGCGGGCGCCCCCTCGAGCACGCGGCGGGCCACGCGGGCGATCATGCCGGGCGGAGTCAGCGCCCGTGCGGCGTCATGGATGAGCACCACCGCATCTTCATCGGTGATGCTCCGCAGACCCGCCCACACGCTGTCGGCGCGTTCCCCACCACCATGGGTGAGATAGACGGGGACGCCGGTGACGGCGGCGTCGAGAAGCCCGGTCTGACCGAGCATCTCCTCGGCGTAGGACTCCATGTCGGGGCTGACCAGCACCACGATCTCGTCAACCACCGCGGAATTGATCATCGCGGCAATCGACCTCTCCACCAACGAACGACCGCGCAGGCGCACAAACGCCTTCGGTACGGACGACCCCAACCGGGTCCCCCGTCCGGCTGCGGCGACGAGCGCGATCACCCTCACGGTAGGTCGCCTACCGACTACTGGTCTTCATCTTCGTCGTCGAAGGTGAGATCATCCAGGTCGACGTCGATATCGCCGTCCTCCAGAAGCTCCGGGGCATCCTCGAGGTCGATCTCAATGTACGCCTCGACCTTGACCTGGAACTCGTCCGCCTTCTTCTCGTCGACGGTGTCCGCCAGCGCCAGCTCGCCGACGAGGATCTGCCGGGCCTTGCCCATCATCCGCTTCTCGCCCGCGGAGAGGCCGCGGTCCTGATCGCGGCGCCACAGGTCGCGCACGACCTCCGCGACCTTGTTCACGTCACCCGAGGCCAGACGCTCCTGGTTCGCCTTGTACCGGCGGGACCAGTTGCCGGCCTCCTCCACGTCCGTCTCACGCAGCACGCCGAAGACCTTCTGCAGGCCCTCCTCGCCGACGACGTCACGGACGCCGACGATCTCAGCGTTCTTGGTCGGAACACGAACGATCAGGTCAGACTGATTGATCTGCAGAACCAGATACTCAAGCTCCTCCCCTCCCATCACACGCTTCTCTATGTCAGCGATCACGGCAGCGCCGTGGTGCGGGTAGACAACGACGTCTCCGACCTTAAAATCCATTCCCACTCCTCTGGTGCGATAAACGGCACACTAGACATCGGATTCTACCACGCCACTCACCAGCACTTATGGATGACACACCTCCACCCCCGATCCCCCCTCTTCCGGCAACCAGTTCATCGGGAACTGTGTGCCGTGGGGAGCGAGAGACTAAGGTAAGCTGCTGAAACGCATTGTGAACTTGACCTGATGGAGGACACCCCTGTGAAGTCCCTGAAGTCGGCCGCCCGTCGCGGCGGCATCATCTCCGCCGCCGCTCTGTCTGCGCTGGCACTGGCGTCCTGCTCGGCAGGCCAGGTAACCCAGACCGCCTCGCAGGTCGCCGCAGTGAACGGCGCGGAGGGCAACACCGAGGACGGCACCGTGGCTGTCCGCGACGTCACCGTCGTGCTGGACGACCAGGGCGAGGCCGCCCTGAAGTTCACCGCCGTCAACCAGGACACGTCGATGACCGAGCACACCCTCGAGTCCGTCGAGGTGGACGGAACCCCGGTCGACATCGACTCCACCACCCTCGCCCGCGGCTGCGCCCTCGTCGCAGACTCCGCCGCAGGGCTTGAGTCGACCCCGGAGTCCCAGAGCTCGGGCTGCATCGACTATGCCGAAACCTCCCTGCCGAACCAGGACTTCGCCTACGGCGGCAGTGTCCCGGTCACCTTCACCTTCGACTCGGGTGAGATCAACGTCGCCGCCACCATCGCCGCTCCGCAGCTGCCCGCCGGCACCTTCGACCGCGAGCCGGGCGCCGCGGACGAGCACAGCGCCAACTAGTCGCCCCCGCCCGTCGACGCCCGCGCCCCGCACAGGGAGCGCGGGCGTTTCGCGTTCTAAGGTGGTGTCCATGGCGCGCAAACCCCGATCCGTCCACACCTGCTCCGAATGCGGGTACTCCTCCGCCAAATGGCTCGGCCGCTGCCCCGAATGCGGCTCCTGGGGAACGCTGGTCGAATCCGCCGTGGCACCGAAGGGCGGCGCCGCCGCCTCCGCAGCAGTGTCCGGCGCAGTGCCGCAGGGACTGACCCCCGCCTCTCCCGCCACTCCGATCACCCGGATCAGCGGCACGGCCGCCACCTCGATGCCCTCCGGCATCGGTGAGCTCGACCGCGTCCTCGGTTCCGGCGTGGTCCCCGGATCCATCGTCCTCATGGCAGGTGAGCCCGGCGTGGGCAAGTCCACGCTGCTCCTGGAGGTCGCGAGCCGATGGGCGTCCCAGCCCGCGGCCGACGGGACGGGAACGCGCAAGGCGCTGTACGTCACTGCGGAGGAGTCCGTCGGCCAGGTCCGCGTCCGCGCCGAACGCACCGACGCACTGAAGGACACCCTGTACCTGGCGGCCGAATCCAACCTGGACGTGGTGTTCGGGCACGTGGAACAGCTCAAGCCCTCGCTGCTGATCGTGGACTCCGTCCAGACGATGCACGCACCGGGCGTCGAGGGGGTCGCCGGTGGCGTGGCCCAGTCACGCGCTGTCACCGCTGCCCTGACCACCCTGGCAAAGACCTCGGGGATCCCCATTCTGCTGGTCGGCCACGTGACCAAGGACGGCAACGTCGCCGGTCCCCGTGTCCTCGAGCACCTGGTGGACGTGGTGCTCAACTTCGAGGGTGACCGCCAGTCCTCCCTGCGAATGCTCCGCGGCATCAAGAACCGGTTCGGCGCCACCGATGAGGTCGGTTGCTTCGAGCAGACAGCCGAGGGGATCCGGGAGGTCCCTGACCCTTCCGGGCTGTTCCTCTCCCACCGCGGGCGTACCCCCGACGGCTCCGCCGTGACCGTTGCGATGGACGGCGTACGCCCCCTGCTCGCAGAGGTCCAGGCCCTGACCGTCGACCCGGTGGCCAAGAACCCCCGACGGGTGGTTACGGGCCTGGACACCAACCGGGTGCCCATGGTGCTCGCCGTCCTCCAGGCCCGCGCCGGCGAGCGCACCAACGAGAAGGACGCCTACGTGGCCACCGTCGGCGGCGTGCGCATCACGGAGACCGCCACCGACCTCGCGGTCGCGCTGGCCACCTGGTCCTCGCTCCACGAGCAGCCCCTCCCGGAGAAGACCATCGTCATCGGGGAGGTGGGACTGGCCGGGGAACTGCGCCGCGTTCCCAACCTCGGCCGTCGCCTGGCGGAGGCCGCCCGGCTGGGTTATGAATACGCCGTCGTCCCCGAGGGTGAAACCCTGAATATCCCGGGCCTGCGGATTGCGCAGGCGGGCACGCTCCTCGAGGCCATCGGCCTGGTGTCGCCCCGACGCGGGTAGCGTGGCCCACCGCGACCACACCAGTCACGGCAGTAGAATCATTCCTCATGACTTCTGCCACCGGCTCCCCTACGCCCGCCACCCTGCGGGAAACCCTCCAGCATCTGGCTCCCGGCACGGAGCTGCGGGACAGTCTCGACAGGATTGTGCGGGGACGCACGGGAGCGCTCATCGTCATCGGCGACGGTCCCGAGGTCACCGACCTGTGTGACGGCGGCATCGAGTTCGATGTGCCCTTCGCCCCGACCCGGCTGCGGGAACTGTGCAAGATGGACGGAGCGGTGATCCTGTGCGATGACGGTTCGCGGATCAGGCGGGCCAATGTGCAGGTGGTGCCGTCGCCGAGCTTCTCGACGTCGGAAAGCGGGACCCGCCACCGCTCCGCCGAGCGCACGGCACTGCAGTCGGGGCGTCCGGTCATCGCGGTGAGCCAGTCGATGAACGTGATCACCCTCTACGTCGAGGGCCAGCGGTATGTGCTGGACAGCCCGGCGACGATTCTCACGCGGGCGAACCAGGCGATCGGCACCCTGGAGCGCTACCGCTCGCGTCTGGATCACGCGAATCAGCGACTGTTCGTCTCGGAGATCAACAATTACGCCACGGTCGCCGATGTGGTGGCCGTGATGCAGCGGGAGCTGCTGGTCAAACGCGTCGGCATCGAACTCGACCAGAACGTCCTCGAGCTGGGCACCGACGGCCGCCAGCTCAACCTCCAGCTGACGGAGCTGCGGGGCGACAACGACCGCCAGATCGACCTGCTCATCCGCGACTATCTGGTGGCCGAGGGGCCGCCGTCCGACGAGGACGTCAAGGAGGCGACCCTGGCGCTCGATGCGCTCGCCGACGCCGATCTGCTCAAGCCCACCAACGTCGCCCGGATCCTGGGGCTGCCGGCGACGGAGGAGTCGCTGACGCAGTGGATCGTCCCGCGTGGCTACCGCGTGCTCAGCCGGGTGCCGCGGGTGCAGATGTTCCTCAAGCACAAGATCATCACGGCGCTCGGTGATGTGAAGGCGTTGCTGGCCGCCTCGGAGGAGGAGCTGGCCGAGATCGATAACGTGGGCAACCTGTGGGCCCGCCACGTCCATGAGGGGCTGACCCGGCTGACCTGATCAACCCAGATTGAAGGTGTGCGCGTCGGAGGGGTTGTCACCGATGACCGCATGGAGGAAGAAGGCGCCGGTGCCCACGTCCTGGCGGTTGGAGCACTGGCCCGGCTGAGAGCCGAGGCGCGACCAGACGGCCTGGAAACGGCGTTCATCACCGGCATCGAAAGTTTCCTCACCGGTCAGGATCGAGGGGAAGCAGTCGGTGTCCGCCCAGACGCGTGCGTTGGACTCCAGGTTGTAGACCTCGAAACGCAGCTGGTCCTCATCGAGGTTGATCTCACAGTCGGCCTCGGTGGGGTTGGTAACGGTCATGTAGAACGTGGGCTGGACGCCGGGGCTGTAGGAGGGGCGGTCGGAGGACGCCACGACCCGCAGGTCCGAGAGTTCACAGGCGTCCCGGCCCGCTGCCCGGGGCTCTTCGCTCTCCGACGCCTCGGTGGTCTTCGTCTCCGGAGCCTCGGTCTCCGAGGTGGTGTCCGCCTCCGATGTCGTCGCAGTCGTCGAGCTCATGGCTGCGGCAGTCGCGGTGCTCGTCGGGGTGGGAGTCGCGGCCCCCTCATCGTCGCCTCCGCCGGCGGAGGCCACCAGCCCCCAGACCAGCAGTCCTACGAGCACGAGGATCGCCACGGCCGCGGCGACGCGGCGGCGGACGTAGATCTCTTCGGGAAGTCGGCGGGAGCTGCTGTTGGTCACATCCACCACTCTAATTCCCGTGCTCTGGGACGGGGGTGAACCTGGGCTCCCCGCGTGTCCTGCTACTCGACGCCGTCGGAGATGACGTGCTCGACGGAGCCGTCCGAGAGCTTGTAGCGCAGGCCGACGATGCCGCAGCTGCCCTCCGCGATGCCGGAGCGCAGCGGGGCGAGACGGTGCTTGATCTGCACGACCGTCTCGATGATGTGCTGGCGTTCGAAATCATCGCTGCTGTTCATCCCCCGGGCGCGGGCCTCGAGGATGGAGGGGGCGACCTTCTCGATGAGGATCCGCTCCAGCCCGTTGGGGATCGTCCCCCCGGACAGGGCCTCCGCGGTGGCGGCGACCGCGCCGCAGGATTCATGACCCATGACCACGATCAGTTCCACGCCGAGGGACTTGATGGCGTACTCGAGGGAGCCGAGGACACTGGGGTCGAGGATTTCACCGGCGGTGCGGACGACGAAGAGGTCACCCAGGCCGACGTCGAAGATCATCTCGACGGGGACACGCGAATCCGAACACGAGAGGACCGCGGCACGGGGATACTGCCCGTCACGCAGCTCGGCGCGACGGACGATGTCCTGGTTCGGGCGTTCCTGCTGCTGGAGAACGAAGCGTTGGTTTCCGGCCTGCAGAGCATCCCAGACTGCCTGGGGTTCCTTGGCGACATCTTTCAGGGGCATGACCACGATTGTCGCACGGCGGCCTACACTCAACCAACATGTTCGTCTCTCCTCTGTTGACCTGGTTCGACCTCCATGAACGCCCCCTCGCGTGGCGCGAATCGGGAACCAGCGCGTGGGGCGTCCTGCTCAGCGAGGTCATGAGCCAGCAGACCCCGGTGGCCCGCGTGGAGACGGTATGGCGCGAGTGGATGGCCAGGTGGCCCGACCCGGCGACGTTCGCGCAGGCCGCACCAGATGAGGTGCTGCGTGCGTGGGGCAAGCTGGGCTATCCGCGCCGCGCGCTGCGGCTGCTGGAATGCGCGCGGCAGATCGTGTCGCTTCATGACGGCCGCGTCCCCGACGACGTCGACACGCTCCTGGCCCTGCCGGGAATCGGCGACTACACCGCACGGGCGGTGGCGTGCTTCGCCTACGGGAAGAATGTGCCGGTGGTGGACACGAATGTGCGTCGGGTGCACCGGCGGGCGGTGGAGGGGCGCTACCTGTCGGGGGCGGCGTCGAAAAGCGAACTGGTGGCGGTGGCCGAACTCCTCCCGAAGGACGGCCGCGGCCCACGATTCTCCGCGGCGCTGATGGAGCTCGGCGCGCTGGTCTGCACGGCCACCTCGCCTGCGTGCACCGAGTGCCCGCTGCGTGCGGGATGCGCCTGGGTGGCGGCCGGCAGCCCGCCGCCGGGGGCGGATGAGCTGGCGAAGAAGAAGGTGCAGAAGTTCATCGGCACCGATCGACAGGTGCGCGGGCTGATCATGGACGTCCTGCGCGGCAGTGACGTGGCGGTGCCACAGGCAGCCATCGACGTCGTATGGCCGGACGGTACGCAGCGCTCACGCGCCCTGTACTCGCTGCTGGAGGACGGACTGGCGGAGCAGGACGACCGGGGCTACTTCCACCTGCCGCGGTAGTTCAGGCCACCGGGCAGGTCCAGCCAGATGCCGCCGCGGCTGTTGATGGTCACCGGGCCGATGCGGGTGGAGGCCGACGCCCCGGAACCCGAGAGGTTCAGCCAGCTGTTCCTGCCCAGCTTCTTGCGCTTGCGATAGGTGATTCCCACGGTGTCTGATCTCCTTCTCGGTCACGGTGCTGGAAACGTGTTCCTGAGTATAGGGGTCTTCTGACCCTGCCTGCCGGATTCACTCCCCGCCCAACTTCTCCAGAACATCCGTCTCGGCGGGGTCCCCGTCAAAGATGGACCCGGTTGTCCTCGCACTCAATCGGGCGCGGACGAGCCTGTAGGCGTCGTGCGGCAGCGGGTAGTGGTACGCCAGGGGAACCACTGCCTCGACGTGGGTGACATAGTGATTCATGAAGTCGTTGACCCTGGCCTCACGGAGCGAGTCCGTGGCCACGTAGACGAACAGCGGACGGGACAGCGGATACCGACCGTCCTGCGTGTTCTCCCTGGTGGGGGCCACCCTCTCGACGGCGAGGTTCTTCAGTTCGCGTCGGATCTCGCCGTCAGTGGCCAGATAGTTGCCCACCTCCATGAAACCGATCCCGTTGGGATCCTCTGCGATCCACGCGCTGAGCTGATCAATCTCGTCGGTTGCCTGGTAGTCCCTCCGGATCCGACCCTCCTCACCGAGGAGCCGGTCCCTGAAGAACTCCAACGTCCCCGAACCCTCCGGCCGACCGTAGAGTCCGATCTCCTCATCCGGCCAGGCGGGGTTGAGATCGGACCATCGTCTCACCGTGCTGTCCGCCGACCACAGGTCCTCGAGCTGGGCCAGCGAGAGATCATCGACGACATCCAGGCCATCGTTGACCACAAGGGTCACGGCACCCAGCGCTACGGGCAGCTCAATGTAGTCGACCCCGTTGTCCTGGCACATCCGCTGGTAATCCACGGTGGCGGCCCGGCCGGGGATGGGGATCGAGGCATTGTTGATGTCGGTCTCTCCCCGGCAGAACCGGTCGAAGCCGTCGGTGGTGCCTTCCGCCGTGATCTCCACGCGGGCCCCGGCCTGGTGTGCCATAGTCTCGGTGATCGGTTCAACGGAGGCCGAACCGGAGATGAGGATCGGCGGCTCGTCGGTTGCCGTGGCGCAGGCGGACAGCGAGACACCGACGAGGACGATTGCGCAGGACAGGGCGAACATGTTCTTCATTGCTCAGAGCACCACCGTAAAAAGGATGAGCGTGCCGGGGATGATCAGGAACACCAGGAGAATCCAGCCCACAATGTACAGCGTATTCTCTGTGCCGAGTCTGGCGAGGAATGAAGCAGCCCTCGGTGGGAGCTTCCGGAGCCCCGGGGTGAGCAGGATCAGGGTTGCAGCCATCAGGTTGTAGAGCAGGTGGACCAGCGCCGCCTGAAGCGCCGCCTGTCCCTCGATGCCGCTGAACCCGAAGGCGGCGATCAGAGCGGTCACGGTGGTACCGATGTTGGCGCCGACGACAAAGTGGAAGATCTGCTGCAGACTGAACTTGCCCGTGGCCGCGAACGGCACCGCCAACGAGGTCGTGGTGGTCGAGGACTGGACCAGCATGGTGACGAAAGCCCCGGAGAGAACGCCCGTCAGTGCGCCGCGGCCGATCGCATAGTCGAAGACCCTCTGCGCCCTGCCCACCAGCAGCTCCTTGAGCATCCTGCTGATCAGGGTGATCACCGCGAGGATCAGCAGGACACCCACCACCACAAGAGTGACGCCGCCGGTCACCTTGTCCAGGGGCGAGACCGCCCACTCCAGCAGGAGCACACCCGGCTTGGTCAGGTAGCCCACGCCGGTGCCCACGCCCTCAAAGACCCGACCCACGGGACCGGATTCCTCCCCCGAGACGTTCCCGGACACCCGGCCGGAGAGCCGTTGGAGCGGAGAGAACGCCAGTTCGAGGGGAAAGAAGATCAGCACAGAGAGCATGTTGTACATGTCATGCACGCTGGCTGCGGCGTAACCGCGGCGGAACATCTCCTTGTCCTTGGCCATCGCCAGAGCGACCAGCTGGGCCGTCAACGTGGTGCCCACGTTCGCTCCGAAGAGGATGGGGATGGCGATGTGGATCGGCAGACCCCCCGCGACCAGCCCCACGGTGATCGACGTGGTGGTCGTGGAGGACTGGGTGAGCACCGTCGCCAGAACACCGATCATCAGTCCGATGAAGGGGTTCTCCGCGAACTGGAACAACTGCTCCGCACGATCACCGGCGGCAGTGCGGAAACCTGAACCGATGGCACCGACTGCTGTGATGAGCACCCCGACCGCCACAATGACGACCGCCCAGTCGATCACTGTCTTCGGGGTGCCGCTCAGCCGGAGGAAGCCGAGCGGATAGCTCCCGCCTTTCACGGCCGGGGCACGGCGGTCGAGGAAGTGGTCATGGGTCTGCACCTGCATTTCCGAATCGGTGCCGTGCGACACTCCAGCATCAGAGTCGCGGACGCCCGCTCAACGTCGAACCCACCTGGAAGCTGGCATTTCCTTGGAACAGAGCACATCGAAACCTGGGAAAATTCTAACACGCAGAAACGCGTCCGCCCTCCCCATTCCGGTCAGTACCGGGATGGGGAGGGCTGGACGCGGGCGCCTCAGATACCGCTACGGCTGGGGCTGAGCGCTACCCGCACCGGCCGGACCCTCATCGGGGCCGGCGGTGGACAGGTCATCGGTGATCTCCGGAATGTCCGGGACGTCCGAGGTGATGATGTCCGCCTCGACGTCACGCACGGCTTCGGCAGCTTCCGGGGAGATCTCCGAGAAGGTTCCCTCCGGCAGTGGCTTCGGGCGCGGGGTGAAGGTGAAGGAGGCACCGTCGGTGTCCTTCGACTCTCCGTCCCAGCCGTCGACGTCGACCGTGACGATCTCGCCGGCACCGAGCTCGCCGAAGAGGATCTTCTCGGACATCGTGTCCTCGATGTCACGCTGGATGGTGCGACGCAGCGGACGGGCACCGAGCACGGGGTCGAAACCACGCTGGGCCAGGAGGGCCTTGGCCTTGTCCGTAAGTTCGATACCCATGTCCTTCGCGGCCAGGGCCTTCGCCACCCGGTCGATGAGCAGTTCGACCATCTGGACGATCTGCTCCCTGGTCAGCTGGTGGAAGACCACGATCTCGTCGATACGGTTGAGGAACTCCGGTCGGAAGTGCTTCTTCAGCTCGTCGTTGACCTTGTTCTTCATCCGGTCGTACTGCGCGACCGAATCGGTCTCGTTGCTGCCGGTGAAGCCCATGCCCACGGCCTTCGAGATGTCCTGGGTACCCAGGTTCGAGGTGAAGATGATCACCGTGTTCTTGAAGTCCACGACACGGCCCTGACCGTCGGTGAGACGGCCGTCCTCGAGGACCTGCAGGAGGGTGTTGTAGATCTCCTTGTGCGCCTTCTCGATCTCATCGAAGAGCACGACGGAGAACGGCTTGCGGCGGACCTTCTCGGTGAGCTGGCCGCCCTCCTCGTAGCCGACGTAACCGGGGGGAGCGCCGAAGAGACGGGACGCGGTGAAGCGGTCATGGAACTCGCCCATGTCGATCTGGATGAGGGAGTCCTCATCGCCGAAGAGGAAGGCCGCGAGAGCCTTCGACAGCTCCGTCTTACCCACGCCGGACGGGCCGGCGAAGATGAAGGAACCGGAGGGACGCTTCGGGTCCTTGAGACCGGCACGGGTACGACGGATCGCACGCGAGACCGCCTTGACTGCCTCGTCCTGGCCGATGATCCGCTTGTGCAGCTCATCCTCCATGCGCAGCAGTCGCGAGGACTCCTCCTCGGTCAGCTTGAACACCGGGATGCCGGTCCAGGCACCCAGGACCTCGGCGATCTGCTCCTCGCCGACCTCCGCGATCTCCTCGAGATCACCCGAGCGCCACTGCTTCTCCTTCTCAGCGCGCTCCTCCCCCAGCCTGCGCTCCTTGTCGCGCAGGCCGGCGGCCTTCTCGAAGTCCTGTGCATCGATCGCCGCCTCCTTCTCGCGGCGGACGTCGGCGATACGATCATCAATCTCACGCAGGCCCTCAGGGGCGGTCATGCGCTTGATGCGCATGCGGGCGCCAGCCTCATCGATGAGGTCGACAGCCTTGTCCGGCAGGAAACGGTCGTTGATGTAGCGGTCCGAGAGGTTCGCCGCAGCGACCAGTGCACCGTCGGTGATGGAGACACGGTGGTGAGCCTCGTACCGGTCACGCAGACCCTTGAGGATCTCGATGGTCAGCTCGACGGAGGGCTCCGGCACCTGGACCGGCTGGAAACGACGCTCCAGGGCGGCGTCCTTCTCGATGTGCTTGCGGTACTCGTCCAGCGTGGTCGCACCGATGGTCTGCAGCTCACCGCGGGCCAGCTTCGGCTTCAGCAGCGAGGCGGCGTCGATGGCGCCCTCGGCGGCACCCGCACCCACCAGGGTGTGGATCTCGTCGATGAACAGGATGATGTCACCGCGCTGGTTGATCTCCTTGAGCACCTTCTTCAGGCGCTCCTCGAAGTCACCGCGGTAGCGGGAACCGGCCACCAGGGAACCCAGATCGAGGGAGTAGACCTGCTTGTCCTTGAGGGTTTCCGGCACCTTGCCGTTGACGATGTCCAGGGCCAGGCCCTCGACGACCGCGGTCTTGCCGACGCCGGGCTCACCGATGAGAACCGGGTTGTTCTTGGTACGACGCGAGAGCACCTGCATGATGCGCTCGATCTCCTTGTCACGGCCGACGACCGGGTCGAGCTTGCCTTCCCTGGCCGCCTGGGTGAGGTTACGGCCGAACTGGTCGAGAACCAGCGAGCTGGAACGGTCACCGGGACCGCCCTGTCCGGGCTGGCCACCACGGGCCGCACCGGTACCGGCACCGACCGGACCTGCACCGGCCTCCGGGGTGGCCTCCGGGTTCGCGCCCTGGCCGCCCTCGTAGCCGGAGAGCAGCTGGATGACCTGCTGACGCACGCGCGGCAGGTCAGCGCCCAGCTTCACCAGCACCTGGGCGGCCACGCCCTCACCCTCACGGATGAGTCCGAGCAGCAGGAACTCAGTGCCGATGTACTTGTGCCCCATCTGAAGCCCCTCGCGGAGCGAGAGCTCCAGGACCTTCTTGGCGCGCGGAGTGAAGGGGATGTGGCCGGTATGCGGCTGGGTGCCGTGACCGATGATCTCCTCAACCTCCTGGCGCACGGCGTCCAGCGAAATGCCCATGGACTCCAGAGCCTTCGCCGCCACACCCTCGCCCTCGTGGATGAGGCCGAGCAGGATGTGCTCGGTGCCGATGTAATTGTGGTTGAGCAGCCGCGCTTCCTCCTGCGCCAGCACGATGACGCGGCGTGCACGATCGGTGAACCGTTCAAACATGTCGTTACCCCTGTCTTTTGTGCCTAACTTGTCATCCACTCTAACGCGCGGGAGTAGCAAACTATTTGCACTCTTCCATGTCCCGCGCCAATGCTGCGCTGTATGCGCAGGTCACGGGCATGTACGCCTTTAGCGAACATCGTCAATATTCCTCGATCGACGGGAAGCCGCGACGCTTAGCCGCCGAACTTGTAACGTCGGCCACATGCGCTTCCTCAACGACACCGCCCCGCCCCATGAGCTGACCTACTCCGACGTGTTCATGGTGCCGTCACACTCGGAGGTGCGTTCCCGCTTCTCGGTGGACCTGTCCACCGACGACGGCTCCGGGACCACGATCCCCCTCGTCGTCGCCAACATGACGGCGGTGTCCGGACGGCGGATGTCGGAGACGATCGCCCGGCGCGGTGGCATGGCGATCCTCCCGCAGGATGTGCCCGCCGACATCGCCGCGGAGACGATCGCGCGGGTCAAGGGGGCACATCTGGTCTACGAGACGCCGATCATCGTCAAACCGCACCACACTGTCGGCTACGCCCGGAACCTGCTCCACAAGCGTGCCCACGGAGCGGCCGTGGTCGTTGACGGCGAGCGCCCCATCGGTCTGATCACCGCCAAAGATCTCTTCGACTCGGACAACTTCACCCAGGTCCACACGCTGATGGCCACCTCGCTGATGACCCTGCCCGACGGCATCTCCCCCCGGGACGGCTTCGATGCGCTGGTGGCCGCCAGCCGCAAGCTCGCACCGGTGGTGGATTCCGAGAATCGCCTCGTCGGACTGTTCACCCGCTCCGCCGCGCTACGTTCCTCCGTCTACCGGCCCGCCGTCGACGGGTCGGGCCGGTTGCGGGTCGGCGCGGCGATCGGCATCAACTCAGACATTGAGGCGGACGTCGAGAAGCTCATCGACGCCGGTGCCGACATCCTCGTCGTCGACACCGCGCACGGCCATCAGCAGTCCATGCTGGACGCCCTCCGGCGGGTCCGCGCGTTCGGAGTGGAGGTGCCGGTGGTGGCCGGAAACGTGGTGACCGCGGAGGGCGTGCGTGATCTGGTGGCGGCGGGGGCGGACATCGTCAAGATCGGCGTCGGGCCGGGCGCGATGTGCACCACCCGCATGCAGACCGGCGTGGGCCGACCGCAGTTCTCGGCCGTTCTGGAATGCGCCGCGGCTGCCCGGGAGCTCGGCGCCCATGTGTGGGCCGACGGCGGCGTGCGCGATCCGCGCGACGTCGCCCTGGCGCTGGCGGCCGGCGCGTCGAACGTGATGATCGGATCCTGGTTCGCCGGCACCTTCGAATCCCCCGGGGACCTGCACATCGACAGTGACGAAAGAATGTACAAGGAGTCCTTCGGCATGGCGTCCCGACGCGCCGTCGAACGCCGCAACACCGGCGTCGCGGCCTTCGAGCTGGCACGTCGGGCGATGTTCGAGGAGGGTATCTCCACGGCGCGGATCTACCTCGACCCGCGCGACGGTGGCGTCGAGCACCTGGTGGACCGCATCACGTCCGGTGTGCGTTCCGCGTTCACCTATGCGGGAGCGGCTGATCTGGTGTCATTCCGGGACCGCGCGGTCGTCGGCGTGCAGTCGGACGCCGGCTTCGTGGAGGGCAAGCCGCGGGGCTAGCGTCAGCTTCAGGCGGCCTGCCCCTCCTCCTGCTGCTCCTCCGCCACCTTGGTGACGAAGGGGCTGGCCACCAGGACGAGGATCGCCATGACGCCGGCCACCACGAAGGCGGTGTGCGCACCGTCGGCGGTGGCCTGCGACAGGCCGACGCCCCGGTCGCGGGACGCCTGGGTCCCGAAGGACAGCGCCGCGATGAGCACCGCGGTGCCCGTCGCCCCCGCCAGCTGCTGCAGGGTGTTGAGGATCGCGGAGCCGTGACCGTACAGGCGGGAGGGCAGGGAACCCAGCGCGGTGGTCATCAGCGGGGTCATCATCAGTGCCAGCCCCAGGGAGAAGACGATGTGCATGGTGACGACCTCAGCGACGGTGGAGTGGATGCCCAGGCGGGTCATCGCCCAGACCCCGCCGGTGAGCAGCAGGGCGCCCGGAATGAGCAGGGGGCGGGGGCCGACGGAGTCGTAGAGCCGACCGATGAAAGGAGCCAGCAGTCCGGAAGCCAGACCACCTGGCATGAGCATCAGGCCCGTGACCAGAGCGGAGATCCCGAGGCCGGTCTGCAGATAGATCGGCAGGACCATGATCACGCCGAGGAGGGTGCCCATCACCAGCAGCGCGACGACGACGGAAACCGTGTAGTTACGGATGGTGAACGGGCGTAGATCGAGAAGCGGGATCTCGAGCCTGAGCTGACGCCACACGAAGGCGACGAGCGCCAGGACGCCGATGACCGCCACCACGAGCGCCATCTGCAGGTTCGTACCCAGCGTGCTCAGCGCGTAGACCAGACCGCCGAACGCCAACGCCGCGAGCACCACGGACGGCGGGTCGAAGGGCGCGCGGTTGGTGTCACCGATGTTGCGGATGAAGAACCCGCCCAGGAGCAGCGCAATGACGATGAGCGGGACCACCAGCCAGAACAGCCAGTGCCACGTGAAACGGTTGAGGATGAAGCCGGAGACCGTCGGACCGAGCGCCGGGGCGACCGACATGACGATCGAGATGATGCCCATGATCGAACCCCGCCGGTTCGCGGGAACGACAGTGAGCGCCACCGTCATGAGCAGCGGCATGATCAGGGCCGTGCCGACCGCCTGGACGATGCGGCCGGCCAGCAGAATCCCGAAGGTCGGTGCGGCGGCTGCGACGAGCGTGCCCACCAGGAAGCTGGTCACCGCCGCGAGAAAGACCTGCTTGGTGGAGAATCTCTGCAACACCCAGCCGGTCATGGGAATGACCACCGCCATGGTCAGCATGAAGCCGGTGGTGAGCCACTGGGCGGTGGTTGCCGGAATGTCGAAGTCCGCCATGATCGACGGCAGCGCCACCGACAGGATCGTCTCGTTGAGGAACATCACCAGCGCCGAACCGACCAGCACGGTGAGAATGACCTTCACCTCGGCCGACAGACCGGGTGCGGTGTTTTTCGTGGAACTCAAGCTGAAACCTTCCGGAGGGCCCTGAACAAAGATGTTCACTGTAGCGCTCCGGGTAGGACGACGCCATCTGGCCTGAACCCGGGGCCGAATTACACGAAGATGACGGCGACCGGGACCATGCCGGCACCTCCGTGACCGTGGAGGCTCATCGGCGGGGATACGGGCGGAGACCATCCAGATGGATGTCCCGGAGGGGCAGGTGAAGTGTGCCACCACTTCCGAAGGTGTGGGTGCGGCTACGCAGAACGGCGGAGATGGGCCGGAGGTTCCTCGAGAAGCGTGAGACGCAGGAGGCGGAGGAAATCACATTCCTCGCCGTCGACGGCGTTCAGGTGGCTCGGGGCAATACGGAGGACCCTGTAACCGCGGTTGGTGAAGAATTTCTCGCGGTCCCGCTCGGCCCTGATCGTGGCCCGGAGATCTTCGGGGCTGTGAGACCGGTACTTCACGAGTCCATCAACCTCCACCACGATCCAACCGTTGATGAGGAAGTCAACGACGTAGAAGCGCTTTCCCTCCTCGCGGTCAAACCTCACCTGTATTTCAACGGTTTCCACTCCGGGTAGATCAGCCTCCTCGAGGATCAGCCGTGCCCGGGTCTCCTGTGCGCTGCCTGAATTCTGAACGGAAAGCTCAACCGCCTCCCGGAGCACCCCGATTCCGCGTCGGCGGCGCAGTGCGACAATTTCCTTAAGCAGCGAACCCCGGGTGATTCTGCTCCATCGCGCACGAGCTGAGTCGATGGCGACAACCGTCGCATGCAGATTCTCATGGCACGCGATATCAAGGAAAGTGCTGATCAGGCCGGTAACGCGGATGCCGTGACATTCCCGGACGTCCCTGGTCGGCAGGTGCCCGTAGCGGTAGGTGACCCCGTCAGGCCATAGTTTCGGCGACTTCGGGGTGCCTCCGTCCGGGAGGTAACACGGCACCGTACTTTCGACGCCCAGTGTCTGGAGTCCCCACAGTCGCGCAGCGGCCTGTCCCCCGATCACCGCCTTGTCCATGGTCATCCCCACCGCGAACGCCCTCGCCGTCGCACGTTCCCAGGGTGGCAGCCTGTCGTAGACACCCCTGTTGACCACGACCTCCGCCGTCAACCGGCGCAGAGTCCCGTCCGTCAGCTGCTCCAGGACGTCTCGGTCTGAAATCTTCAGTCTCGTGAGATTGATCAACCCGTAGATTTCCCCCCAGTTCTCCATGCGTCCCACTATCGACGATGCCCTCCTGCCGAGCAACGGTCATCCGACATGGAATGCCTGTGACTGTGGATAACCGGGGATTGTCCACAGTTCGGCCTCGGCCGGGTTGCAGGGTCAGGTGAAGCGTGGTCCGGGGAGACACGCCGACTTCGCTACGACGACTTCGCGCCAATAAACCCGGACATCACAGTGATGGCTGGTGGCGTGATGTCAGGTTTGACGCACGGTGAGGGTGACGCCGGGACCTGGCCGGATCCCGACTCCGCCTGAATTACTTCTGTTCCGGCTTGACCAGCGGGAAGAGGACGGTTTCGCGGATACCCAGGCCGGTCAGCGCCATGAGCAGGCGATCGACGCCCATGCCGCAACCGGCGGTCGGGGGCATGCCCTGTTCCATGGCGGCGAGGAATTCCTCGTCGAGGATCATGGCCTCCTCGTCGCCCCCGGCGGCGAGGCGGGCCTGGTCGGCGAAGCGTTCGCGCTGGATGACCGGGTCGACGAGCTCGGAGTAGCCGGTGGCCAGTTCGAAGCCGCGGACGTAGAGGTCCCACTTCTCGGTCAGACCCGGCTTGGAACGGTGCTGGCGGGTGAGCGGGGAGGTCTCGACGGGGAAGTCCTTGACGAAGATCGGGCCCTGCAACCGGTCCTCGCAGAGCAGCTCCCAGATCTCCTCGACGAGCTTGCCGTGGCCCCAGCCGCCGTCGCTGGGGACTCCGAGGCCGACGACGTCGGCGATCGCCTTGAGCTCGGCGACGGTGGAGTCGACGGTGACCTCGGGCTGGCCGGGGAACCTCTTCTGCAGTTCCTCGTTGAGCGAGGGGTACATCTCGATGACGGGCCACTCGCCGCCGAGGTCGAACTCGGTGCCGTCTGCCCAGGTCACGGTGGTGGAGCCGAAGACCTCGAGAGCGATGGCCTGCACGAGGCCGCGGATCATGTCGGCGCCGTCGGTGTAGTCACCCCAGGCCTGGTAGGTCTCCAGCATGGCGAACTCGGGGCTGTGGGTGGAGTCGCTGCCCTCGTTGCGGAAGTTGCGGTTGACCTCGAAGACACGCTCCAGGCCGCCCACGACGGCGCGCTTGAGGAAGAGCTCCGGCGCGATGCGCAGGTAGAGGTCAAGATCAAAGGCGTTGGAGTGGGTGATGAAGGGTCGTGCGGCAGCGCCACCGTGGAGGGTCTGGAGCATCGGGGTCTCGATCTCGTAGAAGCCCTCGGACTCGAGGTGGTTGCGCAGTGCGCGCATGACCTTGATGCGGGTCAGCGCGGCATTGCGGGCCTGCTCACGCATGATCAGGTCGGTGTAACGATGACGGACGCGGGTGTCCTCGCTCAGGTCGGCGAAGGCGACGGGCAGCGGGCGCAGGGCCTTGGCCGCCATCTGCCAGGTGGTGGCCATGACGGAGAGCTCGCCGCGTCGAGAAGCAATGACCTTGCCGCGGACGGACACGAAGTCTCCGAGGTCGACGTCGGCCTTCCAGGAGTCGAGGGACTCCTGTCCGACCTCGGCCAGGGACAGCATGGCCTGCAGCTGGGTGCCGTCGCCGGCCTGCAGGGTGGCGAAGCAGAGCTTGCCGGTGTTGCGCATGAAGATCAGGCGGCCGACGACGGCAACCTCGACCTCAGTCTCATCGCCGGCGGCGAGGTAGGTGACGCCCTCGGCCCGCTCCGGCTCCTCCCCCTCGGCGACGACGACGAATTTCTCACGCAGCTCACTCAGGGAGATGGTGCGGTCGACGGTGACGGGGTAGGGCTCGACGCCGGAGTCGAGCAGGCGGGCACGCTTCTCGCGGCGGATGCGCAGCTGCTCGGGAAGATCGTTGCCGGTTTCGGCCTTATTTGCCTGGGAATTCTTCTGCTCGCTCACGGTCACCAAGGATAGTCCACGGGTCCCCCTGCTGCGGAAACGGGCCACCACGTCCATTCGGGTAGAAATCTGATATCACTTAGATTAATCTGATATCAGATACTCTCCCACCCCGGAAGGACTCCACCCCATGTCAACACCACACCCTGCCGCAGAAGTAGCCGACCGTCCCGTCGGACATGATGGCGCGAAGGTGACCATCACAGAGAAACCGGGCTGGACCGCTGGTGCGGGCGCTGCAGGCGCCCTCATCCTCACCCTCCTCATCCTCTTCCCGGGCGGCATCGGCCTGTTCATCTGGGGAGTGGAGCGTGACCGGGCCGCCGGAATCGCACTCGGCGTCGTGGCCGTCCTCATCTCCGTCATCCTCGCCCCGATGATCCGGGTCATCTCCCCCGGCCACACCCACGTGGTCCAGTTCTTCGGCCGCTACCTGGGCACCAACCGCCGCACGGGCCTGTCCCTGATCCCGCCGCTCGCCTACTCCACCAAGGTCAGCGTGCGGGTGCGCAACTTCGAGACCAACGAGATCAAGGTCAACGATCTCAACGGCAATCCCGTGATCATCGGCGCGATCATCGTCTGGCAGGTCGCCGACACAGCCAAGGCCACCTTCGCGGTGGAGAACGTCGAGGAGTTCATCCACTCCCAGTCCGAGTCCGCCCTACGCCACGTCGCCACCTCCCACCCCTACGACGGCGGCACCGCCCAGCTGCCCTCACTGTCCGGCTCCACGGACCTGGTCTCCCGGGAGCTTGCCGACGAGGTCGCCGCCCGGGTCAAGGTCGCCGGCCTGGAGATCATCGAGGCCCGCATCTCCGCCCTGTCCTACGCCCCGGAAATCGCCCAGTCGATGCTCCAGCGACAGCAGGCCGCCGCAATTGTCGACGCCCGCGAGACCATCGTCGAGGGCGCCGTCACCATGGTCGAGTCCGCCCTGGCCCAGCTCGAAGCCAAGCAGATCGTGGACCTTGACCCCGAGCGTCGCGCGGCCATGGTGTCCAATCTCCTGGTCGTACTGTGCTCCGACTCAAACCCCCAGCCGATGATCAACACCGGCAGCCTGTACACCTAGAACCATGGCACGCAAGAATCTCGCCCTGCGCATCGATCCGGCCGTCCACGAGGCCATCGCACGCTGGGCAGACGACGAAACACGCAGCGTGAACGCTCAGATTGAGGTCATGCTGCGCGATTCCCTGCGTAAGGCAGGCCGCCTGCCCCGCGATGTCGGCGAGCTCCCCCGGCGCGGGAGGCCACCGAAAGTCGAAGGCTAGTCGGGCGCCGCGAGCGGAGGCATGGGGCAGGTGGGACACTGGCCCCATGGACTCTTCCACCTTCGACGTCATCGCCACCGCCGTCGCCGGCTCACTGCTCGTCGTCGGCGTCCTGGGCACGGTCATCCCCGTCCTCCCCGGTTCCATCCTGACAATCATCGTCCTGGTCACGTGGGCATGGCTGATCGGCACCACCGTGTCATGGACGGCAGGGCTCATCGGCGTGGCCCTGGCCCTGATCGGGATGAGCGCCTCCCTCGTCCTGACGGGACGCCAGATGCGCGCGCATCGCATCCCCAACGGTCCGGTACTGGTCGGTGTCGTGGTGGGCATCGCGGGAATGTTCATCATTCCGGTGATCGGCCTCTTCCTGGGCTTCGCCCTCGGCCTGCTGCTCGCAGAGTTCACCCGCCGACGCGATCTCGCCGCCGCCTGGCGCTCGTCGCTGGCCGCCATGAAAGCCATGGGCCTGGGGATGCTGCTCGAGTTCGCCTGCGCGTCGCTGGCCGCGTTCGCATTCGTCGTCGGAGCCCTCATCCACTTCTTCGGATGAGGGCGTGACGTCCTAGCCCAGCAGCCAGTCGTTCGGGGAGAAGAGCTCGAAGCGGACGGACTTCGGAGCCTTGTCGTCCGGCAGCTTCGCCAGGTCGTCGCGGACGGCCTGGAGGAAGGCGTTGCCGCCGCAGAGGTAGACGTCCGCGCCGCTGAGGTCGTGCTTCGCGACGTCGACAAGCACTCCCTCGGTGCGGTAGCAGGCCTCGGCCTGCACGTTCGGCAGCTTCTCCAGGAGCGTGGTGGTGTGTGCGCGCTGGGCGTGGAGCGCCTCGGAGTCGTCGGCGTGCAGGTACAGCGTCGGGCGCTCGGAACCGGTGCGTGCCAGGTAGCTGAGCATGCCCACCATCGGGGTGGAGCCGATGCCGGAGGAGACCAGGACCAGGGGATCGTGACCCTCGCCGCTGTCCAGGACCAGGTCACCGGCGGCCAGGGTTGCCTGGATGGTGTCGCCGACGTTGACCTTCTCGCGGAGGTGGGTCGAGACCTCGCCCTCGGTCTCCACGGCGATGGTGTAGCTGCCCGGCCGCTGCGCGATGATGGAGTACTGGCGGAGCTGGCGCGCGCCGTCCTCGAGTACGACGCCGATGGAGGTGTACTGGCCCGGCAGGGGCTTGGTCAGCTCGCCCTCGAGGACGTAGACGGTGACGTGGTCGGAGATCGCGTCCTTCTCCACGACCGTGACCTCGCGGAAGACGTCGCCCGGCCTGACGCCGTCGGAGGCGTAGAGCTCCTTCTCGAAGGTGATGAGCACGTCGGCCATGATCCAGTAGACCTCGCTCCACGCCCCGGCCACCTCGGCGGTGACGACGTCCGCGCCGAGCACCTCCACGATCGCGGCGAAGAGGTTCTCGTAGACGACCTGGTACTGGTCCTCGGTGATACCGAGCGACACGTGCTTGTGGCCGATGCGCTTGAGCAGGTCCACCGGGTCCGGGGCATCCGGGTTGACAAGCATGGAGGCGAACGTGGCGACGGAGGCGGCCAGCGCCTTCTGCTGCTCGCCCGACTTCTGGTTGCCGCGGTTGAAGGTGTTGGCCAGCAGCTCGGGGTGCTTGCCGAACATGGTGCGGTAGAAGGTCTTGGCGATGGTCCCGATGTTCTCGCCGACGGCGGGCAGGGTGGCCTTGATGATCTCCTCGTTCTCCGGCTTCAGATGGCGGTCACGGGAGGTGGGCTCAGTGGTGACGAACAAAGTGGTCTCACTCCTTGGGGGGTGGTCGGTGACGGTTCGCCACGATATTACACAGTTATTCCTGTGTTAAATAGGTCTTTTTGGGGCGCCCCTACCCCCGTTCACCAACTCTTCTTCTAGATATCACCATGGGGACACCTGCCCTCCTTAAGGTCCCATCAGTCTCAATTGTTAATTCTCAGACTCCGGAGGACACCATGACCCTGAAGGGTCTCAATCTTTTCAGCAGCAAATTCACCTCTTCCCGCAGCTCCGTCACCTGCACCTACAAGTGCGGCAACGCCTGCTTCGGCGAGTGTGAGAACAAGTCGGACAACCCCTACTTCGGCGACATGATGTCCCGCCGCTCAGCGCTGAAGGCCGGCAGCCTCACCGTTCTCACAGTCGGTGGCGGCGCCGCAATGGCCTCCCTCGCCCCCGCCGCAGCAGCTGCCCCCTTCGGCTCTTCCGCAAACGCAGGTTCATCCTCCGGCAACCCCCTGCTCGACTCCGCCAGGGGCATGCAGTTCGCCCCGGTCGCCCCGAATCAGAAGGACCAGGTCGTCATTCCGGGCGGCTACCAGCAGTCCATCCTCATCGCCTGGGGTGACCCGGTCATCGAGGGCGCCCCGGCCTTCGACGTCAACAAACAGACCCCCGAGGCGGCTGCCGGGCAGTTCGGCTTCAACAACGACTTCGCCGGCCTCCTCGATCACCCCACCGACCCCAACCGCATGGTCTACGTGGCCTCCCACGAGTACACCACCGAACCGCACATGCATCCGGGCTACGACCCCGCCAACCCGACCCGGGAGCAGGTGGAGATCGGCTGGGCAAACCACGGCATGACCGTCCTCGAGGTCTCCAAGTCCGGCCGCACCGGCGAGCTCAGGCGCGAGTTCGGCCCGCTCAACCGCCGCCTCACCGCCACCAGCGAGTTCCGCCTCACCGGACCGGCCGCCGGCTCCGACTTCGTCAAGACCTCCGCGGACAGCTCCGGCGAGATCGTCCTGGGCACCCTGAACAACTGCGCCGGCGGCGTCACCCCGTGGGGCACCGTCCTCTCGGGCGAGGAGAACTTCGACCAGTACTTCGCCAACTCCGCCTCCGTCACCGACGAGCGCACCCGCAAATCCCTGGACCGTCTGGGCATCCCGAAGGGTGGCTCAGGCCGCAGGTGGGAGCTTTTCGACGACCGCTTCGACGTCTCCAAGGAGCCGAACGAGGTCAACCGTTTCGGTTACATCGTCGAGCTCAACCCCTTCGACCCCAACTCCACCCCCGTCAAGCACACCGCCCTGGGCCGCTTCAAGCACGAGGCCGGCAACATCCACATCACCGACGACGGCACCGTGGTCTGCTACTCCGGCGATGACGCCCGCTTCGAGTACCTCTACAAGTTCGTCTCCTCCCGCAAGATGATCGAGGGCGACCTCGACCACAACATGTCCATCCTGGATCACGGCACCCTGTATGTCGCTGTGATGGAGGGCAACTCCCCCACCGCCGAGATCGACGGCTCCGCGCAGCTCCCCGCCGACGGCGCCTTCGACGGCTCGGGCCACTGGGCGCCGCTGCTGACCGTGGACGAGGACGGCAACGCCACCTCCCGCATCGCCGGCTTCTCCGCCGAGGAGGTCGCCATCTTCACCCGGGAGGCCGCCGACGTCGTCGGTGCCACCAAGATGGACCGCCCCGAGGACGTCGAGGCGTCTCCGGTCACCGGCAAGGTCTACATGGCCCTGACCAACAACAAGTACCGCGGCGCAGCCGAGAAGTCCCTGGAAGGCGTCACCGAATACGCGCCGGTCAAGGAGAACAAGAACGGCCTCGTCATGGAGATCGACGACGACCACGCCGGCGAGCGCTTCACGTGGAACCTCATCCTGGTCTGTGGTGATCCGGAGGAGGCTTACACATACTTCGGCGGCTTCGACAAGTCCAAGGTCTCCCCGATCTCCTGCCCGGACAACCTGGCTTTCGACGAGTACGGCAACCTGTGGATCTCCACCGACGGCAACGCCCTCGGCTCCAACGACGGTCTCTACGCCCTGACCGTCGAGGGCCCGAACCGAGGCGAGCTCAAGTGCTTCCTCACTGTCCCGAACGCGGCTGAGACCTGTGGCCCGATCGTCGACAGGCAGCGCGTCCTCGTCAACGTCCAGCACCCGGGCGAGACCGACGATGCCTCCATCGAGAACCCCGCCTCCCACTGGCCGGACGGCGGCAACTCCATCCCGCGCCCGGCTGCGGTCGTGGTGTGGAAGGCCAACGGCGGCGAGATCGGCGTCAAGTAGCGACACCTGAAAGCCCTGACACCATTCCCGAACTTCCGGGTTTTCCCGGAGGAACACGGTGACCCGGGAGACCGGGGATGGCACAGGAAGTGGATCAACAAAGACGAGCTCTCGTCCGATGTCACATCGTACGAGAGCTCGTCTTTGTGTTCTCCCAGGTCAGCGAGTTCAGGCGTCGAACGCGATGTCACATCGGACGAAGCCTCGCCTCATCCGACCGGGGCCAGCCCCTACCCCTCGATGTTGCGGAAGCCGATGCCCAGCGGCAGGCCGACGTTGTCGATGAGCCGCACCCCGCCGATGTTCGCCGAGACGAGCAGGCGGGCGTCGCCGATCTCAGGTGCGTCCCCGAGGTCCAGGCCGCGGACCTCCAGGTAGTCCGCGACCACGCCGACCGTGTCGAGGACGCTGCGGGCGACCTCGAGGACGGCCTCGGCCCCGTGCTCAGCGGCATAAGCCCCGGCGGTCAGGGCCGCGGACAGCGCCACGGTCTGCTCACGGGCGGATTCCGCGACGCCCGCGTTGCGCAGGGAGACGGCCAGACCGCCGGGCAGGCGGACGACGGGAACACCGTGGAGCTTCAACGGCAGGTGCAGATCGGTGATGGCGGCCTGCAGGGCGCGCATCTGTTCGTAGTCCTTCTCCCCGACGACCACGTCGGAGGGGCCGACAATGTTGATGAGGGTCAGCTCGAGGGTGAGCTGGCGGGCGACCTCGTCGACGGGCTCGAGGTCCAGGTCGACGGGCTGGACCAGGGTCCGCAGGCCGCGGGGCCAGAGGGCGTTCTGGTCATAGCGGAAGACGGCGTCCACGCCCTCAGCAGCGAAATCTGCTGGCACGTCCTCGCCTGCCCAGGCGACGATGACCACCGCGCGCGGCAGCCGCCGGGCAGCTCGCACGAGCGCGATATGACCGGCGTGCAGGCCCACCCCCAGGGGAACGAGCACCACCGGTCGGCCGCTCCTGCGCATGGCGCGGGCCAGAACGGCGATCTGTTCGGCCTCGAATTCGATGGCCTGACCTGGTGTGAAGCTCACAGTTTCTCCTCTTGAATTGCCCAGAGCTCGACGTCCTGGTTGTGCTGGGTTTCGGCGACACGTCGGGAAGCCTGCCGGAAGGCGCGTGCCTGGCCGGGGTTGTCGATGGCCTCCCACTGCGCGCGCAACCCGGCGACGTCGGGAAGGTGACGAAGGGTGCCCAGCGTATCGGCGATGTCGCTGGCCTCCTGGGCGGTGCCCAGGACGTCGGACAGCAGACGCACCGCGTCCTGCCGGAGGGTGTGCACGACCCGGACGTACGTCACGGCGGCGCCGGCGCGGAGCCGCTCGGCGTCGGTGAAATGGAAGCCGCTGGCACCGATCTCGCCCACGAGGAGGTCGGAGATTGTGTCGCCGACCTCGTCGACCGTGGTCACGGCCCACCGCTGCGGGCCCAGCTCGCCGAGCGCCATCACGACTGCGCCGGTGACCTCGAGCGGATCCATGATCTGCACGCCGTGGGACAGCGAGGTGTGCACGAAGATCTGGCCTCGACGCGACCGTTCCGCGAGCTTCTCGACGGCCGCCTCCAGCAACGACTCCCGCACCTCCAGGATGACCATGTCGAGCTCTTCGAGGCTCGGCGGATCGGGGTCGTAGTCGAGGTAGTAGACGTCGTGTCCGACCTGTGCGAGCTGGTCAGGCAGGGTGGACAACCGAGTGTCGCCGTAGACGCCGACCCGCATGCGGGGTGCCTGCACCTCTACTCCTGGTCGTCCCGGGAGCGTGCCAGCAGCTCGGCGACGGAGACGCCCTCGGTCTTCTCGTCGCGCCGACGCCGACCCCGACGGTCCTCCTGCTCGGTGATGGTCTCCTGCTTGACCACCGGGGTGGTCTCCGGCTCGGCCGCCGGCTCCGGCTCGGCTGAGTGCTTCCTGCCACCACCGGCCCAGCTCACTGCCTGGAAAGAACCGGTGTCGAAGACGCGGGTCTCATCCATCTCCTCGCGCCGGGCATTCTCCGCGATGAGGTCCGCCAACGGATTGGCCTGCGGGCGGGTGGGCTGCTGGCCGAGTCGGCCGGTGACGGCATCCAGGGAGGGCGCGCCGGTGATGCGGCCGTCGACCTTCGGCGGCTCAGCGGGCTCGGGGATCTCGGACTCATCAGGCTCGTCGAACTCCGCCGGGTCGGAGAAGGTCACGCGCTCAAGTTCCATGATTCGCTGCGCCTCGGCGCGCAGAGCGGCGGGCTCGTACTCGAATTCGCGGCCGGCCAGTTCCTCCAGCTGAGCGCGGATGCCGGCGAGTTCCCGCTGGATGTCCTTGAGAACCTCCGTGTCCCGGGCGTGCTGCTGATCGCGCAGCTCCAGCGCGCGGGTATCCGCACGAGCCTCGCGCTCGGCGCTGGCGCGGGCGACCTCGACGTCGTGGAGCTCTGCGTGGTGGGAGAGTTCACGGCGGGCGGTGTCTGCCTCCCGACGGTAACGGAACACCAGGAAGAAGCCGAGGATCGCCGCCCACAGGGCCGCGAGCAGGGCGAGTTTGAGAGCACCGTCGCTGTCCGTGAACAGCATGACGATACTCGCGATAAAGGCGAGGACGACCAGCCCGACCAGCATTATCTGACCGCGATCCACACCACCTGACGTCTGCTCCTCATTCATGGGCTCTACTCTAACCAACTGGTTCCCCTTCGGCGGGTGGCGGTGCCTCGCAGTGTCGTTCGAGATAGACACCGGCCGCGGAAAGGGCGATGCCACCCACGGCACTGGCGGCCACACCAGGCAGATCGTCGCCGGCTGCGGCGAGCTCACCGATCTGCGGGACTATGAAACTGCCGATGCCCAGGTACACGCCACCGACGATCGCCCCCGTCCACGCGGAGGCCTTGCCGATCACCAGGAACATCGCCGCCGTCAGGGGATTGAGCTGACTGCGGTCCTGGCCGATGCGGCCGCCCGCCATCTGATCACGGACCTTCCAGGCGAAGTAGACGCACACCGCCGCCATCACCCAGAGGAAGATGGACACGGTGACGGGAACCGTCATCATGGAACCGTAGAACCGCCAGGTGAGGATCGCCGCAACGGCAGCGGTGAAGCCCCCTGCGGCGACGAGCCCTACGATCGGTGTGCGCTGCATGCCTACAGTCTCCCCGCCTCGACGATTCCCGCCACCTCAGCCGGGTCCAGTCTGGCGATGAGCTCGACGACGGGGATCCCGCGCAGCGCGGCGGAAGGGTCCGCGGCCAGCCACGGCACGAGCACGAATGCCCGCTCGTGGGCGAAGGGGTGCGGGAGCGTGAGCACGGGATCATCGGAGATCAGCTCCGCCGGATCGATGACGGTGACCACGTCGACGTCGAGGGTGCGCGGCCCCCAGTGACGTTCCCGGACGCGTTCAGCGGCATCCTCCAGCCGCTGACCGCGACGCAGCAGTTCCAGCGGGGTGGAGTCGACGTCGACGATGAGCACGGCGTTGAGGAACTCCCCCTGGTCGGTCACGCCCCACGGCGGGGTGGCGTACACCGGGGATGCCGCGACGATCTCACCACGGAACTCTTCGGCGACCCCGCGCAGCAGAGTCCACCGGTCGGCCATGTTGGAGCCGATGGACAGGACAGCACGCATCAGGCGTTCCTGAACTGGGCCTGCGAACGGCGTGAACGACGCGCCACCACCGCCACATCGGCGAAGGTGTGCGGGATGGGTGCGTCAGGCTTGTGGATGGTCACCTCGACGGCGTGCAGCAGCCCGAACGTGGCCATCGCGTGGTCCGCGATCTCCACGGCGACCGTCTCGATGAGGTCGCGCGGTTCGCCCTGCACGACCGACACCGCGATCTCGGCGAGCTCACCGTAGTTGACGGTCAATGACAGATCATCGGTGGCCGCTGCCTCGGCGACGTCCAGCCAGCAGGTGACGTCCACGATGAAGGTCTGGCCGTCGCGCTTCTCCTCGGGGAAGACCCCGTGGTAGCCGAAGCATTCCAGACCCCGGAGTTCGATGCGGTCAGCCACGGGGGCCTCCCGAATTCCAGGCTGCTGCGACATCGACGGCGTCCCGGGACACCGGCACATTGTGCACGCGGACACCCCACGCACCCATCTGGGCGGAGATCGCCGTGACGGCGGCGGTGGCCGGGTCGGCGTCGGCGGGGACGCCGACCAGGCCACGGTCAGCACGCACAGAAGCGAGGAAACGCTTGCGGGAGGCTCCCACCAGCACGGGGAACTCACCGGCGATGAAGGAGGGCAGCGCGTGGAGCAACGCCCAGTTGTCCTCCCTCGACTTGGCGAAGCCCAGCCCCGGATCCAGCACGATGTTCTCGCGCGATACGCCGGCAGCCAGGGCGTTGTCGACCAGGCGGCCGAGGCTCTCGTGGACGTCACGCACCACGTCGTCGCCATGATCTGCCCGACCGGCGGCGTCGCCGAACTGGACGGTGCGCCAGTGCATGAGGCACACGGGCAGGTCGGTGTCCGCCATGACGCGGTACATCTGCGGGTCTGCCAGGCCGCCGGAGACGTCGTTGATCATGGCGACTCCCGCCTCCGCGGCGACCGCCGCGACGGAGGCACGCATGGTGTCCACGGAGGTGGGGATCCCCTCCTGGGTCAGTGCCCGGATGACGGGGGCGATGCGTTCGGCCTCGACCTCGGCGTCGACACGCGTGGCGCCGGGGCGGGTGGACTCACCGCCGACGTCGATCATGTCGGCGCCCTGTGCCACCAGCTCCCGTCCGTGGGCGATGGCTGCATCGATGTCCAGCCACTGCCCGCCGTCGGAGAAGGAGTCCTCCGTGACGTTGACGATGCCCATCACCAGACACCGGTCCGGCACCGTCAGATCGTTGACCCGCATGTGTTCTCCCCCTATCCCCGGATGAGGCTGAGGACCTCGGCGCGGGATGCGGCGTTGGTCTTGAAGCCGCCGCGCACCGCGGAGGTGGTCGTCGTGGCACCCGGCTTGCGGATACCGCGCATGGCCATGCACAGGTGCTCGCACTCGATGACCACGATGACGGCCTGCGCACCCAGCTTGTCCACCAGCGCGTCCGCGATCTGCGAGGTCAGACGCTCCTGGACCTGCGGACGCCTGGCGTACATGTCTGCCAGCCTCGCCAGCTTGGACAGGCCCGTGACGTGCCCCTCCTTGCCGGGGATGTAACCGATGTGGACCTTGCCGTAGAACGGCACCAGGTGGTGCTCGCAGGTGGAGTAGATGGGGATGTCGCGTACCAGCACCAGCTCCTGGTGATCTTCCGCGAAGGTGCGCTCGAGCACCTCGGTGGGGTCAGAGTGCAACCCGGCGAAGACCTCCCGGTACGCCCGCGCCACACGGGCGGGGGTGTCCCGCAGCCCCTCACGTTCGGGGTTCTCGCCCACCGCGATGAGCAGCTCCCGCACGGCAGCCTCAGCCCGCTCCTGATCAAAGGGTCCGGTCACTTTAGTGCTCCTTCGGAAACTGGGTGGTGTCGGTGTCACTCGGCGAGGCTATCTCATCAGCGCCCGTCACCGGCCGCTCGCTGTGCTCGTCCTGCTTTTCATGCCGTGCGACGCCCACGTCCCCCACGTTCTCGGGCTGTTCATGATCCGGCAGGCGGAATCCGATGACCTCGGTCGGGTTCTCCGGAGTTTCCGGACGGGCGGGGGCGGACGGGGTTTCCCCGGCGCTGTAGTTCTTCATGCCCGGGTGCTCAGCACCAGCGGCATAAGGGTTGTCCTTCGGCGACCAACCCGGCACGGTCCAGTCCGCCGGCGGCGGCGTGCCGCCGTAGCGCGGGGTGGGCACGGATTCCGGGGAGGGGGTCGCGGCGTCCGAATCCTCCGGTGTCTCCAGCGACACCCCCGCCACGGCGAGTTCAGTCTGACGCTTCTCCCGGGCCTTCCGGGTTGCCTCGAGGAGGGAGAAGCGCTTGGGCGGCTCCTCACCACGCTCGATGGCCAACTCCACCGGGGTCTTCACGGGTTCACGGCCGGCCTGACGCGGGAAGCGATCGTCCTGGCCCGGGAAGATCTCCAGGGCCTCACGCGGCTCGATGCCCTCGAAGAGGACCTCCAGGTCCGGTCGACGCAGGGTCTCCTTCTCCAGCAGTTTCTCCGCGAGAGTGTCAAGGTGATCGCGGTGCTCGGCGAGGATGTCGTAGGCCTGGCGGTGGGCGGCGTCGAGAAGCATGTGCAGCTCCTCGTCGATCCTGGCCGCGACGGCCGGCGAGTAATCCAGGGAGCCGCCGCCCGGGCGGCCGGAGAAGGGATCGCCCTGCTCCTCGCCGTACTTGACGGTGCCCAGGGACGGCGACATGCCGTATTCGGTGAGCATGGCGCGGGCGATCTTGGTGGCCTGCTCGATGTCGGCTGAGGCGCCGGTGGTCGGCTCGCCGAACACCAGCTCCTCAGCGGCGCGGCCACCCATGGCGAACACGAGACGGGCGAAGAGCTCGTCACGGTTGTACATGCCGCGGTCGTCCTCCTGGGCGGTCATGGCGTGGCCGCCGGTGCGACCGCGGGCGAGGATGGTCACCTTGTACACGCGCTCGATGTCCTTGAGCGCCCATGCAGCCAGAGTGTGGCCGCCCTCGTGATAGGCGGTGACCTTCTTCTCCTTCTCGGAGATGATCTTGCCCTCGCGGCGCGGACCACCGATGACGCGGTCGGTCGCCTCCTCGAGTGCATCCGCGGTGATCACGTTGCCGCCGATGCGGGCGGTGAGCAGGGCGGCCTCGTTGAGCACGTTGGCCAGATCCGCACCCGACATGCCGGCGGTGCGTTTGGCCAGGGACTTCAGGTCGGCGTCCGGCCCCAGCGGCTTGCCCTTGGAATGGACCTCGAGGATCTTCTCGCGGCCCTTGAGATCCGGGTTGGTCACCGGGATCTGACGGTCGAAACGACCCGGGCGCAGCAGCGCCGGGTCCAGGATGTCGGGGCGGTTCGTGGCGGCCATGAGGATGACGCCCTCGCGGTCGCCGAAGCCGTCCATCTCCACCAGCAGCTGGTTGAGGGTCTGCTCACGCTCGTCGTGTCCACCGCCGGTGCCGGAGCCACGGTGGCGACCGACGGCGTCGATCTCGTCCACGAAGATGATGCAGGGACTGTTCTCCTTGGCCTGCTTGAACAGGTCACGCACGCGGGAGGCGCCGACACCGACGAACATCTCCACGAAGTCCGAACCGGAGATGGAGTAGAACGGCACCCCGGCCTCACCGGCGACGGCGCGGGCGAGCAGGGTCTTACCGGTGCCGGGCGGGCCGTAGAGCAGCACGCCGCGCGGGATCTTCGCGCCGAGGGCGTGGTAGCGGGTCGGATCCTGGAGGAAGTCCTTGATCTCCTCCAGTTCACTGACGGCCTCGTCCGCGCCGGCGACATCCGCGAAGGTGTTCGTCGGCATATCCTTGGTCAGCTCCTTGGCCTTGGAGCCGCCGAAACCGAACATGCCGCCGGACTGCATGCGGGTGAGGAAGAAGAAGAGGAGGCCGAACAGCAGCAGCATGGGCAGCAGGAAGCTGAACATGCTCATGAGGAAGCTGTCCTGCGTGACCTCGGTGGTGTAGTTGTCGGCCCCCGATGCCTGGACGGCGTCGAAAACCTGCGGGGAGGTGCGTGCCGGGTACTGGGCGATGATCTCCTCGACGCCCTCACGTTCCTCGTACGTGATGGGCTCGCGCAGCTCGACGCGGATCCGCTGCTCGCGGTCGTCGATCTGCACTTCCCGGGCGTTCTGGTCCGCGAGCTGCTCCATGACGACGGAGGTGTCCACGCGTTGGAAGCCACGGGTGTCGTCGGTGAGGAGGGTGAACGCGAACAGGGACACCAGGGCCACCGAGGCGATGAGCCCGATCTGGAGGATTCTCTTGTTGCTCATGAGTGCGGCAGCCGAAGGGCAGGCTCGTCAGCCCACCTTCGCGACCATTGCCTTTCGTGTGCGGTTTCGACGTAGAGGACGATCTTACGTACTGGCATCAACGCTTCAGCCGGGGGATTCGTTCCCCGGCCCGCCGGGGCCGCTAGTTGGCGGTGTAGACGCGCGGATGCAGCGTACCCACGTACGGCAGATCGCGGTAGCGCTCGGAATAATCCAGGCCGTAGCCGATGACGAACTCGTTGGGGATGTCGAAGCCGACGTCGAAAAGCTGGACGTCCGCCTTGACCACCTCGGGCTTGCGCAGGAGGGTGATCACCTCAAGCGACTTCGGGTTGCGTGCGTTGAGGTTGCGCATCAGCCAGGACAGGGTCAGTCCCGAGTCGATGATGTCCTCCACGATCAGCACGTCTCGGCCCTCGATCTCCCGGTCGAGGTCCTTGAGGATGCGCACCACTCCCGAGGAAGTGGTGGAGTTGCCGTAGGAGGACACCGCCATGAACTCCATCTGCGAGGGGATCGACAGCGCACGGGCGAAGTCCGTGAGGAAGAAGACCGCCCCCTTGAGGACGCACACCAGGATGAGCTCGTCCTCGGCGTCGCGATAGGTCTCGGAGACCCTGTCGGCGAGTTCCTGGATACGGGCAGCAAGAACTTCCTCGCTGATCAGCACCGCCTCAACGTCCTCGCCGTAGCGGTTTGCTGGGACGTTGAAGTCCTTGTCATCGTGCACGCTCATCATGCCTTTCCTAGCCGGCCGGGAATAACGTCAGTCTGCCATCTACGCGGCGTACTTCCAACCTCCCGGTGGCGGTACGCCCCACGGCGACCCCGCCCTGTCCCCGCCAATCGGTGCACAGGGCCTCGATCGCGCTTATCGACGCCGCCGTGACCCCCACATCCCGCTCCCGCAGCCACGCCGCGATCCGTCGGCGCCGCAGCGGCCCCGCCTGGGCGGCGAGTTCCGCGCAGTTCTCGGTCGGGGGGCCGGCGAGTTCCTCGAGCAGGGCGTTGTCGGCGGCGATCCGGTCGGCCGCCTGCGCCAGCGGTTCGACCGCACTCCCGCCGATCAGCTCGCCCAGCTGTGGGATGAACTGCCGGCGCACGGCCACGCGGCGGAAGGCCGGGTCATCGTTGTGGGGGTCGTGCCAGGGGTCCAGGTCCAGCTCGGCGCACGCACCGAGCGTGTCCGTGCGGCGGATCTTCAGGAAAGGCCGCACGAGCCGCCCGGCCCGGGGGCTCATACCGGCGGGGTTTCCGCGCAGGGCGCCGAGCAGCAGGGTCTCGGCCTGGTCCTCGCGGGTGTGCGCCACCCAGACGTCCCCCTTCCCCGCCCCGAAGAGGGCGGCGTAGCGGGCCTGACGGGCGTTGGCCTCCAGGCTGCCTGCCTCTTCGACGGTGACGGTGCGCAGCTGCGCACCCGCGCCGAGCTGTTCCGCCTGTTCACAGGCCTTTTCGGCGACCTCCGCAGACCCTGGCTGGAGTTGGTGGTCAACCGCCACCGCCTGCACGGCCTGCCCTTCCGCGACGGCGGCGGCCACCAGCGCGAGGGAATCTGCCCCACCCGACAGCCCCACGATGACGGGTTCTGAGGTGAGGAAGGGACGCACCGCCACCCGGCACGCCAGGAAACGGGGGCTGACGCGCGGATACCGCATATCAGGAATCCCGGATGGCGGAGGCGAAGCGGTCGAGCGCGGCCCGCGCCGCCAGGATGTCCGATCCGTTGGACAGCAGCGCGAAGGAGTAGACCCTGCCCGAGTCCGCGGTGACCACGCCCGCCAGCGCGGAGGTGCCGGTGAGGGTGCCTGTCTTGGCACGCACCCAGCCGCGACCGGAGAGATCCTCATAGCGGTCGGTGAGCGTGCCGGATCCGCCGGCGACCGGCAGGGTCGCGAGCAGGGGTCGGAGAGGGGGGTGGGCGGCGGCGTCGAGAAGCACGTCGTCGAGGACGCGCGGCGGGATGAGGTTGTAGGTGGACAGGCCCGAATTGTCCGCGAGACTGACGCCGGTGATGTCGAAACCGTGCTCGGTGAGCACATCGAGGGTGGACTGGGTCGCCGCGGCCGCGGAACCGGGCAGGCCGCGGTGGACGGCGAGCTCATGGCCGATGGCCTCGGCCATGACGTTGTCGGACCAGATCATCATCGCCTCGATGCGGTCGATCAGCTGCGGGGAGCGCGTGCTGGCGAGCACCTCGGCGTCGGCGGGCGCGGGCCCCATGCCGACGGTGGCGGCGCCGACCCTGTCGGCGAGCGCGCGGGCGACGTCGAGCGCGGGGGTGTGCGAGCGGGGGACATCTCCCTCGGTGTCGCCGATCCGCGCGCCGTAGATCATCGCGGGTTCCAGAGGTGCGATGTACCCGGCGTCGACGTCCGCGGGATCCCAGCCCGGCATGAACGGGTCGCCGTCCCAGGCAGAGGTGTCAATGGTCACCTGATCTGCGGTCCCGATCTCCTCTGCCAGCCCGTCGAGCTGCTCAGTGGTCAGCCACACATCACCGGCGGCGCGGATGACCACGGTGCCGGGATTGTCGCCCGCCACAACCTCGGTGGTGAGGACGTCGTCCGGGCCGAGTTCCAGGATGGCTGCGGCGGCGGTGAGGATCTTCGTGGCACTGGCCGGCTGCAGCGGGGTGCCGGACTCGAGATCCCACACCGTCTCGCCGGTCACCGTGTCGGTCACGCGGCCGTGGAGGGTTCCCAGGGCGGGGTCGTCGGCAAGCTCTGCCAGCCGGGCCGCTAGGGCAGTAGTGTCGACCCCGGCCTCGGCCTCAGCGGGAACCAGCACCGGCGAAGGTTCCTCCACCGCGTAGGCCGGACCGTGGGTGAGGTCACCATAAGTCTGCTGCACCAGCACGCCGAACCCTGCCACACCGGCCACGGCCACAGCGACCACGCCGGCGGTCACCGACCACCACAGCTTCTTTCCACTCATTCTGCACAGGGTAGCGCGAGGAGGGTTGGTTTCCGCGGTAGCCGGGTGTTCAGCGACACGGCGGGTGGCGGCGGTAGGATGAGATGCGATTCCCCGCCTTATTTCATTGAAGGAGATACTCCATGCAGGTTGAAGTCATCGTCGAGATCCCGAAGGGTTCCCGCAACAAGTACGAGGTCGATCATGAGACGGGCCGGGTCTTCCTCGACCGCTACCTGTTCACCCCGATGGCATACCCGGCGGACTACGGCTTCATCGAGCACACCCTCGGCGAGGACGGCGACCCGCTGGATGCACTGGTCATCTCCCCCGAGCCGGTCTACCCCGGTGTGGTCGTCTCCGCCCGCATCGTCGGCGTGTTCAAGATGACCGATGAGGCCGGCGGCGACGACAAGCTGCTCTGCGTCATCGATGACCCGCGCTTCGACCAGTTCCAGGAGCTCGAGGACATCTCCTCCTTCACCCGTGACGAGATCGAGCACTTCTTCGTCCACTACAAGGACCTGGAACCCAACAAGGAGGTCACCGGCTCCGGCTGGGGCAACCGCGAGGAGGCCGTGCGCATCCTCGATGAGTCCATCGAGCGCTACAAGCAGGAGGGCACCAACACCCGCGAGGGCCTCGAGGAGAAGAAGGACGCCGAGAGCGACGTGGAGAAGAAGCTCGCGGAATAGTCCTCCCCGCGAGCAGTCACGGGACATCCGCGGACAGTCAGTGGGGCAGGCCCGACCAGGGGCCGTCTCCGGGCTGTCCGCGGATTTTCTTTGCCCGGGGAACCGTTCACCGGCCCCGTCAGCCCACCCGGCCGACCGCCACGGATGCGATGATCCCGACGATCAGCAGCCACACTCCGACCGCCAGGATGAGGATGGCCGGCACGTGCCCGGGCGAGACGATCAGCCAGACCAGCCCCGTGACGGAACCCGAACCACCGAGCACCGTCAGCCAGCGGGGGATCCGGTCGGCGGGCTGCCGCAGGAGCCGGGCGAAGACCGCCACCACCGCGACCGGCACGATCAGGATCGCGATGGTGACCAGTGCCAGACCGAGCCGAACTCCCAGCCACACCAGCCCCCCGCCCACTGCTCCCAGCACGAACGCCACCAGCCAGAGACGGTCGGCGATCATGCCGGTGAGGCGCCTCAACGCCGCGATTTCCATGGTGCCCAGTGTGGCACGGGAGTAATGTCTCCCCCATGAAGACTGTGAATGTCACCCAGGTTCCGGCCGGCGCCCAGCTCATCGACGTCCGCGAGGCGGACGAGTACGCCGAGGGGCATGCCCCCACCGCGAAGCTCATCGCCCTCTCGGAGTTCACCTCGCGTGTCGGTGAGCTGGATCCCGACCGGGACATCTACATCATCTGCCGTTCGGGGGGCCGCTCGGGCCAGGCATGCGAGTACCTTTCGCAGGCGCACGGCCTTGACGCGATCAATGTGGCGGGCGGCACGTTGGCCTGGATTGAGGCCGGACTTCCCCTGGAAAAATAAATAGTGGGTTACTTCCCATGATTTAACAAAACCACAGTGGGGGGATTAGGATTGATGTCATGATCCAAAAGAAAGATTCACCCACTGTGGAGGTCACCATGACCACCGGTGTCCCCTTGAGCCTGCTCGAATCACCGAGCTTCCAGCTGGAACGCCTGCGTCGCCGTACCCGCGACTGCGTCGAGTCCTCACTGTCCACCCGCGACACCACCATGCGTGAATACTGGGTGCTCACCTGCCTGACGGAGCGCGACGCCTCCTCACAGACGGCCCTGTCCGAGAGCCTGGCCATCGACGCCTCCGACATGGTGCGGCTGATCGACGCCCTGGAGACCAAGTCCTGGGCGAAGCGCGATCGGGATCCCAGGGACCGCCGCCGTCAGATCGTCACGTTGACCAAGGCCGGCGCCAAGGCCCAGGCGGAGCTGGCCGTCCTGGTCACCCAGGCGGAATCCGCCGCCCTGGACGAGTCCACCGGCAAGCAGCTCAAGCACCTGCGCAAGCTGACCCAGGCGGTGCTCACGACGGAATCGGCCGAACCCTGCCCCGAGGAACCCGATGAACACGTAGCGAAGGGTGCCTAGAAGACACATGACCCTCCACAATGTTCCCCGCCAGTTCCTCCGTGCCGCCGAAGCCCCCGCCAAACGCACGCTCTACGACATTCTCGCCGCCACCGCCGCCGAGTACCCTGAGGCAGCCGCCATCGACGACGGCGAGATCCTCACCTACGCGGAGCTCATGGACGAGGTGCACGCACTAGCGGCCGAACTGCACGCCAACGGCATCCGTCGCGGTGACCGCATCGGCATCCGGATGACCTCAGGCAGCCGTGACCTCTACATCGCCATCCTCGCCACCATCGCCGCCGGCGCGGCCTATGTGCCGGTGGACGCCGATGACCCGGAGGAGCGCGCAGAGATGGTGTTCTCCGAGGGGAACATCAACGGCGTGTTCACCGACGAGGGCTTCCGCATGCTCTCCCCGCGCGCAGGTGGCGACAAGCACCGCCCGCAGCTCGGCGACACCGCCTGGATCATCTTCACCTCCGGTTCGACCGGCAAGCCGAAGGGCGTGGCCGTCAGCCACCGCTCCGCCGCCGCTTTCGTCGACGCCGAGGCCCAGCTCTTCCTGGTCAACTCCCCCGGCGGCCCCCTCGGACCCGAAGATCGCGTGCTGGCCGGCCTGTCGGTCGCCTTCGACGCGAGCTGCGAGGAGATGTGGCTGGCATGGCGCCACGGCGCCTGCCTGGTGCCTGCGCCCCGTAGCCTCGTCCGCTCCGGCATGGACCTCGGCCCCTGGCTGATCCGCCGGGACATCACCGTCGTCTCCACCGTTCCCACCCTGGCCGGCCTGTGGCCCGCCGAGGCGCTGGACAACATCCGCCTGCTCATCGTGGGCGGTGAGGCCTGCTCCCAGGAGCTGGTCGAGCGTCTGGCCACCGAGGACCGCGAGATGTGGAACACCTACGGTCCGACCGAGGCGACCGTCGTCGCATCCGCGACCCAGCTGTACCCGGATCATCCGGTGGGCATCGGGCTGCCGTTGGCGGGTTGGGATCTGCTCGTCGTCGATGAACAGGACCAGCCGGTCGAGGTCGGTCAGGTAGGTGAACTGGTGATCGGTGGCGTAGGTCTGGCCCGCTACCTCGATCCCGAGAAGGACGCCGAGAAGTACGCGCCCATGCCCACCGTCGGCTGGCCGCGTGCCTACCGCTCCGGCGACCACGTGCGCCTGGAGGAGGACGGCCTGTACTTCATCGGCCGTGTCGACGACCAGGTGAAGATCGGCGGCCGCCGCATCGAACTCGGCGAGGTGGAGGCGAACGTCGCCGCCCTGCCCAACGTGTACAACTCCGCCGTCGCCGTACAGAAGACCGGCGCGAATCAGTCGGTGCTGGTCGGTTACGTCTCCCTCGATGACCCGGAGATCGATTTCGACCACGAGGCCGCCCACCAGCGTCTCGCGGAGACCATGCCCGCTGCCCTCGTCCCGCGCATCTGCGTGATGGAGGAGCTGCCGATCCGCACCTCCGGAAAGGTGGACAAGAAGGCGCTGCCCTGGCCGCTGCCGGGCGTGGGTGTGGAGGCCACCGACCTCAACCCCACGGAGACCTGGCTCGCCGAGCTGTGGGTCGACGTTCTGGGCACCTCCGTCGCGGACGCCGACTCCGACTTCTTCACCCTCGGCGGCACCTCGCTCGCCGCCGCTACCCTGGTCGGCCGCATCCGCCGACAGGTTCCCACCGTCGCGGTGCGCGACCTCTACGATCATCCGCGTCTGGGCTCGCTCGCCGAGGCCGTCGAGTCCATCGCCAAGAAGTCAGGTGTCTCGCTTGTCGACACCACCCCCGTCGAACCCCGTGTGGTCCGCCCGGTAGGCGCAGGTACGCGCCTGGCACAGCTGCTGATCCAGGTCCCGATGATGACGCTGCAGGCCACCACCTGGCTGGGGTGGATTCTGCTGGGCGGCAACTTGGCCCGTCTGGCGGGTGTGGAGTGGGCGGTGCACACCTCGTGGTGGCTCATCGCGTTCCTGCTCGTCGTGTTCGGCTCCCCCGTCGGCCGCCTGCCGCTGGGCGGACTGGGCGCACGTCTGCTCACCGCCGGCATCAGGCCCGGCGACTACCGCCGCGGCGGCGCCACCCATCTTCGCATCTGGGCTGCGGAACGCTGGGCCGAGGCGTCGGGCTCCCATTCGATCTCGGGTGCCACCTGGGTCATCTACTACGCGCGTTCGCTCGGGGTGAAGATCGGCCGGGGCGTGGACCTGCACTCCCTGCCCCCGGTCACCGGCCTGCTCACGCTCGGCGACCACTCCGCCATCGAACCCGAGGTGGACATGTCCGGCTACTGGGTCGACGGTGACATCCTGCGCGTCGGCGCCATCGATGTGGGCAGCCAGGCCCGCGTCGGCGCCCGCTCCACCCTGCTTCCGGGCACCGTCATCGGCGCGGACGCCCATGTCGAGGCCGGTTCCACCGTCACCGGTGGCCGCCCCGTCAAACCGGGCGCCCGCTGGTCGGGTTCACCGGCAGAGAAGGTCGGACGCTCCAAACACCGCTTCCCCGACGAGCACCCGCCGCGTCGCACCCGTTGGGTGCCCATCTACGGTCTGACCTCTCTGCTGCTCAGTCTGCAGCCGCTGGTGGCCATCGCACTCGGTGGGCTCGTGGTTCTCACACTGGTCCAGTACACCGACGGCAACCCGCTGCTCGGTGGGGTGGTGTTCGCCCCGCTGGGTGGCCTGGTCGCGTTCGCCTTCTACATGGTGGCCACCTGGCTGGGTGTGCGCCTGCTCTCGCTCGGCCTGAAACCGGGCGTGACACCGGTACGTTCCTTCCACGGCTGGCAGCTGTGGACCATCGAACGCCTGATGGATGACGCCCGCACCTACCTCTTCCCGCTCTACGCCGGCCAGCTCACCCCGATGTGGTTGCGCAGCCTGGGCGCGAAGATCGGCCGCGACGTCGAGGTCTCCACCGCCGTGATGGTGCCCAAGCTCACCGAGGTACGCGACGGTGCCTTCCTCGCCGACGACACCCTCATCGGCGGCTACGAGCTCGGCGGCGGCTGGATGCTCACCGGTGAGACCCGCGTGGGCAAACGCAGCTTCGTCGGCAACTCCGGCATCACCGGGCCGGGACGCAAGCTTCCGAAGAACTCGCTCGTGGCTGTCCTGTCGTCGACGCCGAAGAAGGCCAAGGCCAACACCAACTGGTGGGGCTCCCCGCCGGAGCGTATGCGTCGTGTCCTGGTGGATGCCGGCGGTGGCGAGGCTCTGACCTACAACCCGGGACTCAAGGTGAAGGTGTTCCGCGGATTCATCGAGACGATGCGCCTGCTCGCGCCGATGGTGTCGGCGATGCTGCTGGCCGCGGTCGTCGGAACGCTCTACTGGCTGACGGTCAACGTCGGCGTGTGGGCCGCGTGGCTGGCCGGTGGCGTCACCCTGATGGTGGCCGGGCTGGTGGCCATGGTCATCACGGTGCTGGTGAAGTGGTTCTGCGTGGGTAAGCACCGCCCGGGCGATCACCCGCTGTGGAGCGAGTTCGTGTGGCTCAACGAGCTGCAGGACGCGTTCGTCGAGTCGGTCGCCGGGCCGTGGTTCCTGCAGCACAACCTGGGCGCCGGCGAGCTCAACGTCGCGCTGCGTGCGCTCGGTGTCCGCATCGGTCGCGGCGCCTGGATCGAGACCTACTGGTTCCCCGAGACGGATCTGTGTGTCGTCGGCCGCGGTGCGTCCGTCGGCCCGGGAACCGTCGTGCAGACACACCTGTTCCAGGATCGTGTCATGAGCCTCGACTACGTCACCATCGGTGACGGAGCGACCCTCGCCGCCCACTCGGTGGCACTGCCGGCCGCCACCCTCGGCGAGGGCGCGACCGTCGGCCCGGGCTCCCTGGTCATGCGTGGCGACCAGGTCCCGGCCAACACGGTGTGGCAGGGCAACCCGATCGAGCCGTGGACGGGCGTGAAGTCCTAGGATCCCCCCCGACGTTCCTCCACGCGGCCCGTACCAGCCACTGGTGCGGGCCGTTTGGTCTTCCCATCCTTCTACCAGCACTGATGTGCGGGGAGTACCGTACAACAAGGAAGGAAGGGACAGTGCAATGATCAGCCGGAGAACTCATCAGCAGGAAACCGCCCTGCTCATCCGTTTCATGTATGTTTCGGTCGCCGCCGCGGTGCTCACCATCATCCTCAAGTCCGCCGCTGCCGCGATCACCGGCTCGGTGGGTTTTCTTTCCGACGCCCTCGAGTCCACCGTCAACCTCGTCGCCGCCGTCGTCGCCATCTTCGCGCTGAGGGTGGCGGCCAGACCCGCCGACTCCTCCCACCACTTCGGGCACGGCAAATCCGAGTACGTCTCCGCCCTCGTCGAGGGCATGATGATCTTCATCGCCGCCGCGGCCATCATCCTCACCTCCGTGCAGCGGCTGATGGATCCGCAGCCCCTGGAGTCGGTGGGCATCGGCCTCGTCCTCACCACGGCGGCCTCGGTGCTGAACGGCCTGGTGGGCGTGTTCCTCCTCCGGCAGGGACGGAGGTACCGGTCCGCCACGCTGTCCGCCGACGGCCGGCACCTGATCACCGACGTGTGGACCTCCGTCGGGGTGCTCGTCGGCATCGCCGCCGTGTGGCTCACCGGTTGGCACTGGCTCGACCCGGCGATCGCCCTCGCAGTCGGCGCGAACATCCTGGTCACCGGCTACGGCCTGCTCCGTGATTCGCTGAGCAGTCTCATCAGCCAGTCGCTGTCCGCGGCCGACCACGACATCATCGACGCCGTCCTCGGCCAGTTCCGCGGTCGGTATCCCGTGGACTTCGCGCCACCCCGCACCGTCAGTCTCGGCCGCCAGCGCCTCGTCAACCTTGTCATGGGCACTCCTCCGGCCTGGAGCGTCGAGCAGGCGCACAATGTCGCCACCGAACTGGAGACCGCCCTGGAGGCCGCCCTGCCCGGTACCGACACCATCGTGCACATCGAACCGTGGGAGCGGATGCAGGCCCCGACATAGCGCAGACCCGCCCTCCCGGGATAGGGAGGGCGGGTCCTGATGCTGAGCTGGCTGACGTCAGACTAATCGCCGATCTGGTCGCGGCCCCGCAGGACGATGCGCGGATCAGGCTGACCGACGACCTCGTGGTCCTTGTTCGTGTACTCGAACTTCGACAGGATATAGCGCATCGCGTTGATGCGCGCGCGCTTCTTGTCGTTCGACTTGATGGTCACCCAGGGGGACTCATCGGTGTCGGTGTAGCGGAACTGCTCCTCCTTGGCGCGGGTGTAGTCGTCCCACCTGTCCAGGGAGGCCAGGTCCATCGGGGATAGCTTCCACTGGCGCACCGGGTCGACCTGACGGATGGCGAAGCGGGTGCGCTGCTCCTTCCGGGTCACCGAAAACCAGAACTTGGTCAGGGAGATGCCCGAACCCAGGAGCATGTTCTCCAGCATCGGGACCTCACGGAGGAACTCGGCGTGCTGGGACTCGGTGCAGAAACCCATGACGCGCTCTACGCCCGAACGGTTGTACCAGGAACGGTCGAAGAAGATGATCTCGCCGGCGGAAGGGAAATGCGCGATATAACGCTGGAAGTACCAGGAGGTGGATTCCCGCGGGGAGGGCTTCTCCAGGGCGACGGTCCGGGCGCCACGGGGGTTGAGGTGCTCGTTGAAACGCTTGATACTGCCCCCCTTGCCGGCGGCGTCACGGCCCTCGAAGAGGATGATGTGGCGCTGACCGGTGTCCTTGGTCCAGTTCTGCCACTTCAGCAGCTCGATCTGGAGGGCGCGCTTGGTCTTCTCGTACTCGTCGCGCGTCATGCGCTCCTCGTACGGGTAGTTCTCCCGCCACGTCTCGATCGGGGTGCCGTCCGGGCGGAGCAGAATCGGGTCATCCTCATCTGAATCATCGACGATGTAACCCTCGGTCTTCGCCAGGTCAATGACGGGAAGTCCGTCGTCCTTGTGGTCAGCCATGTCAATCAGTCTAGTCACTCAACTCTGGGGCGGCGCGACGAACCCTTCGGTGACCCGCGGAATCCCGCCCGCCGGACCCCGGAAAAGCAGAAGGCTCCGATCCTCACGGATCGGAGTCTTCAGAAGCTGTGGTCAGCTGCCGTTATTAGGCAACCAGGCCGAGGAGCTTGCCGATGGCCTCAGCCCAGGTGCCGGCGTCCTTCAGGAAGTCGAAGGAGAAGGAGAAGATGGTCTCCTTCTCGATCTCCTTGCCGCCCCAGCCCTTTTCGGTGTAGCCGGAGGACAGACGGTCGAAGGTGTCAGCGACGTTTGCGATATCAGAGGACATGTTGATCTCCTTGTGGATCTGGAAGTGTGAAGGTCAGAGAGGTGCCGAGCTTAGATCAAGCGCGACGGTCAGCCAGGGGGCTGGGGAGATTAGTTGCGGCCGCGGCGGGGCTCGTCGAGAGCATCCTCGGTGTTGGAGGACAGCTTGTCGGAGATGTCGAAGAACTCAACGACGGTGTTGACCAGGTCCGGGATGGACTGGAAGGCGATGCCGATGTTCTTGCCGAAGACGCCGAAATCTGCGAACAGTTCCTGAATGGTACCGAGATCCATGGGATATCTCCTAGGTTAAAGCCAGCCGGCTGAGGCTGGGAAGTTTTCCAGATGATTGACACCCGCAGGGGGTCACAGGTAAATATTCTGTCACAACTTGGAGGGCCGTCAAGCCCAAAACGAAAATCCCGCAACACCGGTTTTCGTGTCCATATGGTTATATTTTGTGGTTGAAGTCACAGTTTCCGCAGGCAGTGGCGGGTGACCTGCAGAAACAAAGTGTTACAGGTAAATAACAAATGAACGGTGCATGTCGCATGTAACACGCGCCGAAGCGCTTGCGATCTAGCAGCCCGGGGCACGCCGACACCCCTGAAGGCCACCCCCGAAAAGGGGAAAACCGCCCCCAAAGACCCTGGGAAGGGCCTGGGGGCGGCGTGAGAATGAGCGCCGGGAAGCCTGGGACTAGAAGCCCATGCCACCCATTGCGTCGGCGTCCGGAGCGGCGCCGGCGCCGGCCGGGGCCGGCTTCTCAGCGACGACGGCCTCGGTGGTCAGGAACAGCGCGGCGATGGACGCGGCGTTCTGCAGAGCAGAGCGGGTGACCTTGACCGGGTCATTGATGCCCGCGGCCATGAGGTCGACGTACTCACCGGTCGCGGCGTTGAGGCCCTGACCGGCGGGCAGGCCGGCCACCTTATCGGCCACGACACCGGCCTCCAGGCCGGCGTTGAGGGCGATCTGACGCAGCGGGGCGGAGAGCGCCTGGCGGACGATCTTGACGCCGGTCGCCTCGTCGCCGGTGAGGCCGAGGTCGTCGACAAGCACCTTGGCGGCCTGCAGCAGAGCGACGCCGCCGCCGGCGACGATGCCCTCGTCCACGGCAGCCTTGGCGTTGCGGACGGCATCCTCGATGCGGTGCTTCCGCTCCTTCAGCTCGACCTCGGTGGCGGCACCGACCTTGAGCACCGCGACACCGCCGGCCAGCTTGGCCAGACGCTCGTGCAGCTTCTCACGGTCGTAATCGGAGTCGGAGTTCTCGATCTCGGCGCGGATCTGCTTGACGCGGCCGTCGATCTGCTCGGCGGAGCCGGCACCCTGAACGATGGTGGTGTCGTCCTTGGTGATGACGACCTTGCGGGCGGTACCCAGCAGCGGCAGATCGGCCGTCTCCAGGGTCAGGCCGACCTCCTCGGCGATGACCTGACCACCGGTGAGGATGGCGATGTCCTGCAGCTGCGCCTTGCGGCGGTCACCGAAGCCCGGGGCCTTGACGGCGACGGACTTGAAGGTGCCGCGGATCTTGTTCACCACGAGGGTGGACAGAGCTTCGCCCTCGACGTCCTCGGCGATGATCAGCAGCGGCTTGCCGGACTGCATGACCTTCTCCAGCAGGGGCAGCAGGTCCTTGATGGTGGAGATCTTGGAGGAGACCAGGAGGATGTAGGGATCCTCGAGGACGGCCTCGCCACGCTCCAGATCGGTGGCCATGTAACCGGAGATGTAGCCCTTGTCGAAGCGCATGCCCTCGGTGACCTCGAGCTCCACACCGAAGGTGTTGGACTCCTCCACGGTGATGACGGAATCCTTGTTCACCTGGCCGTTGCCCACGGCGTACATGGCCTTGGCGATCTGTGCGCCGATGGCCGGGTCAGCGGCGGAGATACCGGCGGTGGCGGCGATCTCCTCCTCGGTCTCGACCTCCTTGGCGGAAGCGAGCAGAGCCTCGGTGACCTTCTTGGTGGCGGCCTCGATGCCACGCTTGATGCCCATCGGGTTGGAACCCGCGGCAACGTTGCGCAGCCCCTCGCGGACGAGAGCCTGAGCCAGGACGGTGGCGGTGGTGGTGCCGTCGCCCGCGACGTCGTCAGTCTTCTTGGCGACCTCCTTGACGAGCTCTGCACCGATCTTCTCGTAGGGATCCTCGAGCTCGATCTCCCGGGCGATGGACACGCCGTCATTGGTGATGACCGGTGCGCCCCAGCCACGCTCGAGAACGACGTTACGGCCCTTGGGGCCGAGGGTGACCCTGACGGCGTCGGCGAGGGTGTTCAGGCCCCGCTCGAGTCCGCGGCGTGCTTCTTCGTCGAAGGCGATGATCTTTGCCATGTGTTTGTGCTCCTTGTAGTTATCAGGACGACACTCGGCGTCTGCACTTCAGAAGGCGCCCGCGACGGCACGGTCGGTGAGTGTGAACCAACCTCACCCGCTGAAGTCATCGTTTCTGGCACTCGAATGAATCGAGTGCTAGTTCCCTTTTCTAGCAGTCGGAACAGTCGAGTGCAAGACGCAGGCGTTAATCGCCATGTCAGACGAGGGCAGCCAACAAACCCCACCGGTCGTCCGCCCACAGCCGCACCATCGCGAAAACGATGACGGCAATGGCGAGGATCGCCGAGCCGATGGCGATTCCAAGACGACGGCGGCGGCGGCCATCCTCTTCACGACTCTCCCGGTGGAGTTGATCGTCCAGGTCCGCAACCTCGACCCGTGTGGCATCCAGAGCCCCGAAACCCGCAGTACTTGTGCTCCCGCGGGGGCCGGGCACACCGCTCCCCGGGCTGAACTGAGGGCGGGTGAAACCACCCTGCAGGCCCTCAAAAGAGTCCTGATCCGTCAACGGAAATCTCCCATCCGGCCGGAGCCGTCAAAAAGCGCATACTCGGAGAACTTCTGGCGGAGCGGATCCATGCAGCGAAACGGTGCAATGCCGGTGCGGCTGACCCGGTCCCCTTCCGGCGAAGCTCCCAACGCCGACACCACGAAGCACTGGTAGCGGTACGGATCAGTGCCGAACAGCGGGGTGCTCAGCTGGTTGATCATCTGAGTTGCGTCCAGGCACTGCAGCAGGCTGGACACTTCCATGTGGAGAAGGTGGCTGTTGTCTGAGTCGAAGGGTTCCGTCGGTAGCGCACCCTCCCGGCGGAAGGACGCCCCGTAATTGTTCATCACCCGCTGCCAGTTCACCGTGTTCGTCCCGTCCGCGAAGTGATGCGCCTGATTGACCTCGGAGAGGCGCTGCATGACGTCGAACTTGGACAGGCACAGGGCGATGTCGGGTCGGTAATCGGTCCCAAGGACGCGGAGCACATTCTGAAGGACGACGGTGGGATCGTCATCACCGACCTCGTGAATGGGAACGGAGCCCTCGAGCAGCTGCCGGATACGCGGCACGGCCATCGGGTCGAACAGGAAGAGGATCTGGTCGGCGGCGCGGAAGAAGTCGAGAGACTCCTGACGCTCCTCGAAGTTCTCCTCCTTGAGGTCCTCGCCCGCCACATCACGAAAGACCACGAAGATCTTCTGCAGCTGCCCGTCCCGCCGGTGAGTGCCGACATCAAAGACGAGCGGACGGTCCTGGTGCGCATCCGTCGACGATACCGGCGGGGTCGGCGGAAGCAGGCCCATCTTCTCGAAGAGCGGCTTCTCGTACCTCTCCGTGTACGTGCGCCGGGTGTGCTCATCGGCGTAACGGAACGTTCCCTGGTTCGCGATGACCAGCCGCTGCAGCAGCTTCACGATCACCGCGATGAAAAGGCTCTTGCCCGAGGTACGCGCCCCCGCCATGGCGAAGGTCAGGGTCCCTGAACCTTGCCAACCTTCCGGCAGGGAGTAATCCTCCTGCTCAGAGGGGGTGAGGAACGGAGAGTGCTCCGCCTGCGGATCCGGCATCTCCCGGAAGGTGTAGGGGCAGCGCGTGGGCAGCAGCCCTGTGTGAATTGTTCTCGACATCGTCTACTTCTCCCCCTGTGTCAGGGTGTCGAACATGGTTCTCGTGGGTACCGCGAGTGCAGCGGAGTTCTGTTCCAGCACGGCGGTGATCAGGGCATCGTCGAAGACCGTGTAGCTGATCCCCAGGGAATCCACGGGCCTCCGCGACGTGAGGAGGTGCACCACACCACGACGGGCGGCCACCTCCGCAGGCAGGTCATCGGACAGCACCACCAGGGCGAACTCCTCATCGAGGTCGCCGTGATCACGACTCCAGCCGACCTCCTTGGCCGGGAAGTCGCTGAGCTGAAGTTTTCGGACAGCCTCCGGCCCGGAGAGCACCTCCGGCGGAGTGGCGGAACTGCTCGTGGCCAGCCGCAGTTCACGGTCACCGCTGTTCGTGGACAGCACGCCGGCGGCGAACGTGCACATCGCCTCGAACGCCCGCGGACTGGTGTTGAGCTGCATCGACGAGGAGACGTCTACGAGGACGACCACGTCACGACGCAGCCCCTCCGGCAGGCTGTCGCGTTCGATGGAACGCCGTAACGCTGAACGGACACCCGCAGAGCGCTCGTCGAGCATCGTGTCACTGGTCGTCTCCGCGACCACCAGACACACCTTCCCCTTCCCCGGCAGGATGACCGCCACCGGGAAGGACCGCAGTCCTCCGACCTCAAAGGTGGGCAGGTCGATGCGGAGCTGCTCACCCTCTTCGGACAGGTGGTTCAGGGTGACGAAAAGTTTCGTGCCCGTCGGGAAGTAGGAGTGCCCGTAGCCCGGCGCTACGGAGATCTCGGAGTTGTCCTGCGGGTTACGGATGGCCACCTTGGCTCCCGAACGGCGCGACTCCATGTGAGGGGTGGACGCCTCGAAGTCCAGGCCGCCCGACAACTGGATCAGCAGCTGACCGGTGAAGGACTCCCCCTCGATGTCGTAGGACTGCCCCGCAGTCAGACGGATACTGTTCATTGTCTTCTCCTCATCGCGATCTGCTCATCTGCTCGGTAATGCCGCGGGCGACGGCCGCGACGATCTGCTTGTGGGAGGTGGACAAGCCTTCCAACCGGTCCGGGGAACCGTGCTCACGCACCTCCGCCACGATCCTGTCGAGCAGGACAGGGCGGTATTCCGCCGGGAGGAGGTCCTCGCGGGCGATCCGATGACCGAGAGCCACGAACTCCCCGGTGGTGACCGGTTGGCCGTCACGGCGCTGCCTCTTCAGCTGCAGCCCTTTTTCCAGGGCATGGACCATCAGTTCACCGAGAGCCAGGCACAACCTCTCGTCGTTCTTCCGGTCCCCACTGATGAACGGCTCCACGGAAAGGTGGATGCACACCGTGTAATACACGCGCAACAGATCGTACGAGAAGTCACGGGAACTGCGGAGAATCACCTTGTCGTCGATCCAGGTCCGCAACGCTTCACGGGCGACCGGGGTGCGCAGCCAGGCGGTGATGTCCTCCAGGCTCCGGTCGCAGCCCAGCGCTCCCGTCACATGTTCGGACCGCAGCTGGCGGGCACCGAGCGCCTGCTTCCGATCCGCGTCGGCCAGGGAAAGCAGGGTCGGCAACTCCGGATGAGCGCTTGGCGGCGCCGGCAGGTGAGGGGCTCCGCGGAAGGAATCGAAATCGCTGAAGAGGTTGCGGAACTCCTTGTCTCGCGTGTTCTCCACCGGCACCAGGCCGGTACGCAGCAGGAAATTGAGGTATCCCACCAGGACCTCCCTGGGAACCTCCCGGAGCCGGCCGATACCGTCGAGAGCGGCGTCCCCCAACTTGGCGAACTCCCTCTCGGACATCTTCGGCGGGGCGACCTGCGGCCATACCTGCTGGTAGAGCACCAGTTGCGGGTCGGCGACAACCCGGCGCACGAGAGTGAGGTCGGCGTCGTGGGGTTCCGCCGTTCGCGGTTTCTTCGCAGCGGCCAGGTGCTGTTTCGCGACGTCCACCAGTTCCTCCCCGAACAACTCCGCATGCCCGCGGACCATCCGGGCCAGGGCATCACCAAAGGTGAGGGCACCGGTGGGTGCAGGTTCTTCAAGCAGCTCCACCACGGTCTGCGGCGGGAGACCGGACGCGACCAACCCCTTGGTCAGGATCGACCACGCCGAACCAGGGGACGCCTGCTGCGTGTCCGGGTCTGCGGGGTCGATGACGGTGATGCCTTCCCGACGACGCAACGCCTCCTTGTCCGCGTCGGGGACGACGAGCACCGGCCGGGGCAACCCAGGTAGCGGGGCCGGCAGAGACTGGGCCCGCTCGAACGTCGAGAAGCGCAACAGTTTCCGCGATTCGCCCGGAGACAGCGTCGACGACAGAGCCTGCAGCCAGTACACCGCCTCGTTGGCGTTGCGGACGGTGAGGACGGGCGTCGAGAAGTCCTCGACGAGGACATCCTGCAGCCGGAATAACGCGCCGCTACGGTCCCCTAACATAGTGGTGACCATCGTCCACGCCACCGACAGATCCGTCAGTGGCCCCGGGCGGGGCTCCTGCAGCTCCGCATCCAGCTCCACCGCATCGACCGAGGCGATGCGGAAAGGGGTCTGCAGATCCGGGGAACCGTAGAGGTTGATCGGGTACTTCGCCGCGAGCGGCTCCGCAAGGACATGGTCAATGAACGCATGGGTGAACACATTGCCCGGCCTGCCCGTCGCGTCCTTGCCGGCGGGCACGGACTGTATGAACAGGCCCATGTCCTCCAACGGGAGGTACTCGAAACGCCGTGGCAGGTCCGCGATCTCTGCGGCACCGATGAAATCGTCCACGGGCATCGTCGGTACCACGCTGGTCGGCGCGTACTGCACGACCAGCTGCTCGTCGGCCTGCGTTGCAGCCACCGACGGCCCCGTGTGCCAGCCGCCGCCACCCGCACGGTTGCGGAAGGAGGCGTACGTGACGTGCGACCAGCGTCGCTGCTGCTCGGTCACTGCGACTGTCCCTTCAGGTACGCACGCCACTGATCCAGCGACAGCGTTCCAGACACCGGGTCGATGACCGCCGTGACAGGCGTACCCGGCTTGTGGTCACCGCGGGAGAACAGCCGCAGGAAAACACCCTGCGGAGTGTCATCGAGGATAGAGGGATCGACCTCCCAGAACTCCTCCACCGCGTTCGGGTGCAGACGCCGGGAGTTGATGCCGGGCAGGAAGTCGGGGCCCTCCGGATGCTCCCCCACGATGCGCCGTGCCTTGACCTCGATGCCGTCATTCGGCTCCAGGGGCAGACGACCGTGCTGCATACGCAGGGTGAACTGGCGGGGCGTCTGGTCCTCCCGGTCGCTGTAGACGACCAGACCCATGTGCCCGTTGTACGGTACAAACTCGTAGTGGAACTGCTGCAGACCGTCGTAGTGGAAGACGTCCGGGTCACCCCAGATCTGCTGCCCCTCATAGACGCGGGAAGGGACCAACGCGATGTCGCCGGCTGCGGGCAGCCGCAGGCGCATGCCGCCCTCCTGCTCATACGTCTGGCGGTGGATGGATGCGATGTTCGACCCCAGTTCATCCCGTCGCGGCCCGATCTGGTGCCCGGTCCCCGGCTCGCCGAAGACGACGGTCACCTCGTGTGCCTCCTCCGGCCAGCCGAAGGTGAGGAACTGGTTGTTCACGCGCTCGTACAGCGTCGGGTTGGTGATCCTGCCGACCCGCACACGCGAGTGTGATCGGCCGACCTTCGCCTGGTTGCCCACCACGCTGACCGGGGTGAGGAACACGGAGTACCAGTCCTCCGGCCAGTCCACGGTGCAGCTGCTCATGCCGCGTTCGAGGTCGTTGGCCCAGTCGCGCTGTGCCAGTCCGAAGGAGTCCAGCTGATCCACCTCGACGACGCGGTCCTGCAGACCATCCGTCGGGGCCTCCTGGGTGCGGTAGATCCGCACCTCGCCGGAGTCGGGGTTCTCCCAGCTGATGTTGAATCGGGTATCGAAGCCGTCAAACACCTCGTCCACCGTGATCGGCACGTCGAGGACCTCTGCATTGACGTAGACGGTAAACTCCGCCGAGCGTGCCGACGCCCGCTGCTCGCCCGCGATGAGGACGTAGCGTTCGGCGACGAACTTGTACTCCTCACCCTTGTACTGCGGAGTGAAGCGGAAGCCCTGCAGGTTCTGCGTATCGACGGCGATCTCATCCCGGCGGGTCACCCGCCGCGCCGTGGCCTTCACCGCAAACACCGCCACCCGGTGCGTGTGCTGCAGCGGGGCCCACTGACCCTTCACCTTGGAACCGGCGACGGACAGGTCGATATGGTCGATGGGCCGGATGTAGGCGGCCTCTGCGAGCAAGCGCGGCTCGCTGCGTAGCGCGTGGGTCTCCGAGGTGCCCTCGTGGAACCACACCTGGTAGTGGCGGTACGCCGTGGTCAGCGGGTCGCGGTCGACCCATCGCTCGCTCACGGTCACCGCCCGCGGCTCGCCGGCGTCCGGGTCCCGATCGAACTCGACCTCGTCACTGACGACGCGGTACAGCCTGACCAGCCCGTTCCCGACGGCGTAGGAGGGCAAGTTCCACTCGAGGGCGACGGACCCGTCATCCTGCACACGTGCCAGGAGGCCCGCGCCGGGGAATTCGTAGACATCAGAGAATCCGTCGAGGAGTCGGAACTCATGCGGCTGGTAGTCACGCAGGTCCGGGTCGATACACTCTGGTTCGGGCTCGGGCTCAGGTTCCGGCTCGAGGTCGAGGATCTCCTCGTACTCCTCCTCCGTCTCCGCGTACTCCACCGGCTCGATGGCCAGCGTCGGCACATAGAGAGAATCATGAGACCCGATGACGTCGGTGTTGTCGGTCAGAGCGAGGGCACGCACCTGCTTCAGGGCCTCGGCCCACACCAGCAGCGCCGGGTAGTGTCCGCCCACATCCAGTTCGCTGTGGTCCTGAGCTGCGGCGATGAGCTCCTCAGCCGTGGGCAGGGCTGCCTCGTCGTATCTCGTCCGGGCGGTCCCCCGCCACGTCTCGAAGGCAGTGAGAATCTTCAGTTCGGTCGACATCTAGAACTCTCCCGTTCCTGGAAGTTGGTGCCGCGGCTGCGGGGTAAGCATGGTGGGCCGTTCCGGGGACTGGAAGTCCTCGGAGACGGGCATACCCCGCAAGATGTCCTCGCTGAGTGTCGCACGCTCGGGGCGTCGGAAAGCAACATCGCCCTGGAACGCCGGTCCACCGATCTGGACCAGCACTTCACTGACACCGATGGCATCGAACGTATTGCTGTTGCGGTCATAGGTGCAGTAGGTGGGGTCCAGGTCCAGGACACCCTCGACGCGTCCTTTCTCCGTGGCGATCTCACCGTTGAAAGCGCCGACGATGCGCACCTGATCAAGCGGCATCCGCGGCGACGCGGTCTCCTGCTTCCCGGCGCGGTAGATCTGCAGCGGGGAAAGGATGTTGGCGTTATTTAGCCGGGAATCATCCCGCAGCTGGCGTGTGATCGACCGCCACTTCTCCTTGCCACGGTCACGCTCACGGAAAGACCCGCCACTGACGGTGTCCGCCAGCCGGGCCAACGCCCCCTGGCTACCGCGGCCGGAGGTGAAGAAAACCTCGCTGACCGAGGTCTTGCCGTTGCTGCGTGCCTCGGACGTCTGCATGGCCTGTGCCAGGCCCCCGAGCACATAGTCGTTGAGCCAGCCCTCACGGTACAAGTCCCTCCGGAAGGTGTCCGCCAGGGCATCCACCGCAGCACACCCTGGAGCGGCCTCCGCGAAAACCACCGATTCCGGCATGGTGTTCACAGGGATCGTTGATTCGACGCGGGGGTGCCGGATCCTACCGAAAGGCTCGTTGAGCAGAGCACCGATCATCTGGGAAGTCGACAGGAACTGTCGGTAACCGACGTCCAGGCGCAGCAGCGCCCGGTCCGTCTCCCGCCGGTTCACTCGCGCAGCCTCCAGCTCGGACACAACGGTGCGGCGACGGTGCCGAAAACGGATCTCGTCCCGTGTCTCAAAGGCGACCTGCGTCATCCAGCAGAGGATCCACAGGCCAGCCCAGACACCGAACATCCACCACTTCGTGGTAGCGGACGCAGCGTTGAGGTTGGCAGCCCAGCCCCACAGGAGTTCGTCGAAATACTCTGTGCGAAGGTTCGCCGACCCCCAGAGAGCGGCGAAGATGACCAGCGAGGACATGAACACCCAGCCCAGCCAGCGAAAGACGCCGGCAGCGGCACCGGTCTCCTCCACCTCAGTCCGGTGGTTTTCCAGCTCGGAGATCCGCTGGCCCAGGGCCGTGCGGCGCTGCTCCAGACGGGACCGTCTGTCCACCAGCCCGCGGCCGAAGAAATAGGCGAAGCTCTCGGAGTTCTCCTCCTGCCACTGCTTGAACTCGCCGATCACCCGGCCGACCTCACGCTGACCACCATGCCGTTGATCGGAGAGGCGACGCTCGTAGTCGGTGACACCCAGCAGGTCATAGGGGGCGATGTCCCCACCCCCCACCGTCGACTTCACCTCAACGGGTAGATCACGGCCGAAGTTGGCGTCCGGTCCGGGGATGACCACGCTAGCACTGGGTGCCACCCACACATCCCCCTCGGCGTGTTCACGAACCACCCGCGGATACGAGGTCTCGGTACTCTCCGCGATATGGCGCGGAGAAGCATCCAGCAGCGACATAGCCGTGTTCGCGTACGCGGCCCACAACGTACCCAGCTCCCTGGTCGCCTCCAGTCGCAGGGTCTCCTGACGTGGACCGCGCTGTGCCTCGACCTCGGCGGTGCCGCCGGATTCCGCCCGGTAACCGCCGACGTGCGTACGGGATCCTTTGCCGTAGATGGTGGACTGCACAGTGTCGTCGAGAAGCGAACGGGTCTCACCCTTGAGCTCCCGCAGGAATCTTGCCGGCGTGTTGATCATGCCCTTGGCCCACACCCGGAGAAACTTCCCCAGTGCGCTTGTCGACTTCATGTGGCGGGTCTTCTCCGCCATCGCATCGGCGCGTCGGCCCTCGATCCGCTCATTGAATTCGGCGAGCAGATCCTCCGCGGCGTTCTCGGTGAAAGCAACGGGGTCCTCGGTGTACTGGGTCACCTGCCCCGGGCGGTTGAGCTGGGGCAGCGGATTGTGGGAGGTGTCGAAGATGCGGGCTTTGAGGCGCGCCTGCACCTCCTGCCCGTCGATACGCCGGTAGAAGGCACGGACCATGCGGAAGGTGCCCCCACTTGCTGGCTCAAGGCGTGCCACCGGAGCACTGCGGCTACCCTCCCACAGACCGAAGAGGCTGGCGATACCTGCCACGCAGTGCAGAGTGAAACGGTTGTCCAGGGCATCGAAATGGAAGGGCACGGTTGCCGCTTCCGGGCCTGGTGAATCCTCCGGGGCGAGGAACAGGTTCGTGTAACCACGCAGCGTGGGAAGATCACCCTCGAGCGGTGCATCCACCGCGGAAATCATCAGGTTGGTGCGCTCGATGCGCGGCCCGGTGAGGATGCTGTCGATGGCGTCAAGGAGCTCCTGCAGCTCAACGCTGCTGATGGCACCCTCGGTGAGACCGACAACGTTGATGACGCCCAGGTGCAACCTGCCGATGTTCAGCCGTGCGACCAGCGTGTTGAAGGGCTCACGGGTAATTTGCGGGGTGCCGTCCTCGCACAGACTCAGGTAGGTGACCTCCGAGGACGAGGACGCGAACGCGTCGGCATCCACCCAGGCAAGATCCTGGATCAGCCCGGTGGCGGTGAAGTCCTCCAGGGTCTGACGAATACCGTGCGAGATACGCCCCCGGCCCACGAACACGGTCAGCGTGGTGTCAGGGTTGAGCTGCCCGTCCATCAGAATTCACCCTCACCCGGCATCGACGGGGCGCTCGACGAGGATCCACTGGCGAACGGGGAGGTCGGCATGAGAGTGCGCTGTGCCGACGGCGGGCCCTGGCGCTTGCACTCCTCCAGCACCTCCGCGACCCGGGCAGTGGCCTCAGCCACGTCAATGGCCAGGTCGGCGAAGGCGGGCACACGAGACGCGAGCTCACGGTCGGTGATGTCGCCGTAGGGACGGTCAGCGTCTGCGGTCCGAAGCTGTCCCGCACCAAGGCGGGAGCTCGGGATGTAGGCAAGAGCGATGGCGTGCTGCTTCTCCAGCCACTCCTGGGCAGCGGCGAGTCGTGCCTCGGGCGACGCGCCGGGCTCGGTGCCCGGAATCATATGGATGTCACCGGACTTGCGCTCGCCGCTGTACAACCACTCATGGAGAAGTCGCTGGCCGCGGGTGGTACGGCCCGGCTGAGAGGGATTGGGCTCCGCGTCCCACAGCTGACGCAGCAGCATGTACGGCTTCACGGAACCGAAGACCGGCTGCTCACCGACCCGCGCCCAGGCCAGGGAGATGGACTCCAGCAGGTTCGGCAACCAGTCGAGGGTCTGCCGGAAACGGGAGACCGGGGTGAGCTGCGGAGCATCGAAATCCTGCCAGTTCCCGGTCTGCTCATCAAAGATCTGCACCGGGGTGGTGTCGGAGGTGTCGAGTGTGCCCGGGGAGTTCACATGACCGGTGAGACGACCGATGTACCAGCCGAGGACCATCGCCTTGCGGTCAGCGTCGGACAGGGGAAGCGCAGCTGCCAAGGAACGGGCGCGACGGCCGTGCCAGAATTCCACTCGTGTGCCGGTGGTCTGACGCCACTGCTTCTCGATGGGCGGCAGAAGCGAGTCGAAGACGATGGGCGCGTAGTTCGGGTAGGAACCGAAGATGTCGATCGAGCGCTCCTCCCCCTGGTTGGTCAGCGCCTTGCCCAGCGGCTGCGTCACGTCCGACGGGTGGTGGTTCGGATAGTCACGGACCGCCTGCTCCAGCATGCTGCCGACCTCATCGCCACCGAAGGGGATGCGCGAGAAGTTGAAGTTGTAGGAGACCTCCTTGCCGTAGATCGCCTGAACCAGCTGAGAGTTGATCTGGGCCAGCGGCAGAGCGTACGTCATGGCCTCGCTGAACTTGCTCAGCACCGTCTGGCGACGCACACGCCGCTCGTGCTCGGTCAGGGTCGGGGAGGTGACGAACTCACGCAGAGAGCTGGAGATGAACTGCTGGAAGGAAAAACCCGGACGGCGGATGTACTGGCGAGCGCGATCGAGAATGTCGTTGGTGCTGATCTTGAACTCGAACCGCGCCGGGCGCGGATCACGGGAGACACCGGGATTGTCCGGGTCGCGGCTGAGCTCACGGGAGACCCACACGTCGAGCAGTCGGAGCAGATCGCCCGGGGCCTTCTCCGAACCGGAGAGGGACTGCCAGTCACCGCTGACAACGCGCGAGGCGGAAGTCTCCAGCGCCCGCTTGTAGTCGAAGTCCTGGTCCTCCTCCGTCTTGGCGGACTGGATGATGTCAGCAACGAACTGATCGATGAAGGAGTCGACCTCGGTGAGGAAGACCTCGTTCGCCGCCTGGCTGAAGCGCTTGGGCACCTCTACCTGGGTCTCATCGGGCCACAGTGCCGGGACATCCGTCTTGAGTTGGGCCACGCCCAGGTTGACGTCGCTGGTCAGCTCACTGTGCTTCTCCAGCTCGACGTGCGCCTCCTGGATCTGCTTCTGCAGAGGATCGATGAAGTTACGGAGGAAGTCCGACAGCGCAGACTCCAGGCGATGCGCGATATGCCCGACCGCGCGGCTGTAGATCTGCGGGACGGAGGAGGAGACGATGTCCTGGACATAGCCGGAGGTGTCGTCGATACGCCCGCGGTTGTTCTCCAACGCCACCCGCTGCTGCTCATGGAGCACTACTGCCTGGTTCGGCATTGCGGAGTACAGGGTACGCAGATCCCCGAGCGTCGTGGTCGCGATCTGACTACGTATCTGCTGTAGCAGGGCGGAGCCGTAGGGCACGCCGTACTTCGCGATCTCATCCTTGATCAGGCCCAGGAGGAATGACTGAATGCCGTCCGGACCTGCCCAGGCGTTGACACCCTGGTACAGCTCCCTCTTCGGATCCTGGTCGATCTGCTCACTGACTCCCTGGAGCGTACGGTTGACGTCGAGCACCCACTCACTGCCACGCTTGTTCTGCCCCAGGGGCATCTGGTCACTGATGCGCTGCGTCATAGAACGCGTCCAGTCCTCGATGACCTTCTGGAAAGCGTTGTAGATCCAGTTCCCGGCGTTGCCCCTCTCCGGCAGGAAACCGTTGAGACGGGCATCGAGGGAACCGCGGTTGTTCTCCAGACGATTCTGGATCTGCGTGTCCGCCGGGGACTCATCCGTCGGGTCGTAGTGCCCCTTGAGAAGCCGCTCGACGGACTTGCGGGCCAGGCGCTGCGCGGCGTACTCAGCGTAGCGGTCACGGCCCATAGACAGCTGGGCGTAGCCGAAGCTGCCCCACGGCACGTTCTTCGGCTCGGAAGCTCCCCAGGCGAAATATGTTGAATCAGCGTCGAAGGTACCCCGGTTACCGAGGGTGAACTGCTTGTAGTGGTCCATCGAGCCCTCGTCGGACATGAGCGCGGCCAGTCCACGGCCCAAGGCGCGGTAGACAGTCTCGGGTTTGCCGTCGCCGAGCATGGCGCCGTTCTCTCCGGAGCGCACACCCACCGGGAAAATGCGGCCGACCGGGATGTCATCGTCACCGACGGAGACACCCAGGGCGTTGAACAAGCGCTTGTCCTCCTCGGTGGCGGAACCGAGCTGTGCTGCGACGAGCTCCGCGAACATGGCCAGGGCGTTCGGGTTGGTGCCGGCGACCTGGTCACGCGAGACCTGGGAGAAGATGTCCGGAGTCACCATGAAGAGCGAATTGAGGGAGACCGCATTGCCCTCCAGGCCGGTGAGTAGGCGACAGACGTCAATCGCCATGGATGCACCGGCGCCACCGGCCATGGAGGAGACGACGAAGACCAGCGGCTGCTCCTTCGCGCTCTCACCGCTGTGCACGGTGCGGCCGTAAAGGGCGGCACGCAGATCTGCCAGTTCACGGTCGGTCTCGCCGCCGGAGAGCACGTCCCACGACTTCTTCAGCTCCTGCTGGGTTTCCTGCAGCTTGCTCAGGAACAGCATGCGTCCGATCGAGCGGTACTGACCCGCGCCAGCGGAGATCGGAGTGGTCTCCGTCGCCGGATTCGCCAGAGCCCAGCTGGCGATTGTACCCAGCTCACGACGGTTGGCGAGCTGGTTGGACACAGCGGTGTCCACTGTCGCGTAGCGATCAGAAGAACCGCAGGAAATGTAGCGGCCACCGGCCTCAGGGACATTCGCCAGATTCTTGCCCGGGCGCTCCGCGACCGTCGGCACGTCGACTGAGACGAACTGCCAGGCACGCGGCAGCTCCACGTCCTTCGGGCTGTCATAGCGCTCGGGCAGTCGCTCCGCCAGGGTGGTCTTGAGCTGGTCCATCATGTATGCCAGTGTCTTTGCACCGGAGCCACCACAACCGACGACGAGAACTTTATGCATTATCTTTCCTTCTGATTAATCACAGATATCTGACGTCCGCGTGGACGCATTCCAGGAGAACAGTAAAGGGGACCCCGTTCATGAAGACGTCACAGTAGAACACTCTGCCGTCTAGCGGGGTAGTGTCAGCTGCCAAAGCCACCTGGTCCGCCGGGGTTGCCGGAAGCACCAGAAGAAGGCCCGGGACCGAAGCCACCCGAGCCAAAACCACCACCAGAGCCACCGGCGCTGCCGGAACCGAACCCACCAGAACCGCCCAAGCCTGATCCGAGGCCACCCGAGCCAAAACCACCACCAGAGCCACCGGGTTTACCGGAAGCACCAGAAGAAGGCCCGGGACCGAAGCCACCCGAGCTGGGGCCGCTGTCACCTGGGGTGAAGGTGCCTGCTGATGGAGAGGCCGACTGGTCCGGCTTCTTCAGCTGCTCAAACAGCCTGATAGCCCGGTCCGGGGCATTCTGCATTATCTCCACAGTCAGGCTCTGCCCGCCGTCCTCGAGCGGATGGCGGGCAAGCACGACGAGGTCCATCGACGTGGGGTCGACCGGGTTCGCGGCCAGGAACCAGGAGTCCTGCACAGCGATCGGCAACTTGGCGTGGCCTTTGTACTGCTTGCCCGCACCGCTGATGGACGGGGCCTGCTCGACCAGGGCAACGGGCTCGGCGAAGGGGTTGAACTGGAAACTCCTGACCTTCACTGAGTAGCCGTCCACGTTGAAGCCGGTACCATTGTTGACGATCTGCTGCCTACCGACGACTGCCGGGTCGATCTCCGGCTGAGTGCGTCCCTGATACTTGAGCAGTCCGTCCGCGAGGGTGACCGGGATGCGGACGAAACCCATGTTGTCCTTCGGGATCCTGGCGGTGAACCACCGGACCGCATAGAGGAGAAGAAGAGGAACGAGCAACGCGAGCAGGAGCGCGATGATGAAGGCCAGCGCGAAGTTCGCCCTGTCGATCGGCACGGAGAGGTCGCCCTCGACAGGCACGTCGGCGACGGCCTCATTCGCACCCTCGAGGTTGGTGAGGGCGATGGGCAGGGTCCCGGAAACAAAGCCGTCTCGCAGCTCGCTGGTGCTCAGTTCGACGGGCAGGACCCCCTGCTCGTCCATCTCGAGGACCAGGGCGTTGTCGACGCCGTTGTAGGTGCTGGACACGGCGATGCCGGAGACGCCGTCGGGGATGGCCGAGGCGTCGACGTAACTGTCAGCCGGGATCCATACGCGGCCGGGACCGGCGACGGGCACGTCGACGGTGACTGTCTCCTCCTCTGCCCGGAAGCGAATGGCACCCGGCAGCTGCGGCATGTCACGCTGGGTGATTGCCAGCTGGGTGGTGTTGAGGATCGGACTCAGGCGGGTGCCGGGTGTCTCCCCGTCGCCCCTGGTGGTAACGGTGGTCCGGGCCTGCAGCGTGCCGATGGCCGGGAGCTGTTCGATGGCGTCGAGCGGCAGCTGGAGCTCACCGCTGGAAATATCGGCTCCTTCTGCCAGTAAGACATCACCCGCACCGGTACCGCTGAATGTCAGGTCCACCAGCCCCTCGCCCTCGAGCGGGCGGACACGGCCGTCACGGTCGACGAGGCGCAGGTGCAGCTGTTCGTCGTTACGCAGGTTCAGCCCGCCTCTGGCGTCGTCTCCGGAGATGAACTCGACCTGCAGGTCCGGCTGGATCTCCACCGAGTTGAACACCCGGCCGTCGGCGGCGGATTCGGCGAAACCCTGGAACTGCAGCGCCCAGGTGCCGGCCCAGGAGCCACCGTCGACAAGTGAGAGCGTGCCGTCGGCCTTCTGCACCGGGTCAGTGGTGGCGGACCAGGTGACATCACCGGAGTGGATCTCCCCGGAGCCGGTGTCCCGGAGCGGGATGGTGTCGCCGTTGGGGGAGGTGAGCACAAGGTGGGCGTCGGGGCCGAGATCATCCTTGGCGATGGCCGTGAAACGCACCGTCGAGATCGAGTCGTCGAGGGCGAAGAGGAAGGGGTCCCCGGCGCGGGTCTCGCCGGTGGCCTCGCCGCCGGTGGCCAGTGCCTCGCGGAAGGCCGCGAAGAGCCCGCCCACGTTGTCAGCGGTGAAGAAGGCACCGTTTGGCGGGAGATCGCCGCACGGGCTGCCGGTGCCCTGGGTGATGCCCTGGAAGAGGGAGAAGTCCGAGGGGTTGTGCGGGGCGGACAGTCCGATGCCGATGTTGGTGATGTTCGCGCCGCGCAGCCGGTCCGCGACCCCGCCCGGGGTGCAGAGGGCTCTCTCAGCGGCGTCGGCGCCTTCGGCGGCAGTGAGCGCACCGTCGGTGAAGGTGACCACCATGCGGCACGGGTCCTCCGCACCAGAGCGGGAGAAGTCCTGGTAGGCACCCTCAAGGGCGGACGCGTAGTTGGTGTACTGCTCCGCCGTGCGGTCGCCGAATGCCGCGATGAGGTCCTTGGTCTGATCGGCGGAGCCCTGGTCCAGGACGACCCAGTCCCCGTAGTTGCCGGGGTCCGTCGCGCCGGACTTGTAGTCCTGGCCGAAGCCCGCGACACGCACGCGGGTCTCGAGGTTCTCGTCGCGCTGCTTGGCCACGAGCTCGTCGATGAAACTCTGGGCGGCGGGCACGCGGTGGCCATCGACGTCCGCGCCCGGGGCGTCGGGATTGACGGTGCCGTCGCGGGCCTCGTGGATGAGGCTCTCGGTCTCGTCGATCATGATGATGACGTCGAGCGCACCCCGATCAGCGATGCAGGCTCCAACCCGGTTGAGACTCCCGGTCTCCCCTGACACGTCCTGAGCAAACGCAGGCGGCGCAGCGAACGCCCCGGCCAGGCCGGCCAGGGCGCTCAGAGCAGCCGCACGGGTTCTGTTGATACTTATCACCATTTACCCACCCACTGAGCGATGTTGAAGGCCGACCACATGATGGCGATCAGCAGGACGGCATAAGTCAGCCACGCAACGAGGTTCTTCCATCCGACGGTCGAGAAAAAGCCTTCACCCTTGCGCTTGTTGATCTCTGTGAAGTACCAACCCAGCGCCGTGACGCCTGCGACACCGGCGACAGCCCACGCAACGATGGCGATCACACCCCAGGCAGTGTCCGTCGCCACGTGGTCGCCGAACACCAGGACCCCGTTGAGCACCAGACCGATGACGCCGGCCACCAGACTCGGCAGCAGATGGAGGACCGGCTGTGACGTGGCCTTCCGTACCCGCGGCAGTGCCGACATCTGGAAGGAACCTCCCGGGGAGGGGCCGAAGGACGTACCCGACCCCGCGCCAGAGAATCCTCCCGGCGAACTCCCGAACGAACCTCCGGAATACGGAGTGAATCCTTGCGCCATCTGTTACTCCGGCATCATCTGAGAATTAACTTGCTGTGGTATCAGAATGACTTTAGTAGTTGAAGACAAGGACAGCACGTTTCGGATCTGACCCAACTAGACTTCTCCCTATGATCATCCCTATGGACACAACCGAAATCGACCGGCTCCGCACCCACATCGAAGGCCAGCGAGACCGGATCTTCTCCGAACTCTCCACCCTCGTCTCCTTCAACTCCGTGCACGCCGAGCCCGGTTGCGAGGACGATTACGCCGCCGCGGCCGAATGGACCGCACAGGCACTCACCGATGCCGGCCTCGACGTCGCCTCCCACCTCACCGTCGACGGCTCCACCGCCGTCATCGGGCGTCGGGAAGCGGATGCGGGCATGCCCACCGTCCTCCTCTACTCCCATTACGACATCGTCCCCGCCGGTGACCCCGCCCGCTGGACCTCCGACCCGTTCTCACTGACCGAGCGGGGCGGCCGCTGGTACGGCCGCGGCGCCGCCGACTGCAAGGGCAATCTGGTCATGCACCTGGCGGCCCTGCGCGCCGTCGAGGCCACCGGCGGAACCGGGCTGGGCCTGATCTTCCTCGTGGAGGGTTCCGAGGAGCGCGGCGGCGTGGGCCTGGAGGCGCTGCTTGCCGACGCCCCCGAACTCTTCCGCGCCGACGCCATTCTCATCGCCGACTCCGGCAACGCCGCCGTCGGGGTACCCACCCTTACCACCACGCTCCGCGGTGGCGCCCAGGTGACCGTCACGGTGGACACCCTCGAGACTCCCCTGCACTCCGGCCAGTACGGCGGCGCGGCCCCCGACGCCGTCGCCGCGCTGGTCCGCATCCTCGATTCGCTCCGGGATGAGCACGGCCGCACGGTCATCGACGGCGTGGACACCTCCGGCATCTGGGACGGCGAGCCCTATACAAAGGAGGACTTCCGACGCGACGCCGGCATCCTCGACGGCGTCGCCGTCATGGGCACCGATGCCGACGAACCCGCCGACATGGTCTGGGCCCGCCCCGCGATCACCGTCACCGGATTCACCTCCACACCGGTCGCCGAGGCCGTCAACGCCGTGCCCGCCACCGCCTCCGCGAAGCTCAACCTGCGGGTACCGCCGGGGATGGACACGGCGGACGTCCTCAAGCACCTCGAAGCGCACCTCAGGTCCCACGCCCCCTGGGGCGCGCACGTGAGCGTGGAGATCGGGGACGTCAGCAACCCCTTCGCCGCAGACATCAGCGGACCCGCACTGACCCTGCTCCGCGACTGCCTCGCCGCCGCCTACGACACCGGACACACCACCACCGTCGGTTCCGGCGGTTCCATCCCGCTCACCCTCGCGCTGAAGGAACAGTTCCCCGACGCCGAGATCGCCATCTTCGGCGTGGAGGAGCCGCAGTCGACGATCCACTCCCCCGACGAGTCGGTGGACCCCGCCGAAATAATCCACGTTGCCGCGGCAGAGGCAGCATTCCTGCAGGCCTGGGGTGGAAAATAATCGGGACTTGTGGAAGTCGGGGGGCAGGGGTTAGCCTGTCTGTGTGACGTACAACATCTCTCTTCAGCGAGTAGCCGAGGCTACACACCCCAGTGCGGGCTAGGGACTAGCTCCCCGCACATGGGGCAGTAGTCGTTAAGCCACACACCGCTGAAGAGCCGGTCCACTCAAACACACCTTCCTTTCGAAGACAACGAGGACCGTCATCATGTTCCAGAGCACTTCTTCTGCCACTGTCACCACCACCAACCAGACTTCTGCCGATACCGCGCAGGATCCCTTCAGCACCCGTTTCGGCGCCGAACACCGGCTGCCCCAGGGCCTCCGCGATGAGGCCGCCGGTATGTCCTGGCCGCTGTTCACCGCAACTTTCGCTCCCGCCGCCGATCTCCGCATCACCCGCCTGGAGTCGACCCGAGGCCGTGGCGGTCAGCAGCACTACACCGCCGAGCTGACCCGCACCTCCAAGACCGAGCAGCCGAGCACCGAGATCCGCGACATCACCGCCATGGGTCCCGCTTCCGCCGTCTCCCACCTGCTCGCTGACGCCGGCCGCCACGTCGAGATCCTCTCCTTCCACCAGACTGAACTCTTCGAGGCCACGGTCACCTTCGTCAAGGTCGCCCACCAGAGCAACGGGAACCGACGGTCCTGGGCCATCGGCTTCGGGCCGACGCCGGAGTCCTCCATCGCGGCCGCTCTGGCCTCCGGCGCGCAGCGCATCTACGGCTGACCGCCCCGCGAGGCGAAGCCGTGCGTACATCCCCGACGCCAGAAGTACCCGTAGAGTGCGGAACCTGACACCAGGTTCCGCACTCTTCGTCTGTCCACCCGACAAGTGTCGAAAGAATGATACATAAATGAGGTGCCCCCGCCGACGGGTGTGACAGAACCATGTATTACAGCCATCAGTTACACTGGCTTCTCGTTGGCCGCGCCGTTTTCGACGCCGCCTTAATCTTGGGTGTTTCTCAGTGCTCTCGTCTGCCCACCATCACACCCGGTGGGGATTCGCGGAGAAGCTACTGCCGCTGGGGGCAGCACGCACGTTGGCGACGACAACAGCGGAACGCGGTTTTCGCCTTGTCTTGTCCGCCCACACGCGAAGGGGAACAACGCAGACGTGCTGTTGCTTCTAGCTGCCCTGACCATCGCCGCGCTGGCCGCGCCCCTGCTCATCCGGTCCATCGGCCGAGCCGCTTTCGGGTTGCTCGCGGTAGTGCCGGCTGTCGGATTCTTCTGGGTGCTGTCCCTGTTCACCAGGGGAACGTTCGCTGACGGCAATGCCCTGACATTCGCCCTGGAGTGGATGCCCACGGCCCACCTCAACCTGGATTTCAGGCTCGATTCCCTGGCGGGACTGTTCAGCCTGATCATTCTGGGCGTCGGCGCCCTGGTGCTCTTCTACTGTTGGGCCTATTTCGATTCGAACCCACGTCGTCTGGCGATCTTCGGCGGCCAGATGGTGGCTTTCGCCGGGGCCATGTTCGGCCTGGTGGTTTCCGACAACTTCCTTTTGATGTACATCTTCTGGGAGATCACGTCGGTCCTGTCGTTCCTGCTGGTGGGCTATTACGGGGAGCGGGCGTCGTCGAGGCGCTCCGCCGGTCAGGCACTCATGGTGACCACTCTCGGTGGCCTGGCGATGTTGGTGGGCATCATCCTGCTGGGTCGACAGACCGGGATCTGGCGGCTGTCGGAGATCTCGGATTTCGCCGAGGTGTCGACGACCCCGCACATCGCCGCCGCAATTCTGCTCATCCTGGCGGGCGCACTGTCCAAGTCCGCGATCGCCCCGGGCCACTTCTGGTTGCCGGGCGCGATGGCGGCGCCGACGCCGGTGTCCGCCTACCTGCACTCGGCGGCGATGGTGAAGGCGGGCATCTACCTGGTCGCCCGCCTTGCCCCGGACTTCAACGTGGTCTCCGCCTGGCACCTGGTGGTCATCCCCCTGGGCATCCTGACCATGCTCATGGGCGGCTGGATGGCGCTGCGGCAGAAGGACCTGAAACTGGTCCTGGCCTACGGCACTGTCTCGCAGCTGGGCTTCATCACGGCGACGGTCGCGGTGGGTTCACGGGAGGCGATGCTGGCGGGTCTGGCGCTGACGTTCGCGCACTCGCTGTTCAAGGCGACGCTGTTCATGATCGTCGGCGTGGTCGACCACACCACCGGCACCCGTGACATCCGCGAGCTCAGCGGCCTGGGCAGGAAGCAGCCGCTGGTCGCGGGCCTGGCGATCCTGTCGGCGGCGTCGATGGCCGGTGTGCCGCCGCTGCTGGGTTTCGTGGCGAAGGAGAGCGTGTTCGAGGCGGTCCTCCACGAGGATCTGCTGGTGGGCATGCCCCGGAACCTCATGCTCGTGGGCATGGTGCTCGGCTCGGTGCTCACCGTGGCGTACTCGCTCCGGTTCCTGCACGGTGCCTTCGCCACGAAGCCCCCCGAGCACGAGACCGGTGGCGGAACCTCGGAATCCGTGGCGAACATGGCCCCCATCAGCCCGCGCCTGTGGCTGGCCCCGCTGGCACTCACCTCCCTGACGGTCTACTTCGGCGTCTACCCCGCCCAGCTGTCTGGAGCGATCACCGCGCACCTGGACAACATCTACCTGCCCACCTCAGGCGAGTCCGGCAGCTACCTGGCCTTGTGGCACGGCTTCAACATCCCGCTGCTGCTGTCGACGCTGATCATCCTCACCGGTGTGGTGATGCACTGGCAGCGCGATCTGGTGGCGAAGGCGCAGTTCGAACAACCGGCCCTGGGCAACGCGGACTCCGCCTATGACTCGGTGCTGGACTCCCTGCGCTATCTTTCGCTGCGCCTGACCGCCTCCACACAGCGGGGTTCGCTCGCGGTGAACCTGGGCATCATCTTCAGCGTGCTCATCGCGCTGCCGAGCGTGGCCCTGGCGCTGGGTGACCGGCCCGATGTGCGGATGGTGCTGTGGGATTCGCCCTGGCAGGCGCTGGCCTCTGTGCTGATCATCGCTGCCGCTATCGCCGCGACACAGATGGACAACCGACTTTCCGGCGTCATTCTGGTGGGTGTCACCGGTTACGCCCTGGCCGTGCTCTTCGCCCTGCAGGGCGCCCCGGACCTGGCGCTCACGCAGACCCTGGTGGAGACGGTGCTCATGGTCATCTTCATGCTGGTGCTGCGTAAACTGCCGACGACAACGGAGTGGACCCAGTCCCCCAAGGCGAACCGTCTGCGGGCGTGGTTGTCCGTCGCGGTGGGCCTGTCGGTGACGGTGGTGACGATGTTCGCCATCAACGCACGTTCCCATGAGCCGATCTCCCGGTACATGCCGGATCTGGCCCTGGACATCGGCCACGGCGCCAACGCGGTGAACGTACTGCTGGTCGACCTCCGTGCCTGGGACACCTTCGGGGAGATCTCGGTGCTGGTCATCGCGGCGACAGGCGTCGCCTCGCTGATCTACCGCACCCGCTCCTTCAGCCGGGAGTCGAGACGTCCGACGCTCTCCGTCACCGGTCGCCGTTGGCTGGCTGCGGGTGTGGAGACCGAGCGCGCGCAGAACCGTTCCCTCATGGTCGACGTCGCCACGCGCATTCTGTTCCCGTCGATGATGGCGCTGTCGCTGTACTTCTTCTTCGCCGGCCACAATGCCCCCGGTGGCGGTTTCGCCGGCGGGCTGGTCGCCGCGCTGGCCTTCACGCTGCGCTACATCGCCGGTGGTCGAGCCGAGCTGGAGGAGGCGTTGCCGGTGGATGCCGGTCGCATCCTCGGCACGGGTCTCGGCCTGTCGGCGATCGCCGCGATCTGGCCGATGTTCCTCGGCCACCCGCCGCTGACCTCGGCGTATGACTCGGTGGATCTGCCGCTGATCGGCAACATGTCGCTGCCCAGCGCCCTGCTTTTCGACGCCGGCGTCTACCTCATCGTCCTCGGCCTGATGATGCACATCCTCTCCGCGTTGGGCGGTCAGCTCGACCTGGAGGAGGAGATGCGTAAGCAGCGCGCCCGCGACCGGGCGCGCTCCATGGCGCGGGTCGCGGAGAGGCGTCAGCTGACTGCACCGAAGAGCACCGCCTCAAGAATCACCACCCCGGAAGGAGACAAGTAGATGGTTGCGAACCTCGTCCTGCTGCTGGCGGCGGGCACACTGATTTCCGCGGGCGTGTACCTCGTTCTCGACCGCGCGATGACGAAGATGATGCTGGGGCTGATGCTCATCGGCAATGGCGCGAACCTGCTCATCCTGCAGGCCGGAGGCCCGGCCGGCTCCCCGCCGATCGTGGGGCGTGAGTCGCTGGTGTACGGCGATAAGATTGCCGACCCGCTGGCACAGGGGATGATCCTGACGGCGATCGTCATTTCGATGGCCATGACCGCGTTCATCCTCACCCTGGCCTACCGCCAGTACCGTTACCGCACAGCCGACGTCATCGAGGACGACATCGAGGATGCCGCCATCGCGGCACGCCCCGCCACGGCGAGTGCGGCACCCGACCACGACGCCTCCGACGACCCGTCAACCGGTCGCCTGACCAGCGGAGGCGATGCCTTCGGACCGCGCTCCTTCGAGGCACCCGTGAAGGTGGACGAGGATGACTGAGACTCTGACCCCGTTCGTGGCGGCACTGCTGCCCCTGATGCCCTTCCTCATCCCGCTGCCGGTGATCCTGCCGGCGGTGGCTGCGGCACTGGCGCTCCTCTCGGGCAGACACCCGAACCTCCAGCGCGCCATCGCCCTGGGTACTCTCACGGCACTCATCGTGCTCACGGCCTCCATGGTCGTGGTAGTCGACCTCGAGGGCATCCAGACCGTCCAGCTCGGCGGCTGGGACGCCCCCGTGGGCATCACCCTGGTGGCCGACCGGCTGTCCGCGGTGATGCTCACCGTCTCCTCCGTCGTGCTGTTCTGCGTCATGTGGTACGCCATCAGCCAGGGCATCCGCGACGGCGGGAAGGACGAACCCGTCGCGGTGTTCCTGCCCACCTACCTGCTGCTGAGCATGGGCGTGAACATGTCCTTCCTGGCAGGCGACCTGTTCAACCTGTACGTGGGATTCGAGGTCTTCCTGGTCGCCTCCTACGTGCTGCTCACGCTGGGGGCCTCGCCCGCCCGGGTGCGCGCCGGTGTGTCCTATGTGATGGTCTCGATGGTGTCGTCGATGATCTTCCTCTTCGGCCTGGCGATGGTCTATGCCGCGGTGGGAACGGTCAACCTGGCCCAGATCGGCATGCGTATGGAGGACGTGCCCACCGGTACCCGCGCCGCCATCTTCGGCACCCTCCTGGTGGCCTTCGGCATCAAGGCCGCCGTCTTCCCGCTGGACGCCTGGCTTCCCGATTCCTACCCCACAGCCCCGTCCCTCGTCACGGCGGTGTTCGCGGGGCTGTTGACCAAGGTGGGTGTCTACTCCATCATCCGGATGCGCTCGGTGGTGTTCACCGACGGTTCACTCGACGGCCTGTTCATGTGGGTGGCGCTGGCGACGATGCTGGTGGGTATCCTCGGCGCGATGGCGCAGAACGACATCAAGCGTCTTCTGTCATTCACGCTGGTCAGCCACATCGGTTACATGATCTTCGGCATCGCCCTCGGCTCGGCCCAGGGTTTGTCCGGCGCCATCTTCTACGCCGTCCACCACATTCTGGTGCAGACCGCGCTGTTCCTGGTCGTGGGACTCATCGAGCGGCAGGCCGGCACCTCTTCCCTGCGCCGCCTCGGCTCCCTCGCCTATTCAGCCCCCGTCATCGCCGTCCTGTACTTCATTCCGGCGATCAACCTGGGCGGCATCCCGCCGTTCTCCGGTTTCCTGGGCAAGATCATCCTGCTGGAGGCCGGCGCCAACGAGGGCGGCTTCATGTCCTGGCTGCTCATCGGCGGCGCCGTGGTCACCTCGCTGCTCACCCTCTATGTCATGGTGCTGGTGTGGTCCAAGGGCTTCTGGCGCGACCGCAAGGATGCGCCGGAGGGCAACGTCGCCATGGCGCGGCCCGCCCCGTTGGCGGACATCACCGACGAGGTCGAGTTCGTCGAGCGTGACGACGTCGGCCGCATGCCCGTGGGCATGGTCGCCTCCACCGCCACCCTCATCGCCGCGTCCCTGGTCGTGACGATGCTGGCAGGCCCCATCGCCGGGGTCACCGGACGCGCCGCAGAGTCCGCTCAGGACGTGAACATCTACCGCTCGGCCGTTCTGGGCACCACCGCCGACAACCCCGGACGCACGGTCGACCAGCAACGCCTGGATGACGGTTCAGACACCCTGCGCAACCGTGACCACATGCTGCCCGAGCCGCAGCCCGCCATCGAGGAGGACCAGCCGTGATCGCCGGAATCCGTCGCCGTTTCCGCCCGTGGTTCATCGTGTGGATCATCCTCATGTGGTGCCTGCTGATGGGCGAGTTCACCTGGGCGAACGTCATCAGCGGCCTGCTCGTGGGCAGCGTCATCGTGTTCGGCCTGCCGCTGCCCGCCATGCCGATCACCGGTCTGCAGGTCAACTGGTGGGCCCTGTTCCTCTACCTGCTCTCGTGGCTGAGGGACCTCATGATCGCCTCCATGAAGGTGGCGTGGCTGGCACTCCGGCCGGCTGATCCGCCGAAGTCCGCCATCGTGCGGGTGCCCATGCGCGTCTCCAATGAGCTGGTCCTCTCCTTCGCCACCGCGTTGTACAACCTGCAGCCGGGTGGTTCGGTCAGTGACATCGACATCGCCAACCGCATGTGGACCGTGCACCTTCTCGACGCCGGGAATGAACGCGCCCTGGCGCACGAGATCGAGAACGTGGCGGCACTGGAACGCCACATGATCCGTATCTTCGAGAGGATCTGACATGGACCCCGCACTCTACAACTCACTGCTGCTGATCCCCGCGGCTTTCTTCACCGTTGCCTTCATCATCATCGTCTGGCGGATCCTCGTCGGGCCGAACTCCATGGACCGGATGCTCGGCCTGGACGGTTTCGTCGCCATGCTCCAGTGCGCCCTGGCCACCTACATCGTCTGGACGCTGGACACCACCGTCACCAACGCGATGCTCGTCATCGCGCTGCTCGGTTTCATCGCCTCGGTGTCCGTCGCCCGCTTCCGCAAGAGGGACGGTTCCTAGATGACATACCAACTCTTCGCCGACGTCACCTCCCTGGTGCTCATCCTGATCGGCTCTTTCCTGGTGTTCTCGGCGGCGGTCGGCGTCGTACGGTTCAAGGACACGATGTCGCGGATCCACGCCATCACCAAGCCCCAGACCACCGGCCTCATCCTGACGATTCTCGGGGCGCTGCTCAAGGTCACCGGCTCGCCCGAGTTCGGTGTTGCCGAGCGCGGCGATCTCGGCGTGCTCATTCTGCTGGTCGTCTTCGCCGCGATGACCTCACCCGTCACCGCTCAACGCCTGGGTCGAGTCTCCCGCCGTGAGGGGCTGTACGGCGCGGCGGAGGACATGTCCCGCAACGATGCCCCCACCGAACGTTCACTCAGGCGCCGTTAGGGCCGACCTGCGCCCGACACGGCACCCCCCGTCATCTAGGCGGGGTTGTCGGAGAGGAACGCCTCGATCTCCGCGACGAAACGGCCGGGGTCGGTGAGGTGGTCCGCGTCGTCGAGAAGCAGCGTCGGGGCGGCGATGCCGGCGACGTCCAGGTTGCGGGCCTCGGTGAGCGACTCGACGAGCGCACCCTTATCCACGCCCCGGCGACGCAGCAGGAACTTCGGCAGCAGTTTCGCGGCTTTGACGTGGGATTCCTCGGGCCGGGGAAGTCCGGAGAGCACGACGTGGCTGACGCGGTGCGGCTGATCCTTCGCTATGCCCGCCGCCACCAACGCGCCCGTACCGTGTCCGACCAGCACCACCTTCCGCAGCTCCTGCCGGTCCAGGTACTGTTCGGCGACGATGCGCTGTTGCGCGGGCGACCCGGTGCCGAGGTTGGGCAACCAGGGTTTCCAGTCCGCGGGCAGGGCACGCACCACCCCGGTCCATGTGTCCGGCATCAGACCCGCCGGATGCAGCAGCACCACGTCAGGCATCGGTGACCATGCCCTCCATCTCGGCGCAGGTGGCGTCGATGACGTCCCGCCAGTCGCCAGTGCGCTGGTAGATCCGTCGCTGACGCTGGTAACCGGCGCCGCGCTCGAGGATCTCGGACACCAGCTTCAACTCGTCCGGGCAACCGAGTTCCTCGGCGAGCGGGGCGAGATCGTCGACCAGTTCGGCCAGTTCCTGGGTCACCCAACGCTCATCGGTGTCACGTGAGGTGATCACCAGGGCCTCCAGGCCGTACCGGGCGGCACGCCACTTGTTCTCCGCCACGTGCCACGGCTGCAGTCTCGGCAGTTCCTCACCCCGGTCGAGCATCCGGTCGTAGTGGACGACCAGACAGTGCGTCAGGGCGACGACCGCCGCCAGCTCCCGCAGGTTCGAGGTGGCGTCCGAGACACGCACCTCGATGGTGCCCCACTTCGCGGCCGGCCTGATGTCGAAGTGCATCGAACCAGTGTGGTTGATCACCCCGGAAATGCTCTGGTCATGCATGTATTCCTCCCAGTCCGCCCAGGAGGTGAACTGGTACGGCATGCCTGCGGTGGGCAGCTGCTGGTAGAGCATCGTGCGGTTGGAGGCGTAGCCCGTGTCGATCCCGTCCCACCCCGGCGACGAGGCGGTGAGCGCCAGCAGGTGCGGGTACCTGGTCATCAGCGCGTTGATGATCGGCCACACGCGGTCTTCGTGCGAGATGCCCACGTGTACGTGGATTCCCCAGATGAGCATCTGCTGCCCCCAGTAACGGGTGCGGTTGATGATCTCGGCGTAGGTCATCTTCGCCGAGATGGGATTCTTCCGGAAGTCCGAGAAGGGGTGGGATCCCGAGGCCCACAGACGCAGGCCAAGCTTCTCAGCCGCCTCTTTCACACACGCGAGATCGTGGGCGAGCTCACCGATGGCCGCCGGGACGGTCTCGTGCACGCCGGTGACCAGCTCGACGGTGTTCTGGAGGAATTCCTTCTCCAGATGGACCTCCGGATGGGATGCCTTGACGAGGTCGATGACCGCTTCCGCCTGAGGTGCAAGATCCCGGGTCTCCGGGTCGATCAGGGCGATCTCCCATTCGACGCCGAGCGTGGGCCGGGGTGAACGGGCGAAGGGAATCGGTGGGGCGACCATCAGAACGCAACCTGTTCAACCAGCACCAGCGTCAGGTCGTTGCGCCCCTCGGTGCCGTCCGGCAGGGACTCGTCGTACCCGCGTGCGACGCCGCCGACCCGGTCGGCCAGCTCGCGGGCGCGCTGCTCCGCCTCCGGGTTGCCGGGCTGGAAGAAGACTGTGGTCTGGGGCAGGACCAGGTCCGCCAGGTTGCCCACCTCGCCGAGGTCATAACCGTCACGGTTCAGGGTGTCTGCCACGTCGGCGGCCAGGTTCGGGACCGTCGAGTTGTTGAGCACGTGCACGCGCTCCGGCTCCGGTGCCGGAGCGCCGCCGGAGGGCGCAGGCTGCGCCGCAGCCCTGGCGGTCGTGCCGGTTTCGCTCTCCTTGCGCTCTTCCTCTTCCCGGGTTTCCTCCGGGCGGGTCTCCTCCGCGGGCACGGTGCTCTCCTCCGGGGTCTGCTCCGGTGTGGCCGTCTCCGTGGCGGTGTCCACCTGGGTGGTGACCGGTGCAGCGGTATCGGAGGAGTCCGAGTTCTGGGTCGTGGCGTACAGGCCCCACATCGCCAGCAGGACGGCCACGGCGATGAGCACCATCGCCAGGCCGCGCAGCGGCAGACCCGAGCCCGCCGGGGAACCTGAGTCGGTGGCGTCTGGCTTATTCTCCGGATTCACATTAGTCACAGTAGTCACTCTAGCTTTCAAGGTTTCCCTCAGCGCGCTGACGCTCCTCGGCACGCCGATCACGGATGCGCCGCAGGCGCCCGAGCAGGACAGGATGGGCGGCCATGGCCGCGGGGACGTCGATAAGCAGATTGAGGCGCTGATAGTAACGCACCGGGCTCATACCCAGCTGCTTGCGGATCAGCTCCTCCTTGGCGCCCGCAGACCGCGGCGCGCGCTCCTCGAAGTCGAGGAGGCGGGCGTCGTCGTCGCTGAGTTCGGGCATGCCTAAACTGTATGCCATGACGATCCGCCCGATTGTGATTCACGGCGACCCCGTGCTGCACACACCCACCCAACCCGTCGACCCCGCCGACATCGCCGGCGAAGAGATGCAGACCCTCATCGCGGACATGTACGAGACGATGGCGGTGGCCAACGGCGTCGGCCTGGCCGCCAACCAGATCGGCGTCGGCCTGCGCCTGTTCGTCTACGACTGCCCGGACGACGAGGGCAACCGCCACCGGGGCTGCGTGATCAACCCCGTCCTGGAGACCTCGGAGATTCCGGAGACCATGCCCGCCGACGACGGTTCCGACGACGAAGGATGCCTCTCGGTCCCCGGCGAGGGTTGGCCCACCCCGCGCGCCAGCTGGGCGAAGGTCACCGGCCTCGACGCCGAGGGCAACCCCGTCGAGGTCGAGGGCACGGGCTTCTTCGCCCGCTGCCTCCAGCACGAGGTCGGCCACCTCGACGGCTTCCTCTACACCGACGTCCTCCTCGGCCGTTACCGGCGGCAGGCGAAGAAGACCATCAAGGCCTACGGTTGGAACGTCCCCGGCCTGACCTGGATTCCGGGTGAGGACGAGGACCCCTTCGGGCACTAGATGGGTATCTTCCGATCCGACGAAGTAACCGTCGGCGACCGCGTGGTCGTCCGTCGGCGGCTTCCCGACGCCCCCGGCCACTACACCGACGTCATCGGCCACGTCCTCAGCACCGAACCGCTGGTGGTGCGGCCGCAGTCCGTCGGTGGCCTGCCTTCCTCCGCCCGGGCGGTGGAGATCCCCGCAGGGCAGGTGGAGGTGGTCAAGCGCCTGTCGCCGCGGACGATCCGCAACTCCGACATCCGGGCCGTCGAGGTCGCGACCGCCAAGGCCTTCCCCGGCATCGAGCACACCTGGACCTCCGACGGTCAGTGGCTCATGCGTGCGGGTGACGGCATCACCGAGCGCTCCAACTCCGCCGCCCCCCTGGGTCGCTCCGCCGGGTTCGGCGCCGTGCCTCTCGACGAGATCGCCGCGTTCTACCGGCGGCACGATCTGCCCGTGACGGTGCTCATCCCCGAGCGCATCGGCCGCCCGGCGGAGAGACTCGTCGAGACGGGCGGCTGGGAACTGGGTCCGGAAATCATCGTGATGACCCGCCCCCTCGAGAACCTCCCCGCCACCGACCTGGCCCCTGAGCTGCAGTTCCAGCTGGACGAGCAACCGGACAAGGACTGGCTCGCCCTCTACAATTTCCGCGGCAATCCGCTGCCCGTCCGCGCTCTCGAGCTGCTGCGCGAGCAGATAGACGGCCGCATGGGCTTCGGCCGCCTGACCACCCCGGCAGGTGAGACCGTCGCCATCACCCGCGGCACCCTCACCTCCTCCGACGACGATCGCCAGTGGCTCGGCTACTCGGCCGTCGAGGTCTCCCCCGCTCATCGACGCCGCGGCCTGGGCACCCGCCTCGGCGCCGAGATGCTCGCCTGGGGTGCGGGCGCGGGTGCCACCGACGCCTACCTGCAGGTCATCTCCACCAACACCGCCGGCCGCGCCCTCTACGCCAAGCTCGGGTTCATCGAACACCACCGGCACCGCTACGCACGATTCGAGGGGTAGCGGGCGGACGGGGCGTCGGCGTCCTGCGCCCCTGCGCCCACGTCCGGACACTCCTAGGATGGGAAATGAGCGCCAGCTCACACTCCCTCCGATCTGAAGGAGCCCCATGTCCATCCAGTTCTTCCCCTATATTTCCTTCCCCGGCAACGGCAGCGACGCCATGACCTACTACCACGAGATCTTCGGTGGCGAACTCAATGCCATGACCTACGGGGATTTCCCCGCCGAGTCGGCCGGGGAGTTTCCTTTCCCCGTCCAGCCCGACGCCCTCGCCCACGCCCAGCTCAAGGCCGGGGACCTCCGTCTCACCGGCGGGGACGCCATGGATGCCGACGCCCCGGGCCTGGAGTCCAACGTCTACTCCTTCCTCCTGTCCCCGGAGAGCGTCGAAGAGGCTGAGGTGTTCATCCGGAAGTTCACCTCCACCGGCGGCGAGACCGTCATGCCTTTCGAGCTGGCCCCGTGGGGCTCCTATTACGGACAGGTACGCGACAGGTTCGGTGTGTTGTGGTCCTTCGACGTCGAGGTAGGGCACTCCGGGCCTTGAGGTTCCGGCAGCCCAGGTAGTGTGTACGACATGCGGATAGTCAACTGGAACGTCAACTCCGTGCGCACCCGCGCGGACCGGATCGTGGATTTTCTCACCCGCCACGACGTGGATGTTCTGGCGATCCAGGAGACCAAGTGCACCGATGAGCAGTTCCCCTACGAGCGCTTCGAAGAGGCGGGCTACGAGGTCGCCCACGAGGGCCGCAGCCAGTGGAACGGCGTGGCGATTGTCTCGCGGGTGGGGCTGTCGGACGTCGAGAAGCAGTTCCCGGGACAGCCGGGCTTCGACAAGGACCCCGACAATCCGCAGGTGGTGGAGTCCCGCGCGATCGGTGCGACGTGCGGCGGGGTTCGCGTGTGGAGCCTCTACGTGCCCAACGGGCGCGAGATCGCCGACCCGCACTACGACTACAAACTGCGCTGGCTGTACAACCTGGGTTTCCACGTGGAGAACTCCCTGCGCAGGGACCCCCACCAGAAGACCGTCTACCTCGGCGACTTCAACATCGCCCCGCTGGACGGGGATGTGTGGGACATCGCCTTCTTCGACGGGAGAACACACGTGACGGAGGCCGAACGGGTCGTGTTCGAGGGGCTCATCGACGCGGGGCTCGTCGAGGTCACCCGCCCGCTCACCCGCGAACGCTTCACCTACTGGGACTACCAGGGACTGCGTTTCCAGAAGGGCGAGGGCATGCGCATCGACTTCCAGCTGGCCACCCCGGCGTTGGCGGAACTGGCGGATTCCGCTTTCGTGGACATCGAGGAGCGGGCCGGCAAGGGTGCCTCCGACCACGCGCCGGTGGTGGTGGACTTCGTGGACAAACCGAACTTCGACGAGGTCCGTTAAACACTGTGAACCTGGCCCTGGACCTCAGCAGCTGGCAGCTCATCGGCCTGATCATCGACTACTCGATCAAGATCCTCGCCATCGGTTTCGTTCCGGAGGGGCGCCGGCCGAGTTCCTCGACGGCCTGGCTGCTCGCGATTCTGCTCCTCCCCTTCGTGGGACTGCCGCTCTTCCTGCTGATGGGTTCGCCCTACATCAACCGACGCCGTCACCGGATACAGCAGGAGGCGAATGTCATGATCGAGGACGTCCAGTCCGAGGTACCCGACTGGCCGGAAAGTTCGGATCTGCAACCCGAGGTGCAGTCGATCATCCGGCTGAACCGGCGCCTGACCAACCTGCCGGCCGTCATCGGCCACAACCACGGGGTGCTCGGTGACTACGACGAGACGATCCGGCGGATGGCCGCCGCCGTCGACGAGGCGGAGAGTCACGTTCATGTCGAGATCTACATCACCGCCTGGGACGACACGACGGATGTCTTCTTCCGGGCCCTCGAACGCGCCGTGCAGCGTGGCGTGACCGTCCGTTATCTCTTCGACCAGATCGGCTCGATGAAATACCGCGGCTACCTCAGGCTGGGTCGCCGCCTGACGGAGATCGGCGTGGACTGGAAGCTCATGCTTCCGCTGAAGCCCTGGCGGATGCGTTTCCGTCGCCCGGATCTGCGTAACCACCGCAAGCTGCTCATCATCGATGACAGGGTGGGATTCCTCGGATCCATCAACATGATCGACCGTTCCTACCTGCTGAAACGCAACGTCAAAACCGGTCGGAAGTGGGTCGACGTGATGGTGGAGCTCACGGGTCCGGTGGTCGCATCCATGGCCTTCGTTTTCGCCGTGGACTGGTACTCGGAGACCAATGAGCTTCTGAACATCGCCCCACCTCCCGAGGAACCCCTCGATGACGAGCCCGCGGGCAACCGCAACATCGTGCAGCTGGTGCCTTCGGGACCGGGCTACACCACCGAGCCGAACCTGCGTCTGTTCAATTCCATCGTGCACCTGGCCCGGCATCGGCTGGTGCTGTGTTCGCCCTATTTCATCCCTGATGAGTCTCTGCTGGAGGCGGTGACCTCGGCCTGCTACCGCGGTGTGCAGGTGGATCTGCTGGTCTCCGAACAGTCCGACCAGTTCATGGTCCATCACGCCCAGTCCTCGTACTACCAGTCTCTGCTGGAGGCGGGAGTGAGGATCCATCTCTTCCCTGCACCGTATATTCTGCACTCGAAGTTCATCGTCGCGGATCCGGGCTCGGCGGACAGCGCCATGGGCACCATCGGTTCCTCCAACATGGACATCCGGAGCTTCGGTCTGAACTACGAATCGACGCTGATGATCACGGAGGGCAACCTGCTCACCCAACTCGATGAGCTTTCCGACGCCTACCTCGCCGTCTCCCGCCGTCTCTCCCTGGAGGAGTGGAACGACCGGAGCTTCTTCCGACGCTACCTGGACAACGTCATGAAACTGACTTCTGCTCTCCAGTGACCCGCCCGGCGTAGAGCGCGCCGAGGATGGCGATGAGCGAACCGCCCACCATTCCGAGGGCCATGGTCACGCCGGCATCGGAACCCAGGCCCATGAGCGGGCTGACGAGGCCTGCCAGTCCGAACTGGCTGAAGCCCATGAGCGCGGATGCCGAACCCGAGCGTTCACGCACCAGGCCGGTGCCCAGTGCTGTGGCGTTGCCCAGGATGACGCCGTTCTGCGAAACCGCGATGAACAGCAGCCCCATGATCAACCAGACCTGCGGATACACGGTGACCACCAGCAGGAGCGTCAGTGACGAGGTCATCAGGACGGCCAGGGCGATGAGCAGTATGCGGCGGGTCTCCAGGATCCCGATCAGACGGTTGTTGAGCAGGCTGCCACCGATGATGCCCACGCCGTTGACCGCGAACATGACGGCATAGGCCTGCACCGACAGTCCCAGCTGCTCCTGCATGAGAAACGGCGAGGCCGAGATGTAACTGAACATCGTGGTGAAGGCGAAGGCGAAGGTGATCAGGTAACCGCGGTAGCCGCGGCTGGCGAGCACGTAGGTGTAGTTGCCCAGGATGCCACGCACCGTGGCGGGACTCCGTTCGCTCTCCGGCCGGGATTCACGGATGACCAGGACGGCCACCACCAGCTGTATCGCAGCCAGGCCCGCGAGCACCCAGAACAGACCGCGCCAGCCGACCGGCCCGGTGAGGAATCCTCCCACGGCCGGCGCGATGATGGGCGCCACACCCTGGATGGTCATGAGCAGGGCGAACGCCTTCGCAGCCTTGTCCCCCTCCGCGAGGTCAGGGACGACGGCTCGCGCGAGCACGATGCACGCACCGGAGCCCAGGCCCTGGATGAGGCGGGCGGCGATGAGCCATCCGATGTCCGGCGCCATCGCCGCGAGTACTGCAGCCGCCAGGGCGACGACGGCACCCAGGAGCATGAGACGGTGGCGCCCGAGGGCGTCGGAGAGCGGGCCGATGATGAGTTGACCGACGGCCAGGCCGGCAAGGAACCCGGAGAGGGTGAGTTGCACCATGGGCCGGGTGGTGCCCAGATCGCTGACGATCTCCGGCAGCGCCGGCAGATACATGTCGATGGAGAAGGGCGCTGACGCCGAGAGCAGCGCCAGTGCCAGAAGCAACGGAACCGTGAGCTGCTGACGTGCCGGATCCCCGGGGGTCCTGGAGTGCGGAATCACCATTTGGGCCACCATAGTGCAATCGTGAAAAGATGCTGTCGGTGATAGATTCAGATGTACGTTCGTTGGCTGACAGATGGCCGACAAGTTAAGGGGTGAGGTATGAGCACTGGACGTACCCGGGCTCTCCCCCTGCCGGGCACACTGCACTCCGTCAACCCGAAGAATATCCCCCAGGAACGGGATTTCGTCGCGCTCTCCACGTTCGGAGCCTCGGTGCGCTGGACGGCGGTGGGCGCCGCCGCGCTGACGATGATCACGGCCATCTACCTCATCCTCGACGGTGCCCGAGGCCTCGGCTCCGGCACCGTCACCAGACTCTTCGATCTGGCCACGAACCCTCTCATCGGCCTGCTCATCGGCATCCTGGCGACTGCTGCGATCCAGTCCTCGACCACCATCACCACACTGACGGTCGCCGCGGTGGGTACCGGCGGGGTCTCGGTTCCGGTGGCTATCCCGATCATCCTCGGCGCGAACATCGGCACGACGATCACGGCGTCGATAGTCGCCTTCAGCTACCTCGGCCACCGCGAGAACTTCCGCAGAGCCTTCACCTCGGCCTCTCTGCACACGTGGTTCAACGTCACATTCGTCGCGATCGCCTTCACCCTCGAAGCTTTCTTCCACCCGCTGCAGCGCATCTCGGACCTCGCCTCCGATTCTCTCGTCGGCGAGGGTGCCACCAGCACCGGCAGGGGCCTGTTCACACTGTTCGCCCCGTTCATCGAGACCATCGGCGTCGACGGGCTCCTCGGGTCCCTTCTGCCCCACCATGTCGCCGCAGTGCTCAGCATCCTCATGGGCACCGCCCTGGTCCTCACCGCCGTGCGCATCCTCAACGGGCAGCTCTCGATACTCACCGCTGCCGCCACCCGCACCCTGCTCGAACGCGCCTCCGGTGCCTCGGACGCGCTGGGTGTGCTGTCCGGGGCGGTGATCACGGCAGCAGTACAGGCCTCCTCCGTCACCGTGTCCTCCCTGCTGCCGTTCGCAGTGTCGAAGTCGCTGAAGCTGCGGGAGATCCTCGCCATCACCCTCGGCGCCAACGTGGGCACCACCCTCATGGCCCTGCTGACGGCGTTGGCGGTTCCCGGCGCCCTCGGTCCCTATGCCGTGCAGGCCGCCCTGGTGCACGTCACGTTCAACGCCACGGGCGCGCTGCTGATACTGCTCTTCCGCCCCCTGCGCGAATGGGTCATCCGCATGGCCGGACTCTCGGGCAGGCTCGCCTCACGTGGCTACTCCTACGCCGCCGGCACGATGGTCGTCGGCTATTTCCTTATCCCGGCGACCGTCGTCGTGCTCTACCATCTGCTCACCCGGTAACGCTCAGGCGTCCCTGCGCTGCAGGACCACCACACCCGCAGCCCACGCCACCACGGCCCACAACAGGAAGAACGCCCCGGAACCGCTGACTCCCCAGGGCACACCCTCCAGGGCGAAGTCATTGACGAAGGCACTGAGGTTCTCGAACGGCAGATAGCCCACGATGTCCTGCCCGAGCTTGGGCACCACGCGGAAGATCTGCTCCAGGCCCATGAACCAGATGAGCATGAGTGCCACGCTGCCGGCGGTCTGACGCAGCAGCAGTGCCACACCCTGACTGATCATGACGATCATCGCCGCCGCCGCGGGGTAGACCCACATGATCTCGTGGGCGGCCCCGTCCCGGAAAGGCTCGAACATCTCCGCCGCCGACTCCGGGGCGAGGGACTTCGCGAGGAGGAATGCCGCCACCACCACGAGAAACGTGAGCGCCGCCGCAAATGCCGCGTACAGCAGCAGCTTCGCCAGCGCCACCGTCCAGCGTCGGGGAGTGGCCAGGTAGGTGGCGGACTGGAGGTTGTAGCGGTATTCGGTGGTCACCAGCATGATCGACTGGATCATGATCACCGGGAAACCGATGAGGTAGACCGCCGCCACCGCGGAGGATGCCCACAGGGTGGGGAAACCGCCCTCAGCCTCCAGGGTGGTGGAACCGGTCAGCGCCGCCCAGCCGAGGCCGACGACGATGAACAGGATCGTCGTCCACCAGAAGGAGGCCGTCGTCCGCAACTTCGTGAACTCCGATGCCAGAGTGTTGAGGAACATCGTCTACCTCGCCGTCTTCTGGGCCTGGTACTGCACGGCAGAACCCGTCGAATCCATGAATGCGTCCTCCAGCGAGGCCTGCCGCAACGACAGTTCCTGCAGCTGAAAACCCCCGGTGAACGCCAGTGCGCCGACCTGCTCGGTAGTGGCGTCGGCCACCTCGAGCGTGGGGCCGGGCGCCGGGACTGACTTCAGCCCGGCGCGGCTGAGGTGCTCGGCGAGTTCCTCGATCCGCTCGCTGCGCACGACCACCGTCGACGCCGAATGCTCCCTGATGAACTCCGCCGTCGATGTGTCCGCCACCAGCCGCCCCCGCCCGATGACGATGAGCCGGTCAGCGGTCAGCGCCATCTCGGAGAGCAGGTGTGAGGAGATGAGCACCGTCCGCCCCTCGGCCGCCAACGCCCCGAGCAGGTCACGCACCCACCGGATGCCCTCCGGATCGAGGCCGTTGACCGGTTCATCGAGCACGAGGATCTTCGGGTCACCCAGGAGGGCGGCCGCCAGCCCCAGACGTTGACCCATGCCGAGGGAGAAGCCCCCGGTCTTCTTGCGCGCCACTCCCGTCAGGCCCACCAGGCCGAGCACATCATCGACGCGTTCCGGGGGAATGCCGTTGGACTGGGCGAGCCACCGCAGGTGATTCGCGGCGGTCCGGTTGGGGTGGACCGCTTTTGCGTCGAGAAGCGAACCGACCACGGTGAGGGGGCGGCGGAGGTCCCGGTAGGGCCGGGAGTCAACGAGCGCGGCACCGGCGGTGGGGGTGTCCAGGCCGAGAATCATCCGCATGGTCGTCGATTTACCCGCACCGTTCGGGCCGAGGAAGCCGGTGACGATACCCGGCTTCACCGTGAAGGTGAGGTCCTCGACGGCCCGGACCTGACCATAATCCTTGGTCAGAGCTTCAACGTGGATCATGCCCCCCACACTGCCACAGGACCTAGGGACGAAGCCTGCCAATTGCCTGGACAAGTCCCGGGAGTGCCGCCGCAAAAGCGGGCATGAGCGGCAGCTCCTCCAGCCGGGACAGCGGCACCCACCGCAGAGCGAGGGACTCCTCGTTGCCGAACGTCTTCAGCGTCCGCCCCGTCGTGGTCCTGGCGATCACCGTCGTGTACGTCCACCCGCCGGCCAGCTCCGGCTGCCGCGGATCCGCCGGATAGGGGCCCGCGGTGACGACCTCCCCGAGTACCTCGATGAAGGAAGGTTCGATGGAACACTCCTCCACCGTCTCGCGCACCGCAGCCTCGGCCGTCGACTCATGCGAATCGCGGGCCCCTCCCGGCATGGCCCACGTGCCGCCGTTGTTCGTCCACAACGCACGGTGCTGCATGAGCACCAGCGGATCCTCACTGCCGTCCAGCAGCATGAGGCCCGCCGCCCCATGACGGCCCCAGACCTTCACCCCTCCGGGGCCTGCCGCCCATCCATTTCCGTCACCGTCCATGTTCTCGAGCGTAGTCGGCGGGCGGGGAGCATTCCGGGGGACATGACGGCAACCTCGCGGGGACTGTCGGGGGCCTCCCGGGACATGGCGCAGCCCACACTCAGCGGGCTATCATGTGGTAATGACCGGCGCGACGGAAACCCCTGATCCAGCGCAGCCAGATGCAGGGGCGGAACCTGTGCGTCCCTCGGGGGGAGTTCTCTCCGGCCCAGCGGGCACGCTGCTGCACTACCGTCGAACCCGCCTGCGTAACCCCGCCACCGAGGCCTCCCGGAAGGCAGCCGTGGAGGACGACGCCGCTGACGTCCCCGAGGACACCAGGGACCACTGGCTCGACGAGGTCACCTCCGACGAGGAACAGCACCGCCGCGGCATGCTGGCCCGCATCATCAACACCTTCGCGGTGCCCTACCTGTGGTTCCGTCGAGTTTTCGTCTTCCTGGTCACCACCCCGGGCAAACTCGTGGGCATCTCCGTGATCCTGTCCATGGCAATCTTCGCCGCCGGCTACTCAATGTCCCAGTCCTCCTCCGAACGACAGTCGGAACTGGACGTCCTGCTCACCACCACCGAGCCCATGAGCTACGCCGCACACAATCTCTACACCTCCCTGTCATTGGCCGACACCATCGCCACCACCGGCTTTGTCCAGGCCGGCGTGGAATCCGCCGGCACCCGTGCCCGTTACAGCGCCGCCATCGACCGGGCCATGGTGTCCGCCACGGAATCAGCCGCGGGCATCTCCTTCTCCGACCGCGACACCCTTCAGCTCATCGCGGACATCGAGAGGAAGATTCCCGTGTACACGGGGCTGGTCGAAACCGCTCGCATGAACAACCGCATCGGCAACCCCGTCGGCGTCGCGTACATGGCCGAGGCGTCCTCCCTCATGCGGGATGACATTCTGCCCGCAGCCGCCCGCCTGTTCAACCTCACCTCCAGCGATGTGCGTGATCAGCAGAGCCGGCTCACCCGACCTCAGTGGGTTCCCCTGTCCGGCCTGCTCGCCGCCGTCCTCTTTCTGGTTGTCGCCCAATGGCTGCTGTGGCGCATGACCCGCCGCCGCCTCAACCGGGGTTTCCTCGTCGCCACCGCGCTCATGCTCATCGCGATCGCCTGGGTCTCCGCCTCCAACTTCGGCACCTGGCAGGCCGGGACCCGCGGCTTCGAGGAAGCTTCCATGCCCTGGGATTCGCTGACCGCCTCGCGAATCCAGGCGCAGCAGGCACGCACCTCCGAAACGCTCGCCCTGGTGCGTCGTCAGTCGGTCGCGGACAGCAACGTCTCCTTCGAGGCCACGACCGAGGCCGTCACCGTCGCACTGGATGACTTCGAGCAGGCGGAGGGCCACAACCCCAACGCCTCCGGTACCAACCGCACGCAGATCGCCGAGGCCCGTGCGTCGCTCGCGGACTGGGAGGCGGCCCACCGACGTTTCACCGACGCGATGAACAACGGCAACTATCCCGAGGCGGTCCGTCTCGCCACCACCACGACCCTGGTTCCCGGTTCCCCCGCCACCTCCGCAGCCGCCTATGACCGTCTCGACGGGGCGCTCTCGCGCCTCATCGCCGACGCCCGCTCGTCGATGCGCGCCTTCATCAGTGACGGCCTCGCCGCCACCCAGCTCGTCTCCACCGCCGTACTGCTGTTGTCCGTCCTGGCCATCATCGCCGTGTGGATCGGCATGCGCCCCCGTCTGCAGGAGTACCTGTGATGCGCCGAATCGCCGTTCTCCTGGTGGCTGCCCTGGCACTGAGCAGTTGTTCCCTTCCCGACCTCGACTTTCGGCGGGCCCCCGACCGGGCCTCCCCCACCCAGCCCCCTCGGCCCATCGCCCATGCCTACGGCCCGCCCCTCCCCGCCGGCGCCACCGTCGAGGAACCTGGTGAAGAGGAGCCTCGGGAGATCAATACCTGGGACATCACCGGCTCCCTGCAACCTGTTCGGGGAGAGGTGAAACTCGAAGAGACCATGCCCCGCATCATGGAACGCGGTCGCATCATCGTGGGAGTCGACCAGTCCCAGAATCTGCTGAGCTACCGCGACGGGGTCACCGGTGAGCTCCAGGGCTTCGAGGTGGACCTCGCCCGCGAGATCGCCCGCGATATTTTCGGCGACCCCAGCCTCGTCGACTTCCGCTTCGTCGAATCCTCCTCCCGCATCGAGGCGCTGGATGACCATGAGGTGGACATGATCATCCGCACCATGACCGTCACCCGCTCCCGGCAGCAGGAGGTCGCCTTCTCCTCCCCGTACCTGACGACCGACTCCCGGCTCCTGGTCATGCACAATTCCGACATCGAGGGCGTGGCCCAGCTGCCCGGCCGCACCGTGTGCGTCACTGACGGCTCCACCGCGCTGGAGAAGGTCCGCTTCAACGCGCCGCAGTCCCGGATCCTGAAGACCCGCAGCTGGGCGGACTGCCTCGTCGCTCTCCAGCAGTACCAGGCCGACGCGATCCTCTCCGACGACACCATCCTGTCGGGCATCGCCGCACAGGACCCCTACACCTCAATCGTCGGCAGTTCCCTCGCCTCCGAGTCCTACGGCGTCGCCATGCCGATCCCCGATGAGAATTACGACAGTTCCGGACTCATCCGACAGGTCAATTCCACCATCGAAAGGATTCGCGAGGACGGCACCTGGTGGCGTCTCTACGACCGGTGGTTCGCCATGTCCCTGGCGACCTCGGGCCCCCCGCCCCTGTCCTACCGTCCCGAGACTGCCGCCCAGGAGGCGACCCCGTGAACGAACGTGACCTCGAATTCCCCGTGGACCTCACCGAGTCAGGAGAATCCAGCGGCACCCAGGCGGTCCACTTCGACCCTTTCGCCGATGACGACGAGGAGATCGACCCCGGCATCTCCGCGCTGATCGAAGACCTGGGTAACCTGCGCGACCAGCATGACGCCCAGGCACTGGCGGCTGACGTGGTCTCCGCCGTCGGCACAGCTGCGGTGGCAGCGGGCCCCGCCACGGCACCGACGGCGGCGGCCAGGAGAGACGACACCTCCGCCCGGGCCCGGCAACTCGCCCTGTCGACGTTCCGGAAGCGACGCGGCGCTGAACGCGGCGACCGCTCCGTCGCCGACGGGATGGTCGAACTGCCCTTCGTCGTTCCGACGCGCCCCGAGGACGCCCTCCAGGATCCCGCCGAGGCAGAGGCGGAGGGTGTCCCCGCACCCCAACTGAATCCCGGCGACATGGTGGCCAGCCAATACGAGATCCTGGGTGTCATCGCACACGGCGGCATGGGGTGGATCTACCTGGCCAACGACCATTTCGTCTCCGAAAGACTCGTCGTGCTCAAGGGGCTGCAGTCCGAGAAATCCACCGATGAGCAGGGGGCCGCGGTGGCTGAGCGTGAGTTCCTCGCGGACATCACCCACCCCGGCATCGTGAAGATCTACAACTTCATCGACGACCCACGCGTGCCCGGCGGGTTCATCGTCATGGAGTACGTGGGTGGGCCGTCGCTACGCAGCCGCCGCAACGAACAGCCCAACCGTGTCCTGCCCATCGACCTCGCGATCGCCTACATCATCGAGATCCTGCCCGCGCTCGACTACCTCCACTCCCGCGGCGTGGTCTACAACGACCTCAAACCGGACAACATCGTCGTCACCGAGGACCAGGTCAAACTGATCGACCTGGGGGCGGTGTCCGGAATCAGCGCCTTCGGTTTCATCTACGGAACCAAAGGTTTCCAGGCCCCCGAGGTCGCATCGCACGGCCCCTCCGTCGCCAGCGACATCTACACCATCGGCCGCACCCTCGCCTCATTGACCGTCCGGCTGCCGAAGGACGAGGCCGGCGTCTATCTGCCCGGTCTGCCCAACCCCGGCGATGAGCCGTTGTTCCGCCAGCATCTGAGTTTCTACCGGCTCCTGCTCCGCTGCACCTCCGAGGACCCCACCAGGCGCTTCCGCGACGTCAATGAGCTGTCCACCCAGCTCCACGGCGTCCTGCGCGAGGTCATCGCCGTCCGTTCCGGCCTGCAGTTCCCGGCGCAGCATTCGCTGTTCTCCCCGCAGCGCACCACCTTCGGCACCAAGCACCTGGTTTTCCGTACCGACCAGCTCATCGACGGAATCGACCGCACCGTGCGCATCACCGCCCCCGAGGTTGTCTCCGCCCTGCCCGCCCCGCTCATCGACCGTTCCGACGTCGGTGCAGCCATGCTCTCCGGATCCTCCTACACCGAACCCCAGGAGGCGTTGGAAACCCTCCGCCAGGCCATGAAGACCAGCGAGTACGAACACTCCGCCGAAATCCCCCTCGGCGTGGTCCGTGCCATGCTCGACCTCGGCTTCACCGGTCAGGCCCGCACGTGGCTCAGCTCGCTGGAGGGACGCCTCGGGCATGACTGGCGTTTCCAGTGGTACTCCGGTGTCACCGCCCTGCTTCTCGACGACTACGCCAACGCCCAGGCACACTTCGCCGAGGTCCTGAACATCCTCCCCGGCGAGGCAGCGCCCAAACTGGCGCTGGCGGCCGTCGACGAGCTCATCCTCCAACGTCTCGGACACCACCACACCGCTCTCCTCCCCGAGAAGCTCTCCCGGTCCGCCTCTCTGCTGAGCACCAGTCTGGAGACGGTGCCCACCGACGTCTTCACCGACTTCAACCCCACCTGGACCCACATCACCCAGGAGCCCGCCATCCTGAGATTCAACACGATCGGCCTCTACGGTCTCGTGTGGGCCACCAACCCGACCACCGTTTCCTCTGCGTTCGGCCTGGCCAGACAATTGATGGCCGAGGGGCAGATCGAGATGGCCGTCGCCGCCCTCGACCGTGTCCCCCAGGCCTCACGCCACCATCGGATGGCCCAACTGACGACCATCCTCCAGCTCATCTCCGGCACCCTGACAGAATCCCGGATCAGACGCGCCGCCCGCCGCCTGGAAGAAATCCCCACCAACGAACCACGATTCCTGCAGATCAAGATCGCCGTCATGTCCGCCGGACTGAACTTCCTCCGGGACGCAGACGTCGAGTCAGCCGCCTCACCCAACGACCTCTTCGACTACTCCTTCACCCAGCGCGGCCTGCGTTACGGTCTCGCGTACACCCTCCGCCAGCAGGCCAGGCAGGCCCCGTTCGCCCGGCACAGGTACACACTGGTGGACCTGGCGAATCAGGTTCGACCGGTGACGTGGTTCTGAGGTAGGTCCGGCTCCACGCAGCAGAAACCCGCGATCAGTCTGATCGCGGGTTTTTCCTGTCCGCCACGGCGATACCGCTTGACGGTGCGGCCCGGAAGGGAGCTGCGGGCCGGCTAGACCTGCGCGGTCGCCAGGGCGGTGGCCTTCTGGGCGATGGCCAGTTCCTCGTTGGTCGGGACGACGAAGACCTTGACCGCGGACTCGTCGGTGGAGATTTCGCGCGGACCGTCGTTGGGCAGGTCGTTGCGCTCCGCATCGATGTGGATGCCGTACATCTCAAGGCCGGCCAGGGCGTCCTCGCGGACGAACTTGGCGTTCTCGCCCACGCCTGCGGTGAAGGTGATGGCGTCGACACGGCCGAGGGCGATCATGTACGAACCGATGTAGCGGCGCAGCTGGTGGATGTAGATGTTGTAGGCGGACCAGGCGTCGGTGTCGCCGTTCTCGATCATCTCGCGCAGCTGACGGAAATCGTTGACCCCGGACAGACCCTTGATGCCGGACTTCTTGTTGAGCAGGGTGTCGATCTCGTCGATGCTCAGACCAGCGGTGCGGTACAGGTGGAAGATGATGCCCGGGTCGATGTCACCACAGCGGGTACCCATGACGAGGCCTGCCAGGGGGGTCATGCCCATGGAGGTGTCGATGGCGTGACCACGCTTGACCGCAGAGGCGGAAGCGCCGTTACCCAGGTGCAGGACGATCTGGTTCACGTCCGAGGGGTCCTTGCCCAGGAGCGCGGGGACCTGCTGTGAGACGAACTCGTGGGAGGTGCCGTGGAAGCCGTAGCGACGCACGCCGTGCTCACCGGCAACGGCCGCGTTGATGGCGTAGAGGGCGGCCGCGGGCGGCAGGTCGGCGAAGAAGCCGGTGTCGAAGACCGCCACATGCGGGATGCCCGGGAGGATCTCGCGGGCGACCTCGATGCCGTCGACGTTGGCCGGGTTGTGCAGCGGGGCGAGCGGGATGAGGTCGCGGATCATGTCGACGACCTGGTCATTGATGATCTCCGGCGCGGAGAACACCTTGCCGCCGTGGACGACCCGGTGGCCGACTGCGGAGATATCGAGTTCCTTCGGGCCGACGCCGTGCTCCGCCATGATCTCGAAGGCCTTCTGCAGGCCGACGGAGTGATCGGGGATGGGCTGCTCGACGGTGATCTTCTCGCCGCGGATCTTGATCACGAGCTTGCCGTTCAGCTCGCCGATCTGCTCGACGAGACCGGAGACCAGCGGCTCGTCGGATGCGGCGGCGGCGGGGTCGAGGACCTGGAACTTGATGGATGAGGAACCGGAGTTCAGGACGAGTGCGTAGGTCATTTAGTTTCCTCCGGCCTGGATGGCGGTGATGGCGACGGTGTTGACGATGTCCGGGACGGTTGCTCCGCGGGACAGGTCGTTGATGGGCTTGTTCAGGCCCTGCAGGATCGGGCCGATGGCCAGGGCACCACCGGTGCGCTGGGCGGTCTTGTAGCCGATGTTGCCGGCCTCGAGGTCCGGGAACACGAAGACGTTGGCGTGGCCTGCGACGTCGGAGTCGGGCATCTTCTTGCGTGCGACACCCGGGTCCACCGCAGCGTCGAACTGCAGTGGGCCATCAACCGCGAGCTCCGGGTTGATGCGCTTGGCGGCATGGAGGGCCTCGATGGCGCGGTCCACGTCGGGACCGGACCCGGAGGAGCCGGTGGAGTAGGACAGCATGGCGACGCGCGGATCGATGCCGAACTGCGCCGCGGTCTTCGCGGAGACCACGGCGATCTCGCCGAGCTGCTCAGCGGTCGGGTTCGGGTTGACGGCACAGTCACCGAAGGCCCACACATGGCCACGGAAGACCATGAGGAAGATCGAGGAGACCACGGAGGCCTCAGGCGTGGTCTTGATGATCTGGAACGACGGCTTGATCGTGTGGGCGGTCGTGTGGGCGGCACCGGAAACCATGCCGTCGGCGAGCCCCTTGTGCACCATCATGGTGCCGAAGTACGAGATGTCCTTCATGGTTTCACGTGCCTCATCAAGGGTCACGCCCTTGGCCTTGCGCAGCTCGACGAACTCCTCGGCGAACTCCTCCAGCAGCGGGGAGGTCACGTGATTGATGATGTGTGCCTTGGAGAGGTCGACCCCGAGCTCGTCGGCACGGTTCTCGACTTCTTCGGGGTCGCCGAGGATGGTCAGCTCGACGATGTCCTGGTCGAGCAGCTCGTCGGCGGCGAGCAGGATGCGGTCATCCTCGCCCTCAGGCAGAACGATGTGCGCTTTGGCGTCCTTGGCACGCCCGAGAAGCCAGGTCTCGAAGACCGGAGGTGACATGACGGGGCGAACCTCGACCTTGAGCGCCTCCTTGAGCTTGACGACGTCGCGGAGACCGTCCTCGGTGACCGCGGCCGCGATGACGGCGTGGAGCTCCTTGGCATGACGCTCCGCGAGCTGGACGTGGCGTCCCTTGACGTCGGTGAGCAGAACGATCGGGAGACCGAGAGCGGCGGCTACCTCGGAGTCGAAGTGAAGGTTTCCGGTACCGATGACCAGCACCGGCTCATCATTGACGAGGCTGGCTGCGTAGATGGGGCCAACCTTCGGCTCGTAGTCATCGAGACGACGGATGCTGAGGCCGAGTGAAGCCGCGAGGCCATCAATGTCGATTCCGTCGAAGTTGCGGTTGACGACACTGAGCAGTGCTGATCGAGGGCCAGACATGCATAACCTTTCTGTCGATGAGCGGGTGCCGGAAACTGCACAGCACGCCCCCCATGTGGGATCCGTCGCCATTCTATAACGAATGTCGCCTCCACCACACTGCTCCGACGGGGAATTTTCAGAATTAACACGACATAACCGGACACTCAACAATTCACCACCCGGTCCGGAAGATCAGGGAAGGGGCCCGGGCGACGTCAAAAAGCAGGGATCTGGGCAGGTCACCGGCCATGGACCCACAATAGAACCCCAAGTTACACCGCGTGTGGGAATCATGCCCGCCCCGAGGGCGGACCCCCGGGATTTCGACCCCATCCACACTCAACAAACGTGCGAATTTTGGCGAATCCGGCTGTCCCGGCACTCTCCACCCACCCCATGGTCACCCCCACACCAGGATTCATGGCCTTCCAGGGGGGTCAGTAGTATGGAACACAACAACACCTGCCCCCGATCGTCAAAGGATGTCACACCACCATGTCCCGACCCCTGCGCGTCGCCGTTGTCGGAGCCGGTCCCGCCGGCATCTATGCCTCGGACCTGCTTGTGAAGTCCGGCGAGGACGTGACCGTCGACCTCTTCGAGCGCATGCCCGCCCCCTTCGGCCTCATCCGTTACGGCGTGGCGCCCGACCACCCGCGCATCAAGGGAATCGTGAAGTCGCTCCACGCGGTGCTGGAGAAGCCCGAGATCCGCCTGCTGGGCAACATCGAGATCGGCAGAGACATCACCGTCGACGAGATGCGCGACTACTACGACGCGATCGTCTTCTCCACCGGAGCCACCGGTGACCGCGAGCTGCGGATCCCCGGTTCCCAGCTCAAGGGCTCCCACGGCGCCGGCGAGTTCGTCGGTTTCTATGACGGCAACCCGGATTTCTCCCGCGACTGGGACCTCTCCGCCGAACAGGTCGGGGTGATCGGCGTCGGCAACGTCGCGCTCGACATCGCCCGTATCCTCGCCAAGACCGCCGACGAACTGCTGGTCACCGAGATTCCCGACAACGTGTACGCCAACCTGGCCAGCAGCGCGGTCAAGGAGGTCCACGTTTTCGGCCGCCGCGGCCCGGCCCAGGCGAAATTCACGCCGCTGGAGCTCAAGGAACTCGACCACTCCGAGAACTTCGAGGTCATCGTCGACCCGGAGGACATCGACTACGACGAGGCCTCCGAGGCCGCGCGCCGTGAGTCGAAGTCCGTCGATCTGGTGTGCCAGACACTCGAGGGCTACGCCATCCGCGAGCCGAAGGGCGCCGCCCACAAGTTGTACCTGCACTTCTTCGAGTCCCCGGTGGAGATCCTCGGCGAGGACGGGCATGTCGTCGGGCTGAAGACCGAGCGCACCGAGCTGGACGGCACCGGCCATGTCCGCGGTACCGGCAAGTTCACCACCTGGGATCTCCAGTCGGTGTACCGCGCCGTCGGTTACCGCTCCGAGCCCGTCAATGGTGTGCCTTTCGACGCCGAAAGGGCCGTCATTCCCAACGACGGCGGCCGGGTCCTCGACCCCGCCACCGAGGCACCGGTCCAGGGTCTGTACGCCACCGGTTGGATCAAGCGCGGTCCCGTCGGCCTGATCGGCAACACCAAGTCTGACGCGAAGGACACCACGACCATGCTGCTCGAGGACTTCGCCGCAGGTCGCCTCAGCTCCCCTGCCCGGCCGGAGCCCGAGGCCATCCTGGAGCTTCTCGACGCCCGCGGGATCGCCGTCACCACCTGGGAGGGCTGGTACAACCTTGACGCCGCCGAGCGTTCGCTCGGCGCGGCCGAGGGCCGTGAGCGCAAGAAGATCGTCGAGTGGGACGAGATGGTCATCTCCTCGCACCCCGAGTACGAGATCTAGCCAAGCCCATTCCACCTGCCCGGGCCTGTAGTTACGATGGAGGCAACGTCCCGGGACTGTCCGGGACCCGGCCACGGTAGCTAAGGAAGCCCTATGTCGACGTCCTCCTTCACCGGCTCCAACCGCACGCTGACCGGCCTCGTCCTGGCGGTCCTCACCTTCTGGTTGTTCGCCCAGTCGGCGCTGAACATCGGCCCCGTGATGGCCACCGACACGGGACTTCCCCAGACCACCATGAACACGGCGATTTCTCTGGCCGCCCTGTTCGCCGGCATGTTCGTCGTCATCGCAGGTGGTTTCGCCGACCGGATGGGTCGGGTGAGGTTCCTCTTCATCGGCCTGGCGATCAACATCGTCGGCTCACTGCTGGTCGCCGGCGCATTCGGGGGGCTTGCCGCACCGATGATGATCGGGGGTCGGGCCCTGCAGGGGCTGGCGGCGGCGTTCATCATGCCGACCTCCCTGGCCCTGGTGAAGGCGTACTGGATCGGCGAGGACCGTCAGCGGGCGGTCTCCATGTGGTCGATCGGCGCGTTCGGAGGTTCCGGCCTCGCGGCCATAGTCGGCGGCTTTCTCACCGGCACCGCCATCGGCTGGCGGGGGTTGTTCGTGCTCAGCGCAGTCGTGGCGGTGCTGGCGATGTGGCTGATCCGTCCGATGCCGGAATCGAGGCCGGCGGCCGGGATGGACAAGAAGCTGGACGTCCCCGGCATCGCCTCGTTCCTCATCGCGCTGCTGAGCGCCCAGATCGTGGCCACGCAGGGCTCCCGGCTGGGATGGACCAGCCCCGTGGTCCTGACGCTGGCGGTGGTGTGCGTGATCGCCCTGGTCATCTTCTTTCGGGTGGAGTCCGGAAACAACAACGCCTTCATCGACTTCCGGCTGTTCCGCAGCCGCTCCTTCTCAGGCGCGGTGCTGGCGAATTTTCTCATGAACTCGTGCATCGGCGTCATGACGGTCGCCCTGTGGATGCTGCAGTTCGCCGGCGGGCTCTCCCCCGCCACGGCCGGCTACGTCACGGTGGGTTACGCGGTGTTCGTCATTGCCTTCATCCGCGTCGGCGAGAAACTGCTGCAGAAGCTCGGCCCCCGGAAGCCCATGGCCCTCGGCGCGGCCACGATGTTCATCGCGATCCTGCTGCTGGGATTCACCAACCTGTACGCCACCTCGTACATCGTGCTGGCCGCGATCGGATTTTCCCTGTTCGGTCTCGGCCTCGCGTTCTTCGCCACCCCCGCGACGGACACCGCGCTGTCCTCCCTCCCGGACGAGTACGCCGGTTCCGGCGCGGGTCTGTTCAAGATGGCGTCCTCGCTCGGCGCGGCGTTCGGCCTGGCGGGCTCCACCTCGATCTTCACCGCCCTGCAGGACAACGGGGTTCCCTGGCTGAGCCAGACCATCGACTTCGTCGGCCGACAGGACAATGTCGCGCTGCGGGAGGCCGGCATGGTCGGCATCGCCTTCAATGCACTTCTGGCGGTGGTCGCCCTCGTGGCGATCCTCGTCATCGTGCCGCGTCAGAAGCGCCCTCCGGAAGTCATCGCCATCGAGCCCCACCCGGAAAAGCGCCCCGTGAAGAACTAGAAGCGGATGCCCAGGTTGGCCAGGACGTCGCGAAGCCAGTTGATCACGGGAGCAACGGAGTCCGGAACCTGGATGGCCTGGCCCGCAACGGTCACGGTGTTGGCGGGAGCCTGCTGGCCTCCCTGCGGGGCGGTGGTGTTCTGGCGAACCTGCTGGGCCGGCGCCTGGGCCTGGTTGTTCTGGCCGGCGGGGGTGTTCACGCCGCCGCCGAGGAGGCCGCAGCGGTGGGCGGCTTCGTCGACACGCGAGAGTGCGTCGCGGATCTCGCCGCCGCGCGGGTGGAAGTTGGCAGCCAGGAGCGCCTGGTTGCGCTTACCCTGATAGTCACCGGCGTCGGTCCAGTAGTTATTGGCCTGCTGGCAGGAGATCTGGCCCGCCGGGATGGCCGCGAGGTAGGAGTCCACGACATCAGCGTGGGCGATGGCGGGGGTAGTGGCTACGAGGCCCGCGACAGCGAGCGAGGTCAGGGTATTCCGAAACTTATGCATGCTGACCATGAAACCACACGTCGCTGAATTCGGCCGGGTGCGGAGAGGTTTCTCCGGCGGCACAGGGGTGGCCACGTCTTCGACGCACGCCATCGCGGCGCCCGCCGGACCCGTCATGCCGCGCCTGCGCTGGGGCGATGGCGCCCGCGGCTAGGCGCAGCCCTGTTCGGCGATGCGGGAGGCGCGGTCCCGGGCCTCGTCGACCGACTCGGCCGTGGCCAGGGCCACGCCACGTTCGCCCTCCAGGCGCAGGTCAGACTCCGGCACGGACAGTGCGGCGGCCGGGTCGGAGAGCTCCTCGTAGAGCATCGTGCACGCGCCCGGGGAGACCAGGGTCGTGTCGATGGGTAATCCGAGGATTGCGCGGGCGTGCAGGTCGTACTGGGAGAAACGCTGCGAGCACATGGTCACCGCACCCGCTTCGTGGGGGCGGGGGGTGACCGCGGAGAAATAGACGTCGTCGCCCGCGACGAACATCTCCACGGCATAGAGCCCCCGGCCCCCGAGCGCATTGGTGATACGCGCCGCCATGGAGCGGGCGTTCTCCAGGGCCCGCTGGCCCAGGGCCATGGGCTGCCAGGCACTCTGGAGGCGCCCTTCGCGGTGAATGTGGCCGACAGGTTCGCAGAACCAGGTCGACAGCTTCCCCGTCGCCGGGTCAATGGACCGGACGGCCAGCAGGGTGAGTTCATGGTCGAAGTCGACGAAACGCTCCACGATCCTGCGCCGATCGTCTTCTGCGGCGTCGAGGTCATCCATGGAACGGACGACGGTGTGGCCGCGGCCGGAGGAGAACTTCGCCGGCTTCACGATGCACGGCAGCCCCAGTTCCTCGACCGCACTCCTCAACTCCGCGGTCGTGTCCGCGAAACGGTAGGCGGTGGTCGGCAGTCCGAGGTCCTCGTTGGCCACCCGGCGCAACGTGTCACGTGCGAGGGTGAGCGCGCAACCCTTCGCGGAGGGCACCACACCCACGCCCTGTTTCTCCAGTTCGACGAGCATCTCGACGTCGACGTCCTCCACCAACGGCACCACGTGGTCGACGCCGTGCTCCTCAACGAGATGCCGCAGCGCCACCCCGTCAGCCGCCACGTCTGCGGGGGCATGGTGGACGGTGACACCGAGGCGTCGGAAAGCGGCGGTGAGCTCCTCGACGTAGCCGCCGGAGCCGAGCAGGAGGACGGAGACGGCCATGGTCTAGTCCGCCAGGACGTCGTGGCGCACGATCGTCTGGTCGCGGCCCGGGCCGACGCCGATGTAGGACATGCGGCAACCGGAGAGCTCCTCCAGGCGCAGCACGTAGTCCTGCGCCTTCTGCGGCAGCTCCTCGAAGGTGGTGCAGCCGGTGATGTCCTCATCCCAGGCGGGCATGGTCTCGAAGATCGGCTCCGCGTGGTGGAACTGGGACTGGGTCAGCGGCATCTCGTCGAAACGCTCACCGTCGACGTCGTAGGCCACGCAGATCGGGATCTCGCCGATGCCGGTGAGCACGTCCAGCTTGGTCAGGAAATAGTCGGTGAAACCGTTCACGCGGGAGGCGTAGCGGGCGATGACCGAGTCATACCAGCCGCAGCGACGCTTGCGGCCGGTGTTCACGCCGACCTCACCGCCGACGGTCTGGAGGTACTCGCCCCACTTGTCGAACAGCTCCGTCGGGAACGGTCCCGCACCCACGCGGGTGGTGTACGCCTTGATGATGCCCAGGCTGGTGGTGATGCGGGTCGGGCCGATACCGGAACCGACGCTGGCGCCGCCGGCGGTCGGGTTCGAGGAGGTGACGAACGGGTAGGTGCCGTGGTCGACGTCGAGCATCGTGGCCTGGCCGCCCTCCATGAGGACGCTCTTGCCCTCGTCGAGGGCCTTGTTCAGCACGTACTCCGAGTCGATGACCATCGGGCGCAGGCGCTCCGCGTAGGACAGGAAGTACTGGACGATCTCGTCCGGGTCGATCGCCTTGCGGTTGTACATCTTCACCAGGATCTGGTTCTTCACGTCCAGCGCGGAGGTGACCTTCTGGCGCAGGATCGACTCGTCGAAGATGTCCTGCACACGGATGCCCATACGCGAGACCTTGTCGGCGTAGGCCGGGCCGATGCCCCGACCGGTGGTGCCGATCGCGCGCTTGCCCAGGAATCGCTCCTGCACCCGGTCCATCACCTGGTGGTAGGGGGCGACGAGGTGGGCGTTGGCGGAGATGCGCAGACGCTCCGGGTTCGCCCCGCGGGCCACCAGACCGTCGATCTCCTCGAAGAGGGCCTCGAGGTTGATGACGACGCCGTTGCCCAGAATCGGGACGGCGTTCTCCGAGAGCACGCCCGCGGGCAGCAGCTTGAGTTCGTACTTCTCGCCGCCGACGACGACGGTGTGGCCGGCGTTGTTGCCGCCGTTGGGCTTGACCACGTAGTCAACTTCGCCGCCCAGGATGTCGGTGGCCTTACCCTTGCCTTCATCGCCCCACTGGGCACCGACGATCACGATTGCAGCCATCTTTGGGTCACTTCCGCTCAAGTTTCGGGAACGCGTGACTGGTTGCAGCCACGGACGGCTTACCATTCTACTCCCTCGCCAGCCCCTTGTACTATCAAACCCCATGCGAGTGCTCATCCTACGCTGCGGCGACACACCTGTTCCGGCGGATCTCCCCGGAACCGTCCTCAACGTGCCCGCCATTCCGGGCCGTCGGGACCTCAAGCTTCTCGACGCCGCCGCCGCCGACCTCCTCCCCACCGACCCGACCCCCTCACTGGATGAGATTTCCGCCCAGCCGGACGTCCCCCACCTGGGTACACCGGGCCGGGCGCCACAGGCCGGGCACCTGCCGGAGCCGCTGCGCGTGATCGTCGCCGGCTCCGACGCGGCCCTCTCCGCGGTGCTGACCAGAATGATGCGCGGTGACTACCTCTGGGCCGAGGTCGGACTGGTTCCCGTCGGCGAATCCTCGGTCGCCCGGAACTGGGGCCTGGAGCAGGTCGACGCCTGGCAGGTGGCGCTGAACGGTGCAGCCAATCCCGTGCCCCTCATCCGCTCCGATCTCGGCATCGCCCTCGCCGGCTCCGCCACGATCCGCTCCTGGGACGACGGCGAGTTCACCGGCGAGATCATCGTCGACGACCAGGTGCTGGTCCGGCACGAAGCACGCGACGGCATCCACTTCAACGGAGTCTTCGGCGCCCGCCTCGTTCCCATGGTTGACGCCCCCGGCATCGCCGCCGTCCGAGCCACCGCGCCAGAAAAATTGTCACTGACCTGGCGGGAGAAGATCGCCCATCGATTGACGGGCTCTTCCCTCCTCGATCCGGACTCACTCGCGACCGGCCGCGCCGTGCAGGCCGGCGGTCCCTCACTCGCCGTGACCATCGACGGCGTCAGGCACAAACGCCCCCTGGAGCGCGTCACCTTTTACCGCCACCTGAGGGATCTTCAAGCCATTCGGCCATAATGTGATTAATATCACTCATCACCTTAGGTACGGAAGGGTATCCATACCACCCGAGACCGGGGCGGAGACTATTAGCCCACAACCTTCTGAACAGCGGAAACCTCCCCCAATCGGGAAAGCTCGCGGGCATTATACCGGCAGGAAAGCGAAAAACAAGATCTTTCAGGCGGCTTCCAGAAACCAGGACAGGGGTGCTACGGGGACCCTAATGTCAGGGTTACAGACCCGCGCGAAAGGACTTTGAACATGAGTCACCGCAGCATCAGCCAGCTCGGCCACGCGACTGCCTACGACCGCGACGGCCACAAGCTCGGCCACGTCAAGGAAATCTACATCAACAACCAGACCGGCGAACCCGACTACGCGGAGGTGAGCCACGGCCTGTTCGGCCTACGTTCCAGCATCGTCCCCCTCCGCGGCCACACCCTCGAGGACCGGACCCTTACGCTCGCCTTCAGCAAGGACCTGATCAAGGATGCCCCGCCGATCACAAAGGAAGAGCATCTACCCAAGCGGCGGGGCGAGCACGACGCGATCTGTGACTACTACGGCCTTGCATTTGTCGACGACGTCCACAGCTACACGGATGAGCCCCTCGATTATTCGACCGGCCAGCTCGACGACGGCCACACCACACGCGGCTTCGGCGACGGACCCCTCCACGGCGGCTCCGCAGACCGCCTGCGGGCAATCTCCGACCATGAGCTCGGCCTTGACCAGACCCCGGAGGACCGCGCGATGCGCGGCACCAGTGCGCACGGCATGAGCGACGAGCCCCGCGAGTACAGGCGCGGCCTGGACAGCTCCACCCCCACAGAACCTGCAGGCGACGAGCCCGGCGGGCATGTCACCTGAAAAGACTTGTCACACAGTGTGAAGTCTGCATGAGAGCTTCGCATTATGTGGCAGATCGCCCGGAGCGGATCGCTTCAGGCGGCAGAATACGGCGCCCCTGGATAAGGCGTCGTATTTTGTTTTACGCCACCTCCAAGCACATCCAGTTGAACATTTTCCATATGTGATTAAGGTCACACATCCTTCCCTGGAACATGGAGAGACGCAGATCACACCCTGGGCAGGGGGTGGGCAACCGGGCATCGAGAAGCATCGTCGCCGCTTAACCCATGAAATTAAGAACATGTCACCTGATGGGCGCAGTGATTGTAATGACCAGGCAGCGGAATGCAAGGCCGTCCGTTGGCAGAGGGAGGATCGTGGCGAGAATGTGACGGGCGTCCCTACTGTCGGAATAACATCCGATTCATCAGAGGACGAGAGGAAACACCGCAATGACACGTCACAGCATCCACGACCTCACCAATGCGACCGCCTACGACCGCAACGGCGACAAGCTCGGCAGCGTCAAGGAGGTCTACATCAATGACACCACCGGCCAGCCCGACTTCGCCGAGGTCGGCCACGGGCTCTTCGGACTCCAGTCCAGCATCGTGCCCCTCCGAGGCCACACCCTTGAAGGAGGCGACCTCAAGCTCGCCTTCACCAAGGACCTGATCAAGGACGCACCCTCCATCAAGCATGATGAGCACCTCTCCGAAGAGGATCACGCCACCATTTACCGCCATTTCGGTCTGGAGAAGACCGTGGACGTCCACACCTACGGGCAGGAGGGAGCCGATCTCTCCGGCGATCGCTTCGACCGGGATCCTCTCCGCGGCGACGCTCCCCGCCTCGATGACGTCCCCCACAGCGGTGTCGGTGCCGATCGGGAGCGCGCAGTCTCCGACCACGAACTGGGCCTGGACCAGACCCCGGAAGACCGGGCGATGCGCGGCACCAGCGCGCACGGCATGAGCGACGAGCCCCGCGAGTACAACCGGGACATCCGGGACACCGATCCGAGGCAGGAGGTCAGGGATCCTGATCGCCTCGCGGCAGACGAGTTCCGCGACCAACGCGCCAACCCCGGACCCCAGGGTCCCGTCGACGCAGACGGACGACCGCTGGCCGAGGGTGACGAGAACTACCCTCGCTCCAACTTCTGACACCACCGGAACGACGCCCCTTCTTCACGGGGCGTCGTTTCTGTTGTGACCGGAAACGGCGGTCAGTCGTCCTCGAAGATGCCCGGCCAGGCCTCCGGCGGATAGGCAGGAGTCTGGGAGGTGGGCGCGAGGGCCGCCAGGGCGGATTCACGGGACCAGCCGCAGACCTCCAGAAGATCCGCGGTGATGGACCGTGTCTGGGCGAGGATGACGTACTCGGACAGGACGCCGTCATCACTGATCACACCCATGTCCGAACGGGCACCGATAACCTGGAGCCGACGGACGAGCTCGGGGATGTCCTGGGCTTCGTTTGCCTCGGTGCGGGTGTCGAAGACGTCGGAGAGAGATGCGGCGACGTCGGCGAGTTCATCGACGATGTTGATCAGACGGGTAGACACGGCGTCGCCGTCCTGGGACAGGACCATCGCGCGACGTGCGATGACCCGACTGTTTCGCATGGCGTTCTCCACAGCGGGGAGGATTCTTTCGAGGGAGCGCACGCGGCGTCGCACACCCCACATCAGGGGCGAGAGATTCGACACCTCCCGTCCGACCTTGGCGGCGGACAGCATGTTGTCGATGTCCGGCTGGGTGTTGTGGACCGCGTCGAGTGCCTGGTCCAGGCTGCGGGCGTCGCGGGTGTCCAGGGCGACGGCCACATCGTCGAGCACAGAGGAGACGATACCGAGGATCTTCGACACCTCCTGCCTGCCCGAGCTGAGGGGGGAAGACGGAAGCAACGCTATCGTCGCCAGACCAATGGCTGAACCGATGAACGCGTCGATCATGCGGTCCGGGCCACCGCCTGCCGCCCCGGGCGGCAGGATCGTCGCGATGAGGATCGAGCCGATGGCCACCTGGTTGCTCACCAACGGCGACTTCGACAGGAACGACGCCACCGTCAACGAGATAGCCACGATGAGTGGGATCTGCCACGTCCCGCCGGGCAGGGAGTGCACGAGGAGATCACCCAGACCGACGCCCACGGTGACGCCCAACGAGAGTTCCAGCGCGCGGCGGATGCGGTCACCCCCGGTCAGTCCGAGGATGATGACCACCGTGATCGGGGCGAAGAAGGGTGCGGGGTGCTCAAAGAGGGTCCGCGCGACCCAGTAGGCCAGGCCGGCGGCCACCGCGACCTGGATGATCGCGATGGATCGCTTGCGCACCCGGTGGACGCGGGACTCCAACGAACCCTCCACCTGGCGGAGGCGTTCCAGGGTGCCGATTCTCAGTTTCGCCATGCCCTAGACCCTAATGAAAAAAACGGAAGTCCCGCGCAAGGCGGGACTTCCGGAAGGTGCGGGCGTCTACTTGACGGACTTGCCCACCGAGTGCAGGTCCTGGCATGCCTCGAGGACACGCTCAGACATGGACTGCTCCGCCTTCTTCAGGTACGAACGCGGGTCGTAGGCCTTCTTGTTGCCGACCTCGCCGTCGACCTTCAGGACACCGTTGTAGTTCTCGAACATGTGGCCGGCGATCGGGCGGGTGAACGCGTACTGGGTGTCGGTATCCACGTTCATCTTGATGACGCCGTAACGAAGGGCCTCCTCGATCTTCTCCTTCTCGGAGCCGGAGCCGCCGTGGAAGACGAAGTCGAAGGGCAGCGTGTCCTCGCCCAGGCCGAGCTTCCTGCGGGCAACCTGCTGACCCTCCAGCAGAATCTCCGGACGCAGCTTGACGTTGCCCGGCTTGTACACGCCGTGGACGTTGCCGAAGGTCGCAGCCAGGAGGTAACGACCGTTCTCACCGGTGCCGATGGCGTCGATGGTCTTCTCGAAGTCTTCCGGGGTGGTGTAGAGGTTGGCGCCTGCCTTGGCCTCGACGCCGTCCTCCTCGCCGCCGACGACACCGATCTCGATCTCGAGGACGATGTTGGCCTTACGGGACTTCTCCAGCAGCTCCTGGGCGATCTCGAGGTTTTCGTCGATCGGAACAGCGGAGCCATCCCACATGTGGGACTGGAAGAGCGGGAGCTCACCGGCGTCGACGCGCTCCTGGGAGATCGCCAGCAGCGGGCGCACGAACTCGTCGAGCACCTCCTTCTGGCAGTGGTCGGTGTGCAGGGCGACGTTGATGCCGTAATGCTTGGCTGCCTCGTGGGCGAAGGCTGCCAGTGCCACTGCGCCGGCGACCTTGTTCTTCACACCCAGGCCGGAACCGAACTCGGCGCCACCGGTGGAGAACTGGATGATGCCGTCCGACTCCGCGTCTGCGAAGCCCTTCAGCGCAGCGTTGATGGACTCCGAGGAGGTGCAGTTGATGGCCGGGAAGGCGTAGCCGCCCTTTTTGGCCCGATCGAGCATCTCGTTGTAGACCTCGGGAGTTGCAATAGGCATAGAGTTATCCTCCAGATAGATACTGTGTGATCACAGTCAACTTAACTGACGCGAGTACGGGCCAGCAGCCCGACACTGGATCCAGTATGCCCGCATTTCCCCGGTCCCGCCGGGGAACCAGCCACCCCGCACCGTCATTGAGACTCTCCGTGAGAAAATACGTCGGACGTTGACCGGATAACCCGAAAGCACCGGAGTCCACGTCATTCACCTGCGTCCGAGACCTGAACCGCATGCGTCAGGCTCCCGCAGATTCGCGGCCCTCCTATTCTCCCCTGTCCGAACACCGGATATGCCCCGGGGCACCACCTTCTCTGGTGGTGCCCCGGGGCATATGGTTTTCTCCTGCTGTCCCGCTCCTGACCGGAGGGAGACTGTGTGTTATCTGGAGAGTGTGGAGAGTCGTGCTACTTCGCGGCGACGTCTGAGGTGCTGGCCTTGAGGCCACCCATGTCCGGGAGGTTCTCCGGGTGTTCCTGAACGGGGGTCTTCTTCTTGAACAGGGTGTGCACGCCGTTCTGGTATCCGACCGCACCGAGGACAAGGACCACGCCGATCACCTGCAGCATCGTCGGGATCTCGGTGTAGATGAGGGCCGCGATGAAGATGGTGGAGACCGGGGACAGCAGCAGCAGGCCGCCGGAGACGGTGGCGTTCATGTTGGAGGAACCGATCTGGACGAAGGTCCAGGCGATGAACTGGCCGAGCACTGCAAGTGCGATCATGTTGACCCAGTTGATTGCGGTGATCGGGTCGCCAGCCATGGCCTCCGGGTTCACGGACGGCAGCTGGCCGTCGATCATGACGCCCTGGGTGAAGTTGAAGCCCTCGCCGCGGATGAACATCCAGATGATCGGGGCGATGCCCTGGAAGATGGTGACGATGAAGATGGGCTGGATGTACTTGCCCGGGTTGACCATGGTGGCCTTGCGGGAGGTGTAGAGGTAGATGCCGTAGCAGACACCGGAGGTCAGGCCGGCCAGGGTACCCAGCACGGCGGTGGGGATGCCCCACAGCTCGGAGGGACCTGCAGCAGCCTCGTAGCCCGGCATCATCATGTCGAACACGCCACCGACGGCGACGATACCGACGGCCATGACCGGCAGCACGATGTAGTAGCTGCGCGGGATGCGCTCGTGGTCAATGACGAAGGCGAGCAGCGGGAGAATGATGACCTGGAGGTTCAGCAGCACGGACGCGATGCCGGCACCGACGAAGAAGATCGAGTAGTTCCAGGCGGTGAAGTCGATGCCGAGGATCAGGCCCGCGATGGCAGACCAGAAGAAGCCGGCCTTGTTCAGGCTGCCCTTCTTCTTGTATTCGCGAATGGCGTACGGCAGGAAGATGACGATTGGCAGCCAGCAGCGCAGAACAACCGAGGTAGCCGGCTCGAAGTTGGATCCCTTGACCCAGATGGCCGTGAAGGCCAAGCAGGCGGTGCCGATCAGCAGGATTGCGACGGCTTTTCCGTGGGTGATGTTGTTAGCCGGGCCCAGCGCCGGCTTGGTAGAAGATGCGTTCAGCATTAGTCTCCTACAACCTTTCCTGAAAAGGTATGATGATTTGACAAGAGTTAGATTAACCCTGCCGCCTTAATAAAACAAGCGTTTCCGGAGAAATTTAGCCCGGAAGGTCATACCTGTTGACAGTCTCAGGTCCATGAACTGCGGAAAGGCCGGAATCGTTAACCAGGCCACACCCCTGATTCTGGCCCGGAAACTGGCACCCAAAGCCAAGATTCCGGCGCCGGTAACGGCCCGGACGAATAAAATTGATAGGCCCTGGACATCGCCGGGACAACACCCTCCTCCCCCGCATCGCGAGAAGATCTCAGGGGCCGGCGACGGCAGGAGGCCCGCACCCTCAGGCGGTTCGGCAAACGCCCGCCACATTCCGCGGGAAATCAATAGGATTGACATGACAGCGCCAGGCTCGGCCGCACCACCGGTACAGGACCGTACGGCTCGGACCCCCTCGCTGAACTGGGAAGAATGTCCCATAATCTTTTCTCCGTGACAACCCGGACTAAACATGGTAAACATGAACTAAATCGTGTTTAGTACTACCAATTTCCCCTACCTCTAGGAGTGACATGCACCTGTCAGCCCGCGAGCAAGAAAAGCTCCTCATCGTCGTCGCCGCCGACGTCGCACGCCGCCGCAAGGAACGCGGATTGAAGCTCAACCATCCGGAGGCCGTCGCCTACATCACGGCCGAGGTGATGGAAGGAGCCCGCGACGGCCGTACCGTCGCCGACCTCATGAGCGCCGGCGCAGAAATTCTCACCCGGGACGACGTCATGGACGGCATCGCCGAGATGATCCCGGACATCCAGGTTGAGGCCACCTTCCCCGACGGAACCAAGCTGGTCACCGTCCACGATCCGATCCGTTGATCACAATCGGCAACTGCCCCACCACGACACCATTGGAGATTCTGCAGTGAAACCTGGCGAGTATTTCATCAGCGAAGAAAAAGCAATCATCTGCAACGAGGGCCTCGAGGCGATCACCCTCGACATCGTGAACACCGGTGACCGGCCCATTCAGGTTGGTTCCCACTTCCACTTCGCCGAGATCAACAAGGCGGTCGAATTCGACCGTGCGGCCGCACGCGGAAAGCATCTCGACATCCCCTCCGGCACCGCTGTCCGTCTTGAGCCCGGTGACAGGCGAAGCGTCCAGCTGGTCGATTTCGCGGGAGCCCGTGAAGTGCACGGCTTCAGCGATGAAATCAACGGCCCGCTCGACTAGTCCGGCGCAACCCTTCACCGATTTCCAAACTTATAAAAGGAGTACTGTCTTATGTCTTTTGAGATGAATCGTCAGCAGTACGCGGAGCTCTTCGGACCGACAACCGGCGACGGAGTACGTCTCGCTGACACCGATCTGGTCCTTCGCGTAGAAAAAGATCTGACCAGCTACGGCGACGAGGTCCGCTTCGGCGGCGGCAAGGTCATCCGTGACGGAATGGGCCAGAACGGCCGCATGACGCGTGCCGACGGTGTCCCGGACACCGTCATCACCGGCGCGCTGATCGTCGACTACACCGGTATCTACAAGGCCGACATCGGCATCCGCGACGGCCGCATCTCCGGAATCGGCAAGGCCGGCAACCCGGACATCCAGGACGGCATCAACGTCCCGATCGGCGTCAACACCGAGATCATCGCCGGTGAGCACATGATCATCACCGCCGGCGCCATCGACTCCCACATCCACTTCATTTCCCCGGACCAGGTCGACACCGCACTCAGCAACGGCACCACCACCCTGATCGGCGGCGGCACCGGACCGTCCACGGGCACCAAGGCCACCACCATCACACCCGGCGCCTGGCACATCCAGCGCATGATCGAGGCCACTCAGGACCTCCCGGTCAACCTCGGCTTCCTGGGCAAGGGCCACGCATCCGCCCTCACCCCCCTGGAGGACCAGATCCGCGGCGGCGCAATCGGCCTGAAGGTGCACGAGGACTGGGGCTCCACCGCCTCCTCCATCGACCGCTCCCTCCAGGCAGCGGACAACCTGGACGTCCAGGTCGCCATCCACACTGACACCCTCAATGAGGGCGGCTACCTGGAAGACACCATTCGCGCGATCGACGGCCGGGTCATCCACACCTTCCACACCGAGGGCGCCGGCGGCGGCCATGCCCCCGACATCATCAGGATCGCCGGCCTGCCCAACGTGCTTCCCGCGTCGACCAACCCGACGCTGCCGTACACCCGGAACACCATCGACGAGCACCTCGACATGCTCATGGTCTGCCACCACCTGAACCCCGACATCCCGGAGGACGTGGCGTTCGCTGACTCCCGTATCCGTGGCGCCACCATCGGCGCCGAGGATGTCCTACACGACCTCGGCGTTTTCTCCATCACCTCCTCCGACTCCCAGGCAATGGGCCGTGTCGGCGAGGTTGTCCTCCGCACCTGGCAGGTCGCGCACCAGAACAAGAAGCAGCGCGGTCCGCTGGAGGGTGACTCCGAGGGCAACGACAACAACCGCATCAAGCGCTACATCTCCAAGTACACGATCAACCCCGCGATCGCCCACGGCATCGCCCACGAGATCGGTTCCATCGAGGTGGGCAAGTTCGCCGACATCGTCATCTGGGAGCCTCGCTTCTTCGGCATCAAGCCCTCCCTGATCCTCAAGGGTGGACAGATCGCCATGAGCGAGATGGGTGACTCGAACGGGTCCATTCCCACCCCGCAGCCGGTCACCCACCGTCGTTCCTTCGGATCCATGGGCACCGCAGTCCACAAGTCCTCCCTCACCTTCCTCCCCACGGTCGCCCTGGAGGACGGTCTCCCGGACAGGCTGAACACCACCCGCAGCTTCGCCGAGGTCAAGAACATCCGCACGGTGTCCAAGGCGGATCTGAAGTTCAACTCCGCCACCCCGGAGATCGAGGTCGATCCTCAGACCTACGAGGTCCGCGTTGACGGCGAGCTCATCTCGTCCCAGCCCTCCGATGAACTGCCGATGGCGCAGCGCTACTTCCTCTTCTAGGCGCTCCCCATGACTCAGAACGCATCACGGCCCGGTTCCCGAACAAGCCCGTGGTGCGTTCTTTTCTCCCCGGCCCTCCGCGGCCACTATTACCTAAAATACGATCCACATCACTTCAAGGAGCAGTCGATTGTTCATCACTGAAATCCTCGGTAACCGGTCTGAACTGACGGAATCCGAGATAGCGGGAAAGAACGAGGAGCGTCTCGTCCTGACCAATCTGGACCTGACCAAGCGCATCCAGCGTGGAACGACGGATGCCGGGAGGGAGATTGGCCTGCGTCTGTCCAATTCGGTTCGCGAACTGCACAGCGGCGACATTCTGGTCAACGAAGACGACCTGCTGATCACCGTGTACGTCGAAGCGTCCGACGTCCTGGTCATCCGGGCCGATTCGATCTACGAGATGGCCTTTGTCGCCCATTCGCTGGGCAACCGCCACCTCCAGGCACAGTTCTTCGACGCTGACTCGGAGTACGGACAGGCAGTGATGGTTGTCCAGTACGACCACACCGTCGAGGACTTCCTGAAGAGCGCCAACGCGCCCTACACGCGCGAACAGCGCGTGATGCCGGAGGCTTTCCGCCATGCCGGGCACTCCCACTAGCGGGCAGGTCAGCAGCCCCCACGCGTTGCTGACCATGCTCCACCTGACAGACTCCGCTCTACCCACCGGCGGGTTCAGCCATTCGCTGGGCCTGGAGAGCTACCTGCAGAGAGATCTGGTCAACTCACCGGAGACCTTCTCCCGGTGGATGTACGCCTACATCCGGCAGACCAGCTACAACGACGCGCTCGTCGCAAAGCTGACCGCCGAGGCGGTCGCCCAGCCGCACGAGGAAGCGGTCCGCTCCCTCAAGCTTCTCGACGCCCTGGCGCACACCACCCTGGTGCCCCGCCAGATCCGCGACGCCAACGCTTCCATGGGCCTGCGCATGTGCAAGATCATCGCGGTCGCGGTCCCCGACCATCCGCTGATCGAGTGGTACACGGAGGCCGTCACCGAGGGCCACGCATACGGTTGCCCGGCGCTCGCCCACGGCCTGGCGCTGAGCGCAGTCGGCCTCGACACGCAGATGGTCGTCCGCAGCTACCTCATGCAGACGACGGCATCATTGACCCAGAACGCCATCCGCGGCATTCCGATCGGGCAGGACGCCGGCCAGCGAGCACTAGTCGGGTCCTACCCCGTCATCGAGGAGGCGGTCGCCGCCACCCTGCGGAACGGATACCTGGATCTGGGGGCTGCCGCTCCCGGACTTGAGATTGCACAGATGCAGCACGAGTCCCTCCGCTCACGCATGTTCATGTCCTGAGACATACAAAAAACTCTGAAAGGAAATTTCCATGGAACCCATCAAGATTGGTATCGGCGGCCCCGTCGGCTCCGGCAAGACCCAGCTGATCGAGCGAATCACCCGCGCCCTGGACGGTCAGGTGTCGATGGCTGCGATCACCAACGACATCTACACCCTGGAGGACGCCAAGATCCTCGCCCGCGAGTCGGTCCTCCCGGAGGACCGGATCATCGGTGTTGAGACCGGCGGCTGCCCCCACACCGCCATCCGCGAGGACACCTCCATGAACGACGCCGCCTACCGGGAGCTGATCAAGCGGCATTCGGATCTGGACGTCGTCTTCATCGAATCCGGCGGCGACAACCTCTCCGCCACCTTCTCCCCGGAACTGGTCGATTTCTCGGTCTACATCATCGACGTCGCCCAGGGCGAGAAGATCCCCCGCAAAGCGGGCCAGGGCATGATCAAGTCCGATCTGTTCATCATCAACAAGACCGACCTCGCACCTCACGTTGGTGCGGATCTGTCGGTGATGGAATCGGACTCCAAGCACTTCCGTGGCGAGAAGCCCTTCGTCTTCACCAACCTGAAGACGGATGAGGGTCTGGATCAGGTCCTCGAGTGGATCCGCAAGGACGTTCTGATGAAGGACCTGGTCAACTAAATGACCGCCGACACCACCCTCAGCGACGCGCCCGTCGAAGGCATGCCCCGTTTCCACCAGCTCCGTGAGCCGGTCGGAACGATGGACCTGCACATCGCCAACCGGGATGGGCGTTCAGTTGCGAGCCACCGCTACCACCAGGGCGCTCTGCGCCTCATGCGGGCGCACTATCTGGATGATTCCGGTCAGGTCTACTACACCATCATCAATCCCGGCGGCGCGTACTTCGGTGGCGACGACTACCACTTCACCATCAAGGTCGAAGAGGACGCTTCGCTCCTGCTGACCGGCCAGTCCGCGACGAAGGTGTACAAGACCCCCGACGATTACTCCCTGCAGGACTTCGACGTGGAACTCGGGCCGGGCGCGGTGTTCGAGTACATTCCCGACCAGCTGATCGCGTACGAGGACGCCACCTATTCCCAGCACATGAACGTCCGCATGGACCCCACCGCGTCCCTGCTGTCCGCTGAGATCGTCACTCCGGGTTGGTCACCCGACGGTTCGCTGTTCAAGTTCGACGAGGTGCGCATGCGGACCGCCGTGGAGGTCGGCGGTGAACTGGCGCTGGTGGATAACCTGCTGGTTCGCCCCGGCGACGGGTTCTTCACCGATGACTCGCTGCTGTTCCTGGAGGACCAGACCCACTTCGCCACGCTGATCGCAGTCGATCCGCGTATCGACGCCGATCTGGTCAAGGAGATCCGCGAGATCATGGCCGAGCACCAGTCGACGTACTCACACAAGGTGCTCGACGCCGTCACGCTCACCGATGGCCCCGGCCTCGCGGTGCGGGCCCTCGGTTCCTACACCGAGGACCTCTACAGCCTGGTGACCCTGGTGGCGAACGAACTTCGAAGCCGTTTCCGCGGGCAGGGCCCGCTGCATCTCCGCAAGTACTGAACTTTCCTGAAAAAGAGCCGTGTGCCGGAGGCGTGATCACGCCTCCGGCACACGGCTGTCTGCACCACGAAACCCCGGTTCAGGCGGCGGGCACGCTCACGGAAGGACGGAGGGCGCTCTTCTTGCGGAACAGCAGGTTCATTTCCCCGTCGACGTCGATACGGTGAACCTGGATGCCGTACACCGGCTCCAGGATCTCCGGGATGAGCACGTCGGTGGGGGCGCCCTGCGCAACCACCCTCCCGCTCTCCAGGACGAGAACGTGGTCGCAGTAGCGGGCCGCCAGGTTCAGGTCATGGAGGACGACCGCGCAGCTCGTCGGCAGACAGGCCAGCAGGTCGAGGACGTCGTGCTGAAAACGGATGTCCAGATGGTTGGTGGGCTCGTCCAACAGAATATGGGTGGCCTCCTGGGCGAGGGCGCGCGCGATGAGGACACGCTGGCGCTCGCCACCGGACAGGTCGGAGAAGTTCCGTCCCGCCAGGTGAAGGACGCCAACCCTGGCCAGAGCGTCAGCGACTGTCTGCTCGTCCACGGCCGAAGGACGTGAAGCCAGGCCCTGGTGGGGCATCCGCCCCAGCATGACCAGGTCAGCAACGATCATGGGGAGGTCGGAGGCGTGTTCCTGGGCGACGACCGCGAGGGTCCTCGACAGCTTCTTCCGGGACAACTGTCTGAAGGGCTGGTCGTTGACGGTCACCGCTCCCGCACTGGGTTGCAGGGATCCGTACAGGGTCCGCAACAGCGTGGTCTTGCCACTGCCGTTGGGCCCGACCAGGCCGAGGGTGCCCTGTTCCGGAACGGTGATGGTCACTCCATCGACGACGACCTGCCGGCCGTAGGAGTAGCTGATGTTCTCGCCGTGGATCATCGGGTCTCCTCGAGGTATTCAGAGAGCTTCTCCAGACCGTCGACAGCCAACGGGCTGGGCGGCTCGGCGAAGCTGAGCAGCATGGGAAAAATGGTCTGATTCTTCACCGCAGTCAGGGCGCCCGCCCCGGGGAGTCCCTCCACCGCGTCGATGACCGGTCCGGAGTCGCCGGCGCTGTACAGCGTGATGATGACGTCGGGGTCGCGGTCGATGAGCTCCTCGCCGGTGACCTCGAAAACCCGCTCGGTCTCGCTGCCGAAGACGTTCTCCAGGCCCGCTGCACTGACCAGCGGATGGGACATCGAACCGGTGCCGTAGGCGTACGTCACCGAGGACCCGGTCGTCGGATAGAGCACTGCGACGCTACGGTTCTCGCTGTCCGGGACCGTCTCCATGACGGCGGCAACCCGATCCTTCAGCTCCCGGATGTAGGCGGCAGCGGCCTCCTCCCGGTCGAAAACGGTGCCGTAGAGCATGACCTGGTCGTATGCGTCCTCGAAGGTGACCTCGCCCCGGAGGGAACCGCAGAATGCGGGCTCGTCGAGAAGCGGGATGCCGTTGGTGCCCAGGGTCTGCCGGTTGACGGTGTCGGAGGAACCGATCACCAGATCGGGCTCGGTGGCCACGACCATTTCCCGGGAGATCTGGAGGTGGCCGCTGGTGTCCACCTGGTCGGTGAGGGTGGGGATCTGCTCGAGCTGTGCCCCGACCTCGGGCGAGTAGTACTCGGTGGGGTACACCCCGGCTTTGGCCGTGACACGGTCGAGCACGTCCAGTGCAGCCAGGGCGGACACCGAAGGGTTGTCCAGCAGTGTCACCCTCTCCGGTACCTCGTCAAACGTGACTGTGTCGCCGCAGTTCTCGACGCTGATGGCGGCGTCGTTTCGCTCTTCGGTGGTCCCCGCACAGGCAGAGACTGACAGCAGGGCAGACAGTGCGAGGGCAACAGTCGAAAGGCGGGTGCGGTTCATTCATGGCTCCAGTTGTCAGATGGTTGCACGCATACGACGGACAAGGATCAGCAGGAAGGGGGCGCCCACCAGTGCGGTGATGATGCCGATGGGGATCTCCTGGGGCGCCAGGAGGGTGCGTGCCAGGATGTCCGCCCACACCAGGAGGATCGAACCGAGGAGGGCGGCGACGGGCAGTACTGCGCGGTGGGTGCCGCCCACCATCCGGCGGGCCAGGTGGGGTACGACCAGGCCGATGAATCCGATGGAACCGGCCATGGCGACGATCACCCCCACCAGCAGGCAGGATGAGATGAGCAGGATCAGACGGAAACGCTCTGGATTGATCCCCAGGGTCAGGGCGGTCTCGTCGCCTGCGGTCAACGCGTCGAGGCGACGTCCCCAGACCAGTAGAACGGCCGCGACAGAGCTGACGACGATGATGATCACGGCGAGCGGGCCGTTCCAGCTGGCCAGCCCCAGGGAGCCGAGGAGCCAGAACATCACGGACCTGGCGCCTTCCGCCGAGTCCGAGGCGAAGATGAGGAAGCTGGTGGCGGCGGACAACGCGTAGCCGACGGCGACGCCGGCCATCAGGAGTCGGGTCGATGTGAGGCGTCCGGCGCCACGCGCGATGAAGAAGACCAGGAGAGAAGCAGCAAGAGCGCCGAGGAAGGCACTGCCCTGGAGCGCGTAGTCGCCGAACCCTGCCCCCGCGCCGAAGAGGACGGCGGCGGCCGCCCCGACACTGGCCCCCGAATTCACACCGAGGACATAAGGGTCGGCGAGCATGTTGCGGACAATGGCCTGCAGGATCACACCTGCCAGTGCGAGTCCAGCACCTACGGCAGCTCCGAGGAGGACGCGCGGGACCCGGATGTCCCAGACGATCGCGTCCTGACTCGCCTGGACAGGAGCCGAGGCACCGCTGCCGGACAAGTGCTGCGCGATAATCCGGATGGAATCGACGATGGAGATGTCCACGGGACCCGCGACTATCCCTGCGCCCAGGGTGAGGAGGAGAATGATGACCAGGACGGCACACCACGACAAGGTGCGTCGACGCCTGGCGGAATAGCCCAGGACGTCGCTGCCGCCCGCCGAAAGCGTGGACACAGCTCCCGCCATTGATATCATGATTAGATGATAACACTCAAACGGGTGATTGAATATCCATTTTGGGAATTCGAAGGGATATGAGATGGATTTCCTGCAGGAAACAACGTTGAAACTCGCGGATGAGTGGGGTCCCATCTTCAAGGTGCTGGGCGACCCCACCCGACTGCGCCTCCTGCTCGCCATGCATTACCGGGGGCAGGGCGAGGCCAGCGTCACCGAACTCGCCGAGGCGGTGGGCGTGCGCACGGCCACCGCTTCAGCGGCCCTCGTCCACATGACGGAGGCGGGAACCATCCAGCCGCACAAGGTTGGTCGGGTGGTGCGCTACAGCCTCACGGATCCCCGCATCCATGAGCTCCTGCACCACCTCGGTGGCACGCACTCGCACGACCCCCACCTGCCCGCAGGTTGACCCTGGGCCGCCAGGGTCGGCCTACCTGCCCCGCGAGCGATCCCGCTCAGCCACCACGCGGGCGGCCGCCTCAAGCAGCATCCAACCGGAGAGCTGGACGGACAGGTCACGCTCGTCGATACGCAGGACGCCGAGCGCCTCCGGCAGCGACGAAGGAGCCAGGCCGTAATTGTGCGGCAGGCGTGCGTCGGCGGTCCAGTCGGTGGCGAAGACGGGCAGCCCGTCGACCTCGAGACGACGATTCCACACTGATTCCGCAGAGGCCAGCACCAGACGGGCGGCGATCTTCTTCGCGGCCCGGTTGGCGGGACTGTCGGAGGGCAGACGCACCGCGACATCGGCGAGATACCGCACGAGGATGCCCTTGAACAGACCGCCGTCGCCGTCGCCTGTCCGCCAGTCGATCACGCCGGCCGGGGTGGCCATGCGTGACGCCACCGCCTGAACCAGGGAACGGACGCGGGTGATGTAGAGCATCGCCTCATCGACCGCCTCCGCGTCCGCCACCCCGCCGATCTGGTCGGCAGGCTCGAAACCCGCCTGCTTGCGCAGGGCGAGGGCGATCTCCAGGTTCGCACCGAGCGCCACCCCCTGACAGTAGGGATGCAGGTCCTGCACCAGCTCGGGGCCGTGCATGCGCATCCGGATGCCGTCCATGATCAGACCGCCGTCGTCGACGAGGTTGTCATGGATCCACTCCACGATGGTGCGGGCCTCATCGAGACGGCCGGTACGCGCCATCATGATCGCGGCCGGTCCGTTGGAGGGCACGTTGTAGAACGTCTCCCCGGTACGCCACGGCAGGACGCCGGTGAGGGAATCGATGCCGTCAACGAGGTCCCGTTCGAGACGTGGGACCTCTGCGGGCATGGGCACCTGGTTCAGTTCACCCGCGCGCCGCATCGCCAGTGCCAGCCACGCCTTGTCGTCGTAGTACCGGTTGGCGGTCAGGGGGCCGAGGTTGCGCAGACGGATACCGTTGACGGTGTTGCGGATGACCTTCCGACGCACCCTGGTGGGGCGCCGCACAGCGGCGTCGACGAGGCAGTCGAGGTAGTGGGCCTGCCACCAGTAGTGCCAGTGATGGAAGAGGACTTCTTTGGTGGTGGGCGGCCAGCTCACGACCGCGAGATTGGTACGGGGCAGCCCCCACAGCCGCCGGGCGTGGCGCTCATTGATGGCGGATTCGGCCAGATCCGCGCGGTGGGCCCAGGTTTCCTGCACGTTAGTTTCGTCGCTCCCCAAGGTCAAGGCGTTACATCAGTTGTGTTACACCATGATAACGATTTACTTTCACAGCGTCACCACGCGTGTGACAGATCTCCATGCTGCCGGATCCACGTGTGCATGGCGATCCCGGCCGCCACACCCGCGTTGATCGACCGGGTCGAACCGAACTGCGCGATCGAGCACGTCATGAGCGCCCCCTCGGCGGCCTCCGGGGTGATGCCCGGCCCCTCCTGGCCGAAGAGCAGCAGACATTCCCGCGGCAGCCGGGCAGTCTCCAGGGGGATGGATCCCGGGGTGTTGTCGATGGCCACCACCGTCAGATCGTTCCGGATCGCCCACACCAGCAGCGAATGCACGTCCGGGTGGTGCATGAGATGTTGATAACGGTCGGTGACCATCGCACCCCGCCGGTTCCACCGCCGCCGTCCGACGATGTGCACCGTGTCCACCGCGAAGGCGTTCGCGGTCCGCACCACGGTGCCGATGTTCGCGTCGTTCTCGAAGTTCTCGATAGCCACGTGCAGCGGGTGCCGGCGCTTGTCGATGTCCGCCACGATCGCCTCGCGCGTCCAGTAACGGTAGGCGTCGACCACGTTGCGACGGTCACCGTTCTCCAGCAGCTCGGGATCATAACGTTCCTCGGTGGGCCAGGTCCCCTCCCAGGGGCCGACGCCGTGCGTGCCCTCGCCCCACTCGGTCGGGCCCTTAAGCGAGTCCAAGGTCGCCCAGGCCCAACAGGAAGCGGTACTCCAGCCCCTCCGCACGGATGACCTCATCCGCTCCGGTTGCCCGGTCGACGACGGTGGCCACGCCGACGACCTCTGCCCCCAACTCACGCAGGGCGGCGACGGCGGTCAACGGTGAGTTGCCGGTCGTGGTGGTGTCCTCGACAACGAGCACCTTCCTGCCCACGACATCCGGCCCCTCCACGCGGCGCTGCATGCCGTGCTTCTTGGCCTCCTTGCGCACCACGAAAGCGTTGATCGGGCGACCCTCCGCATGCATGACGGCGGTGGCCACCGGATCCGCCCCCAGGGTCAGACCGCCGACGGAGACGAAATCCCAGTCTGCGGTGAGTTCCCGCAGGAGCTGACCGATGAGTTTGGAGGCCTGATTGTGCAACGTCGCACGACGCAGGTCGACGTAGTAGTCGGCTTCCCTGCCGGACGACAGTGTCACCTTGCCGTGGACGACGGCGAGTTCCTTGACCAGCTCAGCCAACTCAGCGAGCTTCTCCTGGTTGACGGTGGGTTTCGTCATGGCGCGGGGTCCTTCTGATGCCGGGGATGTCTGACCAGTCCCAGCATAGATTCAGTGGTTGCGCAGCGGGTCGATCAGCTCCGCCTTGCGCATCGAGGACCGCGCCCCGACGCTCGGGGAAGTTGTCAGGCCTCCGGCTCGTCGCCGAAGATCGAGGGGCCGCGACGCAGGTCCCGCGGCATCTGCACTCCCCGGGGATGATCGTCGCGTGACCCGTCCGCGATCGGGAGCACCTCATCGGCACCCACCCCGCGGGGCTCCACCACACCACGCGCCACCGACTGCCTGCGGCTGGGCATGTCCAGGGGCTCCTCCGGCCGCTGGACCAGGGGCCGCTCCCCCGGCTCCACACCTTCACGAACCAGCTCCACGACCCCGAAACCGGGCTTCGGCGGTTCCGGCATCTGCCGGGTGGGATCCAGGTCCTCCAGCTGGAGCACCTGGGCGGCGGTCGCCCTCGGCGGGAGGGCACGGGCGGCGTCGGCGAGCATCGCCAGCGGAGCGAGCATCTCCTCCCAGTCACCCGCATGCGAACCGCGGGCAGTCTGGGCGAGGACCCAGTCCGACTCCATCCACACGGCGGTGACAATCTCCGGCAGGACCTGGAATGCAATGGTCACCCGATCATCCACCAGCCGCTGCGCGACGCCCGTGTCCGTGGCCAGAACGCGGAATTCGCCGAGCGTGAACGCCTCGATGAGGTCGGAGGAGGACTCCTGCTCGGGTGCCGACACCCGGCGCGCGTCAATCACCACATCCGATGCCGCACCCCGACGCACCGCCATCACGTTCACCCCGCCCAGGTCCATGAGCACCATTTCATGCCCGTATGCCTGGCCGCTGACGATGTCTTTCGCGGCAGCACCGCTGGCTGCCGCGCCTCGCGACCATTCGTCGTTGAGCCAGTCATCGGAACGGGAGAACTCGAAGCCCTTCTCCTCCGCCCAGGCGCGACGCTCCCGGCGCAGCGCACCCGGCAGGCTCAGCCCGTGGCGGCGCTCAGGCAACGGCTCAGGCAGCGGCTCAGGCTGCGGCTCAGCCGGCTCCTCCGGCCGGGGTTCCATCTCCGCCTTCGGCTCCCGCGCAGGCCGGGACCGCTGTCGGGCGTCGAGGCGCCACAACAGTGCGGCCGCACCAGCGGCGAACGCAGCGAGAGCAAAGGCAATGATGGACATCACCATCGACAATAGTGCGCCGTTGCGCACTCGCGGGACTGCCGCACCTGCTTTTTCCCCGGCGGGATGTTCTAGACCCCGCGCTCGACCGGGTTCTCCGGATCCGCCGACCACTGGGACCAACCACAGACATAGTGGCTGGCGACGCCAAGGCCGGCACGCTCCATCGCGGCGAGCAGCATGGCCGAATGATTGCCGGACCCGGAGTAGACGATGATCCCCTCGCCCGACGTGATTGATTCCCGGGCGAAACGGGCGCGGATCTCCTCAGGGCTGCAGACCACCCGGTTCTCGTCGTACAGATCGGCAGCGGGGATGTTGACGGCGCCGGGAATGTGACCGGCCTTGAGGTCCAGGATCTCGCGGCGGCCGGCGAAGCGGCGGGAGTCGCGGGCATCGACAAGCACGCCCCCCGCTGCGAGATGGTCCCGCACCTCATCGATCCCGGCAACGGGCAGGGAACCAGCGCGTACCTCGCCGCCGTTGGAGGTGGCGAAGTTGCCCGGCCCGCCGACGATCGGCAGGTTGAGACTGTCCCAGGCGCGCAGCCCGCCGTCGAGGATCCGCACGTCGGTCATGCCTGCCCAACGCAGGATCCACCAGGCACGGGCCGCCATGGGTCCACGGCCCTCGTCGTAGACCACGACCCGACTGTCCTCCGCGAGACCCCAGCGCCTGAACCAGTCCTGGAGGTGGTGGGGTTCCGGCAGCGGGTTACGGCCGTCCTCCGAACTGGGAATGCCAGCCAATGCATAAGCCGGATCACAGAACAGGGCGGTGGGCACGTGCTCAGATTCAAACCGGCGGTGGCCCGCGCCTTCCTCCGGCTCCCAGAAGACACCGAGAACTGTCTGCCTGTGGCCGTGGTAGATGTCATCGCGCAGGGCCTGCGCACTCACGAAGGTGCTCATACCCCGGAGTCTAGAGGGGGTTCAGACCCCCTGCAGAATCAGACCGGGGCGGAGAACCTGCGCGGGACTATCCTGGATCTGTGAGGCCATTCCACCACGTCCTGGTGAATACCCTGCTCGCGAACATCACCACGAGCTACCTCTGGTTCTGTCTGGCCTTCTGGGTCTATCTGGAGACGCGCAACGTCGGACTGACCGGGGCGATCAACGGCCTCTACATGGCCCTGATCGCCACCGGGTCGATCTTCTTCGGTTCAGTCGTCGACCATCACCGGAAGAAGACGGTGATGATGCTCGCGGCCGTCGCCACGCTCGTGGCATTCGCCCTCGCCGCGCTCGTGTGGGTGCTGTGGGTCGACCCGACGCAGGTGCGTGCCGACGATCCCGCCATCATCGCCTTCGCCGTCATCATCCTCGTCGGCGCCGTGGTGGAGCACATGCGCAACATCGCCCTGTCCACGACCGTGACCCTGATGGTCCCCGAGGCCGGGCGCGACAAGGCGAACGGGCTGGTCGGCATGGTGCAGGGCCTGGCCTTCTCCCTCACCTCGGTGATCTCGGGGCTGTCGATCGGCTACCTCGGCATGGAGATCTCCCTGTGGATCGCAGTGGGGCTGACGGTGGTGGCGCTGGTGCACCTTCTGCCCCTCAAGATCACGGAGACGCAGCTCGTCAGCCCGGAGGCTACGGAGGATGCCGCGGACGTGATCACGTCCGGCATCGATCTACGCGGCTCCTGGGCTGTGATCCGGCTGGTGCCCGGACTGCTGGCGCTGATCCTTTTCTCGTCCTTCAACAACCTCATGGGCGGGGTGTACACAGCGCTCATGGACCCCTACGGACTGGAGATGTACGGCCCACAGCTGTGGGGCGTCGTGCTCGCCGTGACGTCGGTCGGGTTCATCCTCGGCGGTGCGCTGGTGGCGAAGGTGGGCCTGGGCGGCAATCCGGTCCGGACCCTCCTGCTGGTCAATCTGGCCGTTGCGGCGATCGGCGCCACCTTCGCGCTGCGCGAGTGGTGGTGGCTGTTCGCCGCCGGGATGCTGGCCTTCATGTCGCTCATGCCCGCCGCCGAGGCGGCCGAACAGACGATTCTCCAGCGGGTCGTGCCCTTCCGCCAGCAAGGGCGGGTGTTCGGACTCGCGATCGCCATCGAAATGGTCGCGAACCCGGTGTCGGCGATCACCGTGGCGGTGCTGGCGCAGTCCTACGTGATCCCGTGGATGTCCACCCCCGCCGGCTGGAATTCCTTCGGTCGGCTCCTGGGCGGGGGCGAGACACGCGGGATGGCGCTGATGTTCACGATCTCCGGCGCGGTGATGTTCGCGGTGGTCGTGCTCGCATTCTTCTCGCGGCCGTACCACCGACTGTCGGAGTACTACGCGTCAACGAGCCAGGATGTGGCCGGGCAGGCCGGCACAGGCGTCAGCTGAGGCTGGCGACGGCCTTAGACAGCAGCTCCGCGACCTCCTCGGCGGCGGCGGTCAGCTCGTCGTTTCCGGCGGCAGCCATGAGCGTGCGCGGGTCGGCGGCCTCCACGAAGATCTCCCCGGAGTTCTCCGGGTTCCGGCGGACGGTGACGTTGCACGGCAGCAGTGCACCGATCTGGCGCTCCACCTGCAGGGCCCGGTGCGCGAAGCCGGGGTTGCAGGCGCCCAGGATGACATAGTCCTCGATGTCCGCGTCGATCTTCTTCTTCAGGGTCGCGGTCATGTCGATCTCGGTGAGGACACCGAAGCCGACCTCGGCGAGTGCGGCGCGCGTGCGCTGGACGGCATCATCGAAATCGGTGTTCAAGGTCGTGGCGATGGTGAGCGACATGAGGGTCCCTTCCGGATTGCGGTACGAACAACATCCTCAATCGTAGCGACGGGACAGGCCGAATGCAGGACCCCGCTCACTCCGGCGCAACCTGCACCACGCCCTGGTCCGCTAGATCAGCGAGGTGGGCGCGGATACCCTCCCCCGGCGCATCTGGTGCGACGCTGAGGACCAGCAGTCCCGGCAGCGGATGCTCCACCCGGCAACCGAGGTTTTCCAGAAGCAGACGGAGCTGGGCGATGAAGGGGGCGTCGACAAGCACGCGCAACGTGGTGTTCCCACCGGGGACGACGACATGGTCGATGTGCGGACGACCGTCGACGATGACGCACGCGACAATGTCACCGAGCGCCACACCCTCGGCGACGACCGGGATCGAGCGCAGGATGTAGTGGCACCCGCCGAGCGGATCTGCGGCGAGTTCCTCCGAGTCGATGCCCGCACGGGCAACTGGTGCGATGAGGGTGACCATGGATGTCGTCTCCTACGGTGTGAGTGCGTCGCCCCGGTCGGTGGAGGATTCATCGACGATGACGGTGATGTTGCCGGGACCCGGTTTGGTTTTCCCGATGTGCCCGGCGGGGATGGTCACCCCGTGATCCGCGATGACGGATTCAAGATGCGCACCCGTGGGTACCACCACATCTCCGATGAGGACGGACCGGGACACCGTCGCTCCCCGTTCCACCGTCACGCCGGGACCGATGAGGCTGTGTTCGACCGCGCCCCGGATACGGGCACCGGGACAGATCATGCTGGTGGTGACGGTGGCGCCGGCGTCGATGCGCGCCGGGGAACTCACCGACAGGTTGGTGAGCAGAGGCCAGTCAGGGCGGTCGAGCTGGATGCCTCCGCCGTCGATGAGTTCCATGTGCGCCTGGAAATAGGCGTCGATGGTCCCCAGGTCACGCCAGTACCCCGTCATCCGGTATTCGTGGACCAGACCGTGTTCCACCAGATGAGGGACGATGGTGTCACCGTAGTCCCCCAGGTCTGCCCCGTTCGCCCCGGAGTCGCCCTCGAGGAGTTCGGTGATGGCCCGCTTGAGCGCTTCCACCCGGTAGACGAAGACCTCGGTGGCGACGATATTTCCGGAAGGATCGGCGGGCTTGTACTCGTACCCGGTCACGGTCCCCTCTGGGGTGGCACTGACCACGCCGTAGCGGGAGGGGTCCTCCAGGACCTCGGTGGTGATGATGGTCAGTTCACTCCCGCGCTCATGATGCTGTGCCAGCACCGGGCGCATGTCCAACTGGTAGAGATGGTCCGCGCTGAGCACCACGACCGTGTCCGCGCCAAACTCCGCCAGAGCGTCCAGCTGCTGATAGAGCGCATGCCCGTTGCCCTCGGAAAAGCCGTCCCGGTCATCGTCGTCCCGCTCCTCCGGAGGCACGATCCGCAGACCGCGACGCGTTCCGTCCATATCCCAGGGACGACCACCCGCCAGGTGGCGGTTGAGCAGACCCGGGCGGTACTGCTCGACGACCCACACGTCACGCAACCCTGAGTGCGCCAGGTTGGACAGGGCGACGTCAATGAGCCGGTAGGAACCTGCCAGCGGGACCGCAGGCTTGGGGCGGGCATCGGTCAGCGGGGACAACCGGCTGCCGTACCCTCCCGCCAGGATGAGTGCCACCACAGTCGGGACATTACTGTTCATGCATTCATCGTACGGTGATTCCGGGCGGACACACGGCTGCTGCGCGGGGCGTCAGGAAGCGCCCCGCGCAGTTACACCCGCGCGGTTCAGGCGCGGCTGACGTCCAGCGCCTCGTCCCCGTCGGCGAGATCGACGCGGACGGTGTCACCGTCACGGATATCGCCGGCGAGCAGCTCCTTTGCCAGTCGGTCGCCGATCGCCTGCTGGATCAGGCGGCGCAGCGGACGGGCGCCGTAGGCCGGGTCGTAACCACGGTCCGCGAGCCAGGCCTTCGCCGCCTCGGAGACATCCAGGCTCAGGCGGCGGCCCGCCAGGCGGGCGGCCAGCTGCTTGATCTGGATGTCCACGATGTTGGTCAGCTGCTCCCGGGAGAGCGGGTCGAAGATCACCACGTCGTCCAGACGGTTGATGAACTCCGGCTTGAACGTCCGCTTCACGGCCTCCGTCATCTGCTCCCGGGTGCCGCCGGCGCCCAGGTTCGAGGTGAGGATGAGGATGGTGTTACGGAAGTCAACCGTCCGGCCCTGGCCGTCGGTGAGCCGACCTTCGTCGAGGACCTGGAGCAGCACGTCGAAGACGTCCGGGTGGGCCTTCTCGACCTCATCGAAGAGCACGACCGTGTAAGGGCGGCGACGGACCGCCTCGGTGAGCTGGCCGCCGGCGTCATAACCGACGTACCCCGGAGGGGCACCCACGAGACGTGCGACGGAGTGCTTCTCGCCGTACTCGGACATGTCGATGCGCACCATGGCGCGTTCGTCGTCGAAGAGGAACTCCGCCAGGGACTTCGCCAGCTCGGTCTTACCCACGCCGGTCGGACCGAGGAAGAGGAAGGAACCGGTCGGGCGGTTCGGGTCGGCGACGCCGGCGCGGGCGCGGCGGGTCGCGTCAGAGACTGCCTGCACGGCCTCGTGCTGACCGACGACGCGGTTGCCCAGGAAGGACTCCATGGCCAGCAGCTTCTCGGTCTCGCCCGCGAGCATCTTGCCCGCCGGGATGCCGGTCCACGCGGAGACGACCTCGGCGATGGTGTCCGGGGTGACCTCTTCACTGAGCATGGCGTTGTTCGCACCCTCGGCGACCTCGACCTGAGCGGCCTCGACCTCCTTCTCCAGCTCGGGGATACGACCGTAACGCAGCTCGGCGACCCGGCCGTAGTCCCCGTCGCGCTCGGCGATCTCGGACTCCTGACGCAGCTTCTCCAGTTCCTCCTTGGCGCCGCGTACCTTGTCGATCGAGTTTTTCTCGTTCATCCATCGGGACGTGAGCTCACCGAGCTTCTCGCGTTCGTCGGCGAGCTCGGAACGCAGTTTCTCCAGACGGTCCCTGGAGGCGTCGTCGGTCTCCTTGGCCAGCGCGACCTCCTCGATCTCGAGGCGACGGACAATGCGCTCGAGCTCATCGATCTCCTGCGGGGAGGAGTCGATCTCCATGCGCAGGCGGCTGGCAGCCTCATCGACCAGGTCGATCGCCTTGTCCGGGAGGAAGCGGTTGGTGATGTAGCGGTCCGACAGGGTCGCGGCCGCGACGAGGGCCGAGTCCTGGATGCGGACACCGTGGTGGACCTCGTAACGTTCCTTCAGACCGCGCAGAATGCCCACGGCATCCTCGACCGACGGCTCGCCGACGTACACCTGCTGGAAACGACGCTCAAGGGCGGCGTCCTTCTCGATGTACTTCCGGTACTCGTCCAGGGTGGTCGCGCCGACCAGGCGCAGTTCACCGCGGGCCAGCATCGGCTTGATCATGTTTCCGGCGTCCATCGCGGACTCGCCGGAGGCACCGGCACCGACGATGGTGTGCAGCTCGTCGATGAAGGTGACCACCTGCCCGTCGGAGTTCTTGATCTCGTCCAGGACGGCCTTCAGCCGCTCCTCGAACTCGCCACGGTACTTCGCACCGGCGACCATCGAGGCCAGGTCGAGCGAAATGAGGGTCTTGCCCTTCAGGGACTCCGGCACGTCTCCGGCCACCATACGTCGGGCCAGGCCTTCCACGATCGCGGTCTTACCCACGCCGGGCTCACCGATGAGCACCGGGTTGTTCTTGGTGCGTCGGCTGAGCACCTGCACCACGCGGCGGATCTCCGAGTCACGGCCGATCACCGGGTCGATCTTGCCTTCGCGTGCACGCGCGGTCAGGTCGGTGGAGTACTTCTCCAGCGCCTGGAACTGGCCCTCCGGGTCCTGGTTGGTCACCTTCGAGGCACCACGCACGGACGGGAAGGCACCCTTGATGGCCTCGTAGGTGGCACCTCGACCGGTGAGCAGCTTCGCCGCCTCGTTGTCGCCCCGGGCGATGCCCGCCATGAGGACCTCCGTGGAGACGTACTCGTCGCCGAGCTCGCCGGCCAGCTCCTGGGCCGCGGTCAGTGCGTTGAGTGCATCCCGGTTGAAGTTGGGGTTGGCCAGGTTGGCTCCGGCGGCCTTGGGATAACCGTCGACCAGGGCGCGCGCCTCGCGGGCGACGGTCTCCGGATCAACGCCGGTGGCTTTGAGCACCGGGGCGGCGATCCCCTCCGGTTGGTCGAGAATCGCGGCCAGAAGGTGCGCCGGGCGGATGTCCGGGTTGCCGTTGGCGGAAGCCAGCTGCAGTGCGGACTGCAGGGCCTCCTGGGTCTTGGTGGTGGGATTGAACGAGGTCATGCCACGTTTCCTTTCTCTTTTAGTTCGTCTACTACCTCTAGTAACGCATGAAGAGTTGAGTCTGTTCCACTCAAGAGGAAAATATCTGAGTCATCCACGCTCAAGTTTAGGCCGGGCGGCCGGAGATGTCTCCCGGCCCCGACACAACGACCACCACCAGCCCCAGCGTCAGGCTTCTGCCGTGGCAGCCGCGGCCGCCGCCTTACGTTGCCTGCCCGGCGTACGCCCGAGGAAGATCGGCACCAGCAGCACAGCCAACGCGATGAGCAGCGAGAGCCAGCCGAGCCCGGCGGTCAGGCCGACGATGACGGCGATGGGGGCGAGGATGGTCATGCCGATCTCGAAGGGGGCGAACCCGACGTACGCGACGCCGTATTCATTGAGGGTGCCGGACTTCAGCTTCGGATCGACGATCTTGAGCAGCGCGATGCCGGTGGCAACAGCCGCGGTGGCCCAGCCCCAGGAGAAGATGCCACGCTCCAACCACTTCTCGCCGAAGAACTCCGGCGAGAGGACGAAGAACACGAACACGCAGTAGGCGATACCCAGCACGAACAGGAGGGCAAGCGGCACCCAGTAGTCGGCGATCGCGGCCGGAACGATGGAGGCGACGCCGAAGGCGATGAGGTAGTCGGTGGCCGCACCGGACATGGAACTGACGGTCCCCTTGTCCAGGAAGTCCTTCCTGCCCACGGCGCCCAGCAGGATGCGGCCGACCAGCCCGATGACGAACGACATGGCGAAGAGCGGGATGGAGACGGTCGGGAAGACGTCGTTGATGAAACCGTTGACCAGGTAGGCGATCATCACGGTCAACATCACGAATCCCAGATGGAGGGCGAGCGGCTCGATCGCGGAGGGGTTGGTCGTGGCCCTGCCTATCGAGGGTCGTGCCCCCAGGTCGTCGATGTAGCCGGAGCGCAGCTCCCAGGGCAGTTTCTTCGGCATCGTGGATGTACGCCCGGTGCGGATCCCCCAGCTGGTGAAGATGAGTCCGCCGACGATGGCGGACAGGGTGCCCACGGTCGCGGACATGAAGCCCAGCGAGCTGGCGGCCACGGCACCCGCACCCTCCAGCGAGGTTCCCACGGCGGCGGCCGTGCCGAAGCCGCCCACGAAACCGACGGGCAGCATCATGCCGAACCAGCTTTCGGTACCGAACACCGGCTGGAAGAAGTAGATGCCCAGGAGGATGAACAGGCCCCACTGGCCCATGAACATGCCCGTCGAGTAGGACCACATGTTCTTCGCGCCGGTACGCACCGAGGGGGTGAGGTCCATCGAGTACGCCATGGAGGCGAAGACGAAGGCGATCAGGATCGAGGTGTACGTGCCGATCTGCCCGGAGAAGTTGATCCAGCCGAGCACCTGCGGCCCGAACAGCAGCCCGAGCAGCCCGGCCGTTATCGAGGCGGGCATGAGCAGACGCTGGAACAGACCGATCTTACGACGCAGAAGGTTACCGACGACCATGAGCAGAGAGATCCAGCCGACGTCGATGAGCAGGCTGTATGGGGTGTATTCCACGGCGTTATCCACTTCATTCCGGTGCAGACCAGTAGCCGGACAGGTGAGCCCGGAGCGTCGCACGACTTTGTTGTGTCCGCCCTCACTGTAACGTGCATGCCCGGTCATGCCCGAACCGTCGCGGCTGACCATATTGTTGACACGTCACTGATTGGGGGTATGGTGGAGGCCATGGAGATCTCGGACGTGCACGACCACCACTACCGGGCCGCCATCATCGGCGCAGGCCAGGCCGGCCTCGCGGCAGCCCATGAACTCCGTCGCCGCGGACTCCTCCCCGGCACGGACTTCATCATCCTCGACGCCAATGACGGCCCCGGCGGAGCCTGGCGGCACCGCTGGGATTCGCTGACACTGGGCAAGGCCCACGGCATCGCCGACCTTCCGGGGCTGCCCATGCAACGTCCCGATCCGGTGACGCCGGCCGCCACGCTGGTGGCCGAGTACTACCGCAGCTACGAGGACCACCTCGACCTCGCGGTGCTGCGCCCCGCACCGGTCAGCCGCGTCGAGGCCGTCGACCCGGCCGATCCGGACTCGCCGCTGCGCATCACCGTGCGCGGCACCCATGAACTCACTGCCGACATCGTCCTCAACGCCACCGGCACCTGGGACAACCCCTACATTCCCCATGTCCCGGGCATCGAGAACTTCACCGGCCGCCAGCTGCACACGAAGAACTACCGCCGGAAGGAGGACTTCGCCGGCCTGCGCACCCTGGTGGTCGGCGGCGGCCTCTCGGCCGTGCAGTTCCTGCTGGAGCTGGCACCGGTCACCGAGACGATCTGGGCCACGCGCCGCCCGCCGAACTTCACCGGGCGCGAATTCGACGCCGGCTGGGGCCTGGCGGTGGAGAAGGCCGTACGCGAGCTCACCCACACAGGTCAGCGTCCCGCCTCTGTCGTACGCACCACCGGTATCCCGCAGTGGCCCGCCTACCTCGACGGGGTCCGTGACGGCACCCTGGTCTCCCGGGGCATGTTCGACCGGGTCACGGAAAGCGGCGTCGTGTTCGGTGCCGCGGACCACGCACGGGCGGAAGGCCTCGGGCCGTCGAGAAGCGGGGGGCTGCAGGTTCCGGAGTCCTGGGATCCGCTGCCGGCGGGGACAGCGCTCGACGTGGACGTCATCTTCTGGAACACCGGCTTCCGCCCCGCCCTGCGTCACCTCGCGCCGCTGAAGCTGCGCGAACCCGGCGGCGGCGTCCTCATGGTCGACGAGGTCACCCCGGCGCGCGACGGCCGGGTCCTGCTCGTCGGCTACGGATCAACCGCATCCACCGTCGGCGCCACGCGGGCGGGTCGTCTCGCCGGGCGACGCGCCGCACGCCACCTCGAACAGAAAGTAGTATCAGCAGCATGAAAGCATTCGGATTCCTGAGTTTCGGCCACTACGCCATCGGCAGCCAACCCGGCCCCGACGCCGGACAGACGTTGAAGCAGGCCCTGGAACTGGCGCAGGCGGCCGATGAACTCGGCGTCAACGGCGCCTACTTCCGTGTCCACCACTTCGCCCCGCAGGGCGCGTCCCCCATGCCGCTGCTGGGTGCGATCGCGGGCTCGACGAAGCACATCGAGGTGGGCACCGGCGTCATCGACATGCGTTACGAGAACCCCCTCTACCTCGCCGAGGAGGCGGCCGCCCTCGACCTGCTCTCCGACGGCCGCGTGGCCCTCGGCGTCTCCCGGGGGTCACCGGAGCCCGCCCAGCGCGGCTGGGAATCCTTCGGATACACCGCCGGAGACCCCAACGGTGCGGACATGGCACGCACGAAGTTCGAACGCTTCCTCACCGCCATCGACGGCTACGGCGTGGCCACCGCAGCCCCTGCCGAGGAGCAGTACCCCCGCATGTACCAGGCAGGTACCCCCCTGCCGATCTTCCCGCACTCCCCCGGCCTGCGCCGCCACATCTGGTGGGGCGCAGGCTCGCACGGCACCGCCGAGCAGGCCGCACGCGACGGCGTGAACCTGATGAGCTCCACCCTCGTCTCGGAGGCCGACGGCTCCTCCCTCGGCGACCTGCAGGCCGAGCAGATCGCCCGCTACCGCGAGGCGTGGAAGGCGGCCGGCCACGACTGGACCCCGCGCGTCTCGGTCTCCCGCTCGGTGTTCCCCATCGTCGACGACCGCTCCCGCGAGCTCTTCGGCCTGCAGGCCAGCGGCCGCGATCAGATCGGATCCCTCGGCGAAGGCACCCCGGTCACCTTCGGCCGCACCTATGCCGCAGAACCGGACAAGCTCATCGAGCAGCTGCGTGCCGACGCCGCCGTCCAATCCGCCGACACCCTCATGCTCACCGTCCCCAACCAGATGGGTGTGGAGGTCAACGTGTCCATCCTGGAGGCCTTTGCCGGGCACGTCGCCCCGTCGCTGGGCTGGATCCCGGCGGACAAGGGTCCCGTGGAGGGCTACCCGATCGGCTAGACGTTCTCGTCGACGAAGTCCCGGGCGATGACCGGGGCCTCGGCCTTCTCGTCCCCGATGTTGCGCAGGTTCATCTCCACCAGCGCCTCGGTGGTGAGGTGCTCGTTGATGCCGTTGATGGCGTCCACGGCCTCCTGCGGGAGTTCACCTGCGCGCATGAGCGGGACGATGTTCTGGGGGAGGATGAGCCTCTCCGGGTCCTCCAGGGCGACCAGGTCGATCTCGTTGCCCTGCGAATCCAGGAGCGGGGAGGTGGTGTAGATGTCGGCCACGTCGGCGGTACCCTCCCGCAGGGCGGCGATGGTCAGCGGACCGCCGCCGTCCGAGATCGGCACCATGGAGATCTTCCCGGCGTCGACGCCGTAGACCTCCGACAGGCCGGTGGGGCCGTAGGGGCGTTGCTCGAATTCGGGGGCGGCCGCGATGCGGACCCGGTCGAGCTTGCCCAGATCCGCGAGAGTGACCAGTCCCTGCTCATCGGCGAGCTCGCGGGTGACGCGGTAGGAGTCCTTGGACTCACCCTCGGCGTAGTCACCCACCTCCGTGCCCGCAGGCAGGTTGTCCTGCAGAGCTGCGTAGACCTCGTCCGTGTCTGCGCCGGCCGCGAGCTCCCCGGAACCGGAGTCCGCGAGATAGTACTGGGCGAGGTTGCCGATGTACTCGGGCACGAGATCGATGCTGCCCTCCTCAAGCGCACGGAGATACACCTCGCGGGAGCCGATGGCGGAACTGACCTCGACGTCGAAGCCGGCGTCCTCGAGGGCGGCGGCCCAGATCTGGCCGACGATCTCGGACTCCGGGAAGTTGGCGGTGCCGAGGACGATCGTCCCGGCGGAATCGGCGGAATCGGCCCCCAGGGGATCCTCAGAAGTCGAGGTACAGGCGGACAGGGTGAGGCCGAGGAGCGCGGCGGCTGCGATGAACGTGTGGCGGGAACGGATTCTCATGGGACACTTCCTTTGGGTTTCACTTGTCGTTGCAGGAACGCCAGGATCAGGTCGACCACGAGGGCGAGAGCGGTGACCAGGAGTGCTCCCGCGAGCATCTGCGGATAATCCCGCAGCGCCAGTCCGTCGATGAGGTATCTGCCCAGGCCTGAGAGCCCAATGTAGGCGACAATTGTGGCCGTCGCCACAACCTGTACGACACAGGAGCGCAACCCGCCGACCATGCCGGGGGCGGCGAGAGGGAGCTCCACCCGGGTGAGGATCTGCCGCTCACTGAAGCCACTGGCGCGGGCGGCATCGGTGACCGCCAACGGGACGGAGGTGACACCCGCAACAATGCCTGCCAGCAGCGGGGGGACCGCCAGGATGACCAGCACGATCGTGGCGGGAACCACGGGCATCCGGACGCCGCTGCTCATTTCCACGGTCAACCAGGTCAGTAGGCCCAGCGAAGGCAGCGCACGCAGGGCGCCGGAGACCGCCAGCACGCCGTCGGCGCCGCGGCGGGTGTGCCCGACCCACAGCCCGAGCGGCAGGGCGACGGCCAGTGCCACGCCCACGGCCAGGCCGGTGTAGAGCAGGTGATCCAGGAGCCGCTGGGTGATACCTCCCGGTCCGACCCAGTTGGCGGGGTCGACGATCAATCCCCAGGCTTCGGCGAGATGGTTCATCCGACCCTCCTCCTCCACGGCATGAGCAGACGTCCGAGGAGGACGAGGACGGCGTCGAAAAGCACGGCGAGCAGGACCGTGCCCACCAGACCCACCAGGATCTGCGTGGGGAAGGAGCGCTGGAAACCCTCGGTGAACAGGGTACCCAGCGAGGCCACACCGATGAGCGCGCCCACGGAGACCAGGCTGATGGTGGACGCGGAGACCACCCGGATGCCGGCGAGCAGTCCCGGGCCGGCCAGCGGGATGTCAACCGAGAGCACCCTGCGCCAGGGGCGGTAACCGGTGGCCACGGCGGCCTGTCGGACGCTGTCAGGCACCGTGTCGAAGGCATCCGCGGTGGCCCTGACCTGTAGGGCGATGCCGTAGAGGGTCATGGCTGCGACCACGTTGAGCGGGGAGAGGATCGAGGTTCCCAGGAACAGGGGCATCACCACGAACAACGCCAGCGAGGGAATGACGTAGAGCAGGCCCGCAGTGATCACCAGTACCTCGCGGGCCGGGCGGTAGCGGTGCGCGAACCAGCCGACGGGCAGTGCCAGCAGGAAGGAGGCGAGGATCGGCGGCCAGGAGAGATTGATGTGCGCCCAGGCCAGGTCGAGGATGCGGTCGGAGTTGGTCCAGACCCAGTCCCACCTCATTCGAGTACTCCCCGTACCCGGCCGTTCCGGTCGACGATCAGGCTCCTGCCCTCGTGCTCCCGGACGCTGAGGAAGCGGGAATCAGCTCCGGTGAACTCCCTGACGACCTCCGACGCAGGGGAGGTGATGAAGTCCTCGGCACTGCCGGCCTGTTCGATGACGGCCGCGTCCCCGAGCAGGACGATCTCGTCGCCGAGCAGGAAGGCCTCGTCGATGTCGTGGGTGACCATGAGGATGGTCGTGTCCATGGATTCCTTGATCGCCAGGATCTCCTCCTGCAGCCCGCGGCGGACCACCGGATCCACGGCGCCGAAGGGCTCGTCCATGAGGAGGATGTCCGGGTTGGCCACGAGACCTCGGGCCACGCCCACGCGCTGGGCCTGCCCGCCCGACAGCTCCGCCGGGTAGCGTGATCCCAGGGCGGGGTCCAGACCGACCAGTTTCAGCAGCTCAGCGGCGCGCTCACGCGCCTGCCTACGCCCCATCCCGTTGAGCTGCGCCACCGCCGCAACGTTGTCGGTCACCGTGCGGTGCGGCAGCAGCCCGGAGTGCTGCATGACGTAACCGATGGACCTGCGTAGCCCGACCGGATCGCCCTTGCTGATGTCCTCACCGCGCACCAGAACGCGTCCGGAATCCGGGGAGACCATCCTGTTGACCATCCGCAGCAACGTCGTCTTTCCGCAACCGGAGGGGCCGACGAACACCGTGGACGTCCCCTCCACCACCCGATAGCTGAAGTCCTCGACGGCCGGCCGACTCGCGCCCGGATAGGTCTTGCTGACCTTCTCGAATTCGATCATGGCTGCCCTTTCGCCTGTGACACCCGATTCTAGGCGCATGACCACCCCTGGTCGCCGGAGAATGCACAATGGGGATCATGGAATCGGCGACCCTTCTCGATACCGGAACGGTTCTGCGCGAACGTAGCGGGGAATTCCGGGACGCGGTGCAGCAGCATCTCTACCAGGATGTTCTGGAGGCCAGGCAGGTCTTCCCCATCTCCCTGCGCCACACCCATGTGGAGCTCGCCGCCGCCTGCGCCTGGGTCCTCGAACGCACCCCGCGGACAGGCGCCCTCCCACCCGAGTTGATCGACCGGCTGCGTCAGCTCGGGCGTGACCACCGCCGCCACGGTTTTCCTGCCGACGTCTACCAGGCCTTCGCCGCGGCGCTGCGCCACGGGCTGCACACGCTGCAGGTTCCGGCGGCCGATGCCGCCTCCCGGGCCTTGGAGAGCGTCTGCACCGTCATGGCCGACGCCGCCCGCAGAGCCGATCTGGAAGGGTCCGCCCCCGCCTACTCCGCCGAGGTCCTCGGAGTGCAGCGGCGTACCCGCCACATCAGCGTCGTGCGCCTCGAGGCGGGTGTCCCCGTCCCCTACCGGGCCGGCCAGCACCTGCCGGTGACCACCTCCTACCTGCCCGGCGTATGGCGGATGTTCTCCCCTGCGCTTCCGCCCAACGACTTCGGCCAACTGGAGTTCCACATCCGGATCCTCGACAATTCCGACATCTCCCAACTGCTGGCCACCCCCAAACCGGGCGACTACTGGCTCTTCGGCAACCCCCGCGGCTCACTGCAGGTCAGCGGGGAACGCGACGTCCTGATGATCGCCCACGGAACCGGGCTGGCCCCGCTGCGGGCCATGCTCTTCGACATCCTCAACTGGGAACACCGGCCGCGTGTCCATCTCTTCGTCGCCGCGGAGTACCCCGGCGAACTCTATGACCTCATGGGCCTGTGGAACCTGGCGGTGGTCAGCTCCTGGTTGTCGGTGGTCCCCGTGGTCGAACACGCCGAGGATGCCTGGTGGGTCGGCGCGACCGAGGACTCGCGCACCCCGCGCGGCCTGCACCTGCAGGAGACGGGCCGGGTCGGTGAACTGGTGGCGTCCTACGGCGCGTGGGCCGACCGTGACGTCCTGGTCGTGGGCGACGCCGCCGGGGTCAACGACACCGTGGCCGCGCTCATCGCGGGCGGCACCCCACCGGAGCTCATCCAGGCCGAGGCCTGGGAGGCTGTCGATGAGTGGCCCCGACCGCAGCTACAGCACCGGCAGTGACCTCCGGGCCTTCTCCACATCCCCCATATCGAGGTCGCAGACGATGATCTCCGGTTCGTAGCCCGCCTCCGATTCCCGACGCCCCGTCGGCCCCACCACGCATGAATGCCCGATGCCGGTCGGTCCGCTTGACTGTCCGGCCTGTTCCTGCCCGCCCGGGCGGGCCTGACCGGCCGCGACGATCCAGCTCGTCGAATCCAGTGCCCGGGCCGCAGTGAGGATGCGCCACTGGTAGAGCTTCTCCGGACCGTCCGCCCAGCTGGTGGGCACGACGATCACCTGTGCACCCCGGCGCGCCAGCTCACGGAACTGTTCCGGGAAGCGGATGTCGTAGCAGATGGCCACGCCGACGGTGACGCCTTCGACCTCGAAGGTCACCAGCTCGGTGCCCGGCCTGACGGTGTCGGACTCGCGGTAGTCGAAGGCGTCGAAGGTGTGGATCTTGTCGTAGGCGACATGGAGGTCAGGCCCCGTGATCAGGGCGGTGTTGCGGACACGGTTGAGGGTCTTCCCGTCGCGCTCGACGGTGTCGGCGGGCCGGAACATGCCCGCGACGACGGTGACGCCGAGTTCACGGGCGAGTTCACCCAGCCCGGTGGCGTAAGGGCCGTCGAGTTCCTGGGCCTGCTTGTCCAGGCGTCCGCTGTCGAAGGCCTGACTGGCTGCCTCGGGGAGCACGATGAGTCGGGCGCCGCGCGAGGCGGCTTCCTGGACCTTGTCCCGGGCGAGCGCCAAATTATCGACGATATCTGCACCAGCGGTGAACTGCACGATTCCGATCTGCATGGCACCCACACTATGTGGACAACGGGTAGTTATCCACAGATTCACGCAGGCCCGGTTGGCTCCTCACCCCGGCCGACCCACACTGTGGGTATGAACAACCTGCAGCTGAACTCCGCCACCTTCGATCACCTGGCCTCCCTGCTCCGCCGAACCTCCGATCCTTCGCCGCCCTCGCTGCCGCCGGGTTCGCGGACCGCCTCGGCCCTGCAGCGGGCCGCACAGAACTGGACCGACGCCCATCGTCAGGCGGACTCCACCCTCCGCGAGCACATCCAGGACATCCGCACTTTCGCCGACCGGGTGCGGGACCTCGACGTCCTGGGGCCCTGATGCTTATCGACGCCCCCACCCTCCGCCACACCGCCCATCTCCTCACCGTCGATGCGGACTGGCTGGTGGCGCAGACCGAATGGCTGGCACGCAGTGTCGACGACCTGAACGCCACCGGCTTCCAGGGTGAGGCGGCAGAAGCTGCGGTGTCCCGCCTGCATGCTCTGGCACAGCCGATGGCGGTTCCACCGGAACAGATGCTGCGGGTCGCCCAGGTGCTGTCCATGACGGCCGGCCTCCAGGCGGAACTGGATGCCGCCGTTCATCGGGCCGTCGCCCTGGCTGACCGCGTTGCAGAGGACACTCCCCTGGTCACCCTCCTGCTACGGGATCTGCGAACGCTCGGGGACGTACTCGACTGGACGTGTGCCCGACAGATCGACCTCTTGTGCACGCCCATCCCGGTCGAGGCGCCGACCAGGCTGTCGGATACCCCGGACCTGGATCTGGCGGCGGTGCACGAGCTGAACATGTTGTCTACGCCGGTGACCGGCCACGGGGATCTGCAGATCCTCGAGGCCGCTGACGCTCGGATGGTAGTGGCGGTCGGCGATCTGGAATCGGCTCAGTCGGTCACCACGATGGTCGCCGGGGTGGGTTCCTCCGACCCGGCTGGACTACCGGTCCACCTGGACCGGGCCCGCACCGTCGCGGCAGCCACGGGCGGGGCAGCGGTGGTGTGGCTCGGCTACCCGGCCCCCGAGAGCGTGCCGCACGCACTCGCACAGGAGCCTGCCCGGGCAGCGGGTGCCGAGCTGCAGGCCTTCCAACGCGAGCTCGCACGCCGATTCCCTCATCAGCGTCGGATCGTGGTCGGCCACAGTTACGGCTCGGTGGTGGCTGGCACGGCGGCATCGAGAGGTGGCGGCCTGTACGCGGACGATCTCGTACTCATCGGAAGTCCGGGCGCGGGGGTGACGCACGCCGGGCAGCTGACTCTGCTGGGGGACCATCCGCGGATCCACGCCATGACCAACCCCTCCGACCCGATCGGGTTGACCGTGACGCAGGGGGCAGGGGTACACGGGCCGGACCCGACGTCCCCGGGATTCGGGGCGCGGGTCTGGCCCGGTGACAGCTCCGGCAACCATGGCACCTACTGGGAAGACCCGGAGTTCCTGGCGCGACTCAGGGACCTGACGGATCAGAAGAAGCCCATGGCGTCCTCGGAGTAGGAGACCAGGAGGTTCTTCGTCTGCTGGTAGTGGGCGAGCATCATGAGGTGGTTCTCGCGGCCGATGCCGGACTCCTTGTAACCGCCGAAGGCGGAGTGGGCCGGGTAGGCGTGGTACTGGTTCACCCACACGCGACCTGCCTGGATTTCGCGGCCGGCACGGTAGGCGATGTTGCCGTTACGCGCCCAGACGCCTGCGCCGAGACCGAAGTTGGTGTCGTTGGCGATCCGGATGGCTTCGTCGTAGTCCTTGAAGGTGGCGACCGAGAGAACCGGTCCGAAGATCTCCTCCTGGAAGATGCGCATGTTGTTGGTGCCCTTGAACACCGTCGGCTCAATGTAGTAGCCCTTGTCCAGGCCCTCGATCTTGTTGATCTTGCCGCCGGTCAAGGTTTCCGCCCCCTCCTGCGGGCCGAGCTCCAGGTAGCCGGAGATCTTGTCCATCTGCTCCTGGGAGGCCTGCGCACCCATCTGGACGTCGGTGTCGAGCGGATTACCCTTCCTGATCTTCTTCACGCGCTCCACTCCCAGTGCCAGGAACTCGTCCGCGATGCTCTCGTGGACAAGTGCGCGGGAGGGGCAGGTGCAGATCTCGCCCTGGTTGAGGGCGAACATGGCGAAGCCCTCGAGGCTCTTGTCACGGAAGGCGTCGTCCTTGTCCATGATGTCCGGGAAGAAGATGGACGGGGATTTCCCGCCCAGCTCCAGGGTGACCGGGATGATCTTGTCCGCGGCGGCCTTGTTGATGATCTTGCCCACGCCGGTGGAACCGGTGAAGGCGATCTTGGCGATGCGGTCGGAGGTCGACAGCGCCACGCCGGCTTCCTCGCCCAGACCGTTGACGATGTTCAGCACACCCGCCGGCAGCAGGTCCGCGATCTTCTCCACCAGGTAAAGCAGTGACGCAGGGGTCTGCTCCGCGGGCTTGAGCACGATGGCGTTACCGGCGGCCAGTGCCGGGGCAATCTTCCAGGTGGCCATGAGGATCGGAAAGTTCCAGGGGATGATCTGGGCGACCACGCCCAGCGGCTCGTGGAAGTGGTAGGCCACGGTGTTCTCGTCGAGCTGCGAGAGGCGCCCCTCCTGCGCGCGCAGGGCGCCGGCGAAGTAGCGGAAGTGGTCGACGGCAAGCGGGATGTCGGCGGCGAGCGTCTCTCGCACAGCCTTGCCGTTGTCCCAGGTCTCGGCGACGGCGATCTCCTCGAGGTGCTCCTCGATGCGGTCGGCGATCCGGTGCAGGATCAGCGCGCGCTCAGCCGGGGAGGTCTTACCCCAGGCGGGGGCAGCCTTGTGGGCGGCGTCGAGGGCCAACTCGATGTCGGCGGCTGTGCCGCGGGCGACCTGACAGAACACCTCGCCGGTGACCGGGGTGATGTTGTCCAGGTACCCGCCCTCCACCGGCGCCACCCACTCGCCTCCGATGAAGTTCTCGTAGCGGTCGCGGTAGCTGACGATCGAACCCTCGGTACCGGGGTTGGCGTAGACAGTCATGGCGGAGATTCCTTTCACGGGGAACGGGAGGTCTGCCACCACACCTTACTGTGACCGCCGCCACTGTTGCGAAGATTTGCCAGGGAGATGTGCCAAGGGGGCAACTAGCAGGCTTCGCAGGCTTTGTGGGCTGGTGAATCAACACAAAAGCCGACGCCCGCGATCACCCCCTGCACGGGAGCGCTCGCGGGCGTTGGGAATCCTGCCCTCAAGCCTGCCTGCGTCGCCGAACCCGGCGGGGTTCCCACATCACGAGCGCAGTGGAACGCGGCACGTGGACCAGTTCGCCGCCACGCACGCCGGCGCGGCTGCGCAGGCGCTCCCTCTCCTCGCGGAGCTCATCCACTTCGGCACGGAGGCGTTCGTTCTCCTCCGACAGTTCGATGATCGCCTTGATGCCGGCGAGGTTGACGCCCTCCTCCTGGCTGAGCTGCTGGATGCGGCGCAGCAGGGAGATGTCCTTGCGCGAGTAGCGGCGGCCACCGCCGGTGGTGCGCATCGGGGTGACCAGGCCCATCCGGTCATAGGTGCGCAGAGTCTGGGCATGCATGCCTGCCAGCTCCGCCGCCACCGAAATGACGAACACCTCACCCAGTTCATCCTTCGACGACTTGCCCCTGTCAACGATCACAGCTGATACACCTCCTCACCCTCTGCTCACTTGTGGCCGGCCCACCCGGCGCGGGGGTTGAAACCGGAGTCCTTCTCCGCCTGCGCGTAGGTGCGCAGGGCGCTGGTGGCGGCGACGTCCAGATTCTTCGGCACCGTCACCTCCACGGTGACCAGCAGGTCACCGGCGTTGCCACTACTCTTGGGCACTCCCCTGCCCCGGACCCGCAGGGTGCGGCCGTTGGGCGTGCCGGCCGGGACCTTGACCTTCACGGGGGCGTCGAGAGTAGGGACCGTGATCGTGTCACCGAGGGCGAGTTCGGAGAATGACACGGGCACGGTCACCTCGAGATCATCGCCCGAACGGGTGAACACCTTGTCCGCACGCACGTGCACGGTGACGAAGAGGTCGCCGGCAGGCTTGCCCTGCGGCCCCGCCTCACCCTGGCCCGCCAGGCGCACCTTCTGACCGTCGATGACGCCGGCCGGGATACGGACGGTGAGCTGACGCGTGCGCCGGACGGTGCCGGAGCCGTGACAGGTGACACACGGGTCGGTGATCACCTGGCCGGTGCCGCCGCAGTTGGTGCACGGTGCGGAGAACCCGAACGCGCCGCGGTTCTCCGACGTGAAACCGGAGCCGTGACACACCGAACAGGTGGTCGGGTTCCCGGACTTCGAACCAGATCCGTGACAGGTGTTGCAGGGGGCGTCACCGGTCAGCTGGAGCGGGATCGTCGTGCCCTTGGCCGCTTCCCGGAAATCAAGGGTGATCTCCGTTTCGACGTCCGCCCCCCGCGTCGGCCTAGCTGTTGGGCGAGGACCGCCGCCGCGGTTGAAAAGGCCACCGAAGATATCGCCCAGACCGCCGTCCGCAGAAAATCCTCCACCGGATCCTCGTCCGAAGATGTCCGAGGCGTCGAAGTCCTCCGTCTGGCGAAACCCGCCGGGAAATCCGGCACCTCCGCCTCCGCCGAAGCCGCCTCCGGAGCGGAGCATCGACTTCAGCTCGTCATATTCTTTCCGCTTCGCCTCATCGCCGACGACATCGTAGGCCTCGGCCGCCTTCTTGAAGCGCTCCTCGGCGGCCTTGTCTCCGGGGTTCTTGTCCGGGTGATTCTCCCGGGCAAGTTTGCGGTAGGCCTTCTTGACGTCCTCGGCAGAGGCGGACGAGGAGACTCCCAGATCCGCGTAGTAGTTCTTGTCTGCCCATTCGCGCTGAACGGCCACTGGGCATCTCCTCCTTTCTGAATTAGTGGTTCTCTGATTCTGCTAATTATGTTCTGTCGCTAACTAAAGCTAACTAAAAGGGTGCGCCGCCGCCCGAGGGCGGCTGGAGGTGCGTCTCGGGCGGCGGCGCAGGTCGGGATCAATCCCGGGTTATTCGGCGGATTCCGCCTGCTCAGAAGGATCGGCGATGATGACCATCGCGTTCCGGACCACCCTGTCGCCGAAGCGGTAACCGCGTCGCAGGACGGTGCCCAGCGCCTTCTCCTCTCCGGAGGACAGATCCTGCACGGCCTCGTGGATCTCGGGGTTGAAGGGCTCGCCCTCTTCTCCGAAGGACTCCAGCTTCAGGCCGTTGACCGTATCGATGAACTTGTCCGCGAAGGCCCTGAGCGGGCCGTTGTCCAGGTCACCGTGCTGGCGGGCCAACTCCAGATCGTCGAGGATCGGCAGCAGCCTGGTCAGCACCGACGCCTTGGCGGCGTCGACGATGCCCTGGCGGTCACGCTCGGTACGCCGACGGAAGTTGGCGTACTCCGCGCTCACGCGCAGGAGGTCCTCGGTGCGCTCAGCGAGCTGGGCCTCGATGTCGGTGACCATGCCGTCACCGTCGGCGTCCGGCTCGACGTCGGCGAATGCCGCCTCGATCTCCGCCTCCAGTTCGGGATCCATCTCCCGGCCGGCACCCTGAGCGCGTGCGGCCTCCTCGGCGGCGGCCTCAGCGCTGTCTGCCGAGGTCGCCTCCGGATCGGTGTGCTCCGGGTCGCCCGGGTTGTCGGGCATCGGGTTGGGGTCAGTCACTACTTCTTCTCCCCCTCGGTGTCGGTGCCGGCCTCGTCCTCGACGACCTCCGCGTCCACGACGTTGTCGTCGGCGGCGTCATCGCCGGCCTGTGCCTGGGTGGCACCGGCGTTGGCGTCGGCCTCGTAGATGGCCTTGCCCATCTCCTGAGACTCGGAGGAGAGCTTCTCCACGGCGGTCTTGATGGCGTCGAGATCCTCGCCCTTGAGCGACTCCTCGACCCCCTTCGCGGCCTCCTCGACCTTGGCCTTGATGTCCTCGGAGACCTTGTCGGAGTTCTCCTCGACGAACTTGCGGGTCTGGTAGATCATGGACTCCGCATTGTTGCGGGTCTCCTGCTCCTCGCGGCGCTTCTTGTCCTCCTCCGCGTGGACCTCGGCGTCCTTGATCATGCGGTCGATCTCCTCCTGGGACAGGCCGGAGCCTTCCTGGATCTTGATCGTGTTCTCCTTGCCGGTGCCCTTGTCCTTGGCGGTGACGTGGACGATGCCGTTCGCGTCGATGTCGAAGGTGACCTCGATCTGCGGCACGCCACGCGGCGCCGGGGCGATGCCACCGAGTTCGAAGGAACCGAGCAGCTTGTTGGCCGCGGCCATCTCGCGCTCACCCTGGAAGACCTGGATCTGCACGGAGGGCTGGTTGTCCTCGGCGGTGGTGAAGGTCTCGGAACGCTTGGTCGGGATGGTGGTGTTCCGCTCGATGAGCTTGGTCATCACGCCACCCTTGGTCTCAATGCCGAGGGAGAGCGGGGTGACGTCGAGAAGCAGCACGTCCTTGACCTCGCCGCGCAGAACGCCGGCCTGCAGGGCAGCGCCGACGGCGACGACCTCATCCGGGTTGACGCCCTTGTTCGGCTCGCGGCCACCGGTCAGCTCCTTGACCAGGTCGGTCACGGCCGGCATGCGGGTGGAGCCACCGACGAGGACCACGTGGTCGATGTCGGAGATGGACATGCCCGAGTCCTTGATGACCTGGTTGAACGGCTCCTTGGTGCGGTCCAGCAGATCCTGGGTGATCTTCTGGAACTCGGTGCGGGTCAGGGTCTCGTCCAGGAACAGCGGGTTCTTGTCCGCATCGACGGTGATGTACGGCAGGTTGAGGCTGGCCTGCTGGGAGGCGGACAGCTCGATCTTGGCCTTCTCCGCCGCCTCACGCAGACGCTGCAGGGCCATCTTGTCCTTGGTCAGGTCAATGCCGTTGGAGGCCTTGAACTTCTCGACGAGCCAGTCGACGACGCGCTGGTCCCAGTCATCGCCACCGAGACGGTTGTCGCCGGCGGTGGCACGGACCTCGACGACACCGTCGCCGATCTCCAGCAGGGAGACGTCGAAGGTGCCGCCACCCAGGTCGAAGACGAGGATGGTCTGCTCCTTGTCACCCTTCTCCAGGCCGTAGGCCAGAGCCGCGGCGGTGGGCTCGTTGACGATACGGAGGACGTTGAGACCTGCGATCTGGCCGGCCTCCTTGGTGGCCTGACGCTGGGCGTCCTCGAAGTAGGCGGGGACGGTAATGACCGCGTCGGTGATCTCTTCACCCAGGTAGGCCTCAGCATCCCGCTTCAGCTTCATCAGGGTGCGGGCGGAGATCTCCTGCGCGGTGTACTGTTTGCCGTCGATGTCGACGGACCAGTCGGTGCCGATGTGGCGCTTGACGGAGCGAATGGTGCGGTCGACGTTGGTGACCGCCTGGTTCTTGGCGGACTGGCCGACCAGGACCTCGCCGTTCTTGGCGAAGGCGACGACGGACGGGGTCGTCCGGGCACCCTCCGAGTTGGCGATAACGGTGGCCTCGCCACCCTCGAGAACGGAAACCACCGAGTTGGTGGTACCGAGGTCAATTCCTACTGCGCGTCCCATGTTGCGTTTCCTCCTGTTGTACGGGTTTCACTCAAGTTGACTGCCAGAGGCTCAACTTCCGGCACCCACCCTAGCAGATACCTTGAGTCGGCTGCACTCAAGCTTACATTCCACATAACGGATGGTCGAGAAGAGTTGTTCCCACCCGACTCAACTTTTTTTGTTTCCCCAGCTCACAGCAACCTCTCGGCCTCTCCCCATCCACTCTGCGGGGCAAACAGCCACGCCATCGCCTTCGTCCACTGCTCCGCAATGACGGGCAGCTCGCCACGTCCCCCGCCGCCCCCGCGGAGCCCGTGATGCAGAATGTGCACGAGGTCGAATGCCTCCAGCAGCTGCGTCACCCCACGAAGGCCCGGCGCAAGCGCCAGCACCGCGGCCGTCCCCTGCTCCAGCGCCCCGGCGCCCGAGTACGTCAACGCCCCCCTCCTCCACGCGCCGCGGTCAAAGTCCCACGCACGCGTCCGTCCGGGAGGCAGGTCGATGAGCTGCAGCGCCCACGCAAGCGCCTCGATCGCATAGCGGGAACGTTCCAGCAGGGCGGCCTGCCGACGAAGCTGATCAGGAATGCGTGGCGGGCCGGCGGCGTCGAGAAGCAGTCGCCGGGCCCGGCCGACGTCATCGAGGAAGCCGCGCTCCAGAGGAGTGAGGGAAGGACCCACGAGCCCGAGCTCAGTGATCACCTCGTCCGCGGGCGGAAACGTGCCGTCGAGAAGGTGCGCGGCCGTCACCGCCACCACCGCCAGGGCGCCGATGCGGTAGCTGACCTCGACCGCATCCCGCATCTGCACCTCCGCCTCCGCGGGGACGAGCGGGGTCTGCTCATCGAGCTCCAAACCCGCCTGCCGCAGCGAACGCAGGTTCTTCAGACGACGCCCATGCGCTTCAACATGCACCGGCACCTTCACCTCCCCACCCGGAGCCGCGAGGTTTTCCCCGTCGAGATTCCGGAACGGCCCGTTACCCACCCGGAAGACACAGTTGAGGGACTGCGCCCAGGGGGCGAACTCGACGAGCCGACGCGCGGTATAGCCTTCGTGGCGCTCGAAGCGGTAGATCACGGCCGAGCGGGAGATGTGACGGGCCAGCGGATGCACCTGCGTCACCAGGGGGCCCGTGACGGTCAGGCCACCCTCCGCGAGATCCTGGAGCGCGTCCCGGATCAGCTGCCGGAGGTCCTGCGGGTGGGTGAACGCCTCCGCCGGACCGGCATCAGGTGCGATGTGCGGCACCGTGGAGAACACGAGGACATGCATGGGCTCCATGGAACCAGACTGCGGGCGAGACGCAGGAGATCTAGACCCACCCTATACTGGCGCGGCAGAGACTCACATCACATTCCGGGGCGCCACCCCTGCCCCGCCACACGAGAAAGGTGCAAGCCGGTGAACCCGCGACTGTCCCGCACCCGCCACGCCAGTGACCGTCCCCCGGTGGCCCGCTGAACGACATCAGCCGACCCAGAACCACAGCCACCGACCCGAAGGACGAAACACATGTCTGAGCACACCACTGTCGAAGCCATCCTCGAACCCGCCGTCGAACGGGCCCGCACCTGGCTGACCGCCAGCACGGGCGGCGAGGGATCTTCCGCCACCGAACGTCTCGCCGATCTGGTCCGCGACCCCGCCGGGGTGTCATTCACCATGGACTTCGTCGACCGGGTGATGCGCCCGGAGGACAACCACACCGCCGCACAGGCCCTCCGCCACCTGGACACACCACCCGATTTCCTGGGCAGGATCAATCAGGCAGCCCTGCGGCTGGGCGGGTTGCTCGGACCGAAGCTGCCCGGCGTCGTCATGCCTGCGGCTCGCGCGCGGATGAGGCAGATGGTCGGGCATCTGGTACTCGACGCCGACGGCAAGGCCCTGAACAGGCTGCTCGACAAGGCGTCCGCAGAGGGCAATCAGCTCAACCTCAACCTGCTCGGAGAGGCCGTGCTGGGTGACGCGGAGGCGGAACGTCGCGCCGGGCGCACGCTGCAGCTGATAGAGAACCCGCGTGTGACGTACGTGTCGGTGAAGGCCTCCAGCCTGTGTGCCCAGCTCAATCCCTGGGATCTGGAGGGCAACCTCGGCAGGCTGAAGGAGCAGCTGCGGCCGGTGTACCGGACGGCACAGGCCAACGGCACCTTCATCAACCTGGACATGGAGGAGTACAAGGATCTCCGCCTGACCATCCGGCTGTTCACGGAGCTGCTCAGCGAACCGGAGTTCACCGGCCTTCAGGCCGGCATCGTCCTGCAGGCGTACCTGCCCGACTCCTACGCCGCCCTGCAGGAACTGGCGGAGTTCGCCGCACAGCGTGTCGCAGAAGGCGGGGCACAGATCAAGATCCGCCTGGTCAAGGGCGCGAACCTCTCGATGGAGAAGGTCGAGGCGGAGATCCACGGGTGGGAGCAGGCCCCTTATGCCACCAAGGCGGAGGTGGACGCCAACTACGTCCGTCTCCTCGACTTCATCCTGCGCCCCGGGCACGCCGGGAACGTGCGCATCGGCGTGGCCAGCCACAACCTGTTCACGGTGGCGCTGGCCTGGGAGCTGGCGTTGGCGCGCGGCGTGACCGGGCAGATCGACGCCGAGATGCTGCAGGGCATGGCACCGGCGCAGCAGGACGCGGTGCGGGCGGAGGTCGGCCGGATGATCCTGTACACCCCGGTGGTCCATGCCGAGGATTTCGACGTCGCCGTGTCCTACCTGGTCCGTCGCCTGGAGGAGAACGCCACGGAGGAGAACTTCCTGCACGCCCTGTTCGCCCCGGACGTGGAGACCCCGAGCCCGATGGACCTGCAGGAACAGGCTCTGCGTCGGGCCGTCGCGGAGCGCGGGAGCACGTCGGCTCAGCCACGGCGACAGCAGAACCGCCAGACGGACACCAACCGGCAGGCGCCTCACACGGGGCGTTTCCGCAATGAACCGGACACCGATCCGGCGCTGCGGGCCAACCGGACGTGGGCCCTCAAGGCCCTCGGGGCGCAGCCGCACCAGATCCGGGCTGAGGAGGTGACAGACCCCGTCCTCGTCGATGAGGCCGTGCAGAAGGCCCGGGGGCTGGCCCCGGAGTGGGCCCGCAGAAGCGGGGCCCAGCGCGCCGAGGTCCTGGAGACCATCGCCGAAGAACTGGCCCGGGCCCGCGGCGAACTGCTGACCGTCATGGCGCACGAGGCCGGCAAGACGGTCGACCAGTCGGACCCGGAGATCTCGGAGGCCATCGACTTCGCCACCTACTACGCGGAATCCGCGCGCGACCTCGAGCGGTCCCGCTCCCGGTTCACGCCGCATGCGCTGACCGTGGTGGTGCCGCCGTGGAACTTTCCCGTCGCCATTCCGGCGGGCGGGGTACTGGCGGCCCTGGCGGCGGGTTCCGCGGTGATCATCAAGCCGGCGCCGCAGACCGTTGCGTGCGCGGAAGCGATGGTGGACGCGGTTCGTCGGGGGCTGGAGAAGCACGGCGTCGACAAGGATCTGGTCCAGTTCCTGCGTGCGGACGAGTCGGATGCCGGCCGAAGGTTGATCTCCCACGAGGACGTCGACCACGTCATCCTCACGGGTGCGACCGAGACGGCCGCACTGTTCCGGTCCTGGCGTCCGGAGATGAACCTGAGCGCGGAGACGTCGGGCAAGAACGCGATCATCGTGACCTCGGCCGCGGATCCGGATCTGGCGGTCGCCGACATCCTCCGTTCCGCCTTCGGACACTCCGGCCAGAAATGCTCGGCCGCGTCGCTGGTCATCCTCGTGGGCAGGGCGGGCACGTCGAAGCGGCTGAGGACGCAGCTCATCGACGCCGTCGCCACCCTCCGCGTCGGCGTCGGCACCGACATCTCCACCACCATGAACGGGCTGATCGAGCCGCCCGGCGAGAAGCTCCGCCGCGGGCTGACCCGCCTGGACGCAGGGGAAAACTGGCTGCTGGAGCCGGAGCAGCTCGACGCTGAGGGACGCTTCTGGTCGCCGGGCATCCGCGACAACGTGCGCCCGGGATCCTGGTTCCACACCCATGAGTGCTTCGGCCCCGTGCTGGGCATCATGCACGCCACCACCCTGGATGAGGCGATCGACTGGCAGAACTCCACCGGCTTCGGGCTCACCGGTGGCATCCACTCCCTGGACGGGGCGGAGATCGACCACTGGATCGACCGGGTCGAGGTCGGCAACGCCTACGTCAACCGCGGCATCACGGGCGCGATCGTGCAGCGGCAGTCCTTCGGCGGGTGGAAACAGTCGGTCATCGGCGCGGGCGCGAAAGCAGGCGGCCCGAACTATGTCGCGCAGCTGGGCACCTGGACAGACGGCGAGTTCCGGCACCCGCAGGTGGAACTCACCGGCGCGGTGGCCGGCATGCTGGCCGACGCCGCCGCCCGCCTCTCCCCCGAGGACCATGCCTGGTTGCGTAACGCCGCCGAGCTGGATGAACTGGCGTGGCGCGAGGAGTTCAGCCGCGGGCACGACCTCAGCGGTCTGCGCAGTGAGGCCAACATCTTCCGCTACCGCCCGCTGTCTGAGCCCCTGCCGGTCTGGGTCGGGCCCGGTGCCCGGGAGCGTGACCTGTGGCGACTGAAGTTGGCGGGCCTCCGGGCGGGCACCGGTGTGGAGGTCCGCACCGGCACGCAGCTCCACCCCGGCAGCCGCGTACGCACCCTCGGCGAGGTCGACCCGGCCCTCTACGAGGCGGCCGCCGACACCGGTTCGGTCGTGCTCGACCAGCCTGTGCTCGCCGACGGCCGACGTGAACTTCTGTCCTTCCTCCTCGAGCAGGCCGTGTCGGTGACGCTCCACCGCTTCGGCGTACTCCGGCAGGTCGGTTCCGTTCGCCGCTGACAAAGCTGTCTTCTCTGGCAGAATGAGAGGCCTGATGAGCACTCCCACTGACCCCAACAAACCCGGAGAGACGGGCACCGACACCCGAGATCTCACCGAGGCCGTCTCCGACTACGCCGGACTGTCCGACAACCCCCAGGACGCCACCAGTCGTCAGGACGATGATGACGTCACCGACCGCGCGATCTTCATCGGCCGCGACGGCCGGTGGGCCGCCGGCTGGGCGCTGCGCTTCATCATCTTCGTCGCCGCCGCCTACATCCTGGGCCAGATCCTCGGCTTCGTGTGGGCCGGCATCCTGCCGATCGTCCTGGCACTGCTGGTCTCCACCGTGCTGTGGCCCCCGGTGAAGTTCCTCCGGGACCATCTCAGCTTCCCCTCGGCGCTGGCCACGGTAGTTGTCCTGGTCGGATTCTTCGCCCTCATCGGCGGTATCTTCGCGGCGATGGCCCCCATCGTCCGGGATCAGGGACGGGACCTGGTCACCCAGGCCTCCGAGGGCATCAGACAGCTCTCGACATGGATCCAGGGTCCGCCGCTCAACCTGGACCTGGGCCGGTTCGACGAAGTGCTCAACGACATCACCGGTTTCCTCCAGGATCAGTCCTCCCAGATCGCCTCCGGCGTGTTCACCGGCCTGAGCGCCGCGACATCGGTGGTGGTGACCATCGTGGTCATGCTGGTGCTCACGTTCTTCTTCCTCAAGGACGGCGACCGCTTCCTGCCGTGGCTGCGCAAGTACACCGGGGCCAACGCCGGTTGGCACCTCACCGAGGTGCTCACCCGTTCCTGGAACACCCTCGCCGGTTTCATCCGCACCCAGGCGATCGTCTCGTTCGTCGATGCCGCGTTCATCGGCGTGGGCCTGCTCATCCTCGGCGTTCCGCTGGCCTTCGTCCTGGCCGTGATCACCTTCTTCGCGGGCTTCATCCCGATCGTCGGTGCCTTCACCGCCGGTGCGCTCGCAGTGATCATCGCGCTCGTGACCAACGGAATCACCAACGCACTGTTCGTCCTGCTGCTCATCATCGCGGTCCAGCAGATCGAAGGCAACATCCTCCAGCCGGTCCTGCAGTCCAAGGCCATGAACCTGCACGCCGCCGTGGTGCTGCTGTCCGTGACCCTCGGCTCCACCCTCTTCGGCATCGTCGGCGCCTTCCTGGCGGTGCCCGTCGCCGCGGTCGGCGCCGTGTGGTTCCGCTACCACTCCGAGCTGGTGGCACTGCGTGCCGGGGAGATCACCATCGACGACATCGAGATCGCCACCGCCAGGGGCAGCACCCTCACCTCGTGGGAGGCGTTCACCGCCGTCCGCGAAAAGCTGATCTCGGTGGGTCGACGGAAGTCCGAGAACGGCCAGAATGAAAAAGACGCCGCTGTCGACGAGGACAGCGACGTCGAGCCCGGTTACCGGACCGTGAGCTCCTCCCGGCCGGAATGACCGCGGCGCGGTGACCGGGTACCGTTTCCGTTCACCGTCACCGGCCCAACACGACAATCGACTCCCGGAGCCCACGAGAAAGGTGCAGCATGTACTGGAATGGAGAACACATGGGGTGGTGGGGCATGGGCCTGGGCTGGCTGTTCCTTGTCCTCCTGGTGCTCGGCATCGTGGTCCTGGCCGTGGTCCTGGTCAGCATATTCCGCAACGGGACAGGGCGCGGCGCAGGAGGCGATGCCGTGCCTCAGGGGCCGCAGCGCAATCGCGCACGGGACATCATCGATGAACGTTATGCCCGCGGCGAAATCGACGCCGCAGAATACGATGAGATGCATCGGCGTCTCGACGAACGCGACGGTTAGGCGCCGAGGCCCCGGTCGTCGACAGGCGCTTCAGCAGGGCCCCTGACCGGTCGACGCTAGGCCGGAGTGACGACGGCGTCCGCCAGCAACCGGACCGCCTTGGCCAGCTGAACCGCACCGGGGTCCACCGCCTCGGCCCAGCCGGAGGCGGTCTCCTCGTCCGCGTTGTCCGAGATCTGCTTGAGCAGGGTCACCGGCACCCCGAAACGATGGGCCACGGCAGCCACGGCGTAGCCCTCCATGTCGACGAGGCCTGCTTCCTGCGCGAGACGTTCGCGCGTGGCGGAGTCCTCGACGAAGGTGTCGCCGGTGGCCAGCTGGGCCGTCGGGAAGTGACCGGAGGTCTCCGGCTCGAAGGCGATCGGCAGCGCCTCGCCGGTCACGCCGGGGATTTCCGCGGACTGGAAGTCGTGCTTGTGCACGCGGTCGATCTCAAAGACGCCGAAGGCGTGGTCGTCGCGCAGCGCGCCTGCGGTACCGATGTTGATGACGCGGGAAGGCAGGTTGCCTGCCGCACGGCGCTCCGAGAGCGTCAGGGTGAGGGTGATCGCGGCAGACAGGGTACCGATTCCGGTGATCAGGACGTCAGAGCCCTCGGGAAGGTGGGCGGCCTCGCCCGCAACAGCGGCAACGAACAGGGGTGCAGTCATGGACGGTGAGTTTACGTGCCCCCTCAGCAGAATCGGAAACGAACGTGATGCACACCCCGTTATTTCTCGATTCCGCTGTGACACACCGCAGGCCATCACGCCTGTTGTTGGGTGAGAACACCCTCCGGGGCAACGGTCTGGCCGGTGAGCGGCGGAACTTCCTTCGCGCGGGCAGCCTTCGCGCGGTGGTGTCCGAGGAAGGCGAAGCCCAGCCCGATGATGAGCACCGCGATGCGCGTTCCGACCACCACACCACCGGTGACACCCAGGATGCCCAGCACCGTGGGCAGGTTGAGCATGACGAGGAGGGTACCCACGATGCTGCCGAGCAGCACCGCGTCCAGTCGGCTGACCAGCCAGGCGGCGAGAGGTGCAGCCACGCAGCCACCTATGAGCAGCGCCAGAACCGCCGGCAGGTACTGGACGATCTCGTCCCACATACCGATGGCGAAGCCCAGGGTCGCGGCCGCGGTGACCAGGAACTCGGCGGTGTTGACGGTGCCGACGATCCGGCGTGGTTCCGCCTTTCCCATGGTGAGCAGGGTGGACGTGGTCACCGGACCCCAGCCGCCGCCACCGGAGGCGTCGACGAAGCCGCCGAACACTCCCAGACCGCCGAGGAATCCTCGGCGGTAGGAGCGGTCACCGACCGCGCGTCGGACCCTGCCGCGGGAGAAGCGCCACACCAGGTTCATGCCGACGAGGGTGAGGATGGCTGCTGTGACCGGCGCGGCGGCCTCGGTGGAGATGTTCGACAGGAAGGTCGCACCGGCGAATGCGCCGATGGCTCCCGGGACACCCAGACGCAGCACCACGGACCAGTCGACGTTGCCGAACTTCCAGTGGCTTATGCCCGACACCAGGGTGGTACCCAGCTCAGCGGCGTGGACCACCGCGGAGGCGTGAGCGGGGCCGAGCCCGGCGAGCACGATGAGGATCGTGGTGGAGGTGACGCCGAAGCCCATGCCCAGGCCGCCGTCGACGAGCTGGGCCGCAAGGCCCGCGATGGCGATGAGGATCAGTACCTTCATGGGGATGTCCTCTCCGTGTGCCGGCTGGCCACCAGGGCCGCGAGATCGGTGACCAGGGGGGTCGAGTGGGTGATGCGCGCGCCGGTGGCGTCCTGGATACGGGTGATCAGGGTGGTGATCCGGTCGAGCAGCAGGCCGTCGGTGACGAAGAGCGGCAGGATGTGCACGGACTCGTGCCCGGTTGCGACCTCCACCAGCCCCACGCCGGGGTTGACCGGTCCGGTGGCGGGCACGACGGTGACCCCACGCCCGGACAGTGAGGCAACCAGGTCGGCGAGACCTGCGAGCGCTGCCATCCCACCCGGATCCGAGGTGCCTGCCGGGTAGAGCACCACGTGGGCCCCTTCGGGGGCGTCCGCGGTCAGGCGCTCAACCAGCACGGAAGCGATCTCGGGGCCGGTCCCCAGCCCCTCGGCCAGCCGCAGGTTCAGTCCGGTCGCCGCCCGCGCCTGCGCCAGCGCCGCGGGCACGTCGTGCCTGGCGTGGAAGGCCCGGGTGAACAGGAGCGGCACGACGATGGCGTCGTCATGGCCGCGTTCGGCGGCGAGCACGGCGGCGTCGACAAGCGAGGGTTCGTCGAACTCCAGGTGCGCGGCGAGCGCATCCACGCCGGCGATCTCACCGGCGAGGGCGGTGAGACGGCGGATGCCGGGCTCGGCCTGCGGATGACGGGAGCCGTGGGAGAGGGTGATCAGCGCGGTCATGGTTACTCCTCGCGCAGTCGGTGGCCCACGAAACCGGCTGCCAGCGTGTTGCCGCTCGCCTGGTCGATGAGCAGCAGGTTGCCCACGGCGCCACGCGCCGCGTAGGGCTCGACGGGCAGCTCGGCGGCGGTTTCGATGCGGACGTGGGCGAGGTCGTTGAGGTTCACCGCGCCCGGCTTCTCCACGTCCGCGTTGCCGTCGATGTCCAGCACCCGCTCGATGTCCGCGATACGTCCGCGGACCAGGGCCGTACCGTAGCGGACCTTCACGGCCGCGCCCTCGACGAGCTGCTTCTCGGTCAGACCGACGATGGTGGCGGGGAAGGTACGGACGTCGGCGGGACGATCGGCGCCCGCGATGAGGTCTCCGCGGGCCAGATCGATGTCGTCTGCCAGCAGAAGCACCACCGAGTCGCCGGCGACGGCCTCCTCGACGGAGCCGTCCGCGGTGTCGATGCCGGTGACCTCCGTGCTCCGCCCGTGCGGGAGGTGGACGGTGTCACCGAGGCGGACGTGGCCGGCGTCGATACGCCCGGCGTAGCCGCGGTAATCGGTGGTGTGCTCACGGATGACGTGCTGGACGGGCAGCCGGAAATCCAGCTCGTGGGCGCGGCCACGCTGGACCTCCACGCTCTCCAGCAGTTCGAGCACGGTGGGGCCGGTGTACCAGGGCAGGTTCTCCGACGGTGCGACGACGTTGTCGCCGAGCAGCGCGGAGATCGGCACGACCTGGGGATCGTCGACCCCGACCTCGGATGCGAGTCGGGTGAACTCGGCCGCGATGCCGCGGAAGACATCCTCGGACCAGTCGACCAGGTCGATCTTGTTCACCGCGAGGATCACCGTGCGCACGCCAAGCAGTGCCGCGACGTTGAGGTGGCGGCGGGTCTGCTCGACGACGCCGTGGCGGGCGTCGACAAGCAGGACCACGACCTGGGAGGTCGAGATGCCGGTGACGGTGTTGCGGGTGTACTGCACATGGCCGGGGGTGTCGGCGAGGATGAAGGTGCGCTCGCCGGTGGCGAAGTAGCGGTAGGCCACATCGATGGTGATGCCCTGCTCACGCTCGGCGCGCAGGCCGTCGACCAGCAGCGACAGGTCGAGTCCGTCGAAACCGCGGTCGGCGGAGGTCGCCTCGACGGAGGCGAGGGTGTCCGCCAGGACGGACTTCGTGTCGTGCAGCAGGCGGCCGACGAAGGTCGACTTGCCGTCGTCGACGGAACCGGCGGTGCACAGACGCAGGGTCTCGCGGGTGGTCAGGGTGTTTTTCACAGTGGGCGCGGACATCAGAAGTAGCCCTCCTTCTTGCGGTCTTCCATGGCGGATTCGGACAGTCGGTCGTCGGCGCGGGTGGCGCCGCGTTCGGTCAGGGTGGAGGTGGCGATCTCGGCGATGACGGCGTCAACGTCCGTCGCGCCGGAGACCACCGCGCCGGTGCAGGACATGTCGCCGACCGTGCGGAAACGCACCTGCTTCGTCTCCAGCTTCTCGCCCTCGCGCGGGCCGCCCCACTCGCCGGCGGTCAGCCACATGCCGCCACGCTCGAAGACCTCACGGTCGTGGGCGAAGTAGATGCCCGGAAGCTCGATGTCCCGCGCGCCGATGTACTCCCAGATGTCGGCCTCGGTCCAGTTGGAGATGGGGAACACACGGATGTTCTCCCCCGGGAGCTTGCCGCCGTTGTACAGGTCCCACAGTTCAGGACGCTGACGGCGGGGGTCCCAGCCGCCGAAGGAGTCACGCACGGAGAAGATGCGCTCCTTCGCGCGGGCTCGCTCCTCGTCGCGGCGGGCGCCGCCGAGGACGGCGTCATAACCCTGCTCGGCGATGGTCTCCACCAGCGGGACGGTCTGCAGGGGGTTGCGGGTGCCGTCGGGCCGTTCGACCAGATCACCCCGGTCAATCCAGTCCTGGACCTTGGCCACGCGCAGGCGGGCACCGGTCCTCTCCACGAGACGGTCGCGGAACTCGATCACCTCGGGGAAGTTGTGGCCGGTGTCCACGTGCAGCAGCTCGAAGGGCACGGACGCCGGGGCGAAAGCGCGTCGGGCGAGTTCGAAGACGACGACGGAGTCCTTGCCGCCGGAGAAGAGCAGCCCGATCTTGTCGAACTGCCCCGCGACCTCGCGGAGGATGTGGATGGACTCGTTCTCGAGGTCCTTGAGGTGGGGGGAGAGCCTGGTGTTCTGGATGGTGGTGGTCATCAGTGGAGCCCGCATTCTGTCTTGTTCTGTCCGGCCCAACGGCCGGCCCTGGGATCTTCGCCTTCGGCGACGGGGAGGGTGCAGGTGGCACACCCGATGGACGGGTATCCCTGCCTGGTCAGGGGGTGGATGATGAGGTTGTTCTCGTCGATGAAGGTCTCGGTTTCCTCGAGCGACCAGGTGATGATCGGCGAGATCTTCAACCGGCCGGTGGCGTCGAGGCTCAGCGCCGGCGCGGTGGCCCGGGTGGGACCGTCAGCCCGTCGCAGCCCGGTGACCCACCCGGCGTACGGGGTGAGGTTCACCGCAAGCGGCTCGACTTTGCGCATCCGGCAACAGGCGCCGGGTTGGGAGCGGTACAGATTCGCGCCGTAGGTGCTGTCCTGCTGCGCGCGGGTCAGGCGCGGCTTCGCGGTGACCAGCAGCTGCGGATAACGCGCATCGACCCGGTTCGCAACGTCGAGGGTCTCCTCGAAGTGGTAGCCGGTGTCCAGAAAGAGGAGGTCGGCCTTCGGCAGGTGGCTCGCCGCCAGCTCGGCCAGCACGGTGTTCTCCATCGACAGGGTCACCGCGATCCGCCCGGGGACGTGATCCGCGGCCCACTGGAGAATGGTGGCGGCGTCGGCGTCGTAGAGTTCTTCCGCATGCTTGTCGACGAGCCGCGCGTTCTCCTCCCGCACATCCGCGGGAAGTTCACCCGTGGTGGTGGGGCCTTCAGGGCTGAGCTCGGGGTCCCGGAGGTCAGCGGTGGTGGTGGCTGCGGTTGCGTTCAGCAGATTCATTTCGGCTCCTCCTGCAGATGTCCGTGCCGGTTGAGGGAGTTCTGGATGGCCTGGCTGGTGGAACGCGCCGGTGCCGGGCGGTGCTCGGGGGCGTCCTGGCCGTAGTAACGGACCGAGAACACCCGTGTGCAGTCACGGCACAACCATCCGAAGTCCTCGATCTCGTTGGGGAAGAGGTCCTCGCCGGCGCACCAGGGGCAGTGCAGCGGGTGGTTGCGGTTGGGGTTGGGTTCGCGGCGGAGCACGGGACGGGTGAAACTCATGTGAGGTCCTCCTCGTCGGCGCGCTGGACCCACTCCTGGAAGGTCTCGCCGTCCAGTCGCTGGTCACGGAAGTTCTCCACCACCCGGGTGACGTAGTCCCCGATCTCGTCGGCGAGCACCTTGTGGCCCTTGAGTTTGCGGCCGAAGTTGGCGTTGAGGTTCATGGAGCCGCCCAGGTGGACCTGGAAGCCCTCGACCCGGTTGCCGTCCGCGTCGGTGACGGTCTGGCCCTTGAAACCGATGTCCGCGACCTGGGTGCGGGCGCAGGAGTTGGGGCAGCCGTTGAGTGCGATCCGGACCGGGACGTCGATGTCGCCGATGCGTTCCTCCAGCTCATCGACCAGTTCGACGGCACGCGATTTGGTGGTGGTGTGTGCGAGCTTGCAGAACTCCAGGCCGGTGCAGGACATGATGTTGCGGCGCCACTCGGAGGGTTTCGAGTACAGACCGGTGTCATCCAGAGCGGCAGCCAGCGAGGCGAGGTTCTCGCGCTCGACGTCGAGGAAGATCAGTTCCTTCTCCGCGGTGGTGCGGATGCGGGCGACGCCGAATTTCTCGGCGACGCCGGCAATGGCGATGAGCTGCTCACCGGTGGTGTGCCCGACGGTCGGCTTCACTCCGAGGTAGAACCTGCCGTCCTTCTGCGGATGGATGCCGATGTGGTCGCGGTAACCCGGGTTGATGGGCTGGCGGGGACCGTCGATGAGCTTGCGCTCCAGGTACTCGGTCTCGAGCACCTCCCGGAACTTCTCGATGCCCCACTCCGCCACCAGGAACTTCAGGCGCGCCCGGTTGCGCAGGCGGCGGTAACCGTAGTCGCGGTAGACCTTGGCTACCGCTGCCCACACCTCGGGGACCTCGTCCAGCGGGATCCAGGCGCCCAGTGACTGGGCGAGCATCGGGTTGGTGGACAGGCCACCACCGACGTAGCACTCGAAACCGGGACCGTGTTCGGGGTGGACGGACCCGATGAAGGAGAGGTCCTGGATCTCGTGCGTGACGTCCTGGCGGGAATGTCCGGAGATGGCGGACTTGAATTTACGCGGCAGGTTGTGCAGCTCCGGGTCCGGCAGATAACGGCGGGTGATCTCCTCGATCGCCGGGGTGGCGTCGATGATCTCCTCTGCGGCGACGCCGGCCACCGGGGAACCGAGGATGATGCGCGGCACGTCACCGCAACCCAGTTCGGAGTTCAGGCCGACGGACTCGAGCTTCTCGAAGATGGCCGGGAAGTCCTCGATGCGCAGCCAGTGCAGCTGAATATTCTGCCGGTCCGTGAAGTCGGCGGTGGAACGGGCGTAATCGCGGGAGACCTCGCCGACGGCGCGCAGCTTCTCCGGGGTGACCAGGCCGCCGTCGAAACGCACCCGCATCATGAAGTACTTGTCCTGCATCTCCGAATCCGGGATCTGGCCGGTCAGCTCAGTGCCCAGATCCTGCCGACGCTGCGTATAGATGCCCAGCCACTTGAAACGCGGGGCGATGTCATCGGCCGGGATCGAATCGAAGCCCTGCTTGGAGTAGATGTCGATGATCCGCTGCTTCACCGCCAGCACGTCCTCCTCCTGCTTGACCTCCTCAACGTGGTTCAGCGGGGTGGTGCCGTCGACCTTCCACTGGCCCTCCGGCTTCCGGGCGCGCGCCGGGCGCTTCCGGGTCGTGGTGCTCACAGTCATGACTTCTCCAATGTATATACCAGTCTGTCTACTTCCGCTTTTCGACGCCGCCGTTTGCGCGGCCCCGGAAAGCCCGATGCCCGAAGTGTGCCGTACCGGCCGGTCTATGCCAACAGTTTCTTTCATTCACTGGCGCAAATGTTCTTTTTATTGTGGATATATTGCTTGTGACATGGCTTTCTATGGATCAAAGACGCATGAATGAAAAGGCCGGGAACACAGGGCCGTGAACCGAAAGGATCGAATCCCTTGGCATGCGAACAAGATGGTGCTAACTTCACAGACCAACCGGTCTACGAAAGGACTTCCACATGACCACCCAGCAGTCCCTGCGCGTCGCAGTCATTGGTGCAGGCCCCGCCGGCATCTACGCTTCCGATCTGCTCATCCGTAACGAGGAGCATCAGATCGACGTCGACCTCTTCGAGCAGATGCCCGCCCCCTTCGGCCTGATCCGTTACGGCGTTGCGCCGGATCACCCGCGCATCAAGGGCATCGTGAAGTCCCTGCACAACGTGCTGGACCGCCCGCGACTACGACTGCTGGGCAACATCGAGGTGGGCAAGGACATCACGGTCGATGAACTCCGCGAGCACTACGACGCCGTCGTCTTCGCCACCGGCGCCGTCCGCGACCGCGCGCTGAACATCCCCGGGGTCAAGGCCGAAGGCTCCTTCGGCGCCGCCGACTTCGTCGGTTTCTACGACGGCAACCCCCGCTTCTCCCGTGACTGGGACCTCTCGGCCGAGAAGGTCGCGGTCATCGGCGTGGGCAATGTCGGCCTCGACGTCGCCCGCATCCTGGCCAAGACCGCCGACGAGCTCAAGGTCACCGAGATTCCCGACAACGTCTACGACTCCCTGCAGCAGAACCAGGCCCGCGAGGTGCACGTCTTCGGCCGCCGCGGGCCCGCCCAGGCCAAGTTCACTCCGCAGGAGCTGAAGGAACTCGACCACTCCCCCACCATCAACGTGGTCGTCGACCCCGAGGACATCGACTATGACGAGGCCTCCGAGGAAGCCCGGCGCGCCTCGAAGTCCCAGGACCTGGTCTGCCAGATCCTCGAGGGCTACGCCATCCGCGAGCCCAAGGACGCCCCGCACACCCTGCAGATCCACCTCTTCGAGCAGCCGACGGAGATCCTGGAGAAGGAGGGCAAGGTCGTCGGCCTGCGCACCGAGCGCACCGAACTCGACGGTAACGGCGGCGCCCGCAGCACCGGCCGCTTCACCGACTGGCCGGTCCAGGCCATCTACCGGGCCGTGGGCTACGAGTCCGATCCCGTCCCCGGCGTCCCCTTCGATTCGGGCAGCGCGGTGATCCCCAATGACGGCGGCCACGTCCTCGACCCGGTCGGACAGCCGGTGACGGGGCTCTACGCCACCGGCTGGATCAAGCGCGGCCCCATCGGCCTGATCGGCAACACCAAGTCCGACGCCAGGCAGACCACCGACATGCTCTTCGCCGACGCCGCCGCCGGTCGCCTCTCCCGTACGGTGTCCGATCCCGAGGCAATCATCTCGCTTCTGGAGGAGCGCAACATCGCCTATACCACCTGGCAGGGCTGGTACCAGCTCGACGCCGAGGAGCGTTCCCTGGGCGAGGCCGAGGGTCGCGAGCGCAAGAAGATCGTCGACTGGGAGGAGATGGTCCGCCACGCCCGCGCCGTGCCGGTATGCGTGTGAGTTGATGGGCCTAAGGAAAATAACAGGTTGATCAAATGTGACCGATCACACGACAACACAGAATTCGGGGACTAGAATCGGAGGAGACCAAACACCGAAAGGAGAATGACATGCGTGGAAGCGGACTGATCTGGACCATTGTCGGAGTCCTGGCAATCATCGCCCTGATCATCTGGATTATGTCGTCGATGTAATCCTGTGGCGCGCGGCATCCGCTTGTGAGGGATGACATTCCGCGCTGGCACTCCTCCCCCAACCATCCGTGCCCCGTATCCACCGGATACGGGGCACCTTCCTTTTTCCTTCCAACGCTGAAGGCCAGCCCCCCGGCGGAGAGGGGGACTGGCCTTCAGTGCTTCAACTGCCGCGGATCAGGCGATTGTCGCCGTGGCGAATGCCTTCGGGGAGGTCGACGCCGTACCGTCCGCGGTGAGGAACCCCTCGTACCCGGATGCTGCGACCTGCCGGCAGATCTCACGGTAGTTGTCGATGCCGCCGGCGAAGGGCATGAACACCCGGGGCTTGCCGGGGATGTTCGCACCCATGTACCAGGAGGCGGTTTCCGGGTAGAGCGTCTGGTCCGCAATGGCGTTGACCCGGTCGACCCATTCCGACTGCGCCTCCGGAGCGGCCTCGATGCGTTGGATTCCCTCCCGTTCCATCGTGGACAGCAGCTCAGAGATCCACTCCACGTGCTGCTCGATGGAGACAATCATGTTCGTCAGCACGGAGGGGCTTCCGGGACCGGTCACGGTGAAGAGGTTCGGGAACCCGGCAACCGCAAGTCCGAGGTAGGATTTTCCGCCTTCCTCCCATGCCTCGTTCAGGCTCCAGCCGTCACGGCCGGTGATGCCCAACCGCAGCAGCGGGCCGGTGATGGCATCGAAGCCGGTGGCCATCACGAGGATGTCGCAGGGGTATTCCTCCCCGTTGACCACCGGCCCTCGGGAACCGATCCTTTCGATCGGGTTGCTGCGGACGTCGATGAGATCCACGTTCGGCCGGTTGTAGGTGGCGTAGTAGTCGGTGTCCACACAGATGCGCTTGGTCCCGATGGGATGGTTGTCCGGGGTGAGCAGCTCAGCCTTCCTCGGGTCCTTGACCGTCTCGCGGATCCTTTCGCGCACATATTCAGCCGTGATCTCGTTGGCTGCGCGATCCGTCATCGTGTCGGTGAAGGCATTGACGAAGGTCGGACCACCCTGTGCCCAGCGGCGATCCAGTTCTGCCCGGGCCTCCTCGGGCGAGAGATCCAGGACGCTGCCGATCGGCGGCTTGACGATCACTCCCGCCGGGGTTTCCCGGACCTTCTCCCGCAATGTCGGGTAGATCCGCTTGATCAGGGCCGTCTCATCCACGCCCAGGGAACGGTTGCGGGCAGGGACCGTGTAGTTCGGGGTCCGCTGGAACACCGTCACCTGCTCGGCCTGCTGCGCGATCATGGGGATGCACTGGATACCGGAGGATCCCGTACCGATGACGGCGACCCGCTTCCCGGAGAAGTCGACGCCCTCGTGGGGCCAGGATCCCGTGTGGTAGATCTCGCCGGCGAAGTCGTCGAGTCCCTTGAAGCCGGGTACCTGCGAGGCGGAGAGACAACCGACGGCGGTGATCACGAACCTGGAGGTGGTGTGCGCGCCGTCAGCGGTCGTGGTGGTCCAGATGCCGGCTTCATCGTCCCAACTGATCGACGCCACTTCGGTGTCGAAGGAATAGGACTCACGGATACCGAGCCTGTCCGCGACGAACCCGATGTACCGGAGGATTTCCGGCTGCGTCGCCCAGCGCTCGCTCCAGGTCCATTCCTGCTGAATGTCATCGTCGAAGGAGTAGGAGTAGACGATGGACTCTGCGTCGCAACGGGCTCCGGGGTACCGGTTCCAGAACCAGGTGCCGCCGACATCTGAACCACGCTCAAAGCCGCGGACACTGAGCCCATTGCTGTTGCGCAACAGGTGTGTGGCGTAGATTCCGGCGAAGCCTGCGCCCACCACCACGACATCGACGTCAACTGACCTGCTCATCGGATTACCTCCTTGGATACCTGCTGAAGAACCTTCTCGCTGATCCGGTCAATCACTGCCGCACTGGAGGGAAGGATGTTGAACATCGAGATGAAGCCGTGCATCTGCCCCTCGAAGAGCTCCGTCTCCACGTTGACGCCCTCGTCGCTGAGCCGCTGCGCATAGGCTTCGCCCTCATCGCGCAGGACATCATGCTCGGCGATGATCACGAAGGCATCGGGCAGTCCTTCCAGGGTGGCCGCACGCAACGGGGAGGCGTCCTGTTCCGTTCGCCGCCCGACAGGCGCATAGTGGTCCCAGAACCATTCCATCGTCTCGGTGCTCAGCAGCAACTGGTTCTCGGGGTCGAGGTAGCTGGGACGCGTGAAGTCAGCGTCGGTCACCGGATAGACCAGAACCTGGTAATCGATCTTCGGCCCCCCACCATCGCGGGCCCGCAGCGTCATCGCCGCGCTCAGGTTGCCGCCGGCGCTGTCACCGGCGACGACCAGCGGGGCACCGCTGGCCGCGAGTTCTTCGCGGTGCTCATCGACCCACTTCAGTGCCGTCCAGCTGTCGTCCACCGCGGCAGGGTAGGGAGCTTCCGGGGCCTTCCGGTAGTTCACCAGTACCACCGTGTAACCGGTGTTCACCGCGAGCTGACGACCGATGGCGTCGTAGGCGACGATGTCACTGACCACCCAGCCACCACCGTGGAGGTAGACGATGATGCCCTGCGGCTGCGCCGACGGCTTCAGAATGCGGACCTCGAAGGGGTCTTCCCCTTCACCGCTCTTCAGCTCGAGGTTCTCGACCTCCGCCACCGGCACACCCGGCCCGATCAGATCCAGGGCCTGCAGGGCACCGGCCCTCGCCTCCGCCAGGGTCATGTCATGCATGGGCTTCGCGTCTGGGCCGGCCGCCTCCGCGGCCTGCGCCAGGAACTGCCGGGTTGCTTGATCGATAGCCATCTCTGACTCCTCATTGTCCACCCTCCGGAAACGCCGGAAGGATTCGGTCCGATTGTGTGACCCAGATCATCATCTGGACTCAATGGAGACGTTAATCACCCGAAAGGGTCAGGTCATCGGGCAGATGGCGGAGAATTCCGGGACAACAGTGACACATGGCTAATTCCCCAGGGAGACCCTCGTGCGGGGCCGCTCAACAGTCACGTCCGGGCCGAACCCCTGGGACCGGCGGGAGAGACGGTAGAGCGTCAGGGCGATGAGCAGGCGGGTGCGGCCGTAGATCTCCCGCAGCGGAAAGCCCAGCACGGATTCCGCCGCCTCGACGCGATGGGCGACCGTGTTGTGATGCAGGTGCACCAGCTGGGCGGCCTGCCGGATCGATTCCGTGGCCGCCACCGCCTCCAGGACATTCAGAGTGTCCGGCAGCCCGTTCCGGGCTAGCCCCTCGATCGCCTGAACGTCCCGGAGATCCCGGACGCCCCTCCGGTCCACCGCATCGGCCAGAATCCGCAGACATCCGACCTTCCGTATGTCCACGACGACAGCGTCAATCATCCTGTGCGGGGCACTGGAGTGGCGGCTGGGCAGGGAGAACCTCAGGGCAGTCCTGGCCCCCTCCCAGGAGTCGTGCACGCGATTCGGCGGCAGCGCCTCACCGAGACCCACCGAGAGCCCTGTCGGAATCCCCACGTCAGTGCGCGGTTGGTGCCGCAGGATGACCGCCAGAGCGTCCCCCATACGGGCCGAGGGTGCGGTGGTGCCGCCGGCCAGCGCCTCGGCAAGACGGGCCGCCTTCTCCGGGTACTGCCCCGCACCGGCGATCGCGACGACAGTCAGTGTCCGGGCATTGTCCAGGCCCAGTTTCTGGAGCACGTCCTGACGACACGCCTCCGTCCCCAGCGCACTCAGGAGTTCGCGGACCCGATCATCCGCCTCAACCTCGACCCGGGTGACGGAATCGTGGTGGGCGATGACCCTCACGGCATGCGCCAGTCTCTGCCCGACGAATCGGGAGGCCCACGCCGGCAGCGGAGGGTGGATGCGGAAAGCGAGGTCAGTGGTATCCGAGCCGATCGCACCAGGCCCGTCACCCGCCGGCGGGGAACCGCCGTCCGGGGTCCCCCGTAGACGACGCCCGAACACATCGCCTTCGACAACCCGATTCAGACGAGATGCCACGGAGCCGAGGAAATCCTCCAGAGACACCCTGGCCTCCACCAACGAGTCGATGGCCTCGGACAACACGAACACGTCATCCGCCAGCCGGTCATGAGCTTCAAAGAGCCGATCTTCCACGCATCCCACCATCCACTAACATCCAGGTGACCAGTATCATGTTTTAACCCTGGAGTGTAGCCGCTCACTAAGGGGCTTCCGGAGGGAAACCCATCCCGACCCTGTAGCCCGCGGGCGTCGAGAAGCAGGGGAAGACAGCGGGGTGCAGAGAGGTCTAGCCTTGACCTCACCTTATTTCTCCTCGATGCAAGGAAACCGGTGGAACTGCTCAGAATCCTCGTCACCCGCTCGAGACCCTTTGCGGGATATGTGGCGGCCATCGTGGTGCTGCAGACCATCACGACGCTGGCCACCCTCTACCTGCCCTCACTCAACGCCGAGATCATCGACAAGGGGGTCTCACGGGGTGACGTCGCCTACATCTGGAACCGCGGCGGCGTGATGCTTGTGGTCGCGTTCGTGCAGGTCATATCCGCCGTGATCGCCGTGTGGTTCAGCGCCCGCACCGCGATGGGGCTGGGCCGCGACCTGCGCCGGGAGGTTTTCACCCGTGTCTCCTCCTATTCGGCGGAGGACATGGGCCGCTTCGGCACCCCGACGCTGATCACGCGCGGCACCAACGACGTGCAGCAGGTGCAGATGGTCTACCTGATGATCCTCAACTTCATGGTGGCCACGCCCATCATGAGCATCGGCGGCATCGTCATGGCCACGCGTGAGGACGCCGGCCTGTCCTGGCTCGTGTGGGTCTCCGTGTTCGTCCTGGCGGTGATCGTGTCGACGCTGGTCGTGAAACTGATTCCCCTGTTCACCGGGATGCAGGCCCGACTGGACAGGCTCAACGGCATCCTGCGGGAGCAGATCACCGGCATCCGCGTGGTGCGCGCCTTCACCCGCGAGGACCACGAGACACAGCGTTTCGACGCCGCCAACCGCGAGATCACCGACATCTCCGTGCGCATCGGCAGAATCTTCGTGCTCATGGGGCCTGCCATCACGCTCATCCTGCACCTGTCCACCGGCGCGGTCCTGTGGTTCGGCGGCCACCGTGTCGACCAGGGCCTGGTCCAGGTCGGTTCCCTCACCGCTTTTCTGCAGTACCTGCTGCAGATTCTCGTCGCCGTCATGATGGGTACCTTCATGGCGATGATGCTCCCGCGTGCCATCATCTGCGCCCGCCGCATCGACGAGGTTCTACGCACGGAGGCGTCGATAAGCGAACCGGCGCAGCCGGTGACCCCGCAGCAGCTGCGCGGCGAGATCGAGCTACTCGACGTGACCTTCACCTATCCGGGCGCCGATCAGCCTGTGCTTTCCGACGTCTCGTTCCGCGCAGTCCCCGGCGAGGTCACCGCCCTCATCGGCGCGACCGGCTCCGGCAAGACCACACTGCTCTCGCTGCTGCCGCGCCTGTACCGGGCCACCGAAGGCTCGGTGCTCGTCGACGCCGTCGACGTCAGCGACATGTCCCGCGCGGACCTCGTCGAGCGCGTCTCCATCGTGCCGCAGAAGCCCTACCTGTTCTCCGGGACCGTGGCCTCCAATCTGCGCCTGGGCGCACCGGACGCCACCGATGAGGAGCTCCGGGAAGCACTCGACATCGCCCAGGCCGGTTTCGTGCACGAGCACGAACTCGGGCTGGAGATGCCGATCGCCCAGGGCGGCACGAACGTGTCCGGCGGTCAGCGCCAGCGCCTGTGCATCGCACGCACGCTGGTGGCGAAGCCGAAGGTGTACCTCTTCGACGATTCCTTCTCCGCACTCGACCTGACCACCGACGCGAAGCTGCGTGCCGCGCTGATTCCCCGCATGGCGGACGCGACGATGATCGTGGTCGCCCAGCGCGTCGCGTCGATCATGCACGCCGACCAGATTCTGGTCATGGAGGCCGGGCGCATCGTCGCGCGCGGAACACACGACCACCTGCTGGCGACCTCGCCCACCTACCGTGAGATCGTCCAGTCCCAGCTCACCACGGAGGAGGCACGATGAGCGGGCAGCTTTCTGACCAGGAGATACTCGATCTCGAGGACAAGGTCGGCGAGACCCGCTGGGGCGAGGCCGCCCCGCGCCAGGCCAAGGCATTCTGGCCCTCCGCCGCTCGACTCATCGGACTGCTCGCACCCCACCGCACGGCGCTGACCGTCGTCTTCGCCATGGTGGCGGCGTGTGTGATACTCGCGGTCTGGGCGCCGAAGATTCTGGGCCGGGCGATGGACGTCATCTTCTCCGGGGTGATCTCCCGGCAGCTCCCGGCCGGCATGTCGCAGGAACAGGTCATCGCCGGCCTCCGGGCCCAGGGGCAGGACACCTTCGCCGACATGGCCTCGGCGATGGAACTCACGCCCGGCCAGGGCATCGACTTCAACCGCCTGGGATGGCTCATCCTCACCATGATCGGCATGTACGCCGGTTCCTCGGTGTTCATGTGGCTGCAGGCCCGCATCCTCAACGACCTGGTGATGAAGGTCGTCCACGGCCTCCGCGCCGACGTGGAGACCAAGATCAACTCACTCCCCCTGGACTACTTCGACTCCCACCAGCGCGGTGACCTGCTCTCGCGCACCACCAACGACGTCGACAATGTCCAGCAGGCCCTCCAGCAGGCGTTCTCCCAGCTGGTGTACTCGGTGCTGCTGATCATCGGCATCGTCATCATGATGTTCTCCGTGTCCTGGCAGCTCGCGCTGCTGGCACTCCTCGCGATTCCGCTGACGGGTGTGGTCATGGCTGTTATCGGCACGCGTTCGCAGAAGCAGTTCGCCACCCAGTGGAAGTCCACCGGCCACCTCAACGGCCACATCGAGGAGTCCTTCTCCGGCCACGACCTCGTCCAGGTCTTCGGCCGCGGCGATGTCATGGCCGAGGAGTTCGACGAGCGCAACGGCGAGCTCTACCGCTCCGCCACCTCCGCCCAGTTCCTCGCCGGCATGATGATGCCGATCATGCAGTTCATCTCCTACCTCTCCTATGTGGGCATCGCCGTCCTCGGCGGTCTCCGCGTGGCCCAGGGGCAGATGACACTCGGGGACGCCACCGCGTTCATCCAGTACTCCCGGGAGTTCAACCAGCCCCTCGGCCAGCTCGCCGGCATGATGCAGATGCTCCAGTCCGGCGTCGCATCCGCCGAACGCGTCTTCGAGCTTCTCGACGCCCCCTCCCAGTCCCCCGACCACGTCACCGCCGCCGTCGACGGTCGCGCCCGTGGCCTGGTGGAGTTCAGGGACGTGTCCTTCTCCTATACCGAGGACGAAGAGCTCATCCGGAACCTCAACCTGCGTGTCGAACCCGGCCAGACCGCCGCCATCGTCGGCCCCACCGGCGCCGGCAAGACCACCCTGGTCAACCTCATCATGCGCTTCTACGACATCGACTCCGGTCAGATCCTGCTCGACGGCGTGGACGTCTCATCGCTGTCCCGTCGCGATCTCCGCTCCCAGGTGGGCATGGTGCTCCAGGACGCCGTGCTCTTCGAGGGCACCATCATGGACAACATCCGCTACGGACGTCTCGACGCCACCGACGACGAGGTCATCGCGGCCGCGAAGGCCACCTACGTCGACCGTTTCGTCCATTCCCTCCCCACGGGCTATGACACGGAAATCTCGCAGGACGGCGGTTCCCTCTCCACCGGCGAACGCCAGCTGATCACCATCGCGCGCGCCTTCCTGGCCCAGCCCGCGCTGCTCATCCTGGATGAGGCGACCTCATCGGTGGACACCCGCACCGAAGTCCTGGTCCAGCGCGCGATGGGTGCCCTGCGCGCCGACCGCACCTCCTTCGTCATCGCCCACCGCCTCTCGACGATCCGCGACGCCGACCTCATCCTCGTCATGGAGAACGGCCGCATCGTCGAGCAGGGCGATCACACATCACTGCTCAAGGCGCAGGGCGCGTACTTCCGCCTGCACCAGTCGCAGTTCGAGTCGGAGGGATGAGGACGGGTTCCACCGGCTCCCCGCCGCCCGTCCGGCGCGCCGGCCAAATCTAGACTTCTTGGTACCTTAAATATAGACTATTCAGTTCATAATTCCGGCGGCCGGAATCCCCCGACATTCGTCTCACCAGGGACGGAATTGAAGTCCGCGGAAATATGGAAAATATTTCCTCGACAGATAACCTCGTCACTGACAATCGTTCCACCCGACCCCACCCTCAACCCCTGCAGCAGGAAACGGCATTGATTATGGACGGCACCTCAGAAACCAAGAAGAACAACCAATTCCCGTCCCCGCCTGGATCCGCCGTTCCTGCGCCGGGTGGTGCTGTTCCTGCGCCGGGTGGCGCCGTCCCCGCACCCGGTAGTGCTGTTCCCGCACCCGGTGGTGCCGTTCCCGCGCCGGGCGGTGCCGTCCCCGTTCCCGGTGGCGCTGTTCCGGCCGTTCCCGGTGGCGCTGTTCCCGCACCCGGTAGCGCTGTTCCCGCACCCGGTAGTGCTGTTCCCGCACCCGGTAGTGCTGTTCCCGCACCCGGTAGTGCTGTTCCCGCACCGGGTGCGGCCGTCCCCGCACCCGGTAGTGCTGTTCCCGCACCCGGTTCAAGCACTCCTCCCCTTGGGATTGCTTCTTCCGCTCCGGGAACCGCTGCGCCTGGGCCGGTTTCTCCCAAACCAGTGGCAGAGACCCTTCCGGAGCGAAACTCGGCGGCCGAAGAACAGGACGGGAACAAGAAGCCGAAGGAACACTCGGTACGGTTGCGTCTTCTGACCCCCCTGTCCCGGAAACAGTGGGCCGCCACCTCCGCTGTCGTGTTCCTCGCGTTCCTCATCGTCGCGGGCGTTGCTGTGCTGATCGCACGCTGGGTGATGGGTCTGGAGGCCGTGGAAGAGTTCGTCGCCAGGTATCCGGGTGAATATGCCCTGCCTGAGAGTGCCCCTGTGGGCATCCCCGCATGGCTGGGGTGGCAGCACTTCTTCAACATGTTCTTCCTCTTCCTGATCATCAGGACCGGCGTCCAGATCAACCGGGAGCGCCGACCGCAGGGTTACTGGAGATCGAAGCGTGGCGGGAAGAAGATCAGCCTGACGCTGTGGACACACCTGATTCTGGACCTGCTGTGGGTCATCAACGGCGCGGTGTTCTACATCCTGTTGTTCGCCACCGGGCAGTGGGTACGGATCGTGCCAACCAGCTGGGAGGTTTTCCCGAACGCGGTCTCCGCCGGGCTCCAGTACCTGTCCCTGGACTGGCCGACCCACAACTCCTGGGTCAACTACAACAGCCTGCAGGAACTGGCCTACTTCATCACCGTCTTCGTGGCGGCCCCCCTGGCCATCATCTCGGGGTTCCGCCTATCCGCGTACTGGCCCAAGGAAAACAAGTCCCTGAACTCCGCCTTCCCGATCGGCCTGGCCCGGAATCTGCACTTCCCGGTGATGGTCTACTTCGTGGTGTTCACCGTCATCCACGTGTTCCTGGTTTTTGCCACCGGCGCGCTGCGCAACCTGAACCACATGTACGGTGCCCAGGATTCCACCAACTGGACGGGTTTCATGTTCTTCGTGTTGTCGCTGGTGGTGATGGCGGTCGCTCTTGTCGCTGTTCGCCCGTCACTCGTGGCTCCGTTGGCGAAGCGGTTTGGCGAAGTGACTGCTCGCTGATCCGTGTGCCAGGGGCCGAGGTGCACGGTGCGGTCGGGGCGATATCCGGGCACCTGGAATTTTTCCCCGAACCACACCGCACGTTTGACCCCTTATCCCGTCCCGCCCACCGGGCACCTTCAGGGATGCCCCGGAAAGGCAAAGATGGGGGACTTCCCCGAAGTCGGCTTCGATGAGCGTCATTACACTGGGTTCCATGACTATGAGGTACCCCGTCAACCAGCCTGGCATGAGACTGAGCGATGCAGAACGTAACGCCGCCATGTCCACGCTGGGGCGCGCCTTCTCCGAGGGACGTCTGACGGTCGACGAGTACGACCAGAGGTGCGGGGAGATAGCCAGGGCGCAGGTGCGCGGGGACCTGGAGCCGTTGTTCAGGGACATTCCGCAGTTCCAGGGGCGCCCGGGCATGGAGGTGGACAAGCTCTACTCTGCGCAGGAGATAGAGAGTGCCTACCGTGAGGGGCGCAAGACGAAGCTCGGACTGCTTGGCCTGAGCACCGTGGGCAGCATCGTCGGTTCGGCACTGCTGACCAGCGTGACACCCGCGGCGGGTCTGCTGATGTTCCTGATTCCTACGGTGTGGATCCTGCTCTACATCATGAAGGTGGGGCCGGAATCGTGGTATGTGCCGAGCGCGAGGGCCGTCGATAAGCAGAGGATCAGGGAGCTGAAGACGGCGGAGCAGCTCCGTTCGGCTGAGTTACGTCTGGCGGAGCAGGACAAGTTGGCGGAACTGCGGGCCGAGCGGAAGGCGCAGACCGCGGAACTGACGAACAAGGCCATGGGGTTCGTGAACAAGGCGTTGGAGCGCGGCGATAAGTAGTCGATCTTTCCGAACGGGTGCCGCAAGTGGCAACATGGAGCTTATGAGCGAGACCGACTCCCCGACCCCTATCCGCCGACGCCCCCGTACGTTCGATCAGTCGAACAAGATGAAGGACGTTCTCTACGAGATCCGCGGCCCGGTGTCCGCGGAGGCGGAGCGTCTGGAGGCGGATGGGCACCACATCCTCAAGTTGAACACCGGGAACCCGGCGACCTTCGGCTTCGACGCCCCCGACGTGATCATGCGCGACATGATCGCTGCGCTCCCCACCTCGCAGGGCTACTCGACGTCGAAGGGCATCATCCCCGCCCGCCGCGCCGTGGTCACCCGCTACGAGTTGATCGACAACTTCCCGGACTTCGACGTCGAAGACGTTTTCCTGGGCAACGGCGTGTCCGAGCTGATCACCATGACCACGCAGGCGCTGCTCAACGACGGCGACGAGGTTCTCATCCCCGCACCGGATTACCCGCTGTGGACCGCTGCGACCTCGCTGGCCGGCGGTAAGCCGGTGCACTACCTCTGCGACGAGGAGGATGACTGGAACCCGTCGATCGAGGACATCCGGGCCAAGGTCACCGAGAAAACCAAGGCCATCGTGGTGATCAACCCGAACAACCCGACGGGTGCGGTGTATTCGCGTGAGGTGCTGCAGAAGATCGTCGACGTCGCCCGCGAGTACCAGCTGCTCATCCTGGCCGACGAGATCTACGACCGGATCCTCTATGACGACGCCCAGCACATCTCGCTGGCCACCCTGGCTCCGGACATGCTGACCATCACCTACAACGGCCTGTCCAAGGCCTACCGTGTGGCCGGTTACCGTGCGGGGTGGATGGTGCTGACCGGCCCCAAGGAGCACGCCCGTGGTTTCATCGAGGGTCTGGAGCTGCTCGCCGGCACCCGGCTGTGCCCGAACGTGCCCGCCCAGCATGGCATCCAGGTGGCGTTGGGTGGCCGGCAGTCCATCTATGAGCTGACCGGTGAGAACGGGCGCCTGCTCAACCAGCGCAACGTGGCCTTCGAGAAGCTCAATGAGATCCCGGGGGTCAGCTGCGTGAAGCCGATGGGTGCGCTCTACGCCTTCCCCAAGCTGGATCCGAACATCTACGAGATCCACGACGACGCCAAGCTCATGCTCGACATCCTGCGCGCCGAGAAGATCCTGCTGGTGCAGGGCACCGGCTTCAACTGGCCGCACACCGACCACTTCCGGCTGGTCACCCTGCCGTGGGCGTCCCAGCTGGAGAACGCCATCGAGCGCCTGGGTAACTTCCTGGTCAGCTACAAGCAGTGAAATCGGGGATGATGTGCTCGATGAGTTCGTCGAGCACCTCGTCCGCAGGCCGGGTGCCGCGCTTGAGGCCCAGGATGACGTGGTCCACACCCATCCCCTCCAGCTCGCGGAGAATCCGCAGCAGGTGACGCGCGCCGACGCGCCAGCCGAACTTGATGGGCCCGGGCTCGGCGTCGATGTCAGGGTGCAGGTCGAGTGACATCGACATGGCGAAGGGTTTGTCCGCTCCGCCCTCCCGCCACCCCGCCAGATACCTCTTCTGCACGGTCAGCGGGCGCTGGTAGGTCACGTGGGCGTCGGCATGCTCGCGGTGCCAGGCCATCGACTGCAGACACGAGCCGACGGTGAGCAGCGGGGGGCGCGTGGCCAGGGGCTTGGGGACGACGTCCCCGCCCCACATGCGTCCCCCTGACCAACGGATTCCGCGCTTCTCGGTGGTCCAGGCCTGCTGCATCACGTCGAGCTGCTCACGGAACACCTCATTGCGCTTCCCCTCCTCCACTCCGAAGGCCGGGTACTCGCTCGAGCGGTCGCCGGTGGCAACGCCGAAGAGGAAACGCCCGCCGCTGAGGTGGTCGATGCTCGCGGCCTGCTTCGCCAGGTGCAGCGGGTGCCGCAACGGCACCACCACGGCGCCGGTGCCCAGGGCGATCTCGCTTGTCGACGCCGCCAGGTACCCCAGATAGCTCACCGGGTCCCACACCTGCCCCACGTCCCCGAAGTCCGGGTCGCGCAGCGGGATGTCACGGAGCCACACCGCAGCGAAACCTGCTGCCTCCGCACGCCGGATCAGCTCCACCTGGCGGACGATGTCCACCTCCGGGTGTTCCGCCCGCCCCGCGTCCAGAGGAAGGAAGAGTCCCAGTGTGAGGCGCCCGCGCGGGAACACGCGGCGGAAACCGGGGAGGGAGGTGACGGGGGCGTCGGAAAGCGAGAAGGGAGTCATGCCCTCCAGGCTAGAGACTGCGGCCGAGTGCCTGGATGTTCCAGCCCGCTGCCTGCCACTCCTGAACGGGCAGGACGTTACGGCCGTCGATGATCACCCTGCGGTTGACCAGCTCACCGACCTGCACCGGATCGAGCTCCCGGAACTGGGCCCACTCGGTGGCCAGCACCACGACGTCGGCCCCCTCGAGCGCCTCCTCCGCCGAGTCGGCGTAGTTCAGGGTCGGGAACACCTTGCGGGCGTTGTCCATGGCCTGCGGATCGAACACGGAGACATCCGCACCCGCCAGCGACAGGGAACCCGCCACCGAGAGCGCCGGGGAATCGCGGACGTCATCGGAATTCGGTTTGAAGGCGGCACCCAGGACGGTGACTCGGTGGCCGAGCAGGTTGCCGTTGCACAGCGCACGGGTCAGCTGCACCACGCGGTCACGACGGCGCATGTTGATGGCGTCGACCTCCCGCAGGAACGTCAGCGCCTGATCGGCGCCCAGCTCACCGGCGCGTGCCATGAACGCACGGATGTCCTTGGGCAGGCAGCCGCCGCCGAAACCCAGGCCAGCGCCGAGGAATTTCCGCCCGATGCGCTCGTCGTGGCCGATGGCGTCGGCCAGCCTGGTCACATCACCCCCGGCGATCTCGCAGATCTCGGCCACGGCGTTGATGAAGGAGATCTTCGTCGCCAGAAACGCATTCGCCGAGACCTTGACCAACTCAGAGGTCACGCGGTCCATGACCAGGAACGGCGTCCCTGTGCTTATCGACGCCGCGTACACCTCCCGTGCCACCTCCTCCGCGCGGCCGTCACCACGGCCCACGCCCAGCACGATGCGGTCCGGAGAGATGGTGTCCTGGACCGCGAAACCCTCGCGGAGAAACTCCGGGTTCCAGGCGATCTCCACGGATGCGCCGGGCCCGGCCAGGCTGTCGGCCAGTTCCTGCATCTCATCGGCGGTGCCCACAGGGACGGTCGACTTGCCGAAGATGATGTGCTCACCTTCGAGCAGCGGCACGAGATCCTCGATCACCGCCCGCACGTAGGTCAGGTCCGCGGCGTAGGAACCGCGCTTCTGTGGGGTTCCCACCCCCAGGAAGTGCACGTTCGCGAATTCCGCGACACGTTGGTAATCGGTGGTGAAGTCCAGCCGACCGGACTCCAGGTTCCGGGTGAGCACCTCCGGCAGGCCGGGCTCGTAGAACGGGACGGTGCCCGCCCTGAGGGATTCGATCTTGGCGGAATCCACGTCCACGCCCAGGACCTCATGGCCGAGCTCAGCCATGCAGGCCGCGTGGGTCGCACCCAGGTATCCGGTACCGATGACAGTCATTCGCATACCGACAAGTCTTACCTGCCGTACATGAACTGGGGATTAAACGAGAATGAATGTCGGCAATCCGGCTGGGCCGGTCAGCTGAAGTTCAGGTACGCCTTCGACGGCGTCGGTCCGCGCTGACCCTGGTACTTGGAACCCAGCTTGCCCGAACCGTAGGGAACCTCCGCCGGCGAGGACATCTTGAACAGCGCCAGCTGGCCCACCTTCATCCCCGGCCACAGCGTCATGGGCAGGTTCGCGACGTTCGACAACTCCAGGGTGATGTAGCCGGAGAACCCCGGATCAATGAACCCGGCCGTCGAGTGCGTGAGCAGCCCCAGGCGTCCCAGCGAGGACTTGCCCTCGAGGCGGCCCGCCAGGTTGTCCGGCAGGGTGAACATCTCCAGCGTCGACGCGAGCACGAACTCACCCGGGTGCAGCACGAAGGACTCCCCCTCCTCGACCTCCACCAGGCTGGTCAGCTCATCCTGCCGCAGCTTCGGGTCAATGTGCGTGTACTTCGAGTTGTTGAACACCCGGAAGAAACGGTCCATGCGGACGTCCACGCTGGAGGGCTGGATGTTGTCCGGTTCGAAAGGCTCGATGACCAGTTCACCGGAATCGATGGCCGCACGGATGTCACGATCTGAAAGAAGCACGTCGGCCAGTCTACGCCAGACTCGGCGGCGACATGCCCACCAGGGGATTTCCCGTCAACGGCCGGGCCGGTGCTAAAGTAACTCGCAGTGCACTGAGCTGCACTGATGCCGGCGTAGTTTAGTGGTAGAACATCAGCTTCCCAAGCTGAGAGTGCGAGTTCGATTCTCGTCGCCGGCTCCATGTCAAGGCCGGGCCCCAGGAATGTTCCTGGGGCCCGGCCTTGTGAGTTCCCACGGGAGAACTCCCCCCCCCCCCCGGCACTTCTAAGCCCGCAGGATACCGGCCAGCTTCCTGCCGCGGGCCAGCTCGTCGACGAGTTTGTCCATCCAGCGTATCTGCTGCATGAGGGGGTCCTCGATGTCCTCCACACGGATTCCGCAGACGACACCCCGGATCAGGCCGACGTTGCTGTTCAGGGCGGGTGCCCCGGTGAAGAAAACGCGCAGATCGCCCTCGAAGGTGTGCAACTGCGCTGGGGAATAGCCGGTGAGCCACCCGACGACCTGCTCGAGTTCCGCCACGGTCCGTCCCTTCCGCTCCACCTTCGCCACGTACAGCTTCCAGATGTCGGCGAAGGGGTAGGTGAAGACCCGCTCAGACATCTAGGAGCATCTGACGATGGGCTGTGGGTCGTAGACCGTGGTGTCCGTCTCGCGGGAGATCTCGTTGCCGGCGAGATCGCGGATGATGCGGGTGTCGGAGGTGGTGAAGCCCGGTGCGCCGCCGGAGGGGATGCAGTCGTCGCCGGAGACGGTCTGCTCGCGGGGCTGGGTGGGTGCCCAGCGGCCGCCGTTGACGGATTCGACCTGGGTGGTCTTCACACCGGTGAGTCGGACGACGACGTCGCCGCCACCGACGGAAGTCTCGATTCGGACCGGATACGGGGAGGTGTTCTTGAAGCGCAGGTCGATGGCGCCCTCGTACACGGTGGCCTCACGGCCGGCCGGGTAGCGGGAGATGTAGTAGCTGTGCGGGGTGTGGGCGGTGTCCTCCATGCCGGCGAAGTAGGCGGCGTTGTAGAGGGTGGTGGCGAACTGACTGATGCCACCACCGACGGCCTCACCTGCGCGACCGTTGATGATGATGCCGGATTCGACGTAGCCCTGGGCGGCGCCACGGGGGCCGGTGTAGCCGTTGAGGGAGAAGGTGGCGCCGGGTGCGACGATGGCGCCGTCGACCACGGAGGCGACCTTGGAGATGTTGACGCCGGAGGCCGCGGAGTAGCCGGAGGTGGTGAACTCTCCGACGACCTCGTCGAAGGTGGCGGTCTGTGCCATCTCGGTGGTGAAATCGGCCGGGTCGTCCTCGTAGACGGCCTCCCACTCCCGGTCCTCGGGGGATCGGCTCAGGAGGCGGTCGTTGAAGCCCTCGAGGGTGGCCTCCCAGTTGATCTTGACGCCGTCGATGTGCGGGGTGATCTGGCGGGAGCCGCCCGCGAAGCTGATGCGGGCGTCCTGGCGGGTGGACTCGGTGGTGGAGAGTGCTGCACCCAGGATAGCCTGCGCGGCCTCGACGTTGATCTGGGTACGCAGCGTTTCACCCTCGGGGACGAAGGAGATCACCTCACCCATGCGGGCGGGTTCGATGACGCCGGTGACGTCGTCCCGCCCGAGCACGGAGATCGGTCCGGACACGGCTGCGGCTGCATCCCCCTCAGCGGCCTCCTTCACGGCCGCCTCGCCGATGGCCGGCGGCGAGACGTCCGCGTCGACCTTGACGCCCTCGGGGTCGAGCCAGTCGGCCGTGACCTCGTCCCGCAGTGCCGCGGGGTCGATGATCTGTCCGTTGACGGGCTCGGTGACCTCAACGCGGCCGTCGACAAGCACGACCCGGCCGTCCGCCGGATCGGCGCTCAGCTCGGCGTGCATGCGCCCGAGTTCGGGCTCGAGGGCGGCGTCGTCGGTGGCGGAGACGATCTCGGACTCCTTGTCGGATCCGATCAGACCCTCCAGACGGAGGAATGGGTTGAGGGATTCGGTCCCGATCTGTGCGACCGTCTCCGCGAAGTCGAGGCTCAGGCCGGCCTGAGCGGGCACGAACTCGCTCATCCGGTCACCGGCGTTGACGGTGACGGGCCGGTTGACCACGTCGCCGAGCTCACGTTCGAGGGTCATCTGAGCCTCCTCGGGGCTCATCCCCGAGATGTCCACGCCACCGACCGTGGTACCGCGGGGGAGGTTTCCCTTGGTCAGGGCGTAGTCCACTCCGAAGGTGATGGCGGCGAGGGCGATCAGGCCCACGATCACCCCGAGGATGATGCGACGTCCCCGTCCACCGCTGCGCTGGCTTTTTGCTTGGCTCACCCGTCTCACATTAATGGCCACGTGCAGGTTTGCCTACTTCTACGCCCCTCGAAACATCGCAGGTGGAACCGGCCTCAGGCGCCGGTGGACAGGAGTTGGAGTTGGACACGCTGCGCGGCGTCGTCGAGACGCTCCCCGGGGACCTCCCCGGCGGTGACCGCCGCATCGAGCGCGTCGATCGCCGCGACCAGATCCCCGCCGCTGGAGAACAGGGGCTGATCGGCGCCCGCGCGAACCGCCGCGACGACCGCCTGCGGGAGGGTGTGACGGTCGGTGATCGCGCGCATACCGGTCAGATCATCGGTGTAGACCACACCCTCGAAGGGCACGCCGCCGGGATAGTTTCCGCTGCGCAACAGCTCATATGCCGCGGGGTCGAGGCTGGAGGGTGTTACACCGTCGCCCAGGCCGGGCACGACCATGTGGCCGACCATCACGGCGCCGCCACCCTGTTTCAGGGCGATCGAGTAGGGCGGCAGATCGTGGGCGATGACCTGCTCCACCGGTGGCGTGACCGCCAGCTCCAGATGCGTGTCACCGCTGGCCTGACCATGGCCGGGGAAGTGCTTGAACACGGGGGTGACGCCCGCCGAGGCCAGTCCACGGGCGAAGGCCGCGCCGTACTCACCGGCCAGGTGGGGGTCCGTGGAGAAGGCGCGGTCGCCGACGATGTCCAGGCCGACGGCGTCGACATCCAGCACGGGCGCAAAATCCACCGTCACGCCGTGCCAGCGCAGGGAGTTGCCCAGCTCCCGGGCATAATGCTCCACCTGCTCCGGCGACATCGTGGCGGCCATCTCCCGTGCGGAGATTCTCGGTCCAATCACGTGTTCATGCCGCTGGACCCGCCCGCCCTCGAAGTCGATGGATACGGAGAAGGGTCGCCCGACGGCCTCGCGCAGCGCCACGATGTTGCGCCCCGGCGTGGTCAGCAGCTCCGTGTCCGCCCAGCTGGTGATGAAGATTCCGCCGACGCCCTGCTGCAGTTTCCACAGCGCATCGTCGTAGTTGTTCACGCCGACGACCATGAGCGACGCGGCCTTCGCGCGCTGTTCCCCGGGCACGCGCGCACCGGCGACCCCGGAGGGTTCCGGGGCCAGGCCCGGGGTGGGCACCGTCGCGCTGGCCGACGTCGCCGCAGCCGACGTCGTCGTCGGTGGCTGCTCCTGCGGATCCGCGCACGCGACCAGACCGCCCACCAGCGCACAGGCCGCGACAAGGGCGGCCAGGGGGCGGGCGGCATGACTGCCGATGATGCTCACGTAGTGCGTCCTTTCCGTGGATTACTGCGACGCGCACACTAACAGTGTGCATGAGGCGTCGTTAGACTGGGGCCACGAATACATCGGAAAAACGACTCCAGAGGAATGTGATGTCGCCCGTGACCACGACGATGCTCATCGCCTACGACGGATCCCGGGAGTCCCGGCGGGCCATGTCATCGGCCGCCCGACTGCTGAACCCCCGGGAGGTGGAGATACTCACCGCCTGGGAGCCGCTGCACCGCACGGCGGCCAGAGTCGGCGGCATGTCGGGGCTGCGTCAGGCGGAGTGGGTGACGGACACCGAGGAGGATGATCCGGCCTACGCCCGGGCACGTGACACCTGCGAGGAAGGCGTGGAGCTGGCCGAGTCCCTCGGACTCGTCGCCCGCGCCCACCTGGTCGAGGCGAAGACGTCCGTCTGGTCGGCGATCGTGGACGCCGTACGTGTGCTGGAACCTGACGTCATCGTCACCGGCACCCGGAACGCGAGCGCATGGAAATCCCTGTGGCAGCCCTCCACCGCGGAGGGCGTGCTGCACAACGCAGGCATTCCCGTGTTCGTTGTCCCGCCGGAGTCATGAAGAGTAGGATACCCAGCCATGTCCTATTATTCCGATTCCCTCAACCGCCGCTCACTGAGCTCGGTGATTGCCAGCGCGGTCGTCGGCGTGGCCCTCGGAGTGGTCTCGGTCATCGGGGTCGCGTCCTTCTCCGGCCAGGACAACGTTCCGCAGGGCAACGCCGTGCCTGCGGAGGACGCACTGCTCGGTGGCCCGGAGTACGGCACCCGGGGCTGACCCGGCGCGGGGGAGATTCGTGCCGTACATCCTCGGCTGGGTGCTCCTGGCGCTGATCAGCCTCCTCCAACCCCCGGGTCTGGTCGCGGCCGACACAAAACATGACCTGGCGGTCGATCCCGCAGGTTTCCTCTCCCAGGCCACGCACGCGTGGACGGACACCTTCACGCTCGGACAGCTGCAGAATCAGGCGTACGGCTACCTATTCCCGCACGGGGCGTTCTTCGTGCTCACCGATCCACTGCCGGACTGGATCGCACAGCGCCTGTGGTGGCTGCTGGTCACGGGTGTCGGCTACTCAGGGTTCCTGCTGCTCACGCAACGTATCAACGTGGGTTCCCCGGCATTCGGGGTGTTGGCGTCGCTTCTTTTCGCCCTCTCCCCACGCACGCTGACCACGCTCACGGCCATCTCCTCGGAAACCTGGCCGGTGATGCTCGCCCCCTGGGTGCTGCTGCCCTTCCTCGGGCCTCTGGGCCTCCGCGCGGTGGCCGCCGCCACGATCCCGGTCGCGATGATGGGGGCGGTCAACGCGACCGCCACCATCGCCGCCTGTCTGCCCGCGGGTCTGGTCATCGTCTGGCGTCTCCTGCGTCGGGACGGCCACGCGCTGCGCACCCTCACCGGTTGGCTCGCCGGTTGCCTCCTGGTGAGCCTGTGGTGGATCGGCCCACTGCTGGTGCTCGGTCACTATTCGGTGCCGTTCACGGACTTCATCGAATCCTCGTACGTGACCACACGGTGGCTCAACCTCATCGAGATTCTCCGCGGCACCACCAGCTGGGCGCCGTTCGTGGACACCGAGCGCCAGGCCGGCCACCTGCTGGTCTCCTCCCCCGTCTTCGTGCTCGCCACCACGGCCGTCGCCGCCCTCGGGCTCTGGGGGTTGACGCTGCGCACCACCCCGCACCGTCGGCTGTGGGTGGGCATGCTGCTGACCGGGGTGGCTGTGCTCGGTGCCGCGCATGGTCCGTTGGCCGGACAGTGGCTGACGCTTCTCGACGGCCCCCTCGCGGCCTTCCGCAACCTCCACAAGTTCGATCCCCTGGTGCGCATCCCGCTGCTCATCGGGGTGGCCGCCCTCGGTACGCAGCTGCGCATCCCCTCGACGTGGGGTGGCGTGCTGAACCCGGGACGTCGGGAAGCGACCGCCGTACTGGTGATCGTCATCGGCGTGGCGTCGATGGCCCCTGCCTGGTCGGGTCGGCTGCTGCCACGCGGTGCCTACGAGTACGTGCCCGCCTACTGGCAGGAGGCGACCAACCTGCTCAACGCGCAGGCCCGGGGGACGCGCACCCTGATCGTTCCGGAGGCGTCCTTCGCCCGGCAGACCTGGGGCTGGACCCGCGATGAACCCGCACAGCCGCTTCTCGATGTCCCCTGGGCCGTCCGCGACGCCGTCCCGCTCATCCCCCCGGAGGCCGTCCGCGGCCTCGACGGAGTGATGGCCGTGCTGCACCACGACCCGGCCGCCGGGGCCGACGCCCTGCGCCGCCTCGGCATCGGCGCGGTGCTCAACCGCGGTGACCTGGTGGGGGGCGCGGAGCAGATCGACGTGGAGAGGCTCGCCGGGGCGACAGGGTCCGAGGTCCACCGCTTCGGTGCGGAGGAGCAGCTGGAGGTGGTGATCCTCGATCCCGTAGCCGACCTGGCCCTCACCGACCAGCAGCCCGTACGGGTGGCCGGTGGCGGCGAGAGTCTCGCCGTGCTGGACATGATCCACGGACCCGGGCCACGCGTGCTCGTGGATTCGGACGCCGAGATCGTCACCGACACCCCGGCGCTGACGGTGCGGCACTACGGCACGCTGGAAGGGGCGGTCTCCGCACCCCTCGCTGACCTCGGCGAGAGCGTCGGCTCCCGCAACGCCGTGCCCGACTACCCCTCGGCCGGCCCGTTCACGCGGGTGCAGACCCACGGCGGCACCGTCACCGCCAGCTCATCAGCGGCCGACGCCGGCAGTTTCGGCGGCGCCGACGCCGCCCGCTCGATCACCGCCGCCGTGGACGGTGAGCCGGACACCGCCTGGTGGCCCACCCCGGGACCGCCGGACGGGCAGTGGCTGGAGCTGGCCCCCGACCGACAGCTGGCTGACCCCGCCGTCACCATCGCGGCCACGGATGACACCACGATCGACCTCAACGGCCGGACAGTCGAGATCGGCGAGGAACCGACGACATTCCACCTGCGCGGCACCTACGACACCCTGCGTGTGACGCTCACCGGCCCCCAACCCGTCGGTCTCTCCGAGATCACCATCGACAACCACCGGCTCGAACGCGTAGTCACCGTGCCGGACACCTCACCGGACGTGCGCCAGTTCCTCTTCCAGCGCCTCACCCTGGACACCGGGCACCTCATCCGCGACTTCACCGCGCCCCGCCCGATGCAGCTGCTTCTCAACACCCCCTCCGACGCCGTCACCATCGACGACGTCGAGTACTCCCCCGGCGACCTCGTCGAGCTGACTCCGGGCGTGCACCGCCTGGCCACCGACGCGGAGTGGGTCACCCTCACCGAAGAGGGTTTCGACCCCTCACCCGCCTTCGGGTCCACCGGCCGGGACATCGCGGCCGCCGACGACACCGACCGGATACTGCTCACCGGGCGGTCCGCCAACCCCGGCCTGCAGGCCAGCGTGGCGGGGCTGCCCCTCGAGCCGCTCGTCGTGGACGCCGCCACCCAGGCCTTCCGCCTGCCCGCCGGCACCGGGGGAAGGGTGGAGTTCTCCTTCGCCGGCGACCCCGCCTACCGCGGGCTGCTCTTCGGTGGTGGGGCGCTGGCGCTGCTCACCGTGCTGGGTGCCGCAGTGGTGGTCATCCGCGGCAGGCGCGGGGAGTGGACGGTGGTGGGGCCGCGCCCCGGCACCGGCGTCGGCCTGCTGTCGCTGGGGGCGGTCACCGCTTTTCTCGTCGCCGGCTGGCCGGGGCTGCTGGCCGCCATGGTGGCGTTGCTGGTGCTGCGTGTCACCCTGATCCCCGCCGGACTCCTGGCGTTCGTGCTGCTCAGCGTGGCGGGTGCCTGGCTGGCGCGGGGGCCGTGGCCGAGCGGCGACTACGCCGGTGATTCTGCCGCCCTGGCCCTCCTGCTCGTCGCTGCCCTGATCAGTCTCCTGCCCGGTTCCTCGAGGAATACGTGGCTGGCGGCCGCCACCGGCACCGTGAGCACCAGCGTCACCGCCAGGACCGGCCAGAAACCCCCGGAGAAGTAGTTCAGTCCGAGGAGCGGGAAGGCGAGCGAGAGCATCGCCACGTGCCACAGGAAGATGGAGTAGGACCAGCGGCCCAGCGTCTGCATCACCGGGCCTGCCAGCCAGCGGGATCCCGGCGCCAGGGCCTCCGGGACGACGATCGCGAAGGCGAACACCGTCCCCGCCAGCACACGTCGCATGAACTCCGCCGGCTCCGGGTGCGCGAGACCCACCGGACCGAACCACTCCTGTCCGGCGACCCACGCCGTCGCCAGGGCGAGCCACCACCACACCCAGCGGACCTCTAGGACCCGACGCACCCAGGCGGGCACCCTGTCCGACATCTCGGCGGCGATCATGCCCACCGCGAACCAGGGGGCGTAGGCGACCGGCCAGATCTGACGGTTGGAGATTCCGGTCTCCGCATCGGGGCCTGCCATGACGAACGGAAGCCAGGCCCACCCCAGGCTGAGGATCGCCAGGCCGAGGATCGCCAGGATCCGGGCACGCCGGGGCAGTCGGCCGAGGGTCAGCGCGAGCAGCGGGAGCGCCAGGTAGAAGCCGACCTCCACGCTCAGCGACCACAGGTGCGTGAGCCCCGGGGCCAGGCCGTCGACGAAGTAGACCTGGGTGAGGGTGAGATTGGCCAGGATCTGCCTGCCGCCCATCTGTGAGGCTTCCGGCAGCAACAGGATCACCGCCACCACGCACACCAGATAGGCCGGCATGATCCGGCCGGTGCGGTTGAGCAGGTAACGGCCGATGGTGGCGGGAGCATGGTCATCATGATGGTTGCGCCACAACAGGAACGCCGAGAGCGCGAAGAACACTGGCACGAAGAAGTCGAAGCGCGCGAGCACCGAACCGACCACCGAGCGGGGGTCGAGTCCCGTCTGGAAGGCCACGTGGGTGAGGACCACGCCGAAGGCAGCGACCGCACGCAGTCCTTCCAGTCCGGGGAGGCGACGCTGTTTGTAGGATGGAACGGACATGCGGCACACCTCCCGCTCTGGTTGTCGTCATCGGAGCACGCCCGGGGGCGTTTCCGGCGATCTTAACGAATAGGACCGTGCAAACCTTGTCTGAGAGTGTGTTCCGGCGCCCGCCTATCCGGCTGCTGCTGATCGCCGCGGTTGTGTTCCTGCTTGGTTCGCTCCTGCCACCACTGGTGATCACCCAGCTGAAACCCCTGCCCCTGGATCTGCAGGAGAGCTTCACCACCCGTCCGGCGGACACGGTCATGCTCGCTCCCTCCGCCGTCGATTCCGGTGCGGTTCCGGATCAGAACCGGGAACGCCCGGAATGCCGCGACGGCTCCTTCCCCGACGTGCCCTACTCCTGCCTCGTGATGGAGACCACCACCCACCGGGATCTGCGGGTGCACACCGGTGAGTCAGAGGAACCCGGCGACATCAACGTCGAGGCCACGACCAGGCTGCTGGCCGGAGAGTCCGTGGTCCTCGAGCTGAGGGACTCGCTGCGCCTGGACCGCAGCTCGACCTACCCCGTCGCGGATCCCGTCAGCCGGGTGGAGACGTCCGTGCCGGGTCTGGCCGACGGCACGAGCACCGGCCCCTTCGTCCGGGAGGGACTGCAGTACTTCTTCCCCTTCCCTCCCGAGCCCCGTTCCTACCCGCGCTACGACATGATCGCCGAGCAACCCCTCCTGCTGGACTATGTCGGTGAGGTCGATCGCAACGGCCTGGAGACCTTCGAGTTCCACCACACCTTCACCGCCTTCCCCCTGAGCGACCCCGATGACAACCGGCCGCGACCGGAGGCACCGGAAGCTGGTGTCCTCGACTCCCTCCGGGCCTGGGGCACGGGTTCGCCCTGGTACGCCATCGACCGCACGGTGTGGGTGGAGCCGAAGTCCGGCACGATCGTGGACACCGCGGAGCGGATCCACGTCTACTTCGCCGTCGACCGCGCCCAGGCGGAGGAACGCGCCTTCGACCCCTCGCCGGAGTTCACCCTCCTCCACACCTCCTCCACCTGGGACGATGAGACGCTCGCCCGGCAGCACGACAAAGCCGCCGAGGTGGTGTCGACGCTGCGCGTGCTGCAGATCTTCGCCGTCGTCCTCAAGGCCATCGCCCTGGTGGCCGTGATCTGGGCGGTGGTGCTTCTGCTCCGGGAACGTCGGGGGCAGGCATCCTGAGCAGGGTGAGGTGGTCGCCCCTGTGGGCGGGTGTGCTCATCGTCGCCCTGCTGTGGCCGCTCGCCCTGCCCGGCCAGCTGGCGCTGCGCGACATGCTGGTCCTCGATTCCCCGGCGCTGTCCCCCGGCGCGCTGGGGACCGGAGATCTGCCGGCCCGCAACGCCCCGCAGGACGGGCTGCTGGCGCTGCTCGGGACTGTCCTGCCGGCCTCCTGGGTCGCGCGCGGTCTCATCCTGGCCGGTGCGGTCGCCGGCGCCGTCGGCGCGGTGTGGCTGGCCCGGTTCCAGGGCGCAACCCGCTTGTCCACGCTCGCCTCCCTCACCCTCGTCCTCTGGAACCCCTTCGTGGTGGAACGCCTTCTGCAGGGCCACTGGTCGCTGGTCATCGCCGGGTGGCTGCTCCCCCTCATCGCCGTCGCCGGAATGTCAGGGCGCCCCGGGGTGGCGTGGGTGGCCATGTGGGCGGCGTCGCTGACCCCCACCGGCGCCCTGTTCGCACTGTTCACAGGCGTGGCCACCGCCCGCGCCCACCGGGGGCGGACTCTGCTGCTCGGCGTCCTGTGCTGCCTGCCGTGGCTGGTCCCCGGCCTGATCCACAGCGGGGGTGCGGTCGCGGAATCCGCCGCGGCCTTCGCCCCGCGTGCAGAGGGGTACGTCGGGGCACCCGGCGCCCTCGTGGGACTCGGGGGGATCTGGAACGCCGACGCAGTGCCCCCCTCCCGGGAGATCGGTTTCGCCCTGGCCGGGGTGCTCCTGTTCGCCCTGCTGCTCACCGCCGCCCGCCGCGTGCCTGCGCCCCTGTTGTGGCTGGCCGGTGTCGGCCTGGGGGGCGCCGTGTTCGCGTGGCTGGCACCCGGGGTGCTGGGATGGTTGATCGCCACCGTCCCCGGCGCCGGCCTGGTCCGCGACGCCAGCAAACTCACCGTCCTGGCACTGCCGGCCTACGTGGCTGCGGCGGCGTCGACACGCACCTGGGCGGCCGGCCTCGTACTTGTCCTGGCGCTGCTCCAGGTGCCCGACGCGCCGCGGGCTCTCGCCCCGTTGAGTCCGCAGCCGGTGGCCGTCGACCGGTCGCTCGTGGACCTGGTGGACGGTCGCGACGTGCTGCTCGTCGACGAACCGACGCTCGTCCGGCGTGCCGACGGCATCGTGATGATCAACCCCCTGGCCAAGGCGCTGCCCACCGTCGAATCCGGCGCGCTCAGCGTCGACGGAGTGCTTGTCGACGCCCCCTCGCCCCGCTGGCGGTCCGCCATCGCCGCGTGGGAGGCCCGCGACATGGCCGCGCTGGAGGATCTGGGGGTGGGTGTGGTCGTCTCCGAGGGTCAGGTGGTGGAGACCGCCGCCGGGCCGCAGCCTCGCAGACTGGGGCTCACGTTGCTGGCGGTGTGGCTGCTCATCCCCGCCGGGGTGTGGCTTGCGCGATGGCGGTGAGCAGCTCCTCGAACCGCCCTCCGGTCTGCGCCCAGGAGAAACCCTCCGCACGCTTCCTGGCCGCCTCACCGAGACGGTGGGTGAATTCGGCGTCGGCAAGCAGTCGGGCCGTCAGCTCCGTGAGCTCCGCCGGGGAATCGGCGAGCAGGCCGGTCTCGCGGTCGAGGACGGAGTTCCGCAGGCCACCGGCGGTGCGGTAACCGATGGTGGGCACGCCGTGCTGAGCGGCCTCCATGACCGCCAGGCCCCAACCCTCCTTACGGGAGGGCATGAGGTGCACCGTGGCGCGCGCCAGCAGGGCGTGCTTGTAGTCCTCGGTGACCTGGCCGTGGAAGCAGACACGATCGACCACGCCGCGGGTCTGCGCGTACTGGCGGAGCTCGTCCTCCCACCAACCGGACCCGATGACGTCCAGGACCACGTTCCCGGGCAGCTGCGCGAGCGTGTCCATCGCGTGTTCGATCTGCTTGTGCGGCACCAGGCGGGAGAGGGTGACCAGGTGGGTCGCACCGTTGCCGTCCAGGAGCGGAATACTCTCCGGCACCGGGTCGAGGCCGTTACGGATGATGGTGATGTCCTCCTCGCGCACCCCCAGCTCGATGAGGTCCGCCCGCGAGGACTCCGAAACCGTCACGTACTGCGCACCCCGGTAGACACGCGGCGCAACCTGCGACTCCAGGAACCAGCCCAGCACCGCGAGTGCGCGGCCCGCCACCGGCCACTGCTCCTTGTGCCGGTGGTGAGTGAGCAGCACCGTCGGCCGGCCCGCCACCAGCCGCGCGAAGAAGGGGATGCCGTTCTGGGTGTCCACCACCACGTCGATGTCCCCCAGCGTGCCGATGCCCACCCTGCCCAGCAGAATCCCCACCCACGCCCTCGGGTAGACCGTGAACTTGCCGCCGCTGCGAGAGAAGCGCACACCGTTGCGATGAGAACGTCGGGGTGCATCCGTGTGCCCGGCCGTCCGGTACACCACCTCGTGACCACGGCCGGCGAGGTACTCGCCCACACGTTCCAGGTAGCGTTCCGAGCCGCCACCCTGCGGGTGGGTCGAATCGCGCCAGCACAGGAGAAGGATCTTCATGGTCCGCACAAGCCTACCTGTGCCACGATGTATTCCGTGATGCCCCGAACCCGACGCCTGGCCACCCTGCGCCGCTCCTTCTCCCTGCTCCGGGCCCTCCGGCACGAACAGACCCGGCCGGAGTTCTTCTACCGGCCGCTCGCCGAGGACACGGCATCGCTCATCAGCGCCCTCCGCTCCGACCTGGTGGACCGGCCCCTCACAGGAGCATCGGTGCTCGACGTCGGCGGCGGCCCCGGTTACTTCGCCGACGCCTTCGCCGAGAAGGACGCCTGGTACGTCCCGGTCGAACCCGACGTGGGCGAGATGGCCGCCGCCGGCATCACCGTGCCCGGCTCCGTGCGTGGCGACGGCCGGTCACTCCCCTTCCGCGCCGACACCTTCGACGTGGTGTACTCATCCAACGTCGCCGAGCACGTCCCGGACCCCTGGGCCATGGGGGAGGAGATGCTGCGCGTCACCCGCCCCGGTGGGCTGACGATCCTCAGCTACACCGTCTGGCTCGGCCCCTTCGGTGGCCACGAGACCGGCGTCTGGGAGCACTACGTCGGCGGTGACTTCGCGCGGCGTCGATACGAATCGCGCCACGGTCACCCCCCGAAGAACGTCTTCGGCGAGTCGCTCTTCAACGTCTCCTGCGCCGAAGGGCTGCGCTGGGCCCGGCAGGTCGAGGGCGCCACCCTGGTCGCGGCCTTCCCCCGGTACCATCCCGCCTGGGCGTGGTGGATGGTCCGCGTCCCGCTGCTCCGCGAGTTCCTGGTGTCCAACCTGGTGCTGGTCCTGCGTCGCCGGTAGGAGTGGTGGCGTACGCCCCTTCCCCCCGACTTCACGTCACCGGACATCACCCTGATATCGGGGTCTACGGCGGCGAAGTCATGGTGGCGAAGTCGGCGTGTCCGCCCACACCCCGGGACACCCCCGGGCGTGACCTCCCCACATGAAACACCCACCCCCAGGGACCGTGGTCAGCCTGGGGGTGGGGGGTTCTTGTCGAGTCTCGGCGGGTCAGGCCTGGGCGGCCTCGATGCGCTCCTTGAGCTTGCCCAGCTGCTCGTGCACCTCGTTCGGCACGCGCGGGCCGAGGAAGGCGAGGTACTCCTCATTGGAGGCGACGTCGCGGGACCAGTCGGCAGCGGGTGCGGACAGCGCCTCGTTCACGTCCTCGAGCGGGGTGTCCAGACCGGTGAGGTCCAGGTCCTCGGCGCGGGCGGTGTTGCCCACGATGGTCTCGTCGGCGCCGACACGGCCCTCAATGCGGTCGATGACCCACTTGAGCACGCGGGAGTTGTCGCCGAAGCCCGGCCACAGGAAGCGGCCGTCCTCGCCGCGGCGGAACCAGTTCACCAGGAAGATCGAAGGCATACGGTCGCCGCCCTTGTTGCCCATGTCGATCCAGTGCTGCAGGTAGTCACCGGCGTTGTAGCCCATGAACGGCAGCATGGCCATCGGGTCGTGGCGCAGGGAACCGACCTTGGCCTCGGCGGAGGCGGCGGTCTGGCCGGAGGACAGCGTCGCACCGATGAAGGTGCCGTGCTCCCAGTCGAAGGACTGGCTCACCAGCGGGACGGTGTCGGCGCGGCGGCCGCCGAAGAGGATGGCGTCGATCTTGACGCCCTTCGGGTCGTTGAACTCGGGCGCTGCCGCCGGGCTCTGCTCGATGGCGACGCAGTAGCGGGAGTTCGGGTGTGCGGCGTTGGTGCCGGACTCCGGGGTCCAGTCGTTGCCCAGCCAGTCGACGAGGTGCGCCGGCTTCTCTCCGTCCATGCCCTCCCACCAGATGTCGCCGTCGTCGGTGAGCGCGACGTTGGTGAACAGGGTGTTGCCCGGCTCCATGGTGCGCATGGCGATCGGGTTGGAGGCGTAGTTGGTGCCCGGGGCGACACCGAAGAAACCGTTCTCCGGGTTGACGGCGTAGAGGCCGTCCTCACGGAGCTTGAGCCATGCGATGTCATCGCCGACGACCTCGGCGGTCCAACCCTCGATGGTCGGGGTGATCATGGCGAGGTTGGTCTTGCCGCAGGCGGACGGGAAGGCGGCGGCGATGTGGTAGCTCTTGCCCTCCGGGGAGTTCAGCTTGAGGATGAGCATGTGCTCAGCCATCCAGCCTTCTTCCTTGGCCATGACGGAAGCGATACGCAGGGCGTAGCACTTCTTCGCCAGGATGGCGTTGCCGCCGTAACCGGAACCGTAGGACCAGATCTCCTTGGTGTCCGGGAACTGGGTGATGTACTTGGTGTCGTTGCACGGCCACGGCACGTCCTCCTGGCCGGGCTCGAGCGGAGCGCCGACGGAGTGGAGTGCGTGGACGAAGTCACCGTCGGTGCCGATCTTGGCCAGGGCCTCGGCACCCATACGGGTCATGATGGCCATGGAGAGGACGACGTAGGCGGAGTCGGTCAGCTGGACGCCCAGCTTCGGATCCGGATCGGTGATCGGACCCATGCAGAAGGGGACGACGTACATGGTGCGGCCCTTCATGGCGCCACGGTAGACCTCGGTCATCTCGGCCTTCATCTCGGCCGGGGCGACCCAGTTGTTGGTCGGGCCGGCGTCCTCCTCGTTCTCGGAGCAGATGTAGGTACGGGACTCCACGCGAGCGACGTCGTCCGGGTTGGAACGGGCGAGGAAGCTGTTGGGGCGCTTCTCCTCGTTGAGCTTGATCAGGGTCCCTGCCTCGATGAGCTCTGAGGTGAGGCGATCCCACTCCTCCTGCGAACCATCGGCGAAGACGACCGCCTCAGGCTCGAACAATTCGACCGCCTCTGCAATCCAGGAGAGGAGCTTCTCGTTGTCGGTCGGGGCGGGGCCCACCAGGCCCTTGATTGCAGTCGTCATTAGTACTCCTGATTAATTCTTCACTCGGCAGAGATCTCGCCCTACAGGTTATCCATTTCAATGCGTGTTCGGCTACGGATAGAGTTATTGAGGACGTGTCATACGTCATAACCTGCCAGTTTATCCCCGTTCAATCCGATGCCACCCGGCTTTTCCCGGGTTCTCCCCCCTGCCCGCAGTCCCCTTTTCGGGGGTGCCATCGGAGGGCAAACCCCACTCGGAGCCCCCGTCGGAGGGCAAGATTCCGGAAACATCGGCGACCAGACCCCAGGCCGCGCGGTGCGGATCGGCGGTGAATACGTCGTATCCCCCGTCCTGATGGACCGAGGAAATGTGATCGACAACGCCGTCGCCGTCAAGGTCGGCATAGACGGTCGTGCCACCCGGGTCGGTGAGGGTGACGGAATCCCCCACGGCGCCGTCGAGTTCGAGCTGTTCCCCGCCCAACCGGAGGCGCAGCGTGTCGCCGTCCCCGGCCCCGGTCAGATCCTCGAGCCCGTGCAGACTCGACCACCATTCATTCATTGCAGCTCCTCGGCCAGTGTTCGGCGCAGCCAGGCGGCCGGCGCGTGGGTGGGTGCCCGTCGAATGCGGGCGGCCTCGTCCCGCGCCCAGACGGAATGCGCTTCTCTGCGTCCCCTCCGCCACCGCAACCCTCCCGCGGCCAGGGCGGCGGCGGCCCCCACCAGGACGCCCGCCAGGGGACCCACCGACCAGGCTGAACGTCCCGTGGCCACGCCGACGGCCAGTGCGATGAGCACGGCCTGCCCGGCGACCTCCCGCAAGTCGGGCGGCGAGGCGGGGGCGAGCCCGTGCCCACGGGCCAGGGCCGTGAGGTCCCCGAGGGCACGGCGGGCGACGAGGTCGGCGAGGCGGGCGTCGAGAAGCAGACGTCGCCGGCGTTCCAGCTGGTCGGCGGCGCGCAGCCAGGTACCCGGGCGGGGAACGGGCGGCGGGGAGGCGGGGAGGGTGAGCGCATGCCGGACGGCGTCCGCGAGTGGGCGGCCGGGCCGGACGACGGTGCCGGGGATCTCGGCGGGGAGCGGGGCGGTCGAGATCAGTCGTCCGGCACGGCGGGCGGCGTCGCGCAACGTGGGGTGGTCGACGTCGGCCCAACCGGCGGGCGGGGCGACCGCGAGCACGGCGTCCACATGGGCGTCCGCGACGATCTCCATGCCGGGCAGCTCCACACGCACCTGCGGATCGGGGCTGATGACGGCGATCCGGGGGGTGGGCACGGTCATCCCGCCGGCACCGGCGACGGCCAGCAGCTCCTCCGCCACGTGGGGGTGCCGCGCGGCCAGCGCGCGGAGTTCGCCGTGGAGGAGGCGGGTGCGGACGTCGAGAAGCAGCTCCGGGGACCAGGGGCCGGACTCCGGGAGGGCGGGAACCACCAGGACCGCCTGGGGGCCTGCCGCGATGCGGGAACGGACCGCGGCAGTCAGGGGCCCGGGGTGGATGAGCACGAGGACGTCGATACCCGGGGTGGTGGCGGGCCAGGTGACGGCAACCTCTCTGACCTGCCAGGATTCAGGGACCCGGGCGGGGCCGTCCAGGGTGCAGGCCCCCACGCGGGGCGGGCCGGTGAGCTCGAGAAGCACCCGGCGTAGGGCGATGCCCGCGAGGCAGCCGAAATCGCGCGCGTCCGCCCAGTCGGCGGCGCGGATGAAGATCTCAGGCGTGCGCATGCCCCACCCCCTCCCCCGGGTTGATCCGCGCCCATCCTCACCCGGCGGCCCGCGAACCGCAACCGGGGCGGAGGAAAATTGAAGTTTGCCCACTGCAGGGGAAGAATAGGTACTGATGTCTATTTCTGATTTTCCCGATAAAGAACGGCCCCTGGGCGATCTGCCCGCCGGCCGTCCCCTGCAGACCGACTTCGGCGACGACGGCCGCGACTATCCGCGCCTCGGCACAGTGAGTTTCCGCCGCGGCACGCTCACCGACAACCAGGAGAAACTCTGGGACGAGAACTGGCCGCGCCTCGGCCGGGTGCTCTCCGATGAGCTTATCGACGTCGACGGGTGGTTCGGCCGCACCGGCGCACCCACCATCGTGGAGATCGGCTCCGGCACCGGCACCTCCACCGCCGCGATGGCACCCCTGGAGGCTGACACCAACATCATCGCCGTCGAGCTGTACAAGCCGGGCCTGGCGAAGCTGCTGGGTTCGGCCGTGCGCGGCGGCATCGACAACATCCGCATGGTGCGTGGCGACGGCGTCGAGGTCCTCGCCCGCATGATCGCCCCCGGCTCCCTGGACGGGGTCCGCATCTTCTTCCCCGATCCCTGGCCGAAGGCGCGCCACCACAAGCGCCGCATCATCCAGACCGGCACGCTGCACCTGATCGCCACCCGCCTCAAGCCGGGCGGGGTCCTGCACGTGGCCACCGACCACGCCGACTACGCCGAGTGGATCGCCGAGCTCGTCGACGCCGAGCCGCTCCTGGAACACAAGAGCTGGCCGTGGGCGCAGTGCCCGCAGCTGGTGGACCGTCAGGTCATCACCAAGTTCGAGGGCAAGGGTCTGGACAAAGACCACACCATCACCGAATTCCTCTGGCAGCGCACTGACGCGCCCGCCTGATTTTCCCTCATTTCAAGAGAAGAGCACCCACCGTGAGCGACCTTCACGAGTCCACCCACCACTACCGCGCCCAGGATCCCCCCGGCCCCGACAACCTTCTGCTGGTCTGGGACGCCCCGAACCTGGACATGGGTCTGGGAGCCATCCTCGGTGGTCGCCCCACCGCCGCGTACCGTCCGCGTTTCGACGCCATCGGTCGCTGGCTGCTCGCCCGCGCCGGCAAGCTCTCCCATGAGACGGGCAGTCGCGTCGAGGCGGAGGCCACCGTGTTCACCAACGTCACCCCGGGCGGTGCGGACGTCGTCCGCCCCTGGGTGGAGGCTTTGCGTAACGTCGGTTTCGCTGTCTTCGCGAAGCCGAAGACGGACGAGGACTCCGACGTCGACCCCGACATGATCGCCCACATCCGCCGGCGCCATGCAGAAGGCGTACTGCGCGGGCTGGTCGTGGCCTCGGCCGACGGGCAGAACTTCAGGGAGACCATCGACGAACTGATCGCCGAGGGCCTGCCCGTCACCGTCCTCGGCTTCCACGAGCACGCCTCCTGGGCAGTCGGCTCCGATACGATCGATTTCGTCGACCTCGAGGAGATCACCGGCGTCTTCCGGGAGCCGCTTCCCCGCATCAGCCTGGACCAGCTCCCCGACGAAGGCGCATGGCTCCAGCCCTTCCGCCCCCTGTCGGCTCTGCTGGCAGGCCGCAACAACTGACAGAACAACCACTGACAGAAAGGGGAAGGCCGATGTTCGAGAAGTGGGGACATTTCTCCTATCACCACCGCCGCCTCGTGCCCCTGATCGTCATCGCCGCGATCCTGGTGCTGTACGTCACCTTCGGTCTACGGCTCGGCGACCGAATGAGCCAGGAGGGCTGGGACGACCCCGGCTCCAGCTCCACCGCGGCCGCCGCCATCGAGCTGGAGACCTTCGGGCGTGACAACAGCGGCGACGTCATCCTCATGTTCGAGGCACCCGAGGGTCGCTCGCTCAACGACCCGACGACCTTCGGCGCCATCGCCTCCCACCTGGAAGATCTCAAGGCCGATCACCCGGACGAGATCGCCCACGTCACCAGCTACTTCGACACCCGCAACGCCCAGCTGATCAACGAGGACGGCTCCGTCGCCTTCGCCGCCATCGGTCTCGCGGGCGACGGGGAACAGACCCTGAAGGATTACCGCGCCATCGAGGGTTCCCTCGTGGCCGACGATCTGCCCGGGGAGGTGACCACCAGGGTCGCCGGGGCAACCGCCGTCGCCGACTCCCTCGATGACGGCATGGCGGGCGACATCGTCCGCGCCGAGGTCGTGGCCCTCCCCCTGGTGGGCCTGCTCCTGCTGGTGGTCTTCGGTTCCGTCGTGGCGGCCTTCATGCCGCTGGTCGTCGGCGTCCTCTCCATCGCGGGCTCGCTGGGCATCCTGTCGATTCTGGCCGGCACCGTGCAGGTCAACGTCTTCGCCCAGTCGGTGGTCACCCTGCTCGGCCTGGGCCTGGCCATCGACTACGGCCTGTTCATGGTGTCGCGTTTCCGCGAGGAGCTGGACAAGGGGTCCAGTGTGCCCGATGCGGTGGGCACCACCACCGCCACCGCCGGAAAAACGGTGGTCTTCTCCGCGGCGATGGTCGCGGTCGCGCTGTCCGGTCTGCTGGTGTTCCCGCAGGCCTTCCTCAAGTCCGTGTCCTACGGTGCGATCTCGGCGGTGGGCCTCGCTGCCCTGCTGTCCGTGACGGTGCTGCCGGCACTGTTCGGCCTGCTCGGCCACAACATCGACAAGTGGACCCTGCGACGCACGAAACGCACGGCCCGCAGGCTGGAGGACACCCTCTGGTTCCGCATCCCCTCCTGGGCGATGCGCAATGCCAAGGTGGTCACCCTCGTCATCGCCGGTATCCTCATCGCGCTCACCCTGCCGCTGGCGGGTGTGAAGTTCGGCGGCATCAACGAGACCTACCTTCCGCCCGACAATGACGTCCGTCTGGCCCAGGACGAGTTCAACGACGTCTTCCCCACCTTCCGCACCGAACCGGTGAAGCTCGTGGTCACCGACGCCACGGAGCAGCAGCTGGTGGACATCTACGTCCAGGCGCGCGAAATCGAGGGGCTGACGTCGCCGTTCACCCCGGACCAGGGCACGGTCGACGGCACGACGGTGCTCTCGGCCGGAATCCAGGACCGCGACCTCAACAGTCAGGTCGTCGACCAGCTGCGCGCCATCGAGGCGCCGGAGGGCGTCGGCCTGTACATCGGCGGCACCCCCGCCATGGAGATCGAGTCCATCGAGGCACTGATGGACAAGCTCCCGTGGATGGCCGCCTACATCGTCATCGCCACGTTCATCCTCATGGCGCTGGTCTTCGGTTCGCTGGTCCTGCCGGCGAAGGCCATCATCATGACGATCCTCGGCCTCGGAGCGACCCTGGGCATCCTCACCGCCATGTTCGTCGGCGGTGTCGGCGCCGATCTGTTCAACTTCACCCCGGGCCCGCTGATGTCGCCGGTGCTGGTGCTCATCGTCGCCATCGTCTACGGCCTGTCCACGGACTACGAGGTCTTCCTCGTCTCCCGCATGGTTGAGGCCCGTGACAACGGGAGACCCACCGACGACGCCATCCGCTGGGGCACCGCCCAGACGGGTTCCATCATCACCGCCGCAGCGCTCATCATGATCGTCGTGGCCGGCGCGTTCGGCTTCTCCGAGATCGTCATGATGAAGTACATCGCCTTCGGCATGATCTTCGCCCTGGCCATCGACGCCACCATCATCCGCATGATGCTGGTCCCCGCCGTCATGCACCTGCTGCGCGAGGACAACTGGTGGGCGCCGGCCTTCGTCAAGCGCGCCTACGCCCGCCTCGGCCACGGTGAGGCCCCGGTGTCTGTCCCGGTGTCTGCATCGGCTCCGGTGGGCGTCGAGAAGCATGATGACCTGCTGGTGGATGACGACGCCGTCATGGTCGTCGACGAGGCCCAGGCCGCCCGCGGCGGGCGCTCCACCGCCGAGGACGAAGAGCTCATCCCGTTCAGCGAGCTGATGGCCCGCCTCTCCGTCGACAGGGATGGTCCCCGCCAGCTGGGTCGCTGACGTGCTGCGTCTGGTCGCCACCAACCGGTGGATCCGCTGGCTCGGCCCCCTCGTGGTGCTGATCATCCTCGTGGTGGCGTTCCGTGACCAGCTGCCCTTCCTCGGCGACGGCGTCCGTCGGCTCCGCCACGCTGAGCCGACGGGCGTGCTCCTGGCGGTGATCGCGACCTTCCTGTCGCTCTTCGCCATGGCGGAGGTCATGCGGCTGCTTCTCGAGGCCGGCGGCACGCGCGCCTCCCCGGCGCAGACCACCGGGCTCACGATCGCCTCCAATTCCTGGTCCACCTCCCTTCCCGGCGGCCCGGCATTCTCCGCGGTGTTCACCTACCACGTGCAACGCGGCTGGGGGGCGAGCCGACTCCTGTGCGGCTGGTTCCTGGTCCTGAGCTCCGCAGTCTCCACCATGTGGCTGGTGCTCATCGGCGCCGCCGGTATGTTCTTCCTCGGCGCCCGGGTGAGCGTGTGGTCCCTGCTGGTCACCCTCGTCGCCATGGCTGCCCTGTCCTGGGCGGTCTACTGGGCCGCCAACCACCCCGCGCACCTCGAACGCTGGATCCGGGCCGTGATGCCCTCGCTGAACCGGATGCTGCGCCGCCCCCGTGATGCCGGCGTCGAGTCCGCCGTCACCCAGCTCCACCAGTTCGACACCGTGCACCTGAGCAGGGGCCGTTTCGCGGTGGTCGCGGGCTGGTCCCTGCTCAACCGCCTCTTCGACGCCTTCACCCTCTACGCCTGCGTCTGGGCCGTCACCGGCACGGCCCCCGGGCTGGAGTCCGCCCCCGACCAGACGACGCTCATGGGCATCCTGCTGGCCTACACCACCACCAAGCTGGCCGGCTCCGCCCAGGTGACGCCGGGTGGTCTGGGCACCGTGGAGGCGGTGATCATCGCCACCCTGGTCGCCGTCGGCATGACCGCGGTCGATGCCACCGGCGCGGCCGTCGTCTACCGCCTCATCTCCTTCGCGCTGTCCACCGTCGTCGGCTGGGTGATCTACTTCCTGTTCTACGCAGGGCGGGACACCCGGGAACGGGCGATAGAGTTGGACTCATGACAAGGATCTCCGCGCTGTCCGCCGATGTGGTCGCCATCGCCGCCTTCGCGCTCTTCGCCCGCATTGCCCACCAGACCGACGACATGCCGCTCAACGTCGCAGGCTGGTTGTCCACCCTGTGGCCCTTCCTGCTGGGCATTGCGCTCTCCTGGGTGGTCATCGTCATCGCCGGGTGGAACGGCGCCCGTGTTGTGCCTGCGGGGGTCACCGCCTGGCTCATCACCGTCGTGGTGGGCCTGGGTATCTGGACCCTGCGTAACGGCGGGCTCCCCCACTGGTCGTTCATCCTCGTCGCGACGATCATGTCAGCGCTGCTGGTGCTCGGCTGGCGCGTCGTCACCGCGGCAGTGGGCCGCAGGCGCGCCTGAGTCGGAGCCCCGGGCTTCAGGAGGAACCCCCGGAATCACGGCAACCCCGGCCCTGCACGGAGCGGGTGACCGGGGTTGCCGATGACCTCTGAGCTAGGAGCTCAGGGAGTGGGTGATCTGGTTGACGAACATGACGATGTAGTTGATGATGTCGCCGGCCAGGTCCAGAACGCTACTCAGCATGGGGAGTTCTCCTTACGCGGTTGTCGAGCGGTTACGTTGGGTACATCGTCCCGGGAAACCGGATCCGTTACATGACGGATCCGAAAACCCGGGTGGATCCCCCACCGGCCGATGGCCGGATCATACTCCGTGACACCATACCGGCAGCCGTCTCAGTCCCCGAATTTCCGACTGCACTCCCCCGCCGCGTCCCGGAGATCGAGAAAAGCGGGTTTCGGGTCACCCGGCCCGACCATCAGACCGAAATAGGATTCCGATTCCTCCGCTCCGAGGTCGATGTCGTGCATCGTGTACATGAAGATCGGCCCCAGGCGCGGATCCGCGACGGTCAGCCGCAGTGCTTCCACCACCATGTCCGCCTGGTCCCGTTCACTCACCCCGCGGTCACCACCGGTGGGGGCGCCATATTCCGTCAACCAGATCATCTTGTCCCCGTCACCCCGGGCGACCATCAGGCTCTTGACCTCGTTCAACCTGCGGAATGCGTTCCATTCTGAAGTGCCCGACGGCAGCTCGGGGAAGGAGTAGGGGTGCATGCCCACCGCATCGGCATATCGCATCACACCGGTCTCGTAGAGCCGTTCCAGGTATTCCAGATCGTCGAGGGAGTAACCCGCCACATTGTCGGCGGGGGCCAGACCGGCGGAGACGATATGGGCACCCGGGTCTTCCGCCGCGATCCTCGGCGCCGCCGCCGCCAGAAGCTCAGCGTAGGCGTCCGGGTCCGGGTCCGGCCAGAACCTGGCCAGGTTCGGCTCGTTCCAGATTTCGTAGGCGTCCACGCGGTCCCCGTAACGTTCCGCGACCTCACCGGCGAACCTCCCGAATTCACCGGCAGCTCCACTGCCCCGCTCACCGAAGCCCCCGAGCCAACCCGGGTGGGTCTGGATCAGCATCAGGGGGGTCAGCCCCGCCTCAACCGCGGCATCGACGCGCTGATCGAGGCCGTCCCACGCATACACCCCCCGCCCGGGTTCGACGTCCTTCCAGACCGCCGACAACCTGATCCAGGTGGATCCCAGGAGAACCTGTTCATCCACCATGGCCCGAAAATCCCGGTCGGACAGCTCCTCCCAGGCGGCCGGCCCCGCGATCCCCAGTTCAGGGCAGCCGGACACGACCTCCTCCGGCATCGTCACGCGGGTGTGTTCACCGGGGCCTGAGGTGGAGGTCGAGATGACGACCACCAGGGCCATCGACACCATGACGGCAAGGGCGACAACAACCCAACTTCTCCGGTCCGAGTGCCTCCCCGGTGCCCCGACGGTGTCAGCCACGGGACAAAGCCTCCAGCATCGCGGGCACGGTGGTCTTCGCGTCATGACGTGCCAGCACCGCGCAACGGGCGGTGTCCCGCAGCTCACGGGCCAACACGGGGTCGTCGAGAAGAGTGCGGATCGCCTCCGCCAGGGCGGGTGCATCCTCCGGCGGAACCAGGATCCCCGCCCCTCCCCGCAGGTATTCGGCGGCACCACCGTGATCGGTGGCGACGACAGGCACACCGTGGGCCATGGCCTCGAGAACCCCCAACGGTCCCGCCTCGGGGGAGGTTGAGGCGGAGACGAGGACATCCCAACGAGGAAGCACATCCCGCTTGTCGACGTGCCCGAGAAAATGCACCCTGCCGGCCAGGTCCGGCTGCGCGGCGCGTGCCCGGAGCAACCTTTCAAATTCCTCCGACCCGGGAAAGGCGGTGCCCGCGATGTCCAGCTGAACGTCCGGCAACTGCGCCAGCGCCTCGAGGAGGACGTCCTGTCCCTTCCATTCCGTCAGCACCGCCAGGATCCCGGCGACGGGACGACCTGGAACGCGGGCAGTGCCGCCGCTCATCTCCTCCGGGACGACAACTCCGTTCGGTCGCACGACGGTCCTGCGCACCCGAGCCCGGATCGAGTCGGCGGTGACCTGCGAAACCGCGACCGCCACTGTCAGGGCGTGTGCCCCGAGGCGGAGCGCCGTCCGCTGTTTCCGGGAATGGATGGTGTCATGGACCAGCCAGGAAACCCGGGGCCGCCGGTCCGGACGGAGGGAGTGCAGCGGGAACGCCAACCCGATCGCAGGCAGAGCGAATGTCGAGTTGACGATCACCGCCTCGGCGCCCCGAGCCGCGCGGCGGACCCGCCGCGCAGTCCTCCACCAGTCGCGGGGGAGCGAAGCCACGGCCCGGAGGCGACGCACCCCGCGCTCCCCACCCAAGCGGTGAAGAGGAACAGGGACGTGCACGATTCCTGCGCCGAAGCTCTCCGGAAGCGCCCCTGGCGGGCAGAGAAGAGTCACCCGATGACCGTCAGCCACCGCTGTCTTCAGCAGTTCAGCGAGGACCCTCTCCGCCCCTGAAACTTCCGCGCCTGCATTCACCGCCAGGATGTGCATGGTGGAACCTCCAAGGTTCTCGGCTCCCCATGTATTACCCGTGGAGTGGGTGCAGGTCTCCCTAACCACCCAGATCGCGCGTGTCCGGACTCTGGAGGAGCGGTTCAAGTTCATTCTTGAGCTAACCGCAACACTACCCCACCCCCGAGTGCGGGCAAGCCCCCGGAGGTACCCTACTGACCTCGCACACATGTATACATCCGCCCACAACCCGCCCTTGCTCGGACCCGGGAACCGGCGCCCGGGCACCCCGGGAAAAACTGGGCGCCACCACGCCCCGAGCGACTGCCAGTCGCTCCGGTCGGCCCGCCATGAAGCACAGACCACCGCAGAGGAGGGAACGGAAAAAAGGGGGGGCACCCCCGGAAATTACCCCCACTCCCGCCTCTTAAATGGAAAATTTCCTCGGCCTAAGAGGTTGCTGAGATATCCAAGCCAGGCGGCCAATCCATTATCTCGCCAGTACAGAAAAGGTCGTTACCGAGGAAACTATCTGTCGCTAGTTTCTCCGGAAAGTCGATTTGGTGAGGGTAGTGATCCTACAATGAACCTACAGCTGGACAAATCGCCGGACAGCAGCTAGTCGCCCCCCTCGTGAAGGATCACCCACCTGACCTTCCCACAGGAGCACCAGCCGCCAACCGGCCCGAGCCGCTCGCCGGACAATTTCGCCCGTAGCGAGAACGCCCGATGAACTATCGAGTTAAAGCAAGTGTTCTAACTTTTGGCTGGCCGCTTCCTGGAAGCAGGCAAGTCTCCTGTACGGAAGTCAGTGGAGTTAATGGTTCCGATAAACCCGAGTGCATCACCCCGTAAAATCCGGGTGGCTGGAAGCGTGTTCCACCGAGCGGAAAACCGCTCAGTCGGAGTCAGCTTCGCCCATTACGTACCGGATCCGTGGCAACGCCTGGCGGATGGCTTCGGCATCCTCATGGTGTGCCTCCTCGCGGGTCTCCCCCGGCCGGTGCTGACCGCCGCGGCAACGTCCCTCGGCCTGATGGCGGTGCCGCATCTCTACCGCTTCAGACTCGGCCTGTCAGTGCTCGATGACCTTCCACGACTTCTCGTGGCCGGCACCGTAGTCCCCTTTGTGGCCGTCTCAGTATTCAATCCGGAGCTGGATGCACCCCAGACCGTGTACTTCTCGCTGGCCACCGCCGCGAGTCTGGTGGCTTTCAAGACCATCGTGTCGGTCTCCCTCGGCATCCGGCGTCGGTGGAGCCCGAAAATTCTGAGCAGGACGCTCATCCTGGGCTCCGGGCCGATCGCGCGCCAGCTCTGCAACAATCTCAAGAAAATTCCGGAATTCGGGCTACTCCCCGTGGCACTCGTCGACCGCGAAATAGAACCGGTACAGCCCGTTCCCGGAGTGGTGACCGGCAAGTTGGACTCCGACCTTCCCGCACTGATCCGTGAACATCGGGCAACGACCGTCATCATCGCCTTCAGTTCTTTTTCCGACGGGGACCTGCGCAAGGCCCTCCGGTCCTGCGTTCGAGAAGCTGCGGAGCTCTACATCGTCCCCCGCCTCCCGGAATACCTCGACAGAGACAATCGTACCGAGATGATCGGGGCCCTCCCGCTGCGGCGGGTGGCCCGTGCGGCCCACCGCTCGCTCACGTGGTTCCTCAAACGACCATTTGACATCCTGGTCAGCGGAGTCGCACTGGTGCTCCTCTCCCCTGTTCTGCTGGCCCTGGCTCTGGTGGTGAAGATCAACCACAGGACCGCCCCGGTACTGTTCCGGCAGGAGAGGATCGGCATGGACGGGAAACCCTTCGAGCTGTTGAAATTCCGGACCATGACGCCAGCTGACCCGGGGGAATCCGATTCGCGATGGAACATAGCCGGTGACGCCCGCCTGACCCGGCTGGGCGCCACGATGAGACGATTCTCCCTCGACGAGCTGCCGCAGATCTACAATGTCTTCCGCGGCGACATGGCTCTTGTCGGACCGAGACCCGAACGCCCCTACTTCGTGGAGAAGTTCAGCCAGGAATTCCCGGACTACCCCGAACGGCACCGCGTCCCGGTGGGGTTGACCGGGTGGGCCGCCATCAACGGGCTGAGAGGGGACACGAGCATCCGCGACCGTGCCCTCTACGACAACTTCTACATCGAGAACTGGTCCCCCTGGTTGGACTTCAAGATCCTCCTTCTCACCTTCCGGGCAGTGGTCGGCGGGAGCGGGGGATGAACCCCGGGATCGTCTTCGGGGCGCTGGCGCTGCGCCCGAACGGCAGCGGGGTGCAGACCTACCAACGTGAACTCATCCGGGCCCTGGCCAACCTGGTGACTCTGCCCACGCTGGCTGCTGTGGTGCAGAAAGACGCCGCAGACGAGCTACCCGTTTCGGTTCAGCCGTTGATCCGCCCGATCGCCTCCGGAGCGCGGCGGGCCTTCCAGGGCATGATCCCCGTGACCGGGGGACTGTTCCACGGCCTCGACGTCGACCTCCCGGTAGGCCAGCGTTCCCCCACAGTGTCCACGGTCCATGACCTGTCCGTCTTCGACACCCCCTGGGCCATGTCGAGGATGCGGGCCCGCGGCGAACGCCTCCTGATCCGCAGGGCACTGCGAAGCGCCGACGCTGTGATCGCGGTGTCCGAGTTCACAGCCGACCGTGTCGCCGCGTTGACCGGCCGGGAATCGGTGGTGACCCCCCTCGCCCCCGGCCCGTGGGCGAGAGTCCCCTCCGCCGAAGCCGTGCGGATGGTCCGGCGGAAGTACCGTCTCCCAGGGCGATTTGTCCTGCAACTGGGCACCCTCGAGCCACGGAAACGGCCCGAGGTGGTCAATGAGGCCCTGCTGGGGACGGGGGTTCCCCTGGTCCTGGCGGGGGGAGGCACCGACGGTCCCCGACGCCCCGCCGGATCGATGGGGTTGGGCTACGTCGACATGGAGGACATACCGGCCCTCTACCGGGCCGCGGATGTCGTGGCCTACGCCTCCGCCTACGAAGGCTTCGGGCTGCCACCGGTGGAGGCCATGGCCTGCGGCGCGGTCGTGGTGGCCAGCGCCGTCGGCGGCATCCCCGAGGCGGTCGGCAAGGGTGCCGTTGTGGTCCCGGGGCTGAGTACCTCCCGCTGGCGCGCGGCTCTCCGGACGGCCCTCGACGACGTGGATGCCCGTACGAGGCTGCTTGCCGACGCCGCCGTCCGCACCCGCAGCCTCACCTGGGAGAAAACCGCCGCCGCCACCGCCCAGGTGTACACCTCCCTCCTCTGACTCCGGGGGTGAAAAGGTCACAGCACCCCGGCGACGACCTCGGCCATCTTCCGGCGGAATTCGGCCGGTGAAAAGGTGTCGGCCCATGACGTGAGAGCTTCCGTGCCGTAGCGGGAATCATCGAAACTCCGTAGGGCGTCAGCGAAGTTGTGGACGACCTCCCGATGGTCGTCCCCGTCCACCAGGACCCCCGTCTCCCCTGGCCGTACGGTGTCCACCGCTCCCCCTCGCCCCAACGCAATCACGGGGGTACCGCAGGCCATCGCCTCCACCGGAACAATCCCGAAATCCTCTTCGCCAGGCAGGAGGAGGGCACGCGCACCCCGCACCAGATCCCGCATCTCCGCACCCGGCAGACGACCCCGAAATTCAACCCCCGGTCCCGCTGCCGCGCGGGCGCGATCCATGTCCCGGCCTTCACCGACGACGATCAGCCTGACCCCTGCCTCAACCGCGGCTGCCACTGCGAGAGGAACCTGCTTGTACGGCACCAGCCTCCCCACCGCCACAAAGTAATCTCCCTTCTTCACGCCGTGGTCAGGGGAGAAGAATTTTGTGTCCACCGGAGGATGCACCACGGTCGCCGCCCTGTCCCACCACTGCTCGATGCGGCCCCGGACAGCAGTGGAATTGGCCACGACAGCGGTGACGCGGGGCGCCCACTTCCTTTCGTTGCCCCGCGCCCGGGCGGCAAGGGTCCACAGCGCCGCGGACTTGGGGAAGCCGGCCGCCTCGTCCCGGCGGAAGGAGCTGTCCCATGCCCACCGTGCCGGAGAGTGGACATAGGCCACCGACGGGGCGTCGACGGCACCGACCGCAGCGAGTGCGAACGCATGATGGCTGACCACGACCGCATCAACCTCAGCCGACCGTAGACTCCCGTGCCTCAACGCCCACGGTACGAGGGGGAGCAGGGGTGCGTAGGATTTCTCGCCCGATGCACGGTAGACCCGCTGCAGCGGACCGGTCCGGACCCGGTCCGCCAACCCCCCGGGAATGCCTTCTGCCCGCGCGAAGGGCACGTGGACCTCCGCCTCCGGCCAAATTGCCGCGAGCTCGGCGACGACATGCTCACTGCCGGCGATGTCGGTCAGACGTTCATGAACGATCGCGATTTTCGATGCCACCGCTGCTCTCCCTCTTCTTTCCGGACCGGACCACCACGAAAGTGGGGACACCGCTCTTGACCAGCCTTTCCACTGCCGTACTGGCCAAGTTGGCCCGCCGCTCCCCCTTGTCGACCACCACGACGCCCAGCTGCACATCCGAAGGCGGCAGTTCCCGCCACCAGGAAGCCGACCAGCTGGCCTGGTGGAGGTGCCCCGGGCCGTGGGAGTGGAACGTCTCTCCGGCGTCTGATTCCCCGAGGACAAGGACGTTCCCGCCATGTGCCAGCACAGCGGCCGTCCTCGCCTCCGCAAGGGGTGTGAGTCCCCCACCCGCCGCCGACAGTTCCCGGTCCACCTCGAAGCGTCGACCGATCATCCGCAGCCAGAGCCCGTCCGCCCGCCGGTGTCGTCGCAGCCGCCATATCGTGAGCGGGATCTGCGCGAGAAGGAACACCAGCATCGCCACCACCAGGGTGGTGGACCATACCCTGGGCCACACCTGGTCACCGTCGTTGTCGGACTGGGAAAGCACGAACGGCTGCACCTGCTGCGGCCGAAACTCCCGGTTCTCCTGACGAATCAATCCGATCTGGTCCTCAAGATCCGCCACGGCCGCCGCCGGATCCTCTGCCCGACGGGCATCGATCTGCTCCTGGAGCGCAACGATCCTGCGCTCCGCGTCTTCCGCCCGCACTCGCGCGGACTGGGAGGAGAAAGCGTCGCTGCGGAGGATCATGGACCCGATGACCGACTCGGCTGCGGCACGCGCCTGCCCGACGCTCCCCGCGCGGGTAGCGACCTCAATCACCCCTGGCACCGCTGTTTCGGTTGCTGTCACCCAGGGATCATCCAGTCCCGTCTCATCCTTCACCAGGTCCCGCGTTGCGGGGTCGTTGGCGATCAACGCGTAGAGGGATCCCAGCCTCGCCCGGGTCTCCGGATCAAGGCTCGCATCGGCGGGGGCTCCTAGAGAGACCTCGGTCTTCACCTCGTACACCGGATCCATCCGGGAAAGAACCAGGAAGGTGATCCCGGCCGCCGCCAGTGCGATCACCAGAGCCACAGGGATGGAACGAAGAAACGCCGCGAAGATCAGTCCCAGGTCAAGGGGGGCAGGGGCGGTGGGGGAGGCTGGGACTTGACCAGATGCCGGCCGCGGATCTGTGGACGCGCTATCTGACATTTTCGGATCCCTTCCCCCGTGGATCGGGTTATCAACCTTGACCTGAAACTACTACAGAAACCGCCCGCGGAAAGTGTTTTCCACCACAATCACGACCTGTCCCTCACTTTCACGGAACGCCGTCACGGCGTCCCTTCCACGACGGAGGGACTGTCACGACGGGGACCGGCCGCCCCACGGGGGACCACCCCCCGACCAGGGCAGCTTCTCCTCGGGACACCGATGCCGCGCAGGCCAGCAGCAGCCAGAAGTAGAAGTCCAAGGGGAAAATCTCCAGGTAGGTGGAGAACCCTGCAGCGACGCAGGCGGCCACGGTCACCCCCAGGACCCCCGCTGTGAAGCCCCGCTCAAACACGTCTTCCTGAACCCTGATGAGTCGACGCAGCACGACGACTGCCACCGCGACCACCACCCCGTAGAGGAAAAGCCCCCACACTCCGAGTTCAAGGCCGATCTTCAGATACTGGTTGTCAGGCTGGTACACCCGGACCAGAGGGCCGACAGTCTCCGCCACCTTCTCCGCGGAGGAACCGGTCGTGCCGAGTCCCCCACCGAAAGGACGGACCAGCATCTGTGGAAGCGTGAGCGACCAGTGCCCGCCACGTTGCTGCAGGCTGCTCGAAGACACCATGGTCGCCAGCACCCCCTGCCGGTCAGCGAGAAGTGCCACAGGCACCAGGAACAGGGCGACACCGAGTAGGGCAGCGAAATATCCGAGCAGTCGGCGATGAAGGACCACCCCCACCACCACCACCGCCACGAGCAACCCCAGGAAACTGGCACGGACAACCGAGGAGGCCATGGCCAGCAGAAGAATCGGGGCTGTCACCCAGAAGAGTCTGGACCGTAGTCGACCGGGCTGTGCCAGGGCCGCAGCTCCCGCGACGGTGAGGACGAGCATCATGTAGAACCCGAAGGGAAACGGCTGGTTGAACGTTCCGAAGCTGCGGAGAAGCGGACCTGCGGTTCGGATTTGCTCATTCCACTCGTAGCCCAGGGTGGCGAGCCGGTACCCGCCTGCCACCTGCTGCCACAGGCCGAAGAGCGCACTGAACAGTCCGGTCCCCATGAGGACGGACACCAGCAGGTCCTTGTCTGCCCGGGTGAAGGGGAAGAAATAGACCACCACAGCTGGGATGAGGTAGAAGAACGCGATCTTCACCGGGAAGGCTGCCGCAGTCCCCAGAACCACGAGGGCGGACACTGCACCCGCCAGGACCAGGACCAGGGCCGGGGTCAACCAGGGGGCGACGGTGAACCGTTCCCTGGGGCGGGAGGCGAAGAAGCCAGCCGTGGCGACGGCGAGTACCGCCGCTTCCTTCCAGAACGGGGCTGCCACGGGCATGATCAACAGAAGGCCATGAAAAGGGACCAGGGCGGCCACGGCAATGAGCCCCCACTGCGGCCTCCTGGCCGCCAGCAGAAAAAGCAGGACGCCTAACACTGCCGTCACGACGATGGCGGTCATCACCTCGACCAGCTTTCCGGATCCACGTCCCGCACGGCCGGCCAGGTCCAACGTGGACGAAGCAGCCACTTCACCCAGCCGAGTCCTCGCATGTCGTCGCGCATGGCCATCCGGCGAAGGGTGAAGGGGTCGTCGTCGGAATGGCACCGTCCGTTGGTGAACGACCATCCGGTGCGGTATCCGGCCTCCCTGGTCAGTTCCCTCACCCGCTCATTCTGGTGGCCGAAGGGGTAGCAGAGGTCCAGGACCTCTCTGCCTCCCCATTCCGACAACAGTTCCCGGGACCGGACGAGTTCATCCTGTGCCCTGCCCCGATCCAAGTCCGGGAGCGAGACGTGGTTAGCCGTGTGGGAGCACAACTCCGCCCCGGCAGCCACTGCACCCTGTATCTCGCTCAGGGTCATCGTCCTGTCCGCCTTTCCCCACCAGGGCGGGTACATGCCCAGGCAAGCGGTCACCGGCAGCAAGGTCCAGGGGATCTGCCTGCTCCGGAGGAAGGGAAGCGCATTTCTGTGGACCCCCACCAGGGCATCGTCGAAGACGATGGCGACCTTTCCGGAGACCGGCTGACCATTGACGAGGTTCTTTGCCAGATGCGAGAGATGGACGAACTCATAGCCGAGCCGGGCGACCGTCGTGACCTGTTCGCGGAACACGGAGTTCCGCACGGAGTAGAGGTACGGCACGGAGGAATCGGGGAGGATGTCATGGTAAGCCAGCACCACCCCCGACCCTCCGAGACGATCGGTCACGGGGCCTGCCAGCCTGCGGAGTCTCCGCGCTTCGGCGCCTCTCAGGGATTCGTTTGCCACGTTATCCTCCTTCTTCCCGGGTTTGACTTCAGGCAGCAGATCGTCTGCCCAGGTACGAACGGGCATGGCCGATAATGGCGGTACTCTCCCGGCCTTCTGCCAGCGCAGAGACGAGAAGATGAACCATCGCGCTCACCACAGCGACGAGAATCCAGGGGGCGTCGGTCTCAAGGACCAGGAGAGTCGCTGGTGTCACGACCGCCCCCGCGATGAGTGACTGCCGGATCAGCAGACCCCACGGAGAGATCCCCGGAATCCCGAGGCTCATCTGGATGAGAAGGAGCATCACCAGGAGCATCACCAGCTGGGTGAGGACTGTGGCCACCGCTGCCCCATCTATGGACCAGCGTGGGATGAGCAGCAGGTTGAGCCCGACGTTGAGCAGGAGTCCCACGGAAGCCAGCCAGGGGAAAACCCGTAGCTTCTTCGCGGCGATCAGCGCCGATATCACCACGAAAGTGAGACCGGACAATGCGCTTCCCGCCACCAGCAGGGCCGCGGCGGTCGCCGCCCCCGCAAACTGTGGACCGTAGAGGAAAGTGATCAGTGCCCTGGAGCTGGGCCAGAAAATCACCACTGCCAGTCCACCGAGTATGGCCGCCACGGCCAATGCCTGAAACAGACGTTCACGGAAGTCGGCGGGTTTGTCGGGCCACGACTTGATGAGAACCGTGGTGAAGGGGACGGCGAGGGCCCCGACGACCAAGGCCAGCAGATCCGAGAACTTATAGCCGATCGCATACAGTCCTACGGCTTCGTAGGTGTCGATTTTCTGCAGCATGAGCATGTCGACTCGGCTGGCGAAGGTCAATAAGGCCAGGCCGACGGAGATGGGGAGGGCTTCCCGGAGCATCTCACCCCAGTGCCCGGTGGGGACCCTGAAGGACGGCCGGGCCCCAGGGGGAAACAGCTGGGCAAGGCCCACCGCCCGGGCAGTGAACACGATGATCTCCCGGACGATCGCGGGAACAATGAAGGCGAGCACTGTGGGATGGACGACCGCCACCGCCAGAATGACACCGAACTGTACGATTTGACCGATGATGTCCCAAACCGCCACATAGGTCAGGCGGAGTTTGCTCTGGTAGAGAACGAATAATGCGTTGGCGGGGGTAGCGAGGACGATCGTGGTGCCTGCCAGAGCCGCGGCCGCCATGACGAGCGGGGACAGCCCGGAGAAGTACGCGTAACCGAGGGCGACGAAATAACCGATGCCCCCCAGCAGTGTTCGGAGGGAGATGAAAGAACCGGCGATCTCGGACGCCTCAGCGGGATTTCCTGATGCCAGGCGGGAAAGCACGACGCGACCGACACCGAGGTCGGTCACCACGGCCATGAGTCCGAGAAGCGCGAAGACAAAGGAGTAACGTCCCCAGTCATCACCCGTGAGCGTACGGGCAATGATGACGCTTCCTGCCCAACCGAATACGGCTGTGGCGAGCCGCCCGACGATGAGTGCAGTACTGCTGCTGAACAGGAGTCGGTTCTCCGACCTGCCGCCTCTCCGGGGGCCCCGACGAGGTACCCCACCCTCCTGACTGACGGCGTTCATCTTCCCTCGCCGGGCCGGGCAGCAACGGGCACGTGAGGACGTATCCACCCGATCCCCCGGCGCAGCGCATCCGTTGTCCCGTTGATGCTTCTGACCAGTGGGATTGCCGGGGCGCGGGCGACCGGGGCCGCCACCACGGTTCCTACCCGGTATTCCGAGGTCTGCCAGTCCTGTTTATAGGCTCCACGTCCTATCATCTCATCGACGACAGTGAACCCCATATCATCGTGGAGCCCGACCAGATGCTCGAGCATCTGGTGCCCGGGAAGGAGCTTTCCGTAGGCGGGATCGAATCGGGTGAACCATCCCTCCACCCGCTCACCGGTCTGGAAGGTGATATTGAGCGCAACCCAGGTGGAGTCCACCGTGAGACCGACAACCAGGAGATGGCCGCCCTCCGCCTCCCGGGTCAGAAAACGCTCCGCGAAGTCCGCATGGTCATCACCGAGCAGGTTGACACGTCCTTCCGGATCCGCCTCACTGGATACCCTGGCCACCCGCACCATCTCAGGCCATGCCGCCCGAAGCTCCCCCGGTGTCCGGACAACCACAAAACCCACCGGCCCGAACTGCTCCCCGATGCGTTCCCTCGCAACCCGGAAACGCCGGAGCGTTTTTCCGCTGCGGATGTCGTGCGGCGTACTTCCGGGCGGAAGGTCAATCACCGGGCAATGTTCGTCCGTCTCGTATTCGACGGTCCACCCGCCATGATCCAGCAGGGCCGTGGTCACCGGCGAATCTTCGGGCAGATGTGTCAACTCCAGCACCACCCCGGCATCGTGAAGTCCCGCCACCAGTTCATCCTGTGACGTGGCGTCCTGCGCCAGCGCCTCCCCGACGGTGCCCCGGCCATGGCCGAGCAACCGGTGCACGGTGATTCCCGCCCGAGCCCGGGTGTGCAGCGGCAGCAACGCCACCAACCGATTTCGCCGGTGCACCGTCGCCACCGCCAGGTCCCCTTTACCCAGGGCCCGGAACCAACTCAACCCGTAGGAGGGGCGGGAAGAGAATCTGGTGGAGTATCGTTGCGCGAGGTCCTCCCACTGGGCCTCGAGCTCCTGGTCGACGGTGTCGTGGATTCGGAAACGGGTGATGCCGGAGTCGCCGCGGCCGCCCCGGGGGAAGGACGCGCTCCCCGGGCGGTGCCCGGCACGGGCGCCGGAGCCACCCGTCGCTGTCGTGCGGTGGTGCCCGGCGGCGGCGAGCAATTCGTTCACGATGACCGACGCCGTGTCCACCATGTTGTAGCGCTGGCACACATGCCGATGCCCCGCCTCGCCCATCCGCTGACGCAACCCAGCGTCATCGACCAACATCAGCAACACGCGGGCGACCTCCTCCCGTTGACGGCAATCGACCAGAAATCCAGTCTCCCCGTCCACCACCATCTCCGGGATCGCCCCATTCGGATGGGCAATGACCGGTAGCCCCGCCACCATCGCCTCCAGGATCGCGTTCGGGGCCTGATCAATTACCGAGGGAAAACACAGGATGTCCACCCCGGCGAGGATGTCCCAGATTCTTCCGTCCCCCGGCGCCAGATCGTTGATCACGGTCAGCCCCGGTTCGGTCGGCACCTCCTCCAGCGTGATCAGGGTCAAATCCGCCCGGTCCTTCAGCTCGTCACGCCAGACATCGAGCAACAACCTGCCGCCCTTGCGCTCCAGCGTCGTGCCGATGAACACTATGCCCGGCCGCCGACCCGGATCACGCACGGGGACAGGCTCCGTGAGATAAGGGGAATGCACTCCCTTCTCCAGATGCGCGACCTTCTGCGGGGCAATACGGTAATCCGCCGAGCACAGCGACTTCGCCACCTTCTGCGAGGTGGCGAACACCTTCACTGCCGCCTGCAGCACCGGCCGCTCGAAAAAGGGGTTGACCCTACTCATCGGCCCGGTGAACCGGGTCGGCTTCCGGTAGGGGATGCTGAAGACATTCAGCCGACCCGTACTGTCGGTGGTGATCACCGTGGGCACAGAACGCAGGAGACCCGCTCCACCGAGCATCGTGTTCTGCGTGTACACGTGCATTGCGTCGATCCCGCCGGCATCCAACCGCTCCCGCACCCGCCGACGCATCATCCACGACTGCACCAACTGCCCGCGCAACGGCTGAAGGTCCAGGTCAAACCGGGCCAGACCTGGAAGCGGGGCACGCAATAGCTTGCCGAGCAGACCAGGCTCCCCGCCGTCGAGAAACTCCACCTCGATGTCGTCCCGGTCCGCGAAAATCCTCCGGAACGCGCCGTGCACCGTCCGGTGCCCCCCTATGTTCTCGTTGACGAAAAGGAACCGGGGTCTGGTATCTGCGCCTCGCATGAGCTTGATCCTTCCGTGGCGTGATGCCACCGGCAGACCCCGGAACAAGAGAACTCAAGAGCAACAACCGGGGTGATCATCAGTCAGCGTCAGAATAACCCCGGGCACCCCGCTCTGTCCCCCACTTGGGCCACAAACCCCTACAGGGGCATGATCGTGTGCTTCTTCGACAGATCCTGCTCGTCCTTCGTGACCAGCTGACGCAACGCCCTGCGCAACGCCAGGCGTGTCTCACGCGGCTGGATCATCGCGTCCAGGTAACCGCGTTCCGCCGCCACATAGGGTGAGGTCATGTTCTCGTCGTAGAAGTCCATGAAGATTTTCTTCAGGTAGTCACGCTGCTCCGGCGGGGCGGCCGCGAGCTGCTTGCCCTGGATCATCACGACCGCCGCGGCGGATCCCATGACGGCGATCTGCGCGGTGGGCCACGCGAAGTTGATGTCACCGCTGAGGTTCTTGGACCCCATCACGGCGTAGGCGCCACCGTATGCCTTGCGCACGATGAGCGTCACCTTCGGCACGGTGGCCTCCACCAGGGCGAAGGCGAGCTTCGCACCGCGGTGGATCAGGCCGGCCTTCTCCTGATCCACACCGGGCAGGTAGCCCGGGGTGTCCACGACGAAGACGAGCGGGATGTTGTACGCGTCGCAGGTGCGGATGAAGCGTGCGCCCTTGTCGGCCGCGTCGGCGTCGATGCAGCCGGCGAGGTGCATGGGGTTGTTGGCGATGAAGCCGACGGCGCGGCCGTCGATACGCCCGAACGCCGTGATCAGGTTCGGGCCGTAGTTGGCCTGGATCTCCACCAGGTGCCCGTCATCGCCGAGCTGGACCAGCAGGTCCAGCATGTCGTAGCCGGCGTTGGAGTCGTCGGGCATGAACAGGTCGAGGGCGGGCTCGTCGGCGACGTCCTCGTCGCTGGGCGCGGCGAACACCGGCGCCGGGTCGTGGCAGGTCAGGGGCAGGTGGTCGAGGAGGTCACGGACGGCGTCGAAGGCCTCGTCCTCCGAATCGACGACCATGGAGATGTTGCCGTTGAGCTCCTGCTGGCGGGCGCCGCCGAGCTCCGCGGAGGTGACGTCCTCGCCGGTGACCTCGCGGATGACGTTCGGGCCGGTGACGTACATCTCGGACTCGCCGTCGACGGCGATGACGAAGTCGGTGGTCACCGGCGCGTAGACGGCGCCACCGGCGGAGCGACCGAGCATGACGGAGATCTGCGGGCTGCGGCCGGACAACGGGAGCTGGCGACGGGAGATCTCGGAGTACATGGCCAGAGACGTCACGGCGTCCTGGATGCGGGCTCCACCGGAGTCCTGGATGCCGACGACCGGGCAGCCGATCTTGATGGCCATCTCCATCACCTCGACGACCTTGCGGCCGAAGGTCTCGCCGACGGAACCGCCGTAGACGGTCTTGTCGTGGGCGTAGATGGCGACGGGGCGGCCGTCGATGCGCCCGTAGCCGGTGACCACACCGTCGGAGTAGACGGCGTCCTCCACACCCGGGGTCTTCGCGAGGGCGCCGATCTCGACGAAGGAGCCTTCGTCGAGAAGCGAGGCGATGCGCTGACGCGGGGTGGAACGCCCGTCGTCGTCACGCTTCTTCCGGGCTCGCTCACTGCCGGGGTCGCGCGCCTGATCCAGGCGGGCACGTAGGTCCGCAAGCTTCGCCGCGGTCGACGTTTCAGTCACAGGTCACCACTCGATTCGTTGCCGCTAGTCGTCCAGATCCTCGATGCGCCTGGCCATGTGCGCGCCCACGACGCCGATGGCCGGTTCATCGGGGACTGCGAGGTGATCGCCCTTCAACTGGACGATGTCAAGTTCATCAACGATAGCCGACCAGCCACCGTCCGGGTCAATATGCGCGTAACGCGGCTCCAGCTCGATGGCGCCGTCGTGCATCCGCTCCGAGCGGAACAACAGCACCGGGACGTCCACCTCTGCCCAGCGGGCGAAGTCGAGCTTGTCCAGGATGCGGTTGTCCACGAAGCTGGCGCGCTGGTGCTCCAGGACGCCGGCGGCCAGGCCGTGCTCCGAGGCGTCGGTGGTGGCGAGGAACTGCTCCAGCATGGCGAGCATGGCCTCCTCGCCGGCTGTCTCCAGCAGCTCGAAGGGCACCGGGAATTCCAGCCCGTAGGTCTTGCTGGCGAAGTCGCTGTAGCGCTCCCAGCGGGCCTTCGTCTCCTCCATGGTGTCCGGGATCGGCTCGGAGGGCTGGGCGGTGTCGAGCAGCGCGATATAGGCGACCTCGACGTCGGTGGCCCTGAGCTGGTGCGCGACCTCGTAGGCCAGCGCCCCGCCGAAGGACCAGCCGCCGAGGACCACGGGGTGGCCCCCGGAGTACTCACGGATCTCGTCGATGTAGGCGGCGGCACGCTCCTCGAGGCTGCCTTCGAGACGCTCGACCCCGTAGACGGGGATGTCCTCGGGCAGGCGGCGTGTCAGCGGCTGGTACACCACGGAGGAACCACCGGCCGGATGGAACATGAACACGCTCGGCTTCGTGGACCCCTCCGCGCGTGCCCGCAGGACACGGATGTTGCCCTCGACCTCGGTCTCCAGGGCGTCACGCACGATGTTGGCCAGCGGCTCCAGCGTGTCCACCTCGGTGACCTGCTCGGCCGTGATCTCCAGGCCGGCCCGCTCCGACAGTCGCTCGGCGATCTGCTTCGCGACGTCCGCGTCCACCTCAGGCAGCACGGTGGTCACACCCGCCGGTGCTTTGCCGGTGAGAGTGGCCCAGGTACCGAAGACCATGCGCTCGGCGGCGTCACGCGGGGCGACACCGACTCCCTCGCCCGGCTCCGGATCCTCGCGCACGTCCTGCTCCGCTTCCTTGACGTCGGCGATGGACACGACCGGCTCGAGGAGCGGGGTGCCGCTGTTCTGCTTGGCGGCGACGGCGTCCTCGACGATCCTGACCACGTCGGAGACGGAGGCGTCGCGGAGGGCCTGGACCTGCAGCGGCGGGATCTGGAAGTCATTTTCCACCCGGTTCTTGATGCGCATGCCCATGAGCGAATCCAGGCCGAGGTCGATGAGCGGGAGCTCGCCCGGCAGGTCATCGACGTCGTAGCCCATCGATTCGGAGACGATGGCGCGCAGGCGCGCCTCCACCGTCTCCCCGGAGGCCGGGTCCCAGCGGAACTCCTCGATATCGAGCTCATCGTCTGTGTCGGCGGTGGCGACGGCATTGTCTGCCCCGCCCTCCTGCAGCGCCTGGACGCCCGGGATCGCCGTCGGGCTTCCCAGCCTGAGTGCGGTGGCGAAGCCCTCCGCCAGCAGGGTCGTGGCACCGTTCTCAGTGACACCGTGGACCGTGATGGTCACGCCACCCACACCGCGGTTGACCACCGTGGTGATCTCACCGGCGACCGGCAGCATGGCGTATTCCTCGGCTGCGACGAGTTGGGCGCCCGGCTGCACGGCCTCGGCGGCGCGTTCGAGCAGAGCGAGGGCGGAAGGCACCTGGTTGGCGTCCGTGCTGAACGCGACGATGCCGCCCGGCAGGGTCACCCGCTGGCCCGGCAGCTGGGCCGGGCGGTGGCTGGAGGGGCGCGCGTTGGTCCAGTAGCGCTGGTGCTTCCACGTGATGTGGGGCGCGTGCAGGAGCTCGCCGGGGCCGTAGATCAGGGAGAGATCCACCGGTGCGCCGGCGGCGTAGAGCTTCGCCAGCAGATCCCGCAGTGCCTCGACTTCACTGACCTTGCGCTTGAGTGCGAAGAGCAGCTGTGCGTCGGGCTTGCCCACGGAGAATGCCGTGTTCATCATGCCCATGATGGCCACCGGGTTGGGGGCGATCTCGACGAGCATGGTGTGGGCGTTGGCGAAAGCCGCCTCGGTGGCGTCCTGGAAGTACACCGACTGTCGGGTCATGCGCAGCCAGTAGTCGGTGTCGTGGATGGTCTCCCCCGGCTGGTGAACCACGCCGCGGTCGACGGAGCTGAACAGCGGGGTGTGCAGCGGCTGCGGAACGATGCCTGCGGTCTCGAAGCCGAGCTCACCGAGCAACGGCTCGACCGCGCTGGTGTGTCCGGCGCCCTTGACGTTGAGCAGACGGGCGAACTTGCCCTCGCCCTCCAGCTTCTCCACGAGGGCGGTCACCTGGTCGCGCGGCCCACCCACGGTGGTCATGCCCGGAGCGGCGTACACGGCCGGCTCGATCTCGGCGAAGGCCTCGTCGGCGTTGAGCTCGGTGAGCTGTTCGGTGGACAGCTCAACCACCGCCATGGCACCGAGCTGGTCCTCCGGCAGTGACTTCTCCCCCTCGCCCATGAGGCGGGCGCGGTGGCAGGCGATCTGCATGGCGTCATCGGCGCTCAACCCACCGGCGGCGTAGGCGGCGGCGATCTCACCCATGGACATGCCCATGACGGCGGCCGGCTTCGCGCCGAAGGCGGCGAGCAGGTCGGTCAGCGCAATCTGAATGGCGGTGATGGCGACCTGTGCGGTCTCCGTGTCGTAGGTCTGCTCGTCGTCGGCGACGATCTCCAGGATCGACCAGCCGGACTCGAACTGGACGCGCTCGTCGAGCTCCGCCAGTCGCGCGCGGAACATCGGTGAGCAGGCGACGAGTTCCTTGGCCATCTTCCGGTGCTGGGAACCGAAGCCGGAGTAGACGAACACCGGGCCCATCGTCAACGGGGAGTCGGCGGCGGTGATGCCCACCGACACCTTGCCGTCGGCGACCTGGCGTAGGCGCTTCACTGCCTCGTCGACGGTCTCCGCACTGATCACGGCGCGGGAGCGGCCGTGGTTGCGACGTGCCAGGGAGCGTGCCAGCGGCACCAGGTCGGCGTCGGGACGGCCCTCGAGGAAGTCGGCGACGTCGGCGGCCGCCTGGCGACGGCGCGAAGGGAGCAGGCCGGAGACCGGCAGCAGCACCGCGTTCGGGTGCTCCGGGTCGGTGAGCTGAGCCTCCCCGGGCGCGGCGGCCTCGGCCTCGTAGTCGGCCGGGTCGAAGGAGCTGACCACCACGTGGGCGTTGGTGCCGCCGAAGCCGAAGCCGGAGACGCCGGCGACCTTACGCTCGGAGTACTCGGGCCACTCGCGGGGATCCTCGACGACCTCGAGCCGCTCGGCGTCGAAGTCGATGTAGCGGTTCGGCGCAGCGAAATGCAGGGACGGCGGGATGACGCCGTGCTGCATCGCCTGGACGACCTTGATCAGGCCGGCCGCTCCCGCGGCGGACTCGGAGTGGCCGATGTTGGATTTCACCGAACCCAGCAGGGTCGGGTGTTTCGGGTCACGGCCATCGCCGAGCACCGCACCGAGGGCGGTGGCCTCGATCGGGTCGCCCAGGATGGTGCCGGTGCCGTGGGCCTCGATGTAGTCCACCTCGGCGGGGTCGATCCCGGCGTCGTCGTAGGCGCGGCTCAGGACGTCGATCTGCGCATCCGGGTTGGGGGCCGTCAAGCCGTTGGAGTGGCCGTCTGAGTTGACGGCGGAACCCTTGATGACGGCGAGGATCTCATCGCCGTCGGCAAGCGCATCCTTCACGCGTTTGAGCACGATCACACCGGCGGCGTCGGAGCGGATGAAACCGTCGGCGTCGTCGGAGAAGGCGTGGATGTGGCCCGTCGGGCTGAGCACACCCAGCTCGCCGAAGGCGGTGGTGACGAAGGGGGAGGCGAGGACGTTCACGCCGCCGGCCACGGCGACGTCGGCGTCGCCGTCACGCAGCGAACGGACCGCCTGGTGGACGGCGACGAGCGAGGATGAGCACGCCGTGTCGACGCTGACGGACGGGCCGCGGAAGTCGAAGGCGTAGGAGATGCGGTTCGGGATGATCGAGCTGGCCGTACCCGTCAGGGCGTAGGGGTGCGCCTCGGCGGGGTCCGCGGCGATGAGCATGGCGTAGTCGTTGTTCGACGAACCGATGAACACGCCCACGGATGCGCCGCGCAGCGTGTTGGGTGCCACGTGGGCGTTCTCGAGGGCCTCCCAGGTGACCTCCAGCATGATGCGCTGCTGCGGATCCATGTTGGCGGCCTCGAGGGGTGAGAGGCCAAAGAACTCCGCGTCGAAGCTGGAGAGATCCGTCAGGTAACCGCCGGTCAGCGACTGTTCCGCCATTTTGGCGGACATGACCTCCTCACCCGAGTACTCCGACCAACGGCCGATCGGCAGTTCGCCGGTGCCGTCGCGGCCCTCGACGAGCATGGACCAGTACTCCTCCAGGGTGTCCGCACCCGGGAAGCGGCCACCCATGCCGATGATGGCGATGTCATGGGTGCCCGGAGTCTGCGCGGCACCGCCGGAATGGCGTGCACGCGGGCGGGTGCGCTCACGTGAGACCGGCTCACCCTCGACGAGTCGCTGCGCCAGCGCCTGAATCGTCGGGTACTCGTAGGCGATCGTCGCATCGAGCTGCACGCCGAGGAGGTTCTCCAGCTCACCGGACAGGATGACCGCGTCACGGGAGGAGAGCCCGAAGTTCTCCATCGGCTTGGTGTCGGTGACTTCCTCCGGGCTGAGCCCGCTGACCTCGACAACCCAGGCGCGGAGCCACCCGCGGAGCTGCTCGACGTTCATCGTCGCGGGGGTACGGCTCTCACTCATGTACGCGGTCTTCCTTTTTTCGTCTCAGGTCCAGCACAGTTTATTCGTACGGGACGTTATCGCCTGTGTGGATCCCTTCGTTACATGTGCCTGGTCATCCCCGGTGGGAGATCAGGCCTCGGACAGGTAAGCCTTCTGGATCACACGGCGGGCGATCTTACCGGCGGAGGACCGCTGGATCTCACCCGGTGCCACGAAGCGGATGTCCGCCGGGGTGACACCGTGTGCGGTGGTGACCGCAGCGCGGATGGCCTCCACGGCGGCTGCGTCACCCGAGGCATCGGCCTTGTCATCGCGCTCGATGACCAGGACCAGCTGCTCGGTCGACTCGGCGGAGTCCTCGCGCGTCACGGAGAATGCCGCGACGGAGTCCGGGCGGACGTGGGCGGAGGCGCTCATCACGGTGTACTCGATGTCCTGCGGGTAGTGGTTACGGCCCGCGATGACGATGAGGTCCTTCAGACGACCGGTGATGTAGGTCTCGCCGTTGACGATGGCACCCAGATCGCCGGTTGCCAGCCAGCCGTCGTCGGAGACGTCGGCCACGCGGGACTCCGGGAGACGCTCACCCAGGATGTTGCCGAAGGCCTCGGCGGTCTCCGCCTCGCGGCCCAGGTAGCCGGCGGCGAGGTTGTCGCCCTTGACCCACAGCTCGCCCACCAGACCGTCAGCAAGCTCTGCCTTCGTCTCCGGGTCGACGATGGTCAACGCCTGCGGGCGGACGACCTGACCGTTGGAGGCGAAAGCCACCGCGAGCGGGGAATCCTTCTCCACGAACTCGACGACGCCCTCGGCCAGCTTGTCCCGGTTGAAGTAGGAGATCAGCGGACGCTCCGGGGTCTGCGGGGTGGTCACCAGCAGGGAGGCCTCGGCCAGGCCATAGGACGGGCGGAGGGCGTTGGTGGCCAGGCCGTAGGGGCCGAAGGCCTCGGTGAAGGCGTTGAGCGCCTTCTCGGTGACCGGCTCGGAACCGATGATGATGCCGTCGATGACGGACAGATCCAGGGTCTCGCCGTCCTTCGGCCTGCCGTAACGGGCGGAGAGCTCGAGGGCGAAGTTGGGGATGACGGTGTAGACGGACACACCCTCATCGGTGTCCCGACGGTTGAGCTGATCGATCCAGCGCTTGGGCTGCTGGATGAAGTCACGCGGGGCCATGATCTCGTTCGGCAGTCCCAGGATGGTGACGAACACGGCGAGGATGATTCCCATGTCGTGGTGCAGCGGCAGCCAGGCGACCAGCCGCAGCGGCATGCGCAGGCGGGCCGCGGTGAAGATCTGCAGCACGTTGGTGAGGATGGAGCGGTTGGTCAGCTGCACGCCCGCCGGGGTGCGGGTGGAGCCGGAGGTGTACTGCAGGAAGGCCGGCTGGTCGACCGGCATGGTGCTCGCCGATGCCATGAGCTGCTGGCCCTGCAGTGTCATCATCGGGTTCATGTAGGTCGCCGCGAGGGTGTCCGGCAGGGAATCGACCGAGAGGATACGGGGGCGCTCGCGCGAGGGCAGGTCAGCGAAGTGCTCGCGTACCGCGGCTGCCGAGGTGGAGTTGGTGAGCACGAAGCTGGGCTCACAGTCGGCGAAGACGGCCTTGAGGTGGTCTGCGTGGCCCGGCTCGGCGGGATCGTAGAGCGGCACCGGGGTCATGCCTGCATACAGGGCGCCGATGAAGCCGAAGAGGTACTCCGGTGAGTTGTTCGCCAGGATGGCCACGCGGTCGCCGATCTTGCCCACCTGCTGCAGGCGGGCCGCCACGGCCTTGACGCGGGTGTTGATCTCGGTGCGGGTGAAATCGACCGGGGTACCTTCGCGGGATTCGGAGAAGTCCCAGAAACGCAGACAGTGGCGCTCGCCACCGCCGAGCTGCAGATCACCCTGGTACATCAGCTCGGCCAGGCCGGCCAGGGTCAGCTGCGGCGCAAGAACGATCTCGCCCTTGTCGTTGAAGAACTGGCTCATCGCCGCTTGAAGGTCCATGCTTCTCCTTGTGGTGTTCCCGCTGGCGGGACGCGATTTTGTCTTTTGTGCCAACCTAACAGAGCAGGCACCCGTCCTGTTAGTCCTCTGCCGTGACGTTTTCGTTACAAATAAGAGCGTACCTGCAAGTACCCCCGGTCACTGATTGATGAGGTCAGTGGCCCACTCCACCACCCAGGCATTCGTGGTGGTGCCCGGGATCACGTCGGGGTTGGTGGCGTAGAGCGCGTGCACGCCGTTGGCCGCGGCCAACGACTGGGCACGCTCGAGGGCGTTGCCCACGTTGAGCGGTGCATCACAGATGCTGTCGTTCGGTGCACAGATGTCGAAGGTCCGGTCCTGGAGTTCCCCGAAACCACCCACGCGGGCTCCCCGCATGGTGGCACCCGGGACGACCGGCTGGACGAGAAGGTTGAGCGGCTGGAGGGCGACCTCCGCACCGACTCCGTCAACATACGTGCCGGGATTCTGGCCCACACCAGGCTCCCGGCGGCCGTCCGCGATCAGGGCGACACCTCTGATGCGCTCGGCCGGGATGAGGCCGTTGCCCTGCCCGATCTGGCTGGCGACGTCCCCGAGGATCACGGCACCCTGGGAGAATCCGGCGAGAATGTAGTCCGTGTAGGGGCACTGTTCGTGCATGGTGACCAGTTCGGTCTCCAGCACAGTCTGCCCCTCCTGCCGGGATTCGTCGTAGGTCATCTCCTGCTGCGAATTGATGGAGCGGAACTGGGCGGTGTACGGCAGCGTCCACACCTTCACGTCTTCAGGGTTGAAACGCTCCTGCAGGGGTCGGGTGACCGAGAGCATGAAGCTGTATTCGTTGGCGGTCGGGGCGAAGGGATCGTCGCCGGGCGCCGACTCCCAGGTGCCCGGCGCTGCGATGACCTCCACGTCCGGGCACCATTCCGGCTGAAGGAGTTCCGTCGGTTCCGGCAGGCCGGGCGGCAACGGAACTCCGTCCTGGTCGCCGGAGCGCAGGAACCGGAACGTGCCCACACCGATGAGGAGCACCAGAGTCAGCACCGCCAGAATGGTCAACAGCTTTCGCATGAGTCAGATCCCGCATTCAGCTAGCAGTAGGCGTTCTTGGCGGCGGAGTCGATGAGCGCGGCCACCTCGTCGACGGGCTTGTCCGTCCGGCCCTGCTCAACGAGCTGGCCGGCCACTGCCGGCAGGGTGGCCGACGTCAGGTCGTTACCGCCGTCGCCGCACACTGTCCCTGCTGTGCCGATGAGCTGATCCTCGACGCCGTCGATGTCGATGCCGTCGTCGGAGAGATCGCCGAGGAAGGTGACGTCCTCTGTGGAACGCGGAACCTCCTGGTCGGGGATCTCATCGACCTCACGGGCACCCTGGTCCTGGGGCTGCGGGTCAGCAGGCCGCTGGGCGGAGCGCTGTGTCGTGGTGGGCTCTTCGCTTTCCGACGCCGTCGTCGATGCGCTCTCCTTCGGGGAGCGCTCGAGCGGAGCCACCGTGGTGGCGGTCGTCGGGTCATTCTCCACGGTTGCCCCACCACAGGCGGTGAGGGTGAGTCCGCCGGTCAGCGCGATGACGAGCAGCCCGGTCCGGGCTGGAATGCGCATGACTAGTTCCTCACCTCCTGGATTCGGCCGTTGACCTCGCTGATGGTGCCGTTCTGGAAGCGGACGGTCTCGCCACCGGCCGGAATGGTGGTCTGGTCGGCGACCGGCCAGCCGAATTCGCCCTGCTCCCAGCCCTTGGTGCCCCAGTGGTTGAAGATGGCGCCCTTCTTGATGAAGTGCGCGCCGGTGGCTGCGGACCAGTAGATGTTGCCGTTCTCGAACTCCTGGAATGCGCCGCCACGGATCAGTCGCTCGTCGGAGGTCGGGAAGCCCAGGGCCGAGTTGGCGGTGCCCATCTCGCCGTACTTCGCGGCGATCGCGCCCTTGACCGAGTGGGTCTGGCCAGCCTTGTCCTGGATGATCCAGCCGTTCTGGAACTGCTGGGCCTGACCGCCGTTGGCGTCGGTCGGCGGAGCCACCGGGTAGCCCAGGTCGCTGCGCTCCCAGCCGAGGGAGCCCCACTCCTCGAAGATGGGGCCCGGGATCTCCTGGGCGCCGGTTCGGGCGGTCCAGTAGATGGAGCCGTTCTCGAAGTGGACGTAACGGCCGGCGCCGTCCGGGGTGACGCGCTCACCGGTGGTCGGGAAGCCGAGCCAGCTGGCCGGGCCACCGAGGTGGTGGTAGCGGGCGTTGATGGCGCCGACGAGGGCGTGGGCGCCGGTGTCCGGGGACCAGTAGGCCACGCCGTTGCGGAAGTCCTGACGCACGCCGTCCTCGACGCTGTACTCGTTGTTCACGCAGGAGCCGATGACGCCGGACCTGGTGGCCTCGGCGATGGCGCCGACGGCGACGCAGTCCGCGCCCTTGTCCTCTTCGGACAGGCTCAGTGCGTTGGCGATGTGCGGCCACGCCTGGGTCATCTCGAACTGCCAGTAGGGCCAGGCGTGGACGCCGGACGGGCGGAAGTGCACGGTGGGCTCGATGCCGGCCTGGCGTGCACGGTCGACGAAGGTCTGGGAGGTCATGCGGGAGAGGATCTCCAGGCTGATGCCGGCGGAGTTCGCCGGGCCGGTGGCCACGGAGTTGGCCTCACCGAAATCGTCCCGGCCGGAACCGGCGGAGACGTAGACCTTCGTGCCCTTGAGCGCCTCGACGCCCAGCTTCGGATCGTGGTCGATCCAGTCCTGGTGCCCCGGCGCGCCCCACATGGCGCGGCCGTTGTAGCCGCCGGCATCGGTCTGCGCGGCGAGAATGGCCTCCGGCATGCCCGGGGAGGTGGTGTCCAGGTATCCGGAGAAGGAGCCGACGAACTTGAACATGTTCGGGTAACGCTGTGCCAGGTTCATCGCGGCGGTGCCGCCCATGGACAGGCCGAAGACGGCGCGCTCCTTGCTGGAGCGGAAGCCATTGTCCAGGATGGGGACGAGCTCCTTCATCAGGAACGTCTCCCACTGGTAGTTCTTGCCGTTGTTCGGCTGCTGCCAGTCGGCGTAGAAGGAGGATTCGCCGCCCACGGGGAGGATGACGTTGACGTTCTTGTCCGCGTAGAACTGCTCGATGTTGGTCTCGATGGTCCAGCCGTTGTCGTCCTCACGGGCCCGCAGCCCGTCCAGGGCCCACACCTCCGGGAAGGTGCGGTTCTTGTCCAGGTGCCAGTCGCGGGCGAGCAGCATCTGCACCTGGATCAGCTCGCCGGGCATGGCAGCGGATTCAATGAACAGGGCGACGCGGCGGTTGGTGATCCACTCGATGCGCTGGACGTCCACGCCGGCCGGCAGGCCCTGGACGTCCGGGTACTCGGTGGAGACGGGGGTTCGCTGCGGCGGGTCGGAGGGGCGGATCGAATCGGAGAGGCTGCTGCCGGACTGGGCAATGGCCGCGGGCGCCAGGGACAGGCCGAGGGCCACGGTCGTCGGAATGACGAGGGCGGCGAGCCAGGTTCGGCGGCGCTGCGGGGAACGGGATGCGGTGTCGCGCATGAGATTTGTCCTTGTGTGTGGTGCTCGAGGGTGTGGGCGGCCGGCATGGACGAGGTACGGAAGGGGCCACCACCGACCGGGGGTTCCCCTCCCCCGGGCGGCGCTGGTGTCGACGCCCGCTTCCGTCCCGACGTCTCCAGTCGGCGGAATACTTGTTGAGTTGTCTCACCGGGGGCGAGGGATGCGGGTCCCTGCCATGGTCGAGCCTAAGTTTAAGTTGTACTTGAGACTTTAAGGTAGGCCACGCCGTGCGGTCGCGGAAAATAACGAACCCCGAAGGGCGGTTTCCCGCCTTCCGGGTTACGCGTACAGCGTGATTTCGCTACCAGGCGTTCATGACGTCCAGGACGCGGCCCTTGGTCTTGTACATCTGGCTGCCGAACTGGTTCCAGTTGTGGATGCCGGTCATCGGGTAGTCGGTGGTGACGTTGACGCCGGTGGCGAGCGCCTTGCCCTCAAACAGACGGGTGGACACGCGGGCCAGCATCTCCAGCGGGGTGGCGGAGAACTTGAGGTTCAGCGGGTAGTTGTTGTCCTCCGGACCCCACAGGCCGGAGGCCGCGGAGATGTAGACGTCCTTGCCGCGCAGTCCGTCCATGTTGAGGAAGGGATCGTTCTCGAACCTGCGCGGGCTGATCATGGTGCCGTACATGGCGTTGATGTTGAAGCCGCCTGCGTCAAGAAGCGCGACGCGCATCATGGTCTGCATGCCCGGCATCGTCGTGGCGAGGAAACCCGACCAGGACAGTGCCTGGCGGAACTGGCCCGGGTGCTTCGCCGCCAGGTTGAGTGCGGCGGTGCCGCCCATGGACAGGCCGCCGATCGAGTTGTTGTCCGGGGCGACGCCGAAGTTCTGCTGCAGGTAGACCGGAAGCTCCGAGGTGAGGAAGGTCTCCCACTGGTAGGTGACCGGGTTGTTCAGGTCGTAGGTGGCCGGCTGTTCCCAGTCGGCGTAGAAGGAACCTGCACCGCCGATGGGCATCACGAGGGTGATGTTGGAGTTGTTGTACACCGCGGGGGCGTTGACGTCGACGGTCCAGGCGTTCGCCCGGTTGGTGGCACGCAGGCCGTCGAGCAGGTAGAAACCTGCGTTGCCGCCCCGGGCGGCCGGCTGGATCTGGACGGTGATGTTCGCCCCGGTGGACGGGGACCAGACGTCGCAGCGCTGGACCCAGTGCTGGACTGCGTCCCAGTCGCATTGGCCGGTGGCGTCACTGCGCAACCAACCGCGGTTGTCGGCGTTGGCAACTCCGGCACCGACGAACACCATGAGGGCGACGGCGGTGGCGAAGGCGGTCAGCGCCGCGAGGGCTTTTCGGCTCACGCGACGGGCTCCGGTCAGAAAGGACATGTTTCTCCTCGGCTTGGCGTTGTTGCAGTCTTGGCGCTGTGGGGACTATCGGCGGCACCTGACAGTTCGTTAACAACCAAGCCGCACGGTTTGAAGCGTTCCCGCTGGGTGTCACTCTAGAGCAATACGTAACGAAAAGCTCATCCTTTCGTTACCGCTCCGTGACTTTATGCGGCCTCACCTGGGATCTTCAGCGGAAATTTCCGTCGGCCAGGCGACCCGGATTCCAGGCGTGACGGGGCCGTGTTCCTCTATCACTTCTGCCGGATCGAGGCTGAAGTCCAACGTACGACCGGCTGTGAGTGAGAAGCGGATGTTGGCCAGGAAACGGTCCAGGCTCATCGGTTCCCGGTAGGTGGCCATGAGTTCGGCCAGGGCCGGGGTCTGCAGCGCCTGCCGCGCCAGGGCCGTGGCCTCGCGGTCGTACCAGCCGTGCAGGTTCTCCAGGGGAACTGCGGTGTCCGCCGCCTGCCACTCGTGCGGAAGCCACTTGTCATGGCCCACGCGTGCGTCCACGTCCCGCGGCTGGCGGGCGGCGAGCGGCGTTGTCAGGCCCACGGTGTCGAGTACGCGCATCTCCAGCGGTGCATTCATGCTCGTCATACCCAGGTTGATGTGGTACACCGTCGGCGGCAGGGTCGCCAGACCGGTGGGGTCCTCTGTCGCCACCTCGCGGGGGATGCGCGGCGTGGTGGTCCAGGAGAACTCCGCGGGATCCGTTCCCACCAGGATCTGCGACATCAGACCCGCGTCCTCCGCCATTGCCTGCTGTGCGACGTCGACGTAGTCGTTCATGGCCAGCGCTGTACGGAAATCATCCGCGACGAGGGGCGGGTCACCCTGCTCCCGGAAGGTGGCGTACGTCCAGAAGTCCCGCTCATCGACGATGCCCAGTTCCTCATAGTCGGTCTCCCAGTCGATGGGGTGACCGGAGATCACGGTGTTGGCCGCCCAGCCGCAGATCACCGCCAGCCCGACCGCCGCCAGAAGGTCGAAGCGGCGCGATCCTCCGAGGCGGTCCGTCAGCGGCACCACCGCCACCGGCAGCAGCAGAGCGAACAGCGGGAGCAGCAGCATCCGGCCGTGCATGAAGTCCCCACCGACCCGCAGCACGTAGAGCAGGTGGATGCCGCCGGCGAAGAGGATGAGACTGGTGGCGGCCACGGGGGTGCGCAGGCGCGCCCGTCCGGAGCTGGGCACGGGGAGGACGGTGGCGGCGGGCGTCGAGAAGCGCCAGAGGGTCACCGCCCCCAGCACCATGACCACAGCCAACGCCAGCCACAGCCAGTAGGGATCGACGAAGTCCCGGACGTACGCCCAGCCGTCGGCCCACTCCGCGTCACCGGCGGACTTGGCCACCGCCGTGTGCGGGGTGATCAGACCGTAGTAGCCCATGCGGAAGATCTGGTAGGCCGCGGGGATCGGCAGCGCCGCGGCGAGGATGAGTCCGCGTTGCCGCCAGCTGGTGGCGGCGAAGATGATCAGCAGCCCGGTGAGACCACCGTAGAGCGCGAGTTCGGGGCGCACGAGCCAGGACAGGCCCGCCCAGAAGGCCAGCAAGTAGGTGATGCTTTCCGACGGCCCTCCGGCATAGTGCCGGCCCGCCGCTTCCCGCGGGGTGGCCCAGGTGACCAGGAGCCACCACAGGCCTGCGATCCACAGCAGGCTCAGTCCCCACTCCAGGCCGGAGGTGGCGAAGTCACGTGCCGGCGGGAGCGCCAGGTAGACCAGGCCACCGGCGGGCAGGAGCAGCAGGGTGGTGCGGTGCCGGTAGAGGCGGGTGGTACCCCAGGCCGCCAGGCCCAGGGCGACGGTGGTGGACAGCAGTGCCAGCCACAGGGCGATGATCTCCAGGCGGGCGTCGGTGATCAGCGCCACCACGTAGATGAGGTACTGCCACAGCGTGGAGGTGTTGGCCTCGACGCGCTCACCGGCGTTGAACACCGGACCGTTGCCCGCCAGGAGGTTGCGCACGGTCCGGAGGACGATGAGGCCGTCGTCGCTCATCCAACGGCGCTGCCAGCCCCCGACGAAGGCCAGGACGGCGACGAGAACTGCACTGGCCAGGCCCGTCCATAAGGTCAACGACGCCGGAGCGTGACGGTGCGGGCGCGTCGTGCGTGGAGAGTGACCGGACAACCCGGCAGCTGTGGTCATGCGGCAGATGTTAGCAGGGGGACGGGTGTGATCCGGGAACCACTGGGCCCCGTCCCACGATCAGAGCGCCGGCACCAGGTAGACGGCCATGACGATGCACACGATCCACAGCACGGCCAGCGCCTGGAGGACGCGGTCGGACAGTGCCATCTCGTCCGGCGCGCCGCCGTCACCACGATCCACGTCAGCGGCGTAACGCAGGATCGCGATGGTGAAGGGAACCATGGAGATCTGGTACCAGACGCCGGCCATGCCCTCGACGGCGTTGGAGAGCTGAAAACCCCACAGGGCATAGCTCATGACCACGGCCGTGGCCGCCAGGGTCCACACGAAGCGCAGGTAGGTCGGGGTGTAGCCCTGCAGGGAACGGCGGATCTTCTTGCCCGTTCGCTCGGCCAGCAGCAGCTCGGAGTAGCGCTTTCCGGAGGCCATGAACAGCGAGCCGAAGGCCGCGACCAGCAGGAACCACTGCGAGAGCTCGATGCCCGCGGCGACACCACCGGCCATGGCGCGCAGCATGAACCCGGAGGAGACCAGGGCGATGTCGATGACGGGCAGGTGCTTCCAGCCGAAGCAGTAACCGAGCTGCAGCACGATGTAGACGCTGACCACGGCAGCCAGGCCCCAGCCGGAGGAGGCCAGGAAGGACAGCCCCACCGCGGCGATGATGAGGACGACCGCCATCACGTACGCCAGGTTGCTCGGCAGCATGCCGGAGGCGATCGGACGGTACCGCTTGGTGGGGTGTTCACGGTCGGCGTCGACGTCGCGGGCGTCATTGACCAGGTAGATCGATGAGGCGGCGAGACAGAAGACGACGAAGGCGAGGAGGACGTCGACCAGCGTGCGGCCGTCGGTGAGCGCCTCCGCGCCGGCCGCCGCGGGAGCCGCGACGACGAGGACGTTCTTCACCCACTGCTTGGGACGCAGTGACTTGATCATGGCGTCGGGGAGGTTCTTCGGCGGACGCCGCTTACGGGTGTTGTCGATGCCCTCGGTGTGCGGTTCCGGGTAGAAAATCCCGGTCTTCTCCTCTGCCAGGTGTTCCTCGCTCACGCGGTCTTCCTCTCAATCGTGGTGACGACCCCGGCTGTTGCGGCACCCAGCACCGCGCCTGCCACTGTGTCGGTCGGGTAGTGCACTCCAAGCACCATACGCGACACCATCATCACCGGAATGCCCAGAAGCGGCAAGCGGGAGCCGGTGAGATGCGCCAGCGAGGTCAGTGCCGCAGTGGTCGAGGTCGCGTGCGAGGAGGGAAATGACATCCGCGAGGGAGTGCCCACGCCGACCCGGATTCGGGGGTCATGCGGGCGGTTCCGGCGCACGATGCGCTTGATCACGACGGAGGCCGCGTGGGACACGAAGGCGGAGACACCCAACGCCAGCCACTGCCGACGGCGTTGCCTGTCGACGACCGCGCCCGTCCCCGACAGTGCGAACCAGCCCAGGGAGTGCTCCCCGAAATGGGAGAGAGCGGTGGCGGTGCGCACCATGCCCGGCCGGTCGCACAGGGCGTCCTGCATCCGGACCAGCAGATCGACTTCCCGGCTCATTCGAAGATCCTCCGCCAGGATTCCCGGCTGACCAGCTCGGGCTGGGCGGCACGGTAGGTGTCGCGGAGTTCGTCGAAGCGGCCGGCGATCTCCTTGTGCAGCGCGAGGGTCTCCTTGAGCAGACTCTCCGCGAGTTCCCGGTCGCGCCTGCGGTAGGCGACGCCGTTGTTGCCTGCGGTGGTGACGGTGGCGCCGTCCAGCCGCGAGAGCGAGAACCAGCGGGCCTCCGTGGGCGAGAGGTTGACCTGCGGAGTCTCGTGGTGGCGCGGATCCTCCTTGCCCAGGGAGTGCTTCAGTCCCTTGAGCAGCCAGCTGAGCTTCTTGACCTTGCCCAGGCGGCCGCCGACGTCCTTCGTGGGTACGCCCGGCGCGCCGGAGGGGGCGGGCAGGTCGGCGGCGGACGGGATGACCACGGCGTCGGAGTAGTTCTTCCGGATCGCGGCGATGCGCGGCAGGGAGGACTCGAGGATGTCGAAGAGCTGGTCGGGGCCCGCGAGGAAGTCCTTCATCGACTCGATCTGGATGGCCAGCGTCGAGTACTCCATGCACATCAGGTGCTTGAAGGTGGACTTCCGCAGGGAGCTGATGATCCCGTCGACGGGGCCGTCGTGGTTGAGCGCGGCGACGATGAGCCGGTTGCGCAGATGGAAGTAGGCCTGCCAGTCGATGGCGTCGTCCTTGTCCGTCCACGCCATGTGCCAGATGGCCACACCCGGCCAGGTCACCGTGGGGAATCCGGCCTTCCCTGCACGCAGGGAGTACTCGGTGTCGTCCCACTTGATGAACAGCGGCAGAGGCTGCCCGATCTGCTCGGCGACGACGCGCGGGAACATGCACATCCACCAGCCGTTGTAGTCCACGTCGATGCGCCGGTGCAGGTCGCGGGAGTTCTTGGCGTCCGGGTCCTTCTCATCGGCGTCCTCGCCACGGAAACCCAGCGGGTAGCGGGAGAAGTCATGGTCGTAGGTGGAGTGCCTGGCCGGACCCCACATGAAGTCCTCGCGTTGGACGAGCTCTCCCATGGTGCGCAGCTGGGCACGCTCCTGCAGGTTGAGCATCTGGCCACCGACGATGATCGGGCTCTTCGCGTAGCGGCCCACCTGGATGGCACGGAGGATCGATTCCGGCTCGATGGCGATGTCATCGTCCATGTAGAGAATGAACGGGGACTCGGCTGCGCCGGCGGGGCCGTCGCCGAGCGCCTCGTACATGATGCGGGAGTAGCCGCCCGAACCGCCGAGGTTGCCCTGTCGGAACTCGTGGAAACGGTCCCCGAAGTGGGCGACCGCCTCGTCGTAGCCGGGCTCGTCGGCGGGGTGCCGGTTGCCCTGGTCGGGCATGATGACGGCGTCGATGGCGGCGTCGACAAGCGGGTCCTCGCCGAGCGCCTGCAGTGCGGCGACCGCATCGTGGGGACGGTTGAACGTCGGGATGCCCACGGTGGCGCGCTTCTCGAAGGGGCCGACCTCCGTGCCGTCGGGCATGATCTGCGGACCCGGCTCCCGGTCCGCGAACCAGCCGGCACCGGTGATGTCCGTGTCGGTTTCTGCGGTGACGTCGAACCACAGCCAGCCGCCGTCCTCGAAGTGCGACAGCGGAATGGTGAATTCCGCCACATCATCGGTGACCAGGTGCCCGGCGACGGCCACGCGGGTGCCGTCGATCTTGGAACGGTACACCTCGACGCTGGCCGTGCCGGCCACGTTCATGCGCAGCAGCACGTGCTCCAGCTGGGACCAGCGGCGCCAGTAGCTGGCGGGGAAGGCGTTGAAGTAGGTCTGGAAGGACACCTCTGCACCTGCGGGGACGGTCACAGTGACCCGATCCGCCCAGGTCAGACGCTCCTTGTTCTGCTCGGCTTCAATGAGGTAGAGCATGCGCACATCGTGCGGTTCGCCCTTCCTCGGCAGCAGAATGCGCTGCAGCATCTCGCGCACGTCGTCGTCTCCGTTGTTCTTCACTTCTGGTGGCTCCACCTTTCGAGTCATCTCCGGAACTAGGGTAGTGCTCCCGGCGTGGAATTCGCGGCACACTCACCGGGACGGCACTCTATCCTTGGTGCCATGAGAGCCCTCGCCCCCCGCCTGTTCGCGTGCCTGTTCCTCGGAGTGGGTCTGCTGGGACTCTCCCCCACGGCCCTGATGTCCCCCGCCGCGTTCGCCCGGGAAGCCTCCCGCGCGGTGGAGGTGATCGACCTGGCGGGGGAACTGAGCGCCGAGGATGAGCAGCTGCTGCTGGAACGCACCCCGGGGATCGCGCTGCCCGCCGAGGTCAGCGACGTCACCTACATCCTCTTCCCCGAGAACGACGACAACCTCAACGACACGGTCCGGCAATTCGGCGAGGACGAGCGCCCGGACCTCATCAGCGGGGAGCGTGACAAATGGGCGCCGGGCGCGCTCATCGTGGCGGTGGGTCTGGATCCCAACCGGATGGGCGTGTACTGCGGCGATGACGTGTGTGCGGCAACCGGCATCTACGGGGAGGGCCGTCTGGACGGCATTCTCGACCGGATGGAGACTCCCCTGCGCAACGGCAACTGGGCGGCCGGCATGCTCGAGGGTGCCACGGCCGCGGGAGATCCGACCGCGGTCCGGGAGACCACGTCGCTCCCTGGCTGGGTGGGCTGGGCGGTCGGCGGCGGCGCCGCAGTGCTGGGCGTGGGCGGCGCGGGCGCAGGGATCACCCTGACACGCAGGTCCCGGGCGAAGAAGGCCCGCGAGCAGTTCGACGTGGTGCAACGTGACTACGGTCGTATCGCCCAGGAGCTGCAGGCCATCGACGTGCGCGCGCATTCGCTGACCTCTCCGCTGGCCAATGATTCTCTGCGGAGGCAGTGGGAGGAGGTCAAGGAGGGTTTCCTCGGTCTCAACAGGACCTTCGACGAACTTGAGGGGCTGACGCTGGGTTCCCCGGACGCGGAGTTCCGCAGGCACAGGAAGTCCATCTCCACGGCGCATGAACAGGTCACCCGGATGAAGACAGCGGAGGAGCACATTGAGCTGCTCGCGAACATGGAGCACGGCGACGCGGAGGTCCGTCGCCGGGAGCTGACGGAACTGCACGAGGACGTCCTGGCCGCCTCGGGAGGCATCGGGGATCAGGGTCTCCGGGAGCGCCTCTCGCTTCTTGACGCCCGCGTTCTCGACCTCCGCTCCCGTCTGGACTCCCCCGGGTTCATGGACGAGTTCGCCGACCTGGTCACCGATCATCGCGTTCTGGTGGAGGCCGCCCGGGAGCGCCTCTACCAGGAGTCTGGCACCAAGGCGGTCAGCAGTTCCGACCGCACGGCGCCCGCGGTATGGGATTCGGGCTGGCGCCCGGCCTACGGCTACGGCAACTACGTGCCTTATGCCGTGGTGTACAGCTGGCACCACGCGGATCAGCAGGCGGCAGCCAGTTCATCGTCGTCCGCCACGACAGGATACTCATCGGGTGGGTTCTCCGGCGGCGGCGGCTCCCGGGGGTTTTAGGCGGCCAGTCGCTGGACGGAGAGCGGGACAAACGGGATGTCCAGATCGGTGAGCATGCCGGCGATGCGGGCCTCCAGGTCGTAAGCGAAGGTGCGGACCTGCTCGATGTTCATGCCGTCGGTCTGCGGAACGTCCCACCGGATGAAGCTGCGGCCCGGCAGGTCGACCGGCTCCTCGCCGTCCAGGTAGACCACGATGTCGGCGGCGGCGACGGTGCGCTCCCGCTTGCTGTCGTAGCTGACGGCGTCGGCGCGCAGACCACGCTCATCCATCACCCACTCGATGAGGGAGTCCCGACGGTTCTCCGGATGAGTGTCCGCAACGGTGGCCACGACGGCGTTGTCGCTGATGCGGCGCGCGATGGCGGCGGCCAGAATCGCACGGGCGGCGTTGGTGCGGCTGGCGAAGAGGATCCGCTTGCGTGGGGTACCTATACTCCCGTGGACCCACAGGTGCTCCTCGATCCGCTCGGCCGCCTCACGGTGGACAAGCAGCGGCATGAAGTCGGGGACACGCGTGGTGGCGGCGTGCTCGGAAATCACCGCATCGAGGATGGTGTCGATGGTCGAGCAATCGGCGCGGTGGCCGAAGCGGGTGTACAGGTCGTGACGGACGGGATGGAAAACGTTTGCGTTCATTTTTTCTCACTTTCTCGGTGCGGCGGGGCATGCGCCCTGCCACAATTTGTTTACCCGCTGTTCACTGTAGATGAACAGCGGATGAACATGCAAGCGTTTTCCTAGGACTTTGAGAAACGATCCGACATTTTCGCAGGTCAATCACGTTAACCTTGCGTTAACCTGACCTCCCCCAGCCAGGTGACCAACGCCACAATGTCGCCCGAGGCCGCCCCCGTGACGACGCCGCTGAGCCACCAACGACAACGCCGTCACCACGACGGGGCGGGTGACGGCGGGGGTCGACAGGCAAGGGAGAACGGTTGATGGCACACGGCCTTCAGGCCGCCACGTCAGGCAGGGACACGCGGTCGGCTAGCCGTTCGCGGCGACCCCGGAGACGGCCTCCTGCGGCTCGATGTCCAGTTCGCGGAGCAGCTCGCGGACGTGCGCCTCCACCTCATCCGCGATGCGGCGGACGGTGCCGAGCCCCCGGCCGGCCGGGTCGCCGATGTTCCAGTACACGTAACGGTGGCCCGGGACGGCGGGAATCTCATGGACCCCCATGAGCACGACGACCTCCGCGCGGTGCACCGTGCGCGGGACGATCGCCGACTTGTAGATGTACTCCGTGGAGATGCCACGCTCCTCCAGCACTGCGAGAACGTTCGGATCGACGCCGCTCTCCGGCTCAAGGCCGATGGAACGCACGAAGACCCGGTCGCCGACGAGATGGTGGGTGATACAGGCCGCGAGCTGGGAACGGCCGGCGTTGCGCTGGCACACGTAGAGCACCTCGGGGCGGGCCACAGCGTTCGGGTCGCTCCTGGTGGCGAGCTGCTCGAGCACCTCGGACACCTCACGCTCGACGAGCACCGGCAGGTAGGTCTTGATCCTGGCCCGCTCAGTGATCTCGCCAATGGTCCGGTCGACGAGGTCATCGATCACCTCAGCCTCGAAGTGCTGGCCGTAGCGGCGGTGCATGTCCTCGCGGACGATGGCGAAACGGTCACCGGTCATTGTGATGACGCCTTTCTGTACGGGCGAGCGATAGAACTAAAGGTTGTTCTTGCGTTAACCTGTTGTTAACTTTACGCCGGGCGGGTTGTGGGGGCAAGGATTTATCACGCATGTCAAGACGACATATGTCACCTTAATGTCCGCGTTCCTGCTCCAGGGGAGCACCGTCCACGAAGTACGGCGTGAGCTTGTTGTCGAACAGTGTCAACGCCGCCGCAATCGCCATATGCATGTCCAGGTACTGGTAGGTACCCAGGCGGCCACCGAAGAGCACCTTGTGGTCCCGGGCCTCGGCAGCGGCAAGCTCGCGGTAGGCCTTGAGCATCTCCCGGTCCTCCGGCGTGTTGATCGGGTAGTACGGCTCGTCACCCTCCTCGGCGAAGCGCGAGTACTCCTTCATGATCACCGTCTGATCCTTCGGATAGACCTCCTCGCGCTCCGGGTGGAAATGACGGAACTCGTGGATGCGGGTGTACGGGACGTCCGCATCGTTGTAGTTCATCACCGGAGTGCCCTGGAAATCGCCGGTCTCCAGCACCTCGGTATGGAAGTCCAGGGTTCGCCAGCCGAGCTGACCCCCCGAGTAGTCGAAGTAGCGGTCGAGCGGGCCGGTGTAGACCACCGGCGCATCCGGCGACTCGGCACGCAGCTGATCACGGACCTCGAACCAGTCGGTGTCCAGGCGGACCTCGATGAGTTCATGCCTGGCCATCCGCTCGAGCCACGCGGTGTAGCCGTCGACGGGAAGTCCTTCGTAGGTGTCGCTGAAGTAGCGGTTGTTGAAGGTGTAGCGCACCGGCAGGCGGGTGATGTTGGAGGCCGGCAGGTTCCTGGGGTCGGTCTGCCACTGTTTGGCGGTGTAGTCGCGGATGAAGGCCTCGTAGAGGGGGCGGCCGATGAGCGAGATCGCCTTCTCCTCCAGGTTGGTGGCGTCGGCGGGGTCGATCTCGCTGGCCTGCTCCCTGATGAGTTCCCGTGCCTCATTCGGGGAGTAGTAGCGACCGAAGAACTGGTTGATCATTCCCAGCCCCATGGGGAACTGGTAGGCGGTGCCGTCGTGCATCGCGAAGACGCGGTGCTGGTAGCCGGTGAAGCCGGTGAACTGGTTGACGTAGTTCCACACGCGCTCATTGGAGGTGTGGAAGAGGTGGGCACCGTACTTGTGGATCTCGATCCCAGTCTCCGGCTCAGCCTCTGAATAGGCGTTTCCGCCGAGGTGGGAGCGGCGCTCGACGAGGAGCACCTTCTTGCCCAGCTGGCTGGCGGCACGCTCCGCCACCGTGAGTCCGAAGAGGCCGGAGCCGACAACAATAAGGTCGTAGGTCATGGCTGTCAGGCTAACCGACGCCCGCCCGGCCCACCCGATACGACACCTTTCGCGAAAAGCAGGACGACCCCAGGCACCTCACCTTTAACTATGGTCTTCGCGGGCCACTTGAGTATCGCCAACCACGAATATGCACTACAGTTCACTCTGACATATTGCGCCCCAAAAAATATCAGCAATTTCAGGAGTATCCACCGTGCAGCAACGACGCCGAATCGCCACGCCACGGCAGGCCAGCGTCAGTCCGACGTTGGCTGTCGTCCTTTCGCTTGCCCTTGCCGTTTCTGCCGCGTTCGGTGGAAACCAGATCCTGAAGACCCAGGACACCGGTGGCAACCCCATCGACGTCACCTCCGCCGAGGCCTCCTTCGCCGACGGCGCCAACGTCGTGGTCGAGGACGCGGCCATCGCCGCCCAGTCCGGCGTCCCCGGACCACGCACCGTCAAGGAGTTCAGCCGCGAGGATCAGTTCTCCATGTTCGCCGTCACCTGGAACGGCTACCGCGACATCGCCGCCTACGTCCGCTCCGAGCAGCCCGACGGCTCCTGGGGCCCCTGGTGGGCCGCGGAGCCGATCGGCCAGACCGGCCCCGGCGGGGAGAACGGCACCGAGCTGCTCTTCGTCGAACCCACCAACCGTGTCCAGGTGTCCATCACCGGCGTGGACTTCGTGGGCGAACCCGCCGAGGAAGCCGCTCCGGCGGCCGCTCCCGAGGTGGCCGACGTGGACATCAACGTCGCAGAGGCACCGGCCCCCGAGCCGGCCCCGGCCCCGGCTCCCGCCCCTGAGCCCGCACCGGCCCCGGCCGGACTTGCCCCGCTGCCGAGCAACTACGGCGACATCCAGCCCGTCGCCGACGTGGCCGACGCCACGGACCTGGGCGTCGTGTTCATCGACGGCCGTGCGGAGGAGGGCGGCATCGCACTGGCCACAGACTCGGTCACCTACGGCATGCCGAAGGTGGTCACCCGCGCCGGCTGGGGCGCCAATGAGAGCAACCGCTGCCGGAACGCCACCTACGATGACGGCCTGCAGGCGGCCGGCGTCCACCACACCGCGGGTTCCAACAACTACACCAGGGCGCAGTCCGCCAGCATCGTCCGGGGAATCTACGATTACCACGCACGCACCCTGGGCTGGTGCGATGTGGGTTACAACGCGCTCGTCGACAAGTACGGCACCATCTACGAGGGCCGCTACGGCGGCCTGGACAAGAACGTCCAGGGTGCGCACATCGGCGGCTTCAACCACAACACCTTCGGCATCTCCATGATGGGCAACTACGACGTCGCCCCGACCACCCCGGAGATGGTCAACTCCGTCGGCGAGATGATCGGCTGGAAGGCCGCCATCTCGGGTTTCGACCCGAAGGGTTCCGCCCGCTACACCCCGCTCAGCTTCAACGGCTCGAAGTACCAGGGCGGCGTCTCCATGACCCTGCCCAACATCTTCGCCCACCGCGATGCCCACAACAACGCATGCCCGGGAACCTTCGGCTACGCACAGATGGGCACCATCCGGAGCGTCGCGTCGCAGAAGTACCAGGCGATCAGGTCCGGCTCCACCGGCACGACCACCACGACTGCGCCGTCCACCACGACCACCACGACCACCACTGCCCCGCCGACGGACGTCGACACGCAGCCGGAGCCGTCCACCACGCCGATCCAGCCCAGTGAGCCGGCACCGCAGAATGACACCATCGCCCTGCTGAGCAGCGCCGCCAACGGCGAGCAGACCGCCCTGCTGACCATCATCGGCTCGTTGGCCGCGCTCGCCGTCACCTACTTCACCACCAACGGTTCCCTGCCGGGGACCACCACTCAGGTCGGTGACGTGCAGGTCCTCGAGGGAATCACGCTCGCCGACCTCAAGCCCGTGCTGGACGTCGCCTCTTCCCTGGCCGGGGACACGAAGACCACCCAGGCCGTCAACCGGGTGAACACCACTTACGGTGCGGTCCTGGGCGAGCCGCGTGGTGGAGTGAATACCCAGGACGCCACCTACGCCCTGTTCGACAACGGCATCGTGCTCGATGAGACCGGATCGGACGAAGCCCGCGCACTCTGGGGCAGCATCGGCGATCTGTGGGCCGGCCAGGGCTTTGACCTCGGCCCCCTGGGCATGCCGCTGAACGAGCAGTACAACGAGGGCGACCTGGTCCGCGTCGACTTCGAGGGCGGCTACGTCACCGTCGACCCGGCCACGGGCGACGTGAACGTCAAGCTCAACTAGACGCGGCGGAGGGGTTCACGCCCAGTCGAGGGAACGCTCCACCGCCCGGTTCCAGTCCGCCACCAGCGCATCACGCTGCTCGGCCGACCACTGGGGTGACCAGGAGCGGTCCGCAGCCTGGCGGTCGCGGACGTCGGCAAGCGATGACCAGTAACCACCGCCCACTCCGGCAGCGAACGCGGCGCCGAGGGCGGTGGTCTCGATGTTGGTGGGGCGGACCACGTCGGTGCCCAGGAGATCCGCCTGCAGCTGCATGAGCAGGTTGTTCGCGGTCATGCCGCCGTCGACACGCAGGCTCGTGGGCCGGATCCCCGAATCCGCGATCATCGCCTCGACGACCTCACGGGTCTGCAGCGCCGTCGCCTCGAGAGCCGCCCGCGCGAAGTGGCTGCGGTCGGCGAAACGGGTGAGCCCGACGATGACCCCGCGGGCGTCGGGACGCCACCGCGGAGCGAACAGCCCCGAGAAAGCGGGGACGATGAACACACCGCCGTTGTCCTCGGCCGCGATCCGCTCCACCTCGGCGGCCGAGCGGATGATCCCCAGCTGATCGCGCAGCCACTGGATCAACGAACCCCCCACCGCGACGGATCCCTCCAGCGCATAAACCGGGGGTTGCCCCTCGATCTCATAGAGCACCGTCGACAGGAGGCCGTGTTCGCTGAACTGCGGGGTTGTCCCCGTGTTGAGCAGCAGAAACAGGCCCGTCCCGTAGGTGTTCTTCGCGTCGCCGACCTCGAAGCACCCCTGCCCGAACATCGCCGCCTGCTGGTCGCCCAGCACGCCCGTAATCGGCACTCCCGCGAGCGTGCCGCGTCTCCGGACCCTGCCGAACCCGCTTATCGACGCCGCGATCTCCGGCAGCACCCGCACCGGCACCCCGATCTCCGCACACAGCTCCGGATCCCACCGGCGCGTCCGCAGATCCATGAGCAGCGTGCGCGAGGCGTTGGTGACGTCGGTCGCGTGCACCGCGGGCCGCCCGTCGTCACCGCGCGCCCCGCCGGTGAGGTTCCACAGCAGCCACGTGTCGATCGTGCCCGCCAGCAGCTCCCCCTTCTCCGCACGCTCCCGGGCGCCCTCGACGTGGTCGAGTATCCACGCGATCTTCGGGCCGGCGGGATAGGAGTTGGCCAGCAGCCCCGTCCGGTTCAGCCACCGGGCCGGATCCCCGCGGCCGATGTCCGCGGTCCGGGTGTCCTGCCAGACGATGGCGTTGTAGATGGGCCGACCCGTGGCCTTCTCCCACACCACGGCGGTCTCGCGCTGGTTGGTCACCCCGAGTGCGACGATGTTGGCCGGGGAGACGTCGATGTCCACCATCGCCGTCGACACCGCCCGACGCGTGTTCGCCCAGATCTCCAGCGGGTCATGCTCCACCCAGCCCTGCTGCGGCATGATCTGCTCGTGCTCGTACTGGCCGGAGGACACGACCCGGCCGTCATGGTCGATGATGACGCAGCGTGTGGACGTCGTGCCCTGATCGATCGCGGCCACAAAACGTTTCGGAGAGGATGCAGTCACAGCCCCAAGTGTGCCACGTGCCGGGCCTCCCAACCCTCAGAACCAGCGCTCCAGTACCTGCGCCACGCCGGCCTCCTCGTTGGTGGCGGTCACATGGTCGGCGGCGTCCTTGACCGAGTCGCGGGCGTTGCCCATGGCGACCCCGGTTCCGGCCCAGAGGAGCATCTCGATGTCGTTGGGCATGTCGCCGAAGGCGATGACGTCCGTCTGGTCGATGCCGTGAAGCTTGGCCAGCGTGGACACCCCCAGCGCCTTGGTCACGCCGGGCGCGGCAACTTCGAGCAGGCCTTCGTTCATGGAGAAGGTCAGATGGGCGACATCAGCGTCAACGAGGGGGGCGAGGAGTTCGTACATCTCCGGCGCGCTGAGGAACTCGTTGCGCAGCAGCATCTTCACGGCCGGTTCTCCGATGACCTCGTGCTCGGGCAGGATCCCGTAGCCCTGGGCCTCCCAGGTGTGGAGGTAATCCGGGGAGATGACGAACATCTCCTCCTCCGGGTCGAAGGCCGAGACCCCGACGCGTTCACAACCGATGGCCACGCCGCCGACATCGTGGAATGCCTTCCGGGCCAGGTCGAGGACCTCGCCCATCGTCTCCGGCTGCAGGGTGTGGGAGTGGAGCACCCGGTCGTTCGCCGAGTCGTAGAGCACCGCACCGTTGGCGGTGACGCACACCGGTCGGATGGGCAGCTGGTCAAGGACCGGGAAGATCCACCGGTGGGGCCGTCCGGTGGCCAGTGCCACCTCGGTACCTTCCCGGACAGCGCGGACCACCGCGTCACGGACCCGTGGCAGGATCCGTTCCTGCGAATTGAGCAGTGTGCCGTCGACGTCGCTGGCCACCAGTTTCGGTGTCGGCCCGAGAGTGTCCATGGTGGTGGTCGCTACCTCCTGAATTTTTCCTTCATCGAATCGATGAAGGTCCGTGCGTTGCCGAGCGCCGCGTCGGCACGCCTGTCGAGTTTCGCCGCGGCCTTCTTCTCCCGCTTGGCCGCCTTGGCGGCACGGGCCCGGCTGTCGATCTCGGCGGCGTCGGCAAGCGTCGGTGCAGTGCCGCCCATGGCGGCGGGGATCCAGTATTCGCCGGCCGGGAAGGGACCGTAGGCGCGCTGGTAGTCGTCGCGGACGCGGTCGAGGAGGACCTGCATGGCGTCCTTGAGCCGCTGGATCGCCTCCTCCGGGTCGCCGCCCGGGTCGACAGGTTCGCCGACCCGGATGAACACCGGAGTGTTGGTGCGCCCCAGACGCTTGGGGTGGTCCTTGGTCCAGATCCGCTGGGAACCCCAGATGGCCATGGGGATCAGGGGGGTTCCGGCCTCGGCGGCGATACGGACCGCACCGTTCTTGAACTCCTTGAGTTCGAAGGAACGCGAGATCGTGGCCTCCGGGAAGATGCCCACCAGCTGGCCGTCGCGCAGATGCGCCTCGGCTTCCTCACGGGATGACGCCCCGCTGGACCGGTCCACCGACACATGCTTCATTGCCCGCATGAGGGATCCCGCGACGGGAGTGTCGAAGATCTCCTTCTTGGCCATGAACCTGACCAGCCGTCGGCCGCGCAGATGCGCCGGGATCCCCCCGAAGATGAAGTCGTAGTAGCCGGTGTGGTTGATCGCCAGCATCGCTCCCCCGGTGGTGGGGATGTTCTCCGCACCGAAGACGGTGATCCTGACGCCCTGGGCCCGGAGAATGGCCTTGACAATGCGGATGATGGTGCCGTTGTAGACCGGCTCCTTCGCTTCCGTGGGATGGTCCGGCACCTTCGCCAGGTCGACGGGCGCGTAGATCATCCCGCCCCGCTTCCCGAACTTTCGCTGATCCGCCATCACTACTTCCCCGGCTCGAGGATGTCCTTGCCCACGAAGGGGCGCAGGGCCTCAGGGACGACAACCGAGCCGTCGGCCTGCTGGTGGTTCTCCAGGATCGCCACCAGCCAGCGGGTGGTGGCCAGCGTGCCGTTGAGGGTGGCTGCGGTCTGGGTCTTACCCTCGGCGTCGCGGTAGCGGGTGTTCAGGCGACGGCCCTGGAAGGTGGTGCAGTTCGAGGTGGAGGTCAGCTCGCGGTAGGTCCCCTGGGTGGGCACCCATGCCTCGGTGTCGAACTTGCGGGCCGCGGAGGAACCGAGGTCGCCCCCGGCGACGTCGATGATGCGGTAGGGCACCTCGACGGCGGCGAGCATCTCGCGCTCCATGTTCAGCAGCGCCTGGTGCTGTTCCGCGGCCTCCTCCGGCCGGCAGTAGACGAACATCTCGAGCTTGTCGAACTGGTGGACACGCAGGATGCCGCGGGTGTCCCTGCCGTAGGAACCGGCCTCACGGCGGAAGCAGGAGGACCAGCCGGTGTAACGGACAGGGCCCCGGGAAAGGTCGATGATCTCGTCCTTGTGGTAGCCGGCCAGGGCCACCTCGGAGGTGCCCACCAGGTAGAGGTCGTCGCGCTCGAGGTAGTAGATCTCATCCGAGTGCTCGCCGAGGAAACCGGTGCCGGCCATGATCTCCGGGCGCACGAGCACCGGGGGGATCATCAGCTGGAAGCCGGCCTCGCGGGCCTTCTGCGCGGCCAGCATCATCATGCCCAGCTGCAGGAACGCTCCGTCACCGGTGAGGTAGTAGAAGCGGGAGCCGCCGACCTTGGTGCCGCGCTCCATGTCGATCAGGTTCAGGCTGGTACCCAGCTCGAGATGGTCCCTCGGCTCGAAGTCGAAGGTCCTCGGTTCACCGACGTGCTCGAGGACGACGAAGTCCTCCTCGCCACCGGCCGGCGCGCCTTCGACCACGTTGGAGATCCTGAACTGGATCTCGGCGACCTTCCCCTCCGCGGCCTTCTGCGCCTCCTCGGCCTCCTTGACCTTGGCCTTCAACTCGTTGGAACCTTCGAGCAGTGCCGGGCGGTCCGCCGGGGCGGCCTGGCCGATCTTCTTGCCGAAGGCCTTCTGTTCAGAGCGCAGCGCGTCCGCCGCCTGGATCGACGCGCGACGGGACTCGTCGGCGGCAATCAGCTGGTCGACCAGCTCAGGGTCCTCGCCACGGTTGATCTGTGAGGCGCGGACGACATCGGGGTTCTCGCGGAGGAATTTGAGATCAATCACGGGTATCAGCCTACCGCGCGGACCCGCCGCCCGTGCCGCGACCTGCGCACTCCCGCGGATGGCATTCGATGTGCCATTCGACTCCACTGGTAATAACCACCGGTCTAGGATGGAACCATGGCTGCAACGCCGCGCAGCACGCGCCAACCCGATCTGCCCGCCACCGAGATCACGGACGGGCCGGTACCGAAGCACGCACAGCTCCGCGCAATCCTCGAGGAGCTGTGCGACACCCGGCTGCACCCGGGTGACCTGCTCCCCGGCGAGCGGGTGCTGGAGGAGACCTACGGAGTCTCCCGCATCACCGTCCGCCGGGCGATCGGTGACCTGGTCATATCAGGTCGGTTGCGCCGCGCACGCGGCAAGGGCACCTTCGTGGCGCCGAACCCGCTGTTCTCACGCCTGCACCTGGCGTCCTTCAGCTCCGAGATGGAGGCCCAGAACGTGGCTGCCAGCTCGAAGATCCTGTCCTCCGCCCGGGCGACGGCACCGCAGGAGGTGCTGACGTTCTTCGGCGGGGACCCGCGGACGCCGCACACCCACCTGCGCCGCCTGCGACTCGGCGACGGCGAGCCGTACTCCATCGACGACGCCTGGTACAACGCCGAACACGTGCCTGATCTCCTGGAGAATGACGTCTACAAATCCGTCTACTCGATCCTCGACGAGGACTACCAGGTCCCCGTCACGGAGGCCGACCAGGTGGTCACCGCGGTCAACGCAGATGACCGGACGGCATCGCTTCTCGACGTCGCGCCCGGCACCGCCCTGCTCCGGATCGTCCGACTCTCCCGTTCCCGTGAGCTGCCGGTGGAATGGTGTTCCTCGGTGTACCGGACCGACCGCTACCGCCTGAGCACACGCGTCACCCGCGTTGTGGAGTAGATTTTCCGCCCTGCCCGGGTGCACAATGGGGGGACTATGACGACCCGTACCGTCCGCTCAGCGGCAGCCGTGCGTATCGGCCTGGTGGCCGCGCTGGCCGCCGCCGTCGCCGTCGGCTCCTACGACTACTTCTCCGCCGCCGGTTCCGGCACATCCGCATCCGGTGGCGGCACGTCGATCTCGGGTCCGGCCGTCCCCACCGACGGTGCCAACCCGACCGGTGTCGCCCCGTTCACCACGGCTGATGTCGGATCCTGCCTGACCTGGGACATCGCCGCAGACGGTACGGTGAGCAACTTCCAGCAGGCGGACTGCTCAGCTGAGCACCGCTTCGAGATCTCCGCCAGGGAGAACCTGGCCACCTATCCGTCCTCGGAATTCGGCACGAATGCCACCATGCCGGATCTCACCCGCCAGGCACAGCTGCGTGAGGAGCTGTGCCACACCCCGACCATGCGTTACCTGGGGGGACGATTCGATCCGGTGGGCCGCTACTCCATCGCCCCGATCCTGCCCTCCGCGGAGGCGTGGGCCGCGGGCGACCGGACGATGCTGTGCGGCGTCCAGGCGACTGATGCGGAGGGCACCTCGACGCTCACCGTCGGCGCCGCAGCGGAGCAGGACCAGGCGGTGGTCGCCGAGCCGGGGGCCTGTGTGTTCGTGGACGAGTCCCGTTCGTTGCGCACCGTGGACTGCGCGGCGGACCATCAACTGGAGACCACCCTCGTGGTGGATCTGGCGCCGGTGTTCCCGGAGGGCACCCCGAGCATCGAGGACCAGGACAACCATCTGCGGGACGTGTGTTTCCAGGCCGCGATCGGCTACCTCGGTGAAGAGGAGAACCTCTACCAGTCCACCCTGCAGCCCTACTGGGGCACCCTGCAGGAGGTCTCGTGGGTCGGCGGGTCCCGGTCCGTGAACTGCTCCCTGGTCTTCGCCGACGCGGCCGGCGGCTTCGCCACCCTCAACGGCACGGCCCGCGACGGTCGCGGGGGATTCACCATCAACGGCCAGCCCCCGGCGGAGCCGCCGCCGCGCAACCCTCTGCGCGAGCCCGGGGCGTAGGCGGGGGGGGCCGCGTAGTGGTGCATGTCAGCGAAGAGCGTTTCGGCGACATGGTCGACGACGCCCTCGACCGCATACCCGAGGAATTCGCCCGCCGCATGACCAACGTCGTCGTGCTGGTGAGTGACTTCAACGAGGTCCAGCCGGAGATCCTCGGCCTCTACGAGGGGGTGTCGCTGACGGAGCGCACCTTCGACCACACCGGTTTCCTGCCGGACGCGATCTCCATCTACAAGGGGGCACTCGAGGCACACTGCCACACCGAGGAGCAGCTGGCCGAGGAGGTCATGGTGACCGTGTTCCATGAGGTCGGCCACTACTTCGGCATGGATGAGGAAGCCCTGCACCGCCTGGGCTGGGGCTGAGCCTTCCTCCCGGATCGATCAGATCTGGTGCTCGACGTCGGCCCAGCGCACGAGGTTCCACTCCCCGAAGGGCCGGTCGCCCGGTTCCAGGACGATGAAACGGCAGTTACCCAGATATCCGGCGAAGGCGAAGTCGGGGTCGACGCCCGCGGCGTGGGTGGCCATGGTGCGGATCGCCGCGCCGTGACTGACCACGAGGACGTCCCTGTCCGCGCCGGTGCCCAGGTGCGTTTCCGCGAGGTTCTCCATGACCGGCCGATAGCGGTTCATCAGCTCGACATAGGTCTCGCCGCCGGGGATCCGCGCAGTGCCGTCTGCGTCGAGCCAGCCGCGGAGAGCCGTGGCATAGGAACGGTGTGCGCCATCGTCGGCGAGCATCTCGTGGTCGCCTGCGAAGATCTCGTGGAGGCCCACTTCGACGTCGATACGCATCTGGTGCTCCCGGAGCCCGGCGGTCTGCTCGAATGCGTTCATCGCCAGGACCGCGGTCTGCTGGGCCCGCAGCGCCACGGAACTGACGACCGCCTCCAGCCTTCCCGCTGAACCATTGCCGGCGCCGCAGTACTCGACGAGTTCGGCGCCGACGTTCCACGCCTGGTTGCGTCCCGTGTCGGTGAGTTCGGCGCCCGGCGGCCGGGTGTCCAGCCTGCGGGCGACGTTGCTGTAGGTCTGTCCGTGGCGCAGGAGAATGAGTCGTCCGGTCATGGCGGTCCTAGAGTTCCTTTCCTTCACGCGCGGCGCTCACCCAGGCGGTGGCGCGCCGGAGTCGGGCAAGGTCGGTGACGAGCGCCTCCTCCCGACCGCCGCGGCCCGGGGTGGGCCAGGAACCGAGGTAGGTGATGTCCTCGGCGCGCAGCCACAGTGCACGCAGGGCCTCGGCGAGCGGGACGTCGTCGATGTGCCCGACGAGGTCGGCGTAGAAGTGGTACGTGCCGAACTCCCGGCGCGTCGGCCGTGACTCGATGCGGCTGAGGGAGACCCCGCGCAGGGAAAACTCGGTCAGCGCCCCGACGAGGGTGCCCGGTTCATTGGGCAGCGTGAACACGACGGTGGTCTGGTCGGAACCGGTACGCGGCGTGGGCACTCCGCGTGGCCCGACGACGACGAAACGGGTGCGGGCCCCGGCCACGTCGGCCACGCCCTTCTCCACCACGTCCAGGCCGAAGAGCACGGCGGCGCGGTCCGGGGCCGCGGCGGCGTCGGCCCGTCCTTCGGCGACCGCCTCCGCGGCTGCGGCGTTGGAGGAGGCAGGGAGGAACTGTGCGTCGGGGATGTTGGCCGCCAGCCACTTACGGACCTGCTGGTGGGCGACCGGGTGGGTGGCGAAGGTCTTCACGTCCGCCAGCTGCACGCCGGGGCGGACCATGATGGAGAAGGCGATCTGGATCTCCAGCTCGTGGTAGATCTGCACGCCGCCGCCCTCGACCAGCGCATCGAAGGTGGAGGTCACCGCGCCGTCCACGGAGTTCTCGATGGCCACGCACGCGAACTGGGCGCGTCCCTCCCGCACCGCCTCGAGTGCCTCGCGCGGCGAACTGACGGGCAGCTGCGCAACATGCTTCGGCCCGAAGGCCCCGGCGGCCGCGAAGCGGAGCAGTGCGGCCTCGGTGAATGTGCCGGCGGGACCGAGGTAGGCGACGGTGACGGTGGGTTCAGTCATGTCTGCCAGCCTAGACAGTCGTATTCTGGTCCGCATGACCACTTCCCTGCGCGATCTCGCCGCATCGCTGCGCTGCGGTGAGGTGACGGCGGTGGAGCAGGTCGAGGAACTCGCGGAGCGTCTGTCGGGGCTCACCGGCACCGAGCACGGTTTCTCCCACCTGGCGCTCGAGCAGGCCCACGAACAGGCGGAACGGGCGGACATGGTCACCACCGCGCAACGCGGCCGCCTCCATGGCCTGCTCATCCCCGTCAAGGATCTCTCCAACGTGCGCGGCATGCCCACGACCTTCGGCTCCGTGCACCGCACCCGCCGCGCCGAGGCCACAGACACCGTCCCGCAGGCGTTTCTCGACGCCGGCGCCATCATCCCCGGCAAGTCCTCCGCCGCCGAGCTGGGTCTGATGATCTACACGGAACCGCCCGGCCTCGCCGCCCCCGACAACCCGCTGTGGCCCGGTCACACCCCGGCCGGTTCCTCGGGTGGTGCGGCAGTGCTGGTGGCGCGCGGAATCCTGCCCGCCGCGCACGCCTCCGACGGCGGCGGATCCATCCGCGTCCCCGCCGCGGCCTGTGGAGTCGTCGGTTTCAAGCCTTCCGCACCCCGGCTGGCGGCGCAGGGTTTCATCACCCGCACGCTCGACGACACCGCCTTCCTCCACCGCCTCTCCCCTGAGCCCGGTCGCCGCCGCATTGGTGTGCTCACCCAGCCGCTCTTCGCCGGCTCCCCCGTGGATGATGTCCACCTGCGCGCCGTGGACGCGGCCGCCGCCACGTTGCGGGAGGCCGGCCACGACGTCGTCGAGGTCCACCCCTACCCCTCCGCCGAGGAAACCTTCGACGCTTTCACCACCATCTTCACCGCGAAACTCGTCGGCCTGCCCGGCCCCGCGGAGGATCTCGTCGGGTGGCTGCGCGCCCACGGCCGGGCCATCAGCAGCAACCGCCTCGCCGCCGCCGACAGGCACGCCGACCACCTCGGCCGCCACCTCGCCGGGTACTGGGGCGTCGACGCCCTGCTCACCCCCATGACCACGACCGATCCCCCAGCCATCGGCCATTTCGCGCTTCTGCGCCCGGCCGAGAATTTCCTCGAGCAGACCCGCTGGTCACCGTGGGGATCGCTCTTCAACATGACCGGCCACGCCGCAGTGTCCGTCCCCTGGCCTGTCCCCGGTCGCCCGCCCGTCGGCGTGCACCTCGGTTCCCTCACGCTTTCCGACGCCGCCCTGCTCTCCCTCGCCCGGGAACTCCACGAATGAAACGGCGCCTGCACACCGAGATCCTCATCGTCGTGGCCCTCACCTTCGGCATCTCCGGGATCCGGGCGCTCCTGCGCCTCGCTGACGCGCTCATCGACCCCCGCCCCCTCGACGAGCAGCAGGTCGCCCTCCACCAGACCCTGTCCCACAGTCCCTGGATCGACCTCGGTCTCCAGCTGGCCTCCGCCGCCACCCTTCTCGCCTACGGCGCGCTGGCTCTCCACCTGCTCGCCGGTGACGTCCGTTTCACCCGCCCCGACCTCAGGGACCTCGGGTGGGGTGCAGGCTTGGCGGCGGTCATCGGCATCCCCGGGCTCGCGTTCTATGCGACGGCGGTGCACTTCGGCCTGTCGCGGGAGGTGATCCCCACCACTCTCAACCACCCCTGGACCGAGGTCCCCGTCCTGCTCGTCTGGTCCTTCGCCAACGCCTTCGGCGAGGAGATGGTGGTGGTGATGTACCTGCTCACCCGTCTCCGGCAACTGGGGTGGGGGTTGCCCGCAGCGCTGGCAGCCTCCAGTGCGCTGCGCGGCAGCTACCACCTCTACCAGGGAATTTCCGCCGGCTTCGGCAACATCGTCATGGGGCTGCTCTACGGCTGGTTCTACTGGCGCACAGGACGGGTCTGGCCGCTCGTCATCGCACACTTCCTCATCGACGCCGTCGCCTTCGTCGGCTACACCGCCCTCGGTGGGGACCTCTCATGGCTGGGGTTGACTGACTAGTCTGATTCTCATGCATGAACGCGACCCCAGGCAGCGCGAACCCCACCCCGGCCGTTCCGCTGATCCACGCGACTCCGATGACATCGTCCGTGGTCGCGACGGCCGTCCCCTGGTCGATCGCTTCGGTCGCCCTGTCCGCCGCCGCCCGGCCGCCTCCCCCGCTGAAAGGCGGCCGGGCGCTGAGCGCAGTGAGCCACCGCGGCGGCGGCCGCCGCGTCGAGAAGCACCCCCGGCAGACCGGCCGCAGCAGTACATACCGCCGCGCCGCGAGGAGCGGCCCCGCTACCAACAGGCACCACCGGCGCCACCGGCACGGCCCGCGCCGCCGGCCCCTCCGCGAGCCCGCCGCCGGTCACGGGGCGGCCCCCTGCGCATGATCGGCTGGATTCTGGCCGTGTTTCTCGTGCTCAGCCTGTCCATGATGTTGTGGGCGGACGCGCAACTCAACCGCGTCGACGCCCGGCCCGAGGCCCGCGTCGCAGACACCGCCGGCACCAACTGGCTGCTCGTCGGCTCCGACTCGCGCCAGGGGCTTTCCGACGACGACGTCGACCGCCTCGGCACCGGCGGTGACATCGGCGTCGGACGCACCGACACGATCATGATCCTGCACATCCCCACCACAGGCCAGGCCCGGCTGGTGTCCCTGCCCCGTGACTCCTACGTCAGCATCCCCGGCTACGGCGAGGACAAGATCAACGCCGCCTTCACCTTCGGCGGCCCGACGCTGCTGACCACCACCGTCGAGCAGGCCACCGGCCTGCGCATCGACCGCTACGCGGAAATCGGCATGGGTGGACTCGCCAACGTCGTCGACGCCATCGGTGGCGTCGAGCTCTGCCCGGCCGAACCCATCACCGATCCCCTGGCCAACCTCAACGTGGCTGCGGGCTGCCAGGAGATGGACGGCCCCACCGCCCTCGGCTACGTGCGCACCCGCGCAACAGCGCTGGGCGACCTTGACCGTGTCAACCGCCAGCGCGAGTTCTTCGCCGCCCTGATCGACCAGTCCACCAGCCCGGCCACCCTGCTCAACCCCTTCCGGTTCGTGCCGCTGGTCAACAGCACCGCCAGCTCCTTCACCGTGGGCAGAAGCGACCACGTCTGGCATCTCGCCCGCGTCGGCCTGGCCATGCGAGGCGGAGTCCAGACCGAGACCGTGCCGGTGGCGGGCTTCGCCGACTACGCCGTGGGCAACGTCGTCCTCTGGGATCAGGTCGGCGCGCAGACGCTCTGGGACTCGATGAAGTAGCCGCCGAAGATTTCTGCCGGCACAGAAAAACCGGGCCCCTCACCCCGGAGGGTGAATGGCCCGGCCGTGTGAGGGGAGCTAGGGCGTGTCTCCTAAAGCTCTGAGCCAGGTGAGCACAGCACAGAGCACGACGGCTCCACGATAAACCACGGCGAGTTTGTCATAGCGGGTGGCCAGGCCCCGCCACTGCTTGGCCAGGGCAAACGCCCGCTCGACAACATTGCGGCCCTTGTAGGCATGAGGGTCAAAGGCGGGCGGGCGCCCACCTTTGCTGCCTCTACGTTTACGGGCCGCGATACTGTCACGCTTTTCAGGAATGACCGCCACGATCCCCCGCTTACGCAGGTCACGCCGAATCACCGTCGTCGCGTAGCCACGGTCAGCCAGGACCGCATCCGGACGCGACCGCGCCCGCCCGGGACCCATGCGCGGGACGTGGATGTCGTCGAGCACAGCCTGAAGCATCGCACCGTCGTTGCGCTGCCCGCCGGTGACCACCACAGACAGGGGACGGCCGTGTCCGTCGACGCCGGCGTGAATCTTGCTCGACAGCCCACCGCGCGACCGGCCAATTCCATGACCTGCTGGTTCAGTCAACGCCAGCGGCAGATTCTTGTGATTCGATCGAGCCCCCTGTGTCCTGCTCGGGCCGGGTCGTGTTCGTCGCGTGCTGGTGGGCACGCGCGATCGAGGCGTCGACGGAGACGTTCCAGTCGATCTTTCCTTCCGCATCGGCCACCGTCAGCAGGTAGGTCAGGACGGCATCCCACGTGCCGTCGGCGCAGTAGCGGCGGTGCCGTTTCCAGACGGTCTGCCAGGGGCCGTATTCATCGCGGGGCAGGTCCCGCCACGGGATTCCGGTGCGGTAGCGGTAGATGATGCCCTCAACGACCAGCCGACTGTTGTGAAAGGGACGACCCCGCTGCCCATCACTGCTGGGCAGAAGGCGCTCAACCGTCTCCCACTGGTGGTCGGTCAGGACGCGAAACCGACTTTTGGTGTCACTCACCGATCCAGTATCGCCCCACCGACCAACCTATTTAGGAGACACGCCCTAGCGGATGGTCACCTGGCGGGACTTGATGTTCTGCAGCTGCTTGCGCTCCTCGCTGCTGAGCTGGGCGTCGTTGGCGATCTCGGCGTCAACGGCCGAGGACACGCGCTCCAGCTCATCGCCGTAGGAGTCGAAGGGGACCGACGGGTCGAGGTCGAAGACCGGGACGATGATGCCGTGGGTACGGAAGACGCCGGCAAACCTGGTGCCTTCACCCAGGTTGAATTCACCACGGGCGGCGACACGTGCAAGCGCGTTGAGCAGGGCGTCCTCGTTGTCGTCGGGGCGGATCCAGCGGATGTGCGCCTTGCCGCCGCCGGGGTTGACCCACCAGACTGCGCCGGGGATCCCGGTGTCCACGCGGTGGGATTCCACGACGGAATCATTGGCGCTCTGGAGGGCCTGACCGGTGACCTGATCGAGCTCGAAACCCTCCGGGAGCCACCAGTTGAAGTCCTGGTGCTCGGTGACCTCCAGCTCTGCGTCAGCGGAGATGAGCTCGCTCAGAGCCGGCTGGGAACCGTCGGCGATACCGGAATCCAGGTTCTGACCGGGCTGGGCGCTCTTCACCCAGTTGAGGGCGTAGGCGAGGTCGCGGCCGGGGTTCTGGCTCGGGGACGCGGTCTGCAGGGCGACGTAGGCGTCGCCGCCGTCGGCTTCCTCACGGATGAGCGCCGCGGAACCGCCGGGCAGGACGGTGGCGATGTAGACGTCGCGGTCGATACCGTTGACGGCGACTTTGGCCACCGCGGAGGGGACGAACTCCTGCAGGGCGATGAGGTCCGCCTCGCCGCCGATGCCGCCGTAGGGGCGGGCCTCCTTCTCGAGGGAGGCTCTTTCGGCGGCGCGGGCGGCGAGCTTCGCTTCACGGCGGCTCATGCCCTCGGGCAGGTTCTCGTTCTTCTTGATCTTCTTGGCCATGGGTCAAAGATACCTGCACGGGTCAGTTCCCGAGGGTACGGAGTGCCAGTTCGGGATCATCGGTGGCCATCATGTCGACGCCCTGCGCACGGGCCCACAGCATGTCCGCGGGATCGTTGACCGTCCACAGGTAGGTGGGCAGGCCGTGGCTGCCGATGAGATCGGGCCTCCTGCGGGCACGCCACAGGGAAATGCCGAGTCCGGTGGGCTTCCCGGGGTGGGTGTCGACGGGGTTCAGCCAGCGTTCGATCTTGCGGCGCAGATGGATGCGGTCGACGTCGGGGGCGATATGGCGCATCCGGGCGATCGCGGCGGCGGAGAAGGAGATGAGGTGGATGCGGGGGTCGTCGAGAAGCGAGGCATGCCGGAGCTGGCGCACGACCTGTTCCTCCAGGATGCGGCCGTAGCGCATCGGATGTTTGGTCTCGATGTAGAGGTGTTTGCCGTCGTGCGCCTTCACCATTTCCAGCGCCTCCGCCAGGGTGAGGACCTGCTGGGGATGTTTCTCGTCGCCGAAGTTGTGGTCGCGCAGGCGTGCCAGGGTGGCGTTGGACACCCGGCCGTGACCATCGGCGACGCGATCGATGATGGGATCGTGGATGAGCACCACCTCACCGTCGAGCGTGAGGCGAACGTCGCATTCCACGCCGTGGACCGGCAGTTCAAGGGCCTTGTCGAAGGCGAGCTGCGTGAGCTCCGGGTACTTGGCGGAGTAACCGCGGTGGGCGATGATTTTCACGGGTCACTCGTTGCCGTTGGGAACCCAGCTGCCGATACGACGCAGCAGCTGACGATTCTTGCGCTGCGAACGGCCCAGGCTGGTGGAGAGGGTGTGCAGGATACGGATGGCGTCAGTGATGTGCGGACCCTTGTTGAGCATGACCGCCTCGGAGCGCAGGGCGTAGCCGGCGTCGGTGATCTCTGCGCGCGAGGGCAGGCCGGACTTGGCCAGGTTCTCCAGGATCTGGGTCGCCATGACGGTGGGCACGTGCGCGGCCTCCGCCATCTGGGAGATCAGTCGCGGCACCTCGGCCATGCGGTGGAAACCGAGCTCGACGGCCAGGTCCCCGCGGGCGATCATCACACCGAGGTTCGGGTGGCGCATGCCCTCGAGCAGCACGCTGCAGAGGCCCTCGTAGGCGGGGATGGTCTCGATCTTGAGCACGATGCCCAGGTTGCGCACGCGCTCCGGGTCATCGGATTCCTGCGCGATCTTCTCCAGGGTGTCCAGGACGAAGGCGACGTCCTGCTCGTCACGGATGAAAGATATGTCGGCGATGTCGCCGTGTGCGGCGACGAAACGGAATGCCTCGATGTCCTCCTCGGTGAGGCTGGGCAGCGGCAGGAACGTCTGCGGCAGGTTGATGCCCTTGTAGGCGGCGAGGTTCACGCCCTCCGGCCGGGCGCGGGTGACCTCCAGTCCGATCTCCGTGTGGCCCTCCGGGGTGGTCTGCCTGCAGGTGGCGCGGGCGGCGATGGAACCGTCGTCGAAGAGCACGGGATGGCCGACCTGGATGGCCGCGACCGCCTCGGGCAGGGTGCAGCTGATCCGCGGGTTCCAGCCCGGCGCGGGTTCCGCAGGGGCCTGGTCGTCGGTGAGGATGAGGCGGTCGCCGACGAACAGCCGCAGGCGCTGCTCGGTGGCGGGCACGCCGGAGACGCGGGTCTTCTCCCAGTCGTGCTCCAGGAGGGTGGAGTCGGAGATGTAGGCGTTGCGCTGCCCCTCGGCGAGTACCCCGCCGCCCTCGATGCGGGCGACGGTGAACCTGCGCTTGGCGTCACGGGTGTCGTGGAGGGAGATCTCGGCGCCCTCCGTCAGTTTGCCCAGCCACTCGCGGTTGACTCTGAGCGCCAGGGCCGGACGGCCCGGCAGGTCTGCGGGGACCGGCGGGGTCTGGTCCCCGGGCAGGTCGTCCGGTGTCAGCCACAGCTTGGCCGGGGTGATCACCTGGCCGGTGTCGGTGCGGGTGACCCGGGCGCGGCCGACGGCGGGGCCGGGCGCAATCTCACCGGTGCGGACCTTGGGTCCGGCCAGGTCCATGGCCACCTTGATCTCGCGGCCGGCCTCTTCGGCGGCGGTGTGGACGTTGGCGATCATGCGTTCCCACACCGCCGGGCCGTCGTGGGCGCAGTTGATGCGGGCGAGCTCCATGCCGGCATCGGCGAAGCCGCGGACCAGGTCAAGGTCCTCGCCGGCCTCGCTCGGCAGGGTCACCATGATGCGGGAGTGGGTTTCCTCGGAGGACTCACCGAAGAGGGTGGTGGCGTGCTCCTCGAGGATGTCGTCCGCCAGCGCGAAGGCGTCACTGACCTCGGTGCCCCGGTACTTCAGTTCCTCCCCGGCGTAGGCGGAGAGGACGTTGCGCGCCGCCTGCAGGCGAGCGATGACGGCCGGCTCGGTCGTGGTCAGACGGGTGGCGCCCACGGAGGCGAGTTCGTTCTGCATCTTGCGGATGTCATGCCTGCGGAGCTCCGCGTAGTGCACCAGGTTGACGGCACCGAGGCGGTGGTTGGCGGCGACCTTGGCGATGGCCCCGGCCTTGTCCTCTTCCGATTTCTCGAGCGCCTTGATGAGGTCGTCGACCTCGTTGATCAGTTCCTGCAGCCTGCTGTCCACTGCCAGCCTCCGTACGCGCGCGATGATGGGTGTTACTTCCCCCCATTGTGCCCCTCGGGGAGCAGTTCGGCACCTCGAACAGGTGGACGCTCCTGAGGGGAGGAGCCCCGCCGCATACCCTGCGAAACCGTCGTCGCTCTGCCAGAATCAGCCCTCATGAGGGTCTCCAGCCGCCTGCGCCAGCAACTCCTGGCCGCCACGGCCCCCGTGGCCGTGCACGGCCTCAAGGGAGCGGCGTTTGCCCTGGAGGTCACCGCGGATCTCATACCCGGTTTCCGGATGACCCGGCGCCGTCGCCTCCCGGAGAACCTCGGCGCCGGGATCCTGGGGGCGGAGGTGAGCACCTGGTGGGCGATCTCCCCGTCCCTGCTTCCCCGCCCATGGTGGGTCACCGCGGCGAACGTCGCGATCTGCCAGGGTGCGGGCCATCTCGTGGGCACCGGCCTCTCCTTCTCCGTGAACCGGTGGCTGACACGCCACGATCTGCAGCCGCCGGCCAGGGTGCGCAGATTCTGGCTGGAGACCGGCCATTCGACGATGGCGACGGTGACCGCGGTGGCCGTGCTCCTGAGCCTGCGCCGACAGGAGCAGCAGGCCCGCCTGGTGCGGGTGGAACGGGAACGCGGTGGCACGCACGCGCTGCTCGGCGGCCTCGTGGGCACCGCGGGGTACGGCGTCCTGCTTCTGCTTGGCGACGCCGCCCAGGTGTCCGTCGACCATCTCGGCAGGCGCCTGTCCCGCTGGATGCCGCTGGGCGTCGCGTGGTCGCTCGCCGCCGGTGGCGTAACCGGGCTGGTTCTCGTCCTCAGCGACAGGGTGCTCGTGCGACGGATCCTGGCGGGCCTCTCCCGTCGGGCAGAAAACGTCAACCAGTCCATCTTCCCCGGCACCAGCATGCCGGGGGAGCCGGAACGTTCCGGCTCCCCCTGCTCCCTGGAGCGGTGGTCGGCGGTGGGTTCGCAGGGGCGGGCCGTACTCTCGTTGGGGCCGCGTGCCAGGGACATCGCCGAGGTCACGGGTCTGGCCGTGACCCGTGAACCGATCCGGATCTTCGTCGGTCTGGTGCCTGGCCGTTCTCTGGAGGCCGCTGCCCGGCTGATCCTGGCGGAGATGGACCGTACCGGCGCCTTCCGCAGGAGCACCCTGGTCATGCAGACCTCTGCCGGCACCGGTTGGATCACGGACTGGTCGGTGGACGCGGTGGAGTTCCTCACCGGCGGTGACTGCGCCACCGTGGCCATGCAGTATTCTTTCCTGCCCTCGGCCGTGTCATATCTGGTGGACCGCGACACCCCGGTCCGTGCCTCCCGGATCCTCCTGGCCGCGCTCCTCGACCGCCTCGACAGGATGGCTCCGGCCGACCGGCCGAAGTTCTACGTCGCCGGGGAATCCCTCGGCGGCTACGGCGTCGCCAACTCCTTCGACAGCCTCGATGACCTCCTCGCGCGTACCGACGGCGCCGTCCTGTCCGGCTCCCCCCGATTCACCCGGATGCTTCGTGAGCTGACCGACGCCCGCGACCCCGGCTCCCCTGAACGCCTCCCGGTCATCGACGGCGGCCGGCACATCCGCTTCGTCTCCCACCCCGAGCACCTGCACCAGGAGTTCACCGGCATGGCCTACGCCAACGAGTGGGCCTATCCCCGGGTGGTGGTGGCGCAGCACGCCTCCGACCCCATCGTGTGGTGGGAGGCGGACCTGTTCTGGCGACGCCCCGCGTGGCTCAGCGAACCCGGTTCCCGCGGCGTGCCCGCTCCCCGCCCCCAGCGTCTGGACGTGTTCCACGGGATGCGCTGGGTGCCGTTCATCACGGGGTGGCAGATCGGACTGGATCAGCTGACCTCGTTGCTGGTGCCCGGGGGGCACGGACACCAGTACCACGCCGAGATGCTCTGGTACTGGGACGCGGTCCTCGGTGAGCACGCCACGCTCCGGCTGGACCGTCGCATCGCCCGACGCGCGGAGGTGTTCATCCGGCGCGACGCCGTCAAGCGGTGAGCACGGTGCCGTCGTAACGCAGACCGGGGCCCGCCACCACCGGCGAACCGGCGACGGTGACGTCGAGGACCCGGTGCCACGCCATCTCGACGTGGGTCGGGTGGACGGTGAGGGTGGCGTAGCCGTGGGCGTCCAGGTCCACGTGCCGGATGTGCGGGTTGTGCGCCAGCACGTGGCGCTCGGCGGTCTGGGAGAGCGGGCTGTTCTCCGCGAGGCCGAGGCGCTCGTCGACATTGGCCGCGGTCACCGAGGAGCAGACCAGTTCAGCCGCGACGACACGATTGCGGTGGCGGATGTGGCTGGCCCACTCGGAGTGGATGTCCCCGGTGAGAAAGACGTTGCGGCCGTGGCCGTGGTCCTTCGCCAGCAGGTCGAGCAGGCGGTCGCGGTCAGCGACGTACCCGTCCCACTGGTCGACGTTGACGGGTGTGCCGGCGACGTCGAGTCCCACCATGTCCGTGAGCTGCGAACGCACGACCTGGTCGATGTGGATCAGGTTGAGGGGGGCCATCATCACGGATGTCCCGATGAGGTTCCACCGGGCGCTGCCGGTGCCCAGTCGGCCGGCCAGCCAGTCGAACTGCTCGGAACCCATGATCGTGCGGTCGATGCTGTTGCGCTGCACCGGGTGCAGCATGCCCGGCGCGCTGCGGTAGGAGCGCAGGTCCAGCATGTGCACCTCCGCCAGACGCCCGTAACGCAGGGTCCGGTAGATGCGCCCGCCGCGGGAAGGCGAGGTGCCCCGGACGGGGAGCCATTCGAGGTAGGCCTGCATCGCGGCGTCGCGGCGCGTCCCCCAGTCGCCGTGGAACGGGTCGTGCCCTTTCGCACCGTCGGCCCAGGAGTCGTTGGCGATCTCGTGGTCATCCCAGGTGACCACCCAGGGTGCGGCGGCGTGCGCCTGCTGCAGCTCGACGTCGCGGCGGTAGTGGCCGTGGCGGGAGCGGTAGTCCGCCAGGGTGCGGATCTCCCAGGTGGGCACGTGCGGGCGGACGACACCGTATTTTCCGGCGTACTCGCCGGAGGCGAATTCGTAGAGGTAGTCGCCCATGTGCACCACGATGTCGATCTCCCCGGCGTATGCCCGACGCGCGATGTCGGAGTACGCGGAGAAGTAGCCCGCCTCGAAGTTCGCGCACGAGCACACCGCGAGCCGCAGCTTCTCGACGTCCTCCTCATCCCCCGGCGCCGTCAGCGTGCGGCCGACCGGTGACGTCCGGCCCGCGTGCTCGCCGTCCAGCACGGAGAAGCGGTAGTGGTACACGGTGCCGGGGCGCAGGCCGAAGGGGTCGACGTGCACGGTGTGGTCGTTCATCGCGCTGGCGGTGGCGGTGCCCGAACGGGTCACCTGGGTGAACTCGGGGTCCTCCGCCATCTCCCAGCGCAACTGCACGGCGGGGCCGATACCGGAGCCGGGCACCGCATCCGGCGTCGGAGTCACCCTCGTCCACAGGATCACGGAATTCGGCAGCGGATCGCCCGAGGCGACACCGTGCATGAACACATGATGTTCCGGATCGACATAGGGGCGGGGGGCGTGCAGGACGGCGAGGTCCGCGTCAGCGTAGGCCTGGACGTCGGACGCCCGGACCCGCGTCAGCGAACTTGGTGCGGCCGCAGCCGCGCCTGCCACGAGAGTGCCCTGAAGAAGACCCCGTCGCGTGAACCGGGGACCGATGCGGTACTGCCCTGTCTTCCTCACGGCGCTCATTGTCTCCCCCGGAGCGAAAAGATGCCAACCAGGCGTTCAACATTTCATGTCGACGTAACCTGCATTACCCGTGGCTGACCTGGAGTGTCTCTTCCGCTTCCCCGTCGGCCCCGCCCACCGCCCGCATAGAATCACGGCCATGCACCTTCCCGCACACACGACGGCCGTCCTCTTTGACCTGGACGGCACCCTCGTCGACCACGATCACGCAGCACGCGCGGGCGTCGACGCCTGGTGCCGCTCCCTCGGGATGCCGGAAAACCAGTGGGACCGGTGGTCGGACATCGAACGTCGGTGGTTCACCCGCTTCGAGAACGGCGAGGTCAGCCACCTGGGCCAACGCATCGAACGGTGCCGGGAATTCCTCGACCGGCCGGAGCTGAGTGACACCGAGGCCCTCGGACTCTACGGGTACTACCTGAGCGTGTACCGGGAGAACTGGCGGGCGTACCCCGACGCCGCGGCGTCCCTGAACAGCGCATTGGCTGTGGGCCTGAAGGTGGGGATCCTCACCAATGGCGCGGAGGTCATGCAGCGGGCCAAGCTGGAGAGCACCGGGCTGTGGCGGGAGGGGATGGTCATGTGCGCCACCGTGGAGATCGGCGCCCCGAAACCCCGGCCGGAGGCCTACCTGGGGGCGCTCGAAAGGCTGGGGGTTCAGGCGGCGGACACCGTCATGATCGGCGACTCCTGGGCCAATGACGTCGAAGGCGCACGACGCGCCGGGCTGGCGGCGATCCACCTGGTGAGGGAGGGGGCTGCGTCGACAGGCTCCGTCCGCTCCCTCGCCGAGATCGTCTGGCCTCAGTCCGGCAGGCGGCAGGCCACCCCGGTGGAGTGGTGCGGGCAATAACCGTGGGGCACCTTGTGCAGGTACTGCTGGTGCTCGTCCTCGGCGAGGTAGTAGGCGCCTGAGTCGGTGTCGGCGAGGGTCCTGACCTCGGTGGTCACCTTCCCGAAACCGTGCCCCTCGAGCTGGGCGGCATAGGCGTCGACGATCGCCTGGATCTCGTCCCGCTCCGCCTCCGCCTGCTCCCCCACGGTGTAGAACGCGGAACGGTACTGGGTGCCCACGTCGTTGCCCTGCCGCATGCCCTGGGTCGGGTCGTGGTTCTCCAGCGCGGCAGCGACCAGTTCCCGCAGGGACACCTTCGCGGGGTCGTACACGACCTCGACCACCTCGGCATGGTTCGTCTGGCCGGAGCACACCTCGCGGTAGGTGGGATTCTTCGTCGCCCCGCCGGCGTAACCCGCGGAGGTTGCTTCGACGCCGGGCATCTGCCAGTACATCTTCTCCACGCCCCAGAAGCAGCCGATGCCCACGAGCAGGGAGCGCTGGCCCGGAAGCCATGGGCCGGTGATCGGGGTGCCCAGGACGGCGTGCGGGCGCGGGTTGCCCAGGACGGGGGTTTCCCGACCGGGCAGGGCCTTCTCGGCGGGTACGAGTTCAGGGGTGCGAGCAAACATCCACGACATGGTGCCCACTCTACGCCCGCCCTTTCCCGGGCCGCCACCTGCACTGATCCAATTCGGCAACAATAACGTTGCGAAATTGATGTTTTGACTTATCATGGAGATACAGCGCGTCCCGGCGGTACAGTCGGGGGCGCCCCTTGTTTAGACGAAAAGAAAGAGAACAACATGGCAGTCTACGAACTTCCGGAGCTCGATTACGCCTACGATGCCCTGGAGCCGCACATCTCCGCCGAGATCATGGAGCTGCACCACTCCAAGCACCACGCCACCTACGTCGGCGGCGCAAACGCTGCCCTGGAGGCACTCGAGGCAGAGCGCAACGGCGAGGCCAACCCGGACCGCGTCCGCGCACTGTCCAAGAACCTGGCCTTCAACCTGGGTGGCCACACCAACCACTCCATCTTCTGGAAGAACCTCTCCCCGAACGGTGGCGGCGCTCCCGCCGGCGAGCTGGCCGAGGCCATCGACCGCGACTTCGGTTCCTTCGAGAAGTTTCAGGCGCACTTCAATGCTGCCGCGCTGGGCCTGCAGGGCTCCGGCTGGGCCGTCCTGGGTTATGACCACATCGCAGGCCGCCTCGTCATCGAGCAGATGACCGATCAGCAGGGCAACATCTCCATCAACCTGACCCCGCTGCTGATGCTGGACATGTGGGAGCACGCCTTCTACCTGCAGTACAAGAACGTCAAGGCTGACTACGTCAAGGCAGTCTGGAACATCTTCAACTGGGAGGACGTCGCGCAGCGTTACGCTTCCGCGAAGTAGACCTCTTCTGCTCATCGACGCCGCCCGTCCCTCCGGGGACCGGCGGCGTTCGCCGTTCCATCTCGGCCTCAGCGGGTGAGGACGAAGCGCCGGAACTGATCCACCGGCGGCGCCTCCCCGGCGCCGGCCCGCCACACCAGCCCGAGTTCCCGGTGCCGGGGCGGCTCCAGGGGGCGCAGGACGATGCCGACGGGCGCCAGGTACGGATCATCCAGCGGCAGGAGTGCCACCCCCAGGCCCGCAGACACGAGTCCCGCCACGGTGGTCAGTTCCATCGACTCGAAGACCAGCTCAGGGCTGAATCCCAGCTCCCCGGCGATGCGGTCGAGCAGCATGCGGGTGCCATAACCCGGGAGCATGCCCACGAAGGGTTCCCCCGCCGCCTCACGCAGGTCAACGGGACCTTCCCGGGCCAGCCGGTGCCCCTCCGGCACTGCCAGTGCCAGGCGCTGGAGTTCCAGCTGGTGCCAGCCGAGGGCGCCTCCCGCCTCGGGCGGGCGGGGACCGACCAGGGCGATGTCGGCGGCGTCGGCAAGCACCCGGTCGACCAGGACACGCGCCGCCCCCTGATGGAGACGGAAGTCCACTCCCGGATGCAGGGCGAGGTAGTCGCGGAGCAGGTCGGGGACCAGCCAGGTGCCCAGCGAGTGCATGAAGTCGAGACGGACGGTGCCGCGTTCGGGGTCCATGAGGCGGGCCACCTTCGTCCGGCCCACCTCGAGCTCCGCGAGCACGGCGCGGGCGTGCGGCAGGTAGGCGCGACCCCGGGCGTTGATCACCATCTGGCGTCCGACGCGGTCGAAGAGGTCTGCGCCGACGGCGTTCTCCACGCGTCGGATCCGGCGGGTGAAGGTCGGCTGGGATACGCCGGCGCCGGCCGCGGCCCCGGTGAGGTGTCCGGACTCGGCGACGGCGATGAAACCCTGCAGGTCAACGGCCGACACGTTAATCATGCACAGATCGTATCGACATCCGCTGTCTGCCGCATTTTACACATCAGACCCGGTGGGCGACCATGGTGAGATGCCCCCCATCACCGGTCTGCGGCGCGGCGACCGCGAGTACCCACGCGCCGTCCTCGCCATGCTCGCCGCCGGACTGGCGACATTCAACGCCCTCTACGCGACGCAGGCCCTGCTGCCCATCCTCGTCGAGGACCTGGACATCACCCCCACCGAGGCGGCACTGACCGTCTCCGCGACCACGGGCATGCTGGCGGTGTGCATCGTGCCCATGTCGATCCTCTCCGAGCGCTTCGGCCGGGGCCGGATCCTGGTCATCTCGGCACTTGCCGCCACCGCACTCGGCCTGTTCATCCCGCTGGCCCCCAACGCCGCGGCCCTCATCGCGCTTCGCGGACTGCAGGGCATCGCCGTCGCGGGCGTACCTGCCGTGGCCATGACCTGGCTTTCCGAGGAGGTGGCACCCCTTGACCTGGGTCGCGCCATGGGCATCTACATCGCCGGCACCACCGTCGGGGGGCTCACCGGCCGACTCATCCCGGCGGGACTGCTCGAACTCATGGGCTGGCGTACCGCCCTGTTCATCGCCTCCACGATCGCGCTGCTCACCGCCATCGTCATGACGGTCCTGCTGCCCCGGCAGAAGAACTTCACCCCCAAACAGATCGGCCTGCGCTCCGAGGTCACCGCCATGGTCGGGCACCTGCGTAACCCGCAGCTGCTGGGTCTTTTCCTGATCGCCTTCGTGGGGATGGGCGTGTTCGTGTCGCTGTACAACTACCTCGGCTTCCGGATGATCGACCACTTCGGACTCTCCCCCGCGCTGGTGGGCGTGGTGTTCCTCATGTACCTGTCGGGCACCTGGAGCTCCTCCCGGGCGGGCGCGATGGCCGACAGGTACGGACAGGGCACCGTCCTGGCGGGCGGGGCCGCCCTCATGCTGGTGGGCCTCCTGTCGACGGCGTCCGGCCGGCTCCCCCTGGCACTGCTGGGCCTGTTCCTGTTCACGGCGGCGTTCTTCGCCATGCACTCCACCGCCTCCAGCTGGATCGGCCTGGCCGCCACCGACCACCGCGCGGAGGCCTCGAGCATGTACCTGTTCAGCTACTACGCCGGGTCCTCCCTGGTGGGCGCGGCGACGGGTGCGGTGTTCATGAGTGTCAGCTGGACCGGATTCGTCCTCGTTCTGGCGGCGATGCTGGCCCTCGTGGTCGTGATCGCCGTCGTGCTCAGACGCCGCCGGCCTGCCTGACCCGCTATCCACCCAGTCGCGGAGTCCCCGGCGCGCCCGCTCGGAGCCAGTGCCGTACGGCGGCGGTGGCGCGGCAGTCATCCTCGTTGTAGCGCAGCAGCTGCTCACGTGCCTGCATCGCTGCGGCATCCGAACCCCGGGAGATGCGGCGCGCGTTGACGGACTCCTCGCCGTCGAAATCCCCGTCGCTCCAGGTGTAACCGGCCTCGGGGGCCACGACCTTCAGTCCCAGGCCCGAGGGGCCCACCAACTGCGCGCGCACCAGCTTGAACACGTCGATCCACTCGTCGCCGCCGATGAACGCCTGCACCTCTGCCTCGCCGGGCACCGTGACGTCGCCGAACACCCGACCGCCGAAGCGTCGGGCGGACATCTTCAACCAGTGGTTCTCGCCGTTGTTGGACCAGCAGTAGGCGGCAAAGGTCCGGCCCTCGGCGTACGCCCGGGCGCGTCTGTCCATCAGCCAGTGCCAGAAGCGGGCAAAGTTCTCGGCCTCGGCGTCCCCGCCGAGCGGGATCCAGGTGACGAAGGGGTGGTAGCTCTCGCCGTCGTAGGCCCCCCACAGGTAGGCGCCCTGGTCGAGGTATGCCTCCATGTCGACGTCGATCTCCACGTCGGTCGCAGGCGCGGTCACCGTGTCCCCTCTACGCAGAAGGACAGTTCCTTCCCGCCAGGCGGCGGCGAGTTCACTGGCCTGCCCGAGGTCGGCGTCGATGAGCCCGGCCACGGTGTTGATGCCCCGGGTCCGGAAGTCACGCGCCCGATCACCGGACAGGTAGAGGGAAATGTCGTCGGAAGCGCGCAGGTCCGCTTCACACAACGGCCGAAAACGGCAGGTGGCGCACTCCTTCACGCGGCGCGGGCCGGTCGGCGGTTCGGCGTTCAGAGCGGCGTCGAGCGCCGGCTGCAGCGGTGCGGTCGGAGCGAGGAAGGCACGGCTCCGGTCCTGTCCGATGGCGCCGCCCATTCCGGAATCCAGCCCGATGTCCGCGAGTGCGCGCGCCGCGAAGGCCAGGCGGTAGCCGTCAGCGACATGGTGGCGCAACCGGAAGGCGCCCTCCACGGGCACACCCAGGCCGAGTCGACCGGTGGCGATGACAGGGGTGGTGGAACGATCGTCGGCACGCGCGACACGGTGGTTGCTGATCATCACCGGCATGTAGGTGTCGTCCGGACGGCGCACCAGCAGATCGACGTCGACCCGCCAGGCGGTCCCCTCCGACACCCCGGTGAACACCGCGCCGGTGATGAGGTCGGCCTGTGCCGCCAATGCCTCCAGAGTCGCGAGCTCCACATGGAAAGGGTCCTCGTCGAACTGGACCGGCGGGAGGTCAATACGCAGGAATCGGCGTCTGTCCCCCAGGGCAGCCCGGACGGGCAGGCGGGCGTGGACGGCGGCGCGGGCGGCGGTCGAACGCGCCTGGCGCATCGCGGCCGCACGGGTGCGCGGAACCTCCGGATGATTCAGCCGCTGGATCTGTCGGTACCGGCAGCCCACCAGATCGGCGGCGCTCACGTGCTGGGCAATCACAATGGCGCGAGCATATCGCACCGCCACAGGTAATGTTGAACCAGACCATTCACTCCGGAAGTTAAGGGCTGAAAAGACATGGGCATTTTCGAGGCCATCCGTAAGAGCCGTGCGAAGACAAAGGCAGAGGTGCAGGCTGCCAAGGTGCGCGCCAAGCATGAAGCCAAACAGGAGGCCAAGCTGCAGCTCAAGAGGGAACGGCTGCTGAGCAAGTTCGAGAAGGACCTTCTCAAGGATGAGCAGAAGGGACTGAAGGCCAAGCGAAAGCACGAGCAGAAGATGGCCGAGAACACGCTCCAGCAGCTACGCGCCGGCCGTCTCAACGCAGACGCCTTCAAGCGTTACTCCAGCCTGGCCCGTGTCGCCCTTCCGGTGACGCTGCCGCTGATATACCGGGCCATCACCACCGGCCGGGAGCAGTTCGTTGACGCGAAGGCACGCCGAGTCGGTGTCTCCGCGGATCAATTGGCCCGTTTCTCCGGTCATGGCGCCGATCTCAAGGCACGTATCGACGGGGTCCGCGAGAACCTCGATGATCGTCAGCTGCCCACCGGTTTCGTCCAGGACGTACGGGAACGTCTCTCCGAGCTCATGACCGCCACTGACAACGCCGAATTCATGACTCCCGAGCAGCGCCGCCGGGCCCATAACACCATTTCCCGGGATATTGATGCAGTGACCGCCGAGATTCAGGACCGTCTTCGCCGTCCCTGATTCACCATTGGAATAGGGCGCGGCATTAACCGCCGAATTGTTTCCGGAGTGGACAATTCGGCGGGCATTTTATTTCCATGTTAATTAAGGGATGGATAGTGACTGATGGAGTACATTGGCGCTAGCATTAGACCGTAATTCAGGGACTGCCAATTAAGTAACTAATCCCCCGCATGCATAAAGGAGAACTCCATCATGGCCCGCCGTGATATCACCCAGTACTTCGACGACCTTGACAATTCCGCCCTGGAAGACAGCGAAGTGAACTCCATTCGCTTCAGTGTTGACGGCAGCCACTACATTCTCGATCTCTCAGATGAGAATGCCGCGGCCTTCCGCTCCGCTCTGGAACCGTGGATCGCAGCGGCACAGCCGGCACCCACCTCCACCCCGCAACGTTCGACGACCCGACAGACCTCGTCGATGAAGCGTTCCCGCGCCGTTCGCGAGTGGGCGCGCAAGGAAGGCCTCGAGGTGTCCGACCGCGGAAAGATCCCGGCGCGCATCATGGACGCCTACGACAAGGCGCAGGGGAAATAGTCCCGACCCGGAAGGCGTGGCACGAGAGGGGAACTCTCATGCCACGCCTTCCGCCATGTCCACCATTCACTGGGGGTACCAAAGTGCGCAATGCGAACATTCGCCCGCTCTCCCGAGCTGCACTGATGGCATCCGGATGATCTCCTGACCCCTCCTGCCCTCGGCAGTGAGGGGGTGGGGGCGTGGCCATCGAAAGTGTCACATGCCACACTGTCCTCCATGGCTCTGTCACCTCTGCTCGCGATCGAGAGACCACACCTGCCCCGCCCCTCGCTCCGGGAGATCGCCCGCGATCTCGGCCCCCAGGAGGTGGGTAACGGTCTGGTGGCCCTGATCTTCTCCGCCTCCGGCCCCATCGCCGTGATCCTCGCGGCCGCCGCCGCCGGGAACCTTGATCCCGGCCAGACCTCCTCCTGGATCTTCGGCGCCTTCCTGGGCAACGGTCTTCTCACCCTGTTCCTGACCTGGCTCTACCGCAGCCCGCAGGCCTACTTCTGGACCATCCCGGGCACCGTCCTCGCCGGTGACGCACTGACCCACCTGAGCTTCGGCGAGGTCATCGGGGCGTATCTGGCGACCGGTGTCCTGGTGTTCCTCCTGGGTTGGACCGGCCTGATCGGCCGGATCATGGCAGTCCTCCCGCCCACGATCGTCATGGCGATGGTCGCCGGCATCTTCCTCCGCTTCGGCCTGGACCTGGTCACGGCCGCCACGGGTGATCCCCTCATCGCCTTACCCATGATCATCATCTTCGTCGCGCTGAGCATGGTCCCGAAAGTGGCGGCGGTTGCCCCGCCGGTCGCTGTCGCCGCGCTCGTCGGTACGGCAACCGCACTGGCCTTCGGCCGTCTCGGCTCCGGCATCCTCGATGACGGACTCATCGCCACCCCGGTGTTCACCGCCCCCGAGTTCTCCCTCGGCGCCATGATCGAGCTGGTGATCCCGCTGGCGATCACAGTCGTGATCGTCCAGAACGGGCAGGGGGTGGCGGTGCTGCAGGCGGCCGGCCACAAGCCGGGCGTCAACCTCGCCGCGGCGGCCAGCGGACTGGTCTCCATCCCGATGGCCCTCATCGGCAACGTCACCACCTGCCTCACCGGCCCGACGAACGCGCTCATCACCTCCGGGCCACGCAGGGAACGCCACTACGCGGCGGCCATGGTCACCGCCCTCGGCGCCGTCGCCGTCGGGCTGTTCTCCCCCGCCTTCGTGGGATTCATGCTCGCCATGCCCGGGTCCTTCGTCGCGGCGCTCGCGGGCATCGCCATGCTCACCCCGCTCAAGAACGCCTTCGTCGCGGGGTTCTCCGGCGCCTTCTCCACCGGCGCGCTGGTGTGTTTCCTGGTGACCCTCTCCGAGATCACACTGCTGGGCATCACCGCGCCCTTCTGGGGCATCGTCTTCGGCTGCCTGATCGCGTGGCTCATGGATCCCGGGCCCGTCCGGGAGAAGAAATCGGCGACCGTCGACGCCTCCCGCCCGGAGAACGCTCCCCGCGCCGAGGTTCGTCGCTGACAGTCAGCGAACCCCGGCCCTGCGTTTAGAGCACGCCCTGCTCGCGGGCGGCCGCCACTGCAGAGGTCCGCGAGCGCACCCCCAGCTTGTCGTAGATGTGGACCAGGTGGGACTTCACGGTCGCCTCCGAGAGCATGAGCTCATGCCCGATCTCACGGTTCGAGGAACCGGCGGCGACGAGGGTGAGCACCTCCAGTTCACGGGGGGTCAACGAGGTTCGTGGGGTGCGCACGCGGGTCATCAGCCGGTCGGCGACGACCGGCGACAGCGCCGAGTCGCCCTCCGCGGCGGAACGTACGGCGGCAAGCAGCTCCACGGGTGGGGCGTCCTTGAGCATGTAACCGACCGCGCCGGCCTCGATCGCACCGAGGATGTCCGCGTCAGTGTCATAGTTGGTCACCACGAGCACCTTCGGCGGGTTGGTCATGGACGCCTTGATCCGGGCAGTGGCCTCCGCACCGGTGGTCACGCGGGTGCCTTCGACGCCGGGACCGAAGCGCAGGTCCATGAGCAGGACGTCGATACCACCGGCCTGGGCGGCGGAGATGGCGGCTTCGGCGGTCGCGACCTCGCCGACGACCTCGATGTCTTCGGCTTCCTCCAGGACGGCACGCAGTCCCATGCGGACGATCTCATGATCATCGGCGAGCAGCACTCGAATCATGACGGCATCAGATCCCTTCCCGGTCAGATCCCTGAAGTTGGGGCTGGATCGAGTGTAACCCCCGGGGTGGTGTCCTCCGGCAGCGGGATTGCCACGGACACGGCCGTACCGTACCCGGGCGTGGACTCCACCTCGAGGCTTCCCCCCTGTTCCGCAGCGCGTCGGCGCATCGCGTCCAGGCCGATGTGGCCGAGCCCTGCCGGCCGTTCGTTGACCTCCGAGGGGTCGAATCCGCTCCCGTTGTCCACGACGTCGAGACGCACCTCGTCGGGTTCGTAGGTCACCGTCACGCGGCAGCGCGTGGCCCGGGCGTGCTTCGCGACGTTACCGACCGCCCCCTGCGCAATCCGCAGCAGCGCCGCCTCGGTGCGCATGGGCAGCTGATGCCCGTGCCCCTCAACGCTGACCCCGATGTCCAGTTCGCCGGCCGCGGCGAAGCCGGACGCCATGCGCTCGAGCGCACTCTCCAGCGAGGTCTCCGACAACGACGCCGGCTGGAGGGCGGCGATCATCGCGCGGGCCTCCCCGAGATTGTCCTTGGCCGTGGTGCGTGCGAGCCCGATGAAGCGGATCGGCCCGGCCAGCTGTTCCTCCGTCAGCCCGAGATTCCCCAGGTCCCGTTCAGCCGAATGAAGGAGCATCTGGATGCTCGACAGCCCCTGCGCCACCGTGTCGTGGATCTCGTGGGCCAGGCGTTGACGCTCCTCCGCGACACCGGCCGCACGTTCCGTCTCCGCGAGCTGGGTACGGGTGGCGATGAGCTGGACGATGAGTTCCTCACGTTCCCGGCTGATACGGACCAGCGCACGGAACGCATAGTGGATGGCGAGCACCACCGCCGCGGACACGGCCGGGCCCATCACCCCGCCGATCGTGAGGCCCTGGGGAACCTGGGTGAGCACGGAGGCCGCCATCGCCGCCAGGACCGCGACGACCCCGCGGGCGTCATCCATCACCCGCAGGTAGAGGAAGAACAGGGGGAACAGGAGGTAGATGCTCACCGGCGAGATGATCATCGCCAGCGCCCACAGCAGGGTCAGGCCGGCCAGCCAGGCCAGGCTGGTGCCCTCCCGCCATTCCGGCTGCAGGGTGGTGCCGTAGAAGTAGAGCACCGCGAAGCCGGAGCAGAGCAGGAGGTTGAGCGCCGCCTCCCCGAACGGCAGGTTCACCGAGGACACCAGCGCGGCAATGAGCAGGATGGTGGTGAGGATGTGGACGCCGTCGGCGAGCGCGTCCTCATCAGGTGCCCGGGTGCGCCGGAGCTTATCGACGCCCGCCCGGGGATCTAAGCTGGTCTCCATGCGTCTGAGCCTACCGAGCGTTCTCGCCGTCTCCGTTGTCACCGCCACACTGCTCGTCGGTTGCTCGACCTCCACAGAGGAACCCGCAACCCCGGCCGGTGAACCCACGGCGCCGGAGGTCATCGTCGCCGACTCCGGCCTGCCACACGATGCCCTGCCCGAAGTTCCCGGTGGTCGGGAGAGCTGGGATGAGTGCCCCTATCTGGACACCGACTGGGTGTCCGACACCAACGGACAGCGCACCCTGGGGGTGGGTGTGGACCCCCGCTTCGACACCCCTGCCTGCGTCTTCTGGTCCTACCCCGAGGAGCCGCACCTGACGGTCATCGTCCGGGACATGCCGGACGCGGAGTCAGCGATCGCGGTCGTCGACTGGGCCGCCCCCATCGACACGACCGAACCCGCCGAGGAACCCGAAGGCTGGTCCGGAGGCCGCGCAGGCGCCGGCATGGTGCCCGGGCGCAACGGTGCGCTCTACGCCGTGCAGAAGGATGACCGGGCGGTCGTGGTGTTCAGCAACCAGGATCAGTCCCTCAAGGCCGAGCAGGTGGCCAAGGAGGTCATCGGCCGACTGGAGCTCTAGACCGCCACGTCGTTGTAGGGCATCATCGTGGACACCCAGGGGAAGACGACCTCCATGAGCAGCAGGAACACCGCAGCCAGGAGGACCAGGAGCAGGATGAGCTTCACCGGCCAGGGCCCCGGAAGGGCCCGCCACAACGGTCCGTACATCTAGCTCTCCTCCAGTACTGCCGGACGTGTACCGGCGATCTTCGGGGTCGACTCGACCTCCATGGCGTGGACGATCATGCGCTCCGCATTCGAGAACTGCGGATGGCAGGTCGTGAGTGTGATGATGCCCTCCAGCCCGGGATCCGCCCCCACGGTGGGCTGGCCCGGCACCGGGTTGATCACCTGGATGTCGCCCGGCAGCGTGATGTGCCGTCCCCGGACCCCGGCGTACTCACCGGTGGAGACCCGTTCAACCTGCTCCGGGGTGAGGCACCCGGCGGCCTCGGCGCGGCGGGCGTCACCCTCGGCGTCGATGGGCAGGACCCGGTAGGTGATCCACTCTGCCTGCGTCTCGACGACGATAGCGTCGCATACCTGCAGATTGCCCAGGTCATTGAAGGGTGCGCCCTTGCCTACGCGGTGGCCGGCGACGGCGAAGTTTCCCGCCTGGCCCGGCAGCTGCGACTCCACGTAGCGGCCCGGCCCCGCGACGAGATCACTGTCGTCGGTGCCCTCGACGATGGCGAAGCGGAAGTCCGAACCGAAGGACGGGATGTACATCCGGGCGAAAGCCTCACCAAGCTCCGGGGTCAGTCGCTGACGCGGATTGACCCGCCCGGAATTCGTCGACTCACCCCAGCTGTCCTCCAACGCGCTGGCCTTCTCGTCCTGGAGCCGGCCGGCGGCGATGTTGGTCCAGTAGGACTCGTAGAAGGCGAACAGCAGGATGACCACGCCCACCGTGAGCAGGAGCTCACCGAGCACCTGAGTGACACTGATACGTCCGCGCCCTGTTGCTTCCTGATGACTCATGCGGGAAAAACTCCTGGAAACGCTAGGATCGACTAGGGCTGAATCAGTCTAGCCTTGATCGCACGTCTCTTAAAGGTTGGTGGATCCCGCCGTGCTCGAACCATTCATTTATCCGGTTTCCGGAGTCCTGAAGCTCTGGCACATCCTGATGCGCTCGGTGTTCGGGATGGACGACTCGGCCGCATGGCTGATCTCCATCTTCGGCCTGGTGCTCACCGTGCGCCTGCTGCTCATCCCACTCTTCTGGGCGCAGGCGAAGTCCGCCCGCATCGGTGTGGCCATGCGCCCCGAGCAGGCGGCCCTCAAGGAGGAGTACGCCACCCGGACCGACAGGGAATCCGTCGCCGAGTTCGAGCGGAAGTCGAAGGACCTGCGGGAAAGCTACGGATACAAGGTCTCGGCGGGTTGCCTCCCCACACTGATCCAGATCCCGGTGTTCCTGGGCCTCTACCAGGTGCTCCTGCGCATGGCCCGCCCCTCAACGGGGCTCGAGGTGGCGCCGGAGACACGGATCGGACTCCTCAACGCGGACGAGATCCAGGCATTCCTGCGTTCCTCGGTCAACGGCATCCCCCTGCCGGCGTATGTGGCGATGCCGGAGGAGATGCTCAGCCAACTCGGCACCACCAGTGCCGACGTCCGCAGCTTCATCCTGCCGTTCCTCATCGGCGCGGTCGTGTTCACCACCGGCAACATGATCGCCTCGATTACCCGGAACGCGAAGACCATGGACTGGGACTCCGGGGCGGCTCGGGCCGTCAACAGGTTCCTCATCCTCATGACCGTGCTCATCCCCATCCTGCTGGTCACGCTCGCCTTGAACGGCCCGCTGCCGGTGGCCATCATTCTCTACTGGTTCGCAAACAACCTGTGGACTCTGGTCCAGACGCTCATCCTCTACCCGCTCGTCTACCGGAAGGTCCCCCTGCACGAGTCCTTCGAGGAGTTCTCCCGCGAACGCCGCGCCGTCGCCCTGGCCACGGACAGGGAGAAGAGGATGCGGAAGTGGGACGTGCGGCGTCGAAAAGCAGTCGGCGCCCTGAAGCCGTGGCGGATCCCGGAGATCCGGCGCGATCTGAACGCGGAGAAGGCCGCCCGCCAGGCCGCAGCTGCCGCCGCGAAGGCCGAGAGGAAGGCCCTCTCGAAGGAAAGGCGTGCGGCGTCCTCAGCGTTGCAGAAGGAACGCCTGGCGAAGCGCCGCGCGGAGCGGGCGGCGCGGAAGCAGGCTAAATCGAGTAGTCCGCAGGCGGAGCCGACAGCATCTGGCGCGCCAGATCCCGGGCGGTCTGCAGAGGGGTGACGTCCCGGACAAACCGGGCGCCGGCCAGGCCGCCGTCGAGGAAGATGAGCAGCTGATTGGCCTGCGTGGCCGAAGGATAGCCGTTCTTGGCGGTGAGCAGGTCCGTCATGGTCCTGTGCATCCAGTGGCGGTGCTCCTGACAGGCGGCGACGATGCCCAGCTCGGACTCGGTTTCGGGGCGCGGATACTCGTTGGAGGCGTTCTGGAAGTGCGATCCCCGGAAGTCCTTGCCCGGCTCCTCGGCGATGGCGATATCGAAGAAGGCGAGGATCTTGTCCTCCGCGTCCGTCATATCCTTCGTGTACTCCACCCACTGGGAACGGTACTGCTCATCAAGGTTCTCCAGGTAGGCGATGACGAGGGCATCCTTGGAACCGAACAGGGAATAGAGGGACGCCTTGGCCACGTCCGCCTCCCGCAGAATGCGGTCGATGCCGATGACCCTGATGCCTTCTGTGGTGAACAGATTTGTTGCCGAATCCAGCAGACGCTGCCGTGGACTCGGCCGATTACGACGACGGGTGGTTGTCGTCTTTTTCCTCACGGTGCCTGCGGCCACTGACGTACCCGATCCTTCCAGAGGTTGTCTGCAACTAGGAGACGATCTCTCCTAAACAATGTCTCCTACACAATATAGACAAACCGGTACGTCTTTTAACAGTCCCCCAGGGTCAGGGCATGAAAATAACCCGCCCTCCCGATCTGGGAGCGGCGGGCGTGGTCCGGGAGAAACTAACTGCGGCGGCTGGTGACCGCGTTGACGATGGTCAACAGAATGACAGCACCCACCAGACAGGTCAGGAAGCTGAAGATGATGCCCGCACCTGCGGTGTCGACGCCAAAGAGGCTGAGCAGGAAACCGCCCAGCAGGCCGCCGACGATACCCACGACGATATTCATCAGGATACCCATCTGCCCATCGCGGCCCTTGATCTTCGAGGCGATCCAACCTGCGAGACCACCGATGATGACCCAACCGAGAATTCCGAGTCCAAGCATTGTGTTCTCCTTAAGTTTGTTGATGAATTGCAGCTATTTTCATGCGGAAACGATTATCGTTAATGTGATTCACGCAACCGCATACATGTCTAGTCTGCCATGCGATGCGCCCGCATGCATCCCGGAAGGCGGACCGTAACGGGATCGTTGCAGGTAAGAACTCAAATATTCGCAACAGAAAACCACACAAAACAACGAACACCCCGCACCGGTTGACTCGGTGCGGGGCGTTTTTCGCTCAGAATATCCTCAGCAGCTACACGGTATCCGGGCGAACCACCATCATCGGACAGGGAGCGGACTGCAGGAGGGCGCGGGACGTGGAGCCCAGGAGCATCCCCTTGAAGCCGCCCCGGCCGTGGGAGCCGACGATGAGCAGCTGGGCGCCCTCGGAGTTCTCCACCAAGGCGCGGACCGGGCGATCACGGGTGATCACCTTGCGGACCTCCACGTTGGGATACTTCTCCACCATCGGGGCGAGGCGCTCAGCGAGCATGTCGATCTGCTCACGCTCGACGACCTCCCACTGCTGCTGCGCAGCGGAAAGGCCGGCCAGGGAGGCCTGGACCTGCATGTCCATCCAGGTGTGGACCGCGACAAGTTCGGCACCGCGGGCGTCTGCCTCGGCGAAGGCGATCTCCGTGGCCTTCTCGGAGACATCGGAACCATCGACACCGACGACAACCGGACCGTACTTGGCGGCCTCATCGAGCTGGTTGTCCTCGCGGACGACGACAACCGGGCAGGAAGCGTGGGAGACGACTGCAGCGGAGACCGAACCCATCACCATGCCGGACAGACCGCCGAGACCGCGGGAGCCCATGACAATCATGGTGACGTCGTGAGACATGTCCAGCAGCATGTCAATCGGGGAGCCTTCAGCGATGGTGTGGCCGATTTTGATCTCAGGAGCGACCTCATGCGCGACGGCACGGGCCTCGTCGATCTTCTCCATGGTCTCTGCCTGCAGGTCATCGAAAAGCTCCTGCGGCGGGACCATGCCCTCCGCGTAGAGGAACTGCGGCATCGTGTACGAGGATGCCAGTCGCAGCGGGATGCCACGCTTGTTCGCGGTGTTGGCTGCCCAACGAACTGCGTTATGGGAGGCCGGGGAGCCGTCAACTGCTACGACGACGATATCTTCCTGAGTCATCTCGTGCGCCTTTCCTTCATGCGGATAAGATTTTGCGGTCACCATCGATTGTAGCGGTTCATGACCGGCTTCCGTGGGTTGTTACAACCAGTCCCAGAACACCGCGCAGGACAGGATAGGCTGGTCTCACCCACTTTCCGAAGGTCGGCGGACCGGCAGCTAGGCGGGGATCTCGACCGGGCTCGCCGGGTCCGAGTTCGCCGGGTACAGCAGGGCGTACAGGTTCTCCGCGATATTACGCAGAAACGCGCCGATTCCTTCGGAGGAGAAAGAGATGGCCTGGTTGAGGAGAGCGTCAAAGTTCATGAATGACAGATTAGTACAGAACTCCCGGGGTCAGCGATCGCCCCTGCCCGTCCGGGACGGGCTGACCGCCACCCGCGCGCGCCTGCCGGAGGACTTCGCGGAGATCTCCGTCGGCGAGTTCGTGGGCCACCTCATCGCCACGCAACGTCACCGCCATCCGCTTGACGACGCCGCCGCCCTCCACGCCCGTTTCGCCGCCCAGCAGGTCGTCGACCGACGCGGTCGCCCCTTCTCCTTCACTTCGCCGGTCTCGCCCGGCGAGGACGTCTTCTTCTACCGCATGCCGGCGCCGGAGACACCCGTACCCTACGAGATCGGCATCCTGCACCGCGATGACGATCTCCTGGTCGCGGACAAACCACCATTCCTGGCGACCATGCCGCGGGGCAAGCACATCACCGAGACCCTGACCGTCCGTCTCCGGCGCGCGCTCGATGCCCCGGAGCTCGTCCCCGCCCACCGCCTTGACCGCATCACCTCCGGCGTACTGCTGTGCACCCTGCGTCGCGAGGTCCGCGGCGCCTACCAGCAGCTCTTCGCTGAACGCCTCGTCGAGAAGACCTACGAGGCCATCGCTGCCCATGACCCGTCATTGCGTCCGGGCACCCTCTGGCGTTCGCGCATGGAGAAGGTGCCCGGGGAGATCCAGGGGCGCATCGTCGAGGGTGAACCCAACGCAAGCACCCTTCTTCTCGAGGTCGTCCCCCTCACCCCCGCCGAGCACTCCGCCCTCGAGTCCGTCCACGGTCCCCTGCCGCGACAGGCCCGGTACGTTCTGCAGCCGGAGACCGGCCGCACCCACCAACTCCGGCTGCACATGTGGGCCGCAGGCGTACCCATCCTCGGCGACAACATCTATCCCCGCATCCACACCGAGGAAGAGGAGGACATGACCCGCCCCCTCCACCTCGTGTCCACCGGTCTCGCCTTCGATGACCCCCTCACGGGCGAGCGCCGAGAATTCACCGTTCCCCGGCGCCTGTTCCACGGGAGCTTCTGACCCTGGTCTCGACGAGTACCGGGCCCGATCCCCACGCCGTCGGCTGTGGACCATGCCCGAGCGAGTCACCCCACAGCTAAGCCGGCCCCGGTGTCGGGGGTGTCGGCCAGGCCCCCGGCCTCAAGCCACCCGGCCCACCACAGTCCCAGCACCACCGGAGCCGGACGCAGCAGCAGCAGCAGGTCCGCCGGGCCGACGACACACCCCACTGCCAACCTGCCGGCCGCGTCCCGACCTCCTGCCGGGGGGTGGGGATGCCGAAGCACCCGCCCCCGGTGACCGTCACACCCCACCACACGGGTGGGGGGTGCGACCATCACGAGGACGGGTGCTGGGGCTATGTAGTTGTGTTCAATTATTAGTGTCGGCGGCAACCTACTCTCCCACACCCTCCCGGGTGCAGTACCATCGGCGCGGGCAGGCTTAGCTTCCGGGTTCGGAATGGGACCGGGCGTTTCCCTGCCGCTATCAACCACCGACACATCCCACGGAACAACCCCCCCACAAGAGGGGGTGGTGTCCCGGTGATACGGGTGTGCTGTGTCAGACACTGCATAGTGGACGCGGGCAACACTTTGTCTTTCGTGCTGCTGATGTGTTACGTGCGTTGCACACACCCCACGAGGTGGGATGGTATGTGTTTTTGTCGGTGTATTAGTACCGGTCACCTCCACACCTTACGGTGCGTCCAGATCCGGCCTATCAACCCCATCATCTATGGGGAACCTCAAAAGAAACCTCATCTCGAAACAGGCTTCCCGCTTAGATGCTTTCAGCGGTTATCCCTTCCGTACGTAGCCAACCAGCCCTGCTCCTGGCGGAACAACTGGCACACCAGAGGTACGTCCGTCCCGGTCCTCTCGTACTAGGGACAGCCTTCCTTAAGTTTCAACGCGCGCGGCGGATAGAGACCGAACTGTCTCACGACGTTCTAAACCCAGCTCGCGTACCGCTTTAATGGGCGAACAGCCCAACCCTTGGGACCTACTCCAGCCCCAGGATGCGACGAGCCGACATCGAGGTGCCAAACCATCCCGTCGATATGGACTCTTGGGGAAGATCAGCCTGTTATCCCCGGGGTACCTTTTATCCGTTGAGCGACACCACATCCACAAGTTGGTGCCGGATCACTAGTCCCGACTTTCGTCCCTGCTCGAGTTGTCACTCTCACAGTCAAGCTCCCTTGTGCACTTACACTCACCACCTGATTGCCAACCAGGCTGAGGGAACCTTTGGGCGCCTCCGTTACTATTTAGGAGGCAACCGCCCCAGTTAAACTACCCACCAGGCACTGTCCCCGACCCAGATCATGGGCCAAGGTTGAGGTATCCAATCCGATCAGAGTGGTATTTCAACAACGACTCCCACACAACTGGCGTCATGTGATCAACGTCTCCCACCTATCCTACACAAACCGAACCGAACACCAATACCAAGCTATAGTGAAGGTCCCGGGGTCTTTTCGTCCTGCCGCGCGTAACGAGCATCTTTACTCGTACTGCAATTTCACCGGGCCTGTGGTTGAGACAGCAGGGAAGTCGTTACGCCATTCGTGCAGGTCGGAACTTACCCGACAAGGAATTTCGCTACCTTAGGATGGTTATAGTTACCACCGCCGTTTACTGGGGCTTAAATTCTCAGCTTCGCAACCGCAAGGGTCACTAACCGGTCCTCTTAACCTTCCAGCACCGGGCAGGCGTCAGTCCGTATACCTCAACTTAAACGTTTTCGCACGGACCTGTGTTTTTAATAAACAGTCGCTTCCCTCTATTCTCTGCGACCACCACCAGCTCACGTTGCAAGAACGGTCACCGGTGCTGGCCCCCCTTCTCCCGAAGTTACGGGGGCATTTTGCCGAGTTCCTTAACCACAGTTCACCCGAACGCCTTAGTATTCTCTACCTGACTACCTGTGTCGGTTTGGGGTACGGGCCATGTATGTCCATCGCTAGAGGCTTTTCTCGACAGCACGGGATCACCGACATCACCCCGAAGGGCTACGCATCACGTCTCACACCTTGATGAGGGGCGGATTTGCCTGTCCCCTCGTGCTACACGCTTACACCACAATCCAATAAGTGGCACGGCTACCCCACTGCGTCACCCCATCGCTTGGCTACTACCAGATCAGGCTCCACGCACGCCCCGCCCCCGTCAGGCAAAGCCTGACAGGTGACGGATTATGGGTGGTTAGTATCACTGATTCACCATGGGCGCACATACACGGGTACGGGAATATCAACCCGTTGTCCATCGACTACGCCTGTCGGCCTCGCCTTAGGTCCCGACTCACCCTGGGAAGACGAACTTGACCCAGGAACCCTTAGTCATCCGGCGGGCAAGATTCTCACTTGCCAATTCGTTACTCATGCCTGCATTCTCACTCGCACACACTCCACAGCCCCTCACGGTACTGCTTCACCGCGTGCACGACGCTCCCCTACCCAACATCCACCAATGTGGATTGTTGCCGCGGCTTCGGCGGTGTACTTGAGCCCCATTACATTGTCGGCGCAGGACCACTCGACCAGTGAGCTATTACGCACTCTTTCAAGGATGGCTGCTTCTAAGCCAACCTCCTGGCTGTCTTCGCGATCCCACATCCTTTTCCACTTAGTACACCCTTAGGGGCCTTAGCCGGCGATCTGGGCTGTTTCCCTCTCGACTATGAAGCTTATCCCCCACAGTCTCACTGCTGCGCTAACTTAACCGGCATTCGGAGTTTGGCTGACATTGCTAAGATTGTAGTCCCGCTCAACCAACCAGTAGCTCTACCTCCGGCAAGCACCACGCAACGCTGCACCTAAATGCATTTCGGGGAGAACCAGCTATCACGGAGTTTGATTGGCCTTTCACCCCTACCCACAGCTCATCCCCTCAGTTTTCAACCTAAGTGGGTTCGCGCCTCCACGACGTCTTACCGTCGCTTCACACTGGCCATGGGTAGATCACCCCGCTTCGGGTCCAGGACATGCCACTAGATCACACTAGTTAGTATTCGCTTTCGCTACGGCTACCCCACAACGGGTTAACCTCGCGACATGCCGCTGACTCGCAGGCTCATTCTTCCAAAGGCACGCCATCACACACAAGAGGTGCTCTGACGGATTGTAGGCACATGGTTTCAGGTACTATTTCACTCCCCTCCCGGGGTACTTTTCACCATTCCCTCACGGTACTAATCCGCTATCGGTCATACTGGGTATTTAGGCTTACCGGGTGGTCCCGGCAGATTCACAGCAGATTTCACGTGCCCGCTGCTACTCGGGAATACGACAACACGGCACACACAGTCTTCACGTACGGGACTCTCACCCGCTCCGGTGGGCCTTCCCAGACCACTTCCGCTGACCACATGCACATCGTGCGGGCAGCCGGCAGGCCACCCCCATCGCATCCCACAACACCGCATGTGCAACCCCTGCCGGGTATCACACACACACGGTTTAGCCTCATCCGCGTTCGCTCGCCGCTACTGACGGAATCATTACCTTATTTTCTCTTCCTACGGGTACTGAGATGTTTCACTTCCCCGCGTCAACCTCCACCACAGCTATGAATTCACTGTGAGGTGACCACCCATAACGGTGGCCGGGTTTCCCCATTCGGACATCCTCGGATCAACGCTCAGTTGGCAGCTCCCCGAGGCATAACGCAGCCTCTCACGTCCTTCATCGGCCCAGTATGCCAAGGCATCCACCATGCGCCCTTACTACAAACACATTCCACCGACCCACCCACCCCCACAACAGGGACAGGCCGACCGGCGGGTGAACTAACACTCACACAAACATTCACCGCACACCCTCCCCCACCCGAAAGCAGGGACAAAGGCACACGGCACACACAAAATAAAGATGCTCGCGTCCACTATACAGTTCTCACACAACACACCACCCACCCCCACCGGCACCCGCACCGGGACACCACCGACCCCCCACAAGGAGGACCCGGCAGCACCCCGGTACCCACGGCACCGACGAAAACATGGATGATCACCGAAACAACAATGTTGTCCCAGACACCCAACAGCGTGCCAACATACCCTCTTCAACGTCTGTGACCCCGGCTGAAATTCGCCCACCCTCACGGTGTGCGTCCACCCGATTATCTGTTCGCCGGCGGGTTGACATTCGCAACCCCAACCAGCGGATGCGACGCCGCTACCGCGACGCCGACTGTCAAGCTCCTTAGAAAGGAGGTGATCCAGCCGCACCTTCCGGTACGGCTACCTTGTTACGACTTCGTCCCAATCGCCGATCCCACCTTCGACAGCTCCCTCCCACAAAGGGGTTGGGCCACTGGCTTCGGGTGTTACCAACTTTCATGACGTGACGGGCGGTGTGTACAAGGCCCGGGAACGTATTCACCGCAGCGTTGCTGATCTGCGATTACTAGCGACTCCGACTTCATGGGGTCGAGTTGCAGACCCCAATCCGAACTGAGGCCGGCTTTGAAGGATTAGCGCACTCTCGCGAGTTGGCGACCTGCTGTACCGACCATTGTAGCATGTGTGAAGCCCTGGACATAAGGGGCATGATGATTTGACGTCGTCCCCACCTTCCTCCGAGTTGACCCCGGCAGTCTCTCATGAGTCCCCACCATGACGTGCTGGCAACATAAGACAAGGGTTGCGCTCGTTGCGGGACTTAACCCAACATCTCACGACACGAGCTGACGACAACCATGCACCACCTGTACACCGACCACAAGGGAAGACGTATCTCTACGCCGGTCCGGTGTATGTCAAGCCCAGGTAAGGTTCTTCGCGTTGCATCGAATTAATCCACATGCTCCGCCGCTTGTGCGGGCCCCCGTCAATTCCTTTGAGTTTTAGCCTTGCGGCCGTACTCCCCAGGCGGGGCGCTTAATGCGTTAGCTACGGCACAGAAGACGTGGAAGTCCCCTACACCTAGCGCCCACCGTTTACGGCATGGACTACCAGGGTATCTAATCCTGTTCGCTACCCATGCTTTCGCTCCTCAGCGTCAGTAACTGCCCAGAGACCTGCCTTCGCCATTGGTGTTCCTCCTGATATCTGCGCATTTCACCGCTACACCAGGAATTCCAGTCTCCCCTACAGCACTCAAGTATTGCCCGTATCGCCTGCACGCCCGAGGTTGAGCCCCGGAATTTCACAGACGACGTGACAAACCACCTACGAGCTCTTTACGCCCAGTAATTCCGGACAACGCTCGCACCCTACGTATTACCGCGGCTGCTGGCACGTAGTTAGCCGGTGCTTCTTATACAGGTACCGTCATTTTCACTTCGTCCCTGTCGAAAGAGGTTTACAACCCGAAGGCCGTCATCCCCCACGCGGCGTCGCTGCATCAGGCTTCCGCCCATTGTGCAATATTCCCCACTGCTGCCTCCCGTAGGAGTCTGGGCCGTATCTCAGTCCCAATGTGGCCGTCCACCCTCTCAGGCCGGCTACCCGTCGACGCCTTGGTAGGCCATTACCCCACCAACAAGCTGATAGGCCGCGGGCTCATCCTGCACCGGAAAAACCTTTCCACCCCCCACACTAAAGAGAGGTCCTATCCGGTATTAGACCCAGTTTCCCAGGCTTATCCCGAAGTGCAGGGCAGATCACCCACGTGTTACTCACCCGTTCGCCACTCGAGTACTCCCGAAGGAGCCTTTCCGTTCGACTTGCATGTGTTAAGCACGCCGCCAGCGTTCGTCCTGAGCCAGGATCAAACTCTCCACAAAAACTTCAGAAAAAGTCTCAGGCGTAGAAAGCCCAAACCCAACCAAAAACAAACAACCAGCACACCACCACCCCGAAAGGCGATGATGTTTCAGTTGATTGCCAAAAAACAACCACAGCCACCCCGAACCACAAAAGGGTCCGGGACACCATGATCACCTAAAAAAATCTGTGACCCCTCACCCACCCTGACGGGGAAGGAAACGGGGGCCACCTACTTCCTATCAGCGACCATGACCATGCCTGCGCCACAACAACTCACACGATGACAACCACCGCGCGCATTATTTACAGTGGCACCCGTTATGAACAGGTACCACCCGGCACACACCCACCCCACCCCCACAACACGGGGAGCAAGGGCCGATGAACGACACAACCAAAGTCACAAACAAAAGTACATTGGCACACTATTGAGTTCTCACACAACATCCGCACACCGATCACCGTGTCCCTCACGGGCCCCGGCTGTCCAGCAGCTTGATTGAACTTACCGATCCGGTCTGACCGTGTCAACTCCGGACGGAAACATTCGTTTCCTGTTGCCCACCCGGCCACCTTGCGGTAACCGTTCCTGGCAACGAGAATGACTATACGGACGTTCCGCCCGAACACTAAATCCCCAGGTCACACACCCCTTCCACACACAAACAACGGCACTCTGCGATCTAGGTTGTGTTGATCCTGCTCGGCAGCGGTCCTGAGCGAATCAGCGACTGCGAGTCGACCAGGATTCAGATCGTGGAACCCGGTGCGAAACTGTGCAGGTGTCAGGCTGCCCGTTGTACGTCCAGATCCCGAAGGATGCGCGGACATCTCCGCGCCGTCGTTACAGAGTCCGGCCCAACCGGGCAACGTCCTCTGCCCTGCCGGCAGCCCCTTGCGGACAGTGTTGATGCCCGTTGTTATCAGCTTCTTGCTCTCGGACTTCTTGGGGTGCTCGTGCGCACGGATGAGATACCGCGCGAGCATCCACTTCACCTCCAGGCGACGCACTCCTGCCAGTCTGCCCGCAAGTAAGTCTGTCGTTGCTGCTGGCGAGCCACCCGAGACGAGGCTGGAATGTTGACATCCTCGCCCCCGGGAACAGCGGTAGTCTTCATCGCTGCGGCGTCCTCCCGCACCCCGACATGTAGCAGTGCTGCTGCGTCCAGTCCTCAAGCTGTTCTGCGAGCACCGCCCCACGGTGCGGATCACCCCGGTCGCGATCTGGGAATACCCGAAGCCGTTGTCACGTCGGCCGATCTCCTTGTTCAATCGCCCATCCGTGTTGTCCGACCGCAACTCACGATCCACCCGGCCGTCGCGAAATTGGTGACCGCCAGGATCTCCTTCAACACCTCCTCCAGATCAGCAGCCGTCCTCGGCAGGACCCGGGCGAGCATGCCGACGACCATCCTCGCCTCGGAGAAGAGCTTGTCTGGGGTGTCCTGATCGAAGGTCGACTTCGACCATCGTGCACGCTCACCTCCTATCTCTCCCTGACACGATCCCGGAGAGGTTCTTCGCATGTCGTGGATTAGACGGCGCTTCCAGGCAGCGTCCGGAACTTATTTCCGATGACGTGCTGAAAGACGAGAGCTGCCATCCCTGGCCAAACCCGACCAAGGCAGGTCCCGAGCGTCGAGAGCCCGCAAGCATGCCTGGCATGACCACATGGATTTGCGGTGACCGTCTTCCACCCCAATGCCTTCGCGGAACCCTTCGGACCTGACCCCTGTTTGGTAGACACCCGACAACCCGGCTTCCTGCCGGGGAAGAAAGGTAACCTGCCACCATGCCGATCAAGACCTACTCCGAGGAGTTCCGCCGCGATGCGGTCACCCTCTACGAGAACTCACCTGGCGTATCGATCAACGCCCTCGCCACAGAACTCGGCGTCAACCGCAACACCCTCCAGATCTGGGTCCGCAAATACGGCACCGGAGCCCGCACCAACATCACCAACACCAGCGCCGATTCCGCCTCGCAGACACTCACATCGCTGGCGGATGCGGAACGCATCCGCCAGCTGGAACGGGAAGACGCCCGTCTACGGGAGGAACGCGACATCCTGCGCAAGGCCGCGAAGTATTTTGCGGAAGAGACGAACTGGTGATCCGCTTCCAGTTCGTTGATGACGCCAAGAACAGCCATTCGGCTCACACGGTTATGCGAGGTTCTGAAACTCAACCGGTCCTCGTACTACAAGTGAAAGAAGACGGTGCTGTTGCACAGTGGGGGCAGTAGGAAGATCGACGTGAAATAGTCAGGACCATGGGTATCTTCTCCGGTCGTCACTTCCCCCGTGACATCATTCTGTGGGCAGTGCGGTGGTACTGCCGCTACGGGGTGAGCTATCGCGACCTCGAAGAGATGATGACTTCAGCGGGGCGTGCCGGTCGATCACACCACCATCTACCGCTGGGTCCAGAAATACGGCCCTGAGCTGGATAAGCACACCCGGTGGTACGGGCAGGTGCCTGACTGGCAGGCCAGTTCCTGGCGGGTGGATGAGACCTACATCCGGGTCGGTGGGAAGTGGTGTTACCTCTACCGTGCGATCACCGCCGGTGGGCATACCGGCTCTTCACGATTTAGAGTGCGTTGATCCTGGCCTGCAGCTGTCCGGAGTGGATCAGTGACCGCAAGATGTAGTGGTTGAGGTTCCTGAACCCCAGGGCGATTCCGCGTAGATGCTCGAGCCTGCCGTTGATCGCCTCGACCGGACCGTTCGATGCCCCGATGTCGAAGTAGGCCAGGATGTCCTCGCGCCGACGCCACAATGTGCGCCCCAGTTGGGCGAGCTCCTCCAACCCTGGCGGAAGCCCCTTGCGCAACGTATTGATCACCCTGGTCATCAGTTTCTTGCCCTCTGACTTTTGCGGATGCCCGTACGCCTGGATCATGTCCTGGTAGAACATCCACGTGACCTCGAGGGCGACGTACTCATCGTCGGTGGCCCACAACAGATCCAGCCGTTGCTTCTGCCGCTCCGTGAGATAGTTCGTCCTGGTCAGCAGGGTGCGCCGGTACTTGTACAGCGGATCGTCCTTACGCCCGCGTCTGCCGGTGGTCTCTCGTTGGAGTCGTTGCCGGCAGCCGGTGAGTTTGTCCGCGGCCAGGTGCACGACGTGGAACGGATCCATCACCTTCCTTGCCTGGGGCAACACCTGATCCACCGCGGTGGCGTAGCCGGCGAAGCCGTCCATGGTCACTACCTGCACTTGTCTCCTGAACTCAGGCTCACGCTCTTGCAACCACGTGCGCAGCACGTCGGCGCTGCGCCCCGGCCGCATGTCCAGCAGCCGGGCAGGCCCACGACCGTCCACCAGCGGTGTCAGGTCCACCAGGACCGTCACGAACGAGGACGGCTGTCCGGGGCGTCGGGTGTGTTTCCAGACGTGCTCGTCGACCCCGAGGATCCGGACGCCATCCAGATGGTCGGGGTTGTCGTAGACAAGCTGGCGGCAGGCGTCCACGGCGATCTGGTTAACCAGCTCCCAGCCCACACCGAGGGCCTTGGCGGTCGCGGACACGCTCATCCGATCAATCGCCAGGCGTTGGAGGATCCAGCGGGTCACGCGGTGGGTGAGCTTCGCACCGTCATCGGCACAGCTCAAGGAGGTCTGGAAGAGCTTCCTGCCGCACGCTGGATTGCTGCAGGTGAACCTTGGGACACGGACATGCAGGCGGGTGGGGAACCCCACGACAGGCAAATCAACGAGCCGGCGGGTGACGTGATCGCGTAGCTTCCCGGGCTGCTGGCAGCCCGGGCACTGATCGTCCACGGCCACAGGTGCGGCGTCGATGATGGTCAGGGTGCCGGCATCGGCAGCACCGGTGATCGTCAGTCCGATTTCCGCGGTTCGGCAGATGGTGTCGGCCACGAGGTTGCCACTAGAATGCACAGTAGGGTCCTGGTTCGGTCAGATGAAAGCGTCGTAACTCTCATCTTGTACCGGCCAGGACCCCTACATGTTGTGCCACCCCGAACCAGGCTCTGCGGTCCGCTACGCACTCTAGATCGTGAAGAGCCGGCATACCCTGGACTTCTATCTCTCCCCGAAGCGCAACGTAGCGGCAGCGAAGCGTTTCCTGGCCAAGACCCTGCGGTCGAACGCGTCGGCTGGGTTCCCGCGGGTGATTAATACAGATAAGGCACCCTCCCTGGCCAAAGCGATCTCCGAGCTCAAGGAAGAAGGCATCTGCCCACCGACAGTGGAGCACCGTCAGGTGAAATACCTTCAACAACGTTCTCGAGGGAGATCATGGCCGGTTGAAACGAATCCTGGGGCCGAAGGGGGCGTTCAAAAACCGGACGTCTGCCTACCGGACGCTGAAAGGGATGGACGCGATGCACTCCTTGTGGAAAGGCCAGGGCACGATGTTTGCTTACGGGCAACCGAACCCGGATGCGGTGATCGTCAACCGGGTCTTCGAGACGGCCTGACAACGCCGGCACGCAGCGGCCATCAGGGAATGAGAAACTGGGTCGTCGCTGCTCTCCGCCCGGAGTTTGCAGCACCACCGTCACAACCTCCCTCACGCCGTCGAGGGCCTGATGACACACCTGTCCTATGCGGGAGTGACCACCCCGTTCCTCATGGGGCGGGAGTCGGGGAACGCACCGGAGTGATCAACGCGAGATCGGTTCCACCGTGGCCCGCGCCTCCACATACGCGTACAACGAACCCGGTTCCCATCGGCTGTCGGTGACCTCGAAACCGGCCCGCTCCAGTGCCAGGGTCATCTCCGACAGCGGCCAGCACCAGGCAGGCGCCACCGGGTGCGGCACCTGCTCAATCTCGCTTCCGGCGAAGAAGGAGATCAGCAGTGAGCCGTGGTGCTGCGTGATCGCCCGGAGGTCATCCAGGGCATCCGGCAACTGTTCAGGTCCCAGGTGGATGAGCGAGTACCAGGCGAGGACACCGGCCCACCGCCGACCCGAATCCGCCAGGTCCAGGCGGGTGCTCTGGGCCGGATTGGGACCTCAGCTCTGCGGCGGAGGCACCGGGTGTTCGGCGAGCTCAGCAAGCCGTCCCAGCGTCGTCGTCATGCCCGAGCGGAGTTCCCCGGCCCGGTCCGTGCTACCGATCAGTTTTTCGATCATGAACCAGGCCGCGCGCGTCAGTGGTCGGGTGACGGTGTAGGACTCCCGGACCAACGTCGCGCCCGCCCCCTGCGGGAGGAACTCGTACCGCCACTCCAGGGTGCCGAAGAACGGTTCTGTCCGACTGATCGCGAACTCGCGGCCGGGCTCCGCGGCGATCACGACCGGGAAATTCGGCCACGTCCAGATCCCCCCGAGCGAGTTGACCGCGAGGAAGCGCGCCCCGACCTCAGGCCCGGTGGCGCCGCGGATCCATCGGGTCCGGATGACCTCGGGGGACAGCTCGGGTGTCCGGGTGATGTCCGAGACGATGGCGTAGATGTCCTCGGGCGAGGCGTGAATGACACGTTCCACCGTGTCGGTGGTGAGGGTCTGGTTCATGGATGGGTCCTTCCAGCCGGCCGGGTGACGGCATAGTTTCAACGTAGATTTGCCTGCGTAGCAGCGTCAACAGGTCGGCGGGAATGAGACTGAATTGTTCTCACCAACACCGCCTCCCCGCTAGGGTTCGTTCCATGACCACCCCACCACGCACCATCCTGATCACCGGTTCCACCAGCGAGTTCCTGCAGGTCGGTGAATATCTTCCTCAACTGGTCTTCATCCTGGGGCAGGGACTTATCGTAGATGATGTCGCCTGATACGAGCATTGCGCAAGCGTGGTGGTTGGTTTTGCCGACGTCCAGTCCGATGGTGACATCGATGGTGACGGTGGTCATGGCCGGCCTGCTCGTGTGTCGGAGCAAAAGTGACGGGTAGAGCTGTTCGTCGCTGGTGTCTCGACATCCGATGCTGACACCCACGTTACGAAGAGGGGCCCGACCCCCGGATAGTGGACACGGGGGTCGGGTCCATGAGTCAGACCACCCACACTCACCAACCATCATCGGTCAGCGAGCACGGTGGACCCCTGCGTGGTGGCTGCATGATCCTCCACGTCCGCACGGGCGGAGTGTCTTTCGTTCCCCCTGCCGGGGGGTGGGGATGCCGAAGCACCCGTCCCCGGTGACCGTCACACCCCACCACACGGGTGGGGGGTGCGACCATCACGAGGACGGGTGCTGGGGCTATGTAGTTGTGTTCAATTATTAGTGTCGGCGGTAACCTACTCTCCCACACCCTCCCGGGTGCAGTACCATCGGCGCGGGCAGGCTTAGCTTCCGGGTTCGGAATGGGACCGGGCGTTTCCCTGCCGCTATCAACCACCGACACATCCCACGGAACAACCCCCCACAAGAGGGGGTGGTGTCCCGGTGATACGGGTGTGCTGTGTCAGACACTGCATAGTGGACGCGGGCAACACTTACATATTGTGCTGCTGATGTGTTACGTGCGTTGCACACACCCCACGAGGTGGGATGGTATGTGTTTTTGTCGGTGTATTAGTACCGGTCACCTCCACACCTTACGGTGCGTCCAGATCCGGCCTATCAACCCCATCATCTATGGGGAACCTCAAAAGAAACCTCATCTCGAAACAGGCTTCCCGCTTAGATGCTTTCAGCGGTTATCCCTTCCGTACGTAGCCAACCAGCCCTGCTCCTGGCGGAACAACTGGCACACCAGAGGTACGTCCGTCCCGGTCCTCTCGTACTAGGGACAGCCTTCCTTAAGTTTCAACGCGCGCGGCGGATAGAGACCGAACTGTCTCACGACGTTCTAAACCCAGCTCGCGTACCGCTTTAATGGGCGAACAGCCCAACCCTTGGGACCTACTCCAGCCCCAGGATGCGACGAGCCGACATCGAGGTGCCAAACCATCCCGTCGATATGGACTCTTGGGGAAGATCAGCCTGTTATCCCCGGGGTACCTTTTATCCGTTGAGCGACACCACATCCACAAGTTGGTGCCGGATCACTAGTCCCGACTTTCGTCCCTGCTCGAGTTGTCACTCTCACAGTCAAGCTCCCTTGTGCACTTACACTCACCACCTGATTGCCAACCAGGCTGAGGGAACCTTTGGGCGCCTCCGTTACTATTTAGGAGGCAACCGCCCCAGTTAAACTACCCACCAGGCACTGTCCCCGACCCAGATCATGGGCCAAGGTTGAGGTATCCAATCCGATCAGAGTGGTATTTCAACAACGACTCCCACACAACTGGCGTCATGTGATCAACGTCTCCCACCTATCCTACACAAACCGAACCGAACACCAATACCAAGCTATAGTGAAGGTCCCGGGGTCTTTTCGTCCTGCCGCGCGTAACGAGCATCTTTACTCGTACTGCAATTTCACCGGGCCTGTGGTTGAGACAGCAGGGAAGTCGTTACGCCATTCGTGCAGGTCGGAACTTACCCGACAAGGAATTTCGCTACCTTAGGATGGTTATAGTTACCACCGCCGTTTACTGGGGCTTAAATTCTCAGCTTCGCAACCGCAAGGGTCACTAACCGGTCCTCTTAACCTTCCAGCACCGGGCAGGCGTCAGTCCGTATACCTCAACTTAAACGTTTTCGCACGGACCTGTGTTTTTAATAAACAGTCGCTTCCCTCTATTCTCTGCGACCACCACCAGCTCACGTTGCAAGAACGGTCACCGGTGCTGGCCCCCCTTCTCCCGAAGTTACGGGGGCATTTTGCCGAGTTCCTTAACCACAGTTCACCCGAACGCCTTAGTATTCTCTACCTGACTACCTGTGTCGGTTTGGGGTACGGGCCATGTATGTCCATCGCTAGAGGCTTTTCTCGACAGCACGGGATCACCGACATCACCCCGAAGGGCTACGCATCACGTCTCACACCTTGATGAGGGGCGGATTTGCCTGTCCCCTCGTGCTACACGCTTACACCACAATCCAATAAGTGGCACGGCTACCCCACTGCGTCACCCCATCGCTTGGCTACTACCAGATCAGGCTCCACGCACGCCCCGCCCCCGTCAGGCAAAGCCTGACAGGTGACGGATTATGGGTGGTTAGTATCACTGATTCACCATGGGCGCACATACACGGGTACGGGAATATCAACCCGTTGTCCATCGACTACGCCTGTCGGCCTCGCCTTAGGTCCCGACTCACCCTGGGAAGACGAACTTGACCCAGGAACCCTTAGTCATCCGGCGGGCAAGATTCTCACTTGCCAATTCGTTACTCATGCCTGCATTCTCACTCGCACACACTCCACAGCCCCTCACGGTACTGCTTCACCGCGTGCACGACGCTCCCCTACCCAACATCCACCAATGTGGATTGTTGCCGCGGCTTCGGCGGTGTACTTGAGCCCCATTACATTGTCGGCGCAGGACCACTCGACCAGTGAGCTATTACGCACTCTTTCAAGGATGGCTGCTTCTAAGCCAACCTCCTGGCTGTCTTCGCGATCCCACATCCTTTTCCACTTAGTACACCCTTAGGGGCCTTAGCCGGCGATCTGGGCTGTTTCCCTCTCGACTATGAAGCTTATCCCCCACAGTCTCACTGCTGCGCTAACTTAACCGGCATTCGGAGTTTGGCTGACATTGCTAAGATTGTAGTCCCGCTCAACCAACCAGTAGCTCTACCTCCGGCAAGCACCACGCAACGCTGCACCTAAATGCATTTCGGGGAGAACCAGCTATCACGGAGTTTGATTGGCCTTTCACCCCTACCCACAGCTCATCCCCTCAGTTTTCAACCTAAGTGGGTTCGCGCCTCCACGACGTCTTACCGTCGCTTCACACTGGCCATGGGTAGATCACCCCGCTTCGGGTCCAGGACATGCCACTAGATCACACTAGTTAGTATTCGCTTTCGCTACGGCTACCCCACAACGGGTTAACCTCGCGACATGCCGCTGACTCGCAGGCTCATTCTTCCAAAGGCACGCCATCACACACAAGAGGTGCTCTGACGGATTGTAGGCACATGGTTTCAGGTACTATTTCACTCCCCTCCCGGGGTACTTTTCACCATTCCCTCACGGTACTAATCCGCTATCGGTCATACTGGGTATTTAGGCTTACCGGGTGGTCCCGGCAGATTCACAGCAGATTTCACGTGCCCGCTGCTACTCGGGAATACGACAACACGGCACACACAGTCTTCACGTACGGGACTCTCACCCGCTCCGGTGGGCCTTCCCAGACCACTTCCGCTGACCACATGCACATCGTGCGGGCAGCCGGCAGGCCACCCCCATCGCATCCCACAACACCGCATGTGCAACCCCTGCCGGGTATCACACACACACGGTTTAGCCTCATCCGCGTTCGCTCGCCGCTACTGACGGAATCATTACCTTATTTTCTCTTCCTACGGGTACTGAGATGTTTCACTTCCCCGCGTCAACCTCCACCACAGCTATGAATTCACTGTGAGGTGACCACCCATAACGGTGGCCGGGTTTCCCCATTCGGACATCCTCGGATCAACGCTCAGTTGGCAGCTCCCCGAGGCATAACGCAGCCTCTCACGTCCTTCATCGGCCCAGTATGCCAAGGCATCCACCATGCGCCCTTACTACAAACACATTCCACCGACCCACCCACCCCCACAACAGGGACAGGCCGACCGGCGGGTGAACTAACACTCACACAAACATTCACCGCACACCCTCCCCCACCCGAAAGCAGGGACAAAGGCACACGGCACACACAAAATAAAGATGCTCGCGTCCACTATACAGTTCTCACACAACACACCACCCACCCCCACCGGCACCCGCACCGGGACACCACCGACCCCCCACAAGGAGGACCCGGCAGCACCCCGGTACCCACGGCACCGACGAAACATAGGTGATCACCGAAACAACAATGTTGTCCCAGACACCCAACAGCGTGCCAACATACCCTCTTCAACGTCTGTGACCCCGGCTGAAATTCGCCCACCCTCACGGTGTGCGTCCACCCGATTATCTGTTCGCCGGCGGGTTGACATTCGCAACCCCAACCAGCGGATGCGACGCCGCTACCGCGACGCCGACTGTCAAGCTCCTTAGAAAGGAGGTGATCCAGCCGCACCTTCCGGTACGGCTACCTTGTTACGACTTCGTCCCAATCGCCGATCCCACCTTCGACAGCTCCCTCCCACAAAGGGGTTGGGCCACTGGCTTCGGGTGTTACCAACTTTCATGACGTGACGGGCGGTGTGTACAAGGCCCGGGAACGTATTCACCGCAGCGTTGCTGATCTGCGATTACTAGCGACTCCGACTTCATGGGGTCGAGTTGCAGACCCCAATCCGAACTGAGGCCGGCTTTGAAGGATTAGCGCACTCTCGCGAGTTGGCGACCTGCTGTACCGACCATTGTAGCATGTGTGAAGCCCTGGACATAAGGGGCATGATGATTTGACGTCGTCCCCACCTTCCTCCGAGTTGACCCCGGCAGTCTCTCATGAGTCCCCACCATGACGTGCTGGCAACATAAGACAAGGGTTGCGCTCGTTGCGGGACTTAACCCAACATCTCACGACACGAGCTGACGACAACCATGCACCACCTGTACACCGACCACAAGGGAAGACGTATCTCTACGCCGGTCCGGTGTATGTCAAGCCCAGGTAAGGTTCTTCGCGTTGCATCGAATTAATCCACATGCTCCGCCGCTTGTGCGGGCCCCCGTCAATTCCTTTGAGTTTTAGCCTTGCGGCCGTACTCCCCAGGCGGGGCGCTTAATGCGTTAGCTACGGCACAGAAGACGTGGAAGTCCCCTACACCTAGCGCCCACCGTTTACGGCATGGACTACCAGGGTATCTAATCCTGTTCGCTACCCATGCTTTCGCTCCTCAGCGTCAGTAACTGCCCAGAGACCTGCCTTCGCCATTGGTGTTCCTCCTGATATCTGCGCATTTCACCGCTACACCAGGAATTCCAGTCTCCCCTACAGCACTCAAGTATTGCCCGTATCGCCTGCACGCCCGAGGTTGAGCCCCGGAATTTCACAGACGACGTGACAAACCACCTACGAGCTCTTTACGCCCAGTAATTCCGGACAACGCTCGCACCCTACGTATTACCGCGGCTGCTGGCACGTAGTTAGCCGGTGCTTCTTATACAGGTACCGTCATTTTCACTTCGTCCCTGTCGAAAGAGGTTTACAACCCGAAGGCCGTCATCCCCCACGCGGCGTCGCTGCATCAGGCTTCCGCCCATTGTGCAATATTCCCCACTGCTGCCTCCCGTAGGAGTCTGGGCCGTATCTCAGTCCCAATGTGGCCGTCCACCCTCTCAGGCCGGCTACCCGTCGACGCCTTGGTAGGCCATTACCCCACCAACAAGCTGATAGGCCGCGGGCTCATCCTGCACCGGAAAAACCTTTCCACCCCCCACACTAAAGAGAGGTCCTATCCGGTATTAGACCCAGTTTCCCAGGCTTATCCCGAAGTGCAGGGCAGATCACCCACGTGTTACTCACCCGTTCGCCACTCGAGTACTCCCGAAGGAGCCTTTCCGTTCGACTTGCATGTGTTAAGCACGCCGCCAGCGTTCGTCCTGAGCCAGGATCAAACTCTCCACAAAAACTTCAGAAAAAGTCTCAGGCGTAGAAAGCCCAAACCCAACCAAAAACAAACAACCAGCACACCACCACCCCGAAAGGCGATGATGTTTCAGTTGATTGCCAAAAAACAACCACAGCCACCCCGAACCACAAAAGGGTCCGGGACACCATGATCACCTAAAAAAATCTGTGACCCCTCACCCACCCTGACGGGGAAGGAAACGGGGGCCACCTACTTCCTATCAGCGACCATGACCATGCCTGCGCCACAACAACTCACACGATGACAACCACCGCGCGCATTATTTACAGTGGCACCCGTTATGAACAGGTACCACCCGGCACACACCCACCCCACCCCCACAACACGGGGAGTCAGGGCCGATGAACGACACAACCAAAGTCACAAACAAAAGTACATTGGCACACTATTGAGTTCTCACACAACATCCGCACACCGATCACCGTGTCCCTCACGGGCCCCGGCTGTCCAGCAGCTTGATTGAACTTACCGATCCGGTCTGACCGTGTCAACTCCGGACGGAAACATTCGTTTCCTGTTGCCCACCCGGCCACCTTGCGGTAACCGTTCCTGGCAACGAGAATGACTATACGGACGTTCCGCCCGAACACTAAATCACCAGGTCACACACCCCTTCCAACCACAAACAACGGCTGCGCGGCGTCATGGACAGGCTTTCAGCCATAAAGGCCACGGCTTTCGGCGACGGCGTCGACAAGCTCACGCAGTTCCTTCTTGGTGAGGTTGAGTTTGACGGCTTCGTCTACGAGCGGGACGAGGTAGCCGGCGGTGAAGTTCTCCCGGCGGCGATCGAGGATGAGTGCGTGAGCCTCTCCAGTAACAAACATGCCGATCCCCCGACGCTTGACCAACACTCCTCTATTCACGAGGAGACTCAACCCCTTCCTGGCGGTGGCGGGATTGATGTCATGGAACTTCGACAGTTCGTTGGTGGAGGGGGCACGGTCGCCGGCTGCGAGATCGCCGTGGACGATGTAGTCCTCGATGAGCATGGCGATCTGCCGGAAGAGTGGCGCTGTGGAGTCATCCATTGCTCATCCCCGCAGGTTCAGTGGTTCATTAGTTCACCCCTCAACCTAGTCGAGGTTCGTGCAGGGACTCCTCTTCCATGCTCAAGCTGCGAATCTGCCTCTAATCTTCTGCCCGTCGTCGACGCAGCCCCCGTGGTTGAGGCATGCTGGTAGGGACAAACCACTACTTAGCAACCAACGAAAAAAAGAAATTAGGAGCCATGCTTGAACGCACACTGGTCTTCGTCGACACCTCTTATCTACTTGCGAGCTTCTACAACTCCTGGGAGACGGGTGCGCGCGCCCAGTTAGAGATCGATCTGCCCGAGGTGGTCAACGTCCTCGGCTCCATGATCCAGAACCAGCTTCACCAGCCGATTCATCGACAACTCTGGTACGACGGTATTCCGGATTCCGGCCCTCACCGTTATCAGCGTGCGCTACGCACCTGCGATGGTGTGCAGCTGCGGGCCGGCCAGCTCATTGAATGGGGCGAACGCCGAACGCAGAAGGCGGTGGACACACGCCTGGTCGCGGACATGGTGGTCGCGGCCTGCCGTCAACAGGTTTCGGACATGGTCCTCGTCTCCGGCGACGCAGACATGATCCCCGGCGTACAGGAGGCAACCAACCTCGGCCTGCGGGTTCACCTCTACGGCTTCGGCTGGGATTCCATGTCCTCGGCCTTGCGCCACGCATGCGACTCCACCACCATCCTCGACCCGCGCGAGGACTTCGCCGACGCGATGCAGCTGCAGGTTCTCGAGGGTCCGCTGCCTCCCGTGGTCCGTGAACGGCCGCTGGCCGATGCCGAGCCCATCGAGGACCTCGGCATGACTGCGGTGCCCAGCCCGCACATCGGACCGGCCGCCCCGCGGATCCCGCAACCGACGTCGGAATCGACGGACCCGGTCAATGAGAAGAAGGAACCCCTGGCGTCAGCCGAGCAGGTGCCCTCCCCTGCAGAGATCCCCCTCGCCTCTGCCGTGGAGGCGGCGGTAGAGGCCGCTGTCGAGGCTGAGGTGGACTTCCCCGCTCAGACGGAGGCAGCTCCCCCCAAGCCCGGCCCCAGGCCCGGCCCCCCCAGCCCGTCGATGATGGCTCCGCGCCGCAAGCTGCGTTCCCGTTATGTGCCGCTGCCTGATGAGGTCTGGTCATCAGCGGGTTTCCAGACGCCCTTCGACATCGGCCAGCAGTATGCGACCTGGTGGTACGACAATGCCGCCACCTCCGAGCAGCGCGATCAGGCGCATCTGCTGTCTGGTGGCGGCCTTCCGCCTGAGATCGATCGCCCGCTGCTGCAGTTCGCATGCGAGACCCTCCACGAATACACCCTCAGCGAGGGTCAGCGGGTCAAACTCCGTGACGGGTTCCACTCGGGCATTCGCGGCGTTCTGATCAATTATCACCGCGAAGCCCCTGAGTAACGGACCCTACTGCTTGCCGCTGTCAGCCTCGCTGACGCGGTCAGCACCCTGTGCAGTCTCTTCGGCCGTCTCAACAGCGTCTGCATCAACCGGCTCCGCCTCGACCGGTGCCGGCTGATCGACTGGGCCTTCGGCCAGCTCCTTCGTGCCGTCGGAGGACATGGCGGCGCGGATCTCCGCGAGCCGGGCCGAGGCCTTCATGTCGGTGCCGGCCGCGGCGATCTCCGAGATCCGGTCATGCACGGAGTTCTGCGTCAGCTCCTGGGCGCCCAGGGCGTCCGCGTATCGACGCTCGATCTTCTCCCGCACCGCGTCCAGCGTCGGGACACTCGTGTCGGGGCTCAGCTCCTGCATGGAATCCATCGCCCGGGTGCTTGTCTCCTGCATGGCGGCCTGGTCCGCCTGTGCGCGCAGCTGATCTATCTGTGCCAGCTGCTCCTTGAGACGTAGCTCGGATTCCTTCTGCTGGCGCTGTGCCTGCTCGGCATTCTGGGAGGCCTGCGCGTGCAGTTGCTTCGTCTCCTCGACCTGCTGTTCCACGGCCACGAGCTGGGAGGCGAAGATCTCGGCGGTGTTGTTGTACTCCTGCGCCTTGGCCGCATCACCGTCCGCCGCAGCCTTGTCGGCAGCATGGAGGGCGGTGCGCGCCTGATCCTGGTGCTCCTGCTGGGACTTCAGGAGGCGATCCAGCTTCATCTCCAGCTGCTTTTTGTTGCCGATGACCGCGGCGGCCTGCTCGGTGATCTTCTGGTGCTGACGCTTGGCGGCCTCGGTGGCCTGTTGGATCTGTACCTTCGGGTCGGCATTCTCGTCGATCTTGGTGTCGAAGGACGCCATCAGGTACTTCCAGCCCTTGCTGAACGGGTTAGCCATGTCGTGGGTCTCGCTTTCTGACGAAAATGGTCACGAAACTTCAGTGTCTTAACCCACAGCCTACGGCGATATCCACCCGCCCGCCGCCCACTCGAGAAGCATTTCCCCATGCGAAAGGCCCGTCCGGGCACAGTTGGTCACGGTGTCCGGCCGGGCCTCGGGATACCTGGTGGCTACTGGCCCTCGGCGTCCCGAGCAGCGTTGGCCTCAGCGACCTCCCGACGGACATCATTCATGTCCAGGCCCTTGACCTGGCCGATCAGGTCCTCCAGGGCAGCCGGGGGCAGAGCGCCGGCATCGCGGTAGACCATGATGCCGTCCCGGAAGATCATCAGGGTCGGAATCGACTGGATCTGCAGCGCTGCGGCGAGGGACTGATGTGCCTCGGTGTCCAGCTTTGCGAAGGTGGCGTCCTGGTGCTTCTCGGAGGCCGCCTCGTAGGTCGGGGCGAAGGCACGGCAGGGACCGCACCAGGATGCCCAGGCGTCGACGAGGACGATGCCCTCACCGGTGACGGTCTCTTCGAAGGTGGTCTCAGTCACGTCGATGGTTGCCAAGGGGTTCTCCTGATTCGTGGTTTTGTATGGTCATATAAAGATCCGCGTTCCTATGCGGCTTCGTTCAGCTCAACCCTACCTGGCTGTCCCCTATTCCCACTCGCCTGCGATAGAGGATGTCAAGGCCCGGTGAAAGGATCCCCATGATCAAGCATTACGTCATTGAAGGCATGACCTCTGACCATTCCCGCACCTCAGTGGAGAATGAGATCAGCGATCTCCCAGGCACCCAGGGAGTGGAGGTGAATCTGGTGGCCGGCACCGTGTCCGTCACCGGCGAAGGTTTCACCGACGCGGACATCGCCTTCGCGGTGGAGAACGCGGGTTACACGCTGCGCCTCGAGCACTGACCCCTTGTCGCATACCCCGTAGGGGCATACGATCGGACTTCAGGAAGCATCTGACACCCGAAGGGAGCCGGTCACATGGCCGACATCACCAAGAACTACCAGGTCGAGGGCATGACCTGCGGACACTGCGAGAAGTCCGTACAGGAGGAGATCGGTGAGATCTTCGGCGTCACCGACGTCCAGGCATCTCACGAGTCCGGCACCGTCAGCGTCTCCGGCGCCGGATTCACCGACGAGCAGGTCGCGGAAGCGGTGGAGGAGGCCGGCTACTCCCTCAAGTAGCCGCAGGCCCTCAAGGCCCGGCACCCCGCCAGGGGTGGCGGGCCTTCCGCGTCCCTGCCCCATTGCCGAATACCCCCATGGGGTATATCCTCGAGAGTGGAGAAAGGACTGCTGCCGCCATGACACAGACACAGCCAGCCGTCGACCTCATCAAGGTCGACCTCGGAGTGACGGGCATGACCTGCACGTCATGCTCGGCGCGCGTCGAGCGCAAACTCAACAAGGTCGAAGGGGTGGAGGCCACCGTCAACTTCGCCACGGAGTCGGCGAGCATCTCCTACGATCCCGGCAAGGTGGACGCCGATTCCCTCATCGAGGTGGTCCGGGGCGCAGGTTACGACGCCTTCCGGCTGGTCGACGAGGCCGCGGCGGAGACAGAGACGACCGAGGGGGCGTCGATAAGCGAGGACCCGCACGAGGCCGCCCGTCGGCGCGAGGCCGCGGACCTGAAGCACCGCCTGATCATCTCCGCCCTCCTCACCGTGCCCATCACGTTGCTGAGCATGATTCCGGCACTCCAGTTCACCAACTGGCAGTGGGCGGTGCTGACTATGGCCACGCCGGTCTTCTTCTGGGGCGGTGCGCCTTTCCACCGTGCGACCTTCATCAACCTGCGTCATGGATCGTTCACCATGGACACCCTCATCACGCTGGGCACCTCCGCGGCCTACCTGTGGAGCCTCTGGGCGCTGTTCATCGGAAACGCCGGGCATCCGGGCATGACCATGGAAATGCACCTGTTCCCGTCCGGCACCTCGATGGACGACATCTACCTTGAGACCACGGCCGTGGTGATCAGCTTCCTGCTCCTCGGCCGCTGGTTCGAGACGAAGGCCAAGGGCCAGTCCTCCGAGGCGCTGCACAGGCTGCTCGACATGGGAGCCAAGGACGCCGCCGTGCTTCGCGACGGCCGCGAGGTCCGTGTCCCCGCCAGCCGGCTGCGGGTGGGAGACGTGTTCATCGTGCGTCCGGGCGAGAAGATCGCGACGGACGGCCGGGTGATCGAGGGTTCTTCCGCTGTGGATCAGTCGATGCTCACCGGCGAATCGGTGCCGGTGGAGGTGACCACAGGCTCATCGGTGACGGGGGCGACGATCAACGCCTCCGGCCGCCTGCTGGTGGAGGTCACCCGCACCGGAGCCGACACCACGCTGGCGCAGATGGCCCGCCTGGTCACTGACGCACAGTCCAGGAAGGCCCCCGTCCAACGCCTGGTGGACCGGATCTCACAGGTGTTCGTACCCACGGTCATCGTCATCTCGCTGATCACACTGGCCGTGCACCTGGCCACCGGATCCGGTCTCGCACCCGCCTTCACGGCCGCAGTCGCCGTCCTCATCATCGCCTGCCCGTGCGCCCTGGGCCTGGCCACGCCCACCGCGCTGCTGGTGGGCACAGGTCGCGGAGCCCAGCTGGGCCTGCTGATCAAGGGCCCGGAGATCCTCGAGTCGACCCGACGGGTGGACACCATCGTCATGGACAAGACCGGCACCGTCACCGAGGGCGTCATGTCCGTGTCCGCCATCGACGCGGCGGAGGGCTTCGACCCGCTCGACGTCCTGGCGAAGGCGGCGGCCGTGGAGGCCGCCTCCGAGCATCCCATCGCCCGGGCGGTGGTGCGCAGGGCAGAGAAGGAGACGGCTGTCCCTGAAGTCAACGACTTCCAGAACCTCGCCGGCCTGGGTGTGACCGGCACCGTCGACGGACAGACCGTACTCGTGGGCCGCCCCGCGGGCTCGCTGCCGGCCCGCCTGCAGGAGGCTGTCGATCAGGCGCAGAGTCAGGGCGGGACGCCGATCGTCGTGTCGGTCGGAGGAGTGGTGGCCGCAGTGATCACCGTGCGTGACACCGTGAAGGCCACCTCCGCGGAAGCGGTCGCCGAACTACGCCGGCTGGGACTGACACCGATGCTGCTCACCGGCGACAACACCGGCGCCGCCAGGGCGGTCGCCGGCGAGGTCGGCATCAACCCCGCGGACGTCATCGCCGAGGTGATGCCGGACGACAAGGTCGCGGTCGTCGAGAGGCTCCAGCAGGAGGGCCGCACCGTCGCGATGGTCGGTGACGGCGTCAACGACGCCGCCGCGCTGGCCCAGGCAGACCTCGGCCTGGCCATGGGGGCAGGCACGGACGTGGCGATCGAAGCCTCCGACATCACGCTGATGAACAACGACCTGCGTTCCGCGGTCGACGCCATCCGCCTGTCCCGCCGCACGCTGCGCACCATCAAGGGCAACCTCTTCTGGGCCTTCGCCTACAACGTCGTGCTCATCCCCGTCGCGGCGCTCGGTCTGCTCAACCCGATGCTGGCCGGCATCGCGATGGCCTTCTCCTCGGTCTTCGTGGTGTCGAACTCCCTGCGCCTGCGCAGGTTTCGTTCGCTGCACCGGTGATCTTTCCCGGGCCGGGCGCCTGTACCAGGGTTTAGGATCAATCCATGAACCAAGAACTGACCAGGAATCAACGGCTCGACAGGTTGCCGGTCACCGGCAGGCACCGGCGACTGGTCGTCGGATCAGGCATCGGCTGGGCCCTCGACGCCATGGACGTGGGCCTCGTCTCCTTCATCATGGCGGCGCTCGCCGTCCACTGGGGGCTCACCCCCACTGAGACGTCATGGCTCGGTTCCATCGGTTTCGTCGGAATGGCCCTGGGCGCGACCTTCGGCGGACTGCTCGCCGACAGGGTCGGCCGCCGCCAGGTCTTCGCCCTCACGCTGCTCGTCTACGGCCTGGCCACCGGCGCCTCCGCACTGGCCACCGGCCTGGGGATGCTCATCGCCCTGCGTTTCATCGTCGGACTCGGCCTGGGCGCGGAACTCCCCGTCGCCTCCACCCTCGTCTCCGAGTTCGCGCCACGCCGGGTCCGTGGCCGCATGGTCGTCATCCTCGAAGCTTTCTGGGCGGTGGGCTGGATCGCCGCAGCCCTGATCGGCACGTTCGTGGTCACCGCCGACGACAACGGCTGGCGTTGGGCGTTGGCGATCGGCATGGTCCCGACGTTGTACGCCATCTACGTCCGCAAGGGCCTGCCCGAATCCGTCCGCTTCCTGGAGGACAAGGGCCGGCATGAGGAGGCGGAGAAGGTCGTGGCCTCCTTCGAGGCGGAGGTCCGGCAAGCCGAACTCGAGCGTATCGACGCCGCCGAACAGCAACGCCTCCGTGAAGTTCCCCGCGAGGACCTCGAAGACTCCACCTCCATCTGGGACAGGTCACTGCGCAGACGCACCGCCGCGCTGTGGATCGTGTGGTTCTGCGTGAACCTCGCCTACTACGGCGCCTTCATCTGGATCCCGTCCCTGCTGGTGGCCGACGGCTTCTCCCTGGTGCGGTCCTTCCAGTTCACGCTCATCATCACCCTCGCCCAGCTGCCCGGTTACGCGGTGGCGGCGTGGCTCATCGAAGCCTGGGGACGCCGCAAGACCCTGGCGACGTTCCTCCTGGGTTCGGCGGCCTCCGCCCTGTTTTTCGGCACCGCGTCCACCGAGACGACGATCATCCTCGCCGGTTGCCTGTTGTCCTTCTTCAACCTGGGTGCCTGGGGTGCGCTGTACGCGATCGGCCCGGAGCTCTACCCTTCCCATGTCCGCGGTGCGGGCACGGGCGCTGCGGCCGGCTTCGGCCGCATCGCGTCGATCATCGCCCCACTGATCGTTCCCCCGATCCTGGCCTTCGGCGACTCCATCGCGCTGTTCAGCGTCTTCTCGGCCGCATTCCTGCTCGCCGCCCTTGCCGCACTCACCCTCCCCGAGCAGCGCGGCAAAGTTCTCGACGCCTGATTCCCTCAGGCGAGGGAGAGCATTCCCGCGAGCCTGCCCAGGAGACTGGGCTTGCGATCGTGGGTGAAGTCTTCGAGGCTGCGCGGGACGGCCAGGATCGTGGCACGCTCGGTGCGCTCAACGCGGATGGTGTTGTTGAACGCCGTGGTGTGGGGGTTGAACTCTCTACAGGTCATGATGTCCCTCCTTGGTTCGTTCTTGGTGCGCCTGAGTCTAGGAAGTTTTTGCAGGTCAGGCACCATTGGTAAGCCATGCCTTAGTAATGCACCCCTTAAATAGGCTCTCCTAAGAATGGCAAAACCGCAGGAGGGCAACCCTTTAAGGAGTGACCTTCCTCACCCATAGGCTCCCCGCGGGGAGCCACACCACACCTCGACCCACCCCATTCCGGGGGCACCCTCGCGCAGGGGGAAATCCCGGGGTCCACCAAGGGGTGGTCCCCATCCGGCGGTCACGGTGATATCGATGGCCGGCGCGGCCCATGCGGTGACATAGACTGTGCTGGCGATCACAGCGACAGTCCCCCGCCCCGGCCCGCCCAAGGAGACGCCCGATGACGGTTCCCGACCCCCGCGCCTGGCTCCGGGTCGGGCTGGGCATGGCCACCATCGCCTTCGGCGCCAACCTCTTCGCGCCCTTACTGCCGGCCTACCGGCTGCACGCGGGCCTGAGCCAGTCACAGGTGACCTTCCTGCTCGCGATCTACGTGCTCGGGCTCATGCCCGCGCTGCTCGTCGGCGGGCCCCTCTCCGACACCCGTGGGCGGCGAGCGCTGATCCGTCCCGCACTGGTGCTCTCCGGATTCGGATCAGTGGTTCTCGCCGCCGGAGCCTCCGGCTCCTTCCTTGCGCTCTCCCTCGGCCGCTTCATCGCCGGTGCCGCCATTGGACTGGTCATGGCGGCCGGCGCGGCATGGTTGCAGGAGCTGTCCACCGGCCCCTCGCACCTCGGGGCCCGCCGCGCGACGGTGTCCCTGTCCCTCGGGTTCGCCGGCGGGCCGCTCATGGCGGGGCTCATCGCCGAATTCCTGCCGCGGCCGGACCTGCTGCCCTACCTGGTGCACCTGGTTCTGCTGGTGGCCGTCCTCCCCCTGGTGTGGCGCACCCCGGGTGGCGCCCCGCATGCCGACTCCCCCCGTCGCAGCTGGTTCTCCCGCAGCGTCCTGTCGCGGCACTTCCTGTGGGCCGTGGCGGCCTGGGCACCGTGGGGTTTCGGGGCGGTGAGCACCTCCTTCGCCACGCTCACCGACCTGGTCAATGATCAGCTCTCCTGGCCGGTGGCCTTCACCGGTGTGATCGCCGCAGTCACGCTGGGCACGGGCGTCCTGATCCAGCCGACGGCGACCAGCTTCGGCCGCGACCTGGTGCCGCCTGCGGTGCTCGGCCTGGGCCTGGTCGTCGCGGGGATGCTGGCGTCCGCAGCGGTGGCGTTCACCAGGTCACCCTGGCTGGTGGTACTCGCTGCGGTCCTGCTGGGAGCGGCCTACGGCGTGATGATGGTGTCCGGACTCAGGGAGGTGCAGAAGATCGCCCCACCCGAGGAGCTCGGCGCCGCCACGGCGGTGTTCTACTCCCTGACGTACGTGGGTTTCTTCGCCCCGTTCATCATGTCCTATCTGGGCCCGGTGACCGGTTACCAAACGATCTTCCTCACCGGAGCCGTCATCGCTGCAGTGTCGATCATCCCGGTCACCCGTATCGCTGGCGGGAACGGACCCGCTTCGCGGCTTCGGTGATGATGTCCGCGATCTCGTCATTCTTCTCCACACCCGCTTCCCTCACCGCCTACTTCAGTTCCCGGAACGCCACCCCGAAACGTCCCCGCGGGTCCTCGTCGGACTGGTTACGGTAGTCGTCGAGGATCCCCGCCCATTCCGGGTGCGCATCGATCTCAGCTCTGCCGACCGGGGTGAGGGCGGCGAGAAGCGGACTATCCGCGCGCCATGTCCACGAAGCGGGAGAAGTGGAGTTGATGGGCGACGGTGACGGTGTCGATCGGACCACCACGGTGCTTGGCCAGGATGATGTCGGCCTCGCCCGCGCGAACGTCCTCCCGGTCCTGAGAGTCGGGGCGGTAGAGCAGCATGACCATGTCCGCATCCTGCTCCAGCGAACCGGACTCACGGAGGTCCGCCAGCTGGGGTTTCTTGTCGGTGCGAGCCTCCGGTCCACGGTTGAGCTGCGAAATCGCGATGACCGGAACGTCCAGCTCCTTGGCCAGTAGTTTGAGCTGACGCGAGAACTCGGAAACCTCCTGCTGGCGTGACTCGACACGTTTTCCGGAGCTCATCAGCTGCAGGTAGTCGAGGACAATGAGCTGGAGGTCGTGCTTCTGCTTGAGGCGACGCGCCTTGGAACGGATCTCCATCATGGTGAGGTTCGGGGAGTCATCGATGAACAACGGCGCCTCCGAGATCTGACCGGAACGGTTCGCCAGGGTCGTCCAGGCTTCGTCGCTCATCCGGCCGGAGCGCATGTCGGAGAGCTTGATGCTCGTCTCCGCGGACAACAGGCGCATCACGATCTCCGATTTGCTCATCTCCAGGGAGAAGATGGCGGACGCCTTACCGTGCTTGATCGAGGCCGAGCGCATGAAGTCCAGCGCAATAGTCGACTTGCCCACGCCGGGACGGGCGGCGATGATGATCATCTGGCCGCCGTGCAGGCCGTTGGTCAGATTGTCCAGATCCACGAAACCGGTGGGCACGCCCCGTGCCAGACCGCCGGTGTTGGCGATCTGGTCAAGCTCCTCCAGGGTGGGGGCGAGGATATCGCCGAGGATCGCATAATCCTCGGTGTCGGTCTTCTGGGCGATGGCGAAGACCTCCTGCTGGGCCATGTCGAGCACGGTGTCGACCTCAGCCCCCTCGTTGCCCTCGTAGCCGAGCTGCACCACCCGCGTTCCGGCGGCGACGAGCCTCCGCAGGATCGCCTTCTCCACGACGATCTCCGCGTAATAGCGGGCGTTCGCGGCAGTGGGCACCGAGGAAATGAGGGTGTGCAGGTACGGGGCGCCACCGACCCGCTCGAGATCGTTGTGCCGGTCCAGACGGCCGGCGACAATGACCGGGTCGATGTCCTTGCTCTCGCCGAACAGGTCGATCATCGCGGTGTAGATCAGCTGGTGGGCCGGATGGTAGAAATCCTCCGGGCTCAGCTCACCGATGATCTCCACGACGGTGTTGGGGCTGAGCAGCATCGCGCCGAGCACACCCTGCTCCGCCTCGCGGTCATGCGGGGGCTGCCGGTACTCCCCGAACGTGGGGGCGGAATCCCTCTTGTTCCGGTCGCGTTGGCGGCGTGGCGCGGCGTCCTTGAAGGCCTGCGTGGGCAGTCCCCCACCGCCCGTATCCTCCGGGAGGTCCGGTTCGGCCGGCGGCACATAGTCATCGTCAAAACTGGGGCCGCCGAGTCCTGAGGTCATGTGTTCGCGTCCGTCCTTTCCTCTGTGCACACCCCGGGAGGGGGCGTGGCCGGCTGTTCTGATCGCAGTCTATCCCCCGGAGGTGCCGGGAAGAATCCGCTCCTCAGCCGCTGTGGAGAAGACCGTTCCCAGGCTAAGAAATGATGTCAGTCACCCTAGTTATCCACAGGGCCTGTGGACAAGTCAAGGTAAACGGCAGAGTTTATCCCCACTGAACGCCCACGACTGTGGACAACCTGTGGACAACCTTCCGTCATGACAGCGGGAATTCTCCGATTCATGCAGGTCAACTAAAGTTTATGCCCTTGTGGACAACTGCCCGCCAACGGTGCATAACCCCTCCGACCAGTATGTTTGACAGCCGCCAAGATGCCAGGTAGCCCCAAACCCCGGGGTAAGCGGCGGGAACCACACGGTTACCGACAGGTTAAATGCAACAGGTTCTCCACAATTGTCCACAGGTGACAGAAAAAACCGACAGCCCCGCGGATCACGAATCCGCAGGGCTGTCGGTGTGCTGTTGTCGTTGGGTCGGCAATCCCGTTCACGCGGGATCCCGACCGTCGTCTGGCGCGAGTTACGCGGCGACGACCTCGAAGTTGATCTTGCCGGTGACCTCGGCGTGGAGCTGAACGATAACCTGGTAGTTACCGGTCTTCTTCACGAGTCCCTTGGGCAGCTGAATGTTGCGCTTGTCCAGGGTCGGGCCGCCGGCCTTCTTCACTGCGTCAGCAATGTCGTCGGCCTTCACGGAGCCGAAGAGCTTGCCGGAGTCAGAAGTGCGGACCTGCACGGTCACGCCGGACAGCTGCTCGAGCTGCTGGCGAACCTCGCGGGCATGGTCGAGGTCGCGGATACCGCGGGCCTCCTGGGCACGCTGAATGCCCTCGATCTGCTTCTCAGCACCACGGGTGGCCACAATGGCCATACCGCGGGGAAGCAGGTAGTTGCGTCCGTAGCCGTTCTTAACCTCGACGATGTCGCCTGCGACTCCGAGGTTGTCAACGGCAGCGGTGAGGATCAGCTTCATGATCCCTGCCTTTCGTTGTGTGTCCCTGGCCGGCGCTGCATGCGTTGAGCATGTGTGCTGTCAGGAAGAGTCAGTTGAGATGGGTTGATCTGCTCAATCAGAACGGAGGCTCGTCGCCGGTCCCACCGCCGAAACCACCGGCCGGCGGAGCGGAGCCCCACGGGTCGTTGGCCGGCATCTGGTTGGACTGGCCACCCTGCTGACCGCCGAAGCCACCCTGCTGTCGCTGGGGCTGCTGCGGCGGAGCCTGGTTACCCTGCTGACCGCCGAAACCGCCCTGCATCTGCTGGGGCGGGGACTGAGGCTGCTGAGGCTGACCGCCACCGAAGTTGCCGCCGCCAGAACCGCCACCCTCACGAGGGTTGCGGTTGATCTGTGCGGATGCGAACTTCAGGGACGGGCCGACCTCTTCGACCTCAACCTCATACACCGTGCGCTGTTCGCCCTCTTTGGTCTGATAGCTTCGCTGCTTCAGATATCCGTTGACGATCACGCGCATTCCCTTGGAAAGGGACTCGGCGACATTTTCGGCGGCCTGGCGCCACACGTTGCAGGTCAGGAAGAGTGCTTCGCCGTCTTCCCACTGCCCGGTGTCGCGGTTCTTGACACGGGGAGTGGAGGCGATGCGGAAGTTGGCCACCGCTGCACCCGAAGGGGTGAAGCGGAGTTCGGGATCAGCAACAACGTTGCCGATAACGGTGATCGGGGTATCTCCAATTGCCATATTGTTCAGCCTTCCTGCTTCGCGTGGGATGCTCGGCGACGTGCCTGCCTGGTGACGAGCGTGTGCTCGTCTCCCAGTATCCGTTCTTAAGCGTCGGTGCGCAGGACCTTGGTGCGCAGGACAGAGTCGTTCAGGTTAAGAACGCGGTCAACCTCGAGCACAGTCGCAGACTCGCACTCCAGGTTGACGACGGCGTAAACGCCCTCTTCCTTCTTGTTGATCGGGTACGCAAGACGACGCTTGCCCCACACATCAACCTTCTCGACCTTGCCATTGTCCTTACGGACAATTTCAAGGTACTTATCCAGGGACGGGGCAACGGTGCGCTCATCCTGGGAAGGATCCAGAATGATCATGATTTCGTAGTGACGCACGACCTCATCACCTCCTACGGTCTAGTAATTTGGTTCGGCCACACCCATTGTGGGCGTGACAGGAGGGTCTGTTGCGTCAAGCAACCCTCGCAGCCTACCGCAATTGTGCTGATATACGTTAATCGCTTTTCGACGGTCAGCGGGTGACATCGCCGGGCATCGTCGCGAAGAAGACCGCGAGGAATACCGGAATGACGGTGACGAAGATGAAGGCCGCGAGACCGAAGCCGACGGACCACACGGGGGGCTTCTTCTTCATGAAGGTGTAGAAGGCTGCGGCGATGCACAGGAAGCCGATGACGATGGAGATGATGCCGATGATGGTCGTGATCATGCGTCCATCATGGTCGACCCGGGGCGGGATCGGGTAACGCCAGTGGGTCCCTGCCCTGGTGGGCGGCTGCGACCTCATCCACCTCGTGGCCCAGCATCTGGCGGACGACGAGCACCGTCATCGTCACGAGGATGACCAGGCGGGCGATCAGGACGGCGTCGAGAAGCTCGGCGGGGATACCGTTGTCATCGGTTCCGAGCATGTGCCACATGAGAATCGGCCACACCAGGGCGTCGACGAACATCCAGGTGAGCAGGAGCCGCCATCGGGGCAGCGCCAGCACGGCGGGGACGATCAGCCACAGCGAGTACTGCGGGGACCACACCTTGTTGAAGAGCAGGAAGGCCACGATGATGAGGAAGAACAGTTCGGCGACACGGGGGCGTCGGGAGGCACGCAGCCCCAGGACCGCAATGGCCAGGCAGGCAGCGGCGAACAGCGCGAAGGAGACGGTGTTGAGGACCGGCACCGGCAGATCGGGCAGGAAAGTGTTGCGGGAGATGATCGCGTAGATCGTGGTCCACTCGAAGCCACGTTCACTGTTGAGTCGGAGGAACTCGCTCCACGCCACCGGATACATGACCATCACGGGCACATTGACTGCCAGCCAGGTCAACGCGGAGGTGACGAGCATGGTCAGAAAAGGAACCGGTCGACGATCCCGGACGGCGAGCACGAGGTAGGCGCCCAGGAGATAGAGCGGCCACAACTTGAACGCGGTACCCAGGCCGATGAGCACGCCCGCCAGACCCGGCCGGCCGCGGCTGACGGCGTGGAGCGCGCCGACCACGAACATGACCGACGGGATGTCCCAGTTGGTGAATGCGTGGACGATGACCAGCGGAGAGGCTGCGACGAGAACGGTGTCCCAGATGCGGTTGCCCGCGAGCTCGGCCACGAGCCGGATGGTGAACACCCACATACCCGACATCGCCAGAGCAGTGAGGGCGAAGTACCAGGAGGCCGCCGGGATGATCAGCGGAGTCAGCTCGACCAGCGGGTACGTCAGACGTGACAGTCCCGCCATGAACCACTGGAACACACCCGCCAGTACCGGGTACTCGAGGTAGCGAGTGAGGTCACCCTCCACCCAGGAGAAGGCGTAGGGGAAGCCACCCCTGTCCAGGCCACGACCGGCGTAGAGCGGGGTGATGTCGTTGTAGCAGGCGGCGACGTAATGACGGTTCCCGGACCAGTCCAACGAGATGAGGCCGTCCTCGCCGCGTGTCCCCTCGAGGCAGCGGGCCTTGGACAGGAAGCCGAAGGACAGGAAGACCAGGGCCACCGAAACGATCACCCGCAACGGAGTCCACCATCGCTGACGTCCCACCGCGGCGAACCGTCCGACAGGGCCACCGAGGAAGGAGATGACTCCGGCGGCGACCGGTTCGGTTGCCGCCGGGGAGATCCGCTCAGGGAGGTGACTGGTCTGCATCTGCCCGCCTTCAGCTAGTTGGGCAGTTCGAGGGTCAGACCCGGGAGGATCTCGATTTCGCCCCCGGTGGGTGCCGGGACCTGCGGGGCCGGGATGGACTCGGCGGGCGGCGGCGACTCGACGAGCGGGGCCTCCTCAACCTCCGGCTGGACCGGGGCTGGCGCCGGTGCCGGTGCGGGGGCCGGCGCGGGAACCCGGGCCGGGGCGGGGGCCGGGGCAGGGGCCGGAACGTAGCGCAGGCCGTTGCCACCCGACGGGACCCCGGAACCGAAGGTGATGGGGGCCGGGGTGGTGAACTCGCGGATCTCCTTGTCCTGGTGGGCACCGTCCATGGCGGCCTTCCAGATTCGGGCCGGGGAGCCCGAGCCGAACATGTTGCCACCCCACTCGTTGAAGATCGCGGAGGTGTTGTCGGCGGTGCCGACCCATACGGCGGTGGACAGCTGCGGAGTGGTGCCCACCATCCAGGCGTCCTTGTTCAGGCCGGTGTCACCGAGCTGGGCGGTTCCGGTCTTGGCTGCGGAGGGGCGGCCGCCGGCGAGGGTGTTGCCGTTGGAGTATGCGGCGATCGGCTGCATCGCGTACAGGAGATTGTCGGCGACAACCTCGGCGATGCGACGCTCGCCCTCACCGGACTCGTGCTCGTAGAGCAGCTCGCCGTCACCGGTCTCGACGCGCTCGACGAAGTGGGTCTGGTGCCACACACCGCGGTTGGCCACTGTGGCCAGGGCGGTGGCCATGTCGAGGGGGCGAGACTGGTACTGGCCGAGAATGATCCCCTCGTAGGGCTGCGCACCGTTCTCCGTGAGGGTCTGCGGGACGCCCGGCAGAGACTCCGCGATGCCCAGGGCGTGGGCCATGTCCGCGGTGTCCTGGGTGGTGTTGTTCAGGTCATCCTGGAGGCGGATGAAGCTGGTGTTGTAGGAGTTCTTCAGTGCCTCGGAGAGCGTGGTGTAGCCGGCGCTTCCGCCGTCCCAGTTGTTCACCACGATGTTGCCGGGCAGGGTCACGGGGGAGGAATCATAGGCCGCGGTCAGCGGGATGCCCTGCTGGAGGGCGGCGGCCAGACCGAAGATCTTGAAGGTGGAGCCGGTCTGGAGTGCGGCGTTGCCGTAGTCCCAGCCGGCGGCGTCCTCGCCGCCGTAATAGGCGCGGACGGCGCCGGTGCCCGGCTCGACGGAGACGGCGGCCGCGGCGGCATCGTCCTGCAACTGGGCGAGGTTGGTCTGCACGGCGTCGACGGTGGCGGCCTGGGCCGTCGGGTCGATGGTGGTGGTGATCCGCAGACCCCGGGTGGTCACCTCCTGCTCGGTGATGCCGATGGTCTTCAACTCGTTGATCACGTGGTTCTTGATCATGCCGTTGGTGCCGGTGGCCTCGGTGTAGGCGGAGTACTCGGCCGGGTCACGGGTCTCGGGGTAGACCATGCCGGTGCGATCCTGTGCGGCGAGGACCTCCATGTCGACCAGCCCGTCGAGGACGTAGTTCCAGCGGGTTTCGGCGCCCTGCGGGTTGGCCCACGGATCCAGCTGGCTGGGCAGCTGGATGGTGGCGGCAAGCATCGCGCTCTGTTCGACGTTCAGATCCGTGACCGGCTTGTTGAAGTACGCATGCGAGGCGGCCTCCACGCCGTAGGCGTTACGGCCCAGATAGACGGTGTTGAGGTAGGCGGAGAGGATCTCCTCCTTGGACCACTGGTTGGTCATCTTCACGGAGTAGACCAGCTCGCGCGCCTTGCGCACGTAGGAGTGATCGTCGCCGACGAGGGCGTTCTTCACGTACTGCTGGGTGATCGTCGAACCGCCGCCGGCGGAGGTGTTTCCGGTGACCTGACCGAGCACGGCGCGGCCGAAGCCGGTGAAGGAGAAGCCCTGGTTGGTCCAGAACTCCCGGTCCTCAGCGGCGAGCACGGCATTCTGCAGCGACTCCGGCACTTCCTCCAGTGACACCTGCCGACGGTTGCCCTCCGGCGGGACGACGCGGGCGAGCTCGGTGGACGAGTCCGACGCATAGATGGAGGACACCTGCGCGGAGGTCAACTCCCCCGGTTCCGGGACGTCGACCGTGGAGTACGCCACCAGGAACACGCCCAGGGGGATGAGGATCAGCGCGAGCAGGCCGCCGAGTACGGCGAGCAGAACCGGCCGCTGCCTGATGTCCCGCTTCCCGTTCCCGTCCGACGCGCGCCCAGCCCGCGTCGATCCGCGTTGTGAGTTGTTCTTCTTCTCAGTCAAGTGCTGTCCCCGTTGTGATCACTGATGACGGTTGTTACACCCGTGAACACTACTGCGCCGGACGCATGTTAGGGAAACATCTCAGCCATGAATTGGCGCACGTCACGTCAGGCGGCTGTTGCGGTGACCGCCGTGAGGAGGTGGTTCCACCGGCACGCGGGACAGACCTCCACGATATGGACCGTCATCTCCCTGCCCGTGGCGACGATCGCGGCGATCTCCTCGTCGCTACGCGCCGTGCCGGACATGCGGCCGAGCTGCTCCCCGTGGATCCACTGCACGATGCGCAGGTCATCGGAGCCGCACACGGGGCACGGGTGATCGGCGGGCACGCCGTGGTAGGTGGCGGCGGTGACAAGCAGGAAGTCTGCGTCACACACCTCATCGCGGGAAACCTCACCGGCCCGCCAGCGACGAAGGAGTTCCTGTCGGGCGAATCGGTGGGAGATCTCGTTGCGGTAGACGACGTTTCCGGCAGGCACACGGCCAGTCTACCGACGAGGCCCCATCAGGCTTCTTGATCGATCCCGCCCGCGCCCGATCACATGTTCGCAGAAGGGACCGCTTACGATGGATCCTTGAACACGGGGATTGCAGGCCACCCTCTTCGACCCTCTTAGACCTGGCCTGCCTCAAGGAGTGAACGAATAAATGAGCAAGGTTCGCGTGGCGATTGTCGGCGTCGGTAACTGTGCCGCATCGCTGGTCCAGGGCGTCGAGTTTTACAAGGACACCCCCGACGATAAAAAGGTACCGGGCCTGATGCACGTCAAGTTCGGCGACTACCACGTCAAGGACGTGGAGTTCGTCGCGGCTTTCGACGTCGATGCAGCCAAGGTGGGCACTGATCTCGCCGACGCCATCGACGCGTCGATGAACTGCACCATCAAGATCGCCGACGTCCCGGCGACCGGCCTCACCGTCCAGCGTGGTCCGACCCTGGACGGCCTGGGCAAGCACTACATGGAGACCATCGAGGAGTCGACCGAAGCGCCGGTCGACGTAGTGCAGGCGCTCCGCGACGCCGAGGTTGACGTCGTCGTCTCCTACCTCCCCGTCGGCTCGGAGCAGGCGGACAAGTTCTACGCACAGGCTGCCATCGACGCGGGCTGCGCCTTCGTCAACGCCCTGCCGGTGTTCATCGCCTCCGACCCGGTCTGGGCACAGAAGTTCATCGACGCCGGCCTGCCGATCGTCGGCGACGACATCAAGTCCCAGGTCGGTGCCACCATCACCCACCGCGTCATGGCGAAGCTCTTCGAGGACCGCGGCGTCCGCCTCGAGCGCACCATGCAGCTGAACGTGGGCGGCAACATGGACTTCAAGAACATGCTCGACCGTGATCGTCTGGAGTCCAAGAAGATCTCCAAGACCCAGGCCGTCACCTCGAACCTGCACGAGGGTCCGCTGGCCGGCAAGGTCTCAGACCGCAACGTCCACATCGGCCCCTCCGACTACGTCGAGTGGCTCGACGACCGCAAGTGGGCCTACGTCCGCCTCGAGGGCACCGCTTTCGGCGATGTGCCGCTGAACCTCGAGTACAAGCTCGAGGTGTGGGACTCCCCCAACTCCGCCGGCATCATCATCGACGCCGTCCGCGCAGCGAAGATCGCCCTCGACCGCAAGATCGCGGGCCCGGTGCTCCCGGCCTCCGCCTACCTGATGAAGTCCCCGCCGGTCCAGATGGGCGACGATGATGCCCGGGCTCAGCTTGAGGCGTTCATCATCGGCGCCGGGGACTAATTGGTTTGCCGGGGAAAGTGTCTAGGATCGAGTCCATGACATCATCGACCCCGGCGGACATCGCCGCCCGGATCCGCCCGGCAATGACGAAGCTGTACGTCATGTACTTCCGCATTGCCGAGCAGTCCGACCTGACCGGCCCGCAGTTGTCGATCATGGCACGGCTCCAGGCGCAGGGTCCCTCGCGGATCAGTCAGATCGCCCGCGAAGAAGGCATCCGTATGCCCACCGCCTCCAACGCACTCCACCAGCTGGAGCAGCGGGAGCTGGTGGAGCGGATCCGTGATGAGCAGGACCGCCGCGGCGTGCGCGTGAAGATCACCCGGCTCGGCGAGAGCGAACTCGAGCGCGTCGGCGAGGAGCGCACGAAGTACCTCGCCGAGATGATCGGCACTCTCGGTGAAGAAGATCTGGCCCGCGCCAGCGAGCTGGCGGACATCATCAACAAACTCGCCGACAGCTACGGTTCGGACCTGATTGACACGAACACCGGGTAAACGGGAATAATAGGGCGCGTAAACACTTCCCGACCCTTCTCTCAAGGAATGGCAACCCCCATTTACGCTGCCACTGAGGCACCCGCCCGCATCCTGGTCGCCTGGCGACCCGGTTCCCCAGGTACCGAGGCCATCGAACTCGCGGCCTGGCTCAGCCGCACCATTGACGTCCGGATCCGCGTCGTGTCCACCTTCCTCCGACCGTGGCCCTCATCCTCCCTCGGCCGTCTCGGCGGCAAATACCACAAGTGGTTCCAGAAGGAAGTGGAGGCCTGCGAGTCGGCGGTGAAGCGGGCGCTGGCCGACGCGGGCGTCGACAAGTCCTACTGGGACGAGCAGATCTCCGTCTTCCTCGACGGCCCTTCGGAGGCTGTGCTGATCAGCGAGGCGGCCGATGATTTCGACGCCCACCTGGTCATCCTCGGTTCCGGCGCCGCCGCCCCGAAGGGTCGTTTCCTCGCCGGCTCCACCGCAGATGCCCTTCTGCACTCCTCCCCCAAACCGCTCGGCCTCGTCCCCCGAGCAGTCAAGCTGGCCAAGCGGGGGGTCAACCGTGTGAACTACGCCTTCCTCGAGAGTGACATCGACGAGAACGACCCCTCCCTCCACTTCGCCGCCCGCCTCGCCGACAGCTGGGGCGTGGACCTGCGCGTCCTCGCCTTCTCCCCCTCCGGCCTGGCGGACCAGCCCTTCCACGACAAGTTCGACTTCAGCCGCGAACTCATCGACGAATGGCGCGAACACTCCCTGGCCGTCCTCGACCGTTCTCATGACGTCATCGCTGACCTCTACCCTGATCTGGCCGTCGAGTCGGAGATCGGCTCAGGCAAGGGGTGGTCCGGAGCGATCGACGCCCTGAAGTGGAGGAAGGGTGATCTGCTGATCCTGGGCTCCACCCCACCCGGCCCGCTGGAGCGGGTCTTCGTGGGCTCCACAGCCACTGATTTCCTCCGCCACGTCCAGGTCCCCGTCCTGATCCACCCGGCCCACCGTTAATGGCGCGCAGACTATGGTGGTGGCATGACTGGACGTGACCCGGAAAAGAAATCTCCGCATCGGGAGGGCCGTCGCAGGCGCAACTTTCTCGAGCACCCGGAAAACGACCTGTCCGAGGACGCCGACTTCGCCAACCGCCGCCCTCCGGAACCCCGGACCGCGGAGGAGCTGGCCTCGTCCACTGATCCCGTCGTGCAGGCGACCCGCAACCAGCAGTCGACGCGGCAGGCCGTCACCTGGCTCTTCGGCACCATCATCTCCACCGTCCTCGTCGCCTACCTGCTCGCCTGGGTGGCCCGACTGATGGGCGGTCCGGCCTGTGACGCCGGCGATGCCCTCTGGTTGTGTTCCCGTTCCTCGCAGATCTGGTGGCCCATCGCCACCAGCATCATTCCGGCGGCGGGCATCATCGGCTGCGCCATCATCATGGTGCGCAAGCTGAACAGCTACACCCGCTGGCGTCCCTGGATGGGCGTGTTCTGGGTGCTCATCCCCTTCGCCATGATGTGGATGCTGCAGACCTGGCAGATCCTCGTGCTCGCCTTGAGCGACTAGAGACAGCTAGTGCGTGGCCGCCCGTGCCGCCACCTCGGCGCAGTCCGCTCGACCACAGTGTGCGGTCGTCGGCTGCGCCGCACATGATTCGCACACCAGCGCCTGCTTCCGGCAGGTGTCCTCATTGGTGCAGTTGATGAAGTTGTTCGTGTGGTCACCGCAGTGGATACAGTGGCCGAGTTCCTTGTAGTCCTCGCCGAACTCGGTGTGCATCCGCTTGTCGAAGACGTAGAGCGACCCCTCCCACAGGCCCCCGTTGCCGTACTTCTCGCCGTACCGGACGATGCCGCCGTCGATCTGGTAGACCTCCTTGAAACCCCGGTTCTTCATCAGCACGCTGAGTACCTCGCAACGGATGCCACCGGTGCAGTAGGAGACGACCGGACGGTCCTTCATCCAGTCGTACTTGCCGGACTCCAGCTCGGCGATGAAGTCGTGGGTGGTCTCCACGTCCGGGACGACCGCGTCACGGAACCTTCCGATCTGCGCCTCCAGAGCATTGCGACCGTCGAAGAAGACGACGTCGTCGCCGCGGGCGTCGACAAGCTCGTTGACCTCCTCGGGCTTGAGGTGCACACCGCCGCCCATGACGCCGTGCTCGTCGACCTTGATCTCACCCGCCGCGTTGAACGCCACGATCTCATCGCGCACCTTCACCGAGAGTTTGGGGAAGTCCTCCGCACCGCCCTCGGACCACTTGAATTCCATGTCGTGGAAACCCGGGTAGTCCCGCGTCTTGCGGATATAACGCTTGCACGCGTCGATGTCACCACCCACCGTGCCGTTGATGCCGTGCTCCGAGATGAGGATCCGGCCCCTGAGACCCAGGGATTCACACAGGTCGCGCTGCCAGAGCATCACCGCCTGCGGATCGGCGATGGGGGTGAAACGGTAGTACAGGAGAATTTTGCTGATGGCCACGGACAGAAGTCTATCGGGTGCTCCTCCGTCGATGATCAGGGTGCCGTGTGCGCCTGTACCGTTGGGCGGAAACCGGGTGCCGAGAACGGAGATCCACAATGACGGTTGCGCTGACGATGGCCGGCTTTCTGGTGGTGGCGCTGGGGCTGTGGGACATGTTCCGCAGTCTCCTGCGCCCCGAGGGGCAGGGGACCCTGAGCGGGCTGGTGTTCTCGGGGGTGTGGGAGGCCTCCAAGGTGATCGGGCACCGGTTCGGCTCCGCCGTTGGTCCGGCGAGCATGCTCATCGTCATCCTGCTGTGGGTACTGCTGCAGGGGATCGGTTGGACGCTGATCTACCTTCCGTACACCCCCGAGGGTTTCTCATACTCATCCGGAATTGATCCGGCGAAGTACCCGGCCCTCGCCGAGGCCTTCTACATCTCCCTGGTGACTCTGTCGACCCTGGGATTCGGCGACATCGTGCCGGCGGATCCCTGGGTCCGGTTGGTGCTCCCCTTAGAGGCGCTGACCGGTTTCGCACTGCTCACCGCAGCCCTGACCTGGTTCAGCCAGGTGCATCCGCCGCTGTCGCGTCGACGCGCTCTGGCCATGGAACTGAAGGGGATGAACGACGCGGGATATGCCCGGGCCATCCCGGGCATGGAGCCGTCCGAGGTGGCCCGCGTCCTGGATAACGTGACCGGCCAGGTGCGGCATGTGTGCATAGATTTCTTCCACTACTCGGAGACCTACTACTTCCAGGAGGGAAACGACCCCGTCTCCCTGGCCCGCCAGCTGCCCTACGTTCTCGAGCTCAGGGATGCGGCGCGGGCCTCGCAGGCGCCGGAGCTGCGGATGAGCGCCCGGCGTCTGTCGGGAGCCATGGAAGAACTGAGCGCCGAACTCGCGCGTAATTTCGTCAGCGGCTCCAGGGAGGACCCGGCGAGCACCTTCGCCGCCTATGCCGCCGACCACGATGCGGCCAACCGCCCCTGACCCAGGTGTCGGCGCCGGTGAGGTGGGGGCTAGCGCTTGCGGTACAGGGACTTCCGCCAGTACTCCGGCTCCGAGGTGACCAGCACGCCGAGGTTGCGGAAGATGTCCTCGTCCACCGAACCGAGGATGGTGGTGGTGTGCGCCTCACAGCCGCGCAGGTTCTTCAGCTCTGCCAGAGCCCGGCGCGACTCCTCCGAACGGGCTGCGGAGACTGAGAGCGCGATGAGCACCTCGTCGGTGTGCAGCCGCGGGTTACGGGAACCCAGGTGTTCCGTTTTCAGGGACTGGATCGGCTCGATCGACTCAGGCGAGAGCAGGTGCAGTTCCTTGTCGATGCCCGCGAGGTGCTTGAGTGCGTTGAGCAGCATCGCCGCGGAGCAGCCCAGCAGTTCGGAGGTTTTTCCGGCGATGATCGTGCCGTCGGCCAGTTCGATCGCGGACCCGGGCTGCCCGGTCTCTGCGGCCACGGCCAGCGCGGGGGCCACGACACGGCGGTCCTCCGTGGTGGTCCGCGCCTTGGACATGACCATGCCGATGCGGGAGGAGACGATGTCGTCGAGGTCCTCGCGACGCTCCTCGACCAGTGCCTTGTAGTAGCGGCGCACGATCTCCTGGCGGGAGGCCTCCCGGCACACCTCGTCATCGGAGATGCAGTGTCCCGCCATGTTCACACCCATGTCCGTGGGCGAGCGGTAGGGGCTCTCCCCGGCGAGGGTCTCCAGCAGGGCGTGCAGGAGCGGGAACACCTCGACGTCGCGGTTGTAGCTGGTCACCTGCTGACCGTAGGCCGCCAGGTGGAAAGGGTCGATGACGTTGATGTCGTCGAGGTCCGCGGTGGCGGCCTCGTAGGCCAGATTCACCGGGTGCTCCAGCGGCAGGTTCCAGATGGGGAAGGTCTCGAATTTCGCGTAACCGGCCTTCACTCCCCGCTGGTACTCGTGGTAGACCTGCGACAGGCAGGTCGCCAGCTTGCCGGAACCCGGCCCCGGCGCGGTGACCACGACCAGATCGCGGGTGGTCTCCACATAGTCGTTGATGCCGAAGCCCTCCTCCGACACGATGCGGCGGATGTCGGTGGGATACCCGGGGATGACACGGTGCCGGTAGACGCTCAGGCCGAGGCGCTGGAGACGGTCCATGAACGCATGGGCGATGTGGTTGTCGTCGGTGAGCTGGGTCATCACCACGTGCTCGACCAGAAAACCCCGCTCCCGGAACACGTCGAAGAGACGGAGGGTGTCCTCCTCATAGGGGATGCCCAGGTCGGCGCGGACTTTCTGACGCTCCAGGTCCTTCGCGTTGAGGCAGACGATGATCTCAACATCGTCCTTGATGCGTTCGAGCATCGCGATCTTGTTGTCCGGGGTGAAGCCGGGCAGGACGCGGGAGGCGTGCATGTCGTCGAAGAGCTTGCCGCCCATCTCCAGGTAGAGCTTGCCGCCGATCTCCGCACGTCGTGCGTGGATGTGCTCCGACTGCATCTCGATGTAGCGTTCGCGGTCGAAACCGATCCTGTGCGGCATGGCGCCCCTTCTCTCCGACGGCTGAGAATCTGACCTGTCCGACTCTACAGCGCATCCGCGGCGCAGCAGGAGCCGGCAGCCGCGCCGTTACCGGACCCCCGGTGTCCTAAACTGTCCCCATGCCTGAAGGTCACGTCATTCATCGTCTCGCGCGCGAGCTGAACTCCACCTTCCCGGGTCGCGAACTCGAGGTCACCTCACCGCAGGGCCGCTTCGCCGCGGAGGCCGCGCTTCTTGACGGCCACCGGATCGAGCGTGCTGAGGCACTGGGCAAACATCTGTTCCTCGACTTCGATGCGCCGCACCCGGCGCACATCATCTATGTCCACCTGGGGCTGATCGGGCAGCTGAAGTTCGAGGACGCCGGCACCAGGGAAGGTCAGATCCGGCTGCGCATCAGTGACGGCACCACCGCCGCCCACCTGCGGGGCCCGCAGTGGTGCCGGCTGATCACCGAGGATGAGTATGAGGCGACCCGCGCGAAGTCGGGCGAGGACCCCATCCGCGACGACGCCGATCCGGAGGCCCTCTGGCCGCGGGTCCGGCGCAGCCGACGCAGCATCGGTTCCCAGCTGATGGATCAGGGACTCTTCGCGGGGGTGGGCAACATCTACCGCGCGGAGACGCTCTTCCGCCTGGGTATCTCACCGTTTCTGCCCGGTAACCGGCTGACCAGGGCCCAGTTCGACAGCATCTGGCTGGATCTGGTGGGTCTCATGGCGGAAGGTGTGCGGACCGGGCGGATCGACACGGTCTACCCGGAGCACACACCGGAGGCGATGGCCCGCGATCCCCGCAAGGACGATCATGGTGGCGAGGTCTACGTCTACCGGCGGGCGGGTCTTCCCTGCCATCTCTGCGGCACGCCGGTCAGCCACCGTGTGATGGAGGGCCGCAACCTCTTCTGGTGCCCCTCCTGCCAGCCGGACGGCGACTAGCCTGGAGGCCATGAGCCTGCAGAGCCACGCATATCCGGTCGATCTCATCCGCGTCTGTGAGCAGGTGCTTCTCGACGCCCAATCCGCCCCCGACGAGCTCATGAGGCAGGCGGCGCACGCCGTCGCCGTGGCCGCGGGTGTCCTCGTGGCGGCCCCTGCCCCCACACTCCTGCGGGCGCAGGCCACCGACCGCCGAATTCTGCTGCTCGTCGGCGCGGGCGGCAACGGCGGCGACGCGCTCTACGCCGGTGCGGAACTCGCGGCGAACCACACCGTCGAGGCGGTGCTCCTCGGCCGCGACGGGAGGGTCCACGAGCGGGCCCTCACCGCTTTCCGGACCGCCGGCGGACATGTCATCGGCGGCCTGCCGGAGGATCTGCGCCCGTACCGTCTGGTCGTCGACGGCATCCTCGGCATCGGCGGTTCGGGGGGCCTCAACCAGGGTCTGGGGGAATGGTTGGAGCGGGTCCGCGAGCACCATCACATCCCGGTCCTGGCCGTCGACGTCCCGTCGGGAGTGGACGCCGACACCGGTGCCCTGTCGGGGCACCACGTCACCGCCGACGTCACCGTCACCTTCGGCGGTCTGCGCCATGTGCATGCTGTGAGCTCGGCGTGTGGAGAGGTACTCGTGGCGGACATCGCCGTCCGCGGGCGGGCCCTGAGCGAAGAGCTGTTGCGCAGGGTCATCCTCGAGGAGGCCGGCTACGTCATGGCGCTGCGTGCCGTCCATCCCACCGGCCGTGAGTGGCCCGCCCCCCTGCATCGGCTGAGCACCTACAGCAACAACGAACCGCTGGAACCGGAGGCGGGGGACGACAAGTACTCCGGTGGAGTCGTCGGCCTGTGCGCCGGATCCGCCACCTACCCCGGTGCCGCACTGCTCACGGCAACGGGTGCGGTACGCGCGACCAGCGCGATGGTGCGCTACGTGGGCGACCAGAAGTTCGCAGTCGTCCGTGCAGTTCCGGAGGTGGTGATCTCCGATGCGGTGGCCGACACGGGCCGGGTACAGGCCTGGGTGGTGGGCCCGGGCCGGGGCACGGACGCGGCCGCGGAGGCAGAGCTCGCCGGACTGCTCGCTCGTCCGGAGCCGCTGCTCATCGACGCCGACGCGCTCACCCTTCTGGCCCGGAGTGCGCCGTTGCGCACTATTCTGCGCGAAAGGACCGCATCGACGCTGCTCACCCCGCACGACGGCGAATTCCGCAGGCTCGCCGACGCTCTGGACGCAGGGATCCCCGATCCCGCCGCCGACCGGCTGGGCGCGGTGCGTGCCCTCTCGGACGAACTCGACTGCGGGGTACTGCTCAAGGGCAGACACACCGTCATCGCCCTGCCGGGCACGCGCCTGGGGATGTACGCCTTCGACGCCGGCTCCTCCTGGGCCGCGACCCCCGGTTCCGGCGACGTACTCGCCGGTATTGCGGGTGCCTGGCTGGCCAGGGCGGCCGCCTGGCTGGAACGGATGCCGGTGGAGCCCGCCCAGCGTTTCCCCACCGAACTGCTCAGCGCCTGCGACGCCGTGCAGGTCCATTCGACGGCCGCGTGGTTGGCCGCGCAGACCCCTGATGGACCGGCACCGACGTCGGCGTCGAGAATCGCCGAAGCCGTGCCGCAGGCCACGGCACGGCTGGTTCATCCGGAGTTTCTCGGGCGTTAGTGCAGGGACTTGCCCTGGATGCCCTTCGGGACGTTGAGCACGGCGATCAGGGAGATGACCGAGATCACCGCGATGTAGATGCCGATGGACATGGAGGTCCCGGTGGCGTCGAGAAGCAGGGCCGCGATCATGGGGGCGAAGGCGCCGCCGATGACCGAACCGATGGCGTAGCCGATGGAGACACCCGACAGTCGGACCTGCGCCGGGAACATCTCGGCGTAGAGCGCGGACTGCGGACCGTAGGTGGCGCCGAGGAGGACGCCCAGGATGACGACGGCGAGAGCGAAGAGGAAAGCGTCGCCGGAGTCGATGAGCAGCCACGTGGGGATGGCCCACAGGATGGAACCGACATAGCCCACCGCGAAGGTCTGCTTACGGCCGATCGTGTCGGACAGGGCGCCGAAGACCAGGGTGGAGATGATCCAGGCGATGGCGCCCAGGGAGGTGATGCCCAGGACCGTGGTGCGCTCGTGGCCTATGACCTGGGTGCCGTAGGACACGAAGTAGGCGATGGCGAGGTAACCGGCGGCGTTGACGCCCGCGAAGATGAGGGCGGCGAGGAGGACCAGCTTCCAGTAGCCCTTGAACAGCAGCGAGAGGGGAGCGGAGGACTTCTTCTTCAGATCCTCGAGCTCCGAGAAGACCGGGGACTCCTCGACGAGACGGCGGATCCAGAAACCCACGATGATGAGGACGAGTGAGGAGACGAACGGGACACGCCAACCCCAGTCGTTGAACTGTTCGGTGGTCAGCGCCGCGGAGAGCACCAGCATGAACAGGGTGGCCAGGAGCATGCCGGCCGGAACGCCGACCTGCGGGAATGCGCCGTAGAAGCCACGTCGGCTCGTCGGTGCGTGCTCGACGGCCAGCAGTGCGGCACCGCCCCACTCACCACCTGCGGACAGACCCTGGAGGACGCGCAGGAGCACCAGGATGACCGGTGCCGCGACGCCGATGGCGGCGTAGGTGGGCAGCAGGCCCATGGCGACGGTCGCGCCGCCCATGCCGAGCAGTGTGATCACCAGGACGGGCTTGCGGCCGAGTCGGTCACCGAGGTGGCCCGCGATGACCGCACCGAGAGGACGGAAGAGGAAGGAGATACCCAGCGAGGCCCAGGCGATGACCTGCGCGACCACCGGGGAGTCGTTGGAGGCGGGGTTGAAGAACTGGGTGGCGAAGATCAGCGCCGCCGCCTGGGCGTAGATGAAGAAGTCGAACCACTCGATGGTGGTGCCGACCATGGCGCCGGCGAGAACCCGTCGGTGCTCGGGGGTGATCGGCGTGGGTTCCGTCGAGGACACGGCCATACCGGGGGCCAGGGTGTCGTTGCTCATCTCGGGGGACTTTCTGTGGGGGGAAAGGGAGGGGTGGAGCAGTATCAGGTGCGGTTGTCGACGATCCGCTTGGCCTTGCCTTCGCCGCTGTCGACGTGGTCGCGGACGTCAACGTCGACGGAGACGCCGATGCGGTCCTTGATCATCTTGCGGAGGTGCAGCTGGGAGTTGGTGATCTCGTCCGGGGTGCGGCCCGGGGCGTGCTCGACCACGAGGGTGAGGTGGTCCATGCGGCCGCGCTTGGTCAGGACGCACTGGTAGCGGGGGCGGAGGTTCTTGTCCTCGACGATGAGCTCCTCGAACTGGGTGGGGAAGCAGTTCACGCCGCGGAGGATGATCATGTCGTCGTTACGCGCGCTGATGCGGTCGAGACGGCGCATGGAGCGGGCGGTGCCCGGCAGGAGACGGGTGATGTCGTGGGTGCGGTAGCGGATGACCGGGAAAGCCTCCTTGGTCAGCGGGGTGATGGCCAGTTCGCCGTACTCCCCGTCCGGCACCGGCTGCAGGGTCTTCGGGTCGAGGATCTCCGGGTAGAAGTGGTCCTCCCAGAGGGTGAGTCCGTCCTTGGTCTCGATGCACTCCTGCGCGACGCCCGGGCCCATGACCTCGGACAGTCCGTAGATGTCCGTGGCGTCCAGGCCGAAGCCCTCCTCCAGGTCACGGCGCATTCCCTCGGTCCACGGCTCGGCGCCGAAGATGCCGACCCGCATCGGGGTGTCGCGCGGGTCCATTCCCTCGACGCGCATGCGGTCGAGGACGTTGAGCATGTAGGACGGGGTGCCCACGATCGCGTCGGGCTGGAAGTCCCGCATGATCTGCAGCTGGCGGTCGGTCTGGCCACCGGAGGTCGGGATGGCGGTGGCACCGAGCTTCTCGACGCCGTAGTGGAGACCGAGGCCGCCCGTGAACAGGCCGTAACCGAAGGTCACCTGGACGCGGTCGCCGGGGCGGACGCCGCCGGCGCGCAGGGAGCGGGCGACGAGGGTGGCCCAGGTCTCGATGTCATTGCGCGTGTAGCCGACGACGGTGGGCTGGCCGGTGGTGCCGGAGGAGGCGTGGATGCGCGCGATCTGGTGCTTCTGCACCGCGAACATGCCGAAGGGGTACTCCGACCGCAGGATGGCCTTGTCGGTGAAGGGGAACAGGGTGAGGTCGCTGAGCTCGCGGAAATCGTCCGGGTGCACGCCCTGCTCGTCGAAGGCCTTCTTGTAGTGCGGGACGTTGTAGTAGGCGTGGCGCAGGGTGTTCTTCATGCGCTCGGTCTGCAGCGCGGTGATCTCGTCGCGGGAGGCGTACTCGATCCCGGTCTGCGGACCGTTGAGGGTGGAGATGATGTCCGTTGAGGAAGCCACGGGTGTGTTCCTTTCCTGCGGTCGTGACCGGCTGGGGAACCGGGACCGTGGGTTGGCAGTGTTATGAAAACCATTTACTAACCGACCAATCGGTCAGGAAGTATGTGACAGAGGTTACAACGCGCTTCCTTTGTGCGCAAGACTATCCCCGGGGAAATTTTGTGCCGCCCCCGGCGGCACCGCCCCAATCACCCCCTCTTCCCACATTTCCGCACGTCAGTGCGGGTGGGGACAGTCAGCCGTGCCGCACCCCCGGTTTCACGATTCCGTCGAAGATCATCTGCGGGGTGAGCTGGGCGAGATCCTCCGGCGCGTACTTCCCGTCCGGCCGGTACCACTCCACGATGGAGTTGATCATGCCGAAAATGAGCCGGGCGACCACGCCCGCCTCCAGATCCGAACGCAGTGAGCCCTCCGCCTGAGCCCGGTCGACCACATCGACCAGCGTGCGGGTGAGCAGCCGACGGCGGGCCATGATCTCGCGCTCCACCTCGGTATTGCCGCGCAGCCGCAGCAGGAGCCGGACATAGGCGGGGAACTGACACAGCACACGCGTGGTGCCGGCGACGAGCAGCCGCAGCTGCTCGAGCGGATCATCCGACTCGGCGAGCGCGGCATCCATCACCGCCTTCAACTCCGCCAGCGCCTTGTCCGTGGCCTCCACCAGGATCTCCTCCTTGGACGAGATGTGGTGGTAGATCGCAGACTTGCTCAGTCCCAGACGCTCAGCGAGTGTCCCCATCGACGTGGCCTCATAGCCCCTCGCATTGAACTCTTCGACGGCGATCTGGATGACATCCTCGCGGGCATAGCCGGGCCGACCGCGGGTGGCCGTCGCGGCGGTGGTGGAGGAAGGGGGCATGGGGTTCTCCTTGCGTCGGGCGGCGGTGTGCCGGCCCTGCGTTGGCGATGTTCTGGCGTTGTCGACGTCGTCGTGCACCTCGGGCGAAGCCGGGCGCATGAGCTCATTGTGGCAGCTGTTTCCCTGCCGGGGTGACTCCGATCACGTACACTCTCCCCACAATACCGACCGGACGGACGGTATTTACCTTCGGGGGCCCGACCGGCCGCCCCCTCCCCCCCCTCTCCCCAAGGAGCACCACCATGAGCCAGATCCTCGCCCCCGGCGTCGCCCGGGAGCCCCGCTACGACCACGTCCGCACGATGTTCGAGGCCGACCTCGCCTCCCAGGGCCTCGGCATGACCATCACCCACATCGGCGACGGCGAGGCCCGCGGGCACTTCACCATCAGACCCGAGATGTGCAACGGGCACGGCACCGCCCAGGGCGGATTCCTCTTCACGTTCGCCGACTCGCTGTTCGCCGGCGCCTGCAACTCCACCGGAAACATGGCCGTGGCCGCCCAGGTGGGCATCCACTACGTCGCACCCGCCCGCCCGGGAGACGTGGTCGAGGGGCACGCCGTCGAGCGCCGCACCTGGGGCCGCAACGGCATCACCGACGTCACACTGACCTCGAACGGACAGGTCATCGCGGAGTTCCGGGGCACCTCCCGGACAGTGAGGGGGGTCTGACCGGGGCTGAAAAGCCACACCCGGCCAGAAAAGTGACGTGCGCCATTGACATGGATCACATCGTCCGCATAAACTGACCGAACGATCGGTTATTAAATGCCGACGAGACAGCAGTTGTCGAACTTCACCCAGACGAAGGATCACCGATGACCACCGTGACCGAAACGCTCTCCCCCGCCGACGCGGTCGGGCAGGAGAACTTCGACCGCCTCATTGCCGAGGATTCCCGCATCGAGCCCACGGACTGGATGCCTGCCGCCTACCGCAGGACCCTGACCCGCCAGATCTCCCAGCACGCCCACTCCGAGATCATCGGAATGCAGCCGGAGGCGAACTGGATCACCCGTGCGCCTTCCCTCAAGCGCAAGGCCATCCTCATCGCCAAGGTCCAGGACGAGGCCGGCCACGGGCTCTACCTCTACTCCGCAGCCGAGACCCTGCGCACCGGCCGCGACAAGCTCGTCGAGCAGCTTCTCGACGGCTCCGCCAAGTACTCCTCCATCTTCAACTACCCGGCGCGCACCTGGGCCGACATCGGAGCCATCGGCTGGCTGGTCGACGGCGCCGCCATCGCCAACCAGGTGCCCCTGTGCCGCGCCTCCTACGCCCCCTACGGCCGGGCCATGGTCCGCGTGTGCAAGGAAGAGTCCTTCCACCAGCGCCAGGGCTGGGAGATCCTCTACGAACTGGCCAACGGCACGCCCGCACAGAAGCAGATGGCACAGGAAGCGATCAACCGCTTCTACGGCCCCGCTCTGCAGATGTTCGGCCCGCCGGACGACGACTCCCCGAACTCCCAGCAGTCCATGGCCTGGAAGATCAAGCGCTTCTCCAATGACGAGCTGCGCCAGCGCTTCGTCGACATGATCGTCCCCCAGGCGGAAGCCCTCGGCCTCCACTTCGAGGATCCGGACCTCAAGTGGAACGAGGAGCGCGGCCACTACGACTTCGGCACCCTGGACTGGAGCGAGTTCAAGTCCGTCGTCCGCGGCGAGGGCCCCTGCAACACCCAGCGGATGCAGCGTCGTCGTCAGGCCTTCGACGACGGCGCCTGGGTCCGCGAGGCGGCCGCCGCCTACGCGGAGAAGTACCAGTCCGCGGATTCCCAGCTCATCGCCTAACCCACCACATACATAAGGAGCACACCAGATATGTCTGAGCAGCAGCACTGGCCGATGTGGGAGGTCTTTGTCCGATCCTCCCGCGGACTGTCCCACGTCCACGCCGGTTCCCTCCACGCACCCGACGCCACCCTGGCGCTGCGTAACGCCCGCGACCTGTACACCCGCCGCAACGAAGGCACCTCCGTGTGGGTCGTCCCCACCGAGGCCGTCACCGCCTCCGACCCGGACTCCAAGGGCGGATTCTTCGAGTCGGCGTCCGGCAAGAACTACCGTCACGCCACCTACTACGACAAGTCTGAAGGGGTGCCGCACCTGTGAGCAACTTCGCCTCCGTTGATTCCGCAACCCGTCAGACCCAGGGAGACTCCCTCACCGCCGAAGAGATCCTGCAGTCCGGCGCGCAGGCCACCGAGGACGTCGCCACCTACGCCACGATCCTCGGCGACGACGCCCTCATGCTCGGCCAGCGCCTCAGCTGGTGGATCTCCCGCGCCCCGGAGATGGAGGAGGACATCGCCCTCGGCAACATCGCCCTGGACCTGATCGGCCACACCCGTTTCCTCTACTCCTACGCCGGCACCGCCTGGGGCAAGACCGAGGACGACCTCGCCTATTTCCGCGAGGAGGAGGAGTTCCGCTCCGCCCGCCTCATGGAGCAGGAGAACGGCGACTTCGGCCAGACCATCGCCCGCCAGCTGCTGGCCTCCTACTACATGCTCGGCCTGTACACGGCCCTCATGGACTCGAGCGACGACACCCTCGCCGCCATCGCGGCGAAGGCCGTCAAGGAGGTCGAGTACCACGTCGACCACGCCAACCAGTGGACCCTGCGTCTCGGGCTGGGCACCGAGGAGTCGAAGCACCGCATCAGCGAGGGCCTGTTCTACATGTGGCCCTACATCAGCGAGCTCTTCGAGGACCTGGACATCCACACCCGCCTCGCCGAGCAGGGGATCGCCGTCCTCCCCTCGAGCCTGCGCGCCGAGTTCGACGAGCGCATCGCGCACGTGCTCAGCACCGCCGGACTGGACATCCCGGACTCCCAGCAGGCCATGTCCGGCCAGCGCACGGGCCGCTTCTCCGAGCAGCGCGGCTACATCCTCACCGAGCTGCAGGTTCTCGCCCGCAAGCATCCCGGCGCCACCTGGTAATTGACCGTTCATCCGAAGGAGGTCTGACGTGACAACCCATCCCCTGCGTCCCATCAACCCGGCTGACGCCCTGGTCTGGGACACCGCCGCCAGCGTCCCCGACCCGGAGATCCCCGTGGTCTCCATCGCCGACCTGGGAATTCTCCGCGACGCCGCCATCATCGACGGCACCGCAGTGGTGACGATCACCCCCACCTACTCCGGATGCCCGGCCATGGACTACATCACCCGTGAGGTCAAGGAGGCCCTGGAGGCGGCGGGCTACGACTCCGCCCGCGTCGACCTGGTCCTCCAGCCCGCCTGGACCACCGACTGGATCACCGACCTCGGCCGCGAGCAGCTCCGCGAGTACGGCATCGCCCCGCCGACCCACTCCTCCCGGCCCACCCGGCAGGGACCGATCCCGTTGACTCTCGCCCCTCCGTCCCCGGTTCCGTGCCCGCGTTGCGGCTCGACCCGGACCCGTAATATCGCCCAATTCGGCTCGACCTCATGCAAGGCGCTGTACTCCTGCGAGGACTGCCTCGAGCCCTTCGACTACTTCAAGGTGCACTGATGACTGCTCCCACCAAACAAAAGGCCAAGTTCAACCCGCTGCAGGTTTCCGAGGTCCGTCGTCTGACCGACAACGCCGTCGAAGTCAGCTTCGAGGTTCCGGAGGAACTGCGCGAGGACTACGACTACGTCCCCGGTCAGTACGTCGCCCTGCGCGCCGACATCGAGGGCCAGGAGGTGCGTCGCTCCTACTCCATCTGCGACATCCCGCGCCCCGGAGTCATCCGTGTCGCCATCAAACGCGACCTCGGCGGCATCTTCTCCACCTGGGCCAACGACACCCTGCAGCCCGGCACCGTCATCGACGTGATGAACCCCCAGGGGGCGTTCACCTCCCGCGTGCACGTCACCTCCCTCAACGACGCGAAGGCGCTCGTCGCGGAGGGGTTCGGCGACGTCGGCGACGCCCCGCACCTCGTGGCCATCGCTGCCGGTTCCGGCATCACCCCGATCATGTCCATCGCCCAGGCGCTGCTCTCCTCCCTGCCGAAGGCCAGCTTCGAGGTCGTCTACGCCAACAAGGGTGGCGGTGACGTGATGTTCGCCGAGGAGCTCGGCGACCTCAAGGACAAGTACCCCACCCGCTTCGCGGTCCATCACGTGCTCTCCCGCGAGCAGCGCGTCAACCCGCTGTTCTCCGGCCGCATCGACGACGAGAAGCTCTCCCTCCTGCTGGACAAGGTCGTCCAGACCGGGGACACCGACGAGTGGTTCCTGTGCGGACCCTTCGAGCTGGTCCAGCTGGTGCGCGACGAGCTCTCCGAGCGGGGTGTCGAAGGCGACAAGGTCCGCTTCGAGCTCTTCTCCACCGGCAAGCCCTCCGACGGCCCGCAGCAGGGCAACACCGGTCGCGCCGTCGTGGCCGATCCGAACGGCAGGAACGTCACCATCTCGTTCAAGCTCGACGGCCTCTCCGGCTCCATCGAGTCCCCGCAGTCCGCGAACGAGACGATCCTCAACGCCGCACTGCGCGCACGTCCGGACGTCCCCTTCGCCTGCGCCGGTGGCGTCTGCGGCACCTGCCGCGCGAAGGTCGTCGAGGGTGACTACAAGATGGACGAGAACTACGCGCTGGAGGCCGACGAGGTGGCCAGGGGCTACGTCCTGACCTGCCAGACCCGACCCACCGGTGAATCCATCACCGTCGACTACGACGCATAAAGGAAACCGGCATGATCGATCTCCACATCGAGGACAACGTCGCCGAGGTTGTGCTCAACAACCCCAAGGCGATGAACTCGCTGACCGAATCTGACCTGCAGGAACTCTCCGACGCCTACACCGAGGCCGCCGACCGGGACGTCCGTGCCCTCCTCCTGCGTGGTGAGGGCCGTGGATTCTCTGCCGGCCGCAACATCAAGGGCCTCAACCCGGCCGACGATGACGCCACCGACTACCTGGCCAACAAGGTCACCCCGGTGCTCAGGCAGATGAGCAGCTTCCCCGCCCCCACCTTCGCAGCCGTCCACGGTGTGTGCCTGGGAGTGGGCCTGGGTCTGGTCATCGCCACCGACATCGTCTACGTCGCAGAGGACGCGAAGTTCGGTTCCCCCTTCGCCAACCTGGGGGCGACCCTCGACTCCGGTGGCCACTCGCTGTTCGTCGAGCGTCTGGGCGCGCACCGGGCGATGGACCTCATCGTCACCGGTGACCTGATCAGCGGCTCGGAGGCCGTGCAGGCCGGGCTCTTCTCCCGGGTGCTGCCCGCCGGGGAACTGCTCGAGTTCACCAGGGAGAAGGCCCGGCGCGCCGCCCTCGGTGCCACCCGCGCCTTCCTCACCAGCCGTACCCTGGTCCACGACGTCCGGGACAGCCGACACGGCCTCTGGGAGTCAGTCAAGAACGAGAACATCGCCCAGGGAGAGCTGTGCTCGAGCGCCGACTACGCCGAAGGTTTCGCCGCCTTCAACGAGAAGCGCACCCCCGTCTTCCAGGGCAGTTAACCCACACACCCCACAGATTAAGGAGCAGCCAGTGACCACTGCGTACCTGGTGTCCGGCCGCCGCACCCCGGTCGGCCGTTACGGCGGCGCGCTGTCGTCCGTCCGTCCGGACGACCTCGCCGCACTGACCATCAAGGCGGTCATCGAGGACGCCGGCATCGACCCGGAGGCCGTCGACGAGGTGATCCTCGGCAACGCCAACGGCGCTGGTGAGGAGAACCGCAATGTCGCCCGCATGGCCTGGCTGCTGGCGGGTTACCCCGATACCGTCCCCGGCGTCACCGTCAACCGGCTGTGTGCCTCCGGCATGTCGGCGATCGCCCTGGCCACCGCGATGGTCGAGTCCGGCCAGGCCGACATCGTCGTCGCCGGTGGCGTGGAGTCCATGTCCCGGGCACCGTGGGTCATGGCGAAGCCGACATCGGCCTTCGCCAAGCCGGGTGAGGTCGTGGACACGTCGATCGGCTGGCGTTTCACCAACCCGGTGTTCGCCGCTCAGGAGAAGACGACGTACTCCATGCCGGAGACCGCGGAAGAGGTCGCGCGGGTGTGCGACGTCTCGCGTGCCGACGCCGACGCCTTCGCCGCAGAGTCCCAGCGCCGCGCCGCCGCCGCCATTGCGGCCGGACACTTCGAGTCCGAGATCGTTCCCGTGGAGATCACCGACCGGAAGGGCAACGTGACCGTCGTCGACACCGACGAGGGCCCGCGCCCGGGCACCACCACGGAGGTGCTGGCGAAGCTTCGCCCGGTCGTCGCCGGGGGCACAGTCGTCACCGCCGGCAACTCCTCCACCCTCAACGACGGGGCCTCGGCGATCATCGTGGCCTCCGAGGCGGCCGTCGAGAAGTACGGGCTGAAGCCCCGCGCCCGGGTGATCGCCAACGCCAACGCCGGCCTCGCACCCGAGATCATGGGTCTGGGTCCGGTCCCCGCGACGCGCAAGGTCCTGGAGCGGGCGGGCTGGAACATCGGCAGCGTCGACGCCGTCGAACTCAACGAGGCATTCGCCACCCAGTCCCTGGCCTGCATCCGGGAACTCCAGCTCGACCAGAACAAGGTCAACGCGTGGGGCGGGGCGATCGCGCTCGGCCACCCGCTGGGCTCGTCCGGGTCGCGTATCACCATCACACTGCTCAACCGACTGGAGCAGGAGGGCGGGCAGCGCGGCGTCGCGACGCTGTGCATCGGCGTCGGCCAGGGTTCCGCCATCGCGATCGAGAGGGTCTAGAACCATGTTCGATGATTTCCAGGCACTGACCGTCACCGAAACCGAGGACCGCCTCCTGGTGGAGATCACCCGGCCTGAGGTGCGCAATGCCATCGATGATCAGATGGTCGAGGAGCTGCACGCCGTGTGCGCGTACCTCGAGCGTGAGCCGAAGATCCTGATCATCACCGGTTGCCAGATCAACGGCAAGGGGATCTTCGTCTCCGGCGCGGACATCGCCCAGCTGCGTGAGCGGCGCCGGGAGGACGCGCTGCGCGGCATCAACAACACCATCTTCCACCGCATCTCCCAGCTTCCCCTTCCCGTCATCGTGGCCGTCGACGGCTACGCCCTCGGGGGCGGGCTGGAGCTCGCGCTGGCCGCTGATTTCCGCGTCGCCACCCCGAACGCGAAGTTCGGGCAGCCGGAGGCCAACCTCGGCATCATCGCGGCGGCCGGCGGCCTGTGGCGCATCAAGGCGCTGGTGGGCGAGGCGATCGCCAAGGAGATCCTCCTCGCCGGTCGCATCCTCAACGGCGAGGAGGCCCACGCGGTGCACCTGGTCACCGAGCTGGCCTCCCCCGCCGGGCTTCTCGACGCCGCCCACGCCCTCGCCGACCGCATCGCCGCCCTCGATCCCCTGGCGGTGCGCATCAGCAAGCAGGTCATGGCGATGCCGACGGCGGCCCACCCGGCCGTCGACAACATCGCCCAGGCCATCCTCTTCGAGTCGGACGCCAAGTTCGACCGCATGCAGGCATTCCTCGACCGCAAGAAGAAATAAGGAACCCCACATGAACGTCCCCCAGAAAGTCGGTGTCCTCGGCGGTGGCCGGATGGGAGCCGGAATCGCCCATTCCTTCCTCGCCGCGGGCGCGGAGGTGACTGTCGTCGACATCAATGACGCGGCCATCGCGGCCGCCCACGAACGCATCGCCAACGACGTCGAAGGCTCCATCAAACGCGGTGCAGAGGGCACCGTCGAGGAATGGCTGGGGCGTCTGACCGTCACCACCGACGCGTCCGCTTTCGCGGGGCTGCCGCTGGTGGTGGAGGCTGTGCCGGAGTCCATGGACCTCAAGGTCGCCTCCTTCCGGAAGATCGAGGAGAACGCCCCTGACGCGATCATCGCCACGAACACCTCCTCCCTCTCGGTGTCCGACCTCGCCGTCACCGTGGGCAACGACGTCATCGGCCTGCACTTCTTCAACCCGGTGCCGGCGTCGAAGCTGGTGGAGATCGTCATCGCGGACTCCACCCCGGTCGAGCTCGTGGAGCAGGCCAAGGGCTGGGTCGAAGGCCTGGGCAAGACCCCGATCGTGGTGAAGGACGCCCCCGGCTTCGCCTCCTCCCGCCTCGGCGTGGTCATCGCGCTGGAGGCGATCCGCATGGTCGAGGAGGGCGTCGCCAGCCCGCAGGACATCGACAACGCCATGGTGCTGGGCTACAAGTTCCCGGTCGGCCCGCTGGCACTCACGGACATTGTGGGCCTGGACGTCCGCCTGGGCATCGCCGAATACCTCGAGTCCACCCTGGGCGAGCGCTTCGCTCCCCCGCAGCTGATGCGCGACATGGTCGAGCGTGGCGAGCTGGGCCGTAAGTCCGGCCGGGGCTTCTACTCCTACAGCTAACGCTTCTCGACGATCGCGTTGGTGATCCTCGCCGTGCACAGGCGCCTGCCGTCCCCGTCGGTGATGATCACCTCGTGGCTGGTCAGCGTCCGGCCCAGCCGGATGGCGGTGGCCGTGGCGGTGACCAGCCCGGATCGTCCCGAAGCGTGGTGGGTCGCGTTGATGTCCACGCCGACGGCCACCTTGCCCATCGTCGAGGCGTGGATGACGGCGGCCCAGGAGCCCACCGCCTCGGCGATCGCGACCATGGCACCGCCGTGCAGGAGACCCAGCGACTGACGGTTTCCATCCACCGGCATGGTGGCCACCACCCGTTCGGGCGACTGCTCAAGCACCTCCACACCCATCTTCCGATCCAGTTCGCCGAGTTCAATGGTCCAGGTTTCCACGGTTTCTCCTCAGGGCAGGTGGCAGAAATTGTGATCTTGATTATACTGGCCAGAAATACTGACCGTCCGTTCGGTTACTAAATGTTCCAGGAAAGGCTCCCGATGTCCACCATCATCGACACCCTAGTCCCCAGCTACCTCTCCGGCGCCTGGGTCTCCCCCGAGAACCCCACCCGCGTCACAGAGGTCGCCGATTCCTCCACCGGCGAGATCGTGGCCACCGTCTCCACCGACGGCCTCGACCTGGCCGGCGCCATCGACTACGCCCGCGACACCGGCCAGCGCAATCTCCGGGAGTTGACCATCCACGAGCGTGCCCTCAAGCTCAAGGAGCTGGCCACATACCTGGGGGAGCACAAGGACGAGCTCTACGAGATCGCCTCCCGCGCCGGCGCAACCCGGCGAGACAACGGCATCGACATCGACGGCGGCATCACCACCCTGTTCGTCTACTCCTCCAAGGGCCGCCGCGAGCTGCCCAACGGTCACGTCATCATCGACGGCCCCACCGAGGTCCTCTCCCGCGACTCGAGCTTCCTGGGAACCCACATCTACACCACCCTTCCGGGTGTCGCCGTGCAGATCAACGCCTTCAACTTCCCCGTCTGGGGCATGCTGGAGAAGTTCGCCCCCTCCTTCATCGCAGGCATGCCCACCCTGGTCAAGCCGGCGACCCCCTCCGGTTACGTCACCGCCGCGTGCGTGCGACTCATGGTCGAGTCCGGCATCCTGCCCGAGGGTTCCATCCAGCTGATCTCCGGCTCCGCCCGTGACCTCCTCGACCACCTGGACCACCGCGACCACGTCGCCTTCACCGGCTCCGCCGGCACCGCCGCCACCCTGCGTTCCCACGAGAACGTGCTGGTCAACGGCGTGCGCTTCACGGCCGAAGCCGACTCCCTCAACGCGGCCATCCTCGGCGCGGACGTCACGGAGGACTCCCCCGAATTCGATGCCTACATCAAGGCCGTGTTCTCGGAGATGACCGCCAAGGCCGGCCAGAAGTGCACCGCCATCCGTCGCGCCATCGTCCCCGCACCGCTCATCGACGCCGTCGCCACCGCCCTCACTGAACGCCTCACCACCAAGGTCGTCCCGGGCGACCCCCGCGATCCGGCAGCCACCATGGGCCCCCTGGTCTCGGTGGAGCAGCGCGACGACGTGGCCGCAGCCGTCGAAAAGCTCATTGCCGCGGGCGGCAAGGTCATAACCGGCGGCGCCGACCAGCTCGACGGCGCATTCTTCGCCCCCACCGTCCTCACCTTCGAGAACGCGGATGCCGACGCCGTCCACGACGTCGAGGCCTTCGGTCCGGTCGTCTCCATCATCGGCTACTCCGACACCGAGGACGCCATCCGCCTGGCCGCTCGCGGCCGAGGATCCCTCGTCGCCTCCGTGATCACCCACGATCCGGAGCTCGCCGCCACCTACGCCCACTCTCTCGGCTCTTTCCACGGCCGCCTGCACTTCCTCGACCGGGATGACGCCAAGACCTCCACCGGCCACGGCTCCCCCCTCCCCCACCTCGTGCACGGTGGCCCCGGCCGCGCGGGCGGCGGCGAGGAACTCGGCGGCATCCGCGGCGTCAAGCACTACATGCAGCGCACCGCCATCCAGGGCACCCCGAACCACCTCACGGCCATCACCGGCGAATGGGTCCGCGGCGCGAAGGTCAACAAGGTCACGCGTGCAGACGTCGAGGCCGGCACCGCCGAGCACCCCTTCCGCAAGGACCTCGCGAGCCTGAAGATCGGCGACCAGTTCGCCTCCGACCTGCGCCACGTCTCCATCGAGGAGATCCTGGAGTTCGCCGAGAAGACCGGTGACACCTTCTACGCCCACGTCGACGAGGAAGCCGCCACCGCCAACCCCTTCTTCCCGCGCCGCGTCGCCCACGGCTACCTGCTGGTCTCCTGGGCCGCGGGACTGTTCGTCGAGCCCGCTCCGGGCCCCGTCCTGGCCAACTACGGCCTGGAGAACCTGCGCTTCATCACCCCGGTCACCTACGACGACTCCGTCCGCATCGAGCTGACCGCCAAGCGCATCACCCCGCGCGTCACCGACGCCTACGGCGAGGTCTGCTGGGACGCGCAGCTGTTCAACCAGAACGACGAGCTCGTCGCCTCCTACGACGTGCTCACCCTCGTGGAGAAGGTGAACACCACCTACGCCAACTGGGGCAGGTAGTTCCCCTCGGGCGAAGCGCCGGGAACCCGAAGGTTCCCGGCGCTTCGCCGATTCACGGCTCCGCCCGCCCCGTGACCACCCCGTCCGCCATGATGAACGGCCAACTCAGGCCGTTCCTGGTCAGCACCTGCGGGCGTATCTCCTCCGGCAGGATGAGCGACTTGTCGCCGTAGCCCAGCAGGATCTCGTCGAAAGCGGGGAGCTCACGGGTCGCCGCCAGTGCCGCGTCCAGCTCCCCCTTCCCCACGCCCTCCTGCCATTCCCCCATCCAGTACTGTTCGCCGTCGACAAGAAGCGGAACGACGTCGCGGGCCAGGGCGACCGCCTTCCTCACCTGCGCGACGGTCAGGCCCGACCACCACACCAGATCCTTGATCGAGGCCGGGCCGTGGGAGTGGAGGTAGCGGGTGCCGAGTTCAGCCAGCGCCTCATCACCCTCGAGATCACGCTGGGTCACCGGCAGCTTCGCCACGTGCACGAAAGTCTCCACCGCACCGAGCCTCGGCCCCTGCACCACCTCGCCCTCGCCGCCGAAGGCACGCAGCAGATGCGGACCGCGGCCGCCACCCGGATCGACGCCGGCGGCGGCGAACACCTCATAGGCCTGCGGACGAGGGAGAGGTTCAGGCAGGTCCCGGGACAGGAGCTCGGCATGGAAGGCCTCCCGCGCAGCCGTGACCTGCCCCTCCGTCAGCCCCAGCCCGGGCCTGCGCTGCGCCTGCGCACGGGCCACCCGCGGGTTGCACAGCCGCATGAGCCAGCGGGCGTCCTCCGCGGCGAGGAAGTGCAAGGTCCCGCGCTGCGGCCAGGCGCGCACGATCTCGTGGGCGTCGACGGCGGCGAGCACGGCGGCGTCGTCAAGCGGACCTCGCAACGCCAGAGCCCGGATGCCCGCCGCGTACGTCTGCCCCTGCAGGGCGAGCATCCACCGGGCCGCCTCCACGGCGCTGCGTTCGGGGGATGAGAGCCCCTGGGCGATGAGCCGGCGGGCGCGCAGTTCGGGCAGAGAGGTCATGGTCCCCATCATCGCTTCCCCGGGCGCACGCGCGCCAGGAAACCTAGACTGGCGGAGGAACTGCACCAACCCACAAGTTTGAGGAGTTCCACATGACCTTCCCTGTTCTCGAGGGCAAGACCGCCATCGTCACCGGTGCCGCCATGGGCATGGGCGAGGCCACCGCACGCCTCTTCGCGGAAGCCGGGGCCAACGTCGTCGTCGCCGACTTCAACGAGGAGAAGGGTCGGGCGGTCGCCGAATCCATCGCCGCCGACACCGGCGCGAAGGTCATCTTCGTCAACGTCGACGTCTCCGACTCCGCGCAGGTCCAGGCGATGGTCGCCCGGACCGTCGAGGAATTCGGCGAGCTCAACGTCGCCGTCAACAACGCCGCCCTGACCCCGGACAACGGTCTGGCCTCCGAGTTCGACGAGGACTACTGGGACCGCCTCATGTCCGTCGATCTCAAGGGCGCGGCACTCTGCCAGAAGTACGAGCTGCAGCAGATGATCAGCCAGGGCAAGGGCGGCTCCATCATCAACATCTCGTCGGTGTCCGGTTTCCGCCCCCAGCCGGGAAACATCGCCTACGTGGCCGCCAAGCACGGCGTGATCGGCATGACCAAGGTCGCCGCCATGGAGAACGGCGTACACAACATCCGCGTCAACTCCGTCGCCCCGGGGGCCATCGACACCCCGATGCTCCGCGGTGCGCTGGAGGAGTTCGGGCTGGACGAGGAGTCCTACGCACCGCAGCTCTCCCTGCTCAACCGCTTCGGTCAGCCGCGGGAGATCGCCGAGGCCACCCTGTGGCTCGCCTCCGACGCATCCTCCTATCTCACCGGCACGACCATCCACGCCGACGCCGGCTACGTCGGCCGTTAGGCGCTGAGGGATTCCAGGATCCGCCCGTCGCGCATCTCGACCACCCGGTCGAAAGCGGCGAGCAGTGAACGGTCGTGGGTGACCATGACCGTCGCGGCACCAGTCTCCCGGGTGATCCCGGCCAGCAGGTCGACGATCTCGCGCGCCAGTGCGGTATCCAGCGCCGACGTGGGCTCGTCCGCCAGCAGGACAGCGGGCGCGCCCATCAGCGCCCTCGCGATATTGACCCGCTGACGCTGACCACCGGACAGCTGCCCCATCCGGCGGTGGCCGAAGCCCGCCAACCCGACCCGTTCCAGCAGCTCATCGGCATGTCCGTTCCGCCCACGAAGGGCACGGCCCCGCAGCCCGCGGATGTGATCGGTGATCAACAGCTGATCGCGCACCGTCAACGAGCCGAGCAGGTTGGCCTGCTGGAAGATCAGGCCGACCTCGCCGTCGACACACACGCGACCCGAGGTCGGTGTGAGCAGCCCCGCCGCGACAGAGAGCAGCGAGGACTTCCCGGAACCGGATTCGCCGACGACGGCCGTCATCCCACACGCGGGCGCGGTGAAGGAGACGTCGTCGAGCGCCGTGACGGTCGATTCCCCGTCGGCGTAGGTGAGCATGACGTGATCGAGAGTGAGTGACATTATCCGTTTCCTCCGAGTGCGTTGAGTGGGTCGATCCGCGCGACCCGTCGAGTGGCCAGAAACGCGCCGAGGATACCCAACGCCCAGATACCGAGCGCCGGGTAGAGCACCGTCCCGACCGTGAGCAGGAAGGGCACGGCCTGTCCGGCCACCACCCCCAGGCCCCAGCCCGCCAGCGCCCCGAGGGAGACCCCTGCGGCGAGGATGAGCGCGGCCTGCCCGAGGGCATCGGTGACCAGGTAGCGGGCCGAGGCACCGAGCGCGCGCAGGATGGCCAGGTCACGGGTGCGCTGGATCGTCCATACGGTGAGGAAGGAGATCGTGACCAGCGCTGATATGACGTACAGGAAGCCCTGCATGGTGCGCAGCGAACCCTGCTCCGACCCGTACGCCGCCAGGCCCGCGAAAGAGCCGGAGACGGTTTCCACCAGCGTGCCCGTGCTTATCGACGCCGCCTCCCATCCCGCCCCGTCCAACTCGCCGTCGACGGCCAGCACCGTGCCCACGACGTCGTCCCCGACGTTGGCGACGGCCCGCCAGGTCTCCGTGTCGACCCACACGACCGGCGAGTGGGAGTGGTACTCGTCGGGTGCGGTGCCGGCGAGGGGGATCTCCCGGCCCCCGAGGTGGACGGTGTCGAGGGGGGCGTCGACAAGCGATTCCGACAACAACGCCCCACCTGCGGGAACGGTGCCCCCGCCGGGGAGGCCGGTGCCCGCGGGCAGGCCGACGACGGCGACCGCCGCCGCGGTGTCGGCCTCCAGGCGGGTCTGGAGGAAGCCGACCGGGGTGACGGCGGAGACCGCGTCGATGCGTTCCCAGGCGGCGACGTCGGCGGGGGTGACGGCAGAGCCCGCGAAGGAGGGCGCCTCCGAGGTGAAGACGTAGCGGTCGGGGTCGAGTGCGCGGAGTGCCGAGGTGTTCTGCGCGCCGAGCCCCCCGGTCAGACCGGTGAGCATCACGAGCAGCACGGTGATCAGGCCCACGACGGTGCCGATGAGCGCGAATCTGCCCCTGGCGTGGGCGATGTCCCGGATTCCGAGGAACATGGTGGGGGATTGACCTTTCTGGCCGATGAGTGGTTCTTTCTTCAGACAATTCTCTCTTTCTGCAGGTCACCGACGCATCGTTGAAGGCACTGAAACCTCCGTCAACCGATCGGTTGACAATCGTTATGTCATTTTCCCGCCGCCGCCTGTCCGGGACCGTAGATTCAGTGATGCACGTCACCGCCGATCCCGGGAGAACACCGTGTCCGTCCACCGCCCTCGACACCTGGTTGCACTGTTCACCGGCGGAGCCGCTCTCATCCTCAGCGCCTGCACGGACGGGAACGGGGAGGACGGGGTGACCACCACCGCTCCCCCACCAGAGACAGTTACGGTCACGGTGGCGCCCACGGCCCCGGCGACGGTCACGACCACGACCACCACAACTGCCGCAACCCCGCCGGCGGCCACGAGCACCCCGCCGCTGGCGGGCGGCTGCGGGTCCACGAACTTCCTGAGCGAATTCACCGAGCCCGTGGTGCTGTTCTGCGACGGGTCCTGGGCACGGGCCGGTCAGGCACAGACCGACCATGTGACGCTTTTCCGCTTCGGGGACGGCCAGTGGCGGGCTCATCCCGCCGACGGGCGCTCACCGGTCACGGAGTACCTCTGCTACGACGAGCAGACCCTGCGCGCCGCAGGGGCTCCCGAGGAGCTCGTCGGCCAGGTCTCACTCTGCGGGACCGCAGAGCAGGGGGACCCGCGCTAGCGTCTTAAGGTGTGAGCCCTCTCAGTAGCCCCCGCACCCTGGACCCGATGACACGCATCCTCGTCTCCCTCCGCACAGGACTGCACCTGACCTTCGCCTTCCTTCTGCTGCTGGGGCTGTTCCGATACACCGGGGCAGACCCGGCGCGACTGGCCGGCTCTCCCGTGCTGCCCCTGGCCATTGGCCTCGCGGGAACCTACGCCGTGGGCACTGTCTGGGCCCCGGCCAGATTCGCGCCGGGATGGCTGGCGGTGGTCACGGTGTTGTGGTGTGGCCTGGTGGCGGTCTCCGATCACTTCGTGTGGGTGCTTTTTCCGCTGGCACTTCTCGCGCTGCACCTCCTGCCGAGGTGGGCCGGGTTGGTGTCGGTGGTGGTGCTGTGGGCGATCGCGGCGTTCGTACCCCGCATCCTGCACCCGGAAGGCTGGACCACGGGCTCGGCACTGGGCCCCGCGATCGGCACAATCATGGCGGTGGCGATATTCGTGGTCTACCGCACGCTCCATTCCGAGGCCGCCAGGCACCGGGAGGTGGCTCAGCAGCTGCGCTCCACCCGGGCGGAGCTGGCGGTCACCGAGCATGAGGCCGGTCGGATGGAGGAGCGTGAACGACTCTCCCGGGAGATTCATGACACCGTCGCCCAGGGTCTGAGTTCGATCCTGCTTGTCTCCCGGGCCGCGCAGGCCAGCCTCGCACGTGCTGACACCGCCACCGCCGCCGAGCAGTTAGCCACCATCGAGGAGGTCGCGGCCGAGAACCTGGCGGAGGCCCGTCGCTTCGTCCGCGACCTGGCCTCACCCTCGCTGGGCGAGTCGGTTCCCGGGGCGCTGCGCAACGTGATCGAACGCGCCCGCGCGCGTCAGGAGGCGCTGGGTGATCCGGTGGAGATCTCCCTGCAACTGGTCGGCGACACCGGTCGCGGCGTGCCGGAACCGGTGGCCCGCGTGATCGTCCGCGCAGCGCAGGAGGCATTGACCAACGTGCTCAGGCACGCACACGCCGACATGGCGGTGGTCACGTTCGCGGTGTGGGAGGACAGTGTGACCCTCGATGTTTTCGACGACGGCGACAGCTTTGACGGAGAATACGGTTACGGGCTGCGTGGACTCGAGGCGCGCGTGGCCGCGGTGAACGGGAACCTGGACGTCCTCACCGGGGACGGCACCACCGTCGTCGTCTCCGTCCCCCTGACCTCAGCAAAGGACCTTCCATGATCCGAGTCATGCTTGTCGACGACCACCCCGTCGTCCGCGCCGGGCTGCGCGCCATCCTGGACAGCTTCGAGGACATCGAGGTCGTCGCCGAGGGAGCGGACGGCTCCGTCGCCGTCGGCGCCACCACCGCCGAGATCGACGTGGTCATCTGTGACATCCAGATGCCCGGCATGGACGGCATCACCGCCACCCGCCGTCTGCGTGCGGCCGGCGGGCCGCCCGTGCTCATCCTCACCACCTACGACACCCAGGCGGACATAGTCGCCGCCGTCGCCGCCGGCGCACTGGGTTATCTGCTCAAGGACGCCCCCAAGCACGCGCTTCACGACGCCGTCGTGGCCACCGCCGCCGGTCGCCGCACCCTCTCCCCGGAGGTCGCCGTCGCCCTGGCGGAACGCGTGAGCCGACCCTCCGAGGCGCTCTCGCCCCGGGAGATCGAGATCCTGCAGGCCCTGGAGACCGGCGCCGGCAACCGGGAGCTGGCCAAGCGGCTGTTCATCTCCGAGGCAACGGTGAAAACCCATCTGGTGCACATCTATCAGAAGCTGGGCGTGGAGAACCGCACCGCAGCCATCACAGCGGCCCGGGAGCGGCGCCTGATCTGACGTGCTACGAGGTCACTCGCTGTGGGAGTCGAGCCCCTCGACGCCCGTCACGGTGGTCAGCAGAAAGACCGAGTCCGAGTCGGCCGTGACCGAGTGACGGTGGTGGGTCAGGGCCACCAGCTCGCCCTCCTCCACTTCGGTGACCTCCTGGCCCGTGACCGTGACGCGGCCACTGAGCAGGAACAACGAGGCCGCCGGCGGGGAATTGTGTTCCTGCAGCCTGGTCCCCGCCTTCAGGGCGATGACGGTCTGCCGCAGGGGCCCGTCATTGACCAGCAGCTTCGCCTGCCGGCCGTTGTCGGCCGCGAGTGCGGCCTGAAGCAGTTGCTCTGCCTTCTGATCCACGATGGACATCTGGGTGGCTCCTATCCGTTGCGTGCCTGCCTCAGAGCCTACCGACCCACGACGTGTCATGGATCACTTTCCCCCCAGCCGTCAGCCGGCGTTCGCGCCGGCGGCCATCATCACCAGGACCACCAGGCTGGCGGCACAGACGATCCCCAGGACGTAGCGCCGCAGTTCCGGCCGCAGCCGCACCGCCACCCACCCGCCGAGGGCCGCCCCGAGGGTGTTGAGGAGGATATCGTCCGCATCGGAATACCCGCGCGCGAACACGAACTGGGCCACCTCGATCCCCAGGCTCAGGGTCGCCCCGGCGAGGGTCGCACGGAGGACCCCGCGGCGGGGCCAGCCGAGGTCGGAGATCTCCTGGCGGCCGAAGGACCGCCAGAGCAGCACCACCAGGAAACCCACGGGCACGAACAGTGCCAGGTTTCCCACCGTGTTGATGACCGGTCCGTACCAGGCCGGCGCGTCGACGAATCCGTTGAAGAGCACCAGGTCGACGCTGCGCCGGTTGTGCGCCTGGGCGTTCCACAGGCCGCCGACGGAGAAGCTGCTCTTGAGCATGGTCAGGGAGGCCACGGTGGCGGAGACCAGGACCGCGGCCAGCAGATAGACCAGCCGGGGCCACAGGGTGCGCGGAATATCAGTCTTCGTCTTCATCGGAGCCAGGCTACCGAGGCCAGCTCAGTCCTCCACGCCCGCGGGCTGCGGCCAGACCTTCTCCGCCAGCGCCAGAACCCGCTCCAGTACCGGGTTGTCCGAGTCCGGCTGCCAGGCCATGCGGAGGTTGACCGGCAGCGTCTCGTCCGCGACCCGGAGGAAGGACACGTGCGGGTCGGTGAAGTTCTCCGCGACGGAGGAGACCGTCAGCGAACAGCCGACCTCTGCCCCCACGAGCGCCATGGCGGTCCACGAGTCCGGCGCCCGTTGCACGATGTCCGGGTCGAAGCCCGCCTTGAGGCTCAGTCTTCGCATCCGGTCCCCCAGCACTGAGCCCTCGTGCGCCGGAAGCGACACGAACGCCTCCCCCGCCAGCTGCCGGAAGGAGACCTCCTCCTCCCCCGCCAGACGGTGCGAGCCCGGTACCGCCAGCACGAGATGCTCCTCGAGGATGATGCGCGACTCCACCGCGCCGGGCACGAAGTCCCACCTGCCCAGGCTGATGTCCACTTCACCGCGCAGGACCAGGCCCAGGGAGGGCTGGGCGAACTGCTGGCTCTGCAGGTTGAGCCCGATCCCGTCGTAGGCGCGTCGAAGCTCGCGGGAGAGGATGCCCACCAGCGGATGCGTCGACGCCCCGGCATAGGCCAGGGAGACGGAGCCGAGTTCTCCCTTTCCGGCGGCCACCGTGTCCCGGCGGGCCCGTTCAGCGGCCTCGAGGATCCCCCGGGCCGGTTCCACCAGTGCGGCACCGGCCGGGGTGAGTCTCACCCGGCGCGTGCTGCGCACGAAGAGGTCCACGCCCAGCTCCTTCTCGAGCTGGCGGACGGTACGGCTGACCGGGGGTTGTGCCATGTAGAGCCGGTCAGCCGCCCGGCCGAAATGCAGTTCCTCCGCCACCGCGAGGAACACTCTGAGCTGTTGTAGGTCCATTTTCCCATTATTACATTATCTACAATTATCTTGCATCCATTAAGTATTGGACACGCAGCAATCGGGGTGGGAATGTGAGTTAGGCAACTATTATCGGAGAGAGCCCATGACACAGTCGAAACACACCTCCCCCTTGGACGGCCTTTTCACGCGCCAGGCCAGCGGTCCGCTCGCCGGGATCGTCATCGCCGACTTCAGTCGCGTCCTGGCAGGCCCCTACTGCACGATGCTCCTGGCCGACATGGGCGCCACCGTGATCAAGGTGGAGAGCCCCGCGGGCGATGAGACCCGCACGTGGAAGCCTCCGGTCCACGAGGATCAGTCCACCTACTACCTCTCGATCAACCGCAACAAGAGCTCCATCGCCCTGGACTTCAGGGACGAGACGGACCTGGAGACCGCCCGGGCCATCGCGGGTCGCGCGGATGTCCTGGTGGAGAACTTCAAGCCGGGCGGACTGGAACGCTTCGGGCTGGACTATGACGCCGTGTCCCACTCCAACCCGGACGTCATCTACGCCTCGGTCACCGGTTTCGGCACGAAGGGCGGTGCCGCACTGCCCGGATACGACCTTCTGGTCCAGGCCCTGTCAGGCCTGATGAGCCTGACCGGCGCCCCCGATTCCCCTGCCTACCGGGCAGGCGTGGCGGTGTTCGACGTCATCACCGGCCTGCACACCGCCATCGGCATCCTCTCCGCCCTGCACGAACGGGGCAACTCGGGCCGGGGCCAGCACGTCGAGGCCAACCTGATGTCCTCCGCCCTGTCGGGCATGGTCAACCAGACCGCCGGATACGTCCTCAGCGGTCAGGTACCCACCCGGATGGGCAACGAGCATCCCAGTATCTACCCCTACGAGCCCTTTCGCACGGCGGAGGGCGACATCATCCTGGCCATCGGCAACGACCGGCAGTTCCTCCGCCTGTGTGCGGTCCTCGGTGCGGAGCACCTGCCCGAGGATCCCCGTTTCGCCGCCGCCGCCGATCGCAGCCACCACCGTGGGGAGCTGCGTCCGATCCTGCAGGAGCTGCTGGCCGCGCGGTCCGCGGCCGAGTGGTTCGACGTCCTCACCGACGCCGGCCTGCCGTGCGCCCCCATCAACGACGTGCAGGGCGGCATCGAGTTCGCGCAGCGCCTGGGCCTGGAACCCGTCGTCCAGGTCGGCCACGGAGACAGGACGCTGCCGGGCATCCGCAACCCGTTGACCTTCTCGAAGACCCCGGTCAGCTACGACCTCATCCCGCCGGGAATCGACGAGGACCGCGACGCGATCCTGGACTGGCTGAATGAAGCCACCTGACCTTCCCGCCCCTCAATGCCTGAATCACCCCACCCACAGAGGAGAAACACCATGTCCACCACCGAAGCCACCGTCCTGTCCGACTACTTCCACCTCGACGATGACCTCACCGCCGAGGAGAGGTCCATCCGCGACAAGGTCCGTCAGTTCGCCACCACCCACGTCGAACCGGTGATCAACGAACACTGGGAGAAGGCCGAGTTCCCGCGGCAGCTGCTCGCACCGCTGGCGGAGATCGGGGTGGTCGGCACTATCATCGAGGGCTACGACTGCCCCGGCATGTCGCGCATGGCCCAGGGCATGGTCGCGCGGGAGATGTCGCGCATCGACGGTTCCTTCAACACCTTCATGGGCGTGCACTCCAACCTGTGCATGGGTTCGCTCGCCATCCTGGGCAACGAGGAACAGAAGCAGCGCTGGCTGCCGGATCTGGCGGCGATCAGGAAGACCGGCGCCTTCGCCCTGACCGAGCCCGACCACGGCTCCGACTCCGTGGCACTGGAGACCAGCGCCCGACGCGAGGGTGACCAGTGGGTGATCAACGGCCACAAGCGCTGGATCGGCAACGGCCACGAGGCCGACGTCATCGTCCTTTACGCGCGCAACACCGAGGACGGCCAGGTCAACGCCTTCGTCGTGGAGAAGCAGGACGACGGCACCTACCCCGAGGGCTACGACCCCACCCCGATCCCGGGCAAGATCGGCAAGCGCGCCATCCTGCAGGCAGACATCGTCATCACGGAACTGCGCGTCCCGCACGCCAACCGCCTGGCCGACTGCAACTCCTTCAAGGACGTCAACCGGGTGCTGCAGTTCACCCGCGGCGGCGCCTCCTGGGAGGCCGTGGGACACGCCATGGCCGCCTTCGAGATCGCCCGCGACTATGCCCTCGAGCGCATCCAGTTCGGCAACCCCATCGCCTCGTACCAGCTGGTCCAGCACCGCCTGGCCAACATGCTCTCCGAGCTGACGGCCATGCAGCTGATGTGCACCCAGATGGTCCGCCTGGCCGACGCCGGAAAGCTGACCAACGCCAAGGCCGCCATGGTCAAGATGGCCACCTCGCAGAAGGGCAAGTGGATCTGCAACGAAGCCCGGGAACTGCTCGCCGGCAACGGCCTGCTGCTGGAGTACCACGTCGCCCGCCACCTCACCGACATGGAGGTCGTGTCCACCTACGAGGGCACCGACTCGATGCAGGCCCTGATCATCGGCCGCGACATCACCGGCATCTCGGCGTTCAGGTAGACGACCCCTCCCAGACCCTCTCCGACCGAAAGTAGAACTGAGACATGACCTCCATCTCCCTCCCGTCCCGCGTCGGTGTGCTCGGCGGCGGCCGCATGGGCGCCGGCATCGCCCACGCCTTCCTGATCAACGGCTGCGACGTCGTGATCGTCGAGCGTGACCACGCCGCAGCCACCGCAGCCCGCGAGCGCGTGGAGAGCAGCGTCGACAAGTCCCTCTCCCGCGGACTCGACGGCGACCGCGACGGGATCCTCGCCCGTTTCCGCGTGAGCACGAACCACAGCGACTTCGCCGACCGCGACCTCGTCGTCGAGGCTGTCCCGGAGGACTGGGACCTGAAGGTCGCCTCCCTGACCGGCGTCGAGGCCCACCTGTCGGCGACCGCCGTGCTGGCCTCCAACACCTCCTCCCTGTCCATCGACGGGCTGGCCGAGGAACTCAAGCGTCCGGAGAACTTCATCGGCCTGCACTTCTTCAACCCCGTTCCGGCCTCCGACCTCATCGAGGTTGTCGTGGGGAAGAACACCGACCCGGAGCTGGCCGACGCAGCCGCCGAGTGGACCCGCGCACTGGGCAAGACCCCGGTCGTTGTCACCGACGCCCCCGGTTTCGCCTCTTCCCGCCTCGGCAACGTCCTCGCCCTGGAGGCGATGCGCATGGTCGAGGAGGGAGTGGCCGGCGCCGAGGACATCGACAACGCCATGGTGCTCGGCTACAAGCACGCAGCCGGCCCGCTGCGCACCACCGACATCGTCGGCCTGGACGTCCGCCTGGGCATCGCCGAGTACCTGGCCTCCACCCTGGGTCCGCGTTTTGAGCCGCCGCAGATCCTGCGTGACAAGGTCGCCCGCGGTGAGCTCGGACGCAAGACAGGCAAGGGCTTCTTCGACTGGAGCTGAAGTCTCCCGCGCGCATCGGCAGGGGCCGGATGAGGTGTATTTTCCTCGTCCGGCCCCTGCCGACGGGCGTAGCGTCGGAGAGACCCCCCGTTGATTCCGTCCCGATCCCGCACGAAAGAAGGGCAGCAGAAATGAAGAACATCGCATTCATCGGACTCGGCAGCATGGGTGGCCCCATGGCCGCCAACCTTGTCAAGGAGGGCTTCACCGTCCGCGGTTTCGACGTCACCGACGTGGCGAAGAAGATGGCCTCCGAGGCGGGCGTCGAGATCATCGACACCTCCGTCGAGGCCGCCGAGGGAGCCGACGCCGTGATCACCATGCTCCCCACCGCGGGCCTGGTCGCCTCCACCATCACTGAACTGCTCGAGAAGGTGGGGAACAAGCCCCGCCTGTTCATCGACTCCTCGACCATCGGTGTCGCCGAGGCCCGTGACAACGCCGCGCGTGTCGAAGCGGCCGGCTCCGTGTTCCTCGACGCCCCGGTCTCCGGTGGCCACGGCGGAGCCGTCGACGGCACCCTGGCCATCATGGTCGGAGGGCCCGCGGACGCCTTCGCCGAGGCTCGTCCGCTTTTCGATGCCATGGGCGACGCCGTCACCCACTGCGGCGCCGTCGGCACCGGCCAGGGCGTGAAGATCTGCAACAACATGGTCCTGGGCATCCACCAGATCGCCCTGTGCGAGGCATTCCTCATGGGCGAGCGCATCGGCCTGGACGCCCAGACGATCTACGACGTCATTTCGCACTCCACGGGCAACTCCTGGGCGCTGCAGGAGCATGCCCCGGCCAAGGGCATAGACAAGGGCTTCCCCGCCGACAACGACTATGAGGGCGGCGCACCCGCGGCACTCATCGCCAAGGATCTCGGCTTCGCGCGAGAGGCCCTGGAGATGACCGGCACACACTCCGTGCTGGGGGTACCGGCCGCCCAGTTGTACGCCGACTTCGACGCCTCCGGCCGCGGCCAGCTGGACATGTCCGCGGTGATGTTGGCCCTGCGCGAGCGCAGCGAGGGCTGACCCGGAGACACGGCGACACCCCGGACGGAGCCCGTCCGGGGTGTCACTCCTGCGCGGTATCAGGCGTGGGGGTTGCGCACGAGCTTCTTGTTGGCGAACTCGTTGAAACCGAAACGTCCCAGCTCCCGACCGAAGCCCGAGAGCTTCACGCCGCCGAAGGGCAGATCAGGGGCGCTCTTGCTGGTGCTGTTGATCCACACCATGCCGACCTCGAGCGACTCGGCGAGCTGCCGGGCTTTCTCATCGTCATTGGTGAAGACGCTGGAGGACAGACCGTAGGGGGAGTCGTTGGCCAGGTCGATCGCCTCGTCGACGGTGTGGAAGCGGTAGACGACGCCGACCGGACCGAACAGCTCCTCCCGGTAGACCCGCATGTCCGGGGTGACCCCGCCCAGCAGGGAGGGGCGGTAGTAGGTTTCCGATCCCTCCTCACTGCCGCCGTCGAGGATGACTTCGGCGCCCCGGGCGACAGCGTCGTCGACAAGCTCATCGAGGTCCTCGGCGCCGGAGGCGGAGGACAGCGGACCGATCCTGGTGGCCGCGTCGGTCGGGTCGCCCGGCACCCACTGGGACATCTTCTCCGTCAGCTTCTCCACGAACTCGTCGTAGACGCTGTCCTGGACGATGAAACGCTTGGACGCCGTGCATGCCTGGCCCGCGTTGCTGAGCCGGTTGTTGGCGGCTGCCTTGGCGGCGGCGTCGATGTCGGCGTCCTCGAGGACGATGACCGGGTCGGAGCCACCGAGTTCGAGCACGCACTTCTTCAGGTTCCGGCCGGCGACCTCGGCGACCGCCGCACCCGCCTTCTCGGAGCCGGTCAGCGAGACGCCCTGGACACGGGGGTCCGCGATGGCGTGGGCGACCTGCGACGAGGAGATGAACGCGTTGGTGTACACGCCCTCCGGCAGCCCGGCATCACGGAGCACGCGCTCGGTGGCCATGGCGGACTGAGGGCAGTTGCGGGCGTGCTTGATGATCATGGTGTTGCCGAGCGCGATGTTCGGCGCCGCGAAGCGCGCGACCTGGTAGAAGGGGTAGTTCCAGGGCATGACACCGACCAGTGGGCCGATGGGCTCGGTGCGGATCACCGCGGTGCCCGGCCCGGAGATCTCCAGTTCCTCCTCTGCCATGAACTCCTCGAGGTGGTTGGCGTAGTACTCGTAGATCGAGGCGACCAGCTGGATCTCGCCGCGTGCCTGGGCGATGGGCTTGCCCATCTCCAGGGTGATCAGGCCCGCCAGCTCATCCTCCCGCTCGCGGTGCAGCTCAGCCGCCCGCAGCAGGACAGCCCTACGTTCCTCGGCAGGGGTGGCGCGCCAGGAACGGTAGGCCTTCTCGGCACGTTCGAGGAGCTCCTGCAGTTCAGCGTCCGAGATCTCCTGGTACGTTTCCAGGGTTTCGCCGGTGGCCGGGTTGATGGTGGTGTAGACACCCATGGTGTTTTCTCTCCTGTGGTTGGTTGGGGGATGGAGGTCAGGCCGAGGCCAGCTCGGACGACCGGGTGAGACGGAATCCTTTGTATCCGCTGTCGGCGACTTCCCGCAGAATGGACCGGTAGTTACCCAGTCCCCCGAGGTAGAACAACACCGACGGCTTCTTCCCCGGCACATTCGCACCGAAAATCCACGAATCCACCTTCGTGAACACCGTCATCCCCGCAATCTCCCGACACGTATCCGTCCACGCCTCCACCGTCGCCTCCTCCGGCTCCACCGCCGTGATGCCATTAGCCTCGGCAAACGCCACCAACTCCGCAATCCACTCCACCTGCGTCTCAATGCTCGGCGGCAGATTCGTGAACGGACCATTGGGACCCAAAATCATGAACCAGTTCGGAAACTTCGACGTCGTCACACCCAGATAACTGCTGGGCTGACCATCCCAATGCTCATTGATACTCACCCCACCCCGACCACGGATCTCCATCCGACGGTAATTACCATCCACCGCATCAAACCCCGTGGCAAAGATCAACACATCCACCTCATGGAGCTTCCCGTCCGCGGTGACCACACCCTCAGGGGTGATCTCCTGAAACGGCGTCTCCTTCAACGCCACGACATCCACATTGTCCCGGTTGAACGTGTCGTAGAACCCGTCATCACACAGAGGCCGACGCGCATAGAGATCATGCGGGGTCAGCTTCCGCGCCTTCTCCGGATCCGTGACGATCTCGGCGATCTTGCCCCGGATAAACGCCGCGGCCGCCTCATTGGCCGCCACATCCGTGGCGATATCCCCGAAGGTGCCGAACATGAAGTTGAACCCGCCACCCTCCTCCCACGCCTGGTGGAACACCCGCTCCCGCTCCTGCGCCGACACCGACATCGCCGGAGTGGTGGCCTCCTCGAACCCGAACGCCACCGACGAGTTCTTCGCCTGCTCCCAGATCTGCTCATAATTCGCCTTGATCTCCGCCAGTTCCGCCTCCGACACCGGGCGCTTGCCCACCGGCACCGAATACTGCGGCGTCCGGATGAAATGCGTCAGATGCTCCACCACCGGACCCAACGCTGTGACCACCTGCGTACCCGTCGACCCGGAACCGACCACACCGACGCGCTTGCCGGACAGATCAATGCCCTCCGGCCACGCACCGGTATGCAGCACCAGGCCCTCGAAGGTGTCCAGGCCCGCAATATCGGGCATGTTCACCGCCGAGAGCAGCCCCACCGCGTTGAACACGTAGCGTGCACGGTAGATCTGCCCCCCGGCGGTGACCTCCCACAGCTGCTCATCCTCCAGATACACCGACGAGGTGACCTCGGTGTTGAACCGGTAGTGCCGCGCCAGATCAAACCGCTCGACGACATCCTCGAAATACGCCAGGATCTCCGGCTGCGTGAGATACGTGTTCTCCCAGGAGCTGTCCTGCAGCAGGTCCTTGTCAAACGAGTAGCGGTAGAGATGGCTGCGGGTATCCGACAGGGCACCGGGGTAACGGTTCCAGTGCCAGGTGCCGGCCGGGCCCGAGGCCTTCTCGAACGCGAGCACGGACATGTTCAACTCGTTGGCGAACTTGTGCACACCATAAAGGCCACCGAAACCGGCACCAATGACGATGACATCAACACTCGGGGAAGAACTCTGCGTAGACATAAGAAACATCCTTTTTCTGGGGGTAGGGAGGTGTTCTGGGGTACGGTCAGCGGCCCTGGCGGTACCAGTCGGCGAGGCGGGCGATCTCTTCGTCTGCCACGTCACTGTTCCCGGCGTTGAAGGTGAAGACGTGCTGCTGGCCCTCGGCGATGTTGAGGGTGGAGTCGACGCCGGCGGCGGTGGCGCGCTCATGGAGCTGCTCTGCGTTGTCGCGCAGGCACTCGACGGAGCCGGCGTTGATGTAGATGCGGGGGAAGCCCTCGTAGTCGCCGTAGAGCGGGTTCGCCAGGGGAGTGGTGGGGTCGATCTTGTCGCCCAGCACGCCGGCGATCATGCCCTCGAGCAGCTGCGGGGTGATCAGGGCATCCGTGTCGAGGTTGGTCTCGAGGGTCTTGCCGTCGTTCTCCATGTTCAGCCACGGGGAGAAGGCAATGACCTGGCCGGGCAGGGGCTTGCCCTGCTCCTTGAGGGACAGTGCGATGGCGATGGCGAGGTTGCCGCCGGCGGAGTCGCCGATGGTGGTGATGTTCTTCGGGTCGATGCCGGAGTCGACAAGGGCCTCGAAGACTGCGACGCCGTCCTCAACCTGGGCGGGGTGCGGGTGCTCGGGGGCGCGTCGGTAGTCGAGCACGAAGCTCACGGCGCCGAGGGCCTTGGCCACATGGCCGGCGAGCTTGCGGTGGCTGAAGGAGGAGCCGACAGCGAAGCCGCCACCGTGGGTGTAGAGCAGGACCTGGGACTCATCCGCACCTTCCGGCAGGCACCAGATGCCGGGAACGCCGCCGACGACGTCCTCGCGGTAGGTGACGTTCTCCGGCTCGGTGGTGGGCTGGTGCCACTCGTCGAAGACGGCCCGGAACAGGCGCATGTTCATCGTCGGGTAGTCCGCCATGAGCTGGCTCCACTCCGTGTAGAGGTCGCGCAGCTTGTCCTGGGTTCCGGTGGTGGTCTGGGTGGTCATGATGCTGTCTCCTCGGCTGCTTGCGCCCACGGGGTCAGATCCCGCGGGCCTTATGTGTTATGTGACTTAGCGCGGCCCATTCAGTGACTTGAACCACACGCTTGCCACTACCGTAAACGCACACAGCACATGCACCTGTTCCACTTTGATACAGGTGCCCCACCAGGTGGATTATTGCCTTAAGGGCATTAATAGGACGTTCATTCAGCATGGAAGATGCTCGAATCACTGTTCCCTCCAGCACCTTTAACGTGTAGACATAGTTTGTGACGGCAATCACTGAACCAACCACAACGAGAGGTGCCCATGCACGCATACGGAGTTCTGCCGGACGACCAGACCATCCATGATCTGGAGATCCCCACCCCCGAGCCGGAGGGTCGTCAGGTTCTGCTGCGGGTCACCCGCGTAGGTGCCTGCCACACCGACACCCATCTGCGAGAGGGGGGCTATGACCTGGGCAGCCGCGGAAAGATGAGCATGAAGGACCGCGGTTTCCAGTACCCCATCGTCATGGGGCACGAAACGGTGGGGGAGGTCGTCGAGGTCGGCGACGCCGTCGAGACCGTCCGGGCCGGCGACGTCCGACTCGTCTACCCCTGGATCGGCTGCGGAAAGTGCCGCGAATGCCGGGAGGGCAATGACAACCGCTGTGCTGCCGGCCAGAACCTCGGGATCGCCCGTCACGGCGGTTACGCCGAATACATCCTCGTCCCCGATGAGAAGTACCTGGTGGACATCGCCGACCTCGACCCCAGCTGGGCCGCGACCCTTGCCTGCTCCGGCCTGACCGCCTACGCCGCAGTCGACCGGGTCCTGCCGCTGGACGCGGATGAGCCCGTCGTGCTCTTCGGTGCCGGCGGGCTGGGGCTGACCGCCATCGCGATCCTGCGCTACCGGGGCCACCAGAACGTCTGCGCGGTGGACGTCTCCGAACGCAACCTCACCCTGGCCGAGGAGATGGGCGCGACGAGCACGGTGAAGTCAGGGGACAACGTCGCCGGAGCCATCGTAGACGCCCTCGGAGGACCCGCCAGCGCTGTCATCGACTTCGTCAACAACGGGGCCACGGCCACCGCCGCCTTCGACATCCTCAACAAGGGCGGGGTCATGGTGCAGGTCGGTCTGTTCGGCGGCGAGGTCACCATCCCGACCGCACTGCTCGCGCTCCGGATGATCCGCATCGAGGGCAGCTTCGTGGGCACCCTCGGGCAGCTGCGGGAACTCGTCGACATCGCCCGCCGGGGGAAGCTTCCCCACATCCCGATCATTGAGCGCCCCCTGTCCGTCGAGGAAGTGGCCCGAGCGCTCGACGACCTGACCGCGGGCGGCGTCTCCGGGCGTATCGTCCTGACTGCCTGAGGAGAACCGACATGACCACCGGGCACCAGGCGCCGGCCGACATGCTCAGGGCCGCGCGGGAGGAGATGATCACCCGGGGACTGCAGTACGCCCGGGTCCCTGCCTCACTGGTGACGCCAGAAATCGAACAGAGCTGGCGGCGCTCCATCTCCCAGGGCGTGGATACAACGGCCGAGCCGATATTCTCCGGTCACACCGACATGGAGGGGGCGCTCTTCGACGTCTCCGAACGGGTCCTCGACCAGTGGGCCACCCACCTCGAGGACTCCCGGATGTCCCTGCTGATCGCGGACCGGAACGGCCGGATCGTCTCACGCCGTATCCTCGACTCCCGCGACAACCGGGCGCTCGACAGGGTCAACGCCACCGAAGGGTACGACTTCTCGGAACAGACCCTGGGCACCAATGGCCTGGGAACGCCGATCGAGGCCAGGCAGGCCGTCTTCGTCCGAGGGAGCGAGCACTTCAACGATGCGTTGGCGGATCTGGCCTGTGCCGGCGCGCCGATCATCCACCCGATCACCGGTCGGGCCATCGGATCGGTCTCCATCGCCTCCGCCCTCGACGTCTCCGTGTCCCTGATGCTGGCCATGGCGCGGCAGGCCGGGCAACAGATCACCAGCGGGCTGGAGTCAGCGGCAGAGTCCCGGGATCTGGACCTGGCCCGGGCCTACCGGCGGCTCAAGTCCACCCGGGGTGCGGTCCTGGTGATGAACGCCGAGACGGTCATGACCGACATTCCCGCCCTCGCCCACCTCGACGCCCGTTCGCATGCCCTGCTGTGGGAGGAGCTCCGCCGCCACCGCTGGGTGCAGGACGAGGCACTTCGTCTGACGCTTCCGCTGCTGGGTCACGAAACCCTCGTGCGCAGGATCCGACGCGACGGGGGAGAGGACGTCTTCGCCATCGAATTCCCCGCCCGCGACGCGTCCCGGCAAGACCAGGACACCGGCGTCGGCCTGATCCCGCTCCTGGACCCTGCGCCTCGGCCCGTCTACGAGGAGGTGGCCCGGGAGTTGGACGCCGCCGCGTCGGAACCCGGCCTCATCCGGGTGACGGGTCCGGCCGGTGTGGGCAAGCGACACCAGAGCGAACGGTGGCTGCGCGACCGTACCGGCAGGGAGCCTCTGGAAATTCCGGCATCCGACATCGACGCAGCGCTGGTTATCAGGGCCCTCGATGAGGACAGGGGGGTGATCGTCACCGGAGGTGCCGGCATCAGCGACTGGAACCGCCACCTCCTGGAGGATCTCGCCCGCACCCGACTGCCGGAGAAGGCCCGGATCGTTCTCACCGAACGTCCGGCAGGTGTCCTCAGCTCGGGTCCGCGGGTCGTCGAGATGCCCGGCCTGGCAGAACAGCACACCGCAATCCCCGGGCTGATCAACTCCCTGGCCGCACAGCTCTACCCCGGTGCCCCGGCCCCCCGATTCTCACCGGCAGCACTGCAGCGGCTGCTGGCCTGGCCCTGGCCGAGAAACGTCCCGGAGTTACGGAACATGATTGCCGGTCAGGCCAAGATCGCCCGAGGTGAGCTGATCGAGGTCCGGGACCTTCCCCTGGCCATGCGGCGCTCCCTGGAGCCGTCGCTGAGCCGGTATGAACGTTCCGAACGCGAGACGATCACCACCGCCCTGCGGGAGACCGGCGGCAACAAGTCGCAGGCCGCCCAGCTCCTGGGCATCGGGCGCACCACCCTCTACCGCAAGATGCGCACGCTGAAGATCGACGCCGAGGAACATGCCACAGTCGACGATGGTCGCACCGCATGATAATAGTCCTTACCCATAATGGAATGGTGAAACGATAGGCGGGATCCGGACACTCAACTCCCACAGTCCTGCCTGGTGGCCGCCGTATTCTCCGCCGCGCGGGTCAGGCCCCAGTACACCAGGTGCGGTGTCTCGGGACTCCGGGGCAGGTCACGATGAGTGAAGGTCCTGCCGCAGGCCGCCTCCATGTCGACGTTGGCTACGCTTGTCCCGTCGACGGGCTGCAACATCGAGGTGGTGTACGGGGTGGCCACGGTTTCGGAGGGTGTGTAGAAGGCTGTGTAGATGATCCCCGGCGTCGTGTCCGGGAGATCGTTGACACGCGCGATGAACTCGGATCCCTCGAACTGGTCGAAGGTGGAGGCGCCGATGAGGTATTCCGCGGAGCCCCGGTTCGCATTCAGGGCTGAACCTGCGACATGGGTGACGCCGACCAGGTCAGTCCCCCGGTACGTCGCGCCGAAGGAGATCGAGCGGCCGACCTTCCCTGCGCCGTCCCGCCCCTGGATGTAGACCTTGGTCAGCGTTCCCCCCAGGGAGTAGCCCACCAGATCGACCTGGCCGGCGCCCGTGGTGGCCAGCACTTCATCGACGAACGCGGCGAGCTCATCCGCCGCGTCGTCGACGGGTCCGAGTCCGTTGTGGCCGGGGACGTTGTTGCGGATGGTGTCGGAGTCCGTTCCGTAGTGGCGGGTCCACAGGCAGAAGCCCTGATCACGCAGGAATCGGGCGGAGTCGGCGAACTCATTCGACTGCGTGCCGGTCCCGTGGAAGTAGACGACCGGGTTCGGGTGGGCGGGGGAGGGCACGCAGCCGGGGTCGTTGAAGACGGGGTCGATGCCCGGTTGCGGCGGCAGCGAGGACTGGTCGGGGAGGGCAGGGGCGGCAGCGGCGATGGCGGAACAGGCGATCGTGGCGGCCGCAACGGAGGCGAGGACACCGATGGTTCTGCGAAAGCTCTTCACACCTCGAATGTAGGATGCCTCGGACCGTCGCGGGTGAAAACCGCGCTACCTGCCCTTCAGGAAGGGGGCGACCACCTCACGCGAGACCCGGCAGTCCAGCACCCAGGTCCCCGCTTCACCCGCCGCGAGCCATTCGCCCACCGGGTCGAGGTCCGCCAGCGTGTGCACCACCGTGCCGCGCGCACCGAACACCCCCAGCAGCGCGGTGAAATCCACCTCCGGGATGAGCATCGGCGTCTCCGCCACACCTCGGGTCGCGTACTGGTGGATCTCCGCACCGTAGGCGGCATCGTTGACCACGACGACCACGCACCGCCCGCCGGTGGCGCGGACGCGACGGATGACGGACTCGGCGTCGGCAAGCGCCATGAGCCCGCCACCGTCTCCGGTGACCAGGACCGTCAGCCGTTCCCCGGCCGCCTCGATGACGCCGACCGCCGAGCCGAAACCCAGGCCGATCGATTCGAAGGCGGTGCCCACCACCACCAGATGATCCGGCCCGGGCACATCCAGGTACATGCAGGGCCAGGCGATGAAATGCCCACCGTCGGTCACCACCACACGCCCGCGCGGCAGGACCTCGTTGAGCCTCCGGAACAGGCCACGGGGATCCAGACGCCCGTCCACGGCGAACTCGGAACCCGAGGGGTGACCGGTGTGCAGCTGGGCACGCTGCCTGTCGACGCCGCGCACCGCGAGCCCTGCGAGCACTTCGCCCGCGTCACCCGGCAGGAAGGCATCCACCCGCGGGGAGGTGGGGGAGTGGCGGTCGATCAGGATGACGTGCGCCTCCGGCCCGAAGGCCCGACCGTGGTCGGTGGTGAAGCGGTTGAGCGAGGCGCCCACCACCAGCACCACGTCCGCCCGGCAGATCTCTTCGGCGGCCTCCGGGAACGCGAAACCCCCGCAGATCCCCAGGTCACGGACGTCGCGGGCACCCTCGAAGAAGCCTTTGGCGGGGACGGTGGTGGCGACGTCGGCCCGGAGGGTCTGCGCGAGCGCGATCACCTCCCGACGCGCCCCCACCGCGCCACGACCGGCCAGGATGAGTGGCCGGCGGGCGTCGGAAAGCAGACGGGAGACCTCCGCCGGGTCTCCGGTCGTCGCGGTGGGCGGTGCTGCAGGCGCGCCGAAGGGAAGGAACAGCACCACCGGCATCGACTCCGCCAGCGCCACATCGAGTGCGTGACGGGTGTCAGCGGCCGGGTCAGGGCCCACGGTGAGCACACAGGCACCGGTGGTCTCTGCCAGAGCGACATGGTCGATGGCGGCCGAGGCGCCGGCGACGACGAGCAGCGGCGAGCGGTTGAGGACGGCGTCGATGAGCGGGGTGATCAGGTTGCTGAAGCCCGGCCCGTAGGTGGTCGTCGCGACGGCGAGGCGCCGGGTCGTGCGGTGGTACGCGTCCGCGGCGGCGACGGCGGCGGCCTCGTGGCGCACCGGGATGACGTCGACGCCGAGCTCGGCGAGCCCGTGGATGAACCAGGCGTTGCCGCTGCCCATGAGGCCGAAAACGGTGTCGGTGTACTCGGCGACTGTTGCCGCGACCGTGTCCGACACCGTATCTGTCATGGGCCTACTTCACCACGAGGTTGACCATGCGGCCCGGGACGACGATCTGCTTGATCAGGTTCCTGCCCTCCAGGTGGGCGGCCACGTTCGGCTCCTCCAGCGCGCGGGCGATGATGGTGTCCTGGTCGGCGTCGGCAGGCACGTTCACGCGGGCGCGGACCTTGCCGTTGATCTGCACGGGCAGTTCGATCTCGTCGTCGACGAGCCACTTCTCGTCGAAGGTGGGGAAGTCCACGAACGTGACGGTGCCGGTGTGGCCGAGGCGCTTCCACAGCTCCTCCGCGATGTGCGGGGCGACGGGCGCGGCCATGACGATCAGCGGCTCCACGGCGGCTGCCGGAACAGCGCCGGGGTACGTCTTGGTCAGGTAGTTGACGTACTCGATCAGCTTGGCCACGACGGTGTTCACGCGCAGGTTGGCGTAGTCGTCGCGCACGCCCGCGATGGTGCGGTGCAGCTGCTTGTTGTCGTCGTCGCTCAACGGGAGGTCCCGGGTGAGGGCGTCACCGTTCTCCTCGTCGACGACCAGGCGCCACAGGCGCTGGAGGAAACGCTGCGCACCCACGACGTCCTTCGTGGCCCAGGGGCGGGAGGTGTCGAGCGGGCCCATGGACATTTCATAGACTCGCAGGGTGTCGGCGCCGTAGTTGTTGCAGATGTCATCCGGGGCGACGGCGTTCTTCAGGGACTTGCCCATCTTGCCGTACTCCTGGTTGACCTCCTCGCCCTGCCAGAAGAACCTGCCGTCCTTCTCCTCGACCTCCTCGGCCGGGACGTAGACGCCGCGGGCGTCGGTGTAGGCGTAGGCCTGGATGTAACCCTGGTTGTACAGGCGGCGGTAGGGCTCGACAGAGGTGACGTGACCCAGGTCGAAGAGGACCTTGTGCCAGAAACGGGAGTACAGCAGGTGCAGCACGGCGTGTTCGACGCCGCCGACGTACAGGTCGACGCCGCCGCAGTCACCGTCGAACTGCGGTCCGGTCCAGTAGCGCTCGTTCTCCAGGTCGACGAACTTCTCGGAGTTGTTCGGGTCGATGTAACGCAGCTGGTACCAGGAGGAACCCGCCCACTGCGGCATGACGTTGGTGTCGCGGAAGTAGGTCTTCGGGCCGTCGCCCAGGTCGAGTTCGACCTCGACCCACTCCTTGGCCTTCGCCAGCGGGGGCTGCGGCTCGGAGTCCGCGTCCTCCGGGTCGAAGGACACCGGCTTGTAGTCCGCCACCTCGGGCAGCTCGACGGGGAGCATCTCCGCGGGCAGGGCGTGTGCCAGGCCCTGCTCGTCGTAGACGACCGGGAAGGGCTCGCCCCAGTAGCGCTGACGGGCAAACAGCCAGTCACGCAGCTTGTACTGGATCTTCTCTGTGCCCCTGCCCTCGGCGACGAGCCACGCGATGGTGCGCTCGATGGCCTCGGCCTTGTTCAGCCCGTTGATGTCCAGGCCCTGCGTGTTCGCGGAGTTGACCAGGGTGCCGTCACCGGTCCAGGCGGCCTCGGTTATGTCGCCGCCGGCGACGACCTCCAGGATCGGCAGGCCGAAGACGGTGGCGAACTCGTAGTCGCGTTCGTCATGAGCCGGCACGGCCATGATGGCGCCCGTGCCGTACCCGGTGAGGACGTAGTCGGCGATGAACACCGGGATCTGCGTGCCGTTGACCGGGTTGGTGGCGTACACGCCCAGGAAGACGCCGGTCTTCTCCTTGTTCTCCTGTCGCTCGATGTCGGACTTCGCGGCGATCGCGGCGCGGTAGGCTTCGACGGCCTCCGCGGGCGTTGCGGCACCGTAGGTCCAGAGCCTGTCGACTCCCTCGTAGCTACCCGTACCCCCTGCCACCAGCTCGTCGACGAGCTCGTGCTCGGGCGCGAGCACCATGTAGGAGGCACCGAACAGGGTGTCCGGGCGGGTGGTGAACACGCGGATGGTGTGACCCTGGGCCGGGAAATCCACCTCGGCGCCGCGGGAACGGCCGATCCAGTTGCGCTGCATGGACTTGACCTTCTCGGGCCAGTCGAGCAGCTCCAGGTCATCGATGAGGCGGTCGGAGTACGCCGTGATGCGCATCATCCACTGGGAGAGGTTCTTGCGGAAGACGGGGAAGTTCCCCCGCTCCGAACGCCCGTCCCCCGTGACCTCCTCGTTCGCCAGAACGGTGCCCAGGCCGGGACACCAGTTGACCATCGAGTTCGAGCGGTAGACCAGGCGGAACCCGTCGACGGCCTCCTGCTTCTCCACGTCGCTCAGATCGTTGTAGTCCGAACCGTCCTTCGTGGTGCGGGTGCCGGCCTCCAGCTGCGCGATCAGCTCAGCGATGGGGCGGGCCTTCTGCTGCTCCTCATCGAACCAGGAGTTGTAGATCTGCAGGAAGATCCACTGCGTCCAGCGGTAGTACTCCGGGTCCGTCGTGGCGACGGAGCGCCGACGGTCATGGCCCAGACCCAACGCATCCAGCTGGCGGCGCATGTTCTTGATGTTCGCCATCGTCGTCGTCCGCGGGTGCGTGCCCGTCTGGATGGCGTACTGCTCGGCCGGCAGACCGAAGGAGTCATAGCCCAGGGTGTGCAGGACGTTCTTACCCAGCATACGGTTGTAGCGGGCGTAGACGTCCGTGGCGATGTAACCCAGCGGGTGACCCACGTGCAGGCCGGCGCCCGAGGGGTAGGGGAACATGTCCTGGACGAAGAGCTTGTCCTCCGGCAGGGGCTGATCGGTGGCGAGGTCGCCGACCGGGTTCGGGGCGTTGAACGTGCCGTTGTCCACCCAGTACTTCTGCCAGCTGCGCTCGATGTCGTTGGCCAGCTGTGGGGTGTAACGGAACGCGGGAGTCGATGCGGTGCCGTCATTCGGAGTGCTCATGGTCGATCAGTCTAATCGGTGACGGGGAAGAGGCCCGGGATGGGGCAAGGGGTTTTCATGGCGGGTTCCGCCAACACTCCCACTCTTCGGCCGGATGCCGGAAGTTTCTGCCGTGAACACCAGGAACATATCAGGACATAGAAGTCAAATCGTGACCCCGCGGAGGGGGCATGGCAGATAAAATAATCTGCATGAACAAGTTCACGCGCTCCCTCACAGTCATCGCAGCCGCCTCCGCCCTCACCCTGGCAGGAACCGGCGTCGCATCCGCACAATCCTCCAACCTCGGAAACCTCTCATCCTGGATCCCCGGCAACGAGACCGGCAACCAGAACCGTGGAGAGCGGGAGCTCTTCAACGCCGCAGAAAGTTGGGCCAAGCGCTCCACCGGAAAGAACTCGGCCACAGTCAACCACCTGGCACGGACCGCCAGCCTCCCCAGCGCCTGGCACCATTCCGGCGTCTCAGGAACACAGACCGCTGAACGGTACGTCGGCAACAACACCCTGTACCGCTTCTACAAGGTGGAGAGGAACAACTACCGCCCCATGGTGAACAACTTCAATTCTTCCGGTCACCAACCGGGAAACTGGAAGAACTACGGCGTCCACGTCACCTCCGACAGCAACTTCCACTACGTGACCGTCGCCTACACCCGGTGACCCCACGCCACCCGACCCCCGCCACCCGGCGGGGGTCGGTTTCTGTTCCACCAGTCTCTCTCAGACCTGCTGCACCCTGCGCTGACCGAAGATACCCGTCAAGAAGGCCCAGATGAACGCCGGCCAGAGGATGATCCGCTCCAGCAGTCCGGCGTATTCCAGGGCATTGAAGTCGAGGAACAGCCACAGAGCACTCACCAGTCCCACCACGGCGACGACCTGACCTGCCCGGCATATCGCGCCGCGGTACTGGATCGCACTGCTGAAAACGGCCATCGGCAGCGCAAGGAGCTGGGGGATCGAGACGAAAGTGTGCTGATCGGGGCTGACGTCCAGGGGAATGAGACCGATCCCGAGGGTGCTCGCACCGGCCACCACCCACAGCAGACCCGCGAAGCGGTCGAAGCCGGCGGTGCGGGTACGGATGGTCGCCATACCGATCATCGCCAACCCACTGATCGCCATGCTGGCGTTGACCAACTGATGCGCCGGTGAACACACCTGGACCGAGCGGTAGTAGTAGTTGACCGTGGTGCAGGTGGTCGCACCCAGATCACTGATGGTGTTGCCCACCCAGTCGTAGGGCGGTGAGAAGTGTCTCGCAGCGACAATCTCGACAACAATGCCCAGCACCAGGAGGAGGGCAAAGCCCGTGAGCGCGGCGCGGCGTACATCGACCTTCACGCAAGCCTCTCCTCTGAAGTTTTCGGCGGGAAGTGATTCATCTGACCTTAACGCAGAAACTTATGGATCCGCCGGAGTTCCGGCCATCGGATCCGAGGGAAGCGGAGGACAATCAGCCCTTCTCGAAGACCATCACCAGACCTTCCACACCCCCGGGCCCCACCCGGCCTTTGACGTCCACCGATGTCATGGACTTGTAGCGCCATCCTTCCCGGCCGTGGTCGTTGAGGATCTTCTCCAGCTTCTTCGCGGAAAGCCTGCCACCAATGAGGCCTTCACGGACCTCCACCACTTTGTATTCCATGAATTAATTCTAGGATGGATGACATGCTCAGACTGCTGTTCATCGTCATCGGTGGGATCAGTCTGTTCCTCGGCGTCCTGGGCATCTTCCTGCCGCTGCTGCCGACGACCCCTTTCCTCCTGCTCTCCGCGTTCCTGTTCGCACGCAGTTCGGAGCGCCTGCACACGTACCTGGTCAACCACCGGGTGCTGGGGGAGTACATCTCGAACTACTACAACAACACGATGACGCGTTCCCACAAGCTCCGCACCGTCGGCCTGCTGTGGGTGAGCATCGTGCCGTCGTCGGGCTTCCTGGCCTGGTCCGACATGCGCATTCCGGCCGTCATCCTGCCGCTGATCGCCGCCGCCGTGACGGTACACATCCTCACTCTGCGTCCGAAGGGTGCCGGCACCGCAGACCGTGGCGAAGATGAGACCCCGATGACTGCTCAGAGGCAACCGTGACATTGACCAGGTGAGCCGAGAAACCAGGGGGTAATCTCCCGGTGCATGAACAGACGAAACTCAGCCGCGGAGGACCGACGCGTCATCGCCGCCACCACCATCGGAACGGCGATCGAGTGGTACGACTTCTTCCTCTACGCCGCCGTCGCGGGTCTGGTGTTCAACCAGGTGATGTTCGGACAACTCGATGCGGGTGCGGCGACGATCGTCTCCTTCCTCAGCGTCGGGCTGTCCTTTCTCTTCCGCCCGCTCGGCGCAGTCCTCGCGGGGCACTTCTCGGACCGGCTGGGGCGCCGCATCATCCTCATGGTCACGCTCATCGCCATGGGCGGGGCCACCACGGCCATCGGGCTCCTGCCCACCTACGACTCGATCGGACTCGCCGCACCTCTGCTGCTGGTCTTCTTCCGCATCATCCAGGGCATTTCCGCGGGAGGGGAGTGGGGCTCGGCGGTGCTGCTGGCGGTGGAGCACGCGCCCGTCGAGAAGCGGGGCCTGTTCGGGGCGGGGCCTCAGGCCGGCGCACCTGCCGGACTGCTGTTGAGTTCGGGCATGCTTGCGCTGATGAATGTCATCGCGCCGGGGGACGCGTTCATCGAGTGGGGCTGGCGTGTGCCGTTCCTGCTGTCGATCGTGCTGATGTTCGTCGGCTGGTGGATCCGCCGTGGGGTGGAAGAATCCCCCGTGTTCGAGGAAATGACCGGCATGGCCCACAGCCCGCTGCGGACGCTGCTGCGCGACCACTGGCGGAAGGTCCTCATCGCGGCGCTGGTGTTCGCCGGCAACGGCACGGTGGGTTACATGGTCGCCGGTGGCTACATCCAGAGCTACGCATCCACTCAGCTGGGCATGAGCCGGGGAACGGTGCTGTGGGCGGTGACGGGGGCGGCGGTGGCGTGGCTCGTGTCCACCGTCTTCGCCGGCGCGCTTTCGGACCGCATCGGGCGCAGGAAGACCTATCTCGGCGGCTTCGTCTTCCAGTTCCTCGCGGCGGCAGCGCTGTTCCCCCTGGTGGACATGCGGGAAACCGGGTGGTTGTGGGCGGCGATGCTCCTTCTGGGCGTGGCGCTGGGACTCACCTACGGCCAGCAGGCGGCGATGTACGCGGAGCTCTTCCCCACGCCGGTGCGTGGTTCGGGCACGTCGCTGACGTACGCCATCGGCGCCATCCTCGGCGGCGCTTTCGCGCCCACCATCGCCGCAGCCCTCGTGCAGTCCACCGGCTCGACGTACAGCGTCACCGTCTATCTCTGCGTTGCGACGACCATCGGGTTCCTCGCCGCCCTCTCCCTTCGGGACCGCACGGGGGTTCCCCTCACCGCAAACTAGACAGCTTGGTCTAGGGTCTGCTATTCTCGGTTCACGATCAAGAAGCTCAGCCACACGGCCCCCGGCCGGCTGACTGGCAACCGCCACTCGTAGGACGGTGCCCCCGAGGGAAGATCGGCCCCGCGCGAACACGCGGCGGGGAAGATACGAGCACGAGGAGATGACTCCCATGACACACGAATGCACCGGTTACAGCCCCGGCCATGCCGTCCACTGGATCCAGGCGGGGCTCACCATGAAGAAGCCCGGGGAGATCAAGAAGGTCTGCGCCCTGGCCCACGATGAGCACTGGCTCACCTTCGAGATGGACGGCGAGCTGCACCGGGTGTGGAACCATGACCCCGAGAAGGTGAAACGCTTCCACGACGCCGCCGTCACCCTGCAGATGATCCCGAACACGGCCAGCACACCGTTGTTCTTCACCTCCGTGAAACTGCTGCGGATCCCGGTCGGCAGTGACGCCATGGATCTCTACCCCAGCTGGGACGGCCCCACCGACTGCTCCCGCCGCGAAGAACACTAGACCGGCTCGGTGCGCTCCACCTCGCGGACCCTGCTCATCCGTCCCTTGGCGAAGCGGTTGACGATCAGCGCGATCGCACCATCACCGGTGACGTTCGCGGCGGTGCCGAAGGAGTCGATGGCAATGTAGGCCGCGATCATCAGGGCCACCTGCTCATCGGTGAAGCCCAGCATGGACGACAGCAGACCGACGGCCGCCATGATCGCTCCGCCAGGCACACCCGGCGCGGCAACCATGGTGACGCCGAGCATGAGGATGAAGCCGACGGCCAGGGCGGGGGAGACCTCGAGATCGGACATGTGGACGATGGCGAAGGCGAAGAGGGTGATCTTCACCATCGAGCCCGCCAGGTGGATCGTCGCGCACAACGGGATGACGAACCCGGCGACGTTCTGGTCGACCTTGTTCTTCAACGTCGCGGCGTAGGTGACGGGGATGGTCGCGGCGGAGGATGAGGTACCCAGCGCGGTGGCGTACGCCGGCAGCATGTTCTTGAACGCGACAAAGGGATTGATTTTGGCCACTGCGCCGGCGACGCCGAACTGGAAGGCCAGGAACACGAAGGTCATCGCGATGGCGAGGATGATCACCTTGCCGAACACCTTGAGGGTGTCGGTGAGGTTGCCGTTCATTCCCATTGTCAGGAACATGCCGAAGATGAACACGGGCAGCAGGGGGATGACGAAGGAACCGATGACCTTCATGATCACCCGTTCCAGGTCCTGCGAAGCCTTGAGGAGAGTCTCCGACTTCACGGCGGTCATGGCCAGGCCGACGCAGAACGCGAGCAGCAGGGCGGTCATCACCTCGAAGGGCGGGGGCATCTCGATCTGGAAGTAGGGGGTGATCGCGCCCTCGTCGATGTCGGAGATGCCGGTGTTCACGGACTCCTCGCCGAGCAGCGACGGGTACGCACTGATCGCCACCGCGTAGGCGAGCAGGCCCGCCAGGATGGTTGAGGCGTAGGCGATGCCCGTGGTGATGCCGAGCCACTTACCGGCGCCGCGCCCCAGGCCGGCGATGGCGGGGGTGATGAGCGCGAAGATGAGGACCGGAACGAAGAAGCCGAGGAAGTTGCCGAACAGGCTGTTGAAGGTGGCGAACACCCGGGCCAGCCACTCCGGGAAGAAGAAACTGCCGATGATGCCGAGGATGACTGCGACCAGCACCCTGAACAACAGATATTGCGAGAGTCGCTTGAGGTTCATACCCCGAAATTTACCCCAGCATCCACGGACTACAATGATTCCCCATGACCGTCATCGGTGTGATCCTGCTTGTCCTCGCCGTAGCCCTGCTACTGTTCGGCACCCTCTCGTGGGCGAAGAAGCTCCCGGGTAACCCGATCTTCGGCCTCCGGGTGCCGGAGGTCCGTAAGTCGAAGGCGGCGTGGGAAACCGCGCATGCCGTCGCCGGTCCGGTCTGGACCTTCGGCGGAGTGGCGCTGCTCTTCGGCGCGCTGATCTCCTTCATCGCGAGCGGCTGGATGTGGGTCCTGCCGGTCGTCTCGGTGCTGCTTGCCGTCGCCGCGCTCGGTGGCGGCGCCAGCGCCGGCGCCCGGATGGCCTCGCTTCTCGACGCCGAGGAGCACGCCGAAGGCGGCTGCGGGGAGAACTGCAACTGTGGCGCCCCTTCCCCCGAGGTGGACGTCGACGCCCTGCGCCGCGCCGCCTCCCAGGCGGACCAGCAGTAGATCAGTCCTCCCGGTGATCCTCCTGCCACTGACGGAGCACCGCTGACCGGTCGAGGCCGGCGTCCTCCAGTGCGGCGAGATCCTTCTTCTTGCCCCGGGCGGCCCGGAACTCGTCACCCAGATCCGCGATACGTGCCCCCTCCTTCACGGCGTCGGCCACCGTCGCGAACATCGGCACCTGCAGTCGCGCCCGCTCCAGGCCTTCAATGGTCGGCAGATTGGCGCGGGCGACGAGGAGATCGATGCCGTCCTTGGCTAGGGCGTCGACAAGCGAGGACAGCGCCTGCACGCCGGTGTAGTCGAGGTCGGTGATGGCGGCGGCGTCGAGAACCACCACCTTGTAGGGGCCGGAGTCCTCGATCTCCTCATGCAGGCCGGACACGACGTAATCGGCGTCCGCGTACCAGATCGGCGCCTCCACCGACCAGACCAGCACGCCCGGGACCTGATGGGTCTCGATGCCGACGTCCACGGGAACCCAGTGGTTCGACTCAGGGATCAGCCCCTTGCGGTAAGCCAGCGGCCGGGCGGCCCGACGTGTGCGGTCCAGCAGAGTGAGCAGCACCGCTACCGCCACCCCCTCGGCGATGCCGAGCGTGACAACGAGCACGACCGTCAGCAGCGCGACACCGAACTCGGCACGGCTGTAGGCGAAGATACGGCGCAGCTCCTTCACGCGGATGAGAGTGAAGGCGATGTGCACCAGGACCGCCGACACCGCGGCCTCCGGGAGCAGAGGCACCAGGCCCCCACCGAAGAACAGCACCAGCGCCACGAGGCCCGCCGCCACCAGTGACACGAACTGGTTCGTGCCGCGGGCGGCCTGGATGACCCGGGTGCGGGCGGGAGAGGCGTTCAGGGCAAAGCAACCGAAGAGCGCCGACACCGCGGACGCCACACCGATGGCCCCGATGTCACGGTCGAGATCGGGTCGGCCCTGACGGGTGGCGGCCTCGGTCGCACCCGTCTGCACGGTGATCAACAGCGCAATGACCAGGGCAGTGGGCAGGAGTTGGACCGCCAGCCCCCAGGGGAGGGTCAACGGGGAGACGAAGGTGAACACCGTATCCACTTCCGCCAGGACGGCCACATCAAGCTTGAACAGACCCGTGACCGCAGCGGCCAGGATCAGTGCCAGAAGCGCGCCGGGCAGCCGGGGACTGATCGCCTGGGTCACCAGGATGATCACCAGCACACCCGCGCTCAGCCCAGCGACGACCGGCCCGGCGAGCACCGTCTCCATCTGGCTGATCACGATGCGCAGGCCGATGCCGGCGAGCAGCCCGACGGTGACGGCGCGGGAGAGGAACTGGGTGATCCAGCTGCCCCGGATCAGGGCGACGCCGATGAGCAGAACAGCCACCATCAGTGACAGCAGCGGCAGTGAACCATCCGCCGAGCCCACCACGAGGACACCGGCGGCGAGCAGGGGAGCGATGCTGGAGTCAGGCCCGACGTTGATGATGCGGTGGGCGCCCACCGCCCCGAAGACCACGGCGCCGATGATGAAGCCCGTCAGGCCGAGACCGGGTTCCACACCGACGAGTCTGGCGATCGCCATCACCTGTGGAACCGCGACGGCCGCGAGAGTTGAACCGGCGAGCAGGGTGGTGGTTGAGGCGCGCGGGGTCATGCTCTCTGAATACCCCATCGGGAGGAGTTGCGTCGGGGCGGAAGGGAGATTAACGTCTGTGACGTGAACAACTCGACTTCAACTCGAAGCACCCAGTGGTGGTGGCGCGCTTAATCGGCGAGCCACACGTGTTGCACTCAATCTCAGGCCCGCCGGCTTCCCCAGGAAGCGCTGCGGGCCTTGTATCTTTCTCGGGTACACCACCTGGCCGGCAGCGGGAAACCAACACCCCAGGAAAGTAGAATGACCCGATGACGAGTAGTTCCCCGCCCGTGGTGCTCACCCGCGAAGTCCGCTATCACGCGGACGCCTCCGGACTCTTCGCCCATCTCGGCGGCACCACCACCCAGGATTCCGTCCTTCTGGAGTCGGCCGACATCACCACCCGGTCAGGCATCTCCTCCGTCGCGGTCCTCACCTCCTCGGTACGACTGACCTGTACCGGCCACTCGGTGACCGCGACGCCGCTGACGGCCTCGGGTGAGATGATCGTCGAGAAGCTCAACGCACAGCTGGCCGACTACGGCCGCGGCACCTTCAAGTTCCCGCGGACCGACGCCGTCGAGGAACGCGAACGCCTCACGGCCGTCAGCCCCGTCGAGCCGCTACGCGCCCTGACCCGGGACGCAGGTTACGAGGACCCCACACACACGCTGCCCATGCTCGCCGGCGGCATCGCCTTCGACTTCCTGGAGACCTTCGAGGAGCTGCCCGCGGTGGGGGAGGGGACCAACACCTACCCGGACTACCAGTTCGTGCTGGCCGAGATCGTGCTCACCATCAACCACGGATCACAGACCGCACACCTCACCGGAGTCTCCCTCGATGAGGCGGATCTCTCTGCCCGGCTCGAAGAACTCGCCGCACTTATCGACGCCGCCGAGCACAGCTACGAGCCGGAGCACCACCCCGAGGACGTCCTGAAGGTCACCGCCGACATCCCCGACGCGGAGTTCCGCGAGCAGGTGGTCGCCCTCAAGCAGAACATCTACGACGGCGACATCTACCAGGTTGTCCCGGCACGCACCTTCACCGCGCCCTGCCCCGACGCCTTCGCCGCCTACCGCCAGCTGCGCGAAACCAACCCCAGCCCGTACATGTTCTACCAGCGGGGCATCGGCACCAACGGTCGCCCCTACGAGCTCTTCGGCGCCTCACCCGAGTCCAACCTGAAGTTCGACTCCACCACCCGCGAAGTGCAGCTCTACCCCATCGCCGGCACCCGCCCCCGCGGCATGAACCCGGACGGCTCCATCAACGACGAGCTGGACATCCGCATGGAGCTGGAACTGCGTACCGACGCCAAGGAGATCGCCGAGCACACCATGCTCGTCGACCTCGCCCGCAACGACCTCGCCCGCGTCGCCGTGCCCGCCACCCGCCGGGTCGCCGACCTGCTGCAGGTGGACCGCTACTCCCGCGTCATGCACCTCGTCTCCCGCGTCACCGCCACGCTCGACCCCGAACTGGACGCCCTCGACGCCTACCGCGCCTGCATGAACATGGGCACGCTGTCCGGCGCGCCGAAGATCCGGGCGATGGAGCTGCTGCGCGGCGTCGAGAAGCGACGCCGGGGTTCCTACGGCGGTGCCATCGGGTACCTCCGGGGCAACGGCGACATGGACAACTGCATCGTCATCCGCTCCGCCTTCGTCCAGGACGGCGTCGCCTCCGTCCAGGCCGGCGCCGGCGTGGTCCGCGACTCCAACCCGCAGGCCGAGGCCGACGAAACCCTGCACAAGGCCTACGCCGTGCTCAACGCCATCGCGCTCGCCGCGGATTCCACCCTGGAGGTCATCCGATGACGCACATCGTTCTCATCGACAACCACGACAGCTTCGTCTACAACCTCGTCGACGCTTTCGCCGAGGCCGGATACCGCTGCACCGTCTTCCGTAACACCGTCGCCGTCGAGGACGTGCTCGCAGCGGAACCCGACCTGATCTGCCTCTCGCCCGGCCCCGGCTACCCGGCGGACGCGGGCAACATGATGCAGATCCTCGGCCGCGTGCTCGGCGAGATCCCGCTGCTGGGCATCTGCCTCGGCTTCCAGGCACTGCTCGAACACCACGGCGGTACGGTGGAACCCTGCGGCCCCGTCCACGGCGTCTCCGTCCCGATGACGCTCACCGACGCCGGAGTCGAGCATCCCGTCTTCGCCGGACTGGCCCTCGACGCCGGTCTGCCCGGCGTCGTCGCCCGCCTCGTACCCGTCGCCCGCTACCACTCCCTCGGCTGCCTTGCGGCTCCCGCAGGGCTGCGGTCGCTGGCGACGACGGAGACCGAGATCGGTGACGTCGTCATGGCGGCCGAGACCGAGAACGGTATGGCGATCGGCCTGCAGTTCCACCCGGAGAGCGTTCTCAGCCCGACGGGTCCGATCATCCTGGCGCGCTGCGTCGAACAACTTCTCCCCATTTCCCGGAAAGAGGATTCCCGCCGATGACCCACCCCGATACCCTCCAGGTGCTCATCAAGTACCTGGACAAGAAGACCCCGACCGTCGAGGAGGCCGTGGAGGTCTTCACCCCGATGACCATCGGCGAATACGACGACGTCCATATCGCGGCCCTCCTGGCCACCATCCGCACCCGCGGCGAAGCCTTCGCCGACATCGCCGGCGCAGCCAAGGCCTTCCTCAACGCGGGTCGCCCCTTCCCGGTCTCCGGCAAGGGCGTGCTCGACACCGCCGGCACGGGTGGCGACGGCGCCAACACCATCAACATCACCACCGGGGCATCGCTGGTCGCCGCCGCCGGTGGCCTCAAAGTGGTCAAGCACGGCAATCGCTCCGTGTCCTCCAAGTCCGGTTCCGCGGACGTGCTCGAGGCCCTGAACATCCCGCTGGATCTCGACCCGGAGCGTGCCCAGCGTCAGTTCGAGGCCGCCAACTTCACCTTCCTCTTCGCCCCGGCCTACAACCCTGCCATCGCCCACGCGCAGCCGGTGCGCAAGGCCCTGCGGATTCCCACCATCTTCAATGTGCTCGGCCCGCTGCTCTCCCCGGTACGCCCCGAGTTCCAGATCATGGGCGTGGCCAACCCGGCGCAGGGCCAGATGATCGCCGAGGTCTTCCGCGAACTCGGCCGCTCCCGGGCACTGGTCGTCCACGGCTCCGGCACCGACGAGATCGCCGTCCACGGACCCACCGACATATGGGAACTCAAGGAGGACGGCGACATCATCTTCTATCAGGTGACGCCGGAGGAACTGGGCGTCGAGAAGTGCGAACTCGCCGATCTCGTAGGAGGCGACGGCGAGGAGAACGCCGTCCACATGCGCGCCATCTTCGACGGCACGGGCCCGGCCGCGCACCGCAACGCCGTGGCCGTGAACGCAGGCGCGATGTTCTACCTGAACTCACGCGTCGACTCGCTGCGCGAGGGCACCGAGCTCGCGCAGAAGCTCATCTCGGACGGCACTGTCCGGGAATGGCTCGCCAAGCACGAAGGGACCGACTATGGCGCATAACAATCTTCCGACCGTTCTCGAGGGCATCGTCGAAGGCCGTCGCGGCCATCTTGAGGAGATCCGTGCCCGCATCGCACACGTGGACCTCTCCACGCTGACGAAGTCGACCCGTTCACTCCATGAGAACCTGCGTGCCGACGGCCGCGGCGGCAACCGTTTCATCATGGAGTGCAAGTCCGCATCGCCCTCACTCGGCATGATCCGGGAGCACTATGAGCCGGGCGCGATCGCCCACGTCTACTCCCGCTACGCCAGCGGCATCTCCGTCCTCTGCGAACCGGATCGCTTCGGCGGCGACTATGACCACCTGGCCACCGTCGCGTCCTCGACCCACCTGCCGGTGCTGTGCAAGGACTTCATCATCGACGAGATCCAGATCCACGCCGCCCGCTACTTCGGCGCCGACGCGATCCTGCTCATGCTCTCCGTGCTTTCCGACGAGGAGTACACCGAGCTTGCCGACGTCGCCGCCCGCTACGGCCTGGATATCCTCACCGAGGTGATCGACGAGGAGGAGGTGGAGCGCGCTCTACATCTGGGAGCGAAAATCTTCGGAATCAATCACCGGAACCTCCACGACCTCTCCATCGACCTGGAACGCTCTGCACGTCTCGCGGCCCTGTTACCCGAGGACGCGGTCGTCGTCTCCGAATCCGGCATCCGCAACAGCGAGACCGTCCGCCAGCTCGGTGGCCACTCCAACGGCTTCCTCGTCGGCTCGCAGCTGACCTCCCAGCCGGACGTCGACCTGGCCGCGCGCGAGCTCGTGTACGGCCCGAACAAGGTCTGCGGCCTGACCTCCCCGACAGCCGCCCAAGCCGCAGCTGCGGCAGGCGCGGTCTACGGCGGACTCATCTTCGACGAGCCCTCGCGGCGCAATGTTTCACGTGAAACCGCCGAGCAGATCATCGCCTCCGAGGGTGGCCTGAAATACGTCGCAGTTTCTCGCCGCACCTCGGACTACCGCACGCTCTGTCTCGACGGAGTCGTGGCCGTGCAGATCCACGCGCCTTACCAGGGGTCGGTCGACGCCGAACTCGAACTCGTGCGTGCAGTCCGGGCCGAGGTGCCGGAAGGCGTCGAGATCTGGCGCGCCGTCTCCATGACCTCCGCCGACGGAGAGTGGGCGAAGGCGATCGTCGGCGACGTCGACAAGCTCGTCCTCGACTCCGGCGAGGGCGGCACCGGCACCACCTTCGACTGGACGTCCATCCCCGCTGAAGTGAAGCAGCACAGCCTGCTCGCCGGAGGGCTCTCGCCCACAAACCTCAGCGACGCCCTCACCGTCGGATGCCTCGGCCTCGACCTCAACTCCGGCGTGGAGTACCCCGTCGGGGCAGGGGAGTGGGCGGGCAGGAAGGACGCCGGCGCCCTGCGGCACGCATTCGCCACCATTCGCAGCTTCAGCTACCCATAGGATTGAAAGACATGAACACCACCAATTCCGAGCGCGACGGCGGCGCGACCATCCTGCCGGCCTACTTCGGCGAATTCGGCGGACAGTTCGTCCCCGAGTCGCTCATCCCGGCCCTCGACCAGCTCGAGCAAGCCTTCGTCGACGCACAGAACGACCCCTCCTTCCGTGAGGAGTTGGCCACCTACCTCCGCGATTACCTCGGCCGTCCGACTCCGCTCACCGAATGCTCCAACCTCCCGCTCCCGGGCCAGGGGAGAGGACACGCACGGATCTTCCTCAAGCGTGAAGACCTCGTCCACGGCGGCGCGCACAAGACCAACCAGGTCATCGGCCAGGCCCTGCTGGCCAAGCGCATGGGCAAGACCCGCATCATCGCCGAGACCGGCGCCGGCCAGCACGGTACCGCGACGGCACTGGCCTGCTCACTGCTCGACCTCGAGTGCGTCATCTACATGGGCGCCAAGGACGTCGAGCGTCAGCAACCCAACGTGTTCCGCATGAAGCTCATGGGCGCGAAAGTCATCCCCGTCGACGCCGGCTCCGGCACCCTGAAGGACGCCGTCAACGAGGCACTGCGTGACTGGACCGCCACCTTCCACGATTCCCACTACCTCCTCGGTACCGCCGCCGGGCCCCACCCCTTCCCGACGATCGTGCGTGAGTTTCACCGCGTCATCTCCGAGGAGGCCAAGGCTCAGATGCTCGAGCGCACCGGTGGTCTGCCGGACCTCGTAGTCGCGTGCGTCGGTGGCGGTTCCAACGCCATCGGCATGTTCGCCGACTTCATCGACGAAGAGAGCGTCGAACTCGTCGGGGCCGAACCTGGCGGGCTGGGCCTGGACTCCGGCAAGCACGGTGCCACGATCAACAATGGCCAGATCGGCATCCTTCACGGTGCCCGCAGTTACCTCATGCGCAACTCCGACGGTCAGGTGGAGGAGTCCTATTCCATCTCCGCCGGCCTGGACTACCCGGGCGTCGGTCCGCAGCACGCCTACCTCCACGACACCGGCCGGGCCACCTACGTCGGCATCACCGACGCCGAAGCCCTCGAGGCTTTCCAGCTCCTCTCCCTGTACGAGGGCATCATCCCCGCCCTGGAGTCCTCCCACGCCATGGCTTACGCGCTCAAGCGCGCGAAGCTGGCGGAGGACAAGGGCGAGAACATCACCATCCTCGTGTCCCTGTCGGGTCGCGGTGACAAGGACGTCGACCACGTCCGCCGCGCCCTTGAAGAGAACCCTTCGCTCGTCCTGGCCAAGGAGGCTCAGTAGTCATGACCCGCTACCACAAATTATTCTCCGCACTCGCCGAGAAGAACGAGGGCGCATTCGTCCCCTTCCTCATGCTCGGCGACCCCACGTCAGCCGACGCCCTGGAGATCGTCCGAACCGTCGTCGCCGCGGGTGCCGACGCCCTGGAGCTCGGCGTCCCCTTCTCCGATCCGGTCGCTGACGGCCCCACGATCCAGAAGTCCCACATCCGCGCCCTCGACGGTGGCGCAACGGTGAATGGCGCACTCGAACAGATCCGCACCATCCGCGCGGAATTCCCGGATCTGCCGATCGGCATGCTCATCTACGGCAACGTGCCCTTCACCCGCGGCATCGACACCTTCTACCGCGAATTCGCCGAGGCAGGGGCGGACTCCATCCTGCTTCCCGACGTCCCCGTGCGCGAAGGCGAGCCCTTCGCCGCCGCCGCCCGAGCCGCCGGCATCGACCCCATCTTCATCGCCCCGGCCCAGGCCGCCGAGAAGACCCTCGCAGGCGTTGCCGCCCACTCCACGGGCTACATCTATGCCGTTTCCCGTCACGGGGTGACCGGCACGGAACGCGAATCCGAGACTACGGGCCTCAAGGAGGTCGTCGAGAACGTCAAACGTTTCGGTGGCGCCCCTATCCTTCTGGGCTTCGGCATCTCCACACCGCAGCACGTTGCCGAGGCGATCGCGGCCGGCGCTGCAGGTGCGATCTCCGGATCCGCCATCACCAAGCTGATCGACAGGTACGTCGAAGGCGTGCACCCGAACCCGGGACGCATCACCGATATGCCTGCCCTGAAGTCTGAACTGACCGAGTTTGTTTCAGCGATGAAGGCTGCCACACAGCGCGGATAGCTTTCCCGGACCCGGCACCCGTCCACCTTGGTGGGCGGGTGCCTTTTCTGTTTACCCCTTGCACCTTCCGGACACATGTTCTAACGTTGGTATCGAACGTACAGCCTAAGGGGAGGGCGAGTCATGGGGGCTCCGGAGTCGGTCGTGGACCGGGTACTCAGGGAACTACTTCATCCGACCAACTTCTACTCGGTGTGCTCAACAACGGACCGGGTGGCGATTAACGGTGCACGGATTCGCCGCGCCGACCACGAGATGTGGCAGTCAGTTCTTCCCGATGAAATGGCGGATATCGAGCTTGTCCTGGCGTCGCTCCGTAGCTCCACGGGATACGGCGATCGTTACATCCAGAGCGCTCTGTTCGCCCACCACCGTTTGCGTGAACTACCGAGGCTCAAAGCCCTCCAGGAGCGCCTCTTCCATCTCGATCTACCCAGACTGAAGGCCATCGACGCAGTGCTCTGCAAGGTGGACGCAGACGTCACCGAACATCTGCGCATCATCGACGAGGAACTCACCACCTACCTCACGCCCACGCGGCCGAATCAGAACCTGCCCACCGCCGGGGCGATCCGCAGGAAGCTCAACGCCATCATCCTGACCCTGGACGACACCATCTCCGCCAATGACACGCCCGCCCCGGCAGGGGAGGGGTTCTCCGTCGGGATCGACGGCAGCCAGGGGTACGTCGACGTCGTCACGGACTCGGTGTCAGCCCTTGAGATCGACGAGCGGGTGCGCAAGCATGCAGCAGCCCGGGACATCAGCCTGACGGAAGCCTTCAAGGAGCTCATCCGCGGCGAGGGCAAGACAACGGTGGTACTCAACATGTACCGCGCCCACGATGTGGAAGATGCCCCTGGCTGGATTTCCGGAATCGGTTGGATCAGTCCGGAAGCGACCGACCTGCTGGCGGAGAAGGCCACCGAAATCCAGGACATGGATCACCTCTATGGCAAGGTGGCCAACTCCTATGCCACCCCGGAGGATATCCGGGCGGTGGTCATCGGACTGGACGGCGGATGCGGTTATCCCGACTGTCACTGCCACGGGTTCCGGGCACAGATGGACCACCGTGTCGACTTCGAGGAGGGTGGCCTCACCACTGCCGCCAACCTGGCGGCCATTTGCCAGCACCACCACAACATCAAGACGGATGGCCGGGTCCGCTACATCATCGACCCCCACACGCGGGAGAAATTCTGGCTGTTTGAGGACGGCCATTGGGCCTCCTCCGAACCCAGCGGTCCACTCTCACCCAAGGAACGACACTGGCTGCAGACCGTCAGCCAAAGAAGAGAGAAACGCCGAGATCGAATCCGTGTCGAATCACAGGCCAAAAGAAGCGCCGAATTCGTACCCCTGATCACCGAGGCTGATCAGGGCGACGATCCACCACCGTTCTGACTCTGACAGTGCATGCTGGGGGCATGAGAATTGTGCAGCTCTGTGAAGTCGCGGGTGCATCTCCGGGCACCATGAGGCGTGACCACCGCTCAGCCATCGGAAAAGGAGTGTCTGGCCCCATGGAACACCTCTTAGCGTGGTCCCTGTCGACCCCATTATGTGGCGATCCGAGCGTCATAGATGTTTCACGTGAAACGATCGGGGAGTGAAGGCCGTGAGCTCTGTCATCGAGGTCCGCGATCTGGTGAAGACCTTCGGAGATTTCAATGCCCTGGACGGCCTGAACCTGACGGTGAAACCTGGCACCATTCATGGATTCCTCGGACCCAACGGATCCGGCAAATCCACGGCCATCCGCATTCTGCTCGGCGTCCTCCATGCCAGCTCCGGCACCGCGACTGTCTTGGGGAAGGACCCGCGGCGCACGCCTTCCATCCTCAAGCGGGTGGGGTACATCCCCGGCGACATCGCCCTGTGGCCCAGCCTCACCGGAAGGGAAGTGTTCCGAACTCTGGAATCGCTGCGCGGCCCTAAAGTCAACAAGAAGCGGGAGGAGGAACTTATCCAGGCATTCAATCTCGATCCCGACAAGAAGTGCCGGGAGTACTCCACCGGAAACCGGCGCAAAGTCACCCTTGTCGCGGCACTCTCCATGGGGGCGGAAGTCCTCATTCTAGATGAACCCACTGCGGGCCTGGACCCGCTCATGGAGCGGGAGTTTGTCGAGCAGGTCAGACAGGAGCGTGACCGCGGAGCTGCCGTCCTACTATCCAGCCACATCTTGAGCGAAGTGGAGAAGCTCTGTGACTATATGACCATTATCCGTGACGGCAAAACCGTGGAGAGCGGCAGCCTGCTGGAGTTGAAACATCTCTCTGCCCACGAGATCACTGCAAAGGTTTCACGTGAAACACCGGCACTCAGAGCATTCCCCAACGTCTCCTTCCACGACGGTCGCCTCCGCGTCACAACAGCACGCGAGAATGTCCCCGATGTCCTGCGGGCCGTTCTCGACGCCGGGGGAGAGGACATTACCTCCACCCCGGCGAGCATCGAGGAGATGTTCCTCGCGCATTACGGAGAGGTCGAAAAGCCGGTGAAGCCATGATCCGCCTCAACCTTCGACTGCGTGCAACGTTTCTCATCATCTGGATGCTGGCACTGTGGACATTCCTCGCCGTTTTTCCGCCTGCATATGAGAGCTACTATCCGACACCCCGGGACCGCGCTTCCTTCCTTGCCGGCATGCAGCAGAACTCCGGGATGACAGCGATGTGGGGACCACTTGAGTCGCCTGCGTCACTGGGCCAGATTGTCATGTGGGAGGCGGGGTCGATGATGATCATTCTCGGCTCAGTGATGGCGGTCCTGCTGATGGTCGGTTTGCATCGCAAAGAGGAGAGCCACGGGCAGATGGAACTTCGACTCTCCACCGGAATCGGCCGAACGACCCCTGCTGCGGCCGCTCTGCTCACGACGTCCTTAGCCTCCTTTGTGGTGGGCATGGGAAGCACTTTCGTCCTGTTGCTTTCAGGGCTCTATGTCGATGAGCTACCAGCCGAAGGGGCGGTAACTTCTGGGGCCGTGATCGCCTTGACCATGATCGGCTCCGCTCTGTTCGCGCAGTTGTGTCTGCTCTGTGTGCGGAACCCGTCCTCAATAACGCGAGTCGGCCTGCTCACCGTTGCGGTCTCATTCATCACCAGAGCCGTCGCAGACTCACAGAATGCCGGTTGGCTCAACTGGTTGTCGCCGCTGGGATGGAAGACCGTGGTCCGCCCCTACGTCTCGGATGACTGGGGGGCCCTGTCGGTCCTTGTCGGCATATCAATCGCAGGGGCAGCTGCAGTGCTGATGGCTGAGCGCTACCGCGAGTACGGTCAGCCTCTGGTCAGGGTGCCAGAATTGGGTCGAGCTGGGGGTCGCCACATCCGTGGCCCCCTTCACCTCTACGTAGTGCTCAACCGGGGAACGGTGATCACCTGGATCCTTGTCATCACGGGGCTCGCAGCGTTCTTCATCGCACTCACCGGATCATTGAGCGCGTGGATGGAGGCGGAGGCGAATGTCGGCCAGGTGTTTAAGGAGATGTTCGGCACTGGCAACATGAAAACAGAGTTCATCGCCTATACAGCGAAGATCTGCGGCATTCTTGTGGCGACGATGGGAATTCAAACGATCGTCACCTACCGATCCGGTGAGCTGGACAGAACTGTAGATCTCCAACGATCAACCGGCATCCGGCGTTGGGTACCGCTCGGGATGGCAGGACTGGTTGCTTCGGTTGCTACCTTGAGCGGAACCGGGGCGATCCTCGTGGGTGGCTGGATCGGACTATGGAGTCAGGAATCCACGACTGCAACGGACCATGAAACTCTCATCTTCGCCGCCGGGTCGCAGCTCGCCCCCACGCTGATGCTCACCGCCATGGCCCTCGCTCTGGTTGGTTGCCTCCCGCACGCCACCCACTTCGCGTGGGCACCTGTTGTTGCCGCTGCGATGCTCACTTTGTTCGGCCCGGTCCTAGACGCCCCTCGCTGGCTCATCGATATTTCACCTTTTGAGTATGTGGTCACCGCAGAAGACGGGTCGTGGGGAGTGCACGTATGGATGAGCCTGGCGGCGTTCACGCTCATGGGACTCGGCCTGTGGGGTGCCCGTCAACGGGAAATTCAATGAGGGAAATTCCATGTCACAACGGCGCCCATGACAGACAAGTTCTAGTTGTACTGACCGGAGACGTTGGTCGAGTTTGTGTGACCCGTTGACGTAGCGAAGAACTCCGTGTGGAATGGGAAGTGCCCTGACCACCCCAGTCACACTGGAGCATCCATGGCCGACCGGTCGTCGCGACCACCCGCCAGCCCGTTGAAGACACTGAAGAAGGTGGCCAAGCGGATCGTGTCCCTGGGGCTGCGCAAGCGCCTGGGGCCCTTGCGGCGCTGTACACAGGTGTGGCGCGCGTGCCGTCTCAACCGGCTGTCCCGCGCTACGAACACCACCACCCGGTGACCTGATACCTGGGGATGTCACCAAGTTCGGCAGTATCCCCGACGGTGCAGGGTGGCGCTTTGTCGGATGCAAACAGGGCGTACAGCACCGGTCCTCGACCATGGGCCATTGCTTCGTCCACACCGTCATCGACGGTCGTTCGAGGGTGTGGTTCGCTGACCGTGGGATCACCGCGGCGGTTAAGATGCTCCAAGTTTGCGTCAGGCGCTTTCAGGAATTCTTCTTAGGCCGGCCCCGCTGTTCCCCGCCCTCTAACGGTCGGAATGCAGCCGAGTGTCGTGTGATTTCTGGTGTGGCTGACGCTCGGCAGCGATCGGCGGTAGGACACTCTCACGGTCGACGATGCGGTAGCTGGTTCCCTTGTGTGTGGAGATCACCAAGGGGTGCAGGATCGCGGTGAAGCGAAAGTGCATTGGGGTGGAGTGCGCACTGAGTTCGCCCATCCTTTATCATCACAGTGACGAAACTGGGTGGCACTCGCACCCCATCAGAAACAACCGAAATTCCGCCTTCAAAGCAAATTCTATAATTGAGTGCCAAAATGAATCAGATATTCAATCAAAGCATTTTTCAATCATGGCAAAGCATGATATTGGGCTACCTCAATTGTAGTTTTTTCAACGATTCCATAACCAGTAGTGAGCAGGCATAATGGGATCATGTCTGAATCTGATTCCTTGAAAGACACCGTCTGCAACCGTCGCATTTTTCTGCTGGGAACTGCCACCACGTTCGCGGGCGCATTCCTGGCTGCCTGCGGCAGCGAACCGGGTCTGGAGGTTGCCGCCACGGACGTGCCGGTGGGCAGCGCCGCGATCTTCAACGGATTCATCATCGCACAGCCCAGCGCAGGATCATACGTCGCCTACTCCCAGGAATGCCCGCATCAGCGGAACCCGATCACCGAGGTGGAGGGGGACACCGTCCGATGCACCGCACACAACTCGGTGTTCAACATCGCCGATGGTTCCGTGGTTTCCGGAGTCGCCCGTGATTCACTGACTCCGGCAACGGTGGAGCAGGAGGGAGAAAAGCTGAGGGTCAGAACCTAGCGCGCCAGTAGGAACCCGGGTAGGGGATCTTCTCCCGGTCGATTCCGAGCTCGTGTGCCGCGCGCAGCGGCCAGGCGGCGTCGCGGAGGGCGGCGCGGCCGATGAGGACGGCGTCGGCAAGCGAGTCGTCCAGGATTTGCTCGGCCTGCTCCGGATCGGTGATCATGCCGACGGCCGCGGTGGGGATGCCGGCGCGTCGGCGTATCTCAGCCGCGAAGCGGACCTGGTAGCCGGGGCCGACAGGAATCGTGGCTTTCGCGGCTCCGCCGGTGGTGACGTCGATGAGGTCGGCGCCTTCCTCTCTGAGCAGCCCCGCCAGTGAAATCGTCTGTTCCAGATCCCATGCTCCCTCGATCCAGTCCGTGGCGGAGAGGCGAACGATCATCGGCATCCCCTCGGGGATCACCTTGCGCACTGCGTCGACGACCTGAAGAATCAGTCGGGTGCGATTCTCGAATGAGCCGCCCCATTCGTCGGTGCGGTGGTTGGCCAGGGGAGTGAGGAACTGGTGCAGGAGGTAGCCGTGGGCGCCGTGAATCTCAATGGTGTCGAATCCTGCCCGCACGGCGCGCTCGGCGGAGGCGGCGAACTGGCCGGGGATCGCCTCGATCTCCGCGGCAGTCATTTCGCGGGGGACCGCGAGGCCGTCGTTGGCGATCGCGGAGGGGGCGATCGCGACCCAGCCACCGTGGCCGACGGGGATGGTGTCGGTGTCATTGACCGGCTTCTGGCCGGGGCGGGCCGGAACGGTCGAGGCCTTCCGCCCGGCATGGTTGAGCTGGATGCCGATTTTCGAACCCTGGGAGTGGGCGAAACGGACGATGCGGGCCCAGGCTTCCTCCTGCCGGTCGTTCCACAGGCCGGTACACAGGGGGGAGATTCGCCCTTCGGGAACCACGCCGGTGGACTCCGCGATGATGAGGCCGAAGCCACCCGCGGCGCGCGCGCCGTAGTGGACCATGTGCCAGTCCTCGGGGGTGCCGTCTGCGTCGAATGCGTGGTACTGGCACATCGGCGGCAGCCACACGCGGTTGGGGATCTCCAGATCTCTTAAACGAAGGGAAGTGAAAAGTGACGTCATGTGCCCCACTCTAGGTCGGGTCGTACACTTCAAGGCATGTTGTCCCTCTTCAAGCGGACTGACCCGCTCATCCTCCTGATTATTCTTGCGGTGGTGGTGGCAATCATCGCCCCCGTTCGTGGCAGTGTCGCGGAGTGGTTCGCCACGGCGACCAACATCGCGATCGCCCTCCTCTTCTTCCTCTACGGCGCGCGCCTGTCCACCAGTGAGGCGCTTAAGGGCCTCATGCACTGGCGCCTGCATCTGCTCATCCTGGCATTCACGTTTCTCGTGTTCCCCCTCATCGGCCTCGCGCTGAAGCCCCTGACGATGGTCATCTCCGAGGATCTGTACATGGGCATCCTCTTCATGACCCTGGTCCCCTCGACCGTCCAGTCCTCCGTCGCTTTCACCTCCATCGCCCGGGGCAACTACGCTGGCGCCATCGTGGCGGCGAGCACCTCCAACCTGGCGGGGGTGTTCCTCACCCCGCTGCTGGTGATGCTGCTGATGTCGGCCGGCGACCGCATCAATGTCGACGCTCAGGTGTTCATCGACATCGCCGTATTGCTGCTCCTGCCGTTCATCCTGGGACAACTGCTGCGCAAGTGGGTCAAGAGTTACGCCGCCAGCAAGGCGACGAAGATCGTCGACCGCGGTTCCATCACGATGGTGGTCTACTCGGCGTTCTCCGCCGGCATGGTTGCGGGCGTGTGGTCTCAGGTTTCCGTGGGAGAGATCATTTTCCTCATCGGGTTCTCCATCGTCCTGGTCGCCATCATGCTGTCCCTGACCCGCTTCACCGCGCGCCGCCTGGGCTTCAACGAGAAGGACATTAAAGCCATCCAGTTCTGCGGCACGAAGAAGTCGCTGGCGACGGGACTTCCCATGGCATCGGTCATCTTCGGCGGCGCCGGCCTCGGACTGCTCATCCTCCCGCTGATGATCTTCCACCAGGTCCAGTTGATGATGTGCTCCTGGCTCGCCTCGCGTTACGCTCGCCAGGCGCCGCCGCGGCAGCCCGTCATCCTTCGCTCCTGATTGCTTTTCGACGCCGCGCGACGCACGATGTTTCACGTGAAACCGAACTTCCACGTCCGCATTGAACTGTCCATCCCGGGCGCCGGCTCCATCATCCATGTGGCCGAGCTCGCTGAGATGGACCCCCAGACCTGCGCCATGATCCGCATGATCGAACTGGACCCCTCAGACGTCATCCGGGGTGCCGCCACCCAGGAAAAGTCGACCGGCATGGCAAACACCCCGAACCCGGTGGTGCCCCACCCCGACACCTACGCCGACTTCCCCGACATCGAGCACAGTTTCCTGACTCCCGAAGAGTTCGAGGGCCTGTGGGCCGAGGCGATGGCGACCTTCCCCGGACTCTAGAAGACGAAGTTGACCAGGCCCATGTAGGCCAGGGTCCCGCCCAGGATCGACAGTCCCGAGTCCCGCCTCCATGCATGCAGCCCGAGCGTCACGGCCACCCCGAACAGGGCCGCGAGCACGCCACCGGGCGCTCCCGCCTGCCCGAAGAGGGTGTAGACCACCAGCACCGTCATCACGCCCACCGGCATCATGCGACCGAGCAGAGCGAAGAACTGGTTGCCTTTGAGGGCGTCCACGAATGTGAACGGCAACCAGCGCAAGGCGAACGTGATCAGGCCGATGGGCATGAGGACGGCGATGACCTCGGCGAGGGTCACACCCTCGGGAAGTCCGTACATCACACCCGCCACTCGAGGGCCCTGTCCAGGCCCGGGCAGAGGTAGCGCCCGATGAGGGCGAGGAAGTAGGCGCTCAGGGCGATCATCAGCAGCTGATCGGGCGCCACCAGGCCCACCAGGACGGCCAGCCCGCCGGCGAGCAGGATCAGCGAGAGGTCACGATTGTTGCGGAAGGTCTCCCACGCCAGAACGACGAAGAGGGCCACAAGCGCGAATTCCATGCCCTGGATACCGGAGGGGACCACGAGGCCCGCCAGCGCGCCCACGATGCCGGGGATGACCCACATCAGCTGACAGAAGACCTGGATCGTCAACACATGGATACCGCTTGAGGGCCTGCGTGCGGATGCGATGGCATAGGACTCATCTGTGAGCGCGTACGTGGAGTAAGCACGCCCGGCACCGCTCGATACGAGATGCCGGGGAAAGGTCAGTCCGTAGAAGATGTGCCGGAAATTCACCATGAGGCCGGTGACGGCAGCGGAGACGGGGCCGACGCCCGCGGTGATGAGGCTGACGGCCAGGTACTCCATGGATCCGGCGTAGATGAGGACCGAGAAGATCGGGGTCCACCACCAGGCGAAGCCGACCTGTGTCATGAGCAGTCCGAAGGCCAGCCCCAGGGGAATGAGTCCGAGCGCGACCGCCCAGCTGTCCCGGACACCCCCGCGGATCTCGTCGATCAATTGTCCGCCAGGTCCGCCGGGAAGGTGGAGAACAGCGGAAGCGGCATCTGCTGACGACGCATGACGTGGCCCCACAGGTCGGTACGGCCGGGGACGATGACGTCGGTGGGCAGGGCCGGGGTGACGTACCAGTCCCCACGCTCGATCTCGCCGGCGAGCTGGCCCGGGGACCACTCGGCGTACCCGGCGAACAGACGCATGCCCTCGACGAGTTCCGCGACGTCGCCGGGTTCGGCACGCAGGTCGACGTGGGCGAGGCGGTTGGCCAGTCGGTTGAGGTGCTCGGTGTCATCAATATCGACGCCCGCCTTGGTCATCGCCAGCCCGACGACCGACTGCTGGTTGAGCGGGCCACCGATGTAGAGCGCCTGCGGCTTGGCCACGGCGGGCAACCACTCCGGCATGATGTTGAAGACCGCCAGATCGCTTCGCGACGCCAGGTTGACGCCGAAGGTCAGCTGTTCGTTGTGCTCGATGATGAGGACGACCGAGCGGTTGAACTCTTCGGAAAACATGCCGGGCGCCGCCACGAGCAGCATGCCGGGGGCCGGATCGTTGCGCTCGAGGGCGTTGAAGAGACGGTCGGCGTAGAAATCGGACATCGACACGGCGACTACCTCCTGTTAGCTCTTGTCCTGTGACTGTTCAGCTTCCCACCACGTGCGCAGTTCCGCAATTGCTTCCTCACGTTCGAGCGGGCCCCGTTCAAGACGCAGCTCCTTGAGGAACGTCCAGGCGCGGCCCACGGCCGGCCCCGGGGGCATGTCCAGGATAACCATGATCTCGTTGCCGTCCAGGTCGGGACGCACGCGGGCGAGGTCCTCCCGTTCGGCGATCTCGGCGATGCGATCCTCGAGGTGGTCGTAGGTGCGCTGGAGGCGGGCGGCCTTGCGCTGGTTGCGGGTGGTGGAATCCGCGCGCACGAGCTTGTGCAGGCGGGGGAGCAGCGGCCCGGCGTCGGTGACGTAGCGGCGCACGGCCGAGTCTGTCCACTGGCCTTCACCGAAACCGTAGAAACGCATGTGCAGGTACACCAGCTGACTGATGTCAGCGACCATCTGCTTCGAATATTTCAGCTCGCGCAGGCGACGCCGGATGAGCTTGGCGCCGACCACTTCGTGGTGGTGGAAGGTGACGCGGCCGTCGTCATTGAAGGCACGGGTCTGCGGCTTGCCGCAGTCATGGAGCAGTGCCGCCCAGCGCAGGACGAGGTCGGGACCGTCCTCTTCCTGCTCGATGGCCTGGCGCAGCACCTGCATGGAGTGGGCGTAGACGTCCTTGTGCTGGTGGTGCTCGTCTTTCATGTCACGCATGGCGGGGATCTCGGGGAAGACGTGTGCGGCAATGCCGGTGTTGACCAGGAGGTTCATTCCGGTCCACGGGGCGGCGCCCTCCATGAGCTTGTTCAGCTCCAGCTGGATGCGTTCGACGGTGATGCGGTTGATCTGCTCCGACATGTCGTTCATGGCCTCTTTCACCCGGTCGGCGACCCCGAACCCCAGGTGGGAGACGAAGCGGGCCGCCCGCAGCATGCGCAGCGGGTCGTCGTGGAAGGAGATCTCCGGGGTGTCGGGGGTGTCCAGTCGCTTGTGCTCCAGGTCCTCGAGACCGCCGACGGGGTCATGGAAACGTCCGGTGAGGGAACCGCGGTCATCGATGAGCAGCTCGACGGCCATGGCGTTGATGCGGAAGTCACGGCGGACGAGGTCGCCCTCGAGGGTATCGCCGAAGACGACCTCGGGGTTGCGGCTCTGGCCGTCGTAGGTGTCGGAGCGGAAGGTGGTGATCTCTATCTGCTGGCCTCGGTGTTGGGCGGAGACGGTGCCGAAGTCGATGCCGGTGTCCCACACGGTGCCGGCCCAGGATTCGAGGATCTCCTTGATCATCTCGGGGCGGGCCGGGGTGGTGAAGTCCAGATCGTTGCCCAGGCGGCCGAGGATGGCGTCGCGGACGGAACCGCCGACGAGGTAGAGCGGCAGGTCACGGGCGGCGAACTCGGCGACGAGGTCAGCGAGCACATCCTCCAGAGACGAGATCGCCTGATCGGCCTTCGCCAGGAGTGCCAGGGGAGTCAGAGATTCGTCGGGATTCACACCTGTGGAGTCTACCGGGGACACGCGGTACCCAGGGAATTCGGAAAGGTCGCCGCAGGGGATACGATCAGGGGGATGACTGAGAATGATTCCCAGAGCCCAAAGCGCCGGCGACGCCGCCGGTCGCGTCGTCGTGGTTCCGGAAATCAGTCGGGTGCGGCCCCTCAGAACCAGGCCCAGACCCCCCCTGAGCAGAAGGAACAGAAACCTCGCCGGAGCGGTCGGCGCCGCCCGCAGCGCAACACGCAGCGTAATCCGCAGCGTGCGCAGCAGCAGAACCGCATGGTCACCCGGGATGAGACGTCCGCGGGTGGACTCGTGGTCTCGGGCCTGGCGGAGGCTGTCAATGACGCCGGCGAGGTCGATCTGGGCCGCATCTACGTTGCGCTCATCGGCCGTCTGGACCGCCGGGGACGGCTGCTGTGGTCGATGCCGAAGGGTCACGTGGAACCGGGTGAGGACCGCCGCGCCACCGCCGAGCGCGAGGTGTGGGAGGAGACCGGCGTCCACGGCGAGGCCTTCGCCGATCTGGGCGTGATCGACTACTGGTTCGTCTCCGATGGCGTACGCATCCACAAGACGGTCCACCACCACCTGCTGCGCTTCGTCGACGGCGACCTCAATGACGAGGATCCGGAGGTTACCGAGGTGTCGTGGATTCCCGTCTCGGAACTCATCGAGCACCTGGCGTACGCAGATGAACGCAAGCTCGCGCGCACCGCGCACGATCTTCTGCCTGAGCTGGCGCGGGAGGAGAAGACCGCAGGAAGGACGACCCCGCGGTGATCCGGGCCCGGGGCCTGGTGGTCGCGGCATTACTGTGCTTTTCGACGCCCGCCTATGCCCTCCCCACCCCCGTGTCCCCCACGGACCCCGCGGTCGCCGACCAGTGGACCAACCCCTTCGCCCGCCCGGACGAGCGCACCGACGTCGGTGTGGAGGTCCTCGAGGCTGACTCACGGCGGGCGGTCCTCTCGGTGTACAACAACTCCGGGGACGTGGTGTCGGACCTCTCGGTGACTCCCCGGCGCGCCGACGCCGCACCCACGGTGGGGGAGGCCCGCCGTGTGCTCGCCCTCGGCCGGGACGCCTACCCGTACTTCGGTACCTCCCTGGACCTGAAGGGCGAACTCGGCCCGGGCGAGCGTCGTGACGTCACGCTCACACTGGATTCACTCGGCCTTGAGCCGGGTACGACGCCCCTGATGTTCTCGCTGGCGGGCGCGGTGGGGGAACCGGGCGTCCTGTCTCTGGGCACGGAGCGGATGCTCCTCACTTCTGAAGGTGAAGAAGAAGCCGACGCGCAGACCCCCGGAGTGAGCCTGGTGGTGCCGTTGACGGCGCCGGTGGACATCGTTCCCGGCGAAACGGGCCAGGCCCCCGAGGATCCGCCGCTGATCCTGCAGTCGGAGCAGCTCGCGGACCAGCTTGCCCCGGGTGGGCGGCTCACCGACATCCTGCACACCTACGCCACCGCCACCACGACCGGTCCGAACGCCGCGGAACTGAGCCAGGGCACGTGCCTGGCCATCGACCCCGCGCTGGTGGAGACGGTCGCCCGCATGGCGGAGGGCTACACCGTCGCGGATGAGCGCCCCTCCCTGACGAAGAAGTCCCAGCGACTGCGTGACAGCTGGGGCTCGGATGACGAATCCGACTCGGGCGAGCCCGGCAGGGGAGTGGCGGACGCACAGGAGTGGCTGACACGGCTGAGCGCAACGGCCGGCGCCGGGTGCACGGTGGCGCTGCCGTGGGCCAACGCGGACGTCAATGCGGTGGCCGCCACGGAGGACGAGTGGCTGTTCCGGGAGCTGGTGCAACGCGGTCCGGCGACGCTGCAGGCCGAACTGGGTGCGGCCCCCGCGGGCAACGTGGTCATCCCCGCCTCCGGCTACGTCACTGAGCAGACCACCACGGCCCTGGGTTGGGCGGACCAGACGAGCTCCATGGTGCTGCAGCAGGGGATGCAGGCCGCCTGGGAGGCCTCGGTGGCCAGCCGCGTCCCACAGCCCACGGACGCGGATGACACTGCCCTGGAATCCACGGAGCTGCCCGACATGACGGGGGCGCCGCCCCCGCAGACCCCGGTGCAGGTGCTCGTCGCCGACAACACGGTGTGGGGGGTCCCACGTGCCGGCAGCTTCGCCCGCCTGGCGCCCGGCATTACGGCGGTGACCTATCCGGGTGCGCTGGGGGCGCTGCTGTCGTCCACCGGCCCGAGCCCGCAGACCACGGGCTACTCCAACCCGGATTCGCGTTTCGACTACCGGCTCGACTCCATCACGGCCCGGGCGCTGACCGCCGGCTCGGCCGTCCGGCTCGCCGTCGCGGAGCAGACGCTGCCGGGCGACTGGGCACAGTCGCCGGAGCCCGTGCTCGTCCTCCCGGCTTCGCTTCTCGACGCCCGCACCGCCTCCATCCTCCTGTCCACCACCGCCGAGCTCCTGGCCGAGGACGCCGCGACCCCGCTTCCCCTCGACCAGGCCGTGACCCCGGGAACGGAGCAGGCGGAGGAGCTCGACTCGCAGCCGCTGTCCCCGCCGACGCTCGGCGTCACGCGCTTCGGTTCGCCCTACGCGGATCCTTCGGTGGTCAGCGACACCGAGGTGCTGCGCGCTGGTCAGCAGGCCCGCTACACGGATGACCTCACCCGCATGATGGTCAACGACCCCGGCATCAACCTCACCCGCTACGGTTTCACGCTCCCGCTGCGCCGGGATGTGCTGACGAGCCTGACGGCGACGTCGAGAAGCAGTCTGGGCAGCTACGAGGATGTGGTGGCGGCGGCCGGCCGGCGGCTGGACGCCAACCGCCGGACGCTGCAGGACCTGCGGGGTTCGGTGGCCCTGATTCCCCCGGGCAACGTGTACACGCGGGCGTCGGAAAGCTCTCCGCTCCTCATCGTCGCCGAGAACGGCCTGCCGCTGCCCGTGGACGCCGAGCTGGTGTACTCGGGGCCGGAGGGTGCCACGATCGACGTGCCCGGCCGGGTGCATATTCCGGCGTACGGATCGATTACGGTGCAGATGACCGCCGACCTCCCCGCCGAGCGGGACCAGACGCAGCTGACGCTGTGGTTGGCCACCCGGGACGGTTCACCGATTTCCACCCCGGTGGACATCACGGTGCAGACGCGGGCCGGTATCGTCGGCACCTACGGCATCGCCCTGCTCCTCGTGGTGGGGTTGTCCCTGATGCTGCTCTTCCGCGTCGGCCGACACCGCCGACGTGACCGACAGCGCCCCTAGAACCTCAAGAACGGCTTTGTGAGTGAACTCCACCGACAACCTCTCATCCGGCCAGCGCGCCCGCTTCGTCGCCCCGACGCCTCCGGCCCCGGTGCCGGAGCAGCGGGCCCCGGCGCCGGCCCGGGCACCTGACCGCTCACGGCTGACGGCCGCACCCGTCCTGCTCCCCGGCGACTCCGGCGTGGCCTCCGACTCGGACGTGGTGCGCGCCGGTGGTTCCATGGCGATTGCGACGCTGATTTCGCGCATCACCGGCTTCCTCCGCAACCTCCTCATCGGTGCGACGCTGGGTCCGGCCGTCGGCTCCGCCTTCAACACCGCGAACACGTTGCCGAACCTGATCACGGAGATCGTGCTCGGCGCGGTCCTCACCTCCCTGGTGGTGCCGGTGCTGGTGCGCGCGGAGAAGGAGGACCCCGACCGGGGTGAGGCCTTCTTCCGCCGGCTGTTCACCCTCTCGGCGTCGCTGCTGATCGTGGTGACGTTGCTCGCGGTGATCGGCGCGCCCCTGCTGACCAGGATGCTGCTCAACGCAGACGGCCAGGTCAACATCGTCCAGTCGACGTCTTTCGCCTATCTGCTGCTGCCGCAGATCTTCTTCTACGGCATATTCGCACTGTTCATGGCGGTGCTGAACACCCGGGGCATATTCAAACCCGGGGCCTGGGCGCCCGTGGCGAACAACGTCGTCTCCATCGCCGTCCTGACCCTGTACATGACCCTCCCGGGCTCCCTGCTCGACGAGGCCCCCTCCGGCATCACCGACCCCCACGTCCTCCTGCTGGGCCTGGGCACCACACTCGGTGTGGTGGTGCAGGCGGTGATCATGCTGCCGTACCTGAAGAAGGCGGGTATCAATCTGCGCCCACTATGGGGCATGGACGCCCGCCTCAGGCAGTTCGGTGGCATGGCCGTGGCCATCGTGGTGTACGTGGCGATCTCACAGGTCGGCTACGCCGTGACCACCCAGATCGCCTCCCTCTCGGACAAGGCGGCACCGCTGATCTATCAGCAGGCGTGGCTGCTGCTGCAGGTGCCCTACGGCATCATCGGGGTCACCCTGCTCACCGCCATCATGCCGCGACTGTCGCGCAACGCAGCCGACGGCGACGACCGTGCGGTGATCGACGACCTCAATCTGGGCACCAAACTCACCTTCATCGCGCTGATCCCGATCGTGGTGTTCTTCACCGCTTTCGGCCCCGAGATCGGCGTGGCGCTGTTCTCCTACCGCAACTTCGACACCGAGTCTGGAACGCTGCTGGGCCTGACGCTGAGCTTCTCCGCCTTCACCCTCCTGCCGTACGCACTGGTGCTGCTGCACCTGCGCGTCTTCTACGCGCGTGAGGAAGCCTGGACCCCGACCTTCATCATCGCCGGCATCACCGCCACGAAAATCGTCCTGTCGCTGCTCGCTCCGCTGGTGGCCACCTCGCCCTCCCGCGTGGTCATCCTGCTGGGCGCCGCCAACGGCTTCGGCTTCGTCGCCGGCGCCGTCATCGGTGCACTGCTGCTGCGCCGCAAGCTCGGCCATCTGGGCACCCGTTCCCAGATACGTACAACCATGTGGGCGGGCGCGGCCTCGCTCATCGGCGTGGCGGTGGCGCTGTTCGTGGACTTCACCATCCGGGCCTTCGCCCCCGACCTCCTCAACGATCTGGGCTCCTTCGGCGTGCTCGTGCGCGTGGGCGTCGACGGCGTCATCTTCCTCATCGCCACCGGCATCGCCCTGAGCTTCTCCGGGCTGCCGGAGGTGCAGAACCTGGGCCGTGCCTTCGCCCGCATCCCGGGCATCTCCCGCTTCATCCGCCCGGACGCCAGCAAGGAGATCAAGGTCGAGGAGCCCGATCCGCAGGAGGTTTCCGCCCAGTTCTCGGCGATGGACCCCTTCAACTCCTCGCCGCCGCCCGCCCCGATGTCGGCCGGCGTCGTCCGCGGGCCACGCCTGGTGCCGGGCGCCCCGGTGTCCGACGGCCGCTTCCGCCTCCTCGTCGACCATGGTTCGGTGCCCGGCGCGCGCTTCTGGCACGCGAAGGAACTTGCCACCGGCCGGGAGGTGGCACTGACATTCGTGGACACCTCCGGCAACGCGCCGATGGCGCCGGCCTCCCCGGCCGCCGCCGCGGGAGCCGCCGCCGAGGTCTCCCGTCGTACACGCAACATCGCGGGTCGGCCGGGGGTCGCCGAGAACATCGAGGTGCTGGCCTACCGCAACGGCTGCCTCGTGGTCGCTGACTGGGTCCCGGGTTCATCGCTGGGCGCGGTGGCCGCCGACGGCCACCTCGACCCGCACGCGGTCGCCGCCGCCATCGCACCGCTCGCCGACGCCGCCTCCGGCCCCCGTCCCCTCGGGCTGGACAACCGTGCGCGAATCCGCATCTCCACCGACGGCGAGGCGGTCCTCGCCTTCCCGGCCGTGCTCCCCGGCGCCACCGCCGAACGTGACCAGGCCTCCGTCACCTCCGCCCTGAAGCTCCTGGCGTCCGCCAGCGCGGGTCTGGACGACTTCATCGCGGAGACCGACATGAAGACCCTGGCGACCCGGCTGCGGGCCTTCGCCGGCGTGGCCGACGAGGAACCGGACACCCTGGTGGTCGAGATCGACGATGAACCGCAGCCCGACGAGCGGGCCGGCTTCGGCGCCAAGGCCTACTCCCGGAAGTCCGCCGCACTCATCGGCGTGGTCTCCATCGGTACCGTGGTGCTCGTCGCAGGACTGACCGCCTACCTGGTCAGCGTCATCGGCGGCGGCAGGCAGGAGACCCCGGTCGACTCCGAGTCCATCCAGGGCTCCGCCACCGAGACCGCCCCGCGCCCGCTGGGTCGCGTCCAGGAGATCGCCGCCACCTCCGCACCGGAACTCAACGACGGCGACACTGCAACGGTCTGGTCGACGCCGTCGATTCCCGCCGGCGTGGTTCTCACCCTCTCCGACCCGGCCGAGCTGCAGCACCTGGTCATCGACGTCCCGGTCGGCGACGTCGCGGTGGAGGTCTACGGGGTGCCGGAGGGTGTCCGGAAGCAGGACCCCTCAGGGTTGCCCCTGCTCGCCGACGCCACCCTCCACGAGGGCCGCAACAGCCTCGACCTCGACCTCCAGGTGAGCGGAGGAGTGCTGATGTGGTTCACCGGGCAGGCCGAGGTCGCCGAGGTTCAGGTGGTCGGCGTGAACTGACTCCGGATGAATGAAGCGCCCCAGGCATGTGCCTGGGGCGCTTTCCGTTCCGGGAGTGTCAGGTGTCAGTCAGCGGCGTAGGAAAAGCTCTTCTCCGGGGTGCTCACACCCGGCCCTTCCGACGAGGAGAGGTTTTCCTTGACTCCCTGGCGGCGGGGCAGTGCGGGGGCAATTCCGGCGACAATGAGCAGGACCACCGCGAACATGATGTACATGGCGATCGGCGCCCAACCGATGTCGAGCAGCCCGCCGACCAGGATGGGTGCGAGGATGCTGCCGCATCGACCGATGCCCATGGCCATACCGACTCCGGTGGAACGCAGGTCAGATGTGTAGGACATCGGGGCGATCGTGTACAGCGCGGCCATGCAGCCGTTGATGAACACACCGAGCAGCAGACCGATTCCCAGCGCCAGGAAGAGCGTTGAGGTGGTGGTGGCAAAAGCGACCATCATGGTCGCGCTGAGGCTGGCGAAAACGACCATCACCCGACGGGGATCCCAGCGGGCGGCGCAGAAGCCGTAGAGGATGTTTCCGACGAGACCGCCGGCCATGATCACCAATCCACCCCAGATACCCTGCTCGGCGGTCAGGCCGATTTCGACGAGGAGTCGCGGAGTCCAGGAACTGGCGAAGTAGAAGGAGGACATGACCAGGAAGTACATGCCCCAGAGCAGCAGTGTGCCTCGGACGTTCTCTCGGGAGAACAGGGCGCCGTAACCACTGCGGGACCTGGTCTTGCTCTCTGCGGAGCCCAGCACGATCGGGCCCTCGATCTTCAGACGATGTGCGATCTCGGTGGCCTGGCCATGGGCTTTCTCGCTGCCGTTGCGGTAGCGCGTCGCCAGATGATCCAGCGATTCTGGGATGAATACCGCCACTCCGACGAGCACTGCCAGGGTGATGGAGCCACCCAGGTAGAACACACCCTGCCAGCCGAAGTTCTGGATGACCGGGACCGCGGCAAGTCCGCCGAAGGTGGCGCCGATGGGGAAGCCTGCGGAGTAGACGCTCAGTGCCAGGGGACGGTACTTCGCGTTCGCGTATTCGGAGACGAGCACAATTCCGGAGGTCATGATGCCGCCGATACCCAGGCCGGTGACCAGTCGCCAGATGAGGATCTCGCTGGTCGAATCAGCCGTGGCGGTCAGGAACAGGCCGAGTGCGTTCACCGCAATCGACGCGAGCAGAACGGGGCGACGGCCGTAGCGGTCGGCAAAGGGGCCGACTCCGGCGGTGCCGATGGCCATGCCGATCAGACCGGCGCTGAGCAGCATGCCGAGCTGGGAGCCGTTGAGTCCGAGGTCCTCCAAGACGGCACTCGAGGTGAAAGCCATCGCCTGGACGTCATAACCTTCGGTCATCATCAGCAGAACTGCGACACCGATGATGACCCACTGGCGGGCCCTCATGGGTCGCTGGTCGATCTTCTCCCGCAGTGTCGTGTCGTTTGTCGTTGTGGTGTTCATCATTCCTCCGGGTTGGGGAGTGGGTGTCGGGTGCCGGGGCGGCAGGGATGATTCTGGGGAGTTCGGCTTTGTCCATGCTGTCACTCGGATCATCTGGACGTACCGGCATTCAGGAGAGAAATGGTCCTGTCTCGACGCCCTAAATCCTGGTTGAGGCTCAGGGGGTCGACGGGTGTGTCGCGTACCAGGGAACAGCTGAGGGCGGGGGGACATGCCGCTCAACCACCTAACAGAGTTTCGCTGAGTGGGCCCTTTGGCTCACCTAGTGAAACACATCACGTTTCTCACGTCAATGGTTCATGTGGTGGATCTTTTAGTCCACGTGGTGGTAGCGTACGTGTGGCAGGGATCACGATGGAGTTCCAATAGCGACCTGGAGCACTCCAAGTAATGTGGCGCAGATCTGAAGTCCCCGGGTCGCCTCGCCGGCTGTCCCATCGCACGTGATTTCGTCCGGAAACCGAACCCAGCCATATCTTCAGAAATTTGGAGGAGAAAACATGCAGTTCCATCACCACGGATATGTATCCACCGACCCGCGCCTCCTGCCCGCCTCGGAGATCGGAGAGAACTGGTCGGAAGAGCTACCCGATGAAATGGATGTCCTCATCGTCGGCGCCGGCCCCACCGGCATGATCGCTGCGGCCCAGCTGGCCCGGTACGGCACCGTCCACACCCGACTCATTGAACGCCGCGCAGAACGCCTGGAATTCGGTCACGCCGACGGTGTCCAGGCCCGCAGTATGGAGGCCTTCCAGGCCTTCGGTTTCGCCAACCAGCTGAGCGATGAGGCATACCACATCACCGAGATGTCAGTCTGGAAACCAGATCCGAAAAAGCCCGAGAACATCATCCGCACCGCGCTCACCCCGGACGACCCCATGGAGATCAGCGAGTTCCCCCACGTGACCATCAGCCAGTCACGCATCCTAGACTTCTTCGCTGAGTCAATGGCCTTCTCACCGACCCGGATGCAGCCCAATTACGGCGTGGAGTTCCTCGCCCTGGAGAACACCGGAGAAGGTGATCACCCGGTGGTGGTGAAGATCCGCCACACCACCGGCCCGCGGGCAGGGGAGGAGCGGACCATCCGCACCAGGTACGTCCTCGGCACCGACGGCGCACGCAGCAGCGTCCGCACCGCCATCGGCCGCAAGCTCGAGGGAAGGCAGGCCAACCACGCCTGGGGCGTGATGGATGTACTCGTGCGCACGGATTTCCCGGACATCAGACTCCGCTCGGTGATCCAGTCAGACAGCGGTGGCAGCATCCTGGTCATCCCACGTGAAGGCGGTCACCTGGTCCGCCTCTACGTGGACATGGGTGAGGTTCTGCCCGAGCAGTCACGTGAGATCCGGAAAACGCCTCTCGAGGAGATCATCACCAAGGCGAACGACATCCTCCACCCGTACACCCTCGAGGTGGCCAACGTGGTCTGGAACAGCATCTACGAGGTGGGCCACCGCATCACCGACAGCTTCGATGATGCCCCGGCGGACGGCGCGGGCAACCCTCGCGTCTTCATCGCCGGAGATGCCTGCCACACCCACAGCGCCAAGGCAGCCCAGGGCATGAACGTGTCAATGGCCGACGGCTTCAACCTTGGCTGGAAACTGGGCCACGTACTCACCGGCCGAAGCCCGGAATCCCTGCTGCAGACCTATTCCCAGGAACGCAGGATTGTGGCGGAGAACCTCATCGCCTTTGACCGCGAGTGGTCCTCACTGCTGGCCAAACGCCCGGAGGATTTCGAGGACGCCGGCGAGGTGGAGCAGTTCGTGCTCAAGAACGCGGAGTTCCCGGCCGGATTCATGACCTGCTACGCGCCTTCCATGATCACCGGTGAAGACACCCACCAGCAGTTGGCCGCAGGCTTCCCGGTGGGCAAGCGCTTCAAGTCCGCCAGGGTGGCCCGGGTGTGCGACGGCAATCCGCTGCACATCGGACATCAGGCCAAGGCGGACGGCAAGTGGCGGCTGTACATTTTCGCAGACGCCCCAACTGTCGGTGAGCCCTCCGAGTTCAACAACCTGGCCACCTGGTTCAGTGAGTCTCCGGAGTCCCCGACACAGCTCTACACCCCGGCAGGTGAGGATCTCGATGCATACTTCGAGCTGAACGTGATCTTCCAGCAGCCGCACACCGGGATCAACATTCCCGACGTCCCCACCGCGTTCCGCCCCGAGGTCGGTCCCTACAAGGTTCGTGACCTGGAGCGGGCCTACGGCGTGCTGCCGGATGAGGACATCTTCGACATGCGCCACATTGACCGTCAGGGCGCCATCGTGGTGGTCCGCCCCGACCAGTACGTCGCCCATGTTCTTCCACTGCACGCGACCCATGAGCTGACCGAGTTCTTCGCCCGGCACATGAACCAGGCGCAGGCCCCCCGAGAGGCCCCCCTGAACCGCGAGTCGCTGCGCGTGTAGAGAACCACCGGTGATCCCCTCCGGGCCATTTATGGTCCGGAGGGGATCACCGGTGTCTGCCATGTTGCTTGTCGACGCCGTCGGGAAGTGACTCCCGCACCCGTGGCAGGACGATATCTCACTCATGGAATACTTCATTGGATATCAGTTTCATTATTACCCAGGGGAGTCACCATGATGTTTCGGCGTTTGATCACAGTTTCCGGAGCAGTGCTGACCGTGGCCCTGGCCGCAGTGGGGTGCACATCGCCTGATGAGGGAACGTCCGGTTCAGGCGCGGCGGAGACCGCCGTCTCATCGGCAGTGGATGCCACCGCCCTGTCCTCTGCCGACACCACCACCTTGGAAACCGGTGACGGGGCGGCAGGGAGCGCGTTCGCCGCGCTGGAGTCCCTGGCGGTCAAGGGCCGCGCCCCGAAGACCGGATACGACCGGGAGCAGTTCGGGCCCGCGTGGGCGGACACCGACCACGACGGCTGTGACACCCGCAACGACATGCTCGCACGCGACCTCGCCTTCGAGACCTTCCGGCCCGGAACCCACGACTGCGTGGTGCTCACCGGTGTGCTCGATGACCCCTACACCGCCACCGAGATCCACTTCCTCCGGGGCCAGGAGACCTCCACAGCCGTCCAGATCGACCACGTCGTCGCCCTGTCGGATGCCTGGCAGAAAGGCGCCCAGCAACTCGATGAGGCCACCCGCACCGAGTTCGCCAACGATCCGTTGAACCTGCTGGCCGTCGACGGGCCGGCCAACATGCAGAAGGGCGACGGTGACGCCGCGACGTGGCTACCGGCCAACCGGCCCTTCCGCTGTGACTACGTTGCCCGGCAGATCGCGGTGAAGGCACGTTATGACCTGTGGATCACCGCTGCGGAGAAGGACGCCATGGGCAAGGTGCTGGCCACCTGCCCCGGCCAGGTGCTTCCCGACGATCAGACGGCGGCCACCGTCTACGAGGTGGACACCACGGCCACTCAGTCACCGGAACCTGCTCCGGCAGTGGTGACGGACCCGGTGGTCGAACCTGCGGCCGTTGCCCCGGCACCGGTGGCGGAGACGGGTGGCCTGGATCCCCGGTTCAGCAGCTGCGCGAAAGCCAAGGCCGCCGGTTACGGACCTTATGTCGCTGGAGTCAACTCCGAGTACCACTGGTACGGCGACGGGGACAACGACGGTATCAACTGCGAATAACAGGAATGAATGGCTGTGCGTGTGGAACTCACAGCCATCTCCGGTGGGACCGCTTTCAGGAGTACGGTCCCTCCACCAGAATTCACACCCGCACCTACTCAGGTGTGTGCTGACTCATGAGGGCGTTGATCACCTCATTGATGTCTGCCACGGAGCGAATATCCAGGATAGCGGCCTCCAGGGTCTCCTGTTGGGACGGCTCCAGCGGGTAGGGCGCGTAGTCGAGGCAGTCCTGGAAACCACCGGCGTGCTCAGCTTCAGTGAGCGGATTGCCGGGGTAGCCGGGACCGATCGGCAGAAACTCCGCCCAGATCTCGCCCGCGAAAGTACGCAGCAGGAAACGAGTGGCGGAATGCCCGCTGATCATCGGGTCATGATGCACCCTGACCCGCTCATGCAGCGGATGGTCCACGAGCTCCGCCACTGCGGTCGGCTCGAAGTCTGCCAGTCTGGATTCCCCCCGGACAATGGCGTTGACGATGCAGTACTGCGCACTGAACTGCGCATTGACCCGCGGGTTTGAGCCGGGCTCGAATCGCTGTCCGATCAGGTTGAAGGCGAACTCCGGAAGGTAGAGGTCAATGGCCTCGATATCATCTGCTGTGATGTCAAGAGCCCGGATGCTCCGGAAGGCGAGATCCGTGGGGCCCTGGGCGAGACCGCAGCACGGGTACTTCTTGAAGAAGTCGTTGATGATCTTCCATTCCGTACCCAGCCCGGCGACCAGATCCTCGGCCTCGACCTGATCGCGGCCCCAGAGATGCGCATAACCGAAGCGTCCAGCGAGGAAGTTCTCCGGGCCCGTGAAACCGAGCTGTGCCAGCTGAACACACTGAATCGCGTTGGAGGCCGCGAAACCCTGGATCAGCCGCACAGCGAGACTGGCGTCCGTATTGGACTGGAAACTGCCTGCGGAACGGTTGAAGGCCAGACCGAGGGCATTGATCGTCTCCTCTTCGCTGAGCTCCAGCAGTCGGGCTGCGGAGGCCGTGGCCGCAAAGACGCCGACCACACCGGTCGGGTCGAATCCATCGAACTGCTCCTCCGTCAGATTCAGGCTGGCACCGACCTCAAGACCAACCAGCACCGCAGTCTCGAACTCCGCCCCGGTGCACGGACCCTTGAGTTCCGCCGCAGCCAGCGCAGCCGGAATCACCGAGGAACCGAGGTGTAGTCCGGGAACCATGAGATCGCAGTAATCAAGCGCCCGGGCCATGGTCCCGTTGAAGAGGGCGGCGTTGACGGCCGGCAGGTGGTCGCCGAAAATGATGCTCCTGGCTTCCGGGACCCCACCCTGTCGCAGAAGATAACTGCGCAGCTCCGCGATGCCGTCCTGGTCTGCACCGGCGACCATTGTCCCGAAGATCGTCCTGATCACGCTGCGAACCACCTGCCGCACCTCCGGCGGTATCTCCTCACCCTGGAAGTCGGTGACGAACTGCCCCAGTTGCTGTTCGGGTGCCAGGGTCCGCACTTCCAGAGCGGGTGTCGTGGTCATCGGACGTTCTCCATCTCTCGGGTATCGGTGTGCCTGCTGCCGCTATGGGCGCGGGATGCGATCTCGAGCAGGCTACGGCCGCAGTCCTCAACCTCCGGGACGGAGAGGCGCGGCAGGTGGGAGAGTCGCAGCATCAGGGTGCATCTGCCGTCGGAATTGAGAATCGGGGCCACCAGGCTCGCGCCGGGGTGTCGTCCGGTGTTCCGCGCATCGGGCGGCAGGAGATCAGATGCCGCCTCGGTCAGCAGGTTCCGCAGTTCCCGGTCACGTGCCGGGGTGATTTCTTCTGTGCCGTAGTTGACCAGCGCAGGGAAGAGTCGGCTGTCACGGTAGGGGCCGGTGTGGGAACCGGTCCAGCCGTTGGCCTGCAGATGTGTCAACCGCTGGCGGGAGATCCCGGCGATATCCTCGCCCATGCGGTCCGCCTTGGCGAACCAGTCATCGATGGCTGATTGCGGTGCATTGGTGAGGAACACCTCACCGAACGGGGGAGTCAACGGAATCTTCGAACCGATGACCGTGGCGGCGGACAGGTTCTCAGCCTTGGCCACTGCGACGGCCACGGCATGGTCTTCGACCAGGGCATAGGCCGCGACCTCGCCATCAGTGGCGGTCGCCAACTCCTCCATGTCGGTGCGGATGCTCTGCACCAGCTGCACTGCCTCGGCAATGATGGCGTCGCTGGGGGCGACGAAGGAACGGGGAACGAAACCACCGTAGCCGCCCTGGAAGAAAAGCAGGGGCGGCACCGGCCGGTGGATGGTGACGTCCTCCACCAGTCCAGTGACGAAGTGGTGGTCTCCGGCGGGCGCCACATCCGCCAGGGTGCAGTCGATGCTGAGTACGACGTCGTCCAGGACGGGGGAACCATTGGTGGAGGGAGTCCAGTTCAGGCCCGCGAATTTGTCCGGCTGCCGACGGGTCAGTGCCCGACAGACGTCCTCCTGATCGTGGGCGAAGATGTTCACGGTGAAGAATCCGGCCTTCTGCACCTCGGCCCAGCTGCGGGACTCCCGCATGGGGAAAAAGCCGACGAGAGGGGGGTCGAGGGAGACGGAGTTGAAGGTGCCGACCACCAATCCGATGGGCTGCCCCTCGGCATCGATGCTCGAAATGACGGCGACACCGGTGGGGTGGTGCCCCAGGGCCTCACGGAAGAGTGCGGGATCAAGATGATGAACGTTGGTCATGATGGCCTCAATTCAGGGTGGCGGGGACGATGCCCATCGGCGGCGGAACTTCAGTCAGACCCAGTTGAGGTCCGACCCAGTCAATGGCACGTGCCTGAAAATTGTTGGTGGCGTGGGTCTGGCAGGCCAGCAGGTCCGTCATGTAGCGGCCGAAGGACTCGGTGTTGTAGACGCCTGCAGCGCCGGCGATCCGGTACAGCTCGGTGCCGTAGCGGGCAGCACGGGCAGGGATGATCGCTGACTGGAAACGGAACTCATTCAGACGCTCAGCGGAGATACGAGGTCCGCCCTCCGCCTCGGCGATCAATGCCGCGTAGTTGGAGTACAGGGTGGTCTTGGCCTCGGTGATGAAGGAACGCGCCTCGGCAATCGCCAGGGTGGCGGCCGGATCCTTCGGGTTCTTACGGCGGCGGACCATGAACTCAACCAGATCATCGGTGAAGCCCTGCAGCGCGCCGAGCGCCGTGGGTGCCTGGGTGGCGCGGGAGAAGACCTGGAAGAAGGGCAGGCGGTAGAGGAGCCCGTCATTGACAGCCAGTCCCGGCGCGGCGCCCTGGTATACATCGTTCCAGGTCAGGGTGCGGTACTCGGGGACGAACACATCCTCCAGGATGATGTCGTTGCTGCCTGTGGCGCGCAGTCCGGAGACGTCCCAGTTGTCGATGACCTCGTAGTCCATGCGCGGGATAAGGAAGACATGACTACCGGCGGGGCCCGGTGCCGGGGTTGGCTCGCCCTCGATATTTGCGCCCAGCAGGGCCCAGTCACAGTAATCTGTGCCGGAGGCGAATTTCCAGGTGCCGGAGATCAGATAACCGCCCTCCACCCGGCGCGCCACCTGCGGCATGTAGGGCGAGCTGACAAGAGTGCGGGTGTCCCTGCCCCAGACCTCCTTCTGCGCGCGGTCGTCGAAAAGCCCCAGGTGGAAGTGGTGGATACTGGTGACACCATGAACCCAGCCGACGGAGGCATCCCCCTCGGCGAGGATGGTGGTGGCCTCGAAGGACTCGATCGGGGTGGTCTCCAGCCCACCGTGGCGGCTGGGCTGGAGCATCTGGAAGAGTCCCGCCTCCTTGAGGTCCTCGACAGTTTCGGGCAGCAGTCTGGTGTGCTTCGACTGTTCTGCAGCGCGTTCCTTGAGGACCGGAACAAGCTGACGGGCGCGACAGACGATCTCCGAGCCGGAGAAATCTCCCTGAATGAACTCCTGGAGGTGGGCGGTGGGCGAGAAGATGGCGGTGCTCATGCTTTTGTCCTTTCAACCGGTGTGGATCTGCTAATTCAGGGTGGTGAGATCGATGCTGTCCGCGATGAGTGTCTGGTCCTGCTTGAGGAGGTGCTTGGCCACCTTCCCGGTGGAGGTGAGCGGCAGCTGATCACGGAAGACAAGGTAGCGGGGTGCTTTGACGGGGCTGAGGGTGTCGGCGGCGTGGTCTCTGATGTCGATCGCACGGAGGTTCGCGTTCGGGTCGGGAGTCACGACCAGCAGCACCTCCTCATCTCCCATGTCGGAGGGGATACCGATGGCGGCGGCCAGGATGACATCCGGGTGTGCGGAGAACTCCCGGTCGAGTTCCGCGCCGGAGATGTTCTCCCCACGCCGGCGAATGATGTCCTTCCGGCGGGCGACGAAGTGGAACCAGTCGTCCTCATCCCGGCGGACCAGGTCCCCGGTTCGGAACCATTGCCCGACGAAAGCAGCGTCCGTCTGCTCGACGTCGTGGTAGTACCCGAGCATCACGGTGGGGGTCCTGACCCACAGCTCACCGACCTCTCCGACGGCAACGTCCTCCCCGTCCTCGACGATCCGGCATTCGGCCAGCGGTTGCGCGGAACCGGGGTGGGACTGCAGGCGGCCCATGCTGCCTGTGGGCGGTGCGGAATGGTAGGCGGTGGCCAGGACAGCAGGGATCTCGGTCATGCCGTAGCCACCCACCAGATGTGGCACATCAAAACGTGCGCGGAAGGCGTGGGAGAGGGATTCACGGATGCCGTAGACCTTGCGCAGAGTGTGATCGGGGTGGAATTCCTCGGCCGGGCGCTTGAGCAGGATTGCGCCGATGGCTTCGATCATGTTGGTCTGGGTGATCTGCTGCTCCTCGACGAGCGACCAGAACCGCGAAGCAGAGAATTTCGGCTCGATGACCAGCGTGGCGCCGGCGCTCAACGCCCCGGTCAGGGAGTAGAAGACGGCGTTGATGTGGAAGAGGGGGAGCATGACCAGGCAGCGGTCGGTGGGTTGGAGCCGGACACGGGCGACGAAACCTTCGCCGGCGAGCAGCAGCGTCCTCTGGGTGTGCAGCACCGCCTTGGGGTATCCGGTGGTTCCCGAGGTGAAGATGATGATGCAGCTGTCGTCGGGAAGACTCCTGTCTTCGGTGACCGGGGTCGCCGCCAGCAGTTCTTCTCCGAGGGGGTGGAGGATGCCTGACCCGGGGCTGGCGGCCGCGGCGAGTTCGGCGCGATCCACGGAGTGCAGCACGACCGTCGGATCAGCCAGCTCAATCATGTAGGACAGTTCCGGCGCGGTGAGGTCGGGATTCATGGGCACAAATATCGCACCTAGGCGGGCAGAGGCCAGCAGGACCAGCACGTGCCATCCGCTGTTCGGGGCGATCAGTGCCACCCGGTGGCCGCGCCGCACCCCGGATTCCCGGAGGTGGCCGGCGAGCAGGGCAGCCTCGTCGAGGCACTCCCCCCAGGTCCACTGCCGCTGCTGGTCAACGATCATGGTGCGGCCGGGGGCCATTGCGGCACGGCTGGCAACGAGGGCGTTCACGGTCAGGGTATGCCGGGGGTAGGAGGTGAGCACCTCTTCCGGGCTGAACTCATCCAGCTGCTCGGGTGCCAGGATACCGGTCTTCGTCACAGTTCCTCCCCGGAATAGGGGATGTTCTCGCGGACCAGCTTCCAGATGGTCTGGGCCATGGGGTCCCGCTCCTCCTCGACAAGATGGGAGACCAGACCACCGGCGCGGGAGACAGTCGCCAGGGCGCGGCTGGCGCTCAACGGGATGTCGATCTCCAGGAAAAGGGCACCGATGAGGCCGGTCGCGTTGACCGGCAGCGGCCTGCCACGATGCTTTTCGACGGCCGCTTCCAGGGCGAGGAGGCGTCGTAGGTGCGGACCGTCGATGTTCTGCTCCCTGGCGATCTCCAGCAGGCGCTGCGCCCGCGGATCCACCGGCTTGTGCACACGGTGGCCGAAACCGGGCAGCGGCTTCCCATTGTCGAGGTGGTCGGCGGCGGTGGCGGCGGCCCACTCCTCGACCGGCTGATCGCTGGCCGCAGCGTCGAGAAGTAGTGCGGCGCAGCCCTCCATGGTGCCGGCGTACTTCGGACCGACGGAGAGAAGACCGGCGGCCAGGGCCGCCTGGGATTCGTCGGGTACCGACGCCGCAGTGAGCCGGGTGATGATCGAGGTCAGGGTCCAGCCATGCTCCATCAGGGAGACCAGACAGCCGTCCAGCACAGTCTGCTCGGCGATGTCCGGGAAGCGGCCGGTGGCGAAGAAATAGATCATTTCCGTGAAGGATCGCTTGCCCATCAGGTCCTGGCAGAGATCATGGCCGGCGATCGTGATGGAGGAGGCGTCTGACTTGGCGATCCGGGTGACTGGACCGGTGGTGGCGTTGAGGGTGGTGGTCATGAGAGAACTCCTTCGGAGTGGAGAGCGGTGACCAGGGCGGCTTCGGCGATGTACTGGTGGGCACCGAGAGCGGGTGCCTCTTCGCTGGTCCGGCAGACCTCGCCATCGATGGACAGCGGCAGGCGGACCATCCGCATGTCGGACCGCTCACTGTCGAGGAACATCCCCATTGCCCTGACCTGCGGGTTCTCCGCAACATCGGCGATGGAGTGGATCGGGGCGCAGGGAACGCCCGCGGCCTGGAGGATGTCGTCCCACTCCTGCATGTTCCTTGTGGCGATGACCTCGGAGAGCAAAGGGTTCAGAACGTCACGGTTGGTCGTGCGGTCGTTGTTGGTGGCGAAACGCGGATCCTCCAGCCATTCCGAACGGCCGATGGCATGGGCCAGTTTGGTGAAGAGCCGGTCGTTTCCGGCGGTGATGACGATGGGTCCGTCGCTGGCGTTGTAGGCGCCGTAGGGGGTCAAGGAGTTGTGGCCTGTACCCACCCGCGGCGGGGTCTCACCGGAGGCCCCGAAGTCGGCGGAGTGCCGCGCGGACCAGTTCACAGCCGTTTCCAACAGGGACGTGTTGACTGTGGCACCCTGACCGGTCAGCTGACGGGTGAAGAGGGCGGTGAGCACGCCGATCACCGACCACATGCCCGTTCCCAGATCCACCACCGAGGGTCCGACCCTGGATGGTGGCCCAGAGGGGTCGCCATTGATGGCGACCATGCCACAGAAGGCCTGGAGCAGAGGCTCGTAGCCGGGGCGGTACTTCATCGGACCTACGTGCCCGAAGGCGGACATCCCGGAATAGATCAGGGCGGGGTTGACCTCGCGCAGGGTTTCGGAGTCGACACGCAGCTTGTACTCGACACCCGGGCGCAGATTGTGGATGAACACGTCCGCAGAGCGGATCAGCTGCAGGAAAGCCTCGTAGTCCTCCGGCTGATCCAGTGCCAGTTCGACCGACTTCTTGTTGCGGTTGACCAGGTGGAAGCTGACGCCCAGGTCGTTGATGAAGGGCGGCCCCCAGGTACGGGCATCGTCGCCACCGGGCTTCTCGACCTTGATGACCTCGGCACCGAGATCCGCGAGGATGCTGGAGGCGTAAGGTGCCGCGAGGTTCTGTCCCATCTCAATGACGGTGACGCCGGCGAGCTGACCGAGCGAGTTCAGTTGGGCGTTGGGCTGGTTGTTGAAGTTCATGGTCGCTTCCTTTGGTGGCGGTGATGAAGGGGAACTGCCTGCCCGGGGCCGGGTGGTCCCGGGCCGACAGGGGCTAGTCCTGGTTGAGGGTCCGGGCAACGTCGTCGGGCCAGGGGATGGACTTCCCGGTTTCACGGTCGGTGAGAACCAGCACGGCGCTGGACTTCGCCGAGAGGTGCTCTCCGTTGAACATCTCCTGGCTCAGACCGATGGAGGAGCGGCCCACCCTGGCCACTCGGGTGACGGTGTCGAGGATGGCGGGGAAGTGGACCTGCCGGGTGAAGTCGACTTCGACACGGACGAGGGCGATCAGGGCGTCCTCTCCGACGATCGGGCGGATCACATCAGAGAGGTATTTGAATCGGGCGTCCGCGAAGATCTCGTAGAACGCGGTATTGCCCACATGCTTCTGAAAGTCCAGGTCGGTGACCCGGATTTCGGTGGAGGTGGTGGCTTCAAGCTTGGTTGCGATGGTCATGCCGACACCTCCAGGCCTTTGACGGAGGAGCGGTAGGAACCGAGGGCCTCGGAGCGGTAGGAACGCATCCGCTCATTGGCGCGACGGCCCGCGAGCAGCCCCTCTGCCAGCGGCTGATCTGCGACCTCCATGTAGAGGCTCTTGGTGGCCTGGATGGCCTTGGCCGATCGCTGGGTGATCCTCTCCGCGAGTTCAAGGGCGTCCACGAAGGGGTCCTCTCCGTCAGCTACCCGGGTGATCAGGCCGATTCGGGCGGCCTCCTCGGCGTCGAGAAGCTTTCCGGTCAGGACCAGTTCCAGGCCCGCCTTGCGGCCGATCTGCTTGCTGAGGTTCGCCATGACCACAGCTGCGACGAGGCCGTGCTTGATCTCCGGATAGCCCATCCTGACGTCCGGACCGGCGATGGTGATGTCGCAGGCGGCGGCCAGACCGCAGCCGCCACCCACCGCGTAGCCCTGCACGGCAGCGATGATCGGCTTGTGCAGTTCAGAGATGGTCTTGTGCAGGTTATAGGTCAATCCGGCCCGGTATTCGACCCGCTCGGTCTGGTCCGGGGTCAGCTCCTCGAACTCGCCGACGTCGGCGCCTGTGCAGAATGCCCGACCGTTGCCACGGACGACGATCACCTCCGTCTCTTCACTGGTGGCGGCATCCTGGAGGGCAGCGATCATCAGCTCATAGGTTTCACTGTCCATTGCGTTGAGTTTCTCGGGACGGTTCAGGGTGAGAACGGTCACCTTGTCGAGCTGTTCGACTAGGAGCTTGGCAGTCATTTTCTTTCCTCTTGTCTGTTGGGGGAGTGTCAGAAGTCGGCGGTGAAGAAGAAGGTTTCCCGCGGCCCCTGCAGGTGGATATCGAAGTGGAAGTGCTTTTCGTCGCCACCCGGCTGGGCGATGATCCGGTTTCGCTCTTCCTCGGGGAGCAGATTAAGGAGAGGATCCCGGTCATTGGCGGCCAGCTGATCTGGGAAGTACATCTTGGTCACCAGAGGCATCGCCAGACCACGCATGACAATGCGGATGTCGAAGTGCGGGGCCAGCTTCTCTGCACCGCCGACCTCCATCTGGCGGGGACGACGCATCACGGTCCGGAATTTTCCGTCCAGGGTGCGGACCCTGGCGGACTGCTCGGCAGACCAGAGTTCGACGAACGCCCCGTAACCGAGGTCCTGACCATTACCATCGAAGATCTTTCCCTCGATGACGACCGCGTCGGGCTCATCCTCCCGGGCGGAGGAGACGACTTCGCTGGGGGTCATTGCGAAGCCGAAGAGCGGACCGCAGGTCTGGGCTGGAGTGATGATCATGCTTCGCTCCTCGGCTCAAAGGGGGTGGCGCTGGATCCACGGAGAACGATGTCGAATCGGTAGGCCAGCAGAGAGGGATTGCGGGGGAGCAGGGCGTTGGGATCCGTACGTACCGGGGGAGGCACCATTACGCCGGAACCGTCCAGAGTGGAGAAGTGTCGGGGCGGGCCCAGGGTCTCGGAGACGGATTCGTCCATGTCGAGCTTGGCGATCAACCTGTCCTGGCCACGGCGGTCGGGGATCGCATTGATCATCCGGTCATAGGCGATCAACGGGTCGCCCTCGAAGTAGAGCTGCGTAACCAGGCGGTGGCCGATCTCACGGCCCCAGACGCTGAGGTGGATGTGAGCGGCCCGCCACACACGGTTGCCGTCCTTGAACTGCGCCGGGTAGGCGCCGGGCTGGATGGTGATGAAGTGGTAGTTGCCCAGGTCATCGGTGAGGCAGCGGCCGGATCCCCAGAAGTTGGGATCCAGTGCGAAACCGGAATGGTCCTGGGAGTCACGGTAACCGCCGGCGGAATTGGCCTGCCAGACCTCCACCAGGGCGTTACGGACCGGGTGACCGTTGCTGTCCGTGACCCTGCCGAAGACCTTGATTCGGGTCCCGATCGGATCTGAGACGCCATGGGAGGTGAGGTCATGATCCAGGGGTCTGGTGCGGTCAATACCGAACACCGGACCCTCGAGGGTGTGGAACCAGTCCGGGGACAGGTGAAGTGGGGCCTGGACCGGCACCCGGAGGGTGCTCACCGCAGAGTTCGAATCAGCCAACGGCGGATCCAGAATCTCAGCTCTCTGGGTTTTCTGTGCGATCGTCATCTCTTTCCTTCCCGGCCTTGGGCTGCTGCCTGCGCAGTGCGCCCCCGGAGTTGTCGTCGGATGTGCCTGGGACATTCGAGCCAGTCACAACTTTCATGAGGTGTGATGCGAACGACACTATCCGACCACTGAGTGGACCGCAAGGTCCACTCAGTAGAAATTTTGGACTTGCCGGCGCAGTGGGGCCCCTTGTCCGCAACACGGGCAGGCCGGTGCGAGAAAAGGTTCCCTTCGGCAGAAAAGTTTCCCGAAAGCCTAGCCAACTCACAATGTTGCCCCTATAGTGATCCACACAACACTGATCCGCTGAGTGGACCTTAAGGACCATAGGATGGAACAGGATAGACTGGGGCAGAAACTGGAGAACACTGGCATTTTCCCAAGTCCCTCCAGTTAAGAACCAGGAATCCGCGTACAGACACAGAAGGAGGAGCCATGACCCAAGCTCCGATGCGCACCGTAAGTCGAGTCGCAGACCTCATCGATCAGTTCGACCACCTCAACCCCACCCGCGACCTCAAGGAACTGATTGAAGCCTCCGGGCTGCCGAAGTCCACTGTTCTTCGCCTGGCCACCGACCTGGTGAACCGGGGATTGCTCGCCATCAACAGCAAGGGTTACTACTCAATCGGTCCGGCGTTCCTACGATGGACTCGGCTGGCCCAGGAAATGTGGCATGTGGATGAGCAGACCTTGAACGTTCTGGAGTCGCTGGTCCGGGACCTCGGAGAAACCGCCACCCTCTACGTTCTCCAGGGCCGCTCACGCACCGCCATCGCCTCAGTCGACGGCACCCACGCAATCCGCAACGTGGCCCGGCTCGGCGAACCCCTTCCGCTGACCCGAGGAGCCTCAGCAATTGCACTGCTCTCCGGAAATCTCGCTCTGATCGACTCCCTGAAGAACGCCGCCCTGCTGGGAGAGGAGGAGAGCTTTGATGTGGACCAGCTGCGGACAAGAGCCGCGCAGGCCGCAGAACTCGGTTACAGCGAATCCCAAGGCGAACGCGAGGCGGATGCAGCCTCCATCGCTGTACCAGTTCGCAACCAGGAGGGTCGGGTGATTGCGGCCCTGTCAATTTCCGGACCCATCAGCCGCTTCGGCAGCGGCGTCCGCGACAAGGCTCTCGGTCGGATGATCGCGGCCAGCAATGTACTCAGCACCAACGGCATCGGTCCAGTAGGAGGACTTCTTTAATAATGAAACTATTGGATGGCATCAAGGTTCTTGACCTCACCAACGTTCTCTCCGGCCCATTCGCCGGCTACCAGCTTGCACTGATGGGGGCGGATGTCCTCAAGATCGAGGCGCTGCCCTTCGGAGACCTCGCCAGGAAGCTCGGGGCCTCCACCAGCCTGAGCGATCAGCTGATGGGCATCTCCTTCCTGGCTCAGAACAGCGAGAAGCGTTCGATGACGCTGAATCTGAAGTCAGAGGAGGGCAAGGAGGTCTTCGCCAGACTGGTGGAGTCCTACGACGTTGTCCTTGAGAACTTCCGGCCCGGTGTGATGGAACGGCTCGGCTTCGGCTGGGAGGAGCTGAAGCGTCTTAACCCCGGTGTCATCTACTGCTCAGTGTCCGGCTTCGGGCAGGAGGGACCGCTGCGGAAGCACCCGGCCTATGACCAGATCATCCAGGGAATGTCAGGGCTGATGGCTGTCACCGGTGATGATGAAACCTCCCCCCTGCGGGTCGGGGCACCCATCAGTGACACGATCGGCGGTTTCGCCGCCGCCTTTGCAATTTCCTCCGCACTGGTCAACCGCGCCCGCACGGGAGAAGGTGTCCACCTTGACGTCTCCATGCTCGACGCAACGCTTGTCGCCATGGGTTGGGTGGCCTCCGACTATCTGGTCGGTGGCCGACTCCCGGTGCCGATGGGTAACGAGAACCGCACCGCTGCCCCGTCCGGCACTTTCGAAACTTCGGATGGTGGCCTGAATATTGCGGCAAACAAGCAGGAACAGTTCGAGGCACTGTGCCGGGCAATCGACCGGACAGACCTGATCGAGGATCCCCGCTTCGCGGGGCGCGAAGCTCGCAAGAGCAACCGCACTGAACTCAAGGTGGAGCTGGATGCGGAGCTGAGCAAGCAGTCGAAGCGGCACTGGTCGGCGGTTCTTCCCGAGGCCGGCGTGCCGGCGGCCCCGGTCATGAATATTGCCGAGGCGCTGGCTTCGGAGCAGATCGCCTTCCGGAAACTGGTGGCCACCCTGGACCTCGGAGATGTGGCCGAGGTGCCGGACAACGCAATCGGGGCCGCGGGGACAGTCAGTCTCCTGGGTTCGCCGGTGCACATCAACGGCACAGCGGTGATCCCGAAGGTGCGCCCGCCGAGGCTTGGAGAACACACCACACAGGTAATGACACAGCTCGGGTTCACCGAGAAGGAAATTTCGGAGCTGCAGCGAAAGGAAGTCGTCTGATGCAGAAATCTGATTGGTGGCACACCGAAATCTCGGATATCTCACCGGGAGTGATCCGGTACCACGGCTACTCGGTCGAACAACTGATCGCCTCCGAGGGGGTGAGCGTGGGCTCCATGATCTGGCTGATGACGCGGGGAGAGATACCTACCCCTCTCCAGGCGAAGCTGCTGGAGCGCGCGATGATCGCAGCTGTGGATCACGGCCCGCAGGCCCCTTCGATCGCGATCGCCCGGATGGCCATGACCTGCGGAGTGGACATCAACAACGCGATGGCTTCAGCGATCAACGTGCTCGGTGACGTGCACGGCGGCGCTGGCCAGCAACTCATGGAGCTGGTGTCGGAGATCATCGCTGACGGTCGCCCGGTAGAGGTGGTGGTGTCCGAGAAACTCCGGGAGTTCCGTGCCCGGAAGAAACACATTCCAGGCTTCGGACATCGATTTCACCCCAGGGATCCCCGCCGTGACCCGCTCCTGAGGCTGGTCGAACAGGCGCGGGATGCCGGGGAGATCGAAGGTAAGGCTCTTGAGGTGACCCTGGAAATCGAGAAACAAATCAGTGCGGGTCGCACACGTCCCATCCCCATGAACATCGACGGCGCCACCGCTGTCATCTACTCAGAACTGGGTTTCAGCCCGATGCTCGGGCGTGGCCTGTTCGTTCTCTCACGGTCCATCGGTGCCCTTGCTCACGCAAATGAAGAATTCCAGTCCCAGATGCGCAACAAGGGTCCCGAGAACCGCACAGTTCTTCCCAACTATCAAGGTGCCGCCCCGAGGGACGTCCCTTAAGCGAAAGGAATCGCAATGCACGAGAATTCCCGAGAGGTTCGCCATGACAACGCCGCGGCAACGGCGGTCCTGGCCCCTCAGAAGTACGGTGCAAACCCCACCCTATCAGCAGGTGACAGTACGCACTACAACAAAACTCTCGCCCGGAAAGCCACCTTCGCCGGTGGCGTGGGCACCCTGATCGAGTACTACGAACTCAGCGTGTACGCCTTCCTCGCGCTGATCATTGGTCCACTGTTCTTCCCCTCCGCCAACCCGACCGTGAGCACCATCGCCACCCTCGGCGTCTTCGCTTCGTCCTTTCTGATGCGCCCCATCGGCGGCTGGTTCTTCGGACACGTGGGTGACAAGTACGGCCGCAAGGTCGCGCTGCTCGGCTCCGTCGGTCTGATGTCCATGGCATGTCTGCTGATGGGCATGCTTCCGACGTTCGCCCAGATCGGCGTCTTCGCCACGATGGCCATCATTCTTCTGCGTCTGGCTCAGGGTTTCGCGGCCGGCGGTGAGATCGGTGGCTCCGCCACCTACATCGCTGAAACCGCCCCTCCCGGCAAGCGTGGCAAGTACGGTTCAGCGACCGCAATCGGTGCCACCCTCGGCTTCGCAGTTGCCTCCGCCACGGTGGGACTCACGCAGCTGGCACTGACCGATGAGCAGATGGTGGCCTTCGGATGGCGCATCCCCTTCCTGCTCTCGGTGGTGCTCGCCGCGATCGCACTCTGGGGCCGCATGCACATCGAGGAATCCTCGGACTTCAAGAAGCTCGGGGAGAAGTCCATGGAAGTGGAGAAGAGCCCGATCATCGCGGTGATCAAGGCCCACCCGGGGCAGATCCTCCGTCTGGTGGGACTGTCCATCGCCCTGAACGGCACCGTCTACATCGGTTTGACCTACTTCGTCATCTACCTGCAGATGGAAGGCTTCAACGCCACCGGTGTCTCCTGGGTTGCGGCAGTGTCCATCGCAGCGGCGACGCTGTTCTACCCTTTCATCGGTTCACTCTCGGACCGTTTCGGACGCCGAGCGGTGCTTCTTGGTGGATACATCGGCTTCGCGCTACTGGCCATCCCCACCTTCTACGTGATGTCGACGACCTCCAGCTTCCTGGTAGTGGCGGTCTTCTACTGCGCCTTCATGATCTTCAGCGGCGCCTCACAGGTGCCCACCTGGGCCCTGGCCGCCGAGCTTTTCCCGGTGAAGGTCCGGTTCACCGGCATCGCCCTCGGCTACAACATCGGCACCATCGTCGCCGGTGGTACCGCTCCGCTGGTGGCCACCTACCTGGTCCAGACCACCGGCAGCTCGATCGCTCCGGCCGGCTGGGTGATCCTGGTGTCCATCATCGGCATCATCTCTGTGGCAACCATCAAGCGTCGCGACAACGTTCCGCTGCCCACCACCAAGGAGGAACTCGTCTCGGTCGGCTGATGCCGGTCTTCCCGGTAACGCAGCTGTGACAGATCCGTCCGGTGGGGAGTGAGCACCCCACCGGGCGGCTGTCGCACGTCCGGATGCGGTCCTGGTGCGGCAGCAGCACCAACCTCTGCCCATCACGGTGTGCATGGCGTCCAGCCACCGGGCGGCTCCAGAGGGGATCGGGTCCAATGTGTGTGTCAGCGAAATTTTCTGGGGGGAAAATTGGCACACACCGACGGTCTGCTTGTCGAGAATTTCATCGGCGGGGATCTCCGCGCCTTCACCGAGATCGTTGAACGGCACAGGGCCCGTCTTCTGTGGGTGGCCCGGAAGTACGGGCACAACGAGGATGACGCACAGGACATCCTCCAGGAGGCGCTGTTCAAGGCCAGCTGCAACCTCCACACATGGCGCCATGAGTCATCGCTGAGCACCTGGCTGCACCGTTTGGTGATGAACTCGGGCTGGGACTTCCGCAATCACCGCCGGCAGTTCGAGGTGCCCACCCTCGACGATGACTCCCTGCCCCACGACATCAATCCGCACCTGGCCATCGACCCGATAGGGGAGCGGGACAAGATGCTGCAGCTCGAGGAGTCCCTCGCGCGCCTGCGCCCCGATCAGCGGACCGCGCTGTGGCTCATCGACGTCGAGGGTTACAGCATCAACCACGTCGCTGAGCAGGAGGGCGTGCAGCCCGGAACCATCAAGTCCCGCCGCTCCCGGGCGCGGGAGGCGCTGCGTGAGCATCTGCTGGAGGAATATTCGCCGGTGGTCGGGCGTTGACCCTCAGGTGAGCCCCCTGAGAGGGGAACTAGACTGGGTGGAATCCCACCCGAACAACGCAGGAGAATTCATGACCGCCCAGGACACCATCCACGACGTCGTCATCATCGGTTCCGGCCCGGCCGGCTACACCGCCGCCGTCTACGCCGCTCGCGCGGAACTCAAGCCCCTCATCTTCGAGGGTTACGAGTACGGCGGTGCCCTGATGAACACCACCGACGTGGAGAACTTCCCGGGCTTCAAGGACGGCATCATGGGGCCGGAGCTGATGATGGAGATGCGCGCCCAGGCCGAGCGTTTCGGCGCCGACCTGCGCATGGAAATGGTCGACTCCGTTGAGCTCGAGGGCGACGTGAAGAAGATCCACGTCGGTGATGACGTCTACTCCGCCCGCACCGTCATCCTGGCCACCGGCGCAGCCGCTCGCCTGCTCGGTGTCCCGGGTGAGGACAAGCTCATGGGCCGCGGAGTCTCCACCTGTGCGACCTGTGACGGCTTCTTCTTCAAGGGTGCCGAGATCGCTGTCGTCGGTGGCGGCGACTCCGCCATGGAGGAGGCCATCTTCCTGACCAAGTTCGCCGACAAGGTCACCCTCATTCACCGCCGCGAGGGTTTCAGCGCCTCCGCCATCATGCTCGAGCGGGCCCGTTCCAACGAGAAGATCGAGTTCGCCCTGAATAAGGTCGTCGACCACGTCATCGAGGGCACCGGCGACAAGCAGAACAAGGTCGCGGGCATCATGATCCGCGACACCGTCACCGACGAGCTGTCCGAGCTGCCCGTCGCCGCCATGTTCGTCGCCATCGGACACGACCCGCGCTCCGAGTTCCTCAACGGCCAGGTCGAACTGAAGGACGGCGGCTACGTCAAGGTCGACGAGCCTTCCACCGCCACCTCCGTCCCGGGCGTCTTCGCCTGCGGAGATCTCGTCGACGACCACTACCAGCAGGCCATCACCGCAGCCGGCTCCGGATGCCGCGCCGCGACCGATGCCGAACACCACCTCGCCGCTCTCTAGACAACCCGTAAGGAGAATCACATGAACAACATCATCGAGGTCACCCAGGAGAATTTCCGCGAAGTCGTCGTGGAGTCGGACAAGCCGGTCATCGTCGATTTCTGGGCCGAATGGTGCGGGCCGTGCAAGAAGCTCAGCCCCATAATCAAGGAGGTCGCGGACGAATTGGGCGACCAGGTAACCGTCGCCACGGTGAACGTCGACGAACAGCGCACCTTGGGCGCAATGTTCCAGATCATGTCCATTCCTTCTGTCCTGTTCTTCAAGGACGGGGAGAAAGTCGATGAATTTGTCGGGGTTCGCCCGCGTTCCCACATCATGGCGAAGCTGGAACCACTGATGTAGGTGGTACCGTTGGGACCCGACAGGCAGCACCGGCCGACTTTCTACGGCTCGGATAGGATCTGGATATCTGACCCTGGAAGGAGCGTCGTGACCAAGAGCTTTCGTGTCGGCGACCGCAGCCCGAGGGTGGCGGAAGCGCGTTCAACACTGGCGCGGCTGGGGATGATGCCCGGCTACCAGTCCGCCCTCTCCGATAAATACAGTGAAGAGGACAAGCTTTTCGAAGCCGCCCTCGCCGACGTCCTCAAGGCCTTCCAGCAGTCACGCGGCATCGTCCCGTCCGGCAACATCGATGAGATGACTCTGCGGGAACTCCGCCACGCCTCCTACCAGCTCGGTGCCCGCGTGCTGTCGTACCAGCCCAACAATGAACTCATCGGCGACGACGTCTCCCAGCTCCAGGACCAGCTCCAGGAGCTCGGCTTCTACGCCCACCGCATCGACGGCCACTTCGGTGAGTCCACCCACGAGGCCGTCGCCGCTTTCCAGCTCAACTCCGGCCTGCAGGACGACGGGGTGTGCGGCCCGGACACGATCCGCGCCCTCAAGCTCCTAGGCCGACGTATCACGGGCGGCAGCCCCCTGGCCATCCGCGAGCGCGAGAAGGTCCGCAACGCCGGACCCAAACTGGCCGGCAAGCGTGTTGTCATCGACCCCGCTCTCGGCGGCACCAACAAGGGCCGTTCCGTCCGGGGTCTGTACGGGGAAATCTCCGAGGAGGAGATCCTCTGGGATCTGGCCTCCCGCATCGAGGGCCGCATGATCGCCGCAGGCATGGAGACCATAAAGTCCCGCCCCCGTATGGATGACCCCTCGGTCACCGCGCGGGCCGAGATCGCCAACGCTTTCGGCGCCGACCTCGTGGTTTCTCTTCAGGCGGACAAGTACCCCAACGAGAAGGCCTGCGGCATCGCCACGTTCTACTTCGGCTCCGAAACGGGTAACAGTTCCCTGACCGGGGAGACCCTGTCCGGTTACATCCAGCGGGAGATCGTCGCCCGGACCGATTTTCAGAACTGCGGCACCCATGCCCGCACCTGGGAGCTGCTGCGTCTCACCCAGGCACCGGCCGTTGAACTCGTCGCCGGTTACCTCTCCAATCCGGAGGACGTCTCCCGGCTCACCGACCCGGCTGTCCGGGACGCCATCGCGGAAGCCGTCGTGGTGGCGGTAAAACGTCTGTATCTTCTCGACCGCGACGACCAGCCCACCGGAACCTACAAATTCTCGGAGCTCCTGCAGGCGGAACTGGGCTGAGGCCTCAGGACATCGCCATCCGCTCAACCAGCTGCTCCATCGCCGCGACGCTGAAGAGAGCGTGCTGAGGCGGTAGTTCGAGGCGCAGACGGGGAAGCACCGGATGGTCGGCGATGACCTGGAACCCGGCGGATTCCAGCACCGGAACCGACATCAGTCCGATATCGGATGCGGAGCGCAGGACGGCGCCGACCGGCCCCTCCAGCAGCTCGTCGACGTCGGCGCGGGCGAAGAAATCGGTGCGCCAGCCGAAGGCCTCCACGGCCCGGGCGTCGCGTTCCACGAGGGACATGATGGCGGCGTCGAGAAGCAGCGACTCGAGCCCGATGCCGGCGAAACCGGGGTCAATGAACAGCGAGGTCAACACCTCCGCGTCCTCGGAGACGGGGGCGGTGGGCAGTTGGCAGGCGCCGGGGGCGTCGTCACGCGAGCAGTACAGGACGGTGGCGACGGCGCGTTCCCGGTTGCTGCGTTCGAGGGAGAAGCCACAGCAGCCGTATTCGAGGAGCGTGGTGGTCAGCCAGGCCTCCTTCTCGAAGTCCGGGTCGCCCGAGGCCTGCACGACGGCGGCGGCTTCGGGATCGAGTTCCCAGAAGATGCTGCGACCGGCCTGCGGGTGGATACGACCGATCGTCTCCGGTCTCAGGGGACTGACTCTTGCGAACACGGCCGCGGCGTCCTAGTCGCGGCCTTCGATGAGCGCGAGGATGCGCTGGAAGTCCTCCGGATCGCCGAATTCGACGACCATGCGGCCCTTGCGTTTGCCCATGGTGACGGTGACCTTGGTTTCCCAGGCGTCACCGAGACGGTCGGCTGCGCGGGTGAACACCTCGGGCTGCGGGGTGGGCTCAGGCTGCTTGCGCTCGGGTTCGCCATCCCCGCGGTTGAGGAGGGTGACGGCTTCCTCGGTCGCACGGACGGACAGCCCCTCGGCGATGATGCGGTCCGCCAGCTCCTCCTGCGCCTCTGTTCCGAGCTTGAGTCCCAGCAGTGCCCGTGCGTGACCTGCGGACAGCACTCCGGCGGCGACACGGCGCTGCACGGGGAGCGGCAGCGCGAGCAGACGGATGGTGTTGGTGATCACCGGACGCGATCGGCCGATGCGTTCGGCGAGTTCAGCCTGGGTGACGTCGAATTCCTCGAGGAGCTGCTGGTAGGCGGCGGCCTCCTCCAACGGGTTGAGCTGGACGCGGTGGATGTTCTCCAGGAGGGCGTCGCGGAGCATGACGCCGTCGCCGGTGTCGCGGACGATGGCGGGGATGTTCTGCAGTCCGGCCCGTCCGGCGGCACGCCAGCGGCGCTCACCCATGATGAGTTCGTAGCCTTCGCCTGCGGGACGCACGACGATCGGCTGCATGAGCCCGAATTCACGGATGGAGTGGACGAGCTCGGCGAGCGCCTCCTCGTCGAAGACCTGCCTCGGCTGCTGCGGGTTGGGGACGATCTGCCCGATGGGGATCTCGCGGTACGTTGCGCCCACCTCAGGCGGCTGCTTCTCGACGCCCACCGGGGTCTTGTCCGTGCGCGGCAGCCCGGGTGCCGGGGTTCCCGGGACGGCCTTGTTCTCCTCGCCACGCGCACCCCGGGCGCGTGCCCCCTTGGTACCACCCAGGATGACGTCTGCGGCACCGTCTCCGAGCTTGGGGGAGCTGGTGGAGGGGCCGGCGGGGATCAGTGCGGCCAGGCCGCGTCCGAGGCCGCCCTTGCGCGTTTCCTGGTTCATGACACTTACCTTTCCGATTCTGCGGCAAGCCGCTGTGCGGTCTCCGGACTCACGCCGATGGGACCGGTGGATTCGACGGGCAGGAAGTCTCCTCGGGTGGCGAACTCCGTGACCGCTTCGAGGTAGGCGCCGGCGCCGCGGGAGAGGGGATCGTAACTCAGGACGGTCTGGCCGAAGCCGGGGGCCTCGGAGACCTTCACCGAGCGGGGGATGATCGAGCCCAGGACGACGTCGCCGAAGTGCGCGCGGACCTCGGTGGCCACCTGTTCGGAGAGCTTGGTGCGCGCGTCGTACATCGTCAGCAGGATGGCCGAGATGTGCAGGTTGGTGTTCAGGTGCTGGCGGATCATGGAGATGTTGTTCAGCAGCTGCCCGACACCCTCCAGGGCGTAGTACTCACACTGGATGGGGATGAGCACTTCGTCGACGGCCGTCATAGCGTTGATGGTCAGCAGACCCAGCGACGGGGGGCAGTCGATGAGCACGTAATCGAAGTCGTTGTCGGCGAGGAAACCGGAACCGCGGAGCGCGTCGTAGAGGCGGTACTCGCGGCGCACGAGGCTGACCAGTTCGATTTCCGCGCCGGCCAGATCGATGGTGGCGGGGATACAGAACAGGTTCTCGCTGGCGGTGGAGGGCTGGACCGCCTCCTCCGCCGTGGCCTCACCGATCAGCAGCTCGTAGCTGGAGGTGGTCCCCGCGCGGTGTTCGGCACCGAGCGCGGTGGAGGCGTTACCCTGCGGGTCAAGATCGATGACGAGGACCTTGGCCCCCGCCATCGCCAGACCGGCGGCCAAGTTGACGGAACTCGTGGTCTTGCCGACGCCGCCCTTCTGGTTGGCGACCGTGATCAGACGCGGCACTTCCGGCTTCGGCAGTTGGTCAACCATTGCTGCGACCTGACCTCTTCCTCGTTCAAATGTTGTACTGACTGGCTTGTCCAACCTTAGTGCACCCGCGGGATGCGGATAACTGTCGTCGGCTCAGCGAGGTGCGTGGTGCCCACGCTGAGGATCTCCGCCCGGCCACCACCGGCGCGGCGGATGACCGCGGCGTCACGCTCGAGCTCCTCGATGACGGAGGATCCCTTCATCGCCACCATGGCCCCTCCCACCTTCACCAGTGGCAGAGACCAGCCGGCGAGCTTACCCAGCGGCGCCACCGCACGGGAGGTGACGATGTCCACGCCCTTGCCCAGTGCCCGTCGGACGGCTTTGTCCTCGGCTCGGCCACGGATGACGGTGACGTTGTCCAGCCCGAGCAGGTCGACGACCTCGCCGAGGTAGACGGAGCGCTTGAGCAGCGGCTCGATGAGCGTGATGTCCAGATCGGGACGAGCGATGGCCAGGGGGATGCCCGGCAGCCCCGCACCGGAGCCGACGTCCGCGATGACTGCTCCGGGATCCATGACCTCACCGATGACGGCGCAGTTGAGGATGTGCCGGTCCCAGAGGCGCTCAACCTCCCGCGGGCCGATGAAGCCACGGGTGGAGCCGTCGGTGGCAAGCGACCGGTGGTAGGCCTCGGCCAGGGACAGACGCTCGCCGAAGACGGCGGATGCTGCAGCGGGGGCGGGTGCCAGCTCAGGGGTCTCGCTCATGTCACACAACGATACAGCCACCGGGTTCCCGGGACGGGAACACGGTGGCTGGATGGGCACTGCGCGAGGGAAGGGGTTACTTCTTCTTGCGCTTCTTCTGAACGGTACGTGCGCCCGGTGCCGGGGCGGTGGTGCGCTTGAGTGCCTTGCGGGCCTCCTCCTCGGCCGCCTCTTCCTGGTCCATCTTGCGGAAGAGGTAGCGCTGCTGGAAGAAGGTCCAGATGTTGTTGGACACCATGTAGAACAGCAGGCCGATGTGCCACAGGAAGCCGGTGAACAGGATGGTGGCGGGCATGAACCACAGCATCATCTTGTTCATCATGCCCATCTGCATGGCCATCATCTCGGCATTGTCTCCGGTGGGGGCCGCCTGCTTGCCGGAGGCGATGCGCTCCTTCTGCCGGTCGATGGACATGCGGGCGTTGAAGTGCGTGGCCACCGCGATGATGAGGACCAGCGGGACGGCCACCAGGATGGTGTCGATGCGGGAGAACTCGACGTTGGGGAAGGCCGCGTACATGTCCGAGGGCATGGAGATGTATGCGGACAGCGGAACCCCGAAGAATGTCGCGTCCATGAAGGACTGCACATCGTCGACGCTGAAGATGTAGTTCGGAGTGTTGTAGTTCTCCTCGATCGACAGGCCGAGCTGGCCGACGCCCTCGCCGGTGCGGTTGAAGGAGCGCAGAACGTGGAACAGACCGATGAAGACGGGGATCTGGACCAGCATGGGCAGGCAGCCGAGGACCGGGTTGACGCCCATCTCCTTCTGGAGCTTGCGCGTCTCCTCCATCATCTTGGTCTGGTCGTTCTTGTACTTGTTGCGGATCTCAGCCATCTTCGGCTGCATGTCCTGCATCTTCCGCCCGGAACGCAGCTGATTCATGGTCGGCTTGAACATGATCGCCTTGACCGTGAACGTCAGGAAGATGATCGACAGCACCCACGTGATGCCGAGGTCTGGATCGAGCACAAAGCTGAATACCTTGTGCCAGAACCACAGGACGGCCGAGATCGGCCAGTAGATGAAGTTGAGCACTGTGTGTCAGGACTCCTTGGTGTCGGTTGGTGTCAGGTCCGCGCCCGGCACAGGGTCATACCCGCCCGGATGCCATGGACCGCACTTGCTCAGCCGCGCCATCGCCATGACAGCGCCTCTGGCCGCCCCGTGGCCGCGGACGGCGTCGAGAGCGTAGGCGCTGCACGTTGGTTCGAAACGGCAGGTCGACCCCATCTTAAGGGGCGACAGGTACTTTTGGTAGAAGGTCACCGCGGCCGCCAGGCCGCGGGCGACGGGGGAGAGCTCACGCATCTGTGACCCCCAGCCGTCTCAGCGCCTTCCGGATGTCGCGTTCCAGATCGCTTGTCGACGCCGCGCCCGCCGACGCCAGCGCCCGCACCACCAGATCGGTGGTGTCGGGCATCAGCTCGAAGAGCCCCGCGCAGACATGGCGAAGCCGCCGGGATGTACGGTGACGGATCACCGCATTGCCGACGGCCTTGGAGACGATGAGCCCGACGCGGGGACCGCCCTGATGGGCGATCCCGGCGTCGGGCCCGGTGCTGTGGTCCAGAAGGTGGACCACGACGGTGCGTGTGCCGGCACGGCGTCCACGCTTGATCGTCCGGCCGAATTCAGCCGGCGACGTGAACTTGTGCTGCTTCGGTAGCACCGATGCAACCGCTTTAAGCGGTCAGCTTGTCGCGGCCCTTGCGACGACGGGCCGAGACGATGGCGCGACCCGCACGGGTGCGCATCCGGGTACGAAAGCCGTGCACGCGTGCACGACGACGGGTGTTCGGCTGGAACGTCCGCTTGCCCTTGGTCACGGTGTTCTCCTCTGTGTGAGGCGGCGGGCCGGACGGGACCGGTCGGCCGCTGCTAAGTTTCTTGACGGTTTGAGATGCCTCTACGGACGGGACACACTCTCGTGGCCCTGCCTGTGGTGGCGTGCAGCTCCGCACAGACGCGCGGCTGAATGCCGCGGCCCGAAAATCCGGTGCCGACACTGCTCTCACAACACATCCGCCGGCGCGGATCCTTGGACAGGATGCATCCGGCGGTGTGACAGACCATCACAGACTACGCGAATATCCCACCCTCGAACAAATTGACGCGCGACCGTGACGATGATGGCCCAACGGGTGCCCCTGAAATGACACGGATGAGATTTTCTTCCCGTCCACCGGCGGGTTTGCCGTTTCCTCCTGCGCGGTCCCGGTACCACGGTGGGTCGCCACCGAGTTTTCATGAAACTGCAATCCGAAGCAATGGACATGAGCATGCCGACTTGGGTAACAATGAGAGAACTGACAAGGAATCACAGACACCCATCAACAGCCCTGTGGATAAACGCGCGTTTCCTTCCGGGCGCCGCCCACGAGGGACGCATTCATGCAGGTGGGAGGCCTTCCGCCGGCGAATCTAATTATCCACAGGTGATGAGATAGGCTGTGGAAAGATTTGCCGCGCAGAGTTCTCCACACCTGTGGATAACTCTGTGAAATACGAGGTTGCGGCCACAATCCCCATGGGGATGAGGCCTGTGAAAAGACGCGGTGCGCAACCTCCACCATCGGCTGAAAACCATCACCGCGTCGCCGCTGAGCAGCAGGCAGAGCACAGACTTTGATCCCGATCGAGTCCGGCCACGCCCGAGCGAACCGGACGAGACATTTAAGGAGCACCACCAGGTGACAGAAGACCAGCAGTCACCAG